>NZ_AP041144.1:0-2266073 GCF_055387755.1 Varibaculum sp. GTC20041
ATGTCAAGTTCGCTACAGTCAGTCTGGCAAGACGCGATCCGACAGTTAAAACAAAATCCCCAGGTAGGTCAAGCGGATCTGGCCTTCGTAAGAATGTCAAAACCCTTAACCACCTACGAAAACACCATTATCATTGCCACTCCCAATAACTATTCAAAATCAATTATTGAGACCCGGCTAGCTCCTTTTTTACGGCAATCACTTTCTGCAGCTACCTCTCGCGACGTCATTTTGGCGGTTTCGGTAGATCCCTCTTTGGATACTGGACAGACCGTTAATCCTTCCGAACACCAAACGGTTGCTCCCCTTCCTCAAAAAAGTGAAAGTACCACTACTAAAACCAGTACCACTTCTCGAGAAAAAAAGCCGTTTGAAAGCCGTTTGAACTCAAAATATACTTTTGAATCCTTCGTAATCGGAGCTTCCAATCGCTTCGCTCACGCGGCGGCTATCGCAGTCGCCGAAGCTCCCGCTAAAGCCTATAACCCCCTCTTTGTGTACGGTGGTTCCGGGCTGGGAAAAACTCACCTGCTTCACGCCATTGGCAACTATGCGCTGAACCTTTATCCCCATATCAAAGTGCGTTATGTAAACTCTGAGGAATTCACCAACGACTTCATCAATTCGGTATCAGAGGGCAGTGCCCACGAATTCCAAAGGCGCTACCGCAATATCGATATTTTGATGATTGATGATATCCAGTTCCTACAGGGAAAAGAACAAACTATCGAGGAGTTTTTCCATACTTTTAACTCCCTACATAATGACAACAAGCAGGTAGTTATTACTTCCGATGTTCCTCCCAAAAAATTAGAAGGATTCGAGGAGCGACTACGGTCTCGTTTTGAGTGGGGACTATTAACTGATGTGCAGCCTCCGGATCTCGAAACTCGAATCGCTATTTTGCGTAACAAAATCCGTCAGGAAAAAGTGGAGGCGCCCTCGGAGGTCTTGGCCTATATCGCTTCGCGGTTTACTATCAATATTCGCGAGCTGGAAGGTGCCCTGCTTAGGGTTACTGCTTTCGCTTCCCTAACTAAGCAACCCTTGACCCTACAGCTAGCAGAGATGGTGCTTAAAGATATTGTTTCTGACCCTAATGATCAGGAAATCACCCCCGCTCTGATTAAGGCACAAACGGCTGGATATTTTGAAACCACCGTTAATGACTTATGCTCGCCTTCGCGTTCGCGTTCGCTAACCGAGGCACGCCAGATAGCCATGTACTTGTGCCGGGAACTTACCGAGCTATCATTACCGCAGATTGGCAAGGAGTTCGGAGGACGTGACCACACTACGGTAATGCACGCCAATAAGAAGATCACCCAACTGATGAAGTCGAAACCGCAAATTTTTGATCATGTCAATGAATTAACCAACCAAATTCGACAGGCCGCTCGCCACGCAAAGTGACTTAGTCAATAAAATCACGACAACACCCGCTTATCTAAGGAAAGTTTTGACTTCTTTTTTACCTTTATTTTTGAATACTTCTACCTGCAAAACTACAAAATTATAGTTCTCATGATTACAGGTTAAAGCTGGTTTCTCCACACCTGTGCATAACCCTGTGTATAGCTGGGGATCGTAGTTATAAAATTGTTCATAAACCGGGCATCATTTGCTCGAAATTTTTCTGTCCCCAAAACGATCCCCAGAACCATAGCCAGCAATTCACAGGCTTAAAACCCTTATAAACTGCATGTTTAACTGATAATCCCGATAATTCTAGGCAGTGATGACTATTAAAGAGTTAAAAATAATTTCTAAATAATTCACCATTGCAGCGGCAGAACACCAAATGAAAATTGCCATTAGCTTTGAAATCTAAGTAATTCAATCCTTTTCCTAAGCTAACCTGTATTTATGACCGAACAGCACTCATCGCGTGGCAATAAAGCTGGAGAACATAAGTTTTCCTCTCGGGCTGAACGCCGCAAACATGAAAAAGCGCAATTTCAGGCACGGGCACAAGAGGGGGATCAACGTATTTTTGCCCCTATTAACCCGGATCAGTACGGTAGTTCTTCTAAACCGGGTGCTAGTGCTGCCCGCAAAACACAAAATGTTCCCTACAGTGCAGTTAAGCCCCGGTATGTGCCAAATAAAAAATCCACCGCGCCCTCTTCCCAAACTAAAAATAGAGTTAAGACGCAGGCAGCTGGTAAAGGTGACAACAACAAAAAGTCTAAGACAGCTGTCGGTAATAAAACTTCCAAACAAAAGCACCCAAAGGGCAAGAACACTTCGGGCCGCAGTAGAGTCGGACTTTGGGTAAAAAGAATCTTAGGATTGATAACTGGCTTAGTTCTGGTGGCAATTATTGCCGGATGTATAACTTTCTTAATTGCCTACTATCGCCTGGAAGTACCTGAGGCACAAAAATTTGCGAACGCCCAGGTAACTACCGTTTATTGGGGTGATACGAACAAGATGATGGGAAAGTTTGCTGAACGTAACCGTACCATCGTAGACACTAAGTCTTTCGAAAACTCCTATATTCGTGATGCCGTAGTAGCCAGCGAAGACCGCACTTTTTACGAAAACAGCGGGATTGATATTAAAGGTATTGCCCGCGCCTTGTGGAATAACGTGCGAGGGCGTCCCACCCAGGGCGCTTCTACCCTCACCCAACAATATGTAGAGAACTACTACACCGGAAAAAACACGGGGTATACCGGAAAATTTAAAGAAACCATTTTGGCGTTAAAGATAAATAGACAGGTACCGAAAGAAAAAATTCTTAATGACTACTTGAATACCATCTATTTCGGTAGGGGGGCCTATGGGATCGAAGCAGCAGCTAACGCCTATTTTGGTAAGAGTGCTAAAGATCTGAATTTGTCAGAATCAGCCTTACTTGCCGGGATTATTCCCGCCCCTAATGCTTGGGATCCACTAGTTAGCCCCGAAAAAGCTCAGCAACGTTGGCAGCGGGTATTAAACCTCATGGCTGCCGACAATATGATCAAAAAGAATGAAAAGAATGCCGCAGAATTTCCTCAGGTACAAAAGAAAAAGCAGGAAGGAACCTATTTTAAGGGCACCACAGGATATCTGCTCCAACATGTACGCCAAGAATTAGTAACGCAAATCGGCTATACCGAAGATGAGATCGATCGAGCGGGGATTCGGATTTATACGACTATCGATCCAGAAAAACAGAAGCTGTTGGAAGAGGCAGTCGGTACCCTCCCGGAGAATAGACCTGAAGGATTAAGAGTAGCAGCTACCTCGATCGATACCGCTACGGGAGCGGTAATCGCTGAATATGGGGGACCGGATTATCAAAAAGTTCAACGCAACGCGGTAACTCAAGACGTAGCCCAAGCCGGGTCGACCTTTAAACCATTTGCGCTTCTAGCAGCCCTCGAGCATGGTCATAAACTATCGGAGAAAATCAATGGTTCTGGCCCGATGAAAATAGGGGATGCTTGGGTAGGTAATTATGGAGGTGCCTCCTACGGTCAAGTAGACCTGATCAAAGCTACAAAATACTCGATTAACACCGCCTATGTCCGGCTTAATAGCGAAATCGGTATGGATGCCACCCGGCAGGTGGCGATTGCGGCTGGATACTCTAAGAACACGGTGGGGTTGGATAAAAATTCAGTCGTGGGGGTATTAGGAACTAGTTCTCCCCATAACTTAGAGATCGCGGAAGCTTATACCACTTTCGCTACCGGAGGTATCAGGCGAACAGCTCATATCATTGATAAGGTTACCGATTCGTCTGGCAATATTCTCTACGAAGCTGATACTGCTGGTATTCGCCAGTTTGAAGAAGAAAACATTTCAGAGTTGACTAAAGCGTTATCGGCGGTAGCTGAGACTGGAGGTACCGGTGATACTGCCGGAAAACTCGGTCGACCGGTAGCGGCGAAAACGGGATCTTCAAACGATAACCGCTCTGCACAGTTTGTGGGTTATGTACCGCAAATGGTGACTGCAATTTCCATGTATCAGGTAGGAAAAAATGGGGCAGAAGAATCCATTACCCCCTTTGGTGGGGTAAGGGAAGTAACCGGTGGTACTTGGCCGGCTAAACTATGGTTGGCATATATGAGACCGGCGGTTAAAGGCCTGGAGCCGCAGCCCTTATTTTCTTCTGAAACCAGCAAATATCGGGTGAGGCCGAAAGAAAAGAATACCCCCTATAAGACTGCGGAAGTGCCTTCAGCTCCTCCGCCAGAAACGGTAGGTAATCCGCTCACGGTTCCTAGCAGCTCTGCTCCTGCCAGTTCGCCGCCTCCGCAATCCCCAGAGGCTCCGGAATCGTCTTCTCCAGCTGCTCCTCCTAGTCCCTAGGGAAAGCGAGGTATTAGGGACTGCTTTAACGCACCCTGCTCGCCCTGCTACCCGCGAGGTGAAGGTGGGTTTTATCTGCGGAGGTTAAAAAAGAGCGTTTCCTAACAATGTTTGATAACGGCTAGAAATAGTGCTTTAAACTAAGTTATCCTGTAGTGCGACCTTTGGGTCGTATGCATAAGCCCTCCTGCCGCGGAAGGACCGTGGCCGTTAGACCAAAGGAGGTGGGTTGAGATGCGTAAATATGAGATGATGGTGATCCTGAATCCCGAAATCGACGAACGCACCGTAGCCCCGGCATTGGAGAAACTACTAAATGTGGTTTCTGCTAATGGGGGAAGCGTAGACGCGACCGATATTTGGGGCAAACGTCGCCTGGCATATCAGATTGAAAAATACTCTGAAGGGATCTATGCGGTCATCGAGATGACCACTAACCCGCAGATTGCTGAGGAGCTAACCCGGCAGCTGTCGCTAAACGAATCTGTTTTGCGCACTAAGTTGTTGCGGCGCGATTAAGTTCGCGGAGAGGAACAAAGATGGCTGGAGAAACCCAGATAACGGTTATTGGGAATCTGACTGCAGATCCCGAGCTGCGCTATACCGCGCAATCGGTGCCAGTGGCTTCGTTTACCGTGGCCTCCACTCCCAGAACCTATAATCGCGCCTCCGGACAGTGGGAAGATGGCACTGCCATGTTTCTGCGTTGTTCAGCGTGGCGGGAAATGGCCGAAAATATCGCTGAATCTTTAACCAAAGGCATGCGAGTGATTGTTCACGGTCGCTTGCAGCAACGTAATTGGGAACGGGATGGACAGAATCGTTCCTCAATAGAGATTCAAGTCGACGAAATCGGTCCTTCCTTGCGTTATGCGCAAGCCCAAGTTACCCGGATTCCGCGCTCAGGTGCAGGCGGATTTAATCAGGGAGGACAGGGCGGCTTTGGCGCAGGTGCTCCAGCCGGCAATTTCAATCAAGGTGGGGGATTTAACGGAGGGGCTGCCGCGAACTTGGGAACAGGTTCCATGACGGCCGCGCAGCCGGCGGGGGATGAAAATCCCTGGGCTGCTCCTGCCACCAGCGATAACGGCGAGGACAATGAACCGCCGTTCTAAAGTTTCAGGATAAGACCTTAGGGTCACACCATTAAGGAGTAAATATGGCGAAGAAAGTTCTTCGCGCGAAGCCGATTAAGAAAAAGGCTAACCCGCTACGTAATATGCCGGTTGAAAAAATCGACTATAAAGATACCCCGTTCTTGCGGAAGTTTATTTCCGATCGCGGAAAGATTCGTTCGCGCCGGGTTACCGGAGTTAGCGTTCAGCAGCAGCGCGCTATCGCTAAGGCAGTTAAGAATGCCCGCGAAATGGCGTTGCTTCCCTACACTAGTTCTGGTCGCTGATAGGAGGGTTTAGTCATGGCAACAGCCAAAATTATTTTGAATATGGATGTACCGGGGCTGGGTTCCTCCGGGGACGTAGTAACCGTAGCTCGCGGATATGCCCGCAACTACCTGGTACCGCGGAAAATGGCGCACCCTTGGACTAAGGGCGCCCAAAAGCAGATCGATGAAATGATTCGCGCGCGCCGCCGTCGGGAAATCTCTAACGTAGAGGACGCCCGGGCAGTACGCGATGCTATCGAAGCCCACAATACCGTGGTAGTTTCCAAGCGGGCCGGACATTCCGGTCGCCTCTTTGGAGCAGTATCCACTCAGGATGTGGTGGCAGCGGTTAAAGAACAGATCGGGCAAACCATTGACCGGCGCAAAGTTATTATTGAAAAGCCGATCAAAGCGGTCGGAAAATATCAGATTCAAATCAATTTGCATGAAGATATTAGCGCCAAACTGTTTGTAAACGTTGAGGGCGGCAAGTAGGTAAGTTCTTACCTGGCAGCACTTAACTAATAAAAAGTAGGGTGAGCAAGATTAACCTCTTGCTCACCCTACTTTTATCTGTAGATGAACTAGGGTTCTACCAGCAGTAACCGGCTCAATTCATAGTAGCTAGAGCCAAGCGTCGGTGCGGATACGCAGCCACAGCGAGGCCGCCCTCCCGCCAATAAAAACCAATCCGTAGATAGCCCATAAACCAGCTAAACCCCAGGCTCCTTCAGGGAGGAGGCCAGCTAGTAAAATCGCCGGTAGATAGATAGCAAACACTATGGCCATCGCTTTTGCCAGGTATTTAGTATCATCAGCGCCGATCAAGTAACCGTCGTAAATGTAGGTTAAGGCTGCCAGTGGTTGCATAAGACCCACCACGATGATGGCGGGGACACAAACGGATAATAGCTCAGGATCTGCCGTAAATAGGTGTGGCGAAAAGCTAGAGGTAGCTGCAAATACTAGACCAATCAGGGTGCCAAAACCCAGTGCCCAGCGGTTTAACTGGGCGATTAGCACCCGTATTTTTCGCTCCTCGCCCTCACCGAGAGCGTTGGCGAGGAGAGCCTGAGCTGCGATCGCTAATGCGTCTAGCCCGAATGCCGCTAGGGTCCACAGAGTTTTTAGAATCTGATAGCCCGCCAAAGTTGCTGCCCCCAGGCGGGCCGCCTGCCAAGTCGTGACTACGATAGCCGCCTGCAGAAAAAGCGAACGGAGAACTAAAGGTAATCCGTGCATACCGGAATGAAAAATTAGTTGTATATCAGGGCGAGCCGATACTCCTTCCGCTCGAAGTTTTTTAACTACCACTATCCACAGCCAAATAGCCATGAAGAACTGGCAAATCGCGGTGCCAGTGCCCGCCCCCGCCACCCCGAGAGAGCATCCGAAAATTAAGAATGCGGAAACCGGTACGTTAAGAATAGCTGCGCTGGTAGTTACCAAAAGAGGAGTGCGAGTATCTAATAATCCCCTCAATACCCCGTTAGCAGCTAATACAGACAGCATGGCGACAAGTCCGGGAGCCGAGACTATTAAGTAGCGACGTGCCAAATCCGCAACTTGCTTCTCAGCTTCGAAAAGGCCAATGATTTGCGGGGCAAAATCAATCAAGACTATTGCCAAGGCGCCACCCAACAGCGCCCCCAACCACATTCCCTGAATACCTAAACGCAGACCTTCAGCGCGTTTACCTGCCCCAATGGCTCTGCCGGTCACCGCAGTAGTGGTGTAGGCGAGGAATACACAGATTCCCACTACCAGGGTAAGTACCGTCGAACCGATAGCTAATCCTGCCAAATCTGGGGTTCCTACATGCCCGACCAGGATGGAGTCAGCCATCCTTAACACCGGCTCGGCGATTAAGGATCCGAGGGCAGGTAAAGCCAAAGCCAAAACCTGGCGGTTAAGACTGGTTTTCTTAGGCTTTTCCACGAATCTTCCTCTATTTTCTATACACAATCTGTGAATAACTCTGTTAGTAGTTTCCCAGTTTGTAACTGGTTTATAAACTTGGGGTTATTCACTACCCACATATTCCCCGATATTTCCACAGGTTATTAACACTGTCTGCACCAAATTTTACGAGTTTTCAACAGGGGCTTTTCTGGTTATACCTGCGGGATGTGGCACAATCAAAGAGTTTGTAGTTCTTTCCAGGAGGTAGCGATGACAGATTTTGATCGGACACCTCCGCAAGATATTGCCGCAGAACAATCCGTATTGGGAGCGATGATGCTCTCCAAAGATGCGATTGCCGATGTCACCATGACGATCAGGGGAGAAGACTACTATCGTCCGGTGCATCAGACTATCCACGAAGTAATCTTGGATCTATTTGGTCGCGGGGAACCGGTAGATGCGGTGACCGTAGCTGGGCAATTAAAGCGCCGCGGTGACTTGGAGAGAATCGGGGGCGCCCCCTATTTACATCAACTAATCTCCGGGGTTCCTACCGCCGCAAACGCGGGATATTATGCCCGGATCGTGCGGGAGAGGGCGCAGCTGCGTTCCCTGGTGCAGGCGGGCACCCGGGTGGTGCAACTAGGTTACGCTGACGATGGCGGTGACGTAGATGAGCTGATAAACCAGGCACAAAGTGAAATCTATGCAGTCAGTGAACGCGGAGATAGCGAAGACTACCGCCCGATCACCGAATTTTTAGATGAAACCGTAACTGAACTGCAAGAACTACAAAAAAATGGGGGCATGTCTTCGGGGGTTCCCACCGGTTTTTATCAATTAGATAATCTCACCCATGGCTTGCACCCCGGGCAGTTGGTGATTGTGGCCGCTCGCCCGGCAATGGGTAAATCTACCTTGGCACTGGATTTTTGTAGAAACGCAGCGATCCATCACGACCTTACTTCCGTGATTTTCAGTCTAGAAATGGACGGAACGGAAATTTCGCGGCGCATGATTTCCGCGGAATCCGGGGTGTCTATGTCGCGGCTCAGCGCGGGAGATTTAGAGGACGCAGATTGGACAAAAATAGCCCAGGTGCTATCCCGCTGTTCCCAGGCTCCGCTGTATATAGATGATTCTCCGAATATGACCATGCCGGAGATACGTTCAAAATGTCGACGGCTCAAGCAGCAAAACGATTTGAAATTGGTAGTGGTGGACTACCTCCAGTTGATGAGTTCCGGTAAACGGGTAGAGTCCCGGCAACAAGAAGTAGCGGAGTTTTCTCGCTCTTTAAAACTGCTAGCTAAAGAACTAGAAATCCCGGTGGTGGCAGTCGCCCAGCTAAACCGCGGACCCGAACAACGAATCGAACACAAACCAATGCTTGCTGACCTGCGAGAATCTGGTTCGTTGGAACAGGATGCGGATGTGGTAATGCTGCTAAATCGCCCAGAAGTTTACAATCAGGAAGATCGTCCCGGGGAGGCAGATGTGATTATCGCTAAACACCGTAACGGTCCCACCGCAACCATTCCCTTAACCTTCCTCGGGCGTTTGTCTAAGTTCGGTAATCCCGCCCGCGAGTAAGTTTTCTGGTAGCGTCGCCATGTTCGTCCTCGACCCGCCCTAGTGTCCAGGAAGGGGCAGCCGGGAGCGGAAAGACCGCAGCCATTTGGGAGCCCACCAATTAGCTTTTCCGCAGATTGCCATAATGGCGGGTACTAGTCCCATGCGTACTAAAGTAGCGTCCAGGGCTACCGCCACCGCTAAGGTAAATCCAATCTGTTTTATGGCTTGGATGCCTCCGGTGGTAAAACCGAGGAACACTACTAGCAGAATTAATGCTGCGGAAGTAATAGTTGAGGCCGAATGAGTAAGTCCCTCCCGCACCGCACGTTTGTTATCTGCGGTTTCATCCCAGATTTCTTTCACCCTAGAAACTAGGAACATTTCATAATCCATTGATAAGCCAAAACCGAAGCAAAACACGATCGCCACTACATAAGATTCCACTGCGCCCAAGGAAGTGAAACCTAGCAGCTTCTCTCCATGACCATATTGGAAAACCCATACGGCTACCCCTAAGGAAGACATTAAAGACACCATATTTAATACCAAGGCTTGCAGTGGTAGCAGCAACGCCCCGGTCATCAGGAACAACATTAAATAGGTAGTGAGGGCGACTACCGCAAATACGTAGGGAGCGTATTCGTAAAGGGTGTCTTGGAAATCGGTTTGTAGTGCAGCTTCTCCGGTCACCCAAATTTTAAAGGGGGCAGGTAACTGGCGTACCTCTTGCATTTCTTGTTTCACTTGCGCGGCGAAGGCATCTTTTTCTTTCGTGTAAACATCCAGAGCCGCGTATTGTTGGCCATCTATTTTCAGGTCTTCGGCGGGTCGAATTCGTTTCACATGGGATAGCGGTTCCACTTCTTCTTCTGCCCAAGTTTGCAGCTTTTGCGGGGTGGTTTTGGCTACCAAACGGATTTGTGGGTTTGCCGAGTCGGGGAAGCGTTCCCACATATCCCATAATGCCCCGATTTGCGGGATTGACCGCGGCATCGATTCTACCGCGGAGGAACGCATTTGCATCTGGTAGAGCGGAAGAGACATCACCACTAACACTAGGGTCACCACTACTAGCACTGGCCAGGGACGGCGGGTCACGAAAGTTGATACCGCGCGAAAAACGGGAGAGGGATCGTCTTCGGAGCGCTCGCGGGAACGGCGCAGTAAATGGCGGCGTATCCAGTTCATCCAGTGGGAAAACTTGGAGGGAGAAGCCAGGCTCGGTCCGAACAGCATCATCAGGGCAGGCAAAAACGTCATATTAGAAATCATCGCCAGCATGGTTACTAACACTCCGCCGATGCCCATCAGACGCAGTAATGGTAGCGGGAAGATACATAGCCCCAAGATTGCGAGGGAGACAATTAGAGCCGAAAAGAAAACCGTGGCTCCGGCAGTGTCCATAGTTTTATCTAGAGCCTGAAGATAGGGTTTGCGGGCACGCAGGAGTTGGGTGCGGTAATCTTTCCGAGTGGCGATACCGATTTTCCTATCGCCTTCGCGGCGCGAAGCAACTAATAATTGCAGCAC
Source organism: Varibaculum sp. GTC20041 (assembly GCF_055387755.1). NCBI lineage: Bacteria > Bacillati > Actinomycetota > Actinomycetes > Actinomycetales > Actinomycetaceae > Varibaculum > Varibaculum sp. GTC20041. The sequence continues at coordinate 10,703 of NZ_AP041144.1, forward strand.
GCGAGGGTAAAAAATAAAGGTATCTTCCTGGCCGTGAATACCACGTTTATGCAGTTCATGGCGGTAACGAGACACGATTAGTAATCCGTAGTCAATCGATAGCCCCAGCCCGAGGAAAGAAACAATATTGACTACGAATGATTCCACAGTGATCAGATAAGTCAGTGCCAGGATCAGCATTAAGGTGATTCCAATGGCAGCCCCGGCTCCCATTAGCGGCAGCAAGGCAGCTAACATTCCCCCGAAAACTATGGTCATGATCAGCAGAGAAATTGGAATCGAAATTCCTTCCCCGCGTAACATATCGGCTTTGACTTGCCCATTGGCAGCATTTTGCAAACCGATGTTATCGACTACATTAACGGTGGCAGTAACATTTGAACCGGAAAAATAATCAGGTATTTCCTCTAAAATCCGGGCTACCTGGTCGCGGGCATCTGGGTCAACCTGGTCATAGCCGCTGGCAGCTAGCTGCACGTTGACTAGGAAAGTTTTTCCGTCCTCGGCAATCATCTGCTGGAGTTCACTGGACTGGATAGTTTTCCAAGCCGGGGGTAGCTGACTGTTGAAAGCTTTTTTAACCTCCCTTTCGGCACGCTGCTTTGCTTTTTCTAGTTGCTGGCCACTAGCGCCCTTAGCTCTAGCGACTTGCTCGGCCTGGGTTCTTCCCTGCGCTAATGCCTGCGCTAATGCCCGGTCAATTTGTTCTTGAGCTTTTTTCCCGGCGGGGAGCTGGGGGTCAAAGGCGATAAAGGGATCTGCGATCTGTTTTACCTTACTTACCTGCAACAGATCCGCGTGTAGCGGGCGCAGCATTTTTGCAATCTGATCAGCATGTTTTTCTAAATCCGGTATTTCAACTACTGCCGTTACCGGATAGGTATCGCGGTGGCCTTGCTCATACAGTTTCTTACCCACGGCTGATTCCGAAGCGGGGCTGGCCGGCTGGGGGGTAATTAACCTTTCAAATAGTGGTTTTCCCCCTAGACCCGAAAATACCGCGACGATGGCGAGAGTTACGGTTAGCAACCAGATAGTTACGATGAAGCCTGGGTGTTTTCCCCACCAAAAGCGCTTCATCCGTTTCATATTTTCAATTGTGCTGGTTCTGGCGTCAGAGTGCAGGCAAATCAGGTAAAGATTTTAAATCGGACGCAGGGTAACTCCGGAACTGCTGGCTCCGTGCCGGTTTAACTGGGTAATTGATACTTTGATAGTTGGGGGAACGTAATAATCTAGGTGACAATTATCGGTAGCAAGCTGCGGGGACTGGGGATAGGGCGAGGATTTTAAGAACCAAAATCCTCAAACCAGGAAGCGGAAGGCATCCGAAAATTGCTGCCTCCCCGTTTTTTGATCTGCTCTATTAGGGAATCACTATCTTTTGCTACCCGCTTCAAACTGGCAGAAACCTTACTAGTAGCGGGAGTACCTCTCTCCAGTTTCCAGTATTTTTGGCGAGTTTTTAAAGCTTCCTGATTGCAGTAAACCAGCTGCTGAGCAGCCTGGACTAAAACATCAGTGGATTTGGGTTCCTCACTGGTTTTTATCGTCACTAAAGCTAGGTTGTAGTTCACCTGGCAGCCAGCCAATACGGCCTGGGGTTCAGTCATTTTTGCTTCCAGAACGAACGGCATTTTCTTACTAGCCCGAGATAAATATTTGTTAGCATTTTGCAGGTCGCCGGCGTTTAGATAGGTGGTTCCCAGGTTGTAGTTCACCAGCCACCGATCGGCTAGTAGGCGGGAGTCGGCTTGGCGTAGACGCAGATCTTGCGCCAAGGAAGGATCCCCCTGCCGGTCTGCGCGGACTGCCTGTTGTTCTAGTAGCCAACTTTGGGTTTGCAGCCCGGAAATAACTAGCAGACAGAGCACGGTTAAGGTTACTGGCACTATCCAAAACCGGGATCTGCGAGGAGGTTTGATTACCAGATCCTGGCGGGTATTTAGAGCGTGGGCGTGGAGTTGGCTGCGATAGCTAATCTGGGAGAGCGCGGCCGTTAGCGTGGCAGTGTCGCTAGGAGAAACCTGGGCGCGCCCTTCCCAGGGAGTTTGTCCGGGGAATTGGTCGGGATGAGACAGCGTCGAAATCAGGGCAGCCAGTTCTGGCCAGTCCGTGGCTACCAGCTGTTGCGGGTGATAGTTACCCCAACCGGCGGTGCGGTAATACTGTTCGCTTAGATTTCTTAAGATTTTGCCGAGGATGACTCGGCGAGCGCTAGTATCTAAAGCCGCGTATCGAGGATCGGCTCCTAGGGAAGCCAGCCGCTGACGGTAAGCAGCCAGTAGGCGGTATAAATTCTCGTGGCGACGCGCACTAAAAGTCAGGATGGGGGAGCGGGAGGCACTTTGGTAAAAAACCACGGTCCATACCACTAGCAGCGTGGCCACCACTATCAGGGCGGCCGCACCTACCAGCGCCATAAAGGAATGCTCCATTAGGGGCTGAATAGGGAAGTTGGCAGTTGAGTATGGGAGCATAGATCCCTTCCAATGCCTTAGTGATTTAGTGGTGGTTGCGAAGTAGGAGCCGAGTTAGGGGGCATAAATGACTGCGTTGGCGGCGCCGGGAACTGTGGGTAAGGCTGGGGCTGTCCGCTTTGACCTGCCGGTGGTACTGGTTCCCCGTAGTAAGACTGTGGAGGGTAGGGGTAGACAGGGTATTGTCCCGGCTGGTAGTAGCCCGGGTACTGATTAAACTGCGACTGGTTCCTAAAGGCTGCGGTTAAGTCAGTGACTGGTTTTTTCGCAATGGTCTGGTAGATAGCCAAGATGCAAGCTGCTAGGACTACCGCGGAAAACACCCAAGTTAGACCGCCGATAATCCAATAAATCCAACCAACCTTTTCTAGCTGCCCTTCATTGCTAAATAGAGTTCCATACAGACTAATTCCGTGGTAATCCCCGTTTAGTCCCAAGAAACAAGCGGCAGCGGGGGAGGCCAAACCAATAATGAAATTTGCCAGCCCCAAAGTCCCGCTTACTCCCAGAACTACGAAGTAGGCCGGACGCGGCTTAATTACCGCGCAGGCGGCAGCCGCGATTAATAAAATCATGCCCACCGCGTGAATCACCGGAGTAGTGGTGGCGGCCAATAATAAGAACAGGCTGATTAGAAGCGCTGGTGCCGGGGAAATAGGCTCACTGGGTTTACTAGCCAGTACCGATCCGGTAATAATTCCCCCGATAAGTATCAAGACGAATAACACGGAGAAAATTAGGAGGGTCGTGGGGAAATACGATCCGTTTTGGGAAATTCCGAGCACCATATTTATCAGCACGCAAACCCATCCTCCGGTGATTACCCCACTGGCCACCCAAGCTGTGGCGTAGGTAAACCCGCCAACTTGCTTAGCGGTAGCCAGGATGAAAGCAACTAGCAGGGCTTGCCCTAGAGTTAAGAACAATAAACCGGTACCCGCCGCTGCAGCTGAATCCAGCTTTGAGACCGCAATTACGATGTATCCCACCAAAATAAAGAACAGGGCGAAGGGGATAAACCAAATCCGGTTTCGTTTCACGCTGTTTAGTAGCCAAGAAAGGTCGGTTCCGGTTTGGGGGGCAGGCATGCCTCCCGGGTATCCCGCCGGGGGATAGGGGTATTGGCTATTAAATCCATTATTGCCAGGTAAGGGGTAAGCAGCGGGAGATAATCCGGGCTGCGGATTTCCCTGCGGTAGATTGCTGGGCGGATAGGGATAATTTGGGGACGACATTTTTCTCCCGACTCTCTTAGCAAACAGTTACGTAAACTTCTAATATAAAGCTACCAGTGACCCTAAGTTTAGAGTTGCTACCTGATCCAAGCAATAATATTCGCTAGCTGGCGCTGAAATCGTGCCTACAATTCCTGTTTATTAAGACCAGCATCTTTAGTGGCGGTTTCTAGAGACTGATTACTAGTCACCATCGGGGAAGAAACCAGAATTTTTTGGTGTCCCGTAAAAACCAAAGTCTGGCTTTTAGAACAGTTCTTCTTCACAGTTTGCGGGCTTAATCTACAATTGCAATCGAGAGTAAGTAACAGGAGGTAACGCAATGACCTATCGGGAGCGGCAGGTTCCTAGTGATCACGAGCTGGAAGCTCTGCTCGCTGATACTCGCGCTCTCCTTGCCGAAAAAGCCCGATGGGAAAATGACCAGATAAATCGCGACTTAGACGTGTTATTACACCGGGTACGCGGGGCAAAACGGGTCTCTTACTCCCAGGTACTGCGTCAGCGTGCCCAAAGGTGGCAACAGAATCCGGAAAATACTGTCGCGCCCTCGGAACAGGAAAAGACTCCTCACTTAGACTCGGGGCTGCCCTCTTGGATAGGCAAAGACGAAGCCCCGGATAAATTGGCTGATCAGCTAGCCCGTTCAGAAGCAGCGATTAGGGAACAGTCCCGTGAAGGGGAAAGCGAAGATTTAGATATCCCAGAAGATATCCTGGAATCTGTTGACGGGGAGATTCCTCCAGATTCCGATAATAATTTTTAATCACTATCTAGGAGGCAGGCAAGGATGCTAGTACTAACCCGCAGACGCGGAGAAGAGATCGTGATCGGGGATCAGGTCGTGATTACGGTGGTGGAGTCACATAAGGACTCGGTGAGACTGGGAATTAGTGCCCCTAAGGATTTAACTATTCGTCGCGGCGAATTGTTAGAGCAACCAGATCGGGAACGCCTGGGATTAGAAGGACCAGGACCGGGATCTAAGCAGGCCACGCCGGAAAAATAGTTTTTTTATCTTCCCCTTTCCCCGGGTAGCATTTTATTAGCTGGACTTGGAGTGCGCGCGTAACCGCCGCCGAGTACGCTAAAAATAAGTTATTCACTAGTAAAATAAGTGGATAAATATTGGTATTTTAAAAGCCAAAACTATAAGGAGTAACTGTGCGAATTGGAGTTCCCAAAGAGCCCACGCCAGGCCAAACCTTGGTTGCCGCCACTCCGGATACGGTAAAGAAACTCATCAAACTGGGATATCAAGTCCTAGTCGAGAGGGGGGCGGGAGAAAAAGCCGCCTATCTTGATGAGCAGTATTCGGCCGCCGGAGCGGAGATCGTGGATACTCAGGCCGCCTGGCAGGCCGATATCGTAACCGTCCTGGATACACCCCCCACCAACTACCTGGATTTGGTCAAACCCGGAGCGCTCTTAATAGCCCGGATGGCACCAGGCCGTCACCCTGAGACAGTAGATGCACTGGTAGAGCGGGGTATTACTGGGTTTGCGATGGATACGGTTCCGCGAATTTCTCGGGCACAATCTATGGATGTGCTCTCTTCCATGTCCAACGTTTCCGGTTATCGCGCGGTCATTGAAGCTGCGGAAAGTTTCGGCCGCCTCTTTACCGGTCAGGTAACCGCGGCCGGAAAAATTCCGCCCGCCAAGGTCTATGTGATCGGCGTAGGGGTAGCCGGCCTGGCTGCTATCGGTACCGCCAACTCGATGGGTGCCCAGGTTAGCGCCACGGATGTGCGCAGTGAAACTGCCGAGCAAGCAGAATCGGTAGGCGCGACTTTTGTGCCCATCCCGATTGCGCAAGAAAAATCCGATGATGGTTACGCCAAAGAAATGAGCGCGGATCAAGCCGATGCTGCCACCAAGCTCTACACCGAGCAGGCCGCCGCGAATGACATTGTAATCACCACTGCGAATATTCCCGGTCGCCGCTCGCCGCTGCTAATCACTAAAGAGGCAGTAGCGGCCATGGCTCCCGGTTCAGTCATCGTGGATATGGCCGCCGCTGGCGGCGGTAACTGTGAATTGACCCAACCCGGCAAAAAGGTAGTTACCGAAAACGGGGTTACCATAATTGGCTACACCGACCTAGCCGGAAGGCTGCCGGGACAGTCATCACAGCTGTATGGACAAAATATTGTTAACCTGTTTAAGCTGATCACTCCGGAAAAAGACGGAAATTACGTCCTCGATATGGAAGACGAAGTAGTCCGGGGGATTACGGTCGCCAAGGACGGGGAAAATATGTTCCCCCCGCCCCCCATTCAAGTGCACGCGGCGCCTGCTACCCCTGCTAAGGCAGAATCAGTAGAGGATGCCGCGGCCAGTGCGCGCCAGAAAGCTGAAGAGGCGGCGGCTAAGAAACGCAAGCGTTTACTGTGGGCAACGGTAGGGATAGTTTTAGGGCTGGCTCTGATTGCCGCCACCCCCAAGCCGCTGATCCCCTACTACTTCATTTTGATGCTGGCGATTGTAGTGGGCTTCTATGTGATTACCTCTGTTACTCACTCGCTGCACACTCCGTTAATGAGTGAAACTAACGCCATTTCCGGAATTATTTTAGTGGGCGCCATATTGCAGGTAGGCAGCGCTAACCCACTGGTGTCCGCGCTGAGCTTCCTGGCAATCCTGGTGGCCTCGATTAATATTTTCGGCGGTTTCTCGGTAACGCACCGGATGCTGGCCATGTTCCGGGGGGAGGAGAAGTAAGAAATGAGTAACGTGCTATTTGCGGTAACCCCCACCCTGGTTGCCAGTGCTTCTAAAGGCGAATTTTTGATTAGCAGAGGGCAAAGCATTGCCTATCTGATTGCGGCGCTGCTGTTTATTTTGGCGCTCGCGGGTCTGTCTAAAAATGAGACCGCCCTGCGCGGTAACCGTTTCGGCGCGATCGGAATGTTGGTGGCCGTGGTCGCTACTATCGCGGTGGCGCTACATAATGCGGGTGGACCTGGATATCAATCCACCCTCGTAACCGCGCTTTTAATAGCGGTAGCGATGATTGCAGGTGCGATTATCGGGCTGTGGCGCGCCAAAACTATTCCTATGACCGGCATGCCGGAACTGGTAGCCATGCTGCACTCCTTTGTAGGTTTAGCGGCGGTGCTGGTGGGATATAACACCTTCATTCACATGCCCTCCGAATTTAAAAAAGCAGGCGCTGACGCGGCCACCGCGATTAATCCCGCCACGGTAGGGTTCCATCTCGGGGAAGTAGGAGTAGGGATATTTATCGGCGCGGTTACCCTCACCGGTTCTATCGTCGCCTACCTGAAACTATCGGGAAAGATTAAGGGCGCGCCCCTGACGCTGCCGGGACGGAACTGGCTGAACGCTATCGCCATTATCGTGTCTATCGTGCTCATCGGAGTGATGGTGCGCGGCTCGCACCTGAGCGCTACCACTATGACCTTGACTTGGATGCAGTGGGTGGCCATCATCGTGATGACTGTAATTGCCCTGGTACTAGGACTACACCTGGTGGCCGCGATCGGCGGCGGCGATATGCCGGTAGTGGTTTCGATGCTTAACTCTTACTCCGGTTGGGCAGCGGCTGCCGCGGGCTTCATGTTGGGTAACAATATGCTGATCATCGCGGGTGCCCTGGTGGGCTCTTCTGGTGCCTACCTGTCCTACATCATGTGTAAAGCCATGAACCGTTCGTTTGTCTCCGTGATTTTGGGAGGCTTCGGCTCTGACGGGGGACCGGCTAAGGGGGCAGACACCGATTATGGCGACTATACCGAAACCAGTGCGGCTGAGGTCGCGCAAGCGTTAAAGGACGCCTCCAGCGTGATTATTACCCCCGGTTACGGAATGGCGCAGGCACAAGCCCAGTTCCCGGTAGCAGATCTGACTGCCAAGCTGCGCGAGGCAGGAGTAAACGTGCGTTTCGGGATCCACCCGGTAGCCGGACGGATGCCCGGACATATGAACGTGCTGCTGGCAGAAGCTAAAGTACCCTATGACGTGGTGCTGGAAATGGATGAGATTAACGACGACTTCCCCGATACCGACGTAGTGCTGGTGATTGGGGCAAACGATACTGTTAATCCCGATGCCACTAAACCGGGCAGCCCGATCGCGGGAATGCCGGTACTGGAAGTGTGGAAAGCCCGCCAAGTAGTGGTGTTTAAGCGTTCGATGAATCCGGGTTATGCCGGGGTGCAAAATCCGCTGTTCTTTAACGACAACACCGATATGCTCTTTGGTGACGCGAAAGCCTCGGTAGAAGAGATCGTGCGCAGCCTGTAGCCCGATCCCTAAAATAGGGGTTCCGTACCCGAAAGCCAGGGGCGGGATCGAAGTAGGTATCTGCTACTTCGACCCCGCCCCGTTTTCACCTTTGCAGGTACTAGCCGGTCAATACCCGGTGATTAACCGGTAAACCCAAAATCAGGAAACAGAATTCTTTTGCATCAAGATATTTTCCCCGGTCAGCTTAAATTTGAGGTGATCGGCTTTAATCTCTACTGCGCTTAGCTGCAGATTGGCGGGCAAGCCGGTGATCGGGATATTGATGGTGGGTACGAATTCCGGCAGTTTCAGGCGAGCCTGCAGGTGGCGCGGCAATTCAGTTTGGAGAGCAGTGGGTGTAATTACCAGGGTGGGGGTCAAACCATCTGCCCCGCCAGCTAGGGAGAGCTGTCCCGTAGCTAGGATCTCTTGCCCCCACTTCTGGGTAGCAAAAGTTAGCTTCCCGGCATCCAGTTTTACTTTTACCCCCGGAGCCTTTGCCTCCACTAGCTGCGCTACGGTTTCTTGGCTGAGATTGCCTTCAGCGTGCAATTGGCCGATTCTCTCGATATTTAACCGTCCGGCGGTCAGATCCAGCTGATTGAGCTGGGCGCGGACGGCGGTTATGGGGATGGCGCCGCCCTCAGCGGCAATATCCAGGCGGGGAATGTTAACATCCACCTGGTTAATCCTGCCGGCCACCAGGGAGGTTAGAAAGGGCAAGTCATTAACTTTAACCGTGGCGTTTTCTGCGCCCCGTTTCTCCAGAGCCTGCGTGCCCTCGCTTTCTGCCCACCAGCAAGTAACCCGATCCAGCACTCCCAGTAGGAGTGCTAGTACGGCTACTACTATTAAAAATCGCTTCAGACTTCGCACCTGTTCATTATAGGGTGCGCAGCATAATTCCTATGCACCCCGCTGAACCCCTAAGTAGACAGGATCGCTGCCGCCTGGAGAGGTGAAAAGCTACTTGGCGATTTCTTGCTGCAACGGTCCCAGGAGTTCCCGCTTGGGGTTAGCTCCCAGAATCCCGCGAGTAATTTCGCCCTGGTTGAAAACCATAAACATGGGGATGGAATTAATCCCGTATTTGGCGGCCAGCTGGGGGTTCTCGTCAATATTTACTTTGACGACTTTAGCTTTCCCGGCAACCTCGGCGGCTACCTCGTCTACTATCGGTCCCATTTGGCGGCAAGGTCCACACCAGGGCGCCCAAAAATCTACCAAAACTGGGGTTTCTGCTTTCAATACTTCCTGGTCAAAGTTATTTTCAGTTACTTCTAAAGGTTTAGTCATCTCGTATTTTCCTCTCTAAATATGGTAAAAATCAGTTCTTAGTCGGCTAGGGAACGCTCGGCATCCAGAGCAGCTCGGCATCCCGAACCCGCGGCAGTGATCGCTTGGCGATAAGTGTGATCCACTAGGTCTCCGCAGGCGAAAACCCCTTTGAGGTTAGTGGCGGTTCCCGGTTCATTAACCCGCACGTATCCGGCCTCATCCAAATCCACTTGGCCGGTTACTAGCTGCGAGCGCGGTTCATGGCCGATCGCTACGAATACTCCGGTGGCATCTAAAGTACTTTCTTTGCCGTCTACCGTTGACTGCAAAGTAAGCGATTCCACTTTATTTTCCCCATTAATTTGGGCAACAGTACTGTTCCAAGCAAAATCAATCTTCGGGTTAGCTTCAGCGCGTTCGGCCATAATCTGGGAGGCACGTAGTTGGTTGCGGCGGTGAATCACCGTCACTTTCTTAGCGAACTTGGTTAAGAACAGCGCCTCTTCCATGGCGGAGTCCCCGCCCCCCACTACTGCCAAGTGCTGGTCTTTGAAGAAGAAACCGTCACAGGTGGCGCAATAGGAAACGCCGCGTCCGGACAGTTCCGCTTCTCCAGGCACGTTTAGTTTGCGGTATTCCGAACCCATAGACAAAATCACGCGGCGCGCCAGATATTCTCCCTCCGAGGTGACTACTTTTTTCTCTTCCCCTGCAAGAGAAACTTCGAGGGCGTCTTCGTAAAGAATTTCGCACCCGAAACGCTCGGCTTGAGCAAGCATATTCGCCATTAGATCCGGGCCTTGAATCCCCTCGGGAAACCCGGGGAAGTTTTCCACCTCGGTGGTGTTCATCAGGGCACCACCGGCAGTTACTTCCCCGGCGATTAATAGGGGGTTAAGCCCCGCGCGGGCAGTGTAGATCGCTGCCGTATAGCCGGCTGGTCCGGAACCGATGATGATAATGTCGCGTACCGACATGGAGCCTCCTAGATCAAGGTCTTAGCGCCGCTATTACTAAAACCATTTTCCCAGCTAAAAAGCTCGCTATGCAACCAGTTAATGCGGTGAGCGAAACCGGGCAGGCAAGGCTCGCTAGGAAACCGAGATCTCAGAAATGGTTGCCCGGTTGTTTCCCGTGTTATCAAGCGGAAGTTCGGGGAACCATAAGATCAGAGCCTGGGCATTAGCTTTCGGGTTAAGTTTGAGGTTAACGGTATCGGAAAAAGTACCATTGGCTAGGACTTTGCCATCACGCGGGAGTCCGGATTCCGGTAGCGAACGCACCTCAATTTTTCCGCCTTGCGCATTAGTTTTTAGCTTAATCTCAGAAACATTAGCCTGTTCCTTGAAAGTTATTACTACCCCAAAACCGCTGCGGTCTCCTAGTTTCGGGTTGCGGAAGAACCGTGAGCGCCACCAGGTGTTTTCGTCGCCATCTATCATCCGGTCAGCTAGCTCAGGATGCTCGGTGTCATTGCCTTCCGCATCGATAGAAGCCACCCCGGCGATTTCCGCCGGTTTAGTTACCGGCGCTGGTTCCGAGGACGGCTTTTGGGTTTGGGTTTGGGTTTGCGAGGCGGACGGTTTGGCTACCGGCGGGGTGTGCCGTGGCCAAAGCACTAAGATCATCACCGAAAGAACTAGCACTACCGCCATCCCGACCAGGCTAGAAACAATCAGCCGCCGACTAACGTTCACCGGTTCTAAATCTCTAGGGGAAAGCTGGGAAATTCGGTCTTTCCGGCGCTGCTCCCGTTGCTGTTGCCGTTCCGCTTTACGCGCAGCTTTTTGCGCGTCCCTATTGATTTTTTCTGCTAATTTCGCTTTCTGTTTAGCTGCCTTTTTCGGATTCTTAGAAAACTTCGGTGTCTGGAGTGAAGATTGAATAGCGGTTTCCTCTGCGTTTATCCCCAGTTCTTCGGGTGTTTTCATTTTCGAATCTAGGGTAGCTAATGTAGGTATATGTCCCGCCGAGTCCCCCGGTTTGCCTGATCCGAGGCGACCTAAGAAGTTTGGTGGTTGCGGGTGAGATCCCTCCCGGGCCTGCTGGGAACTCACCGCTTCGGGCACCCAGGCGCCATCCCCTGCTTTTTCCTCCTGCGGGTTAAGATCCATTTCCTGCATTTCGGCTAAGGGGATTGCCTGGGTCTTTTCTGATTCTTGATAGGGCTGCTTGCGATGTCCCGCGATTTTAGCTGCCGGAGGCAATACCGGTTTTATGGCTCGGGGAGAATCAGCAGCCTCCATAGCTAAAGTATTGTCCCGGGGCTTTTCCTCTAAATTCTTTTCCCCGCCATTGTCGTTTTTATCGTCCCGGTCGGCTAACCAGTTAGCTACCGGATCCAGTTCGCCCGTTCCCAGTTGCTCCCAGATGGCCTGGCAGAGACGAGGAGAAGGCATGGCTGCCCCCGCCAGGGCTACCGCATCTAAATCCACATCGCTGCCATGATGGAAATCAGAGGGAGGGAGCAGTTTTTCTCCCGCATTTGCTTTCTGGAACTGGTCACGATCACCGCTAGTCAAGAAATAGAGCAGCTCTAAAACTCGCTGTCCGTCGCGGCTTTGCGTCGCGGTTAAATCAGCGGACGCGTTTTGATCTGCTACGTCAAGACGGATAAATACTTTTCCGGTCGGCGAGACCAAAATATGGGCGGGATCGATAGCCCCATGCGCTAGACCTGCCTCATGAAGTTGTGACAACCCCGCGCTCACCTGCGAAATTAGAGAGTGGATTACCGATGCCGGCATTCCAGATCCTACAATCTCGCTAAGCGGTAGATCCGGGGTAGCTTGCAATAAAACTGCATCCACCGGATCAGAACAAACCCAAATAAATTTCTGGAAACCTGGAGCCTTAACTTGCTGCAGGCGGGAATAATATTCGCGGGTTTTTTCCCGTTTACCTTGTAGCACCAGCAGCTCGGCAGGTTTATTGCTTTCATCACTAACTGCCCAGGCATCCTTTTCGGGTAAAAATTCGCCCTCCAGTCGCTGGTTGAGAGTCAGCAAAGAAAAATGTTCCTGACCGGGGAAACGCACCGTCATACCGGATTGCAGGTTAACATATCCGTCGGCGTTATAGCTGATAGCTGTCACCTCGGGTTCAAGATGTTCACTGGCCACTTGATCCTCATCTTCCTTGCTTAGTTCATTTTGAGGCTGCAAATAGGAATTTTTCCCAGTTTCGCTGGGATGCGATTGCGCTTCAACCTGGGTTTGCGCGGGTTCGTCCTCCCCTATAGATGCGATACTAGGTTCATCTTCCCTAGAGTTTATCGCCTCTGGTGCGCTAATGCCCTCCTGGGACTGCGAGTTAGAGCTCGGCTGAGTCTCGCTGGGAACGTAAGTTAGTACTTGCGGCAAAGGACGCCCTTTGCTCAACTTGGCCCAGATGGGAGCCGCCAAAAGGGCAAGCGCGGGACAGCGCCAAACCAATAGTAGTCCCAGGTACACCAGGGTAATTACCAGAGTGACTACCAATACCCGCGCCAAAGCCCCGGTCATATGTACTAGCGCCGGATCATTTTCGGCACCAGCCAGGGGCCCCCAGTAATGTAAAATCAACCAACCCGCACAGCCGGCTCCCAGGGTCGCGAGAGAAATAGTCAGCAGTGAACGCCCTAGTTGAGCAGTAAATTTTAAAGGCAGATGCTTCTTGTGCAAATGCCAAAGCGTAAGTGCCGATCCCACCAGGTATGACAACTGCATACCGGCGGAGGCTCCCATTACCCAATATTTGACCGGTAGTAGCAGCACCGTTAACCCACAAACAATAAGGGTGGAGATCGTCATGGGGATTTGCACCAGGAAAGTACTGCGGGCATCCGCAAAAGCCAAAATTAGTCGCTGTGAAAGGTTAAAGAATCCCAGGAAAGGAATCCCCAACGCCATCACCGCCAACACCTGTGCAAACGCCTGCACCGAGGCGATAGGGGTAGTGGGCATAATGAACTGCATAATTGGCAGCGCTAAAACTATGATTAGTACCGCACACAGGCAAGTGATTAAAGAAACCCCCTGCTGGGTGTTAAGGAATTGGGTGCGTAGGCGCGAGAGCGCTCCGACGGCCACCATAGCGCTCATAGAGGTAAACATGGCGGTAACTACGGAAGTCACAATCATTGATTGCGGGATCATATAGACCGTAAAGGCAGTGTTATAAGCTGTAGTAGTAGCGATAGTTACCTGATGTTTGGAGGCGTAGCCGTTAGCTGCGGCCGCGATATTAGAAATTGCCAAAAAACCCAGCTGGGCTACACATAAAGCTGAAAAAGCCCAGATGGCAGTGCGGGATACTTCTCCTAGGCCATGGCCGCGAATCCCCCAAACGGGACGCATTTTAAAACCGGTGCGGCGCAGCGGAATCAGCAAAATCAGGGCTTGCACCACGATTCCTAACGTGGAAATACCGGCCAGTAAAACCACCGGTTCCCCGGTCCAGACGCTGGGGTCACCCGCCCAATCGGTTTCGGTACCCAGTACCCTCCAGAAAACAAATATTCCTGCAATCCCCACCACGTTGTTTACTACCGGTGCCCACATGTAGGGGCCGAAAGAGCCTTTAGCGTTAAGGAATTGTCCCCACAGGGAATAAAGACCGTAGAAGAACACTTGGGGGAGTGACCAATAAGAAAAAGTAATCGCCAGCTGTTTCCATCCCGGATCCAGTTTTGCCGCAAATAAAGTAACGAATACCGGAGCCAGGGCTACACATACCAGAGTTAAAAGTAGCAGTCCGGTAGTAAATAAGGTAAGCAGCCGATTAATGAACTCATCAGAGTTTTGGCGTTGCAGGGCGCGCACAATCTGGGGAACCAGCACCGCGGAAAGAATAGAGGAAGCTAGCAGATTATAAATAATATTGGGAAGGCTATTGGCGGCCTGGAAAGCATCATTAGCCCCGATCGAACCGATCAGCGCAATTAGCAATGCCGCCCGCACAAAACCCAGCAGCCGGGAAACCATGGTTCCAGCTAGCATGATTCCCGAGGCACGAGCTACATTAATTTTCTTGATGCCCTTAATTTCCGGGTCGATTTTTTTATCCTCGCTGCTCACTGCCTCCTCCTTCGCTTTATTCTTGTTCCATCCGGGTGCCCCGGCGGAAATTAACAATCAAACCAACTATAAAGATCGCTGCCGCGCTAAAGATAAAACCAAGAAAAATCCGATCCTCCCACCCGGTACGAATCCGCAGGTCAATTTGCTGTTGCTGATCAAGAACTAGATTACCGGTCTGCGGTAAGATCGCTACTTTCACCCGGACGTTACCGTTGCGTACCGCAGTAATTGGAATCTTTACGGTTCTTGATCCTTTGGGAGCTAAGCTCACCGCTACTGTGGAGTCGGCTCGCAGACGCGAATCAGTTGGCTGTAGCTTTAAGCGTACGTTCACCTTAACTGGGAGTCGATTTAACACCTTAATCGGTATTTGGGAACTACTGGCAATCAGATTTATTTGCGAAGAAGTCTGGATCTGTACCGCCCGCGCCAAAAGATCCAGTTCGCTTCCCGCATTAGTGATCGCCTGGTTACGTTCCGCACTAGTCATTGCCCGGGAAGTGGAGAGCAAAAGCTGCTGATATAGGGGGGTAGTAATGCGCTGGTGATCCTGAGCTATCTGCTCTAACGACGGCACCACGCGCCCGCGGGCAGAATTAAGCGATTTGGTGGAGCTATGGGAAGAACTCCCGGCGACTCCTAAAGTTCCGGTAGTATCTGGCGCCAGATTCTGGATTTTGGGATCGGTACCTAAAGTTACCGAGGTAGGGTCGGCGCCTAGCGCTTGCGGTAAAGCGGTACCCTTAACCCACGAGTCGCTAAGAATCTTGCTTATACGCTGTTGGGTTACCGCCCCCTCTATGGCTCCATTAGGTAAAACTGCGTTAATGAGTCGGGGTTGTGAAGGACGTTCGCTGGCGATTGCGGCCAGCATGGCGCGAGCTACCTGGGTATTAGTGAAAGCGTCCTCGGTAGAAGAAGAAGCCAAAAGTGCCGATAAAGTCCCATGATCTGCCAGGAATTGACGGGTTTGATCCCCGGTTTTAGCTTGCCCTAGCAGGTCCGGTTGATAGTTGTAACTTTGCGTTAAGGGTAACTGATCTCCGCCGGTAACTAGGACGCAGCCCTCGCTTAACCGATTTTCGGAGCTGCCGCAGATAGCATCTGTCCGGCCTGCCCAGTGGGGATTAGCCAAAAAAATGGTACTGGGAGCTAGGGTTAGCTCCTTTTCCAGTAATGCTCCCAGTTGGCGGTTTCCTTCTGCTGCTTTAGCCAGCGCGTCTTTATCTAATTGCACTAGGTCGGGTGCGCCCCATAAATCAAGTGAGACACTAGCGCCTTTAGCTTGCGCAGTTTTCAGAGCCTCAAGCATTACCGGTTCAAGACTTAAAGGGTCGGGTTTTTCCGGTAAAGGAGCAAAACTACCGGTTAAGAGGGGAGAGTTAGTGTGCAATAGGGCAGGATCAACCACCCAAGTAATTCCCGTAGTTGACAGGTTGCTCAAGAGTTTTGCATTAGCGCCCACGCTTTTCAATGGCTCGTTGACTCGACTGGACGTCTGGGTACTGGCAGTAGCCTGACTGCCTATTCCATCCCTAGCCAACCATTTGGCGATTTCGGGGGAAGAGGCCGAAAGGGGAGCTATAATCGCCAGGGAACTTTTTGCCGGTGATTCTGTTTGCGGAGCATACAACAGTAGGGACCGGTCACCTCGGGTATTTTTTCTTTTCACCTTGCTAGCGGAAACGCTAGCCTGAACCCCCAGGCTCCCCAAACTGTTCTTACTTAGGGCAGGCAGGGTACTGGTGGGAATCTCTATTGCAAATTTAACGGTTTTTTTCGCTGGCACCTGGGTTAAAGTTTTACTTTGCCGAAGGCGTAAAACCCCCATCCCCCTGTCGGATTCCCCTTTAACCCAGGTGCGGATAGTCTCGGCGTCTCCTCCCAATCTGGAAGTAGTAGACACCTGCACTATTACATTATTTACAGTGGCGTCGGTGTGGTTGCTGACGCTTCCGGTCACCGTAACCTTTTCTGTTCGCCCCTGTTCATCCTCTTTATAGGAGAGGGTGTCGGGGCTAATCGCAGTAATGGCCGCAGTTAGCTCCGAGGACGGCGCAGATGGGGCAGCTTTAGCCCCCGGGGGGCTAACGGGATTCAGGGTGCAGGTCAGGGCGAGTAGCACGGTAACTACCGCCCCGAACACTCTGCCCCTCAGACGTGAGATAGCCACCCTAGTCCTCTATTTCTAATAGTTCCAGGGCAGTGGCTACCACTTTGCGTTCATTTGGGTAAACCAGCACTTTGGAGACCATGTCCAGGGGAACCCAAGCGGCGGCCTCCGCTTCATGGTCAGGATCATTATCGACGGTAATCGCGCCGCCCGTAGCCTCTAATAGATAGTGGTGTACCACTTTATGGATCCGCCTGCCGGCTCCCGCGAACCAGTAATCGATAGAGATCAGCGGGGCAATCACTTTTCCTTTGATCCCGGTTTCTTCAAAAATTTCTCTCCGCGCAGCTTGTTGCGCGGTTTCGCCCGGTTCCAAATGACCTTTAGGCAGGCACCATTCGATATTGCCATTGCGGTTACGACGGGCGATTAAAGCCACGAAAGCCTGGCGGTCTTCAACTTTTACTACCAAGCCGCCGGCAGAAGTCTCGTCCACAATTGGTAGCGAGGCAGCGCGGCGCGACTTGGCGCGGTGACGGCGACGATACGAATTGCGAACAGACATATCTTTAATGCTACCTTGCCCCCTTGTCAGCGGGCTAACAACTTGCCACTTGGAAGACGGCTAGGCTTTCTGGCAATCTGTAAACGATGAATAAGAATCTAAAGTTAGCTAATGATCCTGCTGGCCTGAACGCTAACGAGGTGCAGTTGCCAGAAAATGCGGCCGCCGCCCTCGCGAATATGCTGCAGGCGCTTTCTAAGCTGCCGGCAGTGGTGTTAGAACTCGCGGATCTATTTACCGCCAAAGGCCAAGAGCTTTCCTTGGTAGGCGGGCCGGTTCGGGACGCCATGTGCGGGCGCGAACCTCACGATTGGGATCTGGCAACTTCAGCGCGTCCAGATGAAACCGAACAGATTTTGAAAGACTGGGCGGGAAACGTGTGGACCATGGGTAAAGAGTTCGGCACTATTGGAGCCCATAAAGCAGGTTTAACCGTAGAAGTAACTACCTATCGCAGCGATAAATATCAAAAAAATAGCCGCAAACCCGCGGTAAAGTTTGGGGATACTTTAGAGGGCGACCTAACGCGTCGGGATTTTACGGTGAACGCGATGGCGCTGCGGCTACCAGATTTAACCTTGGTGGATCCCCATCAGGGGATAGCCGATTTAGTTGCCGGCCAGCTACGTACCCCGGTGTCTCCGGAGCAATCTTTCGATGATGATCCGCTGCGAATGATGCGAGCTGCCCGGTTCGCTTCTCAGCTTGACCTGGACGTGACTATGCCGGTGATGGCGGCGATGGAAAATATGGCGAGTCGTATCGAGATTGTTTCCCCTGAGCGGGTGCGCTCCGAACTGGAAGCCCTGATGGTGGGAAAAAATCCGCGCAAAGGCCTAGAACTATTGGTTTATACCGGGCTGGCAGCGATAGTGCTACCGGAAGTGGCAAATCTGCGCGCCACCGTTGACGAACACGGCCGCCACAAAGATGTCTACGAACACACCTTGACCGTAGTTGACCAGGCAATAGCTTTAGAGACCGGCCCCGAGGGGGAGGTGCCGCGTCCCGATTTTATTCTGCGTTTCGCCGCTCTGATGCATGATGTGGGTAAACCTGCCACCCGCCGTTTCGAAAAAGATGGGACGGTATCTTTCCATCATCACGAGATCGTGGGAGCGAAACTTACCCGTAAACGGATGCACGCCCTCCATTTTGATAAACAAACCATTAAAGATGTAACCCAGTTAGTTGCTTTACACCTGCGCTTTCACGGCTATGGGGAGCAGGCTTGGAGTGATTCGGCGGTGCGCCGCTACGTGGCCGATGCCGGGCCGATGCTGACTCGTCTGCATCGCCTGACCCGCGCTGATTGTACGACCCGGAATCGGCGCCGCGCGGCGCGCCTAGAGCACGCCTATGATGACCTGGAAAAACGCATTGCCCAGCTGGCCGAAAAAGAGGAGCTGTCTCGGATTCGCCCCGAATTAGACGGGGAAGAAATTATGCAGATCCTGCAGCTAAAGCCCGGTCCGCAGGTGGGGAAAGCCTATAAGTATCTGCTGAATTTGCGACTAGAAGAGGGCGAAATTGGCAAAGAGGCGGCGCGTGAGCGACTGCTGGAATGGTGGGAAAGTGATTCTGCCTAAGTAACCTAGAGGATGCCCGCCGCTTAGTGAGGTTTTGCCGGGCTAGTGCCCGTTTTGTCACCGGAGGCAGAGCGCTGAGCTAACTAAGTTCGGTAAGCTAAGCACATGAATGCCGCCACGCCCTACCCTGGTTTCTTTATCTCCTTTGAAGGAGGGGACTATACCGGGAAATCTACTCAGGTGAAACTGCTCATGCAGGCTTTAGCGGCGCGCGGGGCAGCTGCGATCGCCACTTTTGAACCCGGCGGCACCTCCTTGGGGCAAAGACTGCGCCGGGAAGTGATGCATGGTGAAGACCTTGACCCCCACACGGAGGCGCTGCTTTATGCGGCAGATCGGGCTTGGCATGCGCACACTATAATCAAACCGCATCTGCAGGCGGGCGAAGTAGTGGTATCGGATCGTTACCTGGATTCTTCCCTGGCCTATCAGGGAATAGGACGGGGACTAGGGCTAGAAAAAATTGCAGAAATCTCCCGGTGGGCAACCAATAATCTCCTGCCTGACCTGACTATATTGCTCGACGGTGATCCGGAAGTATTAGCTTCGCGGCGCACCGAGCGCCCTGACCGGATGGAGTCGGCAGGCCTGGCTTTTCACCAGGCGGTGCGGCAGGCGTTCTTGCAGATTGCGCAGCGCGATCGGCAGCGGATAAAGGTGCTAGATGCTACCCGTGGGGTAACAGAAATCCATCAGCAAGTGTTATCACTAGTCAGCGCGGCTTTTGCGGCGAGGACGAAAATGCAGGCTGGCCAAAAGCAGACCGGAAGCGTGTGGTCGCTACCAGATTTGGGTGCCTGCGAGGCGGATACTCCGGCCGGTGATAGTCCCCAAACCGGGTTGCAGCAGTTATGAGCGTTTGGGATCAGATCGTCGGGCAAAAGACGGCGGTAAAAATTTTTGAGACCGCTGCGCATTCTGCGCGCGCCCTCCGACAGGCAAATGAGCAGCAGACAGAGGACTCGGCTTTAACCAGGCAAATGTCGCATGCTTGGTTGGTTACCGGTCCTCCCGGTGCGGGACGGTCGGTAGCGGCGCTCGCTTTCGCGGCCGCTTTGCAATGTGAAGATCCGCAAACTCCAGGCTGTGGGCAGTGTGGGGAGTGCCGCCGCGTACTTAAAGGTACCCATCCGGACGTGAAAGTGGTGACCACCGAACGCCTGATTATCAAAATGGAGGAGATTGCTTCCCTGGTGACGCTGGCACAGCAGGCGCCTGCCGGAGGAAAATGGCGAGTGATATTGATGGAGGACGCCGATCGGATGGTGGAGCGCACCTCCAATCTATTGCTGAAAGCGATTGAGGAACCACCCCCGCGTACCGTGTGGCTCCTGTGCACCACTCAACCTGGCGATGTGTTACCCACGATTCGTTCCCGCTGCCGCCACGTCAGCTTGGTTACTCCCAGCGTGGAGGAAGTGGCGCAGTTGCTGATTGAAAAACATGGGGTCGCCCCGGAAACTGCCCGCCAAGCAGCGGCGATGTCTCAATCCCATATTGGGGTGGCGAAATCTTTAGCTCGCGACCCGGCCGAACTGGAGCGCCGCCGAAAAATTTTATTGTCTGCCACCACTACTTCCAGCGTGGGCGAAGCGGCGCTGCTAGCACAAAAATTGGTGGAGGCAGCAAAAACCGATGCTAGTAAACGGGCGGAAGAAAAAGATCAGCAAGAACTGACGCAGTTGCGTCGCGCTTTGGGGTATGACCAGGAGGGGACGCGGCTGCCGCCTGCCCTAAAAGCCCAGGAAACTGCGCTAAAAGCGGATCAAAAACGACGCTCTACCCGCTACCTACGCGATAGTCTAGATCGAGTATTACTTAATCTTCTGGGGTTTTATCGCGATGTTTATCTGCTGCAAAGCGGGGCGCAGGTACCGCTAATTAACGTTGACCTGATGGAAGCGATTACCAGATTGGCGAAAGGCTCTGCGCCGCAGCGTACCGTACAACGTATGGACGCGATTCGCACCGCCAGGCGGCGCCTAGCAGCAAATGTGACGCCGCTACTTACGATGGAAGCAATGATGATGGATTTGAGGCAGTAGTTAATGATTAAACACAAACTGTCAATGCTGGTAGCAATAGTTTTTACCGCTTGCTTGATGCTGTCGGCCTGTAGCGTTGGCTCCAAATCCGATACCCGGGTGGCCCCGTCTACGTCCTCAGAAACTAATTCCTTAGATGGCGAGGACGCCGTTATTCCCGCCGGGCTGGAACGCTACTATCAGCAAAAAGTTTCCTGGGCGCCCTGCCAGGAAAGCGACTTGAAGGATTATCAATGCGCGCAGGTGAAAGTACCTTTGGACTATAGTGACACCCAGAAGGAAGATATTGAGTTGGCGCTGGCGCGCAGTCGGGCGAGCGGAAAACGCTTAGGGAGCCTGCTGATCAACCCTGGCGGACCGGGAGGATCAGGGGTTGACCTGATAAAAAACTCGGAAGATATGTTTTCGGAGCAGGTGTTTTCCACCTTTGATGTGGTGGGATTCGATCCGCGGGGAGTCTCCCGCTCGCATCCCATAGAGTGCACCACCGATGCGCAAAAGGATGAGTCCTTAGCCGAAAGCCTGGATCTGGGAACGGTCGCAGGCCGGGAGACTTCCATAGCGGATATGAAAGAGTTTGCCCAGCGCTGTCAGGAAAAAAACGCCGACTTGGCGCGGTATCTAGATACCGTTTCTTCCGCCCGAGATTTAGATATTTTGCGAGCCGTCCTCGGAGATAAAAAACTCTCTTACCTGGGATATTCCTACGGATCGTTCCTGGGGACCACCTATGCGCAACTATTTCCCAAAAATGTGGGACGCCTGGTATTAGACGGGATTTTGGATGGGTCTTACTCCTATGGGGAAGTCTCAATGGCGCAAGCCAAAGGTTTCGAGGCGGCGTTTGGCAACTTTGCTGCCTGGTGTGCGCGAGAAGGCAAGGATTGCCCCTGGAAAGATACGCAAGCCGGTATAAAACAGTTGAAACAGTTTTTTTCTGCCGCCGATGCCTCGCCGATTCCTACTAATGATTCTGCCCGCCCGCTAAATGGGGCTTTAGCTTTTGGGGCAGCGGTCGGGATGCTCTACTACGAAACTTTGTATCCCTCTCTGCTAGAGGGACTGCAAGCCGCGTTGAAAGGTGATGGTGCGCCTCTATTGAAAATCTCTGATTTATTTAATCAACGCGGCGTAGACGGCAAGTTTGAGAACAATGCTTTAGATGCTTTTATTGCGATTAACGGCGCCGATTATCCGGTGGAAGGCAATGAAAAACAGTGGGATCAGCGTGGGCAAAAACTGGTGCGAGATTTTCCCTTGATGGGATCTTCCATGGCGTATGGAGAATATGCGCTCGCGGCCTGGCCGTGGCAGTCTACCGCGAAACGGGAAAAAGTGAAGATTGTGGGGGCGCAACCCATTTTGCTGGTGGGTAACACTAAGGATCCGGCTACGCCCTATGAAATGGCGCAATCGGTTCACCGGCAAATACCTAACTCGCGGCTGGTGACTTGGGAATCCTATTCCCATACGGCTTACGGTTTAGGGTCGGAGTGCGTAGCGGAAACGGTAGACAAATACCTGGTGGCGGGGATTTTACCTGAAAATGATGTTACCTGTGATGATTAAGGCCGAGGGTATAGCCGATGGATAAACCCCGTGATGTGGCTAAGCATCCTGCTCGGCGAATAGGGGCGGATGCGGTCGCTATTTTTATTGGCGGTATGGCGGGAACTTTGGCGCGCTGGGGGCTAGATAGCTGGACTTTACCGATTTCAGAAAGTTATTTTACCTGGTCGGCGGTAACTTTTGGAGTGATTGTCGCTAATTTGTTGGGGGCTTTCCTGCTGGGATACTTCAAAACTCGGGCTAATCGGAAAGGGACGGGCCTGCACCGTTTGGGAACTCCGGTAAAACTGGGGATCACCACCGGGTTCTTGGGAGCTTTCACCACCTTTTCGGCTTTCGGAATCGCGGCAGTTAGTGGTGAGAAAACCTCTTTGGATAGTGATTTTTGGGCGCTAGGGGGCAAGTTTTATCCCGCCGCAGCTTTGGCGATAATCCTGCTGGTAATCGGGGTGGTGCTTGCCGGTGTTGGGTACCGGCTGGCGACTAAAGATGCCCCGGGAGGGCGCGTCAAGAGCGGACGGGGGCAGGAGCGTTAATGGGTGGAATCGGTTTTGCCTTAGCGTTAGGCGCGAGCGGTGGAGTGGGGGCGCTTTGCCGTTGGGGGATCGACGTGACTTGGCTAAAGCTAGAAAAACGCCACCCGGCTGGAGGAATCGCCCTGGTGAACGTGTTGGCTTGCCTGTTGGGTGGGATGCTGATTGCCGCGGTGAGTAGTGGCGGCCTGCATTCTGATAGCCGGGTCTATGCCCTGTTAGCTACCGGATTTTTGGGTGGCTTTTCTACTTTCTCTACTTTTGTGCTCGATATTTTTTCGGTGACGGAACGGGGAAATTGGCGCCGCGCCTGGGGAGCGTTACTGCTGGTATGGGCGCTCTCACTACTGGCAGCGGCCGCCGGGCTCGCCCTCGGTAGTTTCCTATTCTGATTTTTACTTCCAGATGGGATTTTCGAGTTTAGGTCTGACTTTTGTGTGACATCCGCCGAAATCTAGGCAGGTGATTTTTAGATTTACCGAGGGTCTGCCTACAATATGGGAGTTACGCGGGGTGTGGCGCAGCTTGGTAGCGCGCTTCGTTCGGGACGAAGAGGTCGCAGGTTCAAATCCTGTCACCCCGACGAGCGAGACCGAAAGGGAGAGAAACGAAAGTTTTTCTCCCTTTTGTGTTGAGCGAGGAAGGGGTCGTAGGCGACCAGCCGAATACCCCGACCATGGTCAGGGCACGATTTATGCCCATAACCGGGGACTGTACGTGCAGCAGATATGTCGTGAGATTCATTTGCAGCCCCCAAGACTGTTTAGAATCGCAAGGGCTCGCGGGTCATTAACACGACCCCGACGCTGTAAATAAATCTTGGCCGTAATTTGAACATCAGGATGGCCCAACAGTTGGGAGACAGTCGGCAACTTCATTCCCGCGTCAATCCACACACAACCGGCCAAATGCGGGTTAATACCCAAATGGGCATTAGCCCTGTATTAGGGGGGTTGTGATCCGTTTTTCCCTCAGATATACTGGATGCATAACCAAGGCTCGTGTTTCCGAACAGTCGCCCCAAGGTGTGCGTGCCTCCTAGCGAGGCTAGGAACACGAGCCGTTCCTTTTACTGAAAGTGCCACCAAGTCCCGTAAGGTTGGTAGGTACGTCCTCTAAATGTTCTCACGTGGTTTTCGCTATCAGGGTTGCCTCTCAGGAGTCCATGTACTGCGCCAGCAATCATGTCCGCCAGTTGTATTAGTTCGTTATCTTTGGAGTCGGCAAATTCCGCACTTTGGATTGGGTGATGGTTTTTAGAATTAACGGTTTTTCGCAGATATTCAGCACCTCCAGAGAAACCGAACGCTCTCTTGTCTTTGCCGTCAATAATAACTTTTGCGCGAGTTATCTTGCCGCGTGTTTGTGTCAGAACCTGCTTAATCATGTACATCTTTAGATCTTCCGGATTGGATCGCAGATGAGGTGAATACAAGTCATTTTTGTCTATGAAAATGACCCGCACGTAAAAATTGCAGTTTTTGATTGCGTTAAAGTATTCGTCTTTTAGGGCAAGTTTTGTTTTGGAATACTTAAACTCCCTGCTGTAGCGAATCACTTTGCCATGGCTTATGTGTCTGTTTCTTAGCGTGTCTATAACGGATAGGAACTCTACTATCGACTTTCGGCTGTAAAAAACACAAGCAGCCATCACAATGTACTTGCTAGATCCCTGTTCTAACTTCATTCCAGCATCGCCAGAATCATCGATAAATACGTATGCTTCAGGTTCTCGCATTTTTAAATTGGAGCCTGCCTTCATTGGGTACCGTTTCGCAAGAGGACGAGTTCCATGATACCTGCATTTGCATTCTCAATTCCCGCCAGACCCAAAAATCTTTCTACCTGCATTTTTGTTTTGGAAATCCTGTTTACGCATTACCTCTAGTGGAAACACTAAATAGGCGCAAGGAGGGTTTTCCAAGATGATACAAAAAGTATCGAAACGCTTAGTATTGCTTTTCGCCTTGGTGCCGTTAGCGGTAAGCGTTATAGTTCCACTATCAATGCCTAAGGCTGAGTCGAAATAAGAATAGTCGGAATCTGATCGGGTATTTCTTGGTGGATATCCCTGCTTGGCTGCCCCACGCTTCCGGTCGTTTCTGGCCCGGCTTCGAAGGTCTCTCGCCTGAAGAACACGACGCGAAGCTATTCGAAGTGGCCACGCAGTACTACAAGACCATTACTGAAGCGATCCGTCGATACGATCCGAATCACCTCATCCTCGGTGACCGTTACAACGGAAACAAAGGAATTCCTGAGGTCGTGTTGCGCGCTATGGCACCGTTCGTTGATGTACTTTCAGTACAGTACTTCACCGGGAAAACTGAGGAAGAGTACGCCGCGATGATCTCCGACCTCCGGCAGTGGCATGAAATCACAGGTAAGCCCGTGGTAATCGCCGATATTGGGAACTGGGTTCCTACAGACATGAACCCGCACCGCACCAGTGACATGCACACTCATGCCGAGCGTGGTGAGGACTATGCGCAAGGTCTTGCCAGAGTCATGGCCGAACCCTGGATCATCGGCTGGCACTGGTGTGGGTACATTGAGAACCTGGGCCGAGGATGGGGAATTAAGGATCCCTATGATGAGTTTTACTCCGACCTGACTGACCGCATCCGCGAAGCTAATGCAGCTGCCCAGGCTGCGATTAGTAAACGAATGGAGTAAAGAATAAACGAGCGACGGTTAGGTAAAGTCTGATCGCTAATTTCCGTTACTGCAGTCAGCTAGCACCCGCTAGCTGACTGCAGTAATGCTTTGTTTAGCGTTGACATCGACGATAAAACAATCTGAATGATGTACAAACCCGCAGTTCAGGGTCGACTATCCTATCTGTGTGGCTACGTCCATGTTCAGAAGCAGATCAACTTGGCCGTGTAAAGGTCGCTAATAGTTTCGCTAGCGCTCTATTTTTCATAGCTCATTCAAAGCATCATAATCCCTGGTAATACCTCAAAAACAACAGGTTTACATACAGAATTCAGGTGTTATTGCGAAAAAAGTTTTATAGAAGGTCTTGACATCTTGAGTATGAACGTTCACAATAAGGATATCTGGTTCCGCCTTACGGATCGGAGCTTGATAAGTCTCACAGTTCAAAGGAGAACGATTATGAAGAAAAGGGCATTGCTTATCGCTGCGGCCTTGGCAATTGTCGGAAGTACAACGGCCTGCACAGTCGAGTCTGGAAGCGGTGAAAAAGCTGACACTCAGGTTGCCAGCAAGGCAGATGCCGCCCTCAAGGAAGTAGAGGGCAAGGTGTTCAGCAAGGGGCCGAATGGGGAGACTCCCGTCACGTCTAAGGCTGTCGAACTCACCGATGAAGAAATAGCGCAGGTTAAAGCGAAGAAGGCCACCGCTGCCCTCGTGATGCACTACGCTGGCAATGACTGGGCTAATGCCCAGATTGCGGGGCTTAAAGCCGAATTTGCTCGACTAGGCATCGAGGTTATCGCGGTCACCGACGCGAACTTTAACCCGGGTCAGCAGGTATCCAACATCGAGACGGTGCTCGCCAAGAACCCGGATATTGTGGTGTCTATTCCCACTGACCCGGTGGCTACCGCCGGTGCATACCGTAAAGTCGCGGAAAGCGGCGCGAAGCTCGTCTTCATGGACAACGTTCCTAAGGGGCTAAAAGCTGGCGTGGACTACGAATCGATTGTAAGCGCCGACAACTTTGGTAATGGCGTTGTTTCCGCGCACCTGCTCGCCAAGTCTCTAGCCGGTAAGGGAGAGATCGGAGTCATTTACCACTCCGCAGACTTCTTCGTTACCCGTCAACGTTACGAAGGATTCACCAAGGTTATCGAAGAGGAATACCCGGATATCAAGATCGTTAAGAAGCAAGGGATCGCTGGCCCCGACTTCGCTGGAGACGCGCAAAAGGTAGCCGACGCGATGATCAGCCAGAACCCCAAGCTAGCGGCTATCTGGGCAGTCTGGGATGTTCCCGCTGAGGGTGTGATGGCTGCCGCTCGTTCAGCCGGACGCACTGACCTCAAGATCGCTACCGAGGATCTAGGGACAAACGTGGCAATCGCTTTGGCTCAAGACCAACTAGTTGTCGGTCTTGGTGCCCAGCAGCCGTACCAGCAGGGTGTCGCCGAAGCGCGTATCGGCGCCGGGGCTTTGATTGGCAAGAAAGCTCCCTCTTATGTAGCGCTAAATGCTTTGCCGGTCTCGCATGAGAACGTGCTTAAGGCATGGAAGCAGGTCTATAACAGTGAGCCTCCAGCTGATCTGAAGAAAGCGATGAAGAAGTGACTGCCGCAGAGGACACCAAACGGGATGTAACCAACCCGGAACCCTTGGTGGCTATGAGAGGGATCGAGAAATCCTTCTCTGGGGTGAAAGTTCTCGACGACGTTGACTTTGAAATCGTCGCCGGTGAGGTTCACGCCCTGGCAGGTGGTAATGGCGCTGGAAAATCTACGTTGATGAAGATTCTCCAGGGCGTGTATTCCCTGGACAAGGGAACCATCGAGATCGCTGGCAAGCAGTGTCGCTTCGGAAATATCCACGATGCGAAGCGAGCCGGGCTGGGGATGGTATTCCAAGAGTTTAGTTTGGTGCCTACCCTAACCGTTGCGCAAAACATCTTTCTTAATGGTGAGCCTCGCAGCGGGGGAGTGATCAACGACAAAGAAATGATTCGCCGTTCTCGGGAACTTTTCCAGCGTATGCAGGTCGATGTAGATCCCACGGCAAAAATGTCCTCGTTGTCGACGGCCTACTGGCAGTTGACCGAGATCGCGAAGGCTCTGGCCGAGGATGCTCGGGTACTGATCATGGACGAACCTACGGCCGCTCTTGCTCGACAAGAAGCCAAGTCGCTGTTCGAGCTGATCGAACGGCTTACCTCCGAAGGTATCTCCATCGTCTACATTTCCCACCGGATGGAGGAGGTCTACCAAATCGCGGATCGCATCACGATCCTGCGCAATGGTAAGCGCCTACTCACTTCCACACTGTCGGAAATTACACCTGAGGAGATCGTCGAAGGTATTGTCGGTCGTAATGTAGCCATGGCATCTGCTCCCCACCGGGATTGTGCTGAACGTCCGGTTGTGCTCTCGGTAGAGGGGCTGGCCGCTAACAATGGGCTGCATGATGTGTGCTTCGAAGTCCACGAGGGAGAGGTTCTCGGGCTGGCTGGTCTGATGGGCTCCGGTCGTACTGAACTGGCTCGTTCCTTGTTTGGTATCGACCAGGTGACTGCAGGAACCGTGCGTATCGATGGGAGCGAGGTTAAGATCAGCAAACCCGGGGATGCACTCTCGCACGGTTTGGTACTGGTTCCCGAGGATCGCCGCCGTCAAGGTCTCGTATTAAGGCACTCTGTCAACAGCAACCTCCAATTGCCGCACTTGGCGGAAAACTCTCGAGTTGGATGGATGAATGATCGCGCCCTCGGCGGACTGGCCAACAAATTGATCGAAGAGTTTCGCATCAAGGTGACGCGCCCCGAGGCACCTGCCTCGTTACTGTCCGGCGGTAACCAGCAGAAGATCGTGCTCGCCAAGTGGATTAGCCGTAACCCGCGGGTTCTGGTGATGGACGAACCTACAGCCGGTGTTGACATCGGAACCAAATCAGAAATCATCGAGACTATCCGTAACTTTGCAGCCGAAGGCCACGCGGTGATCGTTATTTCTTCTGAATATCCCGAACTACTCGCCATGAGCGATCGCCTGCTCCTGATGCGCGAGTCCACTGTTGAACGCGAACTCACCGCGTCCGAAACTACCGACGAGCAGGCACTAGAACTAGCAGTTCAAGGAGTGAACCATGAGTGATTCAACAGTCCCGGCCAAGGTGGCCAGAAAGCGCTTCAGCTTCGACTGGCGTCGGGATATCATCTATGTCGGTTTCGTAGCCGTCCTGCTTATTTTCTCGGTGCTGCTGCGCGATCAGGGGTTCCTGTCCACAGCTAGCTTCTGGAACATCCTCCGTCAAGCAGCCATCGTCTCGGTGATTGCCGTCGGGATGACACTGGTAATCGCAGCAGCGGAAATCGACTTGTCCGTTGGTTCGGTCGCGGGTCTGGCTTCCGTGGTGACGGCCATGGCACTGTCACAATTTGGGTTGGTGCCCGGCATCTTAGCGGGACTGGCGCTCGGGGCGGTCGTCGGCTGCGTCAACGGTGCCCTAGTGGCCTTTGTACGAATCCCGTCCTTCTTGGTGACACTAGCCATGATGGGCATAACCTTCGGTATCGCCCAATGGATTACCGACTCCGCGCCGGTACCCATTCTGGACATGAACTACGTCGCTAACTTCGGTGGCGGGAACATTGGCCCGATCCCCGGCCTGATCATCTGGATGCTGCTCTTCGTCGTGGGTGGTGCCTTAGTGCTCAAGAAAATGCGCTTCGGACGCCAAATCCTGGCGACCGGCGCCAATCCGGTAGCAGCCGAGTACTCCGGTATCAGTACCTCTTGGGTACGTTTCCGGGTAATGCTGATCTGCTCCATGGGAGCAGCCGTGGCCGGCATGCTCTACGCTGGTCGCCTCATGTCTGGTCGTTTCCAGTGGGGCGCCGGTGACGAGATGAACGCTATCGCCGCAGTAATCCTCGGCGGTACCGCACTTGCTGGTGGTCGTGGCTCCGTTGTCGGCACCTTCTTCGGTGCATTACTTATGGCGACGATTAACTATGGCCTCATTTTGGCCGGACTCGATACCTCTCAGCAGCAAATCATCCGGGGCATAATCATCATCCTGGCAGTCGCCCTGGCACGCAAAGACTAGCCGCCTAACAAGCAAGAATACAGAACTCTCCGCAGTAACAGAAGAAAGGAAGAACTATGGAGAAGCAAACAGACAACCGGCCTGTGTCGGTTGGCAAGAGCGCCTTCAAGGTTGATGGCGAGACCGTCTCGCTCTACGGCGGTGCCGTACACTACTGGAGGCTTGACCGGGACAAGTGGGATCAGATCCTTGAATCCGTCAAAGGTATGGGTTTCAACATGATCTCGATCTACATCCCGTGGGAGATCCACGAAGTAGAAAAGGGAGTCTTCGACTTCTCGGGTAACAAGGACATCGACGCCTTCCTGACCCTATGTGAAGAAAAAGATTTCCGGGTAATCGTGCGTCCCGGACCGCAGATCAACTCCGAGTTGACCTGGTTCGGATACCCCAAACGTATACTCGAGAACGAGCGGTTGCAGATGCGCAACGCTAAGGGAGGACGGACCGTCCTGACCCAGGTGCCTAAGCCCATCCCCGCGGTCAACTACGCGGCCGATGAATTCTACGAGGAAACCGCACTCTGGTACGACGCAATCTGTGAGATCCTGGCACGTCACTGCTACCCCAAGGGCGGCATTGTTGCGGCTCAGGTAGATAACGAGATGGCGTACTTCTTCTGCATCAACGCTTACGCTGCTGACTACTCTGAAGAGTCGTTGGCACAGTACCGCAACTTCTTGCTTGACAAGTACGGTGACCTGGCCAGCATTAACAAGGTCTACGGCACCTCTTATAGCAGCGAGGGCGAGATTGACCCGCCGCGCCGCTTCGAAGGCAAAGAAAAGCATGACATCCCGGTATTGGCTGACTGGATTGAGTACCGCGAGCAGTACCTGATCATTTCGATGGATCGTCTAGCCGACATGATGCGTGAGCGTGGCCTGGATCAGATTGCGCTCTTCCACAACTACCCGCACCCGCTCGGTCCTGGTGGTGCCGCTTCTGGCTTCACCACACCTTTCAATATCGCCAAGCTGGAAGAAAAACTCGACTTCGTCGGCTTCGATATTTACTCCCGCAAGGAACTTTACAGCCACGTCAAGACCGTAGGCTCGTATGTGGTGGGAACCAGTCGCTTCCCCTACATCCCGGAGTTCATCGCCGGTGTATGGCCCTGGTACCTGAACCCAGGTGAGATTTACGACGAGGAATTCGTTACCAAGGCCGCGCTGATGCAGGGGATCAAGGGCTTCAGCCGCTACATGCTGGTGGAGCGCGACCGCTGGCTAGACTCTCCCATCCGTCGCGATGGTCGGGTTCGCGAAGACCACGAGAAGATGTTCAGCAATGCTAACCGGATGCAGTCCGAGAACAGCTTTACCTCCTTGCGTCGTGACGCAAAGGTACTGCTCCTGGCTAACCGCGAATATGACCGGCTAGAGGCGGCCTCGGTGCTGGTTTCCTTCCCCGGTGACTTCTTGGAGACCCCGTCGGGCTTCAGCGAATACGCTAACCCGCTGACCATCAGCGAAGACAATCTGGGCTTCGATGCACCAGTACAGTTGGAGAAGAGTAAGGCTTTCGGTGCTTGCTTCGAGGCACTGTCTGCCGGGGGTCACGACTTCGTGATCTCCGATACGGATCTCGATCCCGCGCGCTGGGGCGAACGCAGCATCATCGTGTTGCCGACCCTCGACTACCTGGATGCAAAGATTCAGCAGGCTTTGGTGGACTTCGTAGCCGGTGGTGGCTGCGCGGTAGTTGGTCCGAAGCTGCCCGAGCTAGACTCCCTGATGAACCCCTGCACTATCCTCAAGGATGCTGTTGAATCCGGCAAGGGCAAGTGGTTCGTTGTCAAGAGCGGAGATGACGCCGCTAGCATGCTCGATAAGGCTTGCGCTGCTGCCGATGTTGCCGCCGTAAGTAAGAGCGATTCCCGGCTTGACGTGGTGGTACATGTAGACCAATCTGACGATAAGCGTCGCGTGGTCTTCGTCGCCAACCCGACTGCTGAGGCTATCGATACCCGTATCGAACTGCCCTTCGAGATCGAAAAGGCCACGGAACTGTGGTCAGGTCAGCCGGGCACCGTCCAGGGCAGCCAGTTGATGGCTTCTATGCCCGCCTACTCAATCAATGTCTACGACTGCTCACTAAAGAACTGAAAGGAACTGCAATGCTTCACGGTGATGTTTTAATGGCCGATCTGGACGTGGACCAGTGGCGGAATGCGCAGCGCCTGCTGCTACGTTCCGCTAAGGGTGCCCGTAGGATCGTGTGTTTGCTGGAAAAGGGAAAGGTAGTCAAGTGCCGCCACACCGAAGGTAAAGAGGTGGCTCAGGCTCCGACCCAGGTTGATGATCTGCAGGCTGCTGCGGATGCGCTGTACGCCGCCAACCGCGACCAGGTCGATTTCGTCCTGGTGGCAGAGCGCGATGAAATGGACGAGTACTTCGCCGAATACCAGAATACCTGGAACGCGGACGAGGATCTCGACGTATACGTTTGCCGCTCTTGGAGCCTACTGCGTGGCCGCTACAAGTCCTCGATTGTGACGGCTCCGGAACCTGCTGACGAGACTCTGGGTCTGCAGTGGAAGCTGGGCGCCTCTCATGAGGATGTGGTGTCGTCTGCGGAGGCGTTCGTGAGCCCGGAGAGCACTGTGGTGCTAGCCGTACACGACAACAACTCTTTGTGGACCAGCCTGATCCTGCGTTTCGATCAGGACCGCAAGGTTATTTCGATTGGTACCGCCGACCCGAGCTTGATGGATATCAAGGGTGACCGGACTGCGGTTACGGAGCGCCTAGTCTCCTTCGCTAATGGTCGCGAGGGCGACGTTAAGCTGGTGGTGAGCTGTACCCGCGAGGCCGCCGAACAGTTCTTGGCTACCAAGGACAAGGCAGCGGTTATTTCTAAACTTGGAGATGACTTCAAGGTAGAGCGCATCGGCTAACCGTAATAGATAAAGGAAGTGGCCGGGATCCCAGGGATGGGATCCCGGCCACTTCATGTTACGCACCTAAATATTGCCTTTAACAGGACTTTCACCCCGAATTAGGGGCTTCTGTGCTCTCTAGTTAACAGGCGCCTAGCTATTGCTTTGCCGGTTATTATCACGAAATTCTCGAGCGGGGGGGGGGGCGGTTCAGTGCTCTTCCTGATGATGAGATCAGGGGAAATAGTGTGGCGAGCGTCAGGTTCAGAATCTTGCAGGCTACTCACACACAGGCGGCCCAGCGCCACGAAGTCCTGCCGCACGGTGGTTAGTGGGGGATCGAATTGGGAAGCGAACTCATGGTCGTCGAAACCAATGATGCTGATGTCTTGCGGTACGCGGAGGCCGCGCTCGTTAAGTGCCCGCATCAAACCGAGCGCCATCAGGTCGGAAGCTACGAATACGGCCGTGGGGCGGGGATTCAAGTCGGCTATGCGGCATCCAGCCTGGTAGCCACTTTCCCCTGTCCAGTCACCGATTAGCGGTTCTGGAACGGGTAGATCCTGAGCGAGCAGGGCATCTCGCCAGCCATTGAGTCGAACTTGTCCTTCGAGCCACTCCTGGTTGCCAGCTACATGGGCAATATCTTGATGACCGAGCCGTATCAGGTGTTGCACGGCTCGCATGGATCCCTCGTATTGGTCCTCGGACACGACTATGGCGTGTGGAAGGGGAGTAAGGTCAGCGGCGAGCACGACAATAGGTAGTCCGCTGGCCCATCCAGAGTTTTCGATGGAGTTCAAAGCGAGTTCGGCTTCCCGGATTAGCGGGGCGATGACGATCAGACCGTCAACGTAGGCATCGCGGAAAGTGTCGAAAGTTGACTGGAGTGAACCAAAAGAATCGCGATCATTGACGGACAGGATTACATTTTTTCCGACTTCTCTGGCAGCGATTTCGATTCCTCGCAAAGCTCCCATCGGGCCGTAGCGCCAGGATGAGTCAGTAACCACCCCAATGCTGCCGGGTCGGTCAGTCTTTAGAGCCGCAGCAGCGGCATTACGTCGATAGCCTACCTCAGCGATAGCGGAGAGTACTCGCTCGCGAGTATCCGGATGCACGGCTCCCTGATCATTAACCACGCGCGAGACGGTCTGATAGGAGCACCCAGCTAGACGGGCAACATCATGTAAAGTTGGGCGTCGCTTGCTAGGTGTAGTAGACATACAAGCAACTCTACTACGAAGCGGTTGCCGTCACTTTCGTAAGTTGTCCGTTTTTCATCTTGATATCGGGAAATTACCGGGTTTAGCAACCTGGTATTTTAACCTAGTGATAGAACTAGGCGTCATTTTTAAAGATGCTGAGCAGACATAATACGGGATGGATGGTTTCCTATGAGCCAATCTTTAGGTGAAACCGCTAATGAACCGGCAATGCCCCTACCGGAAAATAGCCGGAAAGATGCGAAAGTTAAATTCCCGGTCTTCCTAGGTTCCTCATTGGGGATCTTAGCCATAGCCCTGTGGGCACTGATATCGCCCACTAGCGCCGCCGAGGTGCTGGGAGTTGCGGTCGGGGCAATCTCGAAATGGTTTGGCTGGTTATATATTGCACTGGCTGCCATCATTCTAGTTTTCGTATTTTTCTTGGGATTCTCCCGCTATGGGGAAACCCGCCTGGGGCCGCCTAACTCCCGTCCCGAATTTTCCACCTTCTCCTGGGCATCCATGCTGTTTGCTGCCGGGATTGGTACCGATATCCTATTTTTCTCCGTGGCCGGCCCCGTCAGCCAGTATCTGCAGCCTCCGGTGGGAAAAGGGGAAACTATCCAGGCTGCCCGGGAAGCCACGGTTTGGACGCTTTTCCACTACGGGATTACCGGTTGGGGGATGTATGCCCTGATGGGGATGGCTCTGGGGTATTTCGCCTATCGTCGGAAAAAACCACTCTCGGTACGCTCCGCCCTCTACCCGATTTTTGGAGACAAACTCAACGGCCCGCTGGGACATACCGTTGACGGAGCCGCCATCCTAGGCACTATCTTTGGGGTGGCCACCACCCTGGGAATCGGGGTGGTGCAGCTTAATGTGGGGCTGGAAATCCTGTTCGGGATTGAGCAGGGGATTCCCGCGCAGGTGGGACTGGTGATCCTTGCGGTAGCCATGGCTACCGTCTCTGCAACTACCGGAATCCATAAAGGAATCCGTTTCCTTAGCCAACTCAACGTGGTATTAGCGCTGTTTCTAGCATCCTGGGTTTTCATCACTGGAAGAACAGATTTTTTGCTTAACGCTATTGTGATGAATATCGGGGACTTTGTATGGTCATTCCCGCGCCGCGCCCTCGAAACCTTTGCCTATTCAGACGTAAGTGCCTGGATGTCGGCGTGGACGCTGTTTTTCTGGGCGTGGTGGGTGGCCTGGGCGTCCTTTGTGGGAATGTTCCTAGCTCGGATTTCTAGAGGACGCACCCTGCGAGAATTCGTAGTAGGCACCATGCTGATTCCCTTCTCCTACGTCCTCATGTGGGTAGCTATTTTCGGTAACGCCGCCATCGACCTGATTCGCAGCGGAGATAAATCTTTTGCCGAGACTACCCTCAAAGCCCCCGAAATGGGTTTTTATCTGCTTTTACAACAGTGTCCGGCGGCGGTATTCATTATGGGGCTAGCCACCTTTGTAGGTCTGCTGTTTTACGTAACCTCCGCGGACTCGGGCGCCCTCATTATGGCGAACCTGTCCTCATTCCTCCCGACGGTACGTTCCGATGCTCCCGGTTGGCTACGAATTTTTTGGGCGGGGGTAACCGGGCTGTTAACTATCGGGATGTTGATAGTAGGGGGTATCCCGGCGCTACAAAACGCCACCATCATTATGGGATTGCCGTTCTCGCTAGTAATGATCTTAGTGATGATTGGCCTGGCCAGAGCCTTAAAACAAGATCGGCGTGCCCGGCAGTTACGGGCGCACTCTGCTCGCAATATTTTGGCGGGAACCGGGTCTATTGCCGGGCGGCTAGAAACTAACTGGCGCGAGCGCCTCTCGAAAACTTTCGGGCAAGTAACCCCTCTCGAGGCTCAAGCCTACCTGGATAATGTGGCGGAACCGGCGTTGCGGGCCTTTGCCGCAGAACTAAATAAACAGGGGATCCCCGCCGAGGTCGTCCGGGGAGATAATGATCCCCTCGAGCAAGTAGATCTACAAGCCCGCATCTATGACCGCCTAAAATTAACCGCTTTCAAAGGTGCTGACCAGTTTGTTTACCGGATTTTGGCGGTAGATACCGCGAATACTATCTACGCGGGTTCTGCCCCCAGTAGCCCGCGATCTACTCGCCTGGAAGTACATTTGCCTGATAATGATCAAGATTATGACGTGATGGGGTATTCGCGCAGCGCCATCATCCATGACGCCTTTGACCATTTCGACCGCTACCAGGACT
Organism: Varibaculum sp. GTC20041; assembly: GCF_055387755.1. Classification (NCBI taxonomy): domain Bacteria; kingdom Bacillati; phylum Actinomycetota; class Actinomycetes; order Actinomycetales; family Actinomycetaceae; genus Varibaculum; species Varibaculum sp. GTC20041. The sequence continues at coordinate 46,508 of NZ_AP041144.1, forward strand.
ATTGGCGGATTAACGACGGCTAAAGCGGGAAAAATCGCGCTCGGGCTTTAACGTTTCCTATTGTCGAGCGGGGTTTTCCGGTAAACTGCAAGTATAGACAGGATTTTGAGCCGCTATTGTTAGCACAGTAGACAATAACGCTCGCGGATCGGGCGATCCGTTAACTAGGGTTAAAGTTGACGCCATCGCCAGTAGTTTAGAGAGGAAAATAGATGACTATCCCGGTGCCCCTGTACAGATTACCGGAGGCTATGGCCTGTTTTAACTCGGCTTCATTGATTACCTTGCCTTACGGTGCCCACGTAAAAGTCCATACTGTAGATCCGATCTTAGAGGACGGGCGACTGAGAATCCGCAATGCTCGCGACTCGGCCTTACGTAACGGAGCTGCCAACCCAAATGTTACTTTGATTTGGCAAAGCCCCTATCCCCATGGCTGGAGCCTGGTAGTTGAGGGCCAGGCTTGGGCAAACGGTCCAGATTTGATGATCGAGTACGAGTCGGGGATTCTGCATCGTCCTCAGTACCATAACGATGGGCCGCAGTGGATGTGGCAAGACGGGGAGTGCCCCGTCCAGTAGGGTGCCCCGTAGGCAATGCTCGCCCCGGCACGGATCAAGCGGGAGACTATTTGGCTTATACTGGCTGAAAAGACCGTAACCGCAGGCTATTTCCCACCACGAAGGCCGACGAGCAAGCCATAGCGGCTCCCGCCAGCATGGGGTTAAGTAATCCCAAGGCTGCCAGCGGTATGGCGGCAACATTGTAAGCGAATGCCCAAAACAGATTCCCTTTAATGATTTTTAGGGTGCGGCGCGAAAGCCGAATCGCATCTACCGCGGCCAATAGATCCGGGCGCATCAAAGTAATATCAGCGGCTTCAATCGCCACATCGGTGCCGGAGCCCATCGCGATCCCCAGGTCTGCTTGCGTAAGGGCGGCCGCATCATTAACCCCATCACCAACCATGGCTACGGTGGCTCCCCGTCCCTGTTTGCGGAAAACTGCCACCACTTTATCCTGGGGTTTTACTTCTGCGATTACCTCTTCAATTCCAATTTGTTTACCTACTTGGCGCGCCACATTTTCGGTGTCTCCAGTCAGCAACACCGGGGTTAGCCCTAACTCTTTGAAGCGTGCGATTGCCTGGGCACTGGTTTCTTTTACCTGGTCGGCAATCCCTAGAAGTCCTTTCACCTGGCCATCGAGGGCTACCAGTACCATAGTTTCGCCGCGGCTAGTGTGTTCCGTGATTACGTCCTCGAAAGCGGAAGAAATTACGGCACCTTGCTCGCTAATAAACTTGCGGTTCCCCGCCAGTACCGCCTGCCCTGCAATAGTGCCGCGCACCCCGCCTCCGGGGTAGCTTTGGAAATCTGCTGGTACCTTATCGCTGGTGAGCTCGATTCCTTTAGCGGTTGCTGCCCGGGTAATCGCCCCGGCGATGGGATGTTCACTGCCGCTTTCCAGGGTAGCGGCCGCCTGCAATACCCCCAGATCATCGGGAGGAAAGATGCTTACCAGTTCCATATTTCCACTGGTAACAGTGCCGGTTTTGTCGAGGATAACTGTATCTACTTGTCGGGTAGATTCCAGTATCTCCGCGCCCTTAATTAAAATCCCCAGCGAAGCCCCGCGACCGGTTCCCACCAGTAGCGCCGTAGGCGTAGCCAGCCCCAAGGCACAGGGGCAAGCAATAATTAACACCGCCACCGCGCAGGTAAAGGCAGTAACCGGGGTTCCAATTATTAACCAGATCAGCAAAGTAAGCAGCGAAATCGCCATCACTATCGGCACGAAAACTGCGGAAATCCGATCTGCCAGGCGTTGAATCGGGGCTTTACCGGCCTGTGCTTGCTCCACTAGGCGGGTAATTTGAGCCAGTTGCGTTTTAGAGCCCACCCGGGTGGCGCGAACTACCAGGCGGCCATAGGTGTTGATGGTCGCGCCGGTAACCTGGTCACCTACTCCTACCTCTACCGGGACTGATTCCCCAGTTAGTAAGGAATTATCGACGGCGCTGACCCCGGAGACTACCACTCCATCGGTAGCGATTTTTTCGCCCGGAAGAGAAATAAATTCTTCACCCTCGCCAAGTTCTTTGATCGGGATCTTTACTTCCTGGCCGGCTCGCAGCGCGGTTACCTCCTTCACCCCCATTTCGGCGAGGGAGCGCAGCGCGTCCCCGGCCCGCACTTTGGCGCGTTTCTCAAAATAGCGTCCGCCTAGAATAAAAACCGTTACCCCAGAACAAACTTCCAGATAGATGTGGCTGGCGGCATCCCCGGGTCGGGCAAGTAGCTGGAAATCATGGGTCATTCCCACCCGGCCAGCATCCCCAAAGAACAGGGCATATAAAGACCAAATAAAAGCAGCTAAAGTACCCAAAGAAATCAGGGTATCCATAGTGGTGGTGGCGCGGCGGGCATTTACGAAGGCCGCGTGGTGGAAGGGGTAAGCTCCCCACAGCACCACCGGAATCGTCAGAAGCAGGGACACCCATTGCCAATAGGGGAACTGCAAAGGCGGAATCATTGCCAAAGTGATGACCGGAACCGCCAGGAGGGCGCAAATAATCAGGCGCCGCCGCAGCCCTGCCAGTTCCTGCGAGCTGGTCTTCGGGCGTTCTTGCCCGTCCTCGCGCCCAAAATCCCCGTCCGTAAATGCGCTATAACCGGCGTTTTCCACGGTTTTTATAAAATCTTTCGCGCCAAAATCACCACTTTGGGAAATAGTGGCTTTCTCAGTCGCATAGTTAACGGACGCGCTTACTCCCGGCATGTTATTGAGGGCTTTTTCAATATGCGCCGCACAGGCCGCGCAACTCATGCCCCCGATTGTCAGTTCGAGGTTCTGAGAATTATCGATACTACTAACCAACTGCTACCTCCTGCGCCCTATCCTAACTATTTGATAATCAGCTAGTAAGCGTTTTTTTCCAGGGCGAAAAGCAAACTGGCAGCACCTTCAGCGAGTGCGGGCTTTGAAAGAATCCCGGTAAGAGGGCGGGAAAACAGAATTAGCTAAGGAAACTAGCAGAGCCGCTAATCGGACTTGAACCGATGACCTACGCTTTACGAGAGCGTTGCTCTACCAACTGAGCTATAGCGGCAAAATGCCTTAGGCACCGTGTCAGTCTATCTAGCCTTCGCCCCGCTTTCCAAACTTTTCGACCAGGTAGAACGGTTATTTTCGCCACGCTATAGCCGGTGGCAGAGCCGGGAGATGGAAATATGAGGTTACAGCTGGCGGATGGTTTGTTTAATCATGGCGATCATTCCGGCGCGCACCGATAGCGAATCCACTCCGGCCGCAACTAACTTGCCTGCCCAAGCCGGATCAGAAGCCATATCCCCGCATACGCAAACTTCAATGGGAGCGGCGGCGTCATGGCAGACTTGAACGATCTGGCGAACCATTTCCACCACTGTTTCCCGCACTTCATCGGCTAGGTCGGCTACCTGAGAGTTTCCCCGATCCGCGGCGGCAACATATTGACACAGATCATTCGTGCCTATGGAGATAAAATCCACGGCCCCACAAAACTCATCCATGCGCAAAGCAGCAGAGGGTGTTTCCACCATAATTCCCAGAGGCAAAGGTATTTGGGCTGGCCGCGCAGCTTCTTCGATCCCGTAAGTATCGGCGGTGATTTCTTCTAGGAGGGAACGTACCCAATCCACTTGATGCACGTGATTGACCATAGGAATCATCACTCGCAAAAGTTTACCTAGACCTTCGGATTCTAAAGTTTGGTTAGCGTCGAGAACTGCCCCTAATTGGTCGCGTAACAGATGCGGGAACTTACGTAGTAAGCGAACCCCTCTAACCCCTAAGAAAGGATTATTTTCCGGAGGCTGCTTGGCAAAAGGCAAGGGCTTATCTGCTCCAATATCCCACAGGCGAATCGTGGTTTGCCCCAGGTTACGCGCTAGCTCGGCGTACACTTCTGCCTGCTGCAGACGGGATGGAGCTCCCTGGTAGCCCGCAAATAGGGTTTCGGTTCGCACCAGACCGCAGCCTTCGGCACCTTTAACTGCGCCGGTAGGCCCGGAAACATTCACCTGGATAGGGATCTGTTTACCATTGGCGGTAATCGCCGGGTTCTCTAGCTGCTCTAAGGCTTTGGTGGCGGTAGCAACTCGCTCGCGGGCTAGTTCAATCCAATGAGCAAAGACCCTAGCCTTGGGGTTAACTTCTAAATGTTTTGTGCGTGGATCGAAAACAATGGTGTCCCCGTCATGAACCCCCCATTTCAGACCGGCATAAACGGGGATTCCCCGCGAGGCTGCCACAATCGCACCATGACCGGTAGTGCCGCCACTGCGGGTAACTACCCCTTCTATTTCTGGAGGCAAACTGGCGGCTAGCGGGGCATCAAGTTCTTCAACTACCAACACTGCCGGAGTGGAATGCTTCTTAATCAGTTCCTCTAGATTATCGAGCTCGCCACCGATCAACGCCTTTTTTAACAGGCGAGATACCGCAAGTAAATCGGTAGCCCGCTCCGCCAAATAAGGATCATCCAGCTTTTCCATCTTGGCAGCAGCTGCGCTATAGGCATTGTCTACTGCGGCAAAAGCATTGGTTCCCCCCGCAATTTCATCGGCGATTTCAGCTCGCAGTTCGGGATCATCCACCAGCGCGATCTGCATTTGGATAATTGAATCCGAACCCAAAGACCTCAGGTAGGCTCTAACGGCTTTGCGGGCTTCTTCTAACGCCTGCCCCTCATTGGGACTGACCCGATAAAACTCGGCGTCCTCGTGCCCCTCCAGCACCAGCGCGTATCCGATAACTATCTGGTCGCCGTTACGCGCCGGGTCGGTAGGAGTAGGAACTTCCTTAGCAAGTTGAACGGCAATCGCGTTAACCGAACTGCCCTCTGTTTCCGCGGATCCGCCTGCAATCGCAGGAGGATCAGTTTGGGTCAAGGCTTGCCGGATAGCAGCAAAAACCTCTGTTGCCTGCGGATCTAGAGTACCTAGCTCTAAAGTGTCACCTTTGCCAATTCCTAAAGAACTCACCTGGGTGAGGGAAGCGGCGTTTACTATGCGGAAAGTCCCGGCGTTGCGGGCAAAAACCGGAATTTTTCTCGCTCCAATAGCGCCGGCGAGGGCAGCGGCAGGGCGGGCATGCATCCCGTGCGGATCAATAATTTCTAAAGCCAGGGTCGCGGCCTCGGGGGCGGAAAATGATTCCTCTCCCGAGGCCGCCTCGGCAGCATTATCGCTAAACTCCCCCTCGCCCTCGGGGAGAGGCTCCTGGGTGTCACTGAGCTGGTCGATCTTGCCCGCCAAGGCTGCTTGTGCTTGGGTGGCTACCTCTTGCAAGCTAGCGCCCCCGGCGGCGCTCACTACCGCCGCAACCAGTCCTTCCACCAGGGGGGCGGAAGATATTAGGCAACGGTCAGCCAGTTCAGGGTCAAGGAACTCCAATGCCATTTGCGAACTGAGCAGCGCGGAGCCCAAATCTACCAAAATCAGCACTCCATCGGGGTTATCAGCAGCCTCGATAGCTTCGCTGATTTGCTGAGCATCGGTACCTAGCTCTACCTGCTCGCCATCGCTAATTCCCGCTGCCACCAACACTTTGGGGGCGCTGCCGGCGACGGTCATTTGCATCGCGAGTTCTTTAGCGGCAGTAGCTAAAGGCAGTGAATGAGACACCACTACCAGGGAGATCATGCCTACTCCTTATAACCGGTGTTATGCCAAAGCAGCGGCGGCCGCTTTGAACAGTAAAGCAGAGGAAGTAGCGCCGGGATCAGGGGTGCCCTGAGAGCGTTCCCCTAGATAAGAGGCGCGACCTTTCTTTGCGATCATCGGTTCGGTTTCACTGGCAGCCTTATCAGCGCGTTCGCTGGCTGCCGCCAATGCGGCCTGAAGCCCTCCGGCCGCGGCCTCGTCAAAAGCATCCAGAGCCGGATAGAGACAGTCAAGCATGGTTTTATCACCCAGTTCGGCTTTGCCTCGCATCTTTACCCCATCGGCTCCGGCTCGCAGCGCCTTCCCAATGGCCTCAGTGTCCGCATCAGGGGTTAACGCTGCCCCCATGCGCATGAAGAAAGTGCCGTACAGCGGCCCAGAAGCGCCCCCCACTTTAGAAACCAGGGTCATGCCGGCTTTCTTTAGCAGGGCGCCGGCATCAGCAAAACTGGTGGGATCGAGCTCTGCCACTGCGGTCATGCCGCGCGCCATATTGGCACCATGATCGGCATCCCCAATGCGTCTATCGAGATCAGTCAGGTAGTCGGCGTTCTCGACGATTAACTCTTTGTAGGCGGTGAGCCAGGCGAAAAAGTTTTGGGTTTCTGCCACTATTAGCACCCCCAACGCAAACCGGTAGTGTTAACCGGAGCATCCCAGAGTTTGAGGAGCTCGTCGCTGCCCTGGGTTAGAGTCAGGGAACAGCCCGCCATATCTAGGGAAGTAATGTAGTTACCTACCAGGCAACGAGCTACTTTAATTCCTTTAGCTTCAAGTATCCGGGCTACCTCGCCGTACGCCAGGTAGAGCTCAATCATCGGGGTGGCACCCATGCCGTTGAGCATCGCAAATACCGGTTCCCCACTAAAATCTAGGTCTGCCAAAATCGGTTCCACCAGTTCCGCAGCAAGCTCATCGGCGGTCACTAAGGGGCGGCGTTCCCGTCCGGGCTCCCCGTGAATACCGATACCTACCTCGATCTCGTCCTCTCCGAGGTCGAAAGTGGGTTTACCGGCAGAGGGAACCGTACAGGAAGTAAGGGCAATCCCGTAGGAGCGGGAACGTTCATTTACTTCCTTGGCGATGCGTTCTACCTCGTCCAAACTGGCTTTAGCTTCCGCGGCGGCTCCTGCCAGTTTTTCTACGAAAACGGTGGCACCCACCCCGCGGCGTCCCGCAGTATAGAGCGAGTCTTGCACCGCTACGTCATCGTTGACCACTACCGAACGCACATCCACCCCGGTTTCGGCGTTTGCCATCTCTGCGGCCATCTCGAAATTCATCACATCGCCGGTATAGTTTTTGACGATATGGAGGACACCGGCACCCCCATCTACTTCACTGGTGGCGGCCATCATCTGGTCGGGTACTGGGGAAGTAAAGACCTCTCCGCAGCAGGCGGCATCCAGCATACCGGGGCCTACGAAACCGGAATGCAGCGGCTCATGTCCGCTGCCTCCGCCCGAAATCAAACCTACTTTGCCTTTAACGGCGCCGCGGCGAGTGTAAACCACTTTGTTTTCATGATCGATACGCAGGGTATCCAAGTGAGCTAGTTCTAAACCTTTTAGCGAATCTGCGACTACATTGTCGGCAGAATTAATTATTTTTTTCATGCCCTCATTGTGTCACGTACCACTTCCAGGCGCTACCGTTTTTTAAAGCAACGCTAGAAGCTAGTTACTTACGCTCGTTACCGCGCTTTGAGAATAAGAAAAATGAAAGGAGGAAAAATTAACGATGCTCCGGAGCTTTAAGGGGTATCAGCAATGCGAGCCCGGTTCCCAGCAGCAGGGTGATCCCTAAGACTCCGAAATGCTGGGAGCTAGCCCCTGCCGGCACGAAAAGTTTTCCAATCCACACAAACAGGGCAAACAAAGTGGGGGACATGAAAGAAACTGCTCTTCCAGTGGTGGCGTAAAGCCCAAAAAGTTCTCCTTCGCGCCCCTTAGGAATAATCCGCGCCAGGAAGGAACGCGAGGCTGACTGGACGGGACCGACGAAAATACACAGCAACAACCCAAAAGACCAGAAGATCTTGGCGCCACCGTTGTGGGCAAAAAAGAGGGTCAGCCCCAAGCAGGTCATACAGACAAGAGAAAAAACCATTACTTTTTTCGGACCAAAAAAGTCATCAGCGACCCCGCAGGCGATAGTGGCGATTCCCGCCACCACGTTAGCGACAATCGCGAAAATCATTACTTGCCCGCCGTCTAGACCGAAAACGGTAGAGGCCAGGATAGCTCCGTAGGTGAATACCCCGGCGAGGCCGTCTCGGAAAATTGCAGACGCAATTAGGAAACGCAAAATTTCGGGGGCGGTTTTTGCTAGACGTTTAATGGTTTCCCACAGCTCGATATAGGCGGCTTTAACTCCTGCCAAACCCCCAATAGGTTCTTGGTCTTGCGAATCGACCCCTGCCATAGTCACGGGATGGAGTTTTCCATCCGCTCCTCGCCGCCGTCCTGGAAGCGCCACAATCACCGGAATCGAAAACACCGCAAACCAGATGGTAGCGAACACCATGGCGATCCGGATATTTAGGAAGTTTTCACCGGTTACCCCGAACCAGCCCACTTCGGGGGAGATGAAACCAACATAGAGCACCCCCAGTAAAATAATGCCGCCCAGATATCCCATACCCCAACCGATACCGGATACTTTTCCCATGTTTTCTTTCGTGGAAACCCGCGACAACATGGCATTATAGTTCACGGAGGCGAACTCGAAAAAGATATTTCCAAAAGAAAGCAGCGCCACCCCTAGCCACAGCGCCCCGGTTTTTCCGAGGGGAGAAGTGGGGTAGACCGCGAACATTAGCGCCATGCAGATGGTTACTAGGGTAGAAAACAGTGCCAACATCCGGGTGCCGCGCCCCTTATGGTCAGCACGCTGCCCGGAAACCGGTGCCACCAGAGCGATCACCAATCCGGCGAAAGCTAGCCCAATCGACAAGTCAGTAGTAGCCCGATTGCCGGGGGCAAATAAATCTTCGGTAGTTAGGTACACGGTGAAAACAAAGGTGGTGGCCACCGCGTTGAAGGCCGCAGAGCCCCAATCCCACAACGACCAGGCTAAAATTTTACCTTTGGTGCGGTCATGGTTCTCGCCTGCCAGATGTTGCTGTTGATCACTGGTTTCAGCCATAAGTTCCTGCCCTTATTCTTGCTCGGGATTCTCCACCAGCCAGGTGGCTAGTTTTAGATCCAAGGGGTACGTGATTTTCAAAGCTCGCATTGATCCTGCCACAAAGTATTGCTGGTAACCGAGTTTAGCTGCAAGTAGAGCATCATCTAGAGCCCCGTCCTCGGAAATGCTTTCCTTTCGCGCCTGTTCGTGAGCCGCAAAAATAACATCCCCGGCAAAACCTTGGGGGGTTTGTACGCAGCGCAGTCGGGAACGATCGGGGGTAGCTCCTGAGGGAGTAATCTCTACCCCCGCCCGGCAAAATGATTCACCGGCGATTTCCCGCACGGTGTCAACCAAAGCGGTGGCGGGTACTACCGCCGGGCAGCCAGAGGCGACCGCTGAACAAACGCGTTGAAACTGCGCGCGAGGAGTGAGTGCCCGAGCCGCATCATGAATCAGGACGATAGCTTCCGGGTCTTTGGCGGGGACTATCCCCTCGCCAGTTTCGAAAGTTAATAACCCTTGCAGACCCTGGTAGACGGAGATTTGCCGGTTTGTGCCCCCGGCTACAACTTTCCAAGGGTAGGACAGGGAGGCGGTACGGGCAATCGCGCTGAAAGCATCTAGGTGATCGCCGGGAGCGGTAATTACTACCCCGGCCAAGTCATCCAACGGTTCTAGGGAGCGCAGGGCATGGTGCAATAAAGTCTGACCAGCCAATTTTACTAGCGCTTTTGGTCCGGGATTGCCGAGACGAGATCCGGAACCAGCGGCAGTCACGACGCAGTAAACGCTGCGCCCCATAACCAGTCCTTTTACCTCTATTTATCGTTAACCCGGTTGTATTCTACCTGGGCTTCTTCCATGATTTTATCGAGACGATCCGAGGCCGCCTCTTCGTCTTCGTTTTTCGCTAAAGCAAGTTCAGAAATCAGAATTGCCCGCGCTTTAGCCAGCATCCGTTTTTCACCGGCCGACAGTCCGCGTTCGTTATCACGGAAGGTTAAATCCCGTACCACTTCGGAAACTTTTAAGATGTCTCCGGTGGCTATTTTTTCGCCATTAGCCTTATAGCGGCGTGACCAGTTAGAGGGTTCTTCAATATGGGCCTCTTGCAGCACCGCTAGTACTTCTTTTAGGCCTTCTTCATCGACCACGTCGCGAACCCCAACCATATCCACATTTGCCGCCGGCACTTGGATAGTCATATCGCCATTGGTAACCCGCAGCATTAGGTAGGTGGTGTCTTCTCCCTTGAGTTTACGAGTAGTGATATTTTCGATCACCGCCGCGCCATGGTGGGGATAAACAACGGTCTGGCCGATTTCAAATGTCATAACTTATAGGCTCCCAAATACAATTTTTCCGGATCCTATTCTACCGTAAATCGGCTTTACCTGCTAAAGAGGGCGTGTAGGTCACATATTTTAAGGAGATGCTTCTTTCCCGCTATTTTTGCAAGCTAGGAGGATGCAAAACCAAAACCTGACCCGCTTTTCTAGTATTCCGCCGTGAGCTGGCTTTTTCTTTAGGCGTAGCCAGTAATGCTAATGATTGCCGCCTCGGGTGGGCAAGCAAGACGCACCGGTGTGAATTTGGAGGTGCCTAGTCCTCGCGAAATATGTACCCAGGTTTTCCCGCCCGGCCTCCAATCAGAGATTCCGGCCTGCCCGGAAAGCTTGTTGAGGTTTGGGAGGGGGTAGGTTATCCCTTTGTGTACCCGAGGAGCCGGATTAGCTACCGTGCCTATATGCCATAAATGCATCCCGCCCGAATAGCGTAGCGGCAGATCGGTGTTGTTTACCAGAGCCCCAAATCCCGGCAGACAAACCTGACCTCCGTGGGTATGTCCGGCCAGCACCAGGTCGGCTCGGCAAGCTACATATTGGTCGAGGACGCGCGCATAGGGGGCATGGGTGAGGGCGAGCCGCAAATCTGCTTTCTCCCAGGTATCCGGGACCTGCACCGCCTGGTCACGTCCAATATGGGGATCGTCGGTACCCGTCAGCGCCACGGTTAGTTTTTTTGCGCTGTGTCCTTGCCGAGCAGGGGAAGTCAGAGTGCAGGTAGCTACCTGATTATTAAGATCGCTCCAGCCTCTAGCAGTTAAGAAGTCGCGAAAATCTTCGGTCGGCAGGTCGGGAACGGTACGTAACTTGGGTTTCTTGTTCGGGAAAAAATAGTGCAAGGGCACTTTGGGGATGCCTGAATAGTAATCGTTGGAACCAAATACAAACGCGCCCGGTAGCTTTAGCAAAGGGTTGAGGGCGCGGGAGAGCATCCTTAATCCGGAAGCATCCGCAAAATTGTCTCCGGTTAGCACCACAAAATCTATATCCTGAAATTCCGCCAGTGAGGCCACCCAGTCGGCAAGCCAGCTAGTTCCCGACCAAAGATGCAGGTCTGATAGGTGTAATATCCGCAGTTGCCAGCGCAAACTGGCTGATGAAATATTAGGCGAATTGCTGGCTGCTCTTCGGTTTTCCTCGCGTCTATCTATGCGGATAGCATAGTTAGGGGCAGAATCTTCCAAAACTAGGGACGGTAGCTTCCCTAGGTTCTCCCTCAACTGGTAGCGGCGCAGGCGCGGTGATCGAGCCTCAAAAAATGGGTACGCTATCGCGCCTGCAGCTAAAGATAACCGGGTGCGGTGGCGCCTCAAAAGCTAATCTTCCTCATAATAAAAAGTTTGAGTGATCTGGGTGGTGGTAGCAGTAGGCGATTGCGAGGGCGAGGGCTCTTCGCTGGGTTGCGTGCGCTTAGGCCGCACTCGGCCTTGGGAAATGGTTTTACCCTCTCCAATATTGGCGGCCGGGAAACTCGTGGCCGGCAGGGGTTGTACTGCTGCTGACATGTATTCCCTAAATGCCATGGCGGGAACGGTGCTACCCCAAACGATCCCATAGTAAGCACCGTTAATCCTCAATCCCGTCAGGTTGCGTGGCCCTCCCTGGGAGTAGCCGACCCAAACCGCGGTTGCCAGATTCGGGGTTGCCCCCACGGTCCAGGCCGCTTTCGGGCCGTTAGTGGTACCGGTTTTTGCCATTACTTGGCGGCCAATATTGACCCGGCCTCCATAACTATTAGCGGTAGATACCAGTACCTGAGCAGTTTTATTAGCCACGCTCTCTTCAACGGTGCGTTTACAGTTTCCCGAAGGAACTTTGAAAGATTTACCGTCGGCATCCACCACTTTTTCGAGTGCTACCGGCGAGCAGAGTGTACCTCCGGAAGCAATAGTGCCAAACGCGTTTGCCATGTTTAGGGGGGTCACGGAACCGGCGCCAATAATAAAGGATGGACCGAAATCCTGTTTTAGATTAGGATCGCCACTCACCGCGCCAAGATTCTCGCCCATTTTGTAGATATCGCAAAGATCAAGGTTGGTAGCCATCCCGGCATAGGTGGTGTTTAAAGATTTTTGGGTACCTTCTAAAACCGAAGTGGCATAGTTGTTACCCCCGGTAGCGTTCTTTAGCGGCCAGGGACCAGCATGTACCGGGCAGTTACCAGAAACTTTCCAATCGCGCGGAGAATAATCGGTGCGCCCTCCCACAACCGAATAGGCCGAGTAACCATTATCAAACCAGGTAGCCAAAGTTACCGGTTTATATGATGAGCCTGGCTGGAAGCCCGCGCCTCCACCGTGCGCCTTATCCACCCCGAATGAGCTCTGGGTTGCCCGCGGATGCTCCTTCGCGGGATTACCGTAAGGAGTGTTTTGGGCGATAGCTCGAATTTTTCCCGTTCCCGGTTCGATAGAAGTAATCGCGATGGACAGTCCGGAACCATCGGCCTCTGGGATGCGGTTAAAAGCGGTATCGGTTGCCGCATTTTGCATATTGGAATCCATGGTGGTGTAGATTTTTAGACCGCCGCGTAGCAACAGGCGTCGCCGGTCATTAAGGGACTTGCCGAAAGCAGGATTATTGTAAATTTCGTTGACTGCATAGGCGCAAAAGAAAGAGGCCTTCCCCGCGGCTGCACATCCCTGCTGACCAGGAGAAACCTTCAATAATTCAGGAACCGGTACCGCTTTAGCCTCTTTATATTGATCGTAGGAGATCATTTGTTCGCGCAGCATCGCCTTTAAAACCTGGTCACGACGATTTTGGCTATAATCTGGGTGGACAGTGGGATCGTATTTTGCGGGGGACTGGGTAATGCCCGATAGCAGGGCACCTTCGCTAAGCGTCAGGTCTTTCGCGCTTTTCGAAAAATAGTATCGGCTGGCCGATTCTACCCCGTAAACCGAAGTTCCATAGGGGGCGATATTTAAGTACCCCTCTAAGATTTGGTCTTTAGAAAGCTTTTTTTCGATAGCGAGGGCGTCCTTGGCTTCCCGCAGTTTACGGGAGATGCTCTGTTCGCGGGCTTTGCGAACCTCGTTCATATCACCGGCGCGCAGACCCTTGTCAATCAAGGTATTCTTTACCAATTGCTGAGTCAGGGTGGAAGCCCCCTGGGTATCCCTACCAGCTAAGTTGTTAGCGATAGCGCGGGCAATACCCTCAAGGTCTACCCCGCGATGCTGATAAAAACGGTGATCCTCGATAGCCATGGTTCCTTTTTGAACCCAGGGGGACATGTCTTTGAGCTTGACGACGATACGGTTCTCGGCATAGAAACGGGCGATTGCTTTGCCATCGCGAGAGTAAATCACCGATTGCTGAGATGGCTGAGTGGGTTTGAATTCGCTGGGTATTTCGGTGAGGGCGCTCATTCCGGCGCGAGCCGCTAGCCCCGTTACTCCCACGACAGGCAGGGATAGACCGGCTAGGAGCACTGCAGCCAGTGCGATTAAAGCCGCCAGTGCCGCTAGGGTGCGACGAAGCTGCTGACGGGGCAGATAACGAGCGGTGCCTTTATGCATATTCCTAGCCTACTTGTCTTCCGGCCTATTGGGCACCTTCGCTGGCAGTTGGGAGCAGATTGTGGGCAATAACTATCTATTATTTTAGGTAAAATTTTTCTCTGGTTTTCGTTTTGTGTTTTTAGCAAAATGTAGGTACGGTCACATATATAGGCAATGTCGCCGCGAGAGCTCAAGGAGTGAATAATGAGTTTTAGCCAGGATGAGACATGGGCTGCACGGGCTCTGTGTGCTGGTCAGGAACCGGATGCTCTATTTGTACAAGGAGCGGCGCAACGACAAGTTCGCACTCGCTGTTTCGCGTGTCCAGTACGTCTTGAATGCCTAGCCGATGCCTTACAATCAGAAGCTAACTACGGGGTGTGGGGCGGCCTCACTGAAAGGGAGCGCCGCGCGATGCTGCGTCACTACGAGGACGTAACCGACTGGTGGCAATGGCTGAACGAGTCTCATGACGAACTGGCTGCCGAGCTCCGCCAACCAACCACCCCCAATGTTTTAGCGCGGGTGCGTTAAGCGCCTGGCTGCCATTAGACTTGACCTATGACTAAATGGGAATATGCGACGATTCCGTTACTGTCGCACAATACGAAAGCGATTCTTGATAACTGGGGAGAAGACGGCTGGGAACTGGTTAGTGTAATTGCCGGCCCCAATGGTTGGGAAAACCCAGTCGCCTATCTAAAACGTCCTCGCGGTGAATAAAATGTCGAACGTTTCTCACCGTTTAACCGAGGCTGGAATGCTTTTGCCCCCGGTAGCGACTCCGGTGGCGGCCTATACCCCCGCAATTGCCCTTGCGGGCGAGGGCGGATTACTGGTGCGCACCTCCGGGCAGATTCCGGTAGTGGACGGAGAACTGGTGGCAACTGGCTTGGTGGGGGCAGAAGTTAGTCCTCAAGATGCTTATCGGGCAGCTCAGGTTTGCGCCCTTAATGCCCTGGCAGCTGGCGCGGAGGTTGCCGGTGGGGTAGACCAGCTAGAACGGGTACTTAAAGTGACCGTTTTTGTCGCCTCGGCTCCCACTTTTACCGGTCAGGCGAGTGTAGCCAACGGTGCCTCCGATACTTTCGGGAAGCTTTTTGACCAACCCCATATTCGCTCCGCAGTTGGGGTGGCCGCCCTGCCGTTAGGAGCTCCTTGCGAGGTAGAGGTAGAGTTTCTGGCTCGTTCTTAGAAGCTAGGTTTTAGCTAGCTTTCTTGGCGTGTACGGTGGCGACCCGGCGCGCCGACCAGTAAACGATACCGGTAAAGATCACGGTACCTAAGCTGCAAATAAGCTGCACAGACAGCTTATGTTCTCCGGTGAGGGCAGCGATAGCAAACCCGTTAATCACGCACAGTACCGCGGTAGCCCCCAGTAGGGGAGCTGCCGCCCGGTGAGCCTGGATCCAGGCATTATCGCTGGCGATGGTGGCGGCATTCACGATCCCCCAGCGGGAGGCGCGGGGCAGGTGGCGACGATGAAATAAAATCAGTCCCACCCCCAGGTAGGCTGCGAGCAGGAGGTAGCAGATGCCAATTACCAAAGCCATCATTTATTCATTCTCTTTCTTTGGCGAATTCACTTCAAACTTTAACGGATTTTCCCGGCGTTTCAGGGCATCAGTCAGTGCAAATAGGAAAGCGATGATGATGAAAGCTACTACCGCGGACATTCCGTAGCTAAATGCCTCGGTGTAGGCGGCTCGAGCAGGCTCACTGCCGGCAGGGGCAGTGATGGTACCTAGCCGCAGGTAAAAAGCTAAAGTAGCGCCGGCCAACCCAATAGCTCCTCCTACCCGTTGGGCAGTTTGGGAAATTCCCCCGGCCGCACCAGCTCTGCCCGGTGGTATCGAAAGCAGCGAGAGTGCTTGCGCGGGAGAAAAGAAAATTCCCGATCCTAAACCTGAACAGAACATGGAAACTATTAACAGATAGGGGATGCTCCCGGGGGAAGCAATCCGGGTTATTAGCACGGTAACACTCAACGAGACGATAACGAGGGCGCAGGCGATGACTAAAATCCCGCGACCCCACTTTAGGGTCAGGCGGGAAGACCTAGCGGAAGCAATCGCGGAGCCTAGCGCTAAGGGGATCTGTAAAAGTCCAGCTACCAGGGGGCTGATTCCTAATCCTTGTTGCAGGTAGAGGGTGTAAATAATAAATAGTGCTGTCCAGCCTGCGCAAAATACAGTCAGTACTATCGTACCCACCATATAGGAAGGATCTAGGAGCAGAGAGCGGGGCATGATTACCGGGATCTGGCGTCTTTCGCGGAAGTCCTCCAGTGCCCAAAATCCTAGGAAACCTAGGGCTCCACCCGGCAGCAACAGCCAGCGCCAATTTCCAAGTCCTCCACCAGGCATAGTGGCATCAATAAAGGGATACATTACCGCCAAAAAGGCTGCCGCCAGCAAGAAGATTCCCGGCAAATCAAGGCGAGTGTCGCTAGCTGTGCGGGCGGGGTCAGGGGCAATAGTGCGGTAGGTGACAAAAATAATTACTAGGCAGATGGGGATATTGATTAAGAACGCGGCTCGCCACCCGAGATCGGTACCTAGCAGCGCGATTAGTACTCCTCCCATCGTGGGGCCGATGGCGGTGGCAATCCCGATAATCATTCCGAAGGATCCGTAGGCGCGGGTGCGTTCTTCCCCATGAAAAAGGATCTGGATCAGCCCTAATACTTGGGGACTGATGATGGCGGCACCGATTCCGGCCAGTAGACGCATCAAAATTAGAATTAGCGGGGTGGTAGCTAGACCTGCGCCTAAAGAAGAAAGGGCGAACACTGCTACCCCGATTACAAATAGGCGGCGGTGCCCCCACGTGTCTCCCATTCTGCCTGCCGGAATTAGGGCAATCCCAAAAATCAGGGTGTAGCCCGCCATTATCCATTGCACATCGCTACTGGTTAGTCCCAGTGCTTTGGTCATGGAGGGGATGGATACATTGAGCATCGACACTGCCAGCAAGGTCAAGGCTGCCGCCGAAAGCAAGGTGTAAAGCGCGCGGTAGCGTTGGCGCCGGTCTGGCTGAGGATTATGCATCGGTTATAGCCTAAGGGGTGGCGGGTTAAAAGCGTTAGTAAAGCCAGTCAGGGTGCAGCAAGTGCCGCGAGTTAGTAACTTAGGAGGCCGATTTGGGGCGAAAAATATCTGCGGAGGATGGGCAGACGGCTTTAGCGGTCTGGAGCAGGGGAAATGCCAGCCGGGCAGACACTGGCACCGCAGTTCGTTACAGCTTGCAAGTGTTAGCTCAGCGTCATCCGGGGCAGGCGGTAGAAGTGAGGGTGCCGCCTTTTGGGGCAGTGCAGATTGGCGCGGGAACCGTGCATCGGCGTGGAACCCCGCCAGCGGTGGTGGAAATGAATACGGATACTTGGCTCGCCCTCGCCACCGGCATCTTGAACTGGGAAAACGCCGTGAACGCCCAGAAGATTACCGCCACGGGCGTGGGCTCAGATTTAACCGCCTATTTGCCGGTGTTTTCCTCGC
Source organism: Varibaculum sp. GTC20041 (assembly GCF_055387755.1). Lineage (NCBI taxonomy): Bacteria > Bacillati > Actinomycetota > Actinomycetes > Actinomycetales > Actinomycetaceae > Varibaculum > Varibaculum sp. GTC20041. The sequence continues at coordinate 63,697 of NZ_AP041144.1, forward strand.
CGCTCCCTCGCAGCTAGGGGAGAGTGTAGCTAGTGGCGGATCGCGGTAGCCCGATTCGCTAAGGGGGAAACTGTGGGAAACTATAGAAACTGCCTATAGCTTAGAATATGGTTACTACAAGGAACAGCTCTCAGCTATGGATAGGAGCGATTTGAAAATGTCAGATTCACAGCGGCAGGTACCGCCTACTCCCGGCTATCATTCGGCACCTGGAACTCCGCCGGAACATCGGGCGACTCCGGGAGTTCCGGCAACTCCCGGTTACCACTCGCCGCAAAATGGAGGAGCGCCTCAGGGATCTACTGCTCCCCAGGCAGCAGCTGGTGGTGCTGCAAATACGGGTAGCAAAACTGCTCCGCGCTATGTATCTCCGCAGCTAGCGGGGCGGGAAAATGCCAGCGATAAAGCAAGTGCCAGCAAACCGGCAGCTGTGGCTGCGGAAAAAACAGGATCTGCCCGTCCTAATTTGGGAAATCTGGTTTCGAAACTATCTGACCAGGTGCAGGCACTGGTAAAGGGTGAGATTGAACTGGCTAAGGTTAAGGCCGCAAATATGGCTAAGCGTTCCGGGCTGGGAATTGCGCTCCTGGTAGTAGCTGGGGTGCTCGCCCTCTATATGTTGGGGTTCCTGTTTGGGGCAGCGGCAGAGGCTCTGGCGCTGGTAGTGCCGGTATGGGCGGCGAAACTGATTGTTGCCGGTATCCTCTTGGTGTTGCTGCTGATTTTAGCGCTGGTAGGCAAGGCTTCTTTACAAAAAGGAATGTCTGAAAAACCAGACCCTCAAGAAGGTATAAAAGAAGGTATCGCAGCAGTAAAGAAAGGCTTGGAATAAGATGACAGCACGTAGCGAAAGTCAGATTAAGGCAGATCTCGAGGCTGTCCGGGCAGACTTAAGTGGCACCGTAGAGGAACTTTCCGATTATTTTTCACCGAAAGCTAATGTAGAGCGAGCAAAATCCGATGCCCGAAAGAAGGCGCGTGCCTTAGCGGATAAAGCTCAAGATACCGTGCAGCAGGCCAGTACCGGCAAACCAGAGGCGCTGGGAAAGGTGGCATTAGCTGCTGGGGGAGCCTTGGCTTTAGGAGCGCTGCTGGTGCGCCGGATACTAAAGTAACTCCAAAGCCCAGCTATTTACACAGTAAGACTATTGCCATTCCCACCTGGTGTCATTAACCTCACCTGGCGGCTCAAATGGTCATGGCGCCCGTAATGGGGTATCTTTTTATACAGAACATTTTAGAAGTTTTAGGGTGCGTCCGGCGTATCCGTGATTATTGTGGAGGGGGTCACGCCATGGGGCGCGGCCGTCAAAAGGCTAAACAGACAAAAGTAGCGCGTAAGTTAAAGTACTACAGTCCCGAGACGGACTACGAAGCGTTGCAGCGGGAGCTGCAGGCTAAACAACGTGATCAAGCCGAAGATGATAACGGCGATGATTACGAGGATTGGCGTAAGCATATTCCGTCCGCGACTGATGACGATTGGTTTAACTAACCCGGCGGCGTTTCTGGGTAGCGGTATATCTAAAGGCATTAAGCGGCGTTAGGCAGCAGCTTCCGTCGCCTCTTCAGGTTTAATCCCCGGAGGAGACCGCCTCCAGGATTGGCATCCTGCGGGCGCGGCGCGCCGGCATTAGCGCCGCCAAAGTTCCTACCAGCACCGCCAATAGACAAATCAACCCGAGCGAAGCCCAGGGCACCTCAATAATGCTGATCCCGCGGTCGGATAGATAGCGACACACAAACGTTGCCAGCGCGGTTCCGCCACCTATCCCCAGGAGGGTACCTGCCAGCGTAATCAGCACCGACTCGACGGTAATCATCAGGGATAGCCCCAGGGAAGAAAGCCCCACGGTGCGGATTAGCCCTAGTTCTCTAAAACGCTGCTGCACCGAAAGCGATAGCGTGTTCATAATTCCTAAAGCTGCGATTATCAGGGATAATGCTAGTAGTGCGTACAGGACTGACAAAACCTGATCTACGGTAGCTGCCACTCTATCTGCTGCTTCCTGATGCGTTTGCACCACCATAAAGGGGTTGTTTGAAACTACTTTTTGCACCTCGCGTTGTACTTTATTCAGGTCAGCCCCGTCCTCAAGTTCGATGGAGGCGCTGGTGGTAATGTCGGCCGCTTCGGGACCTAGTTTGGTGGCCAGGGAGCGGGGCACCATTACATCCAGGAATATTAATTCGGTGTCGATAGTGGCGGCGATAGTAACTATTTCTTGCCCGTGAATCCCGCTGATCTCGATCTTGTCCCCGGGGGCGAGCCCTCTAGATTTAGCCCAGGCGCGTGAAACAATTGCTCTAGGAGTTGCAGGTGACTGCGAGAAATAGTCTGCGGTTGCACCGCTAATGGGGGTTACCTTAATGTAGCGGTCAAACTGCGGATAGGTCACTTGCATCATGGTTTGCTCAGGTTTTTTCCCCGGAACTGTAATCCGAAAAAGCCCGATTCCAGTCATCAGGTCTACCTGTTTTACCCCAGATACTCGGGCGGCTTTGTCCAAAAGACTGGGAGAAAGCGAAACCACTGTTGGCTCCGTGCTCACCACCAAATCGGTGTTTATCTTTTGATCTATTACCGATTGGGTAGAGGCCTTGGTAGAGGCAGCCAAAGTCGCTCCCACGGCTACCAGAGCAACCCCGATCATCAGGGCGGCGGCAGTATTGGCCGTTTGCCTCAAGTTGGCAGTTAAGGTGCGCATCGCCAAGCGGGCATGAGGACGCAGCCACCAAATCAGTCCGGCTAAGACCCTAATGATTGCTGCGGATAAAGGAGTAACCAAAATCAGCATGGCCAGCAAGAATAGGGTGGCACCAATGCCGAGCCACAGGCCGTTTTTCCCGCTATCAGAGGATGCCCACGCAAGTAGTCCCCCTGCGAGCGCCAGCACCAGCGTCCCAATTATGGCTCGTGGCCATACCGGCTTTTGGGTTTGCGTATTTTGCCGCATTGCCTCGACCGGAGGCGTAAGTGCCGCCGCGCGGGCAGGCCAAAGGGAACCGATGACCGTCACCAAAATGCCCACGGTTAAAGCCAGGAGGGTAATTGACCAGGACCAGCTAATTTGTAAAGCTTCGAATCCGGCTTTTGCTAAGCCCCAGGAAACCAGGCGGGTGAGTAGATATCCGGCTCCCACCCCGATCGCGGAGCCGAGGATACCAACTAGTAAGCCTTGTAGCGTCACAATCGAGAACACTTGTCCTCCGCTAGCCCCGATTGCCCGCAACATCGCGAATTGTGATTGCTCGGCACGCACCATCATTTGGAAAGTGTTGGTAATAATAAACGTCCCCACAAATAGGGCGATTGCTGCGAATACCAGTAAAAATACATTGACAAAATCGAGAGAGCTATTTGCTGCCGTATTTATCTCATCGTTGTATTCGGCCTGGCTCATTACTTCCGCAGTATCTGAAAACTCGTTATTGAGTAAGGCGCGCAGCTTTTGGGAGGACACTCCTTTTTCAGCGGTGATACCGATAGCGGTGGTGGCTAACGGCGGAGGTTTTTGGGTTAGAGGCACGAAGCCATCGGCATCCACAAAAACATAGTTGGTGAAAGCTACCGGGTTGGGGAATCGATAAATCCCGCTGACCGTAGCGGTTTTACCTTCGCTAGAAACGTATATTTTTAGTTTTTTTCCAGTGGTTATACCTAAGCGTTTAGCCGCGGATTCTTCAAGGGCGATTTGTTGTTCACCGCGAGGAGCTTGCCCTTTGATCAAGCGGGGTTGGGTTGAGTGTCCCGGATATAGAACCTGCAAAATGGATACTTGTCCCGCTTGTCCCAGGCGTTTATTATCCTGGTCGGCCAGCATGCACACATCCACTAAATAAGGATCAGCATACTTGACTCCTGCTACCTTTTCGGCTTCTTTAACATTTGTTAGGGCTAAGCTATCCCGCACGGGAGTCTGCCCTGCAACTTTTTCACCCTGCATTTTTCCTACCAGGTAATACTGGTAAGTGTTGGTAGAGGCGATCAAAGAATCATAAGAATCGGCAAGGGTGGCGCGGAGCGCAAAAATTCCTGATAAGAAAGCCACCCCGAGCACCACTGCCAGTAGCGACATTTGGAAACGTCGCAGGTGGGCGCGCAGGTTGCGCCAAGCTATCCTAATCATGCTTTATCCTGAGGGGTTTCAAAGGAATCGATCGCATCTTGCGAGGAATCAAGCAGTGCTTCCGCCTTCTTAATCATGGCGAGCAAACGCTGTTTTTCCTGATTTAAAGTGTCTTCCGGGGTGCGTGGTACCGATTTACTCGGTTTGGCCTCAATTGGCGGCATTTGATTCCCCGCAGTTTTCTTGGTTCCTGCCTTGCTTGCGGATACTTCCGGCTGGGCAGCGCCACCTGTCTGTTTGCTAGGGGTCTTTTTCGTGGCTGCCAAAGCTTCATTTGCCCGGGAATCGTGTATAGCTGTAGGCTCAGGATTTTCAGTGCGGGTAGTTTTCCTGGAGGCGGGAACATCTGCTGCGTCCTCCCAAAATCCGCTAGTTTCTGCTACCGGATTGGAAAATACTGAATAAAGTCCCGACCAGCGCTGGTTATCAGTTTTTTGGTCAGTCTTTCTAGACGCGCTAGTAGCAATCTTGTTTGCTTTAAAGCCACCGGGTGTGGAGGCAAGCGGTTTTGCCGAGGTATGGGGGCTGGGCGAGCGCGCAGGCTCCGGCTTAGGCACGTTTTTTGAGGACAACTGTGGACTCGGTTTTTCTTCTTTAGTAGCTCTCGATCCCGGTTTGGGAGTCCATCCCTGCCAAGTAGTGCCGCGTTCATCCCGAGTTTCCCGCACGCTGCCACTTAGGCGGGTAACGGGCATTTTGGAGGCGGCGGGCTCGGCCTGTTTACTGGCGCTTCCAGGCGAGGCTACTTCCACCGGCGGGTTGCTTTTCTTTTCTGGCGGCGCCGCTTCCCGCTTCTTAGCCAATGCTCGCCGCGCGCCCTCTCGGGTACGCAATTCCGCGGGTACTACCGGTTTTCCAGCTCCCATCAGGGCGTGCAATGCCCCCGCATCTATGCCCCCAACTTTATTTGGGGCGGCGGAGCGAGGCGGTAGCTCAACTTGAGCGCCTCGAGCTAGCTGTAAGTTTGCCAGGCGCGCCTGCATTTTTTCATGATCTGGCCAGGCACCTGTTTTGGTTCCAGCCGGCAAGAATGCGGCAGATTTCTGGGTATCCTTTAAGGATCCGCTGGCAGCATTCTCGGTATTAGGTAGGGAGTGCGTGGCCATAAAAGCAGGTAGTTCGGTTTGAGCCGCCAGTATCCTTTCGCGTTCCGGATTATCAAGTTCGGCCACAATCTTGCCATCGGATAAAAACAGGACGCGATCAGCATAGGCGGCCGCCGCGGCCTCGTGGGTCACCATCACTACTGATTGCCCAAAATCATTAACTGCTTTACGCAGGTAACGCAGCACTTGCTCCGAGGATTCAGAATCTAGATTTCCCGTGGGTTCGTCCGCAAAAAGCACCACCGCATCTTGGAGGAGAGCTCTAGCGCAAGCCACTCGCTGCTGTTGCCCGCCCGAAAGCTCCGAGGGACGATGATTTAGGCGATCTTGTAACCCCAATGCCGCGACTACCTGTTCGAAGCGTTCTGCGGGAAATTTTCGACGTGAGATTTCGAAAGGCAAAACCATGTTTTCTTTCGCGCTCAGCGTGGGGATTAAGTTAAATGCCTGAAAAATAAAGCCGATATGATCACGGCGCAGTCGAGTGAGCCGGCGCTGGTTCATCCCTACGATCTCGGTGTCGTCGATTTTAATAGAGCCGGAAGTAGCGGATTCAAACCCGGCTAAGCAGTGCATAAATGTCGATTTACCAGACCCGGACGGGCCCATAATCGCGGTGAAGTGGCGGCGAGCAATCCCGATGGAAATACTATCCAGAGCACGTACCTTGCCCGCTCCTGACTCATAATCTTTGGTCAGGTGGTTGACCACAATCACCGGGTCTTCAACTTTAGAAGGCAGTTTAAGACCGGATTTCAGGCGGCTGTCTTGGGAGTTCACCATGTGTTTTATGTTATCCCATACCTCTAGGAGTGTCGTTAGTGCCACTCGCATCAATATTGCACAGCCGGGATTACGATCTAGTTTTCCTAATTTGTTTATTTGTAAACAGCTCCGCGAATTATTGCCCCGCTAGATTCGCAAATAGCTAAGGAAGGAGAGGATATGGCAAGCGAGGTGGCGATTGCTGCCGCTATTAGCGAGGATATGCGGCAAGCGGCGCTGGTGGCGCACAGCGCTTCAGGACAAGTGGCTGGGATGGATTTGCGTGAACAGTGGACATCAGATGCAGCTACCGCTGCGCAAGGAACTTTGCGGCGTCACGAGCAGCACCTGATTGCGCTATCTAGAGCCGCCGTGGCGGCGGATAGCTTAGCCCAGGAAGCAATCTCGGCGCTGCTAGCCCTACAGCAGGCGGGAAAATAACTATGCCCACCGATGATAATTCCCTACCGATTAGCGTAGTTGGCGGTCACCAGCTGGGGATTAACACCGCTGTTATTCGTGCTAACGCGGCCAATTTAAACAGTGTTTTAGAAAAGGTTTTACAGGTCAGACGGATTGCCAATCAAGCAGTAAACTCTGCTGCCATCTTGCCGCGGATATCGGTAACGCAGCGACTGATTTCAGCGTTGCAGATGCTCGCGGAATCAGCGATAGATTTATCTCTCCAGATCGGATTGCTACAAAATAACTTGCTGCTGGCAGCAGCCAGATACGAAAACTGCGAGGCACGTTCGCGACAGATAGTTTCTTCGTTGGATGTGCTTTCCGGTTCAATAGACTTCGGTAGTCTTGCGGGACTTTTGTTATGGAGCAAACCTGATGATTCCATAGGTGATTCTGCGCTGTGGGTTTCACAAAACGACCGGCACCGCGATAATTCTTTGCTCGCAGCCCTAAATGAGCAGGGTGAAAACGGCAAAGGTTTCATCGTCCAGTTATTGTCTGCCCGGCTCGCCCAGCAGATTGCGGCATTTCAAGGACCGGGTTCGCTGTGGGTAGCCCCGAAAATCGATGGTAAATCTCAAAAAGTTACCGCTCCCTTAAACATTTCTGGACTGGTCAGCGAATTTAATCAAGCAAAAGCGTTTCCCGATCATGGCGAGTTGCGGGTAGTTAAATATCGTACCGGTAATCGGGTTGCTTGGCGGGTAGATATCCGTGGCACCCAGGTATGGACGGTTACGGGGGCAAATCCGCAAGATATGCGCACTAATTTGCAAACAAATGCATCGGGTCGGGCAGGAAACTCCGATATGACCAATGCGGTTACTAGAGCCTTAGATCAGGCCGGGTATCGCCGCGGGCAACCGGTAGAACTGATAGGTCACTCGCAAGGCGGGGCGGTGGCAGCACAACTAGGTGCAAATCCCGCTTTGGCAAAAAAATACAATATAAAAAGCGTGGTAACGCTGGGTTCTAATACCGGCAATTTTCGTCCGGCGTCAGGAGTCCATATGGTATCACTAGAAAATTCTGCCGATATTGTGCCCCGGCTTGACGGACGGACAAATCCCAATGTTCCCAACCTGACTACGGTGCGGACCTATAAGAACTACCACAGTGTGGGAGGAAATCACGCTAAAGAACTATATGGCCAGGTAGCGAAAGCGTGGGAAGACTCCGGCGATGGAGACTATGCGCGTTTTATTGAAACTCGTAACCACAACTTGGGGATTAATAGGACTACCAAAGCCACGGCGCAATCATTTGTGGTGAAACGGATGGAAGCTCCGCGTCCTGCAAATCCTAGAACCATTAAAAGGCTAATCTCTCCCTTTTAATGGGGTTACACCAGTAAAGTAATAATGATCAGCATCGCCACCGCTATCTCCGCGAACCCTATCCGCGATACCGTAAGCGCCTGCGGATATTTCTTTTGCAATAGCGGCACCGCAATTGAGCGCGCCAGCAGCAGCGTCCAAACCAACAGATGCCACCAGGTAACCCAACCTAGAATGAAAAATGCCAGAATCACCGCAGTTAGTACTGCATGAGCCCCTATCGAAAAGAACCAGAAAGGCTGTGAATTTCGCCGGCGAACCAAAGACCGCACATAGGGAACAGTTGACCAGTAGTAAGAGGTAATGACCCAAGCTACTACCAGCATCCAGCCCCAACCTTGCAGATTCCCGGTAGGAGATACGACCCAGTCAACATTACTGGTAGCAGTATGTTCCAACCAGGGAATGGCAGCGAAAGATCGCGAAAACTGGGTGCCGATATCGTAGGAAACTAGGCTCATGACTCCAGTCGCCAAAATGGTACTGGTGCGCGCCAATAAAGATCGTTCCCGATGGAGAATCGATTCGACCACTGCGATTACGATTAGCGGGAAAAATACTAGGGTCCACTCCAGCAGCGGGGGTGCTACCAGCAGGCTGATAACTCCTAAAACTAAAGTTATAGCACCATAGATTTGTAATGGTTTGAAGTAACGATCTTTACGGTGGGATCGCAACCACAGTCCCCCCGCATTAAAGGCGAAATATCCGCAAAGCCACAGCGTAAATACCAGCCAATGAACTGGACGAAGCGAAGACTCTATCACTCCAATCCAGTAGGGCAGTAGCGCCATCGCATAGGCACCCTCTTGAGTTGGCACCCAACCGTTGCGTGCCCATCTGCCCCAGCGGTTAGATTTTTTACCAAGCTGTTGGATGATATGGAGATCATCGTCGCGTTTAAGTGGCTTATTAATCTGCGAAAAATCGTTTTTCACTACCCGCCGAAAGCGGGAGGTGTGAGCCTTCACTCCCGGTAGCTGCAGTTTTTCCGAGGGCGAAGACAGCTTTTCGCCCTTCCGGGAGTCTTCTGCAGATTTTGCCAGCTGGTCGCTAGGCGCGGGATTGTCAGCGTTAGACTCTCCCAGCAAGGGGGCATGAATCTTTTGCAGGTTACCGGTGTTGGGAACGGCAGTTACCCCGCCGGTGGTATTAGCGGAAACACCGCCCTCGGCACTGAAGCCCTGGGGTTTTCTAACCAGCAGAGAACGCCGGATCGGGGGCTCGGAGTTGGTGTCACGAGGAGTATCGCCCTGGCCGCCATCACTATTCAAGGGAGTAGGATCCTCGCCCGCTAAAGGTTTTGAAGAGGCGATCGTATGAGAGGAAGGCTGCGGAATTGTGCTGCGTACCGGCCTCGCCCTTGAGGGCGTCCTGTCCGGTTTGACCTCGTCTTCGCCCGCTATATCTTCGGGCTGAACGGCTTCATACGCATTTTGCACATGGGCAACCGTACTATGAACACATGAGATTGTGCTTAATAGATGCTCACGAAGCGGTAGCATTTTGGTCTCGGTTAGATATAAAAGTGCCGATAAGAACGGCTAATAACACTTCGGTCACATTTTTTCTGGCGGGATAAATATGCGCTCAGGTATTTAAGATACATTCGCGTCAGGGAATCCCTTATGAGGTAGAAAACCTTATAAACTTAAATTCCCTGGTAATGGCAATTTAATATTTGGATGCCTCTTAGCTGGGACCGCAGTCCTAAGGTAAAAGTATGACTGAAGTTCGAATTCATGGCAGAGGTGGCCAAGGCGTCGTAACTGCTGCTGATCTGATTGCCTATGCGGCATTCACCGATGGGCATCATGCGCAGGCGTTCCCTTCTTTCGGTTCGGAGCGTACCGGTGCGCCGGTAGTTTCTTATTGCCGGATTGCAGATAAAGAAATCCGTACCCGCGAACCCGTTCAGGAACCCGATTTGGTGGTGGTGCAAGATGCTACCTTACTGGCGATTATGGACGTGTTTTCGGGTCTGAAACCAGACGGGTTCGCGCTGGTAAACTCAGCCAAGTCGGCTGCTGAACTGGGGATAGAGGAAGTTATTGCCGCCCACCCGCAAGGACATGTGGTGATGATCCCGGCTACCGAGATCGCTAAGAAGCATCTGGGTCGCCCCCTACCGAACGCAGTGATGCTGGGGGGAGCAGCCGCCCTGACTGGGTTAGTGCGCCTGTCCAGTGTTACCCAGGCGATTCAAAACCGTTTCCACGGCAAAGTCGGTGAAGGCAATGTGGCTGCCGCGGTCGCCGCCTACGAAATGGTCAGTTCAATGAAAGCAGAGGCCAAGTAACGTGCTAAAACAGATTGAAGGTTCGCAAGCTATTGCGCAATCGGTTGCCGCCTGCAGCCCGGAAGTTGTCAGTGCTTACCCGATTAGCCCCCAAACCCACATAGTGGAGGCGCTATCTGCCCTGGTTAAAGCAGGCAAAATGGGTAGCGCGGAATATATTAACGTAGAATCCGAGTTCGCAGCCATGTCGGCCTGCATTGGGGCTTCGGCAGTGGGGGCGCGTACCTATACCGCTACCGCCTCCCAGGGGCTTCTCTATATGGTAGAGGCAGTTTATAACGCTGCCGGGCTAGGGTTGCCCATCGTAATGACGGTGGCTAACCGGGCGATCGGCGGGCCGATCAACATTTGGAATGACCACTCCGACACCATGAGTCAACGCGAATCCGGGTGGCTACAATTGTTCGCTGAGAACAACCAGGAAGCCTCGGATCTGCATGTACAAGCGTTCAGGATTGCCGAAGAACTTTCGGTTCCAGTAATGGTTTGTATGGATGGCTTCATTTTGACCCACGCGGTGGAACAGGTAGATGTTCCGGAAAAAGAGCAGGTAGAAAAGTTCCTGCCTCCCTATACTCCCCGGGTCGTCCTCGACCCTGCCGATCCGATCACTATTGGCGCGATGGTAGGTCCGGAAGCCTTTACCGAAGTAAAGTACCTCCAACACGTAAAACAGCTGCAAGCGTTAGAGCTCATCCCCAAAGTACAAGCAGAATTCAAGAACATTTTCGGGCGCGATTCCGGCGGGCTGGTTCGTCCCTACCGGATCGAGGACGCCGAAACCGTTATCGTGGCGATGGGTTCGGTGCTGGGCACCATTAAAGACGTGGTTGATCAGCGCCGCGAAGCGGGCGAAAAAATCGGGGTGCTCGGGATTTGCTCCTTCCGACCCTTCCCCTTTGAACAGGTAGCCAAGTATTTGGGGGGTGCAAAACGCTTCGTATGTATCGAGAAGGCCTTCTCCTTAGGTATTGGGGGAATCGTAGCTTCTCATTGTCGCTCTGCTCTTTCGCGATCCGGCAAATCAGTTCGTGACTATGAAGTGATCGCCGGTTTGGGCGGGCGCAATATCACCGAGCATTCCCTGGAGCAGGTGCTGGATCAGGTAGCCGCCGATCAGCTAGAACACCTCACCTTCTTGGATCTGGATCAAGAACTGGTTGAGGCGGAGCTGGAACGGGAAAAAGCCACCCGGCGTTCTGGTCCGATCAGTGAAAACATTCAACGTCACGCCACTCAGCGTGCCAATGCGGCGCGCGGAATTTAGGAGGCAGGCTATGTCAGCAACTATGAGTGTTCCGCTTCCGGCACCGCAGTTTCGCGAAAGCGTAGAAACTGCGATTCCGGCACGCGAAAATGTAAAGTTTTACCAGGTAGGCTCCTATGCGGTGGGTAACCGGCTCGCGGAATTAGATTATCGTTCCGTCCAGTCTGACCCGAACCGGATCAACTCGCTAACTTCCGGTCACCGCGCTTGTCAGGGCTGCGGGGAAGCTTTGGGGGCGCGTTACGCCCTCGACACCGCGATGGATGCCGCCGATCGAGATTTGGTGGCGGTTAATGCCACTGGCTGTCTGGAGGTTTTTTCTACTCCTTACCCCGAAACTGCTTGGACGATTCCTTGGGTGCACTCCCTATTCGGCAATGCTCCCGCAGTAGCTTCGGGGGCGGCGGCGGCGCTTCGTGCCAAAGGCAAGAAAACCCGGGTGGTTGCCCAGGGTGGTGATGGCGGCACTGTAGATATCGGGATGGGCTGCCTGTCGGGGATGTTCGAACGTAACGATGACGTCCTCTATATCTGCTATGACAATGGCGCCTATATGAATACCGGGGTGCAGCGAAGCGGGGCGACTCCCCCCGCTGCCCGTACGGCTACCACCCAGCCGGTAGGGGAAAAACCCGGAAACGTGTTTGGCCAGGGTAAAGATGTACCGCGAATCGCCATGGCGCACGAGGTTCCTTATGTAGCTACTGCCACGGTCGCGGATTTGCGCGATTTGGAATACAAGGTACGTAAGGCCATGCAGTTCCACGGTTCTCGCTATATTCACGTTCTGGTGCCGTGCCCGCTGGGTTGGGGTTCTGCTTCTAACCTGACGATTCGCCTGGCACGCCTGGCCACCCAATGCGGACTTTTCCCGGTTTACGAGGCCGAGCATGGCGAGATTACTTCGGTAACTAAGCTGCGCCGCCCGGTGCCGGTCACCGAATATATGCGTCCGCAACGCCGCTTCGCCCACGTATTTAAGAAAGGGCAAGAAGAGGTCTTAGAGCGGATGCAGCAAATCGCGGATCGTAATATCCGCCGCTACGGCCTCATCGATCCGGAACAATTGGACGAGGACGTACTGGAGCGGATTCTGGCGGCGGGTGAAGACCCCGAGGGGCGCTTTACCCAGCGCATTATTGAAGAGGCTTCGAAAGCTAAACGTACCCAAAGCGACGCTTTTTCTGCGGATGACCGCCCGGATTCTGGGGAAACTTCTGCTTCCGCGATGCGTCATATTGCCGGCAACTCGGCTTCAAAGGGGGATAACTAAATGAGTCAAACTGCTCTGCCCACTCCGGAGATTCGCAGTGAAGATACCGCTCCTTGGGCGGTGACTTTGAATGTGGGGTCGTCGCTGGCGAATGAAACTGGTTCCTGGCGTACCGAACGTCCGGTTTATGTATCCATGCTGCCCCCTTGTAATAAGGCTTGCCCCGCTGGTGAAAACGTCCAGGCTTGGCTTTACCACGCCGAGGAGGGCGACTACGAGGCCGCTTGGCGGGAAATCATGGTAAACAATCCGTTACCTGCTACTATGGGGCGGGTTTGCTACCATCCTTGCCAAACTGCCTGTAACCGCGGGCAAATGGACGAGGCCGTAGGCATTAACGCGATTGAGCGTTTCCTGGGCGATAAGGCCATTGCAGAGGGCTGGAATGTAACTATAGATGCGGCTCCCACCGGTAAACACGTACTGGTAGTGGGAGCCGGGCCTTCCGGGCTGTCTGCTGCCTATCACCTGCGCCGTCTCGGCCATGAAGTTACCGTAAAAGAGGCAGGTCCCATGGCGGGCGGGATGATGCGTTTTGGGATCCCTAAGTATCGTCTGCCCCGCGAGGTGCTCGATGCCGAGATTAAACGGATCGAAGACCTGGGCGTACGTTTCGAGTTCAATGCCAAAGTCGAAAATGTTGACGATGTGGCCGATGACTTCGATGCCGTATTTTTGGCGGTCGGTGCCCATATTGGGCGTCACGCCGATATTCCTGCTGGTGGCTCTGCGAAAGTTATGGACGCGGTTCAGCTGCTTGCCGATATGGAGGGCGAGGACAAGCCGATGCTAGGGCGGCGGGTTGTTATCTATGGCGGGGGTAATACCGCGATTGATGCTGCCCGTACCGCGAAGCGTCTGGGCGCAGAGGAAGCGGTGATCGTGTATCGCCGTAACCGTGACCGGATGCCTGCCCACGATTCTGAGGTTACAGAAGCCGAAGAAGAGGGGATTATGATGCGGTGGCTGTCCACCATCAAACATATTGATGGCGGCAAGCTTACGGTAGAGAAAATGGAGCTGGACGAGAACGGCTTCCCCCAACCTACCGGTGAGTTTGAAGAACTCGGCGCCGATTCGGTGGTAATGGCGCTAGGTCAGGAATCTGATTTGGGTCTGGTGGAGCGCGCCCGCGATATTGAAATCGAAAAGGGAGTCGTCCAGGTTAACTCGCAGATGATGACCGGGCGTCACGGCGTGTTTGCCGGCGGGGACATGGTTCCTTCCGAGCGTACAGTTACGGTGGCGATTGGTCACGGCAAGAAAGCTGCTCGCTATATTGACGCTTTCCTGCACGGCACCGAGTACCACAAGCCCCCGATCACCGGGGATGCCACTTATGATCGGCTTACTAACTGGTATTACGCGGATGCTCCGCACCGGGTGCGCGCCAAGATTGAATCTGCCCGGCGCTCCTCGACCTTTGACGAGGTTGTGCAAGGCTTAGATCAAGAGTCTGCCCTATTTGAGGCGCGGCGCTGCATGTCTTGTGGTAACTGTTTCGGTTGCGATAACTGTTTCGGGGTTTGTCCTGATAACGCCATCAAGAAGATTAAGCCGGGCGAGTACGAGTTCAAGTATGACTACTGTAAGGGCTGCGGGATTTGCGCTGAAGAGTGTCCTTGTGGCTCCATCTTGATGATTCCAGAGGAAAACTAGCCGGTGATTAGGCGCGCTAAAGAGTAGATCGGAACCGCAATAAACAAAGTGGGTAGCAGGGCGAGGGTAAGTTGCCGCCAGCGGTAGTTTTTGCCTGCCGGCACCATAAATAACGCGTTGATACAGGCGACTAACAGCCCAGATAGGAATCCTAAACCCACCGTCATGATCCAGATCGCCAAGGCAGGATTGCGGTAGGCAAAGGGGATCGCTAGGGCTAAATCGGAGTATTGGTAGAGCACAAAATACGTCAGCAAACCCGAGGCGAGGATCCCGGCTACAGAGCAATATAGCCAGCGGAGACTGGCATATTTGGTGGGGAGTGCCAAGGTTAGGCATGCTAGTCCCATGGCTGGCAGTGCTGCCATCGCCAGCAGGTTCATCGTGGGGTAGGCGATAGCCAGTCCCCAGGCCGATCCGGCTGCTACCAGCGCGCATCCAGCGATAGTGCTAGCTAGTGACCAGGTAGTTAAAGGGCGATGTTTTCCCCGGGTCATTTCGGCGATAAAAGCTGCCAGTACACACCAGGAAAGTACCAGCGGAACCCAGGTGAGATTATTGGTTAAGAATGCGGCCAGCAGGCAGCCGATTCCGGCGATTACCACCACTAAGCCGGTTCGCCCCGGGCTGGGAGCCTGGGAGAGGCTACCCCAAGTTAGGGAGACGGCGATAGTTACAACGGCGGCAGTAAGTACCGCCAAATAGGGGTTCCAATAAAGGAAAAACAGCATCGCTAGGGGAGGCAGGGCAGCAAGTAGTGCTACCCACCAGCTGCGAGCAGCTATGGGAGAAACCGGTTTCGGGGTAGGTTTTGTAACCGCATTTGCCAAGCCAGGCGCGTTTTTCTGGGTGTTTTTGCCGACAGGGGCAGGGGAGTCTGCTGGCGCAGACGGGTTCGCGCCGCTCGGGGTTGCCTGCGGTGTGGTTGCCGAATCTTCCATATTTCCGATTCTCTCCCGGTTTTGCTCTTCGCCCAATTGCGTCACTTTTATAGCTTGTGTCTTACTTACTCTACTAGGCTGTAGCTCATGATGGATTTACCTTTAGGCTTAGCGAAAGAATTAATCCCCCTGGCGTGGCTACTGGGATCTTGGCGAGGGTGGGGAACCGCGCGTTTGCCTAAAGAAACGGATGCTGAAAACGCAGAGCGTGAAGAATGCTTTATTTGGCAAGAAACTACTTTTCGCGCCACCGGAACGAGTCTGCAGCAAGCCACTCTCACCTGGTTGGCAGAACCGGTCGCCGAAAAACCGGATATGCAAGCTGACGCCGCGACCGGCCTCTCGCAGTTGCGCCGTGGTGCTTTGCTTTGGCGGGAGGATACCTCTTGGAGAGTAACTGCCGCCGCTCCGGCCGATAGTGAGCAAGAGGCGCGCTCGCGTTGTCGCCTGACTTCTGCTGGCGGCCCCTACACCGCCGAGGTTTCCTGGGAGGCGGTATCGATGGGGCCGCGGATTATGGTTTCTTCCCGGCGCGCACCTGCTCCCTTCGAGCAGCTTTCGCGAATGATGGGATTGGTTTCTTCGGAACTGTTCTGGGCGCAAGATTCGGTGCTTCCCGGTAAAGATGCCGAATCTGATTTTTCGGCGCGCCTATTGCGTCTGCCCGCCGGAGAGGAGACTTTGAGCGCCCCCGGGGTGACGTCTTTGCCCGCCGGGGAAGATCCGCGCGAAGAGCTAGATAAAGAGGACGCCGCGGAGGTAGCG
The DNA here is from genome assembly GCF_055387755.1 of Varibaculum sp. GTC20041. Classification (NCBI taxonomy): domain Bacteria; kingdom Bacillati; phylum Actinomycetota; class Actinomycetes; order Actinomycetales; family Actinomycetaceae; genus Varibaculum; species Varibaculum sp. GTC20041. The sequence continues at coordinate 79,704 of NZ_AP041144.1, forward strand.
GAGGCCAAAGCGGCGAACGATACCGGGCAGACCGCAAACGGGCAGGAAGCTGCTGATCCGCACGAGGATACTCCAGGTATTAACCGGGCAGAAGGAGCCTAATAGTGACTTTTGTAGACAACCAAGTGGCTTTGCGGTGCGGATACGGGATCGCGGAAACCGGGCTGCAGGTCATCACCGTGTCTGGCTCGGACGCTCCCTCCTGGCTAACCACCCTATCTTCGCAAGTGCTAACCGGTATGGCTGCGGGGGAGAGCCGGGAAATGCTGTTCCTGGATGCCAATGGCCGGGTCAAATTCGCGGCTGGAATCGTTTGGACCGGCGAGGTTGCTTGGCTGTTTACTGCGGATGCGCTGGCTTTGGCGCAGTTTTTAGAATCTATGAAATTTATGTCGCGGGTGGAGGTTGCCGTACGCGCGGAGCTTACGGTTTGGGGTTTTTTCACTCCCAGCCTAGCCGAGGAAGTGCTGGCACATTTTGGGCCGATTTGGACAGACCCATGGCCAGGAATAACTGCTGGTGGCACCGCTTATTCTCCCCGTTCTCAGGCTCATCCGGGGCAGGATTACCCGGCGCGCCTGGGGGTAGTTCCGGTGGAAAAGACTGCCGCAGTTCGCGCCCAGTTACTTTCCGAGTGGGAGCAGCTTTCTTGGCCACGAGAAACTGAGGACGGATACAGCCTGGCTGCTCCGGTTTTTGCTGCCGCGGCCGATTGGCGGGCTTTACGGATAGCGGCTTGGCGTCCCTACGGCACCGACATTGACCCGCGCACTTTGCCCCATGAACTGGATTGGCTGCGCACCGCGGTACACCTTAATAAGGGATGCTACTGCGGACAGGAAACAGTAGCGCGCATCGTTAACCTGGGTCACCCTCCGCGACGAGCGGTGTTTTTGCATCTGGATGGCAGTTCCTCTTTGCTGCCACCTCCGGGAGCGAAACTCTATGCTGGGAGCCGCAAAGTCGGTACGGTGCAGGCGAGTGCCAATCATTTTGAGGACGGGCCGATTGCTTTGGGGTTAGTGAAACGGACTGCTCCCACCGGGCAACTGACTGTCTGCTGGAAAGAGGGAGAGGAAGAGCAATCTTTGGCCGCGGCGGTGACTGTGATTACCGATCCTGCCGGGGTTTCCTGGCAGGGACAGTCCCGCATTGATCGGAAAGCCTTTGCTGACGCCTCCCCGCGTTCGGGTTCCGGATCGTTAAATATCGCAGGCTAGGAGGGTCTTATGCGTACCTTAATTCAAAGGGCACTTTCCGCGGAGGTGACGGTTGAGGGTAAAACCGTCGGGAGGCTGGATCGGCCAGGCCTGGTGGCTTTCGTGGGGATAACTCCCGGTGACGGCCAAGAGCAGATTGATTGGACGGTGCGCCGCCTACTTAATCAACAGATTTTTGAGGACGGCTCTTCAGTGCTGGAGTCGGGGGCACCCCTGCTGGTGGTTTCCCAGTTCACCCTGTATGGTTCGGTGCGCAAGGGACGCCGCCCTTCCTGGACTTATGCGGCTAAGGGCGAGGTGGCACATCCTATTTTTGACAAACTAGTTGCGGATTTGCGCGCTGGTGGCGCGGAGGTTGAAACCGGAGTCTTCGGCGCGATGATGCAGGTGTCTTTAGTTAATGATGGGCCTTATACTTTGTGGCTGGCCAAGGAACCTCAGTAACGCGTCAGCTAACGCTTTTTCCTGGCGGTTACTAAGTATTGCTGCCTTCGGTTTAGGCTGGTCACTAAAGTTAGTCTCATAATTAAGGAATACCCAGTTCGGAAATCATAAAACCGCTTAATGGATTTTTAATGTTAATTCGTAATTGATACAGGCCTTTTGTCCTGTGAATCTGTGCACTTTTCAAGACAGTCCAGATGGTAAGCGCCGCTAAATTCCCTGTTGAAAGTGGGCTAACTTCCGCGAACTACCTCAGTATCCTAGGTTTACCTCTATAACTCTCTTGCGTTGTTCTATGAAAATCTTGTAAGATGGTAAGTGTATTAAAATAAATTAACTACACCTAGACAAGTTAATAGTGTTCCTGTCGGCATTGACAACAGGCCAGGTCCCTCCAGGCGGGGCGTTTGGGCGTGACATAACCCAGGCGAACGCCTCGTCAGGATCTGTTGGTGGAGATGTCGATCCCTCCTTCTAGTAGACACAGGATGAATAATGATTAACAGTCAAACTGCTAAATTGTTGCGGCGTTGGATCGTCGCTGGATTAGCTGCTGCATTAGCCCTGGCATGGACTATCACCACCTTGGTAGCCCCCTCCCAGGCCTCCGATACGGAGAATGCCCAATTAGCAAAAGATTTCAAAGCCGTAGAAGCCGGCATGAATTTCCAGGAGATAGAGGACGGAAACTGGGATATACCTAATCCGCCTTTTGCCGAGGGAACTATATTTTGGGCGGAACAGTTCGGTCAGAGGAACAATCATTGGCCAAATACTCAGCTGAGAGACGCGTATAACAATGCGATTGCCCAGAGTAATGGGTGGTCGAATGATTGGGAGGTAGAGCTCCCCAACACGCTTCGGATGCATAATGCGAATTACCTGATGGTAAAAAACCGCGGAGATGTCTATCGAGATGTTAATCAACAGGGTGTCCTGACTAAAGCACCGGAATACTACACTAGTTCATTCTGCGCACAGCCTGGTTTTGGGATTGACCCCTCCTGGTTAGATCCCAGCAAACCGGGGCATACGGAAAAAGGTTTGAAAGTATCTATTGATGCTGGCGATGCGGTAGGTTCTGTTGACAGATCATCGACAGGTCGTATGGTCTCCGACCCTAAGATTCAACGAGAGCTAAAGGCTTTAGCGTACATCTATAACGGTGGGGATCGTCGTCTGATGGATGTTGACACTAGTTACCCAGCCGGAAAAGATTTTTACGAGCAGAACAAATTACTGATCGAAGAACATAAAGCTGCCTTGGATCTGTTCAATCAGTTAGATCCGTACCAGAAAAATGGCGCCGCCCAGGCTCTAGTTTGGGCCATTGAGAAGAATTCTGCCGCAGACGGAATTTTTGTCTATCGAAAGGGAACCATCGATTGGACTGTTACCAATGTGGCGCGGGCAGTATTGCCGCATATTCGGAACATCGCCAATGCCGAAATCAAGATGTGGCAGGCGTATCAGGCACTTAAAGATCAGCAGATCGCTGATGAAAAGGCTTATAAAGAGGCATTGGCCAAATGGAAAGCCGAAACTGCGGCCAGCATGGCTAAGGATGAAGCAGCCTATCAAAATAATAAGCAGCTACTGGAATCGATCAAGCTCAGCGTTACCCGCGCCGATGACACTCACTTCCGGGTGAACCTGATTGGTAGTTCGGAGGCCATTGCTCTGTTGCAAGAGGCTAAAGGTAGCTTGCAGATCAGCGGCTCGGATAACTTAGTCCTGCCCTCCGATACTTCAATTGCGAAAGCTGCTTCGCCGGGCGGAATTTTAGTGGGCGTTAAATTTGATAACGCTGCCGCTTGTTCCGGAGCTGTCCAGAAAGCTAATATCAATGCGTCCTTCAAAGGCAGTATTGAGATCACTCGGACTTATATCTTCAAGAACCCCAAGACTACAGGGAAATACGTTCAGTTCCAGTCCCAGGTGAACCTCGGCAAATATGCAGTAGCCGTTTCCGGTTCTGCCTCCAGCTCTTTCGAATTCACCTCTACCTGCCCGGTGGCTCCGGAGCCTAGCATCGGCACCACTTTGGAAGGCAGCGATGGAGCCAAGGTAATCGATACCGCCGGCAAAGCCGATACCGACACCGTAACCCTTATCGACAAGGTAGCCTTTAAGAATCTTAAGGGCGGACAGAACTATGTCATTAAAGGTGAACTGGTAGATGGTGATGGCAATAGCGTTGGAGTAACTGGCGTCAGCGATCCTTTCGATCCCAAAGCTTCTGGTGCTACTGACAGTGGCAGTGGCTACTATTCCGGAACCGTCAGCATTCAGTTCCAAGTACCAGTAGCTAAAATCCGTGAAAACGCGAAACTGGTAGCTTTTGAGACCCTATATCAGGGAACGAATCCAGAAAGTGGCACTAAGGCTGCCGAGCACAAAGATAAGACGGACGAAAAGCAGACCGTAACCGAGAAACCCCGCATCGGTACCAGTGCTCAGGCACAAGGTGACTCCACCGATGAAGGTAAAGTAGCGGTACCGGAAGAAGGTAGCGACGTCCTCATTAAAGACACGGTCACCTGGAACAAGTTGAAGCCCGGCACCTACACCCTCAGCGGACAGCTAATGAAGAAGGTAGGCGACCAGGTAGTGCCCGTACCGGGCACCAATGCCTCCAAGAACTTCACCGTAAACGCGGGAGAGCTAAAGGGCACCCAGGAATTAACGTTCACCCTGCCTGCTAAGCAAATCGAAGCTGGCGCCTCCTATGTGGTTTACGAAAAAGTATTCAAAGGTGCCGACAACACTGCTGGTATCCTCGTGGCATCCCACGAAGATCCCAACGACAAGGGACAGACCGTCTCGGTGAACCCGAAGCAGCACAAGCTGCCCACCATTGAGACCAAAGCGTGGGTACGTGATGATGGAAAGTCACTAATCAGCTCGGTTGAGGCCGATGGTCAAGACTTCAAAGTCAAAGACCAGATCACTTACAAAGACCTCAAACCCGGCACCTACACTGCCTTCGCCACCTTGGTAAACAAAGACAATCCGAAAGACATTATTGCTAGCGGACGTCAAGTATTTACCAATGGTTCCGAAAATGGCTCCGCCCTGGTAGAGCTGACAGTTCCTGGTTCCGAGGTAAAGGCTGATGGCAAGTATGTGGTGTTCGAGCGCATTTATCAAGGTGAGCAGAGCGCTGAACCCAGCGGTGAACCCTACGCGAAACACGAGGAAATCACCGATGGTTCCCAAACCATTACCGTAACCCCGAAGAATCCGGTACCCGCCGAGTTCAAGATCGTTAAAAAGACCGTCGGGGGCAACACCGATAGCGATCGGGCATTCGACTTCGATGTAAGCTGTGACGGGTTTAAGACCACCGCCACCGTGTTGGTGCGCAAAGGCAAAACCCAAGGCGAGACCATCGTCTCTAACAAAGCGCTGACCAGCGGTATGAGCTGCCAGGTAAGTGAAAAAGCAGTAACCGATAGCCTCAACACGGTAAAAGTTAAATTCACTGGCACCGACACGAACACTGACGGTACCGTAGCGAAGTTCAACCTAACCGAGGACAACGCTAAGACCGTCGTGGTGACTGCCACCAACACTTACACGCCGAAAGAAGCAAAATTCACCGTTCGCAAGAACGTAGAAGCAGCCGGGGTAACCCACTTCAGTGTGCCGAACTCCTTCGACTTCTCCTACCAGTGTGACGGCGACGCTTCCTGGAAGGCCATACCTAGCTTGAAAGCAGGCGAAACCTCCGCGGCCATCAAAGTAAAGCCCGGCGTAACCTGCAAGATCAAGGAAAATAGTGCGACCCCGGAGAACCTGGATCGGCAACTGCAATGGCAAGGCGCCCAAAGCGTGGCCGACGGAGAAGCAACCTTCAAGGCAGAAGCTGCCAACCAGCTCGCCCTAGTTGCCACCAACACCTACACCGAGAAGACCGGGCAACTGGAAATCTCCAAGCAGGTAGTAGATGGAACCGCCGGTGCAGGCACCATTCCTGGCACGTTCGAAATGAAATACATTTGTGCCACCGGACAGAAAGCCGAAAGCGTAACCAAGAAGCTTACCTCCATTAGCGTAAACAAAGGTGGAAGCGCAACCATCACTGGTATTCCAGTTGGTTCCCAGTGTGCAGTCTACGAAGATACCACCGGTATCAACGTACCGAACACCACTTTGACCACCACGTTTAACGGTAAAGCGCCTCAGCAAGTAACTATCGGGGGACAGGTACTGCACAACGCGGCACTATCCAACCCGATTAAAGCCGGGGAAAGCCAAAAAGCTACCATCAACGTAGAAAACAAATACGTAAACCAGAAAGTTGGTGGCTTCGAGGTAGAGAAGCTAGTCGCCGGAGTAACAAACCCCGGCACCGTCCTCAAAGACGTAGCCTTCGACTTCGGATACTCCTGTGAGATTCCTGGCAATGCACATGCGGTTAAAGGCAGCTTCAAGCTCAAGCATGGTGAAACCTTCACCAGCGCTGACCCTGCCAACCCGCAGCTAAATAACCTGCCCGTAAACACCGTATGTAAAGTATGGGAAGAAACCCCCAAGTCCAGTGCAAATGCTGACTATGTAGGTTCTGAGCTACGGGCAAGCGCCACCAACGGTGCGGAAGTAACCGGAACCGACGGGAAACTAGAACTGACCATCAAGCTGAACAAAGCTGCAGCAAAAGCCAAGATTTTGGCTACTAACCAGTACAGCCAGCAGCTCGGTGGGTTCACCCTGAAGAAAGAAGTTCAAGGCAGCGCTGACCAGTCTCTGGATATTCAGTCCTACAAGTTCAAGCTGACCTACATGGACGGCACCAACACCCACATGAAGGAGCAAACCATTCCTGCGGGCGGTGGTTCCTACTCCTTCTGGGGAGTACCGGTCGGCAGTCAAGTTCAGGTGGAAGAACTCGGCGCTATTGACAGCAAGGGTAAGTTCATTCCGGTAGACGAACTGTCTACTGCCAAAGTGAAGCACTCGATTAGCTGGAACGGCACCCAGGATGATTCCTCTACTGCGTCCGCTAACATCTTCACCATCAACAAAGCGATGACTGAAGCACAGTGGAAAGAAAACGGTAAGCAGGCGAACGTGGTAGTGAAAGCTACCAACGCCTACAAGGAGATCGAGCAAAAAGGTACCTTCTCCGTGCAGAAGACTTCGGTGAAGGTAGCCGGTGAAAGCGCTGATAAGGTAAAGGATCTACCCGCCAGCTACAACTTCACCTATGACTGCTCCGATGGCACCCACGGTAATATCCCCAACGTGAAACCGGGCGGCGAGCCTGTAGTAGCCCCCGCGCAATTCCGGGCGGGCACCGTTTGTACCGTAACTGAGCAGCAAGTCCTACCTAAAGGCACTAATGCCCAGACGGTAAGCTGGACAGTTGACGGTAAAGGCGCAGGCGTAGGTGCGGCCGCTGGAACCAGCGCGACTGTAACCATCGGTTCAGATGCGAAGACTCCGGTTGCCGTACAGGCCGCTAACGAATATCAGACCCCCGATGAGCCGAAGATTGCTACTGAGCTAAAGGGCGAAGGACGCGATGGCAATATCGACCTGGTTGAGGACGCGGATCACACCTACACCCTGACCGATAAGATCAGCTACTGGAACCTTGAGGTCGGCAAGACCTACAAGTTCTCCGGTGAGCTGGTAGTACCGAACGCGGATAAGACCGATGCCACCCGCACCGGAATCAAAGCCGAAAAGACAGTCACCATTACCACCCCAAGCGGAGTAGTGGAACTGCCATTCAAGCTGACCCAGGCAGATGTAGCCAAGTACTCGACGCTAGTCGCGTTCGAAAAGCTAGACCTGCAGGTCGAAGGCGGATTCGAACCGGTCACTAAGCACGAAGACCCCAAGGACGACAACCAGACCAAGCAGGTCAATCCCTGGATCGCCACCGTGCTTACCGATGAAGGTGGAAACAAGCAGATCGATACTACCGGTAAAGCCGATAGCGATCACGTAACCCTGGTTGACACCGTGAAATACCGGAACCTAGAGGCCGGTAAGACCTACCACTTGACCGGGAAACTGGTCGATGGATCCGGAAACCCGATCGGGGTCAGCTCCACCTCCAAGGCATTCACTGTTCCTGGCGAGGCTGGAACCCTCCAGTCCGGTGAAACCAAGATGACCTTCCAGGTTACCGTGGGACAGATTCGTCAGAACGCGAAACTAGTGGCCTTCGAATACCTCCACCCGGGGCAGCCGAACACCCCCGGTGATGAGACGGTAGTCACCAAGCACGAGGACCCGAATGATGAAAATCAGACGGTAAACGAAGGGCCGCGGGCGGCAACCACTGCTCAAAGCTCGACGGGTACCAAGGTATTCGACGCTAAGACCCCGGCCAAAGTGCTGGACCGCGTAACTTGGTCGAAACTGCCTGCCGGAAACTACGTGCTGGTTGGCACCTTGATGGATAAGGGAACCAAACAGCCGATACCGAACGTAAATGCGGAAATCGTGAAGTTCACCGTTAGCAACGGCGAGCTGAAAGGTATCCAAGAAATGACGTTCACCGTTCCCGCAGAGCAGGTGAAAGCGAACTCGCAGTTCGTTGCCTTCGAGAAGATTTACCGTCAGGGCGATGTCGATGAAAACGGCAACGTTAAGGACGGAAAGAAACCAGTTGTTGACCACTCAGATCTCAACGACTCGGCACAAACCGTAACCATCGGTGAAGAACCGCAAAGCCCGGTAACTCCGACACTAACTTTGCAGAAAGTTGTTAAGAGCGAAGGACTAGAGGTTCCCTCCACCAAGGAGTTTACTTTCACTTTGAAGTGCTCCAACCCTGCCAAGCAAGAGACCTACAAGGTTACTGCCGGATCCAAGATCTCGCTGCCCTACGTCAAGGGAGCCAACTGCACCCTTACAGAGGATCGCGAAGCTGCCAAGGTAGCGGGCATTGCCCCCTCCCAGGTATCCTTCAGCGCAGATTCCGAGAAGATCGGTCTGATCAGCTCTGAAAACTCGGCCTCCTTCAAGATGCCGGCAGAAGAGCTGACCGAAGTAAACGTAGTGTTCACAGCGACCAACACCTACCCGGCGCCGGAGAAGCCCACCGTGGCGACCTCCGCTAAAGATGCCAACGGCACCAAGGGTATGTATGGCCAAACCAAGCAAGCCAACCAGGTTTATGCTGGAACCTCCGCCAAGATCGTGGACGAGGTATCCTGGGCGAACCTGCTGCCTGGCGACTACGTCCTCATCGGTAAACTGATGGACAAAAAGACCGAAAAAGCGGTAACTTCCTACACTTCCACCCCGGCACCCTTCACGGTGAACGAGGGCCAGAAGAACGGGAAGCTGGATAACACCTTCACCGTCAGCGGTGACTCTCTCAAGGCTGGTAGCCGCTACGTGGTTTACGAATACATCTACCGCGCAGGTGATGTAAACGGCACAACCCCGAACAATGGCGCCAAGCCGGTCGTGGAACACGCCGTAATCACTGACGCGGATCAGACGGTAGAGGCCATCACGCCTCCGACTCCGCCGGCCGCGAAAGTGAAGATCATGAAGAAGGTAGAGGCCTCGGGTATGGAAGTATCCAACAACCGCCCCTACTACTTCACCTTGAGCTGCCGTGATAAGGACGGCAACGCCGCAGGCGATAAGACCTTGCTAGTACGTCCAGACAAGGCTACCGAGGTAACCGGTTTGCGCAGCGGCTACGTCTGTTCCATTCACGAGGATCTCAATGCCGCACTCGAGCAACAGGTAACACCGTCAGTTTCGCTGACCAGCGGAACCAACGGTTTCAGCGTGCAGCAGGACTCCACTGCAGGATCGGCACACTTCACCGTACCGGCGGCTACCGACGAGGTTCCCGAGGTACTGGTGAACGTGACCAACACCTACAACAAGATGGGCAAGCCGGAACTGCAGACCAACGCGGTAACCGATAACGGTACTTCAACCGTGCAGGCAGGAACTGCTACCACCGTGACCGATAAAGTCACCTGGAAGAACCTACCTGAAGGTAAATACCTGCTCACCGGTAAACTAATGCACATTACGGATAACAACGCTGCTCCGGTAGCGGGAGTTACCAATGAACCAGTGGTAGTGGAAATCACCAAGGACAACTCCGCGGCGGGTAGCACCACCATGAAGTTCAATGTGCCAGCCGGGGCAATCAGCCAGGCCGGAAAGTACGTAGTGTACGAATACCTCTACAACTACGAAGACACTGACGGCGAAAATCCGAAGCCGAACACCTCCACCGTGGTTTCCCACAACGACCCCAGTGATGATGCGCAGACCGTGACCGTTACCGAGGCGCCCTCGGTAAGCACCACTGCCACCACCGATGGAGCCAATGAAAAGGAAATCCAAAAAGGTAAAGCTGCGGTAGTAACCGATACTGTTAACTGGAAGAACCTGCCTGCTGGCAACTACCAGGCGCTGAGCGAACTGGTAGACGCCAAAGGCAATCCGGTTGCCGGAGCCACCACTAAGGCGGTTCCCTTCACTGTCAACAATGGTGAAGACGCAGGCAGCGTGACTACCAAGATCCAGCTACCGGCAAGTGCTACCACAACAGTTGGAGCAAAGTTCGTAGTCTTCGAACGGATCTATCGCGCCAGCGATGTGGATTCTAAGACCGGCCGTCCCAATGCAGGTGCTCAGCCGGTAGTGTCCGAACTGGATCTGAACGCTATCAACCAGACCGTGCGGGTAGTTGAAAGCCCGAAGGGGCCGCCAGCTATTACCTTCACCAAGGTAACTGAGAAAGTTCTCGACGGTGAAGTTCCGGATAAGGATCGTAAGTTCAAGTTCACCATCAGCTGTGACAAGAACTTCGGAGGAGCATTCGAATTCGATATGCCTGCCGGAGTATCCGCGGGACTGCCTGCCGACAAGCAGCTGCAAGTAGGCACGGTATGTACCTTGACTGAAATGCTGACCGATGAGGCGAACCCCGACGGGATTCTCCCCAATACAATCAGCTTCAGCTCCTCGGATCCGGCAATGACGGTTTCGAAGATTGGCAAGCAAACCGCACAGTTCACGGTGCCCGATGTAGATACCAAAGTGGTTCCCGAGATTCAGGTAACCATTAAGAATACCTACAGCAAGGACTTCCCAGAACTAGGAACCATTGCTCGCGACAACGCCGATCAGGACAAAGTCCTCAACCTTAAGAAGGGCGAGAACGCTCAGGTACAAGATGTTGCTACCTGGAAGAACCTGAAACCGGGCAAGTACACCATGATCGGTACCTTGATGGACAAGCTGACCGGTAAGCCTGTCGTAGGGGCCAACACCCCGGCGGTTGACTTCGAGGTCAAGAAAGGCGAAAAGACCGGAACCATCTACGCGCTATTCACAGTGCCGGGAGACAAGATCTCCACCAAGGCCAGCTGGGTAGTATTCGAGCAGGTCTACAAGGCCTCCGATGTTAAAGATGGCAAGGTAGTGGGTAAAGCTACTCCGGTAGTAGATCACTCCAACCTCGAGGATGCCGATCAGACGGTTCAGGTAACACCTCCGCCGGCCTCAACGGAAGAAAAGACTCCGGAGATCGCCACGGTTGCTAAGAATGGCACCACCTACAACGACGGAACCAAGGATCCGAACCTAGGTAAACCGGTATTGACCCCAGGTCAAGATGCGGTGATCGTAGATACGGTCAAGTGGAAGAACCTGGAGCCTGGTGAATACACCATCACCGGAACCCTGATGGACAAATCCAGCAACGTTCCGCTCACCTACCTGGACAAGGACGGTAAGCTCCAAGTGGCAGCTACAGCTGAACGCGGATCCTTCACCGTCAAGAAAGGTGAAACTGCAGGAGAGGCTAAAGTCTACTTCACGGTTAAAGGTGAAGCTATTCAGGCTAATAAGCAATACGTAGTATTCGAGGATCTGTACAAGACTGCGGATATTAAAGACGGAGAGCCTAGCCCTGGCGCTAAGGAGGTAGCGCAGCACCATGACATTAATGATGCTGCTCAGACCCTGAGCGTCGAGAACCCGACACCGGGGACACCTCCAGAAACTCCGGAAACCCCCAAGACTCCGAACACTCCGGGAACCACGCCTCCCGGACCGACTCCGCGAACCCCCTCCGGGTTCGGGGGAGTGGTGAGCACGGTTCTAGCTAAGACCGGCTCCACCACCGGAATCATGGCAATGACCGGTGTTCTAGCAATGGTTGCGGGAGTTGGATTAGTACTGATCCGCCGCTACCAGCGCGAAGAACTAGAGGACTAGGAAAGACATACAACTAAATAGCTAGAAGGATCTCGGGGTCGGAAGCCAAGCTTCCGGCCCCGAGTGCTATATATCCGCGCTCCCTTTCGGGTTTTAAATCGGTCTCCTAGTTACTTAAAAGCCATGAAAAGTCGGGTCTGGCGCGGTAAAAGTAGCAAATGTGAGGGGCGGGGGAGATAGCTTTTCCTCCTGCCCAGAGTCCGGGAAATACCTGTGGTATTTCCCGGACTCTATGCCCACCGCGCCTACTCGGATAAAAGCTATCCCCCCGCCTTCCCTTAGTGGTTTTCGTTTATTTATCGGCCGCGACCCTGGTGTTTCGCCAGAAAATCGTTCTCGGTCAACGTTTCTGCGGTTTTATCACACCCGAAATTGAGCGCGGTGAGGGGTAGCAAAGGGTAATGTCCCGTACTCACATCCCGGTTCATAAAATCACCATCATGTTTCAAGCGAAATAAAATTTGCGCGGTCTTGGAAATTAAAGACCGCGCAAATTTCTATCTAGACTTTCTTATTCTGCAACCGGATCGAGGGTAGGCAATTCACTCTCGTCCCTACCGTCTTCTGGTCGAACCGTGGCAGGATTAATTGCAGCTTGAATTCTGCGTGGAAGGTTCAGCCCGACAGAGAGAATAACTACGAGCGCACCTCCAACCGAAATAGTTGCCAAGGCTATCCCCAAGGGAACAGCAGATGAGATGGAAGCTCCCACGATTGGTCCAACTGCACCCCCTAGGGCACCAACGTTATAGCAGAAGCCTAGCCCCGCAGCACGCTTTTCAATAGGGAAGTAGCTAGAGACCCACTTGGGTGCAAGTCCCGAAATGCCTTGCCCAAACATTTGCTGGAAGAATAACAAGATACCGATCAGGACTGCATACTTTCCCCCGACCATAAAACAAGGGAATACTAGGACTTGGGATAAAAGCAGGGAGATTACGTACCAACGGCGCATTCCTAGTTTGTCGCCAAGGAATCCCGAAAGAATATAGCCACACATATTGCCGAGGTTGGCATACGAAACGATAGCCGCTACTAGTCCGGCATCCATAGACAGATCGCTCTTCAAATATGTCGGCAATAAACCAAGAATCGGCCAGGTGTAGATGAATGAGCAAAAAATCGTCAACATAATGGCAACGCCCACCGCCCAACGGGTCGGATCGGACTGGTAAACAAACCACACGAAAATCCCCGCACATACGAGTGCCAGCAAGGTAACTAACAGTCCGCCATGAACAATGCTCGTGAAAATTAGGAGTAAGAGAGTCAAAGCTAACACGGTAAGTAGATAATTAACTACCCGATTTTTCCCCCTGTAAAGGATAGTAAGCATATTTCCTTCATGCAGGCGTTCATTATCATCGGACTGCTTAACACTTCCCAATCCTCAGCCTCTGGAAGGCGACGGCGCATATATAAAGCTACAAGAATCGGAATCATTCCGGTTAGGAATAGTGCACGCCACCCCCAGTTGGGATGCCAACTGTCTACCCAGGGCACAAGCAAACGGTATATCTGTGCTGCAAGAATCGATCCAACGGCGTAGCCAGAAAGCATGAAACCCGAAGCGCGGTTGCGCATACGAACTGGCCAAAGTTCAATAATATAGGTCGCAGAAGAGGAATACTCTCCCGCCATAGCAAAGCCGATAAGTAAACGCGCGAGGAAAAGAACCGTCCAATTTGAAGCCAGACCACACATTAAAGACCCAATTGTGAACAGAAGAATCGAAGCAATCATCGCAGGTTTACGTCCATGCTTGTCTCCCATAGCGCCCAGAACTAGTCCGCCAAACCACCGGGAGATGAATGCGGCGGAAACAAGGGCGGTTCCTTCAACAAGTGTCAGACTGAAAGTGTCGATAATCTCGGAAAGCACCAATGATATTAAGACAAAATCATATCCGTCTAACACCACTCCAATCCAGGCGGCGAAAAACGCCTTCCAACGTTGTGCCCCGATTTCCTTATACCAGGGTATTTTCTTTGTTTGTTGAGACATTATTTATTTCTCCTTTGAAACGTCTATTAAAAGGTTTGCTGGATAGCGCAAAAGGCGAGTGTTTTTTAATAAAAAGAGCAAGAATACAAGCTGCATTCAGCTGATAGTTGAGTTCGATTCTGTAACCCAAGCCAGAGGAAACGAGGTGAAGAAAACTCCTTGCAGTTCTCTCTCCCACAGGAGACCAATCGTTCCATCGGGCATTTGGGTCATACATTGGTATACATAGTGACGCGGGTTAAAGACTTTGTTGTGCGGCCATGTTAATCCGTCATCATAGGATAGCCGCACGACCCCCCGTCCCCTGAAAGGGAGAAGCTGGGAAGCATTCGCAAACAGGATTGCCGGCTTTGAATCCTCATCGTAGACCCGAATAGCGTTCGGCTGCGAAAATATTTCAGGTATTTGTTCAACAAATGTGACTTCTCCCCAGTTTTCGCCACCGTCATCGCTTATTGCGTGAGCAACTCGACCGCGGGGATTCAGATTCCTCATCCAGACGTGGACAGTGCCGTCTTCCCCTTCTACTAGGACAGATTCGTGACAGTAGGCTCGCTCGTCCTCGAGATTTCGGGCAAATACTTCTTTTCCGTCAACTACCCGGCCATCGTTCGGCGATTGCCCACGATGCCAAGTTTCTCCACCATCATCGGAATAGGCAGCTGCACACGAAAATGCCAAACCGCTCTCATGGTTGAAGTAAATCGGAACCAAGATTCGTCCCTTGTGCTTTCCAATCTGAAGCTGGATTCCATTCCCCGGGGAGGTTCCACAAAAACGCATCCACTCCTCTTTAATCTGAGGAGTCAGGTCTACAGGGGCGCTCCAGGTTTCCCCATCGTCATCACTAAAAACCATGAGCAAGTGGCATGAGGGATGTTCGAATAATGATTCGTTAGAGTCGACTCCTGGCGCTAGATAGATATTTCCAGCTGGTTCGCCCTGAACTGTCACATTTCCAAGCTTGTCTACAAGGTAGTTAGTGGATGTGCCGTCTAAGTTGTTAACTATTCCGTCATCCATCAGGTGATACTCGTTGCCATCACGGTCGTGTAGAATTTTAGTGCCATCTTCCGAGTATCCGGTGCCAACCTTGGCGTTCGGCTGCCCGATTCCGCCGGGAAAGTGATCGATCAGGCAGATCACGCGACCTGATGATTCATCTTGTACGAGGACGGAGTCAATAACCGAGGCTCCCAGTCTTCCACTTCCCGGGTACTGGAGTACTGTCTGAGGATCTGTCCAGGTCTTACCATTATCCAGACTACGTCGAATAACAAAATTAATGTCGTTCGGACTGTCGTTTGCGATACTTACTCGCTGGTCGGCGCCTGCGAGAACCACTCCTGATTTGCAGGTGATAATTGAGGGAATGCGGTAATTCTTAGCACCCATCAACCCCGTATCGAAGAGTGCTTGAGTTACTAAAGGGGCAACACCAGCTAGTCTTTTTATTTGATGGTCAGTCAGAACCTGCTGATAGATCTCTGCTGAGGAGACTTCTCCGAATAGTTTGGTTCCATCCAGATCCTCTCCAACTAGGACGCTTTTCAGATTTCCAATATCGTCGAAGAAAACTGCTCCTGGGGAATGAACTACTTCGTATCCATCTACGAATATCGTGGTAGCGCCCCTTCCGCTTACGAGCACGAGCTCATGAACCCTTCCATCATCCCAGTGTCCCGGCGCCGTAATTTCAGCAATAACCTCGGTATCTACCGATGCATGGAAATAGAAACTACCCCCTTGTTCGATACCTAGACGCATAGCTCCTTGCGCTCCTTCAGCAGCCATGATCACACCAAACTGACCTTCGCCACGAGTGCGGAATTTTGCCCGCACGCTTCCCTTGGTAAGTCCACTAACTTTGCGCACATCCCAAGGTGATAACGCAGAGCCACCAAACTCTACAACCGAGTTTGGTGTGCGTGCTATTGAAAGAGGAAAATCTGGTTCCGTTTGACCAGCCCAAACCGCGAAGTGTATGACCTTGTGGACACCTTGGGGATTGATTGTGATGTCCTCGAGTTCAATCTGTAAAAACCATGATGGCAGGGAGGTTGAGAATGCTTCGTAGCCGTCGAAGAATAGGTGCATACCAGATTCGTTCGATGAAAGAGCCACCGAGTGTGCGAAACCGTCATCAATTCCGGGTACATCTTCGGCGTCAATGATTCGGTGTTCGTGTCCGCTACGTACAAACCCGGTGATTTGCCCACTAGAAATATTGAGCTCAATACAGCCGTTTTTCCCATTTGCTCGGAAAATACATCCAGGCATTGTCGTTGCTAGATTAATGTCGACAATACCGCAATAATCCTGTTTAACGAGGGTGCACAGCTTACTGTTATCTACGGGTTGTCCGTTTGTAGAGAACCTTTCTTCCAGATCCTGCGTAGCGTCTTTGCGACTCATAATCTTGCCTCCTTGTATCAGTTATCGCCAGTTGCGTTAAAGTTTTATGTAATCGGTGACTGCTCGCCTGACTGGTATGTCCAAATTGATGGATTCTGCTGCAAAATATCTCGCCTGATTGATCGTTTACAACAGAGTCGTGGTGTATATCTCACGTAGTCCCTGATGGGAATAGGTGATAACACAAATCTAACTACCCGACATCGTTGTCTTCCATTCCATAAATTACGTTGGCGGATACAAGCTTACAATAAACATAGGACGTCTGACAAATAACTTGAAAACGATAGCTAAATAGCGCGATATTATTAAAATTAAATAAGAGCTTTATAAATATTTAACTAGGTGTCTGATGAATAAATGAATTCATAGGTCTTTTCTTTATCTATGGACGCTGATAACCAAACTTATGTAGGCTCTAGACATCCTTGAAACGTGGTTTAATACCTAATCGGGTATTAAATCTGAAAAGTGGTAAGACAATGCCCTCCCTGCTTTGGGCAGGGAGGGCATTGTTAACTATTTGAATGACTTACTGGTTACTTTTCAACCTTGTCTTTTACTGCGTCAACGGCTTTGTCGGCTTTATCGGCTACGTCCTCGGCCACCTCTTTGGCCTTGTCCTGAGCCTTTTCTGCTGCTTCTTGGGGATCGAATTCGCTCACTTCTACATCCTCCCAGTATTCTTCTGCCCACGGATCATCAACCGGTTGCGAACGCCGGTACAGTACATACCCAATGCCACCGGCTACGGCAGCTAGTAGCAGGAATAGTAGAGTCTTACGCCCCCGCTTGGGCTCCGGTTTACCAAATGTTTCTGCTGATTGTTTCTTCACTTGCTTAGCAGCCTCCTTCAAAGACTTCTCGGAATGCTTCTTTACCTCATGGAACTGGTCACGCACATTGTCTACCGCATGTTCTACACCCGGTACTAGTTCACTGCTAACTTTTTCTTGCAGATCTTGAGCGCCCTCAAGAACAATATCTTTCCCTTGGTCTGCCAAACTCCGTGCCTGTTTGAGCAGCTTATGCGGGCAGCATTTCTTCATGTTCGCTCCTTTGTCTTAGGCATACCGAAGCGCTCCGCCTCGGTAGCGACAGCTTGTACTCTCTTAGTCTAAACGTTACCGCCTAGCTTGTGGGAAGAATAGTCCCAGATTTAGCTACTGTTCGGTAAGCTTGAGTGTCGGTAATTTGGCTTTCATGAAAGGATAAGAACTATGGAAGCAACAATTCACACTTCAAAAGGCGACATTAAAGTCGAACTATTTGCGGATAAAACTCCGATTACGGTAAACAACTTCAAAGGTTTAGCCACTGGCGAGCGCGAATGGCAAAACCCGGCAACCGGACTTAAGTCCAATGAACCCCTTTATGACGGGGTGATTTTCCACCGCGTCATCCAAGGTTTCATGATTCAGACCGGCGATCCCCTAGGCACCGGCACTGGCGGCCCCGGTTACCGTTTCGGGGACGAGATCGTACCGGAACTTAACTTTAATGAACCCTACGTGCTAGGCATGGCCAATGCCGGCCCGGGAACCAACGGATCCCAGTTCTTCATCACCCAGGTACCCACCGAATGGCTAAACGGCAAACACACCGTATTCGGTAAAGTAACCGACCAGGCATCCCGCGACGTGGTTGATGCGATCGCCGCGGTGAGCACCGATGGACGTGACCGACCGCTCGATGACATCACCATCGAATCCATCGAAATCAGCGAATAAGCTGTGGTTTGCACCAATTAAGCGGTGGCAATAAAAATCATCGGGACAAATGACGAACTCTAAGCAGCGCGTCAATATAGTCAACGCTCTCATCATTGCCTGCGGGATTGTCTATGTGGCTTCCTGGTTGGCTCCCAGCCTGGTAGAGCAGTTTCTGTTCTATCCTGGCTTGGGGTTCACCCAGCCCTGGCGGTTTTTGACCGCTGCCTTCTTGCATGGCGGGATCGTGCATTTAGCGTCCAATATGGCGTTCTTGTACATCCTGGGTGAGCTTGCTCGCCGGGTGATGAGCAACTATCAGATCCTACTGATCTACCTGCTCTCTGCCTGGGGAGGATCGCTCGGCACCCTGGTGTGGGCACTCATAACCGGGCAGCAGCAGGCGGTAGTCGGCGCCTCCGGAGCAGTGTTGGGATTATGTGCGGGCGTATTCGTCTACATCCGCAACCTACACGGCTCCTCCAGCGCTCTGGGTGGGTTGCTAATAATCAACTTGCTGATCGGGTTCGTGATCCCTAATGTGTCTTGGCAAGGACATTTAGGGGGTGCCCTGGTGGGAGCACTTATCGGATGGGCGTTGCACCTGGTGGCTGTGATCTCGGGTAGACGGGGACGGAAAAAACTGGGGACAGGCCTGCCGGACGTGGTGGATCGACAGCGCGCCACCGCGACCGTTAAACGCACGCAAATCATCGGAAATATACTGGTCACCCTGCTATCAGTAGCGTTACTGCTGGTGATTACCGTGGCCTGCTATATCTGAGAAAAACCATCCAACCCGCTCTGGGGGAACCCCTAAGATTCTAAAGGTGGTCCCCTGAGCCCGGTAGATGTCGTATTTCCTCGCTGCGACGTCCTCGTCCTCGTAAAAAAATAACCTTAGCCGGTAGTGAAACCAGGCGAGGGCACGGGTAAAAACCTAATAATGTACATAGTGGAGTCAATTCCCTAACCGAAAGAATCCTCTCCAAAGGTCAAGGAGTAAAATGTTCGAACGCTTTACAGATCGGGCGCGCCGGGTAGTGGTGCTGGCGCAAGACGAGGCGCGCAGCCTGGAGCATAACTATATTGGTACCGAACATATCCTCTTGGGGCTGATTCGTGAGGGCGAAGGCGTAGCCGCGAAAGCCCTGGAAATGGCGAACATTTCCCTCGAGGGCGTGCGCGATCAGGTCATTGAGATCATCGGCAAGGGCGAGAACGATTCGAAAGACCATATCCCCTTTACTCCGCGGGCCAAGAAAGTCTTAGAACTGTCGATGCGGGAAGCGCTGCAGTTGGGGCACAACTATATTGGCACCGAACATATCCTTTTGGGACTGATTCGCGAGGGCGAAGGCGTCGCGAACCAGGTGCTCACCAATCTGGGCGCTGACCTGGGAAGTATTCGCCAAAACGTGATTCATTTGCTCTCCGGATACCCGGGAGCGGGGCAAAATGAAGCAGGCGGAGAAACCGTGGGGGTGGGCACCGGCACCCAAAAGCCGCAAAAGTCAGGTTCAGCCATCCTCGACCAGTTTGGACGGAACCTATCGGAGGCGGCGCGGGAAAACAAACTAGATCCGGTGATCGGACGCGTAAACGAGATGGAAAGGGTCATGCAGATCCTTTCGCGGCGCACCAAGAACAACCCGGTGCTGATCGGGGAACCCGGGGTGGGTAAAACCGCAGTAGTAGAGGGGCTCGCGCAGGCAATTGTGCGCGGAGACGTCCCCGAAACCCTTAAAGACAAGCATATTTACTCCCTGGATATGGGGTCGTTGATCGCCGGATCGCGTTACCGCGGCGACTTCGAGGAACGCTTAAAGAAAGTTCTGAAAGAAATCCGCACCCGCGGGGACATTATTCTATTCATTGACGAGATTCACACCCTGGTGGGGGCAGGTGCCGCCGAGGGCGCGATTGACGCGGCCTCGATCCTCAAACCGATGCTGGCGCGCGGGGAACTGCAGACCATCGGGGCTACCACCACCGAGGAATACCGTAAATATATTGAAAAAGATGCGGCCTTGGAGCGGCGTTTCCAGCCGGTGCAGGTAGAACAGCCCAGCGTGGAAGATACCGTAAAGATTCTGACCGGTTTGCGGGATCGTTACGAGGCACACCACCGGGTAGTGATTACCGATGACGCGATTCGGGCGGCAGCCTCTTTGTCCGACCGCTATATTTCGGATCGCTACCTGCCTGATAAGGCGATCGATTTGATTGACGAGGCCGGGGCGCGCCTGCGGATTCACCGCATGACTGCACCCCCCGAGATTCGGGAAATGGACGAGAAAATCGATGAGGTGCGCCGCGATAAAGAAGCCGCGATTGATGCCCAAGACTTTGAGAAAGCCGCGCGCCTGCGTGATGAAGAAAAGCAACTTGGTGAAAAACGCGCTCAGCTGGAGGCTGACTGGAAGTCGGGAGAAGGCGACCGGATCGGCACTGTTGATGAGGACTCTATTGCGGAAATCCTGGCAATGTCCACCGGTATCCCGGTGTTTAAGCTGACCGAAAAGGAAAGCGCGAAACTGCTGCATATGGAAGATGAGCTGCACAAGCGGGTTATCGGTCAAAACGAGGCAGTCAGCGCCCTCTCGAAATCTATTCGCAGGACGCGCGCGGGGCTTAAAGACCCGAATCGTCCCGGCGGCTCCTTCATTTTTGCCGGGCCCACCGGTGTCGGTAAAACCGAGTTGGCGAAGACTTTGGCAGAGTTCCTCTTTGGTGACGAGTCGGCGCTAATCCAACTGGATATGTCGGAGTTCGGGGAGAAGCACACCTCCTCCCGCCTATTCGGGGCTCCTCCCGGATATGTGGGTTATGACGAGGGCGGGCAGCTGACCGAAAAGGTGCGCCGCAAACCCTTCTCAGTGGTGCTCTTTGACGAGATCGAAAAAGCGCACGCCGATATTTTCAACACTCTTTTGCAGGTGCTTGAAGATGGGCGGCTCACTGATTCTCAAGGGCGGATGGTGGACTTCAAGAACACCGTAATCATCATGACCACCAACCTGGGCACCCGCGAAATCAATAAAGGGGTGCAAACCGGTTTCCAGGCCGATAATGACCAGGTCGGTTCCTATCAGCGGATGAAGAATCGGGTACAGGAAGAACTCAAGCAGCAGTTCCGTCCGGAGTTCCTCAACCGGGTAGATGAAGTAATCGTGTTCCCGCAACTGGGGATGGAAGAAATCCGCGAGATTGTGGACTTGATGATCACTAAACTGCAAGAACGCACCCAAGAGCAAGATATGACCCTAAGGCTCACCGATGCGGCTCGCGAAGAACTAGCCACTCGCGGTTTCGATCCGGTGTTGGGGGCACGTCCTTTGCGGCGTACTATCCAGCGCGATATCGAGGATGCCCTCAGCGAAAAGATTCTGTTCGGAGATATCGAGCCGGGTCAAGAAATCGTGGTCGATGTGCGCGAGGGCGAGGACGGGGAAAAGGAGTTTACCTTCAACGGCAAGTAAACTGCACCTACTTGTCTCTCCCCCGTAAGTTGTCCTTCCGATATATTTTCGGTGTCCCTAGTCGTGCCTCGGTACAGGGATAGTTAAGCTGTAAATGAGGGTGACTTTAAAGCTCTGCTGAACCCTTGTGTTTAGAACTTATAAGTTCTAAACTTGAGAGGTGTGGACGGTTGATGTTGAGCTGGTAGCCGAATGGCTGGTAACGCTCGACGAAAACTCGCGCGCACAGGTCGTTGCGGCTTTGGAGATACTGCAAGAGCAAGGTCCGGCGCTGGGCAGACCTCTGGTAGACCGGATTTCTGGTTCTCGGCATCAGAATATGAAAGAGCTGCGTCCAGGGTCTAGTGGCAAGAGCGAAATTCGGATTATGTTCGCTTTCGATCCTATTAGACAAGCCATCTTATTAGTGGCGGGGGATAAGTCGAGGCAGTGGCAACGCTGGTACCGAAAGAACATTCCTATTGCGGACGATTTATATGATCGGCACCTGAAACAGTTGCGAAGGAGAAAGTGAAATGACTGTGACTTTAGAAGATTTTCTAACGGAACATTCGGTGGACAGAACTTTAGTTGATTCTCATAAGCAACAAATGTTAGCTGAAGTTCGCGCCTATAAACTGCGGGAACTGCGGGAAGCCTCCGGACTTACGCAGCAGCAACTAGCCACGTGTATCGGGGTTTCACAACGGCAAGTTTCCAAGATTGAACGCGGAGATTTAGAAAGCACCAAAGTCGGCACAATTAGGGGTTATCTGGAGGCCGTGGGGGGAGGGCTCGCGGTAGAGTTCGTCCGCGGTGACGCCCGTATCCGCGTCGCCTAGAAAGATAACTGGGCACGCTTAGACTAGGTGGATCAATACTGCACGAAGGGACGGGGAAAAGGAATTTACCTTTAACGGCAAGTAATCCCCGCGCGCAGCTAGCCTTGGCGTGCATTCTTGCCCGGCGACGCTGGTAGCCTCCAGCTTAGGGCGGTCTTTTTAATCGATCCGGGCTCTGCCGGGTTCAATCATCCTTGCAGCACCTCCGTTGCTTATAATCTCGCTATAATGTAGAGGTGAGAACGTAAGGAGGATACGTGAGTGCAGTAGCGGAGGGAAAGATCGGGTTACGACCTGAGATGACTCATGCTGCTGATGAGGCTTCGTCCTCGCAAATTAAATCTACAGACCATGCCGCGACTAAAGATAGCGCGCACCGGGAAGTCTCTATAGAGCTGCCGATCCTGTTCCTGGATGTAGACGGGCCGCTGAACCTGTGGGGGAGGGCGAACCGGCGTATTCTCAATCCGCTGCTGCGTGCCCACTTGGTACAGCTACAACCAGATAATTCCTTTAACGTTAATGTGGTGCTTTCCCGCCTTCTGGGTCCGCGCCTGCGGGAACTTGGCAAATATTTCGAAGTGCGGTGGGCGACCTCCTGGAATCAGTGGGCGAATCAGCATCTTTCCCCCCTGCTGGGGATTTCGAAGAATCTTCCCTGGGTGCGTTGCCCTAATGGTGACCCCCGGGCAAAATTTCCCGAAGTTATGGCTGCTGCCGGAGACGCCAGTTTTGCCTGGGTAGATGATTATTTAACCGAGGAAGTAGCCCAACAAACTCGTAAGCAATTGCGCTCTCCGCAGTGCGCGCTTTTAGTTTCGCCCCATATTATGTGCGGTATAGATCGCGAAGTTGCCCACCTGCTAAAATGGTTTTCGCAAATACCGCAAACGGAGCGGGAACCAGGCAGACGCGAGGCGCGGAAAGCTGTTAATCTTCTAAGTTCAGGACGAGTTTCCGCCTGGCTGGTTACTCCCTCAATGGTGATGTGTTTGAGTTTGCGAAAGGGGGCAAAGCGCTATGGCTAAACTGACGGTAGGGAAAGTGGCGAAGCGTTGCCTGGAAATATCAAAACAGTTAAACCCCCAACTTGACGATCCTCGTTTACAGGATCTGCGCGTCAGTATCGAGCAGGCACGCCGCGCGATTAAGGAAGGGCAGTTACCACGTTGGCAGGTGAAACGACTGGTAGATACGGTCGCTTTGGCGGCAATGCTCACTGGTAATGCTAAACTCGCGGAACAAGTTTTTGGGTTGTGGATGAAATCCGGACAGTCGATCTCCCAAAACCCGGCATCTTTGGTATTAGAACCACTCTCGGATTTAGGAAAAAAATCCGAGGGAGCGTCACCGGAGGCTAACCCGGGGCAGCCTGCTGGGCAGGCGCTTGCGGAAGAGGTCGATAACTCCCAAAGCTCAGGAATGGGACTAGCCGCTATGGTCTCGGCAGCTTACGCGGCTGAAAACGATAGTGCCCAAAACCCTACGGAAAGTGCCGGGGTGAAGCAATCATCCAGCAAAACTCCTGCGCCGCAGCCGGCGGAAGCAAAATCAAAATCTGACCAAAGCAATCCAAAGCCGGTCGCTACCGCACCAGCTCCTGCGGTTTCTGCTAACGCTGAATGGAGTGCTTCGCGCGGACAAATGCCCTGGCTACCCGTCCAGCGCCCGGCTCCGGCGCCGGATCGGCGAGGGGAAGTCGAACCGGCTCCCGCTGCCGATATTGATGAGGCGAACTCATCCCAGGTAAAACCGGAAACCAGTCCGGGTAATGTTTTGGCTCCGGGCAGCGAGTTTCCTCCTCGCCGCTCCCTGGCACGCCGGGATCTTTCCCCCCAGTCTCCCACCCTAGCCAGCAGCCAGATACGACCGGCGCCTGCTCCGCCTGCTGATCAGCCCTTGCCAAGTGCAGCACCCCCAAAGCCAGCGGCGCCGGCACCGCCCGCAACAGTAACGCCGGCAGCTGCCCCAACTGAGGTGGCGCCGACGCAGGCACCACCGCTTGATGATGCTGCTATCTGGGATTATTTCCAAAAGATGGGTTTTGATTCCAAACTCAATATGAGTTTCGAAGAGTTCGTGGCGCGCAAGAACCATACTGTATCCAGTAACGCTGAAACTGGGAGTAACTTAGCAGCACATCCGGCCACGCAACCAGAGGCACCACGTTCGGCTTTTGCAGAAGTGCCGGATGAAATGCCAGCTAGCCTGCTAGCTTCGCAGTCAGAACCCTCAGAATCAGCCCTAGCGCCAGCAGAATCGGCTTTGCGACGAGCTGCCCAAAGTCCGTTGGCGCCCTCTCGGGTACCTCCCGCCGCCCCCCATAGGCCCCGGGAAATATTAGCTGATGCCGACCGGCAGCCTTCAACCAGGCTAATCACTATTCGGGTACGCGGCTATTTTGACTATCAACCCCGTTTTACACGTCCGAAACAGCGTCTCGATGAACCAGCAGTGGCCGGCTCTACCACCTCTTTCGCTAAAAGTATTATTAGTGCCGAGGGGCCGATGCCCCTAGAATTTTTAGCGCGCCGTTTGTGTCAGAAGTACCGGATTGAATATCACGAGCAGCGGCCGGAAGAGATCAGTCGTTGCCTCGGCTCGGGGTTGCGTCTGATATCAGAGCCCGGAATGCGCACTGTTTGGCCAGCTGGGGTCGATCCTCTCAACTGGAATACCGCTCTGCAATCTCCAATTGGATTACCTCGTAAACTGGAGTCGCTGACCCTAACAGAGGTAGCTAACGCCTTGCGGTGGCAGATCTCGCGTACTAACAGCATGGAGCGAACCGAGATTATAGGTGAAGCCTTTAAGCTGCTTTACGGTATTTCTCCCTTAACTGCGCCAGCCAGACAGCTAGCAGATAGAGCTATTTCCTATGGGATAGCCAATAATCTGTTGGAAGCCGGTAATGACACCCTGTGGCTGCCCTGATATTAGCGAGTGAAGTCTTTAAAATCTGTTGTCCACCTGATAGGGGTATTTATCTAAACTCATCTGAAGATAACCAAATTACGAGCTAAAAATGCGGGGGTTGGGAAATATTTCCCAACCCCCGCAAGGCATTTATTCAGTTATAGAACTAGCGCAGCGTCTAGATTTTCACCTGCTCCGAAAGGGGAGTGTGATTACCGAAGCGGTGGTTAGTGAAGGCTACTGCCTGCTCGCGAACAAATGGGATCATTTCTACGCGTCCACAAGCAGTCACCGGATGTGACCAGACCGCTACATTCACATTGCCATTAACTGCTTCATTGACTGCCTTCACATCTCCACCGATCAGGCGGATACGTCCATCCAGCCCGGCAGCGGCAGCCCAGGCCGGCAGACGGTCACGGAAGGACTGATCGGACTCGACCTCGTAATCGATGTGCTGTACGCGCAGGTACTGAAGCAGCGCGGAATCTGGTTCTTGCGGCATCGATACCGAAACCTGCGAACCAACGGCGCGACCGGCAGCTGCCAGCATTAACACCTGAGAGGCGTCCTCGCCCTCGGATAGACGAATCAAGACCGGCAGTGGACGGTAACGCAACACGTTACGTTCGACCCGCAGATCCGAGGGGTCATGCCCAATGCCAAACTCGCTGTCTAGAGCCTGCTGTGAAGAACGCAGCGAGGCCATTACGAACTCTTTATTGGAATCCAAAGAGCGCGCTACTTTCGCGGCTTCAACCAAGGCGCGGTTGCGTAGCTCCACGTCCTCGTTTTCCGGAATACCGTCGGCCTCCCATTCGCCTAAACCGAACAGATAGGACGGGCCGCCAGCTTTCGTACCCGCCCCAATCGCGGAGTTCTTCCAACCGCCGAAGGGCTGACGGCGCACGATAGCGCCGGTGATACCGCGGTTGACGTAGACGTTACCGGCCTGTACGCGATCTAGCCACAGGTTGATTTCATCGGCATCCAAAGAGTGCAAACCAGCGGTCAAACCATAGTCGGTCGCGTTTTGGATCTCGATGGCTTCTTCCAGAGTGTCACAGCGGATAATCCCCAGAATCGGACCGAAGTATTCGGTCAGGTGGTATTCACTGCCCGGTTGTACCCCAGCGCGAATGCCGGGAGTCCAGAGTTTTCCGGATTCATCAAGCTGCTTGGGCTTGAGCGCCCAATGCTCTCCCGGCCCCAAAGTGGTTAGGCCGCGCAGCAGCTTCCCCTTAGCCGGAGCGCATAGTGAACCGGTTTGGCTGGAGGGGTTGGAGGGGTAGTCCACCACCAGGGAACGTACGCCGTCAAGTAGCTGACGATGAACCCTTTCGGAGTACCCGACGGAACCGACCAGGATGGCCAGGGAAGAAGCGGAGCACTTTTGTCCACAGTGGCTGAACGCCGAGTTAATAATATCTTTGACCGCCAGGTCTAGATCCGCCGAGGGGGTGACAATAATAGCATTCTTACCAGAGGTTTCCGCCAACAGCCCCATATTATTGTCCCAGGAACGGAACATCTTGGCAGTGTCGATCGAACCAGTCAAGATTACGCGATCTACCCGCTCATCAGCCATCAGGTTCTTGCCGAGTTCCCGATTGCCTAGTTGGACAAACTGCAGAACCTCACGCGGAACCCCCGCTTCCCACATAATTTGGGCAAGCAGCGCGCCCGTGCGGCACGATTCTTTGGCTGGCTTGAAGATCACTGCCGAACCTGCTGCCAACGCCGAAACGGTCGAACCAGTAGGAATAGCGATTGGGAAGTTCCAGGGCGGGGTAGAAACCGTTACCCGTGCCGGCTGGAACTTGGCGCCCGCTTGCTGTTCTAGCTCTAGGCACTGCTGCGCGTAGTAGTGGCAGAAGTCCACGGCCTCCGATACCTCAATATCGCCGCCATCTAAAGCTTTACCACATTCGGCGGCCGCGATCTCCATCAGCTTCGCCCGGTTTTGGCTCATTAGCACGCCCACGCGGTGAATAATCTCGCTGCGTTCCTTGGCAGGACGTGCTGCCCACACTTCGGCGGCCGCGGCTGCCCCAGCCAGCATTTGATCCAACACATTAGCATCAGAAACGGTGGCTTCCTCGACCTCTTTAATCCCAATCTGGCAATCGGGAATCGCCTTAACGATCTGGCGTGACCATTCGATATTTTCCGGTAGGGAAGGATCAGAATCCGGGGTGTTCTCGAAAGTCCACTCCCCATCCTTTTGTACGAAAGATTTAATATCTTCAGCCGTCTCGGTGAGACGATTTTGCTGGCGGACCGGGCCGACCTCGACGTCATAGACCCGCGCTAAGGCACGCCGGAAACGCTGCTCTTCCTTGTGAAGCACATTGGCGTCATCCAGATCAAAAATATCAGACATAAAGTTCTGATCCAGCGAGTTTTCTTCCAGCCTGCGCACCAAATAGGCAATCGCCACATCGTATTCTTCCGGATTAACGACCGGCACGTAGAACAGGAGATGACCGGTATCCTCGGCTACTGCCTTGGACTGGGGAGAAGCCATACCGGTCAGCATCTCGAACTCTACGCCGCCGGACTCTAACACTCCGCGTTCATGTGCCAGTTCGTAGGCAAAGCCCACGGTGAAAAGGTTCATCCCGGCAACGCCGATCTTAATGTTGCGAGTGCGCTCTTTAGTCAGGGCGTAGTCCAACACCTTCATATAGTTCGAGTCGGTGTCTTGCTTGCTCTTTTGGGTAGTGAGTTTCCAGCCACGTTCGCGAGAATCAACGGTTTCCATCGAAAGGTTCGCGCCTTTAACTACGCGAACTTTGATCCGTCCGCCCCCGTTAGCTACGCGCTTAGCAGCCCATTCTTGCAGGTCCTGCATAGCGGGGAGGGCGTCGGGCAGGTAAGCCTGTAACACGATGCCAGCTTCCAGCTTTTCTAGACCGGGGGTCTCCAGAATCTTCTTGAATACATCAATGGTCATATGGAGGTCTTTGTATTCCTCCATGTCCAGGTTGATGAACTTCTTTGGTTCATAGGAGTTAGCGCGCCGATATAGCGGTAGGAGAGCTTTTACAGCTCGATCGACCACATGATCATATGCCCAAGGATTGTGAGGGCCGGTAACTGCAGATACCTTCAAAGATACGTATTCAACATCTGGACGTTCCAGTAGCGCCATGGTGTCGGTAAGCCGCTTATTAGCCTCTTCATCACCCAGGATGGCTTCACCCAGCAGGTTCATATTGAGCCGCATTCCGCCTTGCTTTAACCGCTCAATTGCCGGCCCTAGTTTGGCGTCAGATACGTCCAGAACCAGATCCCCGACTAGTTTCGCGAACACCGTGCGGGTAATGGGAATAACCATTTTTGGTAGCAGCGGAGCCATAGCGCCGCCTACCTTAAAGGGTAAACGCAGGTACCAGGGCAGGAAGCTCACGGAGGAGGACGAGAGACGGTTTAGTTCCTCGGCCGCGACTTTAATGTCCTCGGGGCGAATGACTCCGTCAACAAAGGCAACGGTGAAGTCTAGGCCTGCTTGATCTTCGAGCACCTGGGACAAGAGTTTTGCTGCCCGATCTTCCGGGTATTTCTCAGACTCCCGTACCCATTTTTGGGCACGAGCAACCGCCAAGTCCGCTAAGTGACGGCAGTCGCCGGTTTCCCCACCAACTTTGGGGGGAGCCACGCTTTCTGACATTTGTTTGCGTCCTTTCTTAGGAAACTGTTAGTAGGTATCGATCGCACCTAAGACGTAGAGCGCCGAGCTGTATGGTAGCTCGACCCTCTACGCACTTACATGTTCAAGGTAACACTAGATGCGCAGGTGTGTACCCTGATTTAAGGGACTTTTTTCCTAGGGTCGACTTTTATTTGCTGGGCTTCTTCGCAGCAAGAGGTTCCTCTCCCGCTACCTCGGCAAACGGAACGGTAGTAATAGGAGTTACGGAGCGACCTTTCAGAGCTGAATTGATTTCATCATGCGAAGCGTGAGCGAGTTTGATCGATAGATCGAACTCTTCGTCGATTTCAGCATTCGGCTTGTAGGTGGCGTGAGAAACCAACCAAGAAACCAGGAGGTTCAGCAAGAACCCAGGCAGGATCTCGTAAACCTGGAAGATCATCGGTACGGTATCGGGCAGGTTGCCCCAGATACCTACGGTGATAGCACCCACGGCCATACCGGCGGCAGCGCCCTGCCAGGTGTATTTGCGCCAGTAGAGGCTGAGCACGATTACCGGACCAAAGGCGGCGCCGAATCCTGCCCAGGCGAAGGCAACCAGACCCAGGATCGAGTCAGTACGGAACCAGGCAAAGAAAGCGGCGATAACCGAAATCGCTAACACCACCATCCGGCCGGCATTGATACCCTTGGCGCCCAGCAAGCGACGCTTCTTGATGCCCCGGTAGATATCCTCTACCACTGCGGAAGAAGTAACCAGCAGCTGTGAAGAAACAGTAGACATGATGGCGGCCAAAATAGCAGCCAGCATAAACCCGGCTAGTACCGAGGGGAAGAGCTGTTGACCCATCACCAGGTAGATACTTTCTTGCGGATTCTGTTTCACCAGCGCCAAGGCTTCTTTGATTCCGGCGAGGCCATTTTCGGACAGGGCGCGCCCGATTAAGGCGGTAAGAGTTGCGCCCAACACGCACAGGAACATCCAGCCGATGCCCAGGCGGCGAGCCGAAGTTGCTTCCTTAGGGGAGCGTAGTGCCATGTAGCGTACGATCACGTGGGGCATGCCTACATAACCCAGACCCCAGGCCAAGCCGTTAAGGATGGACAGCTTACCGGCCGCCCCGTCACCCACTATGGAGAACATCTGTCCTTCCAGGCCGTTCAGAGTATCGGTCATTACTCCAAAGCCACCCAGGGCAACCACACCGAAGACTGGTACTAGCAGAAGGGCGATTAGCATCATGATGCCCTGTACCATATCGGTCCAGGAGACAGCTAGGAACCCGCCTACCAAGGTGTAGAGAATTACTACCCCAGCTACGAGTACCATGCCTACGTGGTAGTTGACATGGAAAATAGATTCGAAGAACACCCCACCGGACACCATGCCGCTAGCTACGTAGATGGTGAAGAAGAAAAGAATAATAATCCCAGCTACCAGCTGGAGGATGTATTTCTCGTCTTTTAGACGCGCTGACATGAAGGAAGGTACGGTAATCGAGTCTCCCGCTATTTGCGAATAGGAACGCAAGCGGGGAGCTACCCATTTCCAAGCGCACCAGGAGCCGATCAGCAAGCCGATAGCAATCCACGATTCGACTAAGCCGGTTAAGTAGAGCGCCCCGGGCAGTCCCATCATTAGCCAGCCCGACATATCTGCGGCGCCCGCCGAGAGGGCGGCGACCAGGGGAGGTAGGGAACGTCCCCCAACCATGAAGTCATCCATGGTTTGAGTGCGGGTGTATCCGTAGATGCCAATTAGAATCATGGCTACAAAATAGATAACCATTGCAATGGCGATGCCGCTGGTGCTTCCGCTGTTAATAAAATCTGCCGCACCGACGGTGGGCATCAGTAATGTTGAGAATGAAGTTATCATTTGCTCTCCCTTCGGGGGATTAGCGCCGAGACTTTCGACTGCGAAACATAATATCTCGTTGTCAAGCTAATCACAATATCCCACGGGACTTTAGGTATATGAGAGCTAGGGATCCTTTTTGCTGCATCTGGGGTAAAAGGCCAGGAAACTCTAGGTTTTAAGCCCATATTTTTTAAGTATTTTTTCTGAAAAAACCTAGGCCTTAAGGCCTGTATTGCTATGACGCAGATCACTTAAAACCTAAAAAGCTGCTTCGGGAGAGCATAGAGAGGCAGATTTAGTCACGCAGATTTTTTGCGAACTAGGTATTGTCTTTACCCCCGGAAGAGAATAATTTTCATCAACCCGGGAGCACAGACATAGCGACGGCTTGCCCGGAACTGGTAAGAGTATTTCTCAGATCCCGGCGCTCAGTTCAAGTTAGTTAGGGGATAAACCAGCGCGGTAGCTATAGCCGCCGCTCCCTCCCCGCGGCCAGTGAATCCTAATTTGTCCGAGGTAGTCGCAGAAATAGACACCGGCGCCCCTACTGCTTCCTCCAGCACGGCGCGCGCCTGCTGATAACGCTGCCCCATCCGCGGGCGGTTCGCGATCACCTGAACCGCGGCGTTTCCCAGTCCCCACCCGGCCTGATGAATAATCTGCATGGTGGCTGCCAATAGCTGGGCGCCGCTGGCACCTTTCCACTCGGGACGGTCAGTACCAAAATGGGTGCCCAGATCCCCTTGACCAGCGGCTGATAGAATCGCGTCACAGAGAGCGTGAGCAGCTACATCGGCATCCGAATGTCCTTTAAGAGGGAGCTCTCCCGGCCAAGAAAGTCCAGCAACCATGCAGGGACGGGCAGTCGAGCTGGGGTCGGCCGGGTCGGCGAAAGCGTGAACGTCACTACCAATGCCCACCCGAGGTAACAGGTAGGGAACAGAATTAATGTCGGTATGAGAGCGATTGTCAGCCGGAAAATCCGGGCGGCCAGGGGTGTGGGAATTGTTCATGTCCCCAGTTTAGCGATCCGGGTTCTTACCCGAGTCACGGTTGCCTGGCAGTACTAAAGCTTGATCGCATCCAAAAGACCTGGGGCACTGAAATATCTCACCGGTAAAACCCTAGGGATCGAGGCGAAATACCTCCAGGTCAACAACTCTCGGCTCCGGGTAATCTGCCATATGCACGATCAGCATTCCCGCGGTTTTTAAATAGGGATCACTTTGGGGCAGCAACCTGCCTAGATGGTTAGGGGTAAGCGGTGCTAGCTCCCCGATAATTCCTGGAATCGTAGGCCGATGTACGCAAATTGCCAGGGGAGCGGCCGGCTGATCTAGCTGACTTTCCGAAAGCAATCCCCGGATTACCCCTCGCATCCGCGAAGGATCTTCCCGATAGGCGTCCTCGGTGAAGGAAGCCTCCGTTTTTAAGGGAGTGCCCGAAAGCGTGGCATAAGGGGCGACCGTGGCCACGCAGCGGCGCCACGGCGAAGTAATTATCTGATTAATACCCAAAGCTGAAAGTGCTGGAACCAGGCGTAACACTTGTGAGGAGCCGCGGCGCGAAAGAGGCCGGGTCATTTCGCCACCCTCCCATTGGGAGCGTTTAGTGGCTTTAGCGTGCCGGAGCACCGCCAGTGTCCGAGTACTCAAAGTACGTTCTGCCAGTCGGGTGAGCAGTTCTTCCAACAGCCGGCGATCCCCGCGGCGAGTCAACAGTCGCATGGCTTTGCGCGCACCCACCCATTGTGACTTATCAATTTCCTTGCTCGGAGCTGGGGGAGCCAAGGGGCGTGCTCGCAGAGTTTCCGTGGGAACATCGGGGAATCCTACCCAGTAGTAAACTTCTTTGGTCACTCCCGACCCCAGGCGATAACGCTGCACGGTCAGCGGCGCTCCCAGACGAATGGGAACTCCGGTTTCCTCTTCTACCTCTCGTACTGCCGTTGCCGGGATGGCTTCCCCGGGTTCGCGTTTACCCTTTGGCCAAGACCAATCGTCATAGCGCGGCCTGTGCACAATCAGCACCTCGATATCCTGGCGCTGGGCGGGGATGGAAGTGCCTGGAATTGGGGTGGCTCCCTCTCGCAGCCGCCACACTAGTGCGCCTGCAGATCGTACTATCCGCATATGCGGTGGCTTAGGTCGAGCCGTCATGGTAGCAACTTGCCTTTCTCGTAATCTGTCCCTATTGTCTAACAAATTACTTATAAGGTCATTCCCCCAGGTAAAAGGGGTGATAACTGTTCAACATGAAGAGTTAGATGGATGATCAGCCGTTTAGCGTCCTTTCATCCGCGAGTTAGCCTTGTTAATTAGGTACTCTTGAATGTCCATAAGAGGCGAGCCATCTTTGCTATTAATATGGCGCCGCCAAGTACCATCCCGCCGTAAATGCCAAGAAGATACCTCCGGGGAGGCCTCAAGTTTCACCAAGTCCATGAGTTCGGCGGTCATGTCGGGATCTTTGATCCGGATCAGCGCCTCTACCCGGCGATCCAAGTTGCGGTGCATCAGGTCAGCAGAACCGATCCAAACCTCTGGCTGTCCCCCGTTTTCAAAAGCGTAAATACGGGAGTGCTCCAGGAAACGACCCAAAATGGAACGCACCCGGATATTTTCCGATAGTCCGCGCACCCCGGAGCGAATCGTGCAAATTCCGCGCACGACAATATCTATCGGTACCCCTGCCTGGCTGGCGCGATAGAGGGCATCAGTTACCGCTTCGTCTACCAGGGAGTTTACTTTAATTCCGATATAGGCGGGCAAGCCTTTCTGGTGATTTTCTACTTCGCGTTCAATGCGTTCAATAATGCCCGGGCGGATGGAGCGGGGAGCCACCAGCAGGCGATGGAAGGAAGTACGGGGCGCATAACCGGATAGCTGATTGAACAGGCGAGTAAGGTCTTGGGCTACTTCGCGATCGCAGGTAAGTAACCCCAGATCTTCATATCCGCGTGCGGTCTTGGGGTGATAATTCCCGGTACCTACGTGACAGTAACGGCGCAGGCCATCGGCTTCTTCGCGAACCACCATCGACAGTTTGCAGTGAGTTTTCAGCCCCACCATGCCATAGACCACGTGTACCCCGGCGCGCTCTAGTTTGCGTGCCCACGAAATATTGGCGTCCTCGTCGAAACGAGCTTTAATCTCTACTATGGCAAGCACCTGTTTTCCGTTTTGCGCGGCCTCGATCAGGGCGGACACGATCGGAGAATCCGAGGAAGTGCGATACAAGGTTTGCTTGAGGGAACGCACTTTCGGATCCCTAGCGGCATAGGTGACGAAATGTTGCACCGAGGTAGAAAAGGAATCATAGGGGTGATGCAAGAGCACATCGTGGCTGCGGATCATTGCGAAAATATCGGTGGGGGTAGCCGATTCTACTTCCGCTAACCCGGCAGCGGTAGCTGGAACAAACTTCTGGTATTTCAGTTCCGGCAAATCTAGTTCATGCAGCTCGTTTAGGCAACGCAGGTCAATCGGTTCCGGAAGGGCAAAAACGTCCTCCATCCCAATTTCCAGTTTGGCAACCAAGAAGTCTAAAACTGGACGGGAGATGCCTTCGGCAACCTCTAGGCGTACTGCCGGGCCGAAACGGCGCCGCAGCAATTCTTGTTCCATTGCGGTTAGCAGGTTCTCCGCGTCGTCCTCTTCGACTTCCAGGTCCTCGTTGCGGGTCAGGCGGAACACGTGATGTTCCAAGATTTCCATACCCGGGAAGAGGTGATCGAGGTGGGGGCCGATAACATCCTCCAGGGTAATGAAGGTGGCCTCGCCGTTAGTATCAATCGCATCTTCTGGACTGACCTGGTCTATTGCCTGTTCCACGCAGATTAACCGGGGCAGGCTTTCCGGGATCTTTACCCGGGCAAAATGCTGCTTTCCAGTTAGGGGATTGCGTACCACTACCGCCAAGTTAACTGACAGCCCCGAAATATAGGGGAAGGGGTGCGAAGGATCGACCGCCAGCGGGGTCAGGATCGGAAAAATCTGGCGGCGGAAATATCCGTGCAGAAAATCTTGTTGCTCCGGGGAAAGATCATCCCAGCGCCGTAGTTTGATCCCCACATTTTCCAGTTCGCCTAGCAAAGTGTTTTGCACAAAATCGGCTTGCCGAGCACACAAAACTTGGGCGCGTTCAGTCACCAGGTCAAGCACCTGCCGGGGAGTAAGGCCGGAGGCGGCGGTGCGGGCAATTCCGGCGGCAATGCGGCGTTTAAGCCCCGCCACGCGCACCATATAGAACTCGTCAAGATTGGAAGAGAAAATCGTGGTGAACCAGGCGCGCTCTAGAATTGGGAGCCGCTCGTCCTCTGCTTGCTCTAATACCCGCTGGTTGAACTGCATCCAAGATAGTTCCCTGTCCCCGAAACGGCCCTTGGGGAGGGGCTTGTCTTGACCCAGAGGACCGGCCTGTGCCAGTTTGTCCATCCCGGGTGCCTCCCGCAAAGTGGAGGGGCTGATTTGGGAAAGATCTTCGGGGCCATCGGTTTGGGCGTGACCGCTGCTCGCCGCGGCCTGCGCGTTCCCCTTCTCCTTTTCAGGTGCCGCTTTATCGATGGTGGTATTAGGTTTCTTAGTGCCCGTACTGGGCTTTGCGGAAGCTGCCTTGGTTTTGCCACCACCGGTTTCTTTTGAGCTTTCCTGGCTGGCTGCTTTATCGTTAGCGTCATCAGTCGCAGTTTTTCGGTCCTTACCGGCAGCTTGAGGCTTATCGCTGTGATCTGAACTAGCCGGTACAGTTTTTTTCGGTCGCGGCAGCAACTCGTCATCAATACTTATTTTCCTGCCGTCAACAAAAGGTGAGGATCCGGTGGGCAGGTCATAGTCGGCATCCTCATAATCGGTACCGGGAAACTGTTCGGGGGAGGTCTTAGAAGAGATCAGTTCGTCAGCAGTGGCGGTCTCAAAGTTGGATTGTGCCGCTTGCCGGTCTACCTGAGCTACCGGTTCAGTTTGCGGGTTTTCTTTATACATCCGGGCAATATCGGCAGGCGAAGGCACCACCTGAGAGTCCCCTTGCGCATCCTCTTTAATTTTAGCTTTACGTACTTTCGGTTCTGGCCTGTTTTCAGCTTCCTGTTTGCTGTCCATGCCGATCCCTTCTAATAAAATTTTTTGGTGACGGTACCTGAATTAGTCTGGGTTGATTTATTTCTAGTCTAGGCGATTTACCTTGGCTGCACGCGCTGAAAGCTTTAGGTCGCGCGCGGTTTGTAATAGCGCTTCGGGGCGCAGGGTTACCGGATCGGCCAGTTCATCTCGAGCGTCTTTAATCCAGTCGGCACTGACCCCACTGGCCAGCACTTTCAGGAAATCGCTGGTGCGATCAAGCAGCGGAGCCAGCTGGTCAATGGAGGTTTGGGTTCGCCACAGCTCCGCTAGTTTATTCATGAGGGCAAAAACCGATTTTTCGCAATGCTCGCGCGAAAAAACTTCCCCAATTTCTAGAGCCGCCAACCCCTGCTGGAAACGCTCATTTACCAGATCTGGGTCGCGTAAATACCATTGATGAACCAAGTAAAGCCGCCAGAGCGTTCCGGGCAAAGTATTGGCTGGGGAGGCAGACCAGAGCTCACTGACCGTATCTATTCCTCCAGATTCGAGCAGCTCCCGTAAACGTTTAACCTGATCGTCACTTTCTTTTTCGATTCCTAGCAGAGTTTGCGCTACCAAATGGGCAACCTCCGAAGAGATCGCCCCGTCCTCGGCACCGGGAATGTTTTCTGCCTGCTCGGCATCTAGCATCGCTGGCCTGCGCGGAGTTCTCCGTGTAGTCATTTGTTTCCTCCTTTAATATCCCTATTGTCTCCCATGCATCATTACTTGGGGCAGCTTTGCTTTTATTGCGCGAGTTAGGAGCTGCTGGCGTCCAAAGTAGGGTTTGCCGGTTTCCTCGCCGTTACTTTCTGCGCTCGTCCCCATTAGTAAGGGTGGCGGAGTCAATGTGTGAGACCGCTCAATAAAATGCGAGATAGTCGCTACTCGCGGCTAGAATAATTTCAGGTTTGAGGTGCTAAAAGGTGGCGCCGCCAGATTTATTACGTAAAAGGAAGGGTTTTAGTGTCTGACCGTCCGCTTAGTGTCGCTGTAGTTGGAGCCGGCCCCGCCGGCATCTATGCTTCTGATATTTTGTCCAAATCTGGTCTTGACGTTGAGATTGACCTCTTTGAACGTCTACCTGCACCCTATGGATTGGTTCGGTATGGCGTAGCGCCCGATCACCCCCGGATTCGAGCCATTATTACTGCCCTCTACAAGGTCTTGCAGCGCGGGGATATCCGTCTGCTGGCAAATGTGAATGTTGGCGGCGAGGACGCCGATATCACTGTTGATGACCTGCATGAACACTATGATGCGATTATTTTCGCTACCGGGTCTGACCGCGATAAACCGATTGATTTGCCCGGTCAGGATTTGCCGGAATGCTATGGGGCTGCCGATTTTGTTTCTTGGTATGACGGCAACCCGGATTATCCGCGTTTTTGGCCCTTAGAAGCGAAAGAGGTCGCGGTTATCGGGGTCGGTAATGTCGCCCTCGATATTGCGCGGGTAATGGCGAAGCACCCTGCCGATATGCTCAAAACCGAGATTCCGGAAAATGTGGCGAAAGAGCTCTATAAATCCCCAATCACAGACGTGCATGTTTTCGGACGGCGCGGACCGGCTCAGGTGAAGTTCACCCCCTTGGAGCTGCGCGAACTTGGGCAGCAGCCGGGAGTAAAAGTTATCGTTTCCGAGGAAGATTTCGAGTTCGATGAAGGCTCGGAGCAGGCGATTGCCGCCTCCAAACAAACCAAAATGGTGGTTGATACCTTAATTAATTACGCTATGGACGAGGACGACCAGGAAGCTGATCGCCGTATTCACCTGCATTTATTCTCTGCTCCTAAGGAGATTTTGGCTGATGAGGACGGGCATGTGCGCGCCCTGGTTACCGAACGTACCCAGCTGAACGGAGACGGAACAGTATCTGGCACTGGCGAACTGCGGGAGACCCCGGTACAGGCGGTTTATCGCGCGGTAGGATATTTCTCTTCCCCGATTGCGGGACTACCTTTCGATAAGCATCGCGGAGTAATCCCCAATCAGGAAGGGCGGGTGACCGATTTGGAGGGCACTCCTTTGAA
Organism: Varibaculum sp. GTC20041; assembly: GCF_055387755.1. Lineage (NCBI taxonomy): Bacteria > Bacillati > Actinomycetota > Actinomycetes > Actinomycetales > Actinomycetaceae > Varibaculum > Varibaculum sp. GTC20041. The sequence continues at coordinate 117,584 of NZ_AP041144.1, forward strand.
CGGGATTTACGCTACCGGTTGGGTAAAGCGCGGCCCGGTGGGGCTGATTGGATCCACCAAGTCTGATGCGCAGCAAACTATCGCCCACCTGGTAGAGGATGCAGAAGCTGGCAAACTCGTGGCTACCGGGGAAGCGGTGGGTCACGATGCCATGATTGAGCTGCTTAAGCAGCGGGGAGTTCCCTTCTCTACCTGGCATGGCTGGGAACTACTCGACGAATACGAAAAGCAACTGGGTGCTGACTTTGGCGAGGTCGAGGGCGGCCGTGGCGCGCGCGAACGAGTCAAGGTGGTGTCCCGCAAAGCTATGAGCGCGATTTCTCGCGGGGAAACAGTTCCGGAAGATTTAATCGGTAAGGACGGCGAATAGTTAGCTCACCTGTCTTTTCACCGCTGGTCAAGTTGCAGTTCGTTGGCAGGATTTTGTCAGTATTTGTGCAGATCCACCTGCTAGATTGCGGGTAAACCAGGAGGAACAAATGGGTAAGAAACGTTTTAGTAATGGCTTGAAAACTGGGCTGCTGTTCGCTGTGATGTGGGCGTTGTTGCTGCTAGTTGGCTATCTGATTGCTTATGGTACCGGCAGTTCCGCTTTTATCTGGATTTTTGCGGGTATCGGGTTGATTTCAACCTTCTATAGTTACTGGAATTCAGACAAGATCGCGATTAGATCCATGAATGCCTACCCGGTGGATCCGGGGAAATATCCGCAAATAGTGCGGATTGTTACTGAGCTTTCGCAAACTGCCGGTCAGCCGGTTCCGCGAATGTATATTGCTCCTACTTCGGCCCCTAACGCTTTTGCTACGGGACGTAACCCCCAAAATGCAGCGGTTTGCTGTACCGAGGGGATTTTACAGCTCCTCGATGAGCGTGAGCTTCGCGGGGTTTTGGCACACGAGTTAATGCACGTCTATAACCGCGATATTTTGACTTCTTCGGTGGCCTCAGCCATTGGCGGTCTGATTACGTCGGTCGCGCAAATGCTATTTTTCTTTGGGGGAGGGCGCCGCGACAGTGACAATAACCCGCTTAGCGGGGTGGCGGCGGTGTTATTGATATTCCTAGCCCCGATTGCCTCAATGTTTACCCAAATGGCGATTTCTCGCACGCGCGAGTTTGACGCAGATGAAACCGGTGCTGAGCTGGCGCGAGATCCGTTAGCTTTAGCCAGCGCCCTAAAGAAACTTGAGGCGGGAACGGTGGCGCGTCCTTTGCAGAGTAATCCGCAAACCGAGAAGGTTGGTTTCATGATGATTGCTAATCCTTTCCGCGGGAAGGGGATGAAGCATTTGTTTTCTACCCATCCGCCGATGGATGAACGGATTGCCCGCCTGGAAGAAATGGCGGGCTACAGTCGTTAATCTGGTTTTCGGCGCTGACTAAAGGGTTTGAATATATGCTTGCCTTATGGCAAGTGATATTCCAATCCAGGTACACCAGATTGACGCTGAATACTCGCTAGCTGAAATTACTGATTTTGGGGCGCAGGTGCTTTCTTGGACTCCGCGGGGTCAAAATCCAGTTGTTTGGCTGTCTCCGCAAGCCAGTTTTGCGGGGGACACTACCGTGCGGGGAGGAATCCCGATTTGTTTGCCCTGGTTCGGCAATCCCAGGTTTTCGCCGGCAGCCCCGGCAGGTGCAGCTGGTAATCATGGTTTTGCGAAAACTACTGTTTGGGAGCGGGATGATAGCGTTTCCAGCCCGGCGGCGCAACTTACAAGTGGGCAAGGAAATGATTTAGGCACGTCACAAATGCCTGGTAATGGGGGCAAGCAAGCGGGCGTAGGCGCTGAAGCGAGTTATAAAGTGCTGACCTATCGCCTGTCACATAAAGACGGAGAACTATTTCCCCACGCTTTTTCAGCACAGCTAACAATCGAAGTGGGTACGACTCTACGGCTGATGTTGGAGGCGGTAAATACCGATGATCACCCGTTCACATTTGAGGCGGTATTCCATACCTACCTGGGATTTAGTGATTTAAGGCAGTGTGAGCTTCACGGTCTGGAACACGCAGTTTTCTTAGATACCTTAACTGATAAGAAAGCTAGTGAAGACCAGCCGATTACTTTTAATCAGTCATTTGACCGGATTTATGATTCCCCTTCTGACCTGGAAATTTATGATCCAGCTTGGGGGAGAAAAATTTGGTTAAAGAAATTGGGATCTAAATCGACTATCGTGTGGACACCGTGGAACCGGTTTATTAAAGATTTTAGCGATATTCCCGACCAGGAAGTTTACCGATTTGCCGGAATTGAGTTTGGAAATGTGCGCGAAAATGCGTTTTTGCTGCAGCCGGGTCAAAGCCACCGGCTCGCCATGGAGATTGGAGTAGATTCCCTAGTTGATCAGGGGCAAGTAGCTTCTAATTGGGACTTATTTGTCCGGGGATATTAGCCCCTAAACACTATTTGAACTGATGATGCTTTATTGGGGGGCGCTGCCTGGCAGCGCCCCCCAAACTGCAATCGGGCTATTGACCCATATATTGCGGTTTACTCGTCAGCACTAGCTAAAGCAGCTACCGGGCTGGCTTTAGCGGCTTGACGACCGGGCAGCACCGAGGCTAGGAAACAGAACCCTTCGGTTACCAGGATTATTACCCCTAACCAGAGCCACGGGATTTGCAGGTGAATGTCTTTCGGACTGATGAAACCGCTGAAAGGCATACATTGCATCACGAACCAGGAGAACAGTATCGACAGCCCAATCCCTACAATCAGCGCCCCTAACCCGATTAGCGTCCCCTCGGTCAGCAGCATGGCGCGAATCTGTTTTTGAGTAAAACCAACCGCCCGGAGCAGAGCATTTTCGCGTTTGCGATCAACTACTGAAAGACTCAAAGTATTCGCGACCCCCACCAGGGAAACCAGAGCTGATACCCCTAATAGCGATAGCAGAATGGTCATCAGTATTTTTAGCACCAGATTTATGGAAGCCGTAGCCATTACGCCTCCAGTTTCAGCTACAGAATCTGCCGGAGCCAAGGTTGATAGCTCCTGAATGTCCTCCAAAATCTCGGTAGGCGTTTTTTCCATATTAATTTTGAGGATTACGCCTGCCGGGTTTTTCCCTGTTTCACTGGGGGTAATACTGTCTAAATCAGCTCGTGACAGTACCAGATAGGAGCCTAATGCAGAGCTAGGGAAGGCTTGATTATCTTCTGGAGGAGACTTTAAAGCAACTGTCAGCTTCTGTCCGCTAGCAAAAGTTAAGGTTACCTGTTTAGGGTGTTTCCTCTCGTCCTCAGTCATCAGCCAGGCAGTACCTTTCTGAGGGGTCTTAACCTGGTTACGTAATACTGCCTCGGGGTTATCGGGCAAACCGACCGCTAAAACTGACCGGTTTTCGGGTTTTTGGTTGTCGGAATCGGTGGTAATCGCATCCGAGGTGTCTCCCGTTTCGCCCTCCCCTTTATCCGGAGCCGAGCTGGTTGTTGCTTCTTTCTCGCCCTCGTAAGCTTCTACCCGTTCAACCGCTAAGTTCAGTTGAACCGGTTTACCGTTTTCATCATGAGTCTCTTTGATAATCCGAGAGGGCAGGGAAGCAACCCTATTTACGCTCTGCAGCTTCGGTAATTTCTTGGTTATCTCCTCGGGCATCTGATGGGATTCATCTACGGCAACTAGTGACATATCCACTGAAAAACGGCGGTTTAGTTCATCAGTGATGGTGCTTTGTAAAGATAGCGTACCTACCAAAATAGTGGCCATTAAGGTTACCCCTAATACCAGGGCAGTTCCGGTAGCTCCAGTGCGATTAGGATCGCGTTTTACGTTTTCTCCCGCTAGTTTCAAAGTTGCAGAGCGGGATGCAAAAGGCCGCGTTAGGGCGGCCGTGAATGCCGGTAGGAAACTGCGGCAAGCTAGCAGAGCCGCCAAGAAAACAAATAGGCATCCTCCCAGGGCGCAGCTCAGCGCGATGGTCATAGCTTGATCGTCTTCCTGCCCCTTATTTAGCCATGCAATCGTCCACAACCCGGCTCCCATCAAGGTAAACAGTGTCATGAACACGCCGCGCGCAATGTGGCGCTTCTTCTTGCTCATTTTGTTTAGTTCCATGGGGTTCAAGGCGGCTACCGGCAAGATTTTCGCTAGTCCCAGGGTGGGACGCATTCCGCCAATCAAAGGCACTATTATCCCGGTTAAGAGCGATACTACTGCCGGGGTGAAACCGATTACTTGGACCGCTTGGGCGAATGATCCAATCATTCCGGTTGCTACTGCCACCACAATCGAGGCAGTCCACCCTAAGAGCGTTCCAATAAGCGCAGCGATTACGCCCACCATAATGCATTCGGCAAATGCGGAACGCCTGATTTGAGAAACGGTAGCCCCCACGCAGCGCAGCAAGGCGGTTTCTCGCCGCCGCCTAGCTAGAACCACCTGGAAAGTTACAGAAACTATACCAATACATACCAGCACCGCTAGGAGTGGGAAAGCTAGGGAAGCAGCTTGTATTGCCACAGATTTGGCTAAATCGGAATCGGAAGATTTTTGTAGCGCCTCTACGGTAACTACCCAGCCATCATCGGATAGCAGTTTATTGTCATTTAGATATTTACCGAGTTTTTGCACTACCTCTTTGGGGTCTTGCTGGGTGTTTACCAGGATTTTCGTGGGTGATTCGTTTGCGTAACTGCTTAGCTGCTTGGTTAGCTGGGCAGAATAATACACATCCGGGAGGTTCCCGATTCGCATAGCGGCATCTTGCTTAACCGTGCCGGTGATCGTAACGGGAATGGTTTTCTCTTTCCCGGTGTATACCCCGTTTACTAGCTCATCAATTTTGAGCTCAATCTGGTCACCAATCTTGGTTTTGCCATCTGCCAAGTAGCTTTCGCCCAAAATTATTTCATTTTTCCCGGTAGGATAGCGTCCTTCAGCTAAGGGAGGACGATAGTACCCTTTAGGTAATAGTCCGGTCCCGTACAGATAAATGTTTTTCTCATTGATATTGGCGACCGTAAACGGATAGTAAAGCGGCTGTAAATCAAGGTCTTTACCGACTGCGTTACGAATAGCGTCTTGTTTTTTCAGAATGCTTTCATATTCGTTATCGGGTGTTTTTTCCGGGCTTACGGTTCCCTGTACGGCCTGCGAGCTATCGGGGTTGTCCAGGTCTACCTTTCTGGTTATCTGTACCTGGGTATTCTGGTTGAATTGGGTTTCTCCTACCCCCATCACCCAACTCATTACGGAGGCAAAACTGCTGGCTCCGCAAATAAAAACACAGCAAATAATGATAGCGATGGCAGTTGCTACATATTGGCGGCTGTGTGCTTTCAGGTTTGCTTTTGTTAAAAACAACATTTAGATCACCTGTGCCAGTTCTTCGCGGCTGGGTTGGTTAAGTTCTTGGGTTACTTGCCCGTCGCGTACCACCAGTACCCGGTCAGCTACCGAGGCGGCTCGAGCATCGTGGGTTACCATCACTACGGTTTGTCCCAACTTGTCTACTGCTTCCCGCAGCAGTTTTAGTACTTCCGTTGACGAGGACGAGTCTAGGTTTCCCGTGGGCTCGTCAGCTACCAGCAGGTCTGGTTTGGCTACCAGGGCGCGAGCTACCGCTACCCGTTGCTGTTGTCCCCCTGATAGTTCTGCCGGTTTATGGGTTAGACGGTCTTGTAAATTGAGGATTTCGATAATCTGTTTTTCCCACTTAGGGGCAGTTTTCTTTCCCGATAGTAGCGCGGGCAGATGGATATTTTCGGCAGCCGTCAAGGTGGGGATCAGGTTGAATGATTGGAAAACAAACCCGATATGGTCGCGGCGAAATTTGGTGAGTTTAGTGTCGTCCATAGCGGCCAGGTTTTGGCCGGCAACTGTAACTATTCCGCTGGTGACCGCATCTAGTCCCGCTAAGCAATGCAGCAAAGTTGATTTACCGGAACCCGAAGGTCCAACGATGGCTGTAAATTGACCGGAGTAAATATCCACGTTCACCCCGTTGAGGGCGCGTACTTCTACTTCTCCTTGCCGATAAATCTTGTAAACATCTTTTAAGCTCACTAAAGAACGTCTATTGGCTGGTGTTTGCGGATAGTTTCCATTTTGAATCATGGCTGCTCTTTCTCTAGTTTGTTCGTTCTTATCTAATAAGTTATTTTCTTTGACCAGGGCTCACCATCACTTAGGCAATGATTTTTTCTTATAGCTAGCTCTACCTGACATAGGGGATTGAGCTACCCTACCGCTCCGGTTAAGTGCCATAAACGTCCCGATCTGTACTAATACACTTACCGCTAACATGGCTGCCATCGGGGCAGTAATCTTTAGGGTTGTTTGTAGCTCTTCGCTTACCCCTAAACCGTCACCAGCTACCAGTGAGGTTAAAAATAGGATTACCCCCAGGATTAGCTGGCTGAATCCGAAAATGTAGGGCAAGATTATTTCCCACCATTTTGCTCTGCGAATAGTACGTGGCGGGCATCCTAACTGGAGCAATAGGGCTTTTTGGGTTCGGCTTTGCTCATTATCTGCAGTGGTGCTCACGGCTACGCAAAGACAGGTGAGGGCGGCTACCAAACCAGCGGTAATAAGCCATCCGCTGCGAATATCGGTTTGCAGCAGGGAAAGAAACTCGCCCTCGTCACTTAAAAGTGACTGCCAAGCCCCGGCGTTCTCGCTGGAACTGGCGGGGATGGGTTCGCTAGATCCTTTCCAAAGATAGGGAAAGATAGTTAAGAACATGAAAGTTAGCAGGTAGCTAAGCGCTAAGGATAGTACCGGGGTGATTGATACCCAGTATCTTTGCGGGTGGAAGCGGATATTTCGCACTGCTAAAAGCAAACTTAGGTGGCGGGTGTGGCTGAGTGGCCAAACCGCTAAGGAGAGGGCATTTGCTGGTAAAAATATTCCAAAAATCCAGGCGAAAAGTAAACAAAATAGGAATATCACTACTGCTAATAGCAGGGGAGTTAGCGGGATAATAAACGCTATCCCCGGAATCGAGACCAGGCAGGCACCGATAATTATTAATCCTATTGTTGGCCCGGACAGTTCTCTGACCCTACTGCGGGAGCGTGAGTAGCGGGGAATGCCAGTGTATTTACGGGTTAAGCTCAGCGCTTTCAACAGGGGAACTATGGCTAATACTAAGAAAACTATTATTACTGCCTTAATTGGCGGGATTAAGTTCAATCCGCCTAGAGGAATTCCTAATAGTTTCAGCTTTCCCAATAACGGCGCAGATGCACGGTAAAGTACTACTCCTCCTAGCCATCCCAGCCCCGCATATGCGAGCGTCGATACTGCAGATACGGCCAACCTGGTGTGAAAGGGTGCCCCTAGTTTTCCTAAAGTATTTAATAACTCAGCTAATCTGCGTTCGTCTAGGGTTAAACGGTTCCACCACAAAATGGTTAAGGGAAAAATAATCAGAATCACCGCAGCGGCGAACATTAATCCGTACAGTACGGTGACTACGTCTGCTATCTGGTTCCCTAAATCCGATTCATGCAGGGAAAATAAGTCTTGTACCGAGCCAGCACATTGCGAATCTGCTCCCGATGGGCAAAAAACTCCCAGACGGAAAGCTGCTTTTATTCCTCCTAGCAGCAAACAAATACTATAAGCAGTCAAACAAGCTGAGAAAAGGGACAAAAACTCTGCGGTTTTAGGATAGCGGAACCGCCGCGACCAGCTATAAACAAGTTGTAGGGTTCGCATTTAGTTTTCCCCAGGATTCTCCGGCAAAGATGTTTTGGCTCTATCAGAAACTATCAATCCGTCCCGTAAAGTAATCGTGCGTTCGCACCAGCTGGTGTCCTGGGAATTAAGACTAGTTACCAGCAGGGTAGCTCCCATTTGATGAGCGGCAGTAGATAGCACCTGCATAGTTTCTTGCGCGGTTATCTCATCTAAGCGGTCGGTCGGCTGGTCAGCGATAATAACTTCTGGTCTGCCAACTAGGGCGCGCGCCAGAGCTACTTTTTGTCGTAACGCTGCCGATAGATTCCCACTTATTTGACTGGCAATGGTTTCTAAACCCAGTTTTTCTAGTTCTCTTTGGGCACGAGACATCGCCTCGGCGCGTCCTATCCGTTTTAACAGCAGTGGTAAGGCTACATTTTCCCGTACACTCAACTGGTCTACTAGCTGCTCTGATTGGAAAACAAACCCAAATTTTTGCCGGCGTAGTGCCTGTAAATCTCTCCGGGAGTAATCTTTAAGTCGGCTACTTCCCAAATAAATTTCACCACTAGAGGGCGCAATAATTCCGCTGAGCAGGTAAAGTAGCGTAGTTTTTCCTACCCCGGATGGCCCGGTAAATGCTATCTGGCTGGCAGTGGGAATCTGTAAATCAATCCCCGCTAAAACGGTGCGTGAACCATAAACCTTAGTCAATGCGCGGGTAGATATATCCATATTCTCTATTGTTGCGGGCTGTATTCATTCCGGTTAGCCCCTTAGAGCTAGTTTTTAGGTAGTGCTAGCTCTACCTAAATAATAGTGAGCGCGCTCTGCCGGAATGCTAGCACTTGCCAATAGGATAGAAATATGCAGCGAATAGATCCCTTTTTCCAGGGAATAAACGATAAAAAACGGGTGGCTCCCCGCATGGCCCTGCTGCTAGGACCAGCCTATTTTGTAGTAGAACTCTTAGCGCTGCTAGTGCATTTAGCGTTCATGCTGATTCATCCTAAAAAAGCTCGCATCACCCTCGCCAATTACACTTGCGCAGTGCGTTATCGCGCCGGAGCAATGCTCGGTAAACCGGACGCGAACATTTGGCATCTTTGGGCGATCCCGGGGAATGATTCTTTATTGACCGGAGAGGGAAAGCTTCCCCCACCAGCTAAAACTAGCCGAGACATCCCAATATTACTGTTTTGCCTGTTTGTTAATGCGATTAGTTTCTGGGCGTTAGTAATTTTAGGCTGCCTGGTAACTCAGTTCTTTCAGTTCTATTTCCTACGGCTGCTAGCGCCACTATCGCTGGGGGACGGTCAGCCGGATTTAATCGCGACCATCGGGCTTTGGCTGGTATTTAGCCTAGGGGCGGCTATTTATCCGCGAATCATCTATTCGATTGCGCAAGGCAATCCGATGGACGAGCAAGAAATCCGGCAACTGCATCGTTCTCGCCGGGAAATCGTGGATGCTTTCGAGATTGAACGCCGCCGGATTGAACGCGACCTGCATGATGGGGCGCAACAATACTTGGTGGCAGCGTCCATGAAAGTGGGAGAGGCAGAGCTTTCTCTTAGCTTACTGGAACAAGAATTGGCGAACGCGGCGGCTTTAGAGGACACCGATGCTAGTCAAAACCAGCTGGGAAAAACATCTGGGGAAGCAGTCTTGGGTGAGGACGCGCCTCCTACGGAACTAGCCGGTACTTTAGAAAGCTCGGTGAAACGGGAATCAGTCTCCTTGCCGCAGTTCAGCGCAAAAATACAGGAGGTGCTGTCTTTGCTGCGGCAGGCACAGGACGCTAACGATAGATCCTTAGTGGCGCTTAGACGCACAGTTGCGGGGGTACATCCGAAAGTATTGTCTGACAAGGGACTAGCGGAGGCAGTGCGAGACGTGTGCGCAGATTCTCCGGTACAAGTTGAGATGCATCTCCCGGAAGAGTTAGCGTCTCTGCCCGCTGGAGCGGCTGCTGCCGCCTATTATTTGGTGTGCGAATCTTTAACTAATATCGCCAAACATGTTGCAAATCCTAAAGCATCTTTGCTGATAGTTGCAGGTTCTTCCCTGGTTATTTCCATAGTGGATAATGGGGGTGGGGGTGCGAAAATCATTCCGGGACACGGCTTGGCAGGTTTGCAGGCGCGCCTAGAGGCTTTCGGGGGAAACTTGCGGATAGTTTCGCCTGTAGGCGGGCCAACAACGGTGCGTGCCGAAATTCCGATTTTAATTCCTAACGTTGAGGAGGACGGCTTTGAAAATCATCTTGGCTGATGACGCGACTTTGATCCGGGAGGGCTTAGCGGGGCTACTGGAGCGACTAGGGAATCAAGTAATCGCTCAAGCCGAGGACGCGCCCTCCCTGATAAAAGCGGTCGATCAGGTCTATAGCGGCGACCAGGTTCCCGATGTGTTGATAACCGATGTGCGAATGCCTCCGGGTATGAGTGACGATGGCTTGCGCGCTGCCGTACAAATTCGGGAAAAATATTCTGACCTGGGAATCATGGTTCTCAGCCAGTATGTGGCTCCGGCTTATGCGGCTCAGCTTTTTAGTTCCGAACAGTTTTCACTGCCGGGAAATCATGCGGGTGGTACCGGTTACCTGCTTAAAGAGCGGGTCTCGCGGGTGGCAGATTTTTTGAACGCTTTGCAGACCGTAGCCGATGGCGGGGTAGTGGTGGATCCGGAAGTAGCAGTTAAGTTGGTGCGGGAACGCGGTTCTGCTCTTTCCAGTCTTACTCCTCGCGAAAGCGAAGTTTTAGAGCTGATGGCGCAAGGTTTAGCGAATGAGGAAATCGCGGCGAAACTGTTTCTATCCGGAGCATCGGTGGCTAAACATATTGCGAATGTGTTCATGAAGTTGGGTCTAACCCCAGATGAACCCAACCGCCGGGTGAGGGCCGTCCTCGCCTACCTGACCGCCACCGGTTTGCGTTAGGTACGCGAACCGGTGGTTCCCGATTTGAACAGGGGAAATAAGCTTAAAACAGTTTAGCCAACCGCGTTTAACTCTCTATTGTGGCTGGCTCGATTTCTTCACCCTGCCTAAATAGTCGTTGTATCTGATAATCAGAATCTAAGAGCATAAAGCTAGGTTTGCAGCCAGCAGTAAAGCGGGTAGTTACCCCGGGAGCGTCCTCGGGAATAGAGGCTGCCTGTACCGGGGTGCCCACGCAGGCACGAATCAGTTTCGCTAGGGGGATTTGTCCGCGCCGAGCAAAGAGGGCGAACTGATTGAGCAGACAGGAAGCCCCACCCGAGAGGGTATTAGTTCCATCCAGATAGCAGGCACCGTTCTTTACTTCAACCTTTAATCCTCCCAGAGTGTATTTACCGGGAGGCATACAGGCGGCCGCCAACGCATCGGTTACAAAGAATAGGGAAGCGTCGGGGAAAGTAGCGAACATATCTTCTACCAGTTCTGGTTTCAAATGATGCCCATCAGCGATAACCTCAACGCCAGCTGTTCTGTCTTTCGCCGATCGCAAGAACTCTATAATCGGACCGGGAGAACGGTGATTAATCGGGGACATGGCGTTAAATAGGTGAGTAACAGTTTGCGCGTATCCCTGCCACTTAAATTCGCCGGCGGTTTTAACCGTGTAATCCAAAGCCAGGCGGGCTTGATCCTCGTTACAGGAAGTGTGACCCCAGGAGGGAACCGCTCCATATTTGAGTAACAGTTTCGCCGCCTCGAGGGCATTATCGGTTTCCGGTGCGATAGTCATGGTCTTAAACCAGCCCTGACCAGCCTGAAGCCAGGACTCAAGCTCCGTTAAATCAGCTGGGCGGATAACTTCTGGGTTTTGCGCCCCACATTTTGCTTTCGAGATGAAAGGACCTTCTAAATGCAAGCCCGCAAGCTCGCCCTTTTCACAGAAAGGAACCAGAGCCTTGATATAGGGCAGGGGGTCAGCCAGAGAAACCAGGGAAGCAAATAGGGCGGTTGTGCCCCCACTGCGGTGAGCTTTAATCGCGGTAGCTATCTCGTCTGGATCAGTGGTGTCGGGGAAAGAAAACCCGCCGCCTCCATGGCAGTGAACATCGACAAAACCGGGAACAATGAGCGGCCAATTTGCGTCAGGAGTTCCCGGAATGACCTCAGCTAACTGGTTGCCATCTAGAACTAGACCGCTTCCAATCTGGTTTCCGAAACCATCAAAAACTCGCCCTTTTATCGTGGTCATCTCGGTTGCTCCCAACGCCGCTGTTAAAGTTCAAACACTTCAACTTTACGCTAGCTGCTGCGCCTTAACAATGCTGCTGGGAAGGGAAATAACCAGGTTAATAAGGGTGTTGGCTATTAATAGTTCCTCAAGATCGGGTTTTGTCCACTGCTATTGGGTATTTGTTTACTGGGTTCGCAAGGTGGTGAGGCTACCTAGCTTGTTAGTATTGAGTAGTAGTTTTTCTAAATCTGGTCTCAAAGGTGATTATTATGGCGGTTGCTAAGGCAGTTGTTTTGGCTCGCGGACTTGGTACCCGGATGCGCGCAAATGACGAATCTACTAATCTCTCTGGCGAACAAGCCGCCGCCGCTTCGGCAGGTACCAAAGGATTAATTAACGTTGGGCGACCTTTCTTAGATTACGTAATCAGCGCCTTTGCTGATGCTGGGATTAAAGAGGTCTGCCTGGTAATCGGTCCAGAACATGATGCGTTCCGTAACTACTATGACAACGTAGAAAAGAATCGGGTAACCATCAGCTATGCGATTCAAAAAGAGCCGCTAGGAACCGCGAACGCGGTCGCGGCTGCCGCCGGTTTTATCGGTAAAGATCGCTCCTTGGTTTTAAACTCTGATAACTACTACCCCTTGCCGGTATTAAAGCAATTGGTGCAAGCCCCGGGCCTCGCGGTAGCCGGGTTTTCGCGGGCAGAGTTAATCGCGAACTCTAATATCGAGGCAGAACGGGTGAAATCTTATGCGATTATGGATGTTGGGGGTGGGGTGTTGCAGAACATTATTGAAAAGCCCTCTGACGTGGAAATGGCGGCGCATCCTGACGCCCCAGTCAATATGAATTGTTGGCTATTCGACCACAGCATTATCACCGCTTGCGAAAATATTGAGCCCTCGGTGCGCGGAGAATACGAACTGACGGATGCAGTGCGTTACCTAATTCAAAACGGTTCACAGATTAAGGTGGTTCCAGTCGCTTCTGGAGTGCTGGATATGTCCTCCCGTAAAGATATAGGTGCGATTAAAGACGCTTTGCAGGACGTGGAGGTTAGTCTTTAAGGACCTTAGACAATCAGAAGGTTCTGTCTCCGTATGTCAACTTAATTTGGTATTATTTTAGACACGAAAATGTCTCATTTTCATATCAAATTCGGGAAAATTTCAGCAAGAAATCAGTTTTGCTATAATCCTTAATGAGTTTTCAATGGCTCGCGATGTAGCGGGTCAGCTCAACAAGGAGGTTTGATTTGTCGCGTAAGCTAAAACGGAGTATTGCTCTCGCTGGCGTAGTCGCAATGGCATCATTGGGGCTAGCTGCCTGTGGCGGTGCTGATGACAAAGCCGGTTCTGCAGACAGCAACGAAAAGGTAGAAATTGAATACCTACACCGTCTTGACAATGCCGATGATGCAGTAAAAGTTCAGACGATTGTTGATAAATGGAATAAAGAAAACCCGAACATTAAGGTAACCCCGAAGAAATTTGATGGTAAAGCTCAAGAGCTAATCAAGAAAGTACAGACTGACACCGACGCAAAGAATGCGCCTTGTCTGTACCAGGCCGGTTACGCTGACTTGGCCGAACTTTACGTAAAGGGTCTAGTACAGGACGTTAGCAAGTATGCTACCCAGTACAAAGACAAGTACCTGCCCGGTCCGTTCGATTCGATGGCGGTAGACGGAAAGTACCTAGGACTTCCGCAGGATACCGGCCCGCTGGTCTACTTCTACAACAAAGCAGAATTCGACAAGCTGGGTCTGAAAGTACCCACCACTTGGGAAGAATTCACCACCACCGCGAAAGCTGCCGCTGAAAAAGGCAAGTACATCGTGGCCTACGAAGGTGACGAGGGTGCCCAGATCTTCTCCGCTATGACTGCCGCCGCTGGTGGTCAGTGGTTCGGGGTAGAAGGCGATGCCTGGAAAGTTGATACCACCGATGAAGGCTCTGCGTCCGTTGCTGCTTTGTGGCAGAAACTACTTGACGAAAAGTCTGCAAAAGTAGTTGGTCGCTGGGCTGACGAATGGGCTCCTGCTGTTCAGAAGGGCGAAATCATCGGTACTATCGGTGCCGCTTGGGAAGCTCCGCTGATCGCTGGTGACGCTCCTGACCAGTCCGGTCAATGGGCTATTGCTCAGCTACCTGGTGGCGCATCCGGCCCCGACGGTGGTTCCGGTGTAGTAGTTTCCAAGACCTGTGAGCATCCTGAACAGGCCATGAAGTTCAACGCTTGGTTTAACGAGCAGGTTGATGATCTAGCCAGCCAGGGTCTGGTTGTAGCTGCGAAAGCAACTCCTAAAGCTCCTGATTACGCGAAGTTCTATGGCGGCCAGGACGTAATTAAAGAGTTCACTACTGCTAACACCAATATGAAACCGTTCACCTTCCCGCCCAGCTGGTCGGTACCTCAGGGTTACCTCAGTGGTGAAGGCGGCGCTGCTGCTGGAGACGGCACCATGAAGGTTGCAGACGTGTTCAAGAATTCGGGCGATCAGCTAAAGGACGCCTTGAAGAAACTGAATCTGGAAGTTAAGTAACTAAGTTTCAGGCTTAGTTGATGTTCTTGGATACCGGATGTACCCACGTAACATCAGGGAGGCACCTACCATCCCGCAAAGTTGGTAGGTGCCTCCATTTCTATATCTGATATTTCGTAGATTATTTTTACGGATTTCAGACCGTATTACCGTATATCCCAAACTGTTGAATGAAATAAAATATACGCATCCACTTTCTGGTGCATACCAATAATCTTTAATACAAATACGTGGGGATTTAAGCATGAGTGCTACTAAAGTAAAAAAGCGTGAACCAGCAGATAATGCTGATACGCTCCCACCTGAGGCAGGGGTCGCAAAGGAGCGAAAGACGCCTCGAGCAAGAAAGGAAGCGTTGACGGGCTGGGCGTTTATGGCTCCGTTTACGATTCTGTTCCTGTTTATTTTTATCCTGCCGATTTGCATATCGGTATTTTCTAGTTTTTTCCAAGTTAAAACACAAGGTGGCGGCGCATTCGGTGGGGGTGAATCTCAGAGTGTTTTCGTCGGCCTCGAGAATTATCAATACGTTATTTTCTCCGGAGCCTTCTGGGCAGGAATCGGCCGAGTTATCCTGTACACCATAGTGCAGGTACCAGTGATGATTATCGCTGCTCTCGCTTTGGCGCTACTCATTGATTCCCTGATCGTTCGCCACGTAACTGTTTTCCGTTTAGGTTGGTTCTTGCCCTATGCGGTACCGGGGGTAGTTGCCGCTATTATTTGGCTATGTATTTACACCCCGGAAGTTTCTCCGCTTAACTCCCTGGTAGAGGCTTTCGGCGGAGACCTCACTATTAACTTCTTTGGCAAGAAAATGATTTTACTTTCTATGGCCAACATGACTACCTGGACGTTCACCGGCTACAATATGCTGATTTTCCTGGCAGCTTTGCAGGCTATCCCCCATGATTTGTATGAGGCAGCTCGCCTTGATGGTGCCAGTAGTTTCCAGATTGTCACCAAGATTAAAATCCCGATGGTGCGAGGGGCTGCCCTGCTGGCAATCCTGCTGTCTATTGTGGGAACGATTCAGCTGTACAACGAGCCAGCGGTGATGGAAACCAGTCAAAAGTGGATGGGCTCTGCCTATACACCGATGATGATGGCGCTTAATACCGCGAAAGGATATATGTCGCCTTCAGGGGACGGCCCAGCGTCTGCAATCGCTATCGTTATGGCGCTAATCGCCGGTATTTTGGCAGTTGCTTATTTCTTAGCCGATCGGAAACTAGGTGGTAGTAATGACTAAGAAAACCGCTGTTACCCCTGGTGGGGTCGAGTATCGCCCCTCTATCAAGGGCTTACAATCACGTTCCTTGAAACCGGCAATGTGGTCGAAAATCCTCGCCATCTTGGTGATGATAATTGTCCTGATCTATTTCATTTTCCCGATTTACTGGGTGATTATCGCTTCTACCAAAACTAATGCCGAAATTTCCGGATCCTTCGGTTTCTGGTTCGCTCCGCACGACGATTCTGGGTCTGTTTGGGAAAGCACCAAAGCTAACTATGTTGGGCTTTTAGGATGGACCAAGAACATGGTTTGGCGCTGGATTGGTAACTCCCTGTTCTACTCAGCCGTTGCCGCCACCATCGGAACCCTGGTAAGTGTTATGGCGGGCTACGCACTGGCGAAGTTCAAATTCCCCTTCAAGAACGGTACCGCCGGGATCATCATGGCAGGTCTGTTGATGCCAGTTTCCATTCTGACCGTTCCTATGTACGTGATGTTCTTGCATATGGGCCTAAATAACACGATGGCATCGATCATTGTTCCCTGCTGTGTATCACCATTCGGGGTATTCCTAGGGCGCGTATATGCCCAAACCTCGGTACCAACCGAGCTGCTGGAAGCAGCCCGGATTGATGGGGCAGGAGAATTCCGGATCTTCTTCGGGATGGTTTTGCGTCTATTAGCACCCGCTATGGTGACGATTTTCTTGTTTATCTTCGTAGCTACTTGGAACAACTTCGTGCTTCCACAGCTGATGATTTCCTCCGAAGAGCTCAAACCGATCACCTTGGGTCTATACGGTATGGCTTCCTACTTCTCGCCGCCCTATGGACAAATGATGATGGCATCGCTGTTCGGTATTATTCCGCTGATTGTGCTGTTCCTGGTACTGCAAAAGTACTGGCAGTCTGGTCTGGCAGCTGGTGCGGTGAAGGGATAAACAGATTAGTTCCTTATAGCATCTGCTAGATGCTCATCTAAATAAAGGTGGGAGGCTCGATTTACGAGCCTCCCACCTTTATTTGCCCTGGGGACTCAACTCTTCCCTTGTCCAAGTTTTTGGGCTACGTTAGCGTTACTGGTGGTGCTGCCGGTCTTTAGAAAGCAGGCTAAGGCTATTGCATAGCGCGCTGGGGGAACTGCTTGCAGTTTCATTTATCCTCGCTGCTACTTAGGGGCAATCTGTCGAATTAATATAGATAGACTTAGGGGAAAGGCTGAATCTAGCTATTGTTGTACAATCTTTCGTATCCTTATCTGGTGCACAATGATAATCCCGAATACTCTCCTTCGATCCTACGTCGCTTAAACCCAGAAGTACTGGCACCAGCCGGTAATCTAGAAACCCTAAAAACTGCTATCGATTTCGGGGCAGACGCGGTTTATTGCGGCGGGAAAGCTTTCGGGATGCGGGCGGCTCCCCGCAATTTCAGTCTCGAAGATTTCGAGGACGCGACTACCTATGCTCACCAGCGAGGGTCTCGGGTTTATGTAACCTGCAATATCTTGCCGGACAGTGATGAAGTTGTGGCCATGAACGAATATATGGGACAGCTAGGTGAGATTGGGGTAGACGCCCTCATAGTAACCGATATCGGGGTTTTAATGGCAGCGCGCCGGGTCGCTCCCGATACGGATATTCATATCTCCACTCAGGCAGGAGTAACCAACTATCAGGCAGCTGAAGCCTTAGCAGCCCTGGGGGCTAGCCGGGTAGTCCTGGCACGCGAACTTGATTTAGCGGCAATCCGGATGCTGCGTGCTCACGTTTCTCCCGAACTTGAGATTGAAGCATTTGTGCACGGCTCAATGTGTATGGCGTTTTCTGGGCGCTGTCTGATTTCGCAACACACCACCGGGCGGGACGCTAACCACGGGGATTGCGTGCAAGCATGTCGCTATAAATATCACGTGGTGGAAGAGAAAAAATCCGGGAACTTTATTCCGGTTGAAGTAACCGATCAAGGTACATTCCTGTTCAACTCCCAAGATATGAACATGGTTGAACACGTAGCAGACGTGATAGATGCCGGGGTTACCAGCCTAAAAATAGAAGGACGTGCTAAAAGCGCCTACTATGTGGCCGCCATGGCGAACGCCTATAAATGCGCGGTTAATGAATATATGGTTCAACGCGGTTTCGAAAATGCGCAAGGGCAAGAACTTAAACCCCTTATTCCCAGCGAAGAGCCAGGGGACAAGATAGTTCTGCCTGATTGGATTGGTCAAGAGCCCTATAAAGTTACCCATCGGGAATACTCAACCGGTTTTTATTATCCCGAAAACCCGACCAGTGAATCCATTACCAAAGGGGGATATATAAATACCTGGCGTTGGTTAGGTAGCGTTCGCGAACACCGCTTAGATGAAGGACGGGTCTATATATTAGCGAAAAATAAAATAACCCCCTTAATGCCTATCGAGTTTTTAATTCCTGGTGCGGGGCCAATCGAGTACCAAATCCCTGACCATGATTTACGGGATGAATTTGGGCATGAAGTACCAGAAATCAATCATCCCGCACACGAGTTTTCCTTCCCGTGTCCATTGCCGCTACCAACTGGGGCAATGATTCGTGCCAAAGTGCGTTAAAGACGGGAAACCCTATCGTTAATAACCCTAAAACTGCGATCGTTTGCTGCCGATAGCTACTTAGAAATCCTGGTAACAGAACATTGAAAATGCGGGTTCGGAAAACCTATAGTTTTCCGAACCCGCATTAGAGGTTTCACTATTTAGTTATTGCAGGTATTACCCCGATATGCCACGCAACCAGTATTTTCTTACGTGACTAAAACGCCTTAACAATTAGGCGTTCTCTACGTCGGTATCTACCCACTCGAAGGTGCGAGTTACCGCTTTCTTCCACAAGCGATAGTTGCGGTCGTACTCTTCGCGATCTTTACCCGGCTCCCAGCGTTTGCCTTCTGCCCAGTTGTCAATCACGTCCTGTTCACCGTCCCAGAATCCTACGGCGATACCGGCAGCATATGCTGCGCCCAAGGCAGTAGTTTCTAGTACCTGCGGACGAACTAGCGGCACACCCAGCTGGTCGGCCTGGAACTGCATAACCATTTCGTCCTTGGTCATGCCACCATCTACCCGCAGCTCCTTGAGCTCCACGCCCGAGTCTGCCACCATAGCGTCAAATACTTCACGGGTCTGATAAGGAGTAGCTTCCTGTACAGCGCGCGCAATGTGTCCCTTGTTGTTGTAGCGGGTTAGACCCACAATCGCACCCCGGGCATCGTCCTTCCAATAGGGGGCGAACAAACCAGAGAATGCAGGCACAAAGTAAACGCCACCGTTATCATCAACCGTGCTGGCCAGCTTCTCGATCTCGTCCGAGCTCTTGATCATTCCCAGGTTGTCGCGTAGCCACTGTACCAGCGAGCCAGCAACCGCAATCGAACCCTCCAAGGCGTAAACCGGCTTGTTATCACCAATCTTGTAAGCCACGGTAGTTAGCAAACCATTTTCAGAAAATACCGGTTCTTCACCAGTATTCATCAGCACGAAGCAGCCGGTACCGTAGGTGTTCTTTGCCATGCCTTTCTCAAAACAGGCCTGACCGAAAGTAGCAGCCTGCTGGTCACCCAAAATACCCGAAATCGGGGTGTCAATCAGCAAGCCGTTCTTACGGCCATAACCGTAGACCTCGGAAGAGGAGCAAATCTCCGGCAGCATCGACATGGGGATACCAAAGTCTTTGCAGATATCTTCGCGCCACTGGAGGGTGCGAATATCCATCAGCATGGTACGGGAAGCGTTGGTGACATCGGTCTTGTGTACCCCGCCGTTCACGCCGCCAGTCATATTCCACAGTACCCAGCAGTCGGTGTTACCGAACAGCAGGTCTCCGGCTTCTGCCTTCTCGCGTGCGCCCTCGACATTATCCAAAATCCACTTGATTTCTGGACCTGAATAATAGGTAGATAGGTCAAGCCCGCAAATATCCCGGTACTTTGACATTCCCTCCTCGCCGGCGAGTTCTCGAATAATCTGCGAGGTGCGGGTATCTTGCCAAACGATCGCGTTGTATACCGGTTCCCCAGTATTCTTGTCCCAAACCACTACAGTTTCCCGCTGGTTGGTAATTCCTACTGCGGCGACCTCATGCCGGTTTACCTGGGCTTTTTGTAACGCATCAGCTACGCAGGAGCGAATGTTGTCCCAAATCTCAATCGGGTTGTGCTCAACCCAACCGGCCTTCGGGAAAATCTGTTCGTGTTCTTTTTGTCCTACCGACACTATCTGTCCGCCGTGATCGAACAGGATCGCGCGCGAGGAGGTTGTCCCCTGGTCAATGGCCATTACATATTTTTTTTCGGTCATATCTCTTTTCTTCCTTTAGGGTTTTTCTATTTGTCTTTAAACAGTCTTCCTAAACTTCCTAGGCAGCCATACCCACGCCGACTACGATCAGCGGAGTGATGATGGCACCAATCGTGGGTCCAACAATCGGAACCCAAGAGTAACCCCAGTCAGCGTTCGGCTTTCCGCCCTTCATCGGGAGCAAGCTAAACATGATACGCGGCCCCAGGTCACGTACCTGGTTGATGGCGTACCCGGTGGGGCCACCCAAACCAATACCGATGACTACGATACAGAGAGCCACCGCCAAGGGGCCTACCTGAGTCGGGGTGCCGCCAGAAACCATGACGAAGGCGAGTAGACCGAAGGTGCCGATAACCTCGGTTAGGGTGTTCCATCCGTAGGAACGTACCTCGGGCGCAGTAGAGAAGCACCACAACTTGGGGCGAGGATCATCCATCTGCAGATCGAAATGCTTCTTGTAAGCCAAGTAGGCGATTAGCGCACCCACCATTGCTCCCAGAAGCTGCGCCACAATGTAGATACAAACGTTCATGCCGGTGACCGGAATTCCGCCCTCGGCAACGCTGGGTCCATTAAGAGTTACCTTGCTGTCCAGTCCGTGCCAAACAGCTTTCATAATGGTAACTGCGGGGTTGAGGTGACCACCGGTCTTATAGGCAGCGTACACACCCATGTACACTGCCAAACCCCACCCAAAGTTGATCATTAACCAGCCGCCGCCGTTACCTTTCGATTTCAAAAGGTTATTGGTACAGCAGGTGCCAACACCGAACATCAAAAGAATGGCGGTGCCAAAGAATTCTGATGCGAAGATCTCACCACTACCTGGGGTGGCTGCTGCCATCGGTACCAGGAGATCATTCAATGTCGCAAACATACGCGCTCCTTTGCGCTAGGTTATGGGATTATTCTTTATTCAGTTTTGTTAGGTCATGGTTAAAAGTGAGAAATCTCCTGCGATCCCTCTCACTTTTTACCAATGGTCTACTTCCATTTTTTGCTTTCGGACACTAATGTTCAACATAGTAGAACAAACGTGCGCACATAAGCCTCGAGGTGAGATTTTTGTCAAAGGAAGTAAAACCAACCGAGGATCAGTTTACCGAAGAGAATGTCAATAGAGATGAATTGGCACGCGCTGCTGCGCTGGCTTATTACGTACAGGGACAAACGATGGAGGCCATCCGCCGTCGCATGGGTGTGTCCCGCTCTACGGTGTCCCGCCTGTTGTCCTATGCCCGCAAGCGCGGAATCGTCACCATTTCGGTGCAAACCTCAAATACGCCGCACACCCGCTTAGAGCGACAATTGCAGGACCGATTTGGGATAAATGTACACATAGTGGAAATGCCTCCCGACACTACCCAAAACCGCGTCCTCGAAAACGTTACGAAAACCGCTGCTCAAATGTTAGGGCAGATGGTCAATGACGGTGAAGTAGTAGGGATTGCTTGGGGGAACACCACTACCGAGATGGCCGGTCACATAACTCAAAAGGACGTCGATAACGTCACCTTGGTACAGCTAAATGGCGCGGCTTCCACCGAAACTTCCGGTATCGCGCATGTAGGCGGGATCCTAGCGCGCATGGCTTATCAGTGGAAGGCTAATATCGTACAGTTCCCGGTTCCCGCTTTCTTTGATGATCCCGCTACTAAAGAGGCGCTTTGGCGGGAAGGATCGGTACGGCGCGTCCTTAACTGGCAGGAAAAATGTACTTTAGCAGTGTTTAGCGTAGGGGCATTACGGGCGGAAATTCCTTCCCACGTTTATGCCGCCGGTTACCTCTCACGCAGCGAGTTAAACAAATTGGCGCTGGATAAAGTAGTGGGGGATGTTTGTACGGTACTTATCAGACCGGACGGATCCTGGAGTGATATTTCCTTAAATCGGCGCGCCACTGGCCCTAGCCCCGATCAGCTGCGTCGTATTCCTCGGCGTTTTTGCGTGGTTGCGGGGAAGAACAAGGCACAGTCCCTGCTAGGAGCGCTTAACGCGGGGGTGGCTACCGATTTGGTTTGCGATAAAGCGATAGCGGAAAAGGTTTGGGCGCTGGCAAAGTCCTAGAATAGAGCCATGGTAAAAACCGATTTCACTGACGCTTGCGAGTGGATCCCTCCCCACGCCGACCATCAACCCACCCAGCCAGTTCCGGCTTGGTATCGAAGCAATGAAGTAGCCCCTGGTAGTGGCGATTGCGCGAAAATCCCAGCTTTGAAGGATATGACCACTATTAAAGTTGGGGGAGTGCCCGCCGATTTTATCCCGGTGGATACCGAAGATGATTTCGTGGCGGCAATTCGCGCAGCCGATAAAGAACGCCGTCCCCTGCTGGTGCTAGGGGGCGGTTCTAATCTGCTTTGTGCCGATGAGTTAAATGATTTGGTGGTTATCCAAGATCGGCGCAGCGGCATTAAGGTTACCGAAGATACTGCTTGTGGGGGCGCAATGGTTAGTGCCCCGGCTGGTCAGTCCTGGGACGAATTCGTGTGTGGGTGCATTGATAATGACCAGATGGGTTTAGAGGCGCTTTCGGGGATACCGGGAACGGTGGGGGCAGCTCCGGTGCAAAATATTGGTGCCTATGGTCATGAAGTGGCCGAAACCTTGTCTACGGTGCGGGTTTTTGATCGTATCCGGGATGCAATCCGGATTTTGCCGGTCGGGGATTTACGTCTCGGCTACCGCACCTCGATTATTAAACGCTCCCTTCACGATGAGCAGGCAGGAGGAGGACGGACTTGGACTAATACCGGGCGTTACGTGGTGCTTTCTGCCGATTTTCAACTAGCTCATGCCTCTTTGTCTGCCCCGATTGAATATCAACAGCTGGCCGATAAATTGGGGGTAAAACTGGGGGAGCGTGCCGATATGCGGGAAGTACGTGAGGCAGTTTTAGAGCTGCGCCACTCCAAAGGAATGGTACTTGACCCTGCCGACCCCGATACTTACTCTTGCGGTTCTTTCTTTACTAATCCGATTATCTCTAACGAGGACGCGCTGAAGCTTCCCGCCGCGGCTCCCCGTTTTCCGGTTTATGATTTACAGCTGCGTAACTCCGTGACCGGAGTGGCTCCGAAACTTGAGGGAGTGGTGAAAACTTCTGCGGCCTGGCTGATTTCGCACGCTGGTTTTTCTAAAGGTTTCACCCTGGATGCTACCAATGGGAGTGACCAGCCGGTGAGGGCGTCACTATCTAATAAACACGTCCTGGCGCTAACTAATCGCGGGTCGGCTTCTAGCACCGATATTGCGCAGCTGGCAGCAACGATTAAACGCGGGGTGCGGGAAAAATTTGAGGTTGAACTGGTCGAAGAACCAGTCCAGGTAGGTTTCTAAAAGTTTGGGGGTTTCGGATTAGTATCCGAAACCCCCAAACACCATTTATTTAAGCTATAGATTCAATAACCGATTAGTGAGTCTATTTATTCGGTTTCCAGCTTTGCCGTTTCTGGTACCTTGTTATCAGCTTTTTTATTGAAGAAAGCCAGGGTGAACGCACAGGCGGCTCCCAAAGCTGACACCAAAATGGTTATCAGGAATAGTTTTCCAAATAGGGGAGCTGCCGCTTCCATCGAGCTGGCTTTATTGGCTTGTTCAACAATCTTGCCTGCCCAGGGATTTGCCCAGAACACCGGGGCATAAGCCAGGAAAGAGCCAACGGCCATTGCGGATCCGTTAATAGCTGCTGGTAAATGCAGCTCGGCGACTGGGGCTAAAATAACGGCTTTACCCATGAAAACCCCGATTGCCATCACCATGAGCAGAATCATTGAAATCCACATAGCAGATTCATTTACCGGCAAAACATAGACTAGACCAGCACCGATAGCGGTAACTGTCAGGGAAACTCCCATCATGACGGTAGATGATTTGAAAATGTAATCAGCTACTACTCCCGAAACCAAGCCGGCGAATACCCCGACTAGACCGGTGTTGAAGATACCAAAGGCACCCGAAACCCCATCCGAGGCTTTGAAAACGATAGTCATATAGGGAGCGGAAGCATAAATCAGGTGAACGTATGCCCAGTAAACACACATGGCGGCCAGTCCAGCTAGCCAGACCCGGGGACGCATTAGCACTTTACCGAGACCTATTAGGGCGGCGAGGTTGTCTGAGTGGGATTCCTCGTGAGCAATAGCGTTGGAAGGAACCATCTTCAGTAGGGCAATAATCATGGGGATTAGCAATAGTGCGTACGCCATAGCAAAAATCCACATGATGGTTTCTTTATTATCTGGACGCCAGGCAATTAGCCCTACTACCAGTAGATTCATCAGCATTTCTGATCCGCGGCGAATGGTTTCCAAAAGTCCCATTGCCAGGCCGCGTCCTTTGCTATTTTCGTCAGAGGTTACGAAAGAAACCCCGTTCACTACGGCGGGCCAGCCGATGGCATCCCATACCGCCCAGGAAATAGCAATAGCAATCATTACTTTGAAAGACAGGTTGGGTACCAGGAACAAAATCATGTAGGTGGCTAATCGCCATCCGCACCAGGCAATCAAAATATGCTTGATTTGGAAACGGTTGTTTATCCAACCGCCCGGCACGTATAAGAACATGGCAATCCCAATCCAACCCATCAGGGTTCCGAATTGACCTTCGGTAATGCCAAGCATTGCGCATAGGGGCAACAGTAAAGCGCCCTTAAAAGCCTCGAAGGAGGAATAGGGGATCTGACCTGACATAACTACTGTCAGGTAGGAACCTATTTTTCCGCGACTCAAAAAATGCGGCCAGCGCGAAGTTTTTGTCTCGGTAGTAGACATATTTTTCCTTTCATTTAAGGGAAAATCATATTGATTTGGTTGATATATTTATTGGTTGCTTGAAACTCGTGGTGGATAACCGAGTTTGAGGGTAAATAGTCGATTGATTGAATTAATTACGGGGAGGAATCAGGTGGGCAGTATCGGTGAATACCCCGGTTACGCCCCAATTGAATAGTTCATTAGCCCGGGCAGGAGAGTTCACTGTCCACACGTTTACCCCAAAACCAGCATCTCTAAATGCCCGCACTTTTTCGCGGGTTAAACCGGTGTCCTCGGGGTGGATATAGCTAGCCCCCACCAGTTCTAGAACTGAGCGCCAATCATCGTAGAGGGCGCAAGTTTCATAGAGACATCCCAGGGGAATCTGAGGGGCGAGGGCGTGGAATTCGGATAGCAGTACATGGTTGAAGCAAGAAACAATAACTTCTGGTCCGTCTAGACGTTGTAGCTCACTGATTACGGCCTTTATGAGCTGGCGGGTCATGGTGGCGCCGGCTTCATTCGACTTTATTTCGATATTGGCGTTCAGTCCGGTTTCGTTCATAAAATCCACCAGTTGATGGAGCGTTGGTAAAGGCTCCCCCGCGAATTCGGGACTAAACCAACTACCGGCATCAATGCTGGGTAAATCTTTGGCAGTTAATTCATAATAACCACCAGTTTTGTTGGTGGTGCGATCTAAAGTAGTGTCATGGCAAATAATGGCAGTGCCGTCACCTAAAATATCAACATCGGTTTCAATCCAGTTAAGCCCATGTTCAACTACTTTTTTGAACGCTGACATGGTGTTTTCGGGAGCTAGAGTATTTAACCCGCGATGCGCAAATACCCGGTTTTCTAGTTTCATTTATCAGTAGCCTTTTCGTTACCAGGTTGCCTTCATTGGCAGACCTACATTAACTATTAGAACTTTACGAAAATAATATAAGAAAAGCCTGGATAAAAATTGCTGCACAATTTTTCTTCTCCCTAAAAATGAAATTAGAAAATGTGCGAGAAATAAAAATCGGGTGGGTGGCATTGTTCATGCCACCCACCCGAAATGCTTATGCGAACCCGTTAAATCGGGCTACTTAGATGTTCCTCCACGCAATACCACTACCAGGAAGTTCGAAGCTTTCCTCGCGACCTCCAGGCAAATAAACTACCGTAGATTGCGGATCCTCAGTGTTGTTGATGACGCAGTACTTGCCGGCCTTAACGAACTCTGCCACCTCACAATGAGGATTAGAAGAACTCCAGGCGGCATATTTTTCCTCGTTATGAGAAGCGAAGAACAAAATCCGCTCCAACAAACGAGCATTAGCAGCCGAATAGGGAAGCCCGGAAATATAAACCCCGCGACCCTTGCCGTACTCGTTGGCTGCCAATTGCACCTGCCCGTCCTCAGCGCAAATCAAAGTGGTGTCTTCACTGATTGGGAAAGTATTATGAACCGGTTCGCCAAAATCAATCGCCGTCCCCTTATCCAAATCAGCGGTCACGAAATGCTCAGGAACGACCTCGGGGAAATACTTATCGACCGAAAGAGTATGGTAGCGTTCCTCGTCAATGCCGAGCACATCCGCTAACTGGAAGAAGCGGCCGGGATGGTCACTAGAAGCGGGCTGACCAACCCCCACAAAAGCGCCCCCCTGGCGTACCCAGGAGCGAATAATGGAAACCAGGCGACCATCATTCCACACGTCCCCGCCAGTAAACGCAGTATTGTAAGGGCCGGCGTTAATTAGCACGTCAATATCGCTGGCAATCCCATCACTCAACACGTCTTCGAAACTGATAAAACGCACATTAACCCGCATCCCGGATAGTGCTTCCAGAATGCCGTAATAGGAATGGTTGTATTTATTCGGGAGGGCGTGTGCCACCGTAAATGCTTGCCAAGAACGCATCTTGCCCCAGGCATTCACAATCGCCACATTCAAAATCCCTTGAGCAGGTTCACTGTCGGTTTGCTCGTGAATATCGCGGAACTCGTTAGCAATATCGGTTACCGTGTCCACAAACTTCGGGAATTTGGCGGCCAAGCTCAAGTAACCGCCATAACCCATGCGAGCAATCGGGCTACGCAAAATCGCGCGGCGTGCCTTCCGCCAGTTATCCAAGGCTTCAATACTGGGGTCATTACCCTCGTAGAAAGTATCGGGGAAGAAATAGGGGAGGAAGCGACCCTCGGTGTATTTAACCCCGGGAATATCAGAAATCATGCGGGTGGTAGTGCCATCCCCAATCGAACCGACCACTGCGTCTAAACCAAGCTTTTCAAAACCATCACGATATGGCTCGGTGCCTAGCCACTGATCCCCCAAGAACATCATGGCCTCTTTACCGGCATCATGAGTATCCTTGACCATGGTTTTCACGTTTTCATGGACGAAATCAGAGACGAAATCAATCCAATCTAGCTGCGCCTTACTGGGGATGCAGAAAGTCGAATTATAGGTTCCGTCATTTACGAAATCTTCAGGGCGAATCGGGTATCCCTTGGCTTTTTCAAACTCGGCCAGAGCTTCCGGTGACACGGTTGCCGCATAGCCAAACCAGTCCACAATTTTTTCCCGATGTTTCTCATCAAAAACCAGGGTGAACTGGTAAAAGAAAGTGGTAAACCGTACCACATCGGTTTGGGGATTATCCTTTAGCCACTTACGGAAAGTGTCCATTACGAACTGGTGGGTTTCGGGGTTACGAATATCGAAAGGAATCTCGTGTTCCTTGTCCCCCCAATCATTAGTCAGGTGGTTATACATTTCCACCGGATCCCAAATGATATAAGCCAGGAAAGTCACTGTGTATTCGTGCATCGGCTGGGCGCCAGAAATCTTCACTACCTGCAAGGTGAAATCAACATCCCAGTTGCCAGGATCAACAACCTCACCAGTGGTACGGTCAATAACTTCCCAGTATTTCTTGGGATCTGCGTCCTGGTTAGCCTGCAACTGTTCGCTATAGAAACGTTGCATATAGGGAATAGACACTGAATCAGCTTCCGCTAGTACCCGCTGAGATAGCAGGTAAATCTGCGGGGTCTGCTCCATATGTTTACTGATGAACTCGTTATGTCCACGGGTGGGGAAATATGCCGAATAGACTTTTTTCCCGAGCTTCAGCACGTCCTCGTCAAGGTGAGTACCATCGGCGTTACGGATGGCGTCAGCGCCCCACAGTTCGCCGATACGCGCGGTTTCTGCTGCAAAATTTTCTTCACTGGGAAGAGTAAAACGACCAGTTGTCATCTTTTTCTTTCTGGTAGTAACTGGAAAATAAACGATTGGTATAGGTAGCTAGCAAAGCACTTAATTATAAGATTTGATAGCCGTGATATACCCCAAAAATGCAGGGAAAAATTACATCACTACCAGGCGGTATCCCATGCCACGGACGGTTACGATGCGTTCCGAGCCAATCTTGCGGCGCAGGTAACGCACATATACATCCACCACATTAGAACCGGGATCGAAATCGTAGCCCCAAACCATATCTAGCAGCTGGGAACGAGAAAGAACCTGGTCAGGGTGTTCCATAAACGCCTGCAGCATAGTGAACTCGCGGGCAGAGAGCTCTACCGGTTCCCCATCAATGGTCGCGCAGCGGGTTCGCAAATCCAGGTGCAGACCCCCCACATTGATTTGCACCATATTGGTAGGATCTTCAGAATTGGCGGTCTTCAGCCGCAGCCGGATCCTCGCTAGTAGCTCCTCGAAACGGAAAGGCTTCGACATATAATCGTCAGCACCCTGTTCCAGACCGGAAACAGTGTCCTCTACCGATGAACGGGCGGTCAATACAATAATCGGTAAAGTGGCTCCCTGACCGCGAATCTGCTCTAGTACTTCGAAACCGTCCATATCGGGAAGGCCGATATCGAGGACGATTAGGGAATAATCGCCGCCTAGAGCCCCCGAGATCGCGTCTGCACCTTTGTCGACTACAGTCACGTTGTATCCGGCGGAAGTTAGTCCTTTAGCGACAAAAGAGGAGATGCCGGGCTCGTCCTCTACCACCAAAATACTGGTCATGTTTTATTCTCCTTGTAATTCATCTTTGCAATCATCATTTGAAATCGGCAGGCTGATATTAAAGACCGAACCAACTGAAAGCGCGGATCGGACTTGCAGAATTCCCCCATGGGCTTGCGCTATGGCGTTTACGATGGAAAGCCCCAGACCGGATCCCGCATAGGAGTGATTGACCCGCATGAAACGGCTAAAGACTTGCTCTTGATCTTTGGAGTCAATACCGATTCCCTGGTCACGTACCCACAGGTTGAGGCGGTGGGTGCCTTCCACCGAGGGAACTTGCGAGAGCATCTGCAGGCTGGGAGCGGTGATAGTGTCGGCGGGCACCGGATTACCTTGCTGGTCCAATAGGGGTTGCTGATAATCAATCCCCGCCCCCAGGGCAATTACGGTGCCGGGGGTAGCAAACTTAGAAGCATTTTGGGCGAGGGCGAGTAATGCTTGCTGCAGGCGTTGGGGATCAGCGGTGGTGGGGACGATGGTAAGGTTATCGATTCGCCAGTTGAAATTGCCTAATTGGGTGGCATTTTCGAAGACATCCATCAGTAAATCGCCGATATCTACCCGTTCGGGACGGATAAAGTCGGGGCGATCACTCTTGGCAACGGTAATCAGGTCTTCGGTTAGCCGGTGCATTCGCGAGAGTTCTTCTAAAGCCAGTTCGCGGGTGCGGGCAGTATCTTGAGGGTCGCCAGGGTTTAGCAGTTCTAGATGCCCGCGAACCACCGTTATGGGGGTGCGCAGCTCATGTCCCACATCATTTAGCAGGTCGCGTTGTTCGTCGAAACTGGACTGCAGGCGGGCAATCATCGAGTTCATCTGCCGGGTAACATCTGCTAGGTCATCATCACCTTCTACCGGCAAACGCTTAGTTAGATCCTGTTCGCTGGTAATAGACGCCATCAAATTTCGCAACCTGCCAATAGGGGCAAGCAGTGACTGGGAAGCGCGTACATTTACCAAACCCACCAGGGCTAAGACCAAGAAGGAGATGCCAGCAAACAATAACAGTTGGGTTTGAGTCGGGGTAATATCAGCCGAATAGTTAGAGACGATCGCCAGCAGGGCATCATCGGTATCGGCTGCGCTAATCGGCACCATTCCTACCGCAAAGGTGGCCTGATCGGTGCGGATCATAAACATTCTGGCCGAGTTGATATCGGAATAACTGGCTAGTTCTGCCAAAAGTTGCGCATCTTGATGGGCGGCGGAATCGCGCGCACCTTTTTGCTCAATTAATTTCCCGGCAGAGAATCCCAACAAACTACCGTTGTAGGGCGCATCTTCGGCAGCAATGAACTTACTTAAGGCATCTTTGGCTGAAACTATTCCTCCGTGTGATTTGCCACTTTCGGCTTTCACGAAATTACGCAGATCATTGGTGATTAGCTCGGTTTGAGAACGCTCGGCGTGGGAGATTTGAAACATTCCACTGACCAACATAATCAGCCCTACGATCGTGAGAGCGAATCCGGAAATCAATACCGAATGCACCAGCATCCGGTTACGCAGGTTAGTAATCCGCAGCTTAGGGGCATTGCTTTGAGGCTGGATGGTTTTTTCTACTACTCGTCGTGGACGGCTTTGATAGGCGGCGCGTTCCCCAGAGGGCGGTGGGGTGGTTGCTACGGGCGGTAGGGAGGAGGAAAGAGGGGAAGGTGGGGCAGCGTTGGCAGGGTTGAGGATCTGCGGCAAGGGCTGATCCCCAGGTAATTGCACGGCAGGACGAGGCTGACTAGCCGCCAGCGTAGGGGGAGCCGGAACTGGGGAACCGCTAGATCCTCCGGGATAGCTATTGCCCGGGTAGCTGAGTTTCTCACTCATGGCTGTCCCCCTTATTGGGAGCGGGAGCACTGGGGGGAAGCTGCGGAGCTTGCTGGGTAGCAACCGGAATCTGGGGTTCAAAGTTAACTGCCGGGCCCAAATCATAGACTCCGTTTAGCACCATAGCCCGCGTTCCGATTAAAACCGCAAGACAAAGGGCGGTACAGACAATTGCCACTGCTGCAAACTTGCGCACTTCGCCGCCCTCTCTGGTGATAGCCGTTCGGTTGGGGCGTTCAGGCGCCCCTCTCTCTAATCATTATAGATTATAGAGAGGGTAGTAAGGACAACCTATTTTACTTGATTAAGAAAATCGACTATGCGGCCGACGCCTTCTTCTAGATCTTCATCGCTTAACGCGTAGGAAAGCCGGAAGAAACCGGAAGGGCCAAAGGCCTCGCCAGGAACGACCGCCACTTCGACTTTGCGGAGCATTAGATCAGCCAATTCGGCGGAAGTCTGTGGGGTTTCGCCCGCGATTTCGCGTCCCAAAATACGTTCTACACTGGGGTAACAGTAAAAAGCGCCATGGGGCATAGGGACTTCGAGGTCTGGGACCTGGCGCAGTAGCTCCACCATCCGCTGACGCCGCCGATCGAAGACCTCTCGCATCTGCTGAACTTTATCGAGCGGACCGCTCACGGCCGCCAATGCCGCCCGCTGCGCAATATTCGAGACGTTCCCGGTGGTGTGGGATTGGAAAGCGGCGCAGGCTTTGATTACATCCGGCGGAGCTATCATCCAACCGACTCTCCAGCCGGTCATGGCATAAGTTTTGGCTACCCCGTTTAGCACCAGAGTTTGTTTTGCCAGTTCCGGAACCAGTTTCACAATATGTTCGGCATGAATCCCGTCATAGATTAGGTGTTCGTAGATCTCGTCCGTGATCACCCAGATCCCGTTGTCTAATGCCCACTGGCCAATAGCTTTTAGTTCATTCGCGTCATAGACCGCGCCGGTGGGGTTAGAGGGGCTGACTACTAATAGAGCTTTAGTCTTCTCAGTTTTAGCGGCATCTAGCTGTTCGACCGTCACCTTATAGTGTTGATCTGCTCCAGCCATTACCGAAACCGGAACCCCGCCGGCGATCTTGATAACTTCCGGGTAAGTCGTCCAATAGGGGGTGGGCATTAGGACTTCGTCGCCGACCTCTACTATGGCCGAGAAAGCCTCGAAAACTGCCTGTTTGCCACCGTTAGTAACAATGATTTCGGTATTGGGGTCAACTTCGTAACCAGAATCCCGCAGGGTCTTCTTCGCGATCGCTTCCCGCAGCTGGGGCAGGCCTTTCCCCGGGCTGTAATGATGCATAGCAGGATCCGCACAGGCAGCCTGTGCGGCCTCAACAATATAGTCAGGGGTAGAAAAGTTGGGTTCCCCGGCGCCAAATCCGATTACTGGGCGTCCCTGAGCTTTGAGTTCTTTCGCGGCCGCATCCACTGCCAGAGTGGCAGAAGGAGATATTTGCGCAAGACGATTCGAGATTCTGTGTTCTAGCTGTTTGTGCATAGCCCCATTTTGCCACGTCTGGCGATTGTTTACCTGCTACGACCAAAATGTGTAGTTGATTGTGTCCGGTGTGGTTGTCAGTAGTAGCCGCTAGCTTGCCGAGGGGAGTCAGAATATGCGTTTTTCCCCACTATGTGCCCGTAGGTTGGACGTGACCAGTAAAACCCCATAAACTTATTTAGCACCGTATTCGGTCAGCCTGATGGCTGGAAGGGCAGTGGCGCAATTGGTAGCGCAACGGTCTCCAAAACCGTAGGTTGTGGGTTCGAGTCCCGCCTGCCCTGCAAATTTGAAACCTGTGCCGGGCCCGGTACAGGACGAAATAGGGGCTTCGACGGGAGCTCCAAGACAGCAAGTGAGGAAACGATCTTGGCACCTAACGAGGGCGCAGCCTCCGTAGAGGCAGACGCAAAAACGACGAAAAATGGTTTTTGGGGTCGCATCGTGCAGTTCGTGCGACAGGTCATTGCCGAGTTAAAAAAAGTTGTTTGGCCCACCCGCGATGAACTCACCACTTTCTTTGTGGTTGTGATTGTGTTTGTGCTGGCAATGATGGCTTTTTCAGGAGTTGTCGACGTCATCACCGCCTGGCTAGTAACCAAGGTATTTGGCGGTTAATTAAGGAGCAAGAATTGCAAACAGGCAATAAGGAGCAGGAAGAAAACACTGTGAGCAACGATCCCGTATTCTCCTCAGAGGCAGGTGCCTCCGCTGAAGTGAGTGCACAGGCTGCTGATAATGAGCAACCGGTGGCAGCAGAAACCGAGGCCAGGGTAGAAAACATCCCAGAAGAGCCGGCCGCTCCCGCTGAAGAAGCTTATGCCGAACCAGCAACCGTTCCTGCGCAGATAGAGCTTACGGATACCCCCCAAGATCAAGAGCTCGCCCCCTCGGCTACTGCGGAAGAGCTTTCTAAGGCTGAACAAGACAAGTTGCGCGAGGAACTAGAGTTTCTGCCCGGCTACTGGTACGTTCTGCATACCTATTCCGGATATGAGCGGCGGGTGAAAGCCAATCTGGAGCAGCGGATTGTCACCTTCAATATGGAGGATCAGATCTACCAGATTGAAGTACCGATGGAAAAAGTCGTCCAGGTAAAATCCACTGAACGTAAAGTGGTGGATCGGGTACGGATTCCCGGTTACGCCCTCGTACGGATGGAAGCAGTCGAGGACGCCCCCGATGCTTGGCGGGTAGTTAAGGACACGCCTGCGGTCACCGGATTCGTGGGTGATTCACAGCATCCGATGCCTTTGACCGAGGACGAAGTAGTTTCCATGTTGGCGCCTACTCCTGCCTCCATTAAGGCTGCGGAGCTGCAAGATGAGCGCGCCAGCCAGGCCAAGCAGCCGGAACAGCCAGTTATTGAGGTTGATTTTGAGGTCGGAGAGAACGTAACTGTTACCGACGGCCCGTTTGCGACTATGCCGGCTACCATTTCAGAGATCATGCCTGACCAGCAGAAACTTAAAGTTCTGGTGGTTATCTTTGATCGCGAAACTCCGGTAGAGCTTGGATTTAACCAGGTAGCAAAGATTTAATTGCTCACAGTGAGCAGTCCTAATTGGTTGTAAGGACGGGTGCGCCCTTAGAATGGACGACTGTGCTGGTAGTTTTTCTACGGAAAAATTGCCAGACCGCAAAGAGTTTCCGGCAACCGCCGGGAAAGTAAAATCAAGAAATTATATTGAGAAGGACCCTATATGCCTGCCAAGAATAAAAAGGTAATCGGCCTGATCAAGTTACAGATCGAGGCCGGTGCTGCAAACCCGGCGCCTCCAGTAGGCCCCGCGCTTTCGCAGCACCAGGTAAATATCATGGAGTTCTGCAAGGCCTACAATGCGGCTACGCAGGATCAACGCGGGAACGTGATCCCGGTAGAAATCAGTGTCTACGAAGATCACTCCTTTGACTTTGTTCTCAAGTCCCCGCCGGCTGCCCAGCTGATTAAGAAAGCTGCTGGGATCGCTAAGGGCTCTGGTACTCCGAACACCAATAAGGTGGCAAAGCTGACCATGGCCCAGGTTAAAGAGATTGCCGAGCAAAAGAAGGATGACCTGAACGCGAATGATATCGATGCGGCCGCAAAGATTATCGCGGGAACGGCTCGTTCAATGGGAGTTGTCGTCGAGGGCTAGCCCGGCGAACAGCCAAAAAAGACTATAAACCGTGGAGGGGAATGTGCGCCCTCACCACAACCTGCAAGGAGAAAAGCAGATGAAAAAGCACTCGAAAGCCTTTAACCAGGCTGCTGAGAAAGTTCATAAGGATCGTCTCTACCAACCGCTAGAGGCTTTCCGCTTGGCCAAGGAAATTTCTTCCACTAAGTTCGATTCCACCGTTGACGCGGTTTTCCGGCTCACGGTTGATCCGCGTAAATCGGATCAGATGATCCGGGGCACCGTTTCTTTGCCTAATGGCACTGGTAAGACCGTTAGGGTCCTGGTTTTTGCCAATAGTCCCAAGGATAAGGAAGCGTTAGAGGCTGGAGCCGACGAAGCCGGCGGCGATGAGCTGATCGAAAAAGTACAAGGTGGATACTTGGACTTTGATGTAGCGGTAGCTACCCCGGACATGATGGGTAAGGTGGGACGCCTCGGTCGCGTCCTCGGCCCGCGTGGCTTGATGCCAAACCCTCGTACCGGCACCGTCACTATGGATGTGGCTAAGGCTGTTAAAGAGATCAAGGGTGGCCGGATTGACTTTCGGGTTGATAAGCATGCCAACCTACACGTAGTGCTGGGTAAGAGCTCTTTCGATGCAGAAAAGCTGGCAGAGAACTACCAGGCAGTTCTGGATGAAATCCTGCGTCTGCGTCCGGCAGCCCTAAAGGGTCTGTACATCAAGAAGATCGCCGTTTCTACTTCGATGGGGCCGTCCATCCCCTTGGATAGCTCGCTAACTAAAGATTTAGCGACTGACGATCCTCGCTAGGAATCCTATTGTCCGCCTTAGGGCGTAGATGATACAGCTGAAAATCAAAGGGATCCCGCCGGTGGAAAAATCCACCGGCGGGATCCCCTTTTTACTTTCTGCGGATTGGCACCAGAAATGCGGGCTGGCTCGGTAAAAGCACTCCGGGGACCCCATGACCTGCTTCGCAGGTCAAGCCCCTGTCGTATCTTTTACCGGCCGCGCCCCAGGTGGGAAAATCAGCCGAAGTAACAGTTATCAAAGGTGCTCCGGCGGCGGCCTAGATCATAATGGCTGCGGCAATTTGATTATCGATACTGTAGCGGCTGTCCTTAATCACCACGATGCACATTTTGCGTTTACGGGAAATAACCGTGATTTCTTGGCCACTGTAGCATCCTAAGCGAAACAGGAAACTATCCATCTCCGGGTCATCGGTAGCTATATCTTTGACGATATAGGTTTGACCTTCGATAGCTTCCAGAAGATTCATTCTTTCCTTAGTCTGGCAGGCCCCTTTTGTCTGGCACGCTAGTGACAGTGACATTTCGGTTCACCTGCTTGGTTAGTGATACCTACTATTTGCAGATTATGACGGTTTCCGGGGCTGGGTGCAACCTCGGGATTGAAAGTGCAGGAGGAGGAAATCGGGCAACCGATACATTTGGTGCCTTTGCGCTTCTCTTTGACGATATAGGTGATGGCTCCACTGACAATCGCCACTAGTGCCAGGCTGGCAATAACTGTACTCAATTCGCTTCCTCTTTCTTAGGCGGCTTTCTGTACTTGCTGGTGTAGGTTGTATTGAGCGGAGAAATTGGCGTGAATCTGCCGGGAGATTAGGGTAATCACCCCGGCCATTATGCCTACTGTCAGTAGCCCCGGGAGGAATCCGGCTGCCAGGTGCCCGTACACCACCAGCGTTCCCACTTGATTGACCAGGAAGGCAATGGTGTAACCGGTGCAGAACTGCAATCCGATGGCGCTCCACAGCCACCGCCGATCTCGCATCTCGGAGTTCATGGCCCCGATAGCGGCGAAGCAGGGCGGGGTGTACAGGTTAAAGAACAGGTAGGCGAGGGCGCTTACCGAGGTAAGCCCCATAGTGGCAGCAACGGTGTTGGCTCCCCCAGTCATTGCTAGTTCATCGGTATCGATAAAGCGGGTTAGACCGTAAACCACCGCCAAGGTGCCAACTACGTTTTCTTTGGCGATAAACCCAGTGACCGCAGCCGCTGCCAGCTGCCAGGTGCCAAAACCTAGCGGAATGAGCAAGAAGGAGAAGGGGGTAGCAATAGAAGCCAGGATCGAAGTGTTTTCCGCACCCTCTTCGACTACTTGGAAACTCCAATTGAAGGTTTGCATAAGTTGGACTACCAGGTTACACACCAAAATGATGGTAGCGGCCTTAATAATGTAGGCTTTGGCTCGTTCTAGCATCGACAAGGTGGCATTCCACAGGGAAGGAACCCGGTAGCGGGGCAATTCCATAATGAAGAAAGTTTTCCGGAACTTGTGTCCGGTGACCATCTTTACCAGTAGTGCGCCCAGGAAAATCAGGCACAGCCCTACAAAGTAGCTGACCCAACTCACCCAAGCAGACCCGGCAAAGAAAGCTCCACCAAATAGCGCAATAACCGGAATCTTTGCTCCACAGGGTATGAAGGAAGCCAACATCGCGGTGGCGCGACGTTCGCGTTCATCTCGGATAGTTCGGCAACTCATAATCCCGGGAATGGCGCAACCGGTACTGATGACGATGGGGATTACAGATTTACCGGATAGCCCCACCCGCTTGAAGATGGGATCTAGAACGGCGCTTACCCGTGCCATATATCCGGATTCCTCTAATAGTGCCAGCAGGAAGTACATCACCATCACTAACGGGAGGAATCCGATTACCGCACCTACCCCGCCAATAAGACCGTCGGCAATGATGGTGCGTAACAGGGCAGGCGAATTCGCCATTTGTTCACTGGTCCAGTCCTGGAAGGTTTCAATCCAACCGACAAGCCAATCAGCGATCAGCGGGCCGAGATAGGTTTGAGAAATCGCGAATACCGCCCACATAATCGCCGCGAAGATTGCTATCCCCGCAAATTTGTTGGTTAGTACCGCGTCCAGGGTGTCTTGGCGAGTGTGAGCGGCAACTTTCACTTTCCGGGTTTCGACCGCGTCCACTATGGAGTCTACGAACTGGTAACGGCGCCGATCTTCTTTATCTACTGCCTGCTTATCGGTGAGATCAATATCTGCTTGCAGGTAAGGGGATTTTTGCTGCTGACCTTCCTGACTAAAAACTGCGCGCAGAACCTGATCCAACCCGTTGTTTTCTTTCGCAGTGGAAACAGTAGGTACCACTGGGCATCCCAGTTCGTTTTGCAGCTTCTGGGCGTCAATCTGGGTTTGTTCTTTCTCGTTGATATCGCTTTTATTGAGGGCGACTACCACCGGAACCCCTAACTCCAGTAGTTGGGTGGTAAAGAATAAAGAGCGGCGCAGGTTGGTGGCATCAACGATATTGACAATAGCGTCCGGGTTGGCATCATGAACGTATTTACTGGTGATGGTTTCTTCTGGGGTAAAGGGGGACATGGAGTACGCACCGGGCAAATCCACGGCAGTGGCATCGCGATTACCGCTGAGCTCATTTCTTAGTTTAGCCTCAGCTTGTCCGACGGTAACCCCACCCCAGTTGCCTACCTTGGCCTTTTTCCCGGTTACAGCATTAAACATAGTGGTCTTACCGCTATTAGGATTACCAGCAAAGGCGAGTCTCATAACCCAGTCCTCTCGTGAATTCGTAATATTAATGCGGGAACTTACGTTCACCTAACTAATTACGACAATAGTCATTGTAAGGTAAACCTTACTAGGACGTAAAGCCCGGAATATGCCTGAGGCAGCAATAAAACAGCACCGCCAAGGGGAGAGGGATTCTAATAAATTACTTTCCTGAATCCTTTAAGGAACCTTTTTGCTCTGGCAAGCTCAATGCCACGCAGGTAAGTTTGCGCTCGCCCTTATCCTGCCAAGTAGTTTCGGTAGGGGTTAGTGGATACAAATCCCACTTGGAATCGCGATAACTAATCCCCACAAAACCTTCGAACTCTCGGGCGCATTCTTTAAGCGCCAGGTCGTAAAGCTGCTTTTGTCCCGGGT
Source organism: Varibaculum sp. GTC20041 (assembly GCF_055387755.1). Classification (NCBI taxonomy): domain Bacteria; kingdom Bacillati; phylum Actinomycetota; class Actinomycetes; order Actinomycetales; family Actinomycetaceae; genus Varibaculum; species Varibaculum sp. GTC20041. The sequence continues at coordinate 155,727 of NZ_AP041144.1, forward strand.
AGCTATCGCCCGATAGCTTCTTTATGCCCACCACTTGTGAGTTATGGGAGTGTTGGCAATCTACCCGTTCCACCTGCCCAGCGGGTTGCGCACCGGTGAGCACTTCCTCTGCCATGTTAAAACAGTCGCCCACTTTAAGATCAGAAGTGGCAACTGGTTGCGAAGCGCATCCGCCTAAGAATCCGCAGTTTGCTAGAGCCAGGGCACAAAAAAGGGTAAGGCGCCGTTTCAACTGGGCAAACGGATAGGCACTCATCACTTACAGATTATCCCTTAATAGGGGAAAACTGCGTGGATCAGGAAATAACTGATAGCGCCAATGAGTGCGGCGCCGGGCAAAGTCAGCACCCAGGCAATCGCAATATTGCCGGCAACTCCCCAACGTACTGCAGAAAGGCGCTTAGTGGCTCCCACCCCCATGATGGCGGAGGAAACCGACTGCGTAGTGGAAATCGGAGCGTGCCAAACGAATGCGGTCAAATAGAGAATGGTAGCGGAAGTAGTTTCTGCCACGAAGCCGTGGGCGGGAGTAACGTCAATAACCTTCGATCCTAAGGTGTGCATGATTCGCCCACCGCCGAAGTAGGTGCCCAGAGAAATCGCACCGGCGGCAGCCAGTTTTACCCAAAAAGGAATCTGCATGGAGCCATTGGCGTCGGTAGCATGATAGCCGGCAGCTAGTAGCGCCATAGTAATAATTCCCATGGTTTTTTGTGCGTCCTGCAAACCGTGACCAAGCGCCATCGCTGCCGCGGAAAAGCGTTGCAGGAAACGGAAGTTGTTCATAGTGCGGTGATAGCTGGCTCGTTGGAGCGCCGAAAGTAAAAACCGCATGACGAAATAAGCCGTGAAAAACCCGATTAGAGGCGAAACTACCATAGGAATTAGTACGTGATTGACTATCCCCATCCATTTCACAGTGATAGTCGCGGCCAGTCCCACTCCCGCCATGCCTCCGATCAGGGCGTGGGAAGAAGAAGATGGCAGCCCGAAATACCAGGTGATGATATTCCAGGCGATTGCCCCGACCAGCGCCGCCAGAATTACCACCAGCCCATGGTGGCGGTCAGCCAGCGAAGTGGATTCGGTGAAATGGGAAATATCAATAATCCCGTTACCGATTGTCTGTGCTACCCCGGTGCCTAGCATCGCCCCGATAATGTTCATGATTGCCGCCATTAAAAGAGCGGCTTTAGGGCGCATTGAGCGGGTAGAAACACAGGTAGCGATGGCATTAGCGGCGTCATGGAAGCCATTGGTGAAATCGAAGATTAAGGCAATGGCGACGACCGCGATCACCAACCCCAAGGTGATATCCACGGTTTAAGACTCCTTGATGTAGATAGCCTCAACCGCGTTGGCTAAGGTTTCAAAGGAATCACACGCGGTTTCTAGCGACTCGATTACGTCCTTAATCTTGATTACGTAGATAGGGTCAGTTTCGGAAGCAAATACTTCTGCCAGCATCTTCCGGTACTGTTTGTCGCCCTTGTTCTCTAGGCTGTTAATGTGCACCGTGAAATCTTTAAGGTCGCGTCCTCCCCGCAGCTTGGGGATGGCGAGAGCTGTTTCCTGGGCGCATTCACGCAAAATATTTGCCTGCTTTTCTAGCCTGCGAGGAATATCCTGAATCTCGTAGAGGACGATTAAGTCTCCGGCCTCATCGATTCCGTCCATGCAATCATCCAAGGCGCCGGTTAGCAGGGAGATGTCTTCCCGATCCATGGGGGTAACGAAAGTTGCATTCAGCATACTCATGGTGCGGTGAGTAATCACGTCGGAGTCATGCTCTAGATCGTGGAGTTGCGCACGTAGCTCCTTGCGTTCCTCGAAAGAATCAACCTGGGTGATTTTCAACAATAGTTCGGATGCGGCATCTAAGTTTTGTGCCGCTTTCGTGAATAGGTCGAAGAAATCTTCTTCTTTCTGCTTCTTCTTGAACAGCATTCGTGCCTCCTTGGCGAAGAACCATCCGCCTTTAGAGTATCCAACTTTTGTTCGTAATCTAAAATTCTACTTCCGTTAACTTTTTGGGGAAATAAATCTGGCTTTAACTGCAAAAATACTAACGAGAGGTGGTAGTGTATCTGGGGCTTTGCTGGCCAAGGGGCGGTGATCAAATGGGAGTTTAAGCACCGGATAACCGGCGATGTTGGTAGGGAGCTAGAAACTGAAGGAAAAATGCGGACTAACGGCCTAAAAAGGTTAGCTCCCCAAATTTGTTTACTTGCGAAAATGGGGAAGTAAGTTCAGGGTAATAGGACAGGAAAGCCCCGGTAGGCTTTATCCTGCATTATGACTTTTTATTAGAGAACGGCAATGCTAAATTGGTTGATATATAACGACACATAGTTAGATAAAATGATGCTAGTTTTCCCTCCGACTATGTGATGAGGTAGCCGTGAAACGCACAGGAAGTAACATGAACGGTAAAAATGCTGATCTGAACACTGCGGATAATGACATTCAGCCTAGTCAGCTAGCTGCTGATCATGGAAACACCGGCACTGCTACTAGCGAAAGCGGCAAAGTTTCGGTTCTTAATCGACGTACCCTAGGGGTGGCTTCGGTTCTGGGGCTACTGTTCGCTTCCTTGTTGGCGGGCACTTTGTTTTTTACTTCCGCAGATGATTCCGCTTCCCCGGCTCCCAAGGTTGACGCTAAAACTGTTTCCGACAATACCGTGTCTGCGCATACTCAGATAAAACCGGCGGAGTTCTCTACCGCTAACAGCTTTTACCATTCAGTTCTAGACCCTGCCAGTGTTTCCGCTAGTCCGAAGGCAGGGAGGGCATTGGCAGCTTCCCGCAATCAGAGAGCTGCTGAAACTTCCGCGGCTCAACCCAGCTCGACCGACAGCGCGCGCTCGCAATGCTCGGGTGCTGATTGTACATCTCCCAGGCGTGCCCCGGTTACCGGGGTGACGGTGCGGTTGTTTAAGTTGGGGGTAGAGAAGCTTTTCTCAACTAAGGATCCTCTTTGTAGTTCGAGAAAGTTGTGTTCTGCTGCTGATGGTGTGCCTGTTGCTGGCGCTAAGTTTGTCTTGTATAAGGGGCAGAAGGTTGATGAGGCTAATAAGGTTGGGGAGTATACCGTTGGTGAGGACGGGGTTGAGATTCCTGGTTTGCAGCCGGGTAAATATACCTTGGAAGAGGTCGCGGCTCCTGGGGGTTATAACCTGAATCCTAATGCTGTCAAGTTTACCGTTGGGACTGATGGAAGTGTTAAATATCAGTTTGGCAAGTTCACTCTTAAATTCGAGAATAACGAGTTTTATTTCCCGAACTTGAAGGCTGCGGAGCCTGAGGTTTCGTTGTTTAAGTTGGGGGTTAAGGATTTAGCGGATTGTTCTTGGGGTTCTTGTTCTGAGACTGATGGTGAGCTTTTGGATGGTGCTGAGTTTGCCTTGTATGAGGGGACTGTACTTGATCAGGCTCATAAGGTTGGGGACAATTTTACTGTTGGCAAGGATGGTTTGAAGATTCCTGGTTTGCAGGTGGGTAAGACTTATAGCTTGGTAGAGGTGACGTCTCCGGCTGGTTATCAGGTTAATCGTACTGATTTAACGTTTGAGGTTGATGCTGATGGTAAAGCTAAGTATCAAACGGATGCTGGTTCAGAGTTTTTTGTAGATAATAAGATTTTTGTTCCTAACCAGAAAGCTGCGCCTCCTGCGGTGACGGTTAAGTTGTTTAAGTTGGGGGTTGAGAAGCTTTTCTCAACTAAGGATCCTCTTTGTAGTTCGAGAAAGTTGTGTTCTGCTGCTGATGGTGTGCCTGTTGCTGGCGCTAAGTTTGTCTTGTATAAGGGGCAGAAGGTTGATGAGGCTAATAAGGTTGGGGAGTATACCGTTGGTGAGGACGGGGTTGAGATTCCTGGTTTGCAGCCGGGTAAATATACCTTGGAAGAGGTCGCGGCTCCTGGGGGTTATAACCTGAATCCTAATGCTGTCAAGTTTACCGTTGGGACTGATGGAAGTGTTAAATATCAGTTTGGCAAGTTCACTCTTAAATTCGAGAATAACGAGTTTTATTTCCCGAACTTGAAGGCTGCGGAGCCTGAGGTTTCGTTGTTTAAGTTGGGGGTTAAGGATTTAGCGGATTGTTCTTGGGGTTCTTGTTCTGAGACTGATGGTGAGCTTTTGGATGGTGCTGAGTTTGCCTTGTATGAGGGGACTGTACTTGATCAGGCTCATAAGGTTGGGGACAATTTTACTGTTGGCAAGGATGGTTTGAAGATTCCTGGTTTGCAGGTGGGTAAGACTTATAGCTTGGTAGAGGTGACGTCTCCGGCTGGTTATCAGGTTAATCGTACTGATTTAACGTTTGAGGTTGATGCTGATGGTAAAGCTAAGTATCAAACGGATGCTGGTTCAGAGTTTTTTGTAGATAATAAGATTTTTGTTCCTAACCAGAAAGCTGCGCCTCCTGCGGTGAAGTTTAAGTTGTTTAAGTTGGGGGTTACGGATGCTGCGCTTGTGAGGAGCTGTACGGTTGCTTCGAAGATGTGTTCTGCTGGTGATGGTGAGCTTGTTGCTGGTGCTAAGTTTGTCTTGTATAAGGGGCAGAAGGTTGATGAGGCTAAGAAGGTTGGGGAGTATACCGTTGGTGAGGACGGGGTTGAGCTTTCTGATTTGCAGGTAAATGAGTATTACACGTTGAAAGAGGTTGAGGCTCCTGCGGGTTATGAGCTGAATACTAATGCTGCAGTCTTGAGGGTTAAGTCTGATGGTGTAGTTTCGCGCAGAGTTAGTAAAATCTATAGAGATCTGGTTAATAACGAGTTTTATTTCCCGAACTTGAAGGAACCAATACAGACAATCGATATCGCTCTAAACAAAGTATCCGATAAAGGTACCGCCCTAGAGAACGTAAAATTCGATTTATACGAAGCGGCTAACCCGGCTACACCAATACAAAATCTAGTCACCGGTAAAGACGGGAAAGCTACGCTAACGGTTATGCCCGGAGATAAATATCGGTTAGTAGAAACCCAAACAGTCTCCGGATACGCCCTCCTGCCACAGGCAATAGAATTCCAGGTGGATGCAAACGGTACGGTAACAATAGATAAACAAAACGGAAATGTAAACACCGTAACCGGGGGAGATAAAACCCTGAAAGTAGTCAACTATCCTGAAGGAAAACTCCCCTTATCAGGGCAGTCCGGATTCCTAGTAGTACTGCTTAGCGGATTATCTTTATTGTTGGTGGCCGTGGCCATATCCCTCGTGGGAAGAAAGCGAAACTAAAACGGCAACGTAGCATCGCTAAGCGCGACCCTGTTGGCGGTTTTGGGTAGTAGCTGAGGATTGGAAGGTGAGGGTACTCTGCCCGGGGCTAATAGTTATTTGAGCAATAGCCCTGCGGCTATCCGCCTACCGTCCTCGCTTAACCTAAACCTTGTAAAACTACTTTTCAGCGAACACCGAGCTATGCACGTTCTATACCCATGCCCGGAACTGGCAAGCACCACGGTTAGGGGAAAATCTGAGGGCTCAAAAACAGGGCAGTAGCCCGTATTAACCCCTTTTTTACCCCCGCAAATTAATCTGGGGTTGGTAAGCGGAGATTCCGCTTACCAACCCCAGATTAATGATTAGCTACTCTAGAGACGTCGGCGCTTAATCGCCACCGCCCCTGCGGCTATCAATACCAAGGCTGCACCTAGCATGATTGCCCCATTTGAACCGGTACGTTCCAAACCAGGGCTGCTGGCTTGTCCGTTTCCGTTCCCAGCGGGCGCGGCGCTGCCGGGCGTTTTCCCTTTACCGTCACCACTGGCGTTTCCACCTGGGGCAGGCTTATCGGAAGTACCAGGTTTACCGGTATCTCCCGGCTTATCGCTACCGCCTGGCTTATCAGTATCCCCAGGAGTATTTTCCTCGCTGACAGTAATCGTGAAAGCTGCGGTCACTTCTGCTTCATCCGGGTTCTCCGCGATAACCTGTACCGAGTATTTTCCAGCCTTAGCCGGTTTCCCGCTAATCACCCCAGTTTGCTTGTCAAAGACTACTCCCGCGGGGAGACCTTTAACTTCCCGAACTGTGCCATTAGTTACCTTCACCGGTATATCTTTAATCGCAGCGCCTAGCTGCAGACTCTGGTCAGCTAGGGGCGCGATTGTCGCTGCCGGAGCTGCCGGATCGGCAGCTGGCCACGGATTAGCAGGGGCGTTTTGAACCTTAACTTCCGGCGAAACTGAAATCGGATTCTCGGGTTGGGCTGGCGCAGTCAAGGTGGCGGGCGGCATCTGTGAAGATACACAGATAGCGGCCGCGGACGCGAACTGATCTTCCCTACCTGCGACTTCGTCCCACACGTCGGTAATCAGCAGTTTTACATACTTAGCTTTTACCGGATTGTCATAGTAGGCACGCTGCCAATCGGTTCCGTTTTCCCACTGCCCCTCTTTTTGCAACGTCCACCCCGTGGTCGCATTGCCGTCTTTTGTAGTGTCAGAGGTGTAAATCTGGTAACTCTTGATGCGACCGTTCACTTTCCCTTGCCGTGAAAGGTATTCGACCGAGAGCATATTGTTAATCGTGCCGTCTGGATTAGTTAAAGCCTGTTGCGGACTAAATACCAGCCAGTGCGGCAAAGGATCTGTTCCGCCATTCCATTTACTGTGCCAGAAAGTATTGGATTTACCTGATTCGTCTACGCCATCAAAAGCGGCTTTTACGTGACCATTAATAGGGCCTTCACCGGTCTTTTCTTCCGAGTCTGCGCTTAAATCGGTAAATCCATCACATACGCGAGGTCCGAGCATTCCGCTCAATTTTACAGTAGTGCTGAGTTCTTCATTCCCCATTTTCCAGGTAAAAGTAGCGCTGCCAGTTGTTCCGGTAGTATTTACCAGCTTAAATTTAGCGGTTCCAGTGCCACGCGCAGGTAGCTCACCGATTTGAACTGTTTCCGGTAAAACCTTCCAACCTTCACTCACGGAGGCTTTAATTAATGAGGGCGCGACTTTGGCGTTATCGGCAGCTGAAACTGTTACCGTAACTTCCCGCGGTTCAGAGGGATTCACATCCTTAATCTCGGGCTGATCAACGGTAATAGATTTTTCACGTACTAGGGAGAACAAGGCTTTATCAGCCAGTTTTCCTTTGGTGGTCACCAAATCTTTCGGGAATTGCGCAACCTTGCCGGCGGCTAGATTATTTCCAGTTTTAGATAATGATTTTTCCAGCAAAGTGGCATCAGCCTTTACTTCCGCAGCCGAAACTCCTTGAATATCCACATGTTTCTCGCTGCCGTCAGCTACTGCCAGGTACTGTATTGAAACCGCGTTTCGCAGTGAAACCTTATTATCGGCTTCCACCACCACTTGCCATTTCTGTTGGTTTCTTTCCCGACCGGCAGCAAAGGCATTCTTATAGGTTTCACTGAGCGGGCGGCAAGATACCAAGGTAGGCTGGGCACCCACTTCGCTAACCGCACCTAAATGCTTTTTACCTTCACTCATCGCCAAGCATTGCCCGGTAGCAGCATTGGAAATCTGATAGTAACCATCATAGGTTTTTGCCAGCTTCCAAGGGCCCTTGGCTACCGGATCCAATTCTGGCAGACCGTATACCCCATCGGGAACCATAGCCGCCTGCACCTTCGAACGGGTAGTAGGATCGCCCAGAGAGTCGATGGTAGCTTTCATACCGTCAGCGCCCTCCCATTTAGGCCAAGGACGAGAAGCCGACCAGGTCATTTGGGCTAAGAACCGCAGAGAATCAGCCGTTATCATCTGGACTTCGTTCTCGGTTTCATTGATGTTATCGGGCCATAGCGATACCCGCGCCCCCAGGAGTTTGTCGTAGTTAGGGTCTATCTGGGCGCCACCATCAAAAGTGCCCACGTTCCAATTTTTATTGTTATACAGGTTATTTGGCTTCATGGCATAGGTGTAACCAGCCGGATCAAAGGCGCGAGACCAATACATTGCTTGGGGAACATTTGTTAGTTGATATCCCCGTTCCGCGAGCTGTTGCGGAGTTAGCGTACCGCCCTTTTTGAACCAATAATCAATAACAATATCTTTATCCAGCTGAACGTTTGCCGTGTCATAAAGACCATCATTGAAAATCCGCAGATTCTTGCCTTTACCTTTTACATAGGTGTTAATTTCGTTGATAAAGGCGGTAAAAGCATCATTGGCGTTGGCGCTGGGGCCAAAAGCGTCTTGAGCATACTTCGTTAACTGGGGATATAGCTGATATCCACCAGTCATGGTGTATTCGTCAGCCCCCATATGCCAGAATTTCGAGTCGAAAGCCCCGTCATATTCATCGATTAGCTTCTTAATGAAAGCCCGGGCTTTAGGGTTGGAAATATCAAGCTGATCGGGGTGATAACCGCCGTTCTTATCTACCAGTTGATATTGGGGAGCGTTCTCCAACCAAATATTCATATGACCTGGAGAGTTTATTTCCGGAATAACGTCAATATTTAGGCTCTTCGCTTTAGCGACAAACCTTTTAACGTCCTCGGGGGTGTAGTATGACCAGGTCTGAGTGTCAGGATAGGCATCAGACTTTAGTTTCATCTCTAGGACAATGTTATTGATATGCAAGTCAGCGGCATCATCCAAAAAACGCTCAATCCATTCGGTTGAAATGTTGAGCTGGCAGGCACACAGAGTTACCCCCCGTTCTTTATATTTAGGTACTGATACTACCGAGCCTGCCGGTAAAGTTAGCTGCTTTTGCCGCATTAGCTGGGAAAAGGAACGAGTCCCATAAAACACGCCCGCATCAGTCGCGCCGATGATCTGCACGCCCGAGGAGCCAATCTTTAGCTCAAAGCCTTCTTCCCCTAAATCTTTGCGCGTACTATTTTGCAATAATTGCACATCGAATTCGCTAGTCCGTTTACCTATTTTGGCGGGAACTGGCGAACCTAAATAGGCGCTAAGCTCCGTCGATAATGCTTTAGCCCGCGCGTTAAGCGCCTGGGTGGAAACTACCCGCGCGTCCTCGGCTAGCGTCCAGGTTCCGCCACTAGCTTTCCAAGCATCCAAACTGGGAATAGTTTTCGGTAGGGTAGCGGTTCCGTCAGCTTTATAGGCTCCGAGAGGTTCGGCCTGAGCCAACGGAGCTGGAAGCGATATTGACAGAGCTAACGCCCCACTTACTAGGGCTACCCCTAAAGGTTTCAATAGTTTCGAGCCTATTCGCAGCCGACCCTTACTGGCCTTATCAGCTTTGACCCTGGAAAATACCGATGGAATTTTTCGTTTTTGAAGCAACACTGCTACACCTACTCTAATTCTATGAATGAGTCTGAGGATTTATCAGATTTTAGAATACCATACCTCAACAGCCAAAACGTTAAGGTTTATTAAGATAATGCGCGCGGGCGGGGGTGCTCACTTTGGGGAGCACCCCCGCCCGCGGTTTACTGTTTGTAATCGGTCTAGTTTGTGCGGCGACGTCGAAGTGCTACCGCCAAACCTACTGCCACAAATCCTAGCCCTAGTAGTGCTATCATTCCTGCTTGCGAACCAGTGCTAGCGGTTTGCTGATTTGACCTTCCCGGAGTTTTCTGCCCGGATGCCGCAGGCTTACCGGCGTTATCTTTACCGGGTTTAGCCTCACCAGTTCCGGGTTTAGGTTTATCAACGCCAGGTTTACCGGGTTTATCCATACCGGGTTTGTCACCCGGCTGTTGCGGATTGTCCCCCGGTTCCTCCGGATTCACTACCGGAGGCTGCTGGTTAGCTTTAAACACGTGAGTGAAAGGAGCAGTTACTCCTGCTTCGTATCCCTCACAGGTGGAAGCCACGCTTACTTGCACCGTCACATCCTTGTCCGAATCGGCAACCGTTACCTTACCAGCTTTAGCGACTTTCGCCTCTTGATCGTCTACTTTCACCGAATATTCCAGGCAAGTAGGGGCATCAGGCACGGTATAGGAACGGTCATTATCATCGAACGTTACCGCAGGAGCAGTCAGTTTCTTTTTAACGACCGTCATCGTAACCATAGTGGTTTTCCGTTTCCCATCGCCACTGTCAGCAACTAGTTGAACTTTTTGCGCACCCAACTGTAAAGAGTTGGGATGCGGATATCCCCAGGAGTATTCCACTGCGTCCTGCGGATTTACTACTTTGCTTTTTGCCTCAGGTACCGCGTCAGAATACTCAACGGTAAAATCTGTGCCACTAAGCTGTGGTTTTTCTGCAGCTGGAGCATCCGGATCATAAACTGGCTGCCCAGCAGGGTTATAGTCAGTCTCCACATATTTGATTACTGGGCTGATGTGAACCGAGTTCGCCTTGAGACTACCCGCATTGTGGGATACTACCCGCAAATAATCGCCAGCTTTCAAAGCAATCTGCTCATTGAAAACAAAGTCGCCTTTCTGCCTGGAAATTTTCAAATCCACGCTCTTGAGCACTTTGTCATTGAGCATCAGGGACACAGTTACCGTGGCATTTGGGTCATGATTATTTTGACGCAGATACGGTTCATCGTCCTTAATCTTGAAAGTTACTTTTCCGCTAGCAGGAGCCTTAAAAGCCATTGCCGTATCGGGAGTTTCACTGGAGAGTAGACCGTGAATATCTCCGCGCTGATCTGGAGCTTTCAAAGCGCCCTGGTTGTGATCTAGACCGGGACCGTAATACTGGTTATATGCCCAGTTATGCCAACCGTCATTATCATAGGTGGTCATATTTGCCCAGGTGTTACCCTGTTTAATCTGTGCAAACCAATATGGTCCTTGCACGCCCATCCATTTATTATTTCCAGCCGGAGTCTCCCGATAGTCTCGCACCCAGTCAAAATCGGAAACTACCTTGACAGTATATTCACTGGCTTGCGCGCCCTCTCCGATAATGACTTTCGCGCCCTCGGTAATCGGATCATCCATACCTAGCTGAGTGTTACCAGACATAACTTTGGCTTTAACCCCTGCTGGCAACCCTAATTGGGCGAGGAAATTCTTTACCAGAGGAGCTTTGTTACTACCTGCCGCTGCAATCGCCACGGTTATCGTCTTCGCTTTATTATCAATTTGATAGGGCGAAGCAGTCGGATTCGGAGCAGGTACTGGTATTTCCGCTGCTCCTATAGTAGGTAGACCAGAAATAGCCGTCCCAAAGAAGTCGTGTTCTACCGTATAACCATTCGCGTCAGTAATGGTTTTGCCGTTCCCGATAGCGGCGGATCCCGCTACCGGCTTGAATCCATCAAAAACGGTGGTGGCAGTAGAACCATCATGGATGCGAGCCTGGTGATTACTCGCCATCTCAACCGCAGCTGGGTTCTGCAGAACCGGTGTACCTTTAGCTACTACCTGCTTATTGGCATCTTGAGGGGTAGTAGCAAAGTTGTAATACAGGTTATGGTCATAAATCTGGTTTCCGGGCTTCCAGTTCTCTTCAACTTTAGTAACCCCATCTGGTTTATAGAAGATATTGTTTTCTATTCTGGTGGGGGCATGACCACGGGTAATAATTTTGGATCCTTCACCCATAATGAAGGTGTTGTTGTAGACGTGAGCATCTTTCTGATCGGGGATATCTAAAGCTCCCCGGACATCACTGTGGGCTATGTTGTAACGGAACGTGTTATGCAAAGAACCATTATTACAGAACATAATGGTAGCGCCAGTATTGGCATAGGAATAGTTGTATTGATATACAGTGCCATCCCCAAAGTCGGCATCCCAGGGCTGACCGTCGCCATTACCGGTAAAAGCGTGACGGGTGTTGAAGGCCTCGTTGTATTGGAAGATGGCATTCTTGCAGCGCCAAGGCCAGATGCCCGCGGCTACCCGCCCCCAGCCAGAACCGGCTGGGCCATTAATGTTATGGGGATGCAGGTAATCCGTGGTATTCATGTGACGTGCCGCCCCATCGGAAACGTTATATTCAATTAAGGGACGGTCACAATACATAGTGGTGATGGAATCGCCACCCGCGTCCTTAATATAGTTGCCGCGAATGACCACTTTACTAGAACCGTATTTAGCGATTATTTCATCAGAGATAGGTCCGTTTTGCGGACGGTCAATAATGTTTTGGTAAGCGGTATAGCCAGCCGCAATCCCCCAGCGGCTAACGGTTTCCACCCGGTTATTTAGAATCTGTAAATCATCGAAACGCGCAATCTTATCTGCTTCGGTGGCGGGCTGACCGCTTTGCGGGTAATGGGCCATGAAATAGATGCCCCCATTAGCCAGATGCTTATCGTAGATATTGCCGTCAATATCGTGGATATACATATCCGCCACTACAATATGGCGCATCGGCCCATTCTCGGCAATCCCGGCTACCCCGGTACGTTCCAAAGCTAAACCGTCATTGTAGGCTTTAGGGTCAGCCGCCGGATTCATTTCCCGGTCATTTGTTACTTCCAACCCCGAGATTTCCAAATAATTAACGTCTTTAAGTAAAACCGCACTGGAAATCTCTGCCTTATTGCGGTGAGATTCGATTCGGGCGTGGTAATCCTGATTCCAGCGTCCCGCACCATTGGTGTTAATCACCGGACGAGCACTACCGTCCCCATAGGGTTTGATTTGAATCGGGGCATCTTTAGAGCCACTAGAGCCTGTCTTTACGTGTATTGCTTGACCATTCCAGGTGTCACCACGTTTAAGCAAGACCTTATCGCCTGGCCCTAACTTTATTTCATTTATTTTTGCCAGAGATTTGAACGGTTTATCCTGGCTGGTACCGGAATTTTGGTCGTTTCCAGCACTGCTGGATACGTAATAGCTGGTGCCTCTTACCTTATCCATATTAGCCCCCCCATCTGCTGCAAAGGCGCTGGTGGGGCTGAGAACCAGGCCAGCCGTTAATATCATGGAAGAACCGAGGATAGTTGCTCGCCGTAGAGCTTTCAACATTACCTTCCCCTTTTTTGCTTTATTGTTATTTTCTATTCACTTTTTCAAACTATGGTTATTACTAAAATCGTTACTTAAACTCTTTTTCAATCAATTTAGCTGCTCCTTCAATCGAAAAATCTTGTACTAGCAGTTTTTCTACCCGCTCAGTAATCAGCTTGGTTAGCTTTTCTTCGCGAAGTGCTTTAACAGCTTGCGGGCGCACTTGTTCAAAACCAGCTTTTCGCCCTTGCTTATCCGTCCACTGCCGGGAAGCATAAAAGCTACGCAACTCGTCCTCGGAAAATTCCATACCAGGATTCTTGGGATTGATGACATATTGCTGAGTCAAGGATGAAATCCGATAACTAATAAAAGTGGCCAGGTCATAGCTTTGCAAGCCATAGACTGGCTGCTCTAAGTCAATCTTTTGCTTATTTTCCTGGTTGGTTCGCTCAAGATCGCGCTGTAATCCCGTAAAAGACGCATCCTTGATCAAACCAGCTTCTTGGAAAAGAGAGAATGCTGCCCGCCAGTTTTTAAGCTGCGCTAAAGCGGAAGTTGCCGCTTCTCTGCTCGGAATATGTCCCTGATAGCTCCGAGACCAAAAGTCCTCGTCCTCAAGGCGAGCACCATATTTACTCACGCATTCCCCCTGTACCTGTTGCTTCACCGCCCGAGCAGCCTGAAGATACTCGGCGTTACTAACCGGGTCGCCGGAGAGCTTAAACATAGTTGCTTCCCCGGTGGAGGAGGTAGTTTTTGCAAAGGACGAGTGCATATATTCCCAAATTCCGATGCCGATTCCTAACGCCGCCACCAGTGCCGTAACCACTGCTATTACCCATTTACGTGCCGAAAACTTTGCGGGCTGCTGCTGGTTTCTCGTCTTAGCACAGTTCTTCATAGGGACACCTAAAGACTGAAATGCCGAATGGGAAACAGAGGACGTTGGGCAAGACCCGAAATAGTTCGCCATCGTCTGCTGAGTGGTAGGAACAAGGCAGGATACAGAATGAGACCTCTTCTTTGAAGTAGAAACGATAACTAGCTTGACTTTATAAAAGAAAACCCACACATTCAAGATTGAGAATTATTCCTTATGTAAAGAATCCGGTAATTTCTCCAAAACCAAAACATTAGAGTATTACAAGCTATTGCTGCTGGTAAAACTATTTCATTATTGTTAATCTAAATTTTATGAGCGCAAAGAAGCACCCCATTTTAAAACCAGTAATCAGCATCTTGTTTGCCCTAGCCCTAGCAATTGGGGCAGGCCTAGCCACCCCCTTAAGTGCCTATGCGGCAGAGCCTACTTTAGTAGCTACCAAGGACACTCCGCAGGCGAAAATAGAGCTATACCTAGTATCCGGAAATCCTAAAGCAGCCGGTCAGACCGTTGAATACCGGGTAAAACTAACCAATAAAACCGCCAAAGCTGCCTCCTTTGAGTCAGTGAACTACAACTTAGCAAATGCGGAAGGTTGCAAATGGCGCAACGCTGCCCCCAATCAAGTGCAGGAATGTTATATAGCGGGAATCACGAAAAAACTAACCCACGTAGTTACCCCAGCTGAGGCTACGGCAGGCGGATTTGTCCCCTACGTTACTTTCCGGATGTATTCCGAGGTGGAATATGGCGGTGAAAAAACCAGCCTGGGCGGAATCAACGAAAATAAAATTCCGACCACCCTTACCGTTACCAACCCGAAACCAGCCGGTCAAAAATGGACGTTAGGCGAACGCATCAACTTCAAAGCCACTTTGATTAACCAGACTGGCAAAGCACGGGCACTGTCCGCTAAAAGCTCCAACCTGACAAATTGGGAAGGCTGCAAATGGTCAAATATGCCAGTTAATCGAGAAATGGGGTGCACTGCCCCCTACCATGTAGTCACGGAAGCTGACGTTAAAGCCGGTAAATTCACCCCCGAAATAGTTTGGCAGTATTACCCCAATGCCGGATACACGGGGACAGCCACCTATTACGCCACCACCGAAGCCGAGGCGCTGCCGGTTGCCAACAACTATCTAAAGTTGGACAAGTTTGAGCTGGCTGACGAGTCGCAAAAAGCTCACTACCAGGTGGGGGAGGTTCTGAAATTCGCGGTAGAAGTTAGCGCGAACGGAGACGATGCTTTGAAAGTAGCACCCGTAACCGACACTACCCTAACTAACCTGACTGACAGCGCTACCAGCAGCTGCGCTCTTGAAAGTCTGGCAGTCGGAACAGTTCACCGCTGTCAGCTGACCTACACCATCACTGAAGCTGATTTAACCCGCGGTGAAGTGGAAGCCAAGTTAGCTATTGACGGGAAAATGGGGCAGCAACTACTTAATCGCGTAACTGCCACAACTTTTGTATATACCCAAAAGCAATATCCGCAGGCAGACGCGAACACTAAAGCTAAAGACGCAGATCCGGCAGCGGAAGCTAAAATCAGTGAAATAACCCCGGTAGGTACCAGTTCAAAACAGGCGAATATCCGTATTCCAGCAATCGCTCTTGTCCCTAATGGAGATTTATTAGCCTCTTACGATTACCGCCCGAAGAACGGCAAGATGAATGGAGGAGACTCACCGAACGAAAACTCGATTATGCAGCGCCGTTCTACCGATAATGGCAAGACTTGGCAGTCAGAAACAGTGATTGCCCGCGGAATTGTGGGCAGCAACATTGCCGGCTCAAGAGGGTACTCCGACCCGTCGTACGTAGTAGACCATGAAAGTGGCACTATTTTTAACTTCCACGTGTACAGCCAGGTATCGGGAGTATTCGCCAATAATCCTGCCTATGCTTTCACTCCAGAAGGCAAAATTGATGAAAATAGCGAACATGCCATGAACCTAGGGCTGTCGGTATCTACCGACAATGGTCACTCTTGGACGCAGCGAGTAATCACTGACCAGGTATTAGGGGAAAAAGCGAAGGAATTGCAATCTTGCTTTGCTACCTCCGGTGCCGGTACCCAAAAAATGACTGCACCTAACAAAGGACGTCTGCTGCAGCAGATGGCCTGCGTCCCGAAGAGCGGAGGGATTGTTGCCTACACGATTTATTCGGATGACCATGGTAAAACCTGGAAATCTGGTAATCCTACCCCAGCAGTAGTTGAGGGTAAAAAGTTCGACGAGAATAAAGTTACTGAACTAAGCGATGGGAGCCTAATCCTGATTTCGCGCTCCCAACAGGGCGGAGGTCGCATTATCTGTACCTCTACCGATTCCGGGGAAAACTGGAAAGATTGCCACGTTAGCAAGGATTTAGCTGATGAGAACAACAATGCGCAAGCGATTCGAGCTTTCCCAAATGCGAAACCCGGCACTTTACGTTCACAGGTGCTACTGTTTTCGGGAACCGATAATGGCCGTAAGAACGGATATGTTTGGGCTTCGTTTGATAATGGGAAAACCTGGCCGGTAAAGAAACAATTCAAGACTGGCGGCACCGGCTATACCACTATGACCGTGCAGAAAGATGGCAACATCGGGTTATTGATGGAACCCAATGGGGGTGGATGGCAAGACATTTCCCACCTCAGTTTTAATCTGCGCTGGCTAGAGGACGATTTCCGCACCGAACTTAAAGGGAAAGATACCGCTGCTAGCGGGCAGATTGGCAAAGAAATCACCCCGATTTCGCTGGGTACTCTATTTGAACGAAACGACCCGCAGCTAGCAGACACTTTCGAGGTAACTGGGCTGCCCGAGGGGCTGGTATTCGATAAAGAAACCGGTCAGATTAGTGGCACTCCCGTTGGAAAACTTGAGGCAGACAAAGATTACGAAGTAACCGTTAACCTCAAGGAAGCCGAAGACGGCACGGGATACCCCAGAGCCGCGCAGGCTAAGCTCGCCCTCAAGATTTCCCCGCGAGATGCCGCCACCCCGGCGCCTGCCCCGCAGATTAGTTCGATAGCTGACCAAACCGTAACAGCGGGCTCGATGATTACTCCTATTACCTTAGAGGTTAAAGACGGAGCTATTGGGACAGTTACCGGACTGCCAGAGGGCGTCAATTTTGACCCTGCTACTGCAACCATCTCCGGTACTCCCCAGAAAGCGGGCTCCTATAAAGTCACGGTAACGGCTCTGAACGTAGATGGGGAGGAAAAGGCCACAGCTACCTTTACCATCACCGTCGAGGAATCAAAGCCTACCCCCGGTGGTGATCCGGGAACTACCCCTGATCCGGGTGCTTCCCCTGATCCGGGAACTACCCCCGGTGATTCCACCCAAAAGCCAGGGCAAAGTGGTAAAGACAATCAGAACCTGAAGCCCCAGGCAACTGGCAAAGCGGCAAATCAGAAAGCTCAAGCCGCTAACCCGCAGCAAAAGGGACTAGCGAGGACGGGCGCACCAATGGGAGCCGAATTGTTGGCTGTCTCGCTATTAATGTGCGGGCTGGCTATCGCCACGCTTCAGCGCAGGAGGCACGGATAGAATCCAGTAACTAAGTAACGGTTTTGTCCGGTGATGGATTGGTTTCCATCACCGGACAAAATGTTTTAGGCAATGGGATTATTGGGGATTAAGCACTCACGGAGCCTATTAGATCACGTGGAGGATTGGGGAACGCCGGACCGAGAAGCGCCAGTCGGCGCTAAGGCCGCTCGTAGCGGCAATTTTTGGAGCCCGGGGCTAAACGGCCCGACGCCCTTATAGTCTAACGAAAGCCCTCCACCCTTGCATCTACCCTGGTAAGAGAGGATAATCGCAGATTTAGTCCGGAAAGAAGTTTATGTTCCCTTTGCCCTGAGAACCTAAATCTAGCGATAATGGGAAGGTGATTAATACTGCCCGGAAATATCGTTTGCGCCGTCTAGCAGCGCTTTTGATATTGGTTGTCCTGGTGGCAGTAATCGCCCTGGTGGTGAACCTGATTTATGGGTATATCCGGCAAGAAGAAACTGCTGATTCCATTCCCGAACCCGCCATGCCTCCGGTTAGCGCGCAGGGATATGACGCCACCGATTTAATCAGTGAAGCAGAGTTTACGCGCTGGGATTCCCTTTCGTCCTCCCAAATCCAGGATTTCATTACGGATTGGGGATACGGATGCCGCGCAGGTAAAGCTAAAGCTATGCCGGAAAGCACCGGAGTTGCGCGGACGAATGATGACAGTAAAAAGCAAGAGGTGGAAGTTCCCTGTTTGAAAGATTTTCGCGCTAGCTTGCCCCCTCATGATCCTGACCGATTTTGCCCGCAGGCGGTACCGGGCGGAGATAATCTTACTGCCGGTGAGGTTATCGCTCAGGTGTCTCGCAGCTGTCAGATTAATCCGAAAGCAATTTTGGTGACCCTACAAAAAGAACAGGGGCTGATCACTGTTTCTTCTTCCCGGCTGACCCCACGTCGATACGAAATAGCAATGGGCTATGGATGCCCAGATCATACCCAATGTGACCCCCAGTTCTACGGCTTTGGCACTCAGGTTTACTACGCGGCGCGCCAGTGGCGACGTTACCAGCTTGATCCTGGTTTGTATGATGTGCAAGCTGGCAAACCGGTTACTTTAGGTTATGGCCCGGATGCAGGCTGTGGCAGTAAGGAAATAGTTCCGCGAAACTGGCCGACCGCCGCCCTCTACAACTACACCCCCTACCTGGCTTCAGCCGATGCAATCGCCGGACTTAGTGACGAGTGCGCCCAGCCGGGGAATCTGAATTTCTATCAATTTTATAAAGCCTGGTTTGGCGATCCCCGCCAGGGCGGGGGCGAAGTCCTGACCCGTAAAGCTTTGGCTGGGCGGCAAGATCAGCAAAAAGCAAAGCAGTAACAATAGGTTAATAGGATTCCGATTTACAAGAATCCTTCATTGTTTACGCAGGAAGATGCTAAAATTACGGGGAGCGTTTGCAAGTTGACGCTCTGGCGAAGGATGTTATGGGAGGTATCCTCCGCCTAGGGGAGAATGCCAGGTATTTTCCCCTGACTCGGATCCCTACCGAGGACTGTTAGGGACTTGGGGGCTCAGGTAGGAAGCCTGAGCCCCCAAGCAATTCCTTTCCTTACCCCTGAATGCCTGTTGTCGGTGTGCTTACCTGTTCCCAGCTAACGCTGCCTCCCGCGCGTGCGGGCGGATTTTACCTCGCGCCCCGAAATCCGGAAAATGCTCTGGCATTTTCACGGATTTAGTGCCCGAAGCCTACCCCTCGGCATAAATCCGCCCACACACGCTCACCCTAGCCCCGCGCTTGGAGGTATCGCGCGCAAAGGTCGCGATTTCGAGATGCGGGGAAAAGTTTTATCCGAGTGGGTGCGGTGGGCATAAGAATTCGGAAAACGCCGCTACGTTTTCCGAATTCTTGGGCGGGAGGAAAAACTTTTCCCCGCATATAACCGCATATACCGTGTGCAGCAGAAACAATCGGAACCTCGGGATACTCACTTAGATGCAATTAGTCAGCGGGGTCGGGGTTTTTTAGGGCGCTCAGAGGAGAATCTAAAACCAGTGCTTGCAGGTAAAGAACAAACCCGATGCCGAAAAGAGGCATTATGATGAGGGCGCTCCAGAAAAGACTGGGACGCAGATAAAGCCCAGCTAGCGGTAAGATCGCGAAAAGTAGGGCGCTTAAGGTGCGTGGCAGGCGTCCGATGGCCAGCAACGCAGCGTTGCGCAAAGTTTGCCTAAACGAGGCCGAGAACTGAGAAGTATAGGCAAAGAACCAGATTCCAATGGCAGTTATTACTGCCATGCCGAGGAGGACTCCGGTGCGCATTACCAGATGCCAGGTAGGAGAAGCTGGCAGATATTTAACTAGCTGTAGTTGGTAGGCTCCCACCAGAAGCAGGGCTACTAGCAATACTCCTCCGCCGAAGGCTGAGCGAAAATCGCTGCGAAAGTGACGCCAAAAAGTAAAACCAGGTCGCGCGCCCTCTTCCCGTACCATCTGTAATAAGACGTAGTAGCCTGCGCTAAGAGCAGGCCCGATCGTGACCACCGGCAGGGATGCTATACAGATGAATAGGCTGATCATTGCGACATCAGCAATCAAGGTTAGCAGCGTGGCCAAGAAGCCGTAGTGAGAGAAAAATCGGTTCATAATATCTCAGTTATTGTTTTTACCAGATTGTGGGGTAGCTAGGGCGTAGGTGCCGGACCGGTAGAGTCTGCTATCAACAGGCTGCCACGCAATAATCTTTGCGGCCGGGTTATTGACTGCTTCTTCATCTGGGCGAATAGCAGGCGACAGGAAGTTTCTGCCAGTAGCTCAATGGGTTGCTCAACGGTGGTTAGAGCGGGGTTAGTGTAGCGCGCAAATTCGATTCCATCGAAACCAGTAATCGATACATCTTCCGGTATCTTCAGCCCCGCATCTATCAATGCTTTTTGGGCACCGAGAGCAATCACGTCACTAATCGCCACTACCGCTGTAAAAGGAATCTTACGGGCAAGCAGTCGCGTGGCCATTTGGTATCCGTAACTAAAAGAATAGGGGTTGTCGCCGTCCCCTCCTCTAACAATAAGATTCTCATCGGTGGTGATTCCCTGCGCGCTTAGGGCAGAGATGAAGGCTTTTTCCCGGATGGCACCCACGGAACGTTCTGCTCGGTCAGGGCCGAGAAACGCAATCTGACGATGCCCGAGATCGGTGAGATGAGAAACTATTAGGGAGATTCCATGTTCCTCGTCAACGCTAACCGCAGCCACGGAATTATCCCAGGCAGGTGCCGGTGGCACAGTGCAAAGGGTGAAGGGGAGGGGAAAGCTATTAAAAACCGCCGTTGATTCGCGCGCCTGTCCTCCTAAGAAAAGCACTCCCGCGGCCTCGGAATCTTGATAGGCGCCGCGTCCAATGTTTACCTCATCCGCTTCGTGGGGAACTCGTAATAGCGACATTTGGTATCCGTGGGCGCGGATTGCTTTTTCCAGGGGGTCAATTAGTGAAAGGAAGAAAGGATTGGATGGTCCTTTCATCACTACCGCAATGTTATTGATATCTTGGGATCTTAGGTTCTGCGCGTGCCGATTAGGCTGGTAATGAAGATCCTGTGCAACTTGGAGGATTCGAGCACGAGTAGCCGGGGATATTCCACTCTGATTGTTGAGGGCGCGAGATACCGTAGTGATCCCCACCTGTGCGGCAGCGGCGACATCCCTAATAGTCACGGCGGGTGGCGGTTGTGACATGGGAATAGATCCTTGATTCTATAAGTGTTTGACAGTAGTTAAAGATAACAGGGATTGGGATGGAAGTGTTTTTGCTTCCACCCCAATCCCTGCTTAGTTTAAGGTTCTTAGCCCTTAACCGCGCCGGCGGCTACACCCTCGATAATGTACTTCTGCATGAAAATGTAGAAGATAACAATCGGGATGATCGCCAGCACTAGCATCGCCATGAGGGCGCCCATATCCCGGTTGCCGTTAGAGCCCAGCAGGAACTGAACAACGATCGGGATAGTGCGGTATTCACTACCTGGCCCCAAGACCAGGTTGGGGAGTAGGAAGTCATTCCAGACCCACATGGTATTGAGGATGGCCACGGTAATCGCGGTGGGTTTTAGCATCGGCAGTACTACCCGGAAGTAAGTTTGTACCGGGTTGCAGCCGTCAATAGTGGCGGCCTCTTCAATATCAATCGGAATCGATTTAACGAATCCGGCAAACATGAAGACGCTGAGACCGGCTCCGAATCCCAGATAGAGAACCATCATTCCCACCGGGTTATCTAGCCCCAGGATACTGGATACCTGCACCGTGGGGAACATAACCATCTGGAAGGGGATCACCATCGAGAATACAAAAATGTAATACAGGGCACTGGTCCACCAACGTTTTACTCGAGTGATGTAGTAAGCAGTCATCGCACATAACATGACGATAATGGCCACCGATCCAATAGTGATTACGAACGACCACAGAATCGAACTAAAGAAATTTGATAGTTGCAAACCGGTTACGTAGTTCTCAAGTCCAACGAAGGTGTCTCCCATAGGAAGGGCGAAGGGATTGTTCGACAGCTCGAACTTAGACTTGAACGAGTTCATAACTACGAACAGGATTGGCCCTAGGAATACACAGGTCAAAGCAATTAAGACGATATAGATAATAACTTTGCCAACCGGGTTAACTCCGGACTTGCTGGTGTCTTTAACGGGTTTTTGCTTAGCAACAGGCTGCCCGGGGGCAGCAACGGTAGTGGTGCTCATGCTTCAATCTCCCTTGAACGAGTTGCCCGTAGCTGGAACATGGCGATAGCCACCACGACTACTACGAAGATAACTGCTTTGGCTTGTCCAACGCCTTCCATGCCTACCTGGTTAAACATGGAGTTAACGATATTGAGGGCGACCATCTCAGTTTTACCCGAAGGTGCGCCGGCGGTTAACGCCAAGTTCTGGTCGAACATTTTGAAGGTGTTCGACAAGGTTAGGAACAGGCAGATAGTGATAGACGGCATCACCATGGGAATGGTGACGTTGCGCAGCACTTGCCAGCGACCGGCTCCATCAATTTCTGCCGCCTCGGTGAGTTCTGGAGGAACGTTTTGCAGGCCGGCAATGTAGATAATCATCATGTAGCCGATTAACTGCCAGTTAATCAGAATAATTAGTCCTGCGTAGCCATATTTCCAGTCTGTAACTAGGGTCGCGCCGTAGTTCTGTAAAAAGGCGTTGATAATAATCTGCCAGGTGTAACCCAAGACGATGCCGCCAATCAGGTTAGGCATGAAGAATACGGTTCGGAAGAAGTTAGTTCCGCGTAGTTTGCGAGTTAGTATCCAGGCGATCGCGAACGCAAAGAGATTCACGGTAATTATCGAGACTATTACCACCAATATGGTGAAGAGGAACGCGGAGGTAAAAGTATCTCGAGAATTAAAAACTTCTATATAGTTCTGAATTCCGACGAAGGTTGCATCGGTGATAGT
This sequence comes from Varibaculum sp. GTC20041, assembly GCF_055387755.1. Lineage (NCBI taxonomy): Bacteria > Bacillati > Actinomycetota > Actinomycetes > Actinomycetales > Actinomycetaceae > Varibaculum > Varibaculum sp. GTC20041. The sequence continues at coordinate 178,432 of NZ_AP041144.1, forward strand.
GGTGAATTCGCAAAACGATAGGAAAAAACCAACGATGAACGGTATCAGAAAAGCAATCAGAAAGGCTGCCAGAGTGGGCAGCACAAAAAGTGGAAAATAATATTTTAAATTCGACCTCATTGTTTATCCATTTCCTTTGGCCGGTGGATAAAAGATTAAACAAAAACTGGGTTTACTGCGGTAAATCGAGTTGTAACCGATTTGGTTTATGTCTTTGAAAGCGGGGAATGTATTACTTAAGGTGAGGTGGCAGATAAGAACCGGGCGGTTCCTATCTGCCACCTTGTCCCTGGTAGGGCATTCGCCCTCTTTTATCTAACCGAGGTTATGTCTCAGTTATCTCTTTTCGGCGGCCCAGCCGTCTTGGAAGTTCTTAACTACCTTGTCCCAGTCCAGGTTGCCAATGGCGTACTGTCCCAGATCCTGGCCAAAGTCATCTTTAAACTTCTGTGACGGGTAAGTGGTGAATACCCACGGTACGGTCTTCAGCTTGTCGTTGCTTAGGGAAGCCGCAATTTCCTTGGCTAACGGATCGTTCGGAATCTCGTCAGCAGAGAAGGACTTGAAAGGAGCGATGAAGCCTAGGTCTTCGACTACTGCCTTTTTGCCTTGGGCGTCGCTGAAGAGCCAGTTGATGAAATCAATGGTGGCCTTTTGATCGGCCTCGGAGGCTTTAGCGTTAACTGCCATGAAGGCTTCGGTACCTACGGCCAGACCCTGCTTTTCTTCACCCTTGTGACCGGTGTAGATAGGCAGCATCTTAATCTTGTCTTCTTTAACTACGTTGCCTTTCTCTTCGGCGACCTGGCTCCAAGCCCAGTTACCGTTTTGCACCATAGCCGCTTTGCCCTGCGCAAACTCAGCCATGGAGTCGGCTACGTTCTTGTTAGGAGTTAGCTTGCGGTCAACAGTGGAGTTATCCAAGTAGAGGTCGAAAATATTCTTGAACTCTTTGTTGTACTTGAATTCTGCCTTGTCTTTATCGGTTACCTTGTCGTCCTGGTACTCGTAGTACATGGGAATGTTGGACAGGTGGGTCTGCCAACGCCAATCTTCACCTTTAGCGAGCGACGTGGAGGCAAACACGCCCTCAATTCCCAGGTCTGCCTTATGGGCTTGCATATCCTCAACAACTTCTTTCAGTTTGGCGAAGTTATTGATTTCATCTACCTTAGTGGCTTTGGCGCCCGGCATTGCGAAGTACTTGTCCAGAATCTCTTGGTTATAGACAATGCCGTAGCCTTCTACTGCCAAAGGCACCCCGTAAATCTTGCCATCCTCGCCCTTCAATGCCAGGTTGGGATCATTGAGATCCTTGGCAAACTTAGTGTCGGTCAGATCCGCAGTGTATTTTTGCCAGCTCTTTAAGCCGACCGGACCGTTTACGTTGAACAGGGTAGGAGCATCAGATTTAGCGATTTCAGACTTTAGTTGCTGTTCGTAGTTTCCGGAACCTACGGTTTGGACTTTGACCTCTACGCCCTTGTCTTTGGTATAGGTCTCAGCAATTTTCTTAAAGGCTTTTTCCTGCTCCGGTTTCCAGTTCAACATATAAACTTTGCCTTTACCGTCGTCAGCACCAGAGCCTGAAGAGCAGGCTCCCAAGCCGGTCAACGCAAAAGCACTGGCAACAAAGGTTGCCAGAATACGAGTCTTTCTTGACATTAACGTCCCCCTTTGGACCGTCGATCAGTAGGTGCGGGTTGTTCCGCCCTTCGTCGGAAACGTTTCCGATGAACATCTCTACAGTATCAGTTAGTGCCTTAGAAAGGAAGAGCCAAATTAAGAATTGTTATCTTCTTGTTAACTTTTCAACATAAATTATCTTGATTTGCTGATAAACGGCGGCGGCGCGGGGATTATCCTTCCGCGCCGCCGCCTGGCATTTTAATTTTTAGTTAATTACCGCGAGGTATCGTTTTAGAGCACTCGCACGTATACGGGATTTCCGTAAACCCGGGCGATCTTGACCCTATCTCCCGGTTTAGGAGCGTGGATCATATAGCCATTACCTAGGTAGATCCCGACGTGACTGGAGTAGTTCACCATATCGCCCGGTAGTGCCTGAGATCTGGAAACAAACTTTCCGGCTCCGCGTTGGTGTTTTGCCCGCCGCGGCAGCGTGATCCCGGCAGCGTTCTTATATACGTAGGAGGTCAGTCCCGAGCAATCAAAGCCTTTGGGGGTGGAACCGCCCCATACGTAGGGAACCCCGATGAACTTCTTCGCATAGGAAATAATTTCGGAGCGAGAGGCGCTACCGCGCGAAGTCGATTTCTGATTAGTCGCCTTTTTTGCAGTCTTGTTGGTAGCTTTCGACTGGCTCTTTTTGGCGGGTTTGCTGGTAGAAGTTTGTTTCGGAGCCGGAGAACTATTATTGGTTTCCTTTTGCTCCTGGGCTTGCCTCTTAGCTGCTTCCTCCCGGGCTTTTTGTTGCTCTGCCTCTTTACGGGCTTTTTCTTCCGCAGCTTTCAGGGCAGCCTGGGCAGCAGCCTCTTCGCGCGCCTTCCGCTCCGCTTCGATCTGTGCTTGGCGTTCTTTCTCAGCCTGCTCAGTCACTCCGCGCGCGGCCGCTAGCTGCTTAATTAGCTCCTCACGCTGCGCACCCAAATCGGCAAGCTGTTTCTCAGAGGCAGCCTTAAGTTGGTCGGCTGCGTCCTTTTGGGTTTTAAGTTCGTTAGCCGCCTGCTCTCGATCTTGTTTCGCCTGGCTGGCACGTTCTTGCAGGACGCTGGCAACTTTGGCAATCGAGTCAAAAGTCCGCATCTGGGAATCCGCCTTCGAGCCAAATAGCTCGACGGAGACCTTCCTCATTTCCACAGTCTGCAGACCGTCAGCGTTCAGGTAGGGAGTGAGCGAAGAAAGTGATCCCTGGGTGGTGTAAACAGTGCGTGCTAGGCCGGCTAAAGCCTTGCGAGCTTGCTCCACTTTTTCTTGTGCCTCTTGAGAATCCTGGGCAGTCTTATCTGCTGCCTGCTTGGCGACTACCAGGTTAGAGATGGCATCGTTGTAGCCGGCTTCAGCTTCCTCGGCTAGATCGCGGGCGTCCTGAGTCTGGGCACTGACCTGAGCAAGTTGTGCCTCGATAGCGGCTACCGAGTTAGCGGCATCAGTTTCTGCAGCCTTAGCTGCTTCCACCTTGTCATCTGCAGGTGAAGCAAATGCTACGGGTGCAAAAATTGAAGCGGAAGCTGTTAGAGCGAAACTGGCCGCAATGACCAATGCCCTTTTACCAGCTTTTTGTCCCGCAAAATTGTGGGGCTTCATAGCTTTCCTCCTAGAGCGACTTTGGGAGTTATAAGTCGGACTAACTGCCACAATACCGCGCTTTCGTACCTCTAACAACAAAATTCACATTAACAACAGGTGTAACAAGGGCTAGATCGGAGGAGATTTAGATTAAAAATGCTACTTTTCAAGGGGGTATAGTTAATTTACAAAAAGAAACACGCGGAAAACGCCGTAAAGTGAAATATATCACTATCTGAGGTTATCGGCGTTTTCCGCGTGTCTGGCAGGCAGGAAATTACTCGGTTATCTGTCCGTCAAAGAAATCAGCGACTAGGCCAAAATACTTCTTTCCATTTTCTGCTTCCCACTGCTTCATTCGCTCACGCGAACGCCGGATTTCTTCCTCAGCTTCTTTACGTCCTACCCAATGGGCGCCCTCAACAGATTTACCTGGTTCCAAATCTTTATAAACCTCAAAGAAGTGCTGAATTTCTAGGCGGTGAAACTCAGAAATATCTTCAATCTCGGTACGCCAAGAGGCGCGCTGATCAGCAGCAGGAACACATAAAACCTTATCGTCACCACCGTTCTCATCGCGCATCCGGAACATCCCCAGTGGCCGGCAACGGATCACGCAGCCGGGGAAAGTGGATTCTTCTAAGACCACCAGGGCATCCAAAGGATCTCCGTCCTCGCCTAAGGTGCCATCAATGAATCCATAGTCATCGGGGTAGCGAGTGGAAGTAAAAAGCATACGATCCAGACGGATGCGGCCAGTACCGTGATCAACCTCGTATTTATTACGGTTTCCTTTCGGAATCTCAATGGTCACATCAAATTCCATGTGTCTTTCCCCTTCCCGCCCAAATAGGCTAAGTGTGCGACAATCGGGGCAAAAGTATTACCGCCGAAGTCGTGGCATCTGCTTTATATTTAAGAATACGTGGAAAATTCATAAACGAGGGGAAGAATGCGAAAATCTGTACTTTTACCGCTAATTCTCCTGGTAGCGATGGTGGCAAGCGGCGTCGGTTATGGCGTTTTGGACGCCTACAACCTAGTGCCAGGGATTCTAACCTTAGAAAATGAATCGGTAGACATGCCCGAAACCGTGGAGATTAGTCTTACGGATGCCGGCAATAAGGAAGTAATAGGAATAAATGAACACGCTGCGAAAATTACCGCGGCGCAAGTCCAGCCTCTAATGCAACAGCTGGTCGCCCAAGCGCAAAACGGTTTGCCCCCAAATCCTGATAGCAACGACCCGGCCGCCAAGATGCCGGTGGCGACGGGAAGCAGAGTCGGCGCGATAGTAATAGACACCGCCAGCGGGAAAACTCTTGGCCAAGTAAACGCCGACCAGCTAATGACCCCCGCCTCTTCCAGTAAAATCGTGGCAGCGGCAACTGCCTTGAAAACTCTCGGACCCGATTACCGTTTCACTACTTCGACGCACTTGGCAGGCGAAAAACTATTCTTACGAGGAAACGGGGATCAGCTATTATCGGCAGGTTCTGGAAATCCCGCTGCCACTGCCGGACATGCCGGACTAGCAGACTTGGCGGCTCAAACCACGCAAAAACTCAAAGACAAGAAAACTACTACGGTGCAGTTATTCTTGGACGAGAGTGCTTTCGGGGATCAAAATCCGCTTGCGAACTGGCAAGCCCAAGGCAATGACAATTACGAAACTAAGCCCACCCCCATCGCGATCAACAACGGATTAGCTAACCCCGAGCTGTCATACGGATACTTGCCCGACCCCGGACTTTCGGCAGCGGAACAGTTCGCGGCGCGACTAAAAGACCAGGGTATTAAGGTGGGACAGATCCAGCGTGGCGCTACCCCCAACGATGCCCGCAAAATTGGGGAAGTAAAAAGTGCCCCCTTGCATGAAGTTATGCATGAAACCCTTAAAGAATCGAACAATATGCTGGCAGAAGTGCTGTGCAGAGCTTCGGCAGCGAAAGCCGGAACCGGTACGAACTTTTCCGGGGAAATAAAAATTGCCCAAAAGGTCTTAAATGATCTAAAACTCGAGGGTGCAGCTTTTGCCAATCATGATTGCTCAGGACTATCCACTGAAAACCAGATTAAACCGCAACTATTAGCCGCGCTAATGCAACAAGCTGCTCGCGGCGATGATCCCCAGCTGCGGCCGCTGGTCGCCTCCCTTCCTATTGGAGCCCTAGATGGCACCTTGCACGATCGATATTTGCAGGCAAACGGCGCCGGTAATGTACGAGCAAAAACCGGGTCTTTGCAGAACTCGCGGGCGCTCACTGGTCTCGTGACCACTAAATCCGGTAGAACTCTCACTTTCTGTGTGATTGTTGATTCCTTCAAAGAGGGAACCGGCACAATCGCGCGCGGCGCCATCGATAACTTCGTAAACGGACTGGCAGGTCTGTGACCCGGCAACCGCAAGGCGCGCGAGGACGGGTAGAAAGAGCCGTCCTCGCGCAGCTAAAACATCTAGAAAAACACCATGCGCGGGCAACCTTAGTAGTGGCTTGTTCGGGCGGCGCTGATTCCCTCGCCCTCGCTGATGCTATTATTCGTCTGGCACCTTCGAGGGAATTTAAACCAGTAGCAGTCACCGTTGATCATGGTTGGCGCGCAGAATCGGGTGCGCAAGCACGAAAAGTGCAAAAAATACTGACGGGCTTAGGGTATAGCCAAGTGGAGCTACTCACCCTTCCTGATGCGCAAATAGCCGGTAAAGGCAAAGAAGGTGATGCCCGCAAAAGGCGCTACCAGGCTCTAGAAGAAGCCGCCAGCAGGTACGGTTCTTTGGGTGAAAATGTTTTTATCCTTTTAGGGCATACCCGTGACGATCAAGCAGAAACTGTGCTTTTGGGGCTGATACGTGGCAGTGGCGCGCGCTCGATTGCGGGAATGCGTAGCTGGGATGAGGGCGCCGGAGAACACAGTGCTAGACGCGCCGGCTATCTGCGACCACTCCTGGCGCTGCCCCGCCGCGACACCGTAGCTGCTTGCCACGAAGGGGGACTATCTTTTATCGACGACCCTTCCAACAATCCCGAAGGACCAGTTCGAGCTGCAGATGGTACGGCTCTGCGGCGGTCAGCCCTGCGGTACCACGCCTTACCCGCCCTCGAAAAAGCCCTCGGGGTAGATCCGCGCCCCGCCCTCGCCCGCACTGCCGCCCTGCTGCAAGCAGACTTGGATGCCTTAGACAGCCTAGCTGCCGATTGGTTTGCCAAGACTCAGCGGGGTGAGGGAGAGAATGTAACGCTGGAAACCAAGGGGCTACTTGCGCAACCAGCGGCGATCCGAAAGCGGGTGTGGCGCCTGGCGGCGCTAAAGGCCGGGGCGCGAGCCTCAGACCTGCGGAAAGTTCAACTAGATGCCGTGGATTTTATGGCTACCCACCGCCGAGGTACCGGCCCGATCCAACTGCCTGGGAAAGTGACCTGCACCCGAGTGACAGGAACCTACGAACTTTACTTTCACGCGCAATCGAGAGGATAGACTGGGAAAATGGACGCCAATGATATGGGCGATGCGCTGGAGCGGATATTGATCAGCGAGCAGCAAATCGCGGACAAGCTGCAAGAAATGGCCACCCAAATCGATCGCGACTATCGCGGCCGAGAAATCTTATTAGTCGGGGTGCTCAAAGGAGCCACGATGGTGATGGCGGATCTGGCTCGCCTCATTCATACCCCCCTAGAAATTGATTGGATGGCGGTTTCCTCCTATGGGGCTTCTACCAAATCCTCCGGAGTGGTGCGGATTCTCAAAGACTTAGATTCCGACCTGGGGGGACGGGACGTGTTGATAGTAGAGGACGTGATTGATTCCGGCTTAACTTTGGATTGGCTCACCCGCAACCTTTCTTCGCGGGGTGCGGCCTCGGTAGAAATCGCTGCCCTGCTGCGCAAACCGGAGGCGGCGAAAGTTGCAGTTGACGTGAAATACGTGGGATTTGATATTCCCAATGATTTCGTGGTGGGGTACGGCCTGGATTACGCAGAAAAGTACCGGAATCTCCCGTTCGTGGGAACCCTCGCACCGCATGTTTACCAATAGTGGGTCAAGCAGGTTCACTGAACCGCGCACTGGGAAGAAACGGTACCTCGCGAGGGTAAAATTCGGCTGAGGGTGACCAAAATAAGCAATTGGAGCCCAAAGCGTTTAGGCTTGTCTCTATGAAATAACGCCGCCTGGCGGCACCGGATAATAGGGTATGAAACCGATAAATGGCGAAGAAGAAAAAAGAAAATAAGAAATTTTGGCTGAAATGGGGGATCCCGGCGATAGTAATAATCGCTGTATTTTGGGTGATCTCCCTGGTAATGGCGCCTACCGTTATTGACACCTCCGAGGGGATAGCGCTACTAAAAGGCAAAACCGTTGAGCGGGCGATAGTCAATGACGGCACTCAGCAGGTAAAGCTAGAATTATCGAAGAAGTACACCCCCAAAAACTTGGGGAAAGATGCCCAGATGATTCCGCAAGGCGCCACGAAAGAGGTCACTTTTACCTTTGTGCAATCCCAGGCGGAACAGGTAAATGAACTAATCCAGGACGGGAACCTGAAGAAGGGATATAACTCGATTTTCCCGACCGGTTCTTGGTGGTCAGCGCTTTTACAGATGATGATTCCGCTGCTACTGTTCTTTGCCCTGATCTGGTGGGCGATGTCCAGAATGCAGGGCGGCGGCATGATGGGATTTGGGAAATCCAAATTCAAAAAGTTTGACGCCTCCGCTCCCAAGATTACTTTCGCCAATGTGGCGGGAGCCGATGAAGCGGTAGAGGAACTCCGCGAAATTCAAGAGTTCCTGGCCAATCCCGCGAAGTTCCATAACCTGGGGGCGCGGATCCCTAAAGGCGTATTGCTGTGTGGTCCGCCCGGAACCGGTAAAACTTTGCTGGCCAAGGCGGTAGCCGGGGAAGCGAAAGTTCCCTTCTTCACCCTGTCCGGCTCGGAATTCGTCGAAATGTTCGTGGGCGTGGGCGCCTCGCGGGTGCGCGACCTCTTTAGCCAGGCTAAAGAGTCCGCCCCGGCGATCGTGTTCGTTGACGAAATCGATGCGGTGGGGCGTCACCGCGGCACCGGTATGGGCGGTGGCAATGATGAACGCGAACAAACCCTAAACCAGTTGCTGGTAGAGATGGACGGGTTTGACGAAAACACTAACGTCATTTTGATTGCCGCCACCAACCGTCCCGATGTACTCGATCCGGCGTTGCTGCGCCCGGGACGTTTTGACCGGCAGATAAACGTGGATGCCCCCGATATCAAGGGACGGAAAGCAATTCTACAGGTACACGCCAAAGGTAAGCCGATGACTACCGATGTGGATCTAGAACAGATCGCGAAACGTACTCCCGGCTTTACCGGTGCCGACCTGGAAAATGTGCTTAACGAAGCTGCTTTGCTAACCGCTCGTTCTAATGCGGATCTGATCGATATGCGGGCAGTTGATGAGGCAATCGACCGGGTAATTGCGGGGCCACAAAGACGCACTCGAGTTATGAATGACCACGACAAATTGGTTACCGCCTATCATGAGGGCGGACACGCGCTTTGTGCGGCTGCCTTGCGATATACCGATCCGGTCACCAAGGTTACGATTCTGCCGCGTGGACGCGCCCTGGGATACACCATGGTGATGCCGGTTGAGGATCGCTATTCGCGCACCCGTAACCAGCTGTTAGATGAACTGGTTTACGCCATGGGAGGGCGGGTAGCTGAAGAGCTAGTATTCCTGGATCCTTCCACCGGTGCCTCCAACGATATTGAAAAGGCCACCGCTACTGCTCGCCGCCTCGTAACCGATTTCGGTATGTCCGACAAGGTAGGGCCGGTAAAGCTCGGTAAAGATGATAGCGAACCTTTCTTGGGGCGCGATGGTATCTCCAGTAGAAACTATTCCGAGACAGTGGCCAGCACTATCGATGAAGAAGTACGTAGCTTCCTAGACACTGCCAATCGTGAAGCCTGGGAGATCCTTACTCGCAATCGCGGGATTCTCGATGATTTAGCTGCCCGACTAATTGACAAGGAAACCCTGCTAGAAGAAGAACTAGAAGAGATCTTCTCTCCGGTTCAAAAACAGGCAGAACGCACCGTTTGGTCCTATGGTCAAGAAGGGGCAGTCCCCGGAGCGGTTTTTGGTAAACCGATTGCTGGTTCCCAAACTCCGGCTACGGCTCCGATTCCGGAAAATCTAGCGGTAGAGGGCGAGTAACTAGTGGGTTACAACCAGGATGGAGTAGAAAAGGCGATTCGCGATTTGCTGATCGCGATCGGTGAGAACCCCGATCGGGAAGGACTGCAGGAAACCCCGGCACGGATGGGTAGAGCCTGGAAAGAAATAATTTCTGGGATGCACTCAGATCCGGCAGCACCCCTCGAAAAACAGTTTCACGTGGACGATGAGGAAATGGTGATGGTGCGGGGGATCCCTTTCTACTCCCTGTGCGAACATCATCTGTTGCCCTTCTTTGGGGTAGCGCACGTGGCCTATATTCCCCGTGAAGGCCGGATTACGGGACTATCGAAACTAGCGCGGGTAGTAGAGGGATTCTCTCATCGCCTGCAGGTACAAGAACGGCTCACTGCGCAGGTCGCGGATGCTTTAATGGAGAAACTGGATCCGCGGGGAGCCGCGGTAGTTATCGAGGGTGAGCACCTTTGCATGTCCATGCGCGGAATCAAGAAGCCGGGCGCGCGTACTACTACCTCAGCGCTGCGCGGGGTTATGCGTTCTGACCCGCGCTCGCGGGCGGAAGTGCTTTCCCTGATTCGCTAAAACTAGTTAGTCTAGGCGTTTTATCGGGTGGAAGAATGGAGAAATGCTACTTTTGCCCGCCTCCAGACCAAAAGGACGTTTAATGCCAGGTAGGCTAGAATCATGACAATCCGCCAGATTCCTGACTTTTTAACGCCCGGACGCACCAGAGTTATGGGGATCATTAACGTCACTCCAGATTCTTTTTCTGACGGTGGCGATTGGTTCAATCCTGAAAAAGCGATTGCCCACGCCCTCGAGCTGGAAGCCGCAGGTGCCGATATCCTCGATATTGGTGGCGAATCCACCCGGCCGGGAGCCGAGTCTTTAAGTCCCGCGCAAGAACAACGTCGAGTGCTGCCGGTGATTGCCGGTTACTTAAAAGCATCTCGCAACCCGCTGCCAATTTCTTTAGATACCATCAACGCGGAAACTGCTGCCGCTGGCATAGCTGCCGGAGTACAGGTCATTAATGATATTTCTGGGGGGACCCTAGATCCGGGGATGCTTAAGGTGGTAGCCGAAACCGATGCCTACTATATTTGCCAACATATGCGCGGTAACCCGAAAACTATGGATAGCCTGTGTGACTATGGCGGGGACGTAACTGGCGGGGTTTGTCAAGGTCTGAAAGAACGTATCGAGGCATGCGAAAGTGCCGGAGTTAATCTGAAGCGTCTGATTCTAGATCCTGGTTTAGGGTTCGCAAAAAGCGCTGAGCAGTCTTGGGAGCTATTGGGTAACCTAGAGCAACTGGCAAAGCTGGGATATCCCTTGCTCATTGGGGCTTCCAGAAAACGGTTCTTAGAAATGGCGGTTCCCACCGGCTGGGACAATGCTTTGCCCGCGGGGATTAAGGCGGGAGCCAGACGGCGGGAGGACGCTACCACCGCGGTGAGTGCGCTTTGCGCCGAGAGTGGAGTTTGGGCAGTTCGGGTACACAATGTTGCGGCTTCAGCTAGTGCGGTCGCAGTGGGGCAACTGTGGAGGGAAGCGGCATGTCGCTAACTCAAGAAGAAATCAGTGAACGTTTGCAATACCTCGACCACATTAGTCTGGTGGGGATTGAGGAACGTGGACGGCATGGGATGCTCGATCATGAACGCCAAGACGGTCAACTATTTCTAGTTGACGCCGATATTTACTTAGATCTGCACGGTGCCGGGGCTAGCGACCGGATTGAAGATACCGTCGATTATTCGCAGACATCGGCGCTGATTAGCCGAATTATTACTGGCCCGCCTTGCGACCTGTTAGAAAAAGTTGCTGCCCAGATTGCCGAAGAAACTCTGGAACTGGAAAACGTCCAGGCAGTGCGGATCTGTTTACATAAACCTGAGGCGCCTTTGGGTCTAGAAAAACAAGACGTAAAGGTAACCATTTGGCGGGGTCTGGAGAATCTACTTCCCGAGGAAGAAGAACCTTTGGAAGAGACCGCTCCCTTATCCCTGGCAGAGATCGCGGCGGAGGGTGCCGCCGAACCGGGAGACACTTCCCCCGAGGAAGCAGATAATCCTTTAGAACAGGCTCCCACCTCCCCTAGGCAAGTGGTAGTGGCCATGGGAGGAAACCTAGGAGAAGTTTCTGCTACCTTCCGTGAAGTAGTTGCGCAATTGTCGCAAACTAATGGGATCGGGGTAGTTGAAGTTTCTCCTCTGGTGAGGACAGCTCCGGTACTTAGCGAAGACCAGGAAGAGCAACCAGATTACTTAAATGCGGTAGTAATCCTCTCCACTATGCTTTCTCCTTTAGCGCTTTTGCAGGTATTGCAAAATCTTGAGGACGAGCACGGCCGGGTGCGAAGCGAGCGCTGGGGGGCACGCACTCTGGATTTAGACATCATCGATTATCAAGGCGTTACCAGCAAGGATGAGCGTTTGACTCTGCCGCATCCGCGGGCTAGTCAGCGCGCTTTTGTGCTCTTACCCTGGTCGCTGGTAGCCCCGGCAGCCGAACTTACCGGGGTAGGCGAAGTGGTAGTTTTGGCAGACTATGCCCCGGATCGGGATGGAATAAAAGAGATCTACCCCGATTGGATAGACAATAACCATCCGCTAACCGAAGCGGGGACGGGATCAATCCCCTTACCGCGTTGGTCAGCAATTTCTCGTCCTGCGGTTCCACCGCGAGTACTAGACGATGCTCGAGAGTTGCATCCTACCGGAGAAGTATCGCAGGTGGATAAGCTTAGTTCGCCGCTTCCTGCAGCTTCCGAGGAGGCGCCTTCTGTCCAGGGTCCCCCGCGTCCACTTCCTCCTACCGCCTCCGCGCAGCCCACTCCTCCATCCTCTTCTTTGCCCCTGCCGCACCTGGGTCATGATCGCCCCCAAGCAACAGTGATCTTAGATGAGGAACCAGAAGAAATACCTGAGAAGCAAGAAACGATAGCGCCAAAGCCTAAGAAAAAGAGCTGGTGGCAGCGGATTAAAGCTTTCTTTGTAGGGGAGAAAGCAGATCCCGAGCAGTTTATGCCAGACTTTGAGCAAGCGGACAACCTGACGGAAAATGCAGTCGGATCTGAGCATTCCTGGCAAGCGCTGCCTAATCCTCCCGTACCCGCTCCGCCCTCCTCGCCAACGCAGACTGAAAGCGCCAAGACGGGCGCCGACGAGGAAAAAAATCCGGCTGCAGCGCAGAATACCGTCCCAGAAGCGGGAACTACCATCGAAACTAGGGAAGCTAATGACAGTCAGCAAGAAGCTGCTGGTGGCGCCTCCCAAGTTATGGAGGCAACCGAGGGAGCGAGCAACGAACAGCCAACTGAAACCATCAAGCGGGGCACTGGCCGTCACGCCGGTAGGTTAGTTACCGGTCCGATTCCAGTTCCGGAAGAATCCCCGCAGCCGCTCCCGCTAGATATTACGGCAGGTCAAACTAGCGATAGTAGTGCTGCTCGCGAGGAAGACGAATCTCGGGTGGAACGCAAATCTATTCTGCGTCCGACCACTACTGGCGCGATCCCGCTGGTCAAGCCGGAAACAGACCGAACTGCACAACCTACTGCAGTTTTCGATCCGCTAGCGGACTCCGAGTAATAATATGCGGCCACTGCGAAAACTTAGCCTGTTAGCCCTGGGGGCAACGGCATTATTGGCGGGATTCTTCCTCAGCGATTTGGCAGTGAAAATGGGGGGCACGCCTTTGCAATTCAGCCCCATTCTCACGGTGCTGATATTTTGCGGGGCGGTGGTACTCGCAATTTTTGGGCAGGCCGTCAAGCGTTTGCGTGACGGGAAACCCTCCTGGATGCAGCTGGCGAAAGCCCCGATTGTAGCGTTGGTAGCCCAAGCCTCCGCGGTGTGGTCAGCTTTGTTCTTGGGGTATTTACTTTCCCAGTTGATCTTGGCGTTCCAGTTGCGTCATGCGGAAATAGCGGGTTCGTTTGCGGGAAACACTATTGCTTTAGCGCTGGTGAATCTGGCGCTACTAGTGGTCGCGCTGCTAGTTGAATCCTGGTGCATTATCGATGACGGCGATGACGGCTCACCGGGGGCAAATGGGGTTCCCGGTGGCGTTAATCCGGCTTCCCCCTAGCGGCTTGGGGTAACCTAAGGGCATGAGTCCAGATCAACGCCGACGCTCTTCCGAGCGGGTACGCCCTTCGCAAGCAACTTTTTGGGTACGCCGGCTAGTAGCAGTGCTAATTTTGGCGGTGTTGATCGCTCTAGTGGCATTAATTGTTCGTTTCGCCTGGTCGTGGATGCAGGCTGCCGATGACAGCAAGCAGCGTGCGCAAGCTGAACAAGCCAAAAAAGAGGTCGTAACGCAACCCACTACCTGTAAGCTGGCAAATATTAGCTACAAATTGGAGCCGGAAAAGACTGAAAACCAGGTGGGAGCGGGCGTTAACTTCAAAATAGTTTTACATAACACCAAAGGTAATCAGCCTTGCACTATGAATGGGGCTATAGACAAGGTGGGCGTAAAAGTTATTACCGGTGAAGATACGGTGTGGGAATCTTGGAAATGTCAGGGGAAGGTTCAAGAACAGCCACTGCTGCTGGGAACCGGCATGGAATATGACACCACCCTCAAGTGGGATGGGAAAACTTCAAACGGTTGCGAGAAAAGCGATATGGCGCAGGCCGGCACTTACCGGGCTATTCCTGTTCTCTATGGGAAAGAAATCGCCGACGCGAAAGCCGTCTTTACTTTGAAGTAGCCTCGCCCTCGGGCAGGGCGATCATTACTGCTTCTGCCAGGTTAGTTACCGGATGTAGTTTCATCCCTTTGGGGGCAGTAACTTCATCGGCTCCCAAGCGAGGTATCAGAGCGTGACGAAAACCTAGCCGCGCGGCCTCGGATAGGCGCTGCCCCACGCCCACGGTAGCGCGGATTTCGCCGGTTAAGGATACCTCCCCGATAGCCACCATTTTTTCTAGGGGAGGGCGTGACTTGGTAGCGCTGGTAATGGCTAACGCCACCGCCAAGTCAACTGCCGGTTCGCTGGTTTTGGCGCCTCCTACGGTGGAAACATATACGTCACATTGGGAAAGGGCGAGACGCAGGCGGGCTTGCAATACCGCTAGAGTCATTGCCACCCGCGAATAATCCAGTCCCGAGGTGGTGCGCCGCGCTGAACCCCCTGACACCAGCGGAGACACTAAGGCTTGGATTTCGGTAGGCATCGGGCGTCGTCCCTCTAGGGTTACGGTTACGCAAGTCCCGGGTACCCGCGAGGAAGTCTGTGACAGAAATAGTCCCGAAGGGTCTGCTAACCCGATAATTCCTTTCTCTACCAGTTCGAAACAACCAACTTCATCGGTTGCGCCATAGCGGTTCTTAACTGCCCGCAGCAGCCGCAAGCGGGTATGACGATCCCCCTCGAACTGGGTAACTACGTCAACTAGGTGTTCTAAAACGCGCGGCCCGGCAATTCCACCGGATTTAGTTACGTGTCCTACCAGCAGGATCGGGATCCCGCGACTTTTGGCTACCTCGATTAGAGCCGAGCAGACTGCCCGTACCTGGGTCACGTTTCCGGCTTGCCCGCTGACCTGGCCGGAGGCAATAGTTTGTACCGAATCTGCAATCACCAGTGAAGGGGAGCATTGATCGATATGCCCCAGGACGCTTTCCAATTCGGTTTCCGCAGCCAGTAAGAGATTATCGGTCAGGGCGCCGATCCGTTCTGCTCGCAGACGTACCTGTGCGGCAGATTCTTCCCCGGTTATATACAGTACCGACTTGTTTGACCAGGTGGACGCCACTTTTCCGGCAACATCCAATAAGAGGGTAGATTTGCCGACCCCCGGTTCGCCCGCCAATAAAACCACTGATCCTGCCACTAGGCCGCCGCCGAGTACCCGGTCTAGTTCTCCGATCCCCGTGGGGATGAATCTAGCGTCAGCAATATCAACTTCACTGATGGGCAGAGCCTTATTTCTGGGAGTTTTGCCTGCGATCTTATTGCGAGAGGGTGCGGATTCCTCAGCCGGGACGCTTTCCTCTAGCGTTCCCCAAGCTTTACAGTTACGGCATTGCCCCAGCCACTTGCTAGATTGCCAGCCGCATTCTGAACATTGATAGCTTATCTTTGCCTTGGCCATGCCCTAACTTTAGCGCGCCAAGCCTAGGAAGTAATCGAGCGGGGTAGGCTGGAAGCAGAATGCTTGATTATCTACAGTTGGAGATAAAAGGAGGACGCAGATGGCGAAACGGGATACTGGCGCATCTGGAGTGCTAGTTATCGGTTTGGGGCGTTTCGGTTCGGCGGTTGCCGTCTCATTAGAGAGCCTAGAGCGTGAAGTGTTGGCGGTAGAAAAGTCTCCGCGGATCGTTACCCAATGGCAGTCGCGCTTGCCGGTGGTGCAGGCCGATGCTACCAGCGCTGAAGCCTTAGAGCAGCTGGGCGCCACCGATTTTCAAGCCGCCGTAGTGGGGGTAGGGACTGCCCTAGAGGCATCGGTACTGATCACCGCGAACTTGGTGGATCTGGGAATCGGGTCGATCTGGGCAAAAGCCACTTCCCTAGAACATGGGTCGATTCTAAAGCGAATCGGTGCTCATCACGTGGTTTACCCCGAATATGATGCTGGGGTGCGTACCGCGCACCTCGTGGGTGGCAAGATGCTGGACTATATCGAGATGGATCGCAAGGGCTTCTCGGTAGTGAAAATGCGTCCGCCCAAAGCCTGCCACGGCTTTACTTTGGCGGAACTAGATACTCGCTCTAAATATGGGGTCACGGTGATTGGGGTGCTCTCTCCCGGCGAGCCTTTTGAATATGCTGCTCCCCAAACCCGGGTGGATGCTAACGACATCATTATTGTTTCTGGTGACGCTGAATTATTGGAGCAGTTTGCGCAAATGCCATAACCCGCTTTAGGAGTCGAAATCGGGGTTTCGGGGACTTTTGGGGATTGTAGAGGACGCGGGGTAGCTAATCTCGCGCGGGTTTCGAGCGTTTCTGCTACCTGTATCCCGCTACTAAATTTCTATCCTAGAAACTGTAGGTTCTCTCGGCAGAACTATCCGATGATGGGACGTTCTTCGGGCATTCTGATTACGCGCCGGCGCTCGCGCAGCGCGAGCGCCGCTGCCACTGTCATAGTGCCAGTTCTGCCCGCAAACATTAGCAGTACCAGTGAGTATTTCCCGATAATCGGTAAATCGGGGGTGATTCCGGTTGATAATCCTACGGTGGCGAAAGCAGAGATCACTTCGAATCCGATAACGTCCATCGAATAGTCCGTTACCGATAGTAAGAAGAAGATAGCGGTCACCACCAGGATGGCGCCCAGACCGGTCACGGCCACTGACAGGCGCACTACCGAAGGGGGAATGCGGCGATGGAAGGCTTCTACGTCGCGATCCCCGCGAGCCTCCGCCATAATCGCCAAGATCATGACTGCCAGGGTGGAGACTTTGATACCTCCCGCGGTGGAGGCGGAGCCCCCGCCAATAAACATCAGTACGTCCAGCAGGAACCAGGATCCTCTGGTCATTTGTCCCACGTCAATGGTGCTAATCCCGGAGGAGCGGGAGTTCACTCCGAACAGAATCGAGGTTTGTAGGGATTCGGAAGTGCTCATGGAGCCGAAAGTTCCCCGGTTATTCCATTCTGAACAGGCGATTACTACCGCGGTAAATAGCCAAACGGCCAGGTAGGTAGTGATAGTTAGTTTTGAATGCAAACTAAGTTTGTGGGGGGAACGCCAGTTTTCTTTGAGGTCTAACATGACTGGGAATCCCAGGGCGCCCAGGAAAGTTCCCAGGATTACCGGGGTAATCATCCACCAGTCTCCCAGGTGGGCATCTATTCCCTCGGGTAGGTTGATTAGTCCCGCATTATTGAAAATGGAGATGGACTGGAACAGAGCGTGCCAGATAGCGGAGCCAACGGACTCGTTCAAGGTTAAGAAGCGAGGTAGTAGCGCGATGAAAATAATTGATTCGCAAGTCAGTGAGGTGACGATCACCGTGCGGATCAGGGCGCCGACTTTGCCGAGGGAAGCGGTTTTTTCGATGGCGGCCAGCATTCTTTGGGTTAGTCCAATATGGCGTGATACCGCTAGTGCCAATATCGATGCCAGGGTCATTACCCCCAGGCCGCCAATGAGGATCCCCAACATGATCACGATTTGTCCGAATAAAGACCAGTAGGAAGCGGTGTTGACTACGGTTAGGCCGGTTACACAAACTGCTGAGGTGGAAGTAAAGACTGCGTCGACCAGGGGAGCGGGTTTGCCGGTGGTGGTGGCAATCGGTAAAGAAAGCAGTAGCGTCATCACCAGGATGATTACTGCGAACACCAGTACTACCAGCCGTGCTGGGGAGGTGCGGGCAAGATGGTCTAGTGATTCTCTGACCTTCGCACGCTTGGAAACGCGCCGCTGTTTTGCCATTGCACCCCCTTTAAAAATAAATAATTCCTGCCTTGATATTAACCCGCTGCTTCTACTTTCGGTTAGGACAGGTAGGCAGGATTATTTTCGCAGCACCAATACCGGAAAATATAGCTTCCAGTAGAGTAAATCAGTAGAAAAATAACTAAAGCAACTCTAAAAAATAACGAAAATTTCCGGTTTTTTAGGTACTTTGCTGTGGCAGTTGAGAAAAGTGGGTCTCTTGGGGTATTTTTAGACATGGATGCCTGAAACTCTAGAATTTTTCTAGGTCAACGGCTTAAGCTTATAAATAATCCCTAACCGGCATGGATTCGAAATTAGGACGGAACATTATGGCACAGCAGCAAGCTCCGCGCTTCGTAACAGTGGCAGAGGTCGCGGAACTAATGCGTGTGTCCAAGATGACGGTCTATCGGATGATCCACGCCGGTGATATCCCCGCAGTTCGAGTCGGTAAATCTTTTCGGGTACCGGCTGCGGCCATCGACCAGATGATGGGGCAGGGTTTTGGTGACTGGGAACAGTCTTCAGGGGTAGCCAATAGTTAATCGCCGCTTAAGTTGTTGTATAGTAGGGCGAGAAAAATACCTTAAGGTAATATCTGCGCCGCGCGCGCACCAAGAAGCAAAAGGAGAACCTAGTGGGCTCGGTAATCAAAAAGCGCCGCAAGCGCATGTCCAAGAAAAAGCACCGTAAGCTGTTGCGTAAGACTCGTCACCAACGCCGCAACAAGAAGTAGCGGGCAATAATGCAAAATGGATCCAGGCATAACCTGGATCCATTTTTTATTTAACCGTCCCCGCTACCTCAATCAGTGTTAGCCCCAAAGGGTCTTTTAAGTCCTATATCCCCTGTTTAAACCCGAAAAATAATCCGCACCCCAAAATGGGCATTAGCCCGCATTAGCCCCAAATCTAGTTTGCTACGTAGCAAATTGTGTACTAGGCTACTCATATGACAATCAACGATGATTTGAAAATGGGTTTTGAGTACCCACGTCCTCAACTACGTCGAAGTAACTGGACTAGCTTGAATGGGTACTGGCAGTTTGCGGAAGACTCGGAGGATATAGGGCTTAAAGAAGGCTGGTTTAACTCCGCTACAGTATTTGATCGGGAAGTACTGATTCCTTTTCCCCCTGGAAGTGAGTTATCCGAAATTACGGATTTTTCGGATTGTGACGTGGTTTGGTATCGGCGGATACTGAGGGGTCAAGATTTTCCCCCAAAACCAGACAGCGAGGAATGGCATCTTAATTTTGAGGCCATTGATTTCGTTGCTGATGTGTGGGTGAATGGGCATCATTTATGTAGGCACACTGGGTGCGGCACCTCTTTCTCTGTAAAACTTCCGGAAGAAGAAGAATATGAGATTGTTGTGAGGGTAGAAGACCACAAGATTGATCAGAGTCAACCGCGTGGAAAACAGGATTGGCTCGATGACCCACATGATATCTGGTATAGACGGTCTACAGGGATTTGGCGAGATGTTTGGCTAGAATCTGCTCCTAGCCACGCAATAGAGAGAATTTGGTGGAAATTTGATCTCGATAATGCGACAGTTAGTGCTGAAATTGCCTTTTCGCAATGGGTTTCAGAAGGACAGTTACGTGTTGGTTTAAGTTTGCGGGGAGAAAAAATTGCCGCAGTTCAAGCCGATATACAAGGACTATCCGCAACTGTAGTTTTAGAAATTCCTCAGGTACGGAGTCGAACGGAATGGGACAGGTTGCTCTGGTTCCCCAGCTCGCCAAATCTAATAGACGCTCAACTGGAGTTGAAAGTCGGTTCTCAGTCAGACGAAGTCCTCTCGTACTTGGGGCTTCGTGCGGTAGATACTAAGGATGGCTATCTCCGGATTAATAGAAAGCCCGTTTACGTTCGGGGAATTCTAGATCAAGGGTACTGGCGCCAAAGTTACTACACAGCACCTAGTTCCGATGCGCAAATGCGCGACTTGGAACTGGTTCGCGAAATGGGATTCAACACAATTAGAATTCATCAGCGTACTCCAGATAGACGCTATCTTGCCATGGCCGATTTCCTAGGAATTATGGTGTGGGCTGAGTTTCCGGCGGCGTTCGAGTATTCCCGCCGAGCCATCAATTGGACTCTGTCACAGTGGAGTTCAATACTCGACCGTGATGCCTCTAACCCTTCTATTGTGGTTTGGGTTCCTTTCAACGAAAGTTGGGGGGTTGACACGATTTCCACTAATAGCAGTCAACGACACTTCGTAAACTCAATAGTTGAATTAACCAAGGCGAAGGATTCCACCCGGTTGGTAGTTGCTAACGACGGTTGGGAGCAACTTGATACGGATATTGTGAGCACACATGATTATGCAACCACCGCAAATGAATTGGAGATTGCGTACCGCGATGCTGGTAATATCCATCAGACCATTCATGGAATTGGCCCACAAGGAAGACCTATCCTGCTGAATTCTTCAGCGGACTTAGGGGATCGTCCGATGATGGTTACAGAATTCGGAGGAATTTCACTACCGGTGGGTGAAGAATCTTCCTGGGGGTATGCCGTAGTCTCAAATGCTAAGGAGTTTCAAGAAAGGGTTTCGTCGCTTTTTGAGGCTCTATACAAGTCACCAGTACTCACGGGGTGGTGTTATACACAACTCACCGACACCCTTCAAGAGGCAAATGGCTTGTTGACAGAAGACCGGGTTCCTAAAATCCCTATCTCTCAAATTAACCGGTTTGTTATGGGGAATAGTTTTGATAATCAGATTCGGCCTCGCAGGTTTAATCAGCCCGCAGGAAGCGAGGAATAATGCGTTTACCATCAAAGAACAAAAGTAAAGAATGGTTGGTTAACTTCAGCTTTGTCATACCGTTCTTGCTGTTCTACCTTGCGTTTATCGTTTACCCCATCATCCAAGCCGTAGTGATGAGTTTCTACGATTGGCAATTACTGGGCAATGCGCCGGTATGGTCAGGTCTAGATAACTATTTGAAGATGTTTGGTGGACAAAACATCCAATGGTCTTTGAGTGCTCAGTGGATGGTGAGGCTGTTATTGCTGATTTTTGCTACCTATTGGGCTTGGCGAACGAGACGAAGTCGTACCAGCGGAGATATTGCATTGGTAGTATCCGCAGTCCTTGTTGCGCTGCTGATGGGATTTCATCCCGGAGAAAATGGGGCTTGGAATGATCCCCGCTTTTGGAACGCCTTTAAAAACACCGTTGTGTTTACGGTTGTATCTACCCCGATTATTGCTGGATTGGGATTAGTATTCGCGTTACTCCTCAATAATCCCAAACGGAAAACTAACGGATTGTATAGAGCAGCGTTATTTGTCCCCTATGTTTTGCCGGTTTCGGTAGCAACTTTGATTTGGGGGTATTTACTTAATCCTTCACGCGGATTGATTGGAAGATTAAGTGTGATCCTCGGGAGAGAGCCAATAGCTTGGCTTTCAGATCCGAGATTTGCTATGGGAGCGATTATCGTTACTACTGTTTGGTGGACTGTTGGGTTCAATATGATTCTCTTCGGAGCCGGTCTTCAGGATATTGATCCCGCGTTGTACGAAGCAGCGCAATTAGACGGGGCTAGTAAATGGCAACGGTTCCGCCATATCACGTTGCCGGGTCTGAGCCATGTGTCCTTGCTCGTCATGGTTACTCAGATTATTGCATCTTTCCAGATTTTTGGTCAGGTGAATATTATGACCGGTGGGGGCCCTGGTAATACCACGGATGTTTTAGTTCGTTACATCTATCAAACCGGATTCCGGGATATGCAGTTAGGGTATGCATCCGCAATGTCGCTATTTCTCTTTGTAGTTATGGTTTTGGTTTCTCTTATCCAATTCCTCATGTCTCGTGAAAGGAAAATGCAATGAAGGTGGTACTTCAGCAGCAAGAAGGGCGGCGCGAAGGGGCAAAGAGAAAGAAAATACTCTGTTCTAATTCTAGAAGCCACAAGCGTGTATTGAGTTCATACCAGCTTGTGATGGTTGTTGTCTGTCTGTTGTGGATACTTCCACTACTCTGGATGTTTTCCCTGTCTTTAACGCCGAATGACGCATTGAAGGTGAGTTCTCAGCACATCCTTCCGCAGGGGTTCACTTTGCAGAACTATGTAGATGTGCTGAGCACAAGCTTAACCATGAAATGGTTTATGAACTCGGCACTTGTAACTGTGGTTACAACCTTGCTTACGGTATTTGTCTGTGCAACTGCAGGATATGCCTTTTCCAAATTGCAATTTCCGGGACGTTTATTCGTGTACGCACTTACGCTAGCTGGGATGATGGTACCAAAAGAAGCTATGTTTATCCCATTGTTCATGATGTTTGCGGATGTGGATATGCATAATACCTATACCGCATTAATAATTCCTCGTGTAGCTTTCCCGCTCGGGGTATTTATAATGACACAATTCTTTAGCCAAGTGCCGAGCGAGCTGGAAGAGGCTGCTAGAGTAGACGGTGCATCACAATGGAAAGTTTTTTATTCTGTTATGCTGCCAATGGCTGTTCCCTCCATGATAGCGTTGGCGACGTTCACCTTCGTTCAGAGCTGGAACGATTATTTATGGCCGCTTGTTTCAGCCACTAAGCCTGAGATGTTCACCATTACAACTGGGTTGGCGTCAATGCAGGGTAATTTTGCCCAAGCCACAGAATTAGGGTCTCTAATGGCTCGAGGTGTCTTAGGGTCGCTTCCCCTTTTGATAGTGTTTCTGCTTTTGCAAAAATATCTCATTCGCGGAATCTCAATGTCTAGTGGTGGAAAGTAATACAACAATGGAAAGGAATCAACAATGAAGATGATTAACAAGCTAGCGGTAGGAGTAGTCGCTTCTTCTCTACTTCTGACCGGCTGTGGAGCGAGTGGGGGGAGCGCAGGAAAGGAAGCTGTTAGCTCCAAAGATCTCGCATCCAAGATAAATGCGGTAACTGATGATCAGCTTAAAGGAACGACAATTAATTTGGCTCGTTTCTTCGGGGACTGTGATGATACAACGAAAAACGTCACGGATATTTCCAAGGCGACGACTGAATGTGAGGCGATTCAGATTCTCACTAATAAGTTTGTGGCAGAAAATAAGTGGGGCATAAAAATCAATAGGCTCGGTGGGGCTACGTGGCATTCTTTCTATGACGGTTTGAACGCTGCCTTAGCGAGTACCGATCGTCCAGATGTAACAGTAATGCATGGAGCGAATCTTCCCGATTATGCTTCCAGGAAATCACTACTGGAACTGGACGATAGCTTAGGAATAGATCTTTCCGATGCCACAGATGCCGCCAAAGATGCTATTCAATATGAGGGTAAAAACTATGCGGTACCGTTCGACACGCACGCAATAATCTCTCATCTAAATATGGATATTCTCGAAAAAGCTGGACTAACTAATCCTGATGGGACATACGATATGCCCACTTCTCCTGAGAAATTCCTCGCCGATGCTGAGGCGGTTAAATCAAAGACCGGTAAGAACTACATAGATATCGCACTGTCCAAGGATCCAATGGGTGGGCGCCTGTGGATGTCTCTTATTTGGCAGCAAGGTGAACAGTTTATTGACGCTAAGAGTAATACCGTCAAAATAAACTCAGAAGCATCGAAAACCGTGCTTAAATTCATGAACGAACTAGTTAAAAAAGGATATACCACTCCGACTCATGATTATGACGCTTCTCAGCAGTCCTTCATGAAAGGTGAATCTGCGATTATGTATAACGGCGTTTGGGCTGTGGATCAATACGACAAGGAAGTTCCCTTCCATTATGAAACCACGAATGCTCCCATGCTGTTTTCTAAGAAATACACTTGGGCAAACTCCCATACCTGGGCGATCCCGATTCAGGATAATAATGACCCGGTTAAGTATCGTGCAGCACTGGAATTTGTGAAATTCCTTTACGGACACACCGGGGATTGGGCTGTAGCTACCGGACATATGGCTTCAACGCAGACGGCGCTGATGTCTGATGCTTACAAGAATGCTCCACACCGTGCACAGT
The DNA here is from genome assembly GCF_055387755.1 of Varibaculum sp. GTC20041. Classification (NCBI taxonomy): domain Bacteria; kingdom Bacillati; phylum Actinomycetota; class Actinomycetes; order Actinomycetales; family Actinomycetaceae; genus Varibaculum; species Varibaculum sp. GTC20041. The sequence continues at coordinate 202,276 of NZ_AP041144.1, forward strand.
ATTTTGATACGGCCACTAAGTATGCTCATATGCAACCTCGCCTCGCAAAATGGCCTGCCATTGGCGATAAAATACAAGAGGGAATAGAAGCAACTTGGTTAAATAATGAGCCAGTAGATTCTACACTTAATAACCTGCAAACAGATGTTGAAGGTATGCTTAGGTAGCAAGATCTAGTAAGTAGCATTGATGATGGGCCAGGTTAAAACCTGGCCCATCGTTATAAATAATACTTGTGTTACGGGCGAGGCGGGGAGGGAGTTAGTGACTACAAGAAAAAATCTAAGACCTACTATGACAGATGTGGCTAAGAAAGCAGGTGTTTCTCAGCGGACCGTATCGAACGTCGTGCGAAACTATCAGTACGTCGCTCCTCACACGCGTGAGCGGGTTTTAAAGACGATTGCGGAAGTTGGATACCGTCCAAATAAAGCAGCTCGGCAGCTCCGTAGTGGTAGAACTAAGCTGATTGCATTAGCGGTTCCTGATATTACTTGGCCTTATTTTTCTATGCTTGCACAGGCAATCCAGGTGGAGGCTAATCGGGTTGGCCTTACTCTGATAGTACGTGAAACTCGTGGAAGTGCCAGTGTTGAGCGTCAAGTGTTGGAGGATTTTCATACTGGTTCGGTCGATGGCCTTATTATTTCCCCGATTGAACTTTCTGGACAAGAGCTGCGCGAGTTGGATCTGGGAATTCCTGTAGTTCTACTGGGAGAAAGGATTCATGACGCTGGATTGCTTCATCTCTCTATCGATAACGTTAGTGCCGCTAGAAAGATGATGGAATATCTTATTGACCGAGGCGCACGATCTTTTTGGATTGTAGGTGATTCTGACACAATGGCTACCCGTTCGGCGGGAAAGTTGAGAAAACAAGGGTTTATAGAAGCCGCAAGTTTGAATGGATTTTGTGAAGATGCATGGATACAGCTCCCCGCTTCGCCGTGGACATTAGAAAACGGGTATGCAACGGTATCTGCTCAACTCGGAAAGGGAAGGCCGCCTGATGCCATTATTTGTATGAATGATCTACTCGCGCTGGGGGCACTACGGGCTTGCCAAGAAAGCGGTTTTATGGTTCCGCAAGACACGATGATTTCAGGTTGGGACGATATCCCATTCGCCGCTTTCTGCACCCCTCCAATCACTACGATATCTGCGGATCTTGCGACTATTAGTCGTAAAGCAGTTGGTGGGTTAAAGATACTGTTTGATGAGCCAGATTCCAAGCTATCTGATGTAACAGTTGGGTACAAACTGTTAAGTAGGGAATCAACGGGCACATTGTTTTCGAGAGATTAAGCTGCCTGTCGATATTGAATACTTAGCAATGAATAGTCAAAAGAGCTTTGAAAAAGAAATCCTGTTTTGAGTTGCGCGTATCCGGACTTTGATTAAGCGGTAAGCCGCTGGGCTTCCTCGCGACTTTGCCTAATCAGCTCACGCCGTTCCTCTTGGGTAAGACCGCCCCATACTCCGTAGGGTTCTTGCGCTGCCAACGCATATTCGCGGCACTGTGCGATCACCGGACACTTGGCGCAGATAGCTTTGGCGGCATCATCTCTCCTGCGGCGAGTTCCCCCGCGTTCGCCCTCGGGATGAAAAAACTGTTCGGTGTCTAGGTTGCGGCAAGCTCCCTGATATTGCCACTCCCATAAATCAGCCACCGGTCCGGGAAGTCGCGAGATGTCGCTCATTCGATACTCCTTTTTATCCCTGTTAGTTATCGCTCAGTATGGAGGAGATATCTTACGGTTCTCTGAAAAATAGACCATTCTGCGGTGAATAAAATGTAAACAGTAGATTAATCTGCAGCTCAATAGGGTAAAGATTGCGGGTTAGCGCTCAGCGAACAGTAAAGTCGGGTGCAGGCACAATGCTCTAGGCGGAGTAAAAAGCATTCGAGGCGAGCGGCAATCTTTCAAGTTTTCATCCCAAGGTAAAACGAGTCACATCTAATGGAAAAATTGCTGGAATTGGGGTTAATAGCCGAAAGAAAGTGGCGGGAGCCCGGCTCTTCGCGCTAACCTTAAAAAGGTGATTATCGAACACCTGGATGCCCTCGACGGGCTAACTTATGACGACGTTCTGTTACTTCCCGAAACTACCGATGTTATTCCCTCCGAAGTCGATACCTCCAGCAGGCTAACCAAACGGATTACCTTACACACCCCGGTAATATCTGCAGCCATGGATACGGTTACCGAAGCTAATATGGCGATCGCGATTGCGCGCCAAGGGGGAATCGGAATCGTCCACCGCAACTTGCCGATTGCGGAGCAAGCCGCGCAGGTGCGCCAAGTCAAACGGTCTGAATCCGGAATGATCACCGATCCGGTAACTATCGGCCCGGATGCGACCCTGTTGGAACTGGATAAAGAATGCGGACATTACCGGGTGTCCGGACTGCCGGTAGTGGATGAGGATCGTAAACTCAAAGGAATTATCACCAACCGGGATCTACGGTTCATTCCCGCCGACAAGTGGGCCACGGTAAAGGTTCGCGATGCTATGACCCCGATGCCGCTTACTACCGGGCGTAAAGGAATGCCCCGCGAGGAAGCTCGGGCACTACTAGCAGAAAAAAAGATTGAAAAACTGCCATTAGTCGATGATGAAGGTCGCCTGACCGGCCTAATCACCGTAAAAGATTTCGTGAAAACCGAACAATACCCCAACTCCACTAAAGACGAAGAGGGACGCTTAAGGGTAGGAGCCGCTCTCGGATATTGGGGAGATACCTGGGAACGCGCCGAAGCCCTGGCGGAGGCGGAAGTAGACGTGCTGGTAGTCGATACCGCCAACGGGGGCGCAAAGCTCGCCCTGGAGATGATTAAGAAGCTGAAAGCCTCTCCCACTTTCTCCGATATCGACATTATTGGGGGAAATGTGGCTACTGCCGAGGGCGCGCAGGCACTGATTGATGCCGGGGTAGATGCGGTGAAAGTCGGGGTAGGTCCCGGTTCGATCTGTACCACCCGCGTAGTTGCCGGAGTGGGGGTACCGCAGATTACTGCGATTAACCTGGCTGCCCAGGCCTGTTCGAAAGCAGGAGTGCCATTGATTGCCGATGGTGGTTTGCAGTATTCCGGTGATATTGCCAAAGCCATGGTGGCTGGCGCCGATACCGTGATGCTGGGTTCTTTGCTGGCAGGCTGCGAAGAATCACCAGGTGAATTGGTGTTCGTGAATGGCAAACAGTATAAGCATTACCGCGGCATGGGTTCGCTGGGAGCAATGAGTTCGCGCGGACGCAAATCCTATTCCAAAGATCGCTATTTCCAGGCGGAAGTAACTAGCGATGCCCAAATCGTTCCGGAAGGAATCGAAGGGCAGGTGCCGTTCTCCGGTGCCCTCTCGGCGGTGCTCTATCAGCTAATCGGAGGACTGCGGCAATCCATGTTCTATACCGGTTCTCACGATATTTCCACCCTGAAGAAGCGTGGTCGTTTCGTAAAGATTACTGGTGCTGGCCTGCGGGAATCCCATCCGCACGATGTGCAGATGACCGCTGAAGCTCCCAATTATCATTCAGCAGTTAAGTAACCACGTATTATTTGAACAACAGGTGCAGTAAGTATCGCGCGAGGCAAGGAGTAATTGGTGGGTTGGAGTAAAGGGCCATTTATGGGTTTCGATACCGAAACCACGGGAGTAAAGCCTGCCAGTGATCGGATAGTTACCGCCGCCTGCGTGGAATGGCGGCACGGGCAAACCCGAGAACAAACCTGGCTGGCCGATCCCGGGGTTCCTATCCCAGAACCAGCCCAACAAGTGCACGGGATTTCTACCGAGTATGCCCGCGAACATGGACGCCCCCTAGAGCAAGTGGTGACGGAGGTTGCCCAGGTGCTTGAGGCCTGCGGTCAGGCACAGATCCCGGTGGTTATCTATAACGCCTCTTTTGACCTGCCGCTGCTAGATCATCATCTGGAGCGTCTGGGACTACCCACTATGCGCGAACGGGTAGAGTTTTTGCCGATAATTGACCCTCTGGTACTAGATCGGGCTTTGGATCGCTACCGTAAGGGGAAACGCACCCTAGGGGCACTAGCGGAGTTTTATCAGGTGCGCGGGACGGATAGCCTGCATGATGCCCTGGTGGATGTGCGGCAAACAATCGCGGTTTTACGAGCACTTTGCGCTGCCTATCCCCAACTAGAGCAAATGGATTTGCGGCAACTGCAAGACTACCAGCGCGATCAGTATCGCGAATGGGCGCAGCATTTCAACCAATATCTGCTGTCCAAAGGACGCAGCGCCGATGTGAATGAGGAGTGGCTAGCGTGAGTGAGCAGCCCGGTTACGGTTATCGCGGCGAGAGCGAGCCACAGGTGAATCCGCACGCCCCGGAAGCGGGGCAAGGCCGCTATTTCCCTCCCCGCTCTACCAGTCAACAATCACAGCCACCTGCCCAGCCGCCGCATGCTGTGGGTGGGATTCCCCAGGTTCCCCTGCCGGCAGAGCCGGATCCCAACCTATACCAGCAGGTACCCCCAGCTCGGGCAGGAGACCCTCGTCCAGCGGAGCCTCCGTATCAAAACGTCCAGCCGGCCCTAGAGCCTTCCCAGTCTGCTGAAAACTATCCGCCAGCAGATCCCGGCTCTCTTCCGCGCCCGGCCACACCTTATCCTGCTTCAGAGCAGCTGAGCCCGCGTGCGGACTCTTCGGCAGCAGCGGGGGACTATGATGTGCCTGCTGCGGTTTATGGCACAATGCCCAGTAACCTGCCGGCACCGCAAAATAACCGCACTTCCCCGCAGCCTCAGGCAGTTACCCCTAGCGGATTAACGCCAACTAGCTCCGAGGCAATCGCTTCCTCAACTTTGAACGCTTCAAGCTCTGGCGAAGCAGAAGGGAATTCTCCGCAAGTAACCTCCTCGCGGCGATCCCCGTGGTGGTTACTATATGGACTGGTAATCCTGGTTTTAATTGCTTTAGTTAGTTGGCAGATAGTGCGGCTTAGTACCGGAAAGGTGCCCTCAGCGGTTCCTCTGGGATCTCAGGCAGGCACTACTGGAACCGTGGCAGCTCCCGAGCCTAAACCGGTGTCCACTACCCAAACTGAGCAGGTCAAGAAAGTGTTAGCGGCACAACCAGTGACTCCGGCACAATTGGGAGGGGATAAAAAGCGAGTAACTTTCCGCTCCCAATCCGGGATTGTGGTTTGTACCATTGCGGAAAAACTTGAGGATGGCGTGCCGCCACTAGTTCCCTTAGCAGCCGATGGTTCGGGTGCTCTCGCAAGTGGCAGCGGCGTGGTCTGTGCTACCGCCAGTAATTTTGAAGCTGCCGGTAACGTCGGAAAGTGTAAACAGGGTGATCTTCGCCTGTCCGTGCTGGGGGTGTGGGATAGTTCCTCTGGTATTGGTGGGTGCGTAAATGGCACTACTCCGCTGTATCAAGACGTGAAATCTGGTCAAAAGGATAACAGTGGTAAACGCTTTGATCTGCAGCCGCTGGGAACCGGTCAATACACTCAGCTAGGTAAATATGCCTGCACTTTCGGCGGTACCGATGCTACCTGCGTAAACGTTTCTACCGGCAAAGGATTCACCTTTACTGATCTGGAAGGTTATAAGTTCTTTTAACCCTTAAGCGGGATCCAGTAAACCGAAGCGTTCAAAGGCGGCCGCCACTCCGTCCTCTTCAATCGGGGGAGCGACCCAGTCGGCAATCTTGCTAAGTTCTTCTGCCCCGCCTGCCAGGCACACCCCGATGCCTGCTTCGCGCACCATTTCATAGTCGTTTGCGGAATCTCCAATCGCGAGTGCCTGAGCTGAGCCTGTGCCAAAGTGGTGGAGTACTTCCCGCATGGCGCTGCCTTTATTAACCCCTTTTACGCCCAGTTCCACCACTTCCCCTACGCGCACATCAACTGACCCGGGGATCACCATATAGCGATCCCCGAACAGTCGGTGAGCTTCTTCAAAGCTAGAGGGCGTTTCCGGGGATAGGTAGAACATGCATTTTCCGGCAGAAGTGGGGATTCCACTGGCTAGGTAAGGCGTGATCTGTTCTAGGTAGGCAGACCAATCCCCAGTGGCGGCACGGTCAGATTTGCCGGAGAGACGGAAAAAATCCAGGAATGTTTCGGAGGGATAAAAATGGTCTTTTCCTTGCCAAATCCAGGTGGCGCCGGAGCGGCGGAAATAATCTGTCCACTCGGCGATGGCGGCTTGATCTAGCGAATGATCGGCCAGTACTTCGTCTCCCAATTCTACGTACGCGCCGTTGGCGGTAATCAGGCCGGAAAAGGGCAGGGAAAATAGGAAGGGGTAAAGCTCCGGATAGGAACGCCCGGTGGCGATAAAAACTTTGTGCCCGTTCGCAGTGGCGGTGGTGATAGCGTCCTTTACCTTTGGGCTAATCACCTGGTTGTGGTCGATTATGGTTCCGTCTAGATCCAAAAAAGCGAACTTGCGCATTGCTGCTCCTTGTAGGGGACACCTGCCTGGGGAGGGCTGGGCAGTTTCCGGGCTACTTCCACTCTATGGGAAAACTCCAGCTAACGCGCGCATACCCGGTTCTCTATAACAAAAGTGCATTAGCTGCTTTAGCTAGACAGTGCCTTATAGGTGAGGGCGGGGAAAGGTTTTTCCTCCTGCCCAAAATTAGTATTTGCCCGTAGCAAATACTAATTTTCAACGCAAAGCCCGAAAAACAATTCTGATTTATAACCAGGTATCCGAAAGGGAAAAATGCGATGGCAGGTGTGTCTAGCCTGCTAGGATAAAACCTTTCCCCGCACGACCTCAGGATGAAAAGTGTCTAAAGGAAATCTCCGCCGAATTGATTGATTAGTTGTGTTAGTGATGCCAGTTTCGATAAAATGAAATTGGTGGCTGTAAGCTACCTCCAAGTGCCGGGGGAGTCCCCCGGCTTTTTAACTAGGAGTGCGATGATGCGCGAGCTAAGCATTTTCGTAGATGAAAGCGGAGATCGAAACGCTAATTCTCGCTATTACTTATTGACTCTTGTTTTTCATGAGCAAGTAGAAGACATTAAACAGTGTATTAGCCAATATGAATCTCGGCTTTTATTTGCGGATTTGCCTAATATTCCATTTCATTCCGAACCCTTGCTAAATGGACATGGGCAATATCGATACTTGGATATACAGCAGAGAAAGAAGATTCTTACCTGTTTTGCGACATTAGTTCGGCGTTTGCCAGTATCCTATGTAACTTTTCGATATCGAAGTAAAGATATTGTGGATGATAAGCAATTAGAAACCCGTATGAAACGGGATATAACAGAATTTTTACGCGAACATTTAGACTACTTTCAATCCTTCAAGGTTATTAAAGTTTATTACGACAATGGTCAAGACGTTGTTAGCCAGTCTTTGGATCAGGCAATATTGGCTATGCTCTCAAAACATACGGTTCAACGCCGGAAAACTTCTATGACCGATTATCGCCTGGAGCAGGTTGCTGACTATCTGTGCACCATTGAGCTGGCAGCAATAAAATACAAAGCGAAAGAAAATGGCGGAACCTACAATAAGTTCTTCGGCGGTATTGGGAAGTTTAAGAAGAACTGGCTCAAACAAATTAGACCTAAAAAAATCTAAATCATTAGTACATAACCGTGACTAACGCGCTATCGACTGTTGGCTCATTTGGCAAAGTTTTGTCCTGTCTCGAGTTCACAGAGCGTTGACTAGACGACGTGCTTTAGCGAGTGCGGGGAAAGGTTTTATCCGAGTAGGTTGGGCGGGCGTTAAATCCGGAAAACCTGGGGTTTTTCCGGATTTTGGGCAGGAGGAAAAACCTTTCCCCCCACGACTCCAGGTTCTGCACGCGTCCTAGAAAGAAAAAGATAAGCAACTGGCAGTTTTCAGCTAGTTTAAGCAGTTAGCTATGCAGCAAGTAGGGATGGCAACTAGCAGATGGGGGAATAATTTCATAGAAAATCATTTGGTGCCCCGAACAGGATTCGAACCTGCGGCCTTTCGCTCCGGAGGCGAACGCTCTATCCACTGAGCTATCGGGGCTGGACTTCAATGATTCTACACATTTACCCCGGAGCTTACTAAATCAGCGCCCGCTAATTAGACGCTGATTACATTTAGGGAGGCAGACGGTTGCGAGGGCGGGTGCAATAATATGTACATGACTTTTTCTAGCCCTTATGAGCACGGTTTCGCCCGGGTCGCGGCCATTACTATTCCCAGCCATCCCGGCGAGCCGGATCGAAATGTACCGGAAATCGCGGCGGCAGCGCGACAAGCTGCCCGCCAAGGTGCTTGTGTAGCAGTATTTCCGGAGATGTGCATCTCCGGTTACACCCTCGATGACCTGGTGTTTTCTGAGCGTTTGTTAGCGAGTGTGGAAAAAGGAATAGAACTGCTGGCCAAAGCCACTTCGGATTGCGCCGAGCTAATCGTGGTGGGCGCTCCGCTGCGGATAGCGGGGCAAATCTATGATTGTGCGGTGTTTTTGGCGCGGGGGAAAGTTATTGCGCTGACTCCGAAAGTTTTTCTTTCTAGTGAAGCTTATGAAAAACGCGACTTTACTTCTGGTGCCCACCTTCCTGCGGATGCTCGCTGGGAGGCGCCCCAGATTCCGGGAGCCAGCGAGGCTCCTATTGGAAACGGGATAATCAATATCGAGGACGTGGCTGGCCTGGCAGTGGGGGCGGAAGTTGGTAGCGACGGGGCGGCGGCGCGTTCTCTGGCGCTGTCACTCGTCTTGCAAGGGGCAAGCGTAATCGTAAATCCTGCGACCTATCCTGCTACTTTAGAGGGCGGAGACCAACAGAGACTCCTGGCAGGAGCCACTTCGCGGCGCGGGATTTGCGCCTATGTGAGCGCGGGAGCCGGCAATGGAGAGTCATCCTCCGATTCGGCTTGGGATGGGCGAACCTTTATCTACCAAGACGGCTCTAAGCTTGCGGAAACCGATCCGTTCCCCACCGACACCCAGATTGCCCTGGCCGATATTGATTTGACCGCCCTCGGCAATCGCCGGCGGCGCGAAAGTGGTTTCGCGGATGCCAGAGCCGGGCAACCCGAAAAACCCTGGGAAGTAAAAATTCGTCTGGGAGTAGGAGCTGCCGGGGCAGCGATACCTTTCGATCCCTGGGCAAATGTTTCTAATGCCGCAACTTCCAAGGATGTGCAGGTTGCGCTAGGTCCCGCTCCGGCGAGGTTCCCATTCTTACCTACGGATCAGGCAGGTATCGACCGCGCCTGCCGGCAGGCGTTCGAGATTCAGGTTTACGGACTGAAAAAGCGCTTGCAGGCAGTCGGTAACCCCAAAATGGTGTTGGGGGTATCTGGCGGTCTAGATTCCACCCAGGCGATTTTGGTGTGCAGTGAGGTGGCCGCCCGCCTCGGGCTCGAAAAATCCCAAATTTTGGCCTACACCCTGCCCGGTTTTGCGACTTCGGAAGGCACAAAATCTCACGCTTATAAACTTTGTGAATCCTTAGGGATCAAATGCGAAGAAATCGATATTCGCCCCGCTGCTCGGCAAATGCTCGCCGATATGGGGCATCCTTTCGCTAAAGGCGCCGCCCAATATGACGTGACCTTCGAGAACGTGCAAGCCGGGCTGCGCACCGATTACCTGTTCCGGATAGCTAACCATCAGGGTGGATTGGTGATTGGAACCGGGGATTTATCGGAGGCGGCTTTAGGGTGGTGCACTTATGGGGTGGGCGACCATATGTCGCACTATTCGGTTAATCCCGGAATCCCCAAAACCATGCTGCAATACATGATTCGCTGGGTTTGCCGGCAAAATCTGTTCGGCGAGGCTTGCACTAAAGTGCTGCAAGATATTTTGGCGCAAGAAATTTCCCCGGAACTGATACCGGGAGGCGGGGAAAAACTTCAATCCACCCAGGACACTATCGGCCCATACGAGCTACACGAGTTCTTCCTCTACCACCTGCTGTTAGGACGCGAACCCCGCGATATTGCCTATCTGGCCTGGCAAGCCTGGCGGGATAAAGATAACGGGGTTTGGCCGGCAGACCTGCCGGAAGCGGATCGTCACCAATACGATTTGGAAACTATTTTGCGCTGGCTGCGCGAGTTCTTGCGCCGCTTCTTTACTTCCCAGTTCAAACGGACTTGCGTACCTGGCGGACCAGGAATAACCTCCGGATTCGGCTTAAGTCCTCGAGGTGACCTGCGGATGCCCGCAGATATTTCCGGACGGATCTGGATTAAGCAGGTTGACGAGCTGCTCGCGCAGCTGGAGGACGACAAATAGGGGTTGCACTGGAAAAGTATCTCGCAAACACGATAGCCACCGGAAACGACGGAATGCGTCCTCGTCGCAAAATATTTAAGTTCAACCCGGTGGATCTGCGTCGGCCTCACAGCGTTAAGCGCCCTAAATTAACTAAGTGAGAACGATGGGCTATTTTGGAAGCAGGAACAAAAAGGCGAAACTGCGGTATTAACCCAAAAGCGGGAGAGTTTGCCGGGATAGTTTTGCCCACAGAAGGCGGACATCCGCCCAATTTTAGGAGGAACAGTGAACGAACGCGAAGCAACATTAACCCCAGAAATGCTAGCGGAAATGCGCAATGAATTTAGCGCGGATCCGCACGGCAAGCTAATGCAAAACGCGGTGACTAACTCTGACGTGGATCAAGTGGCACAAAATCACCAGGTAGTTGCTTTCGCTGACCGTTCCATGTCCCACAAACTGGATGCGTGGCCGGTCGCTAATCAAAAGAAATCGGGACGCTGCTGGCTGTTCGCCGGTCTAAACCTGCTGCGTTCGTCGATGATTAAACGCTTAAACGTAGAAAATTTTGAGTTCTCGCAGACGTACCTGTTCTATTGGGACAAACTAGAAAAAGCGAACTACTTCCTAGAATCTCAAATTGAGCTGGCCGATCGCGATCTTGATGATCGCACGGTTGCCCACCTGCTGTCTGACCCGATTGGGGACGGTGGTCAGTGGAATATGTTCGTGGCGCTAGTCGACAAATACGGGGTAGTGCCCAAGTGGGCAATGCCGGAAACCGAATCTTCCTCGAACTCGAAAAATATGGATCGGATTTTGGAGCGTTACTTGCGGGAGGGCGCCCTCGCGGTGCGGAAAGCCGCGCACAACCAGCCGGAAACTGTCGGGGAGGTAAAGGCGGGACTGCTCAAAGGAGTCCACCGGATTCTTAATATCCACCTGGGGACACCTCCGGAAAAGTTTGTTTGGCAATATCACGATAAAGACAACAAGTTTGAGCGGCTGGGAGAAGTTACTCCCCAAGAGTTCGCCGATAAATATATCGTGAATGACCTGCGGAATTATGTTTGCTTGGTGAATGATCCGCGCGAAGCCAACCCGTATGGGAAGACCTATACCGTCGATCGCCTGGGCAATGTGCTCGGCGCTGCCCCGGTACGGTACTTGAATGTACCCATGCAGGTAATGAAAGATTGTGCGGCCACGGTATTGCAGGCCGGAAAACCGGTGTGGTTCGGTTGTGACACCGAGCAGCAAGCAGACCGGGAACTGTCACTGTGGGATAAGAATCTTTATGACTATGGCGCGGTTTATGGAGTGGATTTTGGGATGGACAAGGAAGAACGCCTGCTCTCTCATGAATCCCTAATGACTCACGCCATGTTGTTTGTAGGGGTAGATATGCTGGATGGGGCTCCGCGCCGCTGGCGGGTGGAAAACTCTTGGGGCTGCGAAGATCGCGCCGACCAGGGATTCTATACTATGAATGATTCCTGGTTTGACGAATACGTATTTGAAATCGCAGTTCACCGCGACCGGCTGCCTGAAGAATATCGCGCAGCCCTCGATTCCGAGGACGCACCGATAGTGTTGCCCGCCTGGGATCCGATGGGGTCGCTCGCTTAAAGCCCGGTCGGCATAATAATCCCGCCGTAAGGGGCGAGAATAAACAGGGCTATGGACAGGGAAAACAGGGCAATACAGTCAAGCCACCAGGAACGAACTGCGCACCAGGCTTTGGGGGAACGGTCTAGCAGCCGGTAAACCCCTAAGCTCAGCAGCATTAGGGCGAAAACTCGACAAGCAAATACGGGGTGCCCGATATATCCGAGGGTGACGATGCAGATAATCCCGATTATCACTAATGCGGTGCACCCGCGTCTCCAAAGCCGATTATTCGACAACCCCATAACGGTAGTTTAACGGGCTTGGTGGGGTTTTGTGATTACCCAGCCCCGCTCCGCAAGTCGGCGTTGTGCGCATTTTAAGAGGGAGAGGGTGGGGGCAGGGCGTGCCGGTAGAAGGTGAGGGGGGAGTAACCTTTTTCACCGCCTCTTAAATTAACTACTAACTGCTAAAACAGTAGGCTAGGGAATATGTTTAAGTCTTATCGGGAGATTTTTTCCTACCCTGGCGCTCTTAGGTTTTCACTCGCTGGAGCGGTAGCGCGTTTCCCGATGGCGATGGCAGGGCTGTCCACCCTGCTAATGATTTCTACCCTCTACGGGGAATATTCACTGGCCGGACAGGTCAATGCTTTAGTGGTTATCGCGATGGCGGCGGCATCCCCAATTCAGGCTCGGCTAGTGGATCGTTACGGGCAAGCCAAAGTTTTACGCCCTCTGGTTGCCTGCTCCCTGGTTTTACTGTTGGCTTTGATGGTCTCGGCGCTATTTCGTGCTCCGCGCTGGACGCTCTACCTATTTGCCCTGTTATCGGGGGCTACTACCGGCTCTTTCGGGGCATTTGTGAGGGCGCGCTGGACGCATTTGCTCGCGGGGTCGCGTAAGTTAAATACGGCTTATGCTTTCGAGGCTGCTGTTGATGAACTGATTTTTATTTTCGGCCCGATTATTGCCACGGTGCTAGCCACCGTGGTTCACCCCGCGGCTGGGATTGTGGCTTGTTTGCTTACTTCTGGTATTGGTGGGTTCTGGTTTTTATCGCAGCGCGCTACTGAACCGGTGGTGACCGCTAAATCTGATTTAAGCGACCAGGAAGCTAAACCGTTGATGAAATCGGCAGCCATGGTGATTTTGGGACTGATTTTTATGCTCTGTGGTTTTACTTTCGGTGGCCTGGATTTGACGGTAGTTGCGTTTTGTCGCGAGCAAGGGGTAGCCCAAATTTCGGGGCTGCTGCTGGCCATGTTTGGGGTGACTTCTTTTAGCTCTGCGGTGATCTATGGAGCTAAAGAATGGGGGATTAGCGCCTTGCGCTTGTTCTTGGGGGGAATCACCTTAATGGCGATAGGTTTTTCTACTTTCTTTTTCGCGTCTAATCCCTGGATTTTGGGGTTGTGTCTAGCCTTAACCGGTGCGACCTATGCACCCACCATGACTAACGCCACCAATATTTTGTCGCAGGTTGTTCCGCCTGCTCGTTTCACCGAGGGGATGGCGTGGCTAAATACTTTCTTCACTTTAGGTATTTCTGGTGGTGCGTGGCTTGGCGGTTCCGTCGTGGATGTGGCGGGTGCTCGCGGGGGGCTGTGGCTGGTGATTGCGGCAGCTTGGGCGATTCTTGCCGTGGTGTTGATTGGTTTTATTCCTTTACGTAATTCGCTGCGCCGCGCCTACAAACGCCGTCTAGTAGCGGTCGATTTACAATGACCGAAGAATCTTCCCCCACCCAGAACAGCTAAATGTCTTTGCGTGATAACGCATAAGTTTGCTTTGCTCTACACCCCGCACCCTAGAAATCTGTGAAAACGGACGAGCGGGGTGAAGTATCTTAGTGCTTTGAAGTCGGGAATTGAGCTATCTGTTTTCGGCAGTACCGGCTTGCCCTGTTCTTGGGAATCGCTCTATCTCTTAAATCTAGTATTGCAATATGCTAGACACTCATGTAGCTCATAGGCTACAGTAGGGCTGTGGAGATTATTTCCAGTAGCTTGTTTGATGAGTGGCTAAAAAAGCTGAAAGACAAACATGCACAGCGGCGTATTATGTATGCGATAGCCAGATGTGAAGCGCACGCTATGATGCTCGGAGATATTAAAGCGGTTGGTGGAAAAGTTAGCGAGATGAGATTTCATTTCGGTTCCGGCTATCGCGTGTACTACACGCAGCTGGGTGCATTGACAGTTTTCCTGCTAGCTGGCGGAGATAAATCCAGTCAAACCAGAGATATTCAAATTGCCCAAGAACTCGCACAACAGGTAAGGGAGGAACGGTAATGAGTAAGGTGACATTTTCAGCCTTTGATGCAAGTAAATATCTTGATAGCAAAGAAGCAATGAATGACTATCTGGCTATTGCACTCGAAGATGGTGACACCAAAACCGTGCAGGTTGTTTTACGTGATATTGCGCGGGCTCACGGTATGAGTCAGCTTGCTAAAGAAACTGACCTCAACCGTGAATCTCTCTACAAGTCTCTATCGAAAGATGGTAACCCGTCTTTCGCGGCTATTAGCAAGATAATGAAAGCCCTCGGACTCAAAATGACGCTCGCGGAACAAGCAATCTAGACCTCCGCGAGGTATGTAGAGCTGCTGTAGGTATATGAAGTTTTTGTTATCCGTTCTGGAAGCGGAAATCTGTGAATTCGTGCCAGTTAATTTTTTGCTTTAGTGAATGCCCCCAAGCGTAATCACCGGTTTGGTGTTGCGCTTGCCCGAGGATGATACTCGGCGCTACTCCTATTTCTTCAGCCATTTCCTTGACTAATTTAAGATCCCGTTTTCGGGGTAAGGATTTTTGATAGGGTTCAGGGATTAAAGTTTGAGCCGCAAAGGCATCAGCTTCTTTCTCTGCCTGCGAATCATCATCACTGATAAACAACTCGGTATCGCTGTGAAGTAGTACGTGACCGAGTTCGTGAAAAAGAGTGAACCAGATTTGGTCATCGGTTTTATACAGTGTTGATAACTGAATCACCGGGGAGTCGTTGACCCATCGAGTAACCCCGTGCACTCCTAAGCCTTTAATGGCAGGAACAATACACAGTGCTACGCCCACCTCGCGCAGACACCGCCGTGCCTCTGGCAGCGCTTTGTGGATATCACTGCAAGTTAGTTTACGAAGCTGCGGTAGCAGGGCTTTAACTTCCGTTTTATTCAAGGTTGGTAGATTATCTGAAATCTGTTTTTCCCCCAGGAGAAGCCAAGATGCGAGGGTGGGGAGTTCGGCTTTTCGGGAGGCTGCTCGGCGCCGATATGCCATACTGCTTTCTGACCAGCTGGCGGAAAATGCGCTAAAACTGGCGACTCCTAGAAAGGATAATAGTTGCGATACTGTCGCCGCCTTATCTCTCGCATTTGCGGTGATTACCCCGATTTTTCTGAGGTGAGCAAGCGGGAAACTTTTCGCTGTTGCATAAGAGTTTATTGCCTGTTTGCGCTGTTCTTCCCGAAGTAAAGCATCTCGGTATCCGGTTTCGTAACGGTTCCATATTCGGGAGGGAACTCCGGTTACCCGCTCTAAGGCGAGTGCGGTTGCCGGAGTCAATGCCGCCTTTCCCATTAGTAGTTGGCTAACGTGCTTTCGGGAAACCCCTAACCGACGCGCCAGCTCCGCCTGGTTAATCCCAGTTTCCTCCATCCACTCTTGGATAAACTCTCCCGGAGCGGCAATAAAATTGTATTCGTTATTCATTTCGCTCCCTCCTTTTCTTTAGTGGTAGTCCCGTATGTCTACCACTTCGACTACTACTTCGATTTGCCTTGTCGTGTTTTCTGGTCGCACAATCAGCCGCCAGTTTCCGCTAAGGCGAGCCGACCAGTGACCTGCATAATTACCAGTTAATCGTTCCCATTTTCCGGTTCCCTGCAATAAGTCGGTCATATTTTCTGCGTACTGTAACTCAGCTAAGCGAAGCCTGAGGCTATTGGCTATCTGACTACCGTATGCGCGTTTTCGATTTGCCTGGGTGCTGCAGGATTTCTGCAACTTGGTCGAGGAAAATCGAATCAACATGAATAAATGTTACCAAATAGGTAACATTAAAACAAGGGTCTATGTGCTCTTTTTCCTGCTGGTTGTAGCGTTGGGTAGCTGTAGCGGGGTAGTGACCGGACGTGAACCGAAGAAAACTGGGGGATTGCGGGTAGGCTGGCAAGGTAACCAAAGCGAGGTAGCGTGACTGGTGACGGTGACGTTAGGCAATAAAGGAAATCGTGGTGAGTGGAGTAGGTATCCGGTGGCGGGCGGCGGAACTTTTCGTGCAACAATGGGCAGGTCACGGCTACGAAAAGGGCGAAACCCACAGTTTTTGGCTGTCCTTGCTGCAAGACGTATTGGGTATGCGCGAGGTTTCTACCAAGTGTCGCTTCGAGCAGCGCACGCGGGCGGGCGGATTTATTGACGTGGTGATTCCATCGGCACGCACCATCGTGGAACAAAAATCTTCCGGCGTGAACCTAGATCGGGGCGAGCTGCGCCAAGGTCAAATGGTTACCCCTTTTGAGCAGGCTAAACGCTATGCAGATGCTTTGCCGAATCGGCAACGCCCAGATTTTATTATTGTTTGCAACTTCGAGTGTTTCCGCCTGCATGACCTCAACAAGGATGACCCTGCCGGTGACTATATCGAGTTTTCGTTAACGGAACTGCCCGAACAGTCTTATCTGTTGGATTTTTTGATTGACCCGGCATATTCGCGCACGGAAAAGGAACGCCAAGTCTCAATCCGCGCCGGACAGCTGATTGGCAAGCTGCATCGCGGCCTATTGGAGCAATACCAAGACCCAGATTCTGCCTGGTCGCAGCACTGCCTAAATGTGCTTTGTGTGCGGCTAGTGTTCTGCCTTTTTGCCGAGGACGCGGGGCTATTTGGTAAGGACGCGCTGCTGCGTTACCTGCGGGGTTTTACCGCTTCCCAAACCCGGGGAGCGCTGCAACGCCTGTTCCAAGTGCTAGATACCCCACTTGAACAGCGAGATCCCTATCTGGAGGAAGAACTGGCGGTTTTCCCCTATGTGAATGGGGGACTGTTCCGCGATTCTGCTGCTGGCACTGGTGTTGCTACGGGATTTGATGATGGAGAGGACGCGCTGGCAGGGGCTAGTGCCGGGGACGGGGCTACGGTTTTTCCTTCTTCGTTTGCGGGGGAACCGGGACGGGCTTTAGAGATTCCGAACTTTACCGAGGAGCTGTG
Organism: Varibaculum sp. GTC20041; assembly: GCF_055387755.1. Lineage (NCBI taxonomy): Bacteria > Bacillati > Actinomycetota > Actinomycetes > Actinomycetales > Actinomycetaceae > Varibaculum > Varibaculum sp. GTC20041. The sequence goes on from NZ_AP041144.1 coordinate 219,308, forward strand.
CGATTTGCTGCTTAACGAGGTATCGCAAGGAACTGACTGGTCACAGATTTCTCCCACTGTGTTTGGGGGCGTGTTTGAGTCGACTTTGAACCCGGAAACTCGCCGCAGTGGAGGAATGCACTATACCAGTCCGGAAAATATCCATCGGGTGATTGATCCGCTGTTTCTTGACCGCCTAAAGAATGAGCTAGAGGGGATTCTTTCTGATCCGGGGATTTCCGATAGGTCGCGGCGGGCGAAACTGCGGGCTTTCCAAAATCGTTTAGCTAGTTTGACCTGGCTGGATAGCGCTTGCGGATCTGGGAACTTCCTGACCGAAACCTATATCGAGGTGCGGCGCCTGGAAAACCAGGTGATCGCGGAGCTAGAACGGGGACAGCAGGCGTGGGAGTTCGAGCAGGAGGGCGCCGCGACTAACCAGATAAAAGTGAATTTGGGACAGTTCTATGGGATTGAAATTAATGATTTCGCGGTGGCGGTGGCGCGCACTGCGTTGTGGATTGCCGAGCTGCAGGCTAATGGGGAAACGGCGGCGATTTTGCAGCGGGAAGTAGCGGATTTACCGCTGCGCGATGACTCCAATATTGTGCTGGCGAACGCGATCCGCATGGACTGGGAGCAGCTGCTTCCTGCCGAGAAATGCTCGTTTTTAATCAGCAACCCGCCGTTTATTGGCTACTCCAATCACTCCCCGGAGCAAAAGCAAGACCGCGCGAATTTATTTGGTAAGCGGGGGGGGGGTACTGGATTATGTAGCCTCCTGGTATCAGAAAGCCGCCGACTATATGCGCGGCACCCAGATTCGGGCGGCTTTCGTGTCTACCAACAGTATTTGCCAAGGACAGCAGGTTACCCCGCTTTGGCGACCGCTGTTTGAGGACGGGATTCGCATTAACTTTGCCCACCGCAGTTTCGTTTGGGGGAACGAAGCGGAGAATCAAGCCCACGTGCATGTGGTGATTATTGGATTTTCTTATCAGGATGAGCAGCCGAAATATCTTTTTGAGCATCCTAAAGAGGGCGAGTCTCGCCGCCAGCAAGTGGAACATATTAACGGTTATCTAACAGCTGCCCCGGATGTGTTTGTAGACAAGCAGATGAAACCGCTTTCTGATGTGCCATATATGGCCAAAGGTTTCCAGCCTACTGACGGCCAAAATCTATTGCTTTCCGCCCAGCACCGTGACGAGCTACTAGCTAAAGAACCAGCAGCCGAAAAGTGGATTCGCCCATTCTCTATGGGGGCAGAATTTATAAAAGGCATCGACCGCTATTGCCTGTGGCTACCGCAGATTACCGGAGCGGAACTCAAAGAAGTGCCCGAAGTGCGCAAACATATTGAGGCTTGCCGGCAGTGGCGCTTGCAACAGATTCCAACCGGCGACGCCTATAAGCTGGCAGATCGTCCGCACCTGTTGCGTCCCTGTGGAAAATTCCGAGACGGAACTTATCTCGGGTTCCCAAAGGTGTCCTCAGAACGTAGACGCTATATACCGATTGGCTTTGTTACTGACGGGATGATTCCGGGAGACAAACTCTATTTTGTTCCCACCGCTGATATTTACCATTTCGGTGTGCTCACTTCTCAGTTCCATAACGCCTGGATGCGAGTGGTTGCTGGCAGGCTGAAAAGCGATTATAGCTACGGTAATACCACCGTCTATAACACTTTTATTTGGCCAGACCCCACTCCGCAGCAAAAGCGAGCAATCGAGGAGGCCGCCGCCCTCGTCCTCGAAAAAAGAAAAGCCTATGCCCCGGCTACCTTGGCGGAACTGTATGACCCGGACAATGATTTCCTCTATCCCGAGTTAGCCCGGGCGCACGCCCAACTAGATCGGGCAGTGGAAGCTGCCTACGGGGTGGACTTTGCCGGTGACGAAACCAAAATCACCGCCCACCTGTTCACTCTCTACCAAACCGCCATCACGTCTTGACCGGGGTAAACCACAAATCTCGTGGGGAAGCTACTAGCTGCTGATATCCCTGGCTTGTAAGCAGCGTCTCCCTATCGCCACTTATTGTTGTATCTACACTGAAAAAACTATAAAGTTTCAGTGTGAACACAACAAGTGCTGGTGTGGATTACCAAGATAGAATCTTGGCCTGTATTGACGCACGAAAAGGCGTAATTACGGCGTCTCATTGCAGGGAGCAAGGTATCCCCACTGTTTACCTGACGCGGATGGTCAGGGATGGGCGTTTAACTCGTCTGGCGCGAGGGCTGTACGGAGTTCCGGATGGCGAATATGATGAATTCTTTATTCTCCAGCACAGGTTTAAGAAAACCGTTTTTTCGTACGAAACCGCTCTCATTTTGTTGGGACAGACAGATATAATTCCAGATGGCATCGATATTACGGTAGAAAACAGCTATAAGATAAATAATCCACCCTGGCGGCTTTCCATAAACTACGTCAGCCCAGATATTTTCAAAATGGGTATTACTTGTGTCCCCACCAGCTATGGTAATCCAGTTAAAATCTATGGTTATGAGCGAATAGTATGCGATTTTATCGCTCATAAAAAGAATATAGATCCCGAAACTTACGTTAAAACAATTCAGGGTTACGCGAAATATCGAAACAAAGATATTCATCTTTTGTGGACGATAGCGCGGGCGATGCGGATAGAGAACCGGGTAAGAGACATAATGGAGATCGTGCATGAATAGAGCCAAAATTATCGCGCTTTGTCACAAAGTGGCAGAGAATATGGGATTGAGTTTTAATACTGTGTTGCTCTATTACTTCCTGGAAAATCTTCTAAAACGCTTGGCTGCTGGAGAAAATAAAGATCGTTTCATTTTTAAGGGTGGATTTCTGCTCTCGAATGTAGTTGGAGTGCAAACCAGAAGTACGGTAGACATAGATTTTCTAATCCGCAATCTGGAAATGGCGCCGGAATCAATAGAGCAGGTGCTAACTCCGGCTCTAGAAGAAGAATCTGGTGACCTCGCCTATGAGATTCAAGATATAGTCCCCATTCGTGAGGCTGACCAATACGGAGGGTATCGTGTCCGTATTGCATGCCGATTGGGGAATACTAGACATATTCTCCCCCTTGATATTGCTACTGGTGACCCCGTAACTCCGTCTCCAGTTGAATATATTTTTACCAGTATTTTTAGTGATGAAAGCATCCCTATTGAGGCTTACCCGTTAGAAACGATAATCGCGGAAAAACTGCAGACTATCTATTCTCGAGGTTTTTTCAATAGTCGCAGCAAAGACTATTACGACCTGCACATACTTTATAACTCCCAAAGGCATCATATTAATGAAGCGACATTGAAGGAAGCGTGCCGTCGAACATTTCGTTATCGGAATACGGAGTTTAACCTTGAGAAACTGCGTAGTCTCCTGGAATCGATAAAAGATGACCAGTCCTTTTTGGATAGATGGCGGGCTTATGCGAGGAAGAATAACTATGTAGGTGAAATTACTTTTGCTGATGTAATCAATAGTGCGATACAGCTAGTTGATGGGGCGTCAAACGTAAAATAGTTGCCCATCTGTTCACCCTCTACCAAGCCTCCACCACTCCCTGACCGGGGTAAACCACAAATCTGGTGGGGAAGCTAGTAGCTGCTGATAACCCTGGCTTGCAGGCAGTGCTTCCCGCAGCTGCCGCGGGCGGGATTTATATGTAAAGCAGTTTTACATATCGAAAAAACGTGTAAAAAAATCGCGAAATTTTTTACACGTTCCCCAATTGCTGCTTCATGTTGCAGCTACCCGGAATAAAATCCCAAAAATTAGTGTGAATGCAACAATCACCGCTAGCTGCCGTGGGTGGGGATTATCTAGGTGCTCAAACTAAATAAGGTGTTAGCAAGATCGCTACTCCCTGTTTGCTCACAATCCATTTGAAGTGTACGACACCACCGCTGTTGCTGTTCCGATGCTTGTCAACTAATATTTCATCTTGTCAGACAAATTTATAGTTGGAAGCAAGGTAGCTTCCTTAAGAAAAGAGATAACTATGAGTCAGAAATTCGTAGTCGGTGCCTATGCGTCCATGCCCGATACAAATCAACAAGATGAGTACTATCGCTTACTTGGACAACTTGATTGGGTAGACGGAATTGAAATTCCTTATCCTGGTGATCTTGCCGATAATGCTACTTGGCTGGCAGAGAGACTGTGCCCGCAATGGGATTCGAACACAATCACCGCGATTCCCGGCACGATGCAAAATGTTGGAAAAAATCCTTTATTTGGTCTCGCCTGTGCGGATGAGGAAGGACGCGGCCTCGCTATTGCCCAGGCTAAGCAAATTTCCGAGGTAGCCAGAGAGCTTTCCGATTATTTAGGGCATGCCGCAGTGAGTAAGGTGCAAGTGCATTCCGCCCCTACTCGTCTAGCGGATGCAAACGCTTTTCGCACCTCCCTCGAAGAACTAAAAGAACTGGACTGGAGCGGAGCAACGATCGTGGTCGAGCACTGTGACCGTTTCATTAAGGAACAGCCACCCGAAAAAGGGTTTTTATCGCTTAAGGAAGAAATCGAGATTTGCCGAACCCTGGGACTTGAAATTCACCTTAACTGGGGTAGATCTGCCGTAGAAGGTAGAAGTGCCGCAACTCCTTACGAGCACATTCTAGAAGCCGGACAGGCTGGAGTACTTGCGGGAGTATTTTTCTCAGGTGCCGGTTCTCAAGAATGTGCTTACGGGTATGCCTGGATTGATGGTCACCTTCCTTCGCAACCGGATGAACCCAGCTCACTCATGAGTGAAGAAGAAATTTCTAGATGTTCAAAGGCTGCAATACGAGGGGGAGCGAAGTACCTAGGGGCAAAGATCTGTGTGCCTAAGGATGCACCTCTTGAACAGCGCATCCGTATGCTTAAAACGATTTACAACGCTACCCGATAAGAAGAGAGGCGAGACCGCCCCGGTTGCTGGAATTAGTGTTTGACCGGCAGTGGTGGAAGGGAGCGTACCACCAGCAAATAATATCGTCTCCATAGGGATTGTCTTTCTTAATGGACGGTTTTGAAAGAGTTGTCAGCTTGGCAATAATTTAGCGAATGTAACCGCGGTTGCCCACCAATCTGAATCCTTGAAAGGTTTTCCTGATGCTCACTTGCCCTGAACCTGCCGAAAATCCAGTGCTCTGGCCGTGGGGAACCCAGCGAGAAGAGGACGGACAGTTATCTTTTGCCGGACAAAAAATAACTGACCTGGCGCAAAATTTCGCTACCCCCTCCTACCTGTTTGACCTGGATGATTTCGCTGCCCGCGCCGAAACCATTTCCAGCGCAATGGCGGAAGAGTTCTGGGAGGGCTACGGATTTTCCGGTGCCAGCGTCTACTATGCGGGCAAAGCCTTCCTGTGCACCGCTTTAGGGGAAGCCATCACCAGGGCGGGTATGGGGATAGATACCGCCAGCCTGGGAGAACTTACAGTCGCGCTCAACCCCGCAATGGGAGCTGACCCTAAGAAAATCGGGTTACACGGCAACAATAAATCCTTCGAATCTTTGCGCTTGGCGCTGCGCCGCGGTATTGGGCGGATCATCGTAGATTCCCTGGGCGAAATCGACCTATTACAGTCTCTTTGCGAAAGCGAAAACACCACCGCTCCGGTGATGGTGCGGCTAACCACTGGGGTACACGCCGGGGGACACAGCTTTATCGCCACCGCCCACGAGGATCAAAAATTCGGCCTCTCCCTGGCCTCAGGAGCCGCCCTCCAGGCAGTCAAAAAGATTATTGCCGCCCCCAATCTAAAGCTAGTGGGGCTGCATTCTCATATCGGTTCCCAAATCAAAGATTTAGCATCTTTCCAAGTAGCAGCCGAGAGGTTGCTAGCTTTCCGCGGCCAGGTGCAAAAGCTAGGTGAAGCCGTCCCCGAAGTTGATTTAGGTGGGGGACTAGCTATTTCCTATCAGGGCGAGGACGTGCCCAGCGCCAGTGAATATGCGCGCTCCCTCGCAGCTTCAGTAAAGAAAGCCTGCGAGCAGGCAGGCACCGATATTCCTCATATTTCGATTGAACCGGGGCGCTGGCTAGCCGGCCCGGTATGCGTCAGCCTGTACCAGGTGGGCACGGTCAAGGATGTGCAGCTCGAGGACGGGGCTATCCGCAAATACGTGAGCGTAGACGGGGGGATGAGTGACAATATTCGCCCCGCCCTCTACGATGCCGGATATGTGGCGACCCTAGCTTCGCGCCTTTCTGATGCCCCCGCTGCTAGCTGCCGCATAGTGGGTATGCATTGCGAATCCGGGGATATTTTAGTTCCCGAAATCGCCCTGCCCGCCGATATTCAAGCTGGTGATTTGCTGGTAATTCCGGCGACAGGAGCCTATGGGCGGGCAATGGCCTCGAACTATAATCTGGTTCCTCGTCCTGGGGTAGTTGGGCTGAGCCGTAAAGCGGCTCCGCGCTATATCGTTGCCCGGGAAACCGTGGATGACCTACTGCGACTGGATACCGGAGCCGCCGGTTTATCTCAGTGACAAATCTTCGGAGCGCTCGAACTCCAATAACCGTTAGAGTAGAAAACCCCGGCGGGTAAAAAGCCCCGGCGAAAGTGATGAAAAGAGGGTGAACATGAAGCAAGCGGTGAAAATAGCAGTCCTCGGGTGCGGAACTGTGGGGGCGCAAGTAGTGCGTCTACTGCAAGAACGCGCCGCTGATTATCAGGCTAGGTGTGGAGCCAGCCTAGAGATTATTGGGATTTGTGTACACAATCTGGCGGCTCCCCGCCCTGATTTTATTAGCCGCGACCTGCTTACCGACCAGGCGGAGCCTTTGATTGATCAAGCCGACCTGGTAATCGAGCTAATCGGGGGAATCGAGCCGGCGCGCACCTATATTACCCGCGCCCTCGAAGCTGGAAAATCCGTGGTCACCGGGAATAAAGCCCTCCTCGCGCAACACGGCCCGGAACTGTTTGACCTTTCTCGCGAGCGGGAAGCCGACCTTTACTATGAGGCCGCAGTCGCTGGAGCCATTCCGGTGGTTTACGGATTGCGTGAATCTTTAGCTGGCGATCGCGTCCAAGTGGTGCAAGGCATCGTTAATGGCACCACCAACTACATGCTTGACCAGATGGAAAAGAAAGGCTGGTCATTCGAGCAGGCGCTTACTACCGCCCAAGAACTCGGATATGCCGAAGCTGACCCGACTGCCGATATTGATGGGTTAGATGCTGCCGCCAAATGCGCCCTCCTTGCGCAGCTAGCTTTCCACACCCGGGTTTCCCTAGATCAGGTAGCGGTGAAAGGGATTCGCAGTATTACCGCGGACGATATTGCCGACGCCAAAGAGTCGGGGCGCACCATTAAGCTGTTGGCGATTGCCCAGCTCGCGCAAGATGAACAGGGACGCGAATGCGTATCTTGCCGGGTGGAGCCGGTATTGGTGAAACCAGAGAATCCGCTCGCAAGCATCGCAGGAGCCTTCAACGCGATTGTGATTGATGCCGAGGCCGCGGGCAGGCTAATGTTCTACGGTCAAGGCGCCGGCGGGGTACAAACCGCTTCCGCCGTGCTCTCCGATGTGGTGGCCGCTGCCTTCCACCTAGTTTCCGGCGGCAGCGCCCCGCGCGAGTCCGCCTATGCTGATTTGCCACAAATGCCAGCTGAGCAGGTGAGTTCCAAGTACAGTATCCGTCTGCAGGTCGAGGACGTAACCGGGGTATTAGCCGAGGTAGCAGGGATTTTTGCTCGCCGCGGGATTTCTATCGAGCAGGTGCGTCAACGCAGTGACGCTAAATCCGGGAAAGCGATTGTTTCTTTGTCAAGTGACTGGGCTAGTGCGGGAGACATAGACTTGACGGTGAAAGATTTGGAAGCCGCCGAGCCGGTGAGCCAAATAATTCAAGTAATCAGTATGGAGGGCTAGCAAGATGGCGCATCTGTGGCAGGGAATAATCAACGAATATCGCGATTGGCTCCCCGTAAGTGATGAAGAAAAAATTGTCACCTTACAAGAGGGCGGCACTCCGCTGGTCTACTCCGATGATTTGTCGGACGAGGTAGGGGCGCGGGTATTTATCAAAGTCGAGGGGATGAACCCTACCGGTTCTTTTAAAGATCGCGGTATGACCATGGCGATTACTAAGGTGCTCTCTAGTGGGCAAAAAATGGTGGCTTGTGCCTCTACCGGCAATACTTCAGCTTCTGCCGCTGCCTATTCGGCAAAGGCTGGCCTGGAATGCGCAGTCATCCTGCCTGCTGGGAAGATTGCTGCCGGAAAACTCGCCCAGGCAATTGTGCATGGGGCAAGGCTAGTGGCAGTGGATGGAAACTTTGACCAATGCCTGACTATTACCCGCCAGCTCACCGAATCCTATCCGGTAGCCCTGGTTAATTCGATTAACCCCTACCGCTTGCAGGGTCAAAAAACTGCGGCTTTTGAAATCGTTGATTTCTTGGGGGACGCGCCTGATATTCATGTTCTCCCGGTGGGAAATGCCGGAAATATCTCCGCCTACTGGATGGGATATAACGAATATGCTGGTCGGCGCACCGCCGCCTCCTTGGAAAAAGAAACTAAACTCGGGGAGGCGCGCGCCAGTAAAGTTCCGCAAATGTGGGGTATCCAGGCTAAAGGGGCTGCGCCTTTCGTTGCTGGACACCCGATTGACAACCCGGAAACCGTGGCGACCGCCATTCGTATCGGTAACCCGGCTTCCTGGGATTATGCATCGGCAGCGCGGGACGATTCCCACGGTTTTATTACAGCGGTCAGCGATGAAGATATTTTAGCTGCCCAGGCGCGGTTAGCGGCCGATACCGGTATTTTTGTGGAACCAGCTTCCGCGGCCTCGGTTGCGGGACTGCTGTGGGCTGCTGGGGCAGGTAAAGTGCCCGAGGGTGCGACTATTGTGTGTACGGTTACCGGTAACGGTCTAAAAGATACTGCGACTGCTCTGGGCGATCGCGATATTAACCCGCAGGTAATCGCGCCCACCCTGGAGGCCGCCCTCGCCGCCCTCGACTTGAAATAACCGGAAGTAAGCAAGATGCGGATTGTTAAGGACGAGGCGGAAGTAAAAGTTCCTGCTACCTCGGCTAATCTGGGGCCTGGATATGACTGTATGGGACTAGCGCTTTCCCTGCATGATCGAGTGCGTTTTCGAGCTACTGTTGGAAAAACCCAGGTGCACGTACGGGGTCAGGGCAAAGACAAGCTGCCGGAGGACGACAATCACCTGGTAGTACGGGCGATCCGCCTCGGTCTCGATGCCGTAGGAGCCTCCCAAGTGGGGATCAGTCTTTGGCAAGAAAATCAGATTCCCCAATCGCGTGGTCTGGGTTCATCAGCGTCCGCGATCGTGAGCGGGTTGGCTATTGTCCGGGCGATTATTTCCGATCCGGAAGTGCTCGATAAGGAAACGATGCTGCGAATCGCGACCTACCTCGAAGGGCATCCCGACAACTTGGCGCCGGCGATTTATGGGGGAATCACGCTGGCGGGAATCCACGGCACTTCCAGTGAAGAAGCTGCCACTACCAAGGAACTGACTTCACCTTTCCTTGAAATGGGGCAAAACGACCAGGACGATCAGGAGGAAGAAACGGATCCGCTTGCCTTGAACCCGGAGTTTCCAAAAACTTGGGCAGTGAAAATCAAAAATCAATACGACCTCTGTCCCACGGTGTTTATCCCGGATTTCGAATTGGATACTTCCCAGGCACGCTCGCTACTGCCTGAACAGGTGCCCCACGCTGATGCTGCCCGGAATGTGGCCAACGCGGCACTTTTGGTCAGTGCCTTGCAAGCTCATCCCGAACTATTGATGGCCGCTACCACGGACTATTTGCATCAAAACTATCGCCGTGCCGCTATGCCGGCCTCTTTGGACTTAATGTATTGGTTACGGGCGCAACAGCTGCCAGCAGTTGTTTCCGGGGCGGGGCCGTGTGTATTGGCACTGGCAAACGTGGGTGATCAGGTCAAAGCCAAGGCAGAGAAAGTGGGTTGGAAGGTTCGTACCTTAGAGTTGGATACTCGCGGAGTGCGAGAGCTGTAACGCTCTTGCGACAGTTTGAGCTATTTGCCGGACTTAGGTCATGGCCAGGTTCACTAAGCGCAAGTTTCCTGCCCGCTGAAAATCCTGGTAAGCTAAACTCACGAAGGCGAAAGCACCTAGCGGGTTTACCGCCAGGGACGCTCAGTTCCGGCCTTCAAAATCGAGGCCTTTTTTCTCGATTCTTAATATCCAGGCGCATCTGCGTCAACCTACATTCAAAAGGAAAGTTTGTGAGCACAAACGCGAATGCCAACGATCTGCGCACTATGAAGCTGGGTGAGCTAAAGGCTCTAGCTGCAAAAATGCAGCTGCGGGGGATCTCCCGCTTACGGAAGAATGAGTTGATCGAAATGATTAGTCAGGCTCGCTCCGCCCAACCTGCCAGCGATGCCGCGCAAGAGACTGTGAAGGCTAGTGCCAACCAAAATGGCTCGTCTCAACGGAAAGCGGATACGCGCAGACACAACAGACAACATCAGGCTGCGGTTCGCGAAGGATCCGATGCTAAAAAAGATGCGAAGGAGCAGCTGAAACAGGATTTAGCCGAGCACGCCGGCAAGAAAGACCTCCGCAATAAGACCAAGAAGAATAAAGGGGAGACCCCTCATTCGGTCGATGAGATTTCTTTGCCCAGTGCAGAGGATGAAGACCGCGGGGAGGGACGTGGTCGGGGACGGCGTAATCGCCGGCGTGACCGGAATCGCCGCCGCGATGATAACTGGAATGATAATCGCGGTCGCGGTAAAAACGACCATCATGAAGAGGAATCCTCCGAAGAAAACGAGGAAGAACTATTGCCGATCGCAGGGGTATTGGATGTGCAAAGCAACCATGCTTTCGTGCGCACCTCGGGTTATATAGCTGGCCCCAATGATGTTTATGTCACCTTAGGACAGGTGCGCCGTTGGGGATTGCGGTCTGGAGATGCAGTACAGGGCGCAGTGCGTCCTCCCAAAGAGGGCGAAAATAACCGGCGGCAAAAATACAATGCCCTGGTACGTTTGGACGCTGTCAACGGGATGAGTATCGAGGACGCCAGGGCGCGCACCCAGTTCAAAGATTTGGTGCCGTTGTACCCGAATGAGCAGCTGCGCCTAGAGAACAATCCCAAGAACCCCACCCAGCGGATTATTGACCTGATCGCCCCGATTGGTAAGGGACAGCGCGGGTTGATTGTTTCTCCTCCTAAAGCCGGTAAAACTATTATTTTGCAGCAGATCGCCAATGCGATCACCACTAATAATCCGGAATGTCACCTGATGGTGGTACTGGTAGATGAACGGCCCGAAGAGGTTACCGATATGCAGCGCACGGTAAAGGGAGAGGTTATTGCTTCGACCTTTGACCGTCCCGCCTCTGATCACGCCTCGGTAGCCGAATTAGCGATTGAACGGGCAAAACGCCTGGTAGAGCTAGGTCAAGATGTGGTGGTACTGCTGGATTCCATTACCCGCTTGGGGCGTGCCTATAACCTGTCAGCCCCGGCTTCGGGACGGATCTTGTCCGGTGGTGTGGACGCTTCCGCGCTATACCCACCCAAGAAATTCTTTGGGGCGGCGCGTAACGTCGAAAATGGTGGTTCGCTGACTATTTTGGCTACCGCCTTGGTGGAAACCAACTCCAAGATGGACGAAGTTATTTTCGAAGAGTTCAAAGGCACCGGCAATATGGAGCTGCGTCTGTCGCGACAGTTGGCGGATAAGCGCCTATTCCCCGCGGTAGATGTGAACGCCTCGGGTACTCGCCGTGAAGAACTGCTGCTAAACAAGGAAGAACTGCAGGTCACTTGGAAGTTGCGGCGGATGCTTAGCGCCCTAGAGCCTCAGCAGGCTACCGAGTTTGTGCTGTCTAAACTGAAGAACACTAACTCCAATGCCGAGTTCTTGATGATGATCGCTAAGATGAGCAGCCAGGTTTAATCGAAAAATAGCGATTTTAAATCTGATACCAAGAGCGTGGTGCCCCGCCGTTTCTCGGCGGGGCACCACGCTTTCTGCGTAAACTGTGGTAAGGGCTACGAATGTAACGATTTGGTAGCGAAATGATTGCATAATGGTTTAGACTGATTTTCGCCTGGTAAACCGGGCAGGTTATTTTGTCGACTGAATGGGAAAATCGTGGGACGTCATAGCCAAGGAAAGAAACCATTCCGCCATCTACTATGGCAGGCGGGGTTAGCCACTGCAGTAATCGCAGCCGCAGTCGGTACCTCGGGAGCAGTCGCTCTGCATTCCGCTTCCCTTCCCGCCGGGCAACCGCAACCCGAAATGACGACGCAAACCATTTCCAAAACCAACCCGGTTGCTCAAGCAAGCGGAGAATACGGTTTAGAAAAAGTTAGCGCTAAAGTCTTAGACGAATCCCCCACAACCGATCCTGCCACTGCGTTAGCCAGCGATAATCCGCAACCAGCTTCGCAAGCAAGTACTGCTGGGGCTAGTGCTTCCAGCGCGCAATACTCCCTGGCAGCTTTACGCAGAGCAGGCGTAGTGCATTGGAGCGGATATAAATTCACCTACTATTCCCAAAAAGTCTTACCCGGTGGGGGACTGCGGATTCCCGGCCGCCACGTGAATGCTAACGGGTATGTAGCTGACGCCGACGGTTATATTGTGCTTGCCAATGATGCTCCGAAAGGCACCGTGATTAACACTCCCTTTGGCGGGCCAGGAAAAGTCTATGACCGGGGTACCCGGGGAAACCACTTCGACGTTTACACTTCCTAAGCAGCCGCTATTTGTGTTTTACGCGGGCGCGTCCTCGTACCTGATCCTACCCGGGTAAACAGGTAAAAGTGACCTGGGTAGCGCTCTCATCTAAGATGGACACGATGAGTTTGCAAGCCGTAGTAGAAAAAGTAGCTAGTGAGCCGGCAGCTAAAAAGTTCTTCTCCCAGCCCCATAGCGTCCAGTCCCTTTATTGTCCTGCCGGAGTAAGGCCGGCGCTCGCGGCAGCCGCGGCGCAAACCGAGGTAAGTAGCGGAAAGTTTTCCCCGCTACCCGTCTCATCAGTAAATACTAAGAAAGCTGCGCAGACTGAGGCGGCTAAGGAAAAGGGACGCGGCCTGATCTTGTATGTAACTGCCTCGGGCAGAGCCGCCGAACAGGTAGAGGCGGAACTGGCGGGATACCTGCCCCGAGTTGCCCGCTTCCCCTCCTGGGAAACCCTGCCGCATGAACGGCTGTCTCCCCGTGCCGACACTATGGCGCAGCGAATCGCCGCCCTGCGCCGCCTGACCCATCCGGAAACCAGCGGCCCCGGGCAGGCGATAACCATTCTGGTAGCTCCTGTTAGGGCATTATTGCAGCCGGTAGTAGCGGGTTTAACCGAGATTGAGCCCCTAAGAATTCTAGAGGGCGAAGATTATCCTCTCGATAAACTAGCTACCCGCCTACTGGAGCTGGGATACGAGAAAACCGATTTGGTGTCAACGCGGGGACAATTCGCGGTGCGGGGAGGAATTGTTGACGTATTCGTACCCGGGGAATCTCATCCCCAGCGCTTAGATTTCTTTGGGGACACTCTAGAGGAAGTAAACTACTTTTCCCTTTCAGACCAGCGCAGCCTGGAAAAAAGTCCTGCCGGGGTGTGGGCGCCGGCCTGTCGGGAATTGCTGTTAACCGACCAGGTTAAGCAGCGCGCTAGCGAGCTGCAACCCTCCCTGCCAGGTGTGGCCGATATGTTAGAACTGATCAGCCAGGGGATCGCAGTCCAGGGGATGGAATCTTTAGCCCCGGTGTTGGCTCCCGGGCTGCAAAGCGTGGTTTCCTTGCTGCCGGAAGATACCACTATCGTGATTGACGAACCGGGGAGAGTAGCTCGCCGCGCCGCAGATTTGCTGGCCACTTCCCACGAATTTGAGCAGGCGGCTTGGCAAGCAGCGGCGGGAGGCGGAAAAATCCCGATCCGCGCTGCCCGCGCCCTCCAAAGTCTCAATGATTTTAATCAAGAAGCTCTCGATAAAAGCCTTGGCTGGTGGGAACTAACTGGTCTGCCCAGTGCAGATATTTTGGATGCCGAAAACGAGGAAGAACCGGCCGCGGAGACCGTAACTCTCACGGAGGAACTCAGCGGGGGCGAAGAAGAAAATGGGCTCAGCGAAACTACCCGACCCACCTATGTTTACAACGGTCAAACTAGCATGGGCGCGAGGGCGACCAAAGGCTACCGCGGACAGATTGACCAGGCAGTTAAAGAATTAGGGCAGTACCTAAACGCCGGTTGGCAGGTGATTATCTCCTGTTCGGGACGCGGCTTGGCCAACCGATTCGCCGCTAATCTTTCCGAGGCAGGCCTGCCTGCCCGTGCAGTAGCCACTCTAGCTACGTCCTCGGATATAGAAAAGGGAAGCGTGCTGGTTACCGCCGGTAAAATCGCGGCTGGTTTCACCCTGAAAGCCTCACACCTGCTGGTATTGGCAGAGGCTGACTTGACTGGACGTTCTCCGCGCCTGGCACAAGCTCCCCGCAAATTGGCTAGTCGGCGGGGGAAAACCATTGTTGATCCTCTGTCACTAAAGCCCGGGGACTACGTGGTGCACTCCCAGCATGGGGTGGGACGCTTCGTGCAGATGACCAAGCGCACTATCGGTAAAGGCCAAGACGCAGTTACCCGCGAATATCTGGTATTGGAGTACGCCCCTTCGCGGCGGGGACAAGCTGGTGACCGGCTCTATGTCCCCACTGATTCTTTGGATTTGGTTTCCCGCTATGCCGGCTCGGATACTCCGCAGCTAAACAAAATGGGGGGAGCGGATTGGGCGAAAACCAAGAATCGTGCCCGTAAAGCTACCCGGGAAATCGCGGCAGAACTTATTCGGCTCTACGCTGCCCGTCAGGCCACCAAAGGACACGCATTCGGTCCCGATACCCCCTGGCAAAAGGAACTCGAGGACGCGTTCGAGTATCAGGAAACTCCTGACCAGCTCGCTACCATCGATGAAGTCAAGGCGGATATGGAAAAACCGTCCCCTATGGATCGCCTGCTCAGCGGAGATGTAGGGTTCGGCAAAACCGAAGTGGCGGTGCGCGCGGCTTTCAAAGCTATCCAAGAAGGGTTCCAAGTTGCCTTGCTAGTGCCGACCACGCTGCTAGTAAAACAACATTTTGAAACTTTTAGTGACCGTTTCGCGCCCTTCCCGGTAAAAATTGGGCAGCTATCGCGTTTTTCTACCCCTGCCCAGGCGCGAGAACTCAAAGACCAGTTACGTGGCGGCGAAATCGATTTGGTGATCGGAACCCATAGTTTGATTACTGGGGAAGTCGGGTTCAAAAATCTGGGACTGGTGATTATTGACGAAGAGCAGCGTTTCGGGGTGGAACATAAGGAAACTTTGAAAGCTCTGCGCACCAATGTGGATGTGCTCTCTATGTCGGCCACCCCGATTCCGCGCACCCTAGAAATGGCGGTGACCGGGATTCGGGAACTTTCGACCCTTTCGACCCCGCCGGAAGAACGCCACCCGGTGCTCACTTTTGTTGGTGCTTACCAGGACAAACAGGTAAAGGCAGCGATCCGACGGGAACTGCTGCGTGACGGACAGGTTTTTTATGTACATAACCGGGTAGAATCGATCGACCGGGTAGCGGCGCATCTGTCGGAACTGGTTCCGGAAGCCAGGATCGCGGTGGCGCACGGCAAAATGCATGAAAAGCAACTGGAACAAGTAATGGTTGATTTCTGGAACCACCAGGCTGATGTGCTAGTTTGCACCACGATTGTAGAAACCGGGCTAGATATTTCCAACGCCAACACCCTAATTGTTTCCGGGGCGCATCGAATGGGGCTTTCCCAACTACACCAGTTACGAGGACGAGTAGGGCGCGGGCGGGAACGTGCTTACGCCTATTTCTTCTACCCGGGCGATAAACCGTTAACCGAAACTGCGCATGAACGCTTACAAACTATCGCCGCGAATACCGATTTAGGTGCGGGGACAGCGGTTGCCCAAAAGGATTTGGAGATTCGCGGAGCCGGAAACCTGCTGGGCGGGCAGCAGTCGGGCCATATCGCCGGGGTTGGTTTTGACCTGTATATCCGGATGGTGTCCGAGGCGGTGCGCGGTTTCAAAGAGGGCGCACAAGCAGAAGCAGACGATAGTGAAGTGCGGATTGAACTGCCGATCGATGCCCATATTCCCCCTGAATATATGGAGTCAGAACGGCTGCGTCTAGAGATGTATCAAAAGCTATCCAGCGTGCGGGAAGAAGCGCAGCTGGAAGCGGTGCGAGAAGAAATGACTGACCGTTACGGAGTGCCACCAGCAAATGTGCAGCTACTGTTTACGGTGGCGAAGCTACGGATGGCTGCGCGTGCCCTAGGGATTAAGGAAATTGTGGCACAGGGGCGTTTTGTGCGTTTTGCCCCGATTAGCTTGGCGGATTCGCAAATGCTGCGGATAAAGCGGCTGCATCCGGGAACGGTGATTAAGCCGGCGGTACGCCAAATCTTGGTGCCAGCTCCTAAGGGAGAAAAATTGGGGCAAAGCGCTCTGCATGATGAACCGCTAGCGCAGTGGGTGGCAAAGTTGTTACAAAATGTGCTGACCCCCTTTGGAAAAATAAATTCTAATGCACAAGAATAGAGCTGACCGCACCCTCTTGATAAGCTAACCCTAGCTATTAGCTTCAGAAAGACAGTCTTATGAATAACAAAGTTCTTCGAGTTATTGGTATTTGCGCCGGCACCGCCCTGCTCGGGATGGGGCTTAGCGGATGTTCCAACGCTGAAACCGCGAAAG
This sequence comes from Varibaculum sp. GTC20041, assembly GCF_055387755.1. Lineage (NCBI taxonomy): Bacteria > Bacillati > Actinomycetota > Actinomycetes > Actinomycetales > Actinomycetaceae > Varibaculum > Varibaculum sp. GTC20041. The sequence continues at coordinate 236,038 of NZ_AP041144.1, forward strand.
ATGGTTTTCCGGTCGAACAGGTGGCAGCTGAGATTAATGCGGCCACTCCCACTGATGAACAGCGCGTATCCTATATGCAACAGATGCGTTCCCAAGTTCAAAAACAGTTGGGAACTGAAGTGTATCCGCAAGCTGTTTGGGATTCCCTAGAGCGCGGCGAGATACCGTCCCAATACCTTGCCTCTTGGGCATCCGCGATGAAGGTCGCCAGGGAAGAATTGCGTAACCAGTCTGGATATACCGATGCGGATATTAATAAGTGGCTGGCTGCCGAAGCTGGGGTAGCAGGCATTAAGCAGGCAGACTTTTCTACGGATACCCTAGATTTCTGGCGGCTACAAAAGTTGTCTAGTGATCAGCAACAGGGGAAGTTATCTGCGGATTTAGCAAAGCGAATTCAGCCGAAGCTCCTGGCGGCGCAAAAACAGGGTGACAAGCAGGCTGCGGCTTTGAAGATTAACGCCCTCTTAACTCAGGCATTGTCGAATACTACCGGGATCCAGGTGCTAGAACCTGATTTGGGTGCCGGAGTGAAACTGCAAAGTTTTGCCAAGGTGGAGCAAATGCTGCAAAGGCAAATGCCGCAAGGTTCGCAGCCGGCTAAGTAAACATTTTTCTTTCCGTCTGTGCCTAAAGATAGGGACTTTTGCAACCTGCTGACGTCCTTTACTTCCAGTAGACTGTAATTAAGTGATCAACAAAATCTATAAGGAGCGTGACCGTGTCACTAATCGTTGCTATTAATGCCCGTGAAATTCTTGATTCTCGGGGAAATCCCACCGTTGAGGTGGAAGTATTGTTGGATTCGGGTGCTTCTGCCCGTGCTTCCGTTCCTTCCGGGGCTTCTACCGGCGCTTTTGAAGCCGTGGAACGTCGGGATGGCGACAAAGGTCGTTACCTGGGTAAAGGCGTTCAGGATGCGGTTAATGCCGTAATGGATGACATTGCCCCAGAGCTAATCGGTGAAGATGCTTTTGATCAGCGCGCTATCGACCAGATGATGATGGATTTGGATGGCACTGCTAACAAAGGCAAATTGGGTGCTAACGCTATTTTGGGTGTTTCTTTGGCTGTTGCTCATGCCGCCGCCGAGGAAGCAGGGGTGTCCCTCTTCAAGTACCTGGGTGGCCCCAATGCCCACGTGCTGCCGGTTCCGATGATGAACATTTTGAACGGTGGTTCTCACGCTGACTCCAATGTGGATATTCAAGAGTTCATGATTGCCCCTATTGGTGCTGACTCTTTCGCGGAAGCTCTCCGTATGGGCGCCGAGGTGTACCACACTTTGAAGGGCGTTATTAAAGATCGCGGTCTATCGACCGGCCTGGGTGACGAGGGCGGTTTCGCCCCCAACCTGGACTCCAATGCGGAAGCTCTCGACCTGATTTGTGAAGCGATCAAGAAAGCTGGATACGAGCCGGGTAAAGATGTGGCTTTGGCTCTGGATGTGGCTTCTTCCGAGTTCTTCAAAGATGGCAAGTACCTGTTCGAGGGCGAGCCTCGCGACACTGATTACATGGTGAAGTACTACGATGAACTAGTCGCCAAGTACCCGATTGTTTCTATCGAGGATCCGCTATCGGAGGACGAATGGGATGCTTGGAAGGCTTTGACCGAGCATATCGGTGACAAGGTTCAGCTGGTTGGCGATGACCTGTTTGTAACCAACCCGGAGCGTCTGGCTCGCGGCATTAAAGAGGGCGTAGCTAACGCTCTACTGGTGAAGGTGAATCAGATTGGCAGCCTGACTGAAACCCTACAGGCGGTTGAAGATGCTCACCGCGCCGGTTACAAGTCCATGACTTCTCACCGCAGTGGCGAGACCGAGGACGTAACTATCGCTGACCTGGCGGTAGCCACTAACTCTGGTCAGATTAAGACCGGTGCTCCGGCACGCTCCGAGCGGGTAGCGAAGTACAATCAGCTGCTCCGTATCGAGGACGAACTGGGCGACGCTGCGGTATATGCTGGGCGGAACGCATTCCCGCGTTTTAAAGCCTAGTTTGCAATGCCTATACAGCTGATAGGCGATTAGCTCAAAACATCCGGGGTGGGTCGAAAGATTTTTCTTTCGACCCACCCCTTTTTTTGTTTTTAGGCATTAGGGCACCGATAAATCTGTTCGTTTTATTCACGCGATGTGCGTTCGCGCGAACGCGTTGTCGGGTTTCTTCGGAATAATCCCGGATTTCCCGCTATTGAAACGGAATCAAAACAGAAGTTAAATACCTTCACTCGTGCGGGTAAAAAGTGTTGATAGCATTGTGGGGTAATCATGCGCTTTTGGGGTTTACCCCAAAAGTAAGGTTAGAGTTAGACAAGTAATAAGCAAGGAAGCCAAAGACCAACTAACTCGCTACCGAATCTCGCAGGATAGACGTTTAGAGCGTTAATTTTTTCGCGATTAATCTAAACGAGCAGCGGGTAATGAAGAATACTGGGGATATATGAAGATGAAGAAGTCTTTAGCGGCAGCTAGCGTAACTTTAGCGATGCTTTTTTCTGCTATTGGGCTGGGGTCTTCTACCCCAGCCGGAGCTGCTACTGTTTCCGCTGCGAACTGGGCAATGCCCACACAGGTTAAAGCCAATATTCCTGAAAATACCGCTTCTGCAGCTAACCAATCCTTAGCTGATTGGGAAAAACTACAGGCAAAATTGAGGCAAGAAAACCCTATTTCCTGGCTATTTACTGGTGATTCCATAACTCATGGCGCTAATACCAGTGAAGGGCTGCGGCGCTTCAGCGAGTATTTCAACTCTTATCTACATTCGACCCCCATTAATAGAATAGGACGCACTAACGATTTAGTGATGAACACCGGGGTGGCTAACTCGACTACCCGGTATTTGCGTCAAGCTTTCCAACAATCTGTCCTTGATAAAGGTGCTGACGTAGTCTTTTTGGCTCTGGGGATGAATGATTCGGTAAATGCCCCTACCAAGGAACGGGTTGAACAAAATACTTACCGACAAAATCTCGAATACTTTATCGACCAGATTCGCGCCTCCGGGGCAATTCCGGTTTTGCAAACCCAAAACTATCCTACTGACGGGCGACATGCCTCTTTCGATGCGTGGATGGACACTGTCCGGGAGGTGGCAGCAGAAAAGAAAGTGATTCTGCTGGATGTCCAAAAGTTCTGGCAAACCGAGCACGCGTCAGATAACTCTGACGGCTGGATGCAAGGCGATGGGGTACATCCCAGTGCGCAAGGCTATCTGGAGTGGGCAAAATTCCTGGTAAAGCAGTTGAATATTTGGAATGAAGATTCAGCGCTAGCCAATACTTCCAAAGCATATGTAGAGCGTTACGGAAGTCCCCTCACCGACGTGCCAGTGACGCAAAACGTACCCGAAGTGTTAAAGAAACAGCCCCCACACCCGGCAAACCTGGTGTTCAATCACGCCCAGACCACCAGTGAATCTTGCTCCCCGCAGATAAAGGATGACCAAGCCGCTCAGGTAGCATCCTTTGGAAAACAGAACTTTACGGTGCGTTTCAAAGCCACCTCTACTCAGACCGGAACCCTTATTTCCTTTGCTGATAAGGATTCTAATCTGCAGCTGCGCCTAGATATCGCGGAGGGTGGAAAGTTTAAGGTTCAGCGTCAATTCAAAACCGGTAAGCTTGACGGTTTCACTTTACAAAATCCCATCGTCGCTGACGGAAAATTCCATACTGTCAGCGTAAACATTACTGACGGTACTGCCGACTACTATCTTGACGGGGTAAAGGTACTGCCGTTGAAAGGTGCGGGAGTTGCCGGCGCTAACGCCCTCACCTTAAATAACTTCTCGGTAGATTATGTAACCTTGTGCGCAGCGCGGGTGGGTGCAAATCCCACTCCCGAGAGCTCATTTTCCGGGGTATTAGATTATGTCGCGGTTTCGGATCAAGTGTTGAGCGAACAGCAAATAGCCGAACAAGCCGGTGCCGCTACGGTTAATTCGGTGATTTCTCCCTTTATCCATAATGCTAAGGGCGACCCCAACACCTGGGTATTTTTAGGTTCGGACACTATCTATGGGGGCGAGGGCGATATTTCCGCTAAATCCGCCACCGAAGTTTTTGACGAAGTGGTGAGCTGGGAATGTAACGGTAATAGTTGTGACAATAACCCTAGCGGGCTGCAGCTTGCCGCTCGCTCGCGTTTCGTAGTGAATTCGTCCTATCCGGGGCAGACCACCGCCAAAATGCTAGCCGCATATGACAGCCAGGTAAAACGACATAAGCCGCAGGTGCTATACCTGATGCCCGATGCGCTAAATCCCGCCGGGCAGCCCTATGAAACGCTTGACAGTTTTAAGAGCAATATCAAACAGCTGGTTGCCCAGGCGAAGGCAGACGGAATCCGCGTGGTGCTAGTTACGCCTGCCGAAGCCAGTGCCGAGGTAGACAAATACGCCGACGCAATGTTACAGCTAGCTGCTGACGAGGAAGTACCGGCAATTGACGCCCATCAATACTTTCAAAAGCTGCAAGCAAAGAACCCCAACTATGGTGACATTGTCGATAGTCAGGGCAGCTTGAATCACAAAGGACAGTTACTGCTAGGCAAGTTCTTGCTGAAAGAATCGGGGATTCCCGCTCCCAATGGGCGCAGAATCGCCGCTTTGAACTACTACGATCCCACAGCCAAACTGGTAACCCCGGCGGCTTCTTCAAATGTTGATGGCGCAGATCAAGACCCGGTTAGCTGCAGCGTAAAGCCCTCTGGAATGGTTAAACCGCAAGAGGGCGTGCGCTATACAGTGACTGTAAATGGTAAAGAAATAACTCCCCAATCTGGTGGGACGTTCACCTATGATTACGGACAAACTCTGCGTATCAAAGCCGAAGCAGCAGCGGGATACGTCATTTCTGCCGGGGTGCAAACAATCTGGAGCTGGACTGCGCCTACTCGGGAAAACTTGGATTGCGATAAACCTGAACCTCCGGTGGTAGATCCCAGCCAGCCCGATAAGCCCGGTGAGGGCGAAACTCCAGGCCCCGGTGGTGACACTCCTAAACCGGAAGCTACTGATAAACCAACGGATAAACCTAGCGGTAACCCCGGAAAGGCTAACCCGACTACGCCAGGTTCCTTAGATAAGTCGAAGAATCGCCCTCAGCAGCAATCCTCCGCTAGCGACGTTACCGCAGGTAATCTTGCCCGCACCGGTTCTTCCCCCTGGGGGTATCTGCTTGCGGCCGCGTTATTTGCGGGTGCGGGGGTAGCACTACGCTTTAAACGCCTATGAAATCGCGCGCCGGCAAATCTGCGTTAGCCAAAAATCAGTTAAAGGATCAGCGTAAACGGCTCACTAGGTTTCCTGGGGGGAGGCTGGCGTCTGCCGCTTTACTTATCGGGATAGCGCTTTGTGTTCTAGTGGGGACTGTTATCTGGGCTGTGGGGATACCTCGCTCAGATACCGAAGCGACAAAAGAAAAACCTCAACTGCCAGGGGTAACTATCGCCGGGCAAAAGGTGGGCGCTGCCGAGTTTAAATACGCCCTCTCAGAGGTTAAATCCCAGGCGGTAGCGGCTTGCGCCGGCGAAGAAAGCTCTATTGGCGCTGACTTTTGGCAAAAAAATCAAGCTAAATGTACCCGCCTAACCGCTGCCCCTACTGCTAGCTCCGAGAACGAACGTAAACAGCTGGTAGTGCAAAAAGCGTATTCGCCTGCCAGTAAAAAGTTTTGCGCGAGCGCCCGCAAACCGGCTGAATATGCTGCTTGCCAGGCTGTGCATTTACTAGAAGGACAGCACGCTGCCTATAGGCAGGCGGTGCTAGGGGGACAAATGAACACCCCCACCTGGGAAGAGGCGCTGCAGTCTTGGCGAGAGGGTAGCTCCCCTAGTGACGACGCAACGGTCACGCGGAATCAGAGTTTCGAGGGCGAGCAACCTGGTTTATCGGTTTATCTTTCGAAATATGTCAGCGGTTTGCGCGACCAATATATCAATGCTGAACAAGCCCCAGGGATGAGGGTTAGTGACCGACAGGTTAAAGATCACTATTTGGCTAACGCCTGGGATTTTGGTGAAGAAATTGCTAAGCTTTCCTCGGAAGAAGAAAAGTGGAAGATTATCTCACCCAGCGTCAAAGTTGATCTTCGTACCCAGATTTATTACGACTTGTTGGCTCAGCAGGTTCAGGGTATGGATACGGTGATAAATCAAGAAAGCGTAGTTGCTTTCGTTAAAGACACTTTCAGTAAATAGAGCTGGTTACCCAGCAGGCGATAGGGGAAAGATGAACCTGAAGAAACTTGCTAAAGCTACCGGTATCACAGTGCTTGCCACCAGTTTGGTTGCCCTGTCTCAGTTGCCGGCAGTAGCTGCCCCGGTGCAGGCGGAAATTATTCCTGCCACTACCTATTACGTGAGTGCAGCGGGTAATGACGCTAATGATGGAAAATCTGAGGCTAAACCCCTTAAGACCTTGGATGCTGTCAATAAACTGACTCTGCATGCCGGTGACAAGATTCTGTTAAAACGTGGGGATGTCTTTAACAACCAGCATCTGTGTATCAGTGGCGATAAATCCTTCAAGTTTAATGACGGCACTACCTGCGCCTACCAGGTAGATAGTGATGGAGCGCCCCTGGTGATTTCGGCATATGGTGAGGGTGCTAAACCGGTAATTGCCGCTAATGGCCAGGGACAGTGGAAACTGGACTATGGTTTGACCTTGGGGCACAGTCAGCATTATCTGGCTAAGGATGCAGTTTCTTCTACCGTAATGCTAAAAGATACTGAAAATATCGAGCTTAGCGACCTAGAAATCACCAATAAACGGCTTGAAGATGGCAGCGGAAAAGAAAATGGGTGCGCCTATAACGATAACTGCGCCCTTGACCGCACCGGGATTGCCGGGATCGCTCAAAACCGGGGAACTTTAGATCATGTGGTGTTAAAGAACCTTTACGTCCATGATGTGAAAGGTAATATCTACAATAAACACAGTGTTAATGGTGCGATTTATTTCAGTTCCCTAATCGCCAGCGACCAGATGAAACCAGCTGCCGAACGTAAGGCTCCGGGATTTAAGCCTGCCTTGGACAAACCGGAGAAAGGATATCCCCGGTTTAATGACTTACAGATTATCAATAACCGGGTAGAAAACTCCGGACGCTGGGGGATAGCCGCTGTTTACAGTGCTTACGCCAGCGTTGCCGTTGATGGTCGTATTCAGATTCCTGATGAGGTCATCACCAAGTATGGTTCCACAAATGTGGTAATCAGCAATAACTTTATTAAGAATATCGGTGGTGACGCGATTACCGCCATGTACGGGTATAAGCCGGTAGTTGAAAGCAATGTAGCCACCGAGATTGCTACCCAGATGAACACTACCGATTATCTTTTTGCGAAAGATACTCCCGGAAAATTTGCTAAGACGGGAGGGCGCGTAGCTGCCTCCATTTGGCCGTGGAAATCAAAAGATGCCGTATTCCGCTTCAACGAGGGTTTCAATACCCAAAATGCCGATAAAGGTAACGGTGACGGAATGCCCTGGGATGCGGACTCAGGCGACGGTACCGTCTACGAGTACAACTATTCTGCCAATAACTCTGGCGGAACGGTGATGTTCTGCGGAGATCAGGCAGCAAACTCCACCTTCCGTTTCAATATTGCGCAAAACGATTCCCTCGGGGCGCTTTCACCAACTTTTTGGGTTCCAAGCTATAGCGGAAAGTATCCGAATGCGCATGTTTACAACAATACTTTCTATTTGAAATCAGGATCCTCGATTTTGCACCCTGCGCAAGCTCAGCAAGGAACGATGAAAGTAGAAAATAATATTTTCTACAATATGAGTGACCAACCCCGCACTGAATCTTGGAATCCCCTAGGGCATATCACCTGGAATCCAAAAGATATTGATGGGAATGCCAAGGTAACTTACTCGCATAACCTTTACTACAACTACGCTAACTATCCCGCTAGCGACCAGAATCCCGTAAAAGTAAGTAAAGGCAGCGCAGTCCTGGCAGATCCCGGGAAAGCTCCCAGTGATGCTGCCACTGACATGAAAGCACACCCTCACTATTTCCCCGGGTTAAGTTATGCCGCAGCGGATGCCAAGACCACGGTCTTTGATGGTTACAAGCTAGCCGCTAACTCGCCAGCAATTGGGAAAGGTAAAGGAATAACTGACGATAACGGCTTTGCTTTAGGTACTGATTTCTTTGGTCGCACTGCCAACACCTTTGATATTGGGGCAGTCTCTACCGATCAAAAACCGCTCCCGCCAGCAACCGTTACCGATAGCGCGAAACTGGTTAGCACCACCTATCAGGTAACTGACGGACAAACCGTACCCAGCAAGAATGGTGCCTATAAAGCAGGAAATACTATCCACGTTCCCTCAACTGAAAAGAGTCCCAGCACCATCGCGGAAGTGCTCTCTAACCTAACTGTAGAGGGTAAAGCGCAAATAGTTGATACTGCCGGTAACGCTCAGGCAGAGGACGCACTGGTGGCAGCGGGAATGAAGCTAAAGATTACCTCTTTAGATGGCAAAGTTACCAGCGAGTTTCCGCTGTCTATAGATAACGTGTATAGCTGGCTGGATGACTACACCCATAACGTGCAAGGCAATGTCTGGTTTGGGCAAAAGCAGACAGGTGCTAATGGTAAATGGGTAAATATCGATAAAGCTGACCCTGCATGGCCGAACTGGCAGGTAGACGGGTATTACGGGCCGGGTATTAACGGGGCTCAACTAGCTCCCGCCGACCGGAGCGCTCTTAACGGTTTGCTTTCTGATTCCCCGACATCGGCGGGCGCAACCGCAATGGCGTGGCGGGCTCCCAAGACCGGTTATATTACTTTCAAAGTTAAGGACGCGGCGGCAGGTAAACCTGCGGAACCATTCTTGCGTCAAGGGGATGCTACCGGCGGGACAGTCACCGTGAAACTGCTGGTTAATGGAAGTGAAAAACGTTCTTTGACTTTAGCAAAGAAAGATATTCGCCCGGATGGAGAATTTAATTTCACCGCCAATGACGCGAATGCTTTACAGGTTTCTAAAGGGGACTTTGTGCGGGTAGTTGCCGAATCCACCGGCAATCCCGCCCAACCATCAATGTTCGTCAGCCCCACTATCACCTATATTGATCGCACAGTAGATACGGAAGTTATCCCCGTGAAACCGGGAACTACTACTGGCGAACCCGATACTCCAACTCCGGGTCAAAATCCGCAAACCGATAAAGGATATGTGGAAGGTAAAGTTCCAGGTTTTGCCCTGAGTCTTACAGGAAACGAAGTTAGCGGTAAAGTGACTTTGCCGCAGGTTGAAGGTATCGAATATCTGGTTAATGGAGCCGCGTTAGCTGATAGCTACCCGGCCGGCCCCGTAGTTGTGACTCTAAAAGCGAAAGCCGGTTACAAACTGGGAGAAAGTGCCACCACTGAATGGAAATTCACGGTGCCAGCCACCCCTGAATTTGCCAGTGAGGCTGGAAATCTTCAGATTCCCACCACTGTCGGCGTGAGCTATGACGCGCAAAATCAGGCGGTGGCTCCCGGTAAATCGGTGACAGTAACCGCTACCGCTAGTGATGATTATTCATTTGCGGCTACCCGCGCGGTGAAGTGGACATTTACCGCTGACCAGAAGGACGATCCCAAGCCAGGAACTGACCCCGAGAAACCCGGTACTGACCCCGAAAAGCCGGGTACTGAACCCGAGAAACCGGGAACAGTGCCCTCGGATAATCCGACTCAGCCTGACAGCGGAACAGTCGCTGATGGGAAGAAACAAAACCCCAACAACCCGACTACAGCGGTCAGACAGAATCGGGGTTCCCTGGTTAATACTGGTAGCCTGGCAGGCATGGCAGGCATCGCAGCTTTAACGCTTGGGGCTGCGGGAATGGTGATTGTTCGGCGACGTGCTCGGGAGTAATAGCAATCGCGCTGAATACTCGACCTCTCAGAATGCCGGAGCGCTATTTGTCAATAATGATGAAATAATGAAGGCGTGAAGTCTCCGCAACCGCCTAAAAGTGTACAAAGAGAGAATACCCGCAAGCAGGGCTCTGCCTTCCGGTCAGTTTCTCCTTTGGTGCGCACCGCTAAGCGCAATCGGGGACGTTCCCCGATGGTTAAAGCGGCAAACCGGCGGGTCAAAGTAGGTTCACGCTTTTCGGTAACCGTGGGTAGCATCCTGGTGGTAGCCTCCATATTTTTGCTACTGGTGGGGGCGCCCTTGTTTGACCTGGTAAGCCAGCTGGAACAACGTAACAAGGTACATGCACAACTGGTGGCGGCGAAACAAGAAAACCGAGAACTGCATAAAGAATTAGAGTTGTGGGATAACTCAGACTATCTAACCCAGCAGGCGCGCGAGCGCCTCGGTTACGTAAAACCGGGTGAAACCCGCTATGCGGTGGTGGATCCCGGCAAAGACTATCAGGCACGCCAGGAAGCAAAACTAGAGAAACTGCCGGCTCGCCCCTGGTACTTAGAAGTAACCCACTCGGTGAAAATGGCGGGGCAAAGCACAGCCTCTAAAGAATCCTCGACTCAAACTCGTCCGCAACCCGCCCCGGGAGCCACCCCTCAACAAGAAACGGCAAAAAAGAAATGAGTTTTGAACTTGACGAAGCCACCCCTGCCGACCTGGAAACCTTATCTTCCCAGTTAGGGAGGATTCCTCGGGGGGTAGTGGGAGTCGCTGCGCGCTGCGTATGCGGCCGGCCCGCGGTAGTGGCAACCGCTCCGCGCCTAGAGGATGGTTCTCCGTTTCCTACGACCCTGTATTTGACCCTCCCCAGTTTGGTGCGCTCCCTATCCACCTTGGAAGCCTCCGGGAAAATGGCTGACTATCAGCAATTACTGTCCGAGGATGAAGATGTCGCTAAGGCGTATCGCCGCGCTCACGTCTCCTATATCGAAGCTAGAAACGCCCTAGGTGAAGAAACTGGAATTGGACAAGTCTCAGAAATTGCGGGTATCAGCGCAGGCGGAATGCCCGAACGGGTCAAATGCCTACACGCCCTCGCTGCCCAAACCCTCGCTTGCGGCAAAAAAGCAAACCCCATCGGTGACTTAGCGCTAGCTGACCTGAAAGCCGCCGCCCTGTGGGACAGCGAGCACTGCTACTGTGAATAGTCGCTGGTTTTCCCATCGATAATCGGGTGCGTCTAGGCATCGCTATCTCGGCAAGAAATACCTTCGACCCATAGTTTTCATTCAACTCTCCTGTTAGTCAGGAATCTGAATCCGTGAAAATATAGGGCTATGGCATTAGTTGCAGGTATTGATTGTGGCACCAACTCGATTCGTTTAATCATTGCTCGCCGGGAGAATCCCAGCGAGCCGCTGACCGTTCTATCTCGAGAAATGCGGATAGTGCGCCTGGGAGAGGGGATCGATAAAACCGGGCAGTTCGCACCGGCAGCCCTAGAACGCACCTTTACCGCCACAGAAGAATACGCACAGATTATCGCCAAATCCGGGGTGGACAAGATTCGTTTCGTTGCCACCTCCGCCAGCCGGGACGCGAAAAATCGGGAGGAGTTTTTCACCGGGATTAAGCAGCGCCTAGGGGTAATCCCCGAGGTGGTTTCCGGAGACGAAGAAGCAACCCTATCCTTTTCGGGTGCTACCTCCTCCTTTAAAGACGAGGACGAGCCGGTACTGTTGGTAGATATTGGGGGCGGGTCTACCGAGTTTGTTTTAGGGCAGCGCGGGCAGGTAATAGACACCATTTCCACCAATATGGGTTCGGTGCGTATATTTGAACGCTACCTGGCGCCGGTGATTGCCGAGGCTAAACGCGGGGACGGCTCCCTAGATCCCCGCCAGACTCCCGGCATGGCGAAAGCCCTAATAAAAGCCACTTCCGCCATTGATGAGCTGATAGATGAAGCAGATAAAAAACTAGGGTTAGACCGCGCTCGCACCCTGATTGGGGTGGCCGGAACGGTCACTACCATTACCGCCCACGCCCTCGGCTTAGAAGAATACCAGCCCGAAAAAATCCATGGCTCGCGGATCACCCCCGCGCAAATGCTGAGCTCGTGTAACTGGATGATGAATCAGCCGGTTACAGCGCGCGCCGCCCTCGGCTATATGCCCACCGGGCGCGCCGATGTTATCGGCGCAGGTGCGCTGGTATGGTCCCGAATTATTGAACGGGTAAACGGGGAAATCGAGGCAGACGGATCCGGATTAAAAGAAATTCTTACCTCCGAAACTGACATATTAGACGGCATCGCCCTGTCGCTCTTGCCCTAGGGTTTTAGCGAGCTTCCTCCTATTAAACAGCAGAGATAAAGGCGGTACAGACGGGGTGAGGGGCGCCCTAAATCCAGGAGCTAAACCACATACGCCAACCCCAATGTGAATAGGGAATCGGCATCCCGCTAACCACCGGGTAGAAGAATAGCGCGACTAGTAGAATCACGATAACCAGGGCAATCCCCATCGAAACCGCGATATCGGGAGTGCGCCGCGACGGGGCAACTAGCTGATCTCGGCACGCTAGCAGCGGCTCGGGGTATGGCCGCAATAACCCCAGGAAGAGCCCGATCAGATAGGTAACGGCTAAAGCTAGGAAGGGAGTGAGCACCACCATATAGAACATAAAAATGGTGCGATACCAGTACAACAGCCAGGGTGCCCACAGTCCCAGGTAGCCGACCAGGATTACTCCCGCCCGCCAGTCACGGCTAACGAACGTACAGTAAATAATCACTGCCAGGGCGATTACTCCTACCCACCACAGCATCGGGTTACCCAGTGAAGACATGGCTTCCACCGTGAAATCTCCGTTATCGCCATGCGGTTTTTCAAAAAGCATCGAGGTAGGGCGCTGATTAATCAGCCATTGCCAAGGATAGGACTGGTAGGGGTGTTTACTGGTTACCCCGGTATGGAAGGTCATTACCTCACTCATATAGGTGACGTAATCAGAAATCGGATCTAACCAAGAGGAATCTCCGGCTGCGGAGGCCGTCTTCCCATGGCCCCAGGCATCAGGGTGAGTAAACCAGTTCCACCAGTTCAGTAAATACACCCCGAAGGCTACTAAGACTAGCTGTGCGAACGCCGGTAGACCTCCCCGGACAATCGCCCCCAGCCAAGCACGTTGCTTACCCTTAATGCCGGGATACTGCTTGCTGAGCGCGCTAGGGGATATCCGCAGCACCGAAAGCCGTAAAGTGAGATCCCGCAAGAACACGAAAATACCGCACACTGCCAACAGGTAAAGTCCGGACCATTTCACGGCGCAGGCACATCCTAGCCAGACCCCTGCTGCTACCAGCCACCAGCGCACTCCCGCCAGGTCGTTGCCCAGCTCGGCTCCCAACAACTCGCGAACCATCCTGCGACGCACCTGTAGCTGGTCATAAACCACGCACAGCACCCCAGCCAGGCAAAACACGGCTAAAATCCCATCTAAGAGTCCTACCCGCGAGAGGGAAATCGCCACCCCATCGGTGGCGATAAAAATCCCGGCAATCCCGGTGAGAATCCAAGAGTCAAATAGTGCCCAAGCTAGGCGGCAGGTTAGATACACCAAAATAATCCCGCAGATAGCGGCGGCGATCCGCCAGCCGAAAGGATTGGACCAACCGAAAAGCTTCATCCCCAACCCAATAATCCATTTACCCAGGGGAGGATGCACTACGAATGCGGGATCGGCAGTGGCCGCCGCAAAATCCCCGGCTGCGAACTTAACGTCCCCGCCTTTGGGCCAGTTAGTTTCGTAACCAAAATGCCACAGAGAATAGGCATCTTTTACATAGTAGGTTTCATCGAAAATCAGTTTGCGGGTGGCTCCCAGGCGGGGCAAGCGCGCGATGGCTGCGATCGCGCAGGCGATAACGGTAACTATCCAGGATCGCTGGTTGTCGATTACCTCTTTGTCTCGCCGTCCGCGCCATCCGCGCAGGTAGAGCCGAGGCAGTGAGGTAACAGATGTCCACGAAGGTGCAGGTGGACGCCTGCGTCGGGATTTAGGCTTTACCTTGTCGCTTGTCGTCAAAGTTTTTCGTGCCGCTGCCGGTGGGGGCGGAGCGGGACGTCCAGGCATTGCTTGCATGTATTCGATATTATCCGGATAGGGCATAATTGTGAGAGTGGAACAGTTTTCCTGGGATGCAGGTGTCATCGCTTTAGCGGCAACCCCGATTGGTAATCTCGCTGATGCTACCCCTCGCCTGATTAGCGCCTTTGAACAGGCAGATTTGATTGCAGCCGAAGACACCCGTCGCACCGGGCTGCTACGCGAACGCTTGGGGGTAGCAAGGCGTGCGCCCTTAGTTTCTTGCCATGAACACAATGAACAGGCGAAAGCTGAACAAATAGTTTCTTGCGCCGAGCGCGGTCAACGCGTTCTGTTGGTAACGGACGCGGGAATGCCTACGGTTTCTGACCCCGGATATGTGATTGTACAGGTGGCAATAGCGCGCGGGGTACCACTGACGGTACTGCCTGGCCCTTCTGCGCCGCTGCTCGCCCTCGCCCTCTCCGGGTTGCCTACGGATCGCTTTTGCTTTGAAGGGTTTTTGCCGCGCAAACAAACTGCGCTCAGGCGGCACTTAGAGGAGCTTTCCGGCGAGGAACGCACCATGATTTTCTTGGAATCCCCTCGGCGTTTAGCAGCAACTTTGGAGGCACTAGCCCAGGTTTTTGGCGCTGGTCGCCGAGCTGCAGTCTGCCGGGAACTCACCAAGATGCACGAGGACGTGTGGCGGGGCAGTCTTAGCGAACTTAAAGAAAAAGCGTCCGAGGTGCGCGGAGAAATCGTACTGGTGGTGGCAGGAGCCGCGCCGCAGACCCCCTTGACGCCCACGGAAGCAGTGGGGCTCGTCCTTGGCCGGGTAGAGGACGGCGAAAGACTAAAAGATGCGGCTAAAGCCGTAGCCGCCCAAAGCGGTCTCAGTTCCAAGGCGCTTTATAACCAGGCGCTTGCGGAGCGAAAATAACCAGGTCTTTAGGGATATTTTGCTTCCGGCAATGGGGCATTAGGATAGAGGTATGACTCATGTTTTATCCGCTGTTGCTTGGCCCTACGCCAACGGTCCGCGCCATATTGGGCACGTAGCCGGTTTTGGTGTCCCCTCCGATGTTTTCAGCCGCTATATGCGAATGGCGGGACATGAGGTGTTAATGGTGTCGGGAACCGATGAACACGGTACCCCGATTTTGGTGCAGGCAGAGGCAGAAGGGATCTCCCCCCAAGAACTTGCCGACCGCAACAACCGGCTAATCGTAGAAGATTTGGTGAACCTGGGGCTATCCTATGACCTGTTCACCCGCACTACTACCGGAAATCATATTGCGGTTACTAAAGCCATGTTTGCGCAGGTACGGGCCAATGGCTACCTGATTGAAAAGCGAGCCATGGCCGCGATTAGTCCCTCCAGTGGCCGGGCGCTCCCGGATCGCTATATCGAAGGTACCTGCCCGCTGTGTGGAGCTGACGGAGCCCGCGGGGATCAATGTGACAACTGCGGTAAACAGCTCGATCCCATCGATTTGATTGACCCAGTTTCAAAAATCAATGGGGAAACCCCCAAGTTTGAGGAAACCTCCCACTATTTCCTGGATCTTCCCGCGCTCGCGGACGCCCTCGGGAAATGGCTCGATGAACGCGAGGCCTCGGGGACTTGGCGACCCAACGTGATTAGGTTTTCCGAGAACATTTTGGCGGAAATTAAGCCCCGCGCTATGACCCGCGATATTGACTGGGGGATTCCGGTTCCCGGTTGGGAAGACCAACCCAGCAAACGCCTATATGTGTGGTTTGACGCAGTGGTGGGATATTTATCTGCCAGTATCGAATGGGCACGGCGCACCGGTCAGCCAGAACGCTGGCGGGAATGGTGGAATGACCCGCAGGCACGTTCCTATTACTTTATGGGCAAAGACAATATCGTTTTCCACTCCCAGGTTTGGCCAGCGGAGCTCCTCGGATATAACGGCGAGGGCGAGCGTGGAGGTCAGCCCGGTGAAATGGGGCGGCTCAACCTGCCCACCGAAGTGGTTTCTTCGGAATTCCTGACTATGGAGGGCAAGAAATTCTCGACCTCTAAATCCGTGGTGATTTATGTGCGGGATATGCTTTCGCGCTACCAGGCCGATGCCTTACGCTACTTTATTTCCGCAGCTGGCCCGGAAAATCAGGACGCGGATTTCACCTGGGCAGAGTTCGTGCGCCGCACTAATGACGAATTGGTTGCTGCCTGGGGTAACTTGGTTAATCGGGTGGCTTCGATGATTCATAAACGGGTGGGAGCGATTCCTCAGCCCGGACAGTTACAACCCGAAGATAAACAGTTATTAGACCAGGTTGAAACCGGATTTGCTGAGGTAGGACAGCTGATTGCCACTCATCGGCAAAAGGCAGCGCTGCAGCAGATTATGCATCTGGTGTCGCTAGCGAATCAATACGTAGCCGCTACCGAGCCCTTCAAATTGAAAACTCCAGAGACTCAGGAGCGCCTGCACACGATATTGTGGGTATTAGCGCAGGTGATTGCGGATCTGAACCTGATGTTTTCGCCGTTCTTACCGTCCTCGGCTAATGCCATTGACCGGGTATTTGGTGGGCAAGGGGATATTGCCCCCATGCCTCGTATTGAAGAAGTTAAAGATTTAGACCAAACTAGAGAAGACGGTTCAGATTTCATCTACCCCATTATTACGGGCGATTACGATGACGTTCCACATTGGGGAAGGCATGAAATTCAAATCGGAAGGTCAGTTTCTAAACCCAAACCCGTGTTTCAGAAGCTGGAACCTGAGATTATAGAAGAGGAATTAGCCAGGCTCGCTTAGGAGCCGCGGCATAAAGGAGAACGTACGTGGCTGGGTTTTGGCAACGCTTGAAAAGACTCTTTAGAGGGTCTTCTGCTCGTGACGACGAGCGCGAGTCCCGCCTGCCGTTGGCCTTGGAAAGCGCTGATAAACAAGCGGATAAATCTGAGGGCGAACGGACAGTTTACGAATCATCCGGGGTTGTGATTTTAGAAGACGACACGCTATCTGATAATCAAAGCGAGGAAGTATCTTCTGAATCTGCCGCGTCGAGCTCAGCGGCAGAAAAAGCAGAACAACCTGCGAGCAGTTCCCAGGAACAGGCCGCGGAATCGTCCACACCTGACTCGGTAGCTCCGGTGGAAAATACCGCCAGCGAGGAAAAATCCGTCCCCGACTCGGACACCTCTAACTCCCAGCCTGCAGCCCAGCAAACAAACACCTCTACGACCCCTGCAGAAGATAACGAAGATAACTTACCAGAGACTCCGGTGGAACCTGTAGTGGAGCCAGGTAAGAAACTGCCGGTGCACGGGGTGAAAACTGCCGACATCTGTGCAACTAGTGACCAGGAAACCTACGGGGCTCCCGCTATTGACCGCACTCCGGGACGCAAACTAATTTTGGCATTTGAAAAGCACCCTGCGAATGGACATACCCAGGTGTGGTATACCCGCAGCCGGGATCATGGAATCAGTTGGGAAGAACCCCGTATTCTCTTCGACCAAGAAACTTACACTGATTCTGGTCAGTCTTTCACTGACCCCCAGATAATCATTTCCCAGGTCACCGGGCGGGTTTTTATCGCCGTAACTACCCGCAGTGATGATGATGAATCCCAAAACCATATCGCGGTTGCCTTAAGTGACGACGAAGGTGATACCTGGCGATACCGCGATTTGACCAGCCTAGTTGACGGTGATCAAAGTTGGGTTTCCCGGCGTACCGCACATGGACACGGAGTGCAGCTGCGCCACGGGATTTGGACCGGCAGGCTCGCCTATGTGGCAGTAGCCACCGATGCTGACGGTAAACGAGGCGCGGTAGCGGTTTGTTCCGATGACCAAGGAATATCCTGGTGGGCAGGTAAATTTGCTGGTGAAAAGGTTGTACAGGCTACGATTACCGAGCTTTCCGATGGGAAATTGGTAATGGGCTGTATTGAAGAAACCGATCAGGGATTCACTTTCAACGCGTATGCCTCCGCTGATGGTGGCCGCAGTTTCACCGAGCATTTAAATAAAAAGGCTTTGGGCAATACCCTACCAACAGCGGTGGAGCGGGCATTCTATTCTGCCCCCGAACACACCGAACAATCCCGGGTAATGTTGGCAGTGGCGCGCAACCAAAACGGACAGGGAACTGTACGTTCCATGTTTGATTTTGCTTCCGAACTTTTAGGGATTATTCCCTTTACCTCTAAGCCGGTCAATACGCTAGATGTGGTGTCTTTGGAAGATATACGGATTGTCACGATTGCCTACGAGACTGACTCCGGTATTTCGGTGGCGGCATTTTGCATCGATGCCCTGTCCCTGAAATATCTTGCAGTTGGTTGGAACGCCACTGAGAAAGAGCAAAATCAAGTCTTGCGACATGCCGGTTTGCTTTCTCGCAGGTAAATATCCAGATATACAGGTTTAATGATAGATTTTAACGCCCTTTTTTCTGCCGATACCCCCACCTCTCAAACCCTGCTTCCCGGCGCAGTTGCGGTCGGTTCGCAGCCGTCCGCGCCCCCTGCTCCCTCCGATCCGAAAGAAATTGTTTCGGGTTTGAACGAGCCCCAGCGGCAAGCCGTTGAGCATCAAGGCCTGCCGCTGCTGGTGATGGCGGGAGCCGGATCTGGGAAAACCCGGGTTTTAACCCGCCGTATTGCCTATCTGTTGGCTACCGGCAGGGCGTATCCCTCGCAAATCTTAGCCATTACCTTTACGAATAAAGCGGCTGCAGAAATGCGAGAAAGGGTTAGTTCCCTGATCGGACCACAAGCGAGCCAAATGTGGGTGTCAACTTTTCACTCCGCTTGCGTGAGAATCTTACGCCGCTACGCCGAGGCTGCTAACCTTAAGTCTTCTTTCACGATTTACGATCAAGCGGATGCTACCCGTTTGGTTTCCATGATTCTAAAAGAGCTACAACTTGATCCCAAGCGATTTCCAGCTAAGAAAATTCAAAATCGAATTTCTGATTTAAAGAACTCCCTGATAGATCCGGACACCTACCTCGCGAGTGCGGGTCTGGGGCCAGATGCCGAGGTAGTGGCGAAGGTATACCCGACGTATCAACATCGCCTAAATGCAGCTAATGCCCTAGATTTCGATGATTTGATTATGCGTACGGTACAGTTGTTCCAGACGAATCCCCTGGTGCAGGCGAGTTTTTGTCACCGTTTCCGTCACGTGTTGGTTGACGAGTATCAAGATACTAACCATGCACAATACGTACTGGTCAAGTTGCTATCTGGGGTAGCCGGTGCGGCAATTAACCAACCGGAACAGCTAGAGGGCGAGCCAGTCACTGCCGCGGAGCTAACGGTAGTTGGAGATTCCGACCAGTCCATCTACGCTTTCCGGGGCGCCACCGTGCGCAATATCGAAGAATTTGAAAAGGATTTCCCCGGGGCACGCACTATCTACCTGGAACAAAACTACCGTTCCAGTGGGAATATTTTGGCGGCGGCCAACGCGGTGATTTCGCATAACCAGAGTCGGCACAAGAAAAAGTTATGGACAGATTCGGGCGAGGGCGAAAAAGTCGGAGTACGGATATCTTCCGCTGATCGCGACGAAGCGCTTTCCGTAGTAGAAGAAATTAATAATCTGGTAGGTGCGGGATATAACTACGGTGATATTGCGGTCTTTTACCGGATAAATGCGCACTCGCGCCTCCTGGAAGAAACTTTAACCCATGCGGGGATTCCCTACCGGATTATTGGCGGTACCAAGTTCTATGAACGTAAAGAAATCAAGGACGCGATCGCCTATTTGCAGCTGGTGGTAAATCCCGATGACACGGTGTCTTTTACCCGCGTGATCAACACTCCTAAACGTTCCTTGGGTGACAAGGCGCAAGCAGCATTGCAGGCCGCGGCGAATACTTATGATGTTTCCCTAGGGCGGGTGGCAGCTTTAGTATGGCTACAGGAGCTGGGGGAAGAGCGCCCTCGGGCGGCTGCGGATAACAACCTTTCGGGGATGAGTGAATCAGTGTCCGATAACGCCGAGATTAGCGGACTTACTCCCCGGGCGCGCACCAGTATCGCTCAGTTTTGGGATTGTTTAGTTTCTGCCCGGCAATCCTATGTCGAGGGCGCGCCGTTGAAGGAAAGCTTGCAGACGGTACTGACCGAGTCGGGATATTTGAAGTCCTTGGAGGGATCTAAAGATCCCCAGGACGGGGTACGCTTAGATAACCTTTCGGAGTTCTATAACGTGGCTTCCCAGTTTAGCGAAGATGAACCGGAAGGCACTTTGGTGGATTTTTTGGAGCGGGTGGCCCTGGTGGCCGATGCGGATCAACTTCCGGGTGACCAGCGAGGACAGGTTACTCTGATGACCGTACATATGGCGAAGGGTTTGGAGTTTCCGGTGGTGTTTGTGACCGGATTAGAGGAAGGGACTTTCCCGCATTCTCGCGCCTTGGGAGAAGCCGGGGAAATGGCGGAAGAAAGGCGTCTCGCCTATGTGGCGATTACTCGCGCGCAGCAAAAAGTATATTTGACAGCCGCCCACAACCGACAAATGTGGGGAGAAACCCGCTGGCAGCCGCTTTCTCCATTCTTGCTGGAGGTTCCGACCGAGTTAATGGATCAACCCGACCAGTTAAGTAAGAGTAACGGACAGTTTGAATTTTCCTTCGATACCTCTTCTTCTTGGAGCTCCGGGAGCAGTTGGGGGAGCAGTTCTCGCGGACGTAAAAATAGTTCTGGGTACCGCAGTCGCGGTGACAGTAACTACCAGTATCGAAGTGGCAAGTATCGGGATGAGGACGCCGCCGGGCCGGCATTCGGAGCAGGAGGAACCGGTAAGATTTCGCGGCGCGAAACCGGGAAAGTGAAACGTCTGGGAACCGATTTGGGGGCACGTACCGATGCCAATGCTTCTATTGGTAAAGCCGTCGAGGTCGGCACCGGAGATCGGGTGCGCCACGATAAATTTGGGGAAGGTACGGTGATCGCCATTGAAGGGCGGGGGCGTTCTAAGAGCGCCAAAGTAGAGTTCGCGGGGGGAGTAACCAAGCGGCTCTTGCTACGTCTAGCGCCGATGGAGAGAATCTAGCCGAAAGTCGGCTCCGAGTTACTATCTTGCACTAGGCAAGCGTTTTTCGATTCTTAACCATAAAAAACTCGGGGGTTGGACGAGACGTCCAACCCCCGAGCAAATTTCTCCCCCTGCCCGCTGGGTAGAGAGGACAGAAAAAGTTTTAGAGGATTCCCAGTTCCTTAACGGTAGCGATTTCCTCTTCAGCGGCCTTCGCGTTAGCCACGATATGCTGCTTGGTCTTTTCGGGGAGCTCTAGACCTTCCACTACCTGGTACTGTCCGTCCTTGCAGATTACGGGCATACCGTAGATGAGGCCTTCGGGAACTCCGTATTCTCCGTGAGAGGGGCCGGCGAAAGTAGACCAGTCGCCCTCGGGAGTACCTAGAGCCCAGGTGTGCATATGGTCGATAGCCGCCGAAGCCGCCGAAGCCGCCGAAGAAGCGCCCCGAGCCTCGATAATGGCAGCGCCGCGCTTAGCTACGGTAGGTACGAAGTAGTCGTCCAACCAAGCCTCATCAACCAGTTCCGGAGCCGGTTTGCCGTCTACAGTGGCGAAGGTGAGGTCAGGGTATTGATCAGCAGAGTGGTTGCCCCATACGATCATCTTCTTGATGTCTTTGACCGCAGCGCCAGTCTTTTCTGCCAACTGGGAGATAGCGCGGTTGTGATCCAGGCGCATCATAGCGGTGAAACGCTCTGCCGGTACATCCGGAGCCGACTTAGAAGCAATGTAGGCGTTGGTGTTCGCCGGGTTGCCGACTACCAGTACGCGAATGTCATCGGCAGCATTATCGTTAATAGCTTTGCCTTGCGGGCCGAAAATGCCACCGTTGGCGGCTAGCAGGTCTGCCCGTTCCATGCCTTTACTGCGGGGGCGAGCTCCCACCAAAAGGCCATAGGAGCACCCGGCGAAGGCCTGGTTGGGGTCATCGTAAATATCTACCCCTGCCAGTAGCGGAAATGCCGAGTCGTTAAGTTCCATTGCGGTTCCCTCTGCAGCTTTAACTGCCTGCGGGATTTCCAGTAGGTTTAACTTTACGGGCTGATCGGGGCCCAGCATAGCGCCCGAGGCGATACGGAACAGGAGGGCGTATCCGATATTACCGGCGGCGCCAGTAACGGTAACGGTAACAGGTTTCTTGCAGCAGCATTCTGCCATGTGATTCTCCTTCGATGAGAATTGTTTTCCTACCGACCGCTCCCGGTCGGTCAAGCCAACTAGACTTATGTTTCAACCCTAACGCTTTAAGGTGGTATCTGCCACTAAAAGATTTCTTTAAAATAGCTATATAAATGCAGGAAGTAAGGTGCCTCTCGATATCGAGAAATCTTTCTCGACCCTTAGTCCTAACTGGGCGCGCCTGCCTGATATTTTTTCTAGGCTCGTCTTCAAAGAAACTTCGGTAACTAACGTTATTTCTTACCGGTAAAAATCAGATGTTCGTAAAGGAAGAACCGTAAAATAGTTCCCAAAATCAGTCCGATAATATTGGCAGAAATATTATCAGCAAGCAGCGAGGTGAGCCCCAGAAGGTAGTGGCTGACACCCAGGCAAATTACTGCAGGTACCATTCCAAGCACGTTAACTACCGCGAAGCCGATGAATTCTTGCAGGCGGTTATCGGTGCGTTGACTGCGGAAAGTCCATTGCCGATTTACCACCCAAGAAAATACGGTGGCTACCGCGGCGGCTAAGATTTTAGAAGTCAAGGGGTGAGAAGCAAGCCAACTGACCATTAGCAGGTTGAAAACCGACACATCAACCAGGTAGTTCATCCCGCCTACCAGGCAGAACTTAATAATTCTAGTCAGGCGTCCCGGGGCAGCCAGATAGGTGTATAGTTTTCCCACAGCTTACGACTACAGACGGGAGTAGACCGGAGTGATCTGCGCGGTTCGGGCGTTCGAAAGCCGATCGCTGCGCCGCCCATCTGCCAGCTGCCCCTGTGCCCAGTTGCCTACGCAGTACATATTGTTCTTCTTATCTAACATGCAAGTAAAGGTACTGCCCATGAAGATAGTGGAACGGGCATTTGCCCCCAGGCGAGCATCTAAACCGCTGACTGCCGGAGCCGTCCCCACAATCTGAGTATTGGTGCGGGCAACCCGTTTAGTTAGAGCAATACCAGGTCCGAGTTGTCCGAAGTCATTGCGTCCCCAACAATAGGTAGTGCCATTGGAAGTAACTGCGCAGCCCCCGTAGTAGCCTAGATAAACCTGGTTGACTTCGGGAAGGGAACTGATCAGCTCGGGCTGTAGCATCTTGCCTCTGGTGGACATATCGCCAGGCTTACCTGCCTGACCATCGGTATTGATTCCCCAACAATAAAGCCGCTTGTTTTCACCGATTGCGCAACTGCGATCCCCAGCGGCACGTAGAGAAACGAACTTCATATTTGAAACCGGTGCCGGGCGTAGTTGGTAATCGACTGCCAGGCGGTCATTCCAGCCGTCCCAGCCAGCTTTTACTCCCCAACAATAAACCGTCCCGTCTTGTTTAAGTGCGCAGGTATGGTCGTTACCGGTAGCGACCTCTTTCACATCGGTCATTACCGCTACCGGCTTTAGTTGGTTTCCGATGTTAGTGCTGTTGCCAACCTGTGCCATTTCATTGGCTCCCCAGCAAGAAAGCACTCCGGAGTTGGACAGGGCGCAAGCGTGGCGTCCTCCCGTAGCAATTTGGGCGGTATCTGCTGCCAGGTTCCCTACCCGCAGCGGATTGAAAGATCCCGACAATTGGGTACGGGATTTAATCTGTCCCAGTTGTCCAAAGGAGTTATCGCCCCAACAGTACACAAACTTATCGGTGCCCAGGCCGCAGGTGTATTCGCGACCGGTGGAAATTTGAGTGAATTTTACCGGTTGATTCGCGATGGTCTGCGGCTTTATGGCTGGCTGACGGGTTATAGGAATCCCCAGTTGGCCAGAATCGTTCACCCCCCAGCAGCGGGCGGTACCGTCGGTGCGCAGCCCGCAGGCAAAGGAGCCAGAGGCGGAGGCGCGCCGTAAATCCTGAGCGACTCCCACTGGTTGCACGGTATCGGAGGGGGAAGTGGTCTGGTTGAAAGTTGGAACCGGAGAAGGGCCGGGTTGTACCGGACGTAAAGACAGAATAATGCGCGGACCGTTAAAGGTTGGAGTAGGAGAAGGCCCGGGCATTATCGGATCATAATCCGAGGTAGGAGTAGTCGAGGTGGGTTGGGGATTGACCGGTGTTAGCGTGATTTCGTAGGTAGGTTTTACGGCTCCCGCGATGGAGGTGGTGGGGGCGATGATTAGGGTTCCCAGGGCAAGAAATACTGCTATCACTGCTAGTGTTACCTGCACGCCAATACGCCGTTTAGACGCGGCATCACGCATCTGGGGTCACCTCCCGTCCAACCTCGGGTTAAAACCGTACTCCTTAGTCCATTCTAACCTATTTTTAACGAACTTTGAAGTTGGATAATAGGTAAAATCCGACTAAATTTACCCAAGAAATCTCGATTAAGGGTACCATCAGCCGTCTGCTGAAGTAACCTGGAGCTATGAGTATTTTAGTTACGGGAGGCGCCGGTTATATCGGCGCTCATGTGGTTCGTCTCTTACAGCAACGTGGAGAAAAGGTAGTCGTCGTTGATGACCTGTCCTACGGTAGTCCTACCCGGATTGGGGACGCGAGACTGGTGCAACTTGACGTTGCCAGCTCTGGTGCCCGCAAGACTCTATTCCAAACCCTCATTGACGAGGACGTCACGGCAGTTATCCATTTTGCTGCGCGTAAACAGGTGGGGGAATCGGTAGAAAAACCCATGTGGTACTACCAGCAGAACGTTGGGGGACTGGCCAATATGATGTCCGCTATGCGTGATGCCGGGGTTCGGCAAATGATTTTCTCGTCCTCCGCGGCAGTCTATGGGCAGCCAGATGTGCCAGTGGTGCCGGAAGAACTTGCCGGTAAACCTATTAATCCCTATGGGGAAACCAAAATGATTGGGGAATGGATGATGGCAGATTGTGAACGCGCCTGGGGGTTGCGTTGGATAGGTCTGCGCTACTTCAATGTTGCCGGATCCGGGTGGGACGATTTGGGGGATCCCGCTCGCCTGAATCTAATCCCGATGGTGCTTGAACGCCTGGCGCAAGGCAAACACCCAGCTATCTTTGGCAGTGATTATGACACTCCCGATGGTACGTGTGTGCGCGACTATATCCACGTAAAAGACCTGGCTGAAGCCCATTTACATGCTCTTGACTATGTTACTTCTGGGCAAGAGATGGAACATCATACTTTCAATGTGGGCACTGGACAAGGTACTTCCGTAAAAGAAATTGTAGAGGGATTACGGCAAGTTACCGGGATTGATTTCGAAGCGGATGAGCAGCCTCGCCGCGCCGGGGATCCCGCTCAGCTAATCGGGGATACTACCCGGATTCGCGTTGACTTGGATTGGAAAGCAGAATACGGAGTCAAGGAGATTCTGGAATCTGCCTGGAGTGCTTGGCAGGCCGGACCAGATAAAATTGAAGGACTATAAACCGCAAATATAGTCCCGTTCTCTATCTTTCCGGGTTTGATAGGAAGCCTTCCTATCAAACCCGGAAATTTTTTTTCACGCGCCCATAGTAAATCATTCCCGTTATTAAAGATTTGGGGTATCCGCAGCTTGCTTCGATGAAAATCAGTTTCGTCCTCGGAAAAAGAAGAAAATCCTGAACCAATAGTGCTATTTGAACTGGTGATACTGATTGGGCTGTAAAGTACCCTGTTGGAAGGATTTCCAGAAAGATGGAGATTTATTGGGGTCGAGCTGTACCATCGCCCCATGTCCTCCCTTGTAATATGCCAATTTGGAAATCGGGGGAGCTCCGGTCAAGTTATTATTTGCCGCGCCGCGGTAGGCCAAGAGCATCTTACCCAACGCCCAGGCCCCGGAATCAGAATCACAAGTCAGATTGCTTGCCCCCGCGTTTGCCAGGTCGCGTTGTTTGAAGGGGTTAAGGAAGGTGGAAGGGGTAATCAGGGTTTGCGACAGCTTAGAAACCACCTGGCGTTGGCGCTCGGCTCTGCCGATATCCCCGCGTGGATCTTGATGTCGCATCCTGGAAAATGCCAAGGCAGTTGCCCCATCGGCCTGGTGACAGCCACTCTTCCATTTCAAAGCGGAATCAGCGTCGTTGACATCATAGTCGAGACACAGTTCCACCCCGCCTACCGCGTCTACTAGCTGGGTAACCGCACCCATAGTTACCTCAACATAGTGATCTACCTTGACTCCACTTACTCCCTCCACCGTTTTTACCAGTAGTTTCGGTCCGCCGAATGCGTAGGAAGCATTGAGTTTATTGAGGCCGTGCCCAGGAATGTCAACTGCGGTGTCACGGGGTAGGGATACCAGTTCCGCTACCCCATTAACTTTGCGTAGCAACATAATACTGTCGGCACGGGCACCTTGAACCCAAGGTTGTTGCACGCCCCCATCACTGCCATCGGAACGCTGATCGGAGCCGGCGATGAGCCAAGTTTCTCCCTCGCTAGCCGGTAGCGCTGAGAGGGCATCAACTCGGTTCAACTGGGAATCCACCAGGTACCACAGGTACAGCGGCCAGGCGATAACGAAAATAATGAGCACCGTGAGTGCCCATTTAAAAACTCGGCGTGCGGGGAGGTGGGCATGAGGAATCCGTGGAGAGCGGGAAGGCGGGGTAGGCTCCAGTTTGGCAGCGGCGACTTGTCTTTGAGGCGAGCTAGAGTCTGCGGGGAGACGATCTGCGGGCATTACCCGAGTACGGGTAGGAACCGTGCGTCCCGCAAAACGAGACTCAGAGCGCGGCTGTATGGGAATTTCTTGTGCCTTAGAAGTGAAGGAAGCGGGGCTAGCCCCTTGATCGTTGAGGCGACGGGAGATTGCCGGGCGCGAAGGGCGATCCGGGGAAGAGGAATGAGAGTTTTCGGAATGGTTGGCTAATCGTTTGGGATCTGAATAAGTGGGTTTGGCGGAAACAGCAGAACGCCGCCGCCTTTGCTGTGGAGCGTAGGAGGGGGGAACTGCTTGACTTGGCCGGGGACGGCGCCTCTTGGGAGGTGGGAAAGATTCCGGTAGGTTCTGCTGACTCAAGTTATTTGTTTCCTAACTGTTGACCGGAGGGTGCTTTATTGTCCTGCTTCGCATTTGCGCTGCAGTTCAGCTAGTTCTTCGGGACTTAATTTGGAGTTAAGTGACCCGCTTTGCCTCATGTCCTGTGCTGGCTGCAAATCTTCGGTAGTAGACTCCGAAGTCTCGGGAGTCTGACTGGAAGCAGCAGAAGGGGTGGCACTGTCCTGCGAGGGCTGGGAAGAAGAGGTCTGTTCGGTAATCGTGCGAACATTGCCGTTCCCGTCTCGCACTTCTACCCCGGCAGGTAGAGGAGTGTCATTTATGAAGGAATCCCAAATCGGCTCGGCCTTCTTTTCAGAAAGCAATAGGCGGTTCCGGTCAAAAGGAGCCTCGTATACCGGGAGAGTAAGGAAGAGCAGATTATCCGGCTTAAGCGATTGTAAAGACCATCCCAACCCGCTCAACTGGGAAACTGAAGATAGCCCCTCGGAGACGGTCAAAGCCCCTAGACCATTACCTACAAAGCCATAAAGCTGATTCAGGGACGTAAGCAAGTTCTTTTTTAAGGCAGCCCGCATCATAATACCCATAACCGCTTGTTGACGCTGGATACGTTGGATATCGGAGCCATCTGATCCTTTGACTCCGTGGCGTACTCTTGCGTAGGCTAAGGCCTGTTTACCATCGAAATGTTTACATCCGGGCTCTAGTTCTAGCCCAGAGTTTATCTTGTCTTTTATCTTGGTGGGGACGTAAATGTTGATTCCCCCCAGGGCATCAATCATGGAAGAAAAACCATTGAAATCCACCACTATGGATTCATCAATCCGTATCCCGGAGAGTTTTTCCACTGTTTTCCAGGTACAGACTACCGCCGACGCGCGGTCGCCGCCTAAGGATCCAATCGAATATGCCCAGTTGAATTGGGCTCTTTGCGGTTCAGACCTGCTGCCATCCCTACGCTGACAGGAAGGAATGTCGACAATTAAATCCCGGGGAATAGAAACCACATTTACCTGGGAACGATCTTTAGAGATGTGCATAATCATCGTGGTATCGGAGCGTTCGGTGGGATCGTCATTATTTGTTAAAGTTTGGTTGCCTTTACCGGACCGAGAGTCAGAACCAATTATCAGAATGTTGAGGGCTCGCCCGTCGTAGGAATCTGGGGGAGTTCGCCCTAGTAAGGAAGAGGCGCCGAGATTGTTTACCCGCCCGGATAAGTCAGCGTAAATCAAAAGGCCGGCCGCTAAAGAAAACGATAGTAGAAACACTAAGGTGCAGGACAAAGCGCGTCGTATCTTAGGAGGATACGGCGGATTATTAGCGTGGCGAATACGCCCGATATAGTCTTTCGCGCTCTTCTTGTGTGAACTCACGTGTACTACTTTATGCTGTCTACGCCTAATTGTAACGATTTGGATAAGAAGTTAGGGAAGTTGCCAGTTTATAGGAGCTGCACCTAACTGCTGCAACCAAGAATTGGTACGCGAAAACGGGCGCGAACCGAAGAATCCTCGGGAAGCGGAAAGAGGTGAGGGGTGGGCAGATTCTATGCAAGGAGTGTCTTTCAGGGCGGGACGTAAAGATTGTGCCTGCTTGCCCCATAAGATGGCGACTAGGGGGCGATCCCGCTGCACCAAGGCAGAAATAGCGCAGTCGGTTACCTCTTCCCAGCCGCGACCCCGGTGGGATCCGGCTTCATTTGGGGAGACAGTGAGTACCCGGTTTAGTAGCATTACGCCCTGCCCAGCCCAGGGACGCAAATCCCCACTGCTGGGCAGGGAGCAACCCAGATCTTCGTGGAGCTCTTTGAAAATATTTTGTAGCGACTTTGGAATGGCGACTCCCGGTTTTACCGAAAATGACAGCCCCATTGCATTGCCCGGGGTGGGATAGGGATCTTGTCCCACGATCAACACTTTTACCTGATCAAACGGGTAAGTGAAAGCTCGAAAAATGTCTTTGCCCGCAGGGAAATAGTTATTTCCTTCTTCGCGCAGCATTTTACCCATCTCGCTGATTTTGCCAGCTACCGGTTCCATAGCTGGTACCCAGGAGGGGTGCATGATCTTTTCCAGGTTGCTACTCATGCTGCTACTTTACCCTGTGAACGCCGATAAACCAGGAGGGGCAAATGTGCTTTATCGGCGTGGCAGGTAGGTTGCCGGTATGCAGATGCGGTTAATGTGGGCATGTGAGCAAACAAGAGTTTCCGCCAGATGAATTCGACTCGATGGGCGAAGAAGGTCCCTCTGGTGCTCATCGCCGTCCTATTAGACGCTGGCAAACCCTGCTACCAATCTTGATTGTGTTGGTATTAGGTCCGGCTTTAGCCTGGGGCGGGGTAGCGCTGATGAAAACTACCGGCAAGATCCACGATGCGCAGCCGATTGTCACCCCCAGTGCGAGCGCTAGTGTTACGGTTCCCAGTAATAGTCCCACCAAAATTGATAAACCTGATAGCACTACCTCGCCAGATACGAGCGAGAGTCCACAAGCTAGTGTCGGTAACGCCGATAAAGAAAATGTGCGGGTTCGGGTGCTTAATGCTTCTAAGCGTTCGGGATGGGCGAAACAGGTAGCTGAAGAATTGCAGTCTGCGGGCTTTAATAATCCGGTAGCGACTAACTCGCGGGCTCGCGGTTTAGAAGGATCAACCGTGCTGTATCGCGGTGAAAAATATCAGGCAGCTGCCGAGGAAGCCGCTAAAGTCGCTGGGATTTCCCAGGTTTACGACGCCAGTAACGGCAAGTTTCAAATTGGGGATACCGATATCGCCGTTTATCTTCTTGACTAGTTATCTGCCGATATAGCCCTGGCGCGAGTGTGACTTTGGGCTAGCTGATTTCTCTATCAGGATATTTTGCTCCAGTTATGAGCGATAGTTTGCACTTGGCCTAGGAGAGTGCCAAAATCGTATTTAGCACTCGAACCTAGAGAGTGATAAAAATCGAGTTCTTGATGAGGGGGCAATGTTCCGAGACAGGATCGGTGCAGCGTCCTCGTCCGTCGCGGGCATCAAGGCTGGGTCAAAGATCTAACCGCGTGGCGCAGTAGCGTCGCGATGGAGGGAATAAAAGCATATGAGCAAAATTATTGCTTTTGATGAGGAAGCTCGCCGGGGAATGGAGCGAGGGCTAAACACCCTGGCTGACACGGTGAAAGTAACGCTAGGACCGCGTGGTCGTAACGTAGTCTTGGAAAAGAAGTGGGGCGCTCCCACCATCACCAAAGATGGCGTGTCAGTAGCTAAAGAAATCGAGCTGGAAGATCCGTACGAAAAGATTGGTGCTGAGCTAGTCAAAGAGGTCGCCAAGAAGACTGACGATGTGGCTGGTGACGGTACTACTACCGCAACCGTATTGGCTCAGGCGCTGGTGCGCGAGGGTCTGCGCAACGTAGTTGCCGGGGCAAACCCGATTGCCCTTAAGCGCGGCATCGACAAGTCGGTTCAGGCAGTTGTGGATCAGCTGCACTCTGATGCCAAAGAAGTTGAGACTCGTGACGAGATTGCGGCTACCGCTTCTATCTCCGCCAACGATCCCGAAATTGGGGCTTTGATTGCGGATGCTATGGAAAAGGTAGGCAACGAGGGCGTTATTACCGTTGAGGATTCCAACTCATTCGGTACTCACCTGGAAGTCACCGAGGGTATGCGTTTCGATAAGGGCTACATCTCTGGTTACTTCGTAACTGACCCGGATCGTCAGGAAGCGGTGCTAGAAGACCCCTACATCCTGTTGGTGGAATCGAAAGTTTCCCAGATTAAGGATCTGTTGCCGCTGCTGGAAAAGGTAATGGCTACCGGTAAGCCGCTGCTGATTATTGCAGAGGACGTAGATGGGGAAGCCCTGACTACCCTGGTGCTGAACAAGATTCGCGGCACCTTTAAGACCGTTGCGGTTAAGGCTCCGGGATTCGGTGACCGTCGCAAGGCGATGCTGCAGGATATGGCGATTCTAACCGGTGGTCAGGTCATTTCTGAGACCGTGGGTCTGACCCTGGAAAATGCCGAGCTGGATATGTTGGGCAAGGCGCGCAAGGTAGTCGTTACCAAGGATGAGACCACTATCGTAGAGGGCGCGGGCGCTGCCGAAGATATTGAGGCTCGCGTAAAGCAGATTCGTCAGGAAATCGAGAATACTGAATCTGACTACGACCGCGAGAAACTGCAAGAGCGTCTGGCCAAGCTGGCTGGCGGGGTAGCAGTTATCAAGTCCGGTGCCGCCACCGAAGTGGAAATGAAGGAGCGTAAGCACCGGATCGAGGACGCAGTTCGCAACGCTAAAGCCGCTGTTGAAGAAGGCATCGTGGCTGGCGGTGGGGTTGCCCTGCTGCAGTCCGGCCTGAAAGCTCTGGATAGCTTGAAGCTGAGCGGCGACGAAGAAACTGGCGCCTCCATTGTTCGGGTAGCTCTGTCCTCCCCGATGCGCCAGATCGCCGAGAATGCCGGTCTGGAAGGCTCGGTAGTGGCTGAACGGGTTGCTCACCTGCCTGCTGGTCAGGGTCTGAACGCCGCCAATGGCGAGTATGAAGATCTACTCAAGAGCAATATTGCTGACCCGGTTAAGGTCACTCGTTCTGCTTTGCAGAATGCGGCCTCGATCGCGGGAATGTTCTTGACCACCGAAGCGGTAGTAGCTGACAAGCCGGAGCCTCCGGCTGCAGCTGGCGCCGATGAGGCGGCAGCAGCTGCCGGTATGGGCGGAATGTACTAAACCGTACTCAATTGGTTTTGCGACTAGGTCGCAAAACCAAGGTGATACCAAAGGCGGGGACGAACCTCACGGTTCGTCCCCGCCTTGTCTATCCATTTTGAGGTGTATGCGGAAAATGGGGTTAATGCCGGGCTAATGTCCATTTCCGGCTCCATTTTGGGTTAATACCCAAATGTGTGTACGGGTTCGGCGTGGGGGCTAGGTTTTTCCTCCCGCCCAAGAATTCGGAAAACGTAGCGACGTTTTCCGAATTCTTATGCCCACCGCACCCACTCGGATAAAACCTAGCCCCCGCACCTCGGGGTCGAAGTTCGTGAAAGCATGTGCAAAACCCTAAAATCCGGGTTAATACCCAAATGGGGGGGTTAATACCCAAATCAACCCGCGGTTAGGTATTAACCGGCAAACATGGCGGCAGCCCCACTTTCAGCTTCTTCGTAACTTACAGAGGCAGCCTGCAAGGCCTGGCCAATGGAATCCAAGGCTGCTTCCATTTGGGCTTGCGCCGCGCGCCAACGAGTTGCGCAATCCGCGAAGGAGCTAGCAGCTGCCCCGGTCCACGATCCTTGCAGAGCCTGCACTTGCGCCATCATAGCCGCGGCATCGGTGCGCAGTTGCCCGGCGATTGCTGCTGCCTGAGCTCCGGCTGCCGATACTTGCCCGGAATCTACATTGAACTGTGCCATCTTGGTTTCTCCTTAAAATAACAGATTGATTGGCTGTCGCCCTCAATCTAGAACCTGACTAGCCCCGCTCAAACCTGCCCGATAATAGTTTCAGAAAACTAAATCCTTAGCTGATCCTGGGGACAAAATAATAGCCAGGGGCAGGGGCAGGGGCTAATAAAGGTTGTCATCGGAAGATCGAATCATCTGGTACCGGTAATTTTGGAAGACCAGAAAAGCAATCCCTAAAATTCGGTCAGCGAATCCTCGTCGTCAGCGGAAGAATACATGGTCTCTTCTACATCTTCATCTGTGGAGACGGTCGGTGTTTCTTCCTCTTCAAATTCTTCTTTCTCGGGTTCGGTGCGACGATAATCGTCATTTTTAATAGTGACTTTCCGCATCGTAAAAGTGGAAAACTGGTCAGCCACATTTTCCATTGAAGAAAGACCATTTTCGCTATCATTATCGGCATTTTCAGCTTGTAAGCGGGCGCTGCGCGCTTCCAGGTCTTTTCTCTCGGTCGCCGAAATCTTTCTTAGAGGAGTCGTTAAAGAACTCGGGTTTTCTCCCCCGTTTAGAATAGGTCGTCGCGCAACTGTCCGCGGGGATGCCCTCTTGATAACCACAGTCTCGGAGGTATCTGCGCTGCGGGTTTTTTCTTTACTGCGAGGACGCAGGCCAGAACGCTCTTTCCCAGAAATATTCCCGGGGATCAACGTCGATAGCTTCGCGTATTCGCCCTCTAAATTTTGCCGGGCGGCATTTTCGTTACCGCTGCCCAAAGGAGAAAGAAAAATAGCATCGCGCGCCAATAACTTTGAGATTAGTGACCGGCGTAACCGCGCATAGCGCAGCGGTTCCATAGTGTCCATTTCCGCTTGCATCAACTGGCAATATCCTC
Source organism: Varibaculum sp. GTC20041 (assembly GCF_055387755.1). Taxonomy (NCBI): domain Bacteria; kingdom Bacillati; phylum Actinomycetota; class Actinomycetes; order Actinomycetales; family Actinomycetaceae; genus Varibaculum; species Varibaculum sp. GTC20041. Next base: position 269,438 of record NZ_AP041144.1, read on the forward strand.
GGTAATCCTGAGGAGAAGCTCCCAGATACGACATGGAGGCGTCAACGAATACACAGGCGTCCAGATCATCCGGCGGTGGCTGGCGCCCTTCCAGCATTAAAATCAATTCCCCGACCCGGGTAGCCAGCTCTTTTGGTAGTCCCATTTCTGCGAGGCGGGTAAGTGCAAAATCAGCCGAGGCGGGATAGTTTTCGTAGTTAGTAGTATTTTTTGCGCGTGTTTGCGACTGGGTAATTACTCCGTGATACCAGGCGGCAACCGTTAATACCGCTGGCTGTTGAGAAGTGTTCGTATAATGATCCAAACAGGTAAGCAGACGGATTAAATGGTTCTTGGTATGGAATTGGCGCCCGGCAGACTGCCACATTTGCAGCAGCTTATCCGCTTCTTTACGCAATAGGGTATCGTCGGTGATCCCCAGCTCTCGCATAGCTTTGACGAATCCCGTCTGCAGCCAAGATGGCGCACCTGGCATAGCCTCCGTACCCCCGACGATTGAGTGTTGCAGTGGTTATCCTACGGCTAAAATCGCTTTAGAGAAAATACAATCAAAAACAGCCCCCGCAGCTGCAACTATGCTTCGATATTTTTCGGCATATCGGGCTGTGTGCTTCGCGTAGCTTTCTTTCCCGCGCCTTTCTTAAAAACTTTTGCGATTTTCTTACTCGCTTTTTTCTGGACGGCAGGAGGAGGTAGCGCCGGGAAAGACATTCGTATAGTTAGCCCTCCGCCGGCAGTGGGCAGCGCCTGGGCGGTTCCGCCATGCACCGCGGCGATAGCCGCCACGATCGAGAGACCCAGACCGGTACCGCCGGTTTGCCGCGAACGCGAACCGTCACGGCGGTAGAAGCGACCAAAAATCTCCTCAAGTTCTTCTTCGGGAACTCCCTCGCCGTGATCACGTACTTCTAACACTGCCTCACCAGAGTTAATCCCGGCCAAGATTTCTACCGGCACCTGGGGGTTGGTGTAGCGTTCCACATTGCCGATTAGATTGGTCATCACTTGGGTTAGTTGATCGCGATCGGCTAACACCAGGGCGCTTTCCCCCTCATCTAACTCCAATGCGGAGCCATCTAGATGAAGTAAACTAATGTCTCGCTCTGGCGAAAGTGCCGATAAATCTAATGCTCCTGCCGCCGCTATCCGGTAAAGATCTACCGCCTCCATTTTTATTTTCCGTCCTTCGTCCAGACGCGCAAGCTTTAGTAGATCCTCTACCAGAAGTCCCATCCGGGTGGCTTCTGACTCGATCCGCCCCATAACTTCTTCCACCCGCTCGGGGGGTACCCCGCCCATTCTGTACAGTTCCCCGTATCCGCGGATGGCTGCTAAGGGGGTGCGTAACTCGTGAGAAGCATCAGAAACAAACTGGCGTACTTTTTGCTCGTTACGCTTTTGAGTAACAATAGTTTCTTCAATCCGAGAAAGCATAAAGTTGAGCGCAGAAGCCAGCGAAAGCACTTCTCCGGCACGCACCTGGGATAAATCAATACGTTCGTGTAGGTCCCCCGAGGCGATTTTCCCGGCAACCTCCTCCATTTGCCGCAGAGGGCGCAGGGAGACTTGCACTAATACATAGGCTAAAACCCCGCCGACCAAAATAATGATAAGCGAAGTGCCCAGAACGTTAATCCCGGTAGCGGTAACTGTTTGGGTAACGGTCTGCAGCGGCAGCGCCACTATTAAGGTCCCGGTGATCTTGGGGGTTTGGTCGCTACGAATTGGCAGCATAATGGCGCGCCAAGATGAAGAGGATTCGCCTGCGATCGTAAAGGGCTTTTCCCACTTGATGTCGCGGGAACGCTCTGCCAGCTCTAGAGCTTTAGAGTCTGGGCGTCCTCTATCTACCGCCGCGGCAGAAGAGGTAGCTTCGGCTACCTGTCCGGCGTAGTTGACTCTCACAAAATAATTGGTGGGCTGATTGCCTTGGAAAGTCCCTTTATCTAGTAGATCTACTAAATCGTTAGTTTTTATCCGCGAGGCGGTAGCCTTCAGATTGGAATCTATCTGCGCGGTCAAATGCGAATGCAAGATCCCGAGCATGGCGGCTCCAGTTCCGCCCAGCCCGCCAGCCAGCAATGCCATGATAACCAGCACTAAACGCCAGGTGAGAGGGATTCGTTGCCAATAGGTACGGTGCTGCTTGCTGCCTGTTGGCGCCGGATTATCCGTAGAAAACTGCTCTGCTTTACCGGGGACTTCTGGGGTCATTAGTGCTTTCCGGTGCGAATCATGTAGCCGATGCCCCGGCGGGTGGTGATGATATCTCCACATGACCCCGGCACATCTAGTTTGCGTCGCAGATAGGAAATATACGATTCCACAATCGCCGCTTCGCCATTCCAGTCGTATTCCCACACGTGGTCGAGGATTTGGGCTTTCGAAACTACTCGCCCTTCGTTAATCATCAGATAGCGCAGCAATTTGAATTCGGTAGGGGAGAGGTCGATTACTTGGCCGGCACGCCGGACTTCATGAGCGTCCTCGTCTAAAGCAATATCGGCCACCCGGATGACCGCGTCTTCACCCGCAAGCCCCCGGGTGCGTCGCAAGATAGCGTTAATCCGTGCCACCACTTCCTCGAGGCCGAAAGGTTTGGTTACATAATCGTCCCCGCCCACGGTCAGACCCTGGACTTTATCGCTCATGTCGTCTTTTGCAGTTAGGAAAAGAATGGGGGTGGTGAAGCCATTTTCGCGCAGGCGGCGAGTGACAGTGAAGCCGTCCACGTCGGGCAGCATTACGTCTAATACGATCAAATCTGGATCGGTAGATTCGGCCTGTTTTATCGCTTCGGAGCCATCAGCAGCCGTGAAAACTTCGAATCCGGTATAGCGCAAGGAAGAGGCTAACAAATCGCGGATATTGGGTTCATCGTCTACTACCAGTAAGCGAGCAGTGTCATTAGCAGTCATAGCAGGAATTATTACCCAGAAAACTGGATGGTAGCTGAATAGACTCTGGCAGCTAGGTGGGTAAAAGCTTAGGGCGGGCAGGTGTTAATCTCGGCTCTCGACAGGTAGAATCAAGCCAGCAACAACAAGATAACCTGAGGGAAATAGCGTGAATAAAGCGAAAGAACCGCTGGTAGTACATGATCGTCAAACCTTGGAGCGGGTAGAAAGAAATGCCGGAACCGTGGGGCTGGTGGTCACTCGCGGTAACTGGCATCCCGGGCATCAGGCTGCTTTTGCTGAGGCCAGCGGGCGGGTAGATACCCTGGTGGCCTCGGTTTATACCAATCCGGTAGGGCCAGCCTTTGAGACTACCTCCGATATGATTAGCGCTGCGGATTTAGAGTTAGCGGCGCGCAGCGGGGTAGATATTATTTTCGCGCCCTCAACTGAGGCTTTTTATCCTTTCGGGGCGGCACTAACGGTGTTAGACCCCGGGCAGATTATCCGGCAATATGAAGGTGCGCACCACCCTGAGCAGGCACGCGATCGCCTAACCCAATTGGTGAAAATGTTGGGTATCGTCCGTCCTCATAAAGTATTTATCGGGCAATGCGATGCCCAGTTTTTAGCGGCGGTGCGCCTGGTGGTGCGGGATTTGGATATTCCGGTATCGGTAGAGGTGGTTCCTACTTTTCGGGATTTAGATGGACTCACAGTTTCCCAGACCACCCAGGCTCTTTCTGCCACGCAACGCGAGGATGCTACCTACTTCGCGAAAGCCCTGTTTGCGGGAGTGCAGGAGGCAGCATCCTCAGGCTCAGGGGCGGCAGTTCTCGCAGCAACCCGGCAAGCTCTGGGAGAAAGCGGCGCCGAAATTGAGTATCTTGATTTGGTCGATCCGATTTCCTTCGGATCCTGGCAGGCAGATGGCCCCAGCACTGCCTGCCTAATCGCAGCGGTAAAGCTAGGTGACATCCGTTTGAGCGATAACCAGTTAGTGGTACTTTCCCGTCCTTAAGCCCGGGTTTAAGCTAGCGAGATTGAACCGGTTAACCGCTCATAGCTAACATGGAATGCGTGAGTGAAGCTAATAACCAAAGTGTGCCGGAACAGATTCGTATTCGCGCTGACAAACGTCAGCGCCTGATTGACGATGGTCGCAACCCCTATCCCATCGCAGTACCTATTACTCATACCCTTAGCCAGGTGCGGGAAAAATACCCGAACCTAGCAGCCGGAGAAGAAACTGAAGACTTCGTGGGGGTCGCCGGGAGGGTAGTGTTTTCCCGTAATACCGGTAAGCTCTGCTTCGTAACTTTGCAGCAAGGCGATGGTACTCGCCTGCAAGCAATGCTTTCTGCCGCCCAAGTAGGTAAAGATTCCCTCAGTGATTACAAAGCCGATGTGGATCTGGGGGATCACCTGTTTGTTTACGGACGGGTAATTGCCTCCAAACGCGGGGAGCTTTCGGTCATGGCACAGCCTGGTGAGGACGGACAACCCGCCTGGCAGCTCACTTCCAAGTCTTTGCGTCCGCTGCCGAAAACTTTTAAGACCGAGGACGGGCAAGAGGTTTCTCTGTCTGAAGACCAGCGAGTGCGTCACCGGGAAGTAGATATGATTACCCGGGAAGCTGCTCGCGAAATGGTGCGCACCCGCGCGAAGGTGGTGGCTTCCCTGCGCGAAACTTTATCCGGGCAGGACTTTATCGAAGTGGAAACCCCGATGCTGCAAACCCTGCACGGTGGGGCAGCTGCCCGCCCCTTCGTCACTCATATGAACGCCTATGACACTGACCTGTATTTGCGGATCGCCCCGGAATTGTTCTTAAAACGTTGCCTGGTAGGCGGGATTGATCGGGTTTTTGAAATCAACCGCAATTTCCGCAACGAAGGTGCCGATTCCTCGCATTCTCCCGAGTTCACCATGCTGGAGGCTTACCAGGCCTACGGGAATTACCGCCAGATTGCCGAACTTACCCGCCAGCTGGTGCAAAATGCGGCGCAGGCTGCCCTGGGAACTACCGTCGCCACTTTGCCGAACGGAGAATCTTATGACCTGGGGGGACAGTGGGAATGGATTGACCTGTATGGTTCCCTATCAGCGGCTTTGGGGCAAGAAATTACTCCGCGTACCCCGCGAGAAGAATTGGTGAAACTGGCTAAGGAGCGCGAGATTGAAGTCGAAAAGTTCTATTCTCCCGGCAAACTCGTGGAGCTGCTATGGGAAGAGGAAGTCGGCGACGCGCTCTATGCTCCCACTTTCGTAGCGGACTTCCCTGAAGACACCTCCCCACTGGTGAAATCACATCCCGAAAAACCCGGCCAGGTGCAAAAATGGGATCTGTATGTGCGCGGATTCGAGCTGGCTACCGGCTATTCGGAACTGAATGATCCGGTGATTCAGCGTGAACGTTTTGAAGCGCAATCTCTTGATGCCGCCAACGGCGACCCGGAAGCTATGCAAGTAGATGAAGAATTCCTGCAAGCGATTGAAGCAGGAATGCCGCCAGCTGGGGGCATGGGAATGGGGCTTGACCGCCTGCTAATGGCGATTACTGGTCTGGGGATTCGCGAAACCATTACTTTCCCGCTGGTAAAACGGATTTAAATAGTCTGGTTGCGGCGGAAATCCGCCGGCGCCCTCCAAAAATCTTATTGTTAAGTAACTAGGGAAGGGGATAATAATGCCCGTAAAAACTACCCATGTGGGGTCACTGCCGCGAACTCCGCAGCTACTAGAAGCCAATAACCTGCTGTCCGCCGGGAAAATCAGCCCCCAGCAGTTCGAAGAAATTATCGAACGTGCCTCCGCGGAAGTGGTAGCCAAGCAACGCGAAATCGGGATTGATATTGTCAACGAGGGCGAGTACGGACACGTTACCTCGGGGGCGGTCGACTATGGCGCCTGGTGGAACTATTCTTTCTCTCGCCTGGGGGGACTTACCCAAACCGATGAGGATCGTTGGGCAAAAACCGAGGTTATTCGCTCTGAGCCCGGCAATATCCGGCTTACTACTTTCACTGACCGGCGTGACCGCAACCTATTTCGCGAAGCCTATGAAGATCCGGACTCGGGAGTTCTCGGTAACCGCAACTCCGTAGGTAACCCGGTGATTACTGGTCCGCTTAGCTATATCGGGGCTGACGCTGCTCGCCGGGATGTAAATCTATTGCTCAAAGGGCTGCAAGCTAATGGCCTGGATGCTTCTTCCGGCTTTATCGCCGCTCTTTCGCCCGGATCTTGCGCGCGGGTAGATAACCGTTATTACCGCACCGATGAGGAAGTAGTCTGGGCATGTGCGGATGCGATGCGCCAAGAATATAAGATCATCACCGATGCCGGTCTCACGGTGCAGATTGATGATCCCTCTATCGCGGAATCCTGGGATCAGATCAACCCGGAACCTTCACTAGAGGACTACAAAAAGTTCATCGGGGTGCGCATCGAGGCTCTGAACTGGGCGTTAAAAGATATTCCTACTGAACTTACCCGTTTCCACGTGTGTTGGGGGTCTTGGCACGGTCCACACACTACCGATATTCCCTTCGCCGATATTGTGGAGGACGTGTTGCGGGTCGATGCGAGAGGCTACACTTTCGAGGCCTCTTCGCCGCGCCATGCCCATGAATGGCGTATTTGGCACGAATACCAGTTGCCGGCGGACAAGGTGCTCATCCCCGGCGTGGTATGTCATTCCACCAATATCGTGGAACATCCCCAGCTGGTAGCCGATAGGTTGTCGCGCTACGTGGCGGCAGTTGGCCCGGAACGGGTAATCGCTTCTACTGACTGCGGGCTAGGCGGACGTTTGCATTCCTCAATCGCCTGGGCGAAACTACAGTCCCTGGTGGCTGGGGCACAGCTGGTTTAAGGCCAGGAGGGTTTCTACCTTGCTGAGGCTTTCCGGGGCGGTTAAAGATTACGCTTGGGGATCTCTCCGCGCTATCAGTGATTTCACGGGGATTGATTTTGAGGGTCGGCGAGTGGCCGAACTCTGGTTTGGTGCTCATAAAGGAGCGCAGACTCTGGCGGAAGCGAGTCCCCTGTCGGAAGTAATTGCCGCCGATCCTGCGGGGATGCTAGGGGAAGATGTTTCGGCGCGCTTTGATGGGCAGCTTCCCTTTCTGCTGAAGATAATTGCTCCCGAGCAACCATTATCTTTACAAGTACATCCGGGAAAACAGCGGGCAGAGGCCGGTTTTCAAGCAGAAGAAGAAGCGGGAATTCCTCTAGATAGTCCGCGGCGAAACTATCGAGATCGTAACCATAAGCCGGAAATGATTTTCGCGCTTACCACTTTCGAGGCCTTCGCTGGGTTTCGCGCGCCGCGTCGGGCTAAAGAGGTATTAGATAATTTGAATGCCCCGCTAGCACGGGAAATGCTAGAAACTTTGCGTGCCTATCCCGGTTATCGTGGTTTACGGGCAGTGGCGCGTAAACTTTTGGCGCCATTAGATGAGGAACGTCGAATTCAAATAGAGGCGGTAATCACCGCTTGTCAAGATCGCTTAGATCGAGGCACTTCCCCCTCGCTGAGGGTAGACCGCCAGGCAGTAGCGCTCGCGCGTACCTATCCCGGTGATCCGGGAGCCGTCTTATCCTTGCTGCTTAACCCGGTTACTCTACGGGCGGGGGAGGCGCTATTTATCCCTACCGGCGCGGTGCATGCCTATGTATCGGGATTGGGGATTGAGATCATGTCTGCTTCCGATAATGTGTTGCGTGCCGGGCTTACCCCTAAACATATTGATGCTGGTGAAGCCTTGCGGTGTATGGATTTTCACGGTGCGCCCCCGGTGCGGATCGCTCCGGAAATGAATGGGCGAGGCACCGGGATCTACTATGCGCCAGTAGATGATTTTGAACTTTCAGTTTCCGAGATAACTGGTGGGGAATGGATTCCGATTCCCGGTTTCGGTCCGCGAATACTATTAGGGGTGTGCGGTGATTTAGAAGTCGGAGTTGGCGGGGAAGTAGAAACTATCTGTACCGGACAAGCAATTTTTGTTTCAGCAGCTGAGGGGACAGTGCGCGTGCGAGGAAACGGAAAGCTAGTGCAGGCGGGAGTACCGTAATGGAGATTAAATCTTTTTGGGATAACTCTTGGGTCAGTGCCCTGTCGGGTTATTCTTCTCCTTGCCTTACCTGGTACGGACAGGATCGTATAGAGCTCTCGGGGCAGGTAGTCAATAACTGGTTTACGAAGACTCAAAATCTTTTGGCCGGTGACCTAGCAGCCGAACCTGGCGGGGTTTTAGCTCTGGGATTGGGGCTTTCCTGGCGTGATCTCCTGTGGCGAATCGCCGGGTGGGGGTTAGGGCTCACGGTGAAGAATCTGACAGCTGATGCCCCTGGCAGTAAAGAGATGACAGATCTGATTGCAGATCCGGATCTGGTTGCCTGTGCAATCAGCGACCCGGCGGCCGGCTCTGGCTTTGTGGAAAGCGGAATTGAAACCTATCTTGTCAGCCTGTCTCCGCTGGCTTGGCGTTACCCGGAGGCTTTGCCCGTCGGATTTCTAGACGGTAACCGGGAAGTGCTCGCTCAAGCTGATCAACTACTGTTCCCTTTACCTAGTGAAAACTTTGCGCTGGCAGATACCGATTTTCGGGTAAGCGTAGACGGAAAAGCAATCGCAGATTTTTCCCGCTGGTGTGAACAAAAGGTTCCGGGGCGCCGAATCTTGATCAAAGTAGCTGAGGATGCGACTCCACAATCCTTGGCGCTGGTGGTCGGGCAGATTTGGCGTTATCAGGGCGCAGCAGTAGTCCTAGAGCCAAATTGTGGGGAAATCGAGAAAATTTCTTCTGTGGAACATATTGCGGAATTTATTGAACTGAACTGCAGGTAGATAAGATTTCTAATCTTTAATAAGCGCAGATGCTACAGAAAATCTATACCATTTTTTTGGGTGACTTCCCCGAATGACACGCTTGTAGTTTATACTCTTATAGACACCTATTTTTGCGAGGAGATTAATATGTGGAACATTTTTGGCGAGGGACCCATCTCGTCTAATCCGCAATCCTGGCAAATTGGGCAGGATGACCAAGGCCCCCTCTCCTGGCAAGAACAAGCGTTATGTGCCCAAACCGACCCCGAGGCGTTTTTCCCCGAAAAAGGGGGTTCTACCCGGGAAGCCAAAGCGGTTTGTGAGCTCTGCGAGGTTCGCGATGAATGCCTCAGTTATGCCTTAGAAAATGATGAACGCTTCGGAATCTGGGGCGGTCTTTCAGAACGGGAACGGCGCAGATTGCGGCGCAATGTAGGGTAGCCCAGTGGCCTGTGCCTCTGAACCAACCGCTTCCTACCAGCATCCCAGCGTTCAGGTTTTTATCGCCACGCGGGGTCTTAGTCCCTACCTGAAACAGACTTTAACCGCGCTGCGTGCATGCCGTTACCCCGTAACCTCCCTGGTAGTCGTAGATACTGCCGCTGATACTACCCTCACTCCCGCTCAGCTGCGTCCCTACGCGCCTCTACATTATTCCCAGGTAAAAGCCAATAATTTGGGGCAGGCAGTACGCCTTGCCCGCGCCAACAATCTGGAGGCCGTCGACTATCTGTGGATGCTGCATGATGACTCTGCCCCTGACCCGGAATGTCTGGGGCAACTTGTCCAAGTGTTCGAGAACTCGACTACCCTGGGGATTGCCGGTCCGAAAGCCCTGGATTGGGATAAACCGGAAACGCTGGCCTCGGTAGGTATCCACGCTACTCGGGGCGGCGAGCGCCTTACTCCTTTCGATCCGGGCGAGGTTGACCAGGGGCAATATGACGGTATCAGTGATGTGCTGGCGGTAGGAACCGCAGGACTATTGATAAAAGCCCAGCTTTGGGATCGTTTGCGGGGCACTAACCCTCTGCTAGGAAAATTTACTGAAGGATTAGAACTGGGACGGCGCGCACGCATGGCTGGCTACCGCGTTTGCCTGGTGCCAGCAGCCCGTATTTACCACGCGCAAGCCGGACTCTTCGGGTTACGCGAATATCTGGAGCATCAAGACTCCGCTAGTGGGATTGCCGATACCAGGAACGAAAATACCGAGGAGAAGCAGGATACAAAGTCTCCCGGAGTAGGCAACCAGGTGGAAACGCCAGCGGATAAGTCCGCTCCGCTAACGGAAAATCTGTTGACAGCGCAGGCGCCGTCATCACCAATGGGGAGCAGGCAGGAGGATCGACAAAAAGAGCGTATCCAAGGGGAAGAGGAAAACGCCACTGAGGATTACGAACAGCTGGAAACTGAAGAGGATGGGCAACTGGCAGAACCGGATGCTCCCGTTCCTCACCAGCCAGTTTACGTTTATGATCCGGTTCCGGTTACCCCACTGGTTCTAGAGGCTCCCCGGGAAAAAGAAAACTCCTATCCGGAGCGGCGCGCCGATAAGTACCTCTATCGTGCCCTAACTATCAGCTCGGTGCTTCTGCCATTATGGCTTTGTTTACTACCTCTAAAATCGCTGATGATAGCCCTGATGTGGGTGCTACGCTCTGCAGGTCAGCGAGCAGCAATAGAGCTCAAGGCGGCGAACCGAGTATGGGGATCGTTAGGGAAAATCCTGGCGGCGCGGCGGATTCAGCGGCGACAATCCCAGATCTCGCGGCGCGAACTTGCCCGCCTGGAAGTACCAACTAGCAGGGTACGGGAAAACCGGCGTCTGATTCGGCGGGTAGACCGCGAAAGCGGACAGGAAGTGCTCAAACTAGGGACAGTAGCGAAATCCCAGTTGGACAAGGTAACTTGGCACGCCCAAATCATCGCGTGGCTACTCGCCCTCTTCTTCCTTAGTATTAGTCTTTTCGGGATGCGAGATTTCCTTGGTGGAATGCACGGAGGATTCTGGAGTGTGCTGCCCGGAAGCTGGCATGACTTTTGGATATTGGCAACCAATTCTTGGCGTACTTTTTCTACGGGGATTATCGGCCTCCCGGATCCGATTGCCTATCCGCTGCTGGCTATTACCGCGCCTTTCGCTATTTTCGGCATTGCTCCCACCACCGTATTGCGTTGGTTACTGGTTTTGTCCCCACTGGGCGCGGGAATGGGTGCCTGGCTGGCATCGGCAGCCCTAACCCGAGTAAATTCGGTGCGTGCCCTGATCGCTCTTAGCTGGGGCGCAGCGCTGCCGTTCTTGGTTAGTGTGCAGGCAGGAAATATTGCTGCTGTCCTCGGCCATGTCTTCCTTCCTCTGGCAGTATGGGGAATTATTTCGTTCTTTGACCTGCGACGTCCCTACCTGTTGGCGGGAGTGCTGGGAACAGAGACTTATCTACCAAACTATTCGCGCCGCCTCCCCGCAGGCCTTGCAGCGCTATCTCTAGTAGTGGTGAACGCCGCCGCCCCCTGGCTGTGGTTAGCTGCTTTAGTCTTCGTGCTAGTTTGCAGCCTGAGCGTAACGGTAAAGAAGCATTTACCCTGGCGGCGTAGCTGTGCGTACCTAGGGGGCGGTCTAGCGATACTGGTTCCCGCGTTGGTAACGCTGTTACCGTCTCTTATTTGGGCGTTACGCACCCATAGCATGCGAGCATATCTATTCCTGACGCCCTCGGCGTCTACCCCAATAGCAATTCGCTCTCAGCTGCAGCTTTGGGGGCAAATACTATCTGGCGTTCCGTTATATCTTGGAATAGCTGCTCTCAGTTGCGTGGCAATAGCCGCGGTCGGAGCTTTATTTACCGGACGAGAGTTACTGGCCACCCGTATAGCGTGGGTATTTACCCTGGCAAGCGTGGTGATCGGAATGCTTGCGCTGACACAAACAGTGGCTCCCGGACAAAGTCCCTGGCTGCTTTCGGTGTTTTCGGTAGCGCTAATGGGACTACTGGTGTCCACCTCGCTGGGATGGAGTGCGATCCAGCCTCCCAAACGGCTTCGTTACCTGCTGGCAAGCTTAGTTACGCTGGCGCTGGTACTTCCTCTGGCTACCATAGCTACCTGGGCGCTGCCCTCGGCGAATACTCCCTTGCAGGTCGGTTCTGACCGCTCACCAGTCGCGTTTTCGATTTTATCGGCATCGGAAAAACGAACCCGGATGCTGCTGATAGATAAAGACGGGGATCGCTACCAGGTGGCGATGCGCCGGGAAGCCGGACCGGGACTACTGGCCACCAACTGGCAGATTCGAACCCAATCCCCTGCCCAACATACTTCCCCCGAAAGTGGGGTGCTGACGGCGCTAGTAGCGGGAAATGACCGTCAAGCTGCAACCAAGTGCGCAGATTTAGCGGTAGAACAGTTACTGGTTACTAAGCAAGCCGCCGCTGACGGACTGGACTCCAAACTCATCTCTTCCAGCTATTTTCATCCGGTAGCTACCAATGATGATTACAGTGTGTGGCGCCTGGACACTTCCAGTTTTATTCCCGCTCGCTCCGATGCGCGAGTGAGAATCGGTGACGGAAAGCGCCAAGAAACGGTTCCGGCAGCAGTGCTAAGTGCAAAGAAGTCTCTCGCGCCCTCCCCGAAGAAACGTGAGCTTTTACTGGCAGAATCAGCTTCGCCGGCCTGGAAAGCCCAAATAGCTGGGCGGGATCTTCAGGCTCGATCTAAGGGAGGGCTCCAAAGTTTTACTATTCCGGCCGGCGGGTCCGGAAATCTCCAGGTGAACTTGGCTAGTCCAGGACGTTATCTGGTGATAGGACTATTCCTGCTGGTTTACCTAGGTGCTGCATTCACCTGCCTGCCTTTGGGGGACAGGAGGAAACAAAAATGAAAAAACCCGCCTTTAAATCTGTGGTTTCCCTGTTCTCGGCGCTAGCGATTCTGCTAGCTGCCTTGGCGCTTGCTTTGCTGATTCCCAAAACGCTTCCCGCCACCTCCATCCCTACTAATAGCGGCCGCGAGGTGGCAGTTCCGGCAGGAATCCAGCAAGTTATCTGCCCGACTTTGCCCGGAGAGGGCGCGAAGGCCTGGGTGGAAGGGATCTCGGAAACGGGATCTGCGCCGCTAACCGATGCATCCGGGAACGCGCTGGCAAAGGACGCTGCTCACTCAGTGGGCAAATCTGGGTTGACACTACAGGTGAAACCAGTAGCAGGTAAAAATGCCGCTGCTTTGGGATATGTTAGCAGCAACGGGAAAGAGGACGAGAACGGATTTTTCGCGGGCCTGTGCGCTGCCCCCACTAATCGCGCCTATTTTCTGACTCCCGGCACTACCACCGGAAATGCTTCTACTTTGCATTTGCTTAACCCGTCCGGAGCGCCTCTTACTGCTCGGATTCAGATTTGGACGGAACAGGGTCCCTTGGCGGCTAAAGTCACGCAAAATATCCCTGCCCGCGCTAGTACCTCTCTGGTTTTAGATGGGCAAGCTCCCGGGTATAACCGGCTCGGGGTGCTAGTAGAGGCCGAGGGGAAGGGGGTGAGCTCTTGGGTCAGTTCCACTTTGGCGACTGGAGCCCAAAAGGCTGGCGCTGTGCATTCGCCGGCTCTAGCCGCCCCTTCCCAAGAAGTGCTGATTCCAGCAGCTAAAATTACTGGTAAATCCAGTTTGCGGGTGCTTAATCCTAGTAGGGAAGTGGCGAATTTGCAGGTATCCCTCCTGGATGTAAAAGGGGAAACCCCGGTGCCCGCCCCCAATAAGTTGCAGGTCGCGACAGAAGCAGTTTTCGATATTCCTCTGGCAGGAGTAAAAGACGGCCTGGCTGCGGTCAAGGTTCAATCAGATCAACCGGTAGTGGCGGCGGTCTTCGCCCCGGAGACCTATGCAAAGAAGGATACGCTGGCAGTTTATCCCTCTGTGCCGCCCAGTACTTCGGGAGCAGTGCTGAGTAATCAACAGGCGGCTAATCTGGCTTTCGAAAGCGGGAAAGAACAAAAAATTGTTTTATCTTCCGCCGGGAAAACCCAGGAGGTAGCGGTAAAACCGGGCGTGTTGACCTTAGTGAAAGTACCTGCGGGTGTTTGGCAATGGCAAAGTGAAACTGCGCTGCACGCCGGTCAGCTGGTGGGAGATCCTGCCGGAACTTTTCGAACTATTGGGGTCGGGAAAGCAGCTAGGGAAATAGCTGCGATTACAGTAAAAACTAACCCCTAGCCGCTAATAGGGGTCTCAATTGGGTAGATCCTGGCTAACAGTATCCCAAATATACTGTTCGAAAAATTCTTGCGCTAATAACTAGAAGTATCCGGGAAATACCTCTTCGGGTAAACAGCCAATTTCAGTACTGAGGTGTTCCGCCAGCACCGCTTTAACTGCTTGTTCTAGTTCCTGACCGCTGCGACAACGCCACTGGATCGGCAAGCGGTAAACCACAATTCTAGTAGCCAGCTTCCCGCCCTTATCTGCGGGAAATAACCGTCCTAAGACCGCCTGTGGAGATTCCCAGTCAGCCGGATCCGAAGGAGGAATATCTTCCACCCCAAATTCGATACGGTTTACTACCTCATGCTTGCGGGTAGCCTGGGTAGCCAAATCCACTACCAGCTGATCAAATTTTTCCCGCCTCGTCCTCCAAGCTGGGATCATCGGCAAGAAAGTCACTCCGCGCGCCCCGCGTCCGTGGCGATCTCGCCTATTTCGTGTCAAACCCCTCACGAGAACGCACCTTACCGCGAGTTAGACTTGGGTTTTATTTCCCGCGCCGCTAACGTGCAATTGTGCGGGTAACTAGATCTTGTTCAAAAAATGGCTGCAACCAGGTGGCAGCCGCTACTTTAACCTATGTGTATAAGGATTCCACTGCTGTCCTCGGCCCCCTTGCTACCCAGGCAGAACCGCACGCCTATGATCTTTGCGCCGAACACGCAAACAATTTGACCGCTCCTCGGGGTTGGCAGGTTGTTCGGTTAGCCAGTGAGTTTACTCCTGCCGAGCCCAGTGATGACGATTTAGAGGCCTTAGCAAATGTGGTGCGGGAAGCTTCTAAGCGGCGACATATTCCCACTGCGAAAGTAAATAAGAACTGGGATGGGCGGCTGAGCCCCGAAGCCACCAGTGGAGGCAGCGGACATGTGGGGCACGAGTACGATGCGAGCGTTAAACAGGGACTGACTGCGGAGCGTCGTAAAGTGCAAGAGCAGCGCCGTGGACATTTACGCCTCCTACCGGGAGGATTGCCGGATTAAACCAGCCAATAGGTCAGACATAGATTCTACCGATCGAGCCTATAAATAAAGCAACAGCCTAGCAATAGCGCCAAAAAATGCATCGGCGTGGCACAATAGAATTCATGACCGTGAAAATTTTGGTAGTGGACGACGATGAGGCACTTGCAGAGATGGTGGGCATTGTGATGTCAACCGAGGGCTATAAGTCAGTGTTTTGTCATCACGGTGATCAGGCTTTTGATATTTTTCAGGAAAGTCAACCGGATTTGGTGTTGTTAGACGTGATGCTGCCCGGCAAAGACGGAGTGGAAATCTGCCGACAGATTCGCACCGTATCCGATCTGCCGATTATCATGCTCACCGCTAAATCAGATACAGCCGATGTGGTGGCAGGGCTAGAAGCGGGAGCCGATGACTATATCCCCAAACCTTTTAAACCCAAAGAACTGGTAGCCAGGATTAAAGCGCGGTTGCGGGGACGTACTAGCGAGGGTCAGGACGAGGACGTAGATCTGGGTGATCTTCATATCAACGTGGCGGCTCACGAAGTTTTCCGTGGCAATGAACGTATCGATCTGACTCCTTTAGAATTCGATTTATTGCTAACCTTGGCGCGCTCGCCGTGGAAAGCTTTTAGCCGGGAAGAATTATTAGAAGATATTTGGGGATACCGTCACGCGAATACTGATACTCGTTTAGTGAATGTGCACGTGCAGCGGCTGCGAGCCAAGATTGAAGAAGACCCGGAACATCCCAAGATTGTGCGCACCGTGCGAGGAGTTGGCTACCGTGCTGGAGGCAACTAGGCGGCTATGAGCAGCCAACCCCCAGCCCAGGAGGCAGCGGTCAAAGAATCGTCCGGCAGCTTTTGGGGATTGCTGCGGGACAAACAATGGCGATCGGCTTTTAGCGCCCTGGGAAACCAAGTCGCGAACTGGCCGATAGTGCGTTTTTTTCTGTCTTCGATTTCTGCGCGACTAACCGCACTAATGGCATTAGCCACCGCGATGATGATGATCATCTTGATTGTTTCCGTAACCTCGCATGTATCTAATGGGGTTTTTCAAAAACGTTTAAATATTGTGCTGCAAGATGCATCTTTGCGCACAGAAAGTTTGCAATCTGCTTTTGATGCCACGGTGACCGATTCCGTCAGTGGGGTACAAGATGCGGCCTATACCTTAATGTCAGATCAACGAGATGCCTTGACCGGTGCAGGCGGGGTAGGAGCGATGCTGCTGCGGGATCCAAATGAGACTCGCCCCCTGGCGATCAACGAAATTATTGACCCGGAACAACGCGTTTTAATCACTCCGCAGTTACGGAAAGCGGTTGAGCAAAAGGGCGGACTTCACTGGCAATCAGTGTCTTTGAAAAACTCGCAAGAGCAGAAAACTCCCGGTATCATTGTGGGTTCGCGAGTGTTTCTACCTTTGGTGGGTAGCTATGAATTCTATATGGTCTATTCCTTAGCCTATGAGCAACAAACCATTTATATGGTGAACCAGGTACTAATTTTTGGAACAGTGGTGCTGCTCGGGGTGTTAACAGTCCTGATGGCAGCGGTTTCTTATTCGACTATGGCGCCTGCGCGGCGAGCAGCAAAAGCAGCGCGCAAAGTCTCGGCCGGTAATCTGCAGATTCAGCTGCCGGTACGCGGTAGGGATGAGTTAGCGCAGTTATCCCAAGCGTTAAACGATATGGCCAGCTATCTGCGAGAACAGATTAGCGACTATGAAGAGCTGTCAACTTTACAGCAGCGATTTGTATCTGATGTTTCCCATGAGCTACGTACCCCGCTAGCCACTATTAGGATGGCGTCCGATTTGATTTATGATGAACGCGACCAGCTTTCGCCGACTAATGCCCGCTCCGCCACGATTCTGCACCGCCAAGTTGACCGTTTCGACAAAATGCTGGCGGATCTCATTGAGATTTCCCGAATTGATGCCTCCGTGGCCAAGCTTTCATTATCCGAGGTAAATCTGGGTTCTTTAGCGAGTGGAATTCTAGAATCTAATCGCACTCTGGCAGAAAACATGGGAGTAGAGGTAGTTTTAGAAACCTACGGGGATACCGTGGCGCAGGTAGATGAAACTCGCGTCAGCCGGATTGCCCAAAACTTGCTGGTGAACGCGATCGAGTTTGCGGAAGGTAAACCAGTGAAGGTTACAGTCGCCGGTTCAAAAACCGCAGTGGCTTTGCAGATCCGCGATCATGGTGCCGGTATGACTGACGCGGTTGCGCAACATGTTTTTGATCGTTTTTACCGGGCGGATCCTTCCCGCAAACGTACCACTGGCGGTACCGGCCTGGGGCTCGCAATTTCTGCCGAGGACGCGGCTTTGCACTCCGGGTTACTCACGGTTTTATCCTGCCCCCAGCAAGGTTCTGCTTTTACTCTGCTATTGCCCCGCCAGCAGGGAGAAGAAATTGCGGATTTGCCAGAAGAAGTTGAAAACCAGGATTTGATTACCGCTCGCTCCCAGTGGGCTATCGACCACCCAGAAGACATTATTTTGTCGGAGGATCTAGAGGATACCGCTTTGGAAGTGCGCCACTTGGAGGCGAGTGACAGCCCTCAGCAGGAAATTCCCGTGAGTGCAGCAGACAGCCTACCCCGAATGCCGGCTGAGATGCCTGCCGATATGAAAGAGTCAACTGCCGCTCAGCCATTGCCGCATATGCCAGCGCCCGACACGGTGATTGATGTTCAAGAGCGGATTAAGAATCTGGAAGGTGACGATGCTGCGCAAACCAGCCCGGAGGGAAAGGCAGAGACTCAATGAACTGGTTTAGTCGTGAGCTTCGGCATTGGGAAAAGCAATTGCTGCGGAGGTGGCGAAAAGATTTACCCGCGTCTTTGCGAAAGTCTGCTGCGTCCTCGAAAACCTTAAGAAATGGGAAAATCAGCGAGAGGAAGCGGCTTCGCTTGGGGATCCTGTGTACCTGCCTAGCTTTCACTTTGGCGGCTTGTGCATCCCTTCCTGACGCCGGGCCGGTGCATGAAGGCGAGGTGAATCCGGATTCTCGTAACCCGCTCGCCCAGTTGGCTACGGGACCGATTGATGGATCAACTCCCGAAAAACTACTGGCGGATTTCCAACAGGCCTGTGCCGCAGGTACTTACGATGACTTTGGAATTGCTAAACAGTTCCTAACCTCTGGTACTCGGCGCAGTTGGCAACCGAAAACTCAAGTAACCGTGCTGAAACCGAAGACGGAACTAAAAATAGTTTTTGCTGATGGATCGAAATTGGCTACCGGAAGTGGACAACCGGTATTGCGGGTCAACAAAGTGGGAATGAGGCAGAGTTTCCGGGAAGAGGAAACCGTTAAATACGAGTTGACGAAGGAGGGCGGCCAGTGGCGGATCAGTTCGCTGCCTGACGGAGTGGTGTTAACCAATACGGCGTTTAAGAATGCTTATTCGAAGCGAAACGTTTACTACTGGTCGAGTGATCATCACTTTTTAATTCCTGATCCCCGGTGGGTGCCGCGTAAGAACATTGCCCAATACTTGCTGACGGCACTGTTTTCTGCCCCTACCATTGATCTTGAAGGTGCGGTGAGTGCGACAGAGCCGATCACCAAGATTCCTTCTAACTTGGTTACTATGCAAGGTCGCAAAGCCATGGTCGAACTGCCCGACACTTTGCGATTACGTTCTGAAACGGAAATGGCAAGGATATATCAGCAAGTAAATGCCACTTTATTGGGGATTGCTGGGATTGATGAGGTTACAGTTTCGCAAAACGGTAAAGCTCTACCGGATCCTGCTGAGCAGTCAGCCCCGGTAAAGAAACAGATGATGCTGGGGGTTAAGAATGGGGCGGTAATCGAGGAATCCGATACCCGCTCCGGGGTATTTACAACGGCACAAGACTTGGGCGGGGAAATTACTTGGCCCACTCCCGGGCCAGTCGGCACTGATTTTCAGGTAGCGATTCGCGGAGGCAAGGAACTGGTACGCTTGCAACGCGGAAAAGCCCCCCAGGTTCTTTACCGAGGCGAGAATCTGCGGGTTCCGCAAGTTGACCCTTGGGGCTGGGCATGGACTGGGGACGCTTCCAAACCCGGGGATATGGTGGCAGTAAATAGCCATTTTCAGGTGGCGCGAGTGAAAATCTCTGAGGGTGAAAACTGGAAAATCCCGTTTTTTGCGCTCAGTGCTCCCGGGGTGCGCGGCCTAATCTTATGGCAGGTGGGATACAGTTTCCAAGGTAGAATGGCAACCGTGATCCGAGCAGAAGATGGTACCCCTACCCAGATAAAGGTGGGCAAGCTAGGTACCGATATCTTGTCTGAGGTAGCTTCGGCAGCTTGGATTGATTCGGGCCAGGTAGCAGTTCTACAGTCCGGAGGTAACCCGAAAATACAGGTGCTGGCGGTGAACTCGTATGATGAAACCTTTGAGGCGGCGCCGAAGTCTCAATACTTGGTGCCCAATCCTTCCAACGGGAATGTGCAGGTAGTTAACGAGCTAGGAACGCGGCTGGGGCATATCCAACAGTCGTGGCGGGTACTCGGAAATGGGGTTTCTTATCCCGCATTTGCGGCAAGCAGTTAGCGTTAACATCAGCTCGCGTCTAGTTTCAGATTTTTCTTAGCTTTGATGGTTTCAGGTGCTTTGGTTCCCAAGGCCAAGCGCTCCAAGTTTTCCAGAGAGAATTATTTTCTGAAAACATCACTGCAGTTGAAGCTAGCAAGCTGTATCTATGGCAGACCATCTTCTTTCCAGCCATCCTCAAAAATTATCTACTCTAGTCGGAGCGCAGGTGGCTAAAACCTATCGAGATTTTTCTACCTTGATATTTCCGGAGAGTTGCCCCGGTTGTGGGCAGTTGGATACCCGGTTATGTGATCGGTGTAGAGGGATATTTTTGCGCGCTCCCATAACAGTTAGTTCAGCTATTCCCCTTGATGCAGGTATAAATGAGATTTGGACTCTCAGCGTTTACCGGGGCTCAGCTCGCAAAGTTGTATTGGCGATGAAGCACTCGCGATCTGCCTACTACCAAGAGCTACCACTCTTTTTTGGAGCGGCAGCCGGTAAGCGCCTCGCTGCCAGTTTTCGGAGGCCGGTTATAGTATGTCCTGTGCCGTCAACTTTTCGGTTTGGCAAAACTGCGATCTCTTCTACCGCTGGCAGGTTGGCTGCCGGAATTGCCTCCTCATTGGAGGCCGAAGGGGTATCAGTAGGGTTATCGGGCTTGTTAGAGCTCAAAGCAGGTAGTAAAAAGCAGGCGGGACGCAGTTTTGAGGAGCGGGTTCGCGGGCGGACAGGAAGTATGCGGCTGGCAGCGGGGGCAGATTTTGATTTTAGTAAGGAAGTGTTGCTAGTCGATGACGTGATTACCACGGGAGCGACCATTCGGGAGGCAGCTCGGGTAATAAATGGGGAACACGCACAGGTGAAAGCAGTGTTCTCATTTAGCGTAGCGGAAGGCAGCCTCAAAACCCCTTAATCATTCCCGGTAATGCGGTAAAATTTTGGTACTTGAAAAGCCCAAAGATGGGCGAAAGGGGGTGGTAGCTGCAATCACCGCGACCGGAATGATCCGGATCGCATCGATTCGGGATCTTTGATCCCCATACTGTGCCCTGGAGGACACCAATGGAAATTATCGTTGAAGCACGAAACGCTGAAATCCACCCCAATTTCCGCCAATATGCCGAGGAAAAAGTCGCTAAGGTTGAACAGTTTTATCCGCGGGTTCAGCGGGTAAATGTGGAACTCACTCACGAACCAAATCAGCGGCAAGCGGATACTTCCGAGAAAGTGGAACTGACAGTTTTCGGAAAGGGGCCGATTATTCGCGCTGAGGCCAGTTCTTCTGACCGTTACGCCTCAGTAGATATTGCTTGTGGCAAACTATATGAGCGGCTGCGGCGCGCCCGTGACCGGGCTAAGGATCATCGCCGCCACCGGGATTCGCACCGTCAAGAAGAGCCTTTAAAGATTGAGGAACTCAATTTGAAAGATGCGGCGAAGGCGGTCACCCCGAAAGATGATGAGTTTTCTCCCGATATTGCGCGCGAGAGGAAAATCGGGGTAGCTGATGAAAGCCAATTAGGCGATTCTCCAGTGGTGGTGCGGCAAAAACTACACGAAGCATCAGTGATGACTGTTAGTGAGGCGCTTTACCAAATGGAACTGGTGGGACATCCCTTCTTCGTGTTTATCGATTCCGAAACCATGCAACCGTGCGCGGTCTATCACCGTCGTGGCTGGACTTATGGGGTTATTCGCCTGGATGCCACCGCGACTCCTCGGGAAAAATAGTCGCCGTAGTTGCCGATTATTTGCTTTTAGTGACTAGTAGCTAGCTAGAACAGTTGGTTTTTAGTCTATAGCCCGTGGCCTAGATGCCTAGGAACAGGTAATAAACCCAGAAAATCAGGAGGGGGTCGCTGACGATCGTCAGCGACCCCCTCCAACTATTAGTCAGCGCATCTGGAAACGGCGATTGCCGTCATTCCACCCAGTTTTTTCCAACAGCCGGGGCTGTGCGGTATCACGGTCAATCCGCCAGCCGGGATCAGTGAGCATTCTAGAAATCGCTAGCCCCACTCCGATGGATAAAACCACAAAAAACACTTGGACAAGAGCGGCGGTGGCTTGGGGAATATCACCATTCGAAAGGTGAGTAATCGCGGCGTAGAGGGGCACTCCGGGAATCATGATCACCACTGCGGGCACTGTCAGTGAGGTACGGGAGAACCGGAAACCGCTGAGGCGAGAAATAAAATGTGCCACGATCCCAATAGTTAAAGCCGCCAGACCTACGGCTGCCTGCGGTAGCATTCCCTGTGTCACCAGAAACAGTCGTCCCACATTGGCAAATCCCGCAACCAGGGCAGCGCAAATTGCCACTTGCGGGCGGATGGAAAACAGCACGGCGAAACCAAAAGAAGCCACCACCGAACAGGTAAATTGCAGCAAGTATAGAGCTACTCCGGTGACCGGGAAAGCCGTGGGTGGGTCAATATGCCACTGAAATAAGGTGGCAATCATCCAAACCGATATTCCGGCTGAAATCACCAGCATAATAACGTAGGTCATGCGGGAAATTCCGGCTAGGAAATCCATTCTTACCAAGTCCAATATCGCGGTTACCAGCGGGAATCCTGGAACCAGAAACAATACTGCGGAAATAATTCCTTGCGGGTGGCCAACCGAAACCAGCCCAGTCAACACCAGTGCTTGACTAACTCCCATGTAGATCAAGGAAGCAAGCAGACCACAAAGCATCCACACCCCAAAATGGTTGGCGTGACGTTTTAGCATCGCGCGACGCAATATCTGTCCGCAAAGAGCCGCAATCGCCACCACTAAGCATTCGACCAGTCCGCCCCGGTTAAGGAAACAAAAGCCTGCGCAGGCAACCCCGGAGGCTAGGCAGTTAATAACGGCAGGATAAGGTGGCTTGCGGTGGACAATTTCGTCGATACGCTGTTGGGCGTCCTCCACTAGCAGCCCCGGTTTTAAAGCGCGTACAAACAGGCGTAAATCATCTAGTCGCGCAGCATTAGTCCCGAATGTACGTTGCTCATGAGACTCAGTTCGGAAAGTTCCATGCGCATAAACCGAGGTGACTATCTCGGAAAAAGTTACTTGCGAGTGTTGCGCTTCAATCCCGACAGCGTTGGCCAGTCTGGCCATCGAAAATTTAACCAGATAGGCACTAGCACCCGCCGCTAACAGAGTGCGTCCCAGGTGGGTTACTACTCCAGATTGGGCAGCTAGCCGGTCGCGTAAGGCGCGAAGCTCGTCATGCTCGCTACCGTGGGGATTAAGAGTATCCCCTTTGGACTGTTGTAAAGCGTCTTCTGCGGACGATTCGCTTTTTTCTGCGCCGATGTTATTTTGGGTGGATCCTTGCTTCATAAAATAATTATCTCCCCGCACCTCCGCAAGTATCCAGGACGAAAGAGTTAAATCAGGGGCGATAATTATTACAATGCGCCAGCCCTGACCGGGCTGACGCATTGTAAAACTAAAGTATCGACAGGCTACAGGCCACCGATGATTTGCGCGATTAGGATCTTACCCACCATCGCCAAGGGGTAAACCAGGGAGTAACCAAGCGCCACTCGCGGATCAAAGTTAGTGCGGTTATTCGCATAGGCGAGGACGGCCGGCTGAGTTTGCGCCCCAGCCAATAGACCAGATAGGCGGGTTCCACCCATCTTGAACGCGTAGCGCATCACGAAATACAAACCGAAGCCTACGGTGAGGGTAACTGCCATACCTACCAGTAGAATCCCTAGCCAAGCCCCGGAGGTAAAGGCTTTCATAATCTGTCCGCCAGCGTTATACCCGGCTTGTGCCAAGAACACCAGCAGACCAAACTCGGCAAGCACCTGACAGGCGGTATAAGGCAAAGCGGTGGGGAAGGGGCCGATCCGTCCTACTCGGCCAAATACCAGCCCTACTAGCAGCGTTCCAGCTGCAGAACCAATCGTGAAGTATTCGCCACTAGGAGTAAGGATGGGGAACTCGCCGATTAGCAGTCCCAAAACCATACCAATACCTAAAGCTACCGGGTTAATAGAGGTCAAACCGGTAGTAGAGTCCCCAAAGTACTTAGATAGCTCTTTAAGGTTCTTGGTGGGCGCCACAACCCGAACCCGGTCTCCCATCTGAAGTACCAGGTCAGCGCGCCCTAACATATCGGTGTCGCCACGCCGTACCCGCGACACAGTCGCTTGGTAACGGTCCTCCAGGCCAAGCTCCCCTAAAGTGCGTCCAGCCAGCTTCGGATCAGAAATAGTTATCCGGCGATAGTCCCAATCCCGCCGGTCGGCAGCAAGGGAAATAGAGGAATCATGCCCCAACTCAGAAACCACTTCAACTACCAAATTCTGCGGACCAACCACGGTCACCAGACAGCCTTTACCGAGTTTAGTGTCGGCAGTGGGGCGCACAATCGGCCCGTCCTCGGTTTCCCGAAGCCGAGAAAAACGCACGTTTTCGCCAACATGGGCACGAATATCGCGCACCGAAGGGAGGTCATCCCGCTCAACTCGCACCGTGCGAGAAACCAAAGATGCGGGGCGGTCTTTATCGTTCTTGCCATAGTTGAGAGCTAAAGTAGCTACGATTAGCATTCCGAAAACGCCAAACAAGTAGGCAATGGAATAGGCAACTGTTGCCGACTGCTCATCACCAGAGGCCGCGCCGGCAGCAGCTAGAGCGGGGGTGTTAGTAATTGCGCCCGCAAAAGTACCGCCGATAGTGGCCGCATCCATTCCCGCGATTTTGCCTAGCAGGCAGGCAACTACGCCCCCGCCGGCTAACACCGCGAAAGTAGCGGCCATAATCCCTAAAGATTTCTTCAGAGAAGCAAAGAAAGAATTACCCGAGTTTATCCCGATAGCAAAAGCAAATAGAGCCAGACCGAGTTTTCCGAACTCATGCGGGAATTTGGAAACCATATCCACGCCATAGGAAGTGCCCCAGGCAGAGATCCCGATCGCTAGGAAGAGGACGGCAGCCGCCCCCAAACCGATTCCTTTGATCCGGAAATGACCCAGGTACATCCCGATCCCGATTAACCCGAAAAGTACAAGTACCGGCTGTTCTGCCAGGTATTGGAAGACTGTCTGCACGGTTCCTCCTTGTAAAGCCATAAGACAGTATTCATCTTGTCATAGCCTCTCCTAAGATTGTCAGACCAAAGTCCATTTAAGAGGTGAAAATAGGGAGGAGTGGGTCACCATTACGGTGAAAATCGATACTTGTCCGGTAGGTCAACTTAGCTTCGCGTATCAAAACGTGAGACGAAGCCCAGTGCAGAGGGTGTGAGACGTAGAGTTTAGCCTGTTATGACGAAACGAATTATTGAGCTAGTCGCCCTAGTACTGCTGGTACCAGGGAGGGCTAGACACGTCTAAAATCGTTTCGAGACGTAGCAAGCCCTAGGTAACAGCACCTAGGGCTTTTTTATTTATAAAAATCAAAGAAATATTTACCAGAACGGGGAAAACGATGAGCAACAAGGAGCAATCACCGGGCGCGGCGCCTCCTCCCAAAAGGATGAGTGGAGCGCGGGCGGTGGTCGCTACCCTGGAACGCCTGGGAGTGACCGATGTGTTTGGTTTACCCGGCGGGGCAATCATGCCGGTTTTCGATGCGCTCTATGACTCGCAGATCAACCAGATCATTGTGCGTCACGAACAAGCCGCGGGACATGCGGCGGAAGGTTATGCACTCTCGAGCGGGAAAACCGGAGTAGCAATCGTAACTTCGGGGCCAGGAGCCACCAATCTGATGACCGCTTTGGCGGATGCCCATATGGATTCGGTGCCTCTGGTGGCAATCTCGGGGCAGGTGGCTGCTAGTGCTATCGGTACTGACGCTTTCCAAGAATCTGACGTAGTCGGAGTGTCGATGCCGATTACCAAACACAATTTTTTGGTAACTGAGCCGGAAGAGATTCCGGTTACTTTGGCGAAGGCCTTCCATTTGGCCTCTACTGGCCGTAAAGGCCCGGTGTTGGTAGATATTGCCAAAAATGCCCAAGTTGGCGAACTTGATTTTTCTTGGCCGGTAACAGTGGATTTACCCGGATATAAGGTGCCGAGTAAACCACACGCTAAGCAAATAAAAGCCGCTGCGAAGTTGATGGCGCAGGCAGAGCGCCCCGTCCTCTATGTGGGTGGGGGAGCGTTGGCGGCCGAAGCGACGGCAGAGCTAAAGGAACTGGTGGAAGTTACCGATTTCCCGGTGGTACTGACTTTGACCGCGCAGGGAGCCTTCCCGTCCTCGGATCCCCATTGTCTGGGAATGCCGGGAATGCACGGTACGGTGCCGGCAGTGACCGCCTTGCAGCGCGCCGACGTGATGGTGGCGTTAGGGACACGTTTCGATGACCGGGTAACTGGGCGCCTGGATGCTTTCGCTCCGGATGCGAAAGTGATTCACGCCGATATTGACCCCGCGGAAATCTCCAAAAACCGGGTAGCGGATATACCGATAGTGGGAGACCTGCGGCAGACCCTACAGGGACTACTGCCGAAAGTTAAAGAGGAAATGCAGCGTAACCCGCGGGACATTTCCGGTTGGAAGCACCATTTGGATTACATCTGTGAGCGTTACCCGCTTGCCTATGATGAACCAGATGACGGTCTCCTCCCCGCCCAATATGTGGTCAAACGGATCGGGGAAATGGTCGGTAAGGACGCCATTTATTGCACTGGCGTGGGGCAGCATCAGATGTGGTCACAGCAGTTTTTGCCACATGAGAACCCGCGCGGCTTCCTCACTTCCGCTGGTTTAGGGACGATGGGGGTAGCAATTCCCGAGGCGCTTGGAGCGCAAGTAGCTAACCCCGGGGCGCAAGTCTGGGCGATTGACGGGGACGGTTGTTTCCAGATGACCAATCAAGAACTCGCGGTCGCCACCTTAGAGAATCTACCAATTAAAGTGGCGATTATTAACAACTCGGTGCTGGGAATGGTGCATCAATGGCAGGAACTGTTCTTTGACTCGCGCTTTTCGGGCACCTTGCTGCAAGACGGAGAAGGCGGCAAAGATATTCCCGACTTCGTGAAACTGGCAGAAGCCTATGGAGCGCTAGGTTTGCGGGCTCGCACCAAAGAAGAAGTTGACCAGGTAATCACGCAGGCGATGGAAACCAATGATCGTCCGGTGGTGATTGATTTTCGCGTCTCTACCGATTCCCAGGTCTGGCCGATGGTGCCGGCCGGGGAATCAAATAGCAATGTTATCTATGCAGGCGGGCAGGGCCCGGTCTGGGAAAATGAGGAGTGATAGTGATGGATAATCGCCACACCCTTTCCATCTTGGTAGAAAACCAGCCCGGCGTGCTTGCACGGGTAGCTGCCCTGTTTACCAGGCGGGCCTTTAATATTCATTCCCTAGCGGTCGGAGAAACCGAAGAACCAGCGATTTCGCGGATAACCGTACAGGTAGATGCAGAAGATTTGCCTTTTGAGCAGGTAACTAAACAGTTAAATAAACTGATAAACGTGTTGAAAGTGGTGGAGCTACACCCCCAGGATTCGGTTACCCGCAAGTTTGTGCTGTTCAAAGTAAAAGCGAATGCAGACAACCGTTCCCAAGTGCTACAGATAGTGGATCTGTTCCGCGCTTCGGTAGTAGATGTTCACCGCGAATCCCTGGTCATCCAAGCTGCCGGGGTGCAATCGAAACTCGAGGCACTGATGGAGACCTTAGCGCCTTACGGTATCAACGAAATCGTGCAATCGGGGGCGGTCGCCATTGGCCGTGGCCCGCGTTCAATCACAGATCAACTAAAGGAGAAGTAACAATGGCTGAAATCTTTTACGACACTGACGCGGATATGGCCGCACTCGCGGGTAAGAAAGTTGCCATTATCGGTTACGGTTCGCAAGGTCACGCCCACGCCCTCAACCTGCGGGACAGCGGGGTAGAGGTAGTCGTGGGGCTGCGGGAAGGCTCGTCCTCGGTAGCAAAAGCTAAAGAACAGGGTCTCGAGGTCAAATCGATTGAGCAGGCAACCTCCGAAGGGGATATCGTGATGATTCTTGCTCCCGACCAGGTGCAGCGGACGGTTTATGCGCAGCAGATTTCCCCGAATCTGAAACCGGATGCCGCGCTTTTCTTCGCCCACGGCTTCAATATCCGTTTCGGTTACATTCAACCCGGTGCTGGCCACGACGTATGTATGGTGGCTCCGAAAGGACCCGGTCACAAGGTACGTGCCTCCTACGAGGCTGGCTACGGTACTCCGGCAGTTATCGCGGTGGAACAGGACGAATCCGGTAACGCCTGGCAAGTAACTAAAGCCTATGCGAAAGCTCTGGGGGCAACCCGGGCAGGGGTAATTCAGACTACCTTTACCGAGGAAACCGAAACTGATCTTTTCGGGGAACAGGCAGTGCTCTGTGGCGGGGTATCGCACCTGATTCAAGCCGGTTTCGATACCTTGACCGAGGCCGGTTATCAACCGGAGATTGCCTACTTCGAGGTTTGCCACGAGATGAAACAAATCGTGGATCTGATCAACGAAGGCGGAATCACCAAGCAGCGTTGGTCCTGTTCAGACACCGCCGAATACGGCGACTACGTGTCGGGGCCGCGAGTGATTACCGATCAGACCCGCCAGGCTATGCGCGACATTCTGTCCGATATTCGCGACGGTTCATTCGCGCGGCGTTTCATCGATGACCAAAACAATGGAGCTCAGGAGTTTAAACAGATGCGTGCAGCAGAAGAAGCCCACCCCATCGAGAAAGTGGGGCGCGAACTGCGTGCCATGTTCTCGTGGAATCAAAGTGATGATGACTACCAAGAAGGGCAGGCGCAGCGCTAAGGGCGGACTTAGCCTGGACGTCACAGCAGCTGCTGTAGCCGGTTCTCGAAAAGATGTGAGAGGGGGCTTGAGCCGAGCGAAGCAAGGCTCACTGGGGTCCCCCGAACGCTTTTCGGGAACCAGCAAACGGTAGCGTGGAGGAAGGTTAGTAAGGACTGTGGAGAAAACCATTAAACTCGCGGTTATTCCCGGGGACGGGATTGGCAAAGAGGTAGTGGCCGAAGGGCTAAAGGTCATGGATGCTGCCTTGACGGGTAGCGGAATCACGGTTGATAAAACCGAGTTTAATCTGGGGGCTGCCCGCTACCTGGAGACCGGAGAGATCCTGCCTGAGGCAGAGCTAGACAGGATCAAAAAGCATGACGCGATTTTGCTGGGGGCGGTCGGAGACCCCGCGGTTCCCTCGGGCGTGCTAGAACGCGGCTTGCTGCTCAAGCTACGTTTCAGCCTGGATCACTATGTGAATCTGCGTCCGGCTCGCTACTATCCAGGAGTCCCCACTCCGCTAGCGAATCCCGGCGAGATCGATTTCGTAGTAGTGCGGGAAGGTACCGAGGGCTTGTACTGCGGTAACGGCGGGGCGATTCGGGTGGGTACCGATCAAGAAATCGCCACCGAAGTTTCCGTAAACACTGCCTTTGGAGTAGAGCGGGTGGTGCGTTTTGCCTTTTCCCAGGCTGCCAAGCGGCGCCAGCACGTTACCTTAGTGCATAAACATAATGTGCTGGTTCATGCCGGACATCTGTGGCGGCGAACCGTAGAGCAGGTAGCTCAAGAATATCCCGAGGTTACCTGGGATTACGCGCACGTAGATGCCGCTACTATCTACCTGGTGCAAGACCCGGGACGGTTTGACGTAATCGTCACCGACAACCTGTTCGGCGATATTTTAACCGACGAGGCAGGCGCGATTACTGGGGGAATTGGTCTGGCGGCCTCGGGAAATATCAATCCTGATTGCACCTTCCCCTCCATGTTTGAGCCGGTACACGGCTCTGCCCCCGATATCGCAGGTAAAGGGATTGCGGATCCCACGGCCACGATTTCTTCAGTAGCAATGCTGCTAGAAAACGAGGGTGCGGGGCAGCAGGCAGACAATATCCGTGCCGCGATAGCTGCCGATATGGAGGAGCGCGCCCTCGCCGCCGAGCAAGGTCACCCCTTGCAGCGCAGTACCAGCCAGATTGGAGATGCGATTGCTGCCCGCCTCTAGGGTGGAACGAAAATCCGTACTCTGTTGAGAAAAACTGGTCACCCAGTGACCTTGAAAAAAGTTTAAACCCCAGAATAGGCTTCCCAGGAGCCGGAAAGAACATAATGATGAGCGAGAATGGTTTAACCCATGTGCCAACCAAGTTAGAGGAAGCATCGCAAGTACCGCTGCCGAGCGCGGATGAATTGGCGGGACGCTTTACTTTGCAGCCCAAC
Organism: Varibaculum sp. GTC20041; assembly: GCF_055387755.1. Taxonomy (NCBI): domain Bacteria; kingdom Bacillati; phylum Actinomycetota; class Actinomycetes; order Actinomycetales; family Actinomycetaceae; genus Varibaculum; species Varibaculum sp. GTC20041. The sequence goes on from NZ_AP041144.1 coordinate 299,148, forward strand.
CAGCATCCAGCCAGCGAGGAAGAATACCGCGAGATTATGGATTCCTTGTCTTTTGGCAGAAAGTTCGGCGATCACATGGCGGTTGTTGACTGGAAAGCAGGTGAAGGGTGGAGCGGACACCGCGTCCAGGCCTTCGAAAACTTGAGCCTGTCGCCAGGAGCTGTAGTGTTCCATTACGGTCAAGAAGTTTTTGAGGGTCTAAAAGCCTACCGTCATAAAGATGGCTCGATCTGGGCTTTCCGTCCTCGTTATAATGCTGCGCGCTTGAATGCATCGGCGCGGCGTCTGGCACTACCGGAAATCCCGGAAGAGGACTTCGTAGCTTCGGTAGTTGATTTGGTGCGCGCCGATAAACGCTGGGTTCCCACCGCGCCAGGCACCTCTCTCTATCTGCGCCCCTTTATGATCGCAACTGAGCCCTACCTGGGGGTACATTCTGCCAGTGAAGCGAAATATCTGGTGATTGGTTCTCCATCTGGCTCCTATTTCTCGGGCGGGGAAGCCAAAGGAGTCTCCATTTGGGTTGACCGCCACTACCATCGGGCAGGTCCCGGCGGAACCGGGGAAGCGAAATGTGGAGGCAACTATGCGGCCTCGCTGCTACCCCAAAATCTGGCCGCTGAAAAGGGTTATGAACAGGTGTGTTTCTTGGACACCAAACGTGGAGAAAACCTGGAAGAACTGGGCGGCATGAACGTGTTCGTGGTGCGCAAAGACGGCTCAGTACACACCCCGCGCCTGACTGGCGTAATCCTGGAGGGCGGGACTCGCTCAGCGATCTGCCGGCTACTGCGCGATAGCGGCACCCCGGTTTTTGAACGCGATATTTCTCTAAAGTCGCTGGTAGCAGATATTCGCTCCGGTGAAGTCAGTGAAGTATTTGCCTGCGGAACCGCGGCGGTTGTAACCCCCATTGGGCGGCTGGGTTCCGATGATTTCGAGGTGGAAGTGCCTTGTGGACCGGTCACCGCCGGCATTCATCAGCGCCTGGTAGCTATCCAAAATGGGGAAGCGCCCGATCCTTACGGGTGGACGTATCAGCTTTGTGACTAGCGGCGCTGAGGACGCGGGCGGAAAAATCTGCTGCGCTCGCACTTAGGGTGCGGGTCGGGATTCCAGCTCGCGCGCCCTCTTCTTCGTAACCGCACCCCGCAACTACAGACAATTATTTTGGGAGAGAAAATGGCTTATCCACTTCGTTCAAGAACTTCCACTGCCGGCCGCAATATGGCAGGCGCGCGCTCACTGTGGCGGGCAACCGGCATGAGTGACAGTGATTTTGGGAAACCGATTATTGCCATTGCCAACTCTTTTACCCAATTTGTACCGGGTCATGTACACCTAAACCAGGTGTCCCCACTGGTGGCGCAGGCAATTAAAGATGCCGGTGGGGTGGCAAAAGAGTTCAACACCATCGCGATTGATGACGGGATTGCCATGGGGCACCAAGGGATGCTCTACTCCTTGCCTAGCCGGGAGATTATCGCGGACAGTGTGGAATATATGGTGAATGCTCAATGTGCGGACGCCCTAGTCTGTATCTCCAACTGCGACAAAATCACCCCGGGAATGTTGATTGCCGCCATGCGGCTCAACATTCCGACGGTGTTTGTCTCCGGCGGTCCTATGGAGGCCGGGCGCGGAATCGACCCCAAAATGATTGTGGGACCGTCCCAAAACGGTCACGGCAACCTGATTACCGTAATGAATGCCACTGCTGACCAGAATATTTCTGATCAACAGCTGAGCGAGATTGAAAAAGCGGTTTGCCCCACCTGTGGTTCTTGTTCAGGAATGTTCACCGCTAACTCCATGAACTGCCTGACGGAGGCGCTGGGCTTGGCGCTGCCTGGAAATGGTTCTACCCTGGCGACGCATATTGCGCGCCGCGACCTGTTCACCCAGGCAGGCAAGCTAATCGTGCAGCTATGTGAGCGTTACTATGGCAAGGAGGAGGACGCGGTTTTGCCGCGGCAAATCGCTTCCCGGGAGGCGTTCCTTAACGCCATGAGTCTAGACATGGCGATGGGAGGATCTTCCAATACGGTGTTACACCTGTTGGCGGTTGCCCGCGAAGCCGGGGTGCGCTTTGATTTGGAAGATATTTCCCGCCTAGGACGCAGCGTCCCCTGCCTGTGTAAAGCGGCGCCCAACCACAATGATTACCATATGGAGGACGTACATCGCGCCGGGGGAATTCCAGCCCTCCTGGGGGAGCTTGACCGCGCCGGACTGTTAAACCGCGAGGTCACCTCGATTCATGCGCCCTCGTTAGAAAAATGGCTAGCCGATTGGGATGTGCGTGGCGGCTCCGCAACAGACAAGGCCGAAAAGTTGTTTAAGGCGGCTCCGGGAGGGGTGCGCACCACCGAGCCATTCTCGACTACTAACCAGTGGAAAGACCTGGATACCGATGCGGTCAGTGGTTGTATCCGCGATACCGCTCACGCCTATTCCGCCAATGGGGGACTTACGGTTTTGCGGGGAAATCTGGCAGAAAAAGGTGCCATTATTAAAGCCGCCGGAATCGACAGCGACCTGTACCATTTCCGCGGTAAAGCGATTGTGATGGAATCTCAGGAAGAGGCCATCGAGAAAATCCTAGACCATAGCGTTAAGCCTGGTCACGTAGTAGTGATTCGCTATGAAGGGCCGGCGGGCGGACCGGGAATGCAGGAAATGCTCTACCCGACCTCGTTCTTAAAAGGGCGGGGTCTGGGCAAAAAATGCGCCCTCATCACTGATGGGCGTTTTTCAGGGGGCACTTCCGGGATCTCGGTGGGGCATATTTCTCCCGAGGCCGCTGATGGGGGCTTAATTGCCCTGATCGAGGACGGAGATGAAATCACTATCGACGTCAATGCCGAATCCTTAACCCTAGAGGTTCCCGAACCAGAACTGAATCGCCGCCGCGAAAAAATGGAGCAGCGTCCTCACCCCTATACTCCACGCAGCCGCAAACGCACAGTTTCGGATGCCCTGAAACTCTATGCCGCCTGCGCCCTGAGCGCCGACCAAGGCGGGGCGCGCGATGTATCCCGAGTCACCGGGTGACGGTCTCAAGTACCAGTCAATCTAGGGCGCAAATCCGGGCTGGCCGGCAAAAAGATGCGAGAGGGGGCTTGAGCCGAGCGTAGCAAGGCTCACCGGGGTCCCCCGAGCGCTTTTTGTCGGGCAGCGTCACGATATCAGTGTGCGTTACGCAGCCAACCTTGACTACACCAGTAACGACGGGGATAACTGAGCTGGGAGCTGAAAAGATGTGAGAGGGGGCTTGAGCCGAGCGAAGAGAGGCTCACCGGGGTCCCCGGAGCGCTTTTCAGCCCCCAGCGGTACCCAGCCCTGGCATGGTTCAGCTATTTACGTGCTAGGTCGTTGGTGTTTTCGGTGCCGCGGAACACTACCCACTTCCACCAGGCGAACTCGCCAATGAAGTTAAGGATCATGGTTACGCCTTTGATAATGAAGTCGTTGACGCCTGCACTGGCAGCCAGCGCCCCGAGCCACATAGTGATGGGGATAAAGAAGGCGTAGAAAACCGCGACTTTGACCATTGCAATCGGCACGTTATTGGCGGATTTGAAGGTGTAACGCCGGTTGAGGGTGAAGTTATAGATTACCGAGAGGGTAATGGAAATAAAGTGGGTCCAGGCGTAGGGCAGGGGAGTTAACCACTCTAAAAGAGCAAAACTTGCCGCCTCCACCAGCCCGGCAGAGATCGACAGCAAAGTGAACTTTAGAGCTTGGATAGCTGCATCTTTGCCTTTAGCAGCCTCGCCGGGCAAGGGGGCTTTTGCTGATGCTGCTGGTTCGCCCTCGGTTGTTGAGGGAAAATTTCCTTCCGAGTTCATCGAAGTGCCTCCAATCGCGCAAAAATCTTTTTGTTTGCCGGATAAATATCTTTAAAAGCCGCAAACATCTGGTCATAGCGGTCTTTAAATTCGGGATTCGGCTCATAGGAGGCGGTAATCGGAACTAGGGAAGAGGCCTCCGCTAACGAAGGTATTTCTCCTAATCCGGCGGCTATCACCAACGCTGCTCCTACCGCTCCTACATCTTGCGGATTGGCTACGGTGTCTACCGGTTTCCCGGTAATATCAGCCAGAATCTGGCAGGTCACCGGGCTGAGTGCCCCGCCGCCTACAAACCGCAGTCGGGGAGCAGTCTTGATTTTCTTTTCTTGGGTTTCCAGGAACCAGCGCACGTGATAACACACGCCCTCCGCCACTGCGCGTAGCAGCTCAGTTTTCCCGGTTTCTAAACCAATTCCGATAAAGGTGCCACGAGCATTGGGGTCTTCGAAGGGGCAGCGGTTGCCGTGTAGCCAAGGCGCGAATAGCACCCCACCGGCTCCGGCGGGTGCGGAGTCGATTACTGTTGACATGTATTCGTAGAGGGAATGGAACTCGCTCTCGGGATCTTCCGACACATCTCTTTGATCCAGGTAAATATGGATCTCATCTTTAGCAAGATGGTCGCGTACCCATTCCAAGCATTTTCCTGCAGTTTCCATTTCTGCGAAATAGTTATAGTCTCCGCTGATCGCACCCACCACGGTGGCAATCATGGCAGAAGTATCAATCGTGATCTTGTCGGTGACGGTTTCCACCCACCCGGAAGTACCCATATACACGTGGGTGTCGCCCTTCCTAGCAGCCCCCGCACCTACCGGTATCAGGGAAGCGTCCCCTCCTCCCGAAAAGACCGGCACCCCTGCTTTTAGCCCGAGCTCGCGGGCTTGCTGAGGGCGGAGCGGCCCCACAATATCGGTGGAGGCCACGATAGGCGGCATCAGCTGCGGGTCTACCTTCAGCATCTTCAGCATCGCGGGGCTAAAACGTTTTTCTTTTGAGCGGATATCGTACAGCAGCGTAGAAAACGCGCTGTCCTCACTCATAGTAAATTCGCCGGTCATCCGGGCAATGATCGCATCTTTAACGTCTAACCACTTGTGAGCCTTGGCTAGTTCCTCTGGCCGGTTTTCTTTCATCCAGTGATATTTCCAGACCGGATCTTTCGCCGAGGCAGACACGGCGCCGGTATGGTAGAGACTGCGCAGTAGTTTCACCAGGTTAATCCCGGCTATCCGGGGAGCCTGGCCAGCAATTTTTCGCAGCTGGCGGCCACCGCGCTGATCCATATAAGACATTGAAGGATGTACCGGACGAGCCTCTTCGTCTAGCAGCACCAGGGACTGCATTTGGGAACAGAAGCTAATTCCCTTTATTTGCGCCAGCTCCGCTTCTGCCTGGGCCTTTATTTGTGCGGTAGCGCTAGCCATTGCCGCCCACCAGTCATCGGGGTTTTGCTCAATGCCTCCCCCGGGAACTACTTGCAACCCGTAGCCTTCACTGGCGCTGGCCACCGGGCGAATCTGGTCGCTGACTTCAAATAGGCAGGTTTTAACGCCGGTAGTTCCCACGTCGTAGGTTAAGCAGTACATTATTGCCTCTTTTCTAGGGTGGACCAAAGCATTTCCGTCATCTGTTCGGCGAATTCTTTTGCGGGTGCCATCTGGTACAGCTGGGAGCGCCCTTTGAAATAGGGGGTAGATAGTGAGTATTGCATCATCACCATGGTGTTATCCACGGTGAAGGCCAGGACTTCCGCGGGTAAATCCGTGCGGATGTCTCCGCGTTCCTGCCCCTGCTTAATCAGTTTGAGTAGCCCAGATGCGGTATAGCTTTCTAATTCACGGGCGATATCCAGGGTTAACTCCTGATTCCCAATCGCGGTGATTTCATGGTAAAGCCGCTGGTATTCCGGATATTCCTCGCAAGCGTTTACAGTTAATAGCATCAGTTTACGGATTTTTTCCCGCCCGCTGACTTCTGCTTTTAGAATTGCGCCAATATCGGTTTCGATAAGCCCGGCTCCCAGGTGAATCACATACCGGAACAGATTTTCCTTGGATTTGAAGTACTGAAACAGTGATCCCACGGAGACTTCGGCCGCTTTAGCAATCCGGTTGGTGTTCGCCGCTTCATAGCCCTTTGTTGCGAACTCGCTGACTGCGGCATCGATAATCCGCCTGGCTTTCTCCGGATCTAGCTGCTGGAACCGCTGCGTTGCCCATTCCATTTATGAATTCCTCTTTCCAGTGAGTGAGCTCTCACTTATCTGGCGTGATAGTAACACGTTTTCGTTCCCTCCAGACGCATTTTCGGATATTAGAGGGAAACATCGGGAGAATTGCTCTTCCTAAAACTGGCTGTTACTGCAGTTAAAAGCTGCTTTGATGAGGCGTAGTTACGGGTGTTAATCATTGACAGTAACGCCCCTAAAGGTTAACCTAGGTCACGTTGTTGTGAGTAAGCGCTCACGTTGTCTAATGGGGGTCAAAATGGATATTAATCGTCCGGGAGCGCGGCAGGTAACGCGCGAGCTAGATGAGCTAATCAAACAACCTGTTTACTCGATTTCTCCGTCTGCTTTGCGTGAGTATGAGGATGAGTATTTTGCAAAAAAGTGCACTAAATCGCGGACGATGATCCGGGAAGCACAGGAGGTTATCCCGGGTGGGGTGCAGCATAATCTGGCGTTTAACCATCCCTTCCCCCTGGTGTTTACCGGCGCTAACGGCAATAAGCTGACTGATCTGGACGGTAATGAGTATCTGGATTTCTTGCAAGCGGGCGGGCCCACCGTCCTGGGGTCAAATCCCCCGCAGGTGCGGGAAAAAGTTATTGACTTGCTTAATACTTGCGGCCCCTCCACCGGGCTTTTCCACGAATACGAGTACCGTCTGGGCGCGCTAGTGCGCGACCTGATCCCCTCTGTGGATATGTTCCGCGCTTTCGGCTCCGGTACCGAAGCCTGTATGGCCTCCATTAGGGTGGCGCGTCTAGCCACCAAGCATCGCCACGTCCTAAAAATGGGCGGCGCCTACCATGGCTGGTCAGACCAGCTTGCCTACGGTATCCGAATTCCGGGGTCAAAGTTCACCCAGGCCAGTGGAATTCCCCTGCGGTGTATGTCGCTGACTGACGAGTTTTTCCCTGGCGATCTCGAAGACTTGGAACGCAAACTGAAGCACAAGAAGCTCACCGGTGGTACCGCCGCGATTATGATCGAGCCGATCGGGCCGGAGTCCGGTACCCGTCCGATTACCCAAGAATTTTTACGAGGCGCGCGGGCGCTGGCGAACAAATACGGAGCGTTACTGATTTTTGACGAGGTCGTGACCGCTTTCCGGATTTCTGAGCATGGGGCGCAGGGCTACTTCGGAGTGATGCCCGATCTGACCGTGTTCGGTAAAGTGATCGCCGGTGGCTATCCCTCTGCGGGGGGTCTGGGAGGACGCAAAGAATATATGCGTTATCTCGCCGCGGGGATCCAAACCGGAGATAAAGTAAAGAAAGCCCTGGTCGGGGGAACCATGACCGCGAATCCGCTGTCTTCGGTGGCCGGCTACTACACCATTAAAGAGATTGCTGAAACCTCGGCTTGTGACCGCGCAGCCAAGATGGGGGATCGCTTAACCGATGGGCTCCGCGCCCTCATCAAGCAATATCGTCTGCCGTTCGTGGCGTTCAATCAGCGCAGCGTGTGTCACCTGGAGACCGTGGGGACTATGCATTTTGCGATCAACTGGAAGAAACCCTGGGAGATCCCGAACGTTTTGAAAGCGACCAGCCAGCGGAAGAAAGAAATGGAGCATATGGGTGCCGCCTATATGGCAGAAGGCATTGTGACTTTGGCCGGATCGCGTTTGTACACTTCCGCTGCCTATAACGAAGAGGATATCGACCAGGCGCTTGCTGCCTTCGAGCGGGTGTTCCAAAAGGTGGTAAAGCTGTGAACTGCGACGAAGATATCAAACGCGCGAAACTAGTCGAGCTTTCGCATCAGTTGCTCTCCGATGGGTTAGTGGTGCGCACCTGGGGGAATTTTTCGGTACGCGTCAGCGGTGACGACTTTTTGATTACCCCCTCGGGACGTCGTTACGAAACCATGACTGAGGAGGAGCTGCCTTTATGTACCGGCTCTAAAGATTGGTCCGGCCCCTATAAACCTTCCTCCGAGTATCCGATGCACGCCCTCACCTATCGGTTATTTCCGCAGGCGCGCTGGGTGATTCATACGCACCAGCCCTATGCGTCAGCTTTGTCGTTGGCGAAAAAGGATTTCCCACTGGATGAGGAAGCGCAAGCGGCGTTGGGGCAAGAGGTGCTGCCGGTGGCTCCCTACGGGTTGCCCTCGACCAAGAAACTGCACCGCGGGGTGGAAGAAACCCTGCAGCGTACCGGGGCGCAGGTGATTTTAATGAAAGCCCATGGCGCCATGATTTGGGCCGAAAGCGCTGACCAGGCGCGGAGGCTGGCGAATGCTTTGGAAAAGGTAGCCAAGGATTTATATCAGCGGGAGCTTTCCTGCTTGCCGCCTTTGCCTGCGCGTTCGCTTACTTCCCGGCGCGAGAGGGAGGATGACACCCTAGTCTGGGTTGATGAACAAGGCCGTCCCACTACCCCTGATGCGGCCACGCAGACGAATCACTTGCGGATTTATGGGGAGCGCCCCGATGTCGGCGCCATCATTACCTGCCACCACGCAGAGGTAGCGGACTTTTTTGGAGGAAAACTACCTGCCTACCTGGATGATTATGCCCAGATTATCGGGCTGAAAGCTGATGGAACCACTCGCGGTAATGCGGTGCTGACCAACACGGCGGCCTATTGTCTTGGCGCGGATCTGGATGCTGCCCACAGCGCCCAGATAGTGCTAGAGAAGAACGCATTAGCGGCGCGTTACGCCCGCGTTTGCGGAGCAAAGCCGTTAAAAAAGGCGGAAGCACTGTTGATGCGGGAAATCTATCGCCGTAAATATTCAAAACAGGCTAGTTGATAGCAAAATAATAGGGAACCGGGTAGGAAGTAGGTGCTCGCCGGTAGAGAGGGACAGGCATGAGCAGTTCGCAAGAGCAAGCCATTAAGCGGGCGGTCGAGACCGCGCGTAGCTGTTTTAACCGCGGAACTACGATCCCGATATCTGGGCGGCAGAAAAATCTCACTGCTCTGTTACGGGAAATAGAAAAATCGCAGGTAGAGATTTATCGCGCCCTCAAGCATGACTTGAACAAGAGTCGCGCCGAAGCCTATATGAGCGAAATTTCCCTGGTGAAAGCGGAAATAAAACATCTGCGGCGTCGTCTACCTTGGCTGGCGATGCCTCGCCCTAAAATGCCTGCACTTTCTCAACTGCCCGGGTGGTTGCAGGTACAACGCGAACCCTACGGGGTGGTGTTGGTGATGAGCCCGTGGAATTATCCTTTCCAACTCACTATGGAACCCATTGCTGCCGCTATCGCCGGTGGAAATACGGTGGTAGTAAAGCCTTCTGCCTATACCCCGCATACCTGTGAGGTGATCGAAAAAATCTTGCGCCGCGCACTCCCGCCCGGAATGGTGAGCGTTATCCGTGGGGGACGCGCTGAAAATACCGCCCTGTTAGAGCAGCGCTTTGACCATATTTTCTTTACTGGCTCTCCGGCGGTGGGGCGCGTGGTAATGGAGGCAGCATCCCGTTACTTGACCCCGGTAACTTTGGAGCTGGGCGGAAAATCTCCCTGTTTTGTGGATCGCACAGCCAATATCCAAAAAGCGGCGCGCAGGATTCTGTTCGGAAAACTGCTTAACGCAGGGCAAACATGCGTCAGTGTCGATTATGTTTATGTGCACGAGGACGTGCGGGCGCAGCTCATCGCCGCTTTGCAGGCGGGGATTGCCCGGGCTTTGCCCAGTGAGCAATACCGAAAATCTACGTTCGTCAAGATTATTTCTCCCAAACATTTTTCCCGCCTGTCGGGGCTACTCGCGGGACAAAGACTATTGGGTGCGAAAGGCGGAGGCCGCGCGGAAGATTTTCTTGACCGGCAGACCCAGCAGGTCAAACCGGTAATCGTGGACAATCCGTCCTGGGATTCTCCGGTGATGTCGGAAGAAATTTTCGGTCCGATTTTGCCGGTTCTTCCCTTTACGGATCTGGAAGCAACTTTGGCGGACTATGAAGAGCGAGAACACCCCCTGGCGCTTTATATCTTTACGAAAGATCGGGGCTTTGCCCGGCAAGTGATGAGCAAAGTGAACGCCGGGGGAGTATGTATCAATGACACTTTGCTCCATATGAGCTCTTCGAAGGCGCCTTTTGGGGGCGTAGGTAACTCGGGGATGGGAAATTATCACGGAGACTGGTCGTTTAAGGCCATGACCCGGGAGCAAACGGTCCTCCGTAAATCTTGGCTGTTTGATATTCCGGTGCGTCACCACCCCTATGGAGAGAAATCTTTGAAAATTCTGCGTTCTCTGCTGCGTTAGCGTTTAGAGGAGCGAGGCGTGTTAGCGGCGGAGGGAGGCGACTTCACGCTTTTAAAACTGCCGCAGATCGTGATGAGGGCTTGCGGAAGTGGCCGCGCTAGTCTAGAGGGTTACTTCCTCTAGGCGCGCAGTCTTTACGTCGAGGACGAATCCGCGGACAGTGCCGCCCACAAACGGGCTGTCTAGCAGTTTCTTCATATCGTTTCGAACTGATTCGCGCACGTCTTTGAACCCCCCAGGTCTCCAGGTGGGACGCTGTCCGGTGTCTTTTTCTAGTTCGGCGAGGAATGCTTCGTCATCGGTCTTCGACATTCCGCAGTCAGTGTGTTGAATCAGCATCACGTACTTGGTTCCCAAGCTGCGTTGGGACGCGGCGAGGGTACGGATGGTGTCGGGGGTGACCAGGCCGCCGGCGTTGCGGATCACGTGGATTTGTCCGGGTCCTACCCCCAGCATGGTTTCCACGTCAATCCGGCAATCCATGCAGGTTACTACCGCTACCTTCATCTCGGGTAGGTGGGGAGCTTCTCCCGGAAACTTTTCGGCGTAGGCGGCTTCATTTTTTAACAACTGTTCGATGGGGTCCATGGTTGCTCCTGTTTTCTACTTGTTAGTTAAATGGTATTAAATCTGCCTGGCTGGCGGGGCGTAACCGAGTTATTTTTCTTGAGCGCAATCCCACAGCCTCATAGTTTGCAAATTTGCCTGTTACCCGCTTAGGCTTTTGAGAGTACCTAGGGGCTATGGCGCAGTTGGTAGCGCGTCTCGTTCGCAATGAGAAGGTCAGGGGTTCGAATCCCCTTAGCTCCACTCCGTTGGCGCAACACGAATGGTTGCTGGCACGGTGAACCCGAACGGCGCGAAAACCGTTCGGGTTTTCGTATTGGTGAGGACGACGAAATTGTGGAGATAAGGGGATTCGAACCCGTAAGGGCTGGCGCGGTAGTGATGGGCGCGGGGGCTAGGTTTTTTCTCCCGCCCAAGAATTCGGAAAACGTAGCGACGTTTTCCAAATTCTTATGCCCACCGCACCCACTCGGATAAAACCCAGCCCCCTCCCTCGTCTCTCCAGTGTGGATGCCCAAACGGGAACTAGCCGGAACCTCCTATCTCCTAAAGCAGACGGGCATATTTTTGGAAAGCCCCTTGACGTGACATCCCGAGAGCCTGTCCTATAACTTCCCAGGTAATACCTTGTTTACGGGCGATAGTGACCGCATCTTTTTCGTCTTTTTCTATTTTCGCTCGTTCTAAACGCACGCGCATCAGAGCTTTAACCGGATCAGCCTCAATAACGTAATCAAAGTCTTCCGGCTCTGCCTGGAACTCGAACCAGTTTGCTAGTTCTTCATCACTCATGTTTATTCGCGGTTTACTCATTTTAAACACCTCGTATATTTACTACGAGCTATGATAACGTGGATTATTCGTGTCTTATCGGCTATCCCTATTTCTAGATAAAGTCCGTATAATTGTGTAAAAGTAAAAAGGCCATATAACAGTCCTTTTACGGTACAATGTTTTTAACGACAAAAACATACCCAGGAGGACTTTTACATGACCCAAGTACATTTTACACTGAAAAGCGAAGAGATTCAAAGCATTATTGAATATTCTGTAAAGGATGACGTTTCTAAAAATATTTTAACAACGGTATTTAATCAACTAATGGAAAATCAACGAACAGAATATATTCAGGGCTAATGCCCATTTTGTGTGTCTTTATTTTGGTGTTTTGGCTGGTGGAACCTTGTAATTTGGGGTTTGGTTAGCTTTTTGGGCTTGTTTTCTACGGGTTGTTGACTTTCCGTGTTTTTGGTGTAGGGGTCTGCTTTTGTTTGATTTATGGGTCGTAGATCAAGCAGAAGAAAGTGTCCTACCTGCGGCGAGGCGGGTGCTAAAAGGAATGGTAGAACCAGAAAAGGACTTCAGCGTTACCGCTGTACCAAGTGCGGGGCCTCTTTTTGTAATACCCGGCCAGATATTTCCAGAAAGGCACAGCTTGACCAGTTCGTTAAATGGTTAACCGGGAAAGACGCTATAGGCGACCTGCAAGTTTCTTCTTCTACCTGGCAGCGAAGAACTAACTGGTGTTGGCGGGTTGAACCGGTAATCGTACCAACTGGGCAAATCTATGACTATATACAAATAGATGGCACCTACCTGCCTTACGGCTGGTGTCTTCTAACCGCCGTAAACAGTGGTAAAGTCCTGGCCTGGCAATGGTGCAACCAAGAGAACAAGGCCGCCTATAAACAGCTGTTAAAACGCTTACCAGAGCCCTTAATGGTTATAACTGACGGGCAAGCCGGAGCGTTAAGCGCTATCAAAGACCAATGGCCAAACACGCGCGTGCAACGCTGCCTAGTACACATAAAACGAAACATCCGTGCCCTTACAACAACCAACCCTAAAATCCCGGCACACAAAGCACTATGGGGTCTAGCCAAACGCCTGGTAACAATAAAGGATCTAAACCAAGCAGACCAATGGATAGGGCTAGTGCAAGCCTTCCATAACCAATGGGGAAAATGGTTAAACCATAAAACCTATAAAAACCAAGTACCCCAAGACCAAATACCCTTATGGATTCGCCCTAACCAGCAATGGTGGTACACCCACCAAAAAGCCCGCAGAGCCTACAACCTACTCGCCAAACAAACCAGGAAAGCAACCCTGTTCACCTTCCTAGACCCGACCCTAAACAAACAAGCCACCACCACGCTACCCGCCACCACCAACGAGCTAGAAGGCGCTATAAACGCCGCCATCAAAACCCTGATCTACAACCATCGCGGCTTATCCGAGCCCCACATGAAAAAAGCCACCGAATGGTGGTGCTACCTCCACAGCGAACACCCACTCAAACCACACCAACTAATCCAACCACACCACCTAAAACCCGACCCCAAACCAGGGCCCGAACAACCGAAACCAGGCCCGAAACTATGGGACAACGCCATCGACTACAACCCCAAATACCAAGACGGATCCCTACACATCCGCAAAGGCTGGGCAGGACACTAAACCACCCCGACACGCCCGGAAAAAGACACACAATTCGGGCATTAACCCTATATTCAAGCAAAAGAATATGAACGAACAGAAAACCGACAAAGTCAACGAAATGGCTATTATGAGCGCAGCTTTACGACACGTGTAGGCACGCTAGAATTAAAAGTACCCAGAACACGTGATGGCCATTTTTCACCCACAGTGTTTGAACGTTATCAACGAAACGAAAAAGCCCTCATGGCTTCAATGTTGGAAATGTATGTATCAGGCGTTTCAACTCGTAAAGTATCAAAAATTGTGGAAGAACTTTGTGGTAAATCCGTCTCTAAGTCCTTCGTTTCTAGCTTAACAGAACAGCTAGAACCTATGGTTAACGAGTGGCAGAATCGTTTATTATCAGAAAAAAATTATCCTTACTTAATGACCGATGTACTCTATATAAAAGTACGAGAAGAAAATCGAGTACTCTCAAAAAGCTGTCATATAGCGATTGGAATAACCAAAGATGGCGACCGTGAAATTATCGGCTTCATGATTCAAAGTGGCGAAAGCGAAGAGACCTGGACAACATTTTTTGAATACCTAAAAGAACGCGGTTTACAAGGTACGGAACTCGTTATTTCTGATGCGCACAAAGGATTAGTCTCTGCCATTAGAAAATCCTTCACCAACGTAAGTTGGCAAAGATGCCAAGTTCACTTCCTAAGAAATATCTTTACCACCATTCCTAAAAAAAATTCAAAATCTTTCAGAGAAGCTGTTAAAGGAATTTTTAAGTTCACAGATATTAACTTAGCGCGTGAGGCTAAAAATCGATTGATTCATGATTATATCGATCAACCAAAATATTCAAAAGCTTGCGCATCATTGGATGATGGATTCGAAGACGCCTTTCAATATACCGTACAAGGAAATTCCCACAATCGACTAAAGAGTACCAATCTAATTGAACGACTGAATCAAGAAGTACGCAGAAGAGAAAAGATTATTCGCATCTTCCCCAATCAAACATCAGCCAATCGCTGAATTGGAGCCGTTCTTATGGACCTACATGATGAATGGATTTATTCTTCAAGAAAATACATCAATTTTGATAAGTAGAAATGGTAAAAACATTGTATAGCATTTTACACAGGAGTCTGGACTTGACTGAGTTTATGGAAGAAGTTTTAATTGATGATAATATGGTTTTTGATATTGATAATTTAAAAGGATTTCTTAATGATACCAGTTCATTTGGGTTTATAGCTAAAGAAAATAATAAAATTATAGGATTTGCATATTGCTATACACTTTTAAGACCTGATGGAAAAACAATGTTTTATTTACACTCAATAGGAATGTTACCTAACTATCAAGACAAAGGTTATGGTTCAAAATTATTATCTTTTATTAAGGAATATTCTAAAGAGATTGGTTGTTCTGAAATGTTTTTAATAACTGATAAAGGTAATCCTAGAGCTTGCCATGTATATGAAAAATTAGGTGGTAAAAATGATTATAAAGATGAAATAGTATATGTATATGATTATGAAAAAGGTGATAAATAAATGAATATAGTTGAAAATGAAATATGTATAAGAACTTTAATAGATGATGATTTTCCTTTGATGTTAAAATGGTTAACTGATGAAAGAGTATTAGAATTTTATGATGGTAGAGATAAAAAATATACATTAGAATCATTAAAAAAACATTATACAGAGCCTTGGGAAGATGAAGTTTTTAGAGTAATTATTGAATATAACAATGTTCCTATTGGATATGGACAAATATATAAAATGTATGATGAGTTATATACTGATTTTCATTATCCAAAAACTGATGAGATAGTCTATGGTATGGATCAATTTATAGGAGAGCCAAATTATTGGAGTAAAGGAATTGGTACAAGATATATTAAATTGATTTTTGAATTTTTGAAAAAAGAAAGAAATGCTAATGCAGTTATTTTAGACCCTCATAAAAATAATCCAAGAGCAATAAGGGCATACCAAAAATCTGGTTTTAGAATTATTGAAGATTTGCCAGAACATGAATTACACGAGGGCAAAAAAGAAGATTGTTATTTAATGGAATATAGATATGATGATAATGCCACAAATGTTAAGGCAATGAAATATTTAATTGAGCATTACTTTGATAATTTCAAAGTAGATAGTATTGAAATAATCGGTAGTGGTTATGATAGTGTGGCATATTTAGTTAATAATGAATACATTTTTAAAACAAAATTTAGTACTAATAAGAAAAAAGGTTATGCAAAAGAAAAAGCAATATATAATTTTTTAAATACAAATTTAGAAACTAATGTAAAAATTCCTAATATTGAATATTCGTATATTAGTGATGAATTATCTATACTAGGTTATAAAGAAATTAAAGGAACTTTTTTAACACCAGAAATTTATTCTACTATGTCAGAAGAAGAACAAAATTTGTTAAAACGAGATATTGCCAGTTTTTTAAGACAAATGCACGGTTTAGATTATACAGATATTAGTGAATGTACTATTGATAATAAACAAAATGTATTAGAAGAGTATATATTGTTGCGTGAAACTATTTATAATGATTTAACTGATATAGAAAAAGATTATATAGAAAGTTTTATGGAAAGACTAAATGCAACAACAGTTTTTGAGGGTAAAAAGTGTTTATGCCATAATGATTTTAGTTGTAATCATCTATTGTTAGATGGCAATAATAGATTAACTGGAATAATTGATTTTGGAGATTCTGGAATTATAGATGAATATTGTGATTTTATATACTTACTTGAAGATAGTGAAGAAGAAATAGGAACAAATTTTGGAGAAGATATATTAAGAATGTATGGAAATATAGATATTGAGAAAGCAAAAGAATATCAAGATATAGTTGAAGAATATTATCCTATTGAAACTATTGTTTATGGAATTAAAAATATTAAACAGGAATTTATCGAAAATGGTAGAAAAGAAATTTATAAAAGGACTTATAAAGATTGATTATATAATATATGAAAAGCTATTATAAAAGACATTAGTATTAAATAGTTTAAAAAAATGAAAAATAATAAAGGAAGTGAGTCAAGTCCAGACTCCTGTGTAAAATGCTATACAATGTTTTTACCATTTCTACTTATCAAAATTGATGTATTTTCTTGAAGAATAAATCCATTCATCATGTAGGTCCATAAGAACGGCTCCAATTCAGCGATTGGCTGATGTTTGATTGGGGAAGATGCGAATAATCTTTTCTCTTCTGCGTACTTCTTGATTCAGTCGTTCAATTAGATTGGTACTCTTTAGTCGATTGTGGGAATTTCCTTGTACGGTATATTGAAAGGCGTCTTCGAATCCATCATCCAATGATGCGCAAGCTTTTGAATATTTTGGTTGATCGATATAATCATGAATCAATCGATTTTTAGCCTCACGCGCTAAGTTAATATCTGTGAACTTAAAAATTCCTTTAACAGCTTCTCTGAAAGATTTTGAATTTTTTTTAGGAATGGTGGTAAAGATATTTCTTAGGAAGTGAACTTGGCATCTTTGCCAACTTACGTTGGTGAAGGATTTTCTAATGGCAGAGACTAATCCTTTGTGCGCATCAGAAATAACGAGTTCCGTACCTTGTAAACCGCGTTCTTTTAGGTATTCAAAAAATGTTGTCCAGGTCTCTTCGCTTTCGCCACTTTGAATCATGAAGCCGATAATTTCACGGTCGCCATCTTTGGTTATTCCAATCGCTATATGACAGCTTTTTGAGAGTACTCGATTTTCTTCTCGTACTTTTATATAGAGTACATCGGTCATTAAGTAAGGATAATTTTTTTCTGATAATAAACGATTCTGCCACTCGTTAACCATAGGTTCTAGCTGTTCTGTTAAGCTAGAAACGAAGGACTTAGAGACGGATTTACCACAAAGTTCTTCCACAATTTTTGATACTTTACGAGTTGAAACGCCTGATACATACATTTCCAACATTGAAGCCATGAGGGCTTTTTCGTTTCGTTGATAACGTTCAAACACTGTGGGTGAAAAATGGCCATCACGTGTTCTGGGTACTTTTAATTCTAGCGTGCCTACACGTGTCGTAAAGCTGCGCTCATAATAGCCATTTCGTTGACTTTGTCGGTTTTCTGTTCGTTCATATTCTTTTGCTTGAATATATTCTGTTCGTTGATTTTCCATTAGTTGATTAAATACCGTTGTTAAAATATTTTTAGAAACGTCATCCTTTACAGAATATTCAATAATGCTTTGAATCTCTTCGCTTTTCAGTGTAAAATGTACTTGGGTCATGTAAAAGTCCTCCTGGGTATGTTTTTGTCGTTAAAAACATTGTACCGTAAAAGGACTGTTATATGGCCTTTTTACTTTTACACAATTATACGGACTTTATCTATTTCTAGTAGCGAGCCATTTCTTGCTGCTCCTATCAGCATTTCTACTTCGTTCCCAAGTCCATACAGTCGTACGGGGTTACGTAAAGCGTGGAAAATATCTTCTTTGCTAATGCCGTGTTTTAAGGCGCTGTCAAGGATCTCCACCTTGTCAATTATTTGGAACAAGAATCAGTTTGTCAATAGTTCGGAACAACGTCGAGCAGAGTACAGGTTGCTGATGGTCAAGGTAGATGCGGTCATTATCGCCAGTAAAAATCCTAACTAGGTTTGGGCTAGGGTTGAGGGGTGCAAATCGAGTATCAAAACCACCTGGAACCGGGGCAGTCAGAAATCCTGGTACGTGAACTTTTGGAACAGGCTTTTGGCCCCGAAGAGCTGGGGGAGCCGGAAGATTTAATCGCCCAACTGCAGGCGGGGCAGTTCCAGACTTTTTCTGCTTGGGAGGGGACGCGCCCGCTAGGGGCAGCGATAGCATGGCCAGCAACCAGCGAAATTGCTTTGTTGAGTTGGCTGGCTATCAGTCCCCGCACTCGCGGTCACGGGGTGGGCTCTAAACTTTTCCGTCAAACGATTTCCGCTCTGGAATCTAGTAACAATCCCCTTTTGATTCTTGGAGAGATTGAGGACCCCACCAGCCACTCCGCCTCGGAAGATCACGGTGATCCGCAGCGGCGTTGGGCTTTCTACCAACGCCTGGGAGCTAAACACCTGGACTTTCCTTTCGTGATGCCGCGCCTGAGTGCGGACGTGCCGGTGGGGGAGGATATGTGGCTTCTAAGTTTCGGAGGACGCGCTCATGCGGACATCGACGCCGGTACCGGCAAGATTGCGGGGCTGGGTTTGGGTCGTCCCCTAGAAAAATTCTTGAAAACCTACCTAGCCGACAGCGGTGAAACCGTGAATGCAGACGGAAAATACCGCATCGAGATCGAAAAAATGCTGGCCGCCGCCAATCTAGATTAATCCTCTGGAGAAAATCTAATGCTAGTGCTCCAACGTTACCTGTAATGATTTGACGCGGTTTTCGCTTGCTCGGAAATAAGGTTTTCCTGGAGGGCGCGGGCGGGCTAGGCTGGTTTAGGGAAGATGGTTTTCTTTTGTAGTGGGGTGAATCAGTGGAAGAACAGTCCGTGCAAGTGGGTGCGCCGATTCCCGGGCGCATTGTGAGCTTGCGGCAGGTACCGGATTTGGTGTTCTCCGGCATGATTGTGGGGGCGGGAGTGGCCTTGCGCCCGCTGCCGGGATCTAAAGAAGTAACTGCAGTAGCTCCCATTTCGGGGCGCTTAGTTAAGTTGTTTCCCCACGCCTTTATGATTACCAGCGGGGAACAAACGGTGTTGGTGCACTTAGGGATCGACACGGTAAAGATGCGGGGGGATGGTTTTACCTGCCATGCCCTCGAAAATGAAATGGTTAAAGCCGGAGAGCCCATAACCACTTTCTCGGTTAAACAAATTGAAAAAGCGCGCTACTCGCCGTTATGTCCGGTGGTGGTATTGGATTCCACCCCCTCTGACCTGGAAAATCTCTGCCCGGAAGGTAATCACGTGGAAGTTGGGGATCTGCTGTTTGAAATCAGCGCCGCTCCTGCCGGCGATCCCAGCGAGTGGTGACCCCTACATCTTGGTTCCTGTAAATGATTAACCAGCGCCGTTACCCGTCTTCTATTCAGTGTTATTAGTTACTTAGGCACCTGGCATCCGCGCCGAATCGCCTATCATAAAAAGGTATAAGTCCGTACCGATTTATATTGATCAACGTTTCAAGTGGAGAGATAGGGATAATGCCAAAAACTATGGAAAGAGTGATCAGTTTCCTGATCGCGCCGTTGCTATTAGTGGGGATGGGGTTACTGGCGGTCACACAAGTGCCAAGTGCTAACGCCGAAGATAGTACCTCCGATAAATCCGTGCGGATCGAAATCCTGCCGGAAATATTTCTTAAATCCGGTGGCAAGGAAGTGTTCGCCAAACCAGAGGAAACTATCGGGGTAGGACGCTCTCTCAATGTTTACGGTGGACCCCCTACAGGACAGGTCTTGGAAGTTTGGAAAAACGTTGCTTTCCAGGTCTATGACCAGGGTGGAAAACTAATCGAAACTACCAAGGGTACGGTTGGAGATAACAAGCGCTGGGGAGGTGCAAAATACTTAGGGCCGTATCCGCAAGGTAAAACCTATACCGTAAAGGTAGATCCCTCCACCCTGCCAGCTGGCTATCACTCGTGGTTCACGGCTCAAAAATCTGGGTACCCGGAGGCTACAGGCGGGAAAACTGACATGATGACGGTGCCCCAAGATTCACAGTCCGCGACTAATGCTGCGGGCAATGTTAACCCGATTGCGGAAACCCGCTTCCACATGGACGTGGTGAACATTGCTTATGCGAAAAACCCGGAAATTGCCAAGGATCTTTTTGCGGTAGATGCGAAGGGAAAGATCACCGGGCTTAATCCGAAATATAAAGCCGGCAGTGACTATGTGCTCAAGCCCATCGATCAAGATGGAAAGGTGGTACTGCCTACCTCAGCAGAAGCAGATAAACTTGCTGCCGAAGGTTACATGCCTAGCCAGTATTATTTCTACTACAAGGACAAGGCCGCTCCGATCTCCGCGCTAGAATTCCATGAAGGTTTTAGTTATTTGCGGTACTGGGAGGGCGTTGACCAGGTAAATACTAAGGCTAAATTTAAGTCTTCCAGTGTCTTTACGGTGATGTTGGATCAAAAGATTCCTGCAGTTACCTTCTATAAGGGCGCGCCTGAAGAAGGTAAGGATCCCGAAGTTTTGGCTACCCAGCAGGTCTATTACCGACATTCCCTCGCGGGTAACTGCCTAAGTGATGGCAAGACTTGCCTACCGAAGAAGCTCCCTGCTGCTCCGGCTGCTCCGGCAGGGCAGGTTTTCAAAGAATGGAATACCAAGGCAGATGGCAGCGGACAATCTTTCAACGCCGAGACTGTAGTTATGGCGGATATGGCGGTCTACCCCGTGTATGGCGAGAACACCCCACCCGTCTTAGAGGTCAAAGATGCCACTATTACCGCTGGTGATGAGCTGGATTTACGTTCCCTTATTACCAAGGCTTTTGATGAAGAGGACGGGGCTGACCTCGCAGATAAGGTAGAGATTGAAAAAGGCAACTTTGATCCGGCTAAACCGGGCACCTACGAAGTTAAGTTCACCTTGACTGATATGAATGGGGAAAGCGTATCTGCCACCGCGAAAATAACTGTGGAGGAAGAGTCCGCGCCGAATCAACCAGATAAACAGGACAAGCCGGGCAAACAGGAGAATTCAAATTCCCCGTCCCGCGGTGATAAGCAGCAGATGCCACCAACTGGAGCAGCAGGAAGTAGTGCTTTACGCATCGCTTTGGTTTGCCTTTTAGCGGGTATGGCTGCCACTAGCAGAGCGCGGGTGAGTCGGAAACGATAAACCAGGCTCACGCTACTAGCCTCCTCCCTACGGAAACTGGGGGAGGGTAGAGAGTCTTGCAGACAGAGAGTGGGGGCGGATTCCTTTGGAATCCGCCCCCACTTTTGTTCCCCATCTCAAGCAAATAAGGAGATATCAATACGCTCAATCCTTATTGCTGGTATTAACTCTAAGCTACGTTCCTGGAAGGGAATATAAACGAACCTGGAAGTAGCCTCTACGTTTGGTAAAGACTGCAGTTCAAAACGGTTCCTGAACGATTTCTCTATTTTTCCCAAGAAGTTTCTGGAAGCTAAAAGCGCTGGTAGTGGCAGTAAAATGTAAGTTATTGTTTGTTAACTTAGTGATCTGCAGGTGGGACTAGGCGACTAACCCAAGCGACTATCTGGTCACGTAGAAAATCAACTTTTTCCGCATTCGCGAAACTGCCATCAGGTTTGCGGTAGTTGGCAGGAAGTTGTCCGTAAAGGCTGAGCTTTTCTAGGAACAGTAATTCGCAATTGGGAGGTAGCAGCGCTTGAGGATCCTCAATTAGGGGCGCAAACCACTGGGAAGCCAAGGTTTGGGGGTCTACTACAAATAAAGCTGGGAGCGCAATATCGTGCAGTAACTTCTCGGTGTCGACCATGGTTAGTTCCGCCAGGGTGCGTTTGCCAATTACAAAATAAGACCGACCCTCACCTTGGTCATTAGGAATCCGAGTATGCCCTACCCGCTCTAATTCAGCTAGTTGGGAGGAAGAGAAAACGTCCTCCCAAGGAACCTCGGCGGGACCGAGAATCGGGGCGGTTAATACTAGCGCCTGTACTTTGTCTGGCACGGCGCGTAACGCTACCAAGGCACCCGACCCATCTGCATGCAGCACCTGTTGGTCAAAACCGCGTTCAGACAGCCAGCCGCAAGCTGCCTTTAGATCCTCGATCTGATTCTCCAAACTGATCACGTCATCCGAGCTATTTCCGCAGCCCGAAAAATCTAATTGCAAAGTACTGTACCCAGCAGCGCGATAGGATTTTGCGAAGGCATCAAACCATCCTAAACCGTGCCGATCAAGCAAAAACGAATGCGCGAAAATCACTGCGCGGTTACTGGCGTCCACTGGAACTACCAAGTCGGCCGCCAAAGTTACCCCCCGAGAAGTGGGGATGCTGATTTCACTCATATATCCACCGTAAACGGTGAGGCATAAAAAATGTTGTGAAAAAACACAAAAATCACTTAAGGAAAGCTTTTACTATTTCCGCATAAGACCGTGATAGATCCGTGAGATAGAATAGCTAACAGTTGGGCTAATCGACATGAAAGGTGTTGACCGTGGGGAAAAAACTGTTGACCGTCCTCGGTATTGGTGCTGGTATTGCGCTAGTTCGCCGCGAAATTCGTGAGAATCCAGAGGGTGGGGTAGCTAAAACCGTTAACGCGGTGACTTCCAATCCCCAGGTACGCCGGGCAGGAGATGCCACCAAGCAAAAAGCTTCCGAGATTTTTCGCCGTCAAGGGGAAGCTGTTACCGACAAGATTGCGGATGCGGTCAAAGAACGAATCTTTGGAGTAACGCCGGCCAGTAAATCGGAACCGGAATTTGTAGATGTAGAGATTGAGGAAATAACCGTTGAAGGACCGGATTCCCGACTCTAAAATGACTGGCTCAGTTGTTAATAGTGCAGATACTGATCCAGGTAAAGTATCTGCAGTTTCCAAAAAACAACTGCGGCGGTGGCGCAAATACCTCGCGGAAGAACGTCTAGAGGCTGATACTTACCGCTACCTAGCACGGCGGCGGAGCGGAGATGAACGGGAAGTTCTCCAAGAATTATCAATCGCCGAAGAACGCCACGAACAGTATTGGTTAAACCTATTAGGGGAGGATGCGCTTCCTACCCCCCGGGCAAGCATGCGTTCGCGCCTCCTCAATTTTTTCACTCGGATTTTCGGAACCATCTTTATGTTGGCGATGATGCAGCGAGCAGAGCAGCGTCACGACTATGAGGCTGACCTGGATGTTCCCAAGGAAATGGTGGCGGATGAAAAAATTCATTCCGAGGTGGTGCGAGGCTTAGCAGCCCGCCAGCGTGCCACAATTTCGGGTAGTTTCCGAGCAGCGGTTTTCGGCGTCAACGATGGCTTGGTGTCTACCTGCGCCCTCATTTTGGGTATTTTTGGTACTGGAGTTTCTAAAACCACCATTATCGCTACTGGTTTGGCCGGATTGCTTTCGGGAGCGTTGTCCATGGGGGCAGGGGAGTACGTTTCGGTACGCTCCCAAACTGAACTTTTGGCTTCTTCTTCGCCCGACCCTGAGTCCGAGCACGCCATCGATAAGTTGAATATGAATGAAAACGAATTGGCGTTAGTGTTTCGGGCACGGGGAGACGATGCCGAAACTGCAGACCGGAAGGCTGTCGCCGCTTTTTCCAAGATTAGAAAAGGTGGACATGCCTACTTAGAGTCGAATAGTCAGGAATACGAAGAAATCGGTACCGGTATGAAAGCAGCGATTTCTTCATTTACTTTTTTCGCTATCGGAGCGTTCATTCCGCTTTTCCCGTTTTTGCTGCCAATCTCGCCCCTGCAAGGTGCGGTAGTGGCCGTGATTTTAGTAGGTTTGGCGCTAGTGATCGTGGGCGGAATTGTGGGGCTGTTGTCGGGAGTAAATCCGGCTCCGAAAGCATTGCGACAGCTCTTGATTGGGTATGGAGCCGCGGGAGCCACCTATCTGTTGGGGTTAGGGATCGGCACCCAGCTCTAAGCAGCTTAAATCCCGCTGTCGGTAGCTGGACTGTTAGCCGAATTCTCCCGGGAGTCGGGATCTTCAGGATGTCCGTTCCCCTCACTGCTCAAGTCATCGGCACCTGTAGTTTTTCGAGCGTTATTTTTATCGCGCCACCGTAAAATCTGCCGAAGCTGACGGGGAGTGAGGGTGATCCTAATGTCCGGAGCCTCGGGAAGTACCCAGCCTCGCCACTGAGATAAGAGCACGAACACCAGGGCGGTAATAATTGAAAGCGCCATTCCAAGTACTGGCATCCCCAGTTTAAAGAAGACCACCATGATTACTGCGGAGGTCGCAGCAGGCGTGGCATAAAGGTTAGCTCCCCCAAAAATCTTGGGGATTTTTCCCACCATCACATCCCGGATGATGCTGCCGCCTACGGCCGTGGTTAGTCCCATCATTAGTGCGGGTAATATTCCAAGTCCAAGGGCTAGAGTTTTTTGAGCGCCGGTGGCCGCCCAGCATCCGAGGCAGAGGGCGTCGGCTACCGTTATCAGCCGGTTTGTCCATTTTGCTTCTAGGCGCCAAAAGAATGCCATTGTCGCCCCCAGGAGGGCTCCCCCTAGATAAAAAGGGTCGGTGAATGCCACCGGAATTTGTTGTAGCAGTACGTCCCGAGTCATCCCGCCCCCTAGTGCGGAGATAACCGCGAGGGTGGCGAATCCGACCGCATCGAAATGGCGTTCCCGCGCAAGTTTTGCTCCAATTATCGCGGCACAAAACACTCCGGTCACATCTACTGCTCGGAATGCGAGCTCGAGGACTTCGGGGCCAAAAGAACTTGTGGGCATACCTATATTTTTGTCTTTTTCCCCCTAGTTTTTCCACTCCTGGATTAGTCCTGCGGATGTCCCCCTAGCAGCTAGTCCATCTCCTTCTTAGGGAGCAGGTTTTATCGCAACCCCAGGTTTCCCTCTATGTTGAGGTACGCATATGCATACGAGAGCGCTTTTATCGGAGTTTGGGCAGGGCGGTTAGTAGGCGCGATGGTGAGGGGAAAGAGTGTGTGCGAAAAACTAAATACCGCAGGGGGAGATTTTATCCGAGTGGGTGCGGTGGGCACGTAGGGGTGGGTTTTATCCGAGCAGGCGCGGTGGGCATAAGAATTCGGAAAATTCTTGGGCATTTTTCGAATTCTTGGGCAGGAGGAAAAACCCACCTCTGCGCGCCGAAACAATCGGGGTTTTTACCGAGCCAGACCCGGACATGGAGTGCTGTTACCGAGCAGGATCCGGGTTGATTGCGGCATCAATTTTACGCTTAGAAGGCAACCCTGCCAGGAGCAATATTCCAGCTAGCGACAAAATGGTATAGAACCAGAAGAGGCGAGTAAATCCTTCGTTTAACCCCATCTGGAATGCGGTCTCTATCTGCTCGCGATGGGACTCAATATCTTTTAGATATTTAGCTCGCATTTGTTCCACACTTGGAGGCACCGTTCCCATCTGGGCTTTTATCTTGGCTTCTTGTTGATCAAACATATAGTTCGCTATGTCTTTACTGCGATCTACTATGTTGGTAACATCGGCGGTTTTAATTTTGTCTTGCAGAGGAGCAGGCATATCGGACATCTTGAATCCCATATCTGCTTTCGTCTTGGGGGCGTCTGTTTTAGGACTGGGCTTTTGCTCCGGAACATTTGTTTGCGCGTTAGGAGGCATGGTCTGCCTCTCTGCTTGCCCTTGTGGAGGCATTACTGCGGGCATCTTTCCGTCAGCTTCAGGTGCCTCCGCCGTCATGGCGGGCATTGCCGGCATTTCCATCGCGGGCATCGCGTCCATGATTTTACCGGAAAGCCCTCCCATCGCGGTGGCGAGCAACCCTACTAAGATCGCGGGAGCCAAAGTGGTGCCCAGTGAGCGAATCAAAGACAGTGTTGCTTGTCCGGAATTAGCATCAGACTCGGGAATCAAATGCAAGATTAGGTAGGTTAACGGCGCGCCCATCAAGAACCCTAGTCCTAGTCCCATCACAAAAATGGAAACTGAGTTAGAAAGGATACCTGGGTGGGCGCTTGCCCAATAAATCAGCATAAATCCGGCGATCGTGGAGATCACTACGCCAACTCCTAGAACTGCGCGAGGACCGAAACGGTCAGTTAGCCGTCCACTTAAAGGCGCGCCGACTGCCGAGGCCACGCCAATAATAATCGTGGGGTAACCACCGGCTCCTGAGGGTAGACGCATGCAATTTTCGGCGAATTGGGGGATGAACATGACGGTCATCATTAAGATGCCAGACACTGCCCCAAACATTAGGGTGCAGCCTACGTTGATCGTACCGAAATACTTGAAATCGATGAGGGGATCGCGGGCGCGTTTTTCTGCCACCCAAAATACTGGCAGTAAGATTACGAAAAGCAGTAATCCCACCCAGACGTCACGATTCTGGATCGACTTGCTAATGTTGGTGAAGTCGAGATTCTGAAAAGCCCACAGTAGGGCAGTAATCATTATTACCAGGATAAATACGCCTGGTACGTCTAGTTTTCGATCTGAACTTTGATTCTCTTGCGGCAGTGACCAAATTCCGAGGGCGACTACGATTACAGCAATCGGAACATTAATGTAGAAGATCCATTGCCAGTTTTCTTGTCCGGCGATATCCAAAACTAAAGAACCTGCGGAACCACCGAATACTGAGGCGACGCCGTACACCATGCCGACCAGCCCCAGAGCCATTCCTCGTTTGGAAGGAGGAACAATGGTTCCTACTGCGGCCGTTGCCACCGGCATCATCCCGCCGCCTCCGATTGCTTGGATCGCGCGGGAAGCGAGCAGCAATCCTAGAGAGGAGAAGTCTTGTGCTAGTCCGCATCCTAGGGAGCCAAGCCCAAATAGTCCGATAGCCAGCACGTATACTGGTTTACGGCCAATTATGTCCGCGATTTTTCCGATTACTGGAATCGCTGCCGCATAGGCGAGGGTGTAAATAGTAAATACCCAAACCCCGACTTTGTCATCGACTCCGAGTCCGTTTTGAATAACTGTACGCGCCGGGTTTACGATCCCCATATCTAGGGCGCCCATGCCGATTCCTGCTAAGTAGAGGACGAGGACGAGCTTCCAGCGCTTAGGAGCGGTAAAGTCGGCCGGTGCGTCCTCGTCTTTCCCCTTGGCTGTTTCAGAGGGTTTTTTCGGTTCTGTTGTTACCTCGGTTTTCGAGGAATTAAGTTCGGTGCTCATGTTAATCCTTCACTTAGCCAGTGGTTGTTGGCGAGACTCTTAAACTTCTAGGTGGTGGGAGGTGTCTACGGATTCCACGAACTCGCGCAGCATTTCGGTAAAGATGGTTAATTCTTTCTGACTGCGTTCGGCAAATAAGCCGCTGAGACCAGCCTCCATAGGGGCAGTAAAGTCGTGTCCGATTTTCCCGCCTAGTTCCGAGATACGCAGTATGGTTTTACGGCGGTCGTTATCGCTGGTTTCGCGATTTACGTATCCAGAATCGACTAGCCGATCAGTCAAGTAGCTGACTGCCGCGCGAGTAATGTGTAGTTGCTGCGCTAATTCTGAGGGGGAGAGGGGAGTCCCTGCCAGTTCAGCTTGCCAGATTTGTAGTAGCGCTTCCCCGTCTTTTCCGTGTAGTCCCATTTTTGAGGAATACCGGTTAATCAGGTCATTTGAAGCAAACACCATTCTGTGCAGTTCGTACAGGAGTTGGTCGATAAGCTTCTCGCGCCTCTTGGCAGATGTCGCAGCATTATTCATGTAGTTAAGTATATTAACAATTAAAAAACTTAAGCAACCCGGATTAAGGTTTTATACCCCTTGCACGACTTGATCCCGCAGGGATCCCTCGGTTAGGGAGTCACCGATATCGGGATTAATGCCCAGAGGAGCCGGTTTTATCCGAGTGGGTGCGGCGGACATAAGAATTTGGGAAATACCTGGGGTATTTCCCAAATTCTTGGGCGGGAGGAAAAACCGGCTCCTTTGGGTACGGCTGTAGCACGCGCGTAACAGCGATTTAACCAGCAGGTATATAAATTCGCCGGGGTAGGCTTTATCCGAGTAGGTGCGGTGGGTGTGCGAGCCGCGGCCGGTAAAAGATATGAGAGAGGATTGACAGGAGTGTATGTTCGCAGGGGTAGATTTTATCCGAGTAGGTGCGGTGGGTGTGCGAGCCGCGGCCGGTAAAAGATACTAGAGGGGCTTGACCTGCGTAGCAGGTCATGGGGTCCCCGGAGTGCTTTTACCGAGCCAGGCTCGAACTTGCAGGTACAGCTGCAGGTACGCGGACTATTACCGAACCAGGCTAACCAGCGGGAAGGGGCTGCGCGGGGCAGGATGACGCCACCGAAGCCATTGCGCGCTTTTCTTCGGGAGTAACCCACAGTTTCCATTTTTGTTTTATCGCGGTCTGTAAAGCAACATATTGGCATTGAAACCCTTTATTTGGGGGTAGCCAACTGGCAGAGTCCTTATCTTTCTTATCTTGGTTTGCCGTTCCATCAACCGCCAGCAGATTCAACGGATCGTTGGCGAACTGTTCACGAGTCTTAGAGTCCCACCGGCTAGCTCCGGTTTTCCACGCATTGGACAGGGCGACTACGTGATCTATTTGCACCTTGCTGGAGCTTTGGGCACCTTTGTGAAACTGCTGGTAGCGGCCGGTGTAAGGTTCGGTAAACTCTCCGCTAACCACTACACAGTCACGGGTTCCAGGCTTGGTGTGTACCTGTGAAAGGTCACGTTTTAAAATATCGTTCCGGGTATCACAACCATTGCGATCAACATCTGCCCAGCGGATCCCGAATTGGGAACGCTGATAGGGGGAGGCGCTTTCCCACTCGCCCTCAGGTAAAGAGGCAACTGCCTTGACTAAATCGGTTTGCACCGATTCGGAGAGGATTTGATCCGCGCTTTTTCCCCAATCTGGAAGCGTTAGTTGGGGAGCTCCCTTGGTGGAGAGTCCGGCTAAATCTGGACCTAAACCCGGAATAAAAGCCCAGGCTAACAGGGCAAGAATAAAGGTGGCGATGATGCGGTTTCCCCAAGAACCCTTCCCTGGCCGCCACCGGCGTCTACCTCGCCTGCTATACCCCATGTATCTATTGTGCTTATTTTGTGTAAGCTTTCCTACTTAGCTGTACCGCTGCCGGAAGTATTGGCTTTTTTCTCCCACGGTGCACAATAGAAGTATGTTCACGCTTTCCCAGGCAGGTGCCCTCGCCCCTGAGCTTCCGGCGACTAGTATACTGCCGGAGCTGAAAGGCGTCCTCGAGACCGTAGGAAAAGCAATTGTTACGGCAGCACCGGGATCAGGGAAAACTACTTTGGTTCCTCCTTTTTGCTGGGCTCTTGAGGACGCGCGGGCAAAAACTAGCGCCGAGGCAGCGGGGGTAATCGTGACCGAACCGCGCCGGGTTGCTGCGCGAGCGGCGGCTAGCTATCTTCAGACCTTATTGCCTCGAGATGAATGTGATCTGGCCGCGAAAGTGGCATTTTCGATCCGGGGAGAATCTACTCGCAGCCGTGATACCCGCATAGATTTTGTCACTGCCGGCCTGTTTTTGCGACGCCTGCTGGCAGATCCAGAAGTTTCTGGTATTGGCACGGTAATCATTGATGAAGTACACGAACGATCATTAGAGACTGATGTCTTATTAGCTCTGCTCTGCGAAGTACGGCAGCTGCGTCCGGAGTTGCGGATAGTGGTGATGTCGGCGACTTTAAATAGTGATCTTTTCCGTCAGGTCTTAGGGGAAGATACCCCCGTTTTAGAGGCGGAGGGCAAACTTTTCCCCCTGCAGGAAGTATTCGCACCGCCGCCAGCGCGGGTGCGCCGGATTAGTGAACGAGGAACCTCTTGGGAGTTTCGGGATTATTTGGCCGATCTGGCGTTAAACCGTCGTATTCAAGGTGACACTTTAGTGTTTGCCCCCGCAATCGCAGATGTAGAGGCGATTGCCGCTACTTTGCGGTCGCGCGCTAGTCAACCGCAGCGAATCATGACCCTGCACGGGCAGTTATCTGCCCGTGAGCAGACAAAAGTACTGTCCCAGGGCGCCTCTGCTGTTAGCGAGGACGCCCTGAAGCCGGGGGAGGGGCGGATTATTGTGGCCACTTCGGTGGCAGAATCGGCGCTTACTGTTCCCGGGGTTCGCCAAGTGGTTGACAGTGGATTATCGCGGGTTCCCAGTCGGCGCTTGCGCGGAAATGCGGGGGGACTCAGCACCTTGAGTTGCTCGCGAGCCGCGGCAGCTCAGCGTGCAGGCCGCGCCGCGCGCCTGGGACCTGGATATGTAATTCGGGCCTATGACCAGCAAACTTATGCGCGCATGGAAGCCGATACTCAGCCGGAAATCTTGTGCAGTGATTTGGCGCAGACCTATTTGCAGCTGGCAGATTGGGGGCAAACTGACCTGGAAGTTCTGGCGCTGCCGACTCCCCCTCCGCCTGCTGCCTGGCAGCAGGCGGAGAAGGAATTACAGGCTCTCGGCGCTATAGATGCTAACTGCCGGATTACCGCTTTTGGGCGCCAGCTGGTGCAAATTCCAGCTCACCCGCGCCTGGCACGTGCCCTGATTTTGGGGGCACGTCTGGTAGGTGAGCGCCGCGCCGCCCAAGTGGTCGCGGCTTTACAGGCAGATCTGCGCAGTTCAAACGGTGATTTGTGGGCAGCGATTCAGCGTGCGGAACGTCAAGGAGATAAAACCTACCGCACTGAGCGCAGCCGTTTTGAGGCGTTGGCGCGGCGCTATCACAAAATGGATTTCATTAGTGACGCTTTTGATTACTCGCTGTTAAAAGCCACAGATCAGTTGGGACGAACCGGCGTAAACAGCCATGAAGCGCAGTCTTCGCTTAGTTTGCAACACTTTGCAGGAGATCTAGGTGTAGGGGTAGTGGTGGCGATGGCTTTCCCTGACCAAATAGGCCGGTTAACCAACAAAGCTGGCGGGTATCAACTGTCTGGTTCGGGAGCGGCTCACCTAGACAATGACAGTTCTTTGTCCACTAGTAAGTGGTTGGCGATTGCCGAAATCGGGGTGCGCAAAGGAGGGAATGATCAAATTCGTTTAGCCGCACCTTTGACTGAAGAATTAGCCTTAGAGCTGGGGAAACATTTAGTACAAGAGAAACCCTTTGAAGAATTTAGGGACGGAAAAATCTGCGCGTGGCAAGAAAGATTATTAGGAGAAATCCCTCTGCAGCGCCAGAAAGCGAAAATCCGGGAACCTGAACGCCTCCTAGAAGCCGAATATCAGCGAGTGGGACTAGATTTTCTATCTTGGAATCCTAAAGCCAGTCACTTACGTGCCCGCTTGCGCTGGGCGGCGCACTATTTGCCTGCTGTTCCGGAAGTTGGTGACCAGGATTTACACGATAATCCCCGCTTCTGGCAGGTATTGATCAGTTATTTTGCACATGGAAAAAATGCCACTAATGCCCCGGTAGCTGCCTGGCTAGACGGTCTGCTGGACTACGAATCACGGCGCAGTTTGGAGCGGGAAGCCCCTAGCGAGTTTTTGGTTCCTTCCGGCCGGCGCGCCGCTATCATTTATCCAGATGAGGTAACCAACGGTCCGCCCCGGGTGCAAGCAAAACTACAAGAGTTCTTTGGCCTGCAATCCACGCCGAAAATCCTGGGCGGAAAGGTGAACCTGGCGATGGAGATGCTATCGCCAGCAGGACGTCCGCTGGCGTTAGTGACCGACTTGGATCATTTCTGGGATGAAGTGTATCCGCAGGTGCGTGCGGAAATGCGCGGTAGGTATCGCAAGCATCCTTGGCCGGAAGACCCCCGCGCCGCTATCGCGACTGCCACCACCAACCGCCAGCTCCGTTCCCGTAAATAAGGACGAAGGCTAGTAGTAGTGGGGGCAGGGGATAGATTTTTCCTCCCGCCCAAGAATTCGGTAAATACCAGCGGTATTTACCGAATTCTTGGGCCCACCGCGCCCACTCGGATAAAATCTATCCCCCGCCCCCGCAGTCACTCGGCGCGGATATAACCTGTTCCTCACGTCGGTTAGGTACTTGTGGCGGCAAACAGTAAAGGGCGGTGATTACTTATTGTCGATCAGGCTAGGCGGGCGTAAGAGCTTGGGCAATACCTTGGGTGTTGCCCAAGCTCTTTGGGCGGGAGACAAAAGTAATTACCGCCCTTGATGTCGGGATTCCTAATGTCGGTGCGGGAGGAAAAACCTAGCCCGCGCCCTCAGCTATTACGCATTCTAGGCTAGGGCGGCGCCTACTACCTCTTGCGCTTCGGAGATTACTTTATCTACGTGCTCATCACCCTGGAAGGATTCCGCGTAAATCTTGTAGATGTCTTCGGTACCTGAGGGGCGAGCCGCGAACCAGGCATCTTTAGTGACTACTTTCAGCCCGCCGATTTCGGCGTCATTACCAGGGGCACGCACCAGTTTGTCGGTGATATCCTCCCCGGCTAGTTTCAGGGCGGTTACGTCCTCGGAAGAAAGCTTCTTGAGCTTGGATTTCTGCTCTGGGGTCGCCGCTGCCTCGAAACGCTTATAACTGGAAGCCCCGAAACGTTCCACCTGTTGCTGATGCAGCTGCGAGGGAGAAGAACCAGTGACTGCCAGGATTTCCGAGGCTAGCAGCGCCAAAATAATGCCGTCTTTATCGGTAGTCCATACTGACCCGTCCTTGCGCAAGAAAGAGGCACCGGCCGATTCCTCGCCTCCGAAACCGATAGTTCCCGAAAGTAATCCCGGCACGAAATACTTAAAGCCCACTGGTACTTCCACCAATTTACGCCCCATATGGGCTACTACCCGGTCAATTAGCGAGGAAGAAACTAAGGTTTTACCAACCCCGCAACCCTCGCCCCACTGCGGGCGGTGCGTGTACAGGTATTCAATCGCCACTGCCAGGTAGTGGTTGGGATTCATCAACCCATCGGGGGTAACTATCCCGTGGCGATCCGAATCCGCGTCGTTACCGGTCGCAATATCGAAAGGCGTAATCCCGTCCTCGTCCGGAGCCATCTTTTGCCGCAGCGATGCCATCGCGTTGGGCGAGGAGCAATCCATCCGGATCTTTCCATCCCAATCCAAAGTCATGAAGCTGAAAGCGGGATCTACATTGGGATTGACCACTGTCAGGTTCAGGTCGTGGCGTTCTGCAATCATGCCCCAGTAATCGACTGAAGCGCCCCCTAGAGGATCGGCACCAATGCGCACGCCAGCAGAGCGAATCGCGTCCAAGTCAATTACGCTGGGGAGTGCATCTACGTATTCTCGCAGGTAGTCATGGGGGTGTACGCAATCTGCTCGGGATAAATCTGACAAAGTAGAGCGGGGAACATTCCGCCAGCCATCCTCAAGAATCTGGTTAGCGCGGTCGGCAATCCAGCCGGTAGCGTCTACATCGGCTGGCCCACCGGTGGGGGGATTGTATTTGAAGCCACCGTCGCGGGGAGGGTTGTGGGAAGGAGTGATTACAATCCCGTCTGCCACATCTGCACCCGAGGTGCGCACCTCGCCAGGGGCTCCGTTGGCCTGCAAAATAGCCAAGGAAACCGCCGGGGTGGGGACGTAGGAGTTCCGCGAATCAATCCGTACGTCCACTCCGTTAGCTACCAGCACCTCTAGGGCGCTGCGGTGGGCAGGTTCGGAGAGGGCGTGAGTGTCGCGTCCGATAAATAACGGCCCGTTAATTCCCTGGTTGCGGCGATACTCTACGA
Source organism: Varibaculum sp. GTC20041 (assembly GCF_055387755.1). NCBI lineage: Bacteria > Bacillati > Actinomycetota > Actinomycetes > Actinomycetales > Actinomycetaceae > Varibaculum > Varibaculum sp. GTC20041. The sequence goes on from NZ_AP041144.1 coordinate 332,738, forward strand.
TTGCTTGGGTGATAGCTACGATATGAGCTTCGTTGAATGCGTGGTCGAAGGCGCTGCCCCGGTGTCCCGAGGTGCCGAAACTTACCCGTTGGCTAGGCTCGCTAGGGTCTGGCTCTAGGTCATAGTAGGCGGCTAGGAGGTCATCGACATTGATTAAATCTTCTGGTTTGGCTTTCTGCCCGGCTCTTTCAAACATATAGTTAGTCTCTCACTTATTTGGGTTTCTGTCTGGAAAAGTACATAGGTTTCAACCAGGTAGCTGTTCTCTATTAAATTTGGATTGTGCATCGATTCGATTGGGCTATTCGGCAAGCTATGCAGCTGGCAGCACTTGCCGGTGAGGGCGGGGATGTCCCGGTAGGTGCGCTTGTGCTCGCTCCTCGGGAAGGAGGAACGGGAGCCCTTAATGCTTCCGACGGGGATATCTTCGAGGATGAGGGCGTGATAGGGGTAAAATCTGCAAGCAGCTTCTCGGGTAAAGCTCAAGGTGATAGCGTGTTCGAGGTTCCAGAAGAACCCGAGTTAGAGGATTGGGAAATTATCGGACGCGGATTTAACCAGCGGGAGGTCTCCCCGTTTGACCCTACTGCTCACGCCGAGATTGTGGCTTTGCGGCAGGCGGCGAGGAAGCGTGGCAGCTGGCGTTTGTCAGATACTACTTTGGTAGTGAATCTGGAGCCGTGCACGATGTGTGCCGGGGCAATCGTGAATGCCCGGGTTTCGCGGGTAGTGTTCGGCGCTTGGGATGATAAGGCGGGTGCTGCTGGCTCTGTGCGGGATGTTTTGCGAGATAGCCGCCTGAATCATCGCGTAGAAGTTATTGGCGGGGTTTTAGCGGACGAGTGCGGAGAACAGTTAAAAGACTTTTTCGCTAGTCGGCGCTAGGGGTAACCCTAGGGTTCAGCCATTTACCGGCGCTTTAATGCAGAAGTTGCATCCAATCGTCAGTTCCTTTCACTGGGGACTTCTGTGCATCCTCTGCTCGTGTTTTCTGACTCTAGTTGGGGTGCGTTTAGGTGCTTGCTTTTTGGAATCACCGGTTATTCCGACAAATAGGCAGATAACTTTCCGGCAAACAGGTGGATAACTATCCGGCAAATAGGCAGATAACTTTCCGGCAAACAGGTGGATAGGCTATAGTAAAAATATGTCTGACTACTTAAAACGGGTAATTGACTATGAGATTGCCCAAGTGTTTCCCCAATTACCTGCACTGTGTATAGCAGGAGCTAAAGGAGTGGGGAAAACGGAGACCGCCCAGCGACTCGCCCGCACTACCTACCAGTTAGACCAAGTTGATACTCGCACTATCTTGCAAGCAGACCCGCGTATTTTCCTACAACAACCACCCCCAGTTCTCCTGGATGAATGGCAACTATTGCCAGAAACCTGGGACACCGTTCGCCGCGCGGTTGATGCTGGTGCACGTCCCGAAAGTTTTCTGCTAACAGGTTCCGCCAGCCCCAAACCCGGGGTACAAACCCATTCGGGAGCGGGCAGAATCATAACTTTACGAATGCGACCTTTAACCCTTTCCGAACGAGGAATTACTACCCCCACCGTCAGTTTGCGTGACCTATTCGCCGGTGAGCAAGCGATAACCGGTAGCAGTGACTTAACTGCCTCTGATTACGCTGATGCCATCTGTCAAACCGGGCTGCCCGGATTTCAACAATTAACTGGGCGCGCTTTGCGCTTGGCGGTAGATTCCTATCTGCGTGACGTGATGGATAAAGATATCTTTACTCAAGGATATTTCACCCGCACTCCGCACACTTTGCGAGCTTGGTTGCGTTCTTATGCGCAGGCTACCGCGACTACCGCGTCCTATGCGCAGATATTAGAAGGGGCTACTGCTGGCGAGGGGGATAAACCCAGTTCCGAAACTACCCGCACCTATCGAGATTTCCTGACCAAACTCTGGATTTTGGAGCCTCTGGAAGCTTGGCAGCCTTTGGGTTCGGGGTGGAAACGCTTGACCAGCAGCCCTAAGCATCATCTAGTAGATCCTGGCTTTGCAGCTCGTCTCTTGGATTTAGAGTCTCAGGATTTACTGACTCCTGCCGGGGCTAATATGTACGGTGCCCTGTTTGAGTCTTTGGCTGTGCTATGCGTTAGGGTCTTTGCTCAAGCTCTAGAAGCTACGGTAGGGCATTTCCGTACCCGCGCAGGTGAGCATGAGGTCGATTTGGTTTTGCAAGGACGAGGAGGGGCAATAGTTGCCTTGGAAGTCAAAACCGCGAATCGGGTCACTGACCATGACGTTAAGCATTTACTCTGGTTGCGCGAACGTGTCGGCGAAAAAATGCGAGCTGCCGCTGTCTTGTATGGTGGAAAACAGGCTTATATGCGAAAAGACGGGATTGCGGTGATTCCTCTGGGGTGTTTGGGGCTTTGATGTTGATTTTGGGTAGGCAAACGATTTGAGGGCGAGGGATCGTTTTTGCTGATAGCTACTAGCTGCTGCGTTAGTTTTTGCCGGAGCTGGCGGAAAGGTAACTAATGAGTCCTTTTGTGAGGCCGGAAGCGTACTGTTTTTGCCCTTGAGGGCTGGATAATCTTTGAGCGTCTTGAGGGTTCCTCATTTCGCCTAGCTCCACCATTACTGCTGGTACTTTCGCAAAATTTAGGGTTGCGAGGTCGGAGCGAGGCAGGGGTGCGGAACCGTAAATCGTTGAAGGGCTAAGCCCTGCCACCTGTAATCCCGAGGACACGGCGCGTGCCAGGCGTTTTGACGGTTCCCCTTGGGCAGAGTTTAGGGGCGGACTCGCAACCATGACGAAGAATCCGTGAGGGGTTGGTGATTGGGAACCATTGGCGTGGATAGATAGGAACGCATCGGCGTGTTTCTCGTTCGGGATTTGTCCGCGCCGATCGACACATACCTTATCCGTATGGTCATCTTTTTTAGTCAGATGAACGCTTGCCCCTTTTCCTTGCAGTTCAGCTTGGACAATCAGGGCAACTTTCCAGTTGGCGGTATGTTCAGGATATCCGTTGTTAGTTGCAGTCCCCGACGTGTTGCATATTTTGCTTCCTCCGCGTCCATCAGGGACTTTATTGGTTAAATGTTGCCCGTTAGAGTGACCGGGATCTATTACGATAGTTTTTCCTGCCAGTATCTTTTTAGGTTCTGGATCGGGGGTCGAGGGCGAGGTGGGAGGGGAAGCTGGGCTAGGGGAATCCTTAGCGGTAACGCTAGGAGTGGAGCTGCTAGCGATTTTCTTGGTTGCAGAGAAATCGTGGTGGTCGGTGGCGGGACTGCAAGCGCTTAGGGATAAAAGGCTGATTGCCATTACGGTGACGCCGAACCGGTACACCTTTTGGGGGGAGTAGGGGAATTTTTGGAACACGTTGTAATCCTAACTGTATTTTGAGGGCGAGCCCTAAAACGGGGAGTGGGTGCGCTAATCTGCGCTGCCTCCTCTGATTCCAATCGCTAATTAAAAGAGGAGAGTGCCTAAACCTGGTGTTAGCGTTTTGGAGTGGTTCTGTAGGTTTCTCCGTAGCGAGCAAGGGTTAAGTAACCCTAGCGGTTGTGTCTGGGACTTAAGTCGATTAGAGTAGGCTTTGTAAGGACAATTAAGCTAGTCACGGTAATGCTAGTAGCGGTAATGCTAATAGCCTAGGCATGGCCGGCGATAGGGTCAGCGGAAATCGAAGGAGATACTGACAATGGTAAAACAGCTGCAACACTGGATTAACGGTGAATATGCGCAGGGTAAACCTGCCGGAGAAATTGAAATTGAAGATCCGGCGCTAGGTGAAGTAGTAGCTACTGTTCCCTCCGCATCAAGTGAAGATCTGGATCACGCAGTAGAAATTGCTAAAAAAGCTCAAAAAGAGTGGGCAAAACTCTCACTAGCCAAACGCGTGGACATTATGTTCAAGATGCGGCACCTGGTTTTGGAAAACCAGGACAAGATGGCAAGGCTCATCGTGCAGGAACACGGCAAGAACTACTCGGATGCGATCGGGGAAATCCAGCGCGGCCGGGAAACCCTAGATTACGCCTGTGGAATTAACGCCAATATGAAGGGCGAACATTCCTACCAGATTTCTACCGGCGTTGACATCTTCACCGTGCGGCAACCAGTGGGAGTGGTAGCAGGTATCTGCCCGTTCAACTTCCCCGCGATGGTACCCATGTGGATGCACCCTCTAGCTATCGCTACTGGTAACGCGATTATTATTAAGCCTGCCTCCTCCACTCCTTCCGCTGCCCTCTTGACCGGCGAACTATACAAGCAAGCGGGATTGCCGGACGGTATTTATCAGGTATTGACTGGAAACCGTAACCTGGTTACCTCGATTCTGGAGCACCCCGGAATTGATGCGATTTCGTTTGTGGGATCCACTCCAGTTGCCCATATCGTGCAGGACACCGGGGTTGCTCATGGTAAACGCGTTCAGGCGCTGGGCGGGGCAAATAACCACGCGATTGTGATGCCGGATGCAGATATTGATTTCGCCGCCAAACATATTTCGGCTGCTGCTTTCGGTGCGGCTGGTGAACGCTGCATGGCGCTACCGGTGGTAGTCGCGGTTGGCAGTGCTGGGGAAAAACTAGCCGAGAAAGTTAAAGCTCACGCAGATCAGATCCATGTGGATCAGGGCATGGTCGAAGGCTGCGAGATGGGGCCGGTGATTGACAAGAAGGCTCAGGAGCGTATCGAAGGGCTCATTACTGATGCTGAGGAACGCGGGGCAACCATCGTGCGTGATGGTCGCGGCTTCCGCCCTGAGGGCTACCCGAACGGTTACTTCGTAGGGCCGACCATTATCGATAACTGCCCCAAGGATGCGCCCGCATATTACGAGGAAATCTTTGGTCCGGTGCTGGTAATTACCCGCGCCGATACCTATGAAGAAGCTATCGAAATCGTTAACTCTTCGCCCTTCGGTAATGGCTCTGCCATCTTCACCAATGACGGCGGGGTAGCACGCAAGTTTACTCTCGAGGCTGAGGCCGGAATGGTGGGCGTCAACGTCCCGATCCCGACCCCGGTTGCCTACTACTCCTTCGGTGGCTGGAAAGACTCCCTGCTTGGTGACACTCATATTCACGGCCCCGAGGGCGTGAAGTTCTACACCAAGGCCAAGGCAATTACTACCCGTTGGCCGAGCGAGTCCGGACATTATGAAGCCACGATGAGCTTCCAGCGCGAAGAAGGCTAATAGTAGCTAAAAAACTAAAGGTTCAAGAACATTTGATGTAGGCGCGGGTCGCCGGTCAGTTCGGGGTGAAAAGTGACCCCGATTTGACCTCCGGCCCGCGCTCCTACAATTTTCCCATCTACTCGTCCGAGTTCTTCCACGCCCGAGCCGAGCTTACTGATGCGAGGAGCGCGAATGAAGGTCATTGGCAGATCTTCCATTCCCGCAAAAGCAGCCCGGGTATTAAAGGAACCAAGCTGGCGTCCATAGGCATTACGTTCCACGGTCACGTCCAAGGTGCCGAGCGCCAGGCGATCGACATCACGTTTACCCATAATCTGTTTGGCCAACAAGATTAATCCGGCACAGGTGCCTAGCACCGGCATCCCGGCTTTGACCATGTCTCGGAGCCGCTCCGCCATTCCCAGTTCAAGTAGGAGTTTTGATTGCACCGTGGATTCCCCGCCCGGCAATACCAGGCGGTTAAAACCGGTCTTTAGGTCTGCAGCTTCGCGCAGTTCAATTACCTGAGCCCCTAGTTTTTCTAGGCATTGTTCATGTTCAATGAAGGCACCTTGAACTGCCAGAACGCCAACTTTTTCCATTGAGTTTCGCTTACCGTTTCTGTTGCAGGGAATTACTTTCCGCGCTCGGCCATTAGCAGGTCAATTTCGTTTTCGTTGATGCCCACCATGGCTTCCCCTAAGTTTTCGGACAACTGCGCAATCAGCTTCGCGTCTTTGAAGTTAGTGACTGCCTTGACGATGGCCGCGGCACGTTTAGCGGGATTGCCGGACTTGAAAATCCCGGAGCCTACGAACACGCCCTCGGCACCTAGCTGCATCATTAAAGCCGCATCGGCTGGGGTGGCTACCCCACCAGCAGCGAAGTTTACTACCGGTAGGCGCGAGGAATCGTGTACTTCTTTCAGTAGCGATAGCGGTACTTCTAGCTGCTTGGCGGCTTCGAAAAGTTCGTCTTCGCGCAGGCTGGAAATCCGCCGAATCTCAGCATTCATCGCGCGCATATGGGTAACTGCCTGCACGACGTCACCAGTTCCCGGCTCACCCTTGGTGCGAATCATGGTTGCGCCCTCACCAATGCGGCGTAGCGCTTCGCCCAGGTTACGTGCCCCACACACGAAAGGTACTTTGAACTGAGTTTTATCTATGTGGTAGATATCGTCGGCGGGGGAGAGCACTTCTGATTCATCGATATAGTCGATTTCGATAGCCTCTAGCAGTTGTGCTTCTACAAAATGCCCGATGCGGCACTTCGCCATTACCGGGATAGAAACTGCTTCTTGGATTCCCTTGATCATTGCTGGGTCGCTCATCCGGGAAACACCGCCGGCGGCACGGATATCTGCGGGAATGCGCTCTAGTGCCATAACGGCTGCCGCGCCCGCATCCTCTGCGATCCGCGCCTGCTCGGGGGTGGTAACGTCCATAATCACGCCACCCTTTAGCATTTGCGCCAGTTGACGATTGAGCGCCACCCGTTCTTTCGGGTCGTTTGATTCCTGGACGCTGGAAGCGTTGCCGGTTTCCATTTTCCGTTCCTTCTTTCTGTGAGTGACCTTGTGGGTTGGCGGCGCTAGGCGACGCATTTTGCCCTCTATGCATCTACTTTACAAACTAACCTAGGGAAATAGGTATTTTATTGGGCAAACACGCATCTAGCGAACAAGGGTAGACCAGAGGCGCTACTTCACTCGAGAAAATTTAACTGAGTAACATTCTTGACAGCCTCCTTTAACGCGCGTTAAATAAAGGTAGGCAGACTTGAGTGGCAGCAGAGTCTGTAAAGGGGAAACTCGGTAGGGTCTCGACATAGCGAAACGTTTCGGCTAAACTGAGGATGTCCAATAAAAAAGCGGAGCGAAGAGGCCACTGCCTGCGGGAGAAACCTCGAAAACCGCCCTGCGAAATAAAGTCACCGCCAAGTACAAGGAATGAATAAATGGTCAAGATCGCCCTCGACCCCAATATGTATTACTGGTTCATGCCAGTTTCGCAAACCCTGCATAAAGCCCGGGAGCTAGGGTTTGATTACGTGGAGTTGTCGCCCACAGCAGATTTTCACTTTTGGCATCACTACCCCAAAGCCGATGACGCCTATGTGGCCGAACTGAATAAGGCGCAAAAAGAATCTGGGGTCAAGATCGCTACCTTGAACCCGGTTTTCAACTGGTCCAGCGTAGATGAAGAAGAACGGCAAGCCCAGGTGCGCAACTGGCGTAGGCTGTTAGAAATTGCCGATCAGCTAGACGTTCGTGAGATCGTTTCAGAGTTTTCTGGCGACCCTAACACTCCGCGGCGCTGCGAGCATCAGTGGTACAAGTCTATTGAAGAACTCACCCCGGATTTCGAAAAATATGGGATCCAGTTGCAGATGGAAGCGCACCCCTATGACTTCGTGGAGCTACATGATCCGGCCATCAACCTGATCCGCGGAGTAAATAAGCCCTGGATTGGGTATGAATACTGCGCCCCGCACACCTTCCACCTTTCAGACGGTAAAGGTGATGTGGAACGGATGCTGCGTTCTGCTGGTGACCTACTCAAAGAAGTACATATCGCCGATGTATTCAACCACAAGGCCTTCGATGGCAATCGTTACGTAATTAATCCTCCGGGAGTTGATGCGCGGGTACACCAGCACAATGAGATCGGGATGGGAGAAGTTCCCTGGGACGAGCTGTTTAGCACCCTGCGGGATATGAACTTCGATGGGGTGCTATCTCTGTGTGTATTCGGTTGGCATGACCGCGCCGACGAAATCAACAAGAAGATGATTGCCCGGGTAAAGAGCGAATTCGGACAGTAATCGTTATTCGATAAATCGATAGGAATTGGTTTTTCCGAGGGCGTAGCTGGCGTCCTCGGAAAACTACCTTTTAGGGTTGCTGTCCTTAGGAAATAGCAGTCTAAGAGATTAAACCCTCCCGGTTTACCTGCGCGTATTCGGGTAAAAGCAATGTGTATTCTAGGACGCTATCGGTTAACGCCAAAATGTGGTTCAGCGGTTGCGATTCGCCGCTTCTAGGGTTATTTAGCGATAATCTAAAAGCAACACTATGAAACAAAAACTAACTATCTCCGATGTGGCCAAGGAAGTGGGAGCGGCCATTTCCACGGTGTCTGTTGCGCTGTCTGGGCGACCCGGAGTCTCAGATAAGCGACGCGCGGAAATACAGCGCGCCGCTTTTGAAATGGGGTACCGACCCGATCGGCAGGCTGCCCTTATTCGCCTGGAACGTACACATCTGTTGGGTGTGGTGTTCTATATGGAGCAAGAGTTCCAAATATCGCTTATGGATCCGCTCTACCGCTACGCCGAAAAACACGGATATCGCCTGGTGGCAGCTGGTTGTGTGGGGCAGCGCAGCGAAATGGATTGCATCGAGTCCTTGATGCAAGACCGCTGTGAGGGGATTGTGCTAATAGGTACCAAACTTTCTGCCGAGGATTTAGAAAAAATTGCGGCAGTGATTCCCCTAATTACCTTGTGCCAAGAAGTTGGTTCCACCAGTGTGGATGCTGTGGTGTCTAACGATGCCTATGGGATTAAAAAATCCTTTGACTACCTGTGGGAACAGGGCTTTCGTGACATTGTACATATCAGGGGGGACAATCAAACCAATGCGCACGTACGGGAAGCCACCTTTAAGCAATGCCTTGCAGATCGGGGTTTAACCGCAGATGAAAGTCCTTCGTTGCGGATCTATCAAGGCGGGCAAAATACCGGTGATGGGGCGCGGGTTGCCGATCAGATATTACGACAGGTTCGCACCGGAGAACGAGAGATGCCGCGCGCAGTGATGTGCTTTAACGATCTGTGTGCGCAAGGATTCATGATTCGGATGTGGCAAGAAGGCGTAAATATTCCCCAGGAAATCGCAGTGATAGGTTTCGATGACACCCCGATTGCCTCCGAACCCTATGTGGAACTAACCACCGTGCGGCAAGACCGGGAGGAACTGGCCAGCTTAGCTGTTAAGCGACTGGTAGAGCACGTTGAATTCTTCTTTGATAAAGAAAACTATGGTAAAAAATGGGATGCGATTGAAAACCAAGTAGCCACTCGCCTGATTGTACGCAAAACAGCGTAAGAACTTGAAAGCTGAAAATTATTTCTGGCCGTTATAGGTGGTTGCTGACTAGTAGTCGTAACTACTTGTAGATATACAAGGGGTGCGGGTTCGAAGATTTTCTTCGAACCCGCACCCCTTAGATTTAAAGCGATCAGATTTTTAAAGCGACTAGGTTAGTCGGATTAAAAACCAGGGAGTACTGCCTTATCCGCCCACTCCTTTTCGATGAACGCCTTGACTTCCGGAGAGTGCAGCAAAGTGTCCAGCTTCTTAATCGCCTCGGTCTTTTCGGAATCCTTTTTCCAAACCAAAATATTTAGCGCAGGATTATTCTTGGTAGATTCCAGGATCAAGGCTTCAGAGGGATTTTTGCCTCCAAGTTGAGCAAAGTTACCGTTGATGACGGCGATATCTAAGTCAGCTAGGGCGCGCACTAGCTGCGGACCTTCTACTTCAGGCAGCTCGAATCCGCGGGGATTGTATTCTTTAGACTTGGCAATTACCGATACCTTCTGCTGCTTTTCATCCTTCGGCAATTTAATTAAACCATTGTCAGCCAGTAGTTTTAGGGCGCGCGCCTGGTTAGTGGGGTCATTGATGATCCCAATCTTGGCGCCGTCCTTCAGCTCCTTAATATCTTTCAGCTTTTCGGAATAAATTCCAAGCGGCTCTAGGTGGATTCCCTTGCCATGCTCGAACTGCCATTTGTTCTTGGCGGTCTGATCATCGAAGTAGGGAACCGTCTGATAATAGTTGGCATCCAGATCCCCAGAGTTTAAGGCTTCATTCGGCTGGACGTAGTCGGTGTATTCTTTGACTTCCAACTCGATGCCCTGCTTTTCAGCCAAGTTATCGGCCACGTAACGTAAAATCTTCGCATGTGGATCAGGGGAAGCCCCTACGATCAGTTTGGTGTCGCCGCCAGCAGAATCGCTTCCACCGCAAGCTGCAAGTCCCAGTGCTAAGCCGGCAGCTCCAGCTGCGGCCACAATTTTCTTCCAAGTTTTCATTTTAAATATCCTTATAAGTAGTTTTTAGGTAGTTTACAAAGTTTTCTTACCCGCCCTCACCAGCGTCTACGAAATGGACTAGGGAGGGGGATTCCTGGATAGCAAGTGCCACTCCAGAAAAAATAACTTTTATCGAAAACCGCTAAGAGCGGTAAGAATCTCCGACTGGTTTTCCCTTAGCGGTGATCTACCAGCCGGCTAAGCATATCGCCTAGCCACTGTACGATGACTACGATCAGCAGGATGTCGATAACCACGATTAGCATCACGTCACCCATAAACTGGTTGTAACCATAGTTTATGGCCAGAGCGCCCAGACCACCGGTACCTAAAGTACCTGCCATCGCCCCATAGCCAATCAAAGAAATCAAAGTGACGGTAACTGACTGGATGAGGGCGGGTAGCGCCTCGCGCACCTGCACCCCCATCATGATTTGCCAGTTAGAGGCACCCGCCATTTTCGCGGCTTCTAGTTTGCCGTCCTCTACCCCCTGCACATTGGATTCCACCAGGCGGGCGAAGAATGGTGCCGCCGCGAGTGTTAGCGGAACTACTGCCGCTTTCCATCCCAAAGTGGTGCCCACCAGTAGACGAGTAAAGGGAAGAATCGAAATCATCAAAATGACGAAGGGTAGGGAGCGCCCCACATTCACGATGAATCCCAGCACCGAGTAGAGCACACGCGCGACTTTAGACCCTGACAGTAGCCCCGCGGGAGCGGTCGCCACCAGCAGCAGACCAATAGGCAATCCCAGCAGAATCGAGAATAATCCCGACCAAAGCGACATATAAATGGTTTCTAAAGTGGCATCTAGCAGATTATTAGTAATCACCGGATTGGAAAACCAGCGGCCAGAGCTATCCGCAGCTAAGGGCATCATGGACACAACCTGTGAGGTAGTAGCGGTAAGACTCATGCTCGCACCTCCGTATAGATGTGATGATTTTCCATTTCGCGGATAAAAGCGTCCAGTCCTGTAGATTTCACCCCGACAGCTAAGCGGCCCACTTGTGTGGTTCCCACAGTCTCAAAAGTTCCGGCCACGATATCTCCGCCCAATTGGGCAACCAGATCCATAACTTTCGATCCGGTGGGCACTCCTGGCGAAGAAGTAAAAGCAATATCCACTACCGAGGCGGGTTCGCCATCCAGAGTAACCTCGTCATCAACATTTGGAGGCGGAACCAGATCCTTAGCCAGCCGCGAAGAGTGCGACTTGACTACATCCGCTACCGAACCCGTCTGCACGACTTTCCCACGCTCCAGCAAAGTCACGTGAGTGCAAATCTCGCGGATCACGCTCATTTCGTGGGTAATGATCACTACGGTGACCCCCAAGCGGTCATGCACATCTTTAATTAAATGCAGGATCTGCTGGGTCGATTCCGTATCCAAAGCGCTGGTAGGTTCGTCGCATAGCAACACTTGGGGTTCATCGGCAAGTGCCCGGGCGACCCCTACTCGCTGTTGTTGCCCCCCGGAAAGCTGAGAGGGGTAAGAGGAACCCCGATCATGCAGTCCCACCAAATCCAGGAGATTTTGTACCCGCTCATGGCGTGCCCCGCGTTTTTGCCCCGCCAAATACAGTGGGTAGGCAATATTGCCGGCGGCAGTACGTGAATCGAGCAGGTTAGCTGCTTGAAACACCATCCCGATAGAGCGACGAGCCTGGCGCAAATGTTTTTCAGACAGGTTAGAAAGATTTTGTCCTGCCACCAAGATTTCCCCCGAAGTGGGATGTTCTAGCGCAGTCAAGCAACGAATCAGCGTAGATTTTCCGGCTCCGGATTGCCCCACGATGCCATGAATTTCCCCGGCTCCAATTTTCAGGGAGATACCGTCGAGGGCATGTAGCTTGTCTTGCTTTTTGCGGGGATAAATTTTGTAAACATCCCGCAGCTCAATCAACGGATTTTCCGCTTTAGCGTTGCTCATAAGTTCCTTCCCATCGGTCCTGGCATTAGCACCGTCTTATCGGTTGCTGCAGTGCGCGAGCCAGGTCTCTGCACTGCTCTTGATGGCTACGTTCAGACTAAAGCCCCGAAAAGCAAAACACCAATTATTGAAACGGCTTGTAGTTGCTTTCACGTTTTCGCTAGCATGGAGCCATGAAAGAAACAGCGATCAAATCGATTCAGTGGTGGTGGCTCGCCTAGGCGGGTCCTTTCTTTCAGGCATTTGTTTAACCCGCCCAGTGGCGGGTATTTTTTTGTCTCCCGCCAGCGGAAACTATTTAATAGAAGTGATATTTCATTGAGGAGCATAAAATGACTGATAACCCCAAAATCCAGCCTTTAGGATTTCCGATCGATAGCCATATCCCTTCTCGCTGGTACAACCTGGTCGCTGATTTCCCGGAGCCGATGCCTCCCTACCTGAACCCGCAGACCCGCCAACCGATTACCGCGAAAGATTTAGAACCGCTATTTGCCCCCGGCCTCATCGAACTAGAGCTGAGTAAGGAACGCTATATAGATATTCCTCAGCGGGTTCGGGAACTGTACACTAATTTCCGTCCTGCACCGCTTTATCGCGCTCATAACCTCGAGCAGGAATTAGGTACCAAATGTCGTATCTACTACAAATATGAAGGTAATTCTCCTGCCGGATCCCATAAACCGAACTCGGCATTAGCGCAGGCTTACTACAATGCAGTGGCCGGGATTAAGCGGCTCACCACGGAAACTGGTGCCGGCCAGTGGGGAGCGTCCCTGGCGATGGCGTGCTCGATGCTGGGGATGCAATGCGAAGTGTGGCAGGTACGTACTTCCTATGACCATAAGCCCTATCGACGCTTGCAAATGGAAGTCTATGGCGCTCAATGTCACGCCTCACCCTCCGAATTAACCGAGTCGGGGCGTAAAATCCTAGCCGAAAATCCCGATACTTCCGGGTCTTTAGGGATGGCGATTTCGGAGGCCGTAGAATCTGCGGTTTCGGATCCGCAAGCTCACTACGCTTTGGGCTCGGTTATGAACCAAGTGATTATCCACCAGACGGTAATCGGCCTGGAGGCGCAATCCCAGCTGGCAGCAGCCGGAGAATCCGGAGCGGACTTCATATTCGGATGCGCGGGGGGAGGATCTAACCTGGGCGGTCTGGCTACTCCCTTTATTGGAGAGAATCTGCGTGAAGGCAAGAACGCCCGGGTAGTGGCCTGCGAGCCGGCTGCCTGTCCTTCGCTCACCCAAGGCGAATATCGTTACGACTTTGGGGATATGTCGGGACTGACGCCTCTAATGAAGATGTACACCTTGGGGCATGACTTCGTTCCTGATCCGATTCATGCTGGTGGCTTGCGTTATCACGGGATGGCGCCGATGGTGTCTCACGCCTATCACTTGGGATTAATGGAGGCGCGCGCCTATCGGCAAGAAGAAACCTTTGCGGCCGGTCTGGAGTTCGCGCGTGCCGAGGGGATTATTCCCGCCCCCGAATCTACCCACGCGATTGCCGGCGCTCTGGACTTTATCCGTTCGGGGCAGGCTCGTGACGGTCAGGCACTCTTGATCGGACTTTCCGGCAACGGGGTGCTCGATTTGGCGGCCTACCACCAGGTGCTAAAGAAGTAACTGAACTTTCGATAGCGGCGACGAGGTTTTCCTCGTCGCCGCTATCTATTTGCGCCAGGTGCGATTTTGTTTATCGAGGACGCGAACGGCTTCTTCTAGGGCGCGGCGATCCAGTTTTCCGCTGGGTAGCTCAGGAAAGTGAGGGAGCAGAGCCGCCGCGCGAGGCAGATGCGAGGACGGCAAGTGCTCTCTAAGGGATTCACGCAGTTCGTAGCCTAACTGGGCAAGGTCGGGAGTAGCGGTGGGTTCGGCAGTAGGCAAACTGACAGAAGAAAAAACAGCGCAAAGTATCTGCCCCCATTCCTCATCCTTGAGGGCGCAAAACTCTAACCCGGGAAAACCCACCTGTTCGGCAGTGTGGGTAACCAGCGGTAAAGAGATATTTTCCCCCCCAGAAATAATGGTGTCATCCAGGCGTCCGAGCACTTTCAAATGGGCAGGGCTGGACATGTCGATAATGACAGCCCTATCCCAGAGCTCATTCTTCTCCGCTTTAATGCCCTCATTCTCGTCTGCAAAAACTATCCTGCCAGTATCGTTGGTGGCTAGCCAGCTGGTACTGGAAAACTCGCGGATTTCTGGATCCGATTCTGCCTCCAAATAGCCGCTCATCAAAGTGGGGGTAGCCAGCCAAATTCTGCCCTCGTTGACCGCAACGGTAACTCCGGGCAGCGGCATGCCGTCATAGACACAGCCTCCGCAAGTTTCGGTCATCCCGTAGGTGGTGACCAGATTTAACCCAGCCGCGCGTCCAGCGGAAAGTAGTGAGGAGGAAATATGGGCTCCCCCTACCAGGATCGCAGAGCATATCTGCAAAGCTGCAGTAGTTTTGGGATCGGCAAGGGCGCGACGCAGCTGAGTGGGAACCAGCGACAGATAGACGGGAACGTTATCCGCGAAAATGTTTTGCAGTGCCTCCCGGAGTCGAGAGAGCTTAAAACCGCCGGTCATATCGATAGTTACCGGTTCAGTTCCGCCCGCATAGGCGCGAGCAATCACCTGGAAACCGGCGATATGATCCCTAGGAAGTGCTGACACCCAGATACCGTTTCCTCCCAGACGCTGCGCGGTCGCCCGATGGGAAGCCTGCAAAGCCTCCACAGATATTCCCACCAGGCGCCCTCCGGGTTTCGTAGACCCCGAGGTGGAAAGGATAAAACTGACCTGGCTAGGGAGGCGGCGCAGACGCTGTGCTTGCCTCAGCGCCCATGAGGGAGAAAGATGCTCGGTGCGTGCCGGGAAAAATATTGGGTGGTAATCGGCCAGAATCCTTAACGCGAAAAACGGTTTAGCTGGCACGGCAACCGCGGATAAATCAATAGTGGGTAGGGAAGTGAAACTATCCGGCCAGAGGGCGGTGCGTAGCGCGGTAAAGAATAAGGTATCGCGCGCAGGATTATCGGATACTGGCAAGAAAATCAGTGGACGCGGGATAGAGTCCTCGGTTTCTTCTCCCAGTTTCTTCTCTGCATCCAGTTCGCTTTGCAACCAGACAAGTTGCGGAGCAGGTTCTTGTTCTCCACTCTGGAAACCTTTAGCGCCATTGCCCTCCTGAGGAGCTAAAATTTCACTGGCTGCCCGAGCCTCGGCACTCGGTGGGGGAACAATGCGCAAAGTCAACCTCCGTAAATAAACGTTACTGCCCAGTCTATCGCCAGTTCCCGCCATCCTGATTCAAGCGCAGATCCTGGGTTTTTCCTCGCTTCCGCGTGCAGGGGCGGATTTTGCCTCGCGCCCCGAAATCCGGAAAATGCTCTGGCATTTTCACGGATTTAGTGCCCGAAGCCTACCCTGCGGCATAAATCCGCCCCTGCACGCTCAGTACGTACCTTGCGGAAATCTTGTACCAGCTGTGTCCCTTGCGTGGGGGAGAAGTTTTATCCGAGCAGGCTAGGTGGGCGCAAAATTTGGAAAACGCCGCTACGTTTTCCAAATTTTTGGGCAGGAGGAAAAACTTCTCCCCCGCGCCCACCCCTGCACGCTCATTGCGTATCTCGCGAGACCCCTGTTCTGCGGGTATCCCTTACGGATGCGATGTCAGCGAGCGTGGAGCCCGGGTTTTATCCGAGTAGGTGCGGTGGGCGCAAAATTTGGAAAACGCCGCTACGTTTTCCGAATTCTTGGGCGGGAGGAAAAGCCTGGGCTCCGCGCGGAATACTGCAGGAGCAAAAACTTCTTGCCTGCGTGGACTGACTTAGGGGAAACTTGGCAAACGCGCGCTCGGGGTAGGGTGGGGGTATGAGCCAGCTTGCACATGTTTCTGATACTTTCGACGCGCAGCGTTGGATTCCAGTTCCCGGCTTTGAAAAGCTAACTGACCTGACCTTTCACCGAGCGGTAGTGAAAGCAGGAGGGGTGGATGCCCTCGCTACCGCGTCCTCGTCCGAATTGAAAGAGCCTAAAAAGCCCTATAAACCGGGGCGGGATCGCTATGAAATAACCGACTTAGTGGCTACCGAATTGGCTGATAGCGGGAAAAATGAGGCGAAACTTCCGGTTTTACGGATTGCCTTTGACCGCCCGCAGGTGCGCAATGCTTTTCGTCCCCATACCGTAGATGAACTGCTGAGGTGTCTGGAATACGGGCGCAGCGCCGCCGATGTGGCAGCGATAATCCTCACCGGGAACGGTCCGAGCGATTCTGATGGAGGCTATAGCTTTTGTTCTGGCGGTGACCAGCGGATTCGAGATCGAGGTGGATATCGTTACGAACAGGAGGGCGCCAATCCGGATGCAGAAGTTTCCCAGCGCCGCCAAAACCTGGATTTGGCACGTACCGGACGCCTGCACATTCTGGAAGTCCAGCGCTTGATTCGCGCGATGCCGAAACCGGTGATCGCGTCGGTTCCCGGGTGGGCAGCCGGAGGTGGCCACTCCCTGGTAGTGGTGTGCGACTTGGCGCTGGCCAGCGTAGAGCATGCCCGTTTTAAACAAACCGACGCGAATGTAGGCTCCTTTGATGCCGGATACGGTTCTGCGCTACTGGCGCGACAGGTTGGCGACAAACGTGCGCGGCAAATCTTTTATCTGGCGAACACCTACGATGCCCAGCAAGCCGAAGATTGGGGAGTTATCAATGCGGCAGTGCCGCATCTCCAGCTAGAGGCCGTGGCGCTCGAGTGGGCACTGACTATCGCTCGCAAATCCCCGCAGGCGATCCGGATGCTGAAATATGCATTTAACCTGGCAGATGACGGTTTACTGGGGCAACAGCTATTCGCCGGGGAGGCAACTCGCCTGGCCTATAGCACCGATGAGGCCGAGGAGGGGCGGCGTGCCTTTTTGGAGCATCGGGAACCGGATTGGACACCTTTCCCCTACTACTATTAGGTTTTTTGACGCAGATAGGCCGACAATAGGAAGCGGTAGAGTTAACCGGTCAGTGCCAGGTCAAGTGCTACTTGTGTAAATAGCAGGATTCGAAAAAACAAGGACAATGTGATGGCAGGAAACATAAGCGACCCGATGCTAGTGGAGGTACCGCAGGTACAAGTTAGTGACCTCGGTAAACTATTTGAAAACTCTGAGTTTCCCGCGATCGACATCGACCAGGCACTAGTGTATTCTTTGCCGCTGGTCAACCGCTTCCGCCGCATAATTGTGCGTGAGGGTGTGCTGTTGCGTTCTGGTAACCGTTGGGGCGAATTCGCGCCTTTTTGGGATTATGGACCGCACGAATCGAAACGATGGCTGTGGTCAGCGGTTAACGCATTGACCGAGGCGTTGCCCGATCCGCTGCGAGACAGCGTACCGGTGAACGTGACCGTGCCAGTGGTGTCGCCTAGACGCGCCGCGGAAATTGTGGAGCAAAGCGGAGGCTGTCGGACTGCGAAGGTTAAAGTAGCAGATCGGGGCACTGAACTTGCCGGTGATGTGGAGCGTGTAAAAGCGGTGCACGCTGCCCTCGAAAATCAATTCGGCCGGGACTGCCGGATCCGGGTAGATGCTAATGGCGCGTGGAACCTGGCGGAAGCCAAGGAGGCAATAGCGGCCTTAGACGAGGCAGCTGGAGGATTGGAATATGTAGAGCAGCCCTGCAAGAGCGCCCGGGAACTACTGGAATTGCGAGACGCAACTTCGGTGCCACTCGCGGTTGATGAGCTGATTCGCCGCTCCCCAGATCCACTCGCCGATTTGCCGGCAGGCTGCGCGGATGTGATGGTTGTGAAAATCCAGCCCCTCGGGGGAGTGTCAGCGGTTATTGATTTGGCGAAAAAAGCTAATGAACGCGGGATGGAAGTGGTGGTTTCTTCCGCAGTCGATAGTGCCATCGGTATCGGATTAGGGGTGCACGCCGCAGCCGCAATTCCCCGGCTTCCCCATGCCTGTGGCCTGGCCACCAGCCAGCTACTCAAATCCGATGTTTCCCGCCAGCCCTGGCAAGTACGTGCCGGTCAACTAGAGGTACGGGAAGTAGAAATAAACTCCGACTTAATTAATGCCCCTGACAACGATAACCGCCGAGATCTGGTTAACCGTTGGAGTCAGCGGATGCGGGACGTAGCGGAGGTAGCTAGTCGGTGAGCGACGTTTCTTTTCCCTCCACGCCTTCTCGCAGCTCCCAAAATAATCAATCCCCTAACCTGGCTGGAGGGCACCTAGAATCCGCTACCTCCTTAGCGCGACTAGTGGTCAGCGAGTTAGTGCGTGCCGGAGTGCGTGATTTCGTGATTTGTCCGGGTTCTCGTTCTGCGCCCCTAACCTATGCTTTGGCAGCGTTAGAACAGGCGAGGGTGGTGCGTACCCATGTGCGCTTGGATGAGCGTTCTGCTGCTTTCTTTGCGCTGGGACTGGCCAAATCCGGTATCTATAAAGACGAGGACGCAGCTTACAATCCGGTAGCCCTGGTGGTCACTTCGGGGACAGCAGTGGCGGAGTTGCATGCTGGATTGCTGGAGGCTTTCCACTGCGGTATCCCGCTGATTGCCTTGAGCGCTGATCGTCCCCGCAGCGCTCGCGGTACCGGAGCGAACCAAACTACCTGGCAGGAAGGGATTTTTGGGACTGCCTGCCCGGTGGCATTAGACATCGACGCTAGCGAGGACGCCCTGCCACTAGTAAAAGACCGTTTGAATGCAGCTCTCGCTCAGACCGGAGGACCCGGGGAGGGCGGACGCGGGCAGCGCTGCCCGCTACATATCAATTTGTGTTTCGCTCCGCCCCTGGTGACTTCAAATACTTGGCAGATTCCCCCCGAGCTGCAAGCTCTTACCTTAGAGCAAGGGCAAAGCGCGCCCTCCTCGCAGTCATCTTGGAAAAATCAGATAGTTGCGGATGGTGAGGGTGAACCTCCCCGAAAAAACGCAAAAACCGTGATGGTTTTGGCCGATCAATGTCCCCCGCAGGTGACGCGGGCAGCGCAAAGTTGGGGGCTCCCGGTGTTGGCGGAACCAACAGTTACCCTGAAACCGGGCAACGCGGTGCAGATCGCGCATGCTCCGCAGGTGCTTCCTGCCTTCGCCAATGAAATAGAGCAGGTGATTATAGCTGGTCATGCCACTTTGTCGCGTCCGATAAGTGCGTTGCTTTCCCGGGAAGATATTCTCATCTACCGTTTGCCTAGTTTAGGAGCGAAAACTAATCTCACCGGTAAATATGTTCCTACCACTACCGCGCAGGTAGATTCCGTTTTTCCCGCGGCTGCTAGCCCTGCCTGGTTGACGCGATGGCGCCAGGCAGCGCAAGCGGTTGAACGCGCCTACCGTACAGGTGTTGATCGACGGGCGGTAACCGTGTGGCAAAACGCCAACTACGCGGCGATCGAACCCCGAGAATTGCCGCAGGTAGCGAAGGATATACCGGTTACGCCCTCGGAAAAAATAACTAATCTCGGTTTTGCTACCGCCGGTGAAGAGAAACACGGCGAGAATGAAGCTGCCCACCGCCTCCGTATGTCCCTTCCCGAAAGCGCTCCGGAACTAGAAGGTAGCCTGCGGGAACTGGAAATGGGGATCGATCCCTACGCTTTCGCCCGTATTTATGAGGATGTGTATGACGCGTGGGTTAACCGTGACCCTGATTCAGCTCGGGACAGTGGAACGAAGGCTAAAAAAGCTTTAAACGGCGCGGATAATCTCCTGGATAGCGGCGCTGTAGGCAGCGGTGAGAGCATACCTGCCCAGCTAGACGATAAGCAGGTGAGTGCTGCCGGTGCTCCTCCGCTGACTATGCTCGGTGCCTCTAATACGATTCGTGCTTTCGACTTGGCGGCGCGGGGAGATCGGGGGATTACCTATTGCGCGAATCGCGGCTTGGCAGGGATCGATGGAAATATCGCGACTGCCTTGGGACTTGCTTCCGGAACCGGGCGGGCGGTGCGGCTGATTGCCGGAGATTTAACTTGCCTGCATGATTTGACCGGGTTGCTCACCGGGTCTTTGGAGGCTGCTCCGGTCTTGCAGCTGTTGGTGCTCAGCGATGGGGGAGGACGCATTTTCTCTACCCTTGAACATGGCGAACAGGAAAACCAGGAAGTCTTTGAGCGCTATTTTTTGACGCCGCAAGACTTCGACCTTTCCTTGCTCGCGGCTGGTTTGGGTTGGGATTACCGCTGCGCAAATGACATAGAGGAACTGAAAAGGATTCTGTGTGAAAATCCGCGCCGGGAAGTCGTGGAAATTAATGCTTATTTGCCGGATTTGCGGGCTCGCCGTGCCGCTTTAGAATCTGAAATCCGCCGGGAACTAGCTGCCCTTTGACCCAAGTTTTACGCCTGGAGGGCGCGGTAGAGAGGTGACATTTTGGTTTCTGTTTCGGCCAGTTCGCGCTGGGGATCAGAATCTGCCATGATTCCCGCCCCGGCTATCAGTCGGTAAGTGTCAGCGCGAGCAGGGTTGCGCTGCGCGCACCGCAGGGCAATCGCCCACTCGCCCTCGCCATAAGCGTCCATCCAACCGATTGGGGCGGCGTAACGGCGCCGATCCATAACTTCGAGGGCGGACAGGCGTTCGGCAGCAACTTCGCGGGGTTTGCCACAAACTGCTGCCGTGGGATGGAGCGCCGCTGCCGCGCGCAGAGAAGTAACTGCCTGTTCTGCAAGGTTCTCGGCGGTAATATCGGTTGCCAAATGGGTAACATATCCCAGGTGCAGCAGGCGGGGGGCAGGTACCTGTAAATCTAAGTTCAGGTCGGTCAGCGATTCCTGGGCGCTTTGTACCGCTAAACGATGTTCTAACTGCTCTTTGGGGTCGTTTAACAGACGTTGTTCCTGGGAAGGAACGGCGGAGCCTGCGAGGACGCGACACAGCAGCTTCCCTTCATTTACACTAGCTAGCATTTCGGGGCTGGCTCCCACCAGGTCACCAATCGCATAAGTCCAGCAAGTAGGGTATTTGTCGGCCAAGTATTTGGTAACCCTGGTCAAGGAAACATCGCGGTCAAAGCGTATTTCTTTATCCCGGGCAAGCACGATTTTTTCCGCCCTTCCGGCGCGGATTTCTGCTACCGCGCACCCGACTGCCGCCTTCCAGGCTTCTGGTTTTAAATGGGGGTACGTTTCGCGAAGTACCTGCGCCGGGCTAGAAGGCGATAGCGGGGATGATTGAGCAGTATGCGCTGCTGTAGGCTTCGCCGCTTCCTGTGCATTCTCCCGGCGTCCTCGCAAATCTGCTTGCCCTGCCTGCCAGCGAGCTTGCCATAGCCAGGTGTGAGAGCCGCTGGAAACTACCGCTAAAGCCGGCACTAGTAGCAGTGAGGGGGTAGCGGTAGTGAATCCGAAACTGCCCAAAACTAGCGGCCAGTTTAGCTTTCCTGCTTCCGTATGCTTGAATCCCGTACTTCCCTCTGAAATGTCGCTAGAGTTACCACCAGTATTCTGAGCTTGCTCGCACAAATCCCGCCACGCTTCCTCGGCTATAGAAAAAGCATTATCGCCGCTAAACTCGGCCTGCCAAGCGATTCCTAAACCAGCTAACTTGAGCCTCGACCCGCTCCAAACGGTAAAAGTATCCGGGGCAATGCTTTCCGGTGAAACTAGCCGATGCTTTTGCTCTAAAATCCCTATTGCCTGCTCTAAGTGGCATTCATGATCGCTTAGCCGGGAGACGCGGTAATGTAAAACTCCGTTTACAGGCAGGCTAGATGGACGCACGATTCCCCATAATATGCCAGGAAGCTAGCCGACACGAACCTACCGGTAATATCGGCAAACGATCCCGGAACTCTAGCTTTGCACATGTAATCAGTCACAAAAGAGCGGTTATTGTTTAATCCGGTTTGACCAGCAATAGGGGGGCTGACTAACTTTAAACATGGTGCCCGCGATACCGGGCTCCGAACTAGCCAGATTTTCTGGCGCGGGCTCTTCTCCGTTGAGCTCCGGACGTTAAGGGTAAGTCAGTTAGGCGCGATCCGCTGACCACCTAGGCAAGCATCCTGTGTAGCCTTAACCTGGCGGGCCGGCCCCGGCGGTGCAGTATACCCGTTTTCGGGGCTGATATCTTGGTACCGCGTGGCAAGTGTTTTGACATTAAGTAACAGGAGAAGTAGTGCCTACCATCCAACAGTTGGTCCGCAAAGGACGCTCAACTAAGAAGGCGAAGAGTAAAACTCGTGCGCTAAAGGGCTCGCCCCAGCGTCGCGGCGTTTGCACTCGTGTTTACACCACCACCCCGAAGAAGCCGAACTCGGCATTGCGGAAAGTGGCGCGTGTTCGCCTGTCTAGCGGCATTGAAGTGACCGCTTACATCCCCGGCGAGGGACACAATCTGCAAGAACACTCCATTGTGCTGGTGCGCGGTGGACGTGTAAAGGATCTGCCCGGTGTGCGTTTCCACATCGTGCGCGGCGCGCTGGACACCCAGGGTGTGCGTGACCGTGGCCAAGGTCGGTCCAAGTACGGCGCGAAGAAGGAGAAGAAGTAGTATGCCTCGTAAAGGTCCAGCTCCCAAGCGCCCTTTGGCAGTTGATCCGGTTTATAACTCGACCATTGTTACCCAGTTGGTCAATCGGGTGCTGCTAGACGGCAAGAAATCTTTGGCGGAACGTATCGTTTACGGTGCGCTCGAGGGCGTACGTGAACGTACCGAGCAGGAACCGGTAAGCGTGCTCAAACGAGCTCTAGAAAATGTTCGTCCTGCTCTAGAGGTTCGTTCTCGCCGTGTCGGTGGCGCCACCTACCAGGTTCCGGTGGAAGTGCGCCCGGCGCGCGCGACCACTTTGGCGCTGCGTTGGCTGGTTGATTTTTCGCGGCAGCGTCGCGAAAAAACCATGACCGAACGCCTCATGAACGAAATTTTGGATGCTTCTAACGGCTTGGGTGCTGCGGTGAAGCGTCGTGAAGATATGCACAAGATGGCGGAGTCCAACAAGGCCTTCGCTCATTACCGCTGGTAAACCTAACCGGAAGGAACGATTGTGGCATTAGAAGTGCTTGCTGACCTATCTCAGGTTCGCAACATCGGCATCATGGCACACATTGATGCTGGTAAAACCACTGTAACTGAACGCATCCTGTACTACACGGGCATCAACTACAAGATTGGGGAAACCCATGATGGTGCCGGCACCATGGACTGGATGGAACAGGAAAAAGAACGCGGAATCACCATTACCTCCGCGGCAACTACCTGCTTTTGGAACGGTAAGCAGATTAACATCATTGATACCCCTGGTCACGTTGACTTTACTGTTGAGGTAGAGCGCTCCCTGCGCGTCCTCGACGGTGCAGTTGCCGTTTTCGACGGCAAAGAGGGCGTAGAGCCCCAGTCGGAAACCGTTTGGCGTCAGGCGGATAAGTATGACGTTCCCCGTATTTGCTTCGTCAATAAGATGGACAAACTGGGTGCGGACTTCTACTACTCGGTTAAGACTATTGAAGACCGTCTGCACGCCAAGCCGGTAGTGATGGTACTGCCGATTGGTGCTGAGGCCGAGTTTAAAGGGGTTGTTGATTTGCTGGAAATGAAAGCAATCTACTTCCCCGAGACTTTCAGCGCCGAGCAGGCTGAGAAAGCCGGCGGTAAGGTTAAAGAAGGCGACCCCACTTTGGGGGCAATCTTAGAATACGGCGAGATTCCTGCTGAGCTGCAGGCTCGCGCGGAAGAGTACCGCGAGAAACTGATTGACGCGGCCGCGGAAGCTAACGATGAATTGATGGAGGCTTACCTGGAAAACGGGGAGCTTACCAACGAACAGATCATCGCGGGTATTCGAGAACTCACTTTGAAGAGCGAAATTTACCCGGTGTTCGCGGGTAGCGCTTTCAAGAACAAGGGTGTACAGCCGGTTCTCGATGGCGTTTTGCGTTACCTGCCTTCGCCGTTGGATGTTCCCGCTCTTGAGGGACATCTACCCAGCGATGAAGAAAAGACGGTGCTTTGTCCTCCGGATAATGAGGCTCCTTTCGCTGCTTTAGCGTTTAAGATTGCCGCGCATCCTTTCTACGGCAAACTGACATACGTGCGAATTTATTCTGGGCAGATTAAGGCCGGGTCTAACCTGGCTAACGCCACCAAGGATAAGAAAGAGCGCGTTGGCAAGATTTTCCAGATGCACTCCAATAAGGAAAATCCGATTGAGGTCGCACATGCCGGTAACATTTACGCCTTCGTGGGTTTGAAAGACACCACCACTGGCGATACCTTGTGTGACAGTGGCCATCCGGTAGTTTTGGAATCTATGAACTTCCCGGATCCGGTTATTCACGTGGCTATCGAGCCTAAGACCAAGGCTGACCAGGAGAAGCTAGGCATCGCCATTCAGCGCCTGGCGGAAGAAGACCCGACCTTCACCGTGCGCCTAGATGACGAGACCGGCCAGACCGTGATTGGCGGTATGGGCGAGCTCCACCTGGACGTACTGGTAGACCGGATGAAACGCGAGTTCCACGTGGAAGCAAACGTGGGCGCACCGATGGTTGCCTACCGCGAAACCATCCGTAAGACGGTCGAGGATGTAGAGTACACTCACAAGAAGCAGACCGGTGGTTCCGGCCAGTTCGCAAAGGTACTGGTAACTTTCGAACCGCTCCCTACGGATGCGGAAGAACCATACGAGTTTGTAAACAAGATTACCGGTGGACGTATTCCTCGCGAATACATTCCTTCGGTAGACCAGGGCATTCGCGAATCCATGGAGGGAGGCGTCTTGGCTGGTTACCCGCTAACCGGTATTAAGGCGACTTTGACGGATGGTGCTTACCATGACGTTGACTCTTCGGAAATGGCGTTCAAGATTGCCGGTAACATGGTTTTGAGGGAGGGTGCACGTCGCGCTAAGCCCGTATTGCTCGAACCGATTATGGCCGTTGAGGTCAGAACTCCGGAAGAGTACATGGGTGACGTGATGGGCGATCTTTCCTCTCGCCGCGGATTTATTCAGTCCATGGACGATGTCAATGGAGTGAAAGAAGTCCGGGCAAAGGTTCCGCTGTCGGAAATGTTTGGGTATGTGGGCGACTTGCGTTCAAAGACGCAGGGTCGCGCCGTTTACACGATGCAGTTTGACAGCTACGATGAGGTCCCCCGCTCAGTTGCTGAGGAAATCATTGCTAAGACCCGAGGCGAATAGCCCTCGCGGGTGCCTTTTATTTTGTTAAAAATCACAGATAAACCCGTAGGAGATCATTCGCGTTGGGTGTTAACCTTTACTTTGACAACCAAGCGATAGATAACTACCCGAGTCCAGGAGGACATTAAGTGGCTAAGGCTAAGTACGAGCGGACTAAACCGCACGTTAACATTGGTACTATTGGGCACGTTGACCACGGCAAGACCACCTTGACCGCGGCTATCACCAAAGTGCTGCATGACACCTATCCGGAACTGAATGCATTTACTCCTTTCGAGGACGTAGACAACGCTCCGGAAGAACGTGAACGCGGGATTACTATTAACGTTTCCCACGTTGAATACCAGACCGAGAAGCGTCACTACGCACACGTAGACGCCCCCGGTCACGCCGACTACATCAAGAACATGATTACCGGCGCAGCCCAGATGGATGGAGCCATCTTGGTGGTTGCCGCAACTGACGGCCCCATGGCGCAGACTCGTGAGCACGTACTGCTCGCTCGTCAGGTGGGCGTTCCCGCCATCCTGGTTGCTCTGAACAAGTGCGACATGGTTGACGACGAAGAAATGCTGGAACTGGTTGAGGAAGAATGCCGCGACCTGCTGTCCAGCCAGGACTTCGATGGCGATAACGCCCCGATCATCCAGGTGTCTGCTTTGAAGGCGCTCGAGGGTGACGAAAAGTGGGTTGGCCAGGTTCAGAAACTGATGGAAGCGGTTGACGAATACATTCCGGAACCGGTTCGTGATCTGGATAAGCCCTTCTTGATGCCGGTTGAGGACGTATTCACCATTACCGGTCGTGGCACTGTGGTTACCGGTCGTGTTGAGCGCGGTACCCTTCCGCTGAACTCCGAGGTGGAAATCCTGGGTATTCGCGATCCTCAGAAGACCACCGTTACCGGTATCGAGACCTTCCACAAGTCTATGGATACTGCTGAAGCTGGTGACAACACCGGTCTGTTGCTGCGTGGTATCAAGCGTGAAGACGTTGAGCGCGGCCAGGTTGTGGTTGCTCCCGGTTCTATCACCACCCACACTAAGTTTGAAGGTCAGGTCTACATTCTGAAGAAGGACGAAGGTGGCCGCCACAAGAGCTTCTACTCTGGCTACCGTCCCCAGTTCTACTTCCGTACCACCGACGTTACCGGCGTTATCACCCTGCCCGAGGGCAAGGAAATGGTTATGCCCGGTGACACCACCGAAATCTCGGTAGAGCTCATTCAGCCTATCGCTATGGAGGTTGGCCTCGGCTTCGCTATTCGTGAAGGTGGCCGCACCGTTGGTTCTGGTCGTGTAACCAAGATCGATCTGTAAACTAATCAACGATTAGTTTCTAATCTTTTCAGTTGTGCCTGGGAGTTAACTCCCAGGCACAACTTTTTTAATTGTCCTTCAGTTGGCAAGCGGCGGGGGATAGTTTTTCCTCCCACCTAAGAATTTGGGGTTAATACCCAAATTGTGTGTATTTTTCGGGCGTGTCGGGTTGGTTTAGTGTCCTGCCCAGCCTTTGCGGATGTGTAGGGATCCGTCTTGGTAGGCCGGGTTGTAGTCGATGGCGGTGTCGTATTCGGGCGGGGCGGGCGGGTTTGGCTGTGTTTGGGACAGTTTTTCTTGGTCTAGGTGTTTGTGCTGGGTGGTGAGATATTTTACGGGGTCGGTGGGGTCTATAGATTTTTGGTTGATTAGCCATTGGATGGCTTTTTTCATGTGGGGCTCGGATAGACCGCGGTGGGTGTTGAGTAGGCGGCGGATGGGGGCGTTGATGCCTCCTTCTAGCTGGTTGGTAGTGCGGTGTATGTTGTTGTTAGCGAATTCGGGCTCTAGATAGGTAAATAGGTTCTCGGATCTAGAAAGTCTTTCTAAGCGTTTGTAGCCTCTCCTTAAGCGTTCGTGTGTCCACCACCAGTGGGTTTTACCGTTGGGGTTGGTGCTGTAGGTTTTCTCGTTGATGAACTCTTGGTAGAGCTGGTGCCACTGGTGTAGCAATCTAATCCAGTTAGCGGCTTCTTGAGGGGTATTGATGGTTAATAACTGGTTGGTAAGAGCTAGGAGTGCCTTTCCAGCGGCAGTTTTTGGTCTACGGGTCAAGTCGGTGATGGTATTGGTTTTAACATGGAAAAGGCAACGTTGCACGCGGGTTTTAGGCCAAGTGTTTCGCAGAGCTTTTCTAATGCCTGCCCCGCCATCAGTTACCACTACTTGTGGTGGTGGCAGTCTGTTCATTAATGCTTGGTAGGCGGGCGCGTTTTCTCTTTGGCACCACTGCCAGTCAATGATTCGTTTGCCGTTAGTAGCGGTGATAAGACACCAGTTATAGGGAAGGTAGATACCGTCAAGAAGGATCTGGTCATATATCTCGCCGGTAACTTGTGGCTTAGGTACTCTAACCTTCCAACACCAAGCGGTTTTAGTAGCAAAAGAGGTTTTAGCTATCCCGAGTTGCTTAATCGAATAGCCTTCTAGCAGCCATTTTATAAACAAGTCCGCTTGGGCTCTAGCACTAATATCAGGACGTGATTTAACTGTTGAGGCCCCGCAGGCCAGGCAACGCCAACGAGTCCTGCCAGCACTCGTGCGACCATTCTTGACAAGTTTTTCTCCGCATACACCACAAACCGGTCGATTACAAGCACTCTTCACACAATATGCTCTCAAAGCATATTCAAACCATCATAACCCCTGATCAAACCCCAAAAAACAACGAATTTATACACACAATTCAGGTATTAACCCAGAATTTGAGAAACGTAGCGACGTTTCCCAAATTCTTATGCCCACCGCACCTACTCGGATAAAGCCTCCCCCCGCATGCGGTACGGTGTTCTGCACCCGTAAGTGCTGCGGCTGTAAATGGGGTGACCAGGTAAAAATGCGAGAGGGGGCTAGATCCGAGCGAAGCAAGGCTCACTGGGGTCCCCGAGCGCTTTTACAGCGGCAGCCCCAATGTCAGGTGGGGATTATCTCCACTTTTGCGCGAGATAATACCCCTACCGCCACGATGTCAACCCGGTTACGGCACTATGTCATTGGAAAAAAGCCGACACCCTTGAGGTGTTTGCCCATAACCGGAATACTATGAAGTAAAGGAAAGGGGAGATTGTATTATGCCGATATCTATTAGTTTGACTGACGAAGAACAACGTCTAGCCTCCAGCTATGCGCGCATTCATTCAATCTCTCTTGGCGATGCCTTTAAACAGGCGTTCTTTGAGCGGCTTGAAGATGAATACGATTTACAAATAGCGCGCGAAGCTCTTGAAGAATACGAGCGCGATGGCCGCAAATCACGTCCCATTGAAGAACTATGGGAAGAGTGCGGTCTATGAGATGGATCCTGCAAACATCGAAACGCTTTGATAAAGACTTTAAAAAGCTTGACCGTTACACACAACGCATCATAAAGGGATGGATCACTAAGCATATTTCCGGTACCGAAAACCCACGCGCCCTCGGAAAAGCTTTAACGGGAAATTTAGCTGGATTATGGCGCTATCGGATTGGGGATTATCGGCTTATAGTCGAAATCAAAGATGACCGCTTTGTTATTCTTGCACTCTTCATAAGACATCGGCGCGAAGTTTATCGCTAACCCCCACAGCAGGAGTTGATGCCCAGCATCTGTTAAATCCTGTTACTTCAAAGCGGCGTTTATGCGCGGAAATTTTCGCCACGGGAAACGCGGGGGAGGGGAAAATGGCGATATTTATTCCGAGGACGAGTTGGAGGTGGCAGCGACCTGTCGGAAATTCCGACAGGTCGCTGTGAATGAGAGCAAGAAAGGTCGAGCGCGGCGCTCCCTGATTGCGGCAGACAATTTCACCGTGCCCACTCGGATAGATTTTTCCCGCTCAAGTATGGTGCCTGCGTAAGAGTATTTCTTGGCAGGCCGCGCGGGAACTAGGTTTTATCCGATCAGGCTAGGCGGGCGTAAAACTCTGAAAATGAGTAGAGCATTTTTAGAGTTTTTGGGCGGGAGGAAAAACCTAGTTTCCGCGCAGGAGGTTAGGAAAAACAACCCTTGCGTGGCAAAAATAAGTGCCGCGACACGCCCGGATGCGGGGACGTGGGGTCATTCACATGAGTGCAGCTTGAAAGGGTTCTAGGCGGCGCGTTAGAGTTGTTTACTGGCTCTAGTTGAAAGGTGCGCAGTGCGTACCCGCTCTCCTAGCGCCCGGCAGCAAGAACGCAGGAATCGATTCGTGCCTGGTGAAACAGTTCGCCAGGGATCACGCAGATCACCTCCCTAAACTTTTTAGGGTTTTTTGCGCTTGCAACCGGCTAAGTTCGCCCCGGCGGGCTTAGCGCAAGCAAGGGAGGAAATCCCCTGGCAGGCCCGGGATAAACACCGGGGAAACATCTACGGAAGAAGAAGAGGTAGACGGAATGGCGGGACAGAAAATCCGCATCCGGCTGAAGTCATATGACCACCAGGTCATTGACTCGTCCGCGAAGAAGATCGTGGAAACGGTCCAGCGCGCGGGCGCCACAGTGGTAGGCCCAGTACCTTTGCCGACCGAAAAGAACACGTTCACCGTGATTCGGTCGCCACACAAGTACAAGGACAGTCGCGAGCAGTTTGAAATGCGTACGCACAAACGGCTCATCGATATTGTCGACCCGACGCCTAAGGCAGTCGATTCGCTAATGCGTCTCGATTTGCCCGCTGACGTAAACATCGAGATCAAACTCTAAGGAAAATAATTATGACCACGCAGACCCAGCCGGCTGCCGCAGTACCCACTCGGGCACTTCTCGGCCGCAAGCTAGGCATGACGCAGGTTTGGGACGAGGACGGAAAAGTCGTTCCCATCACCGTCGTGCAGGTCGACAAGAACGTGGTGACGCAGGTTCGCGACCAAGAAACCGATGGCTACACCGCCATTCAAATCGGTTTCGGCCAGATTGACCAGCGCAAAGTCACCAAGCCTCTTGCCGGCCATTTCAATAAAGCAGGCGTCACCCCCCGTCGCCACCTGGTAGAGGTGCGCACCGGCGGAGATGACGAATTCACTCTTGGCCAGGAACTGGCTGCCGATATTTTTGAAGTCGGCCAGAAAGTGGATGTTACCGGAAAGACCAAAGGTAAAGGCTTCGCCGGGGTTATGAAACGACACGGCTTTGCCGGCGTTTCCGCCTCCCATGGTGCTCACCGTAACCACCGTAAACCTGGTTCTATCGGCGCTTGCGCCACCCCCGGACGCGTATTCAAAGGCTTACGTATGGCCGGACGCATGGGTGGAGATCGCCGAACCATCCAAAATCTTAAAGTTCAGGCAGTCGATGCCGAAAAAGGCATTGTCTTGGTTACCGGTGCTATTCCCGGACCCAAGGGCGGCATTGTCCTGATTCGTAGTGCAGTGAAAGGTGCGTAACTATGACTAATCTTTCGCTAAACGTAACTGATCCCGCTGGTAAGCAAGTTGGCAGCGTTGATCTGCCCGCCAGCATTTTTGATCGGGATCCCAATATCGCTTTAATGCACCAGGTAGTTAACGCACAGCTAGCGGCGGCTCGTCAGGGTACTCACTCCACGAAGACGCGTGGGCGGGTGCGCGGTGGCGGCAAGAAGCCGTGGCGTCAGAAAGGCACCGGCCGGGCTCGACAAGGCTCCATCCGCGCGCCGCAGTGGCGTGGTGGCGGAGTAGCCCACGGCCCACAACCGCGTGATTACTCCCAGCGCACCCCCAAGAAGATGAAGGCGGCCGCACTGGCTTGCGCCCTGTCTGATCGGGTACGTAAGGATCGTATGCATCTCGTGTCTCAGTTGGTAGCCGGGGATACCCCGTCCACCAAAGCGGGTCGCGAACACATCGAATCCCTGGTAGATCAGCGTTACGTTTTGGTAGTGCTGAGCCGCTCGGAAGAAGAACAGGTATTGTCAGTGCGTAACCTGCCGCAGGTACATCTGCTCATGGTTGACCAACTCAACACCTATGACGTACTCAACAACGAGGACGTTATCTTCACTGAGGCCGCG
Organism: Varibaculum sp. GTC20041; assembly: GCF_055387755.1. Lineage (NCBI taxonomy): Bacteria > Bacillati > Actinomycetota > Actinomycetes > Actinomycetales > Actinomycetaceae > Varibaculum > Varibaculum sp. GTC20041. The sequence continues at coordinate 364,064 of NZ_AP041144.1, forward strand.
ATTCGCCAGTTCATCTCCGACAAGACCGGACAGGAGGCGTAAAGCAATGGCACTCGAGGTTACTAAGAACCCGCGGGATATTATTTACCGCCCGATCGTCTCGGAAAAAGCCTATGGCCTAATGGATCAGGGTAAATACACTTTCGAGGTAGACCCCAAAGCCAATAAGACCGAGATTCGGATTGCCATCGAAAAAATCTTCGATGTGAAAGTAAAGACCGTAAATACGATTGCGCGCAAAGGTAAGCGGGTACGTACTCGCACCGGATATGGCAAGCGGAAGGATGGCAAACGCGCCATTATTACTCTCGCTGAAGGCACAATCGATATCTTCAACGAAGCGTCTGCGTAAGGGGTGAACAAGTAATGGGTATTCGTAAATACAAGCCGACTACTCCCGGGCGTCGCTTCGCGTCGGTTTCCGATTTCGCGGAAATCACCCGCGACCACCCGGAGAAGTCTCTGCTGCGTCCTATCCACAAAACCGGTGGACGTAACAATGACGGCCGTATCACTTCCCGCCGGCGTGGCGGGGGACATAAGCGCCGTTACCGCGTGATCGATTTCCGTCGTCACGACAAAGATGGGGTGCCCGCAAAGGTTGCCCACATCGAATATGATCCGAACCGCAGCGCCAATATCGCCCTTCTGCACTATGCAGATGGCGACAAGCGTTACATCATTGCCCCCAATAAGTTGCATCAGGGCGATCGGATAGAACAGGGGCCGGCTGCTGATATTAAGCCTGGCAATTGTTTGCCCCTAACCAACATTCCGTTGGGTACCGTTATTCACGCAGTGGAAATGCGTCCTGGCGGGGGAGCGAAGATCGCTCGCAGCGCGGGAGTTTCCGTGCAGCTAGTGGCGAAAGAAGGCAAATATGCCCAGCTACGGATGCCTTCCGGGGAAATCCGTAACGTAGAGGCTGCTTGTCGCGCCACCATCGGCGAGGTTGGTAACTCTGACCACGGCAATATCAACTGGGGTAAAGCCGGACGGATGCGCTGGAAGGGCAATCGTCCCAAGGTACGTGGTGTGGTAATGAACCCGGTTGATCACCCGCACGGTGGCGGCGAAGGCCGTACTTCCGGTGGTCGTCACCCGGTTAGCCCCTGGGGTAAGCCCGAGGGTCGTACCCGCCGTCCGAATAAAGCCAGCGATCGCCTGATTGTGCGTCGTCGGCGGACCGGCAAGAAGCGTTAGGTAGGAGATAAATCATGGCACGTAGCCTAAAGAAGGGTCCTTTCGTCGACGACCATTTGATGAAAAAAGTCGACGCTCTGAATGACGCCAATAAAAAGTCGGTTATCAAGACCTGGTCACGCCGCTCTATGATTACCCCCGATTTTATTGGGCACACTATCGCGGTACACGACGGACGCAAACACGTTCCGGTGTACATCACCGAAAACATGGTTGGTCACAAGTTGGGCGAATTTGCTCCTACTCGTACCTTCCGCGGACATGACAAGGACGACCGAAAGGCACGCCGCCGCTAGGCGCGCCGGAAGAGAAAGAAGGCAAAGATGGAAGGCATGGCGAAAGCGCGTTTCGTGCGCTCTACGCCGCAGAAGTCGCGTCGCGTCGTGAACATGATTCGCGGCAAGAACGCCCTCGAGGCCTACGACATCCTGCGTTTCGCTCCGCAAGCGGTCGCAACTGATGTTCGCAAGGTGCTTCGCAGCGCAATGTACAACGCCGCCGCTAAAGCAGATCGGTCTGGCGACAAAGAAACGTTTGCGGAACTGAAGGTTTCGCGGGCATACGTAGATGAAGGTCCCACGATGAAGCGATTCCGTCCGCGCGCGCAAGGGCGTGCTGGGCGAATCCTTAAACGGACCAGCCACATTACGATCGAGGTTTCTGACGGCAAACAGGAAGAGGAGAACGACTAATGGGACAAAAGGTTAGCCCTACCGGTTTTCGGCTAGGTATTACCACCGATCACCGTTCCCGCTGGTTCTCGGACTCCACTAAGCCGGGACAGCGTTACAGTGATTTCGTAGATGAAGATGTGCGCATTCGTAAGGTCATGGAAAAGAGCCTGGAGCGCGCCGGGATTTCGCAGATCGATATTGAACGTACCCGCGATCGGGTACGGGTTGATTTGCATACCGCTCGCCCCGGTATCGTTATTGGCCGGCGTGGCGCTGAGGCAGATCGCCTGCGTGGCGATTTGGAGAAGCTCACCGGTAAGCAGGTGCAGCTGAACATCCTCGAGGTTAAGAATCCCGAGATCGATGCGCAGCTAGTGGCGCAAGGAATCGCGGAACAGCTCGCGGCACGCGTATCGTTTAGGCGCGCAATGCGTAAAGGTATGCAGTCAGCGCTGCGCGGGGGAGCCCTCGGGATCCGGGTGCAGTGCTCTGGCCGTCTGGGCGGGGCAGAAATGTCACGTTCAGAGTTTTACCGCGAAGGTCGGGTGCCGTTACATACGCTGCGCGCCCTGATCGATTACGGCTTCTATGAAGCTCACACCACTTTCGGACGCATCGGCGTGAAAGTGTGGATTTATAAAGGCGATCTCACCGAAACCGAATTCGCCCGGAAACAGGCGGAATCCGGTGGACGCGGCGGACGCGGCAGCGGACGTCGTGGCCGCGCAGGTCGGGATGGCGGACGCGGCGGACGTCGCGGACGGGGCGAGGGCCGGCAAGAGGCCGCTGCCCAGGCTCCGGCGGAAAACGCCGAGGCTGCGTCCTCGGAAAAAGAGGCACCCGCAGCTGAGGCTCCTGCTGAAAAGCCGGTAGCCGACGCCGAGAAGCCGCAAGAAAACGGAACGGAGGAGTAACGTGTTAATTCCTCGTAGGACTAAATGGCGCAAACAGCATCGCCCCAACCGTAAGGGCATGGCTAAGCGCGGTACCGAACTGGCGTTCGGCGAATACGGCATTCAGGCTCTCGATCACGCCTATATCACCAACCGGCAGATTGAGGCCGCTCGTATCGCGATGACACGCTACATTAAGCGCGGCGGTAAAGTGTGGATCAACATTTTCCCCGACCGTCCGCTGACCAAGAAGCCGGCCGAAACTCGTATGGGTTCTGGTAAAGGCTCTCCTGAATGGTGGGTGGCTCCGGTCAAACCTGGTCGCGTACTGTTCGAATTGGCGGGCGTGTCTGAAGACATCGCTCGGGAAGCTATGAGCCGCGCGCAGCATAAGCTGCCGATTAAGACCCGGTTCATTAGTCGTGAAGGCGGTGATCAGTAATGGCAAAGGGCCTTAAAATGTCTGATTTGGATTTGCTGGACGAAGAACAGCTTTCCCAAAAGCTAGACGAAGCCAAGACCGAACTGTTCAATCTACGTTTCCAACTGGCCACCGGTGCTGGTGAGGATCGGGGACAGATCGGGCAGCTGCGTCGCGATATTGCCCGCATTTACACCATTGCTAGAGAGCGGGAGCTCGGTATTCGTACCGCTCCGCAGGCTGAGGAGTAGGATTCATGAGCGAAGAAACAGAGAAGACCGGCACGGTAGAGCGCAATCACCGCAAGGTGCTGCAAGGATACGTGGTGTCCGACAAAATGGACAAGACGGTTGTTGTGCAGGTAGAAGATCGCGTTAAGCACCGCTTGTACGGCAAGGTGATTAACCGTCGCAAACGCTACAAGGTGCATGACGAGAACAACTCATGCGGCACCGGCGACTTGGTACGGATTATGGAGACTCGTCCCCTGTCCAAGACCAAGCGTTGGCGGGTTAGCGAAATCATTGAGAAAGCCAAGTAGGTTTTCGATAGCTTTTTAAAGGGATCGCTAAGGCCTAAGATTTGGCAAGATTTTTCGCCGGGTTCCTGATAGCTGTAAGGCGCGGGGAGAGTTTAATCGGGTAAATGCCCGGGTAAACTCTCCCCGCGCCTCTTTGTTTTTCTTCTTATATACGCGTCTCACCATTAAATGTAACAATGTTAAGTCAAATGCTGGACAAAGCGAAATATTTCGGTTACATTGAATGGCGTGCGTAATAGAGCAGGGAGGCTCCGACGCGCTGAATGGATGACAGCCGATGGTGGCTGGGTAAGGAGTTTATATGTCCGATAAGAAGAAGATTGGCGTAGGGGTGATATCCCTGGGCTGGATGGGGCGCTTGCATACGCGTTCCTATAAGGCCATGGCTGAGCGTTTCCCGGAGTTGGGAGCCCAGGTTCGTTTGGTGGTTGCTTGTGATCCGATCGCGCAAACCCAAGAGCTCGCAACTAAAGCTTTGGGTTTTGAGAAAGCCGTTTCCGATTACCGGGAAGTGTTGACTGATCCGGAAGTGGATGTGGTGTCTATTTGTTCACCGAACTTTTTGCATCGTGAGATCGCGGTGGCGGCGGCGGAAGCTGGTAAGCCTTTCTGGATTGAAAAGCCAATGGGGGTAAGTGCTGCCGAGTCTCGGGAGATTGCTGAGGCTGCGGCGAAGGCAGGGGTTAACACGGCGGTTGGTTTTAACTATCGTCATACCCCGGCAGTTGAGCAGGCGCGGGAACTGATTGCGCAGGGGAAGCTAGGGCGGATTACCAACGTTCGTTGTTGGTTAATCGCTGATTATGCTGCTAGTCCTGATGGGCCTTATACCTGGCGTTATGACCGGGATAAGGCAGGTGCTGGTGTGGTTGGTGACCTCATGAGTCATGGGGCTGACCTGGTGCAGTATGTGTTGCGTGATCGGATTAGTCAGGTGTCGGCGCTTACTGACACGTTTATTAAAGAGCGTCCTATTCCTACTAAGACTGGTGTGGGTCATACTGGTTGGGAAGTTTCTGATGAAAAGAAGGAAGTCGGGAACGAGGACTATGTGGCCATGATGGTGCGTTTTGATTCCGGCGTGGTGGGGACTATGGAGTCTTCTCGCGTCAGCGTGGGGCCGCGCGCTGAGTATATTGTGGAAGTTTATGGTACCGAGGGTTCGGTGCGTTGGAACTTTGAATACCTCAATGATCTGCAGGCTTGTATTGGTCAGGATAATGGGGTTATTCACGGGTATGTGCGTTCGATGGCTAATCCTCACTATCCGCATTTCTCGCGTTTCCAGCCGGGAGCGGGTACTTCGATGGGCTTTGACGATATGAAAGCGGTCGAGTGTTTCCAATTCTTGTCGGGTGTTTTAACCGGTGAGCAGGTGGCGCCGTCAGTGGCTGATGGTTGGTCTGCAGCCGAGATCGACCAGGCAACCGTGGCCTCCGCCGCAGACGGTAAATGGCACGATGTCCCTAAAGTAAGCGGCATCACCACTTACGACAAATAACCTATCTCTTCAATATAGAAAGTTCTAGCAATGGAAATTAATAAGAAAAAAACTCCTCTTAATGAGTTGAGTAAAGATGAACTGCGCGAAATGGTGCAAGAAACGCCATCCTCCGGTAAACACCGGGGAGTTATCGCCGTGGCAGCAGTGGCTACGCTAGGCTCCCTGCTATTCGGGTATGACACCGGGGTTATCTCCGGAGCCTTGCCCTATATGTATATGCCACATGGTGCAGGCGGCATGGGGATTACCCCGGCTCAAGAGGGTGCGATTGGCGGTATTCTTACCCTTGGCGCAGCCTTCGGAGCGCTATTTGGAGGACGGCTCTCCGACCGTTATGGACGCCGGCACAACATCATCATGCTGGCGATTCTGTTCCTGATCGGCGCCCTCGGAAATACTTTCGCCCCCAATATTTGGGTAATGTATCCGTTCCGCCTGATCCTGGGGCTAGCCGTAGGTGGCGCCTCGGCAACCGTGCCGGTATTCCTGGCGGAAACTGCGCCTAAGCGTATCCGCGGTACCATCGTGGCTGTTGACCAGCTGATGATTGTGGTCGGCCAGTTGTTAGCCTTCTCGATGAATGCCATCATTAACTCTGCTCACGGCGGCCCGCAGATTACCGTCAAATCGGATCCTGCTGGGGTAGTGAAGGCTGGAGAATACTCCTGGGATGCCTTAAACCAGATCGTTTCTAAGCACCTGGGTAGCTCTGATGCCCAAGCAATCCACGAATTCATCTCGAATATGGCGGTTTCCGCCGGTAACGGCTCTGCCTGGCGTTGGATGATTGTGTTGTGTTCTGTGCCTGCCGTTGCTCTGTGGCTAGGGATGCACCTGATGCCGGAGTCTTCGCGTTGGCATGTACTGCAGCAGGAAGTCTACGCCGCTATTGGATCCTTGAAGCGGGTACGTGACCCCAAGAAAGATGGGGATCTTACCGAGGAACTATACGAGATGGTCGAGGCTCGCCAGAATGAAAAACATGGCAAGAAGGGTACTTTCCGCGACGTAATGAACACGCCGTGGCTGCGTAAACTAATGTTCGTTGGTATATTCCTGGCGATTGTTAACCAGACCACCGGGGTAAATACCGTAATGTACTACGCCCCGAAAGTCTTGGGAATTGCCGGTATGGGAACTTCGGCCGCGATTACCGCACAAGTAGCTAACGGCGTGATGAGTGTAGTAGGCTCGGCAATCGGCTTAATTCTGATTACCAAGTTCCGCCGGCGCACCATTTTGATCTGGGACGTCACCCTGGTGGGTATCCTGTTGCTGGGAATTGCTGTAATCTTCCAGTTTGTGATTGCTCCTCATGACGCAGCCGGCAGTGTGCCGGTCTGGGCCGGGTACTTGGTGCTGCTAATGATGTCGCTATTCATGCTGGTGGTGCAGTCTTCGAACGGTACCGTAGTCTGGACGATGCTGGGTGAGATGTTCCCCGCGAATGTACGCGGAATTATGAATGGTACTGCCATCTTCTGTATGTGGATTATGAACGCCATCATTACCTGGACCTTCCCGCCGATGATTGCCGCTCTGGGCGGTGGACCCACCTACGCAATGTACGGGGTACTAAACCTGATCATTGCAGTGGTGCTATTCAAGATCATGCCGGAAACCTCCGGACGGTCTTTGGATGAAATCGAAACCTACATGGAGCACATGTACAGCTAATAACTGCTAAATCTACAGCTGAAAATCTGTAGGTCAGTTACCTGATACGCGGGGGCGAGCTGAGCTCGCCCCCGCGTTTGCGTGTGCTGGTAATCGAAAGCCACCGAATTGTGTTTGCGCGGAGAGAAAATAGGTTTAGGCGCCGGGAAAGGTTTTATCCGAGTGGGCGCGGTGGGCATAAGAATTCGGAAAATGCCTGAGGTCTTTTTCCGAATTCTTGGGCGGGAGGAAAACCTTTCCTGGCGCGATCGGATTACGCGGCGCACTCGCGGTTAGAGCAGCAGGAACACTGCGGAAACGATGGTTAGGACAGTGACAATCGGATCGAAGATTTTGTTGTCGATGCGCCCTATCCACCAGCGCCCCAGGAGGGCTGCCCCTAGAACTAGAGGAGCGAGGCATAGGGCGATCAGTAGCATTTGCCGATCAATCAAGCCAATACCGGCGGAAAAAGGTAGTTTTAGCAGGTTGACGATAAAGAAAAACCAGGCTTGAGTGCCCATGAAGCGGCGGACTTCAAAACGGGAGGCCAGGAAGTAAAGGGAGACCACCGGGCCTCCTGAGTTCGCGGCCATAGTGGTAAAGCCCGATAGAGAACCGTAAAAAAGCCGCGCGGGTAGGGAAGTGCCCATAGAGGTCGCCAGGTCACGTCCGGTGCGGCGCGCATACCAGATTAGTCCCAGGGTGAGGGCAGTCAACGTCAAAATAATAATCCCGATAGAAACTTTCATCACCTGGTTAGATACTTTTGCCAGAAAAACTGCGCCGATGGCTACCCCCACGGCTACCGGTGGAAACAGGCCGCGCAGAACTTTCCAATCAGCATCTTTACGGTAAGTCCAGATGGCCAGCAGGTCTCCGGTCAGCAGCATCAGCAGCATTAGGGCAGTGGAGGGGCGGGTAGGCATTACTGCTGCCAGGATGGCGACCGGTATGCACGCTAGTCCCGGAAGAGCTGTTTTTGCCAGTCCGCACATTAAAGCACAGGCGACCAAGATAGCGATTAGCCCAGGGGTGAGGTCAAGCATGGTTTCCTTTCTAGGATCCGATAGATACTGGAGGTGTTCGTGGCACCATCGCGACGGGCTCGGGAGTTAGAGTCAGTATCTGTAGTTTGTTGCCTCTAAGGGGTACGGTTAAGGAACCCAGGAAAGTTCCGATAAGCGCAAACCAATAGAGCTATTGTTGTTACATTTATATTGTAATACCAACGCATGGCGAAACTGGGTTAAATCTTCTTGTGCAGCGTTTTTACTTGTGTCCATAGTCCCGTCCGTGTCCTCTTTAATGAAATCATTAGGTAAAAAAACAACTTTTTGTCAAAATGTATGGACAAAGATGTGAATCTGTATGATACTGGAAATGAGCAACAGGAGTAGCTTCTAGGGCGCACCTGTCAAGGCTGTAACAAATTCAGATATTAAAGCTAGCAAAGGAGCAGGATATGACGATTCCCGAGACAATGAAGGCCGCAGTTCTTCGTGATGTTGAGAAGGGACTAGAAGTAAATGAGATTCGCACCCCCCACCCCAAGGCGGGCGAGGTACTCATCAAAGTCGCTGCCTGCGGTCTTTGCCATTCTGACTTACACGTAATCGGGGGAGCTATCGACTTCCCTAAGCCCTGCGTCCTCGGGCATGAAGTTGCTGGACAAATCGTGGAGCTAGGCGAAGGAAATGAGCATACCGGGTTGGAAGTTGGCCAGTATGTTTCCGGAGCCTTCCTGATGCCTTGTGGCCAGTGTGAAGCCTGTGCATCTGGACGTGACGACCTGTGTGCACCTTTCTTCGACCTCAACCGTTTGCAGGGCAAACTCTATGACGGCACCACCCGGCTGGCGGATCTAGATGGCAGTGAAATCGCCATGTACTCTATGGGTGGGCTCGCCGAATACGCGGTAGTGCCCTCCACTTCCGTAGCAGTGGTACCTGAAAGTATGGATTTGGTTTCCTCGGCGATTATTGGTTGCGCCGCTATGACCGCCTATGGGGCGGTACGCCGCGGCGCTGACCTGCACTTTGGTGAATCCGTGGCGGTAGTTGCTACCGGAGGTGTGGGTTCTAACATTATCCAGATAGCCAAAGCCTTTGGTGCTAGCCAGATCGTGGCAATCGATATTTCCGATGACAAACTCGCCAGCGCCAAAGAACTGGGTGCCACCGACGTAATTAACTCGGTCACTCAGGATGCGCGCGGCGAAATCCTCAAGATTACCGGTGGCAAGGGCGTAGATGTAGCATTTGAGGCGCTCGGGCGTCCGGAAACCTGGACCACTGCCTTGGATGTACTTAAAGATGGAGGCCGCATGGTGCCGATCGGTCTGGGGGCTGGAGTGCAAACTGCGCAGGTAGAGATCAATCGCCTAGTCCGTCGCTCTCAGCACATTTTAGGATCGTACGGTGCCCGTACCCGTCAGGATTTGCCGGAGGTAATCCGGATGGCTGATCTGGGAATGATTGATTACCAGAAGATTGTTACCAAGCGGATTCCGCTAGAAGAAGCCGGCGCCACCTATAAGCTGCTTTCCCAGGGCAAGGTGCAAGGTCGCGCAGTGGTTGATATGTCGCTGTAAAGCAAGTTACTTCTGTTGAGGCGATTAAGTATCTGCTAGTTGCCGCAAACTGGGTGGGCAGGTTCTTTTGAAAAGAAGAACCTGCCCATTTTTTTATTTAGCTGTTTAATTTGTCTTTGCTCCCTGGGGTAGGGAGGATCTGAGATGGTTGGCTGCAGTAGTTGTAAAATCCGCAGCTGGAGATGTTGCCTGAAAATATCTGCTTAAGGGAAAAGTGAGGGCATCGAAACTCGGCGTGAAAATAGAAAAGCGGGGCGGATGGAAATCCATCCGCCCCGCAAAGGTAACAGTCTTGAGAGAGCCTGCCGAGACAAGAACTATTAGGAGGCTGTCCAGACCATCTTGACGCCTAGCGTCTTAAGTACGCTAGCGTCTAGACTTTCCGAGATTCTATTCAGCTGTTATATCTAGCTCAGCGAGACTTTAGGCGTCGCTGGCGGCGACGCGCATATGGTTTTTAGGCGTATGCCAGGTAAAACCTATTCTCCCTTGAGCTGGAAATAAACATTAGACCAGGCGAAACCAAATCCGCTAACCGCAGTTAGGAGTCCGCCCAGGATTGCGGTGACCGCGTAAGCGGAAAATGCACCGATCAGAGTAATCGCTACACCAGCTACCATCAGGGAGATGAAAGCGATGTAGGCAACCATCTTCGGCTCTTCAAGCCGAGTAGAAGACAATGAAATCGAAGGAGCAACCAAAGTAGCCATTTTTATTTTCTCTCTTTCTGTTCTAGCGATTCGAAAAGTTCGATTTGAACTTTCTCCCTCGTGGAAACGTTTACATGTTTACTATACGAGGTTTTTTTGAAGAGCGTCAATGTCAGGACAAAAAATATGAGAAATTTTGGTGGTGTGCGGCTTTTGTTGTCAATAAAATACCTGGTAGAACCGGTAATTATTAGATTAGAATCGCTATTGTGAAAACGATTACACGCTGTCGATGGGAGGCTTAAATTCTCAAGATACGCTATTTTTAGATCTTTTTGGCTCTGCTGCCGTAGCAATACCTGACAAGCGATCCTGGGCTCCGATTGGCCGGGGGTAAATTACTAAACTAAGTTGCCTCAGGTAAATGCAGTTCCGACTCGTTTTTAGCTCTACAATGGCTTTTTGGTTAACTTATGGAACCGCGCAAGAAAGGCAACGAGTGGGCGTGATTAAGGCGATGATATTTGACCTGGATGGCACTTTGGCACCCTCGAAACAGGTGATGCTGCCCGAAATGGCGAGCGTCTTCGCGCGTCTTACCCGCGTTTTACCTACCGGGGTGATCAGCGGGGGTTCCTTCCAGCAGTTTTCCCGCCAGCTCTTAGATCCTTTAGCGGAGCATGATTTCTATCCCCAGCAGCTACATCTGCTGCCCACTTGCGGTACTCGTTATTATCTATTTGCAGACGGGGACTGGAGGGCGCAGTATGTGCTGAAAATGGCGCCAGAACAGGTGCACAAGGCGCGGAGGGTAATCGAGGAAGTTGCTCGCTCCCTCGGGTATTGGTGCGAGAATCCGGCGGGGGAGATAATTGAAAACCGAGGTTCGCAGCTAACCTATTCCGCCCTCGGGCAACAGGCAGCCAGGGAAGCAAAAGATGCTTGGGATCCCAGTGGGGCTAAGCGGGCGGAGCTTGCTGCCCGTGCCGGTAAGCTTCTGCCAGAGCTGACGGTGCTTTCGGGAGGATCTACGTCTGTGGATATTACGATGCGCGGGATTGATAAAGCCTATGGGGTGGAGAAGTTCCTAGCGCAAACAGCGCTGGAGCCGACCGAAGTGCTATTTGTGGGGGACCGTCTCGACCCGGATGGAAATGATTATCCGGCGGTGCGAACTGGGGTACAAACCCGCTCGACTTCCGGGCCGCAGGAGACCCAAGAAATAGTCGCGCAGGTTTTGGCCTCCGTTAGCAGTTGACGCGGATCGGACGGTTGTCAATCACGTTCTTGCGAATCCTCCAGCCTGCTATCACTAAAACTAGCGACAGGATTGTTACTGTGCCTCCAAGGGTACCGGTACTAGCCAAAGCCGGATCGTTGTTGGAGTTTGCTGGCTTAGTAGTCGCCTTCGCTGGCTTTGTTTTGTTTGGGGTGGCGCCAGTAGATTGTGGCCTGGTCACAGTATCGTTTTGAGACTTTGCTGCTGGGGACTTTGAGTTAGGTTGGGTTGGTTTTTCTTTTTGGGTAGCGGCTGCCGCTTTCTTTGCCTCTGCCGCCGTTGCCTCCTGCTGAGCTTTTTCATGCTCTGTGGCCTTTATAGCAGCGTTTTGAGCGGCCGCATCCTTCGTAGCCTGGGAACTATTTTCAGGCTTGGAATTGCTAGCCAACTGGGGGCTGGTAGTGGCTTGAGGATTAGCAGTTGTAGCAGTGCTGGAGGATCTAAAGCTCGCCAAGCCTACCTTTTGGGTGGCGTTAGCGTTGCTGCCAGTAGCCGGGGTGCTAGTCACCTGTTCCTTGGCGGCTTGGGCTTTGGTGTTATTGGAAGTGCCGGTGTATCCGCCCTCAGGAACCACGACTTTCTTATTGGGTGTGGCTGCAGGAGCTGAGCCTCTTGGGTCTCCGAACCAGCGTTGATAAATGTTGAAGAAATTGTAGTTACCGTCAGAAGAACACCGGTCAGGCTTGCCGGATAGCAAAGCTTGATTCGGCTGGTAAGGGGTGTAATTGTAGAGCGATGCTGTGGCCTGGTTTTCTAATCTGACTGTTGAAGCCCCGCATCCGTTTTGGTAAGAAAACTTGATATTGGCGGTTTTGCCGCCCCGGTAACTGTAGTATCCCGGCTTGAGACGGTATCGCTGCAACTGGTGCGCCGCCTGATAGATTTGATTTTGAACCCCATAGTATTGCTCATTGCAGGGCTTGCCGTCTGGGCATCCGTAGCCGGTAAGTTTATTTTGGCTAACAGTTGACAGGTTGCGAGTAATTCCGGATTGTTCTTTTTGAATGGTCACCAGTAAAACCTTCGGGCTGATTTGGCAAGCCTGGGAAATCTTGAAGATAACCTGTGAAACTGGCTCATTGTTTGCTCCCCGGTAACTGCCCTTGCAGTAGTTGTCGGCGTTAAAAGACCGGGTATTTAGGCGCATATTTTTCAAGCATCCATTGCCGCGACAATCTGCGCCTTGGGTCTCCAGGAATTTTTGAATTTCTGCCGCTGACATGGAGGGGATCTTCTGATACATGTTGGCATCAGAAATAATGTTTCCCGCCCGGAAACCAGTTTTGCCAAACGCCGATGAGAGGGGAACTGAAAGTATTGCTAACGAGAGGGCGAGGATGCCAGCTGCTATTTTAAAAATATTTTTCTTACTAACCATTGGGACCATCTTGTTATGTAAGTTACGAATGTTGTAAATGTTTCTATTGTGATTAAAGTATATTATGGGTGATTTGTCCAGCTGTTTTACAAAAAGTAAGTAACACTCTCGGGAAGATAGTACTTTCGCTTCCGCGAGTAGCTGCGGGGTTGTCCCCAAGGCGATTTGGTTTCCCGATACCCTGAAAATGTTTTTTGGATCTGGCTTACCTCCTTCCCAAAGCGGAATCTATGGGTATGGAAACAGTAAAAAATAGCGGTAATACTCCCGCCAGAAATAGTCAGATACCCGATCCTTCCTCGAGAATCAGTCCTCGCCGTCGACGACGAGCCCAAAGACGAAAACATCTCGGTATCCTCGGGCTCGCCGCCGCCATCGCCATGATCAGTTCCGCTATGGTAGTTACCGATCAGGGTGCTTCCCAAGCCGCTGGACCTGGGGCAGCCTGGAAGAGTTATGGGGACTCAAAAATGGAGTTGAACGCCCGAAAGTCTGCAGACGATAGTAAAATCGCAGTCTGTGCCACAGATCGGCAGATCAACTCGCCGCGAAACAAATGGATTACGTATGAAGGGCGCAGAGTAATCGGTGCGGGAAAAGAGTATCGCTCCAACAAAGCTACTTTCGAAGTTAAAGATAAGGTCAAGGGGACTGCCGTAATCTTTCCGGCATCGGCACAATATCGGGTGGCATATCTGGCTGGCCAGCTGCGAAGCGCCATCGCTAAAGGAAACCCGGAACTGGGAGCCACAGTCTATGCAATTCACTCTCTGTCCGGACGTCTAACCACAAAGCAAAATGGCTCCGCCCCAATCAAGCAGAGAGCAGCCCAGCTATTGCAGCAAGCCGCTGCCTATGCCGGTCCCTACCGGATGGGAAAACCAGAAATACAAGTAAAGCCGGGATCCAAGCAAGGAACGGTGCGCTTGCCAGTGCCCCAAAGCGCAGCCGGCCGCCCTCTCAATGGCTTCAAAGAAAGCATCACCTTATCGGGGCCGGCACATTTTTCCAGTAAAGGCCAGCCTAAAACCCTAATTACTTCCTCCGAAGCTACGGTCAAAGAGATCCCGATCGAGATAACCGGCCCGGGAAAAGTCAGTGCCCAGGTTGAGGTGGCAGGACTGCCGCCAGTTACTTACGAGGTATGGGAACACCATCGTTGGCAGGATTTGCTGATCGCCGGCCCGAATTCGCAGCTAAGCGCCATCGCCACCATCAATGCTGATCCTCGGCAATTCTTTGCGGTAAAAACACAGACTAAATCGAAAATGAATCCGCTAGAAGAAGGATCCGAGTTAACGGACACTATTTTGGTGACAGCCGAAGAAAAATGGGGGAAGAACACCGGAAAAGATAGCTGGCAAACGGTCATGATCGACCTGTCGCTTTACGGTCCTTTTAGCTCTGCGCGCGGCCCGGGACAGATTCCAGCTCAGGCTCAGCCATTAAAAACCTGGAAGTTACCCGCGACTCCCCAAAATGAGCAAGAGGCAGAAAAGGGCGTTACTATCTCAAATGAAACTGATCCCTTTAAGATAGACAAATCCGGTTTCTATACTTTTGTCGCCGCCGCTCACCGGGATCTGCAGCCGGAGAATACCTATTTGAAAGCTGACTATGTCCCCAATTTTTTCGAGGAAGACGAAACGCAAGTACTGCCGTTTTTCCCCGGGGTAAAAACTCAGGCAAAAGTAGTAACTGATAAAGAGGGCAAAATATTGACCGATCAGGTAGAACTGAGCGGATTCCCCGACGACCACTTGGAATTTACCGGCAGCGGCAAATGGAAGGGCGATGAACGGGTAGTGCACAATGACCTTTACTGTTTGCCCCAGCCCATTAAAGACCAAGATGCCCAAGGGAAAGAACCCCTAGCGAGAATTGAGTTACCGGCTAAGAACGGAACCTATATTGTCGACAAAGATAAAGAGGGAACCCCGCTCAGCCTAGAACGCTTCGAATGCAAAGATACCTATGTGTTTGTCACTAGCTATGAGGGCGACTCTCGGACACAGGCTTTTAGAAGTTCGGAAACCGAAACGGATGAACAATATACCCTACCCCAGGCTCCGCCTCCCACTACTCCGCCGCCATCTACTCCACCACCGTCTACCCTGCCTCCTACTTCAGTGGAACCGACTGTGCTTTCTGAAACCGGTGCCAGTCCCTCTGCTCCGCTGTCGGCGGCTCTAATAGCGCTCGGATGTGGGGGACTACTAGTTTCCTATCGTGCCCGCCGCAAGTGAGCAGGCCGTCTGAAACAAACAGGTTATTCGCGCCCAACCCCTGGCTATTACGCCCACCACGCGTTCTAGCCAGGGGAATCTCGCTTATCTGGTAGTAGGTGCATTAAAGTTGAAAGGGTGGCTGAAGCGCGTGATAAAAATCCAGAACGCACCGATCAAGCACATAACTTGATTCGGCGCGGCGGACAAGCCCCCCTCGCCATCATGGCAGATCGGGCAAGCGGCGTCCTCGTAGGGCAAGCATGCGGTAACGCTTTAGGAGTTGGCTACGAATTTAAAACTCCCACTCTAGAAGGAATTCCCCGAATGCAGGGAGCTAACGGACGGTTAAGTCCGGGAGAATGGTCGGAAGCCACCCAGCTGGGGATCTGTATAGCAGAAGTTGCGGTCACCGGAATCGATTTGACTACAGAAGAAGGCTTAGATGCAGTCGCTACTCGTTTTTTAGCCTGGTACCACGGGGGAACCCGTAAAATAGATGCGCCCACCAGAGTGGTGTTGGAAACTACCAGCAATGACATTTCCAATATGAATCCCGCCCGAAAAATGCGTTCGGCCGCTGCATATTTTCACTTGCGTACCCGGCGTACTTCGGGAGCCGGGGCACTTAGCCGCTGCGCTATTTTGGGGCTCACCCGAATAAAAGATCCCCAATGGACAGCAGAGTCAGTACGGGCAGTATCCGAACTAACCCATGTAGATCCCTTAGCCAGTGAAGCAGCGGTTATCTATGCGGAAGCGATCCGCCGAGCCGTTACCGATCCGCTCCCCGGCGAGGAAACCTGGGTAAACCGGATCAACCTGGGGGCGGGAATAGCGCTACTACCCACAGCTCGCCGCGAACAGTGGCACGAATGGTTACAACAAGCCGAGGAAACCTACTTCAAACCTCCGCGTGACAACACCTATGCAGTTACCGCTTTACAAGCAGTGGCAGGGATTTTACAGGCCGTGAAAATCGAGCATGCCGGGATGCCGCTCAGCGGACAAGATGCCTTCCGACGCGCTACCTCCCTCGCGGTACAACTAGGAGGAGCAACTGACACTATTGCCGGTTTAGTGGGGGCATTATTTGCATCCGGAATTGGGCTCGCGCAAATACCTGCCGATCTGCAAACGAGGTTGCACGGCTGGCCGGGACTAAAAGCTGACGCTCTTTCCGAAATGGGGTTAGGAACTGCGCTAGCGGGGGTAGTGGGCACTCACGGAATGGCACGGATGATTGCCTCCGCCTCCTCACTTAACGATCTGATCGCCGCCCATCCGGATGCGGAACTAGATACTGTGACCACCCCGGAGCCTTAAAGCTTAAACAAATTAGTAATTAATCCCGAGGATAGATAAAGAATCTCTGAGTAAGCCTGCAAGAAAAATCCCGTGGCCGCGACTAACCGCGAACCATGTTTTGATCCAGATAAATCTTGCCGGGAGTAAGCGATCCCCCGAATAATTCGGGAACCGTCACCATCGTGAATCCTTGAGAGCGTAGATATTTAATGATCGCAGGTACTGCTTGAATGCTGGTGGGGTGAATATCGTGCATCAAAATAATCGACCCTGGTTTAGTTTGCTGTTGTACCTGAGTTAGTACCGCATTCGGATCACGATGCTTCCAATCCAAGGTGTCAACGTCCCAGATCACAGCAGCATGATTCAAGGATTTCAAGACAGAAATTACCCGGGGGTTAAAAGCTCCATAGGGTGGGCGGGTAAAGGTAATCTGCGCATTCGGGGCAGCTTTCTTGATCGCATCTGCCGTGCTGGTTATTTCGTTGACTATTTTGTCGTCAGGAAGCTTCGTTAACTGCGGATGGTTCCAGGTGTGAACACCCAGGGAGTGCCCCTCTTTGAACTCGCGTGCCACCGTATCCGGGTAAGTGGCAACCGACTTGCCCACCAGCAGGAAAGTAGCGGGAACATTTTCCGCCTTTAAAGTATCCAAGAGTTTCGGAGTGTCGGGGCCTGGTCCATCATCAAAAGTTAGGGCCACACATTTTTCCTTAGTGCAATCTACCGGAGGACGAGTGAGAGTGGGGGTGGAAGTCGGGCTGGAAGTAGTAGTGGGGGGAGTAGTGGTGGTGGGAGCGGTTTTGGAAGGCTTAGTTTTAGTAGGGGTCGTGTTCGAAGCTGAGGTGGAGGCTGTTGCTTTCGGGGTTCCCGAATCCCTGGTTGCCGCGTAAGCGACCACCATAGCCGAACACAATAACGCCACCCCTACGATTACCCCGAGCATTACTTTGAAGTTACGAGGACGCGACAAGCCCATCTCAATTCTCCCACTGCAATAAGACTATATGGATATCCTAACCTGCTGATTTTTGAACAGCCCTAATAAGGGAGAAAAAGCGGTAAAAATCTCGGTAAAACTACGATTTTATTGGCGCTTTGCATGGAATTAGCAGGCGCTAAGTAGGCAAATGGTGGACGCCGCGGCAATCGCCCCGCAGACAGCGGCATTGCCATGGTAGACGTCTTGCCCTTCCGGGGAGCACAGATCAGAAATGCAGCGCACCGCCAAGAAGGGAACCTGGGATAAAAATGCCACTTGGGCTGCGGCAGCTGACTCCATTTCTGCGGCTAGAGCTGCAGGAAAGGCCGAGCGTACTGCACTTACATTGGAGTCAGTAATAAAAGAATCTCCCGTAGCTATAGTGCCGCAACGTGCCGGGATCTCTTCTAAAGCGCCTGCAAGTTCCGTCTCTGCAGTAAAAATCGGATTTTTAAATGCAACAGCACCGGTTCCAGTACTTGAATCCTTTCCATCGCTAGCACTCAATAGGCTACGGACGCTAGCTAGTAATCTTTCGTTACCTGCATAGGAGGGAGGCATCCCCGGCAGCTGCCCGCGTTGATAACCAAAAGCGGTAGCGTCTGCGCTGTGGAACACGTAGTTGTCGCCGAAAACAACTTCCCCCACCTGGCTGTCTTTGGCTAAACCACCAGCGGTGCCGGAATATAGCACTTGGCGGGCACCTAATACCTCAATCGCGATTGCAGCGGTGCGGGCGGCATTAACCATTCCCACCCCGCTTTGCACCCCGAGAGTTTTCCCGGGAATTTCCGGCAGATCTAGGGGATAAAACCGCAGTCCCGAGAGCTCTCTACCAGGAGTGGGGAATACTTTTTCGGGATCTGGTGGCTGACAAGAGTCCTCAAAACGGTGAGCCAGGCACTCCTGTAGCCACGTTCGGTTGACGAAGGGCGCCAGTTCGGTCAGTTCCGCGCAAATAATAACAGTGTCACAGCTGTTCATAGCGGTTTTCTCCTAACGATAAACCTGATTCCAGCTTTCTCGTGCTGCCAAGAAGTGAGCGGTAGCTTCTTGCGCACCTTTCAAACTATGGTGAGCGCCCCACCCGCATTGGCGTTCGTTCGCCGCGGGAACCTGGTCGGCACTTTGAATATCTTCAAAAGTTGTGGCCAGTAGCTGGATGAACTCGTCAGGTTCTACCCCCAGCATCAGGGCATAAAACCCGGTTTGGCAACCCATAGGCGAAAAATCAATCAACTTATCGGTGTGGTTGCGCATCAGTTCCGCGCTTAGATGCTCAATCGAGTGCACGGTGTCCATTTCCAAGTGTTCCTGGTTTGGTTGACAAAAACGCACATCGTATTTGACCAGTTCATCTCCGCCAGGTAGTTGTTTGCGGTCGGCTACCCGCACAAAGGGAGCCGCCACTTTCGTGTGGTCTAGGTTGAAAGATTCCACGTTCATGCGCTCGCTCATCGCCTACTCCTTAATTCTCAGCTGTTCTGGATACCACCTTATCTACAATCATTCGCGTGTGGGGGCTAGCTTGCCGTCGTTGCGGGTCTGGCTCGGGTTGCGCGGGGGATAAGTTTTTCCTCCTGCCGTTTTCCGCGCGGAGCCTGGGTTTTTCCTCCTGCCCAAGAATTCGGAAAACGTAGCGGCGTTTCCCGAATTCTTATGCCCACCGCACCCACTCGGATAAAACCTAGGCTCCCCGCTCGCTGGTACCGCCTACGTACGGGTCGGGTGGTAAAAGATGCGAGAGGGGGCTTGAGCCGAGCGAAGCAAGGCTCACCGGGGTCCCCCGAGCGCTTTTACGGCCCGACCCGCTACAGGAGGTAAAGTCCGGCCGGGTGCGCGGACGACTGCGACACGCCGAAGGAAGTTTTTATCCACAATTTTGGTGGAACTGCTCACCAATCATCTCGAACTAGATTTCACCCTAAAAGGCAGGCAGGTGCCGGGTGTCCAGCTAGTAGATTGTTCGGGGTCGCGGGGTATCCCCAGAAATTCGCCCTCTTTCCACCGGTTATCCCCAAACACATTATCTTGGGGTGCTGGTGTTGAGTCACTACTAGGTGTAGTGTTTACTTCATCGCCTAAATGTGGCGGCATAAAAACTACACTGATGTTATTCTTTGAATAGCGCAGACGAACAAAGCCAAATTAAGGAGCGCAGAAACATGTCGGTCACCGTTTACTCTAAGCCCCGTTGCGTACAGTGTGATGCGACCAAGCGCGCCCTCAAAAAGCAAGGAATTGCCTACGCGGAAGTTGATATGAGCCAGGATCTGGATGCGCTCGAGCATGTAAAGTCTTTAGGTTTCGTACAGGCTCCGGTAGTGGTCACTGATACCGATTCTTGGAGCGGATTCCGTCCCGATAAAATCAAGGGGATAGCGGTTGCTGCGCGTGCGGCAGCTACCGCCTAAGGCAGGTGCGTCCTCTAAAACTTGTAATCTAGTTCCGAATACTTCCTGCTCTCCAAGAGGGGCGCGGTATTGCGGAGCAGATAATAATGGTTCATCCCAAAGCAGGTATTAACGAGAATAGAAAACAGTAAGGCAGGTCAAAGGTGAGTAATGCAGAACCCCTGCTAGTCTATTTTTCTTCCGCAACGGGTAACACTAAACGCTTCGTAGAAAAACTTGGCTTTCGCAATAAAAGGATTCCGCTGCGTCCTCGTGACGAATTCCTTTATGTAAACGAGCCCTACGTGATTGTGGTTCCTACCTATGGGGGTGGAAACATCAAAGGGGCTGTACCTAAGCAGGTAATCAAGTTCTTAAACGAAAAGAGCAACCGAGATCACTGTGTAGGGGTTATAGCCAGCGGAAACACAAACTTTGGCAAAGCATATTGCCTTGCCGGCGATATCCTCGCCCAAAAACTGAAAATCCCGTTTATGTACAAGTATGAACTCCTGGGAACCCCTCAGGACGTTGAGATATGCCGTAAAGGACTGAGTGAGTTTTGGCAGAAAATCTAACTGACACCGGAGTAGAAACCGCGCCCGCTCCCGAGCTGGACTATCACGCTTTAAACGCGGAACTGAACCTGTATGACAAAGAGGGCAAGATCCAATTTTGGGCAGATAAAGAGGCAGCCCGCCAGTACTTTCTGCAGCACGTAAACCAGAACACTGTCTTCTTCCACGACCTGGAAGAAAAAATGAAATACCTGGTAGAGCAGGGGTATTACGAACAGGAAGTGGTAGACCAATACCAATTCCAGTTTATTAAAGACCTGTTCAAACGAGCCTATGCCTATAAATTCCGTTTCCCCACCTTCCTGGGGGCGTTCAAATATTACACTTCCTACACCTTGAAAACGTTCGACGGTAAACGCTACCTGGAACGCTTCGAGGATCGGGTATGCATGGTGGCACTTTACCTGGCACGCGGGGATGAAGAACTGGCAATAAAGCTAGTAGACGAGATCATGACTGGTCGTTTCCAGCCGGCTACCCCCACTTTCCTAAATGCGGGCAAGAAAGCCCGCGGAGAACTGGTTTCCTGCTTCCTGCTGCGTATCGAGGACAATATGGAGTCGATCGCGCGGGGTATCAACTCTGCCCTGCAGCTTTCTAAGCGCGGAGGAGGGGTGGCCCTCTCGCTTACTAACCTGCGGGAAGCGGGGGCTCCTATTAAGAAAATCGAAAATCAGTCCTCCGGGGTAGTGCCGGTAATGAAACTGCTCGAGGATTCGTTTTCTTACGCCAACCAGTTGGGGGCGCGGCAAGGTGCCGGGGCAGTCTATCTAAATGCCCACCACCCCGACATTATGGAATTCTTGGACACGAAACGGGAAAATGCGGACGAGAAAATCCGGATTAAATCGCTGTCCCTGGGGGTGGTAATCCCGGATATTACCTTCCACCTGGCACGCAATAAAGAACCCATGTACCTGTTTAGCCCTTACGATATAGAGCGGGTCTATGGGAAACCGATGAGCGATATTTCCATCACCGAGCATTATCGGGAAATGGTAGAGGACGGGCGGATCCGCAAAAAGAAGATTGACGCGCGCCGTTTCTTCCAGACCCTGGCAGAGATCCAGTTCGAGTCGGGCTATCCCTATATCGTTTACGAGGACACCGTTAACCGCGCTAACCCGATTAAGGGTCGGATCTCTATGTCCAATCTGTGTTCCGAGATTCTGCAGGTATCCGAAAAGAGCGAGTTCAACGAGGACCTCACCTATGAGCAGGTGGGTAAAGATATTTCCTGTAACCTAGCTTCGCTAAACATTGCGAAGACTATGGATTCTCCAGACTTTTCCGCCACCATTGAAACCGCGATACGTGGCCTGACCAGTGTGTCTGATTTGTCAAATATCCGGGCAGTGCCTTCGATTGAACGCGGAAATGCGATGAGCCACGCCATCGGCCTCGGGCAAATGAACCTGCACGGCTACCTGGCACGGGAAAAGGTATTCTATGGCAGTGAAGAAGCCCTGGATTTCACCAATATGTATTTCATGACCGTGGCATTTGAAGCCATTAAAGCTTCGTGCAAGATTGCTAAGGAGCGCGGGGAACGCTTCGAAGGGTTCGAGGATTCGCAGTATTATTCCGGGCAGTATTTCGAGAAATATATTAACGGGGATTGGACTCCCAAGACCGAGAAATGCCGTCAACTGCTAGAAAAATCCTCTATCAACGTACCTACCAGCGAAGATTGGAAAAAACTGGCGGAAAAAGTCCGGGAATACGGAATGTACCACCAGAATCTGCAAGCGGTACCCCCAACCGGATCGATTTCCTATATCAATAACTCCACTTCCTCGATTCACCCGATTGTGGCCAAGATTGAAATTCGTAAAGAAGGTAAAATCGGGCGGGTTTACTATCCGGCTCCCTATATGGATAACGATAACCTGGAGTATTACCAGGATGCTTACGAGATTGGTCCCCAAAAGATTATCGACACCTATGCGGTGGCCACCCAGCACGTAGACCAAGGGCTCAGCTTAACCCTGTTCTACCCGGATACGGTCACTACCCGCGAGGTAAACAAGAACTATATTTATGCTTGGCGTAAAGGCATTAAGACCCTCTACTATATGCGTCTGCGTCAGCACGCCCTACAGGGAACCGAGGTCGAAGGCTGCGTATCCTGTATGCTCTAAGGCGCTGGAGGGCGTCGTAGCAGAGTCGGGAGACCATTTGTGAGCTTGCTCCGGTGCGGGGTTAGCGGCCGGGACAGTCAATCCTAAAGGCTGCCGGCAGGACTGAGACTTGCACCCAGCGCCACCTGCAGTCTAATCCTGAGAGCGAGCTATCAGAGTGTTGGTTGCCTGGGCAACCGGACGGATAATAACCCGGTCGATATTCACGTGTGGCGGACGCGATAGGCACCAGCTGATTAAATCCGCAATATCCGCGGCGACTAAAGGTTTTTCCACCCCGCGATAGACCTGCTCCGCGGCCTCTCTCGAGCCCAGGCGATTCAGAGAAAACTCGGGGGTTTTCACCATGCCCGGCGCGATTTCGATCAAGCGTACCGGCTCGCCCACCAGTTCTTGACGCAAAGTCAAGGGAATCATCTGTTCGGCGTGCTTAGCGGCCACGTACCCGCCGCCACCGGGATAGGTGTCGAGGGCGGCAGTAGAAGTAACATACAGCAAGTCGCCACCATTTTCGCGCAGAGCAGGCAGAGTAGCTTGGGTGACATTCAATGCCGTAACCACGTTGCGCTGGTACATTTCTTCCCAGTCCGCTACTTTGCCATCCGCTACCGAATCGGTGCCGATAGCGCCACCCGCGTTATTAACCACCGCGGTGAGCGAACCTTTTGATAACAGTTCAGCGACCATTTCCTCAACCGCCGCGCGGTCAGTTAAATCGCAGGCAAAGAACTCACAACCGGTTTCCGCCGCTAGTTTTTCCAGGCGTTCACGCCGGCGCGCTACCGCGATTACTGCCCAACCGCTAGCACGTAGTTGCCGAACCGTTGCCTCGCCAATACCGGTAGAAGCACCAGTAACTAATACGCGGGAAGCGGGACGAGGCTGCGGGTAAGTAGGAATATCACTCATACCTTTACGATAACCCGATTAAGGCAGTTGTGGGCAAAGGGGTTAAGAGATAAACCGGTAAATGTTTTGACCCGCCTGCTTATAAGACAGGCGGGTCAAAAAGCATTGTTTAGATCTGGCGCCGGGACACGAGGTCATGATCCATAAGAATCAGCCAGCGTCCTCGCCAAACGACAGAAACCTAGAAGTCCCAGTCGTCGTCCTCGGTATCTACGATCTCTCCGATCACGTAGGAAGAACCTGACCCGGAGAAGAAGTCATGGTTTTCATCCGCCGACGGTGAAAGCGCCGCCAAA
The DNA here is from genome assembly GCF_055387755.1 of Varibaculum sp. GTC20041. Classification (NCBI taxonomy): domain Bacteria; kingdom Bacillati; phylum Actinomycetota; class Actinomycetes; order Actinomycetales; family Actinomycetaceae; genus Varibaculum; species Varibaculum sp. GTC20041. Next base: position 387,688 of record NZ_AP041144.1, read on the forward strand.
ATCGCGGGGTTCACATCGGTAGAGTCCGCTGGGAATAGCGCCTCGTAACCCAGGTTCATCAGGGCTTTATTGGCGTTATAGCGCAAGAACTTCTTTACGTCCTCGGTCAATCCCAGGGGATCATACAGGTCTTCAGTGTAGGCTTCTTCATTGTCATAAAGCTCTGTCAACAGGTCAAAGGTGTAATCCTTGAGTTCTTCTTGCCGCTGCGGCGAGGACTCGTTGACCGCTAACTGGTATTTATAGCCAATGTAATAACCATGCACCGCTTCGTCCCTAATGATCAGACGAATCAAATCCGCGGTGTTAGTCAGCTTGGCGTGCGCCGACCAGTACATAGGGGCGTAAAAGCCGGAATAGAAAAGGAAAGACTCTAGCAGGGTAGAAGCCACTTTACGTTTTTCCGGATCATCACCCTGATAGTAGTTCATGATGATATGCGCTTTACGCTGTAGGTTCTCGTTTTCTTCACTCCAGCGAAAAGACTCATTAATCTCGGTGGTAGAAAGCAGAGTGGAGAAAATCGAAGAATACGACTTCGCGTGCACGCTCTCCATAAAAGCAATATTGGTGTAGACCGCTTCCTCGTGCGGGGTGCGCGCATCCGGAATCAGCGAAACCGCGCCCACGGTACCCTGCAAGGTATCAAGTAAGGTCAGGCCAGTAAATACCCGGTTAGTCATGAGCTGTTCTTCCGGCTTCAAGGTTTTCCAGGAAGGTAGATCATTCGACAACGGAATTTTTTCCGGCAACCAAAAGTTTCCCGTGAGTCGATCCCAAACTTCCATATCTTTATCATCTTCGATATCGTTCCAGTTGATCGCTTGGATCGTATCAACCAGTTTCAGCTTGTCAGTCACGAAAAATCCCTTTCATCCTCTGAGTTAATTCGCGCAGCCGCCTCGTAAAGTTTGGGAGTTGCCCCGGGGCTACCATGCCAGTCTACAAGGCAAAGTAAAGTGCGGCATAGAATAGGAAACTATGCGGGATGCAGATGAGCTAATTCGAAAAACAAAATCACTAGACGGTCGCTCCTATGGGGGCTATAAACAACTGCTTGGGCAATGGAGTTTCGGGGACTTTAGTTTCTCTATCGACCGGGTACAGTCTGATCCCTTCGCCCCGCCTTCAGCCTGCCGGATATTGGTGCCATTGGATACTGCCCAGATCCCCTCCGAGATCGCTCTAGATAAGTTAGCGCGGATAGCTGCCGGTGATTTCTTGGCACGGCGCGCCCGGAAGATTTTTGGGGCGAGGCGTTCGGGTGGGAAATCTGAAGCACAACTGCGGATCGCGCCGGTAGGGCAAGAAATCCTCCCGCGCTCCTCGGTAACCTTGAATGAAGAAGGGATGGAACTGCGCGTCCAGGTACCGTTTCCGGCGGCAGGCCGGCGGATTCTAGGACGTAATTTTGCGCGTTTCTTGGACTATGACCTGTGCGAATTGGTTTATAAAACCGTATGTTTTGGCGAGGACGACGGCCCAGATTTAGCTGACCTTACTCGCCATATTCACACGCTCAAAGATCATGCGGCACTGCAAAAGATTCTTCATGAGCGTGGCTGGGTGGCTTTCGTGGCGGATGGGGCGCTGCTGGCTCGAGCCTCCGGGATCAGTGATTTACCGATGACAGACGCGGTGCCCTTCCAGCTACCTAAGGTATTAGGGGAGGATACGCCCTCGTCCCTGGTGCAAACTATAGAGCTGCCCTATAGCGGGAAAATATCCGGAATGGCGATCCCCAAAGGAATCACTGTGATTGTAGGGGGTGGCTATCACGGTAAATCTACCCTGCTAGAAGCCTTAGAGCGGGCGGTTTATCCCCATATTCCTGGGGATGGGCGCGAACTGGTAGCCACTTTACCCGATGCGATAAAAGTGCGCGCCGAGGATGGAAGGGCTATAACTGCCACTGATATTTCCCTATTTATCGGCGCGTTGCCCGGCGGGGCTGATACGCGACAGTTCTTTACTGAAAATGCCTCGGGTTCAACTTCACAGGCCGCAGCGATTACTGAAGCCATAGAATGCGGTTCGCGTGCGCTACTGATTGACGAAGATACCTCGGCTACCAACCTGTTGTTGCGCGATAGTCGGATGCGGCAGCTGGTGCGCAGCGAGCCGATTATTCCCCTAATCGACCGGGTAGGAGGCATTCGGGAGGAACTAGGGGTGTCCACCATTATGGTGATGGGAGGATCGGGAGATTTCCTGGATTTAGCCGACCAGGTGTTATTACTGGAAAACTATATTCCTTACGATGCCACCGCCAGGGCGCGGGAAGTAAGTAGGGGAGAGGCCGCGGCAAGTAGTACGGATAGCGCAGCCCCTGACTGGCCGCAAGAGGCAGTGCGCAAACGGCTCCTGCTATCTTGCCCGCCTCCACCTGCGGGGCGACGCGAAAAAACTCGCGCGGAAGGCACCGCCACTTTGCGTTTGAATCGGGAAGAAATCGATATTTCCGCCCTTGCTCAAGTAGTGGATCCCGGTCAAGCAGAAGCGATTGCTTACGCGATTCGAGCTTTGGTTACTGATGCTAACGGCAAAGAAACGATTGCAGATGCCTGCTCCCGCTTCGCTGCCGAGTTTACTTCCTCTAGCTGGCAGGCGTTCGCCGCTGGGCGTCACCCGGCGTTCCTGGCCGCGCCGCGACTCCAAGACATTTTCGCAGCGCTATGCCGTTACCGGCACCTAAAAGCCCGCTCTGCCTAAGTCTCCCGTTAATTCCCCCGCGAATGACGGGTCGCGGCCGTATGAGTGCTTGGGAACCTCAGTTGAACGCGGGGGAGAAGTTTTTCCTCCTGCCCAAAGATTTGGAAAACGTAGCGACGTTTTCCAAATTTTGCGCCCACCTAGCCTGCTCGGATAAAACTTCTCCCCCACGCAAAGGGGTACAGCTGGTACAAGAATCCCGTAAGGTACGTGCTGAGCGTGCAGGGGCGGACGAATACGGAGGGGTGGGAAACTTCTCCCCAAGCCAAGGGTCGGGCGGTAAAAGATGCGAGAGGGGGCTTGATCTGAGCGCAGCGAGGATCACCGGGGTCCCCCGAGCGCTTTTACCACCCGACCTGAAGCAAGGTGTTAGATGAATTTCAGATGACTAAGGCGGGGGCAGGTTAGTTGGCTTGGTATTGCTGGGCGGCGGCTAGTTCTCGGCGGCGACGGTCAGCGAACTCGGCGCGAACTTTGGCATTACGCGGAGTACGGCGTACCAGGAACGACACTGCAGCAATAACACCAATCCACAGCAGGCTCGCCAACATGGCATACAGGGTTGCTGGATCGAGGGCGAGGACGAACACCATCGCCACGATAAACACGCTGATTACCGCGATAGAAAAATATCCACCGGGCATGGCAAATATTGATTCTTCATGTTTTTGGGGCAGACGGCGACGAAACTCTACGTAGGCGGCCACTATCATCACCCATACGAACATAAATAGCACCGAAGCCACCGACGTTACCAGGGTAAATGCTTCCATTACCGTGCCGCCTACTGCCATCAGGGCAATGGAGGTAAGCAAGAACAGACAAGTGACTATCAGGGCATTTAAAGGTACGGAGCGACGGGAAAGCTTTCGGAAAAGCTTCGGGGCGTCACTGCGCAGCGCCATGGCGTACATCATCCGGGAGGTCGAATAAACTCCCGAGTTACACGAAGAGGCGGCCGAAGTCATTACCACCAGGTTCACTAGCGACGCCGCAAATACTAGCCCTACTAGGGAGAATAGTCCTACGAAGGGAGAGGATTCCGGGTCGAGAGAATCCCAAGGAGTAACCGACATGATCGCTGCTAACGCCAAAACATAGAACAACAACACCCGCAACGGGATCGAGTTAATCGCTTTGGGGAGAGATTTTTCTGGGTCTTTGGTTTCGGCGGCGGTAGTACCGACCAGTTCGATTCCTACGAAACTAAAGATTGCTAGCTGGAATCCGCCCAAGAACCCGGATAAGCCATTCGGGAAGAATCCGGAACCAGTAACTCCCGGGTGTGACCAAAGATTAGTGATGGTGGCGCGCTGGCCATCGGGAGCAGTAAACCCGATAATCACCATTACGGTTCCGCAGCAGATCAGGGCAATAATCGCGATAATTTTTATCATCGAGAACCAGAACTCGGTTTCTCCGAAGGCTTTCACCGTTAGGGCGTTAAGGAAAAATAACAGCGCCACGGTAGCGATCGCGGGAATCCATCGTGGCAGGTCTGGCCACCAAAAATTGAAATAACCGGCAATCGCGATCACTTCGGCGGTTCCGGTAACTATCCAACATAGCCAATACGTCCATCCCACAACGAAACCGGCACCTGGCCCTAAAAGGTCGGTGATGAAATCGGCGAAAGTGCCATAGCGGTGATTGGAAACTAACAATTCCCCCATGCATCGCATCACCAGGAATAGCACGGCTCCGATAATGGCGTAAACCAACAGCACTGAAGGACCCGCCAAGTGAATTGTGCGTCCGGATCCCATAAACAGACCGGTCCCGATGGCTCCACCGATCGCGATTAACTGGATATGCCGATTCGAGAGGCTGCGTTGCAATCCCCCCGAATGACTATTAATAATGTCCTCAACCTCGACTGGTTTATTTGGCATGGGCGTTCCCTTATCGATCGCTTTTCGTTTCCTCGATTTTAAGCGCTAAAACCCAAAACAAGGCAAATGAGCCAATGCGCGGATTAGACCCTCAACATGTGTCTCGGTAAAAGTACCCTGGGTTAAGCGCGGGGGAGAAGTTTTTCCTCCTGCCCAAAAATTTGGAAAACGTAGCGACGTTTTCCAAATTTTGCGCCCACCTAGCCTGCTCGGATAAAACTTCTCCCCCACGCAAGGGTCACGACTGGTACGAGAATCCCGCAAGGTACGAGACTAGCGTTCAGGGGCGGATTTATGCCGAAGGGTAGGCTCCGGGCACTAAATCCGTGAAAATGCCAGAGCATTTTCCGGATTTCGGGGCGCGAGGCAAAATCCGCCCCTGTACGCGGAAGGCTCCCCACGTTGAGTCAGCCAAAGGTTGAGGACATTCAGAGAGAAGGGTCAGGAGATCTCGGAGAGGACTTCTAGGATTACTGGGGTTACCCGCTCGATTACTTCCAAGGTGTCGGCGAATTCGCGTTCCCCGCCATACCAGGGATCAGGTACCTCCATATCGGCGGGGTTAGCCTCAGGATCAAATTCGCGGTAGAGGCGAATTTTGTTCTCGTCTGCTCCCCAGCGCTGCGCCAGGCGGGTGAGGGCGCGTTTGTGCCCGCTAGTCATAGCTAGCAAGAGATCAAAATCGTTAAAATCACTGCGACTAATCTGACGGGCATGATGGTCTGGCGTCAGCCAGCCATGATCTTCCAAGATATGTACGGCACGGTAATCTGGGGGATTGCCGTGTTCTTCGTCAGAGACTCCTACCGAATCAAACACTAGGTTATCGAGAGTTTCTTCTTCGGCCTTTTGAGTCGCAACTGCCTGTGCCATTACTGACCGGCAGATGTTACCGGTACATACGAACAGTACCCGGGTCAAGGTGATTCCTTTCGCTAGTTATTTGGTTTGGTGTGTTCTTGTCTTAGTTAACAGGTTTACCAGGAGCTTTCGACGGGAGCGCCCTCTTTATATCCGGCGGCGCTTTGAATCCCGACGATTGCTTTTTCCCGGAATTCTGCCTGGTTAGTGGCGCCCGCATAGGTGAAGGAGGAACGCACTCCCGCCAAGATCTGGTCGATCAAGTTTTCCACCCCGGGACGGGCAGGATCCAGGTACATCCGAGAGGTAGAAATCCCCTCTTCGAATAGTTCTTTACGGGCGCGCTCAAAGCCGTGGGAGGTGGCATTACGGTTACGAACCGCCCGGCGGGAAGCCATCCCAAAGTTTTCCTTGTAGGGGCGCCCATTCCCATCGCGCACAATGTCGCCAGGTGACTCGTGAGTACCGGCGAACCAGGAGCCGACCATCACGTTAGAGGCTCCGGCTGCCAAGGCTAAGGCCACATCTCGCGGATGACGCACGCCGCCGTCAGCCCAAACATGTTTTCCTAGTTCGTGGGCGCGGCGGGAACATTCGAGTACCGCCGAGAATTGGGGGCGGCCTACGCCGGTCGCCATCCGGGTAGTGCACATTGCGCCGGGACCAATGCCGACTTTCAAAATATCCGCGCCGGCAGCAGCCAGTTCGGTTACTGCGTCTGCGGTGACCACGTTTCCTGCCACGATCGGCACTTCCACTCCGGTGGATCGTACTGCCTTTAAAGCCTGGATGGTTTTATCTTGATATCCGTGGGCAGTGTCGACCACTAAGACATCTACGCCCGCTTCTACGAGTTGGCAGGCTCGTCCCGCCACGTCACCGTTAATGCCGATCGCTGCGGCTACCCGCAGCTTGCCGTCTTTATCAGTGTTCGGGGTATAGATGGAAGAACGCACTGCCCCTGGCGCGGTCATTACCCCTACCAGGTGTCCGTCAGTGTCTACTACTGCGCCGAGACCTAGGTGTTCTTCCGCTAATTGGCGGTACGCGTCCTCCGGGCCAATCCCTTCCGGTAATAGCAAGGTGTGGGTATCCATCACCGTATGTAGCTGCGCAAAGTGATCTACTCCGGTCAGCGCCGATTCGGGAACTACCCCTATCGGGCGGTTTTCTTGATCTGCAACCAGTACTGCGCGGTGGGAGCGCTTTGAAATCAAGGATAGAGCCGCCGCTACTGTGTCGTGCGGACTGAGCACTACCGGAGTGTCATAGACCGTGTGACAGGCTTTAACCTCAGCAACGGTTTTCGCAATGATATCGCCGGGGACATCTTGAGGTAGAGTTACCAGACCTCCGCGGCGCGAAACTGTTTCCGCCATGCGTTTACCGGCGACCGCCGTCATATTTGCGACGATAATCGGCACCGTGGTGCCAGTGCCATCATCGGAAGATAAATCCACGTCGAAGCGGGAAGCAATCCCCGAACGTGAAGGAACCATAAAAACATCGTCATAGGTCAGCTCATAAGGTGCCGACATTCCATTTAAAAAGCGCACGGCTACTCAGCTTAGTGCAAAGAAAGCAAAAGGGGGAGACCTTGATCAACCTGAAGAGTATTTCGAGGCATGATCGGGAGTGTTATTCCTGGTAAATAACTTGGGGAAGGCGAATCAGAAAAAATATTTGCTCGCAGTTTCAAAAAGTTTCCTAAAGATAGCTAGGCTAGTTTTATGGCAGATATACAAGATCGGGAAGTTCTTACCTGGCAGGGATTCGGAGATGCTACCCGAAAAATTGCGCAAAATATTGTAGATTCCGGGTGGATGCCCGAGTTGGTAGTGGCGGTCGCTCGGGGCGGGTTGTTACCAGCGGGTGCTTTGTCTTACGCGCTAGGGCTCAAAGCAATCGGCACCATGAATGTAGAGTTTTATACCGATATCGAGGAAACTCTACCGGAACCAGTGCTAATTCCGCCGCTAATGGATGTTTCCGCCCTGTCCGGTAAGCGAGTATTGGTAGTCGATGATGTTGCCGACTCGGGGAAAACTCTAGAATTGGTGATGCGTTTGATTCGCGAACGCGGGATTCCTTCTGGGCAAGAAGGCGAGCGGGTAGCGGTTTCAGAAGCCAAATGTGCTTGTATCTATGTGAAGTCGCGGTCGATTATTACTCCCGACTATGTACTAAAGCATACCGATAAATGGATTAATTTCCCCTGGTCGACTCTGCCTCCGGTTACAGCGGAAGGGTTGGGACATTAGGGGCAATCGCTAGTTACCATCCCCGTTATCCAACGGGGTGAGGCTACTTTTGAAAGTAGACAGCTTGGAAGAGGTATTAGCATTAGCGCGCCGCACCTTGGATGCCTGCGGCCTGCAGGACTGGGAAGTTGGTCTAGATCATGCACGCCGCCGGGCTGGCGCCTGCCATTTTGGAGATAAACGGATTAGTTTTTCTCGCTATCTGCTCCCGCTCTACGATTCGGCTGCCGCGCGCGAAGTTGTTTTACACGAGGTCGCTCACGCGCAAGTAGGACCTAAGGTGGGGCATGGTAAGCGCTGGCAGCAGGCGGTTAAAGCCCTAGGCGGCAACGCTGAACGGACGGTATCCCCAGACGCTCCCTCCCTCCCGGCTCCCTGGATCGGGGTATGTAAAGCCGGACACCGTATTGAACGTTTCCGCACTCCCACCCGGGTTTTAGCCTGCTCTAAGTGTTCTCGTTACTTTAAAGCAGAAAACATTTTCACTTGGACCTACCGGGGAGCCCCTCCCCGTCACCACCGGGCATACCTGCGCGAACTCCGCAAGATTCGCGCCAATCAGTAAAATCAACATCGAGGTGACAGAAGGATTTTTCGTTCTGAACCCTTAAACTGGATGTTGAAAAGTTATCGACTAAGTTACAGGGAATGTATGGATAGTTATCAGACGGCACAACCCTCTGCCGGATCCGCCTTCCCTGTTGCCGGAAATTCGAAGAAGTCGGCGGTACAATCTTCCAACGTACAGACCGCGACGATCGCTGGTTATCGCCTGTTAAAGGCCTTGGGTTCGGGCACTATGGGTGAAGTGTGGAAGGTCGCTGATCCTTGGGGGAACTTATACGCCGCTAAGATTTTGCGTTCCAAATTGGCAATCAAGCCCGGGATTGTTCAACGCTTTCGAATGGAAAAAGATTTGGTCACTGGGGTGCGGCATCAAAATATTGTAGAGGTTTATGACCTGATCCAGACCCCGGAATATATGGCGATCATTATGGAATATACCGATGGCGGAGATTTGGGGGAGTTACTTAAAAGCAGAGGCACCCTGCCACCGCTAGATGCTGTCTACTATTGCATGGGTATTGCCGCTGGTCTGTCTCCGATTCATCATGCCGGAATTGTCCATCGTGACCTAAAGCCTTCGAATATTTTGTTGCAACTACAAGGTGGCTACCTGGTGCCCAAAATTGCGGATTTTGGTTTAGCCCGGTGGATTGATCCCCGTTACGAAATCCAGACTACGAAGCGTTCCGGAACCCCCTACTATATGGCGCCCGAAATGATTGAAGGTAAAGGGGTGAGCTCCAAAACCGATATTTATTCCCTGGGAGTGATCCTTTACGAGCTGCTCTGTGGAATCACCCCTTTTAGAGGCTCGGTGGCGGAAGTGTTAAACCATCAGTTCTACGATATGCCGGGGATGCTTCCGGGGATCCCCGGCTCCCTGTGGAATGTGATTACCCAAATGCTGGCGAAAGAAACTTCGGTACGACCCAGTGCTGCCCAGACCCACGCCCTCTTGAAGTCGGTAGTTGACCAGGTTCGTTCCCTTGAAGCCCTGGAGGTGTTGAAGGAGCCCCCGCCTCCGCAACCTTTAGCCGATGTGGTGCGGGTTTCCCCGCCGGATGCTCAAACTTCCTTGGCGTCGGTCAAACCGATCATTCCCGCCCACGATGAGGCCGAAACCCAGTCGGGGCAGACGGCTCACGGGCGGGTGGAATCGGCGGCTCCCGTCTGGCAACCGGTGACTTTACCTCCGGCGATTATGGTAAACACCGAGGATGCTATCGGGGCAGGAGCGGGATCTCCCGGGGACTTTTCGCCGCCGAGGGAGCAGGAGGATTCTGTAAATGAGCAAACCCTGGGAGCCTGGATGAACAGTTCAGATTTTTCCGAGAATGTAGCCAGGGTATCTCCCAGACAAGATGTGCCAGCTCCCCGTCGGAGTGCAGCCAAAGAAATAGCAGGCGGAGTCGCGATCGGTCTAGCTGTTGGTGCTCTAGTAACCCTGGTAGCAGCGGTAGTTTTGCTATTGCTTTAAGGGATCCAGCTTAGAGTCGCGCCTCTTTTAGAAGTTTGCTTAGGCGCGGTAGTGAAACGCGTTCGCTAGTACCCAGGGGCTGGGCAAACAGCGAGACCCTTAACTCTTCTATTAGCCAGCGGCCGTGGATGAGGGCGGCTACGGCAGTAGGATCTGCGGCTAGGTTTTCCTGGTTGTCTAGCTTTTCGCGTGCACCCTCCCAAATAGCTAGAGCCTGTTCTTCCTGTTGGCTTCCCTTGTTTTGCCCCTGGCTTGCCTTTTGTAGGCGAGTAGCTATCGCCTGCAAGTAGCGTTCTAAATCCTCAGCGCCCTCACACAAGTCCCACAGGAACCCCGGGTAAATCAGTTGTGATAGTTGGGAGCGTACCTGGGTAATTTCCCCTAAGGCTCCGAGAGGGAAATGCGAGGAGAGGGCAGCTAACACCTCCCGGTAGCTGGCACCAACCTCCCCAATTTCGCGGGCGAGGACGTACACTTCGTCCTCGAAACGGTCACGGAAATCTGCAGCGAGTTGCCGCAGGGTGGAAGAATCCCGAACTGTCCAGGTGTCGGCCTGGGCTTTTTTGAGGCAGCGCCAGGTGGCAACCAGCTGCAGATCGGAAAGTAATGCTACTTTTTCGTAAGGCAGTGCTGCCAGGTTTAGCGCTAAACGAGCTGGCCAGCGGGTAAAGATGCGGCTAGGCGGTAAGTAAAGCTGGGAGCAAAGCAGGCAGGTAACCCCAAAGTGGTGGGCGCGCTGAGCGTGCAGCAAGCTGTCGAAGCGCGCCAGGCGCACCGGGAAAACCAGGGAAGTGGAGTTCTGTTGGTTGCGGCTTTCACTGTCAGATCGAGCGGGAGGGGGATTTTCGTAGCGGTTTTGTTGCGAGCCAGACAGCAGAGATAGTCCAAAGGGGCGAGGAAGGCGCTGCGGGAGTAAGCCCGGGAAAGCCCTACCAGGCACCCCGCCAATAGCAGTGGTTATCTCAGCAGGTAATACTGCTTCTTTCCCGCGTATCTGCGGCCAAGCGTGAGCATAATCTGTTTCCGGGAGACGCTGCTTGGAAGTCTTAGTAGCTTCCTGATTGCTACGTCTCGTTTGGGAAGGGACAGGGTTTTTCTGTCTGCTTTCGGCTTTGCTTACCTGCGAGAGCGCTTCCCGGATTACCTGTTTGCGGGCGGCGCGCCCTTTTTTACCGTAGCGCTTCTGCAGTTTTTCGAGGTCGCGAGAATATATTTGCTCTTTCCCTACGTGCAACGCAAAGCGAATCCGCAAATGGGCAGGTAAACTCGCGACCGCTTGGGAAAATTCTTGTTCGGTTACCTCCACGGCGCGCAGCTGGTCAAGAGCCGCAATGAAAAGTGAAGCCAGCGGACGGGAGGGGGCAGTGTGATTTTTATTGCTTGCGGCTTCGCCTTGGTCGCGGTGGCTATCATTTTCACCAGTGCTCGCAGCGTTAGCAGCAGCGGGGTTGGGGTCTTTTGAGGCGTGGCTATTTTTCTCGCGTCTTGCGTTAGCGTCAGGTGTTGCTGAGCTACCCTTGTCCTCACTGCCCATATTTCCCGTATCTTTAGGATTGGGGTCGCTGGGGGGAGTAGATTTATCGCCGTTATCAATCCCCGCCCAAGCAGCTAGGCGTCCCAGGGAAGCTTGCAACGCTTCCTCTTGTTTAATCTGCACCGGGGTAGGTTCGTGGCTTTCGGCGGCGCCGGTAGCAGCCGTGGGATTAGCTAGTTCCCGCTCAATCCATCTGCTTACTTCTGCCCCCACCTGCGGGGCAGGTACTAGTTGGCGGCGTACCGGTTTCGGTAACGCTCGAATCAGCGCGGTGAATAGCTCTGGCCACAGCCCCGGAACCGTCCATTGGAATTCTTGCGGATTAAGGTAGGGCAGCTGCTCCAGTGTGACTTGGCAGGTAATGCCATCTTCTTCCTTGCCGGGAGCAAACTGATATTGCAGGGGCAAACTAAACTCTGCCCCTATCCAGCGGTCAGGGAAACCCGAAGTGGAAAGCTGGGTGAGTTTGCCCGCTAGATTGGTTTGGTTTCCAATCGATTTATCTGCGGCTTCACCGCTGGAGTAGTTGCGGGGAGCGCTAGTCTTGGCAGCAGACGGCAACAATATGTCCTCGGGATAATCCAAAATATGGGGGTCATCTTGACGTTTGAACCAGGCCGCAAAAGTTCCCGGATTGGTTACTTCTTTGCCCAAGCGGGCAGCGAAAAATGCCGCCAAAGCGTCCTCGCCGGCAACAATCCCGGCCTGGCGGGTACGTTGCTCAACTTCTAGGGCACGCTGCAGCAGCTTTTCATTGCGTTTTAAGAAGGGATAGTTTAAGGGGGCATCCCCTCTGACCAGTGCATTAGTGATAAAGAGGGCGCGTGCCCACTGCTTCGCGGTCTGCGGGGACTGCTCACCGGGCAGATTAACAATAGCTGCTACCGGTGATAGCGCAGGCATGGCTTTATTCCCGAGTCGAGACAGAGGTATCGGCACATCAGCAGCAATCGTGAGGCCATACAGGGTAATGCGCTCCGGTACCATTGCGGTACCTTTCCGGCTCGACCAATACGGCTCCCCATAGGAGCGTTTCACCAGGTGCTTTCCCGCATGAATAATCCAATCAGGATTAACCCGGGTAACATTGCGGGCAAAAAGCCGGGAGGTTTCCACCAGTTCGGCAGCCATTACCCAATCGAAAGTGCGGTTAGAAAGCCCAGAACCAGGCCAAATCGTGAAGCGAGCACCACGCGGAGCCAAATACTGTTTGGCGCGCTGATCCCAGTTACCAATCCCGGATAGCATTCCTACCAACAAGGAACGGTGAATCGCATCCGTGTCGGAATGCTTGGAAGTCAGGCTTTGACAAGCCGCAATCAGCTCTCGGGATTCCGGGTCTGGCCGGTAGCTTGAGCGGGAGGGTTTCGCTAGGGGACGCGCGTTAATTCCCAGTTCTTTTAAAAGCTGCCGCAGTTGGTGGGTAAGGTCTTGCCATTCCCGGGTACGTAAATAATGCAAGAACTCGCGCTGACACATTCTCCGAAAAGCGCTCCCGGACAGGTCACGGGATTGAGTGCGCAGGTAGCGCCAAAGATTTAGATAAGTCAGGAAGTCAGAACTGGGATCTAAGAAACGTGAATGGGCCTGGTCTGCGGCCTCTTGCTGCTCTAGAGGGCGCAGGCGCACATCTTGCATCGATAGCGCCGAAACAATAACTAATGCCTCAGATACGCAGCCGCGCCGGTCCGCCTCCAGCAGCATTCGGGCTAATCGCGGATCAATCGGCAACTTGGCGAGGCGTTTGCCCAATTTGGTAAGGCGATACCCCTCGGAGTTTTCGCTCCGCTGCGAGAGCGCCCCCAATTCGTAAAGCAACTGCTCTCCGTCCCGGACTTGCCGAGGATCCGGGGCATCAATAAAGGGAAAATCGGCCACTTTCCCCAGGTTTAGCGAGGCCATCGCCAAAATCACCGAAGCTAGGGAAGTACGCAATATCTCGGGTTCAGTAAAACGCGGGCGTGCCAGGAAGTTCTCTTCCGAATACAGCCGGATGCAAATCCCCTCGCTAATCCGCCCGCAACGTCCCGCCCGCTGGCGGGCGCTGGCTTGGGAAACTTCTTCAATTGGTAGGCGCTGTACTTTAGTGCGCTGCGAATAGCGAGAAATCCGCGCCAGACCAGAGTCAATCACATATTTAATACCCGGTACGGTCAGTGAAGTTTCCGCCACATTGGTGGCGAGCACAATTCGCGGATAAGGATGCGGGGCGAAGATGCGTTGCTGTTCGGCAGGGGACAATCGGGCAAACAGCGGCAGTATTTCCACAGCTCCCGGAGTGTTTGTACGCTCGCCCGCGCGCACGTACCGGGAACCTAAATGCGCGGCGAGGGCGGCTTCGGTGTCCCGAATATCCCGCTCGCCTGGCAAAAACACCAAAATATCGCCGGGACCGCAAGCAAAAAGTTCGTCAACCGCCTGACAGATGCCCTCGGTCTGGTCTTTTATTTCACCGCGGGCGGCTCCCTCTTTTTGCTGGCGCGGGAGGTGCTTACGGTTTTCCCCGCGGGCTTCCTCATCGCCCTCTGCGTCCTGATCCCCGCTATCGGAGCCATCCAGGGGTCGATAGCGCACTTGAACCGGGTAGGTGCGCCCGGAAACCTCGATAATTGGGACTGGGGAACCGGGGCGGGAAAAATGCTCGGCAAAACGCTGGGAATCAATAGTTGCCGAGGTGATAATCACTTTCAGATCCGGGCGGCGAGGCAGGAGCCGCGCCAAATACCCCAAAATAAAATCAATATTGAGGGAGCGTTCGTGGGCTTCATCCACGATGATCGTGTCATAGCGTTTCAGCAGGGGATCGGTGCGGATTTCTGCCAATAAAATCCCATCTGTCATTAACTTGACCATGGTTTTACTAGAGACCACGTCAGTGAATCTCACCTGGAAGCCGATGGTTTTTCCCAGGTCTTCTCCCAGCTCGTGGGCAATCCGGGTAGCTACTGAGCGAGCCGCAATCCGCCGCGGCTGGGTGTGGCCGATTAAAGCGCCGCGTCCTCTGCCTAGCTCTAGGCAGATTTTGGGCAGCTGGGTAGTTTTCCCGGATCCAGTTTCCCCGGAAACCACTACCACCTGGTGGTTGGCGATAGCTTCCGCGATTTCTTGCCGCCGGGCGCTAACCGGAAGCTCCTCGGGATAGGAGATAGTAACAGGCGCATTATTTAAGGTTTTCGCGTGGCGGCGGGCAGGATGCTTAGCTTCCTTATCGGGTTTTTTGGCTCGCGCAGGGCGCTTATCCTGCTTGCCAGCTGCGTGCTGCTCGCTCATCGCCCTCCTTTACCTCTGAGCAAAGTCTAGCGGTTATCGAGCCGGTGTCATTATTGCAAGCTGCTAACTGCGATAAGGTAGAGATTCTGAAGCAGGTAATCCGCCCAGTGGAGGCAGATAGATAAAACATGAGTGTGGAATACGATTTCGATGTAATCATCGTAGGTGGCGGCGTCGCCGGAACGGTATGTGCCTACCTTTTAGCAAAAGCGGATCACCAGGTCTTGTTGATTGAGCGCGGCTCGGAAGTGGGGGCTAAGAACCTTTCGGGCGGGGTGTTCTACTGCCAGGTAATGAACCAGATTTTCCCCGGCTTCATTGAAAAAGCCCCAGTTGAACGAAAAATCACCAAGAACATTCTTTCCTTCCTGAACCCGACCTCCGCCGTAAATATGGAGTATTGGGATCAAAGGCTAACTGATCCGGTAAACGCGGTCAGCGTTCTGCGCGCCAAACTTGACCCTTGGCTGGCGGAGCAGGCAGAAGCAGCCGGTGCCACCATTATGCCAGGCATGAAAGTTGATGAACTGGTGCGCGAGGACGGCAAATTCTGCGGAGTGCGTGCGGGAGAAGACACCGTGTACGGCAAAATAATCGTGGCAGCAGACGGGGTGAACTCCTTCCTCGCGCAATATGCCGGGATTCGGCCTAAAGAGCCGCTGGATCACCTGGGAGTGGGGGTAAAGTCTGTTGTCCAGCTGGGGGAAGGAACCCTGAAAGAACGCTTCAACCTGCAAGAGGGCGAGGGCGCGGCCTATCAAATGGTAGGGGACTGCACTCAAGGAGTAGCAGGCGGCGGCTTCCTGTACACCAACCGGGATTCGGTTTCTATCGGGATCGTGGCGATGCTAGATGACCTGAAGAAAAAACAGTTATCCTCCTCTGAACTGCATGATCATTTCTTACAGCACCCCTATATCGAACCGTTCCTACGCGGAGGAAAACTGCTCGAATATGGCTGCCATCTGGTAGCCGAGGGTGGTAAATCCATGCAACAAGGACTGGTACATGACGGGCTGATTCTGATAGGCGACGCCGCCGGTTTCACCCTCAACACCGGGTTCACGATTCGGGGAATGGACTTGGCAGCCGGATCTGCCCAAGCCGCCGCCAGCGCCATTGATACCGCGCTCAAAGCGGAAAACTATAGCGCGTCCTCATTAAATAAATATCTGGAAAACTACCAGGCGACTTTCGTTGGTAAAGATATGGAAACTTTCGCGCGCGCGCCGCAGTTCCTACATAATCAGGAACTATATGGCCAGGTGGGCAAGCTCGCGGCGGACGTGTTCCACGGGGTCTATAACCTGGATACCAGTCCCAGAAAGCGCCTCTTACCGGTGGCGCGGGCAGCGTTGAAGAAATCCTCGCTCAGTATGCGCCGCCTGGTAAAGCTCGGTTTACAAGCAGTGAGGTCGATTTAAAATGACTGATTACCTTCCCGAATCCGTATCTGAGAGACTTAGCGCCAATATTTATGAGGTTGACGAAGAAGAATCCCATATCGTTATCGACCAAGAACTAGCGAAAGCCACTGACGCCGGCAAACTATTAGAACGAGTTTGCCCCGCTCATGTCTATACCGCTCGCGAGGATGGGTCAGTCGATATCGAATACGCAGCCTGCCTAGAATGTGGCACCTGCCTGGCAGTAGCTCCTCCCGGGGTGCTGCGCTGGCATTATCCGCGCTCCATGATGGGTATTAGTTACCGGGAGGGGTAAGTAATCCCGTGGAAGGCGGCTCGAGCCGCAAAAAATAGTTATCCTTAAATGCATGAGTACCACTATGCAGATTCGTCAAGCTGAGACCGCACGCGACATGTTAGATATCTTCGCGACTCGTCGCGCGGTTTTTCACCTGGAACAAGGAATCTCTTTGGATCGGGAAATTGACGATATCGACTTCGCCCAGGGAACTATCCATCTTTTAGGCGAGGACGCCTCCGGAACTATCGCGGCAGCCCGGATCTCCCTGCCCAAAATTGGTATTCCTGTCGATCTTGCACAAATGTTTCCCCAGCTTCCACGGGACACTATTACCGGGAAGCTAGGTCGTTTTGCCGTACTACCTGCCGCCCGCGGATGTGGTAACGGTAAAGAACTGGTACTCGGCGCTGAACGTTTAGCGTTTAACAGTTGGACGAGCTCCGAGGACGAGGGAACGCTGCTACTACAAATCGCAGCTCAAACGCCAGTTATCGGGTTCTATCAAAAACTCGGTTACCACCTAGTTGCCTCTCGCGACCCCTACCTGGATGCTGGAATCGAACACCGCGACCTGGTGAAACTGGTAGAGCCGCAAGCCAGCGTAGTGCAATTCCCTGGCCGTTGGCTCTAGACGTGGCAGTCTTCTTAAATGCATAGATTAATCAGAGAGGCTAGTTCTGTTTACGCGCGGAAAATCGGTTTTTCCTCCCGCCCAAGAATTTGGAAAACGTAGCGACGTTTTCCAAATTCTTATGCCCACCGCACCCACTCGGATAAAACCGATTCCCCGCGCTTTCCTCACTATTCCCAGCGTAGGCAGCACACGACGATCTACGCGCCCGAGCCGTCGCGGTTTATTAGAGTCTTAAGCCTCGGCCTGTTTCTTTGCGTAGCGGTAGCCCCAAAGCGCTATAGCGACGAAGATAACCAGCCCGACCAGGGAGGACGTTCCTGACCAGGAATCAGGTACTATTGCCAGCGGCTCTCCGCTGCCAGTGCCTCCCACAATCGCAGCGTAAACCACGCCCCACAGGCTTTCCCCTACTATTAACCCGGTGGCGAGCAAAGTTCCCATTCGGGAAGCCGCCTCCGGATTCTTTCGAGTCTTAGCCCAGCGGTTAAAGAGAACTCCGCAGGTAGCGCCAACCGGAATCAAGATGGTGAGGGTGATAGGCAGATACATTCCCATCCCCACTGCGATTGGAGGCAGCGAGTAACGAGATGTGGTGTGCTTTAGAATCTCGTCTATTAAGATGATGGCCACCCCGATCAACGCTCCAAGACCCAGCAGACTCCAGTCAATATCGCCTCCAAATACCCCTTTGGTAAGTTCAGCAATCAAAGAGGCTTGCGGAGCAGCCAGCGCATTCTTGCCCGCACCAGGGGCTCCTTGAAATCCGAAAGCCGTGTTCATCAGCTGTAACACCGGTGGAATTATCAAAGAGCCGAAACCTACCCCTATTATCAACGCCACCTGCTGTTTCCAAGGGGTAGAGTTCACCAATTGACCAGTTTTAAGGTCTTGTAAGTTGTCATTAGAAATAGTGGCAATACCAAATATGATTGCCGCCGTGAACAGGGTGTACGCGACAAGGGTCTTAGGGTCGGCACCGGCCGGAGTCGCTAGTTTAATTACCAGAGCCGTCAGAATTGCTACCAAGATTCCCACCCCAGAAACCGGGCTGTTTGACGAACCTATCAGTCCCGCCATATATCCGCAGACACTGGCAACTGCGAGCCCAAGTGCCAAAATGAACACGATTGACAAGAAAATAAGTCCACCCGTGTGATGCTCTAAGGAACTGCCCCGCAAAAATAGCCACAATAGAACCCCGATAGGAATCATTAAGGCTAAGGTGATACCGATAACCCAAGACGCTGGCAGGTCTCGTTCTTGTGGGGGGACAGTGAATCCATCTTTACGTTTACGAGACGCACTAATGGATTCGCGCATTCCTTGAAAAATCGGTCCAATAATTTTTAGGAACGTCCAAATCGCAGCGATAGCGATGGTGCCAGCGCCTACGAAACGTACATCGGAAGCAAAAATTCCTTGCACGCCCTCGGCAATATCCCCGCTGCCGAGCTGACCAGAAGAGAAGTAAGGAAGCAGCACCCCATAACTGATTAGCATGCCGCAAATCATGGCGATACCGACACCCAGACCTACCAAATGTCCAATCCCGATAAGCGCTAATGACAGGCTAGTTCCCACCATAGTGCCACCCGCTCCCACTTTAAACGCGGTGGTGACAGAGGAAAGCGCGACTTTAAGATTAGTAAGCAAACTGAAAAATGCGGAAGAAATAGCTCCCCAAACGATCACGTGCAGACCCCGGCGGTTGTCGGCGGCGCCTTCGCTAGTGTCCCCAACTTTTAGGACTTCCGCCGCCGCTACGCCCTCGGGAAAAGCAAGGTCAGAACCGGTTACGAGGGCGCGCCGTAAGGGAATGGAATAGGTTACCCCCAAAATCCCGCCCAGGGCACATAGTAGGGCGGTAGTCCAATAGGGGAAGCCGCTCCACCAGCCGACCATAATCAGACCGGGCAGGACGAAAATGATTGCCGATAAAGTGCCAGCCGCCGAAGCAATGGTCTGTACGATGTTGTTTTCTTGCACGGTATGGTCTTTGAAATACCGCAGAATCGCCATGGAAATAACTGCCGCCGGAATCGAGGTGGCAAATGTCAGCCCCACTTTTAACCCCAGGTAGACATTGGCCGCAGTGAAAATTAGGGTGATGATTCCCCCGATAATCACTCCGCGAATAGTTAGCTCTTTTACTGCTGTTTTAGATTCTGTTGTCATCGTAGGCCGATCTCCTTGGTCACATAAGCCGAATTCAGGATACGACCTGACGGGAGATTTAAAAAAACCCGAACCGCTTTGAGAGGCGGGGGTAAATTAAGTCAGTCGTAAAAGTAAATGGAGGTTATAGCCAAAAAATCCATTCGCGGGTAAAGGTGGAGGAAAAAATTAGTAAAACATACTTTTGTGGTGAGCTGGTCGCAGTATAGTGGCAGATAGCCGCCAAAGCCCGGGCGATTCCCCTCTCGGATAATCACCTAAGCTATGACGGGATAATAATGTCTTTTCTTATAAGGGGGAGGGAATGATCCACCCGATACTTATGCCCAATGAGGTAACTACCTTGATTGAGCCCAAGTTTTACGACTATTTCCCAATTATTGTTTACTTCGCGTTTGTAGTGGCCGTTGGGTTCATGATGAAGCGAAAGGCCAGTTCATCCGATGAATTCTTGACTGGTGGGCGTTCGCTACCAGCCTGGGTAACCGGTCTGGCTTTCGTGTCTGCCAACTTGGGCGCAGTTGAGATTATGGGAATGAGTGCTAACGGCGCACAATACGGTCTGCCCACGTTCCATTATTTTTGGCTGGGTGCGATTCCGGCAATGCTGTTCCTGGGTATTGTGATGATGCCGTTCTATTACGGTTCGAAAGTACGCTCGGTTCCTGAGTTTATGCTTAAGCGGTACGGAACTGCCGCTCATCTAATCAACGGGATTTCCTTTGCCCTCGCGCAGCTGCTAATCGCCGGGGTAAACCTGTATTTGCTAGGTAAAATCGTTAACGGAATGTTGGGAATCCCGCTATGGATTTCCCTGGTTATTGCCGCGCTAATCGTGTTGACCTATATCAGCATCGGCGGTCTGGCGGCCGCCATCTACAACGAAGTTTTGCAGTTCTTCGTGATTGTCGCCGCGCTACTGCCGGTGACTTTGATTGGCTTATATCGCGTAGGTGGCTATCAAGGATTAACCGAGAAAATCACCAAATGGGCAAATGAGGCCACTAATCCGGTGTATCAGGATCCGAATAATCAGCTGCATTCATGGCCGGGCACCCTATTGTCAGGCTTCAACTCGCCCGCAATGTCAGTCTTTGGCTTGGTCATGGGGCTAGGGTTTGTTTTGGCTTTCGGTTATTGGACCACAAACTTCGTGGAAGTCCAACGGGCGATGGCTTCAGATTCGATTTCTGCCGCCCAAAAGACTCCGATTATTGGAACCTTCGTGAAAATGTTTATTCCGTTCCTGGTGATCATCCCGGGTATGGTAGCTGGGGTATTGATTCCGGAAATTGTAAAGCTCAAGGGCGGTTCAAAGTTCATGGGGGTAGGCGAGGAAGCACTCGCGAACCTATCTTCGCACGTCCCGGCGGGTTACGAAGTTAGCTATAACGATGCCATGCTGCTAATGATGCGAGATTTACTACCTAATGGTTTGCTAGGTTTGGCGATTGCCGGATTGCTCGCTTCCTTCATGGCGGGAATGGCGGCGAACGTATCCGCCTTTAACACGGTGTTCACAGTCGATATCTATGAAGCATATTTTAAGCCGAATGAATCTGATGAACACTATTTGAAGGTGGGACGCAACGCCACTATCGTGGCATGTACCGTTGCGGTATTTACTGCGTTGATTGCCTCCCTGTACCCGAACATTATGGACTTGCTGCAGCAATTGTTCTCCATGTTTAATGCGCCGCTGTTTGCCTCTTTCATCATCGGTATGTTGTGGAAGCGGGCAACGCCCTCCGGCGGCTGGACTGGTTTGTTGTTCGGTACTTTAGCGGCACTGCTGGTCAACGTCTTGTGCTGGAACAAGATTTTAGAGCTGCCCGGCCAAGGCCAAGCGTTCATTGCTGCGGGCGCGGCCTTTGTAGTCGGCGTGCTGGTAAACGTGGTGGTTTCCCTGTTTACCAAACCCAAGGATTATGCGGAGCTCGAGGGATTCGTTTGGTCGCTTACTCCTAAAGAACGCCGCGTTGACCCGAACTTACATAAGTTGCCGGTAATGCGCCGTCCTATTCCACTCGCGATAGTAGCCGGTGTGCTGGTGATCGCCTTGAATACGTTTTTCCACTAGGGGAGGTAAGACAAATGAAGCAAAAGAAGATTCACCTTTACGATATTCGAGTTGTTTGTGGCCTGGTGCTGGGGATTATCGGATTGTTCCTGATTGTGTGCGGTCTGGTAATTGAGCCGGCTACCGTTCCGGACTATGTGGAAAATAATCTAGAGGGAATAAATAACACCCCGATTAATGCCAATATGTATTCCGGCGTAGGGCTACTGATTACTGCTCTGGTGTTCCTGGCCTGGACTTGGTTTAATCCCAGTGCCGGTATGGGGAATCCGGATGAGGACACTAAACCCGCCCACGAGAACGTTACTTCGGGGGATCCACACTAGTAATCAGTTTGTTTACCCCTTCAAAGAGCGAGCACGCAATGTAGGCATAGAGCATGGTTGCGTGCTCGCTCTTTGAAAACGGTGAAAAGTCGGACGGTAATATTGTTGCGGGGTCTGTCATGGCTGATTGGCCAACGGTAGCTAAAGGAACTAGATGATGCAGGATTTACAAGTTGCGCAGGTGCGTCGGGCGGTTGAAAACTTTCGGGTTAAAGGTGATTTCCTTACCGCTACCCCTTACGGTTCGGGACACATCAACGAGACTTTATTGGCCAAATGTCGCCTGGAAGACGGCAGCGAACTGCCACTGACTTTGCAGCGTATTAATACTGATATTTTTACTAATCCCGTGCAGTTAATGGAAAACGTTGCGGCAGTTACCGAGTTCTTACGGGAACGTATCCAACAGGAGGGGGGTAACCCAGATCGGGAGACGCTGCGAATAATCCGCACATTTGACGGATACCCTTGTTACCGCGATCCGGACGGGAACTGGTGGCGGATGTACAGCTATATTGACAATGCTTTCACCTTAGATTTGATTGAGGATCCGCAAGATTTTTATCAGTCTGGTTTAGCTTTCGGCAGTTTTCAGCGTCGCCTGGCGGATTTCCCAGCAGATTCTTTACATGAAGTGATTCCGCGCTTCCATGACACTGTTGACCGCTTCGCTCAGTTTGAGCAGGCGATAGCTCTTGATCCTTTAGGGCGCGCCAACCAAGTTGGGGAAGATATTGACTTTTATCGCCGATACGAACATTTGGCGCACGCATTTGCTGATCTACAAAAAGCAGGAAAGCTACCTTTGCGGGTAACCCATAATGATACCAAGCTAAACAATGTACTGATTGATGCGGACACCGGTAAAGCAATCGCGGTTATTGATTTGGATACCGTGATGCCAGGACTGGCGATAAATGATTTCGGAGATTCGATCCGTTTCGGAGCTTCTACTGGTGCGGAGGACGAGACTGACCTTACTAGAGTGTCGTGTTCTATGGAGCTGTTTACCGCGTTTACTAAAGGGTTCTTAGAGGGCGTACAAGGAAGGTTAACTGATTTAGAGATTGAGTTGCTTCCTCTGGGTGCCCAGGTGATGACCTATGAATGCGGAATGCGGTTTTTGACTGATTATCTGCTGGGGGATAAATACTTTAAGATTCACCGCCCAGAACACAATTTGGATCGATCTCGTACCCAGGCCAAACTGGTTCGTGATATGGAAAGTAAATTCTCGATGATGCAACAGATAGTTGCGGAAAACGCCGCCTAGATTACCTGGGTGGTTCAGACTATTTGGTTAACGCAAGGCTGCAAACAACCTGGTTGCCAGATACAGTAATGGTTCTACCTATAGATACAGAGAGGCCATGATGAAGGCGGTAGCGGGCAGGGACTACTATGTCTCTGATAGTTGCGGAAATGATAATAACTCAGGAACCAGTTGTGAACAGCCATTTAAATCCTTGGCGATAATAAACGATATTAAACTCCAGCCGGGCGATAGGGTTTTGTTGAAACGGGGAGACACCTGGAACGGCCAGGCTCTCCGTATTAAGAGTGGTTCTGCCGGATCTGCACAGGCACCTATTGAAATCAAACCTTACGGTGAGGGAACCGCGCGCCCAGTGATTAACGCTAACGGGCAGGGACGGTGGTACCAGGATTATCACGCACGTATCGAGCTTCATCGCAATAAAGCAGAAATCTCTAGTGCGGTGCTCCTTAAAGATGTCAGTTATTTGGAGATTTCTGGTTTGGAAGTGACTAATGATCGGGAGATGAATCCCGATGCTGATCCGAAAGAGTTTAACGATGGTTTAGCGCTGGATCGTACGGGAATAGCCGGCATTGCCGAGAATGGGCCGGTGCGGCACATTGTGGTCTCGGATATGTATGTTCATGATGTTGACGGCAATATCTACGATAAGCACCTGGCTAATGGCGGTATTTATTTCATTGCTCACTATCCTCAAACGGGGAAACCGGCGACTACGGAGGAGGGAATTGCGCGTTTTGATGATTTGCAGATACTGAATAACCGGGTAGAAGACGTTAGCCGTTGGGGGATAGCAACCGGTTACACCGCCTATCAAAATCTAATTGATCAACCGCAAGATGGTCCGATTCCCGATGAGGTTATCGCAAAATATGGTTCTAGCCGAGTAGTGATTCGCGGCAACTATGTTAGGGACGCAGGTGGAGATGCGATCACTACTATGTATTGTGATCGCCCTTTGATTGAATACAACGTTTCTGAAGGAGCCGCCAAGTACATTAACGACTCTGACTATTTATATCCCTACAATATCGAGGGACCGCAGGAGTCTGACTGGGGTCGCGTGGCCGCAGCTATCTGGCCTTGGCGCTGTAAGAATGCGGTGTTTCAATACAATGAGGCCTACAATACCCGCAACGCATATAACGGGAATGGAGATGGCCAACCCTGGGATGCTGACTATGGTGACGGAACCATCTACCAGTACAACTATTCCTATGGCAATAGCGGTGCCACCATTATGTTTTGCGAAAAAGGTTCCCTGCATAACGTATTTCGCTACAACATTGCCCACAGTGACGGGCGGGGGGCTTTAGATTTGTCAGGACAAATTGATGCCCATATTTATAACAATACTTTTATCCTCGCCTGTGGTTCTAGCGTGATTACCAGGGGAGATGCTCCGGCGATAATAGAAAATAATATCTTCTATAAGCCGGACGATGTTCAAGAGGTAACTGAGAACTGGGAGGCGGGAAACCAGTCCTATGACCACAACTTGTACTATAATTTATCCTCATTGCCCGAAGATCTAAATAAACAAGTAGTCGCTGCGGGAACTGAGCTATTATGCGACGACTCGGCAGTGCCCATAGCAGCTGACCGGAAGGCGCGCCCTCATGATGGATCTAAGGCTCGCCCTCGTGGTGGGACTATTGGCACTACTGTTTTTGATGGTTTCAAGCCGGTAGCCGGCTCTGCCGCTATCAACGCGGGGAAACCGATTGTAGATGCCAACGGCAGCCCGGCAGAAAAAGACTTTTTAGGTAACCCTATTGCGGCCAGCCCTACGATTGGTGCCATTGAGGCTACGGGTAGCAAGTAAACACGCTGATAGTGACTAATTGGAAGTCAATGCCAGTAGTCGATAATCCTTAATCGTGGGCGTACATCGTTAGAAGCAAGTGCTTGTAGCGCGCAGATTAGCCGCATGGGTGGCACCCGTTGGTAAGTTTTAGAAAAAATATTCGACAAATACTCTTGCGAGAGCGGATGAGGTGTGTTAGTTTTATTTTACGCAAACGTTTGCGTAACGATTTAAGAATCGCTCTAAGGAGACAAAGATGTCGCGAAAAATCATCCTGGACTGCGATCCCGGCCATGACGATGCCATTGCCATGCTGCTTGCTCATGCTAGTCCCGAGATCGAACTGTTGGCGGTTACCACTGTTGGAGGAAACCAAACTCTGGCGAAGGTAACCAACAACGCCCAGCGTATAGCCACTGTTTATGGTATGCAGGGGGTGCCGATCGCCTCCGGTTGTGATCGCCCGTTAGTTCGTGAGGCCGAAGTAGCCCCCGGGCAACATGGAGAATCTGGCTTGGATGGGGTAGAACTGCCCGAGCCGCAACCGCTCGTTAATCAACATGCGGTAGACCTGATCATTGACACTATTATGAGTCACGAGCCAGGAGAAATAACCCTGGTACCCACCGGTCCGCTCACCAATATTGCGATGGCAGTGCGCAAAGAGCCGCGCATTGTAGAACGGGTGCGAGAAGTTGTGCTTATGGGTGGCGGTTATCATGTAGGTAATTGGTCGGCGGTCGCCGAGTTTAATATCAAGGTTGATCCCGAGGCAGCCCATATCGTATTCAATGAACCTTGGGAAGTGGTGATGGTGGGATTAGATCTTACCCACCAGGCACTAGCTACCGATGAAATTACCGCGAAAATCCAAAAACTCGGCGGATCGGTTGCTCAGTTCGTCCTGGATCTGTTCGTATTCTTCCGTAAGGCATATCAAGACTCACAAGGCTTTGACTATCCACCGGTACACGATCCTTGCACCGTGGCCTATTTAATCGACCCCTCAATTGTAAAAACCGTGAGAGTGCCCATCAATATTGAGTTGCGTGGAGAGCTAACGGTGGGAATGACTGTTGCCGACTTTAGGGAACCGGCAGGGGAAGAATGCCACACTAAGGCAGCCACCGACCTTGATTTCGCACGTTTTTGGGAGCTCGTTATCGACTCCATTGACCGGATCCAGAAAGGGGACTGCTAATGAAAAAAGTACGTTCCGTAGGCGCGGTGATGACCGCGCTGCTAGTTGCTTGTTTTGCGTTTCAGTTAAACGCGTCTATGCTTTCACCTGCCCTGGTGCTGATGGAAAAAGAACTTCACACCACCGCGGCGATGATTGGCTTAACTCAGACCGTGTTCTTTACGGCGGCTGCTCTTTTCAGCCTGTTCCTACCGCGGCTCGGTGATATGATCGGTCGGCGCAAACTGTTGACCGCTATGATGGTGCTCACTGCTATAGGGTGTGTCATCTCTGCTCTAGCAGGAGTTACCGGTTCAGTTGCGCTACTGTTCATTGGCCGCACCATTCAGGGTGTTGCTGGGCCGACAGTCCCCCTATGTTTGATCATGCTACGAGTTGCTGTGCCTGATCCGAAACGCTACGGCACCCTCATGGGCGTTATTACCGCAGTTAACGGCGGTATCGCCGGAATAGATGCTATTGCAGGAGGCTGGCTGGCGAAGAATTTCGGGTTTGCCTCAGTCTTTTGGACGATGGCAGTGATTGCAGCGATCGCGGCAGTGGGAGTGCGCTCGCTAACCGATGAATCAACAGTGGACAGTCCGCAGCCAATGGATTGGCTGGGCACGCTTTACCTGGTGGTGGCAGTAGGTGCCGCCTTAACCGCCATTAACGAGATCGCTAAACTAAAAGAGGCAAACTGGCTGTTAGTTATCATCCTCGTGCTTGCCAGCGCCGTATGTTTCTTGCTGTTTTGGCGTCAAGAAGGCAAAACCGACCATCCGCTGGTTACCCGTCACTATTTGCGATCGCGCAGTACTTGGGCTTTGTTGCTGACTACCATACTTACCATGACCGGCATCTTCGCGATCATGAACGGGATCGTGCCCTCTATTGCCCAAGATGCTAAGTTCGGTGCAGCGCTGGGTGCAGACGTGGTCTCTTTTTGGACGCTCACTCCCTATGCAATCGCTGGCCTAGTGATGGGGCCGGTAGCGGGTACCCTCGCGGGACGCTTCGGATATCGCAAAGTATTACGGTACGGGCTTATTGGTTCTCTCATCTCCCTAGCGATTTTGGCGCTTACTATGAATGGCGCTGCCGCCTGGGTGCTGTTAGTAGTATCTATACTGGCTGGTCTTGCCTATGCTGGTACCGCAAATATTATGCTTAATGGTCTTGGAATTGTACTATCACCCTCCGATAATCCCGGTTACCTTCCCGGACTCAACGCGGGAGCTTTCAACCTGGGTGCGGGTATTTCCTTCGCGGTGCTCTATGCGGTGATGACCTCATTAGGAGGAGGGTACGGAGGGCATTTAGGCGCTATTATTGCGGGTGGTATCCTTCTGGTTTTGGCTCTCGGATCATCTTTCCTAATCCCGCAGCCAGCTGGCCAGGATGAAATAGCCAGTTAGCATGTAGTTTGATGTCTAACGAGGGAACGCTATGACTACTATTAGGCAAATCGCCGAACAACTAGGTGTCAATGTCTCAACGGTCTCGCGTTCCCTCAACGATTCCCCCACTATCCCAGATAGTACTAAGCAGCGAGTACGCGAGATAGCTGATCAACTTGGCTATCGTAAAGATATGAGAGCAGCGTCAATGCGCGCTGGGAAGAGCCTCCTCATCGGGGTGGTAGTGGGGGATATCGTTAACCCTTTTTTTGCCGAACTAGCTGATCGCATTGAACGCCAAACCCGAGCCAAGGGCTACCAAATAATGCTTGGTAATGGCGGAGAAGAACCGGGGGCTCAAGAAAAAATAGTGGAAACTATGCTGTCGCAAAATATCGATGGCTTGTTGTTAACTCCTGCTGGAAAACCGACCTCGAAGATGCTTTCCCACATTAAGGAAGTGCCTACGGTGGCGGTTGACCGTAAGATTACCGGAGCCGAGATAGACAGTGTCGGCTGCGATTTCAGTCAAGCAGTTACGCAGTTAGCTGCACATTTTGCGGCAAATGGTTACCAATCAGTGGCAGTGCTGTCAGGTCCAGAATCAACCAGTACTGGGGATAGCCGGCACCGGATGCTGTGCGCAGCGCTCGCGGAAGCCGGTATCTCCAGAGTGCAAGCCTATTCGAGTCCCTTCCAAGAGACCGGAGGGGATGCGGCGATAAAGCAGGTTTTAGCAAAAGGGGCACCGGATGCCCTGGTATGTGCCTCTGGGGTTATTGCCTTGGGGGCGATACTAGGCCTGAAAGCGTGCCAGATTCGTCCCGGGCTAGATATAGGGATCGCTACGTTTGACCGTTTGCACTGGTTAGAGGCGATGACACCTTCCGTAACCATGATTGATACTGACATTTCCAATATGGCTGACCTGGCAGTGAATCTGCTGCTGAAAAGAATAGCTGGTAGGAGTGGTAAACCAGTAGAAAAAAACACTACCGCGAAACTATTGCTGCGAGAATCAACTCCAAAGCTAGCAAACTAACTACTACTAAGAATTTGGGGAGACGACATGAAAATCTCGAACGATACAGTGGCTACCGCCCAGAAGGTGCTGTCCTCTATAGGGGCACCAGTGACGGTTATGGGGTCGATCAATGCAGATTTGACGGTGGAAACTGAGCGGCTTCCTCGACCAGGGGAAACCGTGATCGGCGGGTCGGTAGTTACTCTTCCGGGAGGAAAATCTGCTAATCAGGCAGTAACTTGCTCTCTTTTAGGGGCAAGAACCAAGCTGATAGGGGCATTAGGTAAAGATAGCCATGGTGACCTCCTGCTGGATTCTTTAAACAAGGCGGGAGTCGACACTGCTGGGATTCGGCGTTGTGAGGAGCCATCCGGATCCACAATGATCACTGTGGACGCGACGGGAGAAAATACTATTGTTTACTCAGCCGGCGCGAATGCGCTGGTAAATGCAGATTTTGTGCGGGAAGAAAGTCAGATAATTACCTCGGCGAAAATCCTGGGCTTATGCTTGGAAGCTCCGCTGGATGCGGTGGAGGAAGCAGCAAGAATAGCCCACGACGCCGGGGTACAGGTGGTGCTGAACTTCTCGCCCATCACCCAGGTGTCGGAATCCTTGCTAAAACTGGTTAATGTGCTGATTGTTAATCAGCATGAACTGGCGGTACTAGGAGGCCAAGAAATTGACGTGACTAACCTGGACGAGCTGCGTAAAGCGGTTGCCGACCTCGGATTCGAACAGGTAGTTCTAACTTTAGGCGGTAGTGGGTCTTTGGTGCTCGATTCAGGCGAAGTAACCCGGATCCCTATTTTTGAGGTCGATACTGTAGATACCACCGGGGCAGGGGATTCCTTTATGGGCTCTCTGCTGAGCGCGTTGGCTGCAGGATGTTCGCTGCCTGATGGCGCTTGCCTGGCGGCGGCGGTCTCTTCACTGGCAACCGCCAGAATGGGGGCACAATCCTCTTATAGGAGCGCCAGTGAAGTTCGTGATTTCTTGGCGCAACAGGCAGGGTGAGCCGCAGGTATTTCGCAACGAGATGGTTTCTTTAATCGCGTAACCTGGGCGTTAGGAAAGCGCTATTTACGCCGACTAGAGACATTTTCGTAATAACTGTGGGGGCGGATTCTAACTAAGGTAAGCCCCACTTTCCTTCATGAGGGTGGTATCTGGGGTCCAGTTATGCTGAGTGCTGAGAACTAAGCGTCGCTAGGTAGCTACTTCATCTCGGCGAGTCCTTTTTGTCTGCTGTTTCCCGAGACTCCTCTGAGGGCAACGGTTTAGTTTTCCTATGGCTCGCCTTCCCTTAGAGGTAGCGCTTCGCTTTCCGAGGGCGAAACTTTTCCTGCTTTCTTACCTAGTGTGTTGATGCCCAAAAACCTTTGTACTGCTAGGGTGACCGTGAAGTCACAAAGAATGTCGAGGGGCAAAAATGTGCAGATAAACGGAGGTGCCCAATGAGTCTGGCGGGCGAAAGATTACTAGGAAAATCTTCCGATACGCAGCAGCGAGATGAGCATACCGATGAAAGCGTAAAGACGGCCTCCAAGCTAAATTGGTTGCGTGCTGGGGTTTTGGGCGCTAATGACGGTATCGTTTCAACCGCCGGTGTAGTAGTCGGGGTTGCCGCTGCCGACCCGCAGAATAATATCGCGATTTTTACCGCTGGGATGGCGGCTGTAGTTGCGGGGGCTATTTCCATGGCAGCCGGTGAATATGTTTCCGTATCTACCCAAAAGGACACGGAGCAGGCGCTGGTTCATAAAGAAAAGACGCGGTTGAAGAAAGATCCCGAGGCCGAGTTTGAAGGACTGATTAAGGTTTACGAAGCCAAAGGGCTATCTTCCGAAACTGCCCGGATAGTAGCGAAAGAATACTCTGCGATTGACCCAGTAGCGGCACAGGTAGAGGCGCGTTACTCGATTGATTCGGAAGAATTTGTTAATCCCTGGAACGCTGCTTTTTCTTCTGCGATTTCCTTTGTCTTAGGCGCAGTGTTGCCGATGCTGGCCATCCTGCTGTTCCCGCCGGCCTCCAAGTTCATTGCCACCTTCATCTTGACTTTAGTGGCGCTAGGTTTAGCGGGTTATACCTCCGCTTGGCTCTCAGAAGCTCCTCTAGGACGGGCGGTAATCCGGGTGATTATCGGAGGCGCCCTCGCCATGCTGATTACCGGCGCAGTCGGCCACTTGGTCGGTTTGTCGCTGTAATAGCCTGCAACTGGAGCGGATAATCGGGAAGGTTTGCGCTCGATATAGTCGAATATACCCCCGCTTACGCGGGGAATACGCTAGGGAAATGGACGGCGAAATACAAGAAATGGAATTACCTCCGCTTGCGCGGAGAATACTGCATTTTCGCAGCGCCGCCTTTGAAAACGTCGGAATTACCCCCACTCGCGTGGGGAATACGGGCGTTCACCGTTGGTGGCGCACCAGGTTTCGGAATTACCCCCGCTTGCGCGAGGAATACAGCGTGCCTGCTTCTGCTCCTGCGTTTAGCCCGGAATTACCCCCGCTTGCGCGGGGAATACTTCACCGTAGGCACGCGGCGCGGCTTAGATGCGGAATTACCCCCGCTTGCGCGGGGAATACTGCTCGATCCCCCGGTACAAAATGTTGAAAGCGGAATTACCCCCGCTCGCGCGGGGAATACAGAGGTCGACGGGTTTCCAGGCGATGCGGCAGGGAATTACCCCCGCTCGCGCGGGGAATACCGCTCGGATTCTATTGGTTTTAGACCGAATTCGGAATTACCCCCGCTCGCGCGGGGAATACTCAGCAGAAAGCGCGGGTTTACCCTTGATAACGGAATTACCCCCGCTCGCGCGGGGAATACCTTACCTTTTGCAGGTCAGCGACTTTTGACCCAGAATTACCCCCGCTCGCGCGGGGAATACCAGCCAATGTCCTCTGCTGGATTCTAAGCTGAGGAATTACCCCCGCTCGCGCGGGGAATACCGGTTGAAGTTCTGGCATGCCCGGGTGTAGTCGGAATTACCCCCGCTCGCGCGGGGAATACTTCGCGGCTACACTGTGCTGCGTAGGTACGGCGGAATTACCCCCGCTCGCGCGGGGAATACACTGTCTCACAGGCAATTTTAGATTAACCGTTGGCGATATTGTTTAACTAGCATCTAAAACCTGATTATTCTCGATTGCCCCTTACAAGAGAAGGTTTCTCGATAAGCACGAGTCCATCGAAATCAATAAGCTCAAGTTTGCCACTATTCAATGTTTTTACTGTGAATCCTTGTTCACGTTCATTGCTGGAAGCAATCATTGTTAGCCTGCCATTGCAGGCTGCTTCACAACAGCGTTCCCACAAATTTTCAGCAATTCGGGAGATAACCCGTCCAACGTAAACTCCGGTGTTTACCTCAGTCAAAAAGCGTGAGATATAGCCAGTTACAT
Organism: Varibaculum sp. GTC20041; assembly: GCF_055387755.1. NCBI lineage: Bacteria > Bacillati > Actinomycetota > Actinomycetes > Actinomycetales > Actinomycetaceae > Varibaculum > Varibaculum sp. GTC20041. Next base: position 419,287 of record NZ_AP041144.1, read on the forward strand.
GCGGAGGTAGCACCTCGCAACATAAGGTTACGAACATCAGACACCATCCCCCCAAGATAAGTGGCCTTTAACTTCTCCTCTGTCATTAATAAGTCGATCATCATTAATTTTGGGAAGGAAAGGTTGGAAAAGTTCCATTAATAGAGAAATCATTTTTGTCAGAATCAAATCTTTATGTAGGTGTCTACGGAGTTCACGCCTACTCCACGTCATGGGGTCGGTCTGATCTAAAGCGCGAAATGCAAGCGGGATTACCAACTTTGGTTTGTATTGATCAGCTAGGTCGAACAGGAGTGCCCTAGCATCACCTCTATGAATTATCCCGAGGGCGGGATTTACTGATAATGCTGCGCAAGCGGAGGCTGCGCAGCCATAAATTATTCCTCCTAACATGTTAAGTGCCATATTAACCTGATCCCCAGATTTAGTATCTCTTCAAAAATTCGTGATTCCGTATTTGCGCGACATATCTCGATAGAGTTTTCGGACCAATTGCCCTTCAATCCCTCTCATCTGACTGATTGTTAAATCCGCATTTATATCGATGCTTAGTTGATTTTTGTATAGCTTTTTTGCGGCTTGACGGGCGTACTTTTCGTTAGCGACCAACCGTGCTTGCGCAATAGCCCAACGCGCAGAGCTAGTTAAGGCAGTTGCATGTGAATAGTATGGGATGCCGTTCTCCCCCGTGAAAACTATCGTCAATCCGGCACGAGTACAGCTAGCAATCGCTGGTTGGGTAATTGAAGTTCCGGGACCAAGAAACAGTACAGCGATACCTGCAACGGGAATTTGTATCAGTTTTGTCCGGATATCGTCTTCGTATTCTCTTAGGGCAACTACTCCAGTGCGATTCTGTTCTATGCGGCAGTATTCAAGATATAGAAAGGAGATACGATCCTCCTCACGTATCTGGTGGTTAACGGGTATTTTTGCAAATATTAGAGCTTGGTCGGAGTAGGACACGACTGTGCCTTTCAAATAGGGTTTTTATGAATCTACTATTAATCCTAAGGTTGGGTCATAGCGTAACAATCGGGAAGAATCTGCCCCCGTGTTATCAAAATCTAAAATATATTTCCCCCGTAATAAAGCGGGAGCTGACTCATCGATCAGCGTGGTATAATCGCTGTTATTTTCAAACTTTCGTACTACTGTACTCGCTGAGATAGGAATTTCCGCTCTGAGTGCATCAAGCAGCGCCTTGTGGTAGCTCCTAACTTCCCATTCTTTGCGCGGTATATTTATTAGTTTCTCTAAATGTTCTTTTGAGGTGACGCCGGGAACATTTGCTTGTGATCCGCAGGCAATGACAAAGGCTTTGGGACGATCTGTAAAACGTGTCAGCGGAGTTTCGGCCTGAGCGTTCTCTTTATTTCCTAATGGGCCGGTTAGTTTTTCAAAACTGGTCAGAGTTATCCAGTCTTCGCCTAGCAGGTTTGTAAGTGGTTCGGTCCAATACTCTGCTCTCATAGTTTTAATTCCATCTGCCGCTATGCTCTCAAAATCCGCTTCGCTTCCGAGAGAGTTGTAGCTAACCCAAGCCTCATCAACGAATTCCTGTATTTGTGATGGAACTTCTATAGATCCGCGATGTTTGCGCAGCCATTCAAAGGTTCTAAGCATTGCCGCTCGGGGATAAGGGAAACCCCAACTAGCAAAAATTTCACTCTCAAAATTTGTACCCGAAGCTATGTGCATGAACAGGTTACTGACGCCTGGTATTCGCGATATACGATCCTCATCTTCTCGGCGCCAACATCTGCCGGCTCTCTGAATCAATGAAGCAGCTGGAGCCAAGTCTGAACTTATTAGATCAAAATCTATATCAAGGGAAGCTTCAATAGCTTGAGTGCCAATCACTGTTAAGCCCTGAATAGTAGAACCGGGACCGAGAAACTTAGTTAGATTATCGGAAACAAGCTACTGTTTTCTCCGGATTCTCAACATGGTAACGCCATTGCCCGTCGCACGTATCTATCGAATGCTGAGTTTATCGTCCGAATTTTCGTGAATGAACACGCTGAAGAAATTGATACAGCTTTAGCTGCTCCAAAGTTTGTTACGTATCTTGGCCGTAAAGCTTTTGCCCCTAGTTTTCCATTTTATTTAGGAATTGGCAGCGATAATGAGCTATTTGATATCCCTACTTTCCAACACGAATACACTTCAGAACAGGTTCAACTGACCGTACGTCGACTGTTGCCACTGGGAATGGAAACAACTTCCGTGGTTCAAGTTCCGGCTACGTCAAATCGTTTGGAGTGGCTAGAGCAGGTGGGGAAATCCTTGCGTCGCCGCGGATCATAAGTTGCGTGCGAATCGAGCTAATCATTGGTGATCTAATTTTCAGATTTATAAAGAGGATGATATTTCAATAGGTAGTTGTCCTCATAATAGGAATAGAGCGGTTTTAGCGATTAATGCGTAATGCCCCGCACCTGCGGGGATCGTGCCTGGGTGGGACTATGTTTGTCATGGCGAACATGGATATAACGGTTAGTGACTATTCCATGGATGAAAACGATGACATACGATGAGCTTTATGCTTCTTCGCGCGCATTCTTTTAAGCTCATACCCCCCCCGAACAGATAGCGATTCTAGATAGTCACGAAAAATGCTCTGACCAGGTCTCGCAAACCCGTGGCTATTTTTCTAGGAAACTGTGCAGCCTCACGTCCTCGCGTCCTTGCGCGTGGCGGGCTAATTCGGGGGTAAATCCTGACTTTGCGTAGACAGCATAGCGGGGTGTCTTGTGGTGTTTGACTAATTTACTGCGGTTTTCTAGGGTTTTCAGGACATCAATGCCGACGGGTTGACTGGACCACTTAGCTTCGATAAACAGAGTAGATTTATTCCCTCCGGCGACTAGATCGATTTCTTCGGATTGATGCGTTTTCGGGTCGCTACCCCACCAGCGGGCACGATTTTGGTACAGCTCGACTAGCTTTCCAGCGGCATTGTCGCGGTCGAAAAGATCCGCGACAATCTGCTCGAAGCCCAGCCCCATGAAACTGTTGAGTCCGGGAATAACGTTCGCTTCCAGAGCAGCTAAACCCGCACCCAACTCGATAGTCGACAGGTTGGGTTGCACGAATTGGTACCAAAAACGGAAACAGCCGTCTTGAATCCGATAAATGGTTTTTCGCCCGCCCATTTTCATTGTCGCATTCCAGGGAATTTGTTTATCCACGATACCCAGATCCATTAAGGCGCCAAGGTAGTTCGTGAGAACCCCGGTAGGAATCCCGGTTCTGGTAGCGATTTGATTGTGTTTTGAGGCTCCGTCAGAAATCGCGCGCAAAATAGAGCTATAGCGTTTTGGCTCTCGCAGTTCTTGTTTTAGTAGGTTTCCTGGTTCTTCCACCAGGCGGCCACTGGGATCAAAGAATAGTTTCGCCAGGTTCTCGGAAACGCTGGTACTGGTGTCAATAAAGTCGAGGTATTCCGCCACGCCACCGGTAGCAGCGTAAAGAACTGCGGCATCCAAACGGGGTAGAGGGGCGAGAAAATCCTCGGTATCCAAAAAATCAAAAGGTCTCAATCGAATCTGACCGGTACGCCGCCCATACAGAGGACTTTTCGCGGAGAGGACTTGCCGCTCCATGAAACTCATCGACGACCCGCACAAAATCAGATGCAGTCCGGTCCCTGCCCATTGAGAATCGCAAAACTTCTGCAGTAACGAAGAAATCGGCGGCCAACCCGCCGCCAAGTACGGAAACTCATCGATTACTAGTACAAACGGTGTCCGGCGAGCCACATCTGTCATGTCGGCAAACAGATCCTCAAAGGAGCCATAATGTGCCCGCGAGACCGTTAAACCTGGCTCGTTCAAGGCTTGGAACTGGGAAAATGTACGGGAAAAACTGTTCAAGTTTGTCTTCTTATCGGCCTCCAGCGCCATAAAATATACAGCGGGCTTGTCAGCAATATATTCCCTAATCAGACGAGTCTTTCCGACCCGGCGGCGCCCGTAGACAACGGTGAACTCGAAACGATCACTGCCCCACGCTCTCTCCAGCGCTTCTAGCTCGCGTTCGCGCCCGATAAAACGCTCCATCATTCACCCCCGATTCCAGAAATGCAGCTCACTCCCATGATAGCTACCGTGTCGGAGATTAGCAATATCGTAAACATGTATATCGAGATATTGTTAGCAAGGTGATTTTGCTTCAAGGTCAGGGAAAACAGCGTTCAGGTATCAAATACAGCATCCAATGCATAATAAAAACTACATTGAGAGTGGTTTTTATTATGCTTACGGGTGTAGATGAATTTATCTGTCGCGGGTTACTGTAGGCGCATCTTTACCGGGGACTGGCAAATGTAAGTGGCGATAAACCGTTTCACCAGCATCTTTGATTTCGCCGCGTTGCTTAGCGGTTCTGCCGATCAAGTGCGCACCAATCGGTGCCGTCAGAGTTTGCAGCACAATCGCTAGCAGCACTACAGTCAGCCACGACCAGGTTTGTCGAATCGCCACCAAGCCCAGACAGGTCAAAATAAACCCGGTTAACTGCGGTTTTGTGGCAGCGTGTTGCCGTTGCAGCAAAGTTGGAAGCTTCACTACTCCAATGGCAGCAATTAGAGTTAAGGCAGAACCCAGGGTGAGAATCACCATCCCCAGGTAGGTGAGGGCGTTGGAGCAGCTTTCACTCATCACGTCCTCCTTGCCCAATAACAGCGTCCGCTTTTGGTTCCGGTTTCTTAGCCACGTTTGGATCAGCATCTTGTGCCTGTTCGGCTGCGGAACGCTGCCCAATAATCCGCGCTACCGCGGTCGCCGTCAAGAAACTCACCAAAGTCAACACCAGTAAAACCTGCATAGTGTCATCGCGCTCCCCGGTCACTGACACCAAACAAATAATCCCGATGGTAATCGCGGTTAATAGATCCAAGGCCACGGTACGATTCAAAATCCCTGGTCCGCGCCACAGCACGTACAAAGCCAGCAGTTCAGCGACACTGAGCATCGCCCAGTTTAAAACAAAAATCCAAGTCATAGTGCCTACTGCCTCTCACTATCGGGTCGTGGTTGGGCATCCTCATCAATGACATACCGGCTCCGCGCAGAATAGGGGATTTTACCCTCCGCTACCAGCTGCTCGTAGCGCTGTAAACGCTCCTGAGCTTCTTGAATCTCTGCCTTACTGCCCAAAGCTTTCACAATTCTCATTTCGAGGGCGTGTAAAGATTTCTCAACCCCGCGCGCCCCTTTAGATAGGTCACGATCTAACACATGCAAAGTTACTCGCGAGGGATTTATCCGAGCCCACACTACTAAAGAACCTGGCACCAGGCAGGTCATCGCGGAAGCCATGGTTAAATAAAACTCTGAGCGGGTCACCATCTCCACTTCTACCATCTGCGGACGAGCAGGTTTGTTTCTGAGCACCACATAAGCTACTTGCAGAGCAGAAGCCAAAAGATCCCAACCGAAGCGGAGCGCCAGCCAAGCAACCTGCAAGGGACGGAATCTTTTTACCGGGTTAACATGTGGCATCGGGAAAAATAATTGCAAACCCACCGCGATCAGCAGGCCACCGCCGATAGAAACAGCGGACAGATCACGAATCAGCAGCATCCAGACCACGAACAACCAGATGCTCATCCCTAGGGAACAGCGTCGCGGTAGATTCCTTAACCGCTGTTTCAGACTTGGGCGCGAAGGCGCAGCGTTGACGGGGGTAATCTCGCCCTGGTGCTTCCTATTCTTTTGGTTCGCGCCAGATCTTTCTGGTAACTGAGACCCCTTAGCCGAGGCAGGAGTTGCAGCTATAGTTTGCTGAGCCCTGTCATCGCGGCTGTCGCTAATCATTGCTACCTCCCCTCACTGGTACAGATCCATATGATTTTCGTGGGGACAGTGATAAAGCATCAAAAAGAACGCTCTTGGTAGTGGTTTCAGCCGCAGCGGTATCCGCTTGGTTCCCGTCCTCGTTTAAAAAATCTCCCCGATTCCCCGAAGAAAGCTTCGAGATTCCGTGCCCGCGTCCGTCTTCTCCCAAAACCGCGCGTTGATATTCAGCGCGTGTCAGAGAGATAGTGGCGCGTTCGGTGAAAGTGTAGACGGGACCGGCAAATACCGAAAGGCCAATCGTTACCGCGGTTAGGAAACCGGTTGCCGCCCAGACTCCCCGGGGAATGCGGGCAGCAGGATTCAAAGTATCTACGGCTTCCTCTTCTTCACCGCCACTTTCTTGCGCAGATTCACGTCCCTGCCAGAAAGTTTGTAGCCAGATCTTGACCACCACATAGAGCGTCAGTAGGGAGGCAACTAGTCCCGCAGCCAGCAGTGCCCAGGCCAGGGGAGTATTGCGGGCCGCCGTCGCCTCGGCTAGCCCCAGTTTGCCCAAAAAACCAGTCAAAGGTGGGAAACCCACCAGGTTGAAAGCCGGAATCAAATACCAGATCGCTAGTAGCGGTGAAATCTTAGCTAAGGAGTGCAAGCGGCGCAGCGAGGTCGAACCGCCGATTTTCTCCATCATGCCTGCCACTAAGAACAAGGTCGTTTGCACCAGAATATGGTGAACAGCGTAAAACACTGCCGAAGCGATTCCCAGGGTGTTAGCCAAAGAAATTCCCCAGATCATAAAACCGATATGGGAAACCAAGGTAAAAGAAAGCAACCGTTTAATATCGTCCTGGGCAACCGCCCCCAAGATTCCTACGATCATAGTGAAAATCCCGACTACCGCCAGTACCACATCTACCGGGGAAGTCGGGAAAATAAGTACCTGCATCCGGATAATCGCATACACCCCAACTTTGGTTAGCAAACCCGCAAATACTGCGGTTATCGGGGCGGGAGCTGTGGGGTACGAGTCTGGCAACCAAGCGGAAAGCGGGAACACTGCCGCCTTCAAACCAAAGGCTACCAGGAATAATGTTTGGATCAGCATGGCGACTGCCGGATCGATTTCAGTTAGCCGCATAGAAAGCTGTGCCATGTTCATGGTGCCGCAAGCGCCGTAAAGGCTGGCAAGTGCTACCAGGAAAATCGCTGACCCCACCATCGAAACTGCCACGTAAACCGTGCCGGATCGGATACGATCCCGGGTGCCTCCCAGAGTAATTAACACAAACGAGGAGGTGAGCAGAATCTCTACCCCCACGTAGAGGTTAAACATATCTCCGGTGAGGAACGCGTTATTTACTCCGGCGCATAACACCAAGTAGGTGGGGTGGAAGATCGGAGTAGGAATATCTTGCGATTCGTGGACGGTACCTTCTGAGAGCGAATAAGCCAGTACCGCCACCATTACCACTAAGGAAGTACATAGCATTATTGCCGCGAGACGGTCAGCTACCAGGGAGATTCCAATCGGAGCCGCCCAAGACCCTACATCTAAAACCAGAGTCGCTTTATCAGTTAACCCAAGAATCGCCAGGGCAAAAATTAAAGCAAGCGACAGCGTCACAAAGGCAACCGCCGACTGTATACGGTAATGCCTCCCTAATCCCAAAGTTAAAGCCGCGGATAGCAGGGGAAGAAGAACTGGTAACGCTAAAAGAAAGTTCACAGTTCCCTCCGTTTACGGCCACGTTTCTTATCTAGCTCATCCAGATCCAGGCGTAGGAAGCGTTCGGTGTCGCCAACTTTCTTCGCTAAGCGCCGATCTTCCAGGTCATCGGTGACCTCGTCATGTCCCGATAGCCGCCAAGAACGGTAGGCAAGTGCCAATCCGAACGCTGTAGTGGCCATCGACAGCACTATCGCAGTTAGAATCATTCCTTGCGGCAAAGGATCTGACATTTTTGACAGGGCTGTACCCAAAATTGGGGCAGTGCCGGCGCGTCCTCCCTGGGACAGCAGGAATAAATTAATCCCATTACCCAGTAGCCCTAATCCAATAACGATCCGGGTTAAAGTACGTTCGGTGACCAGGTAAACCCCGCAGGCAACCAGAAATCCGGCAGCCAACAACAGGCAGAGAGAAACGCTCATTGCTTTGCCTCCTGCACCTTAGAAACGGACACGCTATGTACCAGGTTCTTTTCTTTTTCTTCCGAGGGTGCGTCCACAGTTTCCTCTTCATCATCCGGTAAGCCAACGGCATGATCCACCGGATCTAGCCGGCCGGTAATATCGGCTTCGGGCAGCTGATTCCCCGCAGATTCGCCCTGGCGGTCAATCTCCGAACCCAGAGATTGCAATAAATCCAGTACTACCCCGATAACCAGCAAATACACCCCAATATCTAGCCCCATTGCCGATGTAAAATGCAGTTCCCCCAAAATCCCTAAATCAAGATGCGCCTCCACGCTTTGTAAAATGGTGTAGCCAAACGCTAGCGGAATCAAGGCGCTAACTACCGCGGTGGTCATGCCGAACGCAATAATCCCGCCCGGTCTGGCCGGAACCGCCTCTAAAAGTTCAAAGCGTCCTCCCGCAAAATAACGGATCGTAATCCCAATCCCGGCAACCATGCCTCCAATAAAGCCTCCGCCGGGGTTGTTATGGCCGATAAACAATAGCCATACCGATACCAGCAGTAAAGTGTGGTACAAGATCCGGGTAGAAACTTCCAGCAAAATCGAGCGGCGGCGTGGACTAATTAACGTAGCAACCGCCAGCCAAGTTTGTTGGGGGCCAGCGGAAATCTTACGTAAATGCCCCCGACGCCGCCGCGCCCTCATCAATAGTCGGCGCCGGCGTGCGCGATGGGAACTAGCCAGGGCGCTAGATAGCCCTCGCAGGTAGATCAGGGCAGTAACCCCGGTAGCGGCAACTAGGAGTACCGAAAGTTCTCCAACAGTATCCCAGGCTCTAACGTCTACCAACAAGATATTGACCAGGTTTTGTCCCCCGGCAAAAATACTTCCTTCGGTAGTGACCAGGTTCGAGACTGGTTCATGAATGCGGGCAGAGGACGTGGAAAGCCCCAATAGCACGATGCCTACTCCGCAGGCAGCGGCTATTAAAAGGCGATAACTCGGAGCCCAGCGACTCACTCGGCGCGAGAACCGGGCTGGTAGGCGCCGCAAAACCAGTAAAAACAATGTAAGAGTGACCGCTTCTACCACCAACTGGGTAAGCGCTAAGTCCGGAGCCCCCTGCAGTACGTAAATGGCGGCCACAGCAGCTCCGCAAGCCGACAGCGCCAGTACTGCATTCAGGCGGCGCTGGGCAACAACACAGATGGCAGCCATGCCGATCAGAGCGAAACAAATGAATGCTTGCCCGAAGGAATCTGCGAAATGCCAGCTGTGCATATCGTTAATTCCCAGCAGGCATACCCCAGTTGCCACTGCCGAAACCGTAAATATCACTGAAAGGTCAGCCGGAAGAGAACCGGTTTGTACCTTACCTGTAACCCAAGCAGCCCCCTGCTCCAAAGCACGGATAGCCCGCGAATACAACCCCTGGGCGCTCCAACGCGGCGAAAAAGCTAAGCGCCGCTGCAGCCGCGCCAGCCGTGCCCGCTTCCAAAATAGGCCGAAACCTGCCGCCAAGATAAAGACAGTTACCAAGGCAGGCAGTATTCCCGACCAAAGATGGAGACTCCCCGGATCTTGCTGATAACTTTGGATCGCGATCGGGCGCAAAAAATGGTCAAGGACGCTCGGCAAGAATCCGAGAATTACCGAAAGCCCGGTAAGAATCCCGGGAACCGCTGTGAGCATTTTGCCGGTTGCGCGCAATTTTTGCCGATGAGGACATGATCCTTTGCGGTCATGCTTATGACTGAAAGCGCCCCAAAAATAGCGCAGCGAATAGGCGAAAGTTAATGCGGAGCCCACAATAAGCGCTGCGAAAACTATCGCCGATTGCCCGTTGCCTACTGACCCCATAAGGGCAGTAATTGCATGTTCTTTCCCCAAATATCCACTGGAAATCGGGATTCCGGACATAGATAGAATCCCCACTAAGGCGCAGGTAGCTAGCGTACGCGAACGTCCCCCCAGGCCACATAGACTGGGGAACTCGCGGGTGCCGGTTTGTTTTTCGATAGTCCCGGTGGTCAGGAATAGGCCGGATTTAAAGGTGGAATGGGCAGCTAGAACGCACAAACCTGCCAGGTATAGCTGGGGGCTAGCCGAACCAATAAGCATGGTGAGGAATCCCAGCTGGGAAACCGTGCCGAAAGCCAAAACCAGCTTTAGGTCGGTTTGCCGCAGCGCCGCGTAACCTCCTAGCAGCATAGTCGTTGCCCCTAAAATAATGATTTCCCAGGTAAGCGCGGGGAAGCGGGCAAATGCGGGCGCAAATCGGGCGATCAGGTAGATCCCTGCTTTTACCATGGCTGCCGCGTGTAGGAATGCCGAAACGGGAGTGGGAGCGGCCATCGCGGAGGGGAGCCAGAAGTGAGTTGGGAAAATCGCCGACTTAGTAACTGCCGCAAATAAAATCAAGGCTAATCCACAGCCAGCCGCAACCGGTTCTACCTGAGTGTCCAGGGCAGTCGGGGAGGACAAAACGGTTAAGAGGTCGCTAATCCTAAAGGAGCCCCCCGGCATAATCCCCAGGATCACAAACCCCGCGAACATACTTAAAGAACCGGTGGTGGTCACTAAGATTGCTTGGCGGGCGGCGGCGCGGGAGGCACGTTCCTCTGCTTCGTGACCAATCAAAATAAAGGAGCTAAAAGTAGTAATTTCCCAGAAGAAGTAGAGGGTCATGGTGTGATCTGCCAGGACCAGACCAGACATCGAGGCTGCAAAACCTAGGAAAGCGGCAATGAATTGACCAAGCCGTGGAGAATCATTGGAGAAATACTGTGCGCAGTACACCAGGATTATCGAGCCGACCAGGTTGATTACTATTAACATTAGCCAAGATAGACCGGTGAGTCGAAACCCTATTTCCAGATCTAGCGCGCTTGACCATTGATAAAACTCCGCTATTTCCTGAGATCCAGTGCCGAACGCTTCCCGGGTGTGAGATAGCGTCCAGACGAGGACGCTAAGGGGCATGAGGGCAGCAATGTAAAATGTGCGTTGTCTAAAGTACTTCACTAGGAAGGGGATGAGCAACGCCGCCAAGAAGTAGCACCCAATCAGCGGGGCGGCGTGATCCCACAAGAGCATAGCTAGTTCCAATCCACTTCTAGGTTTCCGTCCAACAGCTTCTAGATGAGTACTCATCGTATCGTGAACCGAAATTATTGGGGAGTTTCGCCCGAAAAGAGACAGTGGGTAGCGCGGAACGTAGGAGCGCTTCCTCTTTAAGTTCTCGTGGGGATTAATTTTGTTTTTGATTAGCTGAATCTTGCTTGTTTACGATTAAGTCGAGCTTTCAAGTGATGGAGAACACTTTCTCGTGACGTAATAAGCGGGAATATGCGGTACTATAGTCCTATATCTTGATGTCGAGGTACTTAATGAGAGGACGTGCAAGTGGACCTTTACGAATACCAGGCTCGCGACCTATTTGAGGCGCACGGGGTTCCCGTGTTAGCCGGAATCGTGGCCGAAACTCCTGAAGAGGCTCAAAAAGCTGCTGAGAAACTCGCCCAGCCCCTGGTGGTGGTAAAAGCTCAAGTCAAGACGGGTGGCCGTGGGAAAGCCGGCGGGGTTAAACTAGCTCGCAGTCCCCAGGAAGCACGCGAAAAAGCCGAAGAAATCCTGGGTATGGATATTAAGGGACATACCGTGCACCGGGTGTTAGTTGCCGCTGGTGCCGATATCGCTTCTGAATACTATTTCTCGATTCTGCTTGACCGTTCAAATCGTCGCCACCTGGCCATGTGCTCCAAAGAAGGCGGTATGGAGATTGAGCAACTGGCCAAAGAACGCCCAGAAGCCTTGGCAAAGGTACCCTTGCCGGTTACTGGCATTGACGGAGAGGTCGCCCGCAAGATTCTTAAAGAGGCCGGTTTTGAGGATGAAGAAGTCATCAGTAAAGCCGTGCCGGTGCTAGAAGAGCTCTGGGACGTATATCAGGGCGAGGATGCCACGCTAGTAGAGGTAAACCCCTTGGTGTCCAGTGAAGAGGGCGAAATTATTGCCTTGGATGGGAAAGTTACCTTGGATGATAACGCCCGTTTCCGTCATCCTGGTCATGAGGAACTGGTGGATAAACGCACTGAAGATCCCCTGGAAGCCAAAGCGAAAGAAAAAGGCTTGAACTATGTACACCTAGAAGGTCAGGTAGGGATCATTGGTAACGGCGCTGGTTTGGTGATGTCAACTTTGGACGTGGTCGCCTACGCCGGCGAAGAATACGGGGTAAAACCAGCGAACTTCCTCGATATTGGGGGCGGAGCCTCCGCGCAGGTAATGGCTGATGGGCTGGACGTGATTCTGGGTGATCCCCAGGTCAAGTCGGTATTCGTAAACGTATTCGGCGGAATCACTGCCTGTGATCAGGTGGCTTCCGGAATCGTGAAAGCAATTGAAATCTTGGGGGATAAAGCCACTAAGCCGCTGGTGGTACGCCTAGATGGCAACTCAGTGGAAGCTGGTCGCAAGATTTTGGAAGAAGCGAACCTAGAGCAAGTGACCATGGTAGAAACTATGGACGCTGGCGCCGCCCAGGCAGCTAAACTCGCTGCTGGCTGTTAAGAATCGGTAAAAGAATAAGGAGAAACCAAATGTCAGTATTCCTTGATTCCTCAGCCCGGATTGTCGTACAGGGCATGACCGGTTCCGAGGGACGCAAACACACCCGATTAATGCTAGGGGCCGGTACCAACGTGGTAGGGGGAACCAACCCCAAGAAAGCCGGGCAAACGGTCGATTTCGATATCGTCCCCCTGGGAGAGGCCGCAGAAAAGAAAGGCGTTCAAGCCGGAACAGTTTCGGTGCCGGTTTTTGGCACCGTGAAAGAAGCCATGGAAAAAGAGGGTGCGAATGTGTCGGTAGTGTTCGTTCCCCCGCGTTTTGCTAAGGGCGCGGTTTTAGAGGCCGTAGAGGCCGGGATGCCGCTCATCGTAGTGATTACCGAGGGGATTCCGGTACAGGATTCCACCGAGTTCGTAAATGCCGCCCTGGAGAAGGGATGCCGGATTATCGGTCCGAACTGCCCGGGGATTATTACGCCGGGACAGTCCAATGTGGGCATTACCCCGGCAGATATTACCGGTTCTGGGCCTATTGGGCTGGTATCCAAGTCTGGTACTTTGACCTATCAAATGATGTTTGAACTGCGAGATATTGGCTTTACTACCTGTATGGGGATCGGTGGTGACCCGGTGGTGGGCACCACCCATATCGATGCGCTCGAGGCCTTTGAAAAAGACCCCGACACCAAGGTAATCGTGATGATCGGTGAAATCGGAGGCGATGCAGAAGAACGTGCCGCCGACTATATCGCCGCTAATGTCACCAAACCGGTGATCGCCTATGTAGCAGGCTTTACTGCTCCTAAAGGTAAAACTATGGGACACGCAGGCGCTATCGTCTCCGGTTCCGCCGGGACTGCCCAGGCGAAGAAGGAAGCTCTGGAAGCTCAAGGCGTAAAAGTCGGGAAGACTCCTTCCCAAACAGCGGAACTGGCCAGGGAGGCATTTAAGGCTCTTAGCTAACTGTCAGTCAGTGCCAGATAGCCAGGTTACCTGCTGTTGACAGGCGGATTGCTGAAATCTAGATACCTATAAATGTCGCTGGGGGGGCGGTGCATGGCGCCGCCCCCCAGTAGACTATTTACCGTCAGGCATAGCTGACCGCGGTGCGCCTAAGTGGCAAGAGAGTGAAAAAGTGGACAATAGTAGGGATGCGCCGGCCTAATGTTCCAAAAAATCCTCTCCAATCTGCAGGAGCCAGGAAACAAGTTGCGCCTACCCAAAAGGGGGCAACTGCCCAGGCCACTAAAAACTCTCAGCAGCAAGTTACAGCGCGAAGCCAGGGGCAAGCCAAACAGTCGGCCTTTAAAGACAAGAAACGTCCAGGCAGCAGCGCGAATACAGTCGGGAGTCGCGGATTGGGGGACAAGCTCCGGTTAATTCGTAAGGAAATCCCAACTGGGGGGAAAGTAACCGGGGACGCCGCTGACTTAACGCCGAAAGCTAGCTCCCAAAAAACTCGGCGCACCCTCACGGTGAGAATTCCCCGCGGAATCACTCGGATGGTGGCTGCTGCCCTTCTCACCTGCCTAATTCCCTGGCTCATTTTCTTGAGTGTTAGTGCCGGGGTTTATTTTTCCACCTCGTCCAACCCTTGGATGTCCGACACTGTTTGGACGGACTCCCTGGCGGTAGGAGCCAGTATCTGGGCTCATGGATTCGCAGTTCCTCTCCCTGCTGGTCTGGGGCAAGCCGCCACGTTATCAGTGATCCCCCTGGGATTGTGGATAGCCTATCTTTGGCTAGGAGGGCAGCTAGCGCGCACCTTTGTTCTTGAAAGCCGGGCAGTACTGTGGTTTTACCCTTTTGCACAAGCGATAGTTGCCGTGCTGGTGGGGCTAGTCGTACGCGGAACCTACAGCCTAGGGGCACTATTCTTTTGGACGCTACTCCACGGTTTCGCTACGGTCATCTACGCTTTTTATCTCTTTGATCGCGATCAGCGTCCCGACGGGGAAAAACCGTCCCTCCGACATCCAAAAGCGCGTTTAAAGGTTGAATATGAACGGTTTACCAGCTGGAGCCGACAGTTTATTCTCCGCGTGAGTAAACCAGATCATGCCTACAATCAGGATCTGGAAAACCGACGCCTCGGTATTGACCGTGATGAACGCAGTTGGGACGGCGCCAATAGCACTTGGACCGTACCCGGCTGGGTTATTTCGGGGCTAAGGGCTGGTTGGAAAGTATTCAAACTATTTGGGATCGTAACCTTGATACTGGTAGTTGCCCAAGTGATCACCCATTTCCCGGCAGTAAAGAATATCTTAGACCTGTATGGTCTTTCCCTAGGGGCAGGGATTCTAATCTGGCTGGCACAACTGCTTTATCTGCCTACTGTGCAAACCTGGGCGCTGGCCTGGATTCTAGGGCCGGGATTTCAACAAGGTACCGGCACTATCCGTTCGCTAACGGAGGTAAAAACCGGTCCGATTCCTGCAGTCCCCATCTTGGGGGCATTACCTGCACAAACTCCCGGATATTGGGTATTGGCGCTAATCGTAGTGCTCAGTTTGCTGTGCGGATACCTGTTCTACACTTCCATGGCGCGGGTAGATTTCTTTTCCCACGTGGCTTCTTTCCTAGTCGCTACGCTTTCGTTTACGGTTTTAACTACTTGGTTCTGCTTCTTAGCTTCCGGTTCCATCGGCGCGGGACGCATGTCTATGTGGGGGCCAGAGCCATTGACCACCGCGGCGATGGGGTTCATCTTGGTATGGATACCGATCCTACTGGTAGCAACGGTTACCCACCCTCATGCTCGCGCTTACCTGGCAGATAATTTCTTTAAACTCAAGAGGGCGAGCGAACGAGCTGGTCGTCAAGGCTTTGCAGCCGCGAAAGAAAAAGCGAAAGAATTCCAGTCCCGAAATCCCGTTAGCTCCGAGACCGCGGTTACGGATGAGGACGCGGAAGCTGATACTCAGGAACCAGGCGGCGAGGATAGCTCCGCGAAGCCGCAGGCGACCGGAGATAATGAGGCGCAGGAAGTGCCCTCAGCTGCGAAAGAGGTGACGGAAACTGAACAAGTAGCGCCACCATTAGAGCTTCCGGTAACAGATTCGGAAGCTGTCTCCGTTGGTGACAACGGTGATACTAAGGCAGAGACAGAAAGAAACACTGAAAATATTCCTGAAGACAGCGAGGACGCCCTCGGAACTACCGAAAAATCGCAAGCTGACCAGGTGGCTAAGCCAGCTGCCCTGCGGCAGAGCCCGGAAGAAAAGTTTGCGCGCTCTAGGGGAGCCCTGCCGGTAGATACCGAAGAAATAAAAGACCTGGCCACAGGTTGGGCAGAGCGCAAAACCGATGAAGTTATTGCGAAAGAACGCCAGGAATTAGAAAAAATCAAATCTTCTGCTCAGCGCCTCCCGGAAGCAGAACTGACGCGGCCAGCAATAAAACGTTCAATTTTCAAACGAGGCCGCCTACGTGCGGGCAAACCCCGGCGCGGCGCTGACGACACTTCCACCCAAGCCATCGAAATTCCCGACCAAGACTAACTTTCGCCACCGAAGCCAGCAGGGTAGACTGGTTTTAACGTGACTGGCGAAAAAAGTGGATAACCACTGGGGAACGTAAAAGGACAGTCGCTCGCCTGGGCTGGACAAAGAATGCAACAAAAGGATTCCCACGTCATGAGCGAAATAAAACCCATTAAACGTGCCCTGGTCAGCGTCTATGATAAAACCGGCCTCGATAAACTGGCGAAAAACCTACAGGCAGCTGGGGTTGAAATTGTTTCCACCGGTTCTACTGCTCAAGTGATTGCCGCTGCTGGGGTAGAGGTAACTGAAGTTTCCCAGGTAACCGGGTTTCCCGAATGCCTCGATGGACGGGTAAAAACCCTGCATCCCCTGATTCATGCCGGGATTTTGGCTAACCGGGAACTGCCTACCCACGTTGCCCAGCTAGAAGAACTCAAAGTAACCCCGATTGACCTGGTGGTTTGCAATCTTTATCCCTTCGCGGACACGGTAGCTTCCGGCGCCGGGTTCGCTGATTGTATCGAAAAAATTGATATTGGGGGGCCGTCAATGATTCGGGCGGCCGCCAAGAATCACGCCGATGTAGCGGTGATTGTTGATCCTAGTTCCTACGACGATTTAGCTGCTGCCCTACAGCGCGGAGGCTTCACTGCTGCGGAGCGCCGCGAACTCGCAGCTACGGCTTTCAACCACACCGCCAATTATGACACCCAGATTTCCTCCTGGTTTGCGAAGCAACTAAAGGACGAGGACGAAGCTACCGCTAGCAGCGCCCTGCCTAACTTAGAACAGTGGAAACCACAGCTCAAAGAACTACACAGCTTGCGTTATGGGGAGAATCCGCATCAAGAAGCCGCCGTCTACCGTTTCACCGATGAAGAGGGCGGTCTGGCGCAGGCAGAGCAGCTGGGCGGCAAACCCATGAGCTACAACAACTATACTGACGCCGATGCGGCTTGGCGCGCAGCCACCGACCATAGCGAGCCATGCGTGGCGGTAATCAAACACGCTAACCCCTGCGGGATTGCAGTCGCCGAGGACGTAGCGAAGGCGCACTTATTGGCGCACGGTTGCGACCCACTATCGGCCTATGGCGGAGTGATTGCCTGTAACCGTAAAGTGACACTAAAGATGGCGCAGCAGGTGAAACCGATTTTCACTGAAGTTATCATTGCTCCTGACTATGAAGCAGAGGCACTGGAGCTGCTGCAGACTAAGAAGAACCTGCGGATTTTGCGGATTGACGCGGACGCCCCGGTGGAATGGGAATTCCGGCAGATCAGCGGGGGAGTGCTGGCACAAACTCGTGACCGTTTGCAAGCCGAGGGAGACAATCCCGCAAACTGGACTTTAGCGGCGGGCACACCAGCTGATGAAGACACTCTGGCAGATCTGGTTTTTGCCTGGAAGAGCGTGCGGGCAGTGAAGTCTAATGCTATTTTGCTGGCAAAAGAACAGGCCACTGTCGGTATCGGGATGGGGCAAGTGAACCGAGTAGATTCTTGTGCTCTGGCAGTTCAACGCGCCAATACTTTGGGGCAGGCACCGGAAGGTGAAGCTGCCCCCGAGCGGGCGCGTGGTTCGGTGGCTGCCTCCGATGCGTTCTTCCCCTTCGCTGATGGCCCTCAATCCCTGATTGAGGCAGGCGTGAAAGCCATTGTGCAGCCCGGTGGATCGATTCGCGACGAAGACACCATCAAAGCCTGTCAAGAAGCCGGCGTAACTCTGTACTTGACCGGTACTCGCCATTTCTGGCACTAAGCTGCTAGGTCGGGGATAGAGACTAGGTAATCGCGAGTTTTAGATGCGGTGAATGCAGCATCGGGCTAAGCAAATAATTGCTTTGCCGTAGCGGTTAATCTGATTGTGTACTGATAACCTGGGGACGCCGGGAGGCGTCCCCAGGTTATTTTGATTTTCCAGGTGTGTAGTTAGGAGAGCGACGATGATTATCGCAGCAACAGATGGTTCCTCCCTTGGAAATCCCGGTGCAGGCGGCTGGTGTTGGTATCTGTCACCTGATTGTTGGCGTGCCGGTGGTTTTACTCTGGGAACTAATAATCAGGCAGAGCTGATGGCAGTAGCCGATTTACTCACCGAAACTGCGGGTATGACTGATGATTTATTGATCCAGGCGGACTCCCAGTACGTGATTAATATTTTGACGAAATGGCGGTTCGGCTGGAAGAAAAAGGGATGGAAAACTGGCGGTGGTAAACCGGTAGCCAACCTGGAACTGGTGAAACGCCTAGATCAGTTACTATCTGACCCTGCCAGGAGGGGGAAAGTTAGCTTCGAATGGGTAAAGGGGCACGCTGGGCATCCCCTCAATGAACAGGCAGACTCTCATGCCCAGGCGATTGCAAAGGCATTCCAGGCGGGGACTCCTCGACAGGCGGATTTTGGGCCAGGCTGGAATACCGGTAAACAGATTGCCGGTGAGCTAGCTGCAGATACAGCAGGTGGTAGTGCTGCCAGTTCCGTCCAAGAGCAGAAGGCAGAAGGTGGACAAGAAAGCCGCGCTCAACAAACCCGCGACCCGCAAAAACCTGCAGGTTCGGCATCAGCCCTCGCGCGTCCTCTTTACCCGAAATTAGAACAAGATCCTAACCCTAAAGAGTATCGCCAAGGGCGTTACCTGATTCGCGAACATGTCCTCACTGTCCCCCTCTACCATCCGGAAGTAGCATTAAACCTGTTCCCGGACTCGGGGAAAAATCCGGTAGTAAACCTAAAACGAGGAGCAGATAACCAGGAAAGCGGGGTGCAGAGCGAGCTTTTTGCGGTCGCTCCCGACGAACAAACCTCTGCAAAGTCGCCGGAAAAGTCGATCACCTCTACGCCAGAAAGCCAGTTCCTTCCCCCCTGGGTAGATGCGGAAATCAAGAAAACCAATATCCAGATTTATGCCCGCGAAATCGCCCTCGATGATGAGGAAAATCGTCCCTATCTGATTTATTTCCAGGGCGGCCCGGGGTGTAAAGGATCTCGTCCAGCAGACTGGTCTGCTCCCTGGTTCGGCGCCGCCCTGGAAAAATACCGGATAATCATGCTTGACCAGCGGGGAACTGGACGCTCCACCCCGCTCGATAATGTCACTATTCCTGCTCTAGGAACCCGCGCCGGAGCTTGGTTGCGACTGATGCGCGCCGACCAGATTGTAGGGGACGCCGAAGCACTGCGCCGCGCCCTGGGGATAAAAAAATGGACAGTCATGGGGCAAAGCTTCGGTGGTTTTATTATTACCGCCTATCTGTCTCGCTTCCCCGAGGCTATCGAAAAAGCCTATATCACCGGGGGATTGCCGGGGCTGACCAAGGTAAACCGGATTTACGAGCAAACTTTCGCGGCCACCGCGCGGCGTTGCCAAGAGTTCTACGCCGTGCCCGGTATGGAAGAAGCAGTCCGGCAAACTTGTGCCCACGTGCTAGAACACGATGAATACCTGCCTAATGGAGAAAAACTAACCCCCAATCGGATTAGGCAGGTAGGTCTGGAGCTGGGACGCACGCTCGGCCTGGAAAATCTGCGCTACCTGTTCGAGGCGCCGTTTGTTCACATCGGGGGCAAGCGTCACCTCACCCAAGAATTTTTAGGGCAGGTAGGAGGACGAGTCAGCTTTTCCTTAGACCCCCTCTACGCCCTCTTGCATGAAACTATTTACGGGAACGCCGTCCCGCAAAGCGAAGTGGAGCCCACCGCCTGGGCGGCAGATCGAATTCGGAAAAAAGCTCCCGGGTTCGCGCAAAACGCCGATCCCCTAGACAAGAGCAAACCTTATTACCTGACTGGGGAGCATTTTGGTCGCTGGGTGTTCGCCAGCGATCCCGCACTCAATTCCCTAGCGGAACTGGCAGACGATTTGGCGGCGGAAACCGAGTGGCCGGTACTCTATGACCCGCAGAGATTGGCGGATAATCAAGTTCCGGTACATGCGGTGGTTTACCGGGACGACATTTTCGTTCCCCGCGCCCTATCGCTAAATACCGGTAGGGTTATGGGAGCAAATATCTTGGAGAAAGAGGATTTGCACCACGACGGGCTGCGCGCCAGCGGAAACCAGATTATTTCCTGGCTGATATCCCGCTAAGAGTGGGATATCACCGGGGTTCCGATCGGTGCCCAATCGTAGAAATCACGAGCCCCGCCAACCGGCATATTCACGCAACCGTGAGATCCTCCCGGGCCTCCCCAGCCGAAGGATCCGCGCCAAGGAGCTCCGTGCAGCGCGTAGCCTCCGGAGAAGAACATGGCGTAGGGGACGTTCGGAGAAACATAGCGACTGCCGTCAGTATTGAATCCCCGCATGGTTTTAGAGCGATATTTACGTTCGATAGCGAAGTTACCTTTAATGGTGGGGGTAGCAGGAGCTCCGGGAACCATAGAGGTCGGGCCTTTCACTACTGAAGCGCCTTCATATCCAGTTACCGTGTAGTTCGACAGGTTAATATCAATCCATTTTTCTCCCGGCGCCGCCATATAGGCTAATTTTTCGGCGCCGTCAGCAATGGTTTTGTCTTTGACGCTAGCTTTTTCAACCTGGGTTTCGTAGCTGAGGGAACTGTCTTTTCCAGCGGCGAAATTCTTAGTTATTTCTTGGGTAAGTTTTTCAACATTACTGACCGTCACCCCATCTTTAGGCTCGGTCTCGGTTTTCAGAACTTTGCCAGCGCTATTGACGAATCGTTTTCCGTCAACCTTCTTAACTTCAACTTCCCCTTTATTCTTATTGACCCAGTCTCCGACAGCCTGCTGATTTGCTTCGGGTTTAGCGGTTTTACTGATTGCAGGAATTTTTACAAAACTAACTTTTGCTTTTTGATCAGCGGTGAAGGTCTTTTCTCCCGCAGCAATCGTAACTTTGTTTTCCGTTAGCTTAGCGGCGGCATCCGCCATTTGTTGTGCCATTTCTTGGCTAGCTAGTGGTTTAACTGGGCTCACCTCCAAGGAGGAGAGTTGATCCTTTTGAGTATCCATAACCTTTTTAGCGGCTGCAACCAGCGTATGGGTGTCCGCGCCGAACCCGTCCTTGCCAGGAATCACTTCAAACCCGGTTCCTTCTGCATTAGGTTTCACAACCGGCTCGGTAGCAGGTTTAGCTTCTGGAATATCTTTGGATAGATCCTGCGAAAGTTTATTGGTTACTGCCGGATCGATTTCGTGAACGATATCTACCTGACGGGAAGTAAATAGCCTGCTGACGTAGCTGAAAGCACTGTCTCGTTCCGTGGCGTTCTTTGCAGTAGCTTTCGCATCTAACCGGTAGCCGATTTCTTGCGGGGTAAATGATTTCTCTGCGATTCCCTGGCCTGAGAAAGTTGCCTTGTAGTCGGTTTGGGCGGCTTCCAGTTGCTTTTGGATCTGGGAACTGGTCATTCCCGATACTTTGACTTCCCCTACCGTGGTTCCCGGCAGTGCCTTTTTCCCTATCGCGTAGTAGGTCACATAAATAGCGAATGCCGCCACCAGCGCCACCAGCGCCACCAGCGCGGTAACTAACACGGCAATGGTAATTTTTGCTTTCTTCGACATTGGTATCTGTGCTTCCAAAACGGCTCGGTCAAATAACACCTTCATCCTAACGGCCTTGAATGACTTCCAACATGGCCAGGTTGGGTAAGTCTGCTCACAGTGCAGGTAGAGCCGGTTTTTATCTTCCTTGACCAGCAGTAATAGTCTTACAAGACTCCTGCTGTTATGAGATTGTTATCAGAATTGTTTTTCGGATAGTGAACACTGGCGGAATGCAGAAAAATCAAAAGGTCACCCCCACCACATTTTGGCTGAGAACTGGCGTTACCAATATGCAAAGTGGCATAATCAAATCCGGTTCCGGTTCACCTTATGTAACCTGCATTTGGACCCGGCGCCCTGAGAACCTCAAGGAGAAACCATGAAACAGGGAATTCATCCCGAATATGTTCCCACCACGGTTACTTGTACCTGTGGGAACACCTTTGAAACCCGTTCTACTATTACCTCCGGCACTATGCGGGTAGATGTGTGCTCCGCTTGCCATCCCTTCTATACCGGCAAGCAGAAGATTATGGATACCGGGGGACGGGTTGCCCGCTTCGAAGCCCGTTATGGCAAGCGCAAGCGCGAAAAGTAAGCTTTGTTTTAGGGGTGGCCGGCGAGCGCGTCGGCCACCCCTTTTTATTTTTCACTGCACCAATGGTGCAGTTTTTTCTTTATTTGCCGTATGAGCTACCTAAACAACTAGCGTTTAGTTAGCAAGCAAAGAAGCTTGTTTAGACTGATAGGAGGCAGATATGGCAGAAAAAATGACTGCAGTAGTTATGTATGGGGTTGACGATATTCGGCTGGAACAGGTAGATGTTCCCAAACCTGGATCCGGGGAAGCGCTACTAAAGATCGCTGCATGTGGAGTATGTGGATCTGATTTAGACAGAATGTACAAAAAAGGACCCCACAAACTGCCTCTTATTACCGGGCATGAATTCTCGGCGGTAGTAGAAGAAGTGGGCGAGGGTGTAACTTCTGTGAAGGCGGGCGATCATGTAACGGTGCCTCCCATGTTGCCGTGCTTTAAATGCGGACCTTGTCAGCAGGGGCACTTCTCGCTGTGTGAAAACTATGATTACTACGGATCGCGCCGACATGGAGCCTACGCAGAATACGTATGCGGCCCGGCCGATTTGTTATTGAAAGTTCCCGATAGTCTGGACTTGAGAGCTGCAGCTATGGTGGATCCAGCTGCTATCGCTCTGCATGCTATTCTCCGCACTAAGCTAACTGTAGGGTCACGAGTTGCGGTAACGGGCGGGGGCGGACCCATTGGACTTTTCGCAATTCAGTGGGCACGAATCATGGGTGCTTCCCAGGTGGTATCTATTGATGTGACAAAAGAGAAAATACCGTTGGCAAAAGAAGCCGGGGCTGATGAGGCAGTCAGCGACTGGAAGGATCTGGAAGACATCGGCGGTGGATTTGACGTCATTATTGAGACTTCCGGAGCCAGAGTTGTTCCTGATCTTGCAGTATCTGTACTGGCTCGGCACGGAGAGTTAGTTTTGATTGGTATTCCCAATGCTGATATCACGATTTCGGATTCAAGTTGGGCACGTTTGATGCGTTTAGAAGCGGAAATTATGGGGTCATGGAACTCTTTCTCTGCACCGTTCCCCGGCCATGAATGGAGGACCGCGGTAGAAAAACTAAATTCTGGAGACCTGAAATGGGAGTTCATGATTACCCACGAGCTTGGCTTGGATTCTGTAGCAGAGACGATAAGACGTATGTACAACCGGGAGATTCATAGCTCTAAGGTTATTTTCATGCCGGAAAAGACTCGTCAATAGTTCATATGAAGCTTCCCAGTGAATACCGCAGAGAACAGGTCTTGGGGGCGTCCCGGTTATATTTTTTAGAACGGAAAACCACCTCCCAAGTTGCACAAGAGCTGAACTGTTCCCGGTGGACGGTACGGCGACTACTGCAAGAAGCCTATGACGAGGGGTATGTTTCGATCGAAATCGTTGATCCCTATGTTCGGGTCAGTTCTCTTGAGGAAGAAATAACCAATCGTTTTTCGCTGTCCCGAACCATCGTAGTGCGGAATCGTTTGAATCTAGAAGATACTGTTACCGCAGTAGCCAATGAAAGCGCCAAGTACTTAGCTGAGCTTAAGCCTATGCCGCAGCTTGTGGGAGTCTCTTGGGGACGCACACTCGCTGAGGTAGCGAAAGCATTGGAATCAGGATGGGCAGTAGATCCTATGATTGTCCAACTCAACGGAGGAGTCGCAGCACTATCTTCAGCTCAATCTGTCCAAGAAACTATTTTGAGCTTCGCACAAAAGGCAGATGGTAAAGCCAAGGGCCTGCCTTGTCCAGCAATTGTTTCAAAAGTTTCATTGGCACAGGATCTTCGCGAAGATCCTGGAGTAGCAAGCGTGCTCGATATTGGGCGTCAGGTCGATGTAGCGATTTTTTCACTGGGAGCTTTGAGGTTCGACTCGGTACTCGTCGAATCCGGATGCATTACCCGCCAGGATGTTAGCTATTTAAGATCCAATGGTGGCGTGGGAGATATTCTCGGCCGTTTTATTAACGGCGCCGGAGACATAGTGAATCCAGAGTTGGAATCCAGAACTATTGGTGTTGATTTAAAAACACTGAAAGGGATTAAAAAATCCATTGGGGTAGCCGTTGGTGAAAACAAAGCGTCAATCACCAGAGCTGCTCTAAAAGGTGGCTTTATGACCACTTTAATTACCGATGAAAAAACAGCTAAGGAAGTATTAGCAGAAAGGTAATCATGACAAAAGTATCTGCAAATATTATCGATCACACCCTGCTGGCTCCCGAAGCCACCTCCGAGGATGTTAAAGAGCTAATTGAGGAAGCGGTGGAACTCGGTACTTACTCGGTATGTGTCTCACCGAGCATGTTACCTATTTCCACTCCTAAGTCTTTAAAGGTTGCTGCCGTGTGCGGTTTTCCGAGTGGTGCTCATGCAAGTGAGGTGAAAGCTCTCGAGGCAAGGCTAGCGGTAGAAAATGGTGCTGACGAGATAGATATGGTTATTAACGTTGGAAAAGCCAAAGAGCATGACTGGGACTATCTTGTTTCCGATATCAAAGCAGTGCGCGATGCTATTTCCGAAAACGTGGTACTCAAGGTAATCATCGAATCTGCCTGTTTAACCAAGGATGAAATTGTTCAAGTCTGTCAATGCGCAGAAAAAGCTGGAGCTAATTTTGTGAAAACTTCTACTGGATTTCATAAATCTGGGGGAGCGTCCGTAGAAGCAGTGAAGTTAATGCGCAAGACCGTGAGTGACGAAATAGGAGTTAAAGCCTCTGGAGGCATTCGCGATCCCGAAACGGCTTCAGCAATGGTTGATGCGGGAGCCAATCGCCTGGGCTTGTCAGGTTCAAGAGCAGTTCTAAGTAAGTAAGAAATATCTATTAACAATGGGGTTAAAAATGGATGATAAATTATTGCTAAGTATCGATGTTGGAACTGGAGGAGTAAGGGTTGCGGCTGTTACTCCGGATGGCAAGATGCTTGATTCAGCATCCGCTTCAGTGGATACTTACACTCCAAAACCTGCTCATGCTGAGCAAAATCCCCAAGACTGGTGGGATGGATTAAAAACTGCTATTGGGAAATTGCTGCTTAGCCTGCCGGCTGACGCCTTCGCGGGAATTGCGGTTGATGGGACTTCTGCTACGGTAATCCCTTGCGATAGCAGTGGGAATCCTCTCCGTCCCTGCCTGCTGTGGATGGATGTTAGAGCTGCTAAACAAGCTGAAAAACTTACCAGTACCGGGGATCCTGCTCTTAAATACGCGGGAATGCAAACGGTATCTGCCGAGTGGGGTGTGCCCAAGCTGATGTGGCTGGCCGAAAATGAGCCCGATATATATAAGAAGGCAGAGGTACTCGTTGATTGTGTCGACTGGATGAATTTCAAGTTAACAGGCGAGTGGGCAATGTCGATTTGCACAGCTACCTGTAAATACTTCTACGACTCAAACTGGTCCGGCTGGCCCACTAGCCTCTACGAAGAGGCAGGAATTCCCGATGCCCTAGGAAAACTACCTAGCAACGTGTTGAATATGGGCGAAGTAGTGGGTGAACTAAGTCGTGGCGCCGCGCAAGAGCTTGGTTTACCTGCGGGAATTCCTGTCACGATGGGTGGTATCGATGCTCATGTCGGTGCAATCGGACTGGGAGTTGTTGATGAAGGATCCTTGGCTCTAATTACCGGTTCTTCTCACGTAATGTTAGGGCAAACAGATCAAGCTATCTATGCCAAAGGGATCTGGGGAGCGTATTACGATGCTATTATTCCTGGTCTTTACACAGTTGAAGCAGGACAGATTTCATCAGGTTCAGTGAATAATTGGTTCACGAATAGGTTTACGGTTGATGCCCATAGTTCCAGCAACGTATCCGCAGATCTTTACAAGTATTTGGATGCACAGGCTCAGCAGATTCCAATAGGCTGTGACGGGGTTGTCGCGTTGGATCATTTCCAAGGAAATCGTTCTCCTTTTTCCAATCCCTATTCCCGGGGAGCGTTCACTGGGCTGACTCTTTCGCATACTGAAGCTCACCTGTACCGAGCTGTTCTGGAGTCGGTTTGTTATGGAACAAAAACTATTTTTGACACCTTCCGGGATAAAGGATTCGACCCGGTAAAAGTGGTGGTTTCTGGCGGGCCGACGAAATCGAGATTCTGGATGCAGATGCATGCAGATGTCACTGGGGTACCGATGTTATTCCCGAAGAATACAGCAGGGCCGCTGATGGGCGGCGCGATATTGGCGTCAATTGGGGCTGGTTTGCATAAAGATATTAGGAGTGCAGCAAAAGAGATGGTTGAGATGGCGGATGCGATTGAACCAAACTCCGATGCAACTAGCGAGTATCAGTTCTACCACCAGAGATATTTAGAAATATACGAAGCCCTGGCTCCGGTAAGTAGCAAGATAGCGCACCATATTTCCTAAAGCTAGAGTACGGCATCAAACGGGGGTGCGGTTAAGTAAGGGTAACTGCACCCCCGTTATTGAGGTAAATAGATCCAATAGACCCTTTCACCGTATTCCCTTACTCTCGTAATAAGTTGTGTTTTCCCACAGATCCGGGACAGCTGTTTTTTTGGTTCACCCCGCCGGCAACGTAGAGTAGAAGTCAGTTCGCGAAGAGTAATAAGGAGCAACTGTGGGATCGCCGATTGACGAGGAAGCCGTAGAGGCCCTCATCGCAGAAAAAACTGAACTGGAAATGAAGATGGGCGATCCGCAAGTGCAAAAGGATCAGCAGCAGGCTCGCAAAATCGGTCGCCGTCACACCCAGTTGGCACAGATAGCGAAAGCCTATGAGACTTGGAAGAATGCGCAGGAAGATTTACATGCCGGACAAGAGCTGGCTAAGGAAGATCCTGACTTTGCCTCCGAGATTCCCCAGATGGAACAGGCTGAAAGTCAAGCGTTAGATAAGCTCCGTAAAGTGTTGGCACCCCGCGATCCTGATGATGCTCGTGACGTCATTATGGAGATTAAAGCGGGTGCAGGTGGGGATGAATCCGCCCTATTCGCCGGGGATTTGCTGCGAATGTACGAACGTTTTGCAGAAGCCAAAGGCTGGAGCGTACAGATCATGGACTCCACTGTTAACGACTTGGGTGGGATCAAAGATGCCCAGATCGCGATCAAAGCTAAGGGGAACGTAGCCCCCGAAGAAGGCGTCTGGGCGAACCTGAAGTATGAGGGCGGAGTGCACCGAGTGCAGCGAGTACCGGTCACCGAGTCGCAAGGACGCATTCACACCTCTGCTGCCGGGGTATTAGTGATGCCGGAGGTAGAAGACGCGGGAGAGGTAGAGATCGACCCCAATGAGGTGCGGGTAGATGTTTTCCGATCCTCCGGGCCGGGTGGACAGTCGGTTAATACCACCGATTCCGCAGTCCGTCTGACCCATATTCCCACTGGAATCGTGGTCAGTATGCAAAACGAGAAGTCGCAGATCCAAAACCGGGAGGCCGCGTTCCGGGTGTTGCGGGCGCGTTTAAAGGCAGAGGAAGAGGCGAAACGGGAGGCCGAGGCGGCAGAGCAACGTCATTCTCAGGTGCGGACCGTAGATCGCTCTGAACGTATCCGTACCTATAACTTCCCGGAGAATCGGATTGCTGATCACCGCACCGGGTACAAAGCCTATAACCTTGACCAGGTACTTAACGGGCAGTTGCAGCCAGTGATTGACTCGGCGATCAAACTTGACGAGGAGCATCGTCTAGAACAGCTTTCCGGACAGTCAGCTTAATAGATTCTGCGTAGATCATCTGATGAGTCAAGCTGGTTTCTCTCGCCCGGAGGCGTTTGGCTGGGCGCGCCAGCGCTATGCGGAAGCTGGAATTGAGCCGGCGCGAGAAATCATGGCGCTTTATTGTGCCGCATGTGGAGCCGATGAATTTCTGTTTGCCCCCCAGGAGTTAACTCCCGCTCAGACGCAAGATTTCCGAGAACTGGTGAAACGGCGCTGCAGCCACGAACCATTGCAGCATGTGCTAAATGAGATGTTTTTCGGTTCCTTTCGCTTGTTCTCCAGCCCTGATGTCTTTATCGTGCGTCCGGAAACCGAGTATCTAGTAGAACTAGCGCTGCGCCCTCGGGGGGCTAGGGAAGCGGGCTTAGCTGCCGATTTATGTGCGGGATCGGGTGCTATTGCCCTGACACTCGCCCGAGAATTGCCTGCGGCTGAGGTATTTATGGTGGAGATTAGCGAAAAAGCCTTGAGAGTAGCGCGGAAGAATCTGGAACGTTACCCACAGCTCGCGCGGCGCATCAGTGTGAGTTGCGCAGATGTGGCTGACCCTGGTTTATGGGAAGAGCAAGCGGGGCAATTTGATCTAGTGGTCAGCAACCCTCCCTATGTTCCGCCCGGTACTATTACGCAGCCAGAAGCCTTAAAGGACCCCCCGCTGGCGCTCTGGGGTGGGGGAGACGACGGCCTCCATATTCCGATGCAAACCGTGAAACAAGCTTTTCGGCTCCTGGGTAAAGACGGAGTATTGGCCATGGAACACGACCCCACGCAAGGGGAAAAGCTCTGTGAATACGCTGGTAAAATGGGATTTAGTCAAATGAGGACGCAGCGGGATCTCGCCGGGCGTCCTCGTTATCTCATGGCACGAAAGTGAGGATCAGATTAAGGTCTCTCAAATGATGCTAACGTTAAGGTAAAGTGGCTGAAAGATAGCAGAAGGGTGCGGCAATGGCGGCTTGGTTTCGCGTGTTAGGGGCATTAACCGCCGCGGCGCTAGTACCTGTATTTTTCACCGCTACCGCCTTTGCAGAGGATCCGTCCCCCCCAACCAACTTTGCATTACGTGGAAGCTCCTCTGGACGTCCCTCCCAGTAGTACTAGTAGCACCCCTAAAGAAGTTACGATTACTGCCGAGGCGGAGCCAACGACTCCGCTGCCTATCCCGGAAACTAGCAAGCCTACCCCTACCGAGCAGACGAATCCTCCTTCCTCGCAAAGTAGTGCCCCGACTGCCCCCAGGCAGCTAGCCCAAACCGGAGGTCAACGCGATATTTGGCTGACCGGATTTTCCCTGCTTAGCATTTGGGCGGGAAGCGCAGTGATCACCTATGGGCGCAAGCAACGTCGATAAGGCTAATATGCAAGTATGCGAACTCCGCTTAGTAAGCAAGATATAACTAGTCTCAAAAGTCTGATAGCGGCGGGAAAACTACTGGTAGTACCCACCGATACGGTCTATGGAATAGCGGCCGACCCTTTTTCGGCTTCCGCAGTAGATAGGTTGCTAACGGCAAAAGGTAGAGGCCGGGATTTCCCCTCCCCGGTACTAGTAAGTAGTATCTCGCAAGCTGGTGCTTTGGTACCCGAGATTCCGGCTCTGGCCAGAGTGTTTATGGAGAGGTTTTGGCCGGGAGCTCTAACCGTGGTGTTACCAGCGCGAAAAGATTTGCCACTCGACCTGGGGGTAACGGGAGGAACCGTAGCCCTGCGCCAACCAAATCAAAGTGATCTTTTGCAATTACTGCAAGAAAACGGACCGCTGGCAGTAACTTCGGCGAATCTTCATGGGCTGCCGCCTGCACAAACGGTTAGGCAAGCGCAAGAATATTTCTCTGATAAGGTCGCCGAGTATATCGACGCCGGTCCTAGTCAGATTGGAGAACCATCCACCATAGTTAAAGTAGAGGAATCAGGGTACTCGGTGCTACGCAGCGGGGCAATCCCGCCCCGCCAGCTTGTAGCGGTTGCCGGGAAAGCAACAAAACAATAGGGAGAAACGCGTGAAAGCCTATCTGTTACTGGGAGTAATTGCTTGTGCGATTACTTTTTTGGTGACCCCGATAGTGCGCCGTATCTCTTTGGCACTTCACGTTTTGACCCCGGTGAGGGAGCGCGACGTTCACCAGGTGCCCACTCCGCGACTTGGTGGGGTTGCTATGTTGTGCGGACTGCTAGGGGCGTTTTTGATTTCGCGGCAGATGCCTTATTTTTCCCAGTTTTACGCCGATCCCCAGGTGTGGGCGCTCATCTTTGGTTCGATCGCGATAACAGTGCTGGGGGTAGTGGACGACGTTTATGACTTGAATTGGTGGACTAAACTCTCCGGACAGGTCTTGATCGCGGCTGCGGTCGCTTGGCAGGGCATTCAAGTGGTTTCGTTCCCTATCTTTGGGATGACTATTCCCTCAACCAAGATGTCGATTCTGATAACCGTGCTGATCATAGTGTTTTCTACCAATGCGGTTAACTTTGTTGATGGTCTTGACGGTTTAGCAGCCGGAATCACTTTGATTGGAGCGGGAGCATTCTTTATCTATTCATATCTATTGATTCGCCTGACCAACGCGCAAAGTTATGCCTCCTTCGCTGCCATGATCGGAATCGTAATTGTGGGGGTTTGCCTAGGTTTTCTAGCCTCTAACTTTCATCCCGCAACTATTTTCATGGGAGACTCGGGCTCGATGCTGCTGGGGCTGACCATTTCTTGCATGTTCATCGTAGTTACTGGACAAATCGATCCGGTTTCTCTGGGCACATCACAGTTCCTGCCGGCAGCGATTCCGCTGCTTTTGCCGCTGGCAGTAATGGCTCTACCTTTCGCAGACATGGTAATGGCGGTGATTCGCCGCCTGGCCAATGGGCAAAGCCCCTTCAAACCAGATCGTCTTCACCTGCATCATCGCCTGTTGAAGATGGGGCATTCGCATCGTCGCGCAGTGTTGGTGATGTACCTGTGGGCATTTTACTTTTCGGTACTGGCAGTTTGTTTGCTAAAGCTTGACTGGCTTCCCGAGTTAATGCTGGCAGTGCTAGGCGGAATAATATGTCTGATAGTTACCATTTCCTACTTACCGGGATTGCGTAGTTACTATTCACAGGGCGCGGATCCCCATCCCCGGCATGTACGAGGAAAGGATGGTCGATGAACGAAGATGTCGAAAGGTTCTCCGAAGGAACGTCGGGGAGGGGCTTCCCCCCTGCATATCGAGATACTGACGGAAGGAGTCCGCGGACACCGGAAGTCACCACCGTAGCTGATCGCTACGGCGCGCGGATGGCCATTCGCAAAGGAAATCGCGCTGTTGTCGTGATCTTGGCGATCCTAACCCTGATTTCCGTACCGGCGGCAGGCATACTTCGTTCTTGGCCAGGGGCACTAGGGGCTCTTTGCGCCATGGTAATCATGTGGGTGGTGGCGGCCGTTGGAATCGGCGCCAACCGGTTGGTATTGCGAGATCCGCTGCGCACTAGCGGCTATGTTTTTGGAGCCTATTTAGTGAAACTGGTCATAGTTATCGTGGCGGTAGCGGCGCTTCGCCCTCTGCCGCAGGTTGATAGCAAAGTGATCTTTCTGGTGTTGGTAACCGCAATTTTACTAACCACTATTGGAGAGGCACGAGTAGTAACGAAAACCAATAAAATAACTATTGGAAAGCTCTAGACTAGCTATTTCTATGGTAAAATTCCGCTTAGTTCTCGGGGACGCAGGTCCTATGCTAAGTTATTTTAGAGATATTCGGGAGTCCGTCCACCGACCGAAATTAAGCGTTAGGATGGAATCCGGATCACGGTTTTCGGCCAAAATCGGCAGAATTGAAGGGAACAGATAGTGTCACTGATGCTTAGTGGGCTAACCACCCTGATACCGCAAAGCGGCTTCGAGGCACCTACCATTGACGAATTTTTTCCAGATGTAATAGCGTTCGCTGGCACCCCCTTCGAAATGAACCGCATCACCTTGGTGCGTATTGTGCTGCTAGTGGCCTTCTTGATTTGCGCGATTCTTTACACGCGCCGAGCCAAAATGGTTCCGGGGGCGGCGCAATCTACTATGGAATATCTGCTGGATTTTTGCCGTACCAACATTTCTGAACAGGTGATGGGCAAAGAATATGCCCAGAAATACAACGGTTTTGTAACCGCGATCTTCTTTACCGTCCTCTTTATGAATATCGGGGGAGTCATCCCCGGGTTAAATATTGCTGGTAGCGCCGTGGCGGGGATTCCGCTCTTGCTGGCAATATTTGTCTGGTTTTTGTTTATCATCGCGGGAATCCGGGCACAGGGATTTGGGGGCTATTTTAAATCCTCGTTATTTATCCCGAACGTTCCCAAAGTGCTCTATATTTTGCTGACTCCCATCGAGTTTTTCTCGACCTTCATCGTTCGTCCCTTCACTTTGTTTGTCCGGCTTTTGGCCAATATGATCGCCGGGCACATGCTGCTAGCGCTGACTATTTTGGCATCCAACTATTTCCTACTTACGGCCGCAGGAGGGTTGAAGGTGATATCGATAGTCACCTTCCTAGCCGCAATTGCGGTGACTGCTTTTGAAATTTTTGTTGCCTTCTTGCAGGCTTATGTGTTTGCGGTGCTGACCGCAGTCTACGTTGAGCAGTCGGTGCACTCCCATTAAAGACTTCCGCTTTTGGCGGGAAAACCCACAAATAAAGAAAAGAAAGAGAAGAAAATAATGACTGGATCAATAGCTACTCTTGGATACGGATTGGCATGCCTCGGCCCTGGTATCGGCCTTGGTATTTTGATTGGTAAAACCCAGGAATCTATGGCTCGCCAGCCCGAACTAGGTGGCCGCCTAACCACCAATATGTTCATCGGTATCGCCTTCGTAGAGGCGCTTGCCCTGATCGGTTTGGTTGCCGGATTCCTGTTCTAATCTAATCGCAAAAGGGAAACTTGATGTTAAACATGATTCAGCAGGCCGAGGCAGGTGAACACAATATTCTGCTACCTGCGATTCCCGAGTTGGTCTGGTCTGCGATTATTATCGCGATCTTCTTCTTCGTAATTTTGAAGTACGTTTACCCAAAGTACAAAGAAATTACTGACCAGCGCGCCACCACCATTAAAGATGGCTTGGAAAAGGCAGAGCAGGCGAAACAAGAAATCGCCGATGCTAACGCCCAATCTGAACTGGCATTGCGCCAGGCTCACGAAGAAGCAGCCCAGATCCGTTCTGAGGCACAAGAGAGTGCCAAGCGGATCGTGGCAGAGGCGAAAACCCAAGCTAGCGAGGAAACGGAGCGTATTAGTGCCCAGGCACAGCGGCAGGTAGAAGCCAACCGGCAAGCGGCAGAGATTTCTCTTAAGACTGAGGTCGGGATGCTGGCTGCAGAATTGGCAGAGAATATTGTGGGCGAACAGTTGACGGATCGGGATCTATCTGCACGGGTAATTGACCGTTTTTTGGATCAACTGGAAACCTCCTGCGAAAAGGAAAGTGTTAGGAAATAATGCGCGCATCCAGTAGGCAAGCTCTAGAGCAGGGCAAAGCGGTTTTAGCCCGGCAAACGGGCATGACTGCCCAGACTTGTTACGACTGGGCGGATGACCTCTTTGCACTATCTGACTTGGTGCAAGGCTCATCTAGGATTGCATTAGCGCTTACCGATCCGGCTCGTAGCCTGGAGGATCGGGTCAGGTTGCTCCAAACCTTGGCCGAAAACCTGTCAGAGGTTGCACTTACCACCGTCGAGGGCGCTCTTAGCGCAGCTCCCAGTGCCCAAGAACTGCCCACCGTGATTGAAACTCTCGGTGAATGCGCAGTACAACGCGGTGCTCAGGCTGAGGGTAAAGCTATCGAGATCGCGGACGAAATATTTTCTTTGGAACGATTCGTACGTGCTAATCAGCAGGTACGCTCCGCGCTTTCGGATCGCAATCGCGAGCCAAAATATCGGGTGCGCCTACTACAGGAGCTGTTTGGTTCCAGTTTGTCGCGTCCGGCTACGACTTTGGCTCTCCGGGCGGTTAGTGCCGTAAGTCGCAATAGTAAGCTGGAGGACTCCGTGTCCTTAACTGGCAACTTGCGTCATATGCGCCGTGATTTGGCAGCAGCTGGCGACACTGTGGTAGCAACGGTACAGGTGGCAACCCCGCTTGCAGATGCCCAAGCTGAGCGACTGCGCGATATTTTGTCACGGCGCTATCAAAAAAACATTCACCTCCAGGTGAGCGTGGAACCTTCGGTGCTAGGAGGCATGAAAGTTCGGGTGGGTTCCCAAATTTTCGATGGCTCCTTGGCCACCATCATTCAAGAAACAAAGCAGAAACTGGCCGGGTAGTACCGGAACGTTAGGAAAAGGCAATTTCATGGCTGAACTTCAAATCCAACCGGAGAAGATTCGTGACGCCCTCGCGGACTTCGTAAGCTCCTATGAGCCCACTCGCTCTACCGAGGACGAAATCGGGCATGTAGTGATGGCGGCTGATGGTATCGCGCAGATCGAGGGCTTGCCGGGAGCAATGGCGAACGAGCTTCTCAAGTTCGCCGATGGCACTACCGGATTGGCAATGAACCTAGAAGATCGCATGATTGGCGCGATTGTGCTGGGCGACTTTTCAGGTATTGAAGAGGGACAACCGGTGCGCCGTACCGGAGAGGTACTATCCGTTCCAGTGGGTGACGGGTATCTAGGGCGTGTAGTTGATCCCATGGGGCAGCCCCTAGACGGCCTGGGCGAGATTCAAGATATTGAAGCACGCCGGGTTCTGGAGCTACAGGCTCCCGGGGTGATGATGCGCAAATCCGTGCACGAGCCCCTGCAGACTGGCCTGAAAGCCATCGACTCCATGATTCCGATTGGGCGAGGTCAGCGGCAGTTGATTATTGGAGATCGCCAAACCGGTAAGACTGCGATTGCGATTGACGCTGTGCTTAACCAGCGAAAGAACTGGGAAAGTGGCGACCCCAATAAGCAGGTACGCTGCATCTATGTAGCTGTGGGGCAAAAAGGTTCCACCATTGCCAGTGTGCGTGGCCAGTTAGAGGCCGCCGGAGCCATGGAATACACCACCATCGTGGCCGCTCCTGCTTCTGATTCTGCCGGGTTTAAGTATCTGGCACCCTACACCGGTTCGGCTATCGGTCAGCACTGGATGTACCAAGGCAAACACGTCCTCATTATTTTTGATGATCTTTCGAAACAGGCAGAAGCCTACCGTAGCGTTTCCCTCTTGCTACGCCGTCCGCCGGGGCGCGAAGCCTACCCCGGTGACGTGTTCTACTTACACTCGCGGCTCCTGGAACGCTGTGCCAAGCTTTCCGATGAGCTGGGTGGAGGCTCGATGACCGGATTGCCTTTGATTGAAACCAAAGACAATGATGTGTCGGCTTATATTCCTACCAATGTCATTTCGATTACCGACGGTCAGATATTCTTACAGTCCGACCTGTTCAACTCGAATCAGCGTCCGGCAGTGGATGTAGGTATTTCGGTTTCTCGTGTAGGCGGCGACGCGCAGGTCAAGGCGATGAAGAAAGTCTCCGGTACGTTGAAGATTACTTTGGCGCAGTACCGGGATATGCAGGCTTTCGCGATGTTCGCTTCCGATTTGGATGCCACCACTAAGAGGCAGCTAACCCGGGGCGCAAGGCTCATGGAATTGCTGCGGCAGCCCCAGGCTACTCCCTACGAGGTCGAGGATCAGGTTTGCTCGATTTGGGCAGGAACCAGCGGGTATCTAGATGATATCGAGGTATCTGATGTTCACCGCTTCGAGTCGGAGATGCTTGCCTATTTGCATGCCAATTCGGATGTACCCGCCAAGATTAAAGAAACCGGGCAGTTCGATTCCGATACGGAAGAGGCTCTAAAAGCAGCGGTCGAGAAGTTCCGCAGCGGTTTCGTTTCTTCCCAGGGAGTGCTGGACTCGGAAGTTAATATTCCGGACGAGGTTTCCGAAGCTGAGCGTGATAACGAAAAACTGGTGGTAGATCGCCACAACAAGAAAGATAAAAAGGATTAACCTTGAGCGGAAAGCAGCGGATATATAAGCAGAAGATCAAGGCCACGCAGACGCTGGGCAAGGTCTTTCATGCTATGGAGCTGATCGCGGCCTCGCGTATCGGAAAGGCTCGCGAAGCTGCCACTCAGTCCACGCCCTTTGATACGGCAATCACGCAGGCTTTGGCGGCTTTAGCGATTCACTCCTCTTTTGATCATCCGATCACCAGGGAGCGGCTGGACACTGATCGGGTAGCAGTCATGTGTGTTACCTCCGATCGCGGTTTGGCCGGTGCCTATTCTGCCTCTATCTTGCGGGAAACTGAGAAGCTAGTGGAAGAGCTAAAAGAGCAGGGTAAAGAGCCAGTACTCTATAGCTATGGACGCAAGGCAGAAAGTTACTTTCGCTTCCGCGGGATTCCGGTGGAACAGTCTTGGAGCGGCAACTCGGATTCTCCAACTATCGAGCAATCCTACGAGATCGCAGATGTTCTTACCGACACTTTCTTGGCGGACGTGCTTCACCAGGGAGTCTGCGAAGTTTACCTGGTGTTTACTCGCTACGTGAACATGGTCAAACAGGTTCCGATAGTGCGTAAAATGTTGCCGCTGGAGGTCATCTCGGAAGCAGAAGCCGAAGAGATGGATATTAACCTGGATACGCCCCAGGGCAAGGTACCTCCGCTGTACGAATTTGAGCCCAGCCCCGAGGCAGTTCTAGACCAGATCTTGCCCATGTATGTGCGTTCGCGGATTCGCTCGGCGCTGCTGCAGGCGGCTGCCAGCGAGCTGGCCAGCAGGCAAACCGCGATGCACACTGCCAATGATAATGCTCAAGACATGATTGAGCGTTACACTCGCCTGGCTAATAATGCGCGTCAGGCAGAAATTACTACTGAAATAACGGAGATCGTCGGCGGGGCAGAAGCCTTAGCCGCTGGTCGCTAGAGGAAACAGAGGATTAAGGAGACTCTAATGAGTGATACCGAACGGACTACGGGCGTGGGACGGGTTTCCCAGGTGATCGGCTCGATTGTGGACGTGGAGTTCCCGCCAGATCATCTGCCGGAAATGTACAACGCCCTGGAGACCATGATCCAGATTGAGGGCGAAGCTACTCCCCATAAGCTCACTTTGGAGGTGGCACAGTTCCTGGGCGACGATGTAGTGCGCTGCCTAGCCCTAAAGCCCACTGACGGATTGGTGCGCGGACAGGAAGTAACCGATACCGGAGCCCCTATTTCGGTTCCGGTAGGTGACGTTACCAAGGGACACGTATTTAACGTGACCGGCGATTGTCTCAACCTGGAAGAGGGGGAGACCCTAGAGATCAAAGAACGGTGGCCGATTCACCGCGACCCGCCCTCTTTCGATCAGCTGGAATCCAAGACCCAGATGTTTGAAACTGGGATTAAAGTTATTGACCTGCTTACCCCCTATGTGCTCGGCGGAAAGATCGGTCTATTTGGCGGAGCGGGCGTAGGTAAGACCGTGCTTATTCAGGAAATGATTCAGCGCGTAGCCCAAGATCACGGCGGTGTATCGGTATTTGCTGGCGTGGGTGAACGTACCCGCGAGGGTAACGACCTGATCCACGAAATGGATGAAGCCGGGGTATTTGATAAGACCGCACTGGTATTCGGACAGATGGATGAGCCTCCGGGGACGCGTCTGCGCATTCCGCTAACCGGTCTAACCATGGCGGAATACTTCCGGGATGTCCAGCACCAGGACGTGTTGCTGTTTATCGATAACATTTTCCGTTTCACTCAGGCTGGATCGGAGGTATCGACTCTGCTGGGGCACATGCCGTCGGCGGTAGGCTATCAGCCGAACCTGGCCGATGAAATGGGGCTGCTCCAAGAACGCATTACTTCGGTTGCAGGCCACTCGATTACGTCGCTGCAGGCGATTTACGTGCCGGCTGACGACTACACTGACCCGGCTCCGGCAACTACTTTCGCGCACCTAGATGCCACCACCGAGCTTTCGCGTGATATTGCTTCGCGTGGTTTGTATCCGGCGGTTGACCCCTTGTCTTCGACTTCGCGCATTTTGGATCCCACGTATGTGGGTGAAGAACACTATCAGGTTGCCACCCAGGTAAAGTCGATTCTGCAAAAGAACAAAGAACTGCAAGACATTATCGCGATCCTAGGTATGGATGAGCTTTCTGAAGAGGATAAACTCACCGTGAACCGGGCACGCCGAATCCAGCAGTTCCTGTCGCAGAACACCTATATGGCCGAGAAATTCACCGGGGTAGAAGGCTCCACGGTTCCGCTGGCTGAAACTATTGAGGCCTTTAAGCGCATCTGCGAAGGCACTTATGACCATATTCCGGAGCAGGCATTCTTCAATATTGGCGGGATCGAGGATCTGGAACGCAATTGGGCGAAGCTGCAGAAGGAAGCGGCGTAATGAGTTCGCTTTCGGTTAAAGTAGTGACCCGCTCGGGGGAGCTGTTTAGTGGGCAGGCGGGATTCGTCTCCCTGCCCACTACCGAAGGCTCGCTGGGGATACTGCCGGGACACCTGCCATTTTTGGGTACCATTACCGCGGGAAAAGTTAAAGTGGGGATGAAAGAAAACGACCCGGATGCCCGGTTTTTTGAAATAGTTCCCGGATTTGTTTCCGTTGATGAAGATAAGGTAACCATAGTAGTTGACGGGCTGTAAATCGAAAAGATTTGGCTAGAGGCGGTATAGTTAGGCCATGACGGCGCTAAAAGTTCTTCTGCTAATCATTTTGGTGATTGCCGCCCTAGTGGCTTTAATTGCCGCCTATTTTTTGTGGCGTATGAATCGCCTTTACCGTCAGGGGGCTTTTCTGTGCTCCTACCGACCGGATGTAACTTCCGGATGGACCGAGGGCTGCGCAGTCTATGAGGCCGAGTCTTTAAACTGGTACAAGGCGGCTGCTCTATCGTTCCGTCCCGACAAGACTTGGCCGCGCCGAAAAATAGAGCTAGGGAAAGTCCACAATTACCTGTCCAAAAAGGGGATACGAAACGTTGCGGTTCCGGTTACGGTGGGTACCCATCGTTTTTGGTTGTTTCTTTCCGAGGACGACCACGCCGGCCTCGTATCCTGGGCAGAGGCGGCGCCCCCTCGCGAAATTCCCCAATCGTGGGGTTAAAATGCTTGCAAAATGACGCAGTAAACACCCGGGTGAACCATTCTCGCCGATAACCTAGAATAGATTCTCATGCGCGTACTTTTCGCTAACTGTTCCGTCGAATACAGTGGTCGCCTCACCTCGTTTCTGCCGATGGCACCGCGAATGATTATGGTGAAAGCCGATTCTTCGGTGCTTATTCACTGTGATGGCGGCTCCTATAAACCCCTTAACTGGATGGCAGGGCCGGCTACTATCGAAGAATTACCGGTACCTCCCGAGGACGAGGCCGCCGGCATAGAGCAGATTTGGTTAGTAGAATCAGCAAAAACTGGAGATCAGCTAAAACTGCGGGTCGGAGAGATTTTCTCGGAAACTAGTTGCGATCTGGGAATAGATCCGGGACTACAAAAAGACGGGGTAGAGGCGCATTTACAAGAGCTGCTGGCGGCGCAAGTTCCCGATATCCTGGGTGCCGGATGGGAACTAATCCGGCGTGAGTATCCCACCCCGGTAGGTCCGGTCGATTTACTGGTTTTCGACCCCGATCTCAATCACGTCGCCATCGAAGTGAAGCGGCGCGGAGAAATCGATGGGGTGGAGCAGCTTACCCGCTACCTAGATCTGCTTTCCCGCGATCCGATTATGCCGGAAGTGCGGGGAATTTTTGCGGCGCAAGTAATCAAACCGCAGGCCAGAACCCTTGCTGAAGATAGGGGGATTCGCTGTCTAACCTTGGATTACGATACGATGCGAGGAGTAGACGACGCCGAGTCGCGCCTGTTTTAAGCCATGAAAATACAACTTATCGGGCAGGAGCATTGCCGCTATGAATGAAGTATTTGCCATCCGCGGACGAGTAGTAACCGCGAGTCGCATCATTACCGATGGGGCAGTGGTAGTTTCTGGAGACGCCATTGTTTGGATAGGCGAATCAACTGCGGCTAAAGATGCTGGTTTCGGTGACGAAATCCTGGCAGCCACCGCTCCAAGCGACGATCGTTACGTATTGCCGGGGTTGATTGACGTCCACTGCCACGGAGGCGGGGGTGTGTCTTTCCCGGATGCCCAGTCCGAAGACCAAGCCCTGGCAGCGGTGGCGGAACATCTACGCTGGGGTACTACTTCGCTGGTAGCCTCGCTAGTTACGCAATCACCGATGGTACTGCGGGAGAAAGCAGAACTATTGGCCGGGATGTGCGCGGCAGGTAAACTCGCGGGTATCCATTTCGAAGGTCCCTTCATTGCTCAGGGGCATTGTGGCGCGCAAGATCCCGCGCATATTCAAGCCCCGAATGAACCCTTAGCGCGTGAGCTGCTGATTGCCTCGCGC
Organism: Varibaculum sp. GTC20041; assembly: GCF_055387755.1. Lineage (NCBI taxonomy): Bacteria > Bacillati > Actinomycetota > Actinomycetes > Actinomycetales > Actinomycetaceae > Varibaculum > Varibaculum sp. GTC20041. The sequence goes on from NZ_AP041144.1 coordinate 459,503, forward strand.
GGCTATGCGGTGTCGATGACTTTCGCGCCGGAAAAACCTTATGCCATGGGACCTTCCGGGGTGGCAGAAACCTTGATTGCAGGTGGGGCAGTGCCTTCCTTTGGCCATACCGATACCAGTTCTCAGAAGATGCGGGATGCCTTGGTAGAAGTGCGGCAAACCCTGCAGCATTCGGCGCATGCCCGCTGCCCGCATGCCACGGTAACTCATCTGTTTAATGGGATGGCACCGATGCATCACCGCGATCCCGGACCGGTTCCGGAGATCCTGGCGGATGCGGCCGGGGGCGGAGTGATTGTCGAACTCATTGCCGACGGTGTCCATGTGGATCCTTCCTTGGTGCGCAATGTATATGAACTGATCGGGCGCGAACAGATGGTATTCGTGACCGATGCGATGGCCGCTACCGGGCTGGGAGACGGCGACTACGTCCTCGGGGGACAAGCAGTAACCGTTAAAGAGGGCGTAGCGACTTTGAGTCAGCGCGGCGGAGGGCTCGCGGGCGGCACCTCTCACCTCATCAACCAGGTGAAGATAGCGCATAAGGCAGGAATACCGCTGGTAGATGCGGTGTATTGCGCTTCGACGCAAGGGGCAAAAATCTTAGGAAACCCCCAATTAGGGCAGGTAGCTCCCGGCAAGTTTGCCGATCTTTTAGTTACTGATGCCGATTTGAATCCTATGGAAGTTTACAAACGCGGATCCCGGGTATTTTAAAGTGGCTAGGCGCTCTCGTAAACGTCCCTGGGGGGAGCACCGGCCTTTAAGAATGGATTCTTTAGCTTCCATGCCACGGGCAGTTTCCCGCCGGGATGGTGATTTCCAGGTGCAGTACCTGTCCCAGGCACGTAAAACTTATGTGTGTCCCGGGTGCAGTCAAGAGATCCAGATCGGCCAGGCACATGTGGTGGCTTGGCGAACCGATTCTATTTTTGGTACTCAAGCTGGTTTAGATCAACGCCGGCATTGGCATCGTTCGTGTTGGGAACGCGGTCTCTAGTATTTGCGGGTTTGTAACGCTCGCCAAAACTCTAAAATATAATTCCGTAACTATCATCCTAGTTTTCGAGGTCATCTTCTCCGAGCTGTGCGAAGATGGAGATTATGAACGTGGCTATTTTTACGCGGGATGCGCATAGAATGGCGGGCACCCCCGCAGTGGTTTTATTAGCAGCTTTTCCCTATGACCATCGAATGTGGGAAGGGGTTGCCCGTCGTTTCGAGGGAGTGCCGGTAATAGCGATTGATCCTCCCGGATTTGGCCGTTCCCCGGTTCCGCTAGATCCGCCCTCTTTAGAAATCTATGCCGATTATGTAGCCCAAGCGGTAAGAGCAGAAGGGGCAGAAAAAGTACTGGTGTGCGGGAACTCGATGGGGGGATATACCGCGCAGGCGATGATTGAACGGCATCCGCGATTAGTGGGGGGAGTGGTACTAGTGGGCACTAAGGCTGATATTGATACTGCGGCCGCGCGGGCTGCCCGCACGGAAATGGCAGTCGGCGCCCTGGTTGGCAGGGCACAAGAACAATTGGTGAAGTCTATTCCCACTATGTTGGCTAAAGAGACCCTCACGGATTTTCCCAAGATTCCGCAGCTGATGGAAAAATGGATTAACGAGGCACCCGGGGAGGCAATTTCTTGGGCGCAGCGTGCTTTGGCGGCGCGCCCTGGCCGTCTAGAGACCCTAGGGAGGGCGCAAATCCCGGCAATGGTGGTTCGGGGGGAACAAGATCAAAACTCCACTGCAGCCCAAGCGGAAGCGATGGCCAAGGCGCTCGGTACCCGGGTAGTCTCCGTGCCGCGTGCGGGTCATTTGGTGCCTTTAGAAGCACCCTCGGCGGTGGCGCGGGCAGTGATGAGTGTTTATCGGAGGATATCCTGACTTTTGCGCCGGGATTTAACTTAGAGCGCCGGGCGGAAACTAATTTTGCCGCGGTCGGATTTATGGGTCTGTAGTTTAAAACAAGTTGCTGAACGCCGCCTGAGAATTTTGGTATTTACCTGCTGAAACCGGGAAATATCGACCGCAGAGTGAGACTAGAAAGCACGGGTAGGGCTTAGCCCCCTAACTTAAAACTATGAGTTCGTATTCTGACTTTGATCTAGCGTTGTCTAAGCTTCGTCCGCATATGTTTGGCAAGTATGTATTCTTGTCGGAGCGGGATGGTCTGCCCGCGGGATTAGAGCCGTTTGCACAGATAAAAGAAGAAGAAGGACTCACCCTAATCGTTCCCTTAGAACAGGCAAAAGCAGCAGGTCTGGCCGCGGGGAAAAAGATCTATCGCCGAATTACTTTGGATTGCGATGTCTCGCTAGAAGAAACGGGGCTGACTTTTACGGTTGCTTCCCAGCTGGCCAGCCAATCTATTCCCTGCAATGTTTTATCCGGACTGCACCATGACCACCTGATGGTACCGGCAGCGCGGGCGCAAGAGGCCATATCTTTGCTGCAGCAGCTCTCCCAGCAGGCTAAAGGCTGGCTCCAATACTAAAATCGCTAACTGTAGACTGATTTAAGAGGATAAGGCCGCGCTGATTTGAGACAGAGTGGTAGCGTTGCCACCCACAAACACATTCTCAATATTTCTATCCGCGCCGGGCTTGCCCACTTTCTTTCCTTGCGGGTCATAGATTCCGATTTTTGCTCCCACATAGCGGCGCTGTGAAAACGAAAACTTTTTTACCTGGGCAAAGCCGGCCTCCAAAATGGCGCTCACCATCTCGTCCTCGCCAATCCAAGATTCGTCATTATAGGAAACCACTATGGTTTGGGCGCGTACCCGGCCAAGCAAGGAAAAGAAACTTTGCGCCATAGTGCGTTTGGAGTTAAATACTGAACGGTGCTGATCACCGCGCGCATCGATCCTTTTGCGCGCCACGCCGTAGGTCTCCGGGGCATCCCAACGCACTAAGGTTTCCCAAATATGGTAATTCGTGAAGTAACGATGCTGGTTATAGGGGGGATCTAGGTATGCGAGATCTACTTGGGGTACCTGGTCAACCAGTTTGAGGGCGTCTCCTTGTAAGGCCTGCCCCTTTCCCGGCAGTAGCTGCGGCAAACGTAGCTCTAACTGGTTATAGGAACGCGGTGCCCACTTCTTCAGATAAGCCATTTGGACTCCAGTGGTGGAATCTACCCGGTCGGCGGCCTCCATCAGGGAAGTTAATAATATCGGGAATAAGGGATCATCTTGCAGGTCAACCAGGTAATCTCGGCAGGCATCGATACGCCTTCCGTTATGGGGCTGAAAAAACCGGGCTTGGCGGCAAAAAGTCTCGGTAAAGTATCCCTCTTTACCTTTAAGGGCGCTCATTGCCTCTAGATGGTTGCGTAAGGCCGCGATATCAACGGTGTTGGCATCAGTTTTGATATAGGTGCGCGCCAATTGGTAACTATAGGAAGCAAGATCGCAGGCAGTGGTGAAGATCCCGCGACGTTTAAACTCTTGGGCGACCCGGGTAGTACCGGAAAACAGATCGAGAGCGCTGTTCGCACCAGTAGCGCTAGCAATGCTTCCTAAAGTTGGTACCAGGTTCCGTTTTGACCCCAGATATTTAATCAACTTACCTCCTTCCCCTTCCGCTCACTATAAACCAGACCCTCAGCATTTAAAGCATCTGACTTACACGCGCTGGGAGTAGGCGAAAAAGTACCAATAGGCAACTAGGGTGGAAGTATGGCAAAAGAGGAAGCAGCAGCCGCACGGGCATTAGTTAAACTGGCAGATGGAACCGTTAAACAACGAAATCAGTTAACTGGAACCGAGGTGTGGACGGTACCGGGTCGGGGCCACCGCCCGCTTTCCAAGCCCCAGGTTAATCCCAGTCCCATTAGCGCCCAGGATCATACTTCCACTTGTGCCTTCTGCTCTGATCGCTATTTAGAAACCCCGCCCGAAAAATCTCGAATTGTCTTAGGGGATGCGGATCTGCCAGCAGATAACACTACTCGCTGCGGAGATTTCCGGATTGTAGAAGGATTAGCTGCCGATCAGCTTAGTAAATATCCGGCAGATTTTCGCCGGATCCCGAATCTATTTGAAATCGTTTCCTACCAGTACTGGCACCTTAATCATGGTCATGAACCTTCCGATAAGGAACGCCAGCGTTTGGCAGAGTATTTAGCTACCCCCACCGGCTATGACCATGTGCTGCGGGTAGTGCGAGCTAAACTCCACCAATACGGGATGAATGACGAGGAAATAAATAGCCTTTCCGAACCGGAAATGTTGGGGCAAGCAAACTCGTTCTTCTCGGGTGGGCATGATCTGATTGTGGCTAATCGACATTTTGTTCCGGGAGCCACTGATTCCTCCCAGCTGGCTTCCGCGGGTACTCTGACTCCGGAGGAACATCATGCCTATACTGCCTTCACGGCGAGGGCGCTGCGGGATCTGTACGATCTGGATCCAGCCGTCAAATATGTGGCGACGTTCCAGAATTGGCTAAAACCGGCGGGCGCCAGTTTCGATCATCTGCATAAGCAACTGGTAGCGATTGACGAATTCCCCGTTCAGACCACTCAAGAACGCGAGCGACTGCGCAAAGACCCCGATATTTACCACACCATTTTGAAGATTCGAGCTACTCGCGGGCTGATCTTGGCACAAAACGAGGACGCGATCGCAATGGCGGGGGTGGGACACCGTTATCCTACGATCGCGGTTTGGCCGCTCGGTGAGCCCTGTAATCCCTGGGACGCGGGAGAAAAGAAGACGCGGGCAGTTTCTGATATTTTGCACGCTATCCATGCTGCTACCGGTGCTGATGTCCCTTGCAATGAAGAGTGGTATCACCGTCCGCTATCGGTTTCGACTCCCATGCGCTGGCGGATCTTACTGAAATGGCGAATTTCAACTTTGGCGGGTTTTGAGGGCGGTACCCGGATTTACCTAAACACGATTGATCCGTGGGGCATTTCCCGGCGGGTAGTTCCTCGGCTAAAAGAGCTGCGGGCAGCCGGTAAAATCGCTGATATGCGCATTGGTGAGGAAACCAAAGTTTTGCCCTCCTTATTGGATTAACCACGCGTTATCTAGGAACTGGCCGCTTGCGTGCGGGTATCTGAACTGGGATTGAAGACGCAGACGCTAGGGGAATAAGACATAAAAGAATCGGGAGGCTATCGCCTCCCGATTCTTAAACTAGCTATTTGCTACTGCTAGATTTTGCCGGATTTACTTGTCGCTAGAGAAGCCTTCTTTGATTTTTTCGGCAGCAGCCTTTAGGTTAGCGCCGGCTTCTTCGGCCATGTCCTTGGCTTTATCGGAGAATTCAGAAACCTTATCTTTGATTTCTGCACCCACCTGGTCAGCTTTGCCTTCGGCTTCTACGTTCTTGTCTCCGCTAACTTTACCGGCAGCTTCTTTTGCTTTGCCGCCCAAGTCCTCTGCAGAGTTCTTAATCTTGTCGTCCAGTCCCATGTTGTTCTCCTTTTATATTTTATGAATCTACGCGATCCGCAGATCCTAAATTGGTTCGCCAGTTCGTGGTTAGTTGTACCAGAATCGGCATTTTTATTCCTAACACTTGATCTAACTTCGCAATCGCTTGATCAATTTCTATCTTAACTGCGCGAGGGTTCGTTCCCTTGTAAACCGCGGCGGTTAGCGCCAGTCCTGGACGCTTTTTTACCTCCCATGAAGAGATTTTTAGAGAGGCAATGTCGCGACTACTAGCCACTTCGCTCTCGATTATATCCTGGATTAACCCCAATTCGGCAGTAATCTCGCCCTGTTTGTCAGAATCCTTCCCGACCTTATTTAAAGCCAGCGAGCGAATCTTGCCGCCGCCTTGGGAAAACACCCAGACTATTAGCAACAGGATCACTACGATCACCAAGGCTAGGGCTCCCGCTTGAACCGCGGAAATCTCTCTGCCTTGCACCTGGAAGGTTGACTGTCTAGCCAGGGTGGTAAATCCGGACTCTATTTTTGAGCGGTAGTCAAGAAGGCGGCGGTGAATCGAGGAAGAGGTAGCAGCGGAGGTAATTGAAACTCCGGCGACAAGAAACAGCAAGCCAAAAATAAACAGTAAGATCCGATTCAAGGCTCGGGGTAGTTTTTTCACTTTTCGAGCCTCCCTTCGGTAGCGACCTTAACTGCTGATTTTAGCCGCGGCCTCAGCTGCCAGGAAGCGATTTCTTTACTTGCCACCTGTTGCATTTGCGCTTGGTCCAAGGGACGCCCAGTACTAGGGATAATAGTACTTACCGAACGCCGTTTACTAACTGCGGTAGAGACGGTTCCTTGTGGCAGTCCCGCTTCTTCACGTACTAAACGGGAAATACCCGCGGCGACCACCGCGTCATCCACAACGTAGGCAACGCGTTCGTCACTTAGGGCATGTTTACTTAAAGTACCCGGCAGCACTGCTTTAGCTAGCAATAATATTCCGCAGAGGGTTAGCAGCACCCCTACGATAATCGCTAGAGGGCGGTGACTATCACTTAAAGATGCAAATCCTTGCTGCCACATATCAGCCGGGTTTACCAGCAAGGGGTCTTTCCCAGCTAACGCCAGCACGCCCTCGGTAGCTAAAAACCCCAGAGCGGCAATTATGAGGATCGCTAAAATAACGCTGCTGAAAGCGCGCGAGGAATGGGTCTGCCGCCGGACCAGATAAGAGACATAAGGACCGGATTTGCTGGATTGGTTACTCATTGCAGCTGCCTCCGTTCCTGATGCTTATAGATTCCAGTTAAACGCAGATTTACCCGTCCGACTTTTGCTCCCGCGATCTGGCCAACGCGGGTAACGATGTCACGCCGCGCCGCGTCTGCCAAGGAAAACACGGAGGTATCAGTGGTGTTAACGATATTATCTACGACTTGGGAGCTGAGGGGACAAGAAATATCTATTCCCAGTAGCCCCTGGTCGTCACGGGTAGAAACTTTGATTTGCTCACCGGGGACACTGATTCGCTGCGCGGTAGCCGCCTTCGCAATGGTTTGGATAGCGCGCGCAGACACCGTGGTGATCCCCGCAAGTTCTGTTGGTTCCTTATCGGAATTCATTAATCCTCCTTCTTAATCGGAGGTGGTAGTGTGCTTGCCGATTAGGGCTTCACCTACGCCTTTCAGATCTAGCTTTCCCGAAGCAGCCCTGCCTAATACCGCCCCGATGGCCATAAACAGGATGGCGACTAGGAATCCAAAGAATCCGTGAGCTACGGCCATATATGCCAGAAAAGCACCACAAAAAATACCAGCTATGGTGGTCATGTTTTTCCTTTCCGGTGAAGGTTACTTCAGATCCTTTTTATCTTTCTGGTCTTCGTCTTCTTCATTGTCGTCATCGTCCGGTACATGCACATCCGTAACCTTGATGTTTACTTCGGTAACTTCTAGTCCCACTAGCCCTTCGATAGCCGAGAAAATAGCTTCCCGAACTTTATCGGCTACTTCGTGTACCGGGTAGGGGTATTCCACAATCAGCACTACGTCCAGTGCGGTTTGCGTCTGTCCGATTTCTACCGAAATACCCTGGGTAATGCTTTCGGAGGCTCCGACTTTGGAACGCAAAGCCCCCAGGGCGCGGGCGGCGGAGTTGCCCAGATCGTAAACTCCGGGGATCTCTTTTATGGCCAGACCAGCAACTTTGGCAACTACCTGGTCGGCAACGGTGGTTAGCCCCTGCCCTTGATCCTCGGCAACGTTATTTGCAGGGATAAGTTCTTTAGCCTCTTCGGCGGTGGGTACTACGGTCGGGGTCTTCTTATCTTGTTTGCTATTTGCCATTATTCCTATCCCTACTTGGTTGGGTAACGTTATGCTTTCAATGGTCTATTACCAGCAATTTCTAGATTCCTGATTCATATTGACCTGCTTTCAGGGTATCGGAAGTTGCTGCTCTAAGCGAGCGTTCAGACCAATTCAATGAGCATATAGGCGGGTTTTCCCGATAGGATCGCCCTATGGCTAACCGACAAAATGAAGAAGAAACCGCTGAGCATAGCGATGATGTCGCAGATATTAGTTCCTTAAGCAAGGCTACCCTTTCACCCTCAGAGAACGGGCAGGAAAATACCACTCTCCCTGCTAATAAGGACGATCGCTCGCAGGTAGATCCCCCCGGCGACGACCAAGCAGGCAATCAGGAACCGGCGGAGGAAACTGCTACGAGCGGAGAGGGCAACGCCGAGGATGATACGGACTGTCCGGACGAGGATCCATCTACCGAGGGCGAGGGTAGCGCTGACGAAGAGTTTCAGATTCCGGAGATTTTGCCGCTAGCTGGCGGAAGGGCAGCGACAGATGAGGTAGATCCCGAAGTTGGCAGCGAAGGGAGTAAGCGGGTTTGGGGAAATCAGGTTGGCGGACACGTTGACCGCGATGAACTTGCGGACTCCGAATCTGGTACTGCTTTCAATGTTGATCAGATTGCCCTGAAGAAGACCGGTCAAACTAAGAAAACTCATTCTCGTTCCCGCACCGCTATTTCCTGGACATTGGGGATAGTAGCAATAGTGGCTGCCATTGGGATTGCGTTGTACATCAGTGGCGTTTGGCAAAAGATTTTTACTTCCACGGGCGCCTCCTCTCCCCAGGAAGGAGCAAAAGCTTATTATGGGGCGCTGCTAGATAAGGATGCGCAAACTATTTGTGCTTTAAGTTCCGAGGAAGCGCGGGGGCAATTGATACAAGCGATTAGCCAAACAACCGATGAAAATAGCTTAGATCAGTGCACGCAGGCGGTTGAGAAAACCTTTGCGCAGTCTGCGCAGTCGCCCTCGGTGAAGTTAGCAGATCTGAGGTTCCCTCCGGAGACTAAGGCAGATGTCGACGGGGCGAAAGCAGTATTGATTAAGGATAAGCAGGGTACTCCGCTGCAAATCATGGCTTGGCAGGAAGCGGACGGACGTTGGTTCTTAGCGGGACAAAAATTGCAGCAGAAAGTGATGATGAAGTATCAGCAATCCCTGGTTGCGGGCGCTGAAGGTGGCAAGTAGCGGCCAGCTAGGCTTTAGCCGTCTAGCTCGTCCTCGTCGTCGGGGAAACGTTCATCGATGTTAGGGTCTTGGGTGTCTTCGAGGGCGGGGGAGAGCTCCTCCCATTCCTCCTCATGGTTTTCCCAATCACCGCTGGGGGAGAGCACCAGTTCATCGCGGTGATTGCGGAAGGAGTCCGCGTTAGCCATATAGACATAGGCCTGTACCTGTTGGGTAGGTCCTTCCCAGGTGCTGTCTTTGTCCGGGAATACCTCTACCCGCACGATTTGCCGGGTATACATATTGTTGGGGTCGCCTTCCCCTAAATACCCTTCGTATTCGTCGAGTTCTTCTAGGGTTTCTTCAAATAGGCGTTGTTCGATCAGGAGTACTTGCCCCACAATGCCGGTGCCGCCGATAGAACGGATCGCCATCGGATAGGACGCCCCAATATATAGGGAGGCTTCCCGCAAATAGGCCGGGGCGAATTCGGTCACCGCGGCTTTCAGACTAGAGCCAAAGCCGCGAGAACCGAGTTTCAAGGTGCCGTAGACAAATAAAGGTAGGTATCGCGTGCTCATGTTCCTATTTTCTCAGTATTGAATAGTTTTAGGGCGTCTTTGGGGCGGCGTTTTGGGTTACCGTCACTGGCGGTTGGGGATAGCAATAGATATTGGCTGTTCAAAGCGGAGAACAGGGGCAAGTGGACGAATTAGGGAACAGAAAATTTAAAGTTGAGTCTATTAGGCTTAAGTTTTCGCCTCCAGAATAATTGGCTAGCACTAGAATGTAGAGAGTGCCAAAATAGAGGACGTGAGGCCGAGAAAATCTCGGTAAATAGATTTCCCGCAACTTCGCGGGGGTAAGGAGTAATCATGGTTCGCAGGTATGATCCCTTCCGTCAGATGGAAGCGATTTTTGATGACGCGATGCGCCAAGGGCCTTCCCGGGCAGCTATGCCTCTGGATTTGTATCGTGATGGAGAAAAGTTCATTGCCCTCTTTGATTTGCCGGGGGTGGATCCGGCCAGCGTAGACATCGATATCGAGGATCGCACCCTCACTATTCGTGCCGAGCGCAAATCCCCCGAAATCGCAGGTGCCCAGTGGCTGACTCATGAGCGTCCCTTCGGTACTTTCGCTCGTCAGCTAACCTTAGGGAATGGGGTGGCTCTTGACCAGGTAGAGGCCGAGTATGTGGACGGGGTGCTTAAGCTAGTTATCCCGGTGGCAGAGGAAGCTAAGCCTCGCAAGATTGCAGTCCAGCGCGGCTCTCGTCAGATCGAGGGAAATGCTGAGACTATCAATAACGCCGACTAAGAGCAGCTGATAGTGTTTTTTGGGCGGGGACGCAGGTTTCGGACGTCCCCGCCCTTAAGTTTTTTCTCTATAGTTGCTGGTGACTTCCACGGGTAGTAGCTAACTACCTTTTGTTATTGGTTTGAACGTTGATTTGCGCCGTAAACTCTATGATCTGACTCGCCACGGTGACTGGATCAAATAGTTGCAGGTGATGGCGGGAAGAATCGGCGCGCACTAGGCGGGCGTCAATGGCTCGAGCGTAGGAAGTCAACCCTTGCCAAGTTTTACTACTGCGACGGTGGGCAGCGGAAATCACCAATTGGGGGAGTTGGCGATCCAGTAAATCAATCTCTTGGAGATCTTGCCACGCCAAGTAGAAGGAGGGTTGCTCGCGGGCGGCGCCGCGGTAAATCCAGGCGAGGATCTTTTGCTCCAGCTTTTGATAGAGAGGACTCGCGCCCTCGTTGTTTCCCTCGAAGGAGGGGTCTATCTGTACGATTCCCACAGGCTGCACCCGGGAGGAAGTGGGGGACTTTAATAGTTGTGCTGCCCAAACTCGCACCAGCATTGCCCCATAGGAGTGCCCCACCAGCACCATGGGCAGCGGCTTGTCAAAAGTGGCACCCAGGTGGCGAGCAATTTCTTCCCCGCCCGCCCGCATCTCCGCCACTAGGCTTTGCCAAGTCACTTCCGCGCCCTTTTCGGGGTGCAAAATCGGGGAGCGGGTTGAGCGAGCGCAGTAAAAAGCGCGGCTAAGAATCGGGAAAGTCAGGTTCCAGCTACGCATAGACCCGCCCAGTCCGGCCTCTAACCAGATAAGTGGCTGAGCTCTCGCGGCAGGGGTTTTGCCAATCTGAATCTGCATAAAGCTAATTTAGGGTACGAAGCTACCCCGTGAGAAGGATTTACCGTCACGCCGAAACTTGCGGGGGTAACAATGTTTGCGACTGATAGCCGTAGACTTCGCCTCTCAGCTCTCAGTGACAACCATTGCTAATTTATCTCGATATCGAGTAAAGTTAAGATCAAGGACTTAAAACTAGTAGCTTTGGAGTTATTCATGGCAAAAATCAAAGTAGCCGGCCCGGTCGTCGAACTAGACGGCGATGAAATGACCCGCATCATTTGGCAACAAATCCGCAACGAACTAATCCTTCCCTATCTGGACGTGGATCTTCGTTACTACGACCTCAGCGTAGAGAACCGGGATGCCACCGGTGACCAGGTCACTATTGATGCCGCCAACGCGATTAAAGAACACGGCGTCGGGGTAAAATGTGCAACTATCACCCCTGATGAGGTGCGGGTGGAAGAGTTTGGGCTAAAGAAAATGTGGAAATCGCCCAATGGCACTATCCGCAACATTCTCGGCGGGGTGATTTTCCGCGAACCCATTATTATGAGCAATGTGCCGCGCCTGGTGGGCGGATGGACAAAGCCGATTGTGGTTGCCCGACACGCCTTCGGTGACCAATACAAGGCCACTGATTTCAAAATCCCCGGTGCCGGGAGCCTAACCATTACCTTCCAACCGAAAGATGGATCCGAGCCTATAGAACATACCGTGGTTGAATACCCCGAAAGTGGGGGAGTTGCCATGGGTATGTACAACTTCAATGACTCCATCAAAGATTTCGCTCGCGCTTGTTTCCGCTATGGACTGCTGCGGGGATACCCGGTTTACCTGTCCACCAAGAATACGATTTTGAAGGCCTATGACGGGCAGTTTAAGGATATTTTCGCCGACGTCTATGACGGCGAATTCAAAGAGCAATACGCCGAAGCCGGCCTGCACTATGAACACCGCTTGATTGATGACATGGTGGCTTCTTCCCTGAAATGGGAAGGCGGATATATTTGGGCCTGTAAGAACTATGACGGTGATGTGCAATCCGATACCGTAGCGCAAGGTTTCGGTTCCCTAGGGCTGATGACTTCGGTACTCATGACTCCCGATGGTCGCACTGTCGAGGCCGAAGCAGCACACGGTACGGTAACTCGGCACTATCGCCGCTGGCAGCGGGGAGAAAAAACCTCCACCAACCCGATTGCCTCAATCTATGCCTGGACGCGCGGTCTGGCTCATCGCGGAAATCTAGACAATACTCCCGAAGTTTCTCACTTCGCGCAGACCTTAGAGGAGGTAATTGTCTCTACTGTTGAAGGCGGGCAAATGACCAAAGACCTAGCTCGCCTGATCGATGAGGACCATCCTTGGTTGGATACCGATGGCTTCATGAACGTGTTGATTGAGAATCTGGCTAAGCGTCTAAAACAAGATGCCTAAGCTAAAATCCATTTGACCTTGGGGTTTTGACAGGTGACTTAAACCGGGAAATCTCAGATCCTGCCGGTCTATTCGGGGCGGACGCGAAAAAGCAGCGTCCGCCCCGATCTTTTTCGTCTGGTCGATATCAAGAAATAGGTTAGTATTGAGTAGTGAGTTAGATGCTCAGTAACCTAGCGGAATCAGCGTCAACAGAAGGGAGTCACAGTGGCGAAGAACGCTAAGACGCAAGCGAAGCGCTTTCTGTTAGTGAGTCCTCCGATGCCGTATGATTCTCCGTTACTTAGCATGGCAATACGCACCGCCTATGAAATCGCCAAGATGGGATTTGACTTAATCCCTGTCCAGATAGAGACCGATAAACTCGATGTTGATGCTTTGGCAGACAGTGCAAAGCTAATCGGCCCGATTTTGCCGCTAGTTCCCTTTAGTGAAGAACAGAATAAGCAGTTGCAAAGTCTGGGAGTACAGGTCGAGCCGGCGATTTTTGCTACCGATTCTCCCGCCTATCCAGTGGTGGCAGCGCTATATGGCGCTTCTGGGCGGGCGATGGCGTCCCGAATGGTTTCCTCAGGTCACCGCAACTTGGTGTACCTGTGTTCTTCCGATCCCTTGCTAGAAAACCTTAACCAGTTACGGTATGCCGGAGTGTTGCAAGGGTGTATTTTCGGAGGTTGCCCCACGCCCACCATGCTGACTACCGAATACAATTCTCCCAATCTTTCCGGAGAGTTAGTACAGCTGTTTTCCAAGAACCCGGGGGTTGACGGGTTTATCTGCCATAACGATTTCCTGGCAATGGAGGTTATCCAGGCGCTGAGAATGTGTGGACGCATGGTTCCCAACGATTGTGCCGTTATCGGCGTAGGTAATGCTCCCGAAGGTCAACTCTTCAACCCGCCACTTACCTCTATCGATTTTAATCCTGAAGTAAGCGGGCAGATTTACGCCCAAGCGCTCGCCAAATTCTTGTCTGGCGAAAAAATCGATGCCCCAGATCCGAAAGAAGTTGACAAAATGATGACGCTGGTTGCCAGGGGAAGCGCCTAGGTACCAGCCTTCCAGAGGAGGAATAATGGGTCAGTCCACAGGTTCCGAACCGAAGCGTCTAGGAGTCTTAACCTCGGGCGGGGATGCCCAGGGGATGAATGCTGCAGTACGTGCGGTAGTGCGAACCGCATTAAAAATGGGTGCGCAGCCCTATGCGATCCTTGAAGGTTGGCAGGGAGCTGTTACCGGCGGTGAGATGATCAAACCGATGGGATGGTCGGATGTATCTAGTGTGCTCAATAAGGGGGGCACGGTAATTGGGACTGCCCGCTGTAAAGAGTTTCGCGAGCGTTCTGGACTGCGTAAAGCCGCTAAAAACCTGGTTCTAAAAGGTATAGATCGCCTGATTTCTATTGGGGGAGATGGCTCCCTAGCCGGGACTAATGAATTTCAAGAAGAGTGGCCCAGTCTCCTGGAAGAACTGGTTCAGGCAGGCGAACTTACCCCCGAACAGGTAGCTGGACACGAAAAGTTGCGGGTAGCCGGTCTGGTTGGTTCTATCGACAATGATTTAGTTGGTTTCGATATGACCATCGGCACTGACTCAGCCTTGCAGCGAATCTTGGCGGCTCTAGATGAGCTTTCTTCTACCGCTGCCTCCCATCGCCGCACTTTCGTCGTAGAAGTTATGGGACGCCATTGCGGATACCTGCCACTGATGAGTGCGGTTGCCCGGGGTTGCGATTATGTGTTCATCCCCGAAGCTCCTCCCGAACAAGGGTGGCAAAAAATTCTGACGAAGAAACTGGAAGCTGGGCGTAAGGCAGGCAGGCGCGAATCCATCGTGTTGGTGGCCGAAGGTGCAATCGATCATCAGGGCAATCCCATTACTGCCAACGATGTGTGCGATGCCCTCGAGCAAGAGACCGGGGAGCGTCCGCATCTGACTATCTTGGGACACGTACAGCGCGGGGGTACGCCCTCAGCCTATGACCGGTGGATGCCTACCGCCCTGGGATATGCGGCAGTGTATGAAGTACTACACCAAGACCAAAACTCTGAGCCGGTGATCATTGGGGCTCGTAATAACCGGGTTGCGCGCTTGCCTTTGATGAAAGCAGTCACCGATACTCGCGCGGTTGCCAAGTTTACGAAAGCACAAGAATACGAAAAGGCAGTTAAGGCGCGAGGATGTTCATTCAGCGAGATGCTGGCCATAAATGAAGTAATGTCGACTCCGCCCCAGCAAGACGAACTACCCGATAATGCCCGGAGGGTAGCCATTATGCATGTAGGCGGACTTGCTCCCGGAATGAATACCGCTGCTAGAGCCGCAGTGCGTCAAGGAATAGACCGTGGGTTTGAAATGCTGGGAATCTACGGTTCCTTTGAAGGACTCATGTCTGGAAAAGTTAAGCAGCTAGCTTGGGAAGACGTTGAAGGTTGGGGCTTTGATGGAGGAGCAGAACTTGGAACTTTGCGCCCTATTCCCCGGGTAGAAGAGTACTACGCAATAGGACGAGCTCTGGAGGAACAGCGCATCGACGCCCTGATCGTAATCGGTGGCTACAACGCCTACCTGTCGATTAATCAGATGCGACAGGAAACCTCCCGCTACCCGGCGTTTAATATTCCGATGATTTGTATTCCGGCATCAATCGACAATAACTTGCCGGGATCTGAGCTTTCTATCGGCGCTGATTCTGCCCTTAATAATGCGGTCTGGGCGTTAGATCGTATCCGTGAATCTGCGGCAGCTTCTCGGCGTTGCTTCGTGGCTGATGCGATGGGTCGCCACTGTGGATACCTATCCCTAATATCAGGTATCGCCGCGGGAGCCGAGTTGGTCTACCTCGATGAATTCCCCTATGACCTGCAAGATCTAGCGAGCGACGTGAAAATGATGCGGGATTCTTTCCGGGACGGTCGCCGCCTGTGTCTGGTACTACATAATGAAGAAGCCGGAGGCCGATATGATCGAGAATTCATAGCCTCCGTGTTTGCCCAAGAATCGCAAGGAATGTTCGATGTGCGCCACTCGGCTCTGGGACACTTGCAGCAAGGGGGAGAACCTTCGCCCTTTGACCGCATCTTAGCTACTCGCCTGGTGCGGGCAGCGATTGAAGAGCTCAGCGAGCAATTCGCGCAAAATCGCAGCGAGCCCTTGGGAGTGGGACTGTCGGCTGAAGGGATTGAGTCTTTCCCGTTGCTGCAAATGCAGCAAAAGGTTGACCCGCAAGTGCGTCGTCCCCTCAGCCAATGGTGGTTGCCATTGATTGATATTATCTCGGTGGTTTCCCGTGATGAATGGGATATTGAAGTCCGACCACTGCCAATAACCGACCTATAACCAGTATCAATTCGAACAGGAGAAAACATGGGCGCTCCGATTGACCCCAGTACCACCCAAGCCTGGCAAGAGTTAACTAATCTTGCCGAATCGTTCAAACCGGATCTTAGCGGTTGGTTTGAACAACAACCAGACCGCGTCGAACAGCTCAGTTTTACTGCCGCAAATTTGCGGGTTGACTTGTCAAAGAACTTGGTAACCGCTCCCATATTGGACGCGCTGGCGCGCCTGGCAGCACAAACCAAAGTCGAAGCTCACCGTGATGCCATGTTCGCAGGTGAACATATTAATACCACCGAGGATCGCGCGGTACTCCATACTGCGCTGCGGCGCCCTGGAAGCGACAAGCTGGAGGTTGATGGACAGGATGTTAGCGCCGATGTAGCCGCTGTTCTAGAGCGGGTTTATGCCTTTGCAGAAAAAGTGCGCAGTGGAGCCTGGCTTGGAATTACTGGAAAACCCATCACTACCGTGGTGAATATCGGAATCGGAGGTTCGGATTTAGGTCCTGCCATGGCCTACGAGGCATTGCTTCCCTATGTTAAACCCGGACTGGAGTGCCGCTTCGTATCTAATATTGATCCTACGGATCTATGCGAAAAAGTGAAGGACTTGGATCCCGAAGCCACCTTGTTTATTGTGGCCTCCAAGACTTTCACCACTTTGGAAACCCTCACCAATGCCCGCGCCGCCCGCAGCTGGCTCCTGGATCAACTGGCTGCGCGGGGAATCTGGGAAGGTAAAGATAGCGCCTCGCAGCTTAGCGGTGAGGATTCCCGGCAGGCAGTATCCAAGCATTTCGTGGCGGTGTCTACCAATCTTGAGGCAGTAGCCGAATTTGGTATTGACCCAGATAATGCCTTTGGTTTTTGGAATTGGGTAGGAGGACGTTACTCGGTAGATTCCGCAGTCGGCACCGCCCTGGCGGTCGCGATTGGTAAAGAAGGATTCTCCGATTTTCTGTCGGGTATGTACGCTATGGACGAGCATTTCCGAACGGCTCCGCTCAGTGAGAATGTTCCTATGCTGATGGGGCTAATCAACGTGTGGTACCGCAACTTCCTACACGCTCCTACCCACGCGGTGTTGCCCTATTCTCAATACCTGCATCGTTTCCCCGCCTACCTGCAGCAACTAACTATGGAATCCAATGGTAAAGCCGTGCGCTGGGATGGGGCAGCAGTAACCTACGATACTGGTGAAATCTTCTGGGGAGAGCCCGGCACTAACGGTCAGCATGCCTTCTATCAGCTGATTCACCAGGGTACCCAAATGATTCCCGCCGACTTTATTGCCTTCGCCAACCCCACCTGGCCACTCAAAGACGGTGACAACGATCAGCACGAGTTGTTCTTAGGTAATTTCTTTGCCCAAACCCAGGCGCTAGCCTTTGGCAAGACCGCTGATCAGGTACGTGCCGAGGGTACAGCGGAACCTATCGTACCTGCGCGAGTCTTCCCTGGAAACAAACCGTCAACCTCGATCATGGCGCCGCGGCTAACCCCCTCGGTACTGGGGCAGTTAATCGCCCTCTATGAACACATCACCTTTACCCAAGGGGTTGTGTGGGGGATTAACAGCTTCGACCAGTGGGGTGTAGAACTGGGCAAACAGCTCGCCAAGGCGCTTACTCCCGCAATTGCCGGTGACCAGGAGGTCTTAGCGCAGCAGGATCCTTCTACGAAAGCGTTGATCAACTACTACCACGCCAATCGCGAAAACTAGCCTGTATTAACGCAATTAGGTTAAGCGGGGGCTAGGAGTTTTGCGTTTGAGCGCGAGGGTTGCGGGTTGGTGCACTAAAAGCGCTCGGGGCTCTGGTGAGCCTTGCTTCGCTCGGCTCAAGTCGCCCTCTCGCATCTTTTAGCGCGCCAACCGTAAGGTCTTGCCTAGGGGCTAGTATGCGCCCGTTTTGGCGCAACATAGCAGCCTGGTTTGTTCCAGCTGTGTGCGGGGGCTAGGTTTTATCCGAGTCGGCTAGGCGGGCGCAAATTTTGGAAAACGTCGCTACGTTTTCCAAAATTTTGGGCAGGAGGAAAAATCTAGCCCCCGCATACTTCTACCGCACCAACCTATTACCGGGAATGGCGATGACTGTGCGTCAGGTGGGAGGAAAAATCTAGGCCTCGCGTTGTTGACAGATACAGGGGTTTAGAGACGATCCATGGTGTCGGGGTGGGAACCGGAGCGGCCGGCCTCGCCCTTATCCAAAGAATCCAGATCAGCTTTAGCCTGTTCATCTAGTTGGAAATCAAAAATATCCAGGTTTTCCTTAATGCGGTCGGGGTGAACCGACTTGGGGAAGAGGACGTCTCCGCGTTCAATGCCCCAACGCAGTACTACCTGGGCAGGCGTTTTCCCGAGGCGTTTCGCTGCCGCAACTACTTTTTCTTCTCCTAAAACATTGCCACGAGCTAGTGGCGACCAGGCTTCGGTTACGATCTGGTGTTTACTATGGAACGCACGCAGCTGGTTATTGGCAAACTGGGGGTGAATCTCTACCTGGTTGACCGCCGGGGTTACTCCCGTCTCCGCAATCAAACGCTCCAGGTGGTTGATCTGGAAGTTAGAAACCCCCACGGTACGGGCGGTCTTATCGAACTGGAACTCCAGAAGAGTGCGCCAAGTCTGCACGAAATCTCCCCCATAAAGGGTGGGAAGCGGCCAGTGGATCAGAAATAGATCCACGTAGTCGGTGCGCAAATCTTCCAGGCTCTGCTGGAAAGACTTCCGGGCGTCCTCCGGTAGGTGCTTGTCGTTATTGAGCTTGGTCGTCAAGAAAATCTCGTCGCGGGGAATCCCGGACTCTTCAATGGCGCGTCCCACTTCTGCCTCATTGTGGTACATCTGCGCGGTATCGATATGGCGAATGCCTAGATCTAAAGCATATTTAACTGCATCTACGCAGCGATCCGGGGCGATTTTGTAAGTTCCAAAACCAAATTGCGGAATCTGATATCCGGTGGAAAGTCCCACACTGGGAATGGACAGGGCGCTCATGTAATCATTCCTTATGTCTCGACTACTTTTGCCCCTATTGTTACCTGATCCCTACTGTCTTTGGGTAACATTGCTAGCTAACTCACGCTTTAGGCCGAAAGTCTATTCGGAGAAAATCAGATTGAAATGGGTTTACCAGCAAATATGGCTATCCAAATCGTTAATGTGTTTTTTCTTGCATCGCAAGGCAAATTCTGCTGGCGTCCTCACAGTTGTCAGTTTTGCTAGCTATACGTTTGTACCGATGGAGGGGAAGCCTAAATTATCCCGCGTAACGGTAAACATTGGTTTCGCGCTGTTTAAATCCGCAGCGCCGATATAGCCGGTTGGCGGCTTCGCGCGAGGGACGGGAGGTAAGATCCACGGTTTTAGCTCCGACCTTTTTGGCCTGGCGCACTGCTGCCTCTACTAGTTTTTGCCCCGCTCCCTGGCCGCGGGCAGCTGAATCCACCACTACGTCCTCGATCCAAGCCCGCTTACCGGTGGGGATTTTGAAGGTTGCTAAGGAGAGCATCCCTAGAATTTGTCCCTCTTCGGAGCGAAAGACTAACAGATAAACCCCCTCTTGGTCGCAGAATTCTTTTATCTGCTGGGGGCTCAGCTGCTTGGCAGACTGCGAAAGCTGGGGGAGGAGCCGAGAAAATGCCTCTACGAGTTCGTCGCTAAACTCTGTAACCAGTTCTACTGCCATGATTTCTCCTTTACTGCGCGGAAGGCTCTTACCTAGAAAAGATATACGCTCCCAGCGCAATTTGGGAAGTAACTTGACCTTAGCGGGCTAAATTTTGGGAATTCTTTGGTCGTGACCGAGTTTTGTTTAGGGTGAAACCCCAGTTTGGCGCACTTTTAAGGGCTTTTCTTAAAAATATTTAGAAATAGGGGAATAAAAGCTACGCCTTTAAAGTTGAGTTAAGTAGACTCAGGTTTTGAAGGTTCGGCTTGATTCTCCGCCAGTGTTTGGTAGCCTTGAGCGTGTAAGGCTCAAGGTTTATGAAATCTGATCGGAAGGCGTCAAGACTGAAACAAGCGGGCGTCAGCCGCCAGAGCCTAGAGCTAGTAAGACCAACTAAATACATTCGTAGGAAGGAAAGATCATGGCACGTGCAGTAGGTATTGACTTGGGCACCACCAACTCCGCGATTGCGGTTCTAGAAGGTGGGCAGCCCACTATTGTCGCCAATGCGGAAGGCCAGCGCACCACCCCCTCGGTAGTGGCATTCTCTAAGGCCGGGGAAGTGCTGGTGGGCGAAGTTGCCAAACGGCAGGCGGTAACTAACGTAGATCGCACCATTGCCTCCGTAAAGCGTCATATGGGAGACAGCTCCTGGAAAGTAAAAATTGACGATAAAGAATACAACCCCCAGCAGATCAGTGCCTTCATTTTGGGCAAGCTGAAGAAAGATGCTGAAGAGTACCTAGGGGACTCGGTGCAGGACGCGGTAATCACCGTGCCGGCGTACTTCAATGATGCGCAGCGTCAGGCAACCAAGGATGCCGGTAAAATTGCGGGACTAAACGTACTGCGTCTGGTAAACGAGCCCACCGCGGCGGCTCTTGCCTACGGACTAGAAAAGAGTGAAAAGGACGAATCCATCCTGGTCTTCGACCTTGGTGGTGGTACTTTCGACGTTTCCCTGCTGGAAGTCATGAAAGATGAGGACGGTTTTTCCACTATCGAAGTGCGTGCGACCAACGGTGATAACCGCCTCGGTGGTGACGACTGGGATCAGCGGATCGTGGATTGGCTAATCGGTACGGTAAAAACTAATACCGGTGTGGATTTGTCAAACGACAAGATCGCGATTCAGCGCCTGCGTGATGCCGCCGAGCAAGCCAAGAAGGAACTATCTTCGGCGACCTCTACTCAGATTTCTTTGCAGTACCTGTCGATGGCCGAGTCTGGTCCGGTACACCTAGATGAACGCCTCACTCGCGCTCACTTCGAAGAAATGACCCAGGATCTGCTAGAACGCACCCGCAAGCCCTTCGAGCAGGTAATCGCGGATGCCAAGATCCACGTATCTGATATTGACCACGTGGTGCTAGTGGGCGGCTCTACCCGTATGCCGGCAGTAGCCGAGATGGTAAAGACCTTGACCGGTGGAAAAGAAGCCAATAAGTCGGTAAACCCCGATGAAGTGGTAGCCACTGGTGCCGCTCTGCAAACTGGTATTATTCAGGGAGATCGCAGTGACGTCCTCCTAATTGACGTGACTCCCTTGTCGCTAGGAATCGAAACCAAGGGTGGGGTAATGACTACCCTGATTAAACGCAATAGCGCGATTCCCACCAAGCATTCGGAAATCTTCTCCACTGCGGAAGATAACCAGGATTCGGTGCTAATCCAGGTATTCCAGGGGGAGCGTACCTTTACTCGCGATAACAAATCGTTGGGCACCTTCCAACTGACCGGGATTCTACCGGCACCGATGGGGGTTCCCCGGATCGAAGTTACTTTCGATATCGACACCAACGGGATTGTGCACGTATCGGCGAAAGACCAAAACACCAATAAAGAACAGTCCATGACTATTTCTGGGGGATCGGCTCTTTCGAAAGAAGAGATTGACCGCATGGTTAAAGAGGCCGAAGCGCACGCAGAAGAGGACGAGAAACGGCGTGAAGAAGCCGATTTGCGTAACTCGGCGGAACAGACGGTTTACTCAATCGAGAAGCTGCTAAAAGATAACGCCGAGAAGCTCCCCGAGGAAATCGCTAAAGAGGTGCGGGAAGCATCCGACAAGGTTAAGCAGGCTTTGGAAGGCGAAGATATCGAGGCCGTGAAGGCAGCGATGGAAGAGCTGAACACCAAGTCGCAGAAGATCGGGGAAACCCTCTATGCGCAGACCCAGGCTGAGGCAGCACAAAGCCAGTCTGAATCTGGCACTTCCGGTGCTGAGGATGCTGGAGCGGGGGCAGAAGATGACGTAATCGATGCGGAAGTAGTCGACGAAGAGGACGAAAACAAGTAACTGTTTAGTCTCAAACTGTCTGGGGCGCTCGCGAAAGTGGGCGCCCCATCGGCAGGAGGTAAGAATTTGGATCAGCAAAATGGGAAACGGAGGATAAAGATCAAGGTGAAAGACCCATTGCATCCCACTTCGGAACCAGAGCCAGAGAATCAGGACGATTCTTCCGCCTCGCAGGCAGACCAAGCGCAACCAACGGGTAAGCCGGAAGCAACCGCTAACGGCCAAGAGGGGCGGGCGGAAGCTTCCCCGGCGGCAGATGCTAGCGCCGCTAATGCAAAGCCGGAAACGGGCGCTGAGAAAGACTTGGATGTCTTCAAGGAATCGGCGCCTGCAGGCAGTGAAACAGCAAAGGAAGCCGAAAAATCGGAAGATAATGCGACTTTCGTTGATCTCGCCGCACGCCTGGGAGAAGAAATCGCAGATACCCCGGCTCCGACCGAAGAGGCCGGTAGTGTGCCGGCAGAAACGGAAGCGGATTCGGAGCCTACTTCGGAGGTTGACCAGCTTAAAGCCCAAGTGGCAGAGCTTACCGAACAGCTTGCACGCGCAAGAGCGGAAACCTATAACTTACAGCAGGAATACTCCGGGTATGTCAAGCGCAGTAAGTCAGATATGTCGGCTCATCATAACGAGGGGCAAAAAGCGGTCTTGCAGGTACTGCTGGGCGTCCTCGACGATGTACAAGCAGCTCGCGATGCCGGAGACCTAAAAGGCCCCTTTGAAGCTATTGCGAAGAAACTAGAAAATACCCTGGAAACCAACTTTGGGCTAACTCGCTACGGCAGCGTGGGGGAGGAATTCGACCCGAACGTGCATGAAGCCCTGATGGCGCAAAGTGGTGGGGAGGGCGAACCCAGTATCGCCCAGGTGCTCCAGCCCGGGTATAAAGTGGGCGAAAATGTCTTACGGGCAACGAAAGTAATAGTCAATAACCCAGATTAGGGATTAAGGAGGTGAGCATTCATGGCGGGACAAGATTGGATAGGCAAAGATTTTTACGGCACCCTGGGGGTGTCAAAAAAAGCAGATCAATTAGCCATTAAGAAGGCTTACCGGAAGCTCGCACGTAAATACCATCCCGATCAAAACCCGGGTGATAAAGCTGCCGAAGAAAAGTTTAAAGCGATCGGGGAAGCCTATCAGGTACTGTCTGACCCGGAGCAAAAGCGCCAGTATGACGCGATTCGCGCTATGGCGGGCGGTGGTGCCCGTTTCAGCGCCGGCCCCGCTTCAGGTCGTGGTGGGGCCGGAGGCTTCGAAGACGTATTAGGCGCTATGTTTGGGGGCGGAACCGCTCCCGGGGCCGGCTCCGCTAGGATCAACCTGGGAGAAGGCGACCTCGGCTCCATGTTTAGTTCTCTGTTTTCGTCAGGAGGGCGCGCCAGTTATGGGGCGCCCGGTTCCTTCGGCGCGGGGCCGGGCGGCTTCCCCGGTGGGGGTAAAGGTCAAGATTTGGCCGCGGAAGTCACCTTAGATTTTCGTACCGCTATCGCCGGGAGCACCATGAAGTTGACGGTGGATGGCAAGAGTATGACCGTGCGCATTCCCGGCAAGATCCGTGATGGTAAGAAGCTGCGTCTGCGCGGGAAAGGGCGACCGGGTCCAGCAGGGAACGGTGACCTGGTAGTAACGGTGCATGTAAAACCGGATCCGGTATATTCCTTCGACGGGAAGGCTTTGCAAATGCGCCTGCCGGTGACTGCGGCAGAAGCGCTGGCAGGTGCCACGGTGAAAGTGCCCCTGCTCGGAGGTAAAACAGCCACCATCAAGATTCCTACCGGGGCTGATTCGGGCACTAAACTGCGTTTGCGCGGAAAAGGACTAAATGGTTTAGATGTGGTGGCTACCGTCCAGATAGTCAACCCGCGTAAGCCCTCTAGCCGGGTAGTTGATATTGCCCATCAGTTAGGGGAAGCAATCCGGGCAGATCACCCGGATTTCGATCCTCGTTTGGGTCTTGAGAAAAGCTAATGGCGCGATCAATGGAAACCCTCTATGTGATCTCGGTAGCCGCAGAGTTGGCGGGGATGCATCCGCAAACTCTGCGGCAATATGACCGCATCGGGCTAGTTATCCCTAAGCGCACCAAAGGCAGGGGGCGGCGTTATAGCGCCGAAGATATCGCGGAACTGCGAGAAATCCAGCGGCTGTCCCAAGAAGAAGGCATTAACCTGGCGGGCATTAAACGCCTGCTGGAATTGCGGCGCGATGCTGCTCGCTTAGCTGCAGAAAATCAGCAACTGCGCCAGCGGCTGGCTGTTTATGAACGAGGACGCGGACGAGTGTTTTCAGCCGCGCCCACCGGTGAAGTGTCTCCGCTTACTAAGTTCCCGCTCTCACGGGTAGTGCGGGGACAAGAGCTCGTCCCCTATCTGCCAGGGCAAATGATCATTTGGGGCGAAAATCGGGGCTAGCGCTTACAATAGGGCTCAGGCTAATCAACGGGAGGAACTATGGGCGAAACCCCTAACCGGTACGGCGCGCACTCTAGCGAACAGGAACAATGGGTGTTGAATGGCGAGTTGCATTCTGGCACCCCGGCCACGCAGCGACAAGGGGAAGCGTCGGCCTCCTCTCATCCGACCTCTTCTGCAGGGCAAATGCCCAAGCCAGAAGCAGCTAACGGGGAAAGTAATGCCGGCTTTGGGGGAACAAATGGTTCTTCGCCGGACTTTGGGGCAGAATCCTCTCAGTCTCCGTCTTTCTCGCAGCCGCAACGTAAGTTTCCCGTTCCTCCCGGTTACGGGGGGAATGAGTCTTGGAATACCCCCTCGCAAATGCCCCGATCTGGCGGGCCGGGGGATATGGCGCCGGGCAGCTTTTCTGGCCTAGGTGACAATCCGGATACACCGCCGAAAACTCCAAAATCTCGCGCTGTGCCCATCACTATTTTGGTAGTGGGAATCGTGTTGATGCTAGTGGTAGCGCCGATTACTTTAGTTACGATGCTAGTGGTTTATGGTCTGCAAGTAGATTCCAAGATGGAGACCCACCCAGGGGTCAGTACTATCACCCGAACTGCGGACTACCAGGGAACTTCACTGCTGATTGTGGAAGCCTCTAACGGCGGTAACGTGCGCTGTGACGCTACTTTTAACGGAGATAAGATTGAGTCCCTATCCGGGGATAATAGTTTTGTTTCTGGTTTTGCCTCCGACCCGGAGAATGATGCGCAGCACACCTTTATTTACAACCTCAATTCTCAAGGAACCTTGAAGGTTAAGTGCGAGCCTATCGGTGATAAAGAGGCTGTTATCTCCTCAATTTCTATTCTTCCTAACCTTTCCTTCGCCCCAGTGATTGCGGCTTTAGTGGTGCCCACGGTTATCGGCTTTACTGGCGTCGGGTTGTTGATCTGGGGGATAGTTTGGACGGTCAAACGTGGTCGGGATAATCGGCGAGCGTTAATAAACAACTCTTACTATCGGTAGTCTTACGGCTTAAGTTCTATTTTCTTCGCTGCTGCCGGCGTTCTTTGGTGGGGTGGAGCATAAACGTACTTGCTTGCGGGTTTCCCCTGCCGATTTTGGCGACAGAAAATGTCGTTAGTAAGGGACTAAACCAAAAAAATATAAAGTTGAGTGGAATAAACTCAACTTTTGGGGTGTTGGACTAAATAACAACACCCCATCCCACCCGGATGGGAATACGGGAGGAAATAAATGGAAACAAAACTTACGATTAAATCACAGGCTGCCTTAGGGGATGCGGTACAAACCGCGCAGGTCAATAAAAATCCCCAGGTAGAGCCAGAACATCTCTTAAATGCCCTGCTGGGGCAAACCGACTCGATAGCCTTTGCGCTACTGGAGGCGGTAGTACCAAATCGTACCCAACAGATTAACGCGCCCCTGCATCGAATGCTGGGAAATCTGCCCAGCGTAAGTGGTAGCTCGGTAGGGGAAGTACAAACTTCCCTGGCTATGCGGCGGGTTATTAATAAAGCCGGAGATTTAGCGCGAGAACTGACCGACGAATACGTATCCACCGAACACCTGTTAATCGCCCTCGCAGATGAATCTGAAGGGCAAACCGGCGTTAGCCGTCTGCTAAATAGTGCAGGCGCGAGCGTAAAAGCGCTGCGCGAAAAGCTTAAGGAAATTCGTAAGGATCCGGTTACTTCCGAAGACCCGGAAGCCTCTTTCGATGCCTTGAAAAAATATGGTCGCGACCTCACGGAAGTAGCCCGCAGCGGCAAACTCGATCCGGTAATCGGACGGGATAAAGAAATCCGGCGGGTAATCCAAGTGCTCTCGCGGCGTACCAAAAACAACCCGGTACTAATCGGAGAGGCCGGGGTAGGTAAAACCGCAGTGGTAGAAGGACTAGCGCAGCGGATTGTAGCCGGTGACGTTCCCCAGTCTTTACAAAATAAGAAACTGATTAGCCTAGATTTAGGAGCGATGGTTGCCGGCGCCAAATACCGTGGCGAGTTTGAAGAGCGTCTCAAGGCCGTCCTCGAAGAAATCAAGAACGCTGGCGGGGAAGTCATCACTTTTATTGACGAGCTGCACACGGTAGTAGGAGCCGGCGGCGGCTCCGAGGGCGCGATGGACGCCGGCAACATGATTAAACCCATGCTGGCACGCGGTGAGCTGCGGATGGTGGGAGCCACCACCCTGGACGAATACCGGCAAAATATCGAGAAAGACCCGGCGCTAGAGCGCCGCTTCCAACAGGTGTTCGTAGCCGAACCCTCGGTAGAAGACACGGTAGCGATTCTGCGCGGGATCGCCCCCAAGTACGAGGCGCACCATAAGGTCACGATTACCGATGGGGCGCTGGTGGCGGCGGCGAAACTTTCGGATCGCTATATCACCGACCGCAACTTGCCGGATAAAGCCATTGACCTGATTGATGAGGCCGCTTCTCGGCTGCGGATGGAGCTAGATTCCAGTCCGGTGGAGGTAGACGAAAAACGCCGTCAGGTTGACCGGCTGAAAATGGAAGAAGCCTATCTGGCCGACTCTGAGGGCGAAGGCCTAGATGAGCAGACCAAATCCCGGCTAGCAGATTTGCGCGCGGAGATCGGCAAGCAGCAACAAGTCTTGGATGAACTCAATGTGCGCTGGGAATCTGAAAAAGCCTCCCGCAATAAAGTGGGGGATCTGCGCGCCCAACTCGATAAGCTAAACACCCAGTTAGAGCGGGCGATGCGTAGTGGCGATTGGGAAAGTGCCGGACGGCTGCAAAATGGAGAAATCCCGCAAATCCAGGCCGCGATTGCCGCTGCCGAAAAGCAGGAGCAGGAAAGCGATGGTTTAGAGGCCATGGTGGTGGACAAAGTCGGTCCTACCGAAGTCGCCGAAGTGGTGGAGTCCTGGACCGGTATCCCTACCGGAAAAATGCTGCAAACCGAAACTGACAAGCTCTTACATATGGAAACCGAGATCGGTAAACGACTAATCGGACAAGAGCAGGCAGTACAAGCGGTTGCAGATGCGGTGCGGCGCTCACGGGCAGGGGTCTCCGACCCGAATCGTCCCACTGGCTCATTCCTGTTCCTCGGGCCAACCGGGGTGGGGAAGACTGAGCTTGCCAAGTCCTTAGCGGCCTTCCTCTTTGATGATCCCACCGCCATGGTACGCATCGATATGAGCGAATATGGAGAAAAACACTCGGTATCACGCCTAATCGGGGCGCCTCCCGGATACGTGGGTTATGAAGAGGGCGGACAGCTGACCGAGGCAGTGCGGCGGCGTCCCTATTCGGTAATTCTGCTCGATGAAGTGGAAAAAGCGCATCCAGAAATCTTCCACGTGTTGCTGCAGGTCTTAGATGATGGCCGCCTTACTGATGGGCAAGGCCGGGTAGTGGATTTTCGCAGCACTATTTTAGTGCTTACCTCTAACTTGGGTTCGCAATACTTGACGCAGCCGGATATAGGCGAGGACGAGAAAGAACGCCTCGTGAAAGAAGCGGTCAATGCCAATTTCCGACCTGAGTTCTTGAACCGGTTGGACGAGATTCTGATTTTCCAGCCCCTTAGCCGCACTCAGCTAGCTAAAATCGTGGATTTGCAGCTGGCGCAGGTCATGGAGCGGCTAGCGTCTCGCCGGTTGAAACTGGAGGTTAGCGAGGACGCGAAGAATTGGCTGGCTAACCGGGGCTATGACCCGGCATTCGGAGCACGTCCATTGCGCCGCCTAATTCAAAGCGAAATCGGTGACCAGCTGGCGCAAGGACTGTTGTCCGGAAAATGGGAGGATGGCTCGGTTGTCAAGGTAACAGTGCCACTCCAGCAGGCAGTTCCGGCGGGAAGATTTCATCTTCAGTTAAGTTAATGACATAGTGTCAGCAAAGTGGCGTCGGGGGCGGAAGTTCCCGGCGCCCCGTTTTGCTATTTATTTACTAAAAACTGGCGATTGTGTGAAGTGTGTCGCTACTTTTGTTAGAAAAAGTAAATAAAGTCTTAATATGGTCTTCGTTTATGTAATTCGCTTACGAAATCTGGCCGATTTGTTAGGTGGTTTGAGGCGAAAAACTGTATCCTAGTTAGAGCTTGGGTTTTTTGTGTCCAGATATAGAAAAGATAATAGGCGGTAGGCAAAAGGGAGGGGGATGCCCAGGTGCCCAAACCAGCACACAAGAGCGGGGAGCGCGGGCCTTACGCCGGTGGCGTAGCTCGACGCGAAGCCATACTTGACGCAACTGTAGACATGATTGCGGAAGTTGGCTACCACGGCCTATCTATGCGCGATGTGGCTCGCCGTGTTGGTATTTCCCACCCCGGGGTTATCTATCACTTCCCCTCCAAAGAAGCCCTACTCATGGCGGTTATTGAACGCTACGAGGATCGCTCTAACTTCGACGTGCAGGCTATGCGACATATGCAGCCTTTCGAAGTGTTCAACGCCTTCACTGAACTTTCTACAGAACTCAGCTCTAACCCCACGATCGTGGAAATGGAGTGCATGCTTTCGGTGGAAGCCTCTAATGAGGTGCACCCCGCCCATGATCACTTCGCAGCCCGATTTGAAGGATTGCAAAGTGTGTTGACTAGCGCATTTAGTCAGCTACAAACAGACGATCTGATTAACAAGGATGCCGATCCGAAGACACTGGCCCATTCCCTTCTGGCCGAATGGTACGGCCTGCACATCCAGTGGCTCTACAACAGGGATGGGGTAGATGTGGTCGGTTCCCTCACTAACTTGATTATCAATCAGGTCGATCTTTCCAACCCCGAGGCACTTCGCGCCATCATGTCCAGCGGTTTTGCTACCCCCTCGGCAATGTCCGCTATCGAACAGGTGGCTGGGTTTACCTTGGAAGATTTGTTGGAAAAGGGATACATCAGCCTTTCCTCCCAAGAAATGGAGAAATACGGTCTTTCGGACGTTCCCGAGGACATCCTGGACAAGATTGTTCGTTCCGGCATCCTGAATGCCAACGACCTCGAGTACGCGCAAGAGAACCAGGCTCTCAGTATCGACTTGCTGGGACGCTTGGTTATCAACAGTGTTCTCGAAACCGAGGAATACAACACTTTGGCGGATGTTGGCGTCGTGCCGCGTGAAGCGGTGGCGGCACTTACCGCAGTTATGGCAGCTCGCCCCTTCTAGGAATTTTCCCGGATGGCTTCTGACCCCGTAGCTGCGGTGCTAGCGCAGTTTCCTTTTCCAGTTTCCTGCGCGCTTTTTTCCTATGAATCTGTATCTTTGCCAGGGAGTTGTCAGCTACTGGGAAGCTGGGGTGAACAGGATAAAGTCTATCCTTGGATGTCGGTCACCAAGCTGGTAACTTCTCGCACTGTTTTGGGAGCAGTAGAAAACGGTGTCCTCGAGCTTAGCAAGCCTCTGCCACAGCTACCAGGAGTGAGCGAGTCCCGCCCGGTAAGTGTCGCTGACCTGCTGGCGCACCGGGCCGGCCTCGATCATGAAAAACGGGAGTTTACCCGCGCCCCCCGAAGTCGCCGGGTGTACTCCAATTCTGGATATGAGATTCTTGGTGAACTACTCAGCCAGCGCTCCGGGATTCCTTTTACTACCTGGGCCCAAGAAATGGTGCTTTCACCCCTGGGAATAAAACGCCAACTGCCCGAATCACCCGCCTGGGGAATGCACGGGAGTCTGCGAGAACTCTTGGCGTTTGCTTTCGAGGCCGCCTGCCCGCGTTTCCTATCTCCAGAGCTGTTTGCTGCCTGGTCGCGCAGTGATGGGATTGAGCTGCCTGGGGTAGTGCCCGGCTACGGCTTTCACCGCGACAATGCCTGGGGATTAGGGTGCGAAATCCGCGCCGCCAAAGACCCGCACTGGACACTGCCTGACTCCAGCGAGCAAACTTACGGACACTTTGGGCAATCCGGTTCATTTTTGTGGATTGACCCTCTAGCGCACCTGGGAGCAGTCTTTTTAGGGCGAGAGCCTTTCGGCGCCCTCCACAAGCAGCTATGGCCGAAATTAAACCGCGCCCTGCGCGAAGTAGCCCAAGTCGCTTAATGACTCTATGGAGCCACCTCTAAAATCACCGGCACGTGGTCAGAGGCTCCTTTGCCTTTACGCTCCTCACGCAAAGACTGCGCCCCCGTGACCCGTTTTGTCAGGGCAGGGGAGCAATAGGCAAAATCAATCCGCATTCCCTCATTTCTAGGGAAACGCAGCTGTTTATAGTCCCAATAAGTGTACTGATCAAACAGGTCGCGGGTAACTTCGGTGAAACCGGCATCCGCGAAAGCAAAAAATGCTTCCCGCTCCGGCTCAGACACGTGGGTGGCGCCGGCAAACACTTCCATGTCCCACACATCCTGGTCAAAGGGGGCGATATTCCAGTCACCCATTAGCGCTATTTGTGCCTGGGAATCTACCTCTAACAGCGATGACGCATGGTCGCGAAGCCGCGTCAGCCAGGAGAGCTTATAGCGGTAGTGAGGGTGAGAAAGCTCGCGACCATTGGGAACATAGAGAGAAAAGACGTCTACCCCGCCACAATTCGCGCTGATTGCGCGCGGCTCCACTACCGGTTCTTTCCCGGGATTGCCGTAGGCGGGTTGGGAGGGAAAATCCCGCTGCACGTCCTCTAGACCCACCCGAGAAATAATCGCCACCCCATTCCACTGATTCGCCCCATGCGCTGCGACCTGGTATCCGGCGGCGGTAAAAGGTTCATAAGGGAACTGTTCGGGGCGACATTTGGTTTCTTGTATCGCCAAAACATCAATGTTTTCTCGCTCTAAGAATGCGCTTACCCGCTGATGTCGGGCGCGAATAGAGTTAACGTTCCAAGTTGCAATCCTCATGTGCTAACCATATCGGTTACAAAACCGATAAACTGAATGTCATGACCGCTAATGATTCTCAAAAGGCTCGCTTGATTTCCTTAATCAAAGAGCTATCTGTTAACTACGGCGATTTCACGCTGGCCAGTG
Source organism: Varibaculum sp. GTC20041 (assembly GCF_055387755.1). Lineage (NCBI taxonomy): Bacteria > Bacillati > Actinomycetota > Actinomycetes > Actinomycetales > Actinomycetaceae > Varibaculum > Varibaculum sp. GTC20041. The sequence goes on from NZ_AP041144.1 coordinate 490,700, forward strand.
GCAAAAAATCCTCATTCTATATTGATTTGCGGCGTTCAACCCTGCATCATGAGGCTTCGGTGCTGATCGGGCATGTGCTGCTCGACCTGCTAGAGGAAGCAGGCTTTTTGCCAGAAGATATTGACGCAGTCGGCGGGCTGACGATGGGAGCCGATCCGGTGGCCTTCGCGATTATGCAGGCGGCGGCTTCGCGCGGGCTCGATATTGACGCGTTTGTGGTGCGCAAGGAAGCTAAAGATCACGGCATGGGGCGCCAGATTGAAGGCCCGGATATTGCGGGCAAACAGGTGGTAATCGTGGAAGATACTTCCACTACCGGTGGCTCTCCAATTCAAGCAGCCCAGGCGGCAGAAAAAGCAGGCGCCAAAGTGCTCTGCGTGGCGGTAGTGGTAGACCGCGGGGATGTAGCGAAGCAGAAGGTTAATCAGGCTGGCTGGAAATATCTGGCGGCACTAGATTTGGCAGATTTAGGAATCGAGGGGGATTAAAGATGTCATGGGTTTTAGTAACTGGGGCTTCTAGTGGGCTAGGGTTAGAGTTTTGTAACCAGTTGGCAGGGCGCGGACATAATGTAGTGATGGTTGCCCGCCGGGAAAATGTTTTGGTGGCCGAGGCGCAACGCATCGAGAATTACTATGGGGTTACCTGCGAGGTTTTGCCGGCAGATTTGGCTACCCAACCGGGACTGAAAGCGGTAGCGCGCCGCGTAGCCGCCAATGAGCGCCCGATTTCGCTGCTGGTTAATAACGCTGGTTTTGCCCTGGCAGAAGATTTTGTGGACGGATCTGCCTCTCAACAGGTGCGAGGGTTAAATGTGATGGTGCGGGCGGTAATGCTGCTGTCACAAACCGCGGCCTCTCGGATGCGCCGGCGCCGACGGGGAGCGATTTTGAACGTGTCCTCGGTAGCCTCTGGTACTGCTATGGGAACCTACGCTGCCCATAAAACCTGGGTAGAAATCTTTAGTTGCGCCCTCGCCGAGGAATTGCATGGCAGCGGAGTGCAGGTAATGGCGCTCAAACCCGGCACTACCGATACCGGATTCTTCAGTAAAATCACTACCAAGATTGAGGACGTGCCCACTATTGCCCGGCTAACCCCGGAATATGTGGTGGAACAGGCCTTGAATGACTTGGCGCGTGGCAAGGTAATCTCGGTGCCTTCCCTAATCTTTAAGCTGATGAGCTTCCTAACCTGGAAAGCTCCCCGTTCCCTGGTGTGCCAGTTTACCGGTTACCTCCAGCGTGACCGTTTCCGGGTCTAGGGTATGGGTAACGGAGTAGGTCCCTGGCCGGGAGGGCCGGAACACTGGCCCGAGGGCGAGCATTGGGATCCTGATTTGTTGGCGGGAGGCGACCACCGGAATGTGGAAGATCGTTTCCGCTATTGGCGGCGGGATGCTATTCGCGATTTCCTAGATAGCGAACGTTTCCCGTTTCAAGTGGCGATCGAAAACCTCGACCATGATTTCAATATCGGATCGATTGTGCGTTCTGCTAACGCGTTTGGCGCCAACTCGGTACATATTGTGGGGGTGCACCGCTGGAATAAACGCGGCGCGATGGTAACTGACCGCTACCAGCATGTAGATCATTTCCCGGACGCGTCCTCTTTTGCGCATTGGGCGCGGCAGAGCGGGATTACCCTGATTGGGATTGACAATGTTGAGTGTTCTCAGCCCCTAGAGGGTGCAGTTTTACCGCAGCGTTGTTGCCTGGTCTTTGGATCGGAGGCGAACGGTTTGAGCCCAGAAATGATTGCGGAATGCGCTGCGGTCTACGAGATTACCCAGTACGGTTCTACCCGCTCCATCAACGTTGGGGCAGCTGCCGCCGTTGCCATGTGGGCATGGGTGATTCAACATAACAAAACCGTGGGACACAAGACCCTGCACTAAGCTTTACCTTGTGAGAGAATGAGACCCGTAAGAACTTTAGAAAAAGGAGGGCCACAGTGCCAATCGCAACCCCTGATGTTTATAACGAAATGCTTAACCGTGCTAAGGAAGGCAAATTTGCCTATCCCGCGATTAACGTTACTTCTTCTCAAACGCTAACCGCCGCGATTCGTGGTTTTGCGGAAGCTGAATCTGATGGCATCATCCAGGTTTCCTCCGGTGGCGCGGATTTTTGGTCAGGCTCCACTGTAAATGACCGGGTAGCTGGTTCTCTGGCTATGGCTGCCTATGCTCGTGAAATCGCCAAGGGCTACAACGTTACCGTGGCGCTGCACACCGACCACTGCTCGAAAGAGAAAATTGATGGTTGGATCCGCCCGCTAATGGAAATGGAAGCTGAAGAGGTAAAGGCTGGGCGTCTGCCTTTCTTCCAGTCTCATATGTGGGATGGCTCGGCAGTGCCGCTAGCTGAGAACCTGGAAATCGCTAAGGAAATGCTAGAGCTGTCCGTTAAAGCCAACACCATCCTAGAGGTTGAAATCGGGGTTGTCGGTGGCGAAGAAGACGGCGTTGTTGGGGAAATCAACGAAAAGCTGTACACCACTGCTGAAGATGGTCTAAAGACTGTTGAAGCTCTTGGTTTGGGCGAGAAGGGTCGTTATATTACCGCTTTGACCTTCGGGAACGTACACGGCGTTTACAAGCCCGGTCACGTTAAACTGCGTCCTGAAATCCTAGGTGACATCCAGAAAGAGGTCGGAGCTAAAGTCGGTAAAGAAATGCCGTTCGACCTGGTAATGCATGGTGGTTCTGGCTCTACTGCTGAAGAGATCGCTACTGCGGTTCGTAACGGTGTTATCAAGATGAACGTAGACACCGATACCCAGTATGCCTTCACTCGTCCGGTAGCTGACTGGATGATGAAGAACTATGACGGTGTTCTGAAGATTGATGGCGAGGTCGGCAACAAGAAACAGTACGACCCGCGTTCTTGGGGCAAAGCTGCCGAAGCTGGTATGGCGGCGCGCGTAGTTGAGGCTTGTGAACGCCTCGGCTCGGTCGGCACCAAGATGAAGTAACTTTGCTGTTTAGCTAGTTACCTAAAGATTCAAGGGTAGCCCTGGCGGATTTTCCGCCAGGGCTACCCTTTTTCTTGCGCTTTTCGTGGGTTAATACCGGGTTAATATCCAAAAGGACATTATCCCGGCATTAGCCCCTTTTTGTTACCGAAACTAACTACCGGAAACACAATCACCCTCCGGTGACGAAACCGTCCTCCCGCGACGGAATCGCCCTCCGGCGACAGAACCACCCTCCGGAGTTGTGTTTTGGGGCGAGGAAACCGGGTTTTTATTGGCGTTGGAGGGTGTTTTTGTACGGGGAGGGTGTTTTTGCTGGCTTTTCTTCCGGTTGCGTGACGGAATCGCCCTCCGGTGACGAAATCACCCTCCAGGGACAGTATCGCCCTCCGGAGTTGTGTTTTGGGGCGGGGAAACCGGGTTTTTATTGGCGTTGGAGGGTGTTTTTGTACGGGGAGGGTCTTTTTGCTGGCTTTTCTTCCGATTACTTGACGGAATCGCCCTCCGGCGACGAAACCACCCTCCCGCGACGAAACCGCCCTCCGGCGACAGAATCACCCTCCAGGGACAGTATCGCCCTCCGATGACCGAATTACCCTCCGGGGAGGGCGATGGGGTATTTGATCCGCGGATAGGGGAGGACGCAAATGAGAATAATTGAGGCGATCGCTATTCGGGTATTTCTCTGCTTAGATATGATGGAAAAAACCAACCAAAGGAGATATGGCAATGGGCGAAGAACGTCAGGTATCTGCGGTGGTAGTAGCTTATAACCGCGCTAAACTACTTCGTGAATGTCTGGACGCAATCGCCGCACAGACCAGGCCAGTCCAGCGGGTAATCGTGATTGATAACGCTTCAACTGATGATTCTGCACATATTGCCCAACAGCACCCGGTAGTTGACCGAGTAATACCGCTTTCAGAAAATACCGGCGGGGCTGGCGGATTTTGTGCGGGAATCGCGCACGCCCTTGCCTATAAAGAGCTGGAAAGCCAGGATTTCATTTGGATTATGGATGACGACACCATCCCTACAGCGGATGCGTTAGAACAACTACTAATAGCGGGGCAGACTTATCCCGGCTCTCCAGCGCTTTTGGCATCAAAGGCACAGTGGACAGACGGTAGCGAACACCCCATGAATGCCCATCGGGAAAGACCGCTAATATCACCGGGCCGCAAACGAATCGCCCGGGATCTGGGAATGCGGCAGGTACGTGCGGCCTCCTTCGTGTCAATACTGGTAGAGGTAGCACAAGTGCGCCGGAGCGGTTTGCCGATTGCTGATTACTTTATTTGGAATGATGACTTGGAATACACCGCCCGGCTGCTGAAACACCGCATCGGGTTGTATGTACCAGCCTCGGTGGTGGTACACAAAACCCGCGCTGCCGCGTCTGCTACCGATGATCCCGGGGATCGTTTTTATTACGAGACTCGCAATAAAATTTGGTTCCTATTGCGCTCGCGGGGATTACTACCTCTGGATCGGCTGCTTTATGGCGGTTCCACGATCGTGCGCTGGTTCAGAATGTGGCTATCTAGCGGGGAAAAGAAAAAGATGCTGCGCCTGGGGGTAAAAGGAGTGACCGATGGGGTGCTATCTGGGCCGCGTCCTAACGAAGAGGTTTTTGCTTCCGACCCGGAAACCGCGAAGCTAGTTGCGGCCTGTGAAAATGCTGCCCGAGTGAAAGCGGACAAACAACATGGTTAAAGTTCTTTTTGCTGGCTCCTCCGGCGGACACTTAGCCCAGCTCTACACCTTAAAACCCTGGTGGAAACGGCAGCAATCCCTGTGGGTAACTTTCGAAACTCCCGATGCCGTCTCCCTTTTAGCTGATCAGAAAGTCGTCTGGGCACAGCATTCACCCGACCGTAACTTACGGGATGTATTCCGCTCGCTGCGCCTAGCCTGGAAGCTTCTACGTTCGGCTCGCCCCGAACTGGTGGTTTCTGCAGGGGCTTCATTGGGGACGGTTTTCATTGCACTAGCGCGGCTCATGAAGATTCCCACTATCTATATCGAGGTCTTCGACCGGATCGAAATTCCCTCGCTATCAGGTAGGATCTGTTACCGCTTAGCAGATCGCTTCGCCGTGCAATGGCCTGAACAGTTGAAACTTTATCCGGGTGCCACCGTGATCGGACCGCTACTATGACTGAAACCGCGAATATAAGCGAAAATAATAACCGCGAGCTTCACGCCGACTACCTGTTTATGGTGGGAACGCACCATATGCCTTTTGACCGGTTAATCCAGATGGCGGATCGTTTCGCTCGCGAGAATCCGGATGCGTCTGTCCTGGTGCAATACGGAACTTCACAACCTCCGAAAGAGGCGAACGGGCGCGAAAACCTTAGCCACCAAGAAATGGACGCCCTGGCAGGGAACCTAAAAGGAGTGGTTTTACCGGGCGGTCCTTCCCTGATGATGGAATGGTTGCGGCGCGGTTTTGTGCCTGTGATCGTGCCGCGGGATCCAGATCTAGGTGAACACATCGACACTCACCAAATCCGGTTCTCCGACTTTATGCGCAGGCGCTCGTTAATCGCCCTCGCCAATGATTATGCGCAGGTCAAAGGAGCTTTAGTGGATCCCCAGCCCGTATCTGCAGACCAGTTAGACAAGATCGACAGTGCCAGCGCAGTTAGAGCCTTCACAAAACTCGCGTCATCCTTGCTGGCAGATTAATTTTTAGTGTTAACACGGTAGGATTAAGGAAGCCAGAAGCTCGCAAGACAAGGGGAATCCACGTGAATACCGATTTAGTGATTGTTGGATCCGGACTGTTTGGTCTAACCATGGCAGAACGAGTCGCTAACGATTTAGGTCGGCGGGTCACCATAGTTGAAAAACGTGATCACATCGGCGGAAATGCCTACTCTTACCGCGATGAAGAAACCGGTATCGAGATCCATAAATATGGGGCTCACCTGTTCCACACTTCTAATGAGAGGGTGTGGGAATACGTCAACCGCTTCACTGCTTTCACCGATTATGTGCACCACGTATACACCAATGTCGGGGGCGAAGTTTTCCCCATGCCGGTCAATCTGGGAACCATTAACCAGTTTTTCCGGGCTGCCTATTCTCCCGATGAGGCTCGACAGCTAATCGCCTCCCAAGCTAGCGCTATCCGGGGCGAGGACGCAGAACAGAATTTCAGAACCAAAGGGATTTCCCTGGTAGGAGAGCCCTTATTCAAGGCTTTCTTTGAGGGCTACACCGCGAAACAATGGCAAACTGATCCGCGGGATCTTTCGGCGGCGATCGTTTCTCGGCTTCCGGTGCGTTACAACTACGATAATCGCTATTTTTCCGATAAATACGAGGGACTTCCCCAAGATGGATACGCCGCCTGGCTAGAAAAAATGGCGGATAACGACCTTATTGACGTAAAACTATCGACCGACTTTTTCGACACCTCCCAACCTTTCAACCGTGATGCCTGCATTGGGCAGGTGCCGGTGGTTTATACCGGTCCGGTAGATAGGTTCTTTGATTACCGCTATGGGGAGCTCGGTTGGCGCACCCTCGATTTCGATTGGGAGACGGTTGCTACCGGTGATTTCCAAGGCACTTCGGTGATGAACTATGGTGACCGGGAAGTTCCGTACACGCGGATTATTGAATTCCGGCATTTCCATCCGGAGCGGGATTACCAAAATGAAAAAACGGTGATCGCCCGGGAATATTCGCGCACTGCCGGCAAGGATGATGAACCCTATTATCCGATTAATACTGCTCGTGACCGTGAGCAGCTACTGGAGTACCGCGCCCTACGCGACAAGTTACCCCACACCCTCTTTGGAGGACGTCTGGGCTCCTACAAGTATTTTGATATGCATATGGCGATTGCGTCTGCGCTTTCCCGCTATGACAACGTGGTGAAACCTTATTTCTCTGGTAAAAAGACGGATGGGGAGTAACTGGTGAGTGTCAGCACTGATTTTACCCGTCCAGGTACATCCCACGGTTTATTTGAAGTTGTTCGTAAACAGTATCTGCTACAACTACTAGTACATAAAGAACTACGAGTCCGTTATCGGGGTTCAATCCTGGGGATGCTCTGGTCTTATGCCAAACCCGCAACCCAATTCCTGGTGTTTTATTTTGCCATCGGGGTGTTTATGGGAATGAACCGGAACATTACCAATTACGTGGTTTATATGTTTGCCGGAGTGGTTGCGGTCAACTATTTTTCCGAAATCTTCGGTAACTGTACGCGTTCGCTGGTGCAAAACCAGGATTTGGTGAAAAAGATTTATTTGCCACGGCAACTTTTCCCCGTGTCCTCCGTTTGGGTGGCATTTGTGCATTTCGTGCCGCAAGTGGTGATTTTGATTATTGGAAGCCTGATTTTCGGTTGGCGACCGGGGATAAATAATCTGCTGGCAGTGCTGCTAGCATTCGTTGTTCTCACGATCTTTAGTTTGGGGCTCGGACTACTCGGCGGAGCTTTTAACGTGCTATATCGCGATGCCGAAAATTTCGTGGATTTGATTTTAATGGTCGCTACCTGGGCTTCCCCGGTTCTTTATAAATGGTCAATGGTTTACCACGTACTGGGGGACTGGCAGGGAGGATGGCTGTGGTATGTCTATCAACTTAATCCCCTCACCACGGTAGTCGAACTTTTCCATTATGGTTTTTGGATTCCCACCGCGGGCGTGGCTGAGAGTTTCCCGGACAATTTTTCGTTAATGGTAGTGGCTTCCGCCCTGATTTCAATCCTGTTGCTGCTGATAGGGGATAAAGTTTTCCGCCACTATGACGGGCGTTTCGCCCAGGAGCTGTAAAAGTATGGCCAATAAGAGCGTAAAAGTTGACCCAGAATTAACCCAAGCTGATACGGTGATAACCGCGCAAGACGTGGTAAAAGACTTCACTATCCGCAACACCCATACCTTGAAAGATATGCTGGTGTGGTCTTTGACCGGCAGACGGGGACAGATGCGTGACCGTTTCCGCGCCCTCGATCATGTTTCATTCAATATTGCCGCCGGGGAAACCGTGGGGCTCTTGGGATTTAACGGTTCCGGGAAATCAACAATGTTGAAACTTATTTCCGGAGTGATGCAGCCTTCGGCAGGAGCCGTAGGTGTGCGGGGTAAAGTCGCAGGCTTAATCGAGGTAGGCGCGGGTTTCCACCCTGATTTAACCGGGCGGGAAAATATTTTCTTGAATGGCGCTATTTTGGGGATGACCCGTGAAGAAATCGAAGCTCATTTCGATGAGATTGTAGATTTTTCGGAGATTCACGAATTTCTAGATACCGAAGTCAAGTTTTATTCTTCGGGAATGTTCCTGCGGCTAGCATTTTCGGTGGCAGTCCACACTGACCCCGATATTTTTCTGATTGATGAAATCTTGGCGGTAGGCGATGAGCCCTTCCAAAAGAAATGTCTTGATCGTATTTCGCAACTGTCAGAAGCAGGTAAATCACTGGTAATCGTCAGTCACGACCTGGATCTAATGGGACGCTTTTGTGAGCGGGGAATCGTGCTGAAAAAAGGGAAAAAAGTGCTAGATGGCCCGATTGCCGACGCGGTTAAACTAATGCGTTCCTAGGCTTGGCTCCAGCGACTTTCCATTTTTGGTAGTCAGCTTTCTTCATTATCCGAGTACTGGTGAAAAATCACGCCCGGATAGCGCCTTACGGTATGCTTGTAGGCAGTGAAACTCTTAACCATTTGCTCGCGTCCGCTTGGTGCGAGCAATTTTTCTATACGCCCTCGCCCGCAAGGCTCAAGCGTAGATAAGGAGTAATCGTATGCATCAGGACTCCTCGGATCTGGCCTTGATCGTGCTGGAGGACGGGTTCATTGCGAAAGGCAAAGCCTGGGGGAAGCGGGGACGCGCCCTGGGGGAAGTAGTGTTCGCGACCGGGATGACCGGATACCAGGAAACTTTGACCGACCCGTCCTATCACCGGCAAATAGTTATTCAAACCGCGCCTCATATCGGAAATACGGGGGTAAACGAAGCGGATCCGGAGTCTAGCAGAGTCTGGGTAGCCGGATATGTGGTGCGTGATCGCGCCCGCCGGGCTTCCAATTGGCGCGCTACCGGCGACTTGGAAGACCTACTCAAAGACCAGGATGTGGTGGGTATTTGCGAGGTCGATACCCGGGCCCTCACCCTGCATTTGCGCGAAGCCGGTGCCATGCGGGGCGGAATCTTTTCTGGTGATGCTCTCCCGGCTGGGGCTGCCTATCTTGATCAGGCTACCCGCGACCTTTTGGTGTCAGTGGTGCGCGACCAGCCGGTGATGGCCGGAGCGGCGCTGGCAGCTGACGTGAGTACTCCCGAAAAATACGTAGTGGAGCCCGCCGGTGAATATGAGGGCAGAGAACCTTTAGCGGTGGTGGCTGCCCTAGACTTGGGGATTAAATCCCGTACTCCCGAGCAGATGGCGTTGCGCGGAATCCAGGTGCATGTGTTTCCGCAGCACTCCAGCTTTGCGGATATCATGTCGGTGAATCCTGATGGGGTGTTTTTCTCTAACGGACCGGGCGATCCGGCCTCTGCAGACCATGAAGTAGCCTTAGCGAGGGCGGTGCTGGACGCCGGGCTTCCTTTCTTCGGGATTTGTTTTGGGAACCAAATCCTCGGGCGCGCCTTGGGGTATGGAACGTACAAGCTTGCCTATGGTCACCGCGGGGTAAATCAACCGGTGGTGGACCGCGAAAGCGGAAAAGTGCAGATCACTGCCCATAATCACGGTTTCGCGGTAGACGCTCCCGCGGAACATCCTTCGGTGGCACCCTTCGATGGGGGACGCTACGGGCGGGTAGAAGTATCTCACCTGGCTCTAAACGATGGGGTAGTGGAGGGCTTGCGCGCCCTCGATCTGCCGGCTTTCAGCGTGCAGTACCATCCCGAGGCAGCGGCTGGTCCCCACGATGCCCAATATCTCTTTGATAAGTTCCTAACCATGATGCAGGAAGCGAAGGAAAAACATGCCACGCAGAACTGATCTTAAATCTGTCCTAGTTATTGGTTCCGGGCCGATTCAAATCGGTCAGGCCTGCGAATTTGACTATTCCGGGAGCCAAGCCTGCCGCGTGCTCAAAGCGGAAGGGTTGCGGGTCATTTTGGTTAATTCCAACCCGGCAACCATTATGACCGATGCGCAAATGGCGGACGCTACCTATATTGAGCCGATAACCCCGCAGGTGGTGGCGTCGATTATTGAAAAGGAACGCCCAGACGCTCTGCTGCCTACTTTGGGGGGACAGACCGCACTCAACACTGCGATTTCCCTGTCTCAAGATGGCACTTTGGAAAAATACCAGGTAGAACTGATTGGTGCCAGTGCTAAGGCAATCAACGCCGGTGAAGATCGCGAAGAGTTTAAGCAGGTAGTTCACCGCTGCGGAGCGGAAGTGGCTCGTTCTTTCATTGCTCACAACCTGGCTGACTGCCGAGCAGCTGCCGAACAGTTGGGATATCCACTGGTGGTGCGCCCTTCGTTCACGATGGGAGGTATGGGTTCCGGGATTGCCTATAACGAGCAGGATTTGATTCGCATCGCCGGGGGAGGAATGGCTGATTCCATTACCTCCGAGGTTCTGCTGGAAGAATCGATTCTGGGCTGGAAAGAATACGAACTAGAGCTGATGCGCGACAAAGCCGATAACGTGGTCGTGGTTTGCTCTATCGAAAATGTGGATCCGGTAGGGGTACATACTGGCGATTCCATTACGGTGGCTCCCGCGCTTACGCTAACTGACCGGGAGCTGCAGAATCTGCGCGATATCGGGATTAACGTTATCCGGGAAGTCGGCGTTGATACCGGCGGGTGTAATATCCAGTTCGCGGTTCACCCAGATACTGGCCGGGTAGTAGTCATCGAGATGAACCCCCGGGTGTCTCGTTCTTCTGCCCTGGCCTCGAAAGCTACCGGTTTCCCAATTGCGAAGCTGGCCGCAAAATTGGCGCTCGGCTACACCCTGGACGAGATTCCCAACGATATTACCGGCTCGACTCCGGCTTCTTTTGAGCCCACTTTGGACTATGTAGTCGTTAAAGTGCCGCGTTTTGCTTTCGAAAAGTTCCCGGCCGCTGACCCCACGTTGACCACCGCCATGAAGTCGGTAGGCGAGGCGATGGCGCTGGGACGCAACTTTACTGAAGCCCTACAAAAAGCCCTGATTTCTCTAGATAAAGCGGGCACCTACTTCCGCTGGGATACCCCGCTTTCTTCCTCCAAGGAAGAGCTATTAGAGCAGGTCAAGATATCTACGGAAAAACGCCTAATCCAAGTGATGGACGCGATTAGGGCGGGGGCAACCCTAGAGGAACTCTACGAAGCCACTAAGATTGACCGCTGGTTCCTAGATCAGCTGTTCTTACTGAATGAGGTTGCGGAAGAAATCCGGGAAGCCGAAGCGATTAGCCCTCAACTGTTGACCAAGGCGAAACGTCACGGTTTCTCTGACCTGCAGATCGGGCAGATCCGCTCGGTATCCGACCAGGTAGTGCGGGAGGTGCGCAAAGCCTTCGGGATTCGTCCGGTTTACAAGACGGTAGATACCTGCGCCGGGGAATTCCCCGCCCAAACCCCCTACTATTATTCCAGCTATGACTTGACCAGCGAAGTTAAACCGCGTAAGCGTCCGGCAGTGATTATTTTGGGCTCCGGTCCGAACCGGATTGGGCAAGGCATTGAGTTCGATTATTCCTGCGTGCACGCCACCCAGGAACTGCAATCTGACTATGACACGGTGATGGTTAACTGTAACCCGGAAACCGTGTCTACGGACTACGATATTTCTTCCCGCCTCTATTTCGAGCCGCTTACTTTCGAGCACGTGATGGAAATTTACGAGGCCGAATGCGAGGCCGGACCAGTAGCGGGGATGATTGTGCAGCTAGGCGGGCAAACCCCGTTGTCTTTAGCCTCGCGCCTAGAGGCGGCCGGGGTGCCGATAGTGGGTACTCCACCGAGCGCGATTGACGCCGCCGAAGATCGTGAACTCTTTGGTCGGGTACTAGAGGAGGCGGGGCTACCTGCTCCTGCCCACGGGACTGCTACCACCCCGCAGCAAGCCTTTGAACAGGCCGAAAAGGTCGGTTATCCGGTTCTGGTGCGTCCTTCTTTCGTTTTGGGAGGACGCGGAATGGAGATCCTCTATTCGCGCGACGAACTTGACTCCTATCTGCATCGCTACAACCTGTCTGATCCTACGGTGATGACCGGACCGCTATTGATCGATCGTTTTCTCGATGACGCGATTGAGATCGATGTGGATGCGCTTTATGATGGCCAGGAGCTGTTCCTGGGCGGGGTAATGGAACATATTGAAGAGGCCGGAATCCACTCTGGAGATTCTTCTTGCGTATTGCCCCCGATTACCCTCTCGGACGCGATTATTTCCCATATCCGTACCTCGACGGAGAAGATCGCGGCCGGGGTAGGGGTACGCGGTCTGATCAATATTCAATATGCCCTAGTCAGCGGGGTGCTATATGTGATTGAGGCTAATCCGCGAGCCTCGCGCACGGTACCTTTTGTAGCCAAAGCGACCGGAGTGCCGCTAGCTAAGGCGGCTGCCCTGGTGATGATGGGGTCTTCAATCGCACAGCTAAAAGAGCGCGGCTATCTGCCCGCCGATGATTCTGATTTCGCTACCCCGGGTCGTCCGATCGCAGTGAAAGAAGCGGTGCTACCGTTTAAGCGTTTCCGGGATAAAGATGGCCGGATCGTGGACACCGTTCTCGGTCCCGAAATGCGTTCTACCGGGGAAGTCATGGGGTATGACCGAGATTTCCCCACCGCCTTCGCCAAGAGCCAGACTGCGGCCTATGGAAATCTGCCCGCTAAAGGTACCGTGTTCGTATCGGTTTCTGACCAGGATAAACGCGCCTTAGCCTTGCCGGTGTCGCGCTTATTTGATTTAGGGTTCTCCATCATGGCTACTGCAGGTACAGCTGCTTTGCTACGCCGTTACGGGATTCCGGTTACCGAGGTGCGAAAAGCCAGCCAAGGACGCGGCCCGAACGGGGAACAAACAGTAGTGGATATGATCCGCGCCGGCCTCATCGATATGGTGATCAACACCCCCGGCACTTCCGGGGCGAGGGCGGATGGTTACGAAATCCGCACCGCCACTACTGCTGCAGATAAACCGATCATTACCACCATGTCCCAGTTCCAGGCAGCGGTGCAGGCCATTGAAGCTACTCGCGACCGCACCTATGGGGTGTGTTCACTGCAGGAATACGACAAAGCGAAATAGTCATGTTCCTACTGCTGGCCGCCGCTATCGGACTAGCAATCGGTCTGATTCTGGGGGCGCTGGGCGCCGGTGGGGGAATGCTGACCCATAGGGACAGGGGTCGCATTCCCTAATTTTGCGGATTTTTGGTTCCTGGGGATACTGACGCAAAACTTGAGAGATACTTGGTCGTGAACCTAGTGGAGTAAAACTTGGCCTGTATTTGCCGTACAAACAGTTGCTGGCGCCAGAAACGATTTCTGGCGCCAGCAAGGACTATTAGGCTGTCGGCGGTAGTGGGAACTATTTGTTCTTCAAAGCTGCGAGACGAGCCTCAATTTCTGCGGAGGAACCGGATTTTTCCAGTTCCGCAAACTGATTCTCTAGTGATTCAGAAGCTAGCTCGGCGCGTCCTGCAGCCAGGGCTTCCTGCTTGCGGATTTTCTCCTCGAAGCGGTTAAGTTCACTGGTGGGATCCGCCAAGTTATACTTTGCAGCGGTTTCTTGTACCTGGTTTTGCGCCTGGGCGGTCTTTTGCCGCGCCACCAGTTGGTCACGCTTGACTTTAAGATCCTCTAGCTTAGTCTTCATCCCGGCCAAGCCCGCCTTGAGCTGCTCAGCCATTTCCTTTTGGGAAACCAGCAGCGGTTCTTGCGACTTCACTTGCTGTTCAAAATCAATCTGTTTACCTAGAGCCAGACGTGCCAGATTATCCAGGCGTTCGGCCTCGGCCGTATCCCCACTAGTACGTGCTTCTTCGGCCTTCTTTGACGCTAAAGCAGCCTTTTCACCCCATTGCGTTGCTGCGGCACGGTCTTCCTCTAGATCTTTCTCTGCCAGCCGCACATTCCCCACAGTCTGGGCAACTGCGCTTTCAGCTTCACGTATCGAGTTGGTATAGTCTCGAATCATCTGGTCAAGCATCTTTTCGGGATCTTCTGCCCGGTCAAGAAGCGCATTAATATTGGCTTTCGCCATATTGGTAATCCGACCCAGAATTGTTTGTTTTTCTGCCATCGTTCCTCCTGGTATTGGTTGGCTTTGTCTAACTAATTTCTGATTCTACTGGAAATACTGGCAACTGGCGGGCTAAAACTTCCCTCCAAAGCCGCCCCCGGAGCTTCCACCGCCGAAACTACCTCCGAAGCCGGATCCGCTACCGCTCCCAAAACCGCCGCCGAACCAATCAGAATTTCCGGAGCTTGAACCCCAACTGGTTCCGCCGCCGAAGCCCCGTCCGCCGTTTAAGATTCCGCCTAGGATCATCCCGGTTAGGAAATCGCTGCTGTTTCCTCCTGACCCTCCATCCCAATCATTGCGGCGCTCTTGGTAGTCGGTACTTGCGCTCTCGCGGGCTTTATCGGCAGCTTCTCCTGCCAGTTCCGCTAATTTGATCCCGGTATCTCCCCGCGAAGCCTGGGCCTGCTGGTAGAGGGATTCGGCGCGCGCTAGATACTGGCGTGCATCTAAACCTACCGCGCCGCGGTGACTAGAAACGTAACTATTTGCGCTAGCTATCCGGGCTTGCGCGCTAGCTAAAGCCGTCTGTAGTCTGGCCGCGGCCTTCTGCTGTTGCTCGCTATTTTGCCGATGTGGTGCCAACGCTTGATCCAAATCGGCTTCGGCTTGGGCAATCGCCGATAAAGATGCGAGGGGATCGCCCTGACCATCGCGGGCTTGCAAGCAGTTATCAATCGCGGTTTGCGCTTTAGCGCACAGGGTCTGAAAAACTGATTTGTCCTGCAAGTTAAGGCGTTTTACATCATCTAGGTCTGAGGAAATAGAAGTCACGGCTGCCAGTAGCGATTGCTGTAGGTTCGCCAAGTGGGTCTCGGCCTCGGAAACCTCCTTTATCAGGGTGCGAGCCTGGGCGATTGCCCGTTCCGCGGTTTGTACCTGTACTTTCAGGCTGGGCGAGCTATCCTCGCTCTGTAGAGGCTCTAAAGTTTCCCGCGCAGCCCCCAAGAGGTTGCTGACCTGCTCGGGCGCATCATCCAGTGAGGTTAATACCGCCTGAGGGTGGGTCTTATGCAGTGCCGCTATGATGGCGGGAAGCTGGCTCGCCTGGGTTTCTAGCTCGGATATCAACGATAACTGGTTCTGAATCCGGCTAGGTAAAGAATCTAAAGATTCGCGCAGCCTCGTCAGTTTCTCTGTCTGCTGTGCTAACAGCTCCTGGCAGCGTTTAGCCTCGCTGGAAGCTGCTTGTGCCTGTTGAGATTTTTGGATACCTGAGAGGGAATCTAAGTCCCGCAACTTCTCCATAGCGCTATCTCGCGCCTGACTCGCCTGGGCTAACACCTGGGCATATTCCTCAGTTTGTGCCGTCCCTAGCTGCATTTTCGCGAACTCTAGTTCTTCTTTTGCACCCCGGACAGCATCGTCAGCGGCCAAGACATCTACGCCCGCCTGTTCTACCAGCTGCTTATCCGACGCGGCCTGCCTGGTTTTTATTTGATCGCGGGTCTTTGACTGTTTGCGGGCAAAGATCATAATGCCGACCCCGATCCCCGCTACCACCAGCACTAACGCTAGCGGTCGAAACCAGGTCCCCGTCCTCGCGGATTCTTCCCCACTTACGGCGCCGCCCAGATCAGAGGAGGACGAGGCCGCGCTAACCGCGAACACCTTAACCGCTTGATCCCAATTACCTTGGGACAGCAGGGGTTCTATTTCTTGAGCTATGCGATTTTGCTTAGTTTCGCTAATGCGCACATTAGCTGCCGGACAAATGTAGTACGCACGCTCTTTTACCGCGATAGCTAACAGCACGCTTTGGCTATTGCCTGCTGCCTGCTCCCGGCTCTTCACGCACCATTGCTGCGCGCTTAGCGGCGAGAAGTTATCGGTGAGGGCGGCATAGATCTGATAATCAGAGCTAGAGGCGCCAGCTAACGTTTCCGCTACTTGTCCCGAGTTCTCTAGATAGCCAGCCGGATCCGAAAGATGCTTATCGAAACTGCTGGCGGGAGGAGCCGCTAACGCGAGGCTCGCGGGCACGACTACCGTGACGGTAGCGGCCAGTACTGCCAGGAAGAATGTCAGTAACCGTTTACGGAATCGAGCTAAGCACATAGCTAAATCCTATCGGCAAGCAGGCGCTAAAGCTCGCTCAAGCACAAAGGTTTAGCTTTTATCAGAGCTTTTGCCCAAGCTCTTAACCAGCTAGCTCCGCTTCGCTACATCGTTTTCGGCTAGGCGGAGAGCCTGCTCGGTTTGTTGCTGCGCGCGTTGCAACAGCCGCAAAGCTTCCTGCGGATCATGGTTACCTGGCTGGTCAAGACGGGTTAAAGTTCGATTCGCCAGGTCTAGCATGGTGCGAGCCGCCACTCCCACTTTCGCGGTGTGAACCCCGATATAGTCATCGACAGCCGCCATCAAAATCGCGACCTGCTCACTGAGCGGCTCGACTTTTTCCGCAAAGGTTAGCGCGGCCTCGACTTTTGCCCCGGCGCGCAGGGCAGCTTCTTCCGCATGTGCTTGTCGCGCGATCTTTTGTGCCTGCAATAAGAGATTCTCGGTACGCACGGTAGCTTTCAGAACCTCGTTTTCTTGTCCGGCGCGATCCCTAGCCTTCGCGTCCTCGATGAGGTTCTGAGCCCGAGAAAGTAGTTTGTGGGCTCCCATCACATCGTTACCAATACGCGTGGCCTTTTGGGGATCAACGTTTTGGATACGCTCCACAATCAACCGGCATCTGACCAGGTCTTCCCGGCAAGTCACGATTTCCCGCTCAAACCTTAAAAGGATCTCGTTCAACGGGGTTTGCTGGTGATACAGATTAGTAAAGTGGGTGATCTGATCGCGTAGCTCACGCAGCGGCCCGGGCAGGTTACCGGCTACGATCTGCTGATCAATAGGACGTGACTGCAACTGGGCAGTAGCGAACTCGCCAAATGCGGCGCGGACGCTATCTTGAGCGCGAACCAGCGCCAAAGCAAAGGGCTGGGTCACCGTCTTTCCTGCCCGCTGCTGGGCGAGCGTCAGTTTGCTGGCTCCCTTACGAGCCCAGGAATCTGCCTGTCGCAATACTTTCGTAAAGTCAGGTGCCGGGCGCGCTTCTTCCTGATGGGCAGTTTCCTGCGGTGTCGGCGAGGGTTTAACGCTTTGCTTCGCTACTCTAACGGGTTGCGCTGCCACCTGCGAAGGAGCAGGGGAGGGTGCGGGCTCCCGGGAGGGAGTTTGGAAGGGGACAGGCGAGGCAGCGGGCGCCTGAGAGGGGCGCTGTGAAGGCGTAGGGGACAGCCCTGCTAGAGAAGCAGGAGCTTGCGGCTGTTCTGGCGCCAGAGATGGCTGTAAGGAGGAAGGTTGGCTCCCAGCTGCTTGCCCCCTCAGGGAGGAAAGTGCCGGCCTGTTCGCCATGGCCGGTGCTTGCCCCGGTACCTGTCCGGGTACTTGCCGCGACACCTGTCCCGGTGTCTGTTGCGATACTTGCGGGATCGCCTGCGGAGATACCGGTGGCAAAGAGCGGGCAGTTAGATTGTTAACTGCGGGCGCCATTTTCGGTAGCGTGGGCACCCGAGACTGCCCGCGCTGATGGGCGGAAGCAGCGGCACTATCTAGTGCCTGCCGGGCGAAATCATCGGAGGTACGGGAAGTAACTGCCGGCGAGTAAGCTGCGTGAGTTGCTGCCTGGGAACCTAAGTGAGGCCGGGAAGCATTCCTTTTATCGGGGACAGCGTTTTGAGGCACAGCCGGCGTAACCGGAGAAGCGACTGCCTGCTGTGGCAGCGGAGAGGCAAACGGTGGGGCTGCTTGACCCTCATGGCTGACGCTTGCCGGCAGAGGGCTGATTTGCGGCTGAGCCGCGTGCGCGGGTTGCGCGGTTTGCGCAGTGGCCGAAGCCTGTTTTCTTGCCTGTTCTTCCCGGAAACGATCAGCTGCCTGGGCACGGGCTTTCGCCCGGGCGATCTCATCGCGACGCTCTTGGCCATAATCCTTAATCTGCGCGGCAGAAGTAACCTGGGTGTCATCATCATTGGCCTGCGGCGGCAAATAGGTAGTTTCTCCAGGGCGCAGCACCGAAGAATGTCGCTGCGGAGCCGAGGACGTCCCGGTTGCAGGGGCTAGGGGCGAGCTCGCCCCTAGCGAGGTATAAGACGCGTTCGAGCGGGGAGTAGTCGCGCTGACCTGTGCGGGAGCCGCAGCCGCCAGACCGGTTGACTCGGGAGCAAATGTTTCCGGTCCTGTTTCCTGGGCTGCAGCCCCCGGTTGCACTGGCTGCAACGGTGCTGCCTGCGGGGACAGCGCTGGTTGTTCCCCAGATAGTGCCGGAGCTGGTGCGGGCGCTTGCGGGAGCGCCCGCTCTTCGCTTTGAGGCGGTAGTTGCGAGGAAGTGGGTACTTGCATTTGGGGTGCGGGAGAAACCTGGTAGCCCGCATTCGCCTCGGTGCTGTTGGTAGTCTGCGCCCTCGTGCGCGCTAAAGCGATCTGATCC
Source organism: Varibaculum sp. GTC20041 (assembly GCF_055387755.1). Lineage (NCBI taxonomy): Bacteria > Bacillati > Actinomycetota > Actinomycetes > Actinomycetales > Actinomycetaceae > Varibaculum > Varibaculum sp. GTC20041. The sequence goes on from NZ_AP041144.1 coordinate 509,339, forward strand.
AGTTCTGCCAGCGAAGGCACTTTTCCACTAGACGAGGTATTCAAAGTGCCCGGAACACCGGTGGGAATAGCTGGATTTGGTTCCTCTGCCTTAACCTGCGCTGTCCCGGCGACGGAGGTTAGGTTCGGTTCCTTATTTACCAGACCAGCATCAGTGCTAGGGGTCTGCAAAAACGCAGCTGCCGCCGGTTGGGAGGACGCGGCACCCGCGAAGTTTTCCGAGACGGCCTTGGCAGTTTCGGGATTATCAACTGGTGTCTTGTCGGACTTAGATTTACCCGAGGATTTAGCGTTTCGTCCAAAGCGTAAACGGAATTTGCCTTTACTAGGCTGCTCGTCCTCGTGATCGTCCTCGTCAACCACAGCTGTTTTCGAAGATTCTTTACTTGTGGAGGCCTCGGATTCTGTTACGCCGCCTTGCCGGGTCCCAACCGCAAAGGCAGGCAGCTGGCTCCGCAAATCCTGCGACGCGAGAGCTTCAGTCGATTCACCCGAAGCATTATCCTCGGTTCGATTTTGGGCTTTTCTCCGCGCCCTGAGCACCCGGGAAATCACGATAATTACCACGATTAACGCAACCAGAAAAGCAATCATTGCCCAAGGGGCAACCGCCAAGCCCGAGCCCATTTCTGGCGCCTTCGCAGAGAGCGCATCTAGGTAAGCTAACACTGCCTCCGGGTATTTTTGTTGATTTAGCAAGGGCACCATTTTTTCGGAGGCAATAGCAGATAATTCTTCTTGGGAGAGTTTCGCCGCATTATCTGCAGAAGCTAAATACATAGTCTGATTAGGGTTATCAGCCACTATCGAGAGCATGTAGGATCCCTGCGGGGCGCCTGATTTTTGCAGAGCCATCAGGTTCCAATTGCTGACAGTTTCATTGGAATATTCAGAGGGGAACGCCACATACACGTGTAGTCCAGAACGATCCAAAGAAGATAGCCGTTCCTTAACCTTGTCGGCCTGCCCTCCAAGCTTGTCACCGGGATCATATACATGATCGGAAATCGTTGGTGGTTCTTCGGCGTGTGCAATACTGCCGCTGACTGTGAAACTGGCAAAAAGCGCAGCTAGAAGCACTATCGTCAGTAAGCCGACTCTCTTTAAGACTTTCACTTAAGTTTCTCCCTAACTAATGAGGCTAGCCCGGAGCGGATTAAATCCTCACTTTGCATTATCATATGCAAAGAAGTGGGTTATATGTTGCCTCATGTAACCTAGATTAAGAAAAAGTAGGGGAGAAATCAGTGCCAACCGGAAAAGTTAAGTGGTTTGATGCCGACAAAGGGTTCGGGTTTATCACTGCAGAAGACGGCTCGCAGGTATTTTTACATGCCAGCGTGTTACCTGTTGGCGCTAAACCTCCCTCGGCGGGAACGCGGGTAGAGTTCTCAGTTGCCGACTCCCGCCGCGGCCCGCAAGCCCTATCGGTGCAAATATTGCAACGTACGCCCTCGGTGGCAAAGAATTTGCGGCGCAAACCCAAAGACATGGTGCCGCTAGTAGAAGACCTGATTAAGTTATTGGACGCCTCCTCCGGGCATTTGCGACATGGACGCTACCCGGATAATGGCGGAAAGATCGCGCAGCTGCTGCGGGCAGTTGCCGACGATTTCGATGCCTAGTGGCGGCGGTGAACTAAGAAAGACGCACATGAGTGAAACTACCCGACGTAAAGCGGGAAAAGTAGATAGCATACTGGCCGGCGCGGTCGATATTGCCCGCGAGGGGCTGGCGCCCATTGCTAAGCCGGAAGAAATCGGCGAACATTTGGGTGCCACCAGTGAAGGTGAACGCCTGGCCACCCACAGTTTTGAATGTTTAAAGCCCGGTTACCGCGGCTGGCACTGGGTAGCGGTTCTAGCGCGGGTGCCGCGCGGCCGCAAAGCCACGGTTTGCGAAATTGATTTACTTCCAGGCGAGGACGCGCTGCTGGCACGCCCGTGGGTACCCTGGGCCGAGCGGTTGCGTCCTCAAGACGTAAAACGCGAGGACGTACTGCCCTATGTTCCCGATGATGACCGCCTAGACCCGTCCTATGTGGACACCAATCCCGAAGATCTAGATCGGCGTACCGTGGAGGAACTTGGTCTTGGACGTCCCCGGGTACTTTCGGCTTGTGGGCGCGCCCAAGCTGCTAAACGTTGGTACCATTCGGAGCAAGGGCCGGCGCGGCGCGGGATGACCCGCAAACGGCTCCCGGAAAACACCTGTTCTACCTGCGGATTCTTACTGAAAATGGCGGGCAGTATGCGCACCATGTTCGGGGTGTGTACCAATGAATGGTCGGTCGATGATGGGCGGGTAGTCTCTATGGATCACACCTGTGGTTCCCATTCGGAAACCGATGTGAAGGTGGATACTTCCCCCTGGCAGCCCACTCCGGCGCGGCTGGATGAACTGGATGTAGAGCAGGTGGAAATCTAGCGCCTTACCGTCAGCGCCAAGAGGTAACTGCTTTGCAGGCAGACATGCAATTAAGTTGCGCATAGCGGGCAGGATTGGAAAAACCCTGAGAATCTTCCGATAATGAGCCTGTAAGTAACTTCTATGCCCCTGGTGGCGGATTGGAAAGTTATCTTGTCTTCTCAAGATACGGCGAAAAAGCCGGATAGTTCCCTAGATCGTTTCTTTAAAATTTCGGAAAGGGGCTCTACCGTTGGGCGGGAAGTCCGCGGCGGATTGGTCACTTTCTTTGCTATGGCCTATATTTTGGTGGTTAACGCCGCGATTTTGGGTGTGGCAGCCCCCAAAGATATAAGCCAATCGTCAATCGCCGCCGGTACCGCCCTGGTTGCGTGCGTGATGACCCTGCTAATGGGGCTAGTTGCTAACTTCCCGCTGGCGGTTGCTTCCGGTATGGGACTAAACGCCGTGGTGGCTTTCACTTTGGCTAACCCTGAGGCTTTGGGGCTTAGCTATCAGGAAGCGATGGGGCTGATTTTTTGGGAGGGCGTGGCTATCACCATCCTGGTGCTGACCGGTTTTCGCGAAGCCGTGTTCAAAGCGGTTCCCGCCCAGCTAAAAACTGCGATTAGCGTGGGGATCGGGCTGTTTATCGCCTTTGTGGGCTTGATTAATGCTGGGATTATTCGTCCCGGGGGCACTCCGGTGCAGCTGGGGGTCAACGGCTCCCTCGTGGGATGGCCGGCGCTAGTGTTCTGCTTCGGTTTGATTGTGATCGTGGTGCTTTATGTTCGCAAAGTCCAAGGCGCGATTTTGATCGGGATCGTGAGCGCTACGGTTTTGGCATTTATAGTGCAGGCTTTCACCCATTTGGGTTCGCGCGCAGCTGATGAAGAAGCCGTCTCGGCCTGGGCATCTAATGTTCCGCAGCTGCAGGGATCCCCGGTTTCCCTGCCTGATCTGTCTACTATCGGCGCGATTGATTTCTTTGGACCTTTCACCAATCCCCACACCACCGCGGTTGGGGTCGTCCTCTTGATTTTCTCGCTAATGCTGGCCGACTTCTTCGACACTATGGGCACTATGGTGGCCGTTGGTGCGGGTGCGAATTTGTTGGACAAGGATGGCAATCCGCCTAAGACTCGCGAAATCCTGCTGATTGACTCGCTTTCGGCTATGGCCGGTGGCCTGGGCGGGGTTTCTTCCAACACTTCGTTTGTGGAATCGACCTCTGGGGTTGGCGAGGGTGCGCGTACCGGTTTGGCATCGGTAGTTACCGGCCTGCTGTTTGGGGTGTCTATGTTTATCGCCCCGCTAGTGGAGCTGGTACCCGCCGAAGCGGCCTCGACCGCCCTCGTGTTCGTGGGCTTCTTGATGATGGTTAATGTGCGCGATATTGAATGGACGCGCGCTGACGTAGCGATTCCGGCGTTTATGACCATTATGATGATGCCGTTTGCCTATTCGATTACTGTCGGTATCGGGTTCGGTTTCATCACCTATGTGGTGGTAAAGATGGCTTCCGGGCGCATTTCGCGGATTCACCCCCTGATGTGGGTAGTTTCCGTATTGTTCGTTATCTACTTCAGCCTCGGGCCAATCCAATCCCTGCTGTCATAGCCATGCACTGATTATTTCCTAGATTCGCCTAGCACTATCTGGGGGTAATACCGAGTGGGTATTACCCCCAGATATACTTTTATAAATACATTCATTGGGGAAGCGGGGGCTGGTTCGATATTGGCTTTATTTATTATTGGAGGTGCAGGTCATGAGGAAAGAATACGATTTTAGCGAAAGCCGAGTTAATCCCTATGTGGAACGTTTACGTAAACCGGTCACTATAAATCTCGATGTCGCCAACATTGACTATTTCAAGTCAGAGGCTGCGCGTACCGGAGTTCCTTATCAAACCATTATCAATATGTATCTGACGCAGTGTCGCACTCAAGATAAACACCTGGTGTTTGCTTAGCGGACGCAGATAGCTGTGGCAGGTGCTATAGGGCTCTAGGGCGCTAGAGGCGATCGATTACGTAATCTAGGCAGGCAGTTAGCGCCTGGGTATCGGCCACTTCCACATTGGGGAAGCAGGCCACGCGGATCTGGTTTTGCCCCAACGCGCGGTAAGGATCGATATCCACGATCCCGTTGGCACGCAGCTGGGAGATTACCTGGCTGGCGTCAATATCGTGGAAATCAATCGTCACCACTACCGGGGACTGTTCTTCCGGGTTAGCTACATAGGGGGAGGCATCCGGGTGGGAACGCGCCCATTCATAAAGCACTGCCGAGGACGCGCGGGTACGCTTTTCCATCTCCGCCAGTCCGCCCTGGGACAGCATCCATTGCACCTGATTTTCCCATAAAATCAAGGTGGAAATTGCCGGAGTGTTTAAAGTCTGATTCTTAACCGAGTTCTTCAGCGCCACCGAAAAATCCAGCACCGGCGGAATCCAGCGCCCCGCTCCCGGATTCTCTTTAATTTCTTGCGCTCGTTCCTGAGCGGCCGGGGAGGCCAGTGCCACCCACAGCCCGCCCTCGGCCGCGAAACATTTTTGTCCCGAGAAGTAATAAACGTCGGTCTGGGAAATATCGACCTGCACCCCGCCCGCAATCGAAGTCGCATCTACCAGGTTTAATCCTCCCGCGATCCTGTTTACCGGGCTGAGGGCGCCGGTAGAAGTCTCGTGAGCCGGATAGCAATAGGTATCGATTCCCTCTTGCCCGCCGCGCAAAATCGCAATGTCGCTCGCGGTTTCTTGCCCCTGCGTCCTCGCCGAGATACCCCCTAGCTCAATCGCGGGGTCTTTAAGATGCGGCGCCCCGCTGACGGTTTCCGCAAACTTGGCGCCAAAAGAGCCGAACACGGCGTGGGCAGAGCGCTCCCTAATTAAAGAGGACGCCGCGACCGCCCAAAAAGTAGTGGCTCCGCCGTTGCCGAGGACTACCTCGTAGCCATCGGGAAGGGAGAACAATTCTTTTAGCCCCCCGCGCAGTGAACCTACCAGGTCTTTGACGGGGGCTTGCCGGTGCGAGGTGCCGGGCAAATCGCTGGCGGCAACTTTCGCAAGCGCGGTTTTTCTTATTGAGCTGGGGCCGGCGCCGAATTTCTTGTTTTCAGGTAGTAAATCTGCGGGAATGCTAATGAAGTTCTCCATAGGGAAAACCTTACTCTAGGTGCATAAATCGGTGCGAATCTAGCCGCTATGGTGCTAGATAATGCGGGGGGAAAGGAAAATATGTCGGCTGGCGGGTTAACCTGAAGGAGGGTAATTGCGCGGTGACAGCTCCCGCGTACGGCACAGCATAAGGGGCATTAATGAGTGACCTGGTCGATACGACGGAAATGTATCTAAAAACTGTCTACGAGATGCTAGAGGACGGAGTTCCGCCTCTGCGCGCCCGCATCGTGGAACGTTTAGATCATTCAGGGCCCACTGTTTCCCAAACTGTTGCGCGTATGGAACGTGATGGTCTGCTTTATTTGGCTGATAATCGCCGGATCGAGTTCACCGAGCAGGGGGTGGAGCTAGCACGGGAAGTGGTGCGTAAACACCGTCTAGCTGAGCGTTTGTTATTGGATCTGATCGGTCTGGACTGGGTAATGGTTCACGATGAGGCTTGTCGCTGGGAACATGTAATGTCTGCCGCGGTAGAGATGCGCCTGCTAGATCTGCTGCATCACCCGTCTACCGATCCTTATGGCAATCCGATTCCCGACGGGCATGACGGGATTGAGGGGCGGGGGACTTCTATTTCTCAGATTGTGGAACAATATGGCGGTATTGTGGCTACCAAAATCGTGCGAATCGGTGAACCCATCCAAGCAGAGCCCCGGATGTTGGCGTTTTTTGATGAAGCGGCTATTTTACCTGGTAAAGAGGTGAATCTGCAGCCTGAAAATGGTCAGATTGCCGTTATGGGGGTCGACACGGAAAAAACTGTGTTACTGGACACGTCCCTGGGGCAGCATCTGTTTGTCGAAGGAGTTTTTAATAGGGGTTAGGCCTGTTTAATACAGGTTTTGAGCTGCGGTAATAACTGATTTTTGCGGCCTATTTTCTGGTTTTTAGGGCGCGTGTTTTTGTGGGGCTGGCCACTTAGGTGTTCAGGCGCGACGAAATATTAAAAAACCTTCGTAACCAAAACGTGACATTCCGTTATTGAAGCATTATATTTAGTTACGACCAATCGGCCAGAGGAACTGCTTGGGTAGCTACCGAAAAGTTTTCCGGCCAAAAGCGAAATAAGCACTTTTAGGAGAGCTCTCACCGTGACTCAGAAACTCCAGGCGCGTCACCGCGCTCCGAGCCGCCCCTCTACTCCGGTTTCTCAAGCTGCGAAATCCCTGTTTTGCTCCGAGAACGGCAAGCGCTTGTCGGCGCTCGCTGGTTCCGGGGTTGCGCTGACAGTAGTGGCGGCGGCCGCCGTTCCCGCCAGTGCAGATGCCACTGCGGCCAAGCAAATCGCCACCTCCGTGGATTCTGCGCAACTGGCAAAAGGCACGGTAGAGAAGCTGACCGTTAACCAAGAAGTTACTTCTGCGGTGGCGGAGCCTACGCAGTCGAATGTGGCCGCGAAAGTAAGTACTGCTCCAGCTGCGGCTGCGCCTACCCAGAACACGCAGCGCTCTTCCTCAGAATCCGCCGAGACTTTTGTAGGTCGTGACCTGGGCAAAGCTGATGGCACTGCGGTAGGAATAGCGATGCAGTATCGGGGTGTGCCCTATGTTTGGGGCGGCCAGACTCCCAGTGGTTTCGACTGCTCCGGGTTCGTGGGTTATGTGTACCGCCAACTGGGGTATTCGCTACCTCGTTCAACCGGCGGAATTGCTGCAGCTGGAACTAAGTTGCCGCTCAGCCAAGCACAGCCCGGTGACATTTTGTGGAAATCAGGTCACGTGGCTATATATGTTGGCGGTGGGAAGATTATCCACGCCCCCAAACCAGGTGACGTTGTGAAGGTGGCGCCGATTTACTCGAACAGCTTCAAGGTTATTCGCCTGTAGCGACTGCCTGCTAGTACGCTGCTGTGGAGCGCTAGTGGTAACTGGTGTTCCTGATGTTTAGTGCTGGCCTAGATCTATGGCTCTTATGTGAAGGTAGCGTTACGCAAAGATTGCGCCAAAATATTCTTAATAAAGCAGCGCCGATAGATTCTTAATATTTTTGATGATTGTGACCCGAGGGATTTCCACAGATTTCCTCGGGTCACAATCTTTTTAGCTATTTCCCGGTTGCTGCTTACTTCACTTTCTCCCGTCGCTGGCGGGTCTTTCTGTCTCGGGAGGGTGTTCCTGTCTCGGGAGGGGGTTTAAGGCGCACGGGTATTTCGGTCTCGGGAGGTTGTTTTTGCGTCTGGAGGGTGGTTCTGGCGCATATATTGCCTGCTTATGTGTCCACGCCTGGCACTTTCACCCTCCAGAGCTGAGATTACCCTCCAGCTCTAGACAATTCGTCTTTTCGATCCCCCCCCTAATATTCCTCGCGCTGGCGGGTCTTCCTGTCTCGGGAGGGGGTTTAAGGCGCACGGGCATTTCGGTCTCGGGAGGTTATTTTTGCGTCCGGAGGGTGGTTTTGCATGTGGAGGGCGCTGCTGTCGCGCATATTTCCTAGTAACGGGATGCTGCCCAACATTTGCACCCTCCAGAGACAAAATTGCCCTCCGACTTTTTATCAGCGCTCCGTACAGTTCGCTTCTGTTCCTCGCCTGGGAGGGTCTTTCTGTCTCGGGAGGGTGTTTTTACGCGTGGAGGGTGGTTCTGGCGCATATATTGCCTGTTTATGTGTCCACACCTGACATTTTCACCCTCCAAGGACTTAGAACATACAGAAAAATAAGTCCTAGTAGATGAATGGGTAGGGGCGGTTTTGCGATTCAGTTAGGAGGGCGCAGGCACTCCTTTTAATTAGGGCGGCAGTTCGTCCTTTTCGGGCATGAATATGCTTATGAGGCGCGGATGGATAGGTAACAACAGGATATGGACGGAATAAAGAGGACGAGCTAAGGAGGAGTGATTAATAAGGGGAGCGATTGATCTGTTTCGTGGATGAAGCAACCACTCCTCGCGAGGACCCGAAACCACAAAAAACTGTTCAAAGGGATAGTGGAATCCGGCCGCTCGTAGCCCTACATATTAAAGGCAGGCTTTTTCAAGCGATAAAGGGGAGGAAGTGCCACACCGTTCCAACTGGTGCCGAGCCGCTCCCACAGGAATTTGGCGAAGCCTAGCGTGTCTGCCACGTCCTCGTAGGTGAATCGGTAAATATGCCATCCGAGTTTTTGTAGCCTGCTTTGGCGCTGTTTTTCCCCTTGGATGGCGTCGAAAGCTTTGCGAGGATCGTTGCTTCGATATTTCTGCATCCCGTCGATTTCAAAAGCTTTACGAATCTTCGGGAGGGCGGCATCCAGGAAATAGCTTTGAGCGGGAGAAATCTGAACTTGAAACTGAGGAATTAGCCGCTTCACCTGTGCTAACTGAGCTGCGGCATGAAATAAAGATTCCGCGTAGCTTTCGAATCGGGGATCCATATTTGCGAGGATTCGCCGAGCTTGAGGCGCTCCGAGTCGTTTTCGATAGTTGTTGGCCAGGTTTGTCATTTGCGCGCGCAGTTTTGGAATCCGGTCTGCGAAAGCCTCTCGGCCACGCCGATCAAGCTGACCCCACTCCGGAATAAGCTTCCTAGCTGCGGAATCAGCAACTGCTTGCGCGCTTCCGGCCGGGAGCCAGGCGGCACATTGCAACGTGGTCGTAGGAAGGTCGGTGATGCGCACTCGGTGACCGATAGATTTAGTGGAATCTTTGGGGAGGGTGATCTTATGGAAAATCAGGGGAGTCGGAGGTATTTGCGTGCGGATAGGACATCCTTGGGAAGTGTCGACATCAACCCACGCTGGCAGCAGTTTCTTTTCAAAATGCCTAGTCGAGGTGTGTATAGGAGTATCACCTCGCAGAGATTTTAGGGACAGACCGTGCAGCAGGGCGGCGGTAACTCCGATAAACACCGGGGGAGTGTGACATCGCGCGGCATGGGAGGCGATTTGCCCTAACTTTACGTAGCGGATCCGCTGCCATTTGTTCGCTGATTTCAAAGGCCTGATCACGTGTCCGCGCCCGACTTTAATTAGGGAGCCGTTCGCTAGGGAGTCTTCAAGGACTCTCCGCGAAAACGCCTGGGTGCTGATGAGTTCAGGAAACATAGCTCTACCTTGACAGCTACGGTTAACAAACTCTTGTTCCTAATAATCAGGCAAGGATACTTTCGGTGTGAAGCCCGCTGGGGACTGGGATGATGGAGGTCTGGTTTAGAAGTCGCGGGAGGGGAATCTTGCCCCTGGAGGGTGTTTTCGTCCCGGGAGGGTGTATGCGCTTCAAATAGGGGTTTGGTCTAAGGAGGACGATTCTGTTTCGGGATAGAGTTATCGGCGTGGGAGGGCGATTTTCTCTTGGGAGGGTGGAAAGGTGACGCGGGATGAGGCGACCGGGCGTTGCGGCTGGTTGAAAGACCCTCCAGCGACAAATTGACCCTCCAGTGACGGCATCACCCTCCGAAGGCAGATCCACCCTCCGGAGTGTAAGAAATACGGGATATCGGGCGCGATTTTCGCGTCTCGGGAGGGTCTTTGTGCTTGCAGGGGGAGGGAGAATCTACCGGAGAATACGAAACATTCATAAAACACTCTCCAACAATCCGTCCGCACCTCAATCTGCGGGAAAAACCGGTTCAGCTGAAAAGTCCGCGAGCATTACGTATACCGCCCGCGTTATCTCCTTATGCTTCTAAGTTGCTCCCTAGTAAAAAAACCACCTAGCATTCGCCAGATAATAGCTCTGGCGACATTTCCCCATATTTTTTCGGGGTAGCAATTCCCGCTGCTAGAAGTGGATTGCCGTCCAGTACCGGATCGATCCTTTCGCTCAGCCAGTTTTTAGCGATGCCAGATCGCCTCGCCACCTCGTCCAGGGCGATAAAAATCTTGTAAACCGAGTGGTCTCCAAATTTTCGGTGATGTCGCTGCGCTCTCCTGCTAATATTTGAGGGTAGTCCGGGCACATCGAGCACGGAATGGTTCCATAGTTTCGCGCAGTGAGCGACGCGGTTTCGCAGGTATACGAAAGAACGTATTTGCCCTGGTAGATAGGTGCGAGAAACTCCCATTGAATCTGCTAACGTGGCAAGGACTCCTGATTGTCCCGAGGCCTCAATTAGCCGGGAGAGGGTGCCAAACGAAAAGGCCTCTACCGCGACCCATATGGGCATATCCGTATAGTCATTGACTGAATAGCCTTTCCTGACTTCGCGAGTCTTGCGATAGTGAGCCACGAAAGTTTCCTTACTGCGGTCGAGATCTCGTAACGCATACTCTTCAACACGCGGAGCGGAGGGACTGTGGGGTTCAGTGAAACCTTTTCCGGCCGCGAATTCACCTGTTTTGCCTATGAGTTCGGCGTAAATATATGCGAAACGGGTGCGTAAAAGAACTTCTAGCGGGTGCAGAATTTCATCACAGACAAGTATTAATGCTTGTTCTGCTTCGTAAAGCTGGCGCACCCGCTCTAAGGAGCAATTGTAAGTAAAACGGTTGTCCGCGTGGGCGGCGTCGCGCTGCCAATACCGAAAATATCCAGACAGTCGATAGTAACTTACCTTTGAGAGGAACTCTTCAGCTGTGGTTACATCGTCTACCCGCATACCGCGGCTAGCTAGTAGCTTTACCTGTTCGGTATAGCTGCGCCTGGGCTTATCCATCAGTATCTCCGGGAAATATAAAGGCCCCGGTCATTTGGGCATTACCCGCGCGGGGTAAGAGGCCTGACCGGGGATCTATCGGTTTGAGTATAGGCGGTAACCGTACCGAATATCAAGGCTCGCTGTAGCATCTTTTCTCGTATACAGATTGTGTTTCCTGTTTTTTCATTTCCCATTTTGGCGAGGTTCTGTGTTATTGGTTCTTTACACTCACATAGTTTGAGGTGTCTCGGATTTTGAGTATAGGTACGTAGCGTCGTTTTCGCTCTCGAGCGGCAGGATCACCCTCTACGGACGTAAACACCCTCCGAAGGCAGATCTCCCCTCCGGCGGCAAGCTAGCTTTCGAGGACGGGGAGAACGGGGATGCGCAGGGGGTGGAATCGATGCGTTTGACCTTATATATAGTGCTGATTCCTTTTGCGAGGAGGGCGCGCTTGTCTCGGGAGGGTGATTTGTTTCGGGATAGAGTTATCGGCGTGGGAGGGCGATTTTGTCTTGGGAGGGCGAAAAGGTTACGCGGGACGAGGTGACCGGGTGTTACGGCTGGTTAAAACGCCCTCCGGCGACGAGAGCACCCTCCGGAGACGAAATTTAGGGGTGCTGTGGAGGAAGCTCCTAATTAGTAGTCCCTTGATGAGGGGATCGCGCGGGCGTTTGGTGCGCATGGGCAATATGGGACGCACTGACGATGTGGGGAGTGTAGGCGCTACGGGATGCACTGAAGATCTGGGACACGCAGACAATCTGGTACGGGTAGATGCTCTGGGACACGCAGACAATCTGACCTATATGAACAATCCGAGACATATAGACAATCTGACAACCCGAGACACGTAGACAATCCGACAACTATAGCCAACCCGACGCCTACCGACAATCTGGAACCCATTTATAATCTGAGCTTAATAGGACGAATGTCCTCAGGTCAGAAAAAATCTAAAACAATTGTACGAACATGCAAGAAAACTTTGAATAGTTTGCAGAAATAACTCGCCCGAAGCGTTGTGGGAAAGAGATTAATTTATTATCATTGAGGAGTAATTTGTTGAGTTGAGGAATAGCTGTAACTTTCGGTGGCTGGCTCATAGTAGAGGTGTTAACGTGGCAAGTAAGGTAGTTAGCAGAAGGCTTATTGCTTCGCTGTCGGTTTTAGGGCTGTTGTTGTCAACATTGCTGGTGATCGTGCCGATGACGGCGCCCGCAGTTGAACAAAGCAACGCCAGTAAAGCTACTTCTGCTACCGCGAACTCTACCGGCAAAAAGTCCGCAAAGTCTTCTGCAAACACCAACCACTCCACCAGCAACACTAACCACTCCACCGCCGACACCGATAATAACCAGGCGCAACAGTTCAATTTCCAGCAGACTAATGCCGGCGTTCCCCAAGCACTTCGCGTTCCAGATCCGGTGCGGGGGGGGGTGCCCCCAACTGACGACCGTTTCACTTTTAATGGAACGGAGCTCACCGGCATGACAGATAAAGGCAAGGCTGTGCTGGAGGCTAATAAAGAACTGACTGTCCCGGCGGGCACGACTAAGATTGCGGAGGGCGTGTTTTCGGGGCTGGAGCTTACGAAGGTTACGTTGCCGGATTCGGTTACTGAGGTTGCAGATCGCGCGTTTTACGATAATCAGATTTCGAAGCTTACGGCGCCGGGCTTGAAGATTATTGGCGAGGGCGCATTCCAGAAGAATAAGCTCACCGCGTTTGAGTCTTCCAGTTTGGAAACTATTGGTGAGGGCGCGTTCAGCGATAACGCCCTGAAGACGGTAAAGATTAAGAGCGCCCCGGTAACTGTTATTCCGGCGAACGCTTTCCGTGATAATCAGTTGGAAACGGTGGAACTGCCAGATACGGTAACCGAGATTGGTGCCAGTGCGTTCGCTAACAACCAGCTCAAGGCAATCACGCTTCCTGTGAAGCTTACAAAAGTGGGGCAGGAAGCCTTTACTGGTAACCAGATTGATAAAGTAAAGATTCCATCTACTGTCACTGAGTTTGGTTCGCAGGTGTTTGCGAATAACCAGCGCTGGGTAGTGCTAGAAAAGGCCGACGGGCAACAAGCGCTCCCGGACTCGGTAAAGTCCGAAAAATACAAATCTGGGTTTGGTCAGGTGGCTGCGGGGGACGCGGTCTCGATAACGGTTAAGTTTATGGAGCAAAAACCGAATGGTTCCCTGGTGGAGCTGCGTAGCCCCCAGGTTTTGCAAAGTGAGTTTACGGAGCCGGATGGGGTTTATTTCGCGGGTCAGAAGAATACGGTTAAGGCTCCGGTTCTTTCTGGGTTTGCGGCTGTTAAGGAGGCCGAGGAGATTACCCCAACGGTGGGTGGCGATAATACGGTTACGTTTGTTTATAAGCGTACTGATTTTTCGCCGACTATTACTGGGGATATTAATAAGCATTTAGCTAATGGGGCTGACGGCTCGGCAGCTGCTTTACTTAAAGGCGTAACTGCTAAGGACGTTGAGGGACACAATATAACTAACCTGTTGAAGGTGTCTCCGGAGTCGGTGGATACTTCGGTAGAGGGCACGACTGAGGTTTTCTATACGGTTACTGATGCTAAGGGGCGTTCTAAGACTGTTAAGGGTACTATCGCGGTTGGTCCGGACTGGCCAGAACAAATCATCTGCCCCGGCTGGCAAGTAAAAGACTTCAAATATGGGAATGGTTTATCTGCTGATCAATCTCCAGAGCTGATAACTGGTTTTAGTGCTAGCGGGAAGAAAAAGTATGAAGCCGGTAAAACTAAGCAAGCCTGGTGTTGGCCTTCCTTCGGGGATAAGGGGCAACCAATCACCGGTATTAGGATGTATGCGTTCTCTCATCTTGGTGATTTGCAGAATATTCCTGATTCTTGGAATACGATAACTAAAATCGGTCAAAGTGCTTTTTATGCTTCCAAGATTACAAACTTACCTAGTTCCTGGGGACAGGTAGAAGAAATCGAAGCCGCCGCATTCACATCCAATAAGCTAACCGCTCTCCCGGATTCTTGGGGGAAAGTTTCTAAAATCGGTGGTGGGGCGTTCCAACAGAATAGTTTGACAAGCTTACCGGCTTCTTGGGGAAAAATAACTCAGCTTCCTAACTCCGTTTTTTCCCAAAATCAGCTATCGTCACTTCCTGATTGGGGAGAAATTACTGATATTGGCTCCTCCTCTTTCAGCGATAATAAGCTTACCGAGTTACCAAGTTCTTGGGGAAAGATTACAAATATCCCTAACTACGCTTTTTATAAGAATTCGATAGCTTCGTTACCGGAATCGTGGGAGAACATCACCTTTGTTGGTGGGGAGGCATTCTCTCGAAATCAGCTAACCAAACTCCCGGATTCATGGAGAGGAATCAGCTCTCTTGGTGATTCTGCTTTCCGGAATAATAAGATAACCGCATTGACAGCTCCTTGGGGAAAAATTACCGAGCTCCCTAATTTTGTTTTTGATAACAATGAGATAGCATCTCTCCCGGATTCTTGGGACAAAATAACTAAAATAGGTTCATCGGCTTTTGAGAATAACCGCATTACCGCTCTTCCGGATTCTTGGGGAGAGGTAGATACCTTGGGAGATTCTGCTTTCAAGAAGAATAATATAACTGCATTGACAGCGCCCTGGGGGAAGATAACCAAGTTACCCACCTACGTTTTTATGGAAAACCAGATAGCTTCCCTCCCAGAATCTTGGGGAAACGTATCCAGGATAGGGTGGTGTGCCTTCCAAAACAATAAGCTAACCAAGCTCCCGGATTCTTGGGGAAAAATAACAGAAATCGAGTCGCAGACATTTTTGGATAACGAATTAAGTGCCCTGCCGGCATGGGGGGCGGTGACCACTATTGGCGACAGAGCTTTCGTAAATAATAAACTCGCTGTGCTACCGCCCTCCTGGGATAGTGTTACCACCATCGGGAAATGTGCGTTTGCGGGGAAGCCGATTTACCGGTATTACAGAAACGATAAGGACGTGCCTAATAATTGCACAGCTGGCGAAGACAGATATGCTAACAACAACCAAATCCAGTCCTTACCTGTTTCTTGGGGAAAAGTTAAAACAATCGATACTAAGGCATTTGTGGGGAATGCTCTGACGGAGTTACCGGGTTCTTGGGGGCAGGTAGAATCTATCGGCGCGGAGAGCTTTAAAGATAACAAGATTAAGCAGCTAACCGCTCCCTGGGATACTTTCAGTGAGATTCCAACGGGTGCGTTTATAAATAACGAGATAGTTACTTTGCCCTCCTCCTGGGGAAATATCACACTGATTAACCGGAACGCATTTCAGGCTAACCGGATAGCAGCGCTCCCGTCCTCTTGGGGTAATTTGAACGAAATAAAATACGGGGCGTTTGTCAATAATGCCCTGACCTCTTTGCCTGATTCTTGGGGAAATCTAGAATCTGTAGGTGCCTATTATCGCAGCGGATATGTTCACGATGGCTATGGTGGTGTATTCGGGAACCAATACGATGCGGATAACTCGACTATAGACAGCGAGAAAGATAATAATAACATTACGAAAATCCCGGAATCTTTAGGTAAAATCACCTATTTTGGTAAGTATACTTTTTATACTGCTCGGCCCAATCGCGGAACCGTGATTACGGTTCCTGATACTCCTTTAGAAAAACCGAACTCGGATTTGAAGCATCCCACTAACCGTTTAGAGCTGGCAGTGTTGATGTTTTCCAGCATTGACTACGGCAGGGAGGGTTACCCCCCGAACGCTACCTATGCGGGTTTGTGGGCGCCTATCTATTTGCGGCCGGAATCCGGTAAAAACCCGGACAATATTAAAGGCTACGCTAATGATGTGATTATCCTGGTGGATACCAAGGTACATGCTGAATATATCGGTCCGGATGGTCAAAAACTACATGCCGATTTTGACAAGGTAGTTAGCAGTAAAGATGGTGACTCCAACAATAACTATACGCTGACCCCTCCGGTTATCCCGGGCTATAGCATTCCGGACAGTCAAAGTGTTCCCCTGACCGGTGAGGATCAAAACCTGACTTTTAGGTATGAAAAACTCCCCGCCGAATATAACGGAACCTATGCTCGTCTGGATTTGGTTGGTCGTTTAACTAACCAGGCGCAAGACTCAGAAGGTAACTATCCGGAATCTAATGTTTTAGAGGACGAGATAGGGCAAAAGCTGCGTACCGACCTTACCTATGGTGGAGACGCGGGAGCTTCCGTGTTAAAGAACGGGACAATCCGTCTAACCTATGATCCGACCAAGGTAGAGTTCGTGGAGGCTGGTTTATCTTCTAGTTCGGCATTCAAATCAGCAAAAGTGGTTGCGCCCGGAGTTCTAGAAGTAACCCTAGAGAAGAACTTTGATTCCAAACGGCGGGTTAGTATCCCGATTCACTGGCGGTTAAAAGAGCGGATTACGCCCTCGGATGGTAGTTACCCGGTGAACGCGCTTTTGATAGATAAAGACGCAAACGGTAAACGGTATGTGGTTAAACCCAACCCGGCTTCTAAGCCGGGGCCGGTGAACCTGCAAGGTCACTATTTAATGCCCACCTTTATAAAAGATGCTGCAGGGTGCAGCCTGGGGGTGTGCCGTGACTATGATGATGACGAAAACGGGGATGTTAAAACTAGCGGTAAAAATGCGGTTACCTTTACGTTCGGGGTTAAAAAAGACCTGTTCCGTAACGTGAAAGGTTACACCATCACTGATCGTTTGCCTCAATACGAGAAAACTGATGGGTCAAGTGCTCGTGCCCAGTTCGTGGCAGAAGAAAACCCTGGCTGGACGCTTGGGGAGGACGGGGTGACCCTGACCTATACGGACAAGAGCAAGACTATTCACAGCGAATATGCTGGTCTGGGTAATCTAAAACTTCATTTCCCGGGGGCGAAGAAGCAGAAACTCATTAATAACACTGCCAGTTTCGTCCTCACCCCCGAGCAGCAAGGACCAAATGAACCCGTGATAACCGGAGCGGCAGATACTCGATTCAGTTTCTATAAACCCATGGAAACCACGCCGCCGGGAACTCCGCTTACTAAAGTGGCGGACGGTCCGCATTACCGAAACGGCTATCCGGTTATCTATGACACGGTGCACGATCGTTCCCAGGAAATCAATTGGAGTGTGCTTACCGAAAACACCTCCACTATTGCTAGTCCCCTAAACCTGAGGGACTATGACCTGGATACCCGGTTGCAATACACCGGGATAACCCCCGACCCGATATTCGTGGGCGGCAAACTAGAGATACTTACCTCTACGGGCGCGGTTGATAAAGTTATATATTCGCAGAAGATCACCAGTACCGCTCGGATAGAACTGCCGGCAGAACTCACTAAATATGAGGGGGTGTGGCTGCGGTGGATTAGCACCCAAAAAGTGCAACCCACTCAAAGAACCACTACCAAGATTCACACCAAGCTGCGCAACCCGGGTTCGGCGCTGTGTAAAGAGCTTAAATGTGAATCCGACCTGCGTAATAAAGTGCAGGGTGGCGAGCGCATCAAAGAAGCTAATATCGAGGTGCTGCCCGAGGGTAAAATCTTAAAAGCCCGTAAAGAAAACACTTTCGATAAGCTCACCCTGGTTGGTAAAACCGGTGTTTACACGGTGGGAGCCGAGATTGAAACCGATTATGGTGATCCCTTGACCGCGTTCGAGCTGTTAGATGTGCTGCCTAAAGGGTTAGATGTGCAGCGGGTTGTCCTCACTAAACAATTCGCGACTCTGCCAGGGGCGCGTTACGAGATCGTGTCCAACTGGAATAATACTGGGCGGCAAGCGGTTCGGTTCCTGGCCGACCAGGTAGCAAACCCGGGTGATGTTTACAGTGTCGGGCAGTTAGAGACCACGATTTCGCCGCGCGTAGCCGACGGGAACATGGTTAATGAAGCATTCGCTCGTTCCCAAGGCAAAGTGCGTTACCTTAACCAGGTTATAAATGACCCGGTAGCTGGGGCTGGTACTTGGTCAAAGGCCGAGAACACCACCAAGGTTTCAGTCGGAAACGAAATCTATATTTCTAAGCGGATTCGCGAACGTAAAGCCGGAGCCGAATGGGTAAACGAAATCCAGACCGTGGCGGGCGCAAAATTTGATTACCAGTTGCGGCTGGGATACGGAAAAACCCCCGAAGAAAACCCGGTCATATACGATTTGTTGCCGGTAGCGGGAACCCCGGCACGCCCCGGCTCCACCCTGATAAACCAGTACGATTCTACTGGTCAAATTAGTTTTGAAATGGCAGACGGTACTGATGCTAAAGGTTGGCAGACTTTCTACACCTGCGATACGGGTATAGCTAAAGACAAGCTAGCGGACGCTAACTGGCAGACCAGTCCGTGTGGGGCGGTTACCGGTCTAAAATTCCAAAACACCACCCCTCAAATCGAGCGGAGCGAGACGAGGATAACCGTCCCCATGATTGCCGGTCCTGCGGGTGCAGATCCGCGTTCTCAAGCGAATCTGGGTAAAAAGGCGATTAACGATTTCTGGAATATATCCACTTCCCACGAGGGCAAACTAGAGTCCAACCCGGTAATTAACACCGTGGTTCCCCCGGCAGTCGATATCGAGCTAATGAAATACGGTTGGAAAGCCGAGCCGGGACAGCCGGCTCAAAAGAAAGCTTTAGCAGGGGCGCGTTTCGGGTTATTTAATAAAGAGGGCGTGCTGGTTTCTTCTGTCCTGTCTGGCAGTGACGGGAAAGTAAAGTTCACGGGCGTGCAAGCCCTGCCCGGCTGGGTAGTACGCGAACTAGATGCCCCAGTCGGTTACCAGGTTAGCGATAAAGCGCTAGTGCTATCGGCTAACGACTTTGCGGGCAGCAACTATGATGCCACCACCGGCACATATCGGATTGCACTACCCGATGTCATTAACTTCGGTCATTGGCAGCCGATTGAGCCGGTTACTGGTTCGGTGGAGTTTACTAAGGTTGATGCACTTGGTCATACTTTGGCTGGTGTGGAGTTTACGGTTACTCCGGTTGCGGTCAAGCAAAATGATGGGTCTTTGGTGGCTCCTAATTCTGCGCCGGTGACGGTGCGTTCTAATGATGATGGTTTTGTGAAGTTTTATGGTTTGCCTGCGGGTAAGTGGCGGCTTACTGAAAACGTGGGTGATAGTCATTTGCAGGCCATTGAGCCGGTGGAGTTTACGATTACTCGTTGTACGGGTTCGGAGTGTACGAATTTGCGGGGCCTGAATTTGACCCTTGGCAAGGGTGGAAAGGTTGTTAATGATAAAGGCCAGGTAGCCTTGTCGAAGCTCGGCGTGCGGGGCATGGCCGATAAGGGCAAGGAGTTTGGTCAGTGGCAGCGCGGGGACGGCGTTATCAAGGCTGGTGCTACCTTTAACCTTTATAAAGGAAAAGGGACTAGTAGCCTAGTTAAATCGGTAACCACTGGAGGATCGGCCGCTAATGTCATCCTCGATAATCTGGAGATTAATCAGGTTTACACCCTGCAAGAAACTAAGGCTCCTGAGGGTTATACCCTAAATAGTGAGCCAATGTATTTCCAGGTTGGCGCGGATGGTCGGCTTTTGGATGCTGATGGTAAGGCGTTGCTGGTGCAGAGCGAGCTATTGGTTCCTAATGAGGAGTCGAAGAAAGAGTCCTCGATTGTGGTCACCAAGGTTGACCCGACGGCTGATGAGGCTGACAAGTTCCTTAAGGGCGCCGAGTTTGGTTTATTCAAGCAGAGCCCGGATGGATCTTGGCCGACCGAGCCGATCAAGAAAGTAACTACTGGTGAGACCGGTCAAGCAGAGTTCACCGGTCTTTCTGGCGGGGTTTACCAGGTGAAAGAGCTGAAAGCCCCGGAAGGGTATTTTGTGAACCCGGGCGCGGTGCATGAATTCGTGGTTGATGATTATAAGGCGCAGCAGTTTACCTGGACGGCCAATAATAATCGCTCCCGGTTGCGGGTGTTTAAGTTTGAGCCGTTGGTTAGGGGGGTTTCTTCTGATGCCGCGGATAAGGTAGTGGCCGAGAATAAAGGTGCACTTAAGCGTGCTGGTTTGGTTGCTGACACGTTTGATGTGGTGATCCCACTGTCTGGCGCCAAGTTCACCCTCTTTGAAGAGGACGAGACTACCGAGGTCGCTAGCGGCCTTACTACCGGTGATGATGGCCTGGTAGAGCTACCTACTACGGTGAAGCTGGATCCGGATAAGATCTACAAGCTGAAAGAAATCACGGCTCCTACCGGCTACGTGGCGAAGTCTAACGCGGTATCAGTAAAGGTTTCTGATTATGCCCTGCTGGATGGGTTTACCGGTTTGATCACTATGGAGGTGCCTAACACTAAGGACACCGGCCGGATCACGGTTTCGAAGCTGGCGAAAGAAACTGGTAAGGCCTTGGCGGGTGCGGAGTTCACTTTGACCAAGCCGGACGGGTCTACCCAGAAGCTGGTTACTAACGAGGTCGGCCTAGCTACCTTTACTGGTCTGGATTTCGGTAAGGAATACGCCGTGCAGGAAACCAAGGCTCCAGAAGGTTACCTGGTATCGGACGAGGTCTCGAAAGTTACTTTGACCGGCGATAACCCGACAGTGACGTTTGTACGTTATAACCAGCGCGCCGAGGTAGAAATCGCCCTACACAAGGTCTCGGATAAGGGCGAGGCGATGTCGGGCGTGGTGTTTGAGCTTTCCCGCGAGGGCGATAGCGGGCCGGCACAAGTTTTGACTACTGGGGCGGACGGAATAGTTAAGTTCAAGGTTTTGCCTGGTCAAAACTATGTTTTGAAGGAAACCCAGACCAATAAGGGTTACGCCCTATTGCCGCAGCCGGTTAAGTTCACGGTTGATGGTAACGGGAAAGTGACCGTTATCAGTGGTAAGGGTAATGTTAATACTGTTAGTGGCGGGGATAGATCCCTGACCGTTACTAACTACCCGGAGGGGAAGCTTCCCTTGTCGGGATATGCCGGTGCTTTAGAAGTGTTGCTTCTAGGGTGCCTGGTGTTAGGGATTGCTATTGTATTTACTCTATTTGAAAGGAAGAGAAAGTGAGTAAGAAAAAGTTACTGGCCGTGCTGACTGGCATGGTGATGGCCTTTATGGGCCTGGCAGGCGTGGGCGCCGCCAGCGCTGCGATTGCAGAGTGGAATTCGCTTACGGTGCATAAGTATCTGGGTGCTACTAGTAGTTTGCCTCATAATGGTACGAAGCTTACCGAGGAGCAGCTTAAGGGCTTGACTAGCCAGAAGCCTTTGCAGGGTGTGAAGTTTAAGCTGTACCAGGTTGAGGGCGTTGATGTTGATACTAACGAAGGGGTAGCGGTTGCTTCCAAGATTGGGAACATGACCCTGCCAGGTGACGTGGTAACTAGCGGCATCATGGTCGATGGTAAGAAGTACACTCTTAAGGCTGCTAACCCGGCTGAGATGACTACTGACGCGCAGGGTCAAGCAGTCTTTACTGTTCCCAACGTTGGTTTGGCTAATGGTGTTTATGTAGTGGTCGAGGATTTAGCTGGCTCTGGCGACCTCAAGACTGCTGATGGCGCTGTTGATAAGGCTAAGGTGACTCCGGCGGCTCCGTTCGCGGTTTCTGTGCCGATGACTAAGCCTGATGGCACTGGTTTGAACAAGGACGTGCATGTTTACCCGAAGAACCAGGTTAATGATTTAACTAAGACGGTTAAGGACGCGGGTAAGAACGTCGGTGATGATATCGTTTACACGATTTCTACTACTTCTACCGGTGCTGATACTAACGGTGACGGCAAGATGGACAAGGCTGACCTGGTTTAGATCCTAACCTAACTTATAAGTCGGTTACCGTAAAGGTAGCAGGCGCTGCGGTTACCGAGGGTGAGAATGGTTATACGCTTACTAAAGAGCAAACTGGTAATCCTGCGCAAGATAAGGTGACGGTATCGTTTAAGGGTACTACTTTGGACACTATCGCTGCTGGCGCGAAGGTGGAGCTAGAGCTTACTGCTAATGTGAAGCAGGATTCTGCGGTTGGGGTTATTCCTAACCAGGCCAAGCTCTACCCGAACGATTGGGCTAAGAAGAAAGATAAGCCGGTTGACTCTCCTAAGGTTGAAACCAAGTTCGGCGATATCGTAATCAAGAAGATTAATAAAGATGGTGCCGTCTTGGCTGGTGCTAAGTTTAGTGTTCACCTAGATAATTCTGCTGATAAGGATTGTTCTAGTTATGGTGATGCTATTAAGACCTCTGAGGCTACCGGCATTGATGGTTTGGTTAGTATCAAGGGTTTGCACTTGACTAACTTTGTTGATGGCAAAGAGGTTCCTGAAGCTGACCAGCATCCTTATTGCTTGGTAGAGACGCAGGCTCCGGCTGGTTACCAGCTTTTGCCGAAGCCAGTTTCTTTCAAGCTGACCAAAGAGGGCTCGGTTACTGATTTGAGTGCTGCTGCCGAGGCTAAGGCGGGTAACGCTCTTGATATTACTAACTTCAAGAACCCGGGGCTGCCGCTTACTGGTGCTCAGGGGATTTTGCTCGTTTCGGTTCTGGGCTTGATTCTAGTGTCTGTTGGTGTGGTGCTAACCGTTAAGCGCCGTCAGGACTAGGCATAGGTCTAGGAATACTATTAATAGAGTGATCAATAGCCCCTAAGACCAAAGAAGGGGGCGGTGCAGTAAGCTACACCGCCCCCTTCTTTGCGCCCTCATACGGGAAACGCTTTTCCCGTTATAGGTATCGGCTAATACCGGGCAGACAGGTTAACCGGCAGGCGGGTTAACCTGTGAGGCAAGAGGGGCAAGACTGCCTAAGAATAAACGGCGCTAAGGTGGATGGCGATACCCTGGGGTGGGGTAAATAAAAAGCCGGGTCATATCAGGGTAGCCAGGTGAGAAGTGTTTACAGTTTTGAGAGGAGGGGACCGGGATGCGTAAGGCTGTGATTGTTGTTTTGACGGTGCTGGGAGCATTACTTTTGCTTTATCCGGTGGTGGCTATTTTTGTTGGTAATGTGCGTATTGGGGAAATATCCAGGATGCAGGCGCAAGAAATGAAGCAGGTTTCTGTACATCCTGACCAGGCTCAGAAGCTCCTTAAACAGGCGCATGAATATAACGCTAATATCCGGGGTATCCCGATTCTTGACCCCTATCTGTATAAGATGACCAAAACCGGCTCGGAAGAGTATCAGGAATATTTAGGGACTTTGCCCGGGGACGTGATGGGCCGGTTGGTGGTGCCGGCAGCAGGGATTGATTTACCGGTACGTCACGGTACCGAGGATGACGCGATTGCTCGGGGCGCGGGGCACCTGTTTGGTACCGGGTTGCCGGTTGGTGGTAAAGGGGTTAACGCGGTCCTTACTGCTCACTCAGGGATGAGAACCGCCAGCTTGTTTGACGGGCTGCGGGATGTCAAGGTTGGTGATATTGCTTACGTGCAGGTGGCAGGACAGAAGCTGGCTTATAAAGTCCGTGCTATCCACGTGATTAAACCCACCCAGTTAGAGTTGTTCGAGCCTAAAGCTGGTAAGGATATTTTGACCCTGTTTACGTGTACTCCTTACGGATTGAACACGCACCGGCTGGTAGTGACCGCTGAGCGTATCGCTCTTAAGGAAGCGCCCCCGATGAACGAAGACGGCCCTACCTGGTGGGACGCGTTGCGTTGGTGGATGATCATCCCGATCATTATCTCGGCTATAGGAGGCGTTATAGTAGCTCGCTACCTGCGAAAAGACCGTAAAAAACGCGATGAAGAAACCACTCCAGACCAGACAGATACTCCCACGCAAATCGGCAGGCTAACCCGCACGCAAAGAGCGAAAAAATTTAAAGGCTCAGCAAAACGCAAACGAGCACGCCATACAGCGCGACCGCGTAAATAATCGCGCACCCTCAAAACCCCTGAAACCAGCGTAAAAACCAGCCAAGCGCACCCTCAAAAAAATAAAAAAGCTCCACCGAAAGCTGTCCCTTTCCATCCCCTTCCCGTGACCAGGGTTCATTTCAGAGCAAACCCGCCCTCCGGCCTATAAAATAGAAACAAGCAGGCAAGGGCGCAGCAGAAGGGGGACGCAGACATGTCGGGAAAAGAAACTATCCTAGTGGGGGTTGACGGCTCCCCAGAATCTTTAGAGGCCGCGGAATGGGCGGGCGCGCGCGCTAAGCAAAGCGGCGGGAAACTGCAAGTATTATGTGCCTATGCGCTGCCCTCTTATACGGCAGCGTCCATGGATTCCGGATTCGCGGTAGTAGACAATGATGCGATTCGCGAAAGCGCGCAAACCGTAGTAGACGAAGCTGTCGCTCACCTCGAAAAACGCGGTTACCAGGCTGAAGGGCGGGTGGAAGCCGGAGACCCCACCGCGATTTTGGTGCAACTGTCGCAGCAAGTCGATTTGATTGTGGTCGGCACCCGCGGAGGCGGCGGGTTCACTGACCGGTTGTTGGGAGCGACCTCCTCGGCTTTGCCGGCCTACTCTCGATGCCCAGTCGTGGTAGTGCCCCGGCGGAAAACGGATGACCAATTCGTGCCGGTAAAGAAAATCGTGATCGGATTCGACGGTTCCACGCGTTCTCGCAAATCCCTGCGCCGCTCCATCAAAGAAGCCCAAGTCTGGGGCGCGGAACTCACCGCCGTGGATGCGGTTCCCCTGGCATCATCCGCCGGGATCCTTTCTTGGCTGCCGGCCACGGTCGATCGTGACAGCATCTTGCGGGATGTGCGTGACGGGCTTAAACAAACCTGTAAGGAAGAAACCGCTGATAGTGGGGTGAAAGTACATTCTCATGCTTTGGATGGGAACCCGGCGGCGTTGCTGACAGAGTTTTCCACCGCCGTTGACCTGGTGGTGGTAGGTACTCGCGGAGGCGGCGGTTTCACAGGGGCACTAATGGGTTCCACCTCGCAATCCGTGCTGGCTCATGCAGCCTGCCCCGTACTAGTAGTCCCCACCGGCGAGCGCGAATCCAGTGCCGAGGAATAGTGGCAGCTACTGGGTGCTAGCGGTCTATTGCCACAGGTAGTGTCATATTCTGGTCGGGTGCTGGGTAATAAAGACGAGTAGAGTGTCGTTGTGGTACAGGGGAGGGGATAGCTGCTTGTCTCGGATTGTATTGTTCGCTGTGTTATGTGGTGGCGTAGACAGGGCTGAAAACTGAGCATTAGAAGCGCAAGTGCAACGCAAATGATTTCGTTGCATTTGCGTTGCAAGCCTAATTTTTGCGTTGCACTTTTCGTTGCAACACAAAACGGTGCGCTTTTTCTATTGCTAATCTCTGTCCGTCGAGGTTCCGGTATCTGGGGTGCCCAGTCCAGAAGAAGGGCAGGGGAGTAATACTGTCGGTTGCCGAGCGTGCCTTTGACTGCGCCCTCATCCGCGTCCTTGTCCGAGATTAGCGGACATTCTTGCAGCGCCCTCATCCACATAACGTTTCAGCTAAAGACGCGAGTAACGCCGGGCTCTGCTTTCCCCATGCGCTAGGACTAACTGCTTGCTTACCAGGGAATTTAGTAGGCGAAGGGTTTTGGTTTTCTCGAACCCCGAGCGGATATCAAGCTCAGAGCGCGAATATCTTCTGCCTCGCGCCATGGAATTTAAAAGCAATTTTTCCTGCGAGTTCAGCTGCTGACGCGAACCGATAAAAGGCAAAGTAACCGTGATGGAGTTGTCCAGAACCTCAAATTTCGGAATCTCTGTTTGGCCACGATAAGACTCTCGAATGCGCAGAATACCGGTGCCGAACTTTTCAATAAGTCCCAGACGGAAGAAGACCTCTGCCAGGATTGGATTTCTGAGAACTGATACTCGTCCTCGTAAATATTCTGCTTCGGAAAGCCCAGTGGGAAGTCCTCCTGGAGAGTAAACCTCCACGCAGTCAGGGAAAATGCTGACCCGTAAGCGCGAATTAATATCCCAAGTTCGATGAACCAGACCGTTAGCGATCGCCTCTCGGAAAGCTTCGCGCGGCACCAGCTCTTTGGTGGTTCTGGTTGCGCCCTCAATCTCCTCAAGACGCAGGTAGCGGTCGAAAACCTCCATCGCGGTGTCCAGCTGCTTCAAAACAGAAACCTGTTCAACAGTGGTGCGATCCAGTATTTCATTAATAGAGGCTCCAAACTTGATGACATCGATTCCGGGATAGCTATTCTTATCGGCCAATAGGGCGGCGGCACGGTTGAAACCATTCGGTCCGATTAACCCCAAGGTCTTGAGGACATCGGTGCTGGTATCCGAAATATCTAGCTGGTCGCGAAGAGCTGCGGATAAAGTTTTAAACTCCAGATCTTTCTCGGGGGAGTCCAGTTCTTCGAAGGAGAGGTTTTCTCCCTCCAATACCAAGCGGCTGAGTTCAACTCTATCCACTTCGACAGTGGAGCTGTCACTCCTGCGGTAGGCTTTCCCATTGTAAAGATAGGGTTTGTTAGAGCCCTCCTCTACGTGCAGACAGACGGTTTTGTCGTCCTGATTTATTTGGATAGAGAATCTGGGGCGTGGGGTAATGCAGTCGTTAATGCGATTTTCGATTGCCAGGCACGTTTCTTCTAGGTGGTCTAGGCCAACCGCGTTTCCCTCATCATCGATTCCAAAAAGTATTTCCCCGTCATGAAAGTTCGCGTAGGCGCTTACAGTCTTGAGAAATGTGTTGCTCACTTTGGACTTGAACTCCAAGAACGCAGATTCTCGCATCTCTAACTCCCTCTTTGCAGCTTATTTTAGTTCTGTCGCAACGTAAATGCAACGCAAATGGTTTCGTTGCATTTGCGTTGCAAGGTTTTATTTTGCGTTGCACTTTACGGTGTAACGCAAACCGCAGGATTCTTCCTAGTTTTGTTCTCTTCTTTCCGTTCTTCACGAGCTTCTGTTCGCGTACACCACAAACTGGTCGATCACAAGCACTCTTCACGTAAAATGCTCCCAAAGCGAATTTAAAGATTATAGCCCCTGATCAGACCCCCAAAATAACGATTTTATACGCGCACTTGAGGTATTAAATCTGTATTTTTACGAATCAAAATGAGTTTTCTGGCTCCGTCGTTGTTGATTCCCGAGACTCTACTGTCTGCCTCAAGCTTTATCGTCCTGACGCTTACCTGCTTCACCTGTGGAGATTCTTCTTTCTTTGGTTTATAGGTGTGGCAGCCCCCTAGTGAACGTGCAGGCAATTAAAAGTGTATATGAAATACGGCACAAGTTAGCTGTGTGTCGCGATAGTGGTTTTGCGGGACTTTTATGGGGCGCGAATGTCGCCCCGACGCCCAAAATGTGCTGTTTTATGCTTGAAAGCATTTAAAAATGCCAATTTCGCGATAAAAGTTACAAAAGAATACTTAGTTGTATTTAAAAATAATGGAAATTAGATGTTTAATTTAATGAATTTGCCTGTCACATTCCTAATTTCAATTTCGATGAATTACGCAACAAAGTTATCCACAGGATGTCGCCAAATATGCCGCTGTTATCGCTCCGAGACGGTTCATCAAATCTGGATTAAGTTCAGATAAATGTTTTCTTATTGCCGTTTTTTAAGCGCCCCGTACTCTCGTCTCTTCAACGCCGCGCAGGACCTGGAACTGACTGTCCAACAATTCACTCTGGAGGGTGGAAGCGTCCTAGGAGGGTGGAAATGTCGCGGGAGGGTGAAACTGTCGGCGTCGTGCCTGGAGCTGCTGGTGAGGGCGTGCAGAATCGCCCTCCCCGGACAAAATCACCCTCCGGCGCGGATAGGGTAGCAAGATCACCCTCCGGCACGGAGAAAATCACCCTCCCGGTACCGGAACGCCCTCCAGTGCCGTTTAGGGGAGTCTGCGTCCGGTGTTTCTACTCGCTCTGGAGGGTGTATTCGTCTTTGGAGGGTGGAACTGTCGGCGTTGTACCTGGAACTACTTGTGGGGTCGTGCAGAATCGCCCTCCCCGGACAAAATCACCCTCCCGATACCAGATCACCCTCCGGCGCGGAGAAGGTGACAAAAACACCCTCCAGGGCCGACTAAGGGGGTGGGAGCCTACGTAAGTGGGGGGTCTCAGGCTGGTGAAAGTGACGGCAGTTGAGTGCAAAATGTAAAAAAGTGTTCCATTTGTGTTGAAAAACCTCTAATATGTACTTCATAAGTTGAGATTTGTATTTAAGGAGTGGTTGAAGTGGCACAAGCAACTGTCAATTTTCGGATGGATGCTAGTTTGAAAAAATCTCTTGAAGCCACGTGTAAAGAACTGGGGCTTACAGCTACCAGCGCCTACACCATGTTTGCTGCAAAGGTGGTGCGGGAGAAGCGGATCCCGTTCGAGGTGGCTATTGATCCGTTCTATTCAGAATCAAATATGAAGCGTTTGCGCAGTTCAATAGCACAAATGGAACAAACTGGCGGTACCATTCACGAGGTTTTGCCCGGTGATTAAGGCTTGGACAGATTATTCTTGGGAAGAATTTCAGTATTGGTTGAAACAAGACAAGAAAACTGTGAGACGAATATTGAAGTTGATACAGTCAATTGACCGTAACGGGTACAAATGCATAGGTAAACCTGAACCTTTGCGGGGAGATCTTTCTGGATACTGGAGCGTTCGCATCGATGAAAAAAATCGGCTGGTGTTCAAAATCGATGGCGAGGTGTTGCGTATAGTGCAGTGTGGAACCCATTATGGTGACTTCTGACGCTTAACTCCGTTCACGTCTCTCCCAATTCCCGCAACCGCCAGCCCTGCCATAAACTGGAAACCATGAGCCCAAAGCAGTCGATTTTTACTTCTGAATCCGTCACCAGCGGACACCCTGATAAAGTCTGTGACCGCATCGCCGACTCCATAGTCGATGCCCTGCTAGAACAAGACCCAGAAGCCAGGTCTGCCGTGGAAGTCATGGCGACCACCGGGCAGGTGCATCTGGCCGGCGAAATCACCACTTCCGGATATGTAGACCTGCAAACCCTGGTGCGCGAAACCATTAACGAAATCGGCTACACCTCCTCTGATATTGGTTTCGATGGAGATTCTTGCGGGGTGCTGGTATCTATTGACCGTCAGAGCCCCGACATTGCTCAAGGAGTGCAAGACTCGTGGGAAACCCGTGAAGGATCGGCGGTAGATGCTTTTGACCAGCAGGGAGCCGGCGACCAGGGGATGATGTTCGGTTACGCCTGCAACGAAACCCCTGATTTAATGCCCGCCCCGATCTGGCTGGCACACCGCTTAGCGAAGCAGCTCGAAAAAGTACGGCGGGAAAAAATCCTCGACTACCTGTGCCCCGATGGGAAAACCCAGGTAACGGTACGTTACGAGGACGGACGTCCAGTGGGGCTTGACACCATCGTGCTTTCGACTCAGCATCTAGCATCCGTCAGCCTCAAAGACCTGCGTGAAGAAGTAAAATCCGCGGTGATTGACCCGGTTATCGCCCAGGTTCCGTGGATTGAAGACAGTGACTTCCGCACCCTGGTAAACCCGGCGGGACGCTTCATATTGGGTGGCCCGGCCGCTGATACTGGCGTTACCGGTCGCAAACTGATCGTCGACACCTACGGGGGGATGGCGCGCCACGGCGGGGGTGCGTTCTCTGGAAAAGATGCTTCTAAAGTTGATCGCTCCGCGGCCTATGCGACCAGGTGGGTAGCCAAGAACGTGGTGGCAGCCGGCCTTGCGGATCGGGCAGAACTGCAGGTGGCTTATGCTATTGGCTCGGCGCACCCGGTGTCGATAGAACTGGAAACTTTCGGTACCGAAAAAGCGGATAAGACCCAGATTTTGCAGGCAGTCCGGGAAGCTTTCGACTTGCGTCCGGCAGCTATTATCGACCGGCTTTCGCTGCGCCGACCTATCTATTCGCGTACCGCCGCCTACGGGCATTTCGGGCGTTCCGGGTTCACCTGGGAAGATACCGATATGGCGCGGGAGTTGCGCGCCAAGCTGGGGGCATAAAACAGCGGGCAAACTAGGAGCATAAAAACCAGCGAGCCAATCTCAGAGCCTAAAACTCGCGCCACCAGGCGCTACGCCTAAAGAAAAAACTAAAACAACTAATCGTACTTTTTGCCGCAGCCATATAGAATCGGTAAACGGAGCGAACACACGGGAGAACTGATGTCATTTTTTGAAAAAATCCTGCGCATGGGCGAGGGGCGTATCCTTAAGCGCCTAGACCGGACAGCTCACGAAGTTGTGGCGAAAGAGGACGAATACGCCGCCCTCAGTGACAAAGAGCTAAAAGCCAAGACCGACGAGTTTAAAGAGGCACTGGCAAACGGGGCAAGCGAGGATGAAATCCTGGTTGACGCCTTCGCTACCGTGCGGGAGGCCGCCTGGCGCGTCCTCAAACAAAAGCCCTATCACGTGCAGGTAATGGGGGGTATCGCCCTCCATAATGGCAATATCGCCGAAATGAAAACCGGTGAAGGTAAAACCCTGGTTGCTACCATGCCCAGCTATCTCAACGCGCTTAGTGGCAAGGGCGTGCACGTAGTCACGGTTAACGACTACCTCGCCAGCTATCAAAGTGAACTAATGGGGCGCGTCTATCGCTTCCTGGGGCTAACCGTGGGCTGTATCGTCAACGGACAAACCCCCACCGAACGGGTAAAACAATACCAAGCCGATATTACTTACGGCACCAATAACGAATTTGGGTTCGATTATCTGCGCGACAATATGGTGCAGCGGGTAGAGGATATCGTCCAGCGAGGACACAATTTCGCCATCGTGGACGAGGTGGACTCGATTCTGATCGACGAAGCGCGGACCCCGCTCATTATTTCCGGTCCTGCCCAAGGCGAAGCAGACCAGTGGTACAACAAATTTGCCTCCCTGGTAACCCGCTTAGAAAAAGATATGGATTACGAGGTCGACGAAAAGAAACGCACCGTGGGGGTCACCGATGTGGGGATCGCCGCAGTCGAGGATTTCTTAGGAATCGAGAACCTCTACGAAGCCTCCCACACACCCTTAATCGGCTTCCTCAACAACGCAATCAAAGCGAAAGAGCTGTTCAAACGGGATCGTGACTATATAGTTCGTAACCGGGAAGTGCTAATCGTTGACGAACATACCGGGCGCGTGATGGAAGGTCGGCGCTACAACGAGGGAATGCACCAGGCTATCGAGGCCAAGGAACACGTCCCGGTTAAAGCCGAGAACCAGACCCTGGCCACCATTACTTTGCAGAACTATTTCCGCCTATACAACAAACTCGCGGGCATGACCGGTACCGCGGAAACCGAAGCGGCCGAGTTCATGAACACCTACAAGATTGGGGTAATCCCGATTCCGTCGAACAAACCGATGATCCGCATCGATCAACCGGATTTGGTTTATCCTTCCCGCCGCGGCAAGCTCAAGGCGATTGTCAGCGATATTAAGGAACGCCACGAAAAAGGCCAACCGATTCTGGTAGGTACTACCGATGTGGCCAAGTCGGAAGAGCTTTCCATCATGCTGGATGAGGCCGGGGTACCGCACAATGTGCTGAACGCTAAACAGCACGCCCATGAAGCCCAGGTGGTTTTTGATGCCGGACGTAAAGGCATGGTCACTGTGGCCACCAATATGGCGGGGCGTGGTACCGACATTATGCTGGGCGGCAACCCGGAACATATCGCGGATCAGAAGCTGCGTGCGCAGGGCCTGGATCCGGAAGAAACTCCCGAACAGTGGCGTGAAGCCTGGTCGGATGCTCTATCTCAGGCCGAGGCCGAGGTGGCCGACGAACACGAAGAGGTAGTTGACCTGGGCGGACTATACGTCCTCGGTACTGAACGCCACGATGCGCGCCGCATTGATAACCAGTTGCGAGGACGTTCTGGTCGTCAAGGTGACCCCGGGGAATCCCGCTTCTACCTGGCAATGGACGATCCGTTGATGATGAAGAATATGGCGGCGTTCGTTACCCGCTTTATGAATTCTTCGCTCTACCCGGAGGATCTGCCGCTAGAATCCAAGATGGTTTCCGGGCGTATCCAATCAGCGCAGCATCAAACCGAAGCGCAGAACTTTGAGATCCGTAAAAACGTCCTCAAATATGACGACGTAATGACCGATCAGCGTGATCTGATTTATACCGAACGTCAAGAAGTGCTGCAAAAGGAAATCGATCTCGATGAGCTGATCCCTTCCTACCTGCGCACGCTGATAAAAGAAGCGGTCACCCACACCACCAGTGAAGGCGCCGATTCCAATGAATGGGATCTAGAAGCACTGTGGAACAATTTGCGTGCGGTTTACCCGGTGCGCGCCTCCCTCTCGGAGCTCAAAGACGAGGACGGCTCTTTCCTACATATTTCGGCTTCCGAGCTGGAAAATATGCTGCAAAACGATATTGCCGATGCCTATGAAGAAATTCTCGATCAGGTTAACGAGAACCCGATTGCGATTGATCAGCTGGGTGACCAGCCGATGGCGGAACTGGAACGCCGCGTTTTGCTAGCTACGGTTGATCGCCTTTGGCAGCAGCACCTCTATGAGATGGATTATCTGAAAGAGGGTATTGGCCTGCGGGCAATGGGGCAACGTGACCCCTTGGTGGAGTATAAGTCCGAGGGCGCGCTCATGTTCGAAAACATGATGGGGCAGGTGCGTGAAGATACCGTGACTGGGATCTTCAATTTTGCCCACCAGTTCCAGCAGGTCTATGAGCAGCAGTTAGAGGCCGAAAAGCAGCAGGCGGAACAAGCCAAGAAGAAGGCGATAGCGGAAGGCTCGGTGATGGGGGATACCGGACATAAGGAATCCTCGGAAACGGTGCCGGCGGGCGCGGGAGCTTCTAGGCAAGGCTCCGCTTTTGGCGCCGAGGCGGCGCGGCAAACTGCCGCGCAAGGCGGAAACCGGGCTCAGCGCCGGGCTCAAAAGAAGCGTAAGAAGCGTCGCTAATCCTTCCGGGGAGCGCTTGTAGCTCAACGCTTAGCGGTACTTTTGAGATTTCGTTGTGGCTGGGCTTGCGGTAATCGGGCGGGGAATCCCTAGGTAAACCCATACGGAACTGATGGCTTTTCCGCAGCTGCTGGCGTATGCGTTCACCCGATCTCAAGCGCGGAGATTCTCCATTTTTTGCCGCAGGGGATGATCCGCATCGCCACCGCCCGTACCCGCGAGCCATCGCTGATGCTCACTGCCACTTCGAAGGCGTCGCCGCCCTCAGTCCCGATCCCGGCTTTGCGACAAAGAATTCGCCGGATCTGAATCGCTGTAGGCAGAGGACGATGGCGCTCGCTGCGTGCTAACGCCAAGAAGGAGCCTTGTAACTCGGGGGTAAACCAGTTGGTTACCGCCTGCGCGGAGCGGCGGCCAGAAAACACTTCGAATATGGTTTTCACGGCCGTTGCCACCCATGGTTTTATCTGGGGTAATGACGATAATGAGGCAGCTTGCGGGTTTGCGGGGGTTTTCTTACGGGCTTGAGGGCGAGGAAGCAGGGTCTGGACTTCCAGGGGGCCATATTTGGGGCTTAAGGGGATTCGCGGAAGTGCGGGACAAATTATGGCGTAGGGCCCGGGAGTGTCACTGTCTTGGGGACAAATTGTTACCAGGGGCTTGCCGGGCGGAAATAGCTCTTGAGTCCGGTTTACGTTTTTTACCTCTGGGGAAACATCATTTTCTGTGACCTCCCGGAGAAGGAGGGCTGGCGCTGCTGAACTCATCGACTCACATCCTTTAAATATGAGAGGAAAACTCTAATTCATTAGAGAGGCGCGGGTAAGGGGGCTCCGTTGCCAATTGGCGTTTTCGAACTGTTTAAACAGGTATATGCAGATTCTTCTTTTAATAAAAGTCTCTAAAGCGTAGCTGTCAGCGACCCCTAAATTAAGAAAGAATTAAAGACAGGTGAGTTTTTAATGAGGCCTTTGGGTTGGTTGCTAGTTGACAATCGAGTATCCGGGCAACGCCGCGCCGCAGGCCAAAGAACTCTTGGCAAACCGCTACAATTGCGAGATGAGAATTTATCTTCCCCTAGCGGTATCTGACCTGTTTGAGCCGCATCTATATTCCCGTAATGCCTGGCAGGGCAGTGCTGATTTCTGTCAGCTTTGGGGAATTGATCCTCTCGATAGTGAGCAGGCGGAAGATTTGGCGATGACTATGTCCGCTATGTCTTGTCTGCAAGGAGAAGTAGTGGGGTATCCGGGGCGAATAGTCGCGGCGCTCGATGTTAACCCTCAGGAGTTGGGCGCGGAAAATGCCCCCGGCGTATTTGCAGTCAAGTCTGGCTTTGACTGGGAGCGCTTAGTGAGCCTGCATGTGGACTCTCCGGATAACTTGGAGCTTTGCACCCAGCTTAGGACGCAGCTTCCTTCCCGGCTGGCAGCGGCGTGGAGCCGCGGTAACTTTAGTGATACCCGCAGTGAAATACCAGAAAACGGCGGCAATGACCTACCGGAAGCAGAATCAGCGCAGCTGGAGCTTTGGGAAGAGCTAGCGGCGGAGCCACTTTCCTGGTTTGATGCCAGCGAACTTGATTATCTGCGCCGCTCGCTAGCTGAAAATTCTGTTTCTTAGGCGCTAGCTTCCGCCTCGCGGGCGTATCCCTGGGCGGCAATCGCCTGACGCAACGTCTGCATAGAGGTAGCGATCTCCTCCGCAGTGGCCGGTTGGGCGTGAGCGAACTTAATGTCCTCCATAGAGTTCGCCGGAATCAGGTGTAGGTGCAGGTGGGGTACGTCGAATCCCGCGATACTCAGGCAGGAGCGCTCAGCGCCGAATGCCTGCCGTTGAGCACGCCCGATAATCTGTGCCACTTTCATCAGGTGTTGCAGTTCGTCTGTGGGGGCATCCCAATAGTTTTCTACTTCCCGGCGAGGAACCAGCAATACATGTCCGGGGGTGATGGGGTTAATGTCGGCAAAGGCGACACAAATATCGTCTTTCCAGCAGAACTCGCCGGGGATTTCGCCAGCGATAATCCGAGTAAAAATAGTGGACATGGTCTCCTCCTGGGGTAGTTCTTGTCTCTAATGATATGCCGGGATGGCAAATGAGAGACTTTTATGGAGAAATGGGCAACACGCGCCCAGAATGCTTGCTGAAAACTCCTCTTTACATAGGATTTTCGTTTGACCAAGAGGGCTAATAATCCTAACTCTAAACTAAAGCTTTAGGGTTAGATCGGAGGGCGACCGTGACAGTACCAGATACTAACCTGGCAGATATTAAAGTCGTAGGCATCGGCGGGGGCGGAGCAAACGCCGTTAACCGCATGATCGATTTCGGGCTTAAAGGCGTAGAGTTCATCGCGATTAACACAGATGCGCAAGCGCTGATGATGTCAGATGCAGACGTCAAATTGGATATCGGGCGGGAAGAAACTCGCGGTCTGGGAGCAGGAGCTGACCCCAAGGTAGGCGAACGCGCTGCCGCTGACAACGAAGAAGAAATTAAAGACACCCTGGAAGGTGCAGACATGGTCTTCGTTACCGCTGGCGAGGGCGGCGGTACCGGCACCGGGGGCGCTCCCATCGTGGCGCGGGTTGCGCGTGAAATGGGCGCTCTGACTATCGGGGTAGTCACCCGGCCTTTCTCTTTTGAGGGTAAACGCCGGCAGACGCAGGCGGAAGCCGGGGTAGAGGCGCTACGAAAAGAAGTAGACACCATTATTGTGATCCCCAACGATCGCCTCCTAGAAATCTCAGATCAAAACATCACTATGGTTGATGCTTTCTCGGCTGCTGATGAGGTCTTACACTCCGGCGTACAAGGCATTACCGACCTGATCACTAC
Source organism: Varibaculum sp. GTC20041 (assembly GCF_055387755.1). Taxonomy (NCBI): domain Bacteria; kingdom Bacillati; phylum Actinomycetota; class Actinomycetes; order Actinomycetales; family Actinomycetaceae; genus Varibaculum; species Varibaculum sp. GTC20041. Next base: position 545,134 of record NZ_AP041144.1, read on the forward strand.
TTCCGCCCTGGTTAACGTGGACTTCGCCGATGTAAAAAGCGTGATGAAGGGAGCGGGTACCGCCCTGATGGGAATTGGCTCGGCCACCGGTGAGGATCGCGCGATTCGCGCCGCCGAGGCCGCTTTCATGTCTCCGCTGCTAGAGGCAGATATTGATGGGGCACTGGGAGTGCTGATGTTCTTCCAAGGTGGCTCGGATATGGGTCTTATGGAAGTGCATCGCGCCGCCGATATGGTACGCGAAATGGTGCACCCCGAAGCCAATATTATTTTCGGTGCCAACGTAGACGAATCCTTGGGCGACCAGATCCGGGTGACAATCATTGCGGCCGGGTTCGATGATCCCAAGAAGGGCAAGAAGAGCGCGCGAGTAGAGAAGAAAGCAACGCCCGAGCCGGCCTCGAAACCCGCCGCCTCCTCCACCTCCTCTGTGCCAGAGAAAAACGAGGATTCCACGGCCACTTCCGCGATCCCGGCTTTTCCGCGCCGTGCAGTTCTGAACCAGGACGAACGCAGCGTGGGGGATCTTCCGCGCTCCAGTGTCAGCGGAGGGGCGCACCGGCTCCCGGTGACCCCGCCCTCGCGCGATGCCTTTAGCCGCAAAGAAAACGAAAGCTCCAGCAGCTACCGCGACAATTTCGGGGTTAACCGCAAGAGCGAGGACGATAGCACCTTAACTGTGCCGCGCGTATTCGAGGACGACGACCAAGAATCGGGTTTAGACGTACCCGACTTCATGCGGTAGGCTCAAATGTTTCGCATCGGCGGCGCACAGGCAGTTTTTACCAACCGGATCGGGGGGAAATCCTCCGGCGAGTACGCTACCCTCAACCTGGGAGATCATGTCGGAGATAACCCCGATATCGTAGCCGAGAACCGCCGGATCGTTGATGAGGCGATCGGGCGCAAAGTCGTCTGGATGCACCAAACCCATTCCAACCGGGTGGTGCAAGTCCGGCCTGGTCACACCAATGCTCCGGTAGAGGCCGATGGGATTGTCATCGATACTCGTGAGTTCGCAGAGCTGGGACTAACCACCCCGGCAGCGGGAGTGATGGTGGCTGATTGCGTGCCCCTATTACTGGCTTCCGATGATGGTCTACTAGTGGCGGCCGTACATGCCGGTAGAGCGGGAATGGTTACCGGCATTGTTCGCGAAGCGGTGCTGGCGTTGCGGAAACTAGGGGCGCAAACCGGAAAGATTCACGCTGCTATTGGCCCAGCTATCTGTGGAGCCTGCTACGAGGTTCCCGAGGCAATGCGAGCCCACGTGACCGGACATGTGCCTGCCGCGTGGTCACGTACCCGGATGGGAAGTCCCGGGTTGGATTTACAGGCGGGGGTAGTATCGCAACTCAAGTCGGCGGGAGCCCGGATTACTTTTGCCTCTAAACGCTGCACTTTTGAAGATCGCAACCTCTATTCCTACCGCCGTGACGCCCATACGGGCAGGTTCGCGGGAATAGTGGTGGGTAAGCGAGAAGTCCCAGCGGGCTGAACTGCGCATTTAGGTGCATAGTTTTGGAAACACGCCGTAGTAATACTTCAAAAAGAACCCAGTCCCGTTTAACGTTTTTGTAGACCAGTATTAAAAGAAGGAGAACCTGATGGGCGCTTTGAGGAAGACGATGGACTATTTAGGTCTGTCCGAACCACAAGAGAACGAAGAATTCAGCGATGAACTGGAAAGCGCAGTTCCGGATGCTGAAGTTCCCACCCCTCGTCCTCGGATTGTAGAACCGGCTTTGCGTTTCCCGCATGCAGTCAGTTCCCAGCCGGAGACTGCTTCAGAGCTTAAACGGATTGTGACGATCCGGCCTACCACCTATAACGAGGCTCAAAGTATTGGGGAAGCCTTTAAAGAGGGCACTCCGGTGATTATGAACCTGGGGGCAATGAATGACCTGGAAGCGCGGCGGATGATTGATTTTGCTGCCGGACTCAGCTTCGCCCTGGATGGGGGAATTGAAAAAGTTACTAACCGGGTATTTTTGCTTTCTCCGAAGTCTGTACAGGTTGACGAGGGCGAATCTTCGCTGGGATCCAAAAGAGACTTTTTCAATCAAAGCTGATAGATGCTCACTTTAGTCTATTGGGTCGGTCAGATAGGCAGATGGCTGCTCCAGCTGTATATTCTGGCGTTGATAGTGCGGGTGGTGCTGTCTTGGGTGATGGCACTGAACCCGAGTTGGCGGCCAAAAAACTCGGTTACGCTATTTCTTTGTAATGTGGTTTTTGGATTAACCGATCCGCCTTTGCGTTTCTTAAGCAGATTCATTAAACCCCTGCGACTTGGGACTATTGCCCTAGATTTGAGTTTTATCGTACTGTTCTTGCTGGTCACAGTATTGATAAATATTTGGATCCACCTGATTAACGCGCTGCTAATTCTTTTGCACGGATAAAAGTGCAGAAAATTGGCTAAAGTGTTGCTCAAAATGATAGATGTTACTATTGTTGATGATGTGGAAGTTGAGCAGATCTTCGGTATGCTTGTTTCCAACTGCAACCTATAGCGCAGAAGTTCCCGCTGGCAGGTAGAGCGCCTACCTCGGGAAAAACACGATAGATAACTGAGGTGACAGGTATGGCTCTGCTGACTGCTGAAGACGTCCACTGGAAGCAATTCCAGGCGACCAAGTTCCGTGAAGGCTACGATCAAGAAGAAGTTGACGAGTTTCTAGATGAAGTCGTGGAAACTATCGCGACTTTGCAGGATCAGAATGCGTCCCTAAAGACTGAACTAGATGAGGCGCGCCAGCAGGCAGCTGATGGTGGTCAGGTAACTGCCAGCGACAGCGGTGAAGAAACCGCAGCTCTAAAGGCGCAACTTGAGACCGCTAATGCGCAAATCGCGGAAATGCAGGCGCAGGTACAGCAGTATCAGGCGGCTGCTGCCGAGGGCGATCCGCAAGCCGGGGAGCAAATCCAGGCTTTGCAGGCACACTTGGCCCAAACCCAGCAGGAAGCCCAAGCGGCACTGGCACAGTCTCAAGCAGAGACCCAACAGGCCGTGGCGGAAATCGAGCAGCTGCGGGAGCAACTGGCACAGGCAGAGCAAAACGCACAAGCCGGCGCGCAGCCTAGTTCTGAACAGCCAGAGGATGCCACCTCTATGCTGGCGCTGGCACAGCGGGTGCATGACGAATACGTGCGCAATGGACAGCAAGAAGCGGATCAGATTCTGGAAGATTCCCGCCTCAAGGGTGACCAGATCGTACGGGAAGCCAATGATGAGCGTCGTCGCGTACTAGAGCAGCTTGAATCCGAACGTGCAGACCTAGAGTCTCGGGTCGATGACCTGAAGGCCTTCGAGAATGATTACCGCCAGAAGGTGCGCGAACACCTACAGGCTTTGATCGGTCAACTAGATGCTCAAGAGGCATAGCGAGTAACTTAAACTTAGTTCCTCCTAAGAGCCAGGGAGGATTAGAGCGGCGCCATCACGTAAGTGGTGGCGCCGCTACTTTTTTATTAAATTTAGGCATAGAGCAAACCGACCTGGAAAGAACATGAATCAGCGAAAAAAACAAAAATCGGCACCGCTCCTGGTGATATTCGTTTTCGTAGCGCTACCGGTGTTAATCGTTGACCAAATCACTAAAGCCTGGGCACTTAGCGTCCTGGAACTGGGAGCGCCTGAAAAACCCTTTATTGGCAATTTTATTGGTCTGCAATTGGTGCGTAACCCCGGGGCGGCCTTTTCGCTGGCAGAGAGCTTCACTTGGGTGTTCTCGGTGATAGCGGCGGTGGTACTAGCCATTATCGTCTGGACTGGACGGGCAATGACTAACCGTGCCTGGCAGCTTTCCCTAGGGCTGCTGGCCGGAGGGGCGCTGGGAAATCTGGTCGATCGCCTCATTCGCCCTCCGGGAATCTTCCGGGGGCATGTGATCGATTTTTTGAATTACCGTTCGATGTTCGTCGGTAATGTTGCGGATATTGCGATTGTGGTCGGGGTAGTTGCGGTAGTAGTGCTGGTGGTGCTGGGCGTCCCCTCGGTTAGCGGTAATCACTCCTACCAACCGACGCGGGTGCGGGGCAAGGATGCGTGAACGGGTTCGCCTGCAGGTTTCTGAAAGCGCGCAAGGAAAAAGGCTTGACCAAGTATTAGCGGCCGAACTGGGGATTTCTCGCTCGCTGGTTGCCAAACTGATTAAACAAAATGAGGTAAAGGTAAACGGAGTAGTTCCGCGAAAATCAGCGGAGGTAGCCTCCGGTGATCAGGTGGAAGTGCTGTTGCCTGATGAAAGCCCAAAAAGTCTAGAAACCCCTGCACCGCTGCCGATTCTTTACCAGGACGAAGATATTGTGGTGGTCAATAAGCCGGTGGGGATGGCGGCGCATAGCGCTCCCGGATGGGAAGGGCCAACGGTAATCGGGGCCCTGTTGGCTACGGGACAAGAAATTGATACCTCTGGTCCACTTGAGCGCCAAGGAATAGTTCACCGTTTAGATGTGGGGACTTCCGGCGCGATGGTGGTGGCCAAGTCGCAGTTAGCGTATGACCGCCTGCAAGCAGATTTTCGCGCCCGCCGGGTGAAGAAGATCTATCAGGCCGTGGTACAAGGCTATCTAGATCCGGCCGCGGGCACTATTGACGCCCCGATTGGACGCCATCCTTCCCGCGATTTCAAAATGGCGGTAGTTGCCGGGGGCAGGCCGGCCATAACTCACTACCGCACCTTGGAGTCCTTGCCGAGGGCAACCCTGGTTGAGCTGCAGCTAGAGACGGGGCGGACACATCAGATTCGAGTGCATATGCAGGCAATTGGGCACGCTATCGTGGGCGATCCTACCTATGGGGCAAATCCACTGCTAGCGAAGGAACTGGGGCTCAAACGGCAGTGGCTACATGCGGTGAGCTTAGGATTTACCCATCCAGTAACTGGTGAACAGGTGAGCTTTCAGGCGCCTTTGGCCGCTGATTTAAAGGACGCATTAACCCGCTTGCGCCGCGGATTCTGATTGAGCTTTGTCCCCCGCGCTAGGCGGGGCTGGCTTTTCCTGTTGCAGTTTATTTAAAGATTGTCGAGGACGCGCCAGCGGCTTATTTTCGCTCTATGGCTCCAGAAAAACCCAGCTATACCCGCTCGCAGTTTCGCCAGGCATCCTCTCAGGTTCCGCGGGCACAACAGCTTTTGCAACAGGCAGAAACCCGGCTGCGCTCTGGCGAGGGCGGTGCCCGTCTGCGTTGGGCTCCTTCCCCGCGAATTGTGCTAGCTGCGCTAATAGCCGTGGTGATAGTAGCGGTGATGGCAGGGTGGGCGCAAGGTAAAACTCCTAGCAGCGGGTTATCTTCAACAACCCCAAGTTTTAGTGCTACTGCTAAAGCCGCGCCGGGGTCTCCCCCTGCTGCCACCGGAGAGGTACTGGTGGATGTAGTGGGCAAAGTTAAAAAACCGGGAGTAGTCCGTCTGGAGGCATCCGCGCGGGTACAAGACGCGATAAAAGCTGCCGGGGGAGCGCTTCCCGGTACCGACCTGTCGGGATTGAACCTGGCGCGTCGCCTCAGTGACGGCGAACAGTTGCGGGTGGGAATAGAGGAAAACAGCGCGCCGGAAGGAGGGGCGGAGCCAGGTGGGGCAGGCGCGGCAGAAAGTGCCGGGCAACAAGCTGGTGCGGGCGCTGCAGCCGGCGCGGGCGGCGGAAAAATCTCTATTAATGAGGCCTCGCAGCAACAGTTAGAGCAGCTTCCGGGGGTGGGGCAGGCGCTCGCGCAAAGGATTGTAGATTATCGCCAATCCCAGGGACGTTTTCAAAACCTGGAAGACTTGAAGAATGTGTCTGGAATTGGGGAGAAAAAATACGCGTCCTTGGCGGCAATGATCAGACTCTAGGTAAGCTATGAAGGGGAGAATCCTAGATTTACGTTTAACGCCGGCAGCCATTATTGCCTGGTTGGGTGCCTTGGTTTTACCTGCTCTTCCCTTACAATGGTTGCCACTTATCGCTGCTTTAACTCTCGGGGGCGCTGCCGTGGTCTTGCTGGCCAGCTACTGGAAAAATCTGAGCCGAATTATCTTGGCAGGCGCTCTGGCTTTAGGGGCGTTGGGCGGGGTGGCGCTGGCAATTAGCCAATCGGCGCGGGTGATAGCCGCAGACCCGTTAGCGCGCGCCTGGCAGGGGCAGATCGACCGAGTCCAGGCGATAGCCATGGTAGAGACACCGCCGCGAAAATATGACCCGGCAAGCGAGCAACAGATAACCCAGTTACGCCTACTATCAGCCCGCCTGCCAGATACCCCAGCGGTAAATACTAGGGTGAAAGTGGTGGCATTTGGTCAGCACCTGCCAAAATATCCTCGTGGAACGGTTATAGAAACCGTGTTGCAGTTAAAAAAATCGTCCCGCGGCCGGGAACCTAATGCCAGGGAATCTAGCCAAAATTTAACCACGGTAATCAGCGCCAATTCTCTCTTAGAGATCTCCGGAAGAATCATCGCTAGCCCCAAAGTGAGAGCCGGGCCGCGCGGGGCGGCGGCCCTGAAAGAAAAGTTCGCGACCCGGCTGGAAGAAAAACTGGTAGCTGCAGATTCTCCGGCAGCAGCTACGCTGCTGCCGGCCATGATTTTAGGAATCAGAGCTGATGCATCGGAGAATACCGAGGCATTAAAAACTGCGGGAATAGTGCATATTACCTGTGTGTCCGGGATGCATATCTCGGTGCTACTTTCCTTGGTAGCGCTACTTAGTGCGGGGTTAAAACGCCGCTGGCGTCTGCTGGCGGGTGCCGGTTTGTTAGTGGGGTACTGCCTGCTCTTGGGGCCCTCTCCTTCGCTGCTGCGAGCAGCGGTGATGGGGATGGTTTCTCTGCTGGCACTGGCTAGCGGCAAAGAGCCATATTCTTTTAGCGCCCTCGAAATCGCGATTATCGGTCTGCTAATTTTTGAACCCGGATTCGCATCCGATACTGGGTTTTTACTCTCAGTTAGCGCTACTGCAGCGATAGTATTGGCGGCGCGGCCTTTAGAAGAAAAACTGCACCGGGGAATAGCGGCAGTAAAAAGACAGGGGAGTGGGCGAACCCCTCGGTTATTGCGGCAATATTCCGCACTTTTCCGCAAGTTCTTGGCGGCATTCCTGTCCGTTAGCGCAGTGAGCTTGGTGGCACAACTAGCTTGCCTGCCGGGGCAACTGTTAATTCGTCCTGGAATCAATATCTTGACCGTCCTCGCAAATGTAGCTATCGCCCCGGTAGTGACCCTGCTGATCTGGGGTGGAGCCTGCCTGACATTCCTGCCACTGCCTGGAACATTTTTGGCAAAAATACTGGGGATAGGCTGCACTTGGGTGATGACAGTGGCTCGGGCGGTCGCCTCCAATCGATTCGCAATCTTGCCATGGACAGCAGGCGCGCCAGGGATTTTAGCATTAGGGATAGTGGCGGCGGGGCTGACCTATATTTACCGCTGCTACTTTCCAAAAAGGAAGATAAATGGCAATGTTAAATCATGGCCTCAAAGCAAATGAGTTGGCGCGATTGCACCTTAAGTTCCGGGGTGCTCATACGCGGCCCCGAGAAGCTGCTGGCAGATCGCGCCCTGACTCGTTTAAAGCAACTGGGACGAAACCAAGATCCCACCCTAGCAGTGACCGAGGTGACTGCTAACGGTTATCAGGCAGGTTCCCTAGATTCCTTGACTTCGCCCTCATTGTTTGGAGAAGCCCGCCTGGTGGTGATCCCCGATTTTGAATCCGCCGACGAGGATTTAGGGCAAGATCTGGCAAGTTACTTAGCCGCGCCGCAAGCAGATTGCTGGGTGGTAGCCATGCACGATGGATCCAATAAAGGAAAACGCCAGGTAGACAAGATTAAGAAAGCGGGAGCACAGGAAGTAAAAGTCGCGAGGATTAAGAATGCGCGTGACAAATTATCCTTGGTGGTCGAAGAAGTGCGCACTGTCGGCGGGCGCATAGAGCCGGCCGGAGCGCAGCTGCTGGTAGATGCGCTTGGTGAGGATCTCGCGGAACTAATCGGAGCTGCCCGCCAGTTAGTTTCTGACTATCCCCAGGCCGTAACTTTGCAGGCAGTACAACAGTTCTACGGGTCTCGAGTGGGGGCTAGTGGGTTTAACGTAGCCGATGCCGCCGCAGGGGGGAATCTTTCGCGCGCCCTGGTGCTGCTGCGGCAAGCGTTTTCTTCCGGAGTTCAGCCGGTCGCTATCGGAGGTGCGCTCGCCCTAAAGTTCCGTAACCTGGCAAAAGTCAGCGCCCGGGGAGTAAACCCTTCCCAGCTAGGAATGGCGCCTTGGCAGCTGGAAAAAGCACGGCGAGAAGTACGCGGATGGAGTGATGCTCACTTGGCGGAGGCGATTAAGATTATTGCGCAAGCTGATGAAGATGCTAAAGGTGCTAGCCGGGACCCACAGTATGCGCTGGAGGCGGCAGTTAGGAAAATCTGTCTTTTACGGCAAAGCTGAGCAGATGCAGGAAAGTAGGTAAAACAGGCAATGGCAATGCAGCGTAAAACTCGCCAGCGGGACGCGATTATGGCAATCATGGCTGATGAAACGGATTTTCGTTCTGCTCAACAAGTGCATACTGCCCTGGTTTCAGCCGGACAAGCGGTGGGACTGGCTACTGTTTACCGCAACCTGCAGGCGCTAACTGAGGCCGGGGAACTCGACAGCTTGCGTTCAGAGGAAGGAGAAACCCTCTACCGGCGCTGCGCGGCGCGCCGGCATCATCACCACCTGGTATGTCGAAACTGTGGTTATACGGTAGATGTGCAAGATGACCAGTTAGAACAGTGGATTGGCGAGATTTCTCGGCGCTATAAGTTCAGCAATATTGAACATATGGCAGACGTATTCGGTTTGTGCGCCAACTGTGCAAACCAGCCCGCAGAATAATCTCCTAGGTTTCAGGTATTACTTTCGAGCGCCCTCAGCAAAGTCAAAATACCTGACTATAGGGATCGCGCCACCTCCGGAACTATTTTTAGCCTCATCCTGCACCTCAGATAGTACGAATAAACTAGCTATTGCATATCTAATGCCTGGATAATAGACTTATTATAGATGTATTTTATTGCAGGAGAGAGGATTTGCTATGTCCGGTACTACCAGTTTCAGTGTACGCATGGATAAAGATGTTAAGCAGCAAAGCGAAGATATTTTTCGCAATCTAGGGGTTAATATGACTACCGCGATTAATATTTTTTTGCGTCAGGCTATCCAAGCGGGAGGATTTCCGTTTGAAATCCGTCAAAAATCGCCCAACTATCAAACCCAGATGGCTCTAGCAGAAGCAGAGAGATTACTAGCTGACCCAGATGCAAAACGCTATTCGGATGTCGAAGAGGCGTTAAAAGAACTAAAATCATGAGCTACCAGATTCAATGGACTAGCCGGTTTAAGAGAGACTACAAGCAGGCCATTCGGCGTGGGCTTCCCATAGAGGAGCTAGATGACGTTATCCGGCTGTTAGCGGCTGGAGAAGCACTTCCAAAAGCACTAAAGGATCACGCACTAACGGGAAACTGGTTGGGGCATCGCGAATGTCATATCCGCCCTGATTGGCTACTGATTTATAGAATTAGTTCCCAGCAGTTAGTGCTATCGCTGACTAGGACTGGTAGTCACGCTGATCTTTTGGAATAGGTAGGTTTAGCGAGTGCGGGCGCTGGCGATGGCGTGCAGGGCGATTGCGGCGGCGGTTGCCACGTTTAGGGATTCTGCCTTTCCCCACATAGGGATGGCGATAGTTTCATTACAGAGGGCGATTTCCTCGTTACTTAAACCTTGGGCTTCGTTACCCAGGCAGATAAATAGGGGAGAGACGGTTACGTTATTGGAGGCAGTAAAGCTAGGTAAATCGACAGTCGCTTTACCGGATAATCCCACTAGGCAGCCGTCGTTTTCCTCGCTCAGCTCTGCTAAAGCCCCGAAGGAGGCACCGGAGTAAACCAGCAAGTGGAAAAGGCTCCCGGCGCTGGCGCGAATAACTTTCGGGCTAGAAACATCAGCGCAGCCCGAAAGGGCTAAGACTCCGGCCAGGCCACAGGCATCAGCAATCCGAATTATCGTCCCCAGGTTCCCGGGGTCTTGTACTCGTGCACATACTGCCCAGGCGCCCTCTTTCAAAACCTCCGCGGACGGGAGTTCTTCGCTCGGGAGCGCTGAGAGGTCAGCTGTAGCCGCGATACCTTGCGCCGAGGGCGCGAATAACTTCATTACCGATGGGGCAACCGGATGTACCCAGCGGGTAATCCCTAAAGCCGTCCTCGCTACCTGGATCGCGGGGCAGGGAGCATCGGTGCACAGATAGACATCCCGAACAGCTTCCGGGCAAAAGCGCAGCAGTTCCGCGCAAGATTGCGGTCCTTCTACCAGGAGCAGACCTTGTTTTAAACGAAAACTACGCCTAGACAGATTGACCAGAGTCCGCACCCGCTGGGAGCGAGGATTATCAATCGTGTCTAGGCGTAGATTAAGCAAAAAGCTAACTTCTGTTAGAGGCTTTAAGCAGCTGGAGCGTTTACGTCCTGGGGTAGAGCAGCTTTAGCTTTTTCTACCAGCTGATTAAAGGTGTCGATATCGTAAACCGCGAGTTCGGAGAGCATCCGGCGGTCAACTTCGATTTCCGCTAGGCGCAGACCCTGGATGAACCGGTTGTAGGTCATGCCCTGGGCGCGGCAAGCGGCATTGATCCGCTGAATCCACAGTTTGCGGAAATCATTCTTGCGCTTGTGGCGATCGTTGTAGGAATAAACGCCCGAGTGCAGCAGCTGTTCTTTGGCCTTACGGTACAGGCGAGAACGCTGACCGCGGTAACCAGAGGCGCGATCCAGTACGGTGCGACGTTTCTTCTTGGCGTTGACTGCTCGTTTTACGCGTGCCATATCTCTTAATCCTCTCCTTGCCTACTTGTTGCCAGCCAGCAGTTTGTTAATGCGCTTGGTATCGGCAGGAGCCACTACCTGATCACGGCTGAGGCGACGGGTCTGTTTGGAAGACTTGTGTTCTAGCAGGTGGCGCTTGCCGGCCTTTTCCCGCATCAGTTTGCCGCTTCCGGTTCTGCGGAAGCGCTTCTTCGCACCGGAGTGCGTCTTCATCTTCGGCATTGTATTTCCTCTCTACCGGCACGCCGGTGGTTCTGCCTGTTTCTTAGGCGTTAGGACGTCCCTACTTTTTTGCTTTCGCGGCGGCTGCAGCTTCCTGAGCCTCTTTAGCTTTCCGCGCTTTACGGGCATCCTTAAGTTGTTGCCGGTTCATAGTCTCGCCGTTTTGTTGATCACGGCGACGACGCTGATCCGACTTGGTGTGGTGTTTACGTTTCGTGGGAGCCAGCACCATAGTCATATTGCGCCCGTCTTGGCGGGGCATTGATTCTACGGTGGCCATCTCGGTTACGTCCTCGGCTAGGCGCTCTAATAGTTTTACGCCAAGCTCTGGGCGAGACTGTTCGCGCCCGCGAAACATAATCATGACTTTCACTTTGTCCCCGCCTTCAAGGAACCGCACTACGTGACCTTTCTTGGTTTCGTAGTCATGGTCATCGATCTTTAGACGGAAACGAATCTCTTTCAACTGGGAGTTTGCCTGGTTGCGGCGAGCGTTACGAGCCTTTTGTGCGGCCTCGTATTTGAACTTGCCGTAATCCATCAACTTACAAACTGGAGGTTTCGCGGTAGGCGCGACCTCCACTAGATCCAAGCCAGCTTCGGTGGCTAGGCGCAATGCATCCTCGATCCGGACTACCCCTACCTGTTCACCACTGGGGCCAACTAGGCGTACTTCTTTCACCCGGATGCGGTCATTAATGCGTGTCTCGTTGCTGATAGCTACTCCTTGCTTGAGATTTCTGGAGGCTTTACCAAATAAGAAAAGCCCCCGCTTGTTCGGCGGAGGCAGCGAAAAACGCGCAGACGCGTTAAGCGTCTGTTCTTACCCGATACCCGAGAGCATCCAGGTGGGAAAACCTCCACTTTCGCACCAGTTTCCTGGTCGGTTAATACCTAACCTAGCAGACCAGGGCGTCTTAAGGAAAGCTGAGAGCACCCCGGTGGCCTTTGAACTTCCTCACATCACGCCTTAGGTAGGGGGCGGCCGGGACGCCAGTAAAAGGAGCTAGAAATAAAAACGCCGCCTGCTTTTCGCAGACGGCGCCAATTTTTACCTCTCAGCTAGCGAGCTACCCGCCCAGATTTGAGGCATTTGGTGCAAACATTCATGCGCTTGCGCGTGCTACCAACAACTGCACGCACGCTTTGAATATTCGGGTTAAAACGGCGGTTCGTGCGCCGGTGGGAGTGCGAAACGCTCTTCCCGAAACCGGGGCCTTTTCCGCAGATGTCACAGGTGGCAGCCACGATAGTCTCCTTCAAGTATTCTTCTAGGTCTGGGATAAGATATCCAGATATCGGCAACCCGACTAGGTTAACTGATTAGAGGGGCAACAGCCAACTACCAGGTGGTTATTGTGCCGGGCTTCACTGAAAACTCGCTAAACTATTAGAGCAAGCAGAAGATAACCCTGTGCATCTTTAGGTAATGAAGGAGGCGGCGGTGGGAGAAGAACAACCCCTCGCGGATCTGTTTTCTTTTGCAGATTTTGCTCGCGCCGCCCGGGATAAAAACTCGGTTAAAACTGCTAAAACTGCAGCTGCTTCCCAAACAGATGATTTCCAGGGGGGAAAGGTTACCGATAGCGGCAGCCAAAGCGCCAAGAAGAGCAAAACCCCCACGCGTCCTCGTGCCCAAAGAAAAAAAGATAATTCCGCGCCAGCGTCGCAGAGCGTCGAGCCTAAGGGAACCACCGGTTTACTTGATTTCGAAGTACCGCCGGTAGCAGCGAAGTCGGTGAAACCAAAAGCTAAACGGCACCGGGAAAATGTGGCGCAAACCCTGGAATCTGCCGAACGGATTGATCTCCTGGTGACCGGGGCTAATATTCGCACCTGGGTAAAGATTAGCGGGGAAGTTCTACAGGCGGGGCAGTCAGCCCTAGATGCCATGGATCTACATAGTGAACTTGACTCCGACACCGGAGCCAATGCCCTATACACCTGGGATAAGGTGGCGCTAACAGTTGCCGGATTACCTGCCGGTGCCGATAAGGATGCTCGCTGGGTGTTAGAGGCAGTCGCCGATGCCTCCTTGGCGGGAGCCAGAGGAATGATCGGGATTGTACTGGCGGAGTTAACCAGCGTTGCTGCCGGGGCGACCAGCGCCCCCACCCTAAACCCAGTCCAGCTGTTAAAAATATTGCGTTCCAGTAGAGATTGCCCTGATCGCTGCCTGCTGCCCGCAGTTGAGCGCCTAGATCCTCCCACCCTATCGGGGCTGATAGAGGAGGTAAATGCGGAGCTAGAAACCCAGCCAGAACAAATGTCGATCGAAGACATTCTTTCGCGGGCTTGGCTGGCGAGCCAAGTTGCCTTAGTCGAGGGCGCGGAAGATAACCGAGGACGTCCCGACGCCCGGGCAGCGGTATTAATGCTGTTAATAGCGGCCATGCTGGAAACATATGCGCGAGAAAACCAGCAAGAAGTCGGAGCGGTAAATACCAGTTTGCAGATGGTACGGGACATGGTTCCGCAGTCCCATTCTGCAGTGCATGCGCCCGGGCAAATGAACTCTTTGATGCTTACTTGGCGCGGAGAAACCGATAACTCACGTTTTGAGGAACTACGCAGGCAGTTAGAAGAAAACGGGGTTTATGGGGCGATGACCGGCAGGGCGGATATGCTGGGAATTGGGCCGCGCATATTGCTGGTGCGCAGCCGGCATCCGCGCAGAGTAATCGAACTGTTACCCGAAAAATCGGGAATGGTTTTGATTCGCCCGCCCCTACCAGTCGAAACCGAAGCCTCGACTTCCAACCTGGTGAGCCTGGGGTCTTCCCATACGATCCACCCCATTAGACCAGCGGTGTTAGCCTACACTTCGGCTCCCGGCCTGGTAGCAGACATAGCTAACTTGGGGGCTACGGTAGTGTATTCTCGCCGGGGAATCCCCCTGCAAATACTGCCGGTAATCGCGGAAATGGAACAAGAAGTAGTGCAAGTCTTACCCTGTGACCAGGTAAGCGCGGCAGAGCTAACCAACCTAGTTCGACCCGCCAAAGATCAAGGTATCGATCTAATGGTGGCTCCCACGCAAGATGACCTGCAAGTACTAGAAGCTGCCCGCGCACTCACCCAAGTGGTATCTTCCGCAATTACGCCCGCCGAATTAATCCAGTTGCAGCGTTCGCGCACTTTTGACTCCTTAGCTAGGCAACGCACCTTCAGCGTTACTCCGGAAATGCCTTTCGATATGCTTTCTTCCTCGGTGAACCGCGATGATGTGCAGGCCAGGATCTTGAGCGGGCGAGGAGAAGACTCAGAACTGATCTCCCGGGTACAAAACGCACTGTTCCAAGGGGCTCCGGGAATCCGGATCGAACTGATTAGCGGCGGGCAAAGCGGAGCCACCGTAGTGGGAGTGCTGTCTTCGTGAGCGATAAAACCAACTCCCTGGCCGGTGAATCTTTAAAGAAAGTCTTGGGACGGGCAGGTGGAAAACTAGAAAAAAAATTTGGGATTGAAACTCCCCTGGAACTGCTGTATTTCTTTCCGCGGCGCTATCACGAGTTAGGTGAACTCACGGCTTTTTCCGGGCTCATCTTAGGGGAAGAACAATCGGTAATCGCCCAAATAGCTGACTCTTCCCGGCGTCGTACCCGCGGAGGAAAATGGATGCTTTCCCTGCAACTAAGCGATGGGGAAGGGCTCATGGATGCGGTATTTTGGGCAAAAAGCCAGCATCTAATCAATTGGATGTCCTCCCAGTTGCAGGTGGGGCAAACAAAACTCTTTTCTGGTCGCCCCAGTATGTACCGCGGACGCCTGCAGCTGTCCCATCCTTCCTATCAGGAGGTGGAAGACGAAAACCTGGACGCTACCAGTAATCAGGCTGCTAAAATGCAGGCGCAGCGTCCTGAACCGATTTATCCCGCGAAGGCAGGGCTGCCGACTTGGACTACCCAAAAAGCGATTGCGGTAGTTTTAGAGCTATTAAAGTCCCAACCTTTCGATGACCCCCTGCCTGCCGATATTCGCGCAGAACAGGGGCTATTGGAACTAAACACAGCGCTGGAGCAGATTCATCGCCCGCAAACTCGCGAGCAATATGAGGCGGCTCGCCAGCGTTTTCGCTATGAAGAAGCCTTCGTATTGCAGGCGGCTTTAGCCCAGCGGCGGCAAGTTCTCGCCGCAGATGCCCCGATTCTGCAGGCGGTACCCGGGGGCTTTACCGAGCAGGTTGCCTCCGACTTGCCTTTTACCCTAACCGACTCCCAACAGCAGGCCTTAACCGATATTGATCAGCAGATCGCATCTGCGCGCCCAATGAATTTGTTATTGCAAGGGGATGTGGGATCTGGGAAAACCGTGGTGTCCCTGCTGGCAATGTTGCGAGCCGTAGATGGAGGCCGGCAAGGGATCTTCATGGCTCCTACCGAGGTCTTGGTGCAACAGCATTTTTCTACCCTTACTAACCTGTTAGGGGAGCTGGCTCAGCCGGGAGGGTTTAGTTTGCGCGGGGGGCAGGGAGTCCCGATTTATCGCCTGACATCCTCGATGCCGGCCGCGGAAAAACGCCGCACTTTAGAGGCGCTTAAAACGGGGCAACCAGCACTGATTGTGGGAACTCATGCGCTACTATCTAAACGGGTAATACTTACTTCTCCCGGCGTGGTGGTTATCGATGAACAGCACAAGTTCGGGGTGCGTCAGCGCGACCGGTTGCGCCAAGCTGAATCGGGCACTCCCCATCTGCTGGTGATGACTGCAACCCCAATACCGCGCTCGGTAGCGATGACCTCTTTTGGGGATCTGGATTATATGACCTTGCAAGGGGTGCCGCCAGGGCGGGCAAAAGTCGAGACTTTCCGGGTAGATACCGCTAATCGGAGCTGGACAGCCCGTACCTGGCAGCGCGCCGCCGAAGAAATCAAAGCTGGTCATCGGGTATTTGTGGTGTGCCCGGCGATTAAACCCGGTATGCAAAGCGAAGAAGGGGTGACCCTGATAGAGGACGAGGACGACGCGCAGGCCAGCGTAGCAGCCCAAAAAGAAGCCCTCGCTAACGTTTACGACACCGTAAGCCAGTTGCGCACGCTACCGGCACTTGCCGGAATTGAAATCGGGATGCTACACGGTCAAATGGATGCGGAAGAAAAAGACCGTGCGATGGCTGATTTCATAAGCGGGAAAACGCCCCTTTTGGTGTCTACCACGGTAATTGAAGTGGGAGTAGACGTGCCTCAAGCAACCATGATGGTAATCCTCGATGCTGACCGTTTCGGGCTCGCCCAGTTACACCAGCTGCGCGGGAGGGTCGGGCGCGGCAAGTTCGCAGGCATCTGTCTGGTCTGGTCGGGGGCGCAGCCGGATACGCTTGCCAGCCGCCGCCTCGATGCTTTCACCAAGACTACCGATGGTTTCGAGCTAGCGGTGATTGATTTACGTCTACGCGAAAGCGGAAATATTTTGGGGGATAGTCAATCGGGACGCGCCTCCTCATTGAAAATTCTGGATCTATTGGCAGACGAAGACGTAATTTCCCAAGCACGAAAGGACGCAAAACAGCTGGTTGAAGCCGATCCACAACTGAAACAGCATCCCGGGCTACACCAGGCGATATCGCGGCGGATCAGCGAAGAAGAACAAGAATTTTTAGAACGGGGATAAGATGCGCTGTAATCGCTATACCATGAGCTGCTACTGTGTGAACGTCGCTAGGGTTAGAATGTCATCATGATGAGAATAATAGCTGGAACTGCCCGAGGTACTCAGCTAGCCGTACCCTCCTCCGGTACGCGCCCCACTCAAGATCGAGTTCGGGAAGCAATCTTCTCCGCTCTGCAATCTCGCGGAGCCACGGAAGACGCCTGTGTTTTGGATCTTTTTGCCGGATCAGGAGCCTACGGTTTTGAGTCGCTATCGCGCGGGGCGCTCAGCTTAGATTTGGTAGATCGAGCGCAAAGCGCCGCCAAAGTAATCCGCAAGAACCGTGCCTCTTCCCCGATTTTTGCCTCGGCAAAGCTCTATGTGCAACCGGCTCTTTCGTTCTTATCGTCGCGCCTTTTAGGAGCTAACCCCAATCCCCAGTGGGAATTAGTTTTTATTGATCCACCCTACGCTATGAAAAATAGCGAAATCCTGCAGGTACTAGACCAGCTGCATCCGCTATGCGACCCGGACGCCTGGATAGTGGTGGAACGTTCGGCGCGCGATGAAACTCCTGCTTGGAAAACAGAGCAGTGGGAGGAAGAATCGCGCAAACTTTACGGAGAAAGCGCGGTTTACCTACTGCGTCCCGCCCTCGAATACCCGGAAAATGAAGGTGCACAAGCCTAGTTTTCTCTCTTTGTCCGCGTGGGACGCTCCGCACCGGGAGTGCTTACCGGTATTTTGGTAGCTATGAGTACTGTTGTCTGCGTCGGATCCTACGATCCCCTTACCTATGGGCATCTGGACGTAATTAGCCGCGCAGCCCATATTTTTGATCGCGTGATCGTGGCGGTAGCGAAAAACTCCAAGAAAACCTATCTATTCCCGGCCAGCAAACGCGAAGAATTTATCGTTCAAGCCACCGCAGACCTAGCGAATGTGCAGGTAGTTACCTGGGAGGGGCTAGCTTGTGACCTCGCAACCCGCTATCAGGCAGCAGCGCTGGTTAAAGGGATTCGTAACTCTAAAGACACTGACAGTGAAATGACCCAGGCTTTCGCTAACCGGCAGCTTTCCGGCATTGACACTATTTTGATTCCCACTTCCCCCGAAAATGCTTTGATCTCATCCTCGGTAGTTAAAGAAATAGCTGCCTACGGAGGAGACGTCTCCGGATTTGTTCCCCCCGAAGTAGCCCAGGCGCTGCAACAAGAATTCGATGCGTCCTCGGGAAATGAAAACCCTACCCGTGAATCCGACAACCCGCCAGCCTAAAACAGGAAGGAAGAATATGGAACCCCAGGAAGAACCGCAGTACGCACCGTCAGACGTTATCGCAGTCCTTGACCGTCTGACCGAGATGATTGAGGCCGGACGCAGCGTTCCCTTTTCTGCGTCAGTCATGATTAACCAGGCCGAAGGAGTAGAGCTGCTCGATAATGCGCGTGCAGCGCTACCGGCTGACCTGGTTAATGCGGATCGGATTGTGGCCGATGCTAATAAAGTGCTGGATGCCGCCGATGAAGAGGCCGAGCAAACCATCTCGGATGCGCGCGCGGAAGCGGAGCGAGTAACTACCGAAGCGAACCAGAACGCGGAAGAAACTATCGCGCAAGCTAATGCTAAGGCGCAGGAAACTATCGATGACGCTGACCGGCAGGCAGAATCGGCAATCGCCCATGCCAGCGCCCAGGCGGAAGAAACCGTTGCCCAAGCCAATGAGCAGGCGGCTCAGATCTTGCAGGAGGCGCGAGCCCGCGCGGATCAGTTGGTTTCGCAGGACAATGTTTACCGCGAGGCGAAACAGGCAGCGCAGCAGATGACCGACACTGCGCGCGCGGAAGCCAAAGACTTTATGGATCAGTCTGACCAGTACGTTAACCAGGCACTGTCCCAATTGGAAGAACTGCTGGGGGCAATCGCGGAGCAAACTCGCAGCGGCCGCGCCCAGTTTTCACGCCAGGAGCGCCCCCAGTTCTAATAACTGAGGGTCAGCTTGCTAGCGCCGAAGCTGAATACCCCTTAAGGTAAGGGGCATGAAGCAAGTAAAGAAGGCCGCGATCCCGCTAGAACTAACCGGATTAGGAACTGGCGAGGGGGATAGTAAAACCTGGCAGCTGCAGGTAACTTTACCTACCGCTATCGGAACCGAAGATATGGCGGTTCCGGCGGGACAGTCTCTAGATTTGCAGCTGCTAGCGGTGGCAATTTCCGAGGGAGTATCCCTGAGCGTTAGCGGAACAGCCCGCGCTGAAGGGGCGTGCGTGCGCTGTCTGAAAGCAGTGGAAAAAACCCTGGATTTTTCCTTGAGCCGCGTCTACTACTATCCCGAGGAGCTCGCACACCTGCTAAATGAGGTGAGTGAGGACTCAATCGTGTATGCTGACGTGGACGAGGCCTATCAGGTGCAGCCAGATTCACGATTGGATCTCGAACCACTTTTGATAGACGCCCTCGTTCCACAGATTCCCTATTCGGTGCTCTGTGCTCCCGATTGTCCCGGGCTTTGCCCCGAATGTGGAATCATGCTAGCGAATGCGGGTGCGGATCATCACCACGAAAAGATTGATCCGCGCTGGTCAGTGTTAACTAACCTATTTGAGGAACAGGAGAAAAAGGACGAATGAGTCGCGGTTCGCAAGATCTAGCGGAGCTGCTAACCAGGTGGGGGATCGAATTAGACCCCGAGATGGTGGTATTGGCGCTTACTCATCGTTCTTTTGCACACGAACAAGATAATCTTCCCAATAATGAGCGCCTAGAATTTTTAGGAGATGCGGTTTTACAGCTGATAGTGACGGAACGGCTGTATAAGACCTATCCCTCTCACCCAGAGGGTCATCTCGCAAAAATGCGATCGGCCACGGTTTCGCAGCCCGCTTTAGCTCGGGTTGCCCGCGATATTAATCTGGGAGAATTCATACTACTAGGGCGCGGAGAAGAAAAAACCAAAGGGCGAGAAAAAGACTCGATCCTTTCCGACACGGTAGAAGCAATGATTGGAGCAACCTACCTGTGTCACGGACTAGAAGCCACTCGCAAAGTGGTTGAAAACCTGTTGCAGGATTTACTGGATCACGCCCTAGAGCGGGGAGCAGTAATGGACTGGAAGACTACCTTACAAGAACTTACTGGTCAGCTGGGGGTGCGGACTGTTGAATTCTCGGTAGAAGGCACCGGTCCTGATCATGATCGACGCTTTACTGCCCAAGCCCTAATCGGGGATCGGGTACTGGGATCCGGTAAGGGACGCTCGAAAAAAGCGGCGGAACATGAGGCCGCCCGCCAGGCGGTTATGACCCTACGCGAAGAACACGGGGTGACTACCCCCCTAGGGTTTTAAAACGTTTGCCAGTCAGATTTAGATGGTTACATGAGGTTTTGAGGGGAACTGAAATATGCCAGAATTGCCAGAAGTTGAGGTTGTGCGGCGCGGCTTAGAATCGCAGCTGCTGGGTGCCAAGATAAAACAGGTCGAAGTGTTATTCCCTGGCTCTTTGCGGGGACAGGACATTAAACGATTTTGTGCTGCTCTAGAGGGCTGGATCATTACCGCTGCGGTACGGCGCGGTAAGTTTTTGTGGTTGCTGGGAGAAAACCAAGAAGGTAAACAAACCCTGTATTCGCTAGTGATTCATTTGGGAATGTCCGGGCAATTGCTGATTAACCAACCACAAATAGAGCTGTCCCATAAAAATCAAGGACATCTGCGGGTGCGCTTAACTATGGAAGACGACAGAACCGTCAACTTTGTTGATCAACGCACTTTCGGACGTATGGTAGTAGAACCGC
This sequence comes from Varibaculum sp. GTC20041, assembly GCF_055387755.1. Lineage (NCBI taxonomy): Bacteria > Bacillati > Actinomycetota > Actinomycetes > Actinomycetales > Actinomycetaceae > Varibaculum > Varibaculum sp. GTC20041. Next base: position 565,589 of record NZ_AP041144.1, read on the forward strand.
TGGTAGAAACCAGAGATGAGAAACCGGGAGGCCTGGGGGCAAAGCACCACCTAGTTCCCCGCAATGTGGAACTGAATGTGGCCCGCGATGCCCTCGATCCCCACGTTGATTTAGAAAAAGTTTCCACCACAGTGCGTAAACGCAAGAGTTCCATTAAACACTCCCTTTTGGATCAAAAGTTAGTTTCCGGAATCGGCAATATTTACGCCGACGAAACCCTGTTTGCTTCCGGGGTAAACCCGGGACAGAGAGCAGACTCTCTTTCAGAAAAGCAAATCCAGGAACTGTTTAAATGCGCCGGGGAAATCATGAAAACCGCAATCAAACACGGCGGAACCTCTTTTGATGAACTGTACGTGGACACCAGCGGAAACCCCGGGTATTTCGAGCAGGAACTAAAGGTTTATGGACGCGGCGGTCAGCCCTGTAAAACCTGTGGCACCACCTTGGAGAAACTGCAACAATCAGGACGTAACGCCACCTACTGTCCGAAATGTCAGCCGCTACAGGATTAACTGTCCCCCTGGAGCTTGTCATCTGGATTTGGTAAATATAAATGCCACCGCTACCCGGAACCACCTGAGTGTTTGGAGCTTTCTCTACCTCACTAGGTGCAACTTTGTGGAAAGGTTATTTGCCTGCTGAGAGGATTAGGTAGAATCAAAGGGTGAAGATCCAGCAATCGCAGACAGTAGAAGAACCCACGCGGGTAATGATCATTGATGACCACGAGATTGTGCGTCGGGGGATTGCCGAAATCGTAGATCGAACTGCCGGCATGGAGGTAGTGGCCGAAGCGGGAACCGTAGAAGATGCGGTACGCCGCGCCGAACTGGTTTGTCCAGATGTAGTGCTGGTAGATTTGCAAATGCCCGATGGTACCGGCATTGACGTTATGAAACAATTGCGGGAAGTGTCACCAGATTCCCTGGCAATTGTGCTCACCAGTTTTGATGATGACGATGCCTTAGCAGAATCCTTGCAGGCCGGGGCAAAAGCCTATGTGCTAAAAACTGTGCGCGGCGCTGAAATTACCGATGTTATCCGGGCAGTAGTCGGAGGGCGAGTACTGCTAGATGATCGCACCGTGACCCGCCGCCGCGCCGGGAATGAAGACCCCACCGCCAATCTGACTCCGGCAGAACGCAAAGTACTAAACCTAATCGGGGATGGACTTTCTAACCGGGAAATCGGGGAAAAGCTCGGGGTGGCGGAAAAGACCGTGAAGAACCATATCACTTCGCTGCTGGCCAAAATGGGGCTGCAGCGCCGCACGCAGGTCGCTGCCTGGGTAGCCAGTCAGCGCTCCGCCGCGTGGCGGCATCAGTCATAGTCTGTCTCCCTCGTGCGGGTCTGTCTCGGTAAAAGCACCCTGGGTTCAGCGCGGGGGAGAAGTTTTTCCTCCTGCCCAGAAATTTGGAAAACGTGGCGGCGTTTTCCAAATTTTGCGCCCACCTAGCCTGCTCGGATAAAACTTCTCCCCCACGCACAAGGTTCGAGCCGTAAAAGATGCGAGAGGGGGCTTGAGCCGAGCGAAGCAAGGCTCACCGGGGTCCCCCGAGTACTTTTACGGCCCGAACCGTACCGGTAGGACAAATCTGCAGTAGCGCTTAACTAGCAGCGATGATCAGCGAGGCTGCGGGCGTGCGGAAAGGTTACGGGTTGATGCGGGAGGTGGCGGGGAGTTTGATTTCCTTGCCGGCACGGGGCAGTGCCTCTACGCGACCAGATTGGGAATTTCGCCGGAAGATGACGTCGGAAACTCCCGAGAGTTCCGAGGCGGCAACTACTACTGGCTCCGCGAAGTACCCTTCCGCAGTGGGGGCTACCCCGGCGTGGGGGAGAACTGATACTTTGGTGCCGGCAGTCAAATTCAATCCGGCTTCCACCACGCAGTCATCACCCAGCGCGATTCCTAACCCCGAGTTTGCGCCCAGTAGGCAGCGTTTTCCTAGGGAAATTTGTTTCCCGTTCTGGCTGGAAACTGTGGTTGCGGTGGAGGCGCCTCCTCCGATATCGGAGCCGTCGTCGATAACCACTCCTTGTGCTACTCGCCCCTCAATCAGGCAAGCCCCCAGGGTGCCGGCATTAAAGTTAACGAAAGCCGCATGCATCACGGTGGTACCCGGTGCTAAATAGGCGCCGAGACGCACTTTTGCGCCATCGGCGATGCGTACCCCGGAGGGAATAATGTAGTTAACCATCGGAGGGAATTTATCTACGCTAAGTAGGTGAATTGGGTGGCCAAAGCTTAAACGCATCCGCATACGGGTGTTTTCAAAATCCTCGACCGCACAAGGGCCTTCGGTTGTCCAAGCAACAGTAGGTAGACGAGCAAAAATGCCATCCAGGTTAATGGTGTTCGGTTTTACTAGCCGGTGGGAAAGTAGGTGTAAACGCAAGTAAGCATCGGCGGTAGAGCGGGCAGACTCGTCCAGATCGATCGATACCACGGTAGCGGTACGGTTAACCCCGCGCCCATCATCGCGCCCTTCAATCTGGCTTAGTTTTTCGATTAGCTCGGCATCTGATTCGTTGGGTTGGTCACCTAGGTAGGGGCGAGGATACCAAACATCCAGGGTTTGACCAGTTTCGCTTACGGTTGCGAGGCCTACCCCGCGTGCTTTTCTTTCACTCATAACTCCACCTTATCCGCTCAGGATTCGTTTGGTAAGACCCTCCATAAGTTTGGCCAAAAAAAGCCAAGTTCATTTAATAGTTTGCGCACTAATGGTAAAGAAATACCAATAATTCCGTGGGGATCGCCCTTAATTGATTCAATAAATGCCCCGCCTAAGCCATCGATGGTAAAGCCTCCGGCAACTTCTAGTGGTTCTTTGGTTTTGGCGTAAGCGCGGGATTCTTCTGCAGTGATCTCACTGAAATATAAGGTTGCTTGCGAATGATCCGCGACTTCGTTTTCCCAGGTAAAACCGGTAGCAGAACGCTTTAAGGCGAGGGCGCAGTGGCCGGTGAATAAAGTGGGACTAGCTCCTGAAAGTTCATGAATCTGCATCAGAGCCCGTTCAAAGCTGTGTGGCTTTCCCCGTAACTTGCCGTTCAGTAGCAGCATGGAATCGCAGCCTACAACCACTAGACGCTCACCTGCTGGAATGCTTTCCAACTCCTCGCGGACCTTAACGCCTTGAGAGAAGTCCCCAGGGTGTAAGCGATCGGGACTAGTTAATAACTGACCGATATGACGGGCTTTCGCTTGGGCAAGAGCGGTAACTACCTGCGGTGGATCGGTGGTGTTTAGTTCGGCTCTCACCGCGTCCTCGTCAATATTTGCAGGCCAGGCAAGTGGGGGAATACCCGCCTGGGTTAATACTTTAAGGCGAGCCGGGGAAGCGGAGGCTAAAACAAGTCGATCGGTCATAGCGCCTATTGTAGGAGACGAGACCGGGAGGCCGCAGAGGGCGGGGAAACGTGTTGTATGGAACTAACGCTCAGACAAAAACCCAAAATTTGAGAAGAAGATGGCAAGAGCGGAACTTTCAGAGTTAATACCGGAAAAAATTTCCGCTTAATATGCAAAGATTGCCGGCTCTGCTGGAAAAAGTGAGGTCGTTCACCTTAAGGTTGAAGGGTGAGTGAATCCTTGTCTGCAGCCCAGATAGCGCGCAACACCGTGATGCGTCCGGTGTGGAAACTTATCGGGGGTGCGCCCACTATGACTATGCGGGAAATGGCGCAGCAGCTAGGGGTTAGTGTTGTAGAAATCGACCACTTTTGGACGTCTTGTGGATTCCCGAAAGCTGATCCCGATACCTACATGTTTACTGAGCAAGACGCGCAGGCAATCATGGAATGGCGGCAAGAATTTGGTGAGGGTACTCTGGGGCGCGGTACAGTGACCTCCTTGCTGCGCGCACAATCCTATATGGCCGATCGCCTGGTGCTATGGCAGCTAGAGGCGATTGTAACGGATTTTCAAGAACGCATGAACCTGGATGACACCTCCGCCCGTTTGCTGGTCTTAGACAAAATCGACGAATATGTCGATCTATTGCAATCGCAACTGGGATACGCTTGGCGCCGACAAATGGCGTATCTGCTGCTGAATACCAACCGGGAAGTGGAAACGCGGGAAGGTAAAGCAGACGCCATCGATTCCTATCCTTTGGATCGTTGTATGGGGTTTGTGGACATGGTGGCATTTACGCGCCGCTCTTCCACGATGAGCGGAGCCGCTTTGGCTGATCTGGTGCAAAGTTTTGAGATGGCCTGTCGGGATGTCGTTACTACTCGCGGAGGGCGAGTGGTGAAAACTCTGGGGGATGCAGTCTTATATGTTGCAGACGAACTACTAGTAGCTGCGGATATTGTGTGTGCCATCGTAGAGTTCTTAAATTCTCGGCCGGAAATCCTGCCGGTGCGCGCGTCTTTAGTTCATGGACGAGTGGTTTCTCGTTCTGGTGATATTTTCGGCCCCCCGGTTAACTTGGCTTCGCGTTTGGTAGATATCGCGCCGCGGGGGCAAATCTTGATGGATGCTGATTCCGCCAAGCAGCTCCAAGCCAGTGATAAGAAAGGGTACTTCGCGGTTAGGCCGGCTACAACTCAAGAACTGCAGGGGTTAGGTGAGGTAGAAGGATGGCTGCTTACGCGCAGAGAAGGCAAACAAGGCGAACAGCCCTTGCTTCGTAGTAATACCTTGGAGATAGCTTCTCCGGCAGTAAAAAAATAGTAAAGCTATTTTCAGTTCGCTGTAGTGGCGACAAAGTTTTTTTTAGATTAGCATGGGAATATGACTACAGTTTTACTTGTTGAAGATGACCCGGCAATCTCCGAACCCTTGGCACGGGCTCTCGGTCGCGAAGGCTACGAAGTACGCGCCCACGGTACCGGTCGGGGAGCTCTCGGTGATATTTTAGGAGCCGATCTGGTGGTTCTAGACCTAGGTTTGCCTGATATCGACGGTTTAGATGTGGCTCGGGAGATTCGCTCCCAAGGGTCATCGGTGCCGATCTTGGTGCTGACTGCCCGCGCTGACGAAGTCGACATGGTGGTGGGCTTAGATGCCGGTGCTGACGATTACGTAACCAAGCCGTTCCGTTTGGCGGAGCTGCTAGCCAGAGTACGTGCTCTGTTACGTCGGGCAGGCAGCGACTTCCAAGATGATGCGCTAGAGGCACAGGATATTAAAATCGATGTTTCGGCTCACCGCGCGTTCCAAGATGGGCGGGAGCTGCAGTTAACCGCTAAAGAGTTCGACCTGTTGCGGATCTTGATTAAAGAAGCCGGGAACGTAGTGCCACGTCAGGTAATTATGCAGGAAGTTTGGGGTTCGGATCCGGCTGGATCTACCAAGACCCTAGATATGCATATTTCCTGGCTGCGCCGTAAACTGGGAGATGACGCCACCTACCCCTATTACATTTCGACGGTGCGGGGAATGGGCTTCCGGTTCGAGACTGAACGAAAGTAACCTGCCATGCGCCGGCGTGCGCTGTTAATGGTTTTCCAGTCGGTCCTGGTTTCTCTGACCCTGCTGGGGTTGCCGCTGGCGATTTTGGCGCCCTCTTATGTGTGGCAGTCTAACCAGTCTAGTCAAGATCAACTCACGGTTAATCTTTCCCGTTACTTGGATCAGATCGGTACCCGCGATCTGGGACATACCCGGCAAGCGGTTTCAAACTGGCAGCGGGTTTATGCACCCGAGTCAGAAATCAGTATTGATCAACGGGAAAGACGGATTTATCACTCGGGTTCGGTAGATGCTAACTGGCAGCTGTATTCCCATGCCCGCAGCGCCGGCGGCCTGTATGTGTCTTTGCATTCCTCGGCTTTGCCAGTGATTTGGTCAGCGGTGGGGGCGGTCTGTGCGGTATTGATATGCGGGGCAGTAGCTCTAGGTGCGGGTACCGGCTTTGCTTTCCGCGGTTCCCGACGCTTGGCGGCTCCACTTATCTATCTTTCAGCCCAGGCTGAGCAAATCGGGTCAGGAGCAGTCCAAGCCCACATCCAACCTACCGGAATCGAAGAAATAGACCTGGTTAGTGAGGAACTATCGCGCTCTGGGGAACGGATTATTGGCCGGATCGCCAAGGAACGCCAATTCGCTTCCGATGTTACCCACCAGCTGCGCACCCCCCTTACTGCCCTGTCCATGCGGATTGAAGAAATCGAATACCTTACCGATGATCAGGAAGTACGTAGCGAAACCGAAGCCTGCCTGGAACAGGTAGAACGAATTACCCAAGTGGTAGAGGACTTAAAGAAGCGCGCCGCGCAAGCCAATCATGGAAATACCCAAGCGGTAAAGATAGAGGATATTTTCCGTCAACAAAAGAATGAATGGGCATCCCAATTTGCAGCGGTAGGCCGCGAGATTGTTTTCGACAACCCGGTAACTGATCGTTTACCCCTAGCCACTCCCTCTTCGTTATCGCAGGCAATCGCCACTTTAGTGGAGAACTCTTTGAAGTATGGGGCAGGTACGGTCACGGTTTCTACTCGTAAAGGGGTCTCTAGTCGCTCCATATTTGTGGAGGTTACTGACGAGGGCGAGGGCGTGAGCGAAGAAATAGCTCCCCATATTTTCCGGCGTGGGGTTAGCGGTCATGGCTCCAGCGGTATCGGGCTGGCGCTCGCGAAAGATCTGATAGAAGCCGATGGGGGGCGTATCGAGCTCACCAGTCGCCAACCGGTAGTATTCACGATTTCCCTCTCGGCGGTATCCGAAGCTATGTCTCCGGATCGCCTCTTGCCGCAGGGAGGATTAGTGGTGGTGGGACGCCGCCACGGACGCAAATAATCAAATAACGTAGATAGCTGTTACTGGCGGAGATTGGCTACGGGCCGGGTGGCTCGATTAATTAAGTACTCATGTCCGGTGTGCACGGGAAAAGTGGTTACAGCTCTTTTAGATCCAGATAGTTTATAGCATCTGCTGTCGCCGTCAACGGCATCGGTAGCACCACCTGTTCGTCAGGGCGAACCGCCAACTGGGTGCGGATATAATCTTTAACTGCTTTGCGGGTGTGGATATGATGGCCCGCTTTTTCCGACATAAACCAGCGATGTTCCAATACTTCGTGGAAAATCTGGGCAGGCTCTAGCTTTGCGCGTAAATCATCGGGAATCGCGCTAATAGTGGGCAGGTAAACCCGTTCTAGCCAAGTGGTCGCCACCAGACGCAGAGGAATACTCTCCATTTTCTTGCGGCGTTGATAGGTCACAATATCGGTGTAGATCCGTTTGGCTTGTTCTTCTTGAACTTCCAGACCGGTTAGATCTTTTACTCGCCGCTGGAAATGACCTGCCTCGACTACCCGGGGAGCAAAACTTAAGAAGTCCCCATCCTCGTCACTTTCGATTTCTACTTGACCGATATCGAAACCGAGTTGCCCGAGCCGCTCGGCCCGCGCGCCTACGCGCCAAATTTCATCGGCCGGAATACGTTCGGATCCGGTTAGATCATTCCAGAGGTCGTGGTAGCGTTTCTCCAGGTAGTCGCCAACAATAGTGACGTCAAAGTCTTCATCTACCAGCCCTCCGGCCTGCAAATCCATCAGTTCTCCGATAATGTTCATGGCACCTAACGAAACATCATATTCGCGGGAACGGTCGGAAATGTTGTCATAAAAGCGTCCGGTTTCCGCATCTACCAGGTAGGCTGCATAGGTGCCGGCGTCCCGGCGGAACAGGGTGTTGGATAGGGAAACGTCTCCCCAGTAAAAGCCCTTTAGATGCAGGTGAACCAGCAGGGCAACCAGGGAATCAAGTACCCGATTGAGTTTGTCTTTAGATAATTGTTTGGATAGTAACACCCGGTAGGGCAGGGAATACTGCAGGTGGTGGGTAACGAGGGCGGCCGGTAATTCTTCACCGTTTTTATCGATTCTTCCCGCTACCACCGCGGCCACGGATACGGTAGGTAGTTCTTTGCTTTGTAGCTGACGCAGCATTTGGTATTCATGCAGGGCGTGCTCTTCGGAAATCTCTTTTACCGCGTATATTGCGCCCCCCGCCTTAATGAAACGCACCACGTGACGAGAAATACCCCGCGGAAGAGCCGCTAGTAGCTTGTTTGGCCAGTCTTCCAAGGGGAGCGACCAGGGGAGAGTGGGGACTAAAGAATAGAACGAGGAGGTACCAGAGGTAGTTACCCGAATTTTCTGTTTGCTTGGCATTTTTCCTCCTCCTCGTGATTGCTAGGACAATTCTGGCATAGGTAGTTGGGTAAGTGCGAACGCAGTTAGCTAAACTCAGATAAAGAGAGTTTGAAAACAGTTAGGGAGACAGTGCTCGAACAGGAAATCGGCGGATACAAGGTGCTTAAGGCCTTGGGCGCAGGGGGGATGGCTTCGGTTTATCAAGCTGAATCTTCCGATGGGCGCGAAGTCGCGCTGAAGTTCTTGCACCCGCAGATTGCTAACGATCCCAATGCTCGCAAACGTCTGCAACGCGAGGCTGATGCGATTAACCGAGTCAGCTCCTCTGGGGTAGCGAAAGTTTTTGAGGTAAACACCGCCGGGCAAACCCCGTATGTGGCTATGGAACTGATTCGGGGGATCACGATTGCCGAGGACGTCAGTGCCAATGGTACTTGGGATTTGCCTGACTTGATTGACTTGGCGCAATGGTTAGCAAAAATATTGGAGGAGCTACACCGTGCCGGGGTGGTTCATCGCGATATTAAACCAGCTAATATTATGCTTGCGAAGCAAGGGCCGGTTTTGATTGATTTTGGGATTTCTCAAACTCCAGGTGCCGAACGTTTGACCGCAACCGGACTGGTCACCGGTACTCCCGGCTATATTTCGCCGCAGCTTATCCACGGTGAGGATGCGCGCCCGCGCGATGACTGGTGGGCTTGGCTGTGCGTGTTGCTCTATTGCATCAGTGGCCGTCCGCCTTTTGGTTCTGGTCCCATCGAGGTAGTTTTAGGGCGCATAAATACTGGTAAAGCTGAATTGTCCGAATTGCCGCAGCCGCTTCAACGGGTTTTTCAGGCCGGTTTTCAGGTGGATCCGGAGCGGCGAGCAACTCCCGACCAGCTAATCGCGGCTTTCGGGGCGGTTAATGAGGGGAAAGATCCCGCTGATTACTTGCCGGAAGATTCTTACCTGACGGATGATCCTGGTTTTGCGCGGGCAGGGACCACAGCTTTGGACACAGCGAATGTTGGTGCAGCCGATCCGGGGCCGCCTCCTCCCAGTTTTCCGCCTGCTTCTCAACACCGAGGGGAAGCAGAGCCCAGTTCCGCACCCTCAGCTTCAGGTCAAGCTAATCGGCTTTATCCTCCGGCTCCCCCCGAAAATGCCAGTCCGGCCGGTTATCAGGTGGCGTCCGCGGGTAACTATGCAAGTAACTATCCGGGGGGCGGCGTAGATCCGAGGGTGCAGCCGTCGGCGCCTGGCTACGGTGCAGTCGCCGAAGGGGCTCTCGGGGGCGGGGTGCCTGCGCAGTGGGAGCCACGCTATATCCCCAATAAGTTACCTAACGCCTGGTTGTCTTGTTTGGCCTTAATGCTGTCCTTATCGCTGGCTACCGAAGTATTTGCGCTAAAAAATAATTTGCATGCACCGCTGCCAGTATCCCTGAGTACGGTAGTTCCGACTGCCTTAGTGGCCTTTTGCGGTCTGTTTGGGGCGTTTAGGGCGCGGATGCGAGATGCGCAACTGGCTTCGGGAATGGTTACTCCGCCCAGTGCGGCGCTCAAAGCCCAACCATTATGGGCGCCGCTACATGGAGTAATAGTGGTGACCATACTGGTGGGGGTGGGCGTGACCCTAATAGGAGAGTACGGGGATGTGCTCTTATTGGAACCTGCACAGCGGATTTTGCCCGAGGGCTGGCGCGAACAACAGGCGGTTTATCGGGTGCTGCTCTACCTGGCGTATTCGCTGTTTGCCACGATAGTGGCGTTTTTTTCTCGTTCCTTCAGAGTGGGGTTTGGCTCTATGGTGCGCCTGATCGGGGGAGCTGGTGCCCGTCTGTTTTGGGGGGTAGTGGCACTGGCAGTCAGCATAGGCGCCGAATATATGGTGGTAAATTTCCTTTGGTAGCCTGATTAGCCCGGGTTGCGGTGATCAAAGCCCGGATAGGGTGGGAGCTAAGCCCGTCCTCGTTTATGCTTGTAACAGAAAATCTGGAAAGTCGCAGGAAAGTAGCAGCGGAATAGTAATGGCACAGAAAAAAGGTAAAATGCAGGCCGCTAAGGCCAAAGGTTCATCGAAGAATGAAAAAAATCGGCAACAAAAAGTTTGGAAACAGGTAGAGGCACAAAGGGAAGCCGCGCGGCGCAAGCAAACCCGTAAACGTGCCATAATCGCGATAGTCGCGGTGCTGGTGGTAGCGGCGGTCGCTCTCGCCGGATACCTGGTTGCCCAGAGCGGAAATGATAAAACTAATGGGGATGTGCTTTCTGGTCAGCGCCCAGAAAAAATCGCTGCCCTGTCGGGTAAGGAAGCAGTTAATGCGGCGCAGGGGATTTTGGTTGGTAAACCGGGGGTCTATAAAGCCGAATCCGGAGTACCTACTATCGAGATGTGGTATTCCTATGGATGCCCGTCTTGCCTGGGGTTAGAGCACCAGTTGGGGGAGCAGATTATGGCTTTGGCTACCGAAGGTAAAGCCAATCTGGTGTTACATACGGTGATGACTCACGCCTTGCCCTGGACAGTGATTGCTGGCGACGCTTCCATGCTGGTAGCTATGGAGCAGCCAGACAAAGCGCTGGCCTTCCATCAAGCGTTGGTTGATACTGGATATAAGGTGATGTTTGCCAAAGGAGAGGAAGCCGGCTGGAAAGATCAAGGAAATTCCACGCTGATGGCGGATCCGAACAAGTCACTGGAGAAGATCAAGGAAGTTGCCAAGAAGGTCGGGGTTAAAGACGAGATTATTAGCTCCTTTAAGGCCGAGACCCAATCTGCACTACTTGAGAAGTGGCAAAAGCAATGGGCAGATGCTGCGGGTAAGCAAACCCAGCAGGTCGGCACTCCGATGTTTGCCTCCAATGGAAAGGTGGTCGAAAAGCCGTACAAGAATGACGGTACTTTGGACGAGGACGCGCTACTGGGTAAATAGCAGCGGTTTTGTTCATTGATAAAAGACATGGCAAACTAAAGGCGTCGTCTTTTTCGAAGACGTTAGGGTAGTGCTGATTGAAGCGCTTCCTAAGGCCGACTTAGCTCAGTTGGTAGAGCAGCTGTCTTGTAAACAGCAGGTCATCGGTTCGAGCCCGATAGTCGGCTCCACTTAGAGGTGGTTGTTTTTGCTGGGGCAGGTTATGATTCTGGTATTTTTCCCATTAAGAGGGAAACCTGCTGTCGGGTAAGTTTCCTGACTCGCCTGGGATTTAGTACCTGTGTGAGAAATAGTCCAATATCGGGACATTTTTGTCTATCAGGTAGTTCCCGATACCGGTTTCTATATGACCACGTTTCAAATCTTCTGGTATTGATTTAAGAGGAAACGCTAGCACGAAGCTTCTGTCCCACGATTGCTTGAGCTTATGAATGATGATTCCTGACGTGGTTCGTTTACAAAAATGGTTTTCTTCGTCCTTTGGAATGTCAAAATTGATATCGTTACTTGTCGCTACCACTCCCAGGAAACCTCGGTCGGTGAATTTCATCCACACCAAGTCTTGACAGTTTCCTCCCGAGTCACATATTGGTGAGTACAGATTTTCCTCCAGATAATCTTCAATCTCGTCATTGGTTAATTCGGGCGGAATTTCTATTCTGGGGGATTCAACTTTCGGCATCCCTAAAACTGATAGAAACTCATTCGTATATTTAGCAATCTGTTCTGGCGAGACGGGCGTCCGATCGGCTTGGTTGCGAGCCTCGACAATTCGGCAGGCATTTTCACCACCCGAGCGAACGGAGGCCTTTTTTCCCATGGGTCTATAGGTGTTGCCTATGAACTTTTTTCTAGCATCCTCGGCAGATAGTATATTTTGTCCACTCATCTTCTAAAAATATCAGCTAGCTGAGAAAGCGGTAGTATCTTGCCGGGTTCCCGTGAGTACTCCCTAGCCATTTCTCATTATTCAGTTGAGTGGGAGAGGTAGCGCAGCAAGAATGATTCATATGCATAAGAGCGGCGGATAGCGATAATCACTCATAGTGACTTAGAACGCGTCAAAGTCGTGGTGCTTATATCAGCATCGGAGAATATTCATTTTTGAAGATTGTTTGGGACAAATCGTAGCTTACGGGCGTTGACGATTATTGCTCGATTTTAAAAAGCTTCGGTCTTCTACGCGGTAAAAATTGGGTTAAACAGGAGAAACGTAAAAAATAAACCCTACAACTTAACGTTGCTTAACTCCCAGTCCTGATGTGATTATGAGCATAAGCGTCCAAAAAGGTCTCAGCAAAGAAGCGAGCCTTGGGCGTTACAAGGAGAAATGCATGAGGGTTAATGAGAACCGTAGTAGGGCTACCCGCGGATCGGCATCTGATATCGCCCAGGTGTTGGGAGTGTCGAAGGCAGCGGTCTCCTATGCATTAAATGGGAAGCCCGGAATCTCTGATGAAACCCGGCGGTCAATAATCGAATTGGCACGTGCTTACGGCATAGAAGTACCCGAACGTGCTACAAATATGCACACTATCCCCTCGTTGGTAGGTTTGGTACTTGCGGATCTTTCCAACCCGTTTTACCAGGAGCTAGGCGTTGCTGTGGCAGAGGTCGCTCGGTCACATAATCTAAACACGCTGTTAGCTCATACCGGCGACCGTCCTAAAGATTTGCTCTCGACCGTGCAAACCATGACTCAGCATGGAGTTAATGGAATCATTCTTACCGCAACGCAAGATGGTGATGCTTCGGTAGCTCGCCTATTGCGCAATGCAAACCTGCCTTATGTGCAGGTATCACGCAAAATGCCAACAGTACGTGCAGCTTTTGTGGGAATAGATAACAAGAACGCGGCAAAAGATATGGCTCTACATATGGTGAGCCACGGATATAAGAAGATAGCGCTGGCTATTGGTCCCCGGAGCTCTTCGGCTTCAAACGAGCGTCATGTTGGGTATCTTGAAGGTCTAATCGAAAGCGGATTATCCACCCCTACTGAGTGGATTGTGCGTACCGATCTGGGAACTGGGGGCGGGTATAACGCCGCAAAACATTTTCGTTCGCTAAAACGTGGGTTACCAGAGGCAATTCTGTGTGGCTCAGATGCCATTGCTTTCGGAATAATAGAGGATTTTAACGCTCATGGTATTAGCGTTCCTGACGACGTCGCTGTGGGAGGTTTTGATGGTGTTACCCCAGCGGTATGGCCAGGATTTTCACTTACCACTATCGTGCAACCAATTCGTGCGATGGCGGATCAAGCTGTGGTGCAGCTAGAAAACCTGATGCGTAACGAGCGTGTCAAGCAAACGGACATCGTATGTCCATATGAACTACATATCGGCAATTCTTGCCGGTGTCGCCCTATTTAATCTGATGAAAGGTATAAGAATAATGGATTCGATATCGCTAAACGGCAGGGTTGCGGTAGTAACCGGAGCCTCGCAGGGGATTGGTAAAGGCATCGCGCTAAAACTTGCGCAGCGCGGCGCTACCGTGGTTGTTGTAGATATTAATGGCGAGGCTGCCAAGGTGGTGGCTGAACAGTGTGGAGGCAAGTCACGATCCATTGCATTGAATGTTGCCGATCGTGAAGCTGTGGATGCCGCTATCGAGCAGGTGATTGCTGAACTGGGCAAGATTGACATCCTGGTAAATAACGCCGGAATCAACCGTGACGGCATGCTTCATAAGATGACCGATGACATGTGGGATGTGGTGCTCGCAGTAGATCTTTCTGCCGTTTTCTACTTGTGTCGCAAGGTAGGAGCCCATATGCGTGAAAACCAGTATGGGCGCATTTGTAACGTGGCCTCCGAATCTTGGCAAGGAAACGTGGGGCAAACTAACTACGCAGCAGCAAAAGGTGGAGTTGTCTCCCTAACCCGCTCTATATCCAAGGAGCTGGGGTTCAAGAATGTGACCGCCAATGCAATTGCTCCTGGTTTTATTGAAACAGATATGACCTGCAAGCTTAAGGAAATTCCTTCACGTGCTGGATTCGAGAACCTCTATGAAGAGCAAGTCGCAAAGGTGTCCCTCAAGCGTGCCGGAAAACCAGAGGATGTAGCCAATCTGGTTGCGTTCCTGGTATCTGACGATGCCTCCTACCTGACCGGTGAAACCATTCGCATCGGAGGGGGATACAAGCTATGAGCTTTAAACAAGTGACGCCCGAAGAAGTAGCATCACTGATTCCGAACGGGGCTACTGTAGCTGCCGATGGTTTCACCATGATGAGCGTAGCTGATGAAATCTATGCGCATATCGAACAGTCATTCTTAGAAAAAGGTACCCCGAATAATTTGACATTCGTACATGCAGCTGGGCAGTCGAACCGAGTGGATGGGCTAGCTCGCCTGGCACACCCAAAATTACTAAAACGCGTAGTGGGTCCACACTGGGGGCTAAACCCGCCTATGGCAAACCTCTTGGGTGAAGACGAGGTAGAAGCTATTTGCTTACCTCAAGGTCAAATATCCACGCTGTATCGCACGATAGCAGCCGGTAGGCCGGGTCAGCTTTCTACTGTGGGATTAGGTACTTTCATTGATCCACGGCTGGATGGGGGGCGAATTAACGATTCTGCCCGCGCGGTCACAGCTCCTGATGAGTATGTGGAACTGGTGGAAATAGATGGTAAGGAATATCTGTTCTACAAGTCTTTCCCGATTGACGTGGCGATTATACGGGGAACGAAGATAGATCCAGATGGAAACATATCGCAAGAAGACGACGTGACAATCCTGGATTCACTGGCAATTGCGCAATCTGTTCATAATAATGGCGGAATCGTAATTGCCCAGGTGAAGGAGCTTGTGGAGCGTGGTGACATTCCGGCTCGTCTGGTGAATGTTCCCGGTGTGCTGGTGGATTACGTTATGGTGACTTCTGATCCAGCGAAATACCACAAGCAAACTAACTCCGCGATTGAGGTAAATATGGATCTGATCACGGGGTATGCCTCTTCTGAGGAACTGGCAAAGTCCATCCTTGCCCACGAGGTGGAACCAGTTCGGGTACGCATTGGGGAGAGGGGCGCAAAGCTGGTACGCGACGGAGACATTATTAATCTGGGTACCGGTCTCCCCGGTGACTCCATAGGTCGGGCGCTCGCGGTTAGCGGTAAGCTCGCCAAAGTTACCTTAACGGTGGAGTCCGGCACATACGGAGGTGTCCCGTTAGGGGGAGTGGACTTTGGGTGTGCAATTCATCCTGCAGCTATTATCAGCCATCCGCAACAGTTCGATTTTTACAACGGTGGCGGCGTGGACATCACCTACATGGGTGTGGGGCAAGTAGATGGTAAAGGCAATATTAACGTTTCGGCTTTCGGTGGCAAAGCCATCGGCTGCGGTGGCTTCATGGACATTGTGGACGGTGCGAAACGAATCTGCTTCCTGATGATTGCCGATTCGAAACATCCCAAGTGGGTAGATGAAGTAGACCAATTAACTTTCTACGGTGCTGCCGCCCTAGATAAAGGGCAAGAAGTCTACTTAGCTTCTGAACATTACATGGTGCAACTAACCACCGAAGGCTGGAAGATTCTCGAGGTTGATGACAATGACGCTGCTCGCCAAGCAGCGGCGCTTATTCATACGACGCGTTAAGTAAAACACTGGATTCCGCGAAGGCGGGAGCGGTTCTATTAGGAAAGGTAAACAATTGGAAAAAATAATCATTATTGAGGGCGCAAGGACTGCAATCGGTACATTTGCTGGTTCCCTGTCCACTACGCCTAATCACGTCATGGGGGCAACCGCGATGAAGGCGGCGGTGGAACGTTCTGGCGTTCCCATGGATGCAATTGATGAAGTAGTGGTTGGCTGCGTGGGACAAGTAGGCGGGGATGCCTTCTTGGCACGCCGAATTTCCTTAGAGGCGGGAGTACGCGAAGAGTCCACTGCTTTTACAGTAAATAGGTTATGTGGATCGGGGTTGCAGGCAGTTCAATCTGCTGCGCTTGAACTGCGTGCTGGAGATTCGAAATTCGTAGTTGCCGGTGGTTCCGAAAATATGTCGAATCAGCCCTTTATGGATTTTCAGGCGCGTAACGGCTGGCGCACTGGAAACCATACCTTGGTTGATGGAACCATGTCGCTAGTAACCGATCCTTTTGGTGGTTACCCGATGGGTGTTACCGCAGAAAATGTAGCGGATAAATTCGATATTTCCCGCACGGATCAAGATGCTTTTGCAGCACGTTCACAAAGGTTAGCCGCAAAAGCTCAAGCTGACGGTATGTTCCAAGATGAGATTGTGGACATCACAGTTAAGGAACGTAAGTCGGAGCGTGTGTTTAACACCGATGAGCATTTGCGTCCCACCTCCAACGAGGAGAAATTGGCCAAACTACGTCCTGCTTTCCGCAAAGGTGGATCCGTTACCGCCGGTAATTCCTCCGGCATTAACGATGCGGCTGCGATGCTGGTGATGACCACTGAATCTATTGCTAAGGCGGAAGGTTTAAAGCCGATTGGTGAGCTGGTTAGTTTTGCAAAGGCAGGTTTGGCTCCCGAAATTATGGGTTTTGCTCCAGCATTGGCGATTCCCCGCGCTCTAGAGAAGGCCGGACTAACTCTTTCCGACATTGATTGGATTGAACTCAACGAAGCTTTCGCTGCTCAAGCTTTGGCAGTAATCCGTGACCAGGATTTGGATATGGATAAGACTAATCCGCTGGGTGGCGCGATTGCGCTTGGACACCCGGTTGGAGCTACCGGTTCCATCCTGACCCTACGCACCCTGTACAACCTGCGCCGCACGAACACCGAATTTGGCATGGTAACCATGTGCATTGGTGGCGGTCAAGGGGTAGCAGCAGTATTCCGTGCATTATAAAGGAGTTCCTAATGAAAATATCAAAGGTGATAGATCTAAAACCCAATCTGGGTGAAGGCCCTATATGGGATGTTAAAAACCAAGAGCTGTGGTGGATTGATTCTCAAGATGGAAGGTTGTTCCGACACAACGAAGACACCAGCAATCTACGAGTTTGGGACGTACGGGAAAAAATTGGTTCCATGGCGTTGTATCAAGATGGAAAGTCGGTTCTGCTAGCGCTGCAAACTGGACTTTACAAGTACAATCTGGAGGCTGATAAAGCTGAATTAATTTCAGATCCAGAACCTGAATATCCAAAGAATCGGCTCAACGACGGAAAGGTAGATTTCCGCGGACGTTTTGTTTTCGGATCGATGGATACCATGGAAGAAGCCCCGACTGGTCGTCTGTATTCCTATGAAGAGGGCAAAGAACTACGGGTGCTTGACGAAGGAATCATTTGTTCGAATGGTCCTTGCTGGTCACCTGATGGATCAATCTTCTATTTTGCAGATACCTGGACCGGGGACATCTGGGCGTACGACTACGATTTGGAAACTGGTGACGTTTCTAACCGACGAGTGTTTGCGACCGTGGATCAGTCGGATGGGGGAGCATGCGATGGAATGACCGTTGACGCTGAAGGATTCGTCTGGCAAGCACACGTGTATGCGGGAAAGCTGAATCGTTACGATCCCGATGGAAAACTGGAACGCCAAATTGAAATGCCGGTAAAGAAAGTTACCTGTCCGGTATTTGGTGGGGCGAATTTAGATCGGCTTTTTGTCACCACCATGGCACGCCCTCCGCTTCCCCGTTTCCCCGAAGACGGTGCTGCGCGCGGAACCTTGTATGTGATTGATGATCTTGGAATTAAAGGCTACGAGACTCCTCGGTTTGGGAAATAAGGAGAAGAAATGAAACATAATCGAATCAGCCGCGGTTCTGCGCCTCTTAGCCTTATCCCGAAAGGATCTTGGGTTGCCCTTGGCGTAACCTGGGTTATTTGGGCTATTAACGCTTTCGATCGCGAAGTAATACTTCGCCTTGGTCCAGTGATATCTCACCACTTCAAGCTAAGTCCGGAACAATGGGGAACAATCACTGCGATTATTATGTTCTCACTCGCGATATTACCCATTGTTGCTTCGCGTATGAGCGACAAACACGGTGTGGGGTGGAAGAGAGCAGCTTTCCAGGTGCCTCTGGTAATCGGCTATAACCTTATCTCAGCCTTCACTGGAATAAAAGCGATTGCACATAGTCTAACTGTATTTATTGCCCTGCGTATCGGAGTAAATCTGGGCGCAGGCGCAGGCGAACCTATCGGTATTTCTAACACTACAGAATGGTGGCCAAAGGAACGTCGCGGATTCGCGTTAGGCGTACATCACACGGGTTACCCAATTGGAGCGTTGTTCTCCGGTCTGGCTGTAGCTTGGATCTTAAAGACATTCGGCGATGAAAACTGGATGTATGTATTCTTCATAGGTCTAATCGTGTCCGTACCAGTGATGCTTTTCTGGCACTGGTATTCTACTCGTGACCGTATCGTTGCTACTTACAAAGAAATCGAAGCTAACGGTATGACTGTTCCGATAGATCCGGAGCAGGAAGCAAACCACGCAGATGCCGAAGATGCTGTTGGTAAGTGCTTACGTAATAGCATTGTGATGTTGACTTCCGGAACCACTATGCTTACGCAAATTGTTTACATGGGCATTAATTATGTATTGCCACTGTATCTTGCCAACATTATGGGTCTCGATTTCTCTCGGGCAGCTGCCTACTCAATCGTATTTACGATTACAGGTGCTTTGGGGCAGATTTTCTGGCCCTCACTGTCTGATTATCTGGGACGCCGCACGACAATTGTGTTATGTGGTATTTGGATGGCTGTTGGTGTTGGAGGCTTCTACTTTGTGCGTAGCATGGCGTTCTACATCTTCTTGCAGCTTTTCTTCGGTCTAGTAGCGAACGCTGTATGGCCGGTGTACTACGCTGCGGCAACGGATAATGCCCCCGATGGTGCTCACGGTACCGCAAACGGGTTCATAACTACCGCAATGTTCATTGGAGGGGGTCTCGCACCGCTGCTGATGGGATGGCTTATTGCTCTAGGGGGAGGCTGGGAGGCCGCCGCTGGATACAATTTCACCTTCCTCTTCATGGCGGCATGTGCAATCTTAGGTGTGCTTCTCCAGCTCTTTATCCCTAAGGGTGCCTTGGAGTCTCACCAGCAGGATGCCTAATCATTCCCGATGAGTAATAGCATCTAGGTACTAACAATCGCTGGTGGGGTAGCCGCTTTAAGCCCGGCTACCCCATCACTCAGCAATCGGAGTAGCAATGAAATTTATTCTAGCGCCAGATTCATTCAAGGGAACCATGACCGCAGCTACTGTCGCAGCCACCATGAGTGCCGGGGTTCGTGATGTGTTTCCTGATGCCGAATGTATCGAGGTTCCTATGGCTGATGGTGGCGAGGGGACCACCCGATCCTTAGTTGATGCGCTAGGCGGTGAAATGCGTACTGCCGAAGTTAGCGATGCGCTAGGGCGCCCTAGAACCGCGCACTTTGGGTGGATTGCAGCAAAAAAACTCGCGGTTGTCGAAATTGCTGAAGCTGCCGGTATCGAGCATTTAGCCGTAGAAGAGTTAGATCCTCATCAAGCCACTACCGTGGGAGTAGGACAGCTTCTCAAACACATACTTGACCTTTCTCCCACTCAGGTGATTATCGGTTTAGGTGGGTCTGCTACCAATGATGGTGGATGGGGGATGGCATATGAACTAGGTGCCATTGTTAAGAATGGTTCTGGTAATCCGATTGAAAGTCGCGCGCTAGCCTTGGCCGATGCGGCTAGCCTTGATGTTAGCAACATCAGTAAACGATGGCAGGAAATAGAGGTAACCCTGGCATGCGATGTTGATAACCCGCTAACGGGAGAACGAGGCGCCACCGCAATTTTTGGTCCACAAAAAGGGGTGCAGCCTGAAGAAATCTCCATATTCGATGCGGCTTTAGCGCAATGGGGAAACCTGCTAGATGAAACCTGTGGTCGCACTATTAGTAAAAATCCTGGCGCGGGAGCCGCGGGTGGTCTAGGTGCAGCGCTTATGGCTTTGCTGGGAGCCAAACCGCAGCCTGGGATAGATGTGGTAATCAGTGCCGTCAGTTTAAAGGAGCAATTGGTGGGGGCAGATTTCGTATTTACCGGAGAAGGCTCCATGGATTCTCAAACAAAATTTGGAAAAACCCCGTGGGGGGTTATGCTCGCTGCTCGCAAACAGGGGCTTCCCGCTATTGCGTTTACCGGTAACTTAGGGCGCGACGTTGAGTCGCTGCATGAAAATGGCTTTGCCGCCATTGTCCCCACAGTTCGCGAGGTGGGTAGCCTAAAAGATGCTCTCGCAAAAGCTCAACCGACGTTACGTGAGTCGGTGCGGATGACCTGCCGAATACTTGCCGCTGCCAGACAGACTAAAAAAATTTTGAACAGTCCAATCCCTTTGGACTTGGACTAGCAATATCTAATCGCAGTGAGGTCACGTTTGATTTGCTATCCAAACTGCAAAATATAAGGAGTAAAAATGATTTCCGGACAAGCCCTTTGGCCGAAAAATATGGTGCAAGATTTGCAGCCAGTTGAGGTATACGGGCGAACGGTTCAAACCTATGTACCTGGTCCTGCTTCACTTTATGAAACTCTAGAAAATACCGCGCAACGGTTCGCCAGTAAGGTGGCAGTTTTTGCTGAGGACGGTAACCGTTTCACTTTCTCTGAAGTCAAGCAGCTAACCGACCAGTTCGCGGCCTATTTGCACACAGAATACAAAATTGGTCCCGGAAACCGGATAGGGGTATTGCTGGACAACGGAATTGACTTTATTACCTCTTTCTACGCTAGCAACCGGCTAGGCGCCATCATAGTGCCGCTCCCTGGTAAATTCCGTCGGGCAGAAATCGACGCTTTGGTGGCTCGCGCCAACTTAGATTTAGTCATTTGTCATCCTGAGCAAGCTGTTTGGTTTGAGGATAAGCCAGCAGTTACCACCTCCTCTAACACCTGTGCTTGCGGGTTACCTTTGAATAGTGAGAAGGGGGAGTTAGACCCGAAAACAGTGCTGGCAGAGGTTCCGCTTCCGGGAATCGAGCAGGATTCCATCCTGTTATTTACTTCGGGAACCACATCCCTATCCAAAGGTGTGCTGCTGACAAATATGAACGCAGTACATGCTGTGCGTTCTTATGAAAGGGTACTTGAGTTAACCAGCGATGACACTACTATTATCGCTGTTCCCATCTACCATGTAACCGGAATGATTGCCATCATTGGACTATTTATTTATTTGGGAGGTTCAATTCATATCCAGAAACGTATGGAAGGCAGACCGTTCGTTAAAGAAATTTTCACTTCTGAGGTTAGCTTT
Organism: Varibaculum sp. GTC20041; assembly: GCF_055387755.1. NCBI lineage: Bacteria > Bacillati > Actinomycetota > Actinomycetes > Actinomycetales > Actinomycetaceae > Varibaculum > Varibaculum sp. GTC20041. Next base: position 586,892 of record NZ_AP041144.1, read on the forward strand.
GTGCATGCCTCTCCTACGGTTTTCGCGTTGATGTTAGAAGAGCGTGATCGTTTTCCCGAACTTCCATCGGTGCAGAAGATGGCATGTGGCGCAGCCCATATGCCGGTATCGCGAATCAAAGAATTACACGAATGGATGCCGCAAATGCAGTTCCGTACGGTGTATGGGCTAACCGAAAGTTGCTCTCCTGCTTTCGTATTTCCCTGTGATGCGGCTGTCTCTCCTTACTTAGGATCCTCGGGATTACCCATCCCCGGACTAGAAGTTAAAATATGCGATGATTTTGGGGTTGAGTTACCTATTGGCGAGGTGGGCGAAATAAAAATGCGCGGAGCTAACATTGCTAGGCGCTATGACGAAATCGAAATTGATGCCTTGACTGCTGATGGTTGGCTAGCCACCGGTGATGTAGGGCGGGCCAATTCTCAGGGGTATATATACCTGATGGATCGCAAGAAAGACATGATTAACCGCGGTGGTGAAAAAATCTGGTGTATCGATGTGGAAGAAGAACTGCGTAGGCTAAACGTGATTGCAGATGCATCTGTGGTTGGAGTTCCCGACCCAGTCTATGGTGAAGTTGCTGCTGCTGCCGTGGTACTTGCGGATGGGGCAAACACAACTGAAACACAACTGAAACAAGAACTAAATAAGCGGTTGGCGCGCTACCAGGTTCCGGTATACTTCCGCCAGGTTTCTGCCATTCCGCTGACCGCTGGTTCGAAGGTGGATAAGAGCGCGGTACGAGCATTGTTTGTTTCTCTCTAAACTGATTTATTCTCTAGGTTTTCATGGAAACTGCCAAACTGTGAGTGAAATTTTAGCGCCGCTGCTGGCCTTTCCAGGTTACCGCGCGCACAAACTTACGGGATCACTTGCGGGTTATTGGTCGCTGCGAGTTAGTGGGAACTGGCGGTTGATTTTTCGATTCGTGGGTGAAGATGTGGAACTTGTTGATTATCTTGACTATCACTGAGGAGGGTTAGAGAGTATGGGTATGAAAAATCCGGTGTATCCCGGGGCGGTAATCCGGGAGGATTTCTTGAAGGAACTTGGTATTTCGGTGAGTGACGCCAGTCGTAAGTTGGGGGTGTCTCGAGTTGCCCTTTCGCGGGTTCTGAATGGGAAAGCGGCGTTAACCCCCAATCTGGCTTTGCGGCTGGAGTTTGCGGGAATCGGTAATGCCCGTCTATGGCTGGATATGCAGACTGCCTATGAGCTGGCCCAGGCTCGTAGTAAAGAGACTCCCAGGGTGGAGCCACTAGTCGCCCTCTAGCTTGTAGGGGGACATACGCATTTGAGCCTGTTGTCTGCTGGGAATCGGCGGCGCTACAATAGCGGGATTACCCTGGAGTGATAACAGCTGGTATTTAGCGGTAAATGTGGCGCCTATGCCCAATCTTTAGGGCATGTGGGTACAATAAAATCACCGCAAGCAAGATTTCTTGACGCACGCGAGCTTGTCAAGTAAACTTGCTTTGTGAGGTTTAAGGCGAGTGCTTTCAAACATGGATACACGCAAGCCCAAATCACCCACGCTATCCGCAACGCCTGGCGCATCCTCGACCTTGACGAAGGAGTAACCCTATTTCTGGGTCCTACCCCCGATGGACACATAATCGAAGTCCTTACCAACCGAGACGGAGACTGCTTTCACGCCATGACCGCCAGAACCAAATTCTTTCAGTAAGGAGCACCCATGATTACCGACACTAAACTCACCGACGAAGAATACGCCGCCAAGTTCACCCAAACCGACCCAGAAGAAACCGTGAAATCTGCCAAGGGAATCTGGGACGCTGACGCCTTCCGGGATATCCAGGTGGCTAGAGACCGTAAAGAACAAGCCGAACTGGAACTCACTCAAGCGGTAGCTAAAGCCCGGCAAGCCGGAATGACCTGGCAAGCAATCGGTGGACTGCTCGGAATGAGCAGACAGGGAGCTCAATCCTATTACCGGGCGAGAATCGCATAACACAGACATCACGCCACCTCAGATAAGTACGCTGTTGATGCCAACCTGGGTTTTTGTTCTGGGGTCAGAGGCTCTTGCTTTGTTTCTCATGGCTTTCCGGGTTGGGTAGCATTTTCCAAATCTTTCCGTGCTGGTGGTAGCGGTAGTGTGGGGGTTGCGTTATCGTCCTCCAGATGTAAAATCGCCCTCCCGAGTGAAGTTTAGAGGCGGATTAACAGGTGTATTAGCCGCCTGGGGAGGGTGATTATGTCTGGAGAGGGCGATTTTGTCTGGGGAGGGTGAAGGGGTGTTTGTGTCTGTTCTAGAACCGCAGTGGCTACCTTGTAAAACCGCAATGAAGGTGTTGTAGAACAGCAATAATAGAGTTGTAAAACCGCGACAGCTGTACTGTAAAACCGCAATGAAATGCCGTCTAAATCTCGATGACGTGCTACTGTCGGTTTGTGGTTGTCGATATGATTCCGTGAAATGCAAGGGTGTTAGCTGAAGAAATTTTATGTGACACTCCCGTGCTGACGGTGTCGGGTGCGCGCCAGGTGGGTAAGAGCACCTTAGTAACTCAACTGCTGCAAAATCGGAGTCATCGCTTACTCAACTTGGATAACGCCGCGCCCTTACGGGCCGCACAGGCGGATCCTGACGGTTTTGTGCGCCAGTTCCCGGAAGGAACCGTGGCAATCTGAGAAAAATTGCCTCGCAGGGATCCTCAGAATTTGTTGCGGCGCACGCTGGCAGGGAACTGAACATTCCAGAGCGGAGCCTTCCCGGGGATCTTAATGCTTTAAAGGACGTGTTCTTGATTGATGTATTACCAGCTTGGGGTACTAATCTAATCCGGCGAGTGATTTCGAAGCCAAAAGTTTTCCTGCAAGATTCTACGATGGCTGCCAGCTTGGTAGGTGTAGATGCCGAGTCTCTAGAAATGCAGATTTCCAGTTCCTTTACCGGTGGGCTACTGGAATCTTTCGTAGCCACTGAACTTTTGAAACAACGAGAGTGGTCAGCGGTACCTTTTAACTTGTTCCACTTCCGGGACTCTACCGGGAAAGTGGTCGATTTGGTTATGGAGTCACGCAGTCGCGAGGTAGTAGGGGTAGAGGTCAAGGCGGCAGTCAGTTTGCAGGGTAAAGATTTTTCTGGATTGCGTCACTTACAAAAGTTAGCCGGTAATAAGTTTAGCTGTGGAATCCTGCTGTATGCCGGAAAAGAATCCCTACCGATGGGACCGGGGCTTTGGGCAATGCCTATCTCGACACTTTGGAGCGTTTAGTCGCCTGGGGAGGGCGATTAAAGTGCCGGTAAAAGTGACTAAACTTGACCAGCCCCAGTGATACCCGGTAGTACCGGTAACGGTTAAATTCGGTCCGGGAAGAAAACTAAGTAGCGGCTACCTAGGGATTTCCCTTAGATAGCCGCTACTTTTACGAGAGTGCGGGAGCCACTTTAGCGGTCTTTACCGGTGAAGGCTGAGACCTAAATGACTTACCGTATCCGCGTGTCTATTTATTGCTTGGTGACGCGGCGGCGCATCATGACTACTCCGCTTGCTAGCGCCAAGATCCCTAGTGCCAAGGCGGCGCTGATTTCAGAGCCGGTAGGAGGCAGCGGGGGAGTCTTGCTGTGCGGGGGCGGAGGGGTGTCTCCTGGTGGAGGCGGGGTAGTAGTGCTAGGTGGGGTAGTTTGCGATGGAGGCGGGGGAGTGATGTCCGAGGGCGGAACCGTACACTTGTTAGTAATCAAGAACCCTCCGGTAGCATCTCCCATAATTTCACTGCGGTATCCTTTTACCTCTACCTCGGAAATGGTGTATTCAGCGAGTTTACCGTCAATATACTTTGGCAGGTCGGTGAATTTGCCTTCCCAAGAGTTAGCGGCATTTAGCAGCAGTTTCTTCCCAGTGTCCTGCCCGTTTGCTAGCAGCTTTACCTCGATTTGGGTGGCCGCGGCGCAAGTTCCATCCGGGTTTGCCCACTTCTTGGTTACTGCCACCTCGGTGGTCATTTTGTTGACTACCGAGACTGTGTAGGTATTGGTGGCTTCGTCTTTGGACTCATCGGTTACTGCCAACTGGTAGCCATCTAGCTGTTTGCCGTTTCCGTCATGTTCTCTGAAGGTGACCGGTAGTTTCTTCCCGGTCTTGGCATCAACCAGGGTATCGGGATCGGGGAAGTTTTCGACCGCGGCTGTCCAGTTGTTTTCTTTGCTCAGTTCTACCTGGTCAACCTGGAAACCGCCAACCAAAATATCAAGGTTAATCTTCGTGGGACGCTGCTGCGGGTCATCGCCTTCCCATGCCTTCTTGACCTGGAGTTTCCACCTGTCTGGGGTGCCGAAGAACAGCTGACCATTATTGGCTATCCCTCCGCCACTGATGCCTACACCAGTAGTAGTATTATTTTCGATCACTACTCGGGCGAGTTTCTCAGCGAGTTTCTTAGAATCTTCACTGGGAACCGACTTGAAAGCTTTGTTTTCATTGATCGCCGTGTCATAAGGCATCAGTTTGCCCTCGCCGCTAACTTTATAGCGAGGCTCGCGTGGAGGATCCCAGTCGAGGTGTTTTCCATAAATAGATCCATCCTGATACCAGAGGCGCTGCCCGCCTCCTAGCATCCGAGGGCTAATGGAAACGGGTTTCCCCTCCGGAGGGTCGCCAGCAGAATGCTCAGTGACGCTCGCAAAGTCGTCACCGGCTCCCTTGTACTCCTTGCTCTTCTCCACATCGGCTGTCCTATTTTCGAAAAGAGCTGCTCCCTGAGTGATGTTCAAGGTGGTGTGGCCAGTAGGGCAATTCCAAACCCCGCCACCTTGGACACTGGGTGGGTGATTTCCAGCTCCGATAAGTATCAAATTCTTAAAGGAATTTTTTCTAACCAACGCATTATTAATTGTTAGTTTTGTGGAACTATCGTTGTAGATGGCACCACCACCGTAAAAGCCTGCGGATTTGTTCTCCGAGAAATAAGCGGCGTTAATTGTCGCTTCCGCTTTACCACCAAAGGCGATAGCGCCTCCGGAGGAACCAGCAGTATTGCCGGTGAACGATCCGCCATTGATGGTAATGTTGCCTCCATCTGCGTAGATAGCTCCGCCCGGACCGTTCGCATGGAAAGAATAGTCATTTCCTAAAGCACTGTTGTTTTTGAAAGTACCGCCCGAAATCTGAGTCTTGGATCTATCTAAATAAAGGGCGCCGCCTTGACCGCCGTATTCGTGGCTAGCCTGATTATCATGTAGGTTTAGACCATTCACCGTCAGTGTACTGTTTGCGGCAAATAGCGCGCCTCCGCGCTCGGTGAAGTTGTGATGGATATTTCCGCCGGAGATGTTCACATTGGCGTTTTCACTAAATAAGGCACCGCCAAAGCCGTTAAGTCTTGAATGCTGAACGCTGTTCTCAGCAAATTCGCCGTCCTTAATGATTAGGGAGGCAGGTTTTTCTTTACTACCCCAAACTCCCAGAGCTCCGCCTTTCTGGAGGCCTTGATTTGCCTTAATGGTTCCACCGTTGATAGTGACCGTCCCGTTATAGATGGTGATGGGGGCGAGTTTTTGGATATCGACACCTTCGGGAGTAGTAGCGTTAGCTACCTTCTTTTCTGGAGTGGTGTTCTTAGAGAAGTCGGCGGTGTTACTCATGGTGAAAGTTCCGCCATTAACAAAGATGACCGGGCCGGCAGGATCGGAATCGTGAATCGAACCGTCGCTAAAGTTTAAGTCTCCGTTTACCGTGAACTGCGTTTTGGTGAAGGAGGGGCCCTCCAGGTTCAGTTTCCCACCGGATTTAACTTCCACTGCCGGTAAGTTAGAGCCGGCTATTGCGCCCTTCCCCTTAAGGGTTAGCTCTGCGCCCTCGGGAACTACCAGTGGTTTTGCCTGCTCATCCAAGGTGAGGTTCCCGGTGACCGTCAGCTCATGCTGTCCGGAAGTGAGGGAATTGGCTTTAGCTACCAGGTCGTCCCAGGTGGTTACGCCTTCGGCTGCTGCCGGATTGGTTGACCCTAGCGCCACAATCACTGCAAGGGTGGCGAGAGTAGCTAGGAACTGAAAAACGGAGGAAGCTTTTTTCTTCATTAGCATGGTTTCATTTTATGTTGATGAGGTGGGGAATACAACCGCTAAAAAATAACCACTAGCACCTATATTACGGCCTGCGATGTCCTAAATATCAGGTGTCTTAGTCTTTCCCAGGCAGTCAAGAGAAAAGACAAGCGGAGACTGATAGTGCCACCTATAAATTGGGTACCAGCGGCGCAAGCGCCCGCGAATTTAGTACAATCATTAATGGATATTCACTTGCAGGTAAGTTGCTTCGTCAGTAAGCGATAGCTGGTGCGCCGACTATGGTTGCAGGTTCAGCGGCTCGCCTGGCAAGCCGGTAATAGAAAGAGGGCGAGGCGTGGCCAGAGCGGGAAGAAGCCTTTCAGGCTTACGAGGATCTTCCCGTGAGCAGGGCAGCCACAGTGACTCGAGTGTCCGACAAATCAGTACCACCGGGTACTCCAGTTTTCGCGCGCGTAGGCAAAAGAACGCGCAAGTGCGGGCACGGATGCGTAAAGTATCCCTGGCGGTAGTAACTGTGCTCAGCCTAGTACTTGTCTATCTTGCCTGGCAGCACCCCGGTATTACTCGGGCGCAGGTGGATTTAAATGATGGCGGAATTTGGGTAACCAATCAATCCCAGCATCTAGTGGGACACTTGAACTTTCCGGCGCGCACCCTGGATGGGGCGGTGCGATCCAAAGCGGGAGATTTTGACGTCACTCAGGCGGGCGAAAATGTAAATTTCCAGAACCAGGCCGCCAGCGAAGTCGCCAAAATTGACCCTAAGAAGGTGCGCCTGGAGACTTCCTCTTCCCTGGATAAAGGTGAGCAGATAGCCCAATCGGGGACAAACTTAGCGATCCTAGACCCGGAAGCCGGCCTACTTTGGAGCGGTGAAGACCTATTGTCCCAAGAGCGCACTCGAGCTAAGGCTACCGTGCGTTCCCTGCGGGGAGCCCAGTTAGCAGGCGGGGACTCCGGAGCTTTCTTCCTCGCTTCCCCAACCACCAAAGAACTAGTCACCGTTACCAAAGAGGGAAAACTCTGGAAAGATGAACGGATAGAAATACCGCAAATCCCAGTTAATGCGCAGTTACAAGTGGCAGGAATTGGCAAACAAGCAGTAGCCTTCGATAGTTCCCAAGGGGTACTTTTCCTGCCCAGTGGAAAAAGAATAAAAGTGGCCGGTTCTCAGTTAGCGCTGCAAGAATCCGGGCCGGCAAAGCCCTACGCACTGCTGGCAGACCAAGACAAATTGATAAAAGTGGATCTAAATAGCGGATCTACCCGGGAGATTCCTTCCGGAGGCAGCGCGGGCAAACCGGCTAGGCCAGCAGTAAAAGCCCAATGCGTGTATGGAGCCTGGGCGGGGAGCGGAAAATTTGTGCGTGAATGCGCGGGAAAGGTTTATCGCCCCACCCAAGAACTCGAGCGGCTGAAAACCGCCAAGACCCCGGTGTTTCGCAAGAACCGCGATCTAGTGGTGCTAAATGACACCACTGATGGGGCAGTATGGTTAGCTGACAAAAACATGGAACTGGTAGATAACTGGGACGAGATCTCTACCATGTTGAAAAAAGAGGAAGAACGAGAAGATTCTCCCCAGATAACCGAACAGATAGCGCAAAAAGATCGGCAAAAAGAAAACACCCCGCCGGTGGCGCGTGACGATAGTTTTGGGGCGCGACCAGGGAAAATAACTACGCTACCGGTATTGGAAAATGATTCCGATACCGATGGAGATTTACTAACCGCCGAAGTGCTAGGACAGGTAAGCCAAGGTGAAGTAAAACCCGTACGCGCAGGAGCAGCGCTGCGCATAGAACTGCCAGCCGCCGCCTCCGGAACTATTAAGTTTACCTACCAGGCGAAAGATGGTCGCGGAGGCGTCGATACCGCCAATGTAACTGTGAATGTCACCCCGGAGCCGCAAAACTCCGCCCCGGTACAAAAACGGGTACCCACGGTGGTGGTCGAATCTGGAAAACAAATTGAGTACAACGCGCTCCCGGCATTTTCGGATCCCGATGGAGACCCGGTGTTTTTGTCGGGTGCTTCCTCTAACGGAGATAACCAGGTAGAATACCGGCAAGAAGGCACCTTGGTAATCCGCAACCAGGCCAGTGGAGTTGGAAAAAAAGAAGTAAAAGTACTGGTCTCCGATGGGCGGCAAGAAATTTCCGGGCGCGTGATAGTGGATGTACGTGCCGCTGGAAACGTGCCTCCGGAAGCTAACGGAGATATCGCGTTCGCTAGAGCCGGAACCACCATCACTATTCGACCCCTGGCTAATGACACCGATGCCAATGGCGACCCCTTAACCCTGGCAGGGGTAAATATTGAACAAACCGGGCCGCAAGTGACTCCGGATTTGGCGGGCGGAACTCTCTCCTTCCGTTCAGATCAAGAAGGAATCTACTACTTGACCTACACGGTCTCCGATGGGCCAGCCACTGCCACCGGAGTTATCCGAGTTGACGTCGCCTCCTCTGGAAAACGCGGAAAACCGGTGGTAGAAGATGATATGGCGGTACTGCCAGTAGGTGGGCAGGTGTTGACAGATGTGCTCGCCAACGATTCCGATCCAGCGGGAGAAGTGCTGGTAACCCAGGCAGTCTCCGTGGGGGCGTCCTCGCCACTGCGAGCAACCGTATTGGATCATTCGCTGTTAAACATTACGGCTCCGCGCGGACTCACCAAAGCCGAAACTTTAAAATACCAGGTGTCGAATGGGCATGAAAGCGCCGAAGGGGTAGTTACGGTTATTCCGGTAACCACTCAATCGGCAACTACACCCCCCACCGCGAAACCCGATGAGGCCAAAGGGCGAGTAGGGGATGTGGCCACCGTAGATGTGCTGGCCAATGACCGCTCCCCGGTGGGTTTGACCCTAAAAGTCGACCCGAAATTAACCACCTCCACTCCGCCGGAAGCCGGAAAGTTCTTCGTCACCGGAAACCAGGTACGTTTCCTGGCGAAAAAAGCCGGAAAATATGACGCCACCTATACGGTGAGGGACACCAACCAAAACCAATCAAGTGCACGGGTCAGCGTAGAAATAAAACCGGCAAATGCCTCGGATAATTCTGCTCCCGAACCCCGAGTAGTCACCGGGCGGGCAATTTCGGGGCAAGCCACCCGGATTCCAGTAGAGCTGACCAATATCGATCCCGATGGAGACTCAGTATCCCTAGTGGGGATTGCCGATGCCCCCAAGATGGGGATAGTTGATATTGGCTCCAGTTGGCTCAACTACCAACCAATATCAGGGAAAATCGGGACCGATACTTTCACCTATATCGTCGAAGATCGCTTCGGTAAACAAGGAACCGCCCGGGTGCAAGTAGGGGTAGCTCCCGCCGCCAAACTTAACCAAAATCCACAGGCTAACCCGGACCAGGTGCGAGTGCGGCCGAACCGCCCCTTAGCGGTGGCAGTGACTGCTAACGATACCGACCCTGATGGTGACGGGGTTAGCTTGATTGCCGCATCGCTACAAAGTCCGGGAGATAGTTTGCAAGTGGCTGCTCGCGAAAACGCGGTAGTGCTCAACACCCCGAAGAAAGCTGATTCTTACGGGATTGAATATTCCATCGATGATGGACGCGGCGGACAGGATACCTCCATTGCTACCGTACAAGTAGACCCCTTTGCTCCTTTGCAAGCCCCCGAGGCCGCCGATGACCTGGTGACTGCGAAAGAGGGGGGACGGAAAGTGGGTGACTCCATCGAAGTGGACGTCCTCGCCAATGATATTGACCCTGACGGGGATGGAGCTGCGCTGACGGTTAGTTGTCAGCAAAATGGAGTGACCGTCAAGGGCAAAAAGCTAGTGATTCCCGCGCCTTCCCAGCGTCAATTGGTGCTCTATACCGTCACCGACCAGGACGGGTTAAGTGCCAATGCCATAGTTAACGTCCCGGGGGTTTCCGATCAAAAGCCCTATATCGACCCCGACACTATCCCCGTAAAAGCTAAATCCGGCGAGACCTTAACTGTTGATTTAGCGTCTTATGTGATTACTCGCAAGGCACGTACCCCGCATATTCATTCCGCCAAAGCCATCACCTTGGGTGCCGGGTTTACAGGCGGAGTCAAAATGTCCGGAGACGATTCCTTCCAAGTAAGTATTAACCCTGAATTTTTCGGGAAAACTTCCCTGGTAATGCAGGTCAGTGACGGCAAATCCAACGATTCCTCCGCACTGAGTGCCTCTTTAACTTTGCCTATCGAGGTCAAACCCTCCAGTAATCGCCCGCCAGTTTTCACCCCTACGCGCATAGAAGTAGCTGCTGGTGAAGACGCGGTTACTGTCAACTTGGCGGATATGGTTAGCGACGAAGATGGGGACGACCCCGCAAAAATGCGCTACCGCCTGGGAGCGCTTCCCGTAGGTATTCAGGCATCTTTGCGGGGCAGCCAGCTTTCAGTTTCAGCCGAAGCGGGCAAAGCTAAGGGAGATGCCGGCTATATAGAAGTCACGGTAGAGGACGGCTCTGGGCCTACTATCGGGAAAATCCCGGTGCGGGTAGTCAGCTCCACTCGTCCTTTGATCCAGGTAACCGCGATTGATTTAGAGGGCGAATCCGGCAAGAGCGTAAGTATTGATTTAAGTCGCTATGCTACCAACCCGTATCCTGGAAAACCCTTGAAAACCGTGGGGTCACCGAGCATAGTGCAAGGAGCCGGACAGGCTTCTGCGTCTGGAACTCACCTGGAAGTTATCCCGGCCGCAAGTTTTAAAGGAGACTTGGTGGTTTCCTTTACTTTGCAAGATGCCAGTGGTGATCCAGATCGTCAGGTAACCGGTACCGCCCGGATCCGGGTTTTGTCTGTGCCCGATGCTCCTACGGCAGTCAGCGCCACCATCAGCGAGTCCACTACCGCCACCATTAGCTGGATCGCCCCTGCCGCTAACGGCACTCCTATTACTAGCTACAAAGTTACCGATTCGGTTTCTGGGAAAACGGTTACTTCCCGGGCAACACTAGTAGATTTTCCGGGCTTGGAACCGGGCAAATCTCATAGCTTTACCGTAGTGGCCACCAACCGAGTGGGAGATTCTAAGCCCTCGGGGGCGTCTCCGGCGATAGAGGTAGAGGTTACTCCTGGTGCCCCCACAAACCTGCAAGGCGCCATCGGCAAGACAGCTGGAACCGCGACCCTAACCTGGGAAGCGCCCAGTACAAACGGAGGCTCTCCCATTGATCACTATGTGGTTACGGTCGCGGGAGGCAGTCCCCAGGAAGTTAAAGGCACCAAGTTAGAGGTTAAAGACCTTACTGGCGGAGAACACGCTTTCACCGTTATCGCGGTCAACACCAAGGCGGGGCCGGCGGGTGCTGGCCGATTCGAAACTTTTGCTTCCTTCAACGAAAGTGTAGTTAGCGCTACTTTAGAACGCGCGGGATCAAAACTTGCCAGAGTGTATTTAAATGGGGTGAATACCCCTGCCGGAGATGACGGAAGCTGTAGACCCACCAGGGTAGCGGGAAACCTAGTAGCAGACGATGGAACTTTCCAATTTACTGATCCGCGGGCACGAACCGGGCTGAAAGTCGAATACAACTGCGATTTTAGATATAACAAAGGTCCCTATAAGCCGCTAAGTGCAAATCTCGGAGCACAAAAGAGTCCCCAAATTACCGATATGAGAGAGCTGGAAAGCAGTAGAACCCAGACCGGAACGGTAATAGAAGTAGACGTTTCCGGCTTGGATACCTGGGATAGCAGCTCCTTGGAGCTTTCGGTATCGGGGAAAGAATCCGGGGGATCAGCTCTGGCGGACTATCAGTATCAAACCCAGATGGTTGACGGATCTGGCTGGGTGATTATGCTCAAAGATTTGAAACCGGGGCAGACCTGGACAATTACGGCAGAGCTGAAGTTAGTTCCGGAAGGAACCCGGCTGAGTAGAAACAATGTGGAGGTGGCGACCCTGCAGGCTACCCCCGATCCCGGTAGTGCAGACCCCGGTGATAATGATCCGATAGAATCAGTGTCCTACCTGCAAAATTGGTACCAGCTCACCCCGTTGATGCCGGTTTCAAAGCCGCTCTGGCCGCACCTGATACCCCTAATAGAGCTGCCAGTGTTCCCAACCACAGGTGGCGATTGCTGGCGGTATGCAGATTCCCAGTTGCCGCTAAACGCCCTCGGAGGAAATCTCGGAGGCAATAAATACCTAAAAACTAGTCTTGTCGGGCAAGATTTACCTGCCCGGCAAACCGAAAAGGAGATCGCAATATGATCCTGAAACCGGCCGAAGCCGCTGAGTTTGCTACCCGTTTCGCGCAGATAGCCGAAAATGTTGATCAGGCGATACTCGGCAAAGGGCACCAGGTGCGCCTAGTGTTAGCAGCTTTCCTAGCAGGCGGACATGTCCTGCTAGAGGATGCGCCCGGAACTGGGAAAACCGCCCTGGCGCGCGCCCTCGCCGCCTCTGTCGATGCTACCCATTCTCGCATCCAGTTCACTCCCGATATGTTGCCCACTGATATAACCGGGGTAACCGTCTATGACCAGAAAACTAAAGCATGGGATTTTCACGCTGGACCGATTTTCGCCAATATCGTCCTCGCAGACGAAATCAACCGGGCCAGTCCCAAAACCCAATCTGCCTTGCTAGAGGTGATGGAAGAGCGGCAAGTCAGCGTAGATGGAGTGGTGTATCCGGTGGAATCGCCATTCCTGGTAATCGCCACCCAAAACCCGGTAGAGCAGGCAGGCACCTATAAGCTTCCCGAAGCGCAGCTAGACCGCTTCCTGATTAAGATTTCCCTAGGCTATCCCGACCAGGAAACCGCGATCAAAATCCTTTCCGGTGCTGCCCAACCGGATCTATCTAAAGATCTAAAACCGGTAGTTGAATCTGAGGAAATCGCTACCTGGGAACAGCTAGGACTGCGAAATTACGTAGATGGGCAGATTACCCGGTATGTGCAGCAACTCGCGGAAGCTACCCGTTTGGATGATGCGGTGAATTTGGGGGTTTCGACCCGGGCGACAATCGGGATGATGCGGATGGCCAAAGTGTGGGCCGCTTCCCAAGGGCGCCACTATGTGTTACCCGATGATATCAAGACGCTGGCAGTACCGGTTTGGGCGCACCGAATTATTATGGACTCCGACGCCCTCTTTGAAGGAGCCACTGCGCAAAGCGTAGTTGAGAGGGCGCTGAACGAGGTACCTGCGCCAGTGGATTCGCAGGCCTAAAATAATGAAAGTTTCCGAAACCACCATTACTGCGCTAAAAGATGCGCTGAAAAGCGGAAATAAAGCCTGGAAACAGGTGCGCTCGCGGGTTCCTCTTACCGCCGTGCGCAAAATTCCGCTTACCGGTTTGGGGTGGCTAGTTTTATTGGGGGGACTAGCTAGCCTGGGTGCCTACTGGGCTTGGGATTGGGCGGAAGCTGCGGCGATAATGTTTGCTGCATTATTGGCACTGCTGGCGGCGATAGCGCAGACCTGGGGCGGGGGTGAGCTGGCTTTGCGGGTAACGGTAGAACAAGACCGGCTCCGCAAAGGACAAGAGCTACTAGGGCGCGCGGTAGCGACTAACCAGGGGCGCCGCGCGGTGCGCGGCCTGAAAATAGAACTGCCATTGGGAACAGAACAAGCCGATATAGCGGTACCTACTTTGCGTTCTGGAAAAAGTTTCACCCGGGAGTTTCAATTACAAACCAGACGGCGAGAAAAGATTGTGGTCGGCCCGCCCCGTACAGTGCGAGAAGATATTTTAGGTTTGATTCGCCGGGTGCGATCCTGGTCGGAATCTCAAGATGTTTACGTCTATCCCAACTTCACTTCCGCTCTGGGGACATTAAGTGGCTATTCCCGAGACATGGAAGGAGCAAGCTCGCAGGTAATAACCAGTTCGGATGCGGCATTTCATGCCTTGCGTCCCTATGAAAGCGGGGATGACCGTAGGCATATTCACTGGAAAATGTCTGCCCACACCGGCCAGTTAATGATGCGACAATACCTAGAGACCCGCCGCTCCCACCATCTGATTGTGCTGGATTTGAACCGCGAAAACTATGGGGAAGCAGACTTTGAATTAGCGGTAGAGGCGGCGGCTTCTCTGGCGGTTTCCTCCCTTTCCAGTGGGCAGCCCCTGACCCTTTATGCGGGAAAAACCGTATTGAAAGCGGCAACGGCTCGCGCCGTCCTAGATTTTCTAACCGAAGTGCAACTCGTTGAGGGCGCTCAAGACTATCGCCACTTGGTGCGCTGGGCGCTAGCCCATGAAGCGCAAGCCTCGGTGTGTTCTCTAATAAGCGGGCCGGGAGTAACTATGCGTCGGATGCAACAAATCTGTTTGTTACCGGCAGTCGATATGGCTACTACCGGTATCCGAGCTGATGCCGGCGCTACCTTTACTCGCCGAGGCGCCACCTCCCGCAGACTGTTAAATATTGGGGAGCTCTCGCAGCTGCCACGGGCATTAAATGGGGTGAGTCTAGCGTGAAAAGATCCCAGCTGGTAGGTCTGAGCTCCCTGTTGCTCCTAATCGTTCCGTGTTACCTGTTTTCTTTACCGTTTTTGGGTTTTATCGGGCTAATAGCTGCCGGCAGCGGAGCGCTTTTAGGCTGCCTAGTAGCCCTGGTTAGCCGCCGTTGGCACCTGGGGATATTCTCCACTTTAACCTTGATGTTAGGGGTGTTTTTACTCTTTGGCCCCACTTTGGCGGCTACCGACCCCTTGGGGCGAAAGTTTTACCCCACCCTATCGGGGCTGCAAGTGCTAGTTACTTCCGCGGTGACCTGCTGGCGAGATACTCTTACGGCTCCCTTGCCGCTAAGCGCAGCCGGAGGAGCCGCGGTGCTACCCTTCCTCACCTGTCTCATTACCGCGCTTTTTGCGGGGTTAACCGCAGCTTCGCGTCGACCTTGGGTAGCGTTAATACCTGCCACTATTTGCCTAGTGGTAGCGATCGCCTGGGGTTCTCAGTTAGTCCCGGTAGCTCGTTGGGCAGGAGCCGCCTATTTCTTCCTCGCATTGCTGTGGTGCGGGCTGGTTAGCGAGGCCGCGGCCAAGGCGCGCAGGCGGGCAGTGAACCTGGCGGGAGCGAGCAAGAAAAATCGCTTTATCCGTCCGCTGGCGATGGTGGCAGTTACCCTAATTATTTCTCTAGCTTCGGCATCTTTAGCGGGGATTACCGAGCGGGGAAACCGGGAAGTGTTGCGCAGCCACGTCCTCCCCCCGGTGGAACTAGAAGATTTTATTTCCCCGTTAGCCTCTTTTAGGCATCTTTCCCGCGACTGGAAAGACAAAACTATTGCGGAAGTAAAAGAGTATCCGGCGGGTACTAGGATGCGTTTTGCCACTATGAACGCTTATGACGGTACCGTTTTCAAAATGGATCCCCAGTTAAATGCGCAGTTCCTGCAGGTGGATTCAATTCTAGATAAAGGGGTGTCCGCTGACAGTAAAGCCCAAGTTAAACTGGTCAACTATGACCAACCTTGGGTTCCGCTGCTAGGTAATGCACAATCACTAAAATTCGCAACCCAACCCAAACCGGTGGTTTATTATTCTACCTCTCTGCGCTCGGCGTTTACCGCTAACCCTGGGGGGCTTTCCTATCAGGTAAGTTTCGCAAAGGAACGTATTCCTAGCGATGCGAAGATGTCCGGCCTAGAGTTCGATCCCATTCCGCAAGGCAAAGATGAAGCGTTACCGGTAGAAATTACGGAACTTAACAACCAGTTAACTGCCCGGGCGACCAGTCCCTTGCAAAAGGTGCGCAATATAGAGTCCTACCTATCGGGGCAAGGTTTCTTCTCCGATGGTTCCGATGGTCTTTCTCGCCCCGGGCATCGCGCCGCCCGGATGAGCCAGTTTTTCCAGGGGCAAGAACTGATCGGTGATGATGAACAATACGCGGTAGCTATGGCCTTGATGGTGCGCGCTTTTGGGGCTCCGGCGCGAGTGGTGCTGGGAGCCTATCCGGGTGATAAAAAGGCGGGTGGGAACCTGAAACTTAAAGGGGATAACGTTCACGCCTGGGTGGAAGTGAAATTTAAAGAGGTCGGGTGGATCCCCTTTGACCCTACGCCTCCGCGCGATCGCGTGCCTCGTACCGATCAGCCGCAACCCAAATCGGTTCCCAAACCCCAGGTGTTGCAGCCTCCGCCTCCACCGGCTACTCCACCGGTGTTACCGCATGTGGAAAAGCAAGCGCATGCCGATAATCATTCCACGGGAATGCAATTTCTGGCAGCGCTGGCGCAAGTGGCCAAATATGGGGGTTGGCTGCTGCTATTGCTTTCTCCGATCTTGCTAACTCTCTTAGCTAAGTGGTGTCGCTCCCGCAAGAGGCGGCGTGCCAAAGAACCCCAAGATCGTTTGAAAGGAGCTTGGGAAGAAATAGTTGACCGTTTCCGCGATCGCGGAATTAGGCTCCCCGCGGGAGCTACTCGCCAAGAAGCCGCCTGGATAATCGATAGCTATTTGGGGACTATCAGCCAGGCAAAGCCGCAGTCAGGAGCTCGCGAACTGGCCGGGATCGCTGATTACTTGGATTACAGTCCCAGCAGCGATAGCGAAATTGATTCCGATTGGGCGTGGCAGCTAGTTAAAACCCTTACCGACAGCTGGAAAACGGCAGCTGGAAAAGCTAAAGCGCTGGTGGCGGCAATTCGGCCGTCCTCGCTTTATTACCGGTTTATTCGCAGTAGTTTTGCTAAAAAGCTAGAGAAAATCCCCGGGGTGGAGAAAGTGTTAACTCCCCGCAAGGAGGTTTCGCTACCGAGCCTATCTTTGGGGCTGACTGAACAGGAATATCAGCAGTTGCGTACTCCCTTGGCGCCCGGCAGTAGCGAAGAAACTACCCCAGCCCCGGCGGGAGGAGACGCATTTTCGGAAGCCACTCGCCTCGGTAAAGTTGGCTTGCCGCAGCCTCCCCGGCTACCGGCTTCCCGGCCCCTGGAGCCTCCAGCGTGGCCTGCGCAGGCGCTAGACTATACCCACCGGGCTCCCTCGCCCCAGAATGCGGAGGAAACTCGGTTACGGAAAGGGGAGGAATATGACCCACACACCCCCTAAAATCCCGGGATTTAGCGTGCAATCATTGCTGGGTAGGGGCGGATTTGCCGACGTTTATCTCTATAAACAAAAACGTCCCGAACGCCAAGTAGCAGTCAAAGTCCTGCGGGAACTAGGCAGTAGGGAAGGACGCCAAGTCTTCACTACCGAGGCCGACGCACTAGCTGCCACCTGTGCTCACCCGGCGATCCTGTCTTTATTTCAAACCGGGAAACTCCCAGATGGGCGCCCCTATTTGGTATTGCAGTACTGCCCGGTGGCAAATTTGTCGCAGCGCGTCCGCCGCCAGCCGCTTTCACTGGCGGAATCCTTAGATACCACTATTCGTCTAGCGGGAGCCCTGGAAACGGTGCATCGAGCCGGACTCGCGCACCGGGACGTGAAACCGGCAAATGTACTGATTTCAGAGTTTTCCACCCCGGTGTTATCAGATTTTGGTTTAGCCTTGCCGCTGGGAAAACCCCTAGCTCACCGGGATGTTTTAGGGTTATCGGTGCCGTGGGCGCCTCCCGAACAACACGATGAGAACTCTTTGGCCGCTGCCACCGCCGATATTTATTCCCTGGCAGCCACTATACATTCGCTTGTTACCGGTTACAGCCCCTTCGAGATTCCCGGAGGCGATAACTCGGTAGCGGCACTGACCCAGCGGGTTTTGCATTCTACGCCCCGCCTGGATGCCCCCCAGTTGATCTCTCCTTTGCGCGAGATTCTAGCCTGGGCATTGCAGGGTGATCCGGCTGAGCGTCCCAAAAGTGCCGCGCAATTTGGTGCGGCGCTCCAAGAACTACAGCGCGGGCTGTCTCTCCCGCTGACCAGTATGGATATTGCCAGCGATAATCCAACATTGTCGCTCGCTACTACTGATCCGGATGCTACCCGCCTCAAGGACGCCTCCTCCTCCCAAGAATCCGCGCCGGGAAAAGAGTCGGGGCAGGCAGATAGTCCTTTGATTGTGGGCAGCCACTCGAGCGCGGCGCTGTCCCGTTCCCTATTACCTGCCTCCCACCTGGGGTGGCGTCGGATTCTGCTGGCACTTATTGGCGCGCTGGTGCTGATAGCGGGAACTGCCGTCGGGGTTTCCTACTATTTCAAAGCGGATACCAGTGCGGTTAAAACTGCGTCCAGCTCTGCAGAACCCTTGATAACTGCCTCGGCGGAGGACGGAATTGTTTCCGAAATATCCCCGGTCACCGCGCTGGAAGGAAAACCTGTCGCCGATGGACAAATCTCCTTGACGTGGAAACCAGGCGCAGGCGATAGCCCGGCCTCCTACCAGGTGCAGGTAATCCAAGATGGTAAGGACGCGGGCAGTCACACGGTTAGCGAACCGAAAATAACTCTCCATCCCCAGGGGAGTAAATGGTGCGTAAAGGTTTTTGCGGTTAGCTTAGATGGAAAAACCTCTCCTGGGGTAGACTGGTGCCAATAGAGAGCGGAAAATTGCCGGTTGGTAATGGAGGTAAAATCAATGGATAACGACCCCTACCAGTACTACCCGAACCAGTCGGGTGCAGCGAATGCAGGTTATGTGCCGCCCAGCGGGATTTATGGAGCGCCCCAGACAGAATCCGGGGTGTCGGAACCAAGCACCCCCGACCCCTATGGTCAGCAGGCTAATGCTGCCTACTCTAATCCCTATGGCGAGCAGCCCGGTTCGGATCAATACTCGGGATATTATCCCCAAGGGGTTCCTACCTATCAGAGCAGCGAATATGGGCAACCTGGCTATCAGCAAGGGGGATATGAACAGGGACAATATCAACAACCATACGGGCAAGCAGGCTATGGCCAGGGGCAATACGGGATGCAAGCTCAATATGGCGGGCAAGAGGCTTACCAGCCAGCTCCCCGCTATACGGTGACTTCCGGGCAGGGGCAGTCCATGATTTTAGAGGACGCGATTGTGGTGGGACGCCGCCCTGATGCGGCTACTTCCACCTATCCGCAAGCTCAAACTATGACCGTGCCCAGTCCTGCCAAACAGATTTCCCGTACCCACTGTTTGCTCTATATAGACGAGGGCGGAAATCCCTCCCTAAAGGATTTGGAATCGGTAAATGGCACTCGTTTGCGTCGCGGCGGACAAATCTACCCGATTGAACCGGCGCAACCGGTACAGCTGCAAGCAGGCGATATTGTCGATCTGGGGGAGGGGCAATACCTTTCTATCGGCACCGCGCCTGCCGGATATTAAACCGGTTAAGATGCTGGTTCGAAAAGTATAAGCACTAAAAATAAGTTAGTCGCGCCCCGGTGAAGAGCCGGGGCGCAAGTTTTTTAGCTTCAGAGTCCGGCCGTTTTATTGGGGCTATTAGGAGTTAACGCGGCCAGTAGCGTTTTGGCAGCAGCTATTAGTTAATCCCGAGGGCGCGGCGGGCAATGTTCCGGGCATCCCCACTATCTTGTGCCGTTAAAATCTCCTGGGCGGCACGCTCGCATTGCTCTTTCGTAACCTGTCCCAATTGGGAGCCCACTGAGGGAATGGCCGAAGTCGCCATCGATAGGGAGGTGACCCCCATCCCTATGAGTACGCACGCCAAAATAGGGTCAGCCGCCGCCTCCCCGCATACCCCTACCGGTTTTTGCAGGCGTACCCCGGTGGTAGCTACGCGGGAAATCAACGTCAAAACTGCCGGTTGCCACGGATCAGTGTAGGTTGCCAGATTAGCGTTCATCCTATCGGCAGCCATCACATACTGGCTAAGGTCATTGGTGCCGATAGAAACGAAATCAACTTCCGCTAGGAACTGGTCAATCATGATCGCGGCTGCCGGAACTTCCACCATAATTCCGGCAGTAAGTCCCCGCTCTCGAATCAGCTTCGCCACCCATTTTGCCTCCGACAAGGTAGAGACCATCGGCACCATCACCCAGTTTTTTCCTTGATGACCACGTGATGCCTGTGCGATTGCATCTAATTGTCGGGTAAAGAGGTCTTCATCGATCCCGGTAGTGCGCAGTCCCCGCACTCCCAGAGCAGGGTTAGCTTCCTCCTCCAAAGTGGCCCAAGAAATCGGTTTATCCGATCCGGCATCCAAAGTGCGGGTAACTACTTTCTGATCTGGGAAAGCTGCAAACACTCGCGAA
The DNA here is from genome assembly GCF_055387755.1 of Varibaculum sp. GTC20041. Taxonomy (NCBI): domain Bacteria; kingdom Bacillati; phylum Actinomycetota; class Actinomycetes; order Actinomycetales; family Actinomycetaceae; genus Varibaculum; species Varibaculum sp. GTC20041. Next base: position 607,050 of record NZ_AP041144.1, read on the forward strand.
TACTTCTCTGCCTGCTCGGCGCAAGTAGGCTCTTTCGTGGAATCCAGGAAACAAAGTTCGGTGCGGAAAAGTCCTACTCCCTGCGCATAAGCTTCAGCTGCTTTCTGGGCACCTGGACCGTCTTGCACATTGGCGAGTAGCTCTACCTCCTCGCCACTGGCAAGGCGGGCGGGACCTTGCCAGTGGCGGGTCTCGGCACGTGAGCGCAGGTTAGCTGCTACTTTTTGGCGGGCTTCCTCCGGGTTGGCGCCGGTAGTAATCGATCCCAGAGAGGCGTCTACAAATACTTGCTCTCCCTGGGGAATCTGGCGGAGTTTGCGCACCGCCACAATACAGGGGATCCCCAGTTGGCGGGCAATAATCGAAGTATGAGAGGTAGGACCGCCCTGTTCCGTAACTAAAGCCAAGATTTTTTCCGGATTAAGTCCCGCGGTGTCAGCAGGAGCAAGATCATCGGCGAAGAGTACCGAGGGCTCGCCAAGATGGGGTATTCCCGGTTCTGGTTCCCCCAGTAATTCTGCTACTACCCGCATGCACAGATCGTTTAAGTCAGTGGTACGTTCTGCCATTAACCTGCCGGCTTTTTCAAACATGGCGCAAAACATGTCGGTGGTAGTGATCACGGCGCTTGGGGCGGGGGTGCCTTTATTGATTGACTGAACCACCATCTTCTTGAACCCAGGGTCGCGGGAGAGTTCAGCTTGAGCTGCTAAAATATCCGACGCGGTGCCGACTGTGGATTTTGCGCGCGTCAGCAGGCGTTCGGATACTGTGTTAGCAGCTTTAAGGTAGCGATCGACCTCAGCTTTACGCTGAGCTAGCGGGATTTTAGAGGCAGGTAAGTTGGGGATCTCAAAATGGCTTACCCAGGCGACCTGCCCGTAGGCTAGACCATTAACTACCGGAGTTCCATAAATTGTATCTGCTGCGGACAACTTCTCTCCTCGCCCAGGCCCCATAACGATCACAGTGTTACACGTCTGGATGCATTTAACAAGATAATCACCGAAACTGCCACGCCGATGTGGAAACAGCCCATAAAAGCCTAAAAACCAAAAGACCGCAATAATACTTAACTGTTGGGGGAACTATTAAATAGAATTAGCAGGCTGAGCCTTTGAAGTTGCCTAACTTAATAGGAGAACCATGGAAGACGAAAGGTTGATAATCCCGGAGTTGGCGAGTCTAGACGAACCCCTGGGAACCGACAAAACCAGCGTAATTAGAGCGTTGGCAGCTAAGATTGCTGCTAGCGGACGCGCTGAGAAGAGTGCCTTGATCGCTGACCTATTGGCTCGGGAAGCTAAGTCCGCGACCGGAATGCCTGGTGGAATTGCGATTCCGCACTGCCGCTGCCAAGCGGTTAACACGGTATCTCTCGCCTTTGCTCGGTTAAAAGAGCCGGTAGCTTTTGGAGCAAAAGATGGCCCGGCTGATTTAATCTTTATGATTGCCGCTGGCGAAGGGCAAGGACAAGATCATTTGACACTACTGAAAAAGTTAGCGCACAAACTGGTAGATAAGGATTTCCTTTTTGCCTTACGTTCTGTGGATTCTGCGGAAAAGGCAGCGCAAATAATAATGGCGGCAGTAGCACCCTCCGTCTCTCCGATAGCTACCTTCACTCAGAGCGAACAAGTGGCAACAGCTAAGGCTACACCAGTATCTCCTGCCCCGACTGCCGCGAATTCGCCCTCTTCAATAGAATCGGCAGGCCCCGTGCCGCAAGGAAAGAAAACCGGTGACCAGGGTGAATATCTGGTGGCGGTGACGTCTTGTCCCACTGGGATCGCTCACACCTATATGGCGGCAGATGCGCTGATCAATAAAGGCAAAGAACTAGGGATTACAGTGCATGTAGAGGCGCAAGGATCGGGAAATTTTAACCAGCTAGATCCCGCACTGATAGCCGGAGCAGCAGGAGCGATTTTCGCCCATGACGTGAGCGTGCAGGCTGCGGAACGCTTTTCCCAGCTACCACTAGTAGATGTGGGGGTTAAAGCAGCTATTAGTGATCCCGAAAAGTTGATTCGGGAGGCGATGGCGAAAAATAAAGCCCAGCAGGGCGCGCCCGCATCCGCGACGCGTCCGGCGAGGAAAGCCCAAATCCCCCATTGGGGAGAACGAATCCAAAAGGCGGTAATGGCGGGGGTTTCCTATATGATTCCCTTCGTGGCTGCTGGCGGCCTGTTAATTGCTTTGGGATTCTTGCTGGGAGGCTACGATGTTTCCGACCCAGCACAAGATATTTCCCTAAATTTCTCTTTGTGGAAGCTGCCAGATTCTGGCCCTTTCGGGGAAGCACAAATGCATACCAACCGCTCCGGCCTGGCACTATACCTGGGAGCGCTGCTGGTTTTTATAGGTCAAACTGGAATGAGTTTCCTGGTGCCGGCGCTTTCGGGATATATCTCCTTCGGCTTAGCCGGCCGCCCCGGGATCGCTCCTGGCTTTATTGGCGGGGCGATTTCCATAGCGATAGGAGCCGGTTTCATCGGAGGGCTGGTAACTGGAATCCTGGCCGGAATTATTGCTAACTGGCTGTCTGCTGTGGAGTGTCCGCGTTGGTTAGCGGGGCTAATGCCGGTGGCGATTATTCCGTTACTAACAACACTATTAACTGGACTGATAATGCTTCTACTGTTGGGAGGTCCGCTGGCAGCTTTGATGAGCGGACTACAGCACTGGCTGAACTCTTTGGCCGGCTCCTCCGCGATCGTCCTCGGGATAGTAATCGGTCTAATGATGTGCTTCGATCTGGGAGGACCGGTAAATAAGGCCGCCTACCTGGTAGCAACTGCCGGATTGTCTCAAGGAACCGATGGAGCGTATCAGTTTATGGCGGCAGCGATGCTGTCCGGAATGGTGCCGCCCTTAGCTATGGCGCTGTCCTCTACGGTAAGGCCGAAACTATATTCACCGGCAGAACAACATAGCGGCAAAGCTGCCTGGCTGTTGGGAATTTCTTTCATTTCCGAGGGCGCGATCCCCTTTGCCGCTACTGATCCGTTGCGGGTAATTCCCTCAATGATGGCAGGCGGGGCGGTAACCGGTGCCCTGGCAATGGCGCTAGGAGTTGGTTGTCGCGCTCCCCATGGGGGAATCTTTGTGCTATTTGCCTACACCAATATGTTGGGAGCGATTATCGCCCTGCTAGCAGGGGTGGCAGTGGGTGCAGCGGCCATCACCTTCGCCAAGGTAAATCGCAAAAAACCGGCAGCAGCCAAAGCATAGATTTAAACGGCAGATAGATTAAGGAAAGCAGGAATAATGGCTTCAATGACGGTAAAAGTGGGATCGCCGGTGGGATTACATGTGCGTCCCGCCGCGATTATCGCAGACAAAGCTGGCGAATTCGCTGAAGAAATCACTATTGCGACCGCTGGAGGGGCACCAGTAACTGCCTCTTCGATGATGCTAATCATGACCTTAGGTGCTGAATACGGGGCAGAAGTTACTGTAGAGAGCGAAAACCCGCAGGCAGTAACGGCGATTGCCGAGCTAGTCGCCAAAGATCTGGACGCCTCCTAACCTCAGGCGTTTGGGGCATCCGATTGAGCGGTTATCATTTCAGCAATAGTCACTGGCGAGAGCGAGAAGCCATCTAAGGTTTAAGTCGCACCCCCCGCGCGATAACCTAGAGGAGATACCTGTACCTGGGAGGAAGTACCATGCGTCCGAAAACCGCCTTTATTATCGTTTCGCAATCGCAAACCTTGGCGCGCGGAGTATGTGAAGTGGTAGCCACGCTAGCTCCAGAGGTTATTGTTGAACCCTGCGGGTGCCACGATGAAGGCCTGGGCACGGCCTCACAAATCGTGACTACCAAGGTGTCGGAGGTAATGGAAAAAATGGCAGAACAGGACGCGATTGTCCTGATGGCAGATTTTGGAGCCGCCCGCCTGGCCTGCCAGCAAGTAATCACCGATCTAGGGGAGCGATCTTTGCGGCTAGGACGCGGTCCGCTTATAGAAGGAACCGCCGCGGGAGCTGTAGCTGCTGCTCAAGGCGCTGACCTGGCAGAAGTATTGCGCTCTATCAGCGCGGCTGCCCAGTTTTTCCCCGACGAGGACGCTGCCGATATTTTACCGCCTGCTCCCGCCATGGATCCGCTCGCCCCACGAACCGTGGTGTATGGGGGTGCCGAGCCGCTTTCGGCGCGTCCGGCTGCGCGACTAGCGAGGATCGCTACCGGATTTGATGCTGGGGTGACCATTAATGATATCGACGCGGGCAGCGTGCTGGCCTTGATGGGGTTAAAAGTACAACCGGGAGCGGAACTGCGGATTGCTGCCGAGGGGGCGGAATCTCGCCGGGCTCTTGATGCGGTAGAAGCAGAACTTAGCGCCCCTAACGCGCCTGACTCTCAGGGCATAGCTACCGACCAGAGCGCAGAACCGCAAGCGGCAGGACAGCCTGGCGAAGCGCTCGATCCCACATCAGCAGCAGAGTTGATAAAACGAATTGGGGTCGGCCCTTTGCCGGTATCCTTAGAAAAGTAAATCCCGGGGAAAAGAACGGGAAAAGAAGAAAGGTGGCGGCAATGAGCGAACTGAAACTGGATCCGAATAAGGAATACACCTTGATGCTGGTGAAACCCGATGGGTATCACCGTGGACTGGTCGGAAAAATTTTGGCCCGCGTCGAGCAAAAAGGTTACGTCATCGTGGCACTACGAGTAGCAGAAGCTACCGATGATGAACTGCAGGATCACTACGAAGAGCATCGTGGTAAGCATTTCTTTGAATCCATGGTTGACTTTATGCAGTCTGGGAAGATTGTAGCGGCAGTCATCGAGGGCACTCGGGTAGTAGAAGGGGTGCGTTCCCTGGTGGGAACCACTAACCCCACCGAAGCCGCCCCCGGGACTATTCGCGGAGATTTCGGACGTGACTATGACAGTGGGCAGATCCAGAACCTGGTGCACGCGTCGGATTCAATTGCCTCCGCTGCCCGCGAGATTAAAATTTGGTTCCCGGAAGCCGCTAAATAGCGGGAGCAGATAGATGTATGTAAAGTCGTTGACGCTGCGCGGATTTAAATCTTTCGCCAGCGCCACCACTTTGCAGTTCACTCCGGGAATCATTTGCGTAGTCGGCCCCAACGGTTCCGGCAAATCTAATATTGTAGATGCCCTCGCCTGGGTGATGGGCGAGCAAGGTGCCAAGAATCTGCGTGGCGGATCCATGGCGGATGTTATTTTTGCGGGCACCAGTTCCCGCGCATCCCTAGGGCGGGCAGAAGTGGCACTCACCATTGATAACACCAATGGGGAACTGCCGATAGATTATTCGGAAGTTACTATTTCCCGCACCTTGTTTCGCCAGGGCGGCTCCGAGTACGCGATTAACGGCACTGCCTGCCGGTTGTTAGATATCCAAGAGCTGCTATCTGATACCGGTATGGGACGCAATATGCACGTGATTATCGGGCAGGGCAAACTCGACCAGGTTCTATCGGCGGATCCCTCTCAGCGGCGGGCTTTGATTGAAGAGGCTGCGGGGGTACTCAAACACCAGCGGCGTAAGGAACGGGCACTACGTAAACTTGAGGGTTTGGAAGACAAGCTTTCTAGGCTTTCGGATTTAACGCAAGAGATCCAAAAACAACTCGGGCCATTAGCTCGGCAAGCGAAAACTGCCCGGCGAGCCGCGGTTTTACAGGCACAGGCACGCGACGCCGGATGCCGGATCCTGGCTGATGATCTGCAGCAGCTGCGCTCGCAGCTGGCTCGCTACCAGGAAAGCGAGCAAACTCTGACGCTCCAGCGCGAAGAATTAGCTGGAAATCTAGCAAAACAGCGCGAAAAACTAGAACAACTAAACGCAGATGCGCAGCAAAGTGATTTAGCAGGGCGAGCAGCGAACCTGTGGCAGCAACTGACCACCCTGACCGAACGCCTACGGGCATTGGGAGCGCTAGCTGAGGAACGAGCCGCTTCCCTGGCAAAACCAGAACCGGTTCCCTCTGGACCTAGCGTGGCAGAGCGTCAAAAACATTTAGCGCGGCTGCAAAGCGAATTGGCCGCTAAAGATGAGGAAGCTTTGGCGCGGCGCAAACAGGGTGATGCGGCGCAGGCGGCGCGGGAAGAAACTACCCGAAAAGTTGGGGAGCTAACCCGCATCACTCAGGAATTACGGCAGGAAGCACAGCAGAAAACCCAAAAGAGTGCCCGCCTGGAACGCGAATTAGAAACCGCTAAAGCCCGTTTAGAAGCGGCGACCTCGCGGCTTATAAGGGCGGAAAAGGCAGCGGAGGCGGCGCGGGAAAAACTGTCGGCGGCGCGGGCAGAACAAGAGGCTCACCGCGAGGACACGGTGGTAGAAGGGGCAGATGCAGCTAGCCGATATCGCGAGTTGGCGCAGGCAGAAGAAGCGGTGCGCAGCCAACTGGAAAAAGCGCGTGACCAACTGCGGGAAAGCGAAGCTAAAGCGGTGGCGGCAGCCGAAAGTGAAACTAGTCTCCGTCAAGTCTTGACGGCCTCTTCTAGCCAAGCGCAAAATGCTTTTGCCCAGGCGGCTCAGCCGCAAGGCGAGCTAGCCTCGTTGATTAGTGTTTCTGATCGCTGGGAAAAGGCAATTGCGGCCTTACTGGGAACAAGCGGCGCCGCCCTAGTAGTGGAGGCTTCTCAAGTAGACGCCGGATTGGGAGCCGTAAAAGACAGCACCGGGATTGTGAGCTGGGTACTAGAAGATGGGGGGATCCAAGAGCGGATCCCTGTTGGCCAGGGGCAAAGCGTGGAAATAACGGGCGTGATACCCGCCTTGGCGGCAGTGGAAGCGCCGCGCGCTCTGCATCCGGCGTTAAAAGTAATCCTGGCAGATAGCTATTTGGCACCGGATTTAGCGGCGGCGCGCGCCCTGCTGGGAAAGCTCCCTCAGGCGCGGGTGGGGATAACAGATGGCACAGTTATCAGTGCGTATTTAGGAAGCACCGGCAGTGGCGGGGTTAACCGCATCCAGGTCGAGCGCCAGCTCCGTCTCGCGCGTCAGGCTGCTGCGCACGCCCGCGAACAAACGGAGGAAGCCCGCGCGCAGGTACAGGCGAGCACCCAACAGCTTTCACAAGCGGCGGCAGCTAGCGCCCAGGCATTGAAAACCCTGCGGGCAGCTGATGCTCAGGCAGCTGCACACGCCCAAAAACGGGCGCTTCGGGAAGCGGCAGTCAGGGGAGCCGAGAGTGAAGCTCAACGGTCTGCCAGTGAAGTCGAGCAAGCACAGGCGGATGTGGATACCTGCGCTCAAAAGGTTGCGGTTGCCGAAAAAGCCTGCAGTGACTTTGCTGGTAGTGAAGATTTAGCTCCTTTACAGGAAGCAGAGCAGGATTTAGAACAGGCGCGCGCCGCAGATTTGGCGGCACGGGAAAAAGAGGCAGAAACCCATTTGGCTTTGGCGGCAGCCACCCAGATCACCACTAATTTGCGGGAACGCTTCCAGGGAGAGGTTAAATCTTTGGAGCGTTTTCAGTTGCGCCTGGCTGCCGCCAAGCAACGGGAAATTAAACACGCCCAAGATGCGCAAAGGATGTTGCAGGTAGCCTCTTGGTGTGAGATTTTTGCCCGCCAGGGAGCGCAGGTGGCACAAGTGGCGAAAACTTGGCGGGAGAGCGCAGATGCCGCCCGCGAAGCGTCCTCGGCGGCAGCGCAGCAGTTACGCACGGAAATTGATCGCTTGAATAAAGAACTAACTGAATTAAACGATCTTTCCCGCCGCGATGAGGTGGCAGCGGCAGAGTATCGAGTGCGCGCGGAACAACTAACCCAGCAAGCCCAAGAACGCTATGCCTTGTCTGAGGAAGAGTTGATCGCTAGCTTCGGTCCCCAGCAGCTGGTTCCCGACCCGGATTTGCTGGCGCGCAAAGCAGCCAATGCGCAAGAAACAGTCGCCACTGCCTCACAAACAGAGGAAGCGGAACGAGGTGAAAACGAGGGCGAGGAGGCGCCAAGCACCGACACGGAGCAGAGGGAGACGGAGCAAGGCCGCGAAAGTTCCCTCGAGCAAAATGAGGGACTTTGGCGTCCCTATGATCGCGCCGAGCAGAGCACGTTGCTAGAAAAAGCTAATCGCGCGATCTCGCGGCTGGGAAAAGTAAATCCCTTGGCACTGGAGGAACACAGCGCCCTCGAAAAACGTTTCGAGTTCTTAATGGGACAGCTCAAAGATCTGCGTACCTCCAAAGCTGACTTGCTGGTAGTGGTACGGGAAGTTGATAACCGGGTAAAAGAAGCCTTTGAGCAGGCATTTACGGATATTTCCCGAGAATTTACCGAGGTATTTGCGCGGCTGTTCCCCGGCGGAACCGGTTCGCTGAAGCTAACTGATAGTAGCGATATGCTCACTACCGGAGTAGAAGTTAACGCCCGACCGGCCGGAAAGAATGTGCAGCGCCTGTCGCTGCTTTCCGGCGGGGAACGTTCCCTGGCGGCGCTGGCATTTTTAATCGCGATTTTCAAGGCGCGCCCTTCGCCCTTCTATATTTTGGATGAGGTAGAAGCCGCCCTCGATGATTTGAATCTGTCGCGGATGTTGGAACTGTTTAAACAGCTGCGAGAAGTTAGCCAAATGATCATCATTACGCACCAGAAACGGACGATGGAAGTGGCGGATGTACTCTACGGGGTTACTATGCGCGATGGGATTTCCCGGGTGATTTCCCAACGGGTAGCGCCAGGAGATAGCTAAAATCACACCCAAATCTGGTAACAGTTTGGTATCGGTCAAGAGCTAAGATCGGTAAATTCTTTAACTCTGGGCATAATAGAAACGTGACTGAACCGTTGATCTTGCTATTCGTAGGCATTGGCATCGCTGTGTTGATCGGAGTGCTGGTGGTAGCGGTAATGGTTCGTACCCGTCGCCCCGGTGGGGGGATTCGCAATTGGATACGCGAGTCCGCCGACTCCTGGCAAGAAAACGACTATCGCTCCCGGGGTGAACATAACGGGGAGCGGGTTCGCTTAGATACTTTATTAGCCGAGGCTTCCCCCGGTGATTCGGCAAATCCCCTCGCCGAAGTCGAGAGTTTACGCACTGCCGCCGAGCAAATGTGGGGAGAAGAAGTGGGCGCGATTCGCGCGCGCCGCGCAGAGAGGGAATCCTCGCGGGCAAATGGAGCGGCGAACTTACCGGCAGCTGACGAGGGGTCTACCGGGCAGCTACCTCCCACTTTCACTCCCGCGCGGCGGCGTCGCCTCCCTAAAAATGTAGAGGTTTCGGTTACGAAAGATCCCGAAGACGCCACCAGTTATCTCCCGGTAGTTCCTAGTGGGAAATCAGTAATCTCGCCCGTTGTAACTAGCCAGAAAGCGGAGTCAGCGGCGGATAATCAAGCTTCGGAGAGCGCAAATTCGGAGCCGGAAGACTTTGGGCAGGAAAGCTTTGAGCCAGAAAGCTCCGAGCCGGCCAAACCTATACGTCGCTGGGCACGCCAGTTTACTCCGGATCCTGCGGAAAGTGAGACCCCCGAGGACGAAAATGATCTACCCCCAGAGGACAGCTTCCAGGTAGATAAGATTACTTGGCAGCGAGTACACGCAGAATAAATACTGATCTACCTGCCTAAATAGCAAGCTTAGACTTTAGAATCCAAGCTAATATGACCTAAGCGCCCCGATAGGTGACAATAGAGGCATGGATTTTCTATTTTCACCCCTCGGGATTGTGCTTGTACTTCTAGTTCTGGCATTAGTAGGAACTGGCGGCGCGCTGGCAGCGCGCTCGGCGAAAGCTAAAAAGCAGCTAGAGACCTCCAAAGCCAAACAACTGGAAGCTACTGCGAGTGAAACTGGTGAGAAGGAAGCGGTAACCGCCACCGCAGAGCCGGAAAGCGAAGGAGCTGACCAGGTTGAAGAACCTGCAGTTACCGCTGACGAGAGCGCGCAAACGCTTGCTGAAGAGGACGCGGTTGCGGAGCCTAAAACTACGGAGCCGGAATCACTAGCTGCGGAACCGAGCGAAGCTCCGGCTCTGGAGGAAGAAGCTCAGCCGGCCACTCAGGAAGAAGAAAGCGCTGAGGCCGTACTTGAAACCCCCGAACCCGCCCAAGGGCGGATGCAGCGACTGCGTTCCCGGCTAGCCAAATCCGGTTCCTTCGGCAAAATGCTGCTCGGGGTACTCGGTCGCGGAGACCTGAGCGCCGAGGATTGGGAAGAAATAGAAGATACCCTGCTAATGGCGGATTTGGGGATTGCCGCTACCGATGAACTGATGGAAGATTTGCGCACCCAGGCGAAAGTGCTGGGCACTTCCGATCCGGAGAAGATCCGGGAGATTTTGCGGGCAAAACTGATTGAACTGGTAAACCCGGATCTAGATCGCAGCCTAAATCTAGAGCAGGCGGATGGTACCAAGCCGGGGATCGTTCTCGCCGTAGGCGTAAATGGCACTGGGAAAACCACTACCGTGGGCAAGATTGCCCGCATTTTGGTGGCAGAAAACAAGTCAGTTGTGCTGGGAGCTGCCGATACTTTCCGGGCGGCCGCCGCTGACCAGCTAGAAACCTGGGGAAACCGGGTCGGGGTAGAAGTGGTGCGCTCCGATAAAGAGGGCGCCGACCCCGCCTCGGTAGCTTTTGACGCGGTCAAATATGGAAAGGAAAAAGGCCTGGATGTGGTGCTGGTAGATACTGCCGGACGTCTGCAAAACAAAGCCGGCTTGATGGACGAGTTAGGCAAGGTCAAACGGGTAATCGAAAAGAGCGCCCCCGTCACCGAAACTCTGCTGGTCCTAGATGCCACTACCGGGCAGAACGGTATGCAACAGGCGAAAGTGTTCTCCGAAGTGGTAGATGTCAGTGGGATTGTACTTACCAAGCTCGATGGAACGGCTCGGGGCGGAATCGTAGTTAGCGTACAGCGCGAACTATCTGTGCCGGTCAAGCTGGTGGGGTTGGGAGAAGGGCCAGATGATTTAGCGCCTTTCGTGCCCGAGGACTTCGTAGACGCGCTGCTGAAGTAAACTAGACGGCGAAACTATCTCCAGGAGGAAACCACTTTGTTCAATAGCCTGTCTGATCGCCTAGCCGATTCCTTTAAGCGTCTGCGCTCTAAAGGCCTGCTGACCGAGGCGGATGTTGACGCTACCGTCTCCGAGATTCGGCGTGCCCTATTAGAGGCTGACGTAGCGTTGCCGGTGGTACGCCAGTTCACCAAAGCGGTGCGGCAAAAAGCCTATGGGGCAGCGCGTTCGAAAGCACTCAATCCCGGCCAGCAGGTAGTCAAGATTGTTCACGAGGAACTGGTTGAGGTTCTGGGGGGCGAGACCCGTCAGCTCCATTATGCGAAACGCGGACCCTCCGTGTTTATGCTGGCCGGTCTACAAGGTGCCGGTAAAACCACTTTGGCGGGGAAACTCGGCAAGTGGCTGCGCGAAGAAGAAGGCAAACGCGTCCTCCTAGCTGCCTGTGACCTCCAGCGTCCCGGTGCGGTTACCCAGTTAAGTATCGTCGCCGAAAAGGCCGGGGTAGATATTCACGCTCCCGAATCCGGGGACGGGCAAGGCGATCCGGTCGAGGTAGCACGCTCGGGATTAAACCTGGCGATTACCGAAGGCTATGACGTAATCATTGTCGATACTGCGGGACGCCTGGGCGTTGACGAGGAAATGATGCGTCAGGCGCGTGATATCCGTGACGCCATTAACCCTCACGAAATCCTCTTCGTATTGGACTCAATGGTGGGGCAGGACGCGGTGCAAACCTCGATTGCCTTCCGTGACGGGGTGGGCTTTACCGGGGTAGTGCTCTCTAAACTTGATGGTGACGCTCGCGGCGGGGCGGCGCTATCGGTGCGCGGAGTAACCGGGCAACCGATTCTTTTTGCCTCTACCGGCGAAAACTTGGGTGATTTCGAGCGTTTCCATGCCGAAAGAATGGCCGGCCGTATCCTCGATATGGGCGATATGCTCACCCTGATTGAGCAAGCGCAAAAAACTTATGACCAAAAAGAGGCCGAGGCGCTGGCTCGCAAGATGCAAAAAGGCCAGTTCACCCTGACTGACTTTATGGCGCAGCTGCAACAGCTCCGCAAGATGGGGTCGATGAAGAAACTGATGGGAATGCTGCCCGGCATGAATCAGTACCGCGACCAATTGGATGCCTTCGATGAAAAAAGCATTGACCGGATCGAAGCCATCGTAAACTCTATGACCCCGGCAGAACGCGACGATTTGTCCTTGCTGAATGGTTCGCGCCGTGCCCGGATTGCGCGCGGTTCGGGCACCACGGTAACCGAGATTAACGGCCTGGTAGAGCGGTTTACGCAGGCTTCGAAAATGATGAAACGCATGTCCAATGGAGGCGGCATCCCCGGAATGCCCGCTATGCCCGGGATGCCGGGTGGCCGCGGAGGAGCTACCAAGAAGCAGCGGAAGGCAGGCAAGAAGAATCGCCGCAAGTTCGGCAACCCGGCGAAGCAAAAACAGTGGGAAGCCCAGCAAGCCGCCAAGAGCGAGGAAACGGCTCCGGCGCCCGCTGCCGGCAGCGCTTTCGGGATGGGAGCTGTCCAACCGGCCGCCCCGGCCGCTGCTCCCACTTTGGATGACTTGCCCGATGACTTGAAACGGATGTTGGGGCAGCGATGAAGCTGCTGAGCGGAAATTTTTATTACCGCGAGCAAGCTAGTAAGGCTCCCCGCTGGGTGCGGGGGCAGTTATCGATTACCGAGGACGGACACTTCGGGGCGTTTAGGGAAGATAACAGCACTGGTGGCGACTATTTTCTACCCGGATTTTGCGATGTGCATTGCCATATTGGGTTCGCGGCGGTAGGACAGATAGCTACCCCACAAGAAGCGTTAGCGCAGGCGCAGGCGGATCGTGACTGCGGAATCTTAGCGATTCGGGACTGCGGAAACCTGGAATATGCTCCCGGGATTTTGGGGAATCCTAAGCTACCTCCGATTATTCGCTGCGGACGCCATATCGCCCGTCCTAAACGTTATATGCGCTTGTTGCCGATAGAGGTAGAGGATCTGAGTGATTTACCGCAGGTGATGGCTAAGCAAGCAGAACACAGTGATGGCTGGGTAAAACTCGTAGCCGACTGGATTGACCGCTCAAAGGGTGCAGATTCTGATTTGGATCCCCTTTGGCCCACCGAAATCTTGAAAGAGGGGATCGCGGCCGCCCATCAGACGGGAGCGCGGGTAACGGCACACGCATTTTCCCATAAAGCGATCGCGGGACTGCTAGACGCCGGGATTGACTGTATCGAACATGGCAGTGGGATCGATGAAGAGCAGGCGCAAGAATGTGTCCGCCGTGGGATTCCAGTTACCCCCACTTTGCTGCAGGTAGAACTATTTAATCAGTTCGCAGCGCAGGCGGGTAAGAAATATCCAGTCTATGCGGCGACTATGCAGCAAATGTGGGAGCAGCGGCGCGAGCATTTTGCGATGCTGCACCAAAGTGGAGTGCAGCTGCTGCCCGGTACCGATTCCGGTGGTTATCAGCCGCATGGAGAGTTGAGGCGAGAACTCTCCCTGTGGGAACGCGGAGGGGTTTCCCCTCACCAGATTATTGATTTTGCTACCTGGCGCGCCCGCGACTATCTGGGGATTGGTGCCATTGAACCGGGGGCGCGTGCCGACTACCTGCGCTATTCCTCAAACCCTGCTGGCGACCTAGCGCGGGCAACTAAACCCGAAAAAGTGGCGTTACTCGGGCAAGAGTTTTCCCCCACAGTTGCGGTTAGCTAGGACTAACAGCCTAAAAAGGGTAATAATGGAAGTTATGAGCACTTCGGGAATGAGCCTTGACCACGCATTGATGATAATCTCGGGGGAGGGAGCACAACAGGTAGGGGTTTACCTGCGCAAAGCTTTTCGTGCCCCTCTGGAAGTGTTCCTAAAAGCTGGTATTCATGATCCCGTCACTATCCATGACCGCTACGTAGAATCCAGGCTGCAATATCTGCTGGGCAGCGCGGTTCCCTCTTCCCGGATCTTGGGGGAGGAAACCGGGGAGCACGTCCTCGATAAAGAAAAAGTGGCCGGCGCCGGGAGTTTAACTTTAGAGCAGGTACAGCGCGCTAGCCTGGATCAATCGCGTCGCCAGGGGGCGAAGCAGGTCCTGACCAACGAATTTGCTTGGGAACAAGCCCAGCCCTCCCAGCGTCAAGTGGCAGTGGGCGCCGCAGAACTCGCTCAGGCGGAAGAGACGGTCAAAAATCTGGGATCTCGGGTGCGCTGGATAGTTGATCCCATCGATGGGACTGCCAACTTCGCCGCCGGGATACCCTATTTCAACACTTCAATCGGGGTAGAACTGGACGGGAAACCGGTGGCCGGGGTGATTTATGTGCCTTATACACGCGAGCTTTTTATTGCCGACGCACATACGGCAACCCTCTACGAGGGGGAGCGCGCCACCCCGATGCGCGCAAAGAGTGCCCGGGTTGAAAATGAAGGAATCATTACCGGATATTTCCCCTTCCGCGATAAAGATCCTCAGCGAGTAGAAAAATCTTGGCAATTGGCCGGCAAGCTGGCTAACGCGTACGCGACAGTGCATTCTCCCGGTGCCGGAGCCTTAGATCTGGCGCATGTGGCGGCAGGACATACTGCGGTGGCTTTCGGAACCGCGATGCGTCCGTGGGATGTGGCTGCCGGGATCCACCTAGTGCGAGTAGCCGGGGGGCAGGTACATACCTATGAAACTGCCCGTAACCGGGAAGATCCGGAGCATTTGCGAGGCGCCTTTGTGGCCAGTGCCCGCGATCTTGATCCCCTCACGGCTCGGGCGGCGGTAGAACACTTCCTGCGTGCTTTTAAATGAGAGGGTTCCGACTGCGCCGAGGACGTGGCACCGGGGAAACAAATACTAGGGTCTTTTTACTAGGTTTTCTGCCTCCCAAAGCAAAACTGGTGTGAAACTGCTCAAAGATGCCTAATCGCCGGCTTTTAAAGTGGAAACTAGCAGCTAAATTCTGGCAGAATAGCTAGTTGTACCGGGCCAAGACACCCCCTCTCTGTGTGGCGGCCTTGTCTCGAGAGCTTGATCCAGGCCGAATCCCACCGGCTAGGGCGGGCACTCAACAGTCAATAGAACAGGAGAAACCACAAAAGTGGCAGTTCGTATTCGTTTAAAGCGTGTTGGTAAGATTCACTACCCGGTGTACCGGGTGGTAGTGGTGGATAGCCGCAAGAAGCGTGACGGTCGCGTAATTGAAGAGGTTGGACAGTACAACCCCAACGAAGAGCCGTCCTTTATTCAGGTCAAGTCTGACCGTATCCAGTACTGGCTGGGCGTAGGGGCACAGCCCTCGGACGCAGTTCGCCGGTTGCTGGTACTTTCGGGGGATATTGCCCGTTTCAACGGTAAAGAAAACGTTGAAAGCTGGATTAAGACCAAAGAAACTCTCACCGCCGACCAGGCTCGCGAAAAGAACGTGAAGGCCGCTGCGGACGAGGCGCAAAAGCGTAAAGCTAAAGTCAGCGAAGAAAAAGCTAAGGCTGAGGCAGAGGCGGCAGCTAAAGAGGCCGAGGACGCTAAAGCACAGGAAGCGGCAGAAACCGCAGAAGCTGAAGAAGCTGCTCCCGAGAGTGAGGAAGCCTAAACATGTTGGCGGATGCGCTAGAACATCTAGTTAGTGGAATTGTCGATCACCCGGACGATGTGCGGGTGGATGAACGCAATATGCGGCGCGGCAAACTGCTAGAAGTGCGGGTTAATCCGCAAGATCTCGGACGCGTAATCGGCCGGGGAGGTCGCACCGCGCGGGCACTGCGCAAAGTTATGGGTGCGTTGTCCACTCGCGGCCCGGTTCGGGTTGATGTAGTCGACACGGATCGTCGTTCGCGCCGGTAGAGACAGTTTTTAAAGGCGAGCCCCATGAAGATTCATGGGGCTCGCGTTTTATCTGCAGGTATATTCGGGGCTATATCTAAGGGAGAAAACATGGAAATGGTAAAAGTTGGGCAGGTAGGTCCGGCGCGCGGCCTTAAAGGAGAGGTACTAGTGCGTCCCTTTACCGACTATCCCGCCGAACGTTTCCAAGCGGGGGCAACCCTTACTACCGCCACCGGAGAAGAATGGACGGTGGCTTCCTATCGAGAAATAAAAAACCGCTGCTGCCTGACTTTTTCCCATATCACTACCCGGGAGAGCGCCGAGGATATTAGAGGTACCGAATTATTTGCCCCCGAAATCTCTCGCGAAGGGGAATACTCACCGGGGCAGCTAGAAGGATTAACGGTAATCAGTACCGAGGGCGAAACCCTGGGGGAGTGCACCGGTCTAGAAATCGGGGGATTCCAAGACCGCCTGCAGGTAACTACTGGTGCCGGCCAGCTAGTGGAAGTGCCCTTTGTGAAAGCCTTAGTCACCGGGATTGACCTGGAAAATCGGGTAATTACCGTGGATGCTCCGGAAGGGCTGTTCTAGAAGCGCGGAAAGGCAGCAAAATGCGGATAGATATTATTTCGATATTTCCCCAGTTCTTTGATTGCTTAGATGTTTCTCTCATGGGCAAAGCCCGCTCCAGCGGGGTTTTACAAACCCAGGTTTGGGATTTGCGAGACTGGACCGAAGATGTCCATCGCAGCGTGGACCGCGCCCCCGCGGGCGGGGGCGCGGGGATGGTAATGAAACCCGATGTGTGGGGCAAAGCCATCGACCAGGTAATTGACCAGGCGGGTGCCGCTAAAACGGTGCTGGCGATTCCTACTCCTGCAGGAATTCCGCTGACCCAACGACAGGTACGGGACTTAGCAGAAAACACAGAGCATCTGGTGGTGGCCTGCGGGCGCTATGAAGGTATCGACCAGCGAGTCAGCCAGTACTACCAGCAGCTACCGGACGTAAAGGTGCTACCTTTTTCTCTGGGTGACTATGTGCTAAACGGCGGGGAAGTCGCCGCCGTTGCCCTGGTAGAAGCTACCTGCCGCCTCCTGGATGGCTTCGTGGGCAATCCCAGTTCTTTGGTGGAAGAATCCTATGAACTGTCTGGCTTGTTAGAGTATCCTGCCTATACGCAGCCGGCTACTTGGCGCGGTCTCGATATTCCTGCAGTTTTGCTCAGCGGGAATCACCAGAAAGTAAATAATTGGCGCCGCCAGCAGTCCCTAATGTTAACTGCCCAGCGGCGTCCCGATTTAATCTGGGAGCTAACGCCCGACGCCCTCGGAAAATCTGATCGCGAAATCCTCGCTGCTAGCGGATTCCTGCCTGCCCCCTATCGCCAGCGGGTACGTTTTCGCCGGGCGCAACCGGGAGAGGCTGCCACCTGTTCGACGCTAGCTTCGCGGCTATTCCCGCAGGCCTGCCCGGATTATTTACCCGCAGATGCCATTAGCCGCTTTGTAGAAGAAGAACTAAATGAGGCGGCGTTTAAAGCCTATCTAGCTGATCCGGGTACTGTAATTATCTTGGCGGAAGTAGCTCCCGCTGCCTCGCAAGAGGAAACCCCTTGGGAAGCTGCCGGCTACACCCTAACCCAGGTGGGAGACCCCGGCTTTGTGCCACCCGAAGAAAACCTGGTGAAAGCAGTAGGTGAAAACTGTGCCTACCTGTCTAAATGCTATCTCGATAGCCAGTGGCAAGGCTCGGGGCTGGCGGGCGCCATGATCGAAGTAACCCACGCATACCTACAAGAGCGCTTCCCGCATCTAACCAAGATTGGTTTAGGGACTAACCAGTCAAACCGGCGAGCCTTAAAGTTCTACCGCCACCACGGATACCGCAAATGCGGGCGCCGCACCTTCCTAGTGGGGGGAATCGAAACCCGAGATGTCATAGCGGTTAGGGATTTCACAACCCGCCAAGTTCCGTCTTGGGCACAAAACGTGGCACAATAAGCAAGGTTGCATAAGTAGGCTGCGAAACCTGCCGCAGGGGGCCGCAAATGCCGCTTGGCAATGCTAGATACGCCGGCTAGACCGGCCCGATAGCTGACGTTACCTGCGGAACGAAAGCAATATGAGGAAACTACATTGAATATCATCGATGAGATTAACCAGAAGAGCCAGCGCTCGGATCTACCTGATTTTCGCGCCGGAGACACCGTAAAAGTAAACGTGCGGGTCACCGAAGGTGGAAACACTCGTATTCAGGTATTCCAGGGGGTAGTAATTGCCCGCCACGGTAAGAACCAGCCGAACGCTACTTTCACCGTGCGGAAAGTTAGTTTCGGGATCGGGGTAGAACGTACCTTCCCGGTAAACTCGCCGACTATCGAATCTTTAGAGGTAGTAACCCGCGGTGATGTACGGCGTGCTAAACTCTACTACCTGCGTGAACGTCACGGGAAAGCGGCTCGCATTAAAGAGCGTCGCGACTCCTAATAACGCTAATTAGTAATCGGCTCTGCTTGTAGGCAGAGCCGATTTGCTATATATGGCATGATGGAAATGTTGATTGACGGCGGGAGATAAACGGATGAAAGATGCGCGAGAGTCAAACGATTTAGGGATGTCGGGAACAGATTCCCCCGCCCCAAAAAGTGGCCGGCGCGCGCGTAAAACCCCCTCCAAATGGTGGTTGGTGCTGCGAGAGACCCTAATGATGGTGTTCGTGGCATTAGCTATCTCCGCGATAATCAAAGCTTTCTTACTGCAAGCCTTCCAGATTCCGTCCTCTTCGATGGAACAAACCCTGCAAATCAATGACCGCATTATCGTTTCCAAACTAGTGCCTGACTACCGGCAACTTAACCGCGGGGACGTAATCGTTTTCCAAGATGACGATAACTGGCTGAAACGGAATGCGGACACCCCGAGTCCCTCTCTGCCAGGGAAAATACTGATTTGGGTAGGTCTGCGTCCCGACGACTCCCAAAACCACCTCGTTAAACGGATCGTAGGCCTGCCCGGGGATAGAGTGCAATGCTGCGACACCAATGGGCGCTTGAAAGTTAACGGAGTTAGCGTAGACGAAAGCGGGTATATCAACCCTGGCAGCGCCCCCTCATTAATCAAATTCGATGTTACTGTCCCGGCCGGAAAACTTTGGGTGATGGGCGATAACCGTTCCAATTCAGAGGATTCGCGTTTCCATATGAAGGAACCCTCCCAGGGGTTCGTTTCCCTGGATCAAGTCACCGGACGGGCATTTGCCATTATGTGGCCGCTAAACCACCTGTCGACGATCAAAAATACCGATGCCTTCGCGGCAGTTCCGCCCGCTCCCTAAAATGGCAACCATACCTTCCCGCGACCTGGAATTATCTCTGCTGAAAGACGCTGAGAACCGCTATGGGGCGGGCTCAGTTCTACCAGGTTCTGCTGCTAAAGTCCCTCCCTTACAAATGCGTTGTGTTGGCGGTATTGACGAGGTCGGCCGCGGAGCAATCGCCGGCCCACTCGCGGTAGGGGTAGCAGTCATCGATGGTACCGAAGGAGAGCCGCCTGCCGGTTTAACCGACTCAAAACAGTTAACGCCCCGGCGGCGAGAAGCCATGTTTGACGAGCTTTCTGCCTGGCCAGCAGCCTGGGCAGTCGGAATGGCCAGCGCCGAGGAAATCGATAAAGAAGGACTAACCCCCGCTCTGAGGCTAGCCGCCTTTCGCGCCTTAGAAGCTCTGGGGGAACAGGGCTTTTCTCCGCGACTGTTGCTTTTAGATGGCAGTTTTGACTATCTGTCCGCTCCCACAGATTTATTTGCGGACGCTAATGCGGATCAGTCGGCATCGGCGGTAAGCGCGTCCTCACAAGCAGAAATCCCGCGGGAAGTTACCACCGTGGTGAAAGGTGATGGTAAATCGGTAGTTATCGCCGCCGCCTCCGTGCTAGCAAAAGTGACTAGAGATAGACTAATGAGCGACCTATCCGATCCCGGATATGGTTGGGCAAAAAACAAGGGCTATGCGTCCGCGCAACATCTGCAGGCAATCGCGCAATTGGGACTTGATTCGTCTCATCGTCTCAGTTGGCATTTGCAGGGGGTATCCTCCGCAGCTTTCGCTAGAGCCTGGCGGATCCGCCGGGAAAAACGGGTGCAGCCTCCGCTAGTATTCAGCACGCAGAAGGGATGACATTGGGCATTGAAGATCTAGAGGCGTACGAGAATCATCAGGAACTTGCCCTGTTTCGCGAATACCGTGACGTGGTTTCCATTTTCAAATACGTAGTGGAAACCGACCGCCGTTTCTACCTGGCCAACCAGGTAGATGTGCAGATGCACAGCAATGGTGGGGACGTTTTCTTCGAGGTAACTTTGCAAGATGCCTGGGTGTGGGATATTTATCGTCCTTCCCGCTTTGTTAATCGGGTGAAGGTTTACTCTTTCAAAGATATTAACGTTGAAAAGCTGCCCGAATCGGAAATAACTATCTAAAATCCTCTTCGGCTTTCGGCATTTACCAAACCGGGGTAGCAGCTGGCTGTTACCATATAAGAGAACTACTAGACAGCTAATGATGGTTAAAGGCGAAAGAGGCTGACAGTGTCCAAGATTAATGCTGTAGCGCCGGACTGGTCCGGGATAGCGTTCTACAATGATTCCTTTGTCGATGTATCCAGTGAAGATTATCGTGATAAATGGGCGATTGTTTTCTTCTATCCGGCAGATTTTTCCTATGTTTGCCCCACTGAACTAGAGGATCTGGCAGACAATTACGCTCAGCTACAACGGATGGGGGTGGAGGTCTACTCGGTTTCTACCGATAAGCATCATTCCCATAAAGCTTGGCATAACAGCTCAAAACGGATTCAAAAGATTTCTTTCCCCATGGTGGCTGATCCTACTGGCAAGATTTCTCGGGGTTTTGGAGCTTTAGATGAAGAGTCTGGGTGTGCCTATCGTTGTACTTTCTTGATTGACCCCAGCGGGATTATTCAATACGTAGAGACTACCTCCGACGCAGTCGGGCGTAGCGCGGGAGAACTACTGCGGAAAGTGCGGGCGGCGCAGTATATTTACGATCACCCCGATGAAGTATGCCCCGCTAATTGGGATTTGGGTGAAAGTACCATCACCCCGACTTTTGATCTGTCCGGGAAGCTATAAACATGTTAGAAGAAAAGATACTTGATCAGGTAAAACAAGTTATCGGGTTGATTAAATACCCGATTGAACTGGCTACCTCGCTGGACTACAGTGAACAATCCAAGCAGACTTCCGAAATCTTGCACCAGATTGCGGGATTATCGGATCTAATCCAGGTCAAATGGGAAGAGAATCCGCGCAAACCTTCCTTTGCCATCCGGCGCGTGGATTCCGATATCAGTGTACGATTTGCGGGGGTGCCGACCGGAACCGAGTTCAACAGCTTTGTGTTAGCGCTGCTACAGGTAGGCGGGCATCCGGTAAAAGCAGATGCGGATATTATTGCCGCGGTTAAAGAGATCGACGAGCCCACCGAGTTCATCACCTATGTTTCGCTTTCCTGCATGAACTGTCCAGATGTGGTACAGGCCTTAAATGCGATGGCGGTGCTTAATCCCCTGATTAAACACACCACTGTCGATGGCGGGACTTTCTGGGAAGAATTCGAACATCACCATCTGCAGTCAGTGCCCACAGTGATAAAAGATGGGGAAGTATTCCTGCAGGGCAGGGTAACCCTCGAGCAGATTGTGTCCAAGATTGGGCGGGGAATGACCGGGCTGCGACTCAAACGCTTGAATGCCCTGGAGCCCTTCGATGTGCTCGTAGTCGGGGGCGGGCCTGGGGGGACTGCCGCGGCAGTTTATGCGGCGCGCAAACAGTTGCGAGTCGGGATGGTGGCTGACCGGATTGGCGGTCAAGTCCTAGAGAGCGGGCAGATCGAGAATCTTATTACTCTCGAGCGCGTTCAACCGGAAGAGTTAGCGGGGACTTTCCAGGCTAACCTGCGTGATTACGCGGTGGATCAGATCAGTGGGATTCGGATAGAAAAAATCGGAGAGCGCGGCGAGGACGGCTTAATTCCAGTCACTACCGAGGGCGGGGCCCTGCTGCGGGCGCGCGCGGTAGTGATCAGCGTAGGAACCAATTTTAGACGCCTAGACATCCCCGGGGAAGAACAATACTTAAACCGCGGAGTCACTTTCTGTCCCCACTGTGATGCTCCGCTATTTGCTGATCGGAAAGTGGCGGTGATGGGAGGCGGAAACTCAGCGCTAGAAGCAGCGATTGACTTAGCTGCTCTAGCTCGGGAAGTTACCGTGATCGACCTAGCAGACCGGCTGAAAGCCGATAAGGTACTGGTCGATCGACTCCGGGGGCTTCCTAATACTAAAGTTATCCAATCTGCCAATGCCACCAGGGTTTTGGGGGATGGTCATCGCGTAACCGGCCTCGAATACCGTGACGCCGCGGGACAGACACAGCAATTGCAGTTGGATGGCATTTTTGTGCAGATCGGATCGATTCCTAACACCGATTGGTTGCAGGGAACTGTTGAGTTGGAAGATGGCTATATCACGGTAGATAACCGGGGCGCGACTTCGGCGCCGGGGATTTTCGCGGCTGGGGATTGTACTAATACCCCCCATAAGCAGATTGTGATTGCCTTGGGTGCCGGTGCTAATGCGGCATTGAGTGCTTTTGACTATCTGATACGCAGTCCGGAACAAGCAGAATAATTTAGGCTCCGATTTTAGTAGACGACAACCTAAGTACCTAACCGGAGGTGCTTGACCCTGACTCGGCAGGTGTGCTTGTCCACAGGCAAGGTAGTGATTGGTTTTCCTTGACCAGTAAATAAAAAGTTTAGTTCCCGGTTCTAGCGGGTAATCCTTAAGGAATGGGAACGAAAAACCGCGAAATCGGTGCGGCCGGGGAAGCGCTTGCCGTCCGCATGCTTAAAGACAGCGGATATCAAATAATCGAGCGCAACTGGCGGTGTCGCTTTGGGGAACTCGATATTATCTGCCGGGATCCTCAATCTACACGTCTAGTTTTTGCGGAAGTAAAAACCCGAACCACCCGGCAATATGGGGGTGCGAAACGGGGAATAGGGCGGGGAAAATATAGCCGCCTGCGCCAGTTAGTCAGCTTGTGGCTCAGCAGTCATCCCCAGGTGCGGTCAAGGGGTGGAGTGCGCATCGATATGATTGCGATCGATGCTTCCGGAGGAAAAGTGCCGGTAGTTACCCACTGTCAGGGGATTTAAAATGCCACAAATCGGAACTTGCTTTGCCCTAGGCATGGTGGGATTAAGTGGCCACCTGATTAAAGTAGAGGCGCACCACACCCAAGGTTTACCGGCTTTTGCGCTGGTAGGATTGCCGGATGCTTCACTTAGAGAATCCCGCTCCCGGGTGGAGGCCGCGATCGCTTCTACGGGTCTGCGCTTCGAACCCACCCGGTTAACGGTTAATCTTTCACCCGCGGAATTACCTAAGACTGGCTCCGGTTTCGATTTACCGATTGCACTGGCAGTAGTGGCTTCGCGCTATGCCGGGGTACAAAAACGCGCAGCTGGAATGGTGTTTTGCGGGGAGCTGGGCCTGGATGGACGGGTCTATCGGGTAAAAGGAATCTTGCCGCAGGTTTTGGCGGCACGCCGCGCGGGCTTCAACAAAGTAATGGTGGCCTCCGAGGCGGTCGCAGAGGCATCCCTGATTGAAGGAATAGAGATTATCGGAGTATCGCACCTGGTAGAGGCGCTACATTATTTGGGTATGCGCAAAATGAAGGCGCGGGTCGCACAAATTAGAGCCACAACAGCGCCAGCGCGGCCGAATCTGTATCCAGAGGCAATCCCAGATGATCCCCCAGACTTACAGGAGGTACGGGGAGCTTTTCTTGCTCGAAAAGCATTAGAGATTGCGGCCGCCGGGGGTCACCACCTGAGTTTTATTGGGGTTCCCGGGGCTGGTAAAACCATGTTGGCGCGTTGCCTACCGGGGATATTACCGTCCCTTGATGATGAAGAAGCTCTGGAGGTAACTTCTATTCACTCCTTAGCTGGTACTTTCATACCTGCTCAGGGACTGATGCGTTGTCCGCCCTTTATCGCCCCGCATCATTCTGCCACCTTGCCAGCGCTAATCGGTGGAGGTAGCGGCATTGCCGCGCCGGGTGCGATTTCCTTAGCGCATCGCGGCGTCCTCTTCCTTGATGAAGCTCCTGAGTTTCAATCCCGCAGTTTAGATGCTTTAAGGCAACCTCTAGAAACTGCAAAGATCACGGTGCATCGCTCCCGAGCAGTAACCAGTTTTCCGGCTGCTTTCCAGTTGGTGATTGCGGCAAATCCGTGTCCTTGCGGAATGTGGGGACAGCTAGGGGAAGAGTGTAAATGTACCCCCTATCAGCGAGTACGCTATTTAGCCAAGCTTTCTGGGCCCCTTATGGATCGCATCGACCTGCAGTGCCGGGTAGAGCGCCCCAAGATCACCGATTTAACCACTATCGAGGTTCCAGAAAGCAGCAAAGTAGTCCGCGAGCGGGTATTAGCTGCCCGCCAGCGCGCGCAGCGGCGTTGGAAAGAGCAAGGAGTCGCCCTTAATGCGCGGGTTCCGAGCCGAGTTTTGAAGCACACGCTCGATGCGGACACGAAAGAACGTTTAGATCGGCTGGTGGGGTCGGGGCGGATCTCTATGCGGGGAGCTGACCGGATTTGCCGAGTAGCCTGGACGGTTGCTGATTTACGAGGACGCGATAAACCCAGCCGAGAAGATTTTGGTTTGGCGTATTCACTTAGGAATTCACAGCGCCCCAACTAGCGGGATCGAATCGTAGAAAGAGAGGCAAGTATGGATGATAACTACCAGTACCGTCTGGCCTGTGCCAGTTGGTCCCGGCTGACTGAGGCGGGTGATCCGGCCGCCGATTTGCTCCTTAATGAACTCGGACCGGTTGCCGCGTTAAAAATTGCCCGGCGCGCGGCCAGTGATGATCCCGAGCGCTGGCACACTTATCTGCCGGTAGAACTATTGCGGCGCACCGGCACTGATAAATGGGATAAGAGTTTTGCCCGGTGGCGCAGCCGCCTGGAAGTACTCGACTTACCGGCGCTAGAAAAGCTACTAGCAAAGGGGCGTTTTAAGTTAGTTACTCGCCGGGATCCCGATTGGCCAACCGCGTTTAATAACGTCAGCAATGCCCCCTGGGCGCTGTGGGCGATCGGGGATACTTCTCTAATGAACCGGGACTGCGGCAAAACCGTAGCGATGGTGGGGGCGCGTGCAGTTTCCGCCCTCGGCCACGATGTCGCCACCGAACTTGCTTGGCGCTGCGCTAGCGAAGGGATCACTTTGGTTTCCGGAGGTGCTTACGGGGTGGATTGCCTGATTCATCAGGCGTGCCTGCGTGCCTCGGCTCCTACGATCGCTCTCCTTGCCGGGGGACTGGATCGTCCCTATCCGGCTACAAACAGCGACCTGTTTAAACAGATTTCTCGCAGCGGTCTGTTGCTTAGCCAATACCCGCCTGGGGCGCGTCCTACGCGCTGGCGATTCTTAGATCGAAATCGCCTAATCGCGGCACTATCAGCTGCAACCGTAGTGATCCAGGCTGGTTTTCGGTCGGGGGCGCTCAATACTGCCCGGCATGCCATAGAGCTAGGTCGTCAGGTAGGGGCAGTGCCCGGGCCAATAAATCAACCCGAATGGGCAGGCTCCAACCAAATAATTCGGGACGGCGCTACTCTAATTAGCGGTGCAGAGGACGTTTTAGAAATGATTGCGCCTTTGGGGACGGTAAATACTGAAAGAGGCCGAGTGAAAAGCGGTTATCTTGACGGTTTAGATCCTTTGAGCGGGCGGATTCTGGATGCTACTCCGCTACGCAGCCCCGCCAATATAGAGGCAATTGCGCGTGCCAGCGGGGCAGCTATCGGGGAAGTTGTCGCGGCAATGGGTAACCTGGAAATGGAGGGGCGAGTGATTCAGGTAGCCGGTAAATGGAAAAAGGCGGGGGTCTAAGAATGCGAGCAGCCAAGCGGGGGCAAGTACTTGAAGATTATCGTCACTACCTGAAATATGCGAAAGCATTTTCTGAAGCCTCAATAAAAGCGTATCTGGCAGATCTGCGCGGATGGCTGGATCATTGCCATATCAAAGAAGAACAATCTATTCTGCCTGCCTGCTCCTTACCGGCGGCGCGGAACTGGTTAGCGCAGCTGCGCGCGGAAGGGCAATCGAATACCACCATTGCGCGAAAAATAGCGGCGCTGCGTGCCTTCTCTAAATGGGCGAAACAGAACCAAGTGGTGGAAACGGATTTTGCGAAACAATTGCGTACCCCGAAAACTGCGAAAAATCTGCCCCACTTGCTGTCGATTGACCAAGCAAAACAACTACTTGCCTGGTGCGAAAGTCAAGCAGATAATGATGCGGTCATGGCTCGTGATTGGGCGATTTTCGAATTGATTTATGCAACCGGGGCGCGGGTGGGAGAAATATGTGCCCTACTTCCGGAAGATATTGATTTCGAAGCCCGCACTGTACGCCTGTGGGGTAAAGGCTCAAAAGAGCGAATAGTCCCCTTCAGCCCTCAGGCCGCCAAAGCCCTCCGGTTTTACCTGCAAGCGGCGCGGGGAGAGCTCCAAAAGTCTGCATCGAGTGACGCCCTCTTTTTGGGGGCACAAGGGGGAGCAGTTTCGGAAAGGATCGTGCGGGGACGTCTGCATCGTGCCTGTGCCTTGGCAGGAGTGCCCGATTTAGGGCCCCACGGACTGCGTCACTCAATGGCTTCCCATATGTTGGAGGGGGGAGCAGACCTGCGGGTAATCCAGGAAATGTTAGGACACTCTGCGCTGTCTACAACGCAGCGTTATACCCACGTGGATGCGCATCGCATAATTGGCGCCTATCAGCAGGCGTTTCCCCGTGCCTAATTACTTTCACGGCGTAGGTTTTACTCAAAATAGACGGTTGCGACTTTTTAGCCCACCGCAGAGTCTGTTGCCTGGTATCTGCAGACAGCGGCCTGGTAGCAGCAGATGCCAGTACAGCTATCCCCGGAAAACGGGGCAGATACTAGCCCCCGATTTTAGGGATCGGGCAGGAGTCGGATAGGTCCAAAGATTAGCAGGAGGGGATTTAGATAGTGATGGTCATCAATTTTTGCCCCAAAATGCAGCCCCGGGTGCCCCGCCTGAAGGGTTCCAATCTTTTGGCCGGCCGCCACTGCCGTCCCTACCGTTAAATCACTTTTGACCGGGGTATAGGTGGTACGTATCAGCGCTGAATGTTTAATTGAGATGCTGGGGCTGCCCGCGATGGTTCCCACAAAAAATACGGTTCCCTCGCGGGCGCTAAAAACCTCACTGCCTGCAGGAATGTTTAAATCAACTCCGCGGTGTCCGCTGCCCCAGGGAGATGCCGGGGGATTGAAAGGGCGTAGTATCTTCACGGGAGAGCGACTGGGCCAATGGTAGAACCCAATTTCGCCGGATAGTTGTCGCAGATCTACCAGCTCGGCGTTACTCGCGGGACGCACGGCGGCCGCAACTGGCGGAGCAGGAGCAGATGCCAGCAGACAAATGGCGGATAGCGCCGCTAGTATTAGCAGGGGTGGGGGAGAAGATCGCTTCATACCCTCCAGCTTGAACGCGGTAAGCCCTGGGAGAAACTCCTAAATAACTTGGTAAGCAAAAGCGATAACTATGTGCCTGTGGGGATAACTAGAAAAAGTAACCCTACCGGCACAATCTGGGAAACTGTCAGCAGGTTAACACTGTTCAGTGCCGCTTTCAGCTTGGGGTAGGCTATGATTTCCCGCTAAGCTAGCTCTTAGCACCTGGATTGCCAGGTGACTTCGCGTACGACTACCAGCCCAGCTGGGTCACGCTGGCTTCGGTCCTGTTTTTGGTGGGGTCTTTTTGGGGTAACCCGAAAGTGATTTCTACTGGCTGAAACAGGTGTCAGTGGACGTCGTGCCAGGAACCGAATGGAAACCGTAAGCGGGGCAGATAGCCCCAAAATACGTGCGCCTTAGCGCACTGAAAGGAAGTCATGGCGGTAGTAACCATGTCTGAGCTGCTCAAGAGCGGCGTACACTTTGGACATCAAACCCGGCGTTGGAACCCCAAGATGAAACCCTTCATCTTGACTGATCGCAACGGTATTTATGTAATCGATTTGGCGCAGTCTCTCGACGGCATTAATCGCGCCTACGATTTCGTGCGGCAAACCGTGCTGCGCGGGGGAAATATCCTGTTTGTCGGCACCAAGAAGCAAGCACAAGACTCCATTGCGGAGCAAGCTGAGCGGGTAGGGATGCCCTATGTTAACCAGCGCTGGTTGGGCGGAATGCTAACCAACTTTGGGACCGTGCACAAGCGTTTGCAGCGTCTAAAAGAACTTGAACAAATCGACTTCGACGATGTAGCCGGTTCGGGGCGCACTAAGAAAGAACTGTTGATGATGAGCCGCGAGAAAGACAAGCTTTCCCGCACTCTAGGTGGTATCCGCGATATGGCGCGTATCCCCTCCGCTGTTTGGATCGTTGACACCAATAAAGAGCACTTGGCAGTAGCAGAAGCCAACAAGCTGAACATCCCGATCGTAGCGATTTTGGATACCAACTGTGATCCGGATGAGATCGAGTTCGGCATTCCCGGCAATGATGACGCTATCCGCTCGGTAGCGCTGCTCACCCGGATTATTGCCGATGCCTGCGCTGATGGCTTAATTGCTCGCTCGCAAAAGGCGGCAGCTAAGAAAGAAACTAGCGAGCAAGAGGCTTCTTCCAGCGAAGAAGCCGCTCCGGCCAGTGATGAACCCTTGGCTGATTGGGAGCGGGAACTGCTAGAGGGTACCGCAAATAGTGAAGAGGGCGAAGAAAAGAAAGCCGAAGAGCCCGCCGCTTCCGCGGAAGAGGAAAAAGCCCCCGCCGAAGCAGAAAAGTCTGAATAATCCGCTAAGGATCGTTAACGAGAGGAACATACTGATGGCTATTTCGATGCAAGATATTAAGGAACTGCGCGAACTGACCGGCGCCGGTCTGATGGAAGTTAAGAAGGCACTGGAAGAGGCAAACGGCGACAAGGAAGCAGCGGTAAAGGCGATCCGTTTAGCGGGTAAGAAATCCCTGGCTAAGCGAGAAGATCGTTCCACTGCGAATGGTCTGGTGATGGCGAAAGTGCTGGACACCGCGGACGGACAGGCCGGCGTAATGGTAGAGCTGAACTCCGAAACTGACTTTGTGGGCAAGTCCCCCAAGTTCGTGGAGGCCGCCGAAGAAATCATGCAAGCGCTGGTTGACAGCGGGGTAAGCACTCGCGAGGAACTGCTGGAAGCAAAATGTGGCGAAGGCACCGTTAAAGAAAAGGTAGAGGAAATCGGCGCCCTCTTCTCTGAAAACATTGTTTTGGGTAAGGTAACCCGGATTGATGGCGAGGCCGTAACCAGCTACCTGCACTACTCCTCCGCGGATCTGCCTGCACAGGTCGGGGTACTGGTAGCCACCGATAAAGCCGGCGCAGACGTGGCGCACGATATCGCACTACACATCGCCGCTTATGACCCCCGTTTCATTGACCGCGAAGAAGTTCCCCAGGCGGAACTGGATAAGGAACGCGAAACTCTGCGGGAAATGACCCTGAAAGAGGGCAAGCCGGAAAAGATCGTTGACAAGATCGTGGAAGGCCGGATGGGATCGTTCTACAAAGACAACTGCCTGCTAGACCAGGATTTTGCGAAAGATCCGAAGAAGTCGGTAGGGCAGATAGTGAAAGCCTCGGGTGGGAAAGTTACTGCTTTCGCCCGCTTCCACGTAGGTTCTTAAGCAAATAGTGATGTGGCCTCAGGGAAATCCTGAGGCCACATCTTTATATCCAGACAGTTAATTGGGGATTTGCCTCCAGTAAATAGCAAGATTGCAAGGGAGAAGCACCCCAGCTTTTACGCTTCGGGTTAAGGTAGTAACAGGCATATTGCCCTCAAGGAAACAACAATATTAAGGGGATAAGGGTGAACCAAGAAGTCGGAAATAAACAACGCAGAGTGATGCTGAAAGTGTCCGGCGAAGTCTTTGGGGGCGGCCAAGTTGGCATGGATCTCGACGTAATCAATTCGGTAGCTCACCAGATTGGGGCGGCCGTTGAACAAGGAGTCCAGGTCGCAGTGGTAGTTGGGGGCGGAAACTTTTTCCGGGGCGCCGAGCTTTCCCAGCGCGGCCTCGATCGGGCACGCGCCGACTATATGGGAATGCTAGGAACGGTAATGAATTCCCTGGCCTTACAGGATCTCTTGGAACAGGCAGGGGTAACTACCCGGGTACAGACCGCCATCACTATGGGACAAATCGCCGAACCCTATATCCCCTTAAAAGCGGTACGCCATATGGAGAAAGGTCGGGTAGTAATCTTCGGTGCCGGATCCGGCCTACCGTTCTTCTCTACCGACACGGTAAGTGCCCAGCGCGCCCTCGAAACCCATTGCCAAGAGCTATTGGTAGGTAAAAACGGCGTTGATGGGGTTTATAGCGCAGACCCGAAGACTGACCCCACCGCCACCCGATTTGATCATCTAACCTATCAAGAAGCTCTCCAGAAGGAACTGAAGGTTATGGATGCCACTGCTTTCAGTCTCTGTATGGATAACAAACTAAATACTCGGGTATTTGGAATGTCTGAGCCCGGCAACGTTACTTCAGCGCTGTTAGGTGAGACAATCGGTACATTAGTTTCTGCTGACAAGGAGTAACCAAGTGATTGACGATATTCTGCTCGAAGCTGAGGAGAAGATGGAAAAAGCCATCGAGTTCTCCCGGGAAGAATTCACTGCGATTCGCACCGGGCGGGCCAATGCTGCCATGTTTAACCCGATTATGGTGGAGTACTATGGGGCGCCCACGCCTTTGCAGCAACTAGCTACCATCAATATCCCGGAGCCGCGCACCGTGCTGATTTCCCCCTATGACAAATCCTCCACTAACGATGTCATCAAGGCGGTTCGGGACAGCGACCTGGGGGTAAACCCCACTGACGAGGGAAACCATATTCGGGTAACCTTGCCGGAACTAACCGAGGAACGTCGCCGCGACTACGTAAAACTTGCGGGACAAAAAGCTGAGGAAGGTCGCGTATCTATTCGCGGTATTCGCCGTAAAGCCCTGGATCAGCTGGGCAAGCTAAAGAAAGATGGCGATGCCGGCGAGGACGAAGTAACGCGCGCAGAAAAAGAAATCGAGGCTTTGACGAAGAAACAGGTGGACACGATGGATGCTCTGTTAGAAGCCAAAGAAAAAGAACTAATGGAGATCTAGTTGAACCACCGTCCCCCGATCCAAGGCGAGGGATCTGTCTCTTTGATGAACCCAGAACCTACCAAGAATGCGCCCGCAAAACCGAAAAAGTTGCGGGCAGGACGCAACCTACCGGCCTCGATTGCGGTGGGGGTAGGCCTGGGTGCCGTGGCGTTAGCTTTGCTCCTGGCACCACCGGTATGTTTTTTGGTGTTCATCATGGTAGTGGCGGTGATGGCCGAATTTGAGATGGCGCGAGCCGTATCTCGGATTAGGGTAAAACTGTGTTTACCACCCCTGGTGGTGGGCAGTATCGGGATGCTGGTCTGCGCCTATCTCTTAGGACCGGAGGGGGTATGGGCGGCGCTACTAGCTACTTTGATAGCTTGTGCTATTTGGCGTTTGAGCAGCGGTCCTTCCAAGTTCGCGACTCGCGACCTGCTAGTTACCAGTTTTGTGGCCATCTATTTGCCTTTCTTGGCATCATTCGTGGTCATTATGCTGCATAATCCCCATCATCCCGCCCCGATAATAATGTGGATCGTGGTCACCATATGCAATGACATTGGTGGCTACGCGGCGGGGGTACTTAAAGGTAAGCACCCTCTGGCTCCGGCGGTTTCGCCCGCAAAATCTTGGGAAGGGTTCGCCGGTTCCGTAGTGATGTGCACACTCGCCGCCGCAGTTGCGGTTTGGGCGACCGGAACTCAGGTTTGGGCAATCGCAGTGCTAGGGATTCTCACTCCCATGGTTGCTACCTGCGGAGATTTAGGAGAGTCCTTAATAAAGCGGGATTTGCAACTTAAAGACATGGGTAATTTACTACCTGGTCATGGCGGAGTGATGGATCGCCTGGACTCGCTGCTAATCACCGTGCCCCTCTTTTTCCTGGTGTCCTTGGGGATCTTTTAAAGGATGGCAAACTCAAAATGGCAAAGCTAGCGCAACCAGGATCGGCTCAAAAGCGACAAAAGGACGGATCCCGGGCATCTTTGAAGGGCGGACGCTTCGCTGATAAGGCTAGCGGATCCACCAGCGATAAAGAGTTGATGCGCCGGGCCAAACCGCGGCGCGATCCCTCCCAAGTAATGCCCACCGACCAGGCCCCTGAGGGAGCTAGCACCCCGGATGCGCGCCCCGTGCTGCGTTTCCAAGCAACTAAACGCTCGAAACCCCCAGCGCATTTGGCCGATTTTGATCTGGCGGGACGCAAACAAATGCTAAAAGAGGCCGGTTTTCCGCCCTTTAGAGCCGACCAATTATCCCGTCACTATTTCACGCACCTAACTACCGATCCGCACCAAATGTCTGATCTGCCCGCTACCGGGCGGGAGAAACTCGCGGAGCTGGCATTTCCGCAGCTAGTTCAGCAAGTCGTGGAGCGTAGCGGTGATCAGGGAATGACTCACAAATACCTGTGGCGACTATTTGATGGCGCCGAAGTAGAGTCGGTACTAATGCGCTATCCTTCCCGCGCCACCCTCTGTATTTCTTGCGAAGTGGGATGCGGAATGGCTTGCCCCTTTTGCGCCACCGGACAAATGGGTCTGACCCGTAACCTTTCAACCGCTGAAATCGTAGAACAGGTGCGCCTGGCACGTAAGGTGTGTCAGGAGGGCGAACTGGGCGGAGATCCCTGCAACCTCTCCAACGTGGTGTTCATGGGGATGGGAGAGCCCATGGTTAACTATCGGGCAGTGCTGGGCGCGATTCGCCGCTTGATTGCCGAGCCCCCGGAAGGGTTCGGAATGTCCGCGCGGGGAATCACGGTTTCTACTGTGGGGCTGGTGCCCGGAATCAAGAAGCTAACGGAAGAGAAAATCCCGGTCACCTTGGCGATTTCCCTGCACGCTCCCGACGACGAATTGCGTGATGAGCTAATTCCAATAAATTCTCGCTTCCAGGTTAGCGAACTGCTAGACGCTGCTTACGATTATTTTAAAGCTACCGGTCGGCGGGTCTCCATCGAATACGCCCTGATCAAGAACATGAACGACCAGGCGTGGAGAGCGGGACTACTGGCAGATTTGCTGAATGCCCGCGGGCACGGCTGGGCGCATGTGAACCCGATTCCGTTAAATCCCACCCCCGGATCTATCTGGACGGCGAGTGAATCCCACGCGCAAGCAGAATTTGTGGATACTCTGGAACGTAAAGGTATCACCACCACTATCCGCGATACTCGGGGACAAGATATTGATGGAGCGTGTGGTCAATTGGCAACTAAATCTCGGAAGGAGAGGACTGGCAAATGAGCGAGAACAACTTTCCTAGGGCCGGTTTTTTTACGCGGGGATACGACCCCTCCCAGGTAGACGAGTTTTTTGCGGATGCTCGCAAAGCCTATGAGGGCGGGGTGCCGGCTGAAAAATTCTCGGCCGCCCAGGTGCGGGGTGCCCATTTTGATCTAGTGCGTCGCGGATATCAAACTGCCGCGATCGACCAGGCTATGGATCGTCTGGAAGCCGCTTTCGTGCGGCGTGACCGAGCAGATAATGTGGCAGTTAACGGTTCGCAAGCCTGGATGGAAAGGGTAGCGCAGCGGGCAACTACCCTTTATCCGCGGATGCTCCGTCCGCGGGGCAAACGTTTCGCTCACCCAAACGGTAAAGGCTATGACGCCACCCAGGTGGATGAACTACTCGACCGGCTCGCACAGTATTTTGACTCGGATAAGGGAATCACCTCTGCCGAGATTCGCAGTGCCACTTTTAAGACTGCAAAGAATGAAAAGGCTTATAAAGAGGGCGTAGTCGATGCCTATCTCTCGCGGGCGGTAGAAGTACTGCTGGCGGTGGAATAACTGTTTGCCTTCGGGCAATAACCGGCAAAATATTTTTCGAATCGGGGAGGGGCAGTGCGCGACGTTTTCATTTTGGGATCCACGGGATCTATTGGTACGCAAGCACTGGAGGTAATCGCTCAAAATTCGGGGCGGTTTTGTGTGCGCGCCCTCAGCGCTGGTGGGGCTAACCTAGCGTTACTGGCGCGGCAAGCTGCCCGTTTCCGCCCCGAAATTGTGGCGATTTCTTTAGATAAGAAGGAAGAGTTCTCCACTGCGCTAGCTGCGGAACTTCCTGGCGCAGATAAATATCAACCCGAGATTTTGACAGGAGACGATGCTAGTGCCCGAGCAGCGAGGAGAGCCAGCCGGCAAGCGGTCGTCCTCAATGGGATTACCGGCGGGGTGGGGCTGGCTCCTACTTTGGCCGCCTTGGATAGTGGGGCTACCTTAGCGCTGGCAAATAAAGAATCTTTGATTGTAGGCGGCGCCTTAGTTAAAGCTGCCTGCCAGCGCCCTGGCCAAATCGTACCGGTAGATTCTGAACATTCGGCGATTGCGCAAGCCTTAGCTAGTGGTGTCCACCATAAGGGGTTAACCAGCGTAAACCAGGATGGTTACAGTGAAGTAAGCCAGATTATCCTTACTGCCTCTGGCGGTCCTTTCCGGGGAAAGAAACGTGCAGATTTAGCTGAGGTCAGCGCGCAGCAAGCCCTCAATCACCCCACTTGGTCAATGGGGCCGGTGGTGACTATCAACTCTTCCACCCTGGTAAACAAGGGTTTGGAACTGATAGAAGCTCACCTTTTATTCGATGTTACGCCCGAAAATATTGTGCCGGTGATTCATCCCCAATCGATTATTCACTCCGGGGTAACTTGGATTGATGGCGCCAGTATTTTGCAGGCCTCCCCGCCCGATATGCGCCTGCCGATCGCCCTGGGACTGGATTGGCCGAACCGCCTAGAAAAAACTGTTGCTCCTCTGGATTTCACTCAAGCCCAGCAGTGGCAATTCGAACCGGTAGATCATGAAACTTTCCCGGCAATAAAACTGGCGCGCCAAGCAGTGGCGGCCTCCGCTTCTCACCCGGCGGTTTATAACGCCGCCAATGAAATATTCGTAGATGCCTTCCTGGATGGAAGCTTGCCCTACCTGCAAATAGTGGATTCGCTAGCGCGAGTATTGTCCGAACATACCGGGGTAGAGAATCCAGATTTAGGGCAAATTATGGCTGCGCAAACCTGGGCGAAAACTAAGGCTCAGGAAATTGTCATGAACGCTAGGTAGGCTATCCCCATGGCTTTTTTGCTGGGAATAATAATTCTGGTTATCGGACTGATTATCTCTATTGGTCTGCATGAATGTGGGCACCTGCTACCGGCTAAAAAATTTGGGGCACTAGTTCCCCAGTTCATGATTGGGTTCGGTCCCACCCTGTTTTCACGCACGCGCGGGGAAACCGAATACGGAGTTAAAGCCTTCCTTCTAGGGGGTTATTGCCGCATCCTGGGAATGTACGGCCCGGGTGACCCGGATCAATTTGCCTACAAACTGGACGGCAAGAAACTTTCAGTACGCCAGGCGCGCGCCCTCGACCCGGAGGAAGCCGAAAACTTGGTTCCTACCTGGTCGCAAGAAGCCCGAGACGCCTCGCTTTCTGAGATTCCTTCAACTCAGCGCCACCGCGGCTTTTACAACCTGCCGGTATCCCAGCGCCTAGTGGTGATGTTCGGCGGGCCAGTGATGAACCTATTTTTAGCGTTCGTACTTATGGCGATAGCAATGCTGGGGATTGGGATTGCCACCCCCACTACCACTGTTGATAAAGCCGTTTGCTTAAAAGCAGGACAGGTGGTTGATTGCGGCCAGGAGGGAGCCCAACCCTCCCCGGCAGCCAAAGCCGGGATTAAACCGGGAGATAAGTTAGTCGCCTGGGATGGCCAGAAAATTAACACCTGGGAAGACCTGCGAAAATATGCTAACGCTACCCATGGGGATGCCACCGTGTCAGTCCAGCGCGGCGGGGAAGTTATTGAACTGCACCTATCCGGGGTAGATGGGAAAGCTGGGCTCTATGCGCGTTCGGTGCGTCAAAGCACGGGGCTGGCCACCTACGGGCAAACCATGTGGCAAATGTTCTATCAAACCGGAGCAGTAGTCTTGAAACTGCCGGTAGCCGTGTGGGATGTGGGAGTTGCAGTCTTCACTGACACCCCGCGCGATAGCTCCGGAATCATGTCAGTCCTGGGAGTAGGTAGAATCGCTGGGGAGATCGGTTCTGCGCCCTCAACCCAGGTAACCCTGGCGGATCGCGCCGGAGGGTTACTTTCCCTGCTAGCTTCCCTAAATATGGCGCTGTTTGTATTCAATCTGATTCCGCTGCCGCCGCTAGATGGGGGACATATTGCCGGTGCTTGTTGGCAAGGAATCAAAAACACCTATGCGCGGCTCCGTTCGCGCCCCGCTCCTGGCCCCATTGATGCCGCGAAAGCTGTGCCGTTGACCTACGTGGTGGCAGGACTGTTGATAGCGATGACCGTGCTACTGATGGTGGCGGATATTGTTGACCCCATTCGCTTACCTTAGGTTCTGAGTTCGCTATTGGGAGCGCTCATCGTTTAATACTGGCGGTCTTTCGCCCTCAGTGATTACTGTAAAATAGGCCGGGGAAATAGTGCAGGTAAAAGCGTTATTCTTTCCAGAAACTAGGGCTTTAGTGTCTGAAAGCGTCATAATAGGAACGTGAGTGTTGAACTAGGAATGCCGGAAGTAAAGCCCGCGGGTTTCCCGCGAAAGAAAACTCGCAAGATTCGCTGCGGAGACGTAGGTATTGGGGGAGATGCCCCAATCAGCGTACAGTCCATGTGTACCACCAAAACCACCGATATTGGTGCCACCTTGCAGCAAATCGCGGCGCTAACGGCCGCCGGGTGCGATATTGTGCGGGTAGCCTGCCCCAGCGCCGATGATGCGGAGGCGCTGCCGATAATCGCCCAAAAATCTACTATTCCGGTAGTCGCCGACATTCATTTCCAACCCAAATATGTGTTCGCCGCGATTGAGGGCGGCTGCGCAGGGGTGCGGGTAAACCCCGGTAATATCCGCAAATTCGATGACCAGGTAGAAGAAATCACCAAATGCGCCCGCCAGCACGGCACCGCCCTGCGGATTGGGATAAATGCCGGTTCCCTCGATCCGCGGGTAATGGCACGCCATGGGAAAGCCACCCCGGAGGCTTTGGCAGAATCCGCCGTTAATGAGGCACGCCTGTTCGAGCAATACGATTTTCATGACTTTGCGATCTCGGTTAAACACCACGACCCGGTGACTATGATTCGCGCCTACGAATTGCTCAGTGAAATGGGGGATTGGCCGTTACACCTGGGAGTAACCGAGGCAGGCCCGGCTTTCCAAGGCACTATCAAATCGGCGACCGCTTTCGGAGCGCTGCTTCGTCAAGGCATCGGGGATACTATCCGGGTGTCGCTATCTGCTGATCCAGTGGAAGAAATAAAAGTCGGGATTGAAATCCTGCAATCTATGGGGCTAAAAGAACGCACCCTGGAGATTGTTTCCTGCCCCTCCTGCGGACGCGCCCAAGTTGATGTTTACAAGTTGGCAAACGCAGTAACCGACGCGCTTAAAGACGAGATTAAAGTGCCGCTGCGAGTCGCGGTTATGGGGTGTATCGTGAACGGTCCCGGCGAGGCGCGGGAAGCCGACCTGGGGGTAGCCAGCGGTAACGGTAAAGGAAAAATCTTTATTAAAGGCGAAGTGATTAAGACGGTTCCCGAAGAGGAAATCGTGCCTACCCTGATTGCGGAGGCGCATCGTCAAGCCGAGCTACTAGGTCTAGAAGAAGGCTCTGGCGAGGTCGAGGTAACTGTCTAGTTTCTCTAGGCAGGAGTGGGAAAAGTACTCGGGGAACCCCGGTAACGCGCGTGAGCAGATTTTACCTCGCGCCCCGAAATCCGTGAAAATGCCTTGGCATTTTCACGGATTTAACGCCCGGAGCCTACCCTTCGGCATAAATCTGCCCACGCGCTTAGTATCACTCTCCCTCTCGCATCTTTTCCCGCGGGGAGGATTGGTTTTTTCCTCCTGCCCAAGAATTCGGAAAACGTAGCGACGTTTCCCGAATTCTTATGCCCACCGCGCCTGCTCGGATAAAACCAATCCTCCCCGCTTAAGTCCAGCCAACAGGCGCATCTTTTCCCACTCCTGCCCCAAAATTCCAACAGTCTAGCTACGTTTACCACGCTTAACCCGGTTGCCTTTTCATATTGTTCTTCCGCGACGCTTCTTGCAGGAAGATATTGGCATTCCAAACCCTTCTTCGGTGCAAAAAATGGTCGTAATGTTGCTTGCTGTGGCCGTAACCCCGAGCGCGAGAGAGAAGTTTTATCCGATCAGGTTAAGTGGGCGTAAAACTCGCAGATGCCCGCGGGTATCTGCGAGTTTTTGGGCGGGAGGAAAAACTTCTCGCTCGCGCGGATCTACCAGATAGCTTCCACACACCTAGTGCAGAAAGCTTTCACATGATTCCTGCCGGAACGGCGCGGTTTAGGTTCCTTTGCATCATCTACTAAACTGGCGAACGTGGCTTACAATATGTCGACTTATTTTGTCAGGACTTTGCGGGAAGACCCGGTAGATGCCGAAGTGGATTCCCATAAACTGCTGGTGCGCGCCGGTTATATTCGCCGTGCTGCACCCGGAATCTATACGTGGACCCCGCTGGGGTTGCGCACGATTCGGCGCGTAGAGCAGGTAGTGCGCGAAGAAATGGATCGCATCGGCGCCCTTGAGGTAGCTTTCCCCGCGCTGTTGCCCCGCGAACCCTATGAAGCGACGAACCGTTGGGAAGAGTTCGGGCCCTCCCTGTTTAAACTGCAAGACCGCAAAGGCGCTGACTATCTATTGGCGCCCACTCACGAAGAAATGTTCACCCTGTTGGTGAAAGACTTTTATTCGTCCTATAAAGATCTGCCGGTCGTCCTCTACCAGATCAAAGAAAAATATCGGGACGAGGCGCGCCCTCGGGCAGGCCTGATTCGCGGCCGCGAATTCATTATGAAGGACGCCTACTC
Source organism: Varibaculum sp. GTC20041 (assembly GCF_055387755.1). Taxonomy (NCBI): domain Bacteria; kingdom Bacillati; phylum Actinomycetota; class Actinomycetes; order Actinomycetales; family Actinomycetaceae; genus Varibaculum; species Varibaculum sp. GTC20041. Next base: position 645,977 of record NZ_AP041144.1, read on the forward strand.
TTTCAACATTGACGACGAGGGGCTGGAGGCATCCTATCAGCAGCAACGCCAAGCATATCAGCGGATTTACTCGCGGTTAGGGCTAGATTTCGTGATTTGTTCCGCGATGGCGGGTGCTATGGGAGGCTCGCGCTCGGAAGAGTTCATTTTCCCTTGCGCTATCGGGGAAGATACTTTTGTGCGCTCCGAGGGCGGGTATGCCGCCAATGTGGAGGCCGTGACCACTATTGCGCCCGAGCCGCAAGATTATTTGCACCTTCCGGCTGCGATTGAACGTAAAACCCCCGGTGCACACACTATAGAAGCATTGGTGGATTACTCGAACGAGCACTTCCCCCGCGAAGACGGCCGGGCGTGGACTAAAGCTGACACTTTGAAAGCCTTCATGGTTGCCGCGACTTATGCCGATGGTAAACGGGAAGTGCTGCTCCTGGGCGTACCCGGGGATCGCGAAATTGATATGCGGCGCCTCGAAGCCTCCTTGGGGGCAGACGTAGAAATGGCGACCCCGGAAGATATGGCCGCCTACCCGAATATCGTACCGGGCTTTACTGGGCCTACCTGCGCCGGGCCAGACCATCCGGATCGCAAAATTGATGAGGACGGAAACATTTCAGGCAGCCCCCGCTGCCTCCTAGATCCGCGGGTAGTAGAAGGTACCGAATGGATCGCGGGCGCCGGCAAAGAAGACACCCACCTTTATCACTTGGTGGCGGGCAGAGATTTCCGCGCTGACGGCTTTATTGAAGCTGCGGAAGTGCGAGATGGGGATCCGGCTCCCGATGGTTCTGGAGCCTTGCAGACCGCCCGCGGAATCGAAATCGGGCATATCTTCGCCCTCGGAACAAAATATTCCGAGGCGCTAGGGCTAAACGTGCTCGATCAAAACGGGAAATCCCAGGTAGTAACCATGGGTTCCTACGGGATCGGAGTTTCCCGGGTTATGGCCGCTATCGCCGAGGAATACCACGACGAGGTCGGGCTGAAATGGCCAACTAATGTGGCGCCCTTCCAGGTGCATGTACTGGTGACCGGCAAAGGGACAGAACTTTTCGAGGCCGCGCAAAAGGTGGGAGAGCAGCTCACCGCCGCCGGGATCGATACTTTGATCGATGATCGCAAGAAAGTATCTGCCGGGGTTAAATTCAAGGATGCGGAACTGCTCGGCATGCCCTGGCTGGTAGTGATCGGGCGCGGACTCAAAGAAGGAACCGTGGAAGTGCGATGCCGTGCCACTGGTGAACGCCGCGAAATCGCAGTTGCGGATGCCTTCCAATATGTAAATGACCAGGTGCGCCGGGATCTGGAGGAAGCCTCTGCGCGGGCAGAAAAAATCGTTCCGGCTGCGGTGGCAGCGGGCAGCGAGGAGGAATAAGCAATGGCATTTCGAGAAATCAGAGTAATCGGAGATCCGGTTTTGCGTACCCCCTGTGAACCGGTAGACGAAATCGATGAACATATAAAACAGTTGGTAGAAGACTTGCTGGAAACGGTAGATGCCGATGGGCGTGCCGGGCTGGCCGCTAACCAGATTGGCGTGGGGCTGCGGGCTTTCTCCTGGAACATTGACGGGGAAGTCGACTATATTCTTAATCCTCGTCTGGTAGAGGTTTCAAAAGACGAATATCAAGATGGCGACGAGGGTTGCCTGTCGGTTCCCGGCTTATTTTTCCCCTGCCAGCGTGCCTGGTATGCGCGCGCCGAAGGGATTGACCTGGATGGCAAGCCGAAAGTGGTCGAAGGCGAAGAGCTTATGGGGCGTTGTATCCAGCATGAATGTGACCACTTAGATGGTCATCTTTATCTTGATCGCCTCGATCGGTTAACGCGTCGGAAAGCCTTTAAAGCAATCCGCGAAAAGGGTCTGTAGCCACTTAAAGTTCATTTCCCTTTTGGGTCGAGGTCGGGGAAAGCACTCGGGGGACCCCGGTGAGCCTTGCTATGCTCGGCTCAAGCCCCCTCTCGCATCTTTCCCCGGCCTCGACCCGTGCTAAGAGTCTGGCCGGATGAAACCCAGACCCCGCGCCATTACTCAAGTCTCACGCAAGGTTACATTCAACTTTGGAGCGTACCTACCGCGCCTTGTGGTTCGAACCCTTTTGTAACTTTTCCCGGCCACGCCCCCATACTGTACATACTTAAGCGTTGATTGCGCGCGGGAGTTATATTTATCCTCCTGCCCAAAAACTCGAAAAAGCCGGAGGCGTTTTCGAGTTTTACGCCCGCCTAGCCTTATCGGACAAATATAGCCCCCGCGCGTTTACCTAGTTCCCTTTCGCATCTTTCCCCGCACGTAAAACCACAGGTGTCACATTAACCTCAGTAGTCACAAAATTGGTGGTCAGAGGCTTTTGGGGTTGTTGAAAATCGCTATCGAGGGCAAAATAGAAACTGAGACACCGCGCGTCATCACTCTGTAGTGCGCATAGGCCGTTGGGGAAGACGAACCTTGCGATCACTAAAGGAGAAGCGATGAACAAGGATTACACCCGCGGTGTACTTTTCGTACACTCATGCCCTCGTGCGCTGTCTAGTCACGTGGAATGGGCGGTTGGAGCAGTTCTAGATCAACGCGTCAACCTAGAGTGGACGGAACAACCTGCTCAACCCGGGATGTTCCGCTCGGAGCTGTCCTGGGTCGGCAGGGCTGGGACTGGCGCTAAACTAGCCTCCGCACTGCGCGGATGGGAACATTTGCGTTTCGAGGTTACCGAGGACGCCTCCGTAAACAACAATGGGGGACGCTGGTCATACACTCCAGACTTGGGGATTTTTCATGCCCAAACCGATGTGGTGGGCAATGTGGTGATCCCAGAAGATCGAGTGCGCTCGGCGCTTGCCCAAGGCAGTCAAGAAGAATTGCGTCGCCTACTGGATTTGGCGTTGGGAACCGCTTGGGACGAAGAACTCGAACCTTTCCGCTACGCGGGAGCGGGCGCTCCCGTGCGCTGGCTACATCGAGTGGGCTGAGATGGCACTAGATGCTGATGCGCTAGCGGCGCTCGCCGATTTTGGTAAAAACCTGCCTGGCGGATCAGAGAATGAAAGCGGGGGAGAGGACGAATCTGCGCGTAATCCTGGCCTTGAATCTGGAGAGATTTCTGAAGAAAGTGGCGGTAGCGACACGGATGCGTCCTCAAAAAATATTCCTGCTGTCTGGGAAAACTTTAGTGGTGATCCCACGGTTATAGCCTGTCTTTTGGAAGCTGTTGCTGTGGAAACTGACTGTGCTCAGGCAGATTTGCAGCCGGAGACGGAGCTGAGAACCCAGTTAGATTTCGATGATCTTTCGCTGTACGCGGTGGTAGCACGGCTTGAGGGAGAACTGGGTGAAAAACGTTCCGATACTCAGATCGCCGAATGTGAAACTCTGGGGCAGCTGGCGAGCTTGTATCACTGGTAGTAAGCATCGAATTAGGTGGTACTCGCAAAAACAATTCATATCTCGAGGATAAGTAGCGCTTTAGGGGTGCTTGGCAGGGGTTTGTCACATCAGGAGTTGCGTAAATGCAATAAAACTACGTGAGTTGCGTATATGCAACAAGGGGTGGCATCTAAGGAAAGAAACTGGTTTCCCCCAGGAGCCTTAACCGGTTTTGACCATGGGTAAAACGCATCATTTCGGCATGTCGCGACCGTTTTTCCTGGGGTCTTTCTCGAACTAGTAACGGGGTTTGCTAATTTTCCTATTCTTAAAAACCTATAATGATGCCATAAGGTTCCCGCCAGGCTTTTTGTCTCCGCGTCCTACATAGGTGGTGAGGGAAACATTTAGGCTCAAGAAAGGAATGGAGAAATGAAAACTCAAAAACTTATGGTAGTGCTGGCGAGCGCGGTGCTGGGGCTGGGGCTTGCTGGGTGCGCGGGTAATGCTGACGCGAGTGCTCCGGTGTACAAGGTGCCGACTGTCTCGGATATGGATAGGGAAAAGCAGGCTTTGAACGCTGAGCGCGATAAGAAGATTGCTCGGAACCATGCGGCGAGGGCGAAAGCGGAGGCGGAAGCTAAAGCTAAGGCAGAGGCGGAGGCTCCTGCTAAGGCTAATAAGGCACAGGCTCCTGCCCCGGTGAAAGCTCAGCCCAAGGCACGCAACTATCAGCCGAAGGCGCGCACCTATCAGAAGAAAGCTCAGCCTAAGCGGCAGTACCAAGCTCCTCGCCGCTCCGGGACTAAGGCTAAGGCAGACAATTCTGGCGAATGGAAAGTCGGGGGAAAGCAAAAGCTACAAAGATGACAGCTCGAAATGGACGTACAAGGGAAATAACCAATTCGAAGTTTCCGGATGCGGAGATAGCGAGGGCAACACCTGGCCCTGCTAGAAAACTGAACGCTTAATACCTTGTAGCCCCGGCGCTTTGCTGGGGCTACAAGTGTATCTGGGCGCAATTCCCGCCCGACCTCAAAACCTTTCCACCAGCGCTTTTATTCTTGGAAACCTATTTACACATTACCCATAGTGGAAACACTAAATAGACGTAAGGAGGGGTTTCCAAGATGATGCAAAGAGTATCGAAACGCTTGGTGCTGCTAGCTGCCCTAGGGGCGTTAGCCTTAAGCGTAATAGTTCCAATCGCTCCAGGCGGTGACAATCCAGGATCCTGTTTAGTAACGGAGATTAGGGAACAGGTGCCGGTCGGAGAGGTGAACTTTTACGCATATCCAGCTAATCACCGTCAGGGGAGAATGCCGGAAACGCAATTGGCTCTTTTCGTTTCTGGAAATGGCTCCTATTCGCGGAAGCGAGGCAAGAGAAAACCATGAGCGGTTGAAGCTACAAAGGCAGTAACTAACCGAGATAACCCGCCGGCTGGTGCAGATCATAGGACCCCGACTCCAGCGTCAGTAAATCGGCGGGCAAGTACCACCCTTACTGGATCATGCAACGGAACGCTCACTATCTATGCTTCTGGGACTAACGCTTCTATATCGGTAGGTGGCAGACATGGGGGGGTCGAGCCTAAGCCTGCCTTGGAATGGCGCGTTTGCGGCTACGTTCACGGCTGATGGATCGGTAAGCGGCAGTTGGAATTGCGGGAATTAGACCTTGGCCAGTTCGGCGGTGCCGTAAGAACGCATTTTTGCGCCGGTAAGATATACCCCGTCTTCTTGGGTGGAGATATAGTCGATGAACATTCCGATAGAGGAGTTCTCACTTAAGGTGCTTGCTTCTAGATCGGTGAGGCTGGGTGCCTTAGCCCCTTTGTCTTGCGCGGCTACTACCCTTACTTTGCCGGTTTCGGATAGGGCGTAGATGGTTCCGCAGCCCCCGGCTCTTTCGATTCTAGCCAGCAGGGTGCCAACAGTCTCGCTTTCTAGGCAAGCGATAAGCGGGGTATGGCCCCTAGAATCAATAACTTTTGGAGTAGTGTTTCCGAGCATGACGTTGTAGAGGACTTCGTTCTCGAAGTCTGCCAATTCCTTGTTCACTTTCACACCTCCACCAGTTTATTAATTTCTTGCCTGATTCTTAGTATAGCCATTCCCAATGCGTCCTGAACATCCCTTGCCCGGTTAAGGACCTTAATCGTTTCGCGCGGGTGCCCATCCCTCTCCCCGTATTTGTAGTAGTGGATGTGGGCGTTGGAGTGGGTGCAGTCTATCGAAAGGTGCGTTTGCCACCTGCCAGTGTTTTCGTTTCTGACCTGGAGCACAAAAACAAATTCGGTTAATCTTCCGGCCTGAGTCCAACGGTTACCTTGGATTCGCAAGTATTCTATATCGCAGGGCACAATGTCGCTGATTGGGTACTTCTCGCACCTTGTTCTAGACGGTATCTGGTAATCCCCGTTTGGAAGGCCATTATCCCAATTTTGCTTGCACACACAGAAATCTTAACAAAATCCCTTTTCCTCAAAACTTCCAATACTACACAGTGGGAATTTAGCTTTCACCTGGGTTTTTGCGCTCGCGCCCTACATAGGGAGTATGCAAGAAAATCAAAATCTCATGAAAGACCTCGATTTCAGGTTGGTTGCTGATTTTTTCGTTTCTCACGAGAGGGACGAACTAGCTCCGGCTTACAAGGTCGGAGTTACCCGCTCCCCACCGGTATTCCACGCATCTTTTATCGCGATGGAGGAGCTGGAAAGGAAGAGGCGCTTTGTAACTAGGCGGAGCATTTGCCACCGCGAATACCTTCTTCCCAGAATGTTCATTTTCTTGGGTACAGCTAACCCGTTAAGTCGCAATGCAGCAAGCATCAGGCGCATATCAATATGCGGAATCCATAAAAATCAAGGGAGGTGTTTTCAAATGGTAAAAAAATTACTTAAGCGCATTTTTGTGCTCCTGGTAATCACTAGTCTGGCTTTGACCGGCGGTGTTTCACAGAGTATAGGCGCTAAAAGTCCAGAGCTCTACCCGGTAGTTGAGACGTGGCGGTAACTTTCAGCCGGGGAGATGGTGTTTTTCGCACACTCGGCTAGTTAACGCGATTTCTTTTAGTCGCTCACGGAGAGCTTCGGCGTCTCCGAGGGCGTCATAGGCTGCGTCCTCGGAGAGTACCCCGCGCGGCAAATCTTCCGGCAAAAGCCCCTGGTTATCGGCTTCTAGATCCTCCCACCAGGCTTTCCCGGAATAATACTTGTCCAAGGCGCGGTAATCGTCCCACATCTGTTCATAGGTATCGAGGGCGCCCTCGACAGTTGCAATCGCGTCATTGAGACGCACTAACGCTGCCTCCATTCGCGATACCCGCTCAATTTGTTTCGCAGAAACTTCAGCTTTTTCCATAGCGCTATCCTCCCACACCTCACCCGCAGCTGCTTATCTCAAGATATTTCTGGAGGGCACACCTGCGCTTATTGTGCATTCATGACCTACTCTAGTGGCAGCTATTGCTATAACTTGTCGCAAGCTATTGACCAGCGTCCAGGCGTGTAGTACTTTGTACTACAAAGGGGAGGGGGAGAGATGGCATTTTCCATCCGGATGAGTACAGAAGAAAAAGAGCTAGCCACCAGCTATGCGAACTTACACTCCATTACCTTGGCAGAAGCCTTTAGGCAAGCACTCTTCGAAAAGATAGAGGACGAGTTCGACCTGGCAGTAGCCGATGAGGCTCACCGCGAATGGGTGGAGGACGGAAAGAAATCCTACTCGTGGGACGAGTTCAAGAAAGAGCTCGACCTGTGAAATATCAGTTCCGGGTAACCAACAGGTTCAAAAGACAATTCCGAAAACTCGATCGTTATACCCAGCGCATGATAAGCAACTGGATTGATAAAAATCTGGTGGAAACCCCAGATCCCCGCAGCCACGGTAAACCGTTGCGGGGGAACTATGCGGGGCAGTGGCGTTACCGCATCGGAAACTATCGCCTCATCTGCGAGATTGAAGATGACCACTTCTATATTCAAGCCTTAGCAATCGGGCATCGCAAAGAAATCTATCGCTAGCGGTAGCGTCGCAACTCTTGGGAAGCCTCTAAGACCAGGGTTGTCCGGGTTCGCAATAAGTGGGGTAATACGAGCTAGTGCGCTTTCATCGGGGCAATTGGTGAATCCAGAATCAATAGCTTCGGGTTTTGGGGGGTAGCTCCAGAAAGTAAAGGGGGGCGGACATCGGGAAATGGGCGCAACCCTGATGCGATTAGTGTCAGACTTTACTGTTCGCCAGAAGAACCAGCGTTCGGATTTAGTAGGTCATAGCGATTCAAGGCCTGAGTAACCACTGAACGATCTTGCAGAATCCCGTCCTCATTTAAAGCCTCCAAGGCCTGAACTACCAGGGATTCGGCATCAATCAAGAAGTGGCGGCGCGCGGCGGCACGGGTATCGGAATACCCGAAATCCGAAGCACCCAGCACCTTATATCGTCCCGGCACCCAGGGGCGAATCATATCGGGAACCAGATGGTCATAATCCGAAGTCGCAATCACCGGTCCAGTGGCGTTACGGAGTCGCTGAGTAACATAGGGCAAGCGATACTCTTCATCCGCATGAAGCAGGTTATGGCGATCGCTGTCCATACCGTCCCGGCGCAGCTCATGCCAGCTGGTCACCGACCAGACTGCTGCATCAACCCCCCAATCCTGCATCAAAAGCTTTTGCGCCTGCAGCGCCCAAGGAACCGAAATCCCCGAAGCCAGCAGTTCTACCTTCGGCCCGCCATTTTCATAATGACCGGTCAAGGCATACATGCCGCGCAGAACTCCCTCAACATCGACTCCTTCGGGTTCTGCGGGCTGGTGAATCGCCTCGTTGTAAACCGTCAAATAGTACATGACGTTCTGGTCGCGCCCATCGGAGCCATCCCCATACATCCGCTGCATTCCGTCACGAATAATATGGCGCAACTCGTAAGCATAGGCCGGATCATACTGCACAAACGCCGGGTTCGTGGCGGCAATAATCGGGGAGTGCCCATCGGCATGCTGCAGCCCCTCACCGGTCAAAGTAGTACGTCCCGCGGTTCCCCCAATCACGAAACCTCGTGCCAACTGGTCCCCGGCTGCCCAGAACTGGTCACCCGTCCTCTGGAAACCAAACATTGAATAGAACAGGTAGAACGGGATCGTGGGTTCCCCATTAGACATATAGGAAGTGCCAGCCACCTGGAAAGCGGCCGCTGCTCCCGCCTCATTAATCCCGGGGTGCAGAATCTGGCCATCTTTCCCCTCGGAATAATGCAGCATCAAATTTTCATCGACTGCGGTGTAATTCATCCCCAGAGTGTTATAAATTCTCGCGGAGGGGAACATAGAGTCCATCCCGAAAGTCCGCGCCTCATCCGGCACAATCGGCACAATCCGCTTGCCGAAGTCTTCATCCTTCAAAAACTCTTTCATTAGGCGCACCAGCGCCATGGTGGTGGCAACTTTCTGCTTCCCAGAACCCCCTTTGAGGACGTCATAAACGGAATCGTCTGGCAGGGAAATCTGCATCTGATTGCGTTCTTTAGGACGTGAAGGCAAAAATCCGCCTAACTTTTCACGACGCTCAAACATATATTGCAAGGATGGATGATCCTCGGAGGGACGATAATAGGGAGGTAGCTGCGGATCTTTCTCCAGCTCCTCGTCAGTAATCGGAATATGCAGCCGGTCGCGTAGCGCCTTCAAATCTTTCAAGGTCAGCTTCTTCATCTGGTGAGTGGAGTTGCGTCCCGCGAAGGTCTCACCCAGCACATATCCCTTAATGGTGTGCGCCAAGATAACAGTCGGCTGTCCCTTATGAGCCATCGCCGCATGATAGGCGGCGTAAACCTTGCGGTAATCATGACCGCCCCGCCGCAAATCCCAAATCTCCTCATCGGTCCAGTCCTCCACCATTTTCGCGGTGCGAGGATCCCGGCCGAAGAAATGTTTACGCACGTAAGCGCCATCATTAGCTTTGAAAGTCTGGTAGTCACCATCCAGGCATTCGGTCATAACTTTCAGCAGCGCATGGTCATGATCCTTAGCCAACAGCCGATCCCAGCCGCGACCCCAAATTACTTTGATAACGTTCCAGCCGGCGCCTCGGAAAAATGCCTCAAGTTCCTGAATAATTTGTCCGTTACCGCGCACCGGACCATCCAGGCGCTGTAGGTTGCAGTTGACGACAAACGTGAGGTTGTCGAGCTTTTGCTGCCCCGCTAGCTGCAACATTCCCCGCGATTCCGGTTCATCCATTTCTCCATCACCCAGGAAAGCCCAAGTGTGCTGGTCAGAACAGTCTTTGATTCCGCGGTTAGTTAAATAGGTATCGAACCAGGCCTGGGTAATTGCCTCGGCCGGTCCCAGCCCCATAGACACGGTGGGGTATTCCCAAAACTCGGGCAGGTGCCGCGGATGCGGGTAAGAAGGCAGGCCGTGAGGGGCTTGAGATAATTCCTGACGGAAACCATCCATATCCTCCTCAGACAGCCGACCCTCTAGGAAAGCCCGCGCGTAAATACCGGGGGAGGCGTGGCCTTGGAAAAAGACGTGATCCCCGCCGCTCGGGTGCGACTTGCCGCGGAAGAAATGGTTAAACCCGACCTCGTAAAGAGTGGAGATAGAGGCGTAGGAGGAAATGTGACCCCCCACGTGCACTCCTTGGCGTTGCGCGCGGGTAACCTGCACGGCGGCATTCCAACGCATCCAGCGACGATAGTCCCGCTCGATGCGTTCATCCCCGGGGAAAGTCGGTTCATCATGCGGCTTAATCGTGTTAGTGAAAGGCGTATTTAAATTGGCAGGCACCGCCACATTTTGTTCGCCGGCTTGAGAAAGCATCCGCAACAAAATATCGCGAGTACGCTCCGGACCGCGCTCTTTAATCAAATCATCCAAGGAATCCAACCACTCGCGGGTTTCTTGGGGATCCGGATCCGGCAGGGCGGTAGCTAACTGGTGTACAGAGTCCAGGGACGCCTTATTGTCACTCATAGGTTTCGTTGCTCCTCCAACAGAAAAGACCATACCCGCCAATTGTTAACTATTTTTCGCGCTTTGGCTACTGGAGCCGATCGGCCGGTAGGGAACCCGTAGAGATTAGGGATTCCCAGAAGTTACTCAAGACCTCAAGATCCGGCGCAAGCGAGTTCCCCAGGATCGCTAAAACCTTAGAGCCGAAGGTAGGGAAGATGACGAGGGCACAAGAGCGCGAAATAGGCTAAAAACTACTAAACTTTGCTAAAACAGGTGGCAGTTTTCTATGTGTTGGCGTCCGTGTTTTCTCCTTACGCTTTAATCATGTAACTTAGAGAGCGTGGAAACCACACGCGAAAGGCATGAGAGTTCCCTATCCGTATCGGAGATGGGGTTTAAGAAAGAACAAGTCATTCAGGAATTTGGTTGGGACGAGGACGTCGACGAAGATCTTCGCCAAGCCATAATGGATCAGATAGACGACGATCTCCAAGATGAAGATTTCACCGCGATGACCGATGGTGCCCTGATCTGGTGGCGCGATGACGATGGCGGGGTCGATGATCTTTCCGATGCGTTAATGGACGCGATGGGCAATATGGATGAAGGCGGATTGATCTGGGTGCTCAGCCCGATTGCCTCCGACCCCGGTGCCGTTGACCCGCGTCTAATTGAAGAGGCCGCAAAAACGGCGGGCATGAATCCCACCACCTCAGATGTGGTTTCCCCCCAGTGGGCGGGCACCCAAATAGTCTCCCGCGGTCGCTAGTTTTCCCGCCCCATCCCTCTGAAAAAGGTGGCTGGGGATAACTTGGAACGGTTGTCGCGCCGTTGGCATTAGTAACATTTCAGGGTTCGGCAAACCGTTATGAGGGCGTGTGCCGATATTTCCTACTTGCGATAATTAGGGCAGGAATCAGGAACAACAGTGCTGATAATCCCATTGTCCACACCAAGCCATAGTCATGGGTAACAGCTGAGTTGGGGCGAGAAAAAGGAATCCTATCCATAGTGGCCAGGCGTCCTAAAACTACAGCGGAAAAAACTGAAATCGTGTATGTAACCAGTAAGGATTTCAACAATCTAAATTGACTCTTCTTTCCTCCTCCGGTTAGTTCGATAAGACGCCGTTCAATTCGCTGGTCAGATACCAATGTAGAAGATAAAGTCACCAGTAATATACCCGAGATGATTACTGCTAAAAGCTGCCGCGCAACTGCCTGTGCTCGTAATTGTCTAATCTGCGGGTCATCGGAGTCATTTATGGTCGCGAAAGGAGCCTGGATGAGCAGGTTTGCCCGTATCTCGTCTTGTACCTCATCGGGTAATCCAGCAAAACCAGTGATAATCGCAGTGTAAGATTGAGGTTTCTTGACCTCCAACTGTTTAAGTAGCGGGGAATCAGGCGATAATATCAACCCGCTTAAAATGTTATTTTCTAAGTTAGGGTCTCCGCTAAGCCCCTCTACCGTGGTCACTTTGGTGATTGCCGAATCAGCGATACCGATACCAATCAAAGTAACTGTACCCTTGTTGGTTACATAGCCCTTGGGAGCATGGTTAATAAAACTTTTATCAGCCAACCCTCCAGAAGCAACATAAACCAAATCTAGATTAGATTTAGGGCAATCGTGTACAGAATTAGCGGTTTTAAAGCATTGCGCCCCCTCATTATCGGTGATGCGAAACATTTGTTTGGTGGTAGAAATATCGCCAAATAGCGCGGTGTGAGCCTTTAACTGAGGGTATCTTTCCAAAAGGTTATCTACGGCTTGCTCGGTAGCGTTAGTAACTTGCAGGTAACTGTCTTTGCCATTAATCTGCCTACCCATCCAGTTAGTCCAATCCGCTACTCCACTTGCATACAGTGATCCGTAATAGTTCAAAGCGAACACTATTGCGAGCACTCCTAAAATCAGTTTTTGCAAGCGATTTCCTAAACGCGTGGTTATCCTCCGCTTACGTGTGAATAACGTGAGTGAGTACCCCAGGGAAGGGATGCTTACTGCTCCGAGTACCATCGCCATGCGATGGCCTTGCGGAAAAATAAACAATTGGCGGGAAAGTATTAAAAGCATGGTCGCTACAGTTCCCGTAATACCTACTATTAGCAAAAGACGAGGGGAAAATCCCTTACTAGGTGCACGCTTGTGGTGCTTTAGAGATAAAACAGTTAGCCCCGCGCTAAACAGACCGCCAAGGGTAATTATAGCCAGCGTTACTACCGCGACGATGGTCACGGCTGTCCATTCCACCTGGTTCCATCGCTGCTCAAAAAACGTCGCTACCCACTCCGAGAGGCTGGGAAGCGATATACAAGCTAGTAGCCATCCTGTTGCTCCGCCACCTAAAGCCAATAAGGTAGTTTGGGTGCAAGTGGTTAAAGCAGCTCGTCCTGGCGTATCTCCTAATGCGGTCAAAACCTGGAATATGCTGCGACGTCGATACCGATCGGCGGCATAGATTGCTACCAAGAGAACCACGACTAGTAGAGATGCAAACAGTGATGCCAGTGGCGGTGATATCGCCTGATAGCTGAACGCATTTGCATTTGCTCGCTGTATTGCAGAGTTCGCTGTCGCGACATTTCCGCCACCGTGATTCAATACCTCATCTATAGTTTTCAAATCATTATTTGTCAGCCAGACTTCAGAGGATTTAAATATAGATTGATTAGCGCTAATAGCAATAGCGGTGACTTCATGAATGGAAGCGGGGTTCTCAGTGATTCCCACTAGAGAAAAAGCAGCTTGCTTTCCCGGGTTCTCTACGTCTACGAGTTCCAGCTTGTCCCCAAGTTTTGCTTGTAATCGCTTCGCGACTTCTCGGCTAACCGATAGCTCACCCGGTAGGTTTGGGTAGCGACCAGTCGCCAACACTCCCAGGTTGGCTGAGCCGCTGAGCATAGTAACATCTGCGCTAGTGGCCTTTTTAGTGTTAGTTTTGAGAATATTTTGCTGGGAATAGGAAGTAGCTACCGCCTCACCTTTTTGTTGCAAATAGCGCATGAATGCGGCAACGTCCTCGTTGCCGGTTACCTGTTGGCTATACACTCCGAAATTGCTTTGCGCGCCACGTTGAACAGCGCGACTATAGGCAAAAACAAAGTTGCTAATAGTTGCGCAAATCATGACTAGCGCCAATGCAATAGCTATCGTCCCCAAGGCGTTTGCAGGGCGGTGAAGAGCCATCTTGAAGATGAGACGCAGTCGCTGCCTACCCATTAGCGCTACTCCACAGCAAAACCATAATTGCTGATATGGATAACTTTGTCAGCGTAACTAGCGAATTTCATGTCATGGGTACCGGTAATAACCAACATATTCTCATCGTGAGCCAAACTAGCTAACAACTGTGCAATCTGAACGGTATTATCCCGATCTAAAGCGCCAGTGGGTTCATCTGCAAGGAGAATCTGAGCTGATCCCATCAAGGCACGAGCAATAGCTACCCGTTGTTGTTCCCCACCTGATAGCAACTCAACAGGTTGAGCGCTGTGACCGGTAAGACCAACCCGCGCCAGCAGCTGTGAGGCGAGGTCATATTCGTTCTTACCTGCATATCCGTGGCTAATCTCTCGCGCCAGCAGCAAATTTTCAATTGGATTTAGAAAAGGAATCAACAAATAATCTTGGAAAATTCGACCTAGAATGGAGGCTCGAAGCTCGCGGGTAGGAATAGTTTCTAAATCACGATTCCCAATCAGTATCTGCCCACCCAGAGGCTTTAGTTCCCTAGTTAATAACCTAAAAAGGGTAGTTTTCCCTGAACCAGATGCTCCCATTAGCGCATAAAAGCCACCAGGTGAAAAACTGGCGGAAGCTCTGTCAAAAATCTTCCGGGTTTCGCCCGAACCACGATACTCGAAACTGAGGTCAGCTATTTCGACACGCATCACTGTTCCCCGTGAGAAGTCAGCATTACTAGATAGGGCGAGCGTCGCGCATCATAGCCGTCTGACCTCGCTGTGCGTAGAGGTTATCGCTTAGCGTGATCTACACGGGCGGCACGAGGCCAACCCAATTGTGATGCCGCCGTCCATGCAGGAGTTCTATATGTTGTATTCAATTTAGTGAACCAAGAAGAATGATAGTCCGGTGCAGATGCGATATCTAGCGTAACTCGGGCTTTTGTATCTCGATTAAGAGAAGAACATCTACCTGCACCTTGCGTAAACCCAACGCTATTTTGAAGCCAAGCTGAGCAGTTTCCACCAAGCGCACCCGCATCTGGTGCTGTCACTAATAATGAGCCTGCTATAAGCGCGGTGACAAATGCAAAACAAAGCCCTGATGTCCGTATTTTTTCTAAGCTTTTCATGATTTCATCCTTTAAAAATTAAAATCGTACCCAATCGCCATCGATTTGAGCTCTATTTTAACACCAGGGATAGGTGAAATTCGGGTTTTAACCCGAATGTCGCCCTCACTATTGCGAAAGCCCGAACGGTTTTCGTACCGTTCGGGTTCCTCCTGTGCCAGTAATCCCTAACGGGATTACGCACGGTTTCCTCACTCTCACTAGCAAGCAAGCTTGCCGCTCGAGCTCGTCACGGTGGGCCCAGAGGGACTCGAACCCCCGACATCCACGGTGTAAACGTGGCGCTCTAGCCAACTGAGCTATAGGCCCTAGACCTGTTAAAGAATACCTAATCGCGCGAAAGAAACAAATTTCCCAGGCTGTGATCTGTATCTAACCTGGTCATCCCGATAGACCGCAAGATATCATTCGTCCGCACTTACCGCGCGTCTTTTTGCAGCTTACGCGGGGTCATGCGAAAATGAGATAAGCCAAGAACAGTAAGGGAGGCGGCACAAATACCTGCGGAAACGGAAGTCAGTAAACAAGAGCTGGATAGAGCCTACGATCTGGTGCGCCGCGTGCGTAGCCGGAGTTTGAACCGGAGCGAAACTGATTCCGACCTCGGATCCGCTCTCAAGGATTCCCCCGAAAACCCTCATTATTCTAACTATGCAGACGCCAACACCCCCCAAGGGGGCTTAGAGCTGCTGGATTGGGCGAGTACCGCCCTGACGAAACAAAGTTCGCATGGCGGAGATTTCTCGCGAAAGCTACGCGAAGAATTCCAACGTAACCAAGCCTCCGACCTAGATATTTCCGAAGTCGAATATCGGCGGGTACAGCTCGAAAAAGTATTCCTAGTAGGTATTTATGATTCCGATCGCCGTAAGGCGCAACATTCTCTATCGGAACTGGCGGCGCTTGCCCAAACTGCAGGCGCCGAGCTAGTAGGCGCGGCTCTGCAGCGACGCAGTTCCCCTGATGCTGCAACTTTCGTAGGGCGCGGGAAAGCCAAAGAGCTAGCTGAGCAGGTAGCAGCGCTTGAAGCCGATACTGTGATCGTAAATGCGCAGTTACAGCCCTCGCAACGGCGGGGACTAGAAGACCAAGTCAAAGTGAAAGTCATTGACCGTACCGCGGTAATCTTGGATATCTTCGCCCAGCATGCCTCCTCCCGTGAAGGTAAAGCCCAAGTGGAACTGGCGCAGCTGCAATACTTACTGCCACGCCTGCGCGGCTGGGGACAGTCAATGTCTCGCCAAGCCGGAGGGCGCGTATCGGGAGGAGCCGGAATTGGTGCGCGCGGCCCGGGCGAAACCAAATTGGAAACCGACCGGCGCCGGATTACCAAGCGAATCGCGAAACTCCGCCGCGAAATCAAGCAGATGAAAAAATCCCGAGACACTAAACGAGAAGGGCGCCTCAGTAGCTCCCTGTCCTCGGTAGTAATCGTGGGATACACTAACGCCGGAAAATCTTCCCTGTTAAACGTACTGGTAGACGCGGATGTGATGGTGCAAGATGCTCTATTTGCCACCCTGGATCCCACGGTACGGCAAGCAGAAACTCCTGATGGTCGTGCCTACACTTTGTCCGATACCGTAGGTTTCATCGATGAACTCCCGCACGAACTGGTAGAAGCCTTCCGCTCCACTTTGGAAGAAGTCGAATACGCCGATTTGATTGTGCATGTGGTGGATGCCAGTCACCACAATCCCGTCCAACAGGTTGAAACCGTACATGAAGTGTTAGCGGATCTACCCCAGGTTTCCCAGATCCCCGAGATTATCGTCCTCAATAAAGCCGACCTGGTAGACGCCCTGCACCTGCGAGCCCTGCAGTCTGCGATTGGTGGGGGAATCCCGCTATCTACTCGCACCGGGCAGGGAATTACTCAGTTGCGCGAAGCGATCGCTAACGCCTTACCATCTCCAGCAAAACCTATCGATTATGTGATCCCCTATGACCAATCAGCGCTGGTGGCGAGGCTCCATGAGGAAGGAATCGTAGACAAAGTGGAATACTTAGAAAACGGTACTCACATAGTAGGACGCGCCGGTCCCGCCCTCGCCCAAGCCATCCTTGAGGCGGCGAATTAGATGGACAGTCCCGGAGCCTCCCCGTTAGTTGCCACCGCTGATAAAGGCAAAGGTGGCGGCGGTAAAGATGCCCAGGCGGCGCGGCTAATCCTCAGTACTTGCATTAACCAGATTGGCGGCAGTGAAAGGGCAGAACAGGTACAGATGTGTAACCTGGTTGCCCGCTCGTTTTCCCTGCCTGGCAGCCAATTGGTGGGGGCAGGAACCGGTACCGGAAAATCTCTCGCCTACCTGGCGGCTGCCTTCCAACGGGCAATCGAACACGGAGACCGGGTAGTAATCTCCACTGCCACCCTGGCTTTGCAGCGGCAACTGCTTACCTGCGATATCCCCACGGTAATGGGTGCCTGCCGCGAACTCGGTTATCCACCCCCTACGGTAGCAGTATTAAAGGGCTGGTCAAACTATATTTGCCGCTGGAAATTAGCGGCTCCAGAGGAAATCGAAGGGCTGTTTCCCAGCTATGAGGCCGCCGAATATTCACCCAGCAATATCGGTAAACAGTTACAGCGTCTGCGGGAATGGGCAGAGGAAACCGAAAGTGGTGACCGTGATGAACTCGATCGCGGAGTGTCCCTAGCAGCCTGGCAGCAAGCCTCGATTTCCCCGAACCAATGCCAAGGGAAAACCTGCCGTTTCTATACGGACTGTTTCCCCCGCGACGCCCGCCTGAAAGCCCAGGATGCCGATATCATCATCACCAACCATGCATTGCTATCCATTGAGGCGCTGACCCACGCGGAGCTACTGCCAGAGTTTGACCTTTTGATCGTAGATGAAGCCCACGAGCTGCCCTCCCGCGCCCGCTCTCAAGCCTGCGTAAGCCTCGCAGCTAGCACCATGGAAAAGGTAGCGCGCGGAGTCAGTAAACATTTCCACCTGCCGGTCACTTCCCTGGAACAGGCGGGCAAAGAGTTTACGAAAATCATAGAGGGACTCGACGAGGGCGAACTGACTGAACTGCCAAAGAAACTAGAAACTACCTTGACCGCTCTGCAAATCGAGCTCTCCGATATTTCCGCGGAAGTAACCAGCAGCGCCGAGGAGGATGAAAAACGAGTAAAGCAGCGCATCGTCCTCGCGCAGATTGAAGAAGCCTTAGATGCATGCGAGATAATCGCGGCCTTTGACCCGGAAAAATCGGCCGCCTGGATTGCGGAAGAAAAATCTGGAAGTCGCCGCCTCTATAGCGGCCCTTTGGATGTGGGCGGGGATCTTTATGCCCACCTATTTAAGGGACATTCCTGCGTGCTCACCTCAGCCACAATGCAACTAGGGGGATCTTTCGAGGCGATCGCGGCGCGTCTAGGGCTGCGGGACCAGAACGTTTGGCAAGGAAGCGACCTGGGCAGTCCCTTCAACTATCGCAAGCAAGGGATATTATATGTGGCCACAGATTTACCGCGACCAGGGCGCTCCGGGATCAGCGAAGCGGCGCTAGAAAGAGCCCTAGAACTGGCTGAAGCCGCCGGTGGTGGGGTTTTAGGGCTGTTTTCTTCCCTTAAAGCTGCCGAGCAAGCCGCCGAATATTTCGCCCAAGAAAGTGATTTACAGGTTTTTCTGCAGGGAGAAGCGCCAATAAACCAGCTAATATCCGATTTTGCGGACAGTAAAAACTCTTGCCTATTCGGTACTCTTTCCCTGTGGCAGGGGGTAGATTTACCGGGCGATAAATGCCGGCTCGTCCTCATCGATCGTATCCCTTTCCCTCGTCCAAATGACCCCTATATTTCTGCCCGCACTCGAGCGGCTGAGGCGGCTGGGCGCAGCGGATTTGCCGAGGTGTCCCTGTCTCACGCCGCCTTACTTTTGGCGCAGGGAGCCGGTAGACTAATTCGTACCCGCAGCGATAAAGGCGTGGTAGCGGTGCTCGATCAGCGGCTCACTACTGCGCGTTATGCGGGCTATCTACTCAAATCTTTGCCTCCTTTTTGGCGAACGACTGATCAGCAGACAGTTATCGGAGCGCTAAAACGCCTGAAAGAAAAGGGATAGTAAAACTGTCAAAGACAGACCTGGCGAAAGAAATGAATCCAATATCACCTCGCCACCAGGACTTTATATGGCGACAGCAGCAGGGCATCGACGATAAAATATGAGGTGAGAGTTAATTCGCCCCAAGGAGAAAAAATGTCCAAAGAACGTGCCAATTCCCTCTATCCCGCGTCGATGCTTACTCGCCGCTCAAAAGTCGGGATTGTAGGGGCCGGATTCGTGGGAACCGCACTGGCTTACGCCTGCCAAATCAAGGGCGCGGCGCGCGAAATCGCCCTCTTTGATATTAATAGAGCCAAAGTTGAGGCGGAGGCGCTAGACCTTGCCCACGGGATCCAATTCACCCCCGCAGCTTCAATCTCTGGATCCGATGATGTGGAAGTGCTCCGCGACTCCGACGTCATCGTGATTACCGCCGGTCCCCAGCAAAAACCTGGACAGTCACGCTTGGATATGGTGCAGGCAATGGCGAACATCATGAACTCGATCCTGCCTAAAGTGTTAAACGTGGCGCCCGATGCCATCTATATTCTGGTTTCTAACCCGGTAGACATCGCCACCTATATGGCCTTAAAGATGAGCGGTTTGCCCTCGCACCAGGTATTTGGATCCGGTACCGTGCTTGATACTTCCCGGATGCGCTACCTGATCTCCCAAGAAACGGGAGTGGCCGTCCAAAATGTTCACGCCTATATCGCCGGTGAACATGGTGACTCAGAGGTACCTTTGTGGTCCAGCGCCGAGATTGGGAACGTGCCGCTGTCGCGTTGGGGAGCCACAATCAACGGCGGAATCTTCGATGATAAGTTGCGTAAACGGATCTCCAAAGACGTCGTAGAATCGGCCTATCGGATTATCGACGGTAAAGGGGTAACTAACTTCGCGATCGGTTTGGCAGTTACCAATATTATTTCTGCAGTTATGCGTGATGAGGATCGGGTACTGACGGTATCGTCACTGCTAGATAACTGGAATGGGATTTCTGGAGTATGTATGGCAGCTCCCACCCTGGTGGGGCGCTCCGGGGTAGGGCGGGTGTTAGATCCGCCCATCACCCTCGACGAACGTGACGCGCTGACCCGTAGCGCCGAAAAACTCGCCGAGGTCGCTAAAACTGTAGGGCTCTAGAAGCAGTCAGTTTGCGGGAAGTGCCCCTAACCTAGGGGCACTTCCCAGACTACCTGTAAGCCATGCGGAGACGCGGGCTGGGTAAAACAGATGCCTCCATGGCGGCGGGCACGACTTTTCAGGTTATCGAGGCCCGAGCGTCTGGTAACTGCCGGATCTAGGCCGTGACCATCATCGGTTACCACCACTCGTACGCAGCCGTTGGCGCCAATACCGTTAATGCTCACCACTACTTGCGCCGAGGATGCGCCCGCATGGCGGGCGGTATTAGATAAAGTTTCGCGAACCACCGCCACCACGTCATCAGAAATATCGTGTCCCACCCGTTGATCGGCCTCTGCAATCAATATTTCCTCATGGGAAGGACCGGAGGCAGAGAGAGTCTCGCCATCAATATTTAAAACAAAAGAGGGCGCGAACCCCAACAGGCGACGCGCCAAGGATGCTTCACGGCGCAACCGCTCCACTAAATCCACTGCCGCATCAGGTTCTCGCAGGTTGTGGACAATTGCGCGGATCTGTTTAACCGAATCATCAACGCTAGCTAAAGCATCCTGCATCAAAGATTCAGCGCGTTCCGCATCCAGATCGGCTCCCCTAGCGAAGTCGGCTCGGATGCGTTCCAATTGCATACCAGTTGCAAAAAGCTGTTGAATTGCCAGATCATGCAGGTCTTCACCAATCTTGGCGCGCTCATCTAACAATGTGGCAATATTGGCAGCGTGCTTGGCACCGGCGATCTCCAAAGCTAAAGCTGCCTGGGTCGCGACCTGCTCCGCCATTTCTAATACTGCCGGATCGAACTCGGGTTTATCCGGCAGACGCAGCAGCAATAAAACGCCAATCGCGTGGGAACCCGCCAGGAGGGGAGCATATAGCGCCGCCCCAAATCGAGATAACTCCTTTACCCGTAGGGTGGTGGCTCGCGCTAAGGAATCGACGATTAAACCCTGACCTTCTGCTAATACCGTGCGCGCCCGCCCATGCGGGGGAAAGGTGACTCCAATTAGGTCTGCGGAACCATAACCAGACGCAATTTCGCACACCCAGGAATCTCCCACTGAAGGGAGTATCAGTAACGCGGTGTCGGCCTCCGCTACTTCCCGGACAGATTTCGCAATGAACTGGAGCGCGTCCTCTTCTTCGGTTCCCTCTAATAGGATCGTAGTGAGCTGTTGAGAAACTCGGGTCCAACGTTCGCGGGATCGCGAGACTTCGTAGAGACGCGAATTCTCTACTGCTACCGCCGCCAAGATCGCTAGCCCCGACACATAAGCTAAGTCTTGCTGGCTATAGCCGCCCGGACGGTTACACAGATAGAGGCGTCCATAAACCTGTTCATGGATCCGCAGGGGTACTCCCAAAAAATTGGTCATCTCCGGGTGAGTGGGCGGGTAACCAGTGAAATGGGGATTGGAGTGCAAATTGTTGGAAATAATGCCGTTATCCAGGGGAATGTCCCCGATGATCCCGCGACCTACCGGAGGCTCTCCAAGTGATTCGCGCTGCTGCTTACTGACCCCATGAGTATAGAAAGCACTAGTTTCGCCGCGAGAACCCAAAATAGACAATGCCCCATAGGGAGAGGAAGTAACTTCACAAGCTTGGTCTACAAAAGACTGCAAGACTTTATCTTGCTCCAGGTTGCCCATCATTTGCAGCACGGAGGAAATTAGACGGGTGCTATCTTCTGGTAGGGGAGAGCGGTGTGCTAGATCAAGGTTTTTCCCAGCAGAAGAATCTGGCTGTGAAGACGCAAGCGTCTCCCTTGGTTCTGGCTCTAAGGGGGGATCCGGGAAAGATGATTGCTTAGAAGGCATCGACTTGCTCCTGACGTAGGCTCCAAGCATATCCGGGGTGGTTTTTGGCCAACTCCCGATGGGTTCCCTGGGCTACGAAAGCAGCCGGTTCATCTAGGCGTCCATGCGGTTTATCCATGATAAATACCTGGTCAGCTTGGTCGAGCGGGGTGAGACGATGGGTTACCAGGATGACTCCGCGTTTATGTTCCTCACTTCCGGCAGTAAGTAAATCTCGCAACAAAGCATCAGCGGTTTCGGGGTCCAAGTGTTCTCCGGGCTCATCAAGCGCCAATAGCGGTGCTTTCGCTGCCAAGGCGCGAGCCAAGAGAATACGGCGTCGTTCTCCACCCGAAATAGTAGTAGCTCCCGATCCTAACTCGGTTTCTATACCTGCCGGTAGAGAAGCTAGCCATTCGCCTAAGCCTGCTTCTTTGAGCAGTTCTTCGCCCTCGGAAGAAGTAAGCTCCCCATTGGCTACCCGCAGGTTTTCTAAAATGGTGGTCTCGAAAATATGGGCATCCTCGGGAGTAATCACGAAACTTCCGGCCGCTTGCAGACGGGGCAGCGAGAAAACATCAACCCCATCAATTTTTACGCTGCCAGAAACTGGTTTCAACAGGCCAGCCAGGGTATAAAGCAAAGTAGTTTTCCCAATGCCCGACTGGCCGACAATTGCCAAGTGATCCCCGGGAGTCAAACGCAGATTGATATCAGTAGCCACCACCGGGCCGCCAGGCCAGCCAATAGCAAGATCTTTAGCCTCTAAAATGTGGGCTGCACTGGGATCGAGAGTGGTATTAGCGTTTTCTTCTTCCTCTTGTTCCGCCTTTATTTCCGCTTCCGCCGGCAGCATATTCATGATTCTCACCGCCGAAGTTGCCGAGATGACAAGCTGCTGAGCGGCCGGCCCCAACTGGGCGGTTCCCTCGAAAGCAGACAGGGGAGTAAGTGCCAGCACCGCCAACATAACTTCGGGGATCGCTTGCTCATTGACCGCAAAAATCCCGAAATAAGCGGCCATGATCACCGCCATGAGCATGCCAAACACATCTATAGCTGCCGCCCAAGCTGCTGGTTTTGCGCTAGCATCTTTAGCGTCATAAAGCTGATCTTCAAGCTCGGATAATCCCGACAGTACCTGCTGGGTTTGCCCATCAACCGTGATTTGAGCGGCACCATCAACAATAGTCATTGCCACTTCGGAGATACGGGAGCGGCTTTCAGTTTCCCGGCGCTGGGCAATCCGGGTAGAGCGAATAGTAAATAGGGGTCCTACCACTCCCGAAAGCAGCAGCCCCAGAGCCAAAAATAGGCCGGCGCGCCAATCCACTAGCGAGATCCCCACTACCGTAATTACCCCCACGATAGTGGCTACCATTGCTGGCAGCAGGCTTTTGACCACAAAATCGCCGATATTATCAACATCGGTTCCCATCCGGTCAAGAATATCTCCGCGCCGCAAACTTGCGATCCGGGCAGTATCAGAGTGTGACAGGGTCTTATAGAGATTAGTGCGCAAAGTAGTCATCCCCGAGACCCCCAACTGGTGGGAGGCCAAGCGCTCTAAATAGCGGAAAACTGCTTTAGAAATCCCAAAGAAACGCACCGATACTACTGCAACCTCTAGGTAGAGGACGGGAGGCATCTGCGAGGCACGCGCAATCAACCAGGCGGCGGTAGCACCCAGGGCAATCGAGGCACCCAATCCCGCTGCACCTAAGAAACAGGCGAGGAACAACGTTCCCGGTTTAAGCTCCAATAGTTTGATTGACCGCTTGAGTGCTTGGCGTTCTTCGGCAGTAATAAACCAAGTCTTCATTTATTCCAACCCCCGGGTCGATCCTAAGAATTCAGGAATCTCCGCTTCACTGGCGCGTGCTGCCTGCGGCTCGCTATCCCGATATTTCTCGGTCTCCGCAGCGGTAAAGGCCGCCGAGGATATCCGTACTACCTGGTCTGCTATCTGGGCTAGTTCTTTGCGGTGGGCAATTAAAACCACGGTTTTACCCGCATCTTTTAGTTGCTCAACTACTTGTGCCACCTGGGAAACCAAGTGGGCATCTAGGTGGGCAGAAGGCTCATCGAGGGCGATTAACTGCTTGCTGGACAGCAGGGCGCGCACCAAAGCTAGGCGCTGACGTTGACCTACCGAAAGGCCTTCGCCCCCAGCGCGCAAGAACGTGTTCCAACCTTCAGGTAGTTTTGCTACTACCTCTGCAAAGCCGGCAAGACTAGCGGCACGGCGCACCTGTTCACCTGGTTCCCCATTTGGAAACAGTTCCTTCAAGTGGGCGGGGCTCTCCGCAATATTTTGGGCTAACGTTCCCGGCAATAGCAGCGGCATCTGGGGTAGCCAGGAAGTTTGCTCCCACCAAGAATCCGCAGTAACCTCAGCTAAATCCATGGTTTCACCTGAAGAGGTGGTCAAGGTAATCTGACCGCGATCAGCAGAGAGCTGTTTTAATAACGCCATCACGGTAGTGGTTTTACCCTCCCCGGATTTACCTACCAAGGCCGTGATAGTCGCCGGTTCAATCACCAAGTTCACGGCATTAGGCGCCCAGGCTCCCCGCGCGCGCATCCCCAGATCACTCAAGGTAATAGTGGTTTCTTTTAAATTAGGAGCCGGCTGGTCGCCCCCGGTAGCAGACGGGGTTTCCAGAATTTCAAAGGCCGATTGGGAAGCTGCCAGCCCATCAGCTGAAGCGTGGAAGAATTTACCAACTTCTCGTACCGGCGCATACACCTCGGGAGCCAGCATAATTGCGATTAATCCGGTATACAGATCGAGGCCGCCACTGACCATCCGCAAACCTACGGTAACTGCCACAATTGCTACTGACAGGATAGAAATAAACTCCAGTACTGCTCCTGACAAGAACGCGATTCGTAGAGTCGCCATTGTAGTTTGGGTATAGGTTTTCCCAATGGAGGAAATCTGTTTTTCCGGTCCGCGGTGCCTGCCCAGGCTTTTCAAAGTGGCAAGGCCGGCAATAAGATCCAGTAGCTGCCGCCCTAAATGCTGCATTGTGGCCAGGCGGCGATCCGAAGCAGTTTGGGTCATTAGTCCGATGATCACCATAAATATCGGTATCAAGGGAATAGTAATTATCGCCACCAGTGCTGACCAAAAATCCATGACCGCCATGACCACTAAAACCAGGGGAGTGACTGTAACCGCCAAAATCAATTGCGGAATATAGTCGATAAAATATGGCCCCAGTTTTTCTAGGCCGCGGGTAGCTAGCGTTACCGTGTCGGTACCTTTACGTGCCAGCCAACGCGGCCCCAGTTTCAGACAGTGGGCAAGTACTTGGGATCGCAGTTCGCGAATCGCTTTCTTAGCCGCTCTATGCTGATGATTGGAGCGAAAATAGGTAAGTCCTACCCGTGCCAGGGAAACAATCGCCAGCCAAAAAGCGAAATGAGCAACCTGATCCCAGGACTGGCGCAAAGAGATAACCGGAGAAATCAAGGCAGCAATCAGAAAGCATTGGGCGATAACTAATCCTGCTTGCATAATGCCGGTGACTGCGGTGATGGCGATAGCTAGACGCGCCGACCGGGCATATTTCAGCAGTTTCGGATCAAGTGGTTTCAAAACAAGTGTCCTCCGTGCATTTAATGGGACTATTTTCCCACACGAACCTGAAAACTCTAAACCCGTCCCAACCTAGTCTGACGTTGTGCGCGGGAGAGGGTTTTCTCCTCCCACGCTCATTCCGGGTCTGGGTGTGGGGGCTAGGTTTTATCCGAGTGGGTGCGGTGGGCATAAGAATTCAGAAAACGTCGCTACGTTTTCTGAATTCTTGGGCGGGAGGAAAAACCTAGCCCCCGCGCCTTCTTTCCGAGTACTTTTTCTACCCCAGCCCCTCTATGCGGTCGATAGTCTCAAGAGGGTAAAAATAGTGCTGGTCTTGGCTAAATAGCCAAGACCAGCACTATTCATTCAGTTTTGATTAATCGACAGTTGGCAGGGAGTTATCTGGCAGCCGTCGATTATTTGCCTAGCTTTCCGCGAGGAAAGAAGCACCCTGACGAATCTTGTCCCAAGGCAAGCCCGGGTTTTCATCGAGTTCCTCAAGGGTAACTTTCAGCGGCATCCGCGTGTAGCTCCAGTAGGTGTAACCCAAAACGATGGGCACTACTACCAGGGCGATCACTAGCATAATCGCCAAAGTGGACTGCGAGGAGGAAGCATCCCAGATAGTCAGAGAGAACTCTGGCTTAATGGAAGACTTCATCGCATTGGGTGCCATCGCGGTAAAGATCCACGCTACTGCTCCCGCGATCCCGACGGAGTGGGCGAGCAAAGTACCCCATTCGGAGCCGCGAAGCGCCATCATAACGGTAACGATGAAAGCCAGAGCTGCAATGATCAGCGGGATCCAAGCCATCGCCTGGGAGGCGTATAGGAACTGTCCCCATAGCGCGGCAATCGCTACCAGCACGGTATCCGCGATCGCGAACTTTCCGAGCAGGTTCTTAGCGCGGTTCTGAACTTCACCGGTAGTGCGCAGCGCCAAGAAAGCCAAGCCCTGAGTGGCGAAGACCAATGCTAGCATGACCCCACCCGCAATGGTGTAGGGGGTGAGCAGCGAGAGGAATACGCTACCTAGGGGAGCGCCCTGGGAAGTGAAGTTATGTACGTGCTTGCTGAGGTCAGCAGCTCCCGCCACGGCTTCACCTGGGGTGTTGAACTGGGTGACCGCAATATTCATCCCCTGCACCAGGTTGGCAAATGCTACCCCGAACAGAATCGGAACTAGCCAGGCTACGATGGACTGCCAGCTATCCCAGCGGCCACGCCAGGCAGCCGAGGATACCTTAGTGCGCCACTCAATCGCACAGATACGAACGATTAAGCAGAACAGAATCAGGAACAGCGCCAGGTACATTCCGGAGAACATGGTGGCGTACCATTCCGGGAAGGCCGCGAAAGTTGCGCCTCCGGCGGTCAGCAACCAAACCTCGTTACCGTCCCAAACTGGGCCGAAGGTTTTCTGTACCTGAGTGCGTTCCCGGTCGGTCTTGGCCACCATCGGCATTACCATACCGGCGCCTACACCGAACCCTTCCAATACCAGATAGCCAGTCCACAGGACGGCGATCAGGATGAACCAAATAACTTGAAGAATAGTCATCTCTTTGATCTCCTATCTGAATTAGTAAGCGAAGCTGAGGTTCTTGCCGGCGTCCTCGCCATGTACTGCTTTTTCATTGGCAGTGACGTGGACACCTTCCTTTACATACCGCTTAATCAACAGGAACCAGACGATGCCTAGTGCCAGGTAGATAAGCGTGAAGCCCAGCATGGTAACCAGTACCTGCCATGCGGGGACTGCGAACGACAGCCCATGTTCGGTAAGCATAAATACCGAGGATCCATCCACTTCCATATCGACTGGATGCACGATGAAGGGCTGACGACCCCATTCGGTAAATAGCCAACCGAAGGTGGTGGCTAGGAAAGGCATCGGCAAACACCAGATTGCGAACTTGCCCAATCCGGTGGACTTGGAAATCTTGCCGTCCTTGGTGGCGATTAGACCCCAGATTGCCAGAACCGCCGAGAAGATACCGAATAGCATCATCAAACGGAAGCTCCAGAAGCTGAAGATAATGTTCGGGCTGAAATCAACCGGCTGTGAGTGCATATCGTATCCGCGCTGGCTGAGGATCTCAGAGAACATGGATCCGTACTTCTGGTTCAGGGTGTCCAGACCCTCTACCTTGCCGGTGAAGCTATTGGTAGCCATGAAGGAGTAGACTCCGGGAACTTCACCAATCTTCGAGATTTCGTCGCACTTAGCGTTTAGCGGGCCAAATGCAGCAATAGTGAAGGGTGCGCCCTCTCCGGCGTTCGGAGTCTCGCAGAGAGCCTCGGCGGCGGCCATCTTCGCGGGCTGATCCTTGGCAACTAGCTGGCCTTGAATGTGTCCGGTGACTGCGGTTAGCAGACCACCAACAATCACGACTACCATGCCGAAGCGAGCAATCGGACGCCAAATATCCCGAGCCTCGGTTTCGGCGCCGGCATTGGCCGAGCGAACCATCCACCAGATAGCAATGCCGGCAACGAAGGTACCGACCAGCAACCAGGAGGTAGTCAGGACGTGAGTGTAGGCCGCCCATAGTACCGGGTTAAGCAGTACCTGGAAGAAGCCGGATAGGCCGTCCAGCTGTGCACGGCCGGTTTCCGGATCGAAAGTTGCGCCTACCGGATGCTGCATCCAGGAGTTTGCCCCGATAATCCAGAGGGCAGAAGTGTTTACCCCTACGAATACTAGCCAGGCGCAGGTGAGGTGGGCTTTCTTTGATAGTCGACCCCAACCGAAGATCCACAATCCGAGGAAGGTGGACTCCATAAAGAAAGAGATTAGAGCCTCACACGCTAGCGGCGCACCGAAGATGTCACCCACGAAGCGGGAGTACTCAGACCAGTTCATACCGAACTGGAATTCTTGCACGATACCGGTGGCCACACCGAGTGCAAAGTTAATTAGGAACAGTTTCCCGAAGAACCGTGTCGCCTTCAGCCAATATTCCTCACCGGTTTTGTGCCATTTCGTTTGCATAATGGCAACAAGGAGGGACATGCCGATGGTGAACGGAACCAGGATGAAATGATAGACGGTAGTAATACCGAACTGCCATCGCGCCAACATAGTGGCATCTAATGCTGTTGAAGCAATAGTCATTCTGCTCGCCTTTCCGTTTCTAGTCGGTTTAGAAGTCGTTGCCCGATATGAGCTTGCTGATACCAAGGTCCATAGTGACAACGTTGTCACTTAGATTAGCTTGTTTTTCAGGCGGTCGCTAAGCATTTTTCAGGATTTCCTAAGAATTAGCTCAGTTTTACGACGGAATTAAGAAATATGGAATAATGATCTTGGTTGATTTCTGTCGTCGCATCGCGGGGGGAGTCACCCCAGAGGGACTATTTTCCTAGGAAAACTTTCTGGCGTGGGGTAAATGTCCTCGCGTAAACAAGGGCTTCCGTCCTAGAGGACGGCGTAATAAATAGGATTCGTTGATGCGGGCGCGTCCAGGTGAGATCAGTGGTGAAAAACCCCAATAATAACGAAACAGAATCTTTTCAAAATAGTGGAGCTACGCTTTTTTCTGGGCCTACTTTTTCTGCCCCCAAGAAGATTGAGTCCGCTCCGCCAGCTCCCGCTCAGCTCCCGGCGGCTCCGGCTTTCGGGGCTCCCATGTTCGCGGCCGCTCCCACTTTTGAGCCGAGTGTCTCAGAAGAAGCGGATAAAGAAAAGGATGCTAAGCCGCAACGGCACAGCAAGAAAAAGGCCGATAACCAAGGGGAGAAAAACGCGCAGTCTAACAACTCAAAGGCTGATAAAAAGACGCGCGGGACAAAAAAGTCTCGTAAGAGCGACAATTCCGAAAGTGAGACCGCGTCCTCAGGCAAAGGCAAAGATAATCGCACAGATCAATCAGAGTCTAAGCGGGAAGGGGACGAGAACGCTCGCTCCAATAACACTCCCAGCGGGGCGGACGAGGACGATAACGGTAGCAGCCGTCGTCGCCGGCGGCGCCGTAGCCGGGGAACAGCAGATGCTAGTGACCAGATCGAACAGGTTAAAGGTTCAACCCGTTTAGAGGCCAAGAAACAGCGGCGCCGGGAGGGGCGCAAAGAAGGGCGCCGACCCAAAGTTATTACCGAGTCGGAGTATTTGGCGCGGCGAGAAGCAGTTGATCGCACCATGCTGATCCGATCTAAGGATGGGTTAAATCAGATAGCAGTGCTGGAAGATAACGTGTTAGTGGAACACTATGTTTCCCGCCACACTCAAACCACTATGGTGGGGTCGGTTTACCGCGGCAAAGTGCAAAACGTGTTGCCCTCTATGGAGGCGGCATTCGTTGATTTAGGGCGCGGGCGTAACGCAGTGCTCTATGCCGGGGAAGTCAATTGGGACGTTGCGGGAATGAAAGGCAGGCCCCGGCGTATCGAGGAGGCTTTAAAATCCGGCGATTCGATTACCGTGCAGGTAACTAAAGATCCGATCGGACATAAAGGAGCCCGGCTTACCTCCCAAGTAACTTTGCCGGGTCGTTTCCTGGTTTTGGTGCCAGGCGGGTCGATGACCGGTATTTCCCGCAAATTACCCGAGGTAGAACGGCGCCGGCTTAAAAAACTCTTAAAAGTTATTGTCCCCAAGGATTTTGGGGTAATTATCCGCACCGCCGCCGAGGGCGCCAGCGAGGAACAACTGCGCCAAGACGTGGAGCGCCTGCAAAAACAGTGGGAGAAAATTGAAAAGAACGCGGCGTCCTCAAAATCGGCTCCTTACCTACTGCATGGTGAACCTGAGCTAGCTTTGCGGGTAGTGCGTGACGTTTTCAATGAAGATTTCCAAAAACTGATTGTGCAGGGCAAGGAAACATTCGGGCAGGTTGATTCCTATGTGAAAGAGTTTGCCCCTGATCTGCGGGATCGCGTTGAACAATGGGTGGGTGCGGACGATATTTTCGCGGCGCACCGCGTTGATGAACAACTCGCGAAGGGGATGGATCGGAAGGTATGGCTGCCTTCGGGGGGCTACCTGATTATTGACCGTACCGAAGCGATGACGGTTATTGACGTTAACACCGGTAAATACACTGGTTCCGGGGGGACTTTAGAGGAGACTGTCACCCGCAATAACTTAGAATCCGCTGAGGAAATCGTACGGCAGCTGCGGCTGCGCGATATCGGCGGAATCGTAGTCATTGACTTTGTGGATATGGTGCTGGAATCTAACCGAGATCTGGTGCTGCGCCGCCTAGTGGAATGTTTGGGGCGGGATCGTACTCGCCATCAGGTCACCGAAGTCACCTCTCTGGGATTGGTGCAAATGACCCGCAAGCGGGTAGGGGAAGGCCTGGTAGAAGCCTTTTCGACTCCTTGTGAGCATTGTGAAGGCCGCGGGTTTATTGTGCACACTCACCCGGTAGAAAACGGGGCAAATAGCGATGAAAATCTGCGCGCTCAGGGGCAGAAACGCGAGCGCAAGGAGGAGAAACGCTCAAAAACAGATTCGAAGAACCGCGCCTCTATGGCTAAAGTAGCGGCGGCTGCCAGTAAGGCTCACCAGGAACAACCAGATATGGATCGCTCTAAGTTGGAAGAGCAGCCAGCTTCTCCAGCTGACAAGCATCACTCTCAGAATCTGGGGGAGAGGGAAGCTAAAGAACCTGCAAATCAGCAGGACGCGGTTACAGCGCCTAAAGAACGCGACAACAAGGACGCGGCCGCAGCTGAGAAGCCGGCAACTAAAGCTGGCTCAAAGACAGCTGGCGCCAAAAAGGTACATAAGAAAGCCAAACAGGGCGCTAATGGGCAAACTCGAGCAGCAGCCACCTCCGGCACGGTTACCCCTGCTTCCGAGGGCGCAGTGATGACGATTCCCAGCAGTGGCGCTGCCAAGAGCGTGAGTTTAGAACAGTTAGGGGCGAGTAGTCCCACCTGGGAAAAGAAAACAGATTCCGATGAGGAGCCAGGTGAGCAGCCCCCTCGACGTCACGCCGCAGTAACTGCCTAAATAGCGCATAATATCCGGGTTTTCTCCCGCTGACCTGCCCGGTTAGCGGGAGAAAATATTTTTATCGTTGCTCCGCATCTAAATACACTCTCACGATGTGAATGTTTTCGTCTAAAAATTGGTGGGTGGGATTACTTTGGCTCTAAGCAATTTAGATTTAACAATTGTTTTGTCCCATCAATAAGGAGTTGAGATGTCTGAAAGGTTTCGCAGCCTACTGCGTCTAATCAGACCAGCCGACAGTCATGGAAGACACAATACGGATAATTACGGCGTATACGCCGGCTACTGGGACGGGCTGTTTGCTGATATGCCGGCGGTTTGCGCGGAAGGCGCCCCGCAGGGCATCGTGACAAGGAGGCAGCGAATTAGCTAACGCTGCTAGGAGAAGTAGACCTATCAGGTTTTGCCACTAATGCCTGGCTGACTGCGTAACAAGCAACTGCCCCCGCGGCAGCCACATTCAAAGAATCTACTCCATGACTAAGCGGGATTTTCACTAGCTGGTCACACTGGTTCAGCGCCGGCTCGCTCATGCCTGGCCCTTCCGTGCCCAGTACTAGCGCCACTTTCGGTTTCAACCCCTGCGCGACCTCGCCTTGTAGGGAGGCGCAAAAATCTGGCAGGGAAATCGCCTGTTCAGACAGCGCTAGTCCCGCGACAGTAAAACCGTGCTCTTTTAGGGCAGAAGTATCGGGCCATTGATCAATCCGGGTCCAAGGTAGCGAAAACACAGTTCCCATGGAAACCCTAACCGCTCGCCGATAGAGCGGGTCAGCGCAATGAGGGCTGGTCAGGATGGCATCAAATCCCATCGCAGCGGCCGAGCGAATCGCGGCGCCGACATTAGTATGGTCTACTAAATCTTCTAAGATCAACACTGCTCGCGCCCCCTCCAATACCGTTCCCAGTTCCGGCAGGGCAGGACGTTCCATCGCGGCGATAGCTCCGCGATGCATACTGAACCCCGTAAGGCGGACTATCTGTTTATCTTCAGCCACAAAAATAGGGATGTCGCTAGCGCGTTTGCCCAAGGTTTCCTGCAAACGCCCTAACCAATGTTCACTGGTTAAAACGGAACGAGGCTGATGTCCAGCAGCGAGGGCTCGGGAAATTACGGAAAAACTCTCTGCTAAATATAGGCCGTGCTCAGCTTCAAAACTTTTGCGCAGGTTCACGTCTTTTAGCTGGGTAAAATCATTTACCCGCGGATCTGATAAATCTGCCAGCGGAATCAACACGCTACTAGTTTAGAACCTTAAATCCGCCAGAAAGATTTCCACATTTTTTGGGTCCGAAAAGTTTTCCCGGTCTGGTTATTTCTTATTTACATCCGTATTAAGGTCCGCGCCAAAGTTGTTTTCAACCACCAACTAACAAGGAGTAACCATGACCACCACCTCGCCACCTACCCGCAAATCCGAAAAACCGGTCCTGGGGGAACGCTTGGAAGGATCTGATTTTTTCGCCCTGTCTACCCCGGATTTTTTGGGGGAGGACGGAGACAAGATTCTCCTAGACATGTTGGATGACGATCCCGATCTGCCTTCCGGCCTCTACGGCCCACTAGGTTGGTTAGCTGAGACCAAGATTCCAGATATTCTAAAAACCTATTTAGCTACCGGGCAGGGAATCGGAGACTACCAGCGTTTCCACGGCTTAGATGCTGAGGGCGCAAGTAAGCTGCGATCAGCACTTCCTCGAGTCGCATTAGCCGATAGGCAAAACGATGCCCCTACTTTGCTAGCTTTCTTAAATGCCTGTATTGCCAATCCGGGGCGGGTTTATCTTTCGGGATATATGATCGGCTCTTCCCGCTGGGACGAACGCGTTAGCGTCGACACCATGTTTGTAGTGGAAGCTTTAGCCGAAGGAGCGAGCGAGCCGGCATGCCAGCAGAAGCGAAAAATCTGGCAAACCTACCAGGAAAAACTAGCTTTAGGCAAGGCTTGTGCTCCCGATGAGCTCTATAGCGCGGATCCGCGGTGGGCTCATCCTGGCTGGTGCCTGTGGTGGGATTAGTCCGCAAAACCACCAAAGTCAGCAAAGGTGAAGCACCTAGCCCTCTACGCGTAAGTAGAGGCGTCAGCTTTTCAGTACAATTGAAGGCGTGCTGTACCGATTTTTATACAAACACCTGATTGCGCGCTTTGATGCCGAAAAATGTCACAACGCCACGATGAAAGCCCTGTATCTAATCTCTCGAGTTCCCGGCCTAACCGGATTGATCAGGATATTTTTCTCCGGATCAGTAGGAACCTTGAAAGGCGGTTGGGTAGGCGATGAGCGGGGATTGAAATCCCTGTCCAGGCCTGTTCCCGGATATTTGGGTCTGGCAGCGGGGATGGACAAAGATGCCTTAGCTCCGCTGCAGTTCGGAGCGTTCGGGTTCGCATTCGTTGAGGTAGGGACGGTAACTCCGCGTCCTCAACCCGGAAACGATAAGCCGCGCCTGTGGAGGATATTACCGCTGCGGGCAGTGCGGAACCGGATGGGTTTCAATAACCAGGGTGCCCGGGAAATGGCGCATCGCCTGCAGAAGCTCAGAAGTAGCGCGGCAGGTAGATCCCTCATTTTGGGGGTAAATCTAGGGAAGAATAAGACTACCGAGCTGGCTGACGCAGCCGAAGATTACCGCGTCAGCGCGGGGCAATTGGCGAAATATGCGGACTATTTAGTGATTAACGTTTCTTCTCCCAATACGCCGGGACTTCGTAGCCTGCAAGCTAGCGAGCAACTGCGGCAGATCGGGCAAGCAGTAGTTGCCGCGGGAAGGCAGAGTGCGGGCAGGCAAGTCCCGGTGCTGGTAAAGCTGGCTCCCGATTTAGGGAATGATCAGTTAAAAGAACTAACGCAAATCGTTAAAGAAGTGGGACTGGCGGGAGTGATTGCCACTAACACCACCATTAACCACGATTTTGGTGAGGGCGGGCTGTCCGGCCCACCCTTAAAAGAACGTGCCCTAGAAGTGGTGCGTTTATTGCGCCAGGAACTGGGAGATGACTACCTGATTATCGGGTGCGGTGGAATTGAGGACGAGACCAGTGCCCGTCAGTTCCTGGACGCGGGAGCTGACTTACTAGAGGCGTTTACCGCCATGATCTATAAGGGGCCCTCCTTTGCGGGAAAGCTAAATAAACAGCTTTCTAGAGAGCTTCCCGCTCTGCCGATGCGGAAAACCCGTTAGACGCGAGAACGCATATAGGAGCGAATATCACCAGCGTATTCACTAATATCGGGACGCGGACCGCGCGGGCCAGAAGGGCGCGGCCGACGCATTCTGCGCGGACTTGCCAGGCGCATCAGAATATAACGCCCGTTTCCTTTCTTTACCCGTTTATCCCCCCCGGTAACCCCCAGGAGCGCCCGATTAATAATCATGGTGGTGACCACGGCTTCGATAATCGCCAATAGCAGTAAGGCCCACATGGAAAACAACAAAATCGCGTTCAGCTGTTGGTTGCGAGAAAACGCGATCGAAAGGATTAGGAAGGCTAGTACTATCGGCATGAATAGCTCGCCGATAGCAAAACGGGAATCTACAAAATCGCGAATATAACGGCGCACCGGGCCTTGGTCATTGTAGGGAAGGTAACGTTCATCTCCCTTGCCGTCCAAGGCGGCTTGCTGTTTCTTGTAGAGCTTATCGCGTTGCTCGCGGCGACGCTTGCGGGCTTCTTTCTTGTCTACAATCAGGGGGCGGCGATTCTTTGCCTCCGCTTCTTTACGTTTTGGGGTAGGGCGGCCTTTGCCCTCTCCCTTATCAAGCGGAGCCTCAATCTCTTCATCTTCGTTACGTCCAAAAAGTTTCACCTGTCCAGGTTATCGGCCGAGGACGGGCAGGGGAAATCTGTCCTAGTTTGCAGGGACAGTTTGCCGGTAGTGGCTGTCCTTTCCCTCAAGAGGGCGTATCGGGGTAACCTGGCAAGCATGAGTGATATTTCGGATTATAAAGCGGCTTCTGACCGTATTTTTGATGATGTTAAGAGTGAGCTAACCAAACTGGTAGCGATTCCTTCAGTTTCTTCTGCATCCCGCGCGGAAGTAGAAAAATCGGCTCGGCATGTGGCGCAGTTATTTTCAAACCTGGGGATGGAAACGGAAGTAAAAACCGCACCAACCCCCACTGGCGAGGAAGGAATGCCGGCAGTTATTGCCCGCAAGATTGTAGATCCGCAAGCTAAAACAGTCTTGCTTTATGCTCACCATGATGTACAACCGGCCGGACCTGCCGAGCGCTGGAATACTGAGCCCTTTGTAGCTACCGAAAAGAATGGCCGCCTGTATGGGCGCGGTACCTCCGATGATGGAGCGGGGGTAATGGTGCACTACGGGACGCTCCTCGCTTTGGCAGATAACTGCCCGGTTAACGTAACTTGCTTTATTGAGGGCGAAGAAGAGATCGGCTCGCCCTCGTTCCGCAACTTTATTGAAAAATATCGGGAAGATTTAGCCGCTGACGCCATCATTGTTTGCGATTCCGATAACTGGCGGGTAGGCGAACCCGCTCTGACCGCAACTTTGCGGGGAGTCGCCAGTATGGATGTGAAAGTTAAAGTAATGAACACTGCCCTGCATTCGGGAGCTTTTGGAGGCCCGGTGCTAGATGCAGTCACGGTTGCTAGCCTGTTGCTCGCGAAATGCTTTAATCCCGATGGCAGCTTGGCAGTACCCGGTCTTGGGGGATCTACCAGTGCTGATGTTCACTATCCGGAAGACTTGTTCAAGGCGGATGCCCAGGTAGTGAAGAGCTTTGAGCTAGCTGGAAAGGGGGATGTGTCCGCGCGTTTATGGAACCAACCGGCACTTT
This sequence comes from Varibaculum sp. GTC20041, assembly GCF_055387755.1. Lineage (NCBI taxonomy): Bacteria > Bacillati > Actinomycetota > Actinomycetes > Actinomycetales > Actinomycetaceae > Varibaculum > Varibaculum sp. GTC20041. The sequence continues at coordinate 681,991 of NZ_AP041144.1, forward strand.
GCGTTATCGGTTGGGATCAGCGTTCTCGCGCCGAAAGCGCTAATGCCCTGGTGCCGGAAACCTGTTTGCGGCTGTCCTTGCGCACTGCTCCCGGAACCGATAGCGCCGAATGTGCCCAAGCATTAAGCAGGTTCTTGAAAGAAAATGCCCCCTTCGGAGCGGAGGTAGAAACCGAGATTCTCGAATGCGGTCCGTCCTACCAAGCCCAAGCATCGGCGGCGGAAAAAGATATGAAATGGGCGCTATCAAGTGCTTGGGATAAGGACGCGGTAGATATTGGGTGCGGGGGAGCAATCCCCATGACCGCTGACCTGGCACAGGTTTTCCCGCAGGCCGATATCTTAATCACCGGAGTGGAAGATCCTGCCACTAACGCACATTCAGAAAATGAATCCCAGGATTTAGGCGACCTGAAGAATGCTATTACCGCCGAGGCGCTGTTCCTGGCTCGTTTAGGTGGAAAGATTTAAGTGCAGATACTTCTGGCAGTAGCCAGCACGCTGCAGACCAGTGCCCGCAAAGGGGGGCAAGCCTTTAAGACAGGCTGGCTAAAGCATAAAAGTCGCGACCAGCTGCAGGTTGTCCCCTATTCGTGGGCGTATCCGGAAGTTGCCGCTGGCTATCCGCTAGGGGATTTGTTCTCGGCAACGAGCGATCCGCTTAAGGCAGGTAAGCGCTTACCGGAGCTGCTTAAAGCGGGTAAAGGTCTCTATCTGCCCGCCGTCTGCGGGAAAGAAAACCTGCAAAGTGAGTACTCGCCGCTGGGGGCGCTTCCTCCCGGGGATCTAGAGGATTTACCGGCGTTTCCTGGGCGATTCTTAACGGGAGTGGCGGCCACTTACGGCGCGGGTCAAATGAGCCCACAGATTTGGGAATCTCTAGGGCGGGATCTGGCCGGGGCGACGGTAGTTACCGGCAGCCAGAAACCGTTGCTATCAACTTCCGGGGTACTAGCTCAGATCGCTAAAACTAGCCCGAAGATTGCGCAACAAACTAAAGAAAACTGGGAAAGCGTGCTTAAAGAAGCCGAAAAATACGGAACCCGCCGCTACCTCGAGATTTCGGATTTTTCAGGCAAAAAACCTGCACCAGGTACCCAAGTGGGGGCTCTGCCCACAGGAGGATGCGCTTGGGGAGTGGGAGAACTATTAGGCAGACTGGGAGCCCGCCTGGATTTTGCGGCAGATTTCCTGGATCAGCAAACCAGTCTGCCGCAAGTTTTAGAAACCACAGATTTGCTAGTGGCGAATACTGAAGAGCTATCCCCCTGGAATCTTCCCGGCTCTCCCTTGGAACATTTATGCGACCTCGCCAACCGCTTCGGGGTGCCGATAGTGGTAGTTACCAGTGAAAATAATCTGAGTAGAGGCGAGATTGCCGAGCGGGGAATAGATGGCGTCTACCAATTCCCTACCGATACTGGCGGTATGGAGGAGGCCGGACTTCGCTTAGCGCGTACCTGGTCGCAATAGCCACTAGAGCCACCTTGGACTAGGCTAAGGACTAACTTAGTTCATCTAGAAAATTTTGAGGAACAGATATGAGTGAACAACAGGCTGAAAAGACAGCTACCCACAAAGTAACTTTGACCGATGCCGCCACTGAAAAAGTGAAATCACTGCTAGACCAGGAAGGACGCGATGATCTGCGCCTGCGGATAGCGGTGCAGCCGGGAGGATGCTCGGGACTGATCTATCAGCTTTATTTTGATGAACGCCTCCTAGACGGCGACGCAGTAGTCGAGTTCGCTCCCGGGGTAGAGGTAGTGGTAGATAAAATGTCCAACCCCTACTTAGACGGAGCCTCGATTGATTTTTCCGACACCATTGAACGCCAAGGCTTCACGATCGATAATCCGAATGCGGTAGGTTCTTGCGCCTGCGGCCAATCGTTCCACTAAAAACAGTTAGGATCTTGTTGTGAAACGTAGACTTTCTACATCTGTTGCTGCTATTGCCCTGCTAGGTGCGTTATTAGGTGCAGGGCTCACCGGCTGCAGTAGCGATGGTTCCTTCTCAGATTTCGGAGTCAAAGTTGAGGGCGAATACGGTAAAGCCCCCAAGGTTAGTGCGGGAGAGGGGACTGCGCCGAAAGAATTGAAAGTTGGCACCGTTAAAGCTGGCGAGGGCGAGGCTTGCGGTGCCGACGCAGTGCTGAAAGTTAACTATCACGGCCAGTTGTGGGACGGGAAGAAATTTGATTCCAGTTTCGACCGGGGAAATCCTGCGGTTTTCTCGTTAAAACAAGTAGTTCCCGGTTGGGGACAGGGACTTAAAAATGCCAAGCCGGGATCGCGCACCCTCCTGGTTATTCCACCCGAATTGGGGTACGGGGAGCAGGCAATGGGTGATATTCCTGCTGGATCAACCCTGGTGTTCGTGGTCGATACCTTGAAATGTTTCTCTGCCTCGCAAATGAAGAAAGGTGAAGAGCAACTGGCACAGGCCAAAGCTACCGGGAATACCCTTCCCGGCCTAGAAGTTAGCGGAAAATTGGGGAAGAAACCCGTATTGAAGGTTAACGCTGGGCAGCTCGGTAAAGACCGTGCCGTGAGCGTGCTTGCTACCGGAAACGGGGCCGCGCTAAAAGCCGATGACGTGGTGATTGTGCATCAAAGTTGGCTAGATCAGCAAGGAAAGACGGTATCCACCTGGGATAGCAAAACCCCGATGCCGCTGCAGGGAGAAAAAACACTGGCAGAATTGAAGTTGGACAAAGAACTAGTCGGTAAAAACGTCGGTTCCCGCCTGGCTTTAAGCACGATGCAAGATGGGCAGGCGGTCGCCCTAGTAATGGATATCGTGGGTACCCTCTAAGAGCTGGTAGACACCGCCATGCAAACTCAAAACATTCCTTCCCAACCGAAGCGGATACGGTCAGCTCGGGTAATAGTCTTGGCGTTGGTCGCTACCTTAGCGATATCCCTATTTTCCGGATGTTCATCTAGCGCTTCCGACGCCTCGGCTCCTGAGGTAAAAGGAAAATTCCCGGCAGTAACCGGGGAGTTAGGCCAAGCCCCCCAGATGGAGTCCGGTTCGGGGAAAGCACCAACCAGTTTGCAGGTACGGGTACTATACGAGGGCGAAGGGCGCAGCGTGACCGCCAAAGACCAAGTACTCATGGATACTTTAGGTAACTTGTGGGACGGCAAGACCGTGATGAGTACCTTCCGAGTCGGTGACTCCGCCCAAGGATACGCGATGAGCGAAGTTATCCCGGGCTGGAAACAGGCATTAATCGGCAAGAAGCTCGGTTCCCGGATACAGATCACAGTTCCCCCGCAACTGGGATTCCAAGGCGAAGCCGCGAAACGCATTCCCGCCAACTCCACGATGGTGTTCGTGATCGACCTGATTAGCGCCATGGATCTAAGTAATGTTTCCGCGCTGAAACAGGCCAAGAAAATAGATAAATCTTTTGACAAATTACCTAAAGGGTTAAAGATTAGCGGGGCCCCCGGCAGCCAGCCACAGGTAACTATCGATCCGGCGCTGCCTGCCCCGAAAACAAAACAGGTAATAATGCTGTATCAAGGTAAAGGGCCGAAACTGGAACCGGATGATTTTCCCGGGGTGCATTTGACCGCTGCTAGCTATGAAGACGGCACCTGGTCAAAGGTGTCTAGTTCTTGGCCTAGCGGAAAAATGGTTTCTACTCCCTCTACTGTGCAGACCACCCCACAGTTCCTTGGGGTGCCGGTTGGCTCGCGGATGGTGATGATAGAGCCTGCCGAGGGCGAGCGCCAAGGGTCAAAAGCGCATCCCGCGCGCATCGCTGTCTACGACATTGGTGCCAAGCAAACCAGCACCCGCCTCGGGTAACAGTTCATGGATCTTGAGGACGCGAGGGAAAGGTTTTTCCTCCCGCCCAAGGATTTGGAAAACGTAGCGACGTTTTCCAAATCCTTATGCCCACCGCGCCTGCTCGGATAAAACTTTCCCCCCGCTTTTATACTGATCTGGGATCCCGTGACCTGCTCCGCAGGTCAAGCCCCTCTCGTATCTTTTACCGGCCGCGACCCTAATCTGACGTCATTTTAGTGCGCGGGGGATAGATTTTTCCTCCCGCCCAAGAATTTGGAAAGCGTAGCGACGTTTTCCAAATTCTTATGCCCACCGCGCCCACTCGGATAAAATCTATCCCCCGCGCTTCCCGTGATCCTAGTTGGGTTCTAGAGGTAGTTGCCGGTTATTTTAGGCAGCGAGCGGATATTAGAGTGCTAACCGCTGCAAGAGCAATGAAAAAAGATGCAGATGCCCCTAGATTGTGGGCTATTGGGGTGAAAAATGGGATTGCGAAAGCCAGGAGGCCGGTAGAAAACGCTAAAGCAGGATCTTGGTTTTTCCCCGCTTTACCGGTTGCGATCTTAGTGAAACGAGCGAATTGAACTCCCGCGAAAATTGCTCCCGCTAGGTTAGCGATTACGCTTACGATTTCATAAACCACCTCAGTGACCTTTCCCATGGCGATGCCGGTTTTTTAGCGATCAAATCTGGCTTTTATCCTACACGGGATGACAGCTTTTCTCCTTGTCTATGAAACTCTTGGCGCGGGGAAAATTTTTTCCTCCCGCCCAAAATCTAAAAAGGCGTTGCCTTTTTAAATTTGCGCCCGCCTAGCCTGCTCGGATAAAACTTTTCCCCGCTAGACACCGATCCGGGAACTCATAGTTACGTGGGGGAGCGGTTTTCCCGAGTAGGTGCGGTGGGCATAAAAATTCGGGAAGCGCCTGGGCGCTTCCCGAATTTTTGGGCAGGAGGGGAAATCGCTCTCCCACGTATCTTTTAGGAATAGAAAACTATGCCAGGTTGATTAGGGACTTAAAGTTCTTTTCAGCGTTTTCGAAACGAGCAGCAACGTTTTCCCAGTTAACTACGTTCCACCAGGCCTTCACATAGTCGGCTTTCACGTTCTGGTAGTCCAGGTAGAAAGCGTGTTCCCACATATCCAGCATCAGCAGCGGAGTTACCCCGACAGGTACGTTTCCTTGCTGATCGAAGAGCTGGAAAATGATGAGGCGGGAAGAAATCGAATCCCAGGCCAGGACTGCCCAGCCGGAGCCTTGGAGACCGGTGGCGGCGGCCGTGAAATGCTTCTTGAAAGCTTCAAAGGAACCGAAGTTTTCGGTGATGGCGGCAGCTAGTTCGCCTTCGGGTTCCCCTCCGCAGTCAGGTCCCATATTGGTCCAGAAAACCGAGTGGTTAGTGTGTCCGCCCAGGTTGAAAGCTAAATCTTTCGAGAACTGATTGACCGCTGCCAGATCGCCGGCTTCACGAGCAGCTGCTAGTTTTTCTAGGGCGGCATTTGCCCCGTTCACATAGGTGTTGTGGTGCTTGTCATGGTGTAGTTCCATGATCTTGCCAGAAATGTGCGGCTCTAAAGCGGCATAGTCGTAGGGCAGTTCCGGAAGCGTATATTTCCCCATGTAAATGGATCTCCTTTGTAGTTTTCGGGTCCGCCTAGCCTCCCTCCGGCTGGGCGCTGTCCCCACCTAGTTTAGGTGCTAAGTCCTATAATTGCAGCCCTAGGAAATAAGCTGGAAGCTTAAAACCGATTTTCAGGTGGCGCATTGCTGGGGATTTTCCCCAAATGGCGTCCTATTCATGCTCTAAGTCCGCAAGAGTGTAATAGTCGGTTACAATGAGAGCCAAAAGTACTTGCAAGTGTTTACTTAAGGAAGACGAACATGGCGGAAGCGGAAAATAATCTGCAGATTTTGTTATATAGCGATGACCGTGAGGTGCGGCAGCAAGTAATCAATTCCGTGGGAATCAAGCCGGCCGCGGATCTACCAAAAATAACTTGGGATGAGACCGCTACCGCCACTATTACGCGGGACAAGGTGCATAATAATCGCTACGATCTGCTGATTCTTGACGGAGAAGCAACCAAGATTTCCGGTATTTCGGTCGCGAAAACCCTGCACGAGGAGGAAAAGGATCTTCCCCCTATCTTGGTTTTGACTGCTCGCCAGCAAGACGAATGGCTGGTCGGTTGGGCAGGCGCCAAACCAGTTGAGCGTCCCCTGACTCCTCTTAAGTTGCAAGAAGCTGTCGCTGCAGCGCTGCGCTAAGGCAACAGGGAACGCCGGGGCAGCTAATACTAACTAATACTTACTAATACTTAGCGCCGGAAAGAAAACGGTTTCTGGGCTTGCGCTAGTTTTTGTCGCAACTGGCTGCGGGCTAGCATTCCCGACACCGGGCATACCAGTTCCGCGGAATCCGATATTTGTACAATTCGGGTTCCGGGCTGGTAAAGCTGCTGCGCTAAAATATGCAGCTGTTCCCAGAGGATCCCTTGGCCTAGGAAGCGCGGGGCAGCAACCGGGAAAACTTCTGCTAAAGTCGCGACAGTTTTATCTATCGCAATTTTTGGAGCATTAGCGCCGGTAAAGGCAGTTCCTAGTATTTTTCCATAGGCGAGGGCGAGGTAAACCCAGCCGCCAGAGGACGCCGGCAGGGCAAAAATAAGTTTTTCCGCCGCCAGTAGCGGGGATAATAACTCTTGCTCGGCTCCTGCCTGTGACAGCGCGGCAAGTTGTTCGCGAACTACGGCGGCTTGCTCGAATTCTTGCCTGTCCGCTAAGTCCTGAACTTTTTCTAGCAAGCTAGTTACCGCCTCTTGCTCAGCTTTGGCTCTATTGGTGGCAATCAGCTGGCAGTGTTGACGGTAGCTTTCTTGTTTTTGCACCCGGCAGGGAGCACGGCAGGTTCCCAACTGTTCTAAATAGCAGGAATTCGCAGGATCACCCGGAGAAATCACCTGGGTACAGGTGCGCAGATTCCATTGCTGTGACAGTACCCGGCGGACTCTTTCGGCGCTTTTCCGAGTAGTGAAAGGTCCCAAGGTTCGGGAGGCATTTTTTCGCTCTACCCGTTTGGAAAGTTTCAAGCGCGGAAAATCTTCATTAGTTAGTTCCAGTAACCAGTATTTATCCGGGCGGGTGCTAGCACGGTTGAAAGGAGGGTTAAGCCGGGCGATCAGCTCTAGTTCTTTTAGGCGCGCCAAGAGGACGTGGGGAAAACAAATATGTTGAATATGGCGAGCGGCGGCAAGCATCTCCCGCATCTGCCGGCGTTTCTCGCTGAGAGTGGTGTAACTGCCTACTCGCGTTCGCAGATTGGAAGCCGAGCCTACGTAGAGTGGTTTTCCGTCGGCGTCCTCAAAAATATAGACTCCCGGACGCGCAGGCAGGTCGGCTCCCAGCACCCGTTTTGCCCGGATCTGCCGGGGGACTTTTTGTAAAACTCGAAAATCTTGGGTGTGGGTAAGCCCGGCTCCTGCTCCCAGATCTAGTAGCCCTTGCAGTACGGTCACGGTGGCGAGCACATCGTCTAGGGCACGGTGGGTGGGTTTATCGGCTCCAAAATAACTGGCGAGGGTAGCTAGGCGGTGATTGGCGACGAAGGGACGCGGCAGGAGTAGTCGGGCAATAGCCAAGGTGTCGACGGTGAGGGCATCTGGAAGGGGATCGTCTAACTGCTCAGCAGCGCGGCGCAAAAATCCGGTATCGAAACTCGCGTTATGCGCCACCAGGGCGTTTACCGGGGGAGAGTCGGGGTGATCCGCCCTCCAAAATGCCAGGAAACGCGAAAAAACCTCTTCTAGCGGGTCGGCGGCAAGCACCATTGAGTTGGTGATCCCGGTCAGCGCCACGATTTTGGGAGGAATCGGACGGCGGGTTTGCACTAGCGAACGAAAAGTTCCGCATAGGCGTCGCTGATAGTAACGCGCCGCAGCTATTTCAGTGATTTCAGCGCCTGCCCCCATTCCGGTGGTTTCTAGATCCACTACTAGAAAACAGCAATCCGATAAAGGGGTTCCTAATTGGGAAAACTCTCCTTGCGGGGCAATTTCGCCGCTGGCAGGAACCAAGGTGCTTAAGTGTTTCCGTAGCGCCCGGGAGGGAGGATCGAAGAACTGGGGGTTCACACCCTCGCCCCATCATCGTCATCCCATTTGTTGGTTAAAGCGCTGCGTCCTTTGGGGCGCAGATATATCAGCAAGCCGCAAAATAAAGCTAAATCTAAGAATCCGAGGGCGTGGAGCCAACCTGGTAGGTCAACTCCCGCGATATAGGTGGCTACCCAGGCTATCAACACTATGACGGTGATCACTAAGAGGCGCACCCCGCCGCGTAGGCGGGGGTTGGCAGGCAGCTTCGGGGGTTGAAACTGGTCATTTGGCTCCGCTAATTCGTAATCTCGCGGTCCAGGCGCGAAAATACCGGTATCATCTAACCTAGATGTAATATCCAAAAATTCATCATCTACGCGACGTTGACTTGGGTTGCGGCGGCGGTGCGCCCCCCACTTCTTGGGGAGTTTCATAGTCGTTAGTCTAGTCGGTCTTTAGGGATCGGCTAGTTAGCCCGGGCGGGAAGGAAGCTTACGTGTTTTACCGGATGCTGAAAGTAATCCTGGGGCCGATTCTAAAGGTTCTTTACCGCCCCTGGATCAAAGGAGCCGAGAATATTCCCGGGACCGGGGCGGCGATTCTGGCCTCGAATCATCTAGCGGTGATTGATTCTTTCTTTTTACCGCTCATGATTGACCGCGAAGTAGTTTTCGTGGGCAAAGCCGACTATTTCACCGGTAAAGGTCTAAAAGGTGCCTTTGTGAAGTGGTTTATGACTCAGGTGGGCACGATCCCTATTGACCGTTCTGGGGGGAAGAAATCCCAGGCCGCTCTGCAAAAAGGATTAGCGCGCTTACAATCCGGGGAACTGTTTGGGATCTATCCGGAGGGTACCCGCAGCCCCGATGGCCGGCTTTATCGCGGTAAAACCGGGGTGGCGCGGCTGTCGCTACGCTCGGGTGCACCGGTGATTCCGGTGGCCATGATTGGAACTAATATTGCTCAGCCGATTGGTACTCGGATTCCGCGTCTACATCGCATCGGGGTAGTTATCGGTGATCCTCTGGACTTTTCTCGCTATCAGGGTATGGAAGATGACCGTTATGTGTTGCGGGCAATTACTGACGAGATTATGTATTCCTTGATGAGCCTATCGGGGCAAGAATACGTGGATCTGTATGCTGCTGATGTGAAAAAGGCGCTTGCTTCCAAGAAGGATGATGAGGACGCTGTGGCCCCCGAATCGAAGGTGCAGGCTCCCGGGGGTCGGCAGGCTCCCCAAACCGAGGTGCCAGAGCCACCGGAAGATAACGCATCTGAAGAGGATAAAACCGACTCTGCCCCCGCCGCGGATCAGTAAACAGTTTCAGCGCTCAAAAGAAGCAGTTTTAACAAAAGCGTAGCTAGCTTCGTCCCCAGTTGGAGAACTACTAGCGGTTTACGGGTGCCGCCTAATCTGACGCGCCCGGCCTCTTTTCATGCTCAAATGAGTGAAGCGCTTAGCGTCCTAGAGCCGGGTGCGCCTTATCGACTAGACTATTAGCTGACGGAGCCGATAATGGCCAAACAACTCTTTTGGAGGAAATATGACGATTAAACGTGTGGCACTGCTAACTGCGGGCGGATTCGCGCCCTGTCTCTCATCAGCGGTTGGTGGGTTGATCGAACGTTATACCGAGCTGGCCCCGGAAGTTGAAATCATTGCCTATAAGCATGGCTATCACGGGCTACTGTCTAAGAACTTCATTGTGGTAGACGAAGACGCACGTAAAAATGCTGGTCTGTTGCATCAATATGGTGGTTCCCCGATTGGTAACTCGCGGGTAAAACTCACTAATACTGAGGATCTGGTCAAGCGTGGTCTGGTTAAAGAGGGAGTTAATCCCTTAGAATTCGCAGCTAATCGCCTGGTAGAGGATGGGGTAGATGTGCTGCACACGATCGGTGGGGATGACACTAACACCACCGCCGCAGATTTGGCGCAGTATCTGCATGAACACGACTACGAGTTGACCGTGGTCGGTCTGCCGAAGACTATTGATAACGACATCATCCCGATCCGTCAATCCCTGGGTGCTTGGACCGCTGCCGATAACGGAGCGTTATTTGCTGAGCACGTAATCGGGGAATGCCAGTCCAACCCGCGGGAACTGATTATTCACGAAGTAATGGGTCGTAATTGTGGTTATTTGACGGCTGCTACTGCCCGTTCTTACCGCAAGCTGCTAGACAAGAAAGAATGGCTGCCCTCTATGGGGCTCACTCGCGAATCACGCGATATTCACGCCATTTTTGTGCCTGAGGCTCATATCGATATCGAGGGCGAGGCTACCCGGCTACGCAAAGTAATGGATGAGGTTGGTAACGTAAACATCTTCCTGTCTGAGGGCGCTGGGGTAAGCGAAATCGTGGAGCAGATGGAACAGGCAGGCGAGACAGTTCCGCGTGATCCCTTCGGACACGTACAGCTAGACAAGATTAACCCCGGTCAGTGGTTCGCTCGCCAATTTGCCGAGCGGATTGGAGCGGAAAAGGTTATGGTGCAAAAATCGGGTTACTTCTCGCGCGCTTCCGCGGCGGGCGCAGAAGATTTGCGCCTGATCAAGTCGATGACCGATTACGCGGTGCAGTGTGCCCTAGAGGGTAAACCGGGCTTGATTGGTCATGATGAAGAGAACGGTGATGTTTTGAGCTCGATTGCCTTCTCACGGATCAAGGGCGGTAAAGCCTTTGATATTACTGCCTCCTGGTTCCAGGAAATGATGAAGGAAATCGGGCAGGAAGTACGTCCTGCCTAAGGTTTAGTTAGTGCTATTAGCTCACTTAATTTTTTAAAGCGAGTTGGCACTGCTAGTTCTGGTGCTTTAAATTCTTTGGCTCTCGCTGCTGGCCAGCAGCGAGAGCCAAAGAAGTTTTTGGTGACAGATCTAGCTGGCGGGTAACCACTATTAACTGAGCACCGACTGCCATAACGGGCAGGAAACAACAAAAACTAGGGAAGACACTTCCCTGGGGGGAATAAGTTCGGTTTACGGACTTATTCGTCTTAAAATCTAAAACTTACTAGGGTGGATTTCGTGGACGAGAAAATAACTAGAGCTCTGAATTCATGGCGGGATTGCCCGGCAAACCAACAGCCCAACTACCCAGACCAGGAACAGCTGCAAGAAAAATTGTCTGACCTGTGTACTCGTCCTCCTTTGGTGTTTGCGGGCGAGGTAGATGCCCTGAAAGAACTGTTAGGGCAAGCCAGCCAGGGCAAAGCCTTCGTCCTCACCGGTGGGGACTGTGCGGAAACTTTTGCCGAGTCAACCGCGAATCGGGTACGGCTCAAAATCCAAACTATCTTGCAAATGGCGATTGTGCTTACCTATGGGGCCTCTTTGCCGATTGTAAAAATGGGGAGAATGGCTGGTCAATACGCCAAACCTCGCTCTAGCGATACCGAAACCCGCGACGGAGTAACCCTGCCGTCCTACCGCGGGGATGCGGTTAACTCCTTTGAGTTCACCCCCGAGGCACGCACGCCAGACCCGGCACGCCTGCTAGATACCTATACACGTTCGGGAACTACTCTGAACTTGATTAGGGCATTTACCCAAGGTGGTTATGCCGACCTGCATCGAGTTCATGAATGGAACCGGGGTTTTATCTCTAACCCAGCCTATAAACGCTTTGACGCGCTAGCCTCTGATATTGACCGAGCAATTTCTTTTATGGATGCCGCAGGTGTCAACGCCGATGAGCTGCGTACCGTAGATTTTTATAGTGCCCACGAATCTTTGCTTTTAGAATACGAACAAGCGATGACCCGGGTAGATTCGCGTACTGGCGAACTGTATGACACTTCAGCGCATTTCCTTTGGATCGGAGAGCGTACCCGCCAGATAGATGGGGCTCATGTGGAGCAACTATCGCAAGTCGCCAATCCGATCGGGGTAAAAATCGGCCCCAACGTCAGTGGAGATGATTTAGCGCGTCTGCAAGATAAACTCAATCCCAACGGTGAACCAGGGCGCCTTTCCTTTATCTCTCGCATGGGTTCGCACGAATTAGAGTCGGCATTACCCGCACTTTTAGAGGCACAAATGCGTGACGGACGTCCGGTTACCTGGATGTGTGATCCCATGCATGGCAACACTATTAGCTCCTCTTCTGGCTATAAAACTCGAAGTTTTGAACAGATTCTGCAAGAAGTAGCTAATTTCTTTACCGCACATCAAGAAGCGGGTACGATCCCGGGCGGAATCCACGTGGAGCTGACCGGAGATGACGTTACCGAAGTGATCGGAGGCAGCGAACACCTGACCGAGGATTCTTTGAAGAATCGCTACGAAACCCTGGTAGACCCCCGGCTTAATCACCAGCAATCGCTGGAACTGGCATTCCAAGTGGCAGAAATGCTACAAAAACGCCACGACACTTTAGGGAATCCCCTGCGCGCGCCCCTAGAGCCCTGGGGATACACGGTATAAGACCGCCTGCTTCGCACTCGCAGACCGCCCCCAGGATCTTTCAGCGCAGCAAAGTCGCCCTCGGGAAAAATTGGCTTAAACGTAGCTCAAAGTGACCGTGGAACCGCGTTTTAGCTTGGTGCCCCCACCGGGGGATTGAGAATAAACCCGGTTGGGAGCAATCCCCAGTAGCTGTTTTTGCACCTGTACCTGGAACCCGAGATCGGTTAATTTCTTTTTTGCTTGTCCCATGGACAGGGCAGTCACATTAGGAACCTCAATCATTTCTGGCCCTTGGGAAACCCGGACTTTTACCTGGTCGCCATGGTATAAAGTAGTTCCCGCTGCCGGTTCTTGCCCGATGATTTGCCCGCGCGGAACCGAATCCGAAAACTCGGTAGTTTTATCCATCTTCAATTTGAGGTCACTTAAGGTTTTCGCGACTTCTTCTTCACTCTTGCCCGCGAAATCCGGTAGCGTGATCGGTTCTTTACCTTTTGAAACGATGACCTTCACCCCGCTATGGTGGCGGAGGCTGGTGCCTGCTTCCGGGGCGGTAGCAATGATTTTTCCTTTCTCTACTTCATCGGAATATTCCTCGCTACTTTCGGCAATCTTTAGCTTTGCCTCTTTGAGGAGTGTCCCCGCTTTTTCACCCTCCTTGCCCGCAAGATCCGGCACCTTCACATATTCAATACCCCGAGAAATATACAGGTCTACCTGCGAATTCTTCTTGGCTTTTTGGCCGGCCTTAGGGTTGGTGCGCGTAGCCTTACCGGCAGCGACAGTGTCGGAATATTCCCGCTGGGTGTTCACTTTAAACTGGGCTTTTACCAGCACCTCCCGCGCTTGAACCGCGGTTTTGCCTGCCACGTTAGGCACCGCTACGCGCCCTCCCGGTCCCAAAGTGAAATACCAGCCAGCTAAGGCCGCGGCGATCACTAAAACCCCGGTGATAACTGCCGCTATCCAACGTTTCTTCTTACTCCGCCCAGTAGGATCCTTAGGGGTTGAGGGAGCTGGCGCGGTTTCGACCACGGTTAGCGATTCTTCCGGATCAGGGGGAGCCGGCGGGGAAGAAGTATCTGCGGGTGAGTCTAGGTGGGCAGGGCGAATCGGAGCCGCCGGAAGTTGCGGAGAGGCCACCGGCAAGACCGGTAGCCGGGCAGTGCCCCCTTTGCTTAGCGGGGTACGTTCAGTTTCTTGTTCTGAAGTCGCACTCGCGGGGCGCTCAGCGCGGCGCCCTCGCAGCTCGGGGCAAAGACAATCTATAACCGCTTTAACCAGCTGCAGGGCAGCTCCCGCGTCAACAGGGCGATCCTTAGCGTTGCGCGCGGTCAGCGCCGCTATTAGATCATCAACTTCGCTAGGAATCCAAGCTACCGTCGCTGACAGCGGCGGTACGTCCTCGCTCACGTGTTGCCAGGCAGTCCGAATCGCAGTATCGCCTTGGAAGGGGGGCAGTCCGCTAATCAGTTCATAGGTCATGATTCCCACGGAATATACATCGCAGCGGGCATCTGAAGTAGTTTCGGAGATAAGTTCTGGCGCCAGGTAGGTGACCGTTCCCATCACCGATCCGGTAGTGGTGCCGGTGGCTTGGTTAACCGCGTGGGCGAGCCCAAAATCTGCCACTTTTACCTGACCGGAAGGAGTCAGCAGAATGTTCTCCGGTTTAATATCCCGATGAATAATCTGCATTTCGTGGGCTGCTTGCAGTGCCTGTAGCACTTGTTCTGTGATTTCTAGGGCGCGCCCTAGCGGTAAGGTGCCCTCTTTAGTTAGTAGTTGACGTAAGTTGGAGCCATTAATAAACTCCATCACCAGGTAGGGGCGGCGCCGCCAAGTTCCCTGATCAAAAATCTGCACAATCGCCGGATGCATGAGGCGAGCCGCCGACCTAGCTTCCGCTTCAAACCGTTCCACCAGGGAGGCAGTATTCGCCAAGTGCGGGTGCATTATTTTTAACGCCACATCTCGCCCTAAGCGTTCATCGTGAGCCCGGTAAACGCTAGCCATCCCGCCGGTATCAATAATTTTCACTATCCGATAGCGCCCATCGATCAGGCGTTTTAACATATGGTCTTCGTCTGTGCCGCTGTGGCCTATTTCCGGAATCTGGCTTGTGGTCTCGCCCTCTGCGCGCGAGATAGACGAATCCTGTGGGGTCTCGCTAGCGTGAGAGCTGGCTTCCGGATCGTTTCTCATAAGGCAATCCTAGCGGGCAGCGACGCTTTTACCGGTAAGCGGCGCGGATAGGAGCAGGCTTGTAACCTCAGATAGGCTAAGAGCATGGATACGATTAGTTTCGCGCAAGCCGCCGAACGCCTGGGGGTAAAAGTTACTCGTGCGCACCGGCTCCTAAATGAGCACCGTTTGTTAGCCCTCCCGGATGAACAGGGGAAACTACAGGTAGTAGTGGAATCGCTTCTGGAGACCCCCGAGGGCTGGACTCTTGTGGAACGCCTACCAGGGACGATGCTCACTTTGCTAGATGGCGGTTTTACTGTTCAAGAGGCAACCGAGTGGGTACTGGCTGCCCAGCCCCTATTGGATGGGCAGCGTCCTATTGAACTATTGCGAGCCGGCAGCCATAGCAAAGTGAACTCGGTAGCTGCTATGCAGGCGATTTAAGTTCGCAGCTTTAGGATTCTCGTTCCACTAGGGAGCGTCCTAAACGCAGCAGCGCCTCGCGACCCGCATTATCAAACTCGCCTCTAGCTACCAGGGCGTCACCTTTAGCGGCATATGCGGTGATTAGCTGGCGGTGCTGGTCTCTGACCCCTTGGCTATGGAGGGCGTCAGTTACTGCCAAGATCTGTTCTGCGGTGGCGGCGCGGTTACCGAAAACCTGATGTAAGTTCGCGCGCGCGTCCTCGCCCAGGAGCTGTTCCCCTAGGGACCACAGGACGGTCTTTTTTCCTTCGTTTAGATCTCCACCTGCAGGTTTACCGGTTTGGTTGGGATCGCCAAAAACCCCGAGTTCATCGTCGCAAAGTTGAAAAGCGATTCCCCAGTATTCCCCGATTGTGAAAAGGGTTTTTAGCTGCTTGGGGCTAGCTCCGGCCAGGCGGGCTCCGAGCGTGAGCGGGTGTGCCACCGAGTAGCGTCCGGACTTGTGGCGAATAACCGTTAAAATCTGTTCGCGCGCATGGGCGGGGTCAAGCTCATCGGTTTCGAGACGCAAGTCCAGATACTGTCCGGCGGAGACCTCGCGGGTCATTTCGGTCCAATTAGTGAAGAATGCGTCCGGATCTTTGCAGGTGGCAGCGACCTCGAAAGCACACTGGTCGGCCACTGAGAGCAGCAGATCTCCCAAGAGGATTGCCGCTAACCGCCCATATTCTTGATGGTCGCCGCGGCGTTGCTCCGCTGAATGTTGTTTCGCGAAACTGATGTGGGCTGCATCTTTACCGCGACGCAAGGGAGAATTGTCAATAATGTCGTCATGGACGAGGGCGCTAGCCTGGTAGATTTCGAGGGCTACCCCCAGGTCGAGCACGGGTTTTGGCGGGGTATCATTGCTGGCAGTTATGGCTTTCCAGCCAGTGTAGGCCAGGCGCGCCCGGGTACGTTTTCCACCTTTAAGAGCTGCCAGACCTACTTCAAATAACTCTGCTATTCCCGTTAGCTCTTGCCAGCGGGATACCCCGGCTTGCCACGCCTGCGGTAATAGTTCAGGGTTAATACCTGAATTGTGTGTATAAATTCGTTGTTTTTTGGGGTTTGATCAGGGGTTATGATGGTTTGAATATGCTTTGAGAGCATATTGTGTGAAGAGTGCTTGTAATCGACCGGTTTGTGGTGTATGCGGAGAAAAACTTGTCAAGAATGGTCGCACGAGTGCTGGCAGGACTCGTTGGCGTTGCCTGGCCTGCGGGGCCTCAACAGTTAAATCACGTCCTGATATTAGTGCTAGAGCCCAAGCGGACTTGTTTATAAAATGGCTGCTAGAAGGCTATTCGATTAAGCAACTCGGGATAGCTAAAACCTCTTTTGCTACTAAAACCGCTTGGTGTTGGAAGGTTAGAGTACCTAAGCCACAAGTTACCGGCGAGATATATGACCAGATCCTTCTTGACGGTATCTACCTTCCCTATAACTGGTGTCTTATCACCGCTACTAACGGCAAACGAATCATTGACTGGCAGTGGTGCCAAAGAGAAAACGCGCCCGCCTACCAAGCATTAATGAACAGACTGCCACCACCACAAGTAGTGGTAACTGATGGCGGGGCAGGCATTAGAAAAGCTCTGCGAAACACTTGGCCTAAAACCCGCGTGCAACGTTGCCTTTTCCATGTTAAAACCAATACCATCACCGACTTGACCCGTAGACCAAAAACTGCCGCTGGAAAGGCACTCCTAGCTCTTACCAACCAGTTATTAACCATCAATACCCCTCAAGAAGCCGCTAACTGGATTAGATTGCTACACCAGTGGCACCAGCTCTACCAAGAGTTCATCAACGAGAAAACCTACAGCACCAACCCCAACGGTAAAACCCACTGGTGGTGGACACACGAACGCTTAAGGAGAGGCTACAAACGCTTAGAAAGACTTTCTAGATCCGAGAACCTATTTACCTATCTAGAGCCCGAATTCGCTAACAACAACATACACCGCACTACCAACCAGCTAGAAGGAGGCATCAACGCCCCCATCCGCCGCCTACTCAACACCCACCGCGGTCTATCCGAGCCCCACATGAAAAAAGCCATCCAATGGCTAATCAACCAAAAATCTATAGACCCCACCGACCCCGTAAAATATCTCACCACCCAGCACAAACACCTAGACCAAGAAAAACTGTCCCAAACACAGCCAAACCCGCCCGCCCCGCCCGAATACGACACCGCCATCGACTACAACCCGGCCTACCAAGACGGATCCCTACACATCCGCAAAGGCTGGGCAGGACACTAAACCAACCCGACACGCCCGAAAAATACACACAATTTGGGTATTAACCCATAGTTCATCAATTTGAGTGGAAAACTCTGGGGCGCTGGGCATCGCTGGTTACTCTCTTTCCTTATTAGTTCTCCTCTAGCCGCGAAAAATCCTCTAGATTTGTGCTAGAAAGTGTGGTATTGAATTATAATTATTGAGCATTCTCTATGAAATCGTTTAGAAATCAGGAAAGGTCGCTGTGACTCCTCAACCTGCTCAATCTGAATCTAGCGCGAAAACTCCCTCGAAAGCTACTACCAAGGCTACTACCGCCGGGAAATCTGCTGCTAAGAAGACCGCTAAAAGCGCTGCCAAAAAAACTGCTACCGCGAAGAAGGGTGCGGTAGCGAGTAAGACTACTGCCACTAAGAAAGCGGGTACCAGTAAGGCTAGCGGAGCCAAGAAGACGGCAGCGGCAAAAAAGACTGCTTCCTCCAAGGGGCCGGCTAAGAAGACTACCACCAGCAAAACTAGCGCGGCGGCGAAGAAGGATGCTGCCAGCAAGACTGCTGCCCCTAAGAAAGCGGCTACCACTAAGACTAGTAGCGCCAGTAAAGCGACCGCGGCTAAAAAGACGGCTGCGGCAAAGACTGCCACCAAAAAGACCGCGGGCAGTAAAGCTAGTGCCGCGAAGAAAACTACTAAGAAAACTACTGCCGCCAGCAAAACCAGTACTACTAAACAGGCAGCTGCAGCCAAGAAGACCACGGCAGCTAAGAAGACCGCGGCTAAGAAAAATACCGCTAAGAAAAGCACTGCGGCCAGTAAAACCAGCGCGGCCAAGAAGACCGCTCCGAAGAAAAGCGCGGCGGCCAGCAAAACCAGCGCGGAAAAGAAGACCACTCCGAAGAAAACCACTACGCGCGGTAAAAAAGCTGAAGTCGAAACGCTAGAAGAAGAGCAAGAGCTGCTAGAGAATCCCGCCGAAGTCGACGAAGTTGACGAAGACGCGGTCGAGCCGGGTGACGAAGATTTAAACGATGAAGAAGAAATCGACCTCGAATCGGATCTTGATGACGGCGACGAAGACGATGAAGATGACGAAAAACACGGTGAGGATCGCGAACCCGAAGAGGACGATGACGAGGACGAAGAGGAGGATGCTCCGGCCAACGCCATCGAAGGTTTAAATAAAGCAATTGCCCAGGCAAAAGCGAATGCCAAGGGGCAAAAGAAAGGCAATTCCTTCACCGTTTCTGATTCTGATGAAACTGATGAACCGGCGCAACGAGTCACGGTTGCGGGTGCGACTGCAGATCCAGTTAAGGACTATCTAAAACAGATCGGTAAGGTAGCGCTGCTAAACGCTGCCGAAGAGGTGGACTTGGCGCGACGGATTGAGGCGGGTCTGTATGCCCAGCATCAGTTAGAAACTGAATCGGAAAATCTGACTTCTAAGATGCGCCGAGACTTGCACTCTTTGGCTATTGACGGTCAACATGCCAAGAATCACCTGTTAGAAGCCAACTTGCGGCTAGTGGTGTCGCTGGCGAAACGCTATACCGGCCGGGGAATGTTGTTCTTGGATCTGATCCAGGAAGGCAACCTGGGGCTGATTCGGGCAGTTGAAAAGTTCGATTACACCAAGGGTTATAAGTTCTCTACCTACGCCACCTGGTGGATTCGTCAGGCGATTACCCGCGCCATGGCCGATCAGGCACGCACTATCCGGATTCCCGTCCACATGGTAGAGGTAATCAACAAGCTGGCGCGGGTACAGCGGCAGATGCTGCAGGATCTCGGGCGCGAACCTACTCCCGAAGAACTCGCTAAAGAGCTGGACATGACGCCTGAAAAAGTGGTGGAAGTCCAAAAGTATGGTCGAGAACCGATTTCATTGCATACTCCTCTGGGTGAGGACGGCGATAGTGAATTCGGGGATCTGATTGAAGACTCGGAGGCAGTAGTACCTGCCGATGCGGTCAGCTTCACCCTGTTGCAAGAACAGTTGCGCCGCGTCCTCGACACGCTTTCTGAGCGCGAAGCCGGGGTAGTGTCGATGCGTTTCGGTCTCGGCGATGGCCAGGCGAAAACCTTAGATGAGATCGGCAAAGTTTATGGGGTGACTCGTGAACGTATCCGCCAGATTGAATCCAAAACTATGTCGAAGTTGCGTCACCCCTCCCGTAGCCAGGTGCTCCGCGACTACCTGGATTAGGGGCGCCGCCACACTTTGAACTTTCCACCGTCCTTGCTAAATGCAAGGACGGTGGTTTAGTTTTGCCAGACGCGAAAGGAAGCGCGGTGGGCGTGACTTCCTTAAGTGGGCAGTAGACAATGAAGACATGAGTGAGCAAACCTATGTTTTTGACGCGACTGACCGTTGCGATACCTGCGGAGCGCAGGCGTGGGTTCTTGCCCGCCTGGAGGCCGGCAATCTGTTTTTCTGCGCCCATCACGCCCATGCTCTAGTGCCGGCTTTGCGCGCTAGTGGTGCCGAAATCGTGGATAACACTTCGCAGCTGCATTTAGAGGAGGCCGAAAACGCGCCTCTGACTTCACTTTCTCGCGCCCGCTAGGGTGCGGATTTGCCAATGGAACGAAGAAAGAAAAATGCGTGGTATTTAGCCGGAGCTAAAATCGCAACTCTAAAATCTTAGATTATTCCCTGGCAGCTCTGCGGGGAGTCCCTCACAATCACTCGCCCTCGGAAAGCCGCTCGCCACCTAAAAAGTGGCACCCCGTAAACTAGGGGGGTGGCTACTAAGACGAAATCGGATTACACCGCCCGGCACCTGTCGGTACTAGAAGGACTGGACGCAGTTCGCAAGCGTCCTGGAATGTATATCGGATCCACCGATCATCGCGGGCTGATGCATTGCCTGTGGGAAATTATCGACAACTCAGTCGATGAAGCCCTCGAAGGCTACTGTGACCAGATCGAGGTCACGATCGGCGATGACCATTCGGTTTCAGTAGCGGACAACGGCCGCGGTATCCCCGTCGACGAAGTCCCCGGGGTGGGACTATCCGGGGTGGAGGTTGTATACACCAAGCTACACGCGGGTGGAAAGTTCGGTACCGGCTCTTATGGCGCCGCTGGCGGCTTGCACGGGGTAGGCGCCTCGGTAGTTAACGCTCTTTCTGCCCGCCTAGATGTGCAGGTAGATCGAGGCGGGAAAACCTATCAAATGTCTTTCCTGCGTGGGGAACCCGGAGAGTTTGACGACACTAAATCCCGCACCCCTACCTCGCCCTTTAAACCCTTTACCAAAGAATCCAAACTGAAAGTAGTAGGGAAAGCGCCCAAGAAAAAGACCGGAACCCGGGTGCGTTTTTGGGCAGATTTCCAGATTTTTCCCAAAACCGCGTCCACCGGATTTTCTTGGGAACACCTGTTAGAACGCGCGCGTCAAACCGCTTTCCTCGTGCCGGGACTAACTATTATTTGCCGCGACGAACGCCCGGAAGAGCCGTTAGAAGAATCTTTCAAAGCCGAGGGCGGAACCGAAGACTTCGTCGATTTCCTCGCCCCCGACCAGGCAATCGTAGATACCTGGTGTATCCGCGACCAGCGCACCTACAGCGAAACTGTGCAACAGTTAGACCAGACGACTGGGCATCTACGCCCGGTCGAAGTCGAACGCACCTGCGATATTGATATCGCGCTGCGTTGGGGTAACGGTTACGACACCGTGGAGCGCTCCTTCGTGAACATTGTGGCCACCCCCATGGGCGGCACCCACATTATGGGATTCGAAAACGCGCTGGTGCGCGTCCTGCGCAGCCAGATCGATAAAAATAAGAAATCGAAACGCCTAAAACTCACCCAAAAAGAAGCCAAGATCCGAATTGAGAAAGAGGACGTGATGGCGGGGCTGACCGCGGTGGTCACCGTGCGGCTGCCCGAACCCCAGTTCGAGGGGCAAACCAAAGAAGTATTAGGTACTCCCCAAGTGCGCCAGGCGGTCTCCAGTGCAGTCACCCAGTGGCTGGAAAAGAAGTTTTCTTCCTCTAAGCGCGATGATAAACAGCAAGTGTTTGCCCTGATGGAAAAGGTAGTGGGGGAGATGCGGGCGCGGGTGAGCGCGCGGCATCAAAAAGAGATTTCCCGGCGTAAAAATGCTCTGGAAACCTCCTCGCTGCCGGCCAAACTCGCGGATTGCCGTTCCAATAAAGTTGAGGACTGCGAACTATTTATCGTGGAGGGCGACTCGGCGCTAGGTACCGCCAAACAGGCACGCTCCGCGGATTTCCAGGCGCTACTGCCGATTCGCGGAAAAATCCTCAACACCCAAAAAGCCTCCACCTCCGATATGCTGTCTAACGCCGAATGTGCAGCGATTATTCAAGTGATCGGGGCCGGTTCGGGACGCAGCTTCGACTTGGACTCGGCAAGGTACGGCAAAATCATTATGATGACCGATGCTGATGTGGATGGCGCTCACATTCGTACTCTGCTGCTTACCCTGTTCTTCCGCTATATGCGCCCCCTAATCGCGGCCGGGCGGGTCTACGCGGCAGTGCCTCCCTTGCACCGGATCGAAATCCCAGCTCAAGGGCGGAAAAAGAAAGAAATTATCTATACCTATTCCGAGGACGAGCTGCATCAGCGCCTGCGCGCCCTCGCCAAGAGCGGACGCAAATATAAAGAACCCATCCAGCGCTATAAAGGCCTAGGCGAGATGGATGCTTCCCAGCTAGCGGAAACTACCATGCAGCGTGGTAAACGGATGCTGCGCCAAATAACTTTTGCCGATGAAGCCGCGCTGCAACAAGCTGAGAATATTTTCGAACTCCTCATGGGATCTACGGTGGCGCCGCGGCGAGAGTTTATCGTGGCCGGCGCCGATGAGCTAGCGGCAGAACAGATTGATGCGTAACAGTTTCGGTTTGCCGCTGGACCCCCGATAAGATAAAAACATGTCAACTCTGCGCGAAAGGCTAGGGAGCCTGCCAGCCGCCCCGGTACCCCCGGTGCACCTGGGGCTATATTGGCGACCCTCGCGTGAAACTGACTCTTGGAGAATCCGGGAACTGATTCACTTAACCGAACAGCATTCCCATCCGGCGCGCCCTACTTCCGAGGACGAGATCACCCGCCTAACCAAGGCACTAAGTCACCCGGAACTGCAAGACTGTCTGATTGGATTAGATTCCCGCGGCAACCTGGCTGCTTTCGGGTCAGTCACCCTGCAGCCAGATGAAAAAACCTATGCCCGCGCCGACCTATTCGCGGTCACTGCCGAGCATTGGCGAGGACGCGGAATCGGCAGAGCCTTACTTGCCTGGCAAGATGTGCGGGCTCGAGAATTGATGCTGGGATACTTTGGCGAAGACTATGAACGTCCCGCCCAAATCCGTAACGTGGTTGATGAACGCGCCGGAGACCGCCGGATGCTCTATGCTGCGGCCGGGTTCTCGGCGCAGCGTACGATTAAAGTGTTTTCTCACCAATTAGATCCTGCAACCCTGACTAAGCTGCCCGTAAAGTTCCCTGTTAAGGACGTCCGGATAGTTTCTGCCCGTCGCCTTTCTCCTGATCAATGGGAAGAAGTAAAAGCCCTACATGTAGCGAATTCTGCCCGGCTTTATGCCGCGAAAGGAGATGCTTCCCGCTGGTGGGGGCGGGTAGTAGCGAACCTGGCGCCCGATCTTTCTTTTGCGGCTATCTCAATGAGTTCCGGGCGGGTACTGGCCTATTGTCTGGTGGTTTACCGCAATCTTTGCCAAAGCAGCTGCCTAGAATCTGAGGGAGTATCCGAACAAATAATTCCGGCAGTAGCAGTTGACATTTTTGGTGATGATCGCCGGAATGCCGACAGTCACGGCGCCGATTTTGCGGTACTTAAACAGGTACTTTCTCAAGTGCTCTTAGCTTGCGCGGATTCGGGTTATAAACAAGTCTTTGCCGAGGATAACTATCCGAAACTTGGTGATCTGTCCCAGGTGTGTACCGCTTGTGATTTTCAGTTAGCTGGAGCCCGCATGATCTATACGGTGGAGCTGTAATGGAAATACCCGCATGGTCATTGCCGACAGGCAGCGGAAACTTTTCCTGGCGCAAACTTGGTCCCGATAACGTGGCAGAAGTAGGAAGTCTGATTCACCGGATCGAAGAGTTCGACAATCCGCCCTTTCGAACCGCAATTTCTGAAGTAGAAGATTTTTTTGCGGCGCCATCCAGCTGGCGCACTATCGGTGCCTTCGATCCGGAAAATAACCTGGTTGCCTATGCGCAGGTGCGTCCCCGGCTGCTGTTAAACGAAGTGGTTTGCGAAGGCGGGGTAGATCCGCGCTACCGCGGTCAAGGACTTGGACGCGCCTCCATTTCCTGGCAACGAGATCAGGCACGAGCCTTGCTAGACCATTCCCGTCCCGGACGCGCCCTCTTTTATGTGGAAGATATCGCCCCGGAACTGTCGCATTTACTGGTAGATGCCGGTTATACGCAAACCGATTCCTTCGTGGATGTATCTCGGGATCTGTCCGGGCCGATTGAAATACCGAGCCTGGCTCACCCGTTCCAGATTGTCACCTGGGATAAAGAACTCGATGACCTGTTGCGGCAAGCTGTCAACCGGATTTTGGAAAAGCGGAAAGCCGGGGCGGGATACACTTCAGAGGATTGGACTACCCGCCGTGGAGCATTCACCCCGAATTGCTCTTTCGTGGCGCTAGATAAAAGCACTGATCGCTCCGAGATTGCTGGCTTCGTACTGTCCTCTATCTATCGGCAAGATTGGACCGCAGTAGGGAATCGTCAAGGCTATATTGATTTATTAGGACTCCTTCCGGGGTGGGAAAACGAAGCGATTCTAAAATCGTTAATCGCGGCGGTGCTGACGGGCTTTAAAAAACAAGGATTCGCTACTGTTGGGGCACTACTGCCGGAGACCGCCGATCCCGCCACTCGGCATCTGTTTTTAGAGGCCGGCTTTAGAGTTATCGGCACTTCCACCCAATACGCGATCGAGACTCCTGCCTCGAAGGATAGTGTCTAGCTTTAACCACTAGCTAGCTATTTTTAGGATCGCAAAGTGGCTGAAAATAGCGCCTTAGCGCTACCCCAGGTAGTAGATTTGGCGTTTTAAGGCGCTACCAGAAGCGTCTCGCTTATCAGTTACTTCTGGCAGCGGCAGCGGGGACCCATCTTTGCTGAGGGCGCGCGGGGGAGTGGCAGTAATCGCCGCTAATGCCAAGTGGCTTTCACCCTTTAGGAAACGTTGACAGCGCACGCCCTGCCCGGCGCGTCCCTTTTGGGGGTACTGCAGCAAGGGGGTGACTTTGACGCTTGTTTGTCCGCTTCCCGACCCGGAAGTAGCAATTCCCGCGACTGTTACCACCAGGGAAGACTCTAGAGCCTCAGCGCTGACTAAAGCGGCGGCAACTACTTGATCGCCCTCGGAAAGTTTCATCCCGGAAATACCTTGACCAGTGCGTCCCTGGGGACGTACTTTATCCGCGGGGGTACGCAGCAGTTGCGCTGCCGAAGATATCAGCACAAAGGCGCCGTCATCGCTGCCACTGCCCGCGGCCACTACCTGATCGTCGGAGTCCAGCGTGATTATGGAATAAGAATCCTGAGTAGCCAGTACCTGGGGACGAATTCGTTTAATCACTCCACTGGAAGTGGCAGCCCACCAGGTAGGGCCGTCCTCATCGAGAGGAACCAGCCCCACTACTTCCTCGCCGTCCTCTAGGGGCAGCAGCCGTGAAATCGGAGGCGTACCGCGCAGGGAGGGCGCCGCTGCCGACCGTACCAAAGCGGGCACTTCCAAGGCAGTTAGCTTATATAAAGTGCCGTGGGAAGTAACCGCACCCACCTGGCCGCGGGCGGTGGTAAGGGCAGTGGAAATAATGGTATCCCAAGGTTCGCGCCCTGCCTCAGCAGATAAAGCTTCATGCCCGGGGAAGCGCGCCACCAGGCCGCCTGCCCCTAAGACTACAGTTGCCGGCTCATCTGGGATCTCCAAGGGGGTGTCTTGATCGGCAGTTAACTGGGCAGCGCCCTCTTCTTCCAGCAGCACTGTCCGCCGGGGATCAGAACGTTTTTGGGCTACTTCCCGCAGCTCGCTGGCCACCAGTTCTTGGCGTTTTTCCCGCGAAGCAATCAAGGCTTCCAATTCGGCAATTTCTGCGGTTAAGCGGTCACGCTCTGCCTCTAATTCCAGACGAGAAAACTTTGTTAACCTGCGTAGTTGCAGGGACAGGATGTGTTCGGCCTGCACTTCATCTAAGTCAAAAGCCTCCATTAATCGCGTTTTTGCCTGGGCGGAGTCCTCGGAGGCGCGAATAATCTGAATAACATCATCGATATCGAGGACTGCGATCAGCAAGCCACGTACCAAATGTAGCCGTTCTTGCCGTTTACGCAGACGATACTGGCTGCGGCGCATCACGATCTCCATGCGGTGATCTAGGAACACCTGCAGCATTTCTTTTAGACCCAGAGTGCGGGGCTGGCCATCGACCAGAGCCACCGCGTTAATCCCGAAAGAATCTTCCATGGGAGTGTGCTTGAACAGGGAAGCGCGCACTGCCTCCGGGTTAAACCCGGATTTCACCTCGATAACTAGGCGCAGATCATGTTCGCGGTCAGTTAAGTTAGTAACCGCGGAAATCCCCTTTAACCGGCCTTTTTGCACCCCATCCTTGATTTTTTCAATCACTTTTTCCGGGCCGACCATATAGGGCAGCTCGGTGACCACAATCCCCATCTTCCGGGCGCTAACCCGCTCAATCGAGGTCTTGGCGCGAGTACGGAAAATGCCCCTTCCGGTCTCATAGGCTTGGCGAATGCCATCCAGCCCCACAATAATGCCCCCGCCCGGCAGATCGGGGCCGGGAATAAAACGCATTAAATCTTCGGTGGTAGCCTGCGGGTTCTCTAGCAGATGAATCGCGCCGGCAACGGTTTCCCCCAGGTTGTGGGGGGCGATATAGGTGGCCATCCCCACGGCAATCCCGTTAGCCCCATTAACCAATAGATTCGGGAATGCAGCGGGCAATACTGCTGGCTGCAGGAACTGGTTATCGTAGTTGGGTACAAAATCGACGACGTCCTCATCGAGATTGGACACCATATCTTGGGCGGTCGGAGCCATACGCACTTCCGTATAGCGCGCCGCCGCCGGACCGTCATCTAGTGAACCGAAGTTTCCATGCCCATCTACCAGCGGCATCCGCAGGTTAAAGTCTTGTGCTAGGCGCACAATCGCGTCATAGATAGCGCTGTCACCGTGAGGGTGGAGCTTACCCATAACTTCGCCCACTACGCGCGAGCTTTTCACATGCCCCTTATTAGGCCACAGCCCCATTTCGCTCATCATATAGACGATGCGCCGCTGCACCGGCTTTAAACCATCCCGGGCATCGGGCAGGGCGCGCGCATAAATCACCGAATAGGCGTACTCCAAGAAGGAGGTGCGCATCTCCTCGGAAACGTCAATATGAGTAATCTTTTCCTCTACAGTATCCGGGGAGGAGGGCGCCGCTTTTTTCCGCTGCGGACGGGCAGTCACAGTTTTCGTGGGCGAGCTTACCGGTTTTTCTTTATTGTCTGGTTGGTCGAGGGCATCCGCTGCAGGCATGGCTGCAGAAAACAGATCAGGCTGACGGGGTTCATTCGACTTTTCGCTCACCTTAATATCAAAGCAAAAAACGAGGCACTAGTCAGATTCGGCTCGCGGATATGAGAAGATAAGAGGTATGGGTCACCGTGAGAAAACCACTACTGGAATGCGGATATGGGATATTTTACCCACGCTGTTCGGGGCGCTTAACTGGCGGGAAGAAACCGATTTTTCGGATGTGCTGCGGCCAGTAATTGGGGAAAATAGGCGCCGGTTATGCCTAGTCGCCATTGATGGTATGGGTCAGCAGCTACTCTTGTCGCGGCGCGGACATTTACCCTTTATGCGCCCCTATCTTACGCAGACACCGGACACGCTCGGCCAAGCGCTGCGAACCTGCGTGCCGTCTACTACGGTGGCTGCTCTGACCAGCCTACATACTGGGCTTTCACCTGCTCAAACCGGGATGCTCGGGTATCAGTGTTGGGATCCAGTTGCTAGGCGGGTGTTGAACTTAATTACTTTTGAAGGCTATGGGCGACCGGCTCAATCGTGGTGTGACCAGCCGACTCATTTTACTTATGCCCGAAATAGCGGTCTAGAGTCCCTGGCGCTCGTCCCGCCTGACTTTGTGGGTTCTAAGCTTAGTGACATCACTTTGCGCGACGCGAACTTAAAGGTGTCCGCGAAGCTTTCTGAGCGTTGCGCCCAGGCTGCTACAGCTTTTAAACAGGGGGCGGATTATGTATATCTTTACTGGTCACAACTTGATCATTGGGGGCATAATCTGGGCTGGTCTCATCCCCGCTGGTTACAAGAATTGGAGGCAATTGACCGGGCATTGTCGGAACTGCGCGCGCAGTTACCCCCTGACGTACTGTTGGCGATAACCGCAGATCATGGCATGGTTAATGTTACTGACGCTTCCACGGTTGATTTAGCCGAGTCAGAGCTAGCCTCCCAGGTGGCGGCGATCTCCGGGGAGCCGCGCGCCCTCCACGTTCACCTTAAAGAAAAATATCTAGGTCAGGACCCTGCCGGTAATCGCACCCGGAAGGCTCCTGATGCGTTGGTGCTGGTACAGTGGCAAAAACTACTTGCCGGGCGCGGTCAGATAATAGCTGACTACCGCCAGATTTACGGTGATATTAGCGAACCGGATCGTATCGGGGACTTCACCATTTTTGCGAAGGAAAACTATCAGTTTGTAGATTCTCGTTTTCATAGCCGGGGAGTTTTGCAAA
Source organism: Varibaculum sp. GTC20041 (assembly GCF_055387755.1). Taxonomy (NCBI): domain Bacteria; kingdom Bacillati; phylum Actinomycetota; class Actinomycetes; order Actinomycetales; family Actinomycetaceae; genus Varibaculum; species Varibaculum sp. GTC20041. Next base: position 710,016 of record NZ_AP041144.1, read on the forward strand.
TGGTAGGAGTCCATGGCTCGCTTACCCCTGCGGAAATGGAAATCCCCCTAATTCTGGTTTAAACAGTAAGACTTGCAGCCTAGTAGGACGTATTCGAGTACTTACCGCGGCTTAGTACCAAAGACAATATCGTCCCAGCTGGGGATAGATTTACGGTGGGAACGTCGATGTTTACCTTTGGTTTTTGGGGTTTTTTCCCCGGAAGCCAGGATGGTTTTATCGTTTTCTTCAACGTTTTCCATTCCCGGCAGGACGAGAGCTTCCTGTCCGGGGTCAGCGCTGGGGGGAGGAGGGGCGGGGCGAGAAGGCTCCCCAGCTTTGTTCCTTGCCGAGCTTGCGGGGGCGCGTCTGGTTAAATCCAGGTTAAGAGCCTCCGCTTCGGAAAGATTGCCTACAAAAGTAGGTTCGCTACTATCCCACACCTGATCTAAGGGGCGTTTTTCTTGCGGAAGTTGCGCGGCGGGCTCCGCCTGGGGGATCGTTGATTTTTCCCTCAGTTGTTCGTCTTCTACGGGGCTGAAATCGCTTTGCGACTGCGCGGAAGCGGACACAGCGGGGTTTTCTTCCGCAGTAGGTGATCCCTGACGCTTACCGGAAAGGGAAACTATCTCCGCCGAGGTGCTGGCCTGAGTATCACCAGGTTCGCCCTCTAAATCGGAAATCTCCTCTAGCTCGGTTTCTTCGGGGAGTTGTAGATCCGGGGAAATATCACGTTTTCCGCGCGCGGCTGCCAGTGCTTCTAAGAGTGCCTCAGTACCGGTATCCGGTTTTTGTGGGGTATTAGCCTCCGGGGAAGTTACGGGGAAAAACTCTTCAAAACTCGATACTTTTGAAGCCGGTTGGGGAGCCTCGGTTAACCAGGTTGCTTCCTGGTCAAGGGCGCTCACTGTGGAAGAACCAGGCTCCATATGCCAACGGGCAGTCAAATCACGGGCATCTTGGGTAAAAGTCAAAATGATTTCCCAAGGACCTTTTCCGCCGCGAACCGCATCCCAACGCAGCGAAGCTGCCGCCACCCCGCGCGCTGCGAGACGATCTACGACTAGCTCCCCTAACCGCGGAGAATCTGATTCCCCTCCTATCTTACAAGATTGCGCCTGATTCGCAATGTGGCGACGCTCGGCCAAAATCGGGGTAGCGTAACGTTGTACTTTCGCCAGGGGAAGCTCAAACTTGTCTGCGATCTCGTTAGCGGTACTGCCGGCGCGAATCAGGGATTGGATTTTACGCGGAGGAACTGTTTTCTTCGGGCTTTGGGGCACCGCCTCCAAGTTGGGACGCTCCGGGCGCAGCGTGTCGCGAAGCTCTTGAGTGATGGCCAAGGCGTAGCGGGTGCCTTCCTCATCGTTGAGAATCAGCTGATTACCATCTGGGTGCAATCCCAACAGCTCTAGGTCTTTCATATTCCTCCGTTCCCTTGCTTCGAGATTGCCACGTTCAGGGGCTTTTTTTGCCTATTCGGCGCGGTGTGTCTGTCGTATCTAGCATTTTAGGGCTTGAAGTGTTAATATCCCCGCGTCTATTGTTTACTTAACTGTAGACCTAAGCACCATCTTTAGAAGGGACGAACCGTGGCAACAGATTATGACGCCCCCCGTAAAAATGAAGAGGAAGTCGAGCAGGACTCCTTAGAAGAACTGAAGGCTCGCCGCGCGGAGGCCAGCGGTTCCTCTGAAGTCGATGAGGATGAAAACGCTGCTGCAGAAGATTTTGAGCTGCCTGGCGCTGATCTATCTGGCGAAGAACTCTCTGTGCAGGTAATTCCGGCGCAAGATGACGAGTTTACCTGCTCGGTATGCTTCCTAGTTCAGCACCGTTCCCGCCTGGCGGGGGCAGTTGACGGCCAACCGGTTTGCCTTGACTGCGCTGAATAAACTGGCGTTATGAGATTTTTTTCTTCTCGACGTAAACGTTTCGATCAAGACGAATCTTTGCCACTAGCGGCAGACATCCCGGCCTCCGAAAAGCCGGAGGAGTCCGCTAACACAGCAGAGTCTTCTGCAGGGCAATCGGCCTTGGCGCCAATTGATGAGGAAGTTTCACCTAACGCGCAAACCTCTAAGCGGCAAGGCCCTTACAATGAGGGCGAGTCGCCGGAGGGCAGCGAGTTTCTAGATATGGGGGTTTTGCGGATCCCCATGATCGCGGGATTACAAGTTCTTCCCGTTCAAGACGCAAATGGCAATATCTTGGCTCTAGAGATAGTGTCGGGAACCGCTCAGATGCAGCTTGCCGCCTTCGCGATGCAACGTTCCGGGGGGCTGTGGGATGAGGTTCGCCAAGAGCTAGCTGACCAGCTCAAAGCGGAGGAATACCAGGTTTTTCCGCTCCCCGGTCCTTTCGGGGAAGCGGTGCTGGCGCGCCCCATCCCGGAAGGTAAATCAGCGGTTGAGGGAGCAATGCCCCTGCTCTTGTGGGGGATTGAAGGCGATCGCTGGCTGCTACGAGTCATCGTCAGGGGACAAGCTGCCGAGGAAGAATCCGCTCGTGAAGGCCTATTGGAAGTTCTAGGCGGCATGGAGGTAGTTCGCGGGAAAGAAGCCCACGTACCGGGAGAAGCATTACCGATCGAACTACCTGAAGAACTACTAGAGCAGTTGGGCGGGGGCGAGTAGTGGTTTCCGAAGAAACGAAACCTGCAGTTCCGGAAGGTTCGCAACCTCGGGTAGCCGCCCAAGTTTGTGAGGTAGCTGAGCGACAAAAAGCCTCACTGTTTGGGGTATTGCGTTCGGTTACTTTTCCTGCTCCCACCGGAGCTGGTTCCTTTACCGCAACCCTTTTTGACGGTACCGGGTCAATAGATGTGGTGTGGCTAGGGCGGAAAAGTGTTCCCGGGATTAAAGCTGGGATTCGTTTAGCGGTGCAAGGGATGGTTATTGCTCGCTCCAGCGGACTTTGTGTTATCAACCCTACTTTTCAGATTGAGCCGGTTCGCGCTAATGAACAGTAACCTAGAGTCAAATGATGACCGCGTTGAGCAGCCGCAATTACCCCCCTTTTTACCGGATGCTGACCCGCGGGGACAATCCTCACTTTCAGGACAGTTAGGTGGTTTGGGATCCCAGTTAGGATCGCAGCAGTTTTCGATGCGGGAAGCCATCGGCGGGCCTTTGGGGGCTTTGGAAGCTACCTTACCCACCATTTTGGTAGTGGCGATCTATCCTTTTACTAATTCTCTGCGCCTGCCGGTTATCTTGGCACTGACAGTGACCGTTATCTTCGGAGCGATCCGTATCTTTCGCCACCAAAGTTTGCGCCAGGTGCTAGCCGGCCTTGCCGGCACGCTAATCAGTGTTTTTTGGGCCTGGCGTAGCGGTCAGGTGGAGAATTTTTTTGCCTTTGGTTTTTGGATAAATGGGGTTTACTCCGTGATCCTGCTGGCCACTATCCTGGCTCGCCGACCTGCCATCGGCTGGCTGGTAGCTGGGACTGTCGGTAAATTGGATAGCTGGCTCCGTCCGCCATTCCGCAAGTTTTATGAGCTTTCCCGGCTTTGCACTTGGCTCTGGATAGGGCTTTTCACCTTGCGATTAGCGGTGGAACTACCCCTGTACTACGCAAATCTGTTGGTTCCCCTGGGGGCAGCGCGACTCATCTTAGGGTTGCCCGCATTTGCCCTGGTAGGTTATTTTAACTGGGCTCTACTGCGAGCAGAAACCTCCCGCCTACGTGGCAATGACCGCTAGTCTTCTTGCGCCGGATCAGCTACCTCTTCAGGCGGGGGTGCAAACAGGGCAGTTATTTGCTCTAAATCCTCTTCGGCTTTGGAACTAAATAGCATCAAGAGTTCATCGAGTCCTTGCAGCAAAGTATCAGGGTGGGGAGCAAGCGGACGCGAATCACGTAAAACTGCTGCTAATACTACCGAAGGAGGCAGGTCGAGGGCGGACAGGGGCTGCCCGGTTAAGTCAGAATCTTCGGGAACGGTTAGCGAATACATGTTGGTGTCAGAAGTGTGGAAGCGGAACAGATGTACCGGAATGCCCACAGACACTACTTCTTCTACTAAGGAAGTCATCACGCGCGGGGTAGAAACGGCCACGTCTACTCCCCAAGCATCATCGAAGAGCCACTCGTTTTTGGGATTATTGACCCGCGCCACTGTCTTAGGTACCCCGAACTCGGTTTTTGCCAATAGGCAAACCACCAGATTCACTTTGTCGTTCCCGGTAGCACAAACTACTACGTCGGCCTCGCTGATCTCGGCTTTAGAAAGCGTATCTAGGGAGCAGGCGTCCCCTAATACCCAGTCTGCCTGCGGAATCGATGCTACTTCCATGCGGGATGGATGATTATCGATCAAGGTAACTTCATAACCATTAGCTACCAGTTCTCGGGCAATAGAGCGTCCTACCGAGCCGGCTCCGGCAATCACTATTCGCATATTAATCCTCCTGCACTGGTGGTCGTTTGAAAGCCCGCTCTATCTGGGCTGCCCGCTCCGAAGGGACGGTACATATCAGTTCGTCGCCCTCTTGAATTACCAGGGAAGAAAGGTTGAAATAGGGGTCACCATCGCGGCCAATATAGGCAACTTTGATATCCAGAAGTTTTTGGGTCTGCTGTAAAGACACCCCCACCCAGTCTTCACAAGGGAAAATGCGGAGCATCTTCACCTGATAAACCGAATCAGAATACGCCAGCTGGGTATCGTCCGGCAACATTAGTCGCAGCATTTCCGAAGCGGTCCACGATACCGGAGAGGTCGTGTTAATGCCCAGCTTGCGGTAGATTTCTGCGCGGCGAATATCGTAAATCCGGGCAACTACCCGATCAATCCCAAAAGTTTCGCGCGCAATCCGGGCTGCCAAAATATTGGTGTTATCTCCGTTAGAGATGGCAGCGAAAGCATAAGCTTCCTCAATATTGGCACGCTCTAGTACTTCCCGGTCGAAGCCAATACCGGATACTTTTTGCCCTGAAAAATCAGTGGGAAGTTTTCGAAAAGCGTCGGGGTTGGAATCGATGATAGCAACCGAATGTCCCTGTTCGTCCAAGGTCTGTGCGACTCTGGCACCTACTCGTCCCGAGCCTAATACTACGAAGTGCATGGAAGTAGCGTAAACCTTTTCTGGGCTATTTTCAGCTTTCAAACCAGCAGAAACTATTAGTTTTGACTTAATAGTGGGATGATCGGGGGTGTGAAAGACGACAAAGAACGCTGGCAAACCCCAGCCCTGCGTAAGCCACAGCTGATGCGGGAAGGGCTATCGAAACGCTACGCCCTCCCAGTTTTTGCTTCGAATGCGCTGTCTTCGGTTTCCTACGCCCCGGATCAGATTCTGTTGACGCTAGGAGTAGGAGGAATCGTAGCCTCTGGTATTTCCCTCTGGGTGGGGCTAGCGGTTTTCGCAGTTATGACGGTGGTGATTATTTCCTACCGCCAAGTAGTTTTGGCCTACCCGCGCGGAGGGGGCGACTACGAGGTGGCGCGGCAAAACCTGGGACAACCGGCCGCTTTGATTACGGTAAGTGCGTTGCTCGTTGATTATTCTTTGACGATTGCGGTTTCTACCACGGTGGCTGGGCGTTATCTTTCGTCTTTATTTCCCTCCCTTAGCGTCCACCCGGTTTGGGTGGCACTGGGAATAATAGTCATCTTGACGGGATTGAATCTTTCGGGGATGCGCGAGTCCGGAAAGCTATTTGCCATCCCCGCCTATCTATTTATGGCAGCTATTGCGCTGCTAGCCATCTTTGGGTTCGTAAAGGAAGCCCTGGGTACCTTAGGGCTGGCACCGACAGCGCAGATGGAAATCTTACCGGCTGCTCCCTACCAAGCGGGGCTTACCGGTCTGGGGGGATTGATCCTGTTTTTAAGGGCGTTTTCGGGCGGCTGTGTAGCCTTGACCGGAATTGAGGGAATCAGCAATGGGGTGCCGGCTTTTAGGAAGCCGCGCCCTAAAAACGCGCGGATAACCCTGGCGGTTTTTGCTCTGATAAGCGCGGCAATGATGTTTTCTATGCTGCACCTGGCGAAAGTGACGGGAGTAAAAGTTCCGGCTTTTGACTCCCAACTGCTCAGCGCGGATGGCCCGCTTGAGGCTAGAGAAGTATCTCCGGTGATTGCGCAACTGGCGAATACTGTTTTTTCTGGGTATCCAATAGTGGCTTCGCTGGTGATTATATTTACCGCTGTCATCTTGATTTTTGCTGCTCACAGCGCCTTTAACTGGTTTTCGCAACTTACCCAAGTGTTATCCCGGGACGGGTTTTTGCCGCCCCAAATTTTTCGGCGAGCAGATCGAAGTTCCCTCTCCCCAGTTATTTGTGTTCCGGCTTTGGTAGCCGCAATTCTGATCGTGGTTACCGGCGGTCAAGCCCCCAAGCTAATCCAGATGTACATTATTGGGGTTTTTATTTCTTTGACTGTTTCACAACTGGGGATGCTCAGATACTGGAACTCGAAACTGCGTTTACGGACTTTTGAAAAGAACCGGAAGATATTGCGTCGCCGTTGGCTGGTAAACGCGCTCGGTTTCTTTTGTACCGCCATGGTGCTGGTGGTAGTGACTGCTTCTCGGATTACCCGCGGTGCCTGGGTGCCTTTAGTCATGATGGCAATCGTTTTTGTTCTCTTGTGGAAGATTGGGACCTACTATCAGCGCTTAAGCGGGGAAACTGAAGTGGTTGATTTCGCTACTGCGCGCTCCTTGCCTTCCCGGGTACAAAGCCTGGTGCTGGTTTCTAGCCTCGACAAACCCACTATGCGAGCCATCTCCTATGCTCGTGCCTGTCACCCGTCCTCGCTGTCTCTTGTTCACGTAGAGATTGAAGCTGATGATTTTGCCCGTCTTAAAGAAAGTTGGAGGCAAAGCGGGGTGGAAGTTCCACTGACGGTGCTGGCTTCACCCTTCCGGGATATTACCGGGCCGCTGCTGCAACATGTGCGCTCTTTGCGTCACCGCTGCCCCCGTGACCTGATAGTTATCTATATTCCCAGCTACCAGGTGAAATATCCTTGGCAAAAGTTTTTACATAACCGATCTGTAGAGCGCCTCCGCCACCAGCTGCGGGCTATGCCGGGGGTATTAGTGGTGATGGTGCCGTGGAACTTCTCCCGAACCCGCAAGCAGGCAGATCAGCAAGGAGGGGTAGCCGCGTTGCTTCCTCCGGAAGAGTACCGCCAGTCTTCCCCAGTATTTGGAAGGAGAGCTCAAGATATTACCCGGGGAGCATTTGTGGGCGAGAATGACCATCTTCCCTGGATTAATGGTGTCCACGGTGGCTGGGGAATAGAACAGTCGTCCTCGGGTCGTAAATCTTCTGCCCCTGAGGATGTCCAGCCCGATTTTTCTGCTGATTTTTAAGATTGAGCATTAGCTTATGAGCGAAGTTTCCTTGCAACTATTGCGTCCGGTTCATGGCGGTTACTGCCTGGCGCACCGGGACGGTCAGACCTATATGGTGCGTTTCGGACTGCCCGGAGAGCAGGTAAAAGCTGTCCCGGTCGCTAAAAAAGGCAAAGTTATTTTTGCCGAGGTGAGCGAAGTACTTGAGGCTTCGGAGCAACGGCAAACGCCGGTGTGGGCTCTGGGCGGGCCGGGAGGAAGTGGCGGGGCTGATCTTTGCCACGTGAAACTGCCGTTCCAACGCATCTGGAAAGCTGAGGTGTTGGCGGATTGCCTGCGACGCCTCGGAGGCGAGGAAGTTTACGCGCAAGCATTAGCGGTAAGCGGGGGAGAGCTACGTTGCCAGGACGTAAGTAGTGGCTGCGTGGGCGCGGGTACTCAGGACGCATATTCGGCATCGGGAGCCGCGGGCGGTGCGGGAGCGGATAACCCTAGCGGTGAGGACGATCTGAGCGGCGAGGACGGTTTGAGGTATCGTCTGCGCGCAGATTTTGAGGTTAGTGCTGCCGGGCGGTTGGCGATGACTAAATTCCGCGGGGAAGAACTGATAGAGATCGACAGTTTTCCCTTGGCAGATTCGGTGATCAGCGAATCATCTTTGTTTAGCGACCCCGCCAGGTGGAGCCAGGTTTTTACGCCCGGAGGGCGCATCCGGGCTTGGGCGAGTGCTAACGGGCTGAGAGTGTGGAATGGGCACGCCCTCTTTGATGAATCGGCTAGAGAGCTTGCAGAAAAGAATGTGCGTTTAACGGTTTCCGGTTTCGGCGACTACTTGGTGGCACCGAACGGTTTCTGGCAGGCACACCGCCAAGCAGCACGGATTCTATGCGAACAGGTAATGGCAGCGGCGACTAGCGATTACGGGCTAGGTGACGGAGTATTTACTGCTCAGGGTGAGGGCCTTGGAAACCTTGTCAGTGGCGAGATTGCCGGGAGTGCTGAGGCGAGCGAACGTAGGGCCGCAGACGCGAGTAACGACCGCCCGCTGACACCCGGGAACCGACGGTGGAAAGAAGTCCTGGAACTGTATTCGGGTGCCGGGCTGTTTTCGCGTCCGCTAGCTAGCATTCTGGACAGGGGAGGACGTCTCACAACTTTGGAGGGGTCAAAGCCGGCAGTGAAAATGGCGCGCAAGAACCTGTCGGGAGTGCCTGGACGCCTACAGATTCGCGCCGGCAGGGTGGATGCCCGGACGCTCGCGGATTATGGCGGCAAAATGAAGGCGTCGTCCCTGGTAGTAATGGATCCGCCGCGTAGCGGCGCGGGACAAAAAGTGATGGCAGCGCTGACGCGCCTAGAGCCGGAGAAGATTATCTACGTGGCTTGCGATCCGGCAGCTCTAGCCCGCGACCTGAAAGCCGCCGTATCCCACGGCTATCAAATCGCGTCCTTGCAGGCCTTCGACCTCTTCCCCCACACCCACCATCTGGAGAGTGTCTGCTTGATGGTAAAGACCAAGGGTTAAATGGAATAGAAAGGCTTGAGGATAAGGGGCTTCTAAAAACTATCCAGACTTGGACAGATGATGGATTGTGTATTTGAGGTTGATGTATACGCAATTTTCATCTAATGCGCTATAAAACACATAAAAGAAACAAATCGGAATTTGAGGACAAAAATTTTATGAATATTACCGTTTATCTTGGTGCAAATGAAGGGAATGACCCATGCTTAAGAAAAAAAGTCGAGGAATTAGGTTCGTGGATTGGAAATAGCGGAAATTCGCTAATCTATGGTGGCTCTAAATCCGGACTGATGGGTATCGTTGCGGACAGTGCTTTGAATGCTGGAGGTGAAGTAATAGGTATTGAACCCAATTGTTTTATCGAAAACGAATTTCAGCATGATGGATTAACCAAGTTAATCGTGACGAAAGATATGACAGAGCGTAAAAACAAAATGATTGCGTTGGGTGATGCCTTTATCTCCTTCCCTGGTGGCACGGGAACATTGGAAGAAATTGCGGAGGTCATGTCCAAGGTGTCTTTGAAACAACTGGATGCACCCTGCATTCTTTATAACCTCAACGGTTACTACGACGATTTGAAAGCATTTCTGAATCATATGATTGAAAAAGGACTTTCCTCCAAAGAGCGCCAAGAGGGAATCTATTTTGCCGAAAATCTTGCCGAGATAAAAAGGATTCTAGAATTTTAATACCTTCGCGTGTGTAAGGAAATAATAAGGAACAGGTAAATAAGTTCCCAAAGCTCAAAGAGCTGTATTACGAAGATACCGGATGGACAGGGTTTGAACTGTCTGAACGGATTCTGTAACCTCCGGCTCCGAAGGTAGTGCACGTATTAATGATCGCGCCGATGTATCATTAGAAGGATTAAGGATATGTTTCGAACAATCAACACTAAAATCGACTTTTTTGCTGCAGTCATTCCATGTGGTGAGTGTATATTTAATGCCAAAAATCTATAGCTGAACAGTAACGTAGAATAGTTTGGAGAATGGGGTAAGTGAATATAAAAGAAGAATTATTCGCCTTGCAGGATATTTCGTATGCGGATTTTCAGGCGAGATTGATCCCGAACATCCCTCGAGAAATGTTTATAGGAGTCAGAGTTCCCCGGGCGAGAAAGCTTGCCAAAATGCTTGCCAAGGAAGGGAAATCTTCGCAATTTCTGAGCGATTTACCGCATAAATACTATGACGAAAACATTCTCCACGGACTACTTCTTTCCGAAATCAGGGATTATGGTGCCTGCATTAAAGCGGTCGATCAGTTTCTGCCTTACGTAGATAATTGGGCTGTTTGCGATGTCTTGTCCCCAAAGATTTTCAACAAGCATAAAACAGCACTTTTGGGGAAAGTCAAAGAATGGTCAACATCGGATAAATCGTATACCTGTCGCTTTGGCATTAAGGTGCTAATGTCTTACTTTCTTGATGATGATTTTAGTCCTGCATATCTGGAAATACCCGCTTCTGTTAATAGCGAAGAGTATTACGTCCAAATGGGCATTGCCTGGTTCTTTGCAACTGCTTTGGCAAAGCAATGGGAAGCGAGCATTAAATATATCGAAGAGAACCGCTTAGAACAATGGACTCATAATAAGGCGATACAAAAAGCCCGCGAAAGTAAGCGTATTACACCAAAACAAAAAGACTATTTAAAATCTCTCAAACGGTAAAAATCAGTTTCAGTAGATTTTGAATCCTGCGCTTACCAGGTATTTCTCTTATCAACTGCCCTCTTGGGATGCGCATACGGTAAGACTGTCTGATGTAAGGTTTTTTTGGTGATTTGAACGGGTTGTTTTGATCTCACGCGCGTAATAAAACACCTCAAGATCTGCCGACCTGCCTCTACTCCAAGAACCCGCCTTCGGACTTGCAGGCCTTCGACCTCTTCCCCCATACCCACCATTTCGAGTGTGTTGCTTTGCTGTCGAGAGGTTAGCGGGAGGGGTGGTGTATTGTTACCTTTGTATGGTAGGGAGCAAGGTTCTATCGTTAGAGGGATTAAGCCGTTTCCTGCGATTTTTGAGTGCGATTTGGCTTTTAATCTTACCGATGAGTGTAGTTTGCAAACGTAATTGCAATGCCAATGCAATGTTATATAATCATCGCAAGAAACAAGGGGTGGTTATATGGCAAAAACAGCTAACTTGTATACGCGTATTGATCCTGAACTAAAACAGCAGGCAGAGTATATATTGAATTCTTTGGGTCTTCCTCCTTCTAGTGCTATCACCATGTTTTATAAGCAGGTGGTTTTACAACAGGGGCTTCCTTTTGATGTGAAATTGGGGTACAGAGAGCCGCGTGATGTAAGTTCTATGACTCAAGATGAGTTGAATGGCGAGTTAGAAAAGGGATACAAGTCGGTTTTATCTGGTGATGTGAAGTCTGCGGATAAGGTGTTTGAATCTTTGCACAGGGAATTTGGCTTATGAGCTATGCAGTTTGCATATCACATGAAGCAGAAGAGGACTTACGTGGCATTTATGCATATATCACCTTTAATTTATTGTCACCTAAAAATGCTAGAGGACAAATAGACAGGATAGAAAAAGCAATATTGGGTCTTAATCAGTTCTCTCTTGCGCATCGTTTAGTTGGCTTTGAGCCCTGGAGAAGTCGAGGTTTAAGGATCATGGCGTGCGATAATTTTCTTATTTTTTTATTTTATTCGCGAAGGAAAGCAGGAAGTTGTGATTTCCCGTGTTCTTTATGGGAAACGGGATATTGAAAAACTTATGAATGGTGGTTAAACCTTTTTGCGATATTTTCCCATCGTAAAACGGGCGTACCAACTGTCGAGGGAAACACCAAGCCGGGGCGCAGTTGCCTGACACGCTTCCCGCAAGTACGTTTTCTCTGACCATGCCGATTCTCGACAAGGCAAATCACTCGATTCTTCGCGTTCTGATCAAATCCCTTGGGTGTAATCCAGATTGTCCCTCTACTCAAACGGAACAAAACCTGGAACTCTTCACCTGGCTGTTGTCTGCAGCTCAAGCATAAAACTTAATCCTCGGCATCTAGGTCTTTAAACAGTTCTTCAGGTGAGTTGTAGGTTTTGGTTTGAACCTTGACGGAGAAAATATCGCGAGCTTCAGCTAAATCAGCCAGGGTTTCAATATTGTAGCTTGGCTGCTTAATGGCGAAAGGAAAACCGCCTTCCATAATGGAGGTGCGTAAGAAAATGTTGATGGCATCAGTAATAGAAATGCCAAAGCTGCCAAATAAATCTTCCGCATTATGCTTTACATCTGGTTCAATCCGGATGTTGATATTTGCAGTTTTGGCCATGGTTCTATGCCTCCTGATGCTTAAATGCTACTGAGTGTGTAAAACAGTTGCAATACAAATCTAGAAGTTATTTCCTCGTTGTGGCGTTAGGTTCAGGGCTCAGTGTCTCCAGGTTGAGTGGTTAATCTCGGAATAGGGAACTAGCTTATTTCTATTCTCAAGTCCTCCATAATTGCGGTCTTTACCAGCGCGTTCCGACGATTGGCGCTATTTCGTTCCGACGATTGGCGGTAGCGGAGGAGTGGGCAGCCTCGCCCTCCCGGGTTCGTAACTGTCCTCAACTCTCCTAAATTGATAACCATTCTCATTACCGTTAAGATTTGTGAGTAAGTAAAAGTCAGATCAAACCAAACTAGAAAGCCGTTAGGAATATCGTGCAAAAAAATAGACTAAAAGTACTGGTCTCTTCCATCATTGCCGCCATTTTTCTGCTGTCTACGGTCGGATGTGCAACCAGCTCTCAAAGCGCGAATGTGGGCAATAAATCCGAGTCGAAAAAACCCCTCCTGTATGCCACGTTTTTCCCGGTAGCCGACCTGAGTAAACAAATCGTGGGTGACAAGATGGAGGTAAAGTCCGTGATTTCGGGCTCTCAAGAACCTCACGATTTTGAACTGCAAACTGCCCAGCGGGCAGAACTATCTAAAGCCGACTTGATTGTTTACAACGGAGCCGGCATGGAAAGCTTTATCGACGACCTCCGCGAGAGCCTTGGGAGTGAAGAAAATTTCCTTGATTTATCGCAAGGGCTAACGTTACTAAAAAACAAAGATGCCGCGCGCACTGATGACACCGCAATCAACCCTCACACTTGGCTGAGCGTAAAAAATGCGCAAATCGAGTTACAAACCATTTGCGAAAAAGTAAGTGCTATTGACCCTGATAATGCCGGCTACTACCGGGAAAATCTAAAGAAAGCCCAAGAAAAGTTCCAGGCACTAGATAAAAAGTTCCAACAAGAAATAGCTAAAATCCCTGTTGAAAAACGCTACTTTGTTGCCTCTCATGCGGCCTTTAACTATCTGGCGGACGACTATGGGCTAAAACAGGTAGCAGTCACCGGAATATCTCCCGAGGACGAACCTTCGGCTAACCAATTGGCTACCATTGCTGAATTCGTTAAAAAGCATCAAATCAGCACCATTTTCTTTGAAGGTAAAGCCACTCCGAAAGTAGCGGAAACTCTAGCGCGCACTACCGGAGCGAAAACCGGAACTCTTTACACCATGGAGTATTTAACTAAAGAGGAAGAAAACCGGGGATACCTCGGGCTAATGCAGAAAAACCTCACTAACCTGATGGAATCCTTCCGATGAGTAAGGTACTGGAAATAGAAAAACTCCACTTTACTTACGGAGAATATCCGCTCTTGCAAGGAGTTGATCTCTCGCTGGCAGCCGGTAAATTCGCGGCGATAGTAGGAGGAAACGGTGTCGGAAAAACCACTTTGATGAACCTGATCCTCGGAAAACTCAAAGCAGAAAAAGGAGAAATCCGGCTATTTGGGGATTCGCTAAGCTCCGATAACCACTATCGCGACCTCGCCTACCTGTCCCAAGAAGCTGTCAGCAGATACCGGAACTTTCCTACCACGGTTAAAGAGCTACTGAAGATGTATTTAGCGCAGCTTAAACAGAAAACAGCCCCGGAAGCGTTACTGGAAAACGTTGGGTTAGCGGCGGTGCAAAATCATCGTTTAAGTGAACTTTCTGGCGGGCAATTGCAACGGGTAGGTCTGCTCGTGGCTCTGCTGAAACAGGCGCGCCTAATTCTTCTTGACGAGCCAACCGGTGGGGTAGACCAGCAGTTCTCTCTAGAGCTATATCAGATATTGCGCCGGCAATGCCTAGCCGGCAACTCCGTCCTCATGATTACCCATCATCTAGCGGAAGCCGCCTTGTTTCTAGATGAAGCCTACCGCCTTGAAAGAGGAATCCTGACTCGCCTTCAGCTGGAAGAATATAAAAGGAGTTCCGGTGAATCTGCTTGCCTATGACTTCATGCAGCGCGCTTTTCTGGTAGGAACCATCCTGGCAGTACTTTTACCCCTAATCGGATTGCCGATTGTGTTGAAGCGGCTGTCAATGATGGGGGATACGCTCTCGCATTCCTCCCTCGCGGGGGTAGCTGCCGGGTTAGCGTTCGGGTTTAATCCGCTAGTAGGTTCGGTGGTTGCCTGCGTAATTGCTGCTTTAGGGGTGGAGGCGCTGAGGGCTCGTTTGCGTGCCTATCAAGAAATATCTACCGTCATTATTTTGGCTGCCTCAATCGGGCTGGCTGGGATTTTCACCAGTTTCTCCGGTGGTTCTAGCGCTATTACCACCTATCTATTTGGCTCGATAGTTACCCTTGGTGACCTTGAGTTATATCTGGTGTTGGGGGTGGGGCTGGTAGTTTTAATCATTTACAAACTTCTGTACCGTCACCTTTACCTCACCCTATTTGATACTGAAGTTGCCAGATTATTGGGGATTAACTCCCGAAAGCTGAACTTTGTGTTCTCGCTGCTGGTGGCACTGTCAGTCTCGGTAGCCGCTAAAACCATTGGCTCGTTGATAGTGTCCTCTATCCTGGTTATCCCCTCAATTTGCGCTATGCAATTGGCTAAAACCTATCGCGGTACGCTCCTAGTTTCGATAGGAGCCTCCCTCGTGTTCGTGTACGCGGGGCTAATCATCTCGTACTACCAAAACCTGCGCCCCGGCGCGGTAATCGTCCTCATATCCGTATTCGGGCTGCTTACAGCCTTGGTCTTTCGCAAAAAGTAAGGAGAAAAATGAAAATTAATAAAGTGATAATTGGGGTTGCAGTGGCATTAACCCTGGTGCTTACCTCAAGCGCATTCGCGTTGGGGTTGGCTTTTGGGGGCAGCAATGAATTTCAATCCCGAGGGAGTGGTATCTCCACTGCGGGAGGCGCGAGAGTGCAACCAAAAGAGCCCAAATATAAGCAAGATGAAACCACTGAAGTGTTAGTAGACGCGGAAGTTGCTAACAATGAGATTGTAAGAGTCAGGAAACATGGGGATCACTGGCATGTATACACTAAGGACGGTCGGGAAATCATTACCTACACTGACCCTTCAAAAGCAAAGAATGCTGGTCAGCTAAAAGGAGCTGCGAAAGTAGTTTCTACTTCTCAACTGTCCTCGCTCGCGTCAAACGGGGTAGTAAAGATATTGAAGCACGGTGATCACTACCATGTCTACACTGCTGATGGTCGAGAGTTTATTACCTATAGTGATCCGCGCTCTCTATATCCTGGGGTTGCGGTCGGAACTTATAACGGTAGTCACGGGAATGGAAAAGTAACCGTACCTAGCGTATGGTCACCGCGTCCGGCTGGCCCGTCCTCCCCATTTAACCCAGCACTTAGCTCCAAAGGAAACAAAGGAACGGGCGGAAGCCATACGAAACCGGCTCCGGGAGGAAAACTGCCTTTTGTGTCGGTCGTTTCCTTGCAGCAGCTGGCGAAACTACCAATCGCCAAGATTTTACAACACGGAGATCATTATCATGCCTACACCAAGGACGGGCAGGAATATATTACTTACGATAATCCTGCCAAGGTGTTCCCGCGAATCAAGATTGGGCAATACACCGGCTCACATTCCGGTAGCGGGAGTGCAAGCAAGCCCGATAAAGGGCAAACCCCAAAGCCGGAAGCAGAGCCAAAGCCAAAGCCTAAGCCGGGAACTGGAAAACAAGACCCCAATGATCCGGAACGGGTAGTAAGAATTGAACGCCACGGTGACCATTGGCATCTGCACTTTGCCGATGGGCACGAGGGGATTAGCTATACGGATCCCTCCGCGCTATATCCCGATATTAAAATCACGGAATATCAGGAAGAAAAACCGAAAGATACTTCGCCGATTGAGGAAGATGAACGTTTCACTTATGACGAGGTAGAAGCGAAACTGATTGTGCCCTTAAAATACATTACTTATGGAAATGTCACCCATACCACCCGGTATGACCACGAAAACCAGCGGTTTGTGATTCCTCATTACGATCATTACCACTACATGACTTTGGATACGATTATTCAGTTCGCCAAAGGTGGTAAAGACAATATGTTCCATGGGTACAGCGCCCGGCAGGTGGTTGCTACCTTGAAGTATTTGATAATGCACCCTGAGGCTCGCCCCAAGGGAGAAAACGGGTGGGGGAGCGCCGCTGAGATTGCGCCCTAAAAACTTCTAGGAATACTTTCTGGAAAGTAACGTAAAAGAAAATTAGGTAAGGAAATTCTTTTATAAATCCTTGACGTTTAGGGATGCAATTGTGCCCGCGGGCTGAAGACAGAGTGACGCTCTTTCTTCAGCCCGCGTACTCGTCCTCTCAGGTGGAAAGGATTTTTCAGTCTCCGGTAGGCCGCTTTTTGTCTGTTGTAAGTGGAAAAAAATTCTTAGCACTGGCATTCGCTCGCTCCGCAAAGTATCTTGATATCAAGAGAAATTATTTTGATTCCCTGCGGGAGGTTGCAATGAGTTTGAACAGCTTTGGCGCCGCGACCCAGTTAAAAGTCGGCGATAAGAGCTATAAAATCTATGACCTAAAAGCGGTGCCCGGCACCGAGAAATTACCCTACTCCCTCAAGATCCTGGCAGAGAACCTGCTGCGTAACGAGGACGGGGAAAGTATCACCAAAGAGCAGATCACGCAGATTGCGAACTGGGATCCGGATGCTCAGCCTAGCCAGGAAATCCAGTACAGCCCGGCGCGAGTCTTAATGCAAGATTTCACCGGCGTTCCCTGCATCGTGGACCTGGCAACTATGCGAGATGCGGTAGTTAACCTGGGTAAAGACCCGGATCTGATTAACCCGCAGGTCCCGGCGGAAATGGTTATTGACCACTCGGTGCAGATTGACGTATTCGGCTCCCAAGATGCCGTGGAAAAAAACATGGATATCGAGTACCAGCGCAACCAGGAACGCTACCAGTTCCTGCGCTGGGGTCAAGGCGCCTTTGAAAACTTCCGGGTAGTACCCCCGGGAACCGGGATTGTGCACCAGGTAAATATCGAATACCTGGCGCGGGTAGTATTCGCCGATAAGGACGAGGACGGCGCGCTGGCTTACCCCGATACTTTGGTAGGAACCGACTCCCACACCACCATGGTTAATGGTCTGGGCGTCCTCGGCTGGGGCGTCGGCGGGATCGAGGCCGAGGCAGCGATGCTCGGCCAGCCAGTATCAATGCTGATTCCGCGGGTAGTGGGCTTTAAACTGACCGGTGAAATCGCGCCGGGAGCCACCGCCACCGATGTGGTGCTCACCATTACCCAAATGTTGCGTGACCATGGAGTAGTCGGCAAATTCGTCGAATTCTATGGCGAGGGCGTGGGGGCAGTTCCTCTAGCTAACCGCGCCACTATCGGCAATATGTCTCCCGAGTTTGGCTCTACTGCCGCTATCTTCCCCATTGATGAAGTCACTATCGACTACCTGCACCTGACCGGTCGCAGCGAAGAATCCTGCGCCCTAGTGCGCGAATACGCCAAGCGGCAAGGATTATGGCATGATCCCGCTCGCGAGGCACGTTATAGCGAATATCTGGAACTGGATCTGTCCACGGTAGTCCCCTCGATTGCCGGTCCGAAGCGTCCCCAAGACCGCATCGAACTGGCAATGGCGAAAGATTCCTTCAAGAAGATTTTGCCCGACTATGTTGCCGGCGATAAGACCATTGATCCGACACTTATGCGTCCTACCCGCCCCACCCAGGTGAAACTGGCCGGTGGGGAAGAAGTAGCCATGGATCACGGCAACGTGGTGATTGCCTCCATTACTTCCTGCACTAACACCTCGAATCCCTCGGTAATGATGGCGGCTGGTTTGCTCGCCAAGAACGCCGCTGAAAGGGGACTAACGCCTAAGCCCTGGGTGAAAACTTCGCTGGCTCCCGGCTCTCAAGTAGTGCGCGATTACTACGAAAAGGCTGGTCTAATGCCGTATCTGTCGCAGCTGGGATTCGATATTGTCGGCTACGGCTGTACTACCTGTATCGGTAACTCCGGGCCGCTGCCCGAGGAAGTTCACAACACGGTAGCGGATGCAGACCTGACCGTGGTGTCCGTGCTGTCTGGTAACCGTAACTTTGAGGGACGGATTAACCCCGATGTAAAGATGAACTACTTAGCATCCCCGCCCCTGGTGATTTCCTACGCCCTGGCCGGAACCATGGATTTTGATTTCGAAACCGAGGCGTTGGGAACGGATAACCGCGGGAATCCCGTCTACCTGCGTGATATTTGGCCAGCTGCCGAAGAAGTAGAAAAAGCAATCGGACAAGCTATCGATCGCGATATGTATCTGCAGGATTACCGCAGCGTATTCGAAGGCGATCACCGCTGGCAATCGCTGGAGGTACCCGATTCATCCACTTTTGCCTGGGATGATGACTCCACTTATGTACGCCGGGCACCTTTCTTTGAAGGAATGCCGGAAACCCCGGATCCGGTGCAAGATATTTCCGGAGCTAAGGTGCTGCTGAAACTAGGAGATTCGGTAACTACCGACCACATTTCTCCCGCAGGTGCGTTTGCCTCCAAGACTCCGGCTGGTCAATACCTAAGCTCCCACGGAGTGGAACGGCGCAACTTCAACTCCTATGGTTCGCGGCGCGGTAACCACGAAGTGATGATGCGCGGCACCTTCGCGAATATCCGTATTCGTAACCAGCTCCTCGATGGTGTCGAGGGCGGTTTCACCAAGGACTTCACCAAAGCCGATGCTCCGGTAGTGCCGGTCTATGATGCTTCGGAGTCCTATGCTCAGGCCGGCGTACCCCTGGTGGTGCTCGGCGGCAAGGAATATGGAACCGGATCCTCGCGTGACTGGGCCGCTAAAGGCACCTTGCTGCTGGGGGTTAAAGCCGTGATCGCCAGCTCTTTCGAACGGATTCACCGCTCCAACCTGATCGGTATGGGAATCCTGCCCTTGCAGTTCCCCGAGGGCGAAAGCGCCGATTCCCTGGGTCTGGACGGGACTGAAACCTTCGACATTAGCGGGATTACCCAGCTGAACGAAGAGGTAACTCCGCAGGTGATGAAGGTGACCGCGACTAAGACTGATGGCTCTGTCGTGGAGTTTGACGCAACCGTGCGAATCGATACTCCCGGTGAAGCCCAGTACTACCGCCACGGTGGCATCCTGCAGTACGTACTGCGTAACCTAGTTGCCTAGGAATGCCATAACGCTTGTGCTCTGGGCACGGTAAAAGCGCTCGGGGGACCCCGGTGATTCTTGCTTCGCTCGAATCAAGCCCCCTCTCGCATCTTTTACCGTGCCCAGAGTGGCGTTAGCGGTGGTGACGATGGGGCCAGCGTTTGCGGATGCGCTTGCCCAGAGAATCGCCTAGGTCGCGTTGGTTGAGCGCGCGGGTTTGCTGCCGGTAAAGCTTGACGATTAGATCGCGCCCTCGGATATAACCCAAGACTTCTTGGGAGCGTCCCACTACCGGCAGGTTCGAAAGTGAGGACTGCGCCAGCTCCTTGAGGATTTGACTAGGGAGTTCACTGGGAGAACAAAACGCTGATACCAGGCGGATTTCAGACAGGGGCACCTCCTCGCCACGTTTTTCGATTTCTTCGCGCAGCAGTAGGGCACTTATCGAGCCTTGAAATACTCCTTGCGCATCTACCACTGCCAGCGAGACTTCTCCGGAGGTTTCTAGGGTTTTTTCGGCCTGCCTCAAAGTAATGTCAGTGTTTAAAACTTGCGGTTGCTGATGCATTAAATCCGCCGCCGTACTGGTTCCCAGTAAAGTAGCCGAAACCGGGTCTGACAGTCGGTCACCGCGACGGTGCAGTTTTTGGGTATAAATAGTCGAGCGGGTCATAAATAGCGAAATCCCGGTGGCAATCCCTACCGCCAGCATCATCGGGAGAATCAGGGAATACTGCCTGGTCATCTCGATAATGATGAAGACTGCGGTTAAGGGTGCGCGGGAGGCAGCCGCGAAAGCCGCGCCCATACCGATTACTCCATAAATGGCAGTAGAAGAAGCCGACCAAGGCTGGACTAGCTGTCCCACCGCCATACCCGCACATGCCCCTACAAAAAGAGTAGGGCCAAACACCCCGCCCGCTCCCCCCATAGAAATAGTGAAAGCGGCACTCAAAGCGCGCCCAAAAAGTAACGCTAGAATCATCCAAACCGGAAAATCACCCGAGAGTACCCGCAACTGTACGCTTTCCCCAGTGCCATAGAGCAAGGGAAAAAAGTAGAGGAATACTCCCAGAACCAATGAACCAGCGACCGGGCGAAACCAAGCCTTCCAGTGATAAACCAGGTCAATCCCATCCCAAACCAGGTAGAGAAGTTTAGAAAACCCGATCCCCGCCAACGTCGCTGCCAAAGCCGCCAACGCCACAAGCAGATAATCGCTATGGGAGAACACGTCTAAGGATTGGCTTAGGGGCACACTGGCCTGGTCAGGAAGAAACTGTTGCGAGATGAGGGAAGCCGAAACGGAGGCAAACACAATGAAAACAAAGTCTTCCGCGCTTAAGGCTCCCAGCACCAGTTCTACCGCGAAACAGGCACCCGCCAGGGGGGCATTAAAAGTAGCGGAAATCCCCGCGGCAGCTCCGCAAGCACACAGAAACATCAGGCGTTGTTTGCTAAGGCCCAGGCGGGCACCTACCCAAGAAGAAATAGCCGCGCCAATCATTACAATCGGCCCTTCCCGCCCGGCATTTCCTCCTCCTCCCAAAGTCAAAGAAGCCGCAAATAACTTGACTAGGGCGGTGCGTCCGGGAATCCTCCCGCCTTTTCGACGGACAGCGAACATCACGTCCGGGACGGCATGCCCGCGGCTGCCGGGGGTGAAATATTCCACTACCGGTCCATATAGCAGGGCGGACAGCACGGGAACTGCAATGATAAACACCGGTGATAAACCGAGGAATCCGTGAGCAGCCCCTGCGTGAGCGGGGTAATCAGTATAACCGGTTGTCAGGTAACTCCAACCGGTTATCAAGTAGTAAAAACCTACCGCTACTAGGCCTACTATTGCTCCGATGGTGATCGCCAAAGCAGTGAGTCCCGCGCGAGAGTTCAAGAAAGAATTGGCACGTCCGGAAGGTTTTTTACCCATGGTTTCAGTTTGGCGCGCCGGGCGGGCTCGCGCAAGTAAGTAGTAGATAAATCCATCCCCGCCCTCATTAATACAAAATGTGGCTAAACTGGCTGGGTGGCAAAAATACTCGATCGGATAAATAACCCGGCAGATTTGCAGAAGCTTTCTAGCCTAGAGCTGGCAGACCTGGCCGGGGAGATTCGGTCATTCCTGGTAGAGAACGTGGCAAAAACCGGGGGGCATATGGGGCCTAACCTGGGGGTAGTAGAGCTAACGATTGCACTCCACCGCATGTTTTCTTCCCCCACCGACACCATTATTTTCGATACCGGGCATCAAGCCTATGTTCATAAGATCCTTACCGGACGCAAAAATTTTGCCCACCTGCGCACCGCGCAAGGGCTGTCGGGATATCCTTCGCGGGCGGAATCGGTGCATGATGTGGTGGAAAACTCCCACGCCTCTACCGCGTTGTCTTGGGCGCAGGGGGTAGCGGAAGCTAAAGCTCTTAAAGGAGACCGTTCCTATACGGTGGCAGTCATTGGGGATGGTGCCATGACCGGGGGAATGACCTGGGAAGCTTTAAACAATATCTCTGAACGTCCCGATCTGCGCTTGATTATCGTAGTTAACGACAACGGTCGTTCCTATGAGCCTACTATCGGGGGTCTGGCGCACCATCTGGATGCGCTGCGTACTTCTCCCGCCTATGAGAAGGCGTTACGTTGGGGAAAACAGCATCTGAAGGCTCGCGGCAAACCCGGGGAGCTCACCTATGATGCCCTGCATGGGATTAAACGCGGAATGGCCGATATGGTTTCTCCCGAAGAAGTAATGTTTTCCGACCTGGGAATTAAATACACCGGCCCCGTTGACGGTCACGACATTGTGGCCACCGAATTCCAACTTGCCCGGGCGAAAGAGTTTTCCGGACCGATCATTATGCACGTTATCACGGAGAAAGGTAGGGGATATTCTCCGGCAGAAGAAAATGATGCGGATCATTTCCATACTGTAGGCCCCATTCATCCCGAAACTGGCTTGCCGGTAAAGAAGGAACGCTTCGGGTGGACGTCGGTATTTGCGGAAGAAATTGTGCAGCTTGCTAAACGTAACCCCAAGATTGTAGGGATATCGGCAGCTATGATGGAGCCGGTAGGTTTAAAACCGCTGCGATCTCAGTTCCCCCAGCGGGTATTTGATGTGGGGATCGCGGAGCAGCACGCGATGACGATGGCCGCCGGGCTTTCCTTTGCCGGGTGTCACCCGGTTATTGCCCTTTACGCTACCTTCTTAAACCGGGCTTTCGATCAGCTGTTAATGGATGCTTCCCTGCATAAACAAGGTATTACCGTGGTTTTGGATCGTGCGGGTATCACTGGAGCTGATGGGGCTAGTCATAACGGGATGTGGGATCTGGCGATCGCCGCCATGATTCCCGGAATTAGAGTAGCCGCGCCTCGGGATGCCAGCACCTTGCGCAAACTATTGGGGCAGGCAGTTTCGATTGAGGACGGACCTACAATCGTGCGTTATCCCAAAGGTAGTGTGCCCCCTGATATTAAGGCAGAAGCAACCGAAAACGGCCTCGATATATTATTCCGGGTTTCGGGTACCGGTAAGAAAATTTTGGTGGTGGCAGTAGGATCCATGGCGGGTGCGGCGATCTCCCTGTCAAAAGAACTTGCCGCGCGCGGGCATACGGTCAAGTGTGTAGATCCCGGTTGGGTAATCCCAGCTTCTCCGGAGCTGTTAGCCCAGGTGGAGGCCGCCGATTTAGTGGTGACTGTCGAGGACGGGGAAGTAACCAATGGGGTAGGAGCTTTGCTGCGTACCACTTGTGCGGGAAATAATTGTTTCACCCCGATTAAATCTTTTGGTATTCCTCGGGCGTTCTTACCCACGGATTCGCGCGATAACTTGCTGGAAAGTTCGCATATGACGCCCTCGACGATGCTAAAGGAACTAGCAGAGCTGCTTGACTAGGTCTTGGCACTGTTGAGCATGTCTTTTCACCAAGATAGGGCAAGGTAGTATCCGTCGTGCACTTTTGTTGCAAAAGATTGGTTTTGATAATTCTGACCAAAGGGAACAGCTTAGGCTGAGAAAAGAGAAGAAAACCAAAAGGAGACCATGAGCGGCGAAGAATATCGAGTAGATCTGCTGGTGGAGGCAGCTCGCATGTACTACGAGAATTCTCTCACCCACGCCGAGATTGGAAAAAAGCTTGGCTTTAGTCGCTGGACAGCCTCCCGTTTAATTCAAGAAGCCCGTGACCGCGGAATTGTGCGGATAACTATTGAGCCCCCGCAGGCCGAACATTATCAGCTTGAGCAGGCACTAAAAGAGTACTTTGATCTGGATAAAGTGATAGTGGTTGCGCAAGAAACTGGAGAAAACGCTACATTTCGCGCAGTGGCTCGAGCTGCAGCCCGGCATTTGCAGTCGCTACGTCCGCAGCCGCGAACCTTGGCTGTTTCTTGGGGGAAGACGATTGCCCGGGTGGCCAGGGAGCTTCCGGATCAATGGTCTCGGGGCACTACCGTGATCCAAACCAATGGTGGGCCGAGCTACACGCAAGACAATTTTGTATCCGAATCGATCCGTACCATCGCAGAAAAAGCCGGAGGTTTTGGGCGGATTCTACCTGCTCCAGCACTGGTAGGAGATAGCCGAATTGCCTCTGCTCTGCGCAGTGACTTTTCTATCAAGGCGACCCTGGAGGCGGCAGCAAACGCTGACGTGATCTGTTTTTCACCGGGAAAATTAGAAGCAGATTCAGTTCTGGTGCGTTCTGGTTATGTTTCTGAACAGGGACTACAAAAACTTATTTCCCGCGGAGTAGTAGGGGACCTGCTGTGCCGCTTTGTAAATGCAGAAGGTCTGCCGGCGGATCTAGAGCTAGATAAATGCACAATTGGTATTAGCCTGAAATCCCTGAAAGAAGCCCGCATGAAAGTGGCAGTCGCCTCCGGTAGTGGGAAAACCGCCACCACCATGGCTACCTTAAGAGGCGGATATGTAGACACCCTAATAGTGGATTCCGGTCTGGCGCACTCGCTATTGGAATCGGCTGAAATACCCATTGAAAACTGATGTAGGAACACCTTATTGACAACACCCTTAGGAGAAACAAAATGGCAAAGATTGTAATGCTGGGATCGGGAATCATGGCAACCGCTCTTTCCTTTCCTGCCAGCGAAAACGGTAATGAGGTGCGCCTGGTGGGTACCCATTTGGATCGGGATATTATCGACTCGATAACAACCAAGGGCATCCATCCCGACTTGGGGCTAAAGGTTAACGAAGGGGTTAAAGCATACCAGTTGGAGGACGCGGAAGAAGCCTTCGCGGACGCAGACGTGGTTATGTGTGGGGTTAATAGCTTCGGG
Organism: Varibaculum sp. GTC20041; assembly: GCF_055387755.1. NCBI lineage: Bacteria > Bacillati > Actinomycetota > Actinomycetes > Actinomycetales > Actinomycetaceae > Varibaculum > Varibaculum sp. GTC20041. The sequence goes on from NZ_AP041144.1 coordinate 734,615, forward strand.
ATCGAATGGGCTGGCGAGCAGCTAGCCGGATTGCTCAAACCCGGACAACACGTATTGTGTATTACCAAAGGGATGCGCGCCGACGAGGACGGCACCATGCATATTTTGCCGGAGGTACTCCAGAAAGCAGTAGGACCAGAGCTCGCCTCGCAAGTTTCCTGGTCAGCAATCGTAGGGCCTTCTATTGCTGGTGAACTCGCGGTTCATCACGACACCTGCGTGGTCTTTTGCGGAGAAGATCAAGAGGTACTCAACAAGCTTTCTAAACTGTTCCGCACTGACTATTACCATGTGTGGACGTCCACCGATTTTATCGGGCATGAAACCGGGGCAGCTACCAAGAACATTTACGCGTTTGCTGCCGGATTCGGCGACGGCTTGCTGGACAAGGAAGGAAAAACCGATGCCAAATATGTGCGCTTCAACTATGGAGCGGCCGTATTTGCGCAGGGACAAAAAGAGCTACGCCAATTCGTGCAGCTACTCGGGGGAGAGGCGGTAACCGCTGATGGCCTGGGCGGGGTAGGCGATATGTTCGTAACCTCTATGGGCGGTCGCAACGTTAAAGCAGGCCGTTATGTGGGCTCGGGAGTACCGTTCTCGGAAGTGCGCGATTCCCTCATGAAAGGGGTAACCCTAGAGGGAGTCGCCGCGATTCAGGTAATCGGGGCGGCGCTCAAACCGCTGACGGAGCGGGGAGTGATCAAAGAGGAAGACTTCCCTCTGTGTCGCTACCTGTACTCGGTAGTAGCTGAGGATGCGCCCCTAGAAATGCCCTGGTCGCTCTTCTTTGGAGGAGAGCGCTAAGGGGAAGTGCAAAACAAGTGTTCTGGCTGGTGAAGTAGGCTTTAGGGCGTTCTTTACCAGCCAGAACTGCGTTGGAAAAGTTTAGCCAGCTCCATAGGCGAGCCGATTCTTGGTACCTAGGGCGAGAACGCGAAATAGTGAGGATAGACAACCTTTTAGAAGCAGCTTCGGGGCGCTCTTTACGCTTAGAATAGAAGGAAGTCGACTAAGCAATAAAAGATAAGGATCTAGAGTTGAGCAATTTTAATCAGCATGGTGGCGGACGCGAACCTCAATGGCGTAAGCGACGTTCACAAGCGGGCGGCGGGCAAGGTTCCGGTAATCAACGCAACTACTCAGATTCTTCAGGCGAGCGGCAAGGCAATCGTGACGGATACCGGCGGCGCGGAAGCTCCGAGGGAGGATACCGCGAGGGCGGCTACCGCAAAGACAATCGTCGGGGTGGCAAGTGGCAGGATCGGCGCGGGGGTAATTCCCGCAATGATCGTAATGATCGTCGCGGCTCCTATCGAGGGGAAGGCGGCTCCTACCGGAGTGACCGGGAAGATAATCGAGGAGGGCGCCGCAACTATCGTGATGACCGCGGGGTATCTCGCGGAGGCGGAGAGCGTTCAGGGCGCGCTTCCTATCGCGGGGGAGAGCGAAATGAGGCAGGCTCACGCCGTGGGTTCAACCGGGGTGGCAAGCGCTTTGATCGTGATAACCGTCGTGATAACCGTCAAGATAATCGGCGGGATGAACGCCGGGAGCGGGAAGCGCAAGTGCCTCGCTCCGGAAAGCATTCTTTCGGGGTTCGGGATTCCCGTTACCGCGCCAAAGAATGGCGCCACGATAATGAACCCCAGATTCCGGCGGCAGTAAAAGCTTCTGACCTGGATAGAGAATCTCGGGCAGCCTTATCTTCGCTAGATCCGGACAATGCCGAAAAAGTAGCGCGTCATCTGGTGATGGCGGGATCCCTGCTAGATGTAGATGCGGAAGAAGCCTATCTGCATGCTAAGGCGGCAGTTAGCCGGGCAGGTCGCATCGGAACGGTACGGGAAGCCTGCGCGCTGGCAGCTTACGCCAGTGGCAAGTACAGTGAAGCGCTACGGGAAGTACGGGCTGCGCGCCGCTTGGATGGGACTGACAGTTTGCGGGCGATTGAAGCGGACTGCGAACGCGGACTCGGCAAACCCGAAAAAGCTCTAGAAATTATTTCCGAAACTGATACTTCGTCCTATAGTCTTTCCGACCTGGTGGAACTAGTTATCGTGCAAGCGGGAGCGCGCCACGATTTAGGGGAGTCCGATGCAGCCCTCCTAGTGTTAAATCAGTTCTTAGAACAGCAACAACTGGAAGAACCCGTACTTTTGGCAAGGATTCTTTCCTATAAGGCCGACCTCTTGCGCGAACTCGGAAGAGAGGAAGAAGCCGACAAAGTTGCCGAGCAAACCCCAGAGGTTCCCGACACGGTAGCCATTGTTGATCTGGAAGAAGTACTCGAAGCCGACAACCCCTATGTGCCCTCTGACCTGCACGGAAGTCGTAAACCTTTAGTGGAGACTGCCGATGTGCTTCTCATCGATTTAGATGGGGTTTGCTACGCCGGTACCCGTGATATTCCTAATGCGGCTGCCGGTTTAGCGGCAGCCCGGGAAGCAGGTATTAAGTTCCAGTTCGTAACCAATAATGCCTCCCGTAACCCGCAGCAGGTGGCGGAAAAGCTTAAGGGGCATCAGATAGCTGCGGCTGCGGAAGAAGTAATGACGGCAGCGATGGATGCGGTAGAAATCCTCACCCAAAAAATCGAACCCGCCTCCAAAGTGCTGGTGGTGGGGACGCAGGCGCTGCGTGATACTGTCGCTCAAGCCGGGTTTGAGGTAGTTAGCAAAGCCAGCGAACAACCGGCGGCGGTAATCCAGGGTTATGGAGCAGAGGTAGGCTGGGCTGAGCTTTCCGAGGCAGCCTATGCGATCAACGCTGGCGCCCTGTTTATGGCCACTAACCTGGATGCTACTTTGCCCACTGAAAAGGGCTTTGCCTTGGGAAATGGTTCCTTGGTGGCAGCGGTAGAACATGCCACGGGACAAAAACCGTTCGCCGGAGGAAAACCTTTTGCGGGGATTTATCGGAAAGCAGCAGCTCATGCAGGCGCCAGTAAACCCCTAGTGGTAGGAGATCGTCTCGATACCGATATTGCGGGAGCGGTTGCTGCCGATATGCTCAGTTTCCATGTGCTCACCGGGGTCTCCGATGCCAAAGCCGTGGCATTGGCTTATCCTGATCGGCGCCCTTCCTATCTGGGGTTAGATCTTACAGATCTAACCCGTGTGCATCCCGGCCCGGTGCATCAACCTACTGGAGCTTGGACTAGCGGGGAATCTGCCGCTTTTATGGTGGCCGAAGATGGACGGGTGATGCGCGAAGATGAACCGGTAGATAACGGGGCAGTGCTCAGCCTGGAAGATTATCGGGCATTAGTTGCCGCCGTTTGGGATGCGCGTGATCAGGGAGTATTTGTTCATCTACCGGATATTGAGGTAGTACGCGAGGTCGAAACCTCGGAGTCTAGTGTGCCCGCAGGCGACGGATCTGCGGAAGAGAACCAATCCTCGGTAGCGGAAGAATCTGCAACTTCCGCCGAGGTGGACACAGAGAATTTGGATTCTGCGTCCTCAGAAGTTGTAGCCGATTCGCCGGAAGAGGCAGCGGAAGAACCTGCGGAGAAGGCAAAGGAAGCGGACGCAACCGCGAGCGAACCGGAACCGGCTGCGAAGGAAGCCGCGAAAGTAGCTGAGGTGGCTGAGGTAGCAAGCGGTAATGAGGAAGCGGACGGGGAAGATCTGCAGCTAGAGCTGTTGCTGCCTGGCGAGGTTGACAGTGAACAAGAACAGTAACCTGTCTGACGCTCCCGAGGACCTGGAACTGGCAGCCCGCAAATCCGATATTGACCAACTATTAGCCAGTTGGCCGACTGAAGTAGGCAGTATCTATCCGCAGGTTACTTTAAGCGACCTTCAGACGGCAGCTACCAAATTATCTGCTGCCTTGGATTCTCTAAATGCCCAGATAGAAAGAAAATAATCATGGGTAGGCTGCGTCGGCTAGATCGCGAACTAGTACGTCGTCATTTAGCGACTTCCCGTGCGCACGCGGCTCGGTTGATTACCGCTGGCAGGGTCAGTGTCGATGGGCGAGTCATGCCGAAGCCTGCTTCGCAGATTGATCCTGCCCAAGCGGTGGTGGTAGCTGACAGCCCGGATGAGGAATATGCTTCTCGCGGCGGTTATAAACTGGCGGGCGCCCTCGATATTTTGGGTCAAGACGCCCCGGTTATAAAAGGTAAACGCTGCCTAGATGCCGGGGCTTCTACCGGTGGTTTCACCGATGTCTTATTGCGGCGGGGAGCGAAAAGCGTAATCGCTGTAGATGTGGGATATGGCCAGCTGCGCTGGAGTCTGCAACAAGACCCGCGGGTGGAAGTTCATGATCGTACCAATATCCGTTACCTGGATCCGCAAAAGATTGGGGAACCTGCCCAGTTAATAGTGGGAGATTTGTCTTTTATCTCCCTGAAACTAGTGATACCTGCCCTGGTTAGGGCTTCCACTGAAGATGCTGAATACCTTTTGATGGTAAAACCGCAGTTTGAAATCGGCCGCGAAGATTTGGGGGATGGAGGGGTAGTTCGTGATCCCGAAGATCATTTCCACACAGTGCTGGCAGTGATCGCGGCGGCTCAGGAAAACGGGTTAGGATTAAAACAGGTGGCGGCTTCGCCGTTACCCGGGCCGGCCGGAAATGTAGAGTACTTTGTATACCTAGGGCGGGGCGCGATGATGCCCGGTGAGGACGAAATCCGGCAGCTAGTGCGCTGCGCGATTGAAAATGGTCCTGCCGGGCAAGAAAAAACGAAATAGTACACCACGAAAAGGGGAGAAGCATATGGGTGAGCGGCACGTGATGGTAATCCGGCACCTTTCGCGCCCTGATCTGGAAAAAACCGCCGATAATATTGCCCAAGAGCTGCGTAGCCATGGGATAACCCCGGTAGATGAGACCTATTCCGGCGCTGTCGAGATTGTAATTGCCCTGGGCGGAGACGGCACCTTACTAGGAGCGGCTCGCTACGCGCGTGCGCAAGCAGTTCCCCTAATCGGAATCAATCTGGGGCACACCGGGTTTTTAACCGAGGTAGAGCCCGATAGAATCTCCGAAGTTATTGATCATATCGTGGCCGGCTCCTACACGGTGCAATCGCGTATGACGGTAGACGTTACCGTCACTTTGCCAGATGGCAAGGAAATAAACGATTGGGCACTTAACGAGGCAGCGATTTTATCTACTGATCGCGCCCACCCTTCCCACCTGGGGTTGGGGATTGATAAACGTGGCATTACCACCTATGGTGCCGATGGTTTGATTGTGGCTACTCCCTCCGGTTCCACTGCCTATAGTTTTTCCGCTGGCGGCCCCATTGTATGGCCAGATGTAGAGGCAGTAGTGGTTTCGCCTCTGGGCGCACACGGCCTATTTACTCGTCCGCTGGTAGTATCCCCCGAATCCACTATGGAAATCTCGGTACTGCCTGATCAGCGTACCCCCATGCAGCTGTGGCTAGATGGCTTGCGTTGCCATGAAGTACCCCCGGCATCCTCTATGCGGGCAACTAAAGGCAAAGCGCCAGTAATGCTAGCCCAGATTCTAGATACGCCTTTCTCTGGGCGCCTGGTACATAAGTTCCAATTGCCGGTTAAAGGCTGGCGTTCGCTGGGATAGATGATGATTGACCAGCTTACTATCAAAAATTTGGGGGTCATCCCGCAAGCGGAACTGAGTTTTTCACCCGGTTTTACGGCGCTTACGGGGGAGACCGGGGCAGGCAAAACCATGGTGTTGTCTTCTATCGGTTTGCTGCTCGGTAAAAAAGCCGACTCTGCCTTGGTACGTTATGGAGAAAAAGAACTGGCGGTCGAGGGCATTTTTGTTACCGACAGTTCCTCGCAGGCAGCGGCGCTCCTTACCGAGGCGGGCGGATTAGTTGAGGACGGAGAGATCATACTAGCCCGCATGGTTCCTGCTCGAGGGCGTTCGCGCTGTCACGGTGGTGGCCGCACCATTCCCAGTGGAGTATTATCCCAGATCGGAAGGGAACTGGTGACGATACATGGGCAAACTGAGCAGCTTAGATTACGCAGCGGGGCACGACAGTTAGCGCTATTGGATTCTTTTGGGGGATCGGCGCATCAAGAATTGGTGACAGAATTTCGCGCCACCTATACATCTTGGCGGGATTTGCAAACCCAGTTAGAAGATTGGGAAAACCAACGTCAAGCACGGGAGATAGAGGTTTCTCGGCTAAAAGAAGGGGTAGAACTGCAGGAAAAACTGCAACCAGAGCCGGGAGAAGAAGACGATCTGCTCCGCAAGATTGAGCGACTGGGTAATGTAGAAGACCTTAGAGAAGCGGCTCAAGCGGCCTATAACTATCTCGGGGGAGATGGTTCCGACTCTGCCGGGGCCGCCTCCCTGGTGAGCGCGGCCATTCAAGCGCTGGAAAAGGGTGCCCAAAGCGATGAAGAACTTTCCGAATTGGTGCGTGGCCTCCGGGATGCCTCCTCAATCATTTTGGATATATCGGCCGAGGCTGGAGCCTACCTTTCAAATCTCGAGGCGGATCCTGCGCTGTTAGATCAGGCACAAAGTCGCCTTTCGCAGTTACGTCACGCCTATCGCACCTGGGCAAAAGATTTAGATAGCTGGTTAACCTGGGCAGATACTGCCAGAGACAGAATTATTCAACTGTCCGGGCCGCAAAACCAGGGCAGGGTGCTGGAAGAACAACTGGAAAAAGCCGCATCGCAGCTACAAACGCTGGGAAAGAAAGTATCTCGCGCGCGCCTCGCCCTCGCAAAAACTTTGAAAAAGGAGGTAGCAGGAGAACTCGCTGCCCTCCAGATGCCGGACGCCGGATTCGATATCGAACTGAAATCGCTTGCTGAACCCAACTCTCATGGCTTCGACCAGGTGACTTTTGGTCTGCGGGCGGGCGTTAACGCGGAGATTCGTCCCTTGGGTCAAGGAGCTTCCGGGGGTGAACTCTCGCGGATTATGTTGGCTTTGGAAGTTACCCTGGCCGCTAAGTCTCTAGCTAAGGGGACTCCTACTTTTATTTTTGATGAAGTTGATGCCGGAATCGGAGGGGCAACTGCGCTCGCGGTGGGCGAGCGCCTGGCTAGACTAGCAAAACACGCGCAAGTGATAGTGGTAACGCATCTTCCCCAAGTAGCGGCTTGGGCAGATAAACAACTGGTTGTGTCGAAAAATAACGATATTGCGCAGGTCAGAGAAGTTGCAGGTAGCAAGCGAGAACGTGAGATTGCTCGAATGCTGGCCGGCAAAGCGGACTCGAAATCTGCCCTTGACCACGCTCGGGAACTGATTAACGCCTGTAGCGTGGGGTAATGTTGACCCGTGGGACTTTTTAGACGGAGCAAAACGAAAGCAGCAGAACCCGCCTCTAGCTGCCGGGTGCGGGTAGATAAGAAAACTAAGCATCTGACTCAGCGGCTCCAAGCCGGTGAAATCGCGGTTATTAATCATGCTGATATTGACCGGATCGCAGCAGAAACTCTGGTGGCTGCCGCCCCTAGCGCGGTGCTTAATGCCGCTAAATCAACTACCGGACGCTACCCCAATATGGGGCCTTCCATCATTGTTGATGCTGGTATTACCTTGATCGATGATCTAGGTAGCGCGATCATGAACCTGAAAGAAGGCAGCACGGTCACCGTAGAAGGCAATGCGGTCTACCAAAAGGGGGAGCTACTCGCACAGGGAGTCTTGCAGACTCCGGGAACTATCGCTGTCGACTTAGAGGAGGCGCGTAAAGGAGTCTCCACCCAGATTGAAGCTTTCGCCGCTAATACTATGGAGTATTTGCGCCGCGAGCGCGATCTCCTCCTAGATGGGGTTGGGGTTCCCAAAGTTAAAACCAAGTTCGCAGGTAAACATGCTTTGATTGTGGTGCGTGGCTACCATTATCAAGAGGATTTACGTTCCTTGCGCCCCTATATTCGCGAATATAAACCGGTATTAGTGGGAGTAGATGGGGGAGCCGACGCCATCCTGGAACAGGGATACACCCCCGATATGATTATTGGAGATATGGATTCTGTCTCTGACCAAGCGTTACGTTGCGGAGCGGAAATCGTGGTGCATGCCTACCGGAATGGTAAAGCTCCCGGTACGGAACGATTGAAAAGAGAAGGCATCCCCCACGTGCTCTTCCCCGCGACCGGCACTTCCGAGGATGTCGCCATGCTGCTGGCTGACGATAAAGGTGCGGAAATGATTGTGGCTCTAGGCACCCATGCGACTTTGGTGGAATTCTTAGATAAGGGACGCTCCGGAATGGCTTCTACTTTCCTTACCCGCCTGCGAGTGGGATCAAAACTGGTAGACGCGAAAGGAGTGTCCCAGCTTTATCAGCCGCGAATATCTACCTGGCAGACGGTACTGCTCGCCCTGGTCGGGGTGGGGGCAGTGGCAATTTCGCTAGCAGTTACCCCCGTGGGGCAGACTTTTTATGGGATTGCCGGTATCTATTTGCATGATTTGATTGACTTTTTCCGTCAACTATTCGGGGTCGCTCCCTCACTAAAGGGCTAACCAAGGCAGGAGAAAAATGATTGATTTTCGCTATCACTTAGTATCATTGATGGCCGTGCTGGTCGCGCTCACAATGGGGGTGGTTCTGGGAGCCGGCCCCTTGCAGGGGAAAATCTCCGATACCCTTTCCGGGCAAGTCACGGCGCTATCTAAACAGCAAACTGAGCTGCGTCAGGCCAATGAAGATTTGGTGAAACAGGCAAATAGCTCCAATGAATATATCGGGGTTTTGGGTCGCAAGGTAACTCCGGGCACTATGACTGGTAGGAAAGTAGCCGTAGTGAGAATGCCCGGGGTAAGTGATGAGGCCGTGAACGGAATAAATGCGCAGTTAAAGATGGCAGGCGCTGCTATCACTGACTCGGTTACCGTGAAGGACTCCTGGTTTAATGAAGATACTCAATCCTACCGTGAGACTTTAGCTTCTACTTTAGCCAGCAAATTGGGAGATAAAGCCGACGCGAAAGTTTCTAGCCAACAAGTATTGGCAACCGCTTTGGGGATGGGGCTGACCAGTTCCGACAAAGAAATACAGACCCTGGTAACTAGCCTTTCGGCGGGAGATACCCCCTTAATTTCCGCTTCGGCAGTTACTGATCCGGCGCAATTGATAGTGGTCGCCACCGCGGAAAGCAAGGAAAAAGAAGGGCAGGATCCGCAGCTCAAACCGGATTTAGAATTCGTGAAAGGTATTAACCTCGCTCTTCCCAAAGGGACGGTAGTAGTAGGCAGTGCCCAAAGCGAAGGTGACTATTTATCGCAGATTCGCGTCGAAAAAATTGAAGTTACCACGGTTGATAGCATCGGATCGGTGATGAGCAATGTTTCTACTCCCTTTGCTCTTTTAGCTGATGAAGCCGGAAATAACCAGGCATACGGCACCGAGCATTACGCTACCCAACTTATTCCCCCAATTCCGCAAGCTAAAGTGGAGGGACAGTAGTGGCACGCGCAATCGGGGGAGCTATATCTGCCACAGCCGGGTTTTTCTTAGCCCGGAAATACTTGCTTCACCACCTGTCCCCCCAGGTTTCCCGGCGCTACCGGCGGCAAAATTTTCATGGGCAAACGGTCTCGCTTACAGGAGGAATTAAAGTTGCCGCCGCCTGTCTGGCAACTGGCGTTTCGTTAGCTGCAGATCGACCCGCGCGAGTAGGCACCATGCTACCGGTAGCGGCCGGGGCTGCTCTGGGTTATTTGGATGACACTCGCGCTGACCTGCCTGATAAGGCTGCAGATAGCCAGGCTGCACAGTCGGCACCGCTTCCCGGATCTTCTCCCAAAACCTCAGAAATAAAAAAGGAAAAACCGGCGGTACCAAAGGGATTTCATGGTCACCTACAGGCGCTTTCGCAGGGAAAAGTTACTACCGGAGCCCTGAAAATAGTGGGGATCGGCACTGGCGCTGCCTTGGGGGCGCTCGGGATAGGGCGTTCGCGAGGAACCGGGCTGGGTACCTGGGTACTGGATACTACTCTGATTGCGGGTAGCGCTAACTTGGCGAACCTATTTGATCTGCGCCCGGGGCGTTGCTTGAAAGTTGCCACCTTAGCAGCCCTGCCGCTTATTCCGGCTAAAGATGCCGCAACCCCCTTAGCAGCAGGAGCTATTGCTACCAGTGCGCTGGCATTACCTGCCGACTTGGGGGAGCGAGAAATGCTAGGGGATACCGGTGCTAATGCCCTGGGGGCCTTACTAGGCTCAGCCTGGGCTCAAAAGACTGGCACCGGTGGGAAAATTATCGGCGTCCTCGGGGTGCTAGCCCTCACTGCCGCTAGTGAAAAGATTTCATTCTCGCAGGTAATTGCAAAAACTCCGGGCTTGCGAACTATTGACCAACTAGGACGTCGGCGGTGAAAAACCCCGGGGTAAAGAAGAAGCTACCCGCTCTCGCTTCGGCGGTGGGGATGATATCCGTTCTCACTTTACTGTCGCGAATTTTTGGCTTCGGCCGCTGGCTGACCCAGTCAGCCTGGGTTGGCACCGGAGCCTTCGCGAACGCTTACTCCACCGCAAACCAGCTACCTACCGTTTTGTTCGAGGTGGTAGCGGGGGGAGCGCTCGCGGGAGTCACCATCCCCATCTTGGCTGGCCCGATTGCAGATCAGATGCATAAAGATGTGCAGCGGGTATCGTCTGCCCTGATTACCTGGGCTTTACTACTACTTAGTCCGGTAGGGCTGGCGGTGTTTTTGTTGGCACCTTGGATCGGGCAGGTAATGCCTTGTCCCCAAGGGGTTGACCCCCAGCTGCAAGCTCATTTGATCAGCGTATTCTTGCAAATGTTTGCGCTGCAAGTTCCGCTTTATGGATTGTGTGTAGTAGGCACCGGTATTTTGCAGGCACACGAAAAGTTTTTATTGCCCGCCTTAGGCCCGCTGCTTAACTCCCTGGTGGTAATCACTACTTACGCGATTTTTGGTTACCTTACTCCCTCGGTTTCTGATCCTGCACAAGTGGCTCATAACGCCATCTTGATCCTGGGGTGGGGAACTACTGCCGGAGTAGCGGCGATGAGCCTTCCCCTGTTCATCCCTATCTACCGTCTGGGGATTCGTTGGCGTCCCACTTTACATTTAGGCCAAGGACGAGGACGCAAAGCGATGCGCCTAGCGGGCGCGGGAGTGGGGTCTTTGATCGCCCAGCAGATTTCGGTGCTGGTGATTATTCTGGTGACTCGTACCTATGGAGCGGAAGGCTCTTTGCCGATCTATCAATATTCTCAATCGGTATATATGCTGCCCTACGCGGTACTGGCAGTGCCGATCGCTACTGCGATGTTTCCGCGGCTATCTTCACTATTGCACCAGGGTGGAACAGCCGCTTTCAATCCCGAATGTGCTGCCTCTACCCGTTTAGTCACCATCGTTGGGCTTTTTGGATCGGCGCTGCTGGTTACCTTGGCGCGTCCGGTGACCGATATTTTCACCCGCATCAATCCGGTGCCAGGGATGTTATGGGCGCTAGTGGCGATGGCGCCAGGAATCGTGGGCTATGGGCTGGTCTATCACGTTTCTCGGGTACTTTATGCCTTGGGAGGGGCGCGTCAAGCGGTGGTGGCTTCCTCTGCCGGTTGGCTTACGGTTGCGGGACTTTCCTGGGGTTTGGGTGCCGTCCTACCCGAAATGGTCTCTAATCGGGCAAATGGGATTTTACTGGCTCTGGGGCTAGCCCAATCGGTAGGTATGACTTTGGGGGCTGTGGGGCTAATAATCGGCTTGCGGCAGTTAGCGGGCAGGCAAGCAGTGAGCGGTCTCGGAACAGCTGCTTTGAAAGCCTTTCTGCTGGCGCTGCTAGCGGCGGCTGCCGGCTGGTGGGTATCCGGGTTTTTTATGGGGCTGTGGCCGGGGGTAGTGGGAACTTTTGTGGCCGCCGCGATTGCGGCGCTGATTAGCGCGCTAATAATGAGTCCGTTGCTGATTCCGCAGCTACGAAAACAAAAGCGAGATCGTGCTGCGGGGAAGGGGGCCTCGGACTTTTTGGACGGGGCTAACTCGGGTAATCAGAGCGGACAATAGTTAGGATCTAGACCGTGGGCAAGGGGGAAAATATGGAATTGCGCGATGAGGCTTTTAACTACCCAGTAGGGGATCATCAACTGATCTACCAGGGAAATGTGTTTGATTTTGTAACCGATAAGGTGCAGCTACATACCGACGAGCCTGCTGCTCAGCGGGACTATCTTGCCCATCCCGGGGCAGTGGCGATTGCGGCAGTGCGTCCGGTAGCTGGGGCAGATCCGTCCTCGCGAGAGATTTCGGATTGGGAGATTTTATTAGTCCGCCAATACCGCCATCCGGTGCGCGCATTCCTCTGGGAGGTTCCGGCGGGACTGTTGGATCATGCCGGGGAGGATCGGGTCAGCGCCGCTAAACGGGAACTCTGGGAAGAAGCCAATCTTGAGGCGGAAAATTGGCAGGTACTAGTGGATTTCTTTACTTCCCCGGGGGGAAGCAGTGAGCATCTGCGAGTGTTTGTGGCGCAAGGGATTTCTGAGGCCACCGGTAAGCGTTTCGAAGCCTGTGAGGAAGAACGGGATATGGAAACTGCCTGGTTCTCTTTGGATCAGGCACGAGATGCCCTCTTTGCTGGCGATCTACACAACCCGTCTGCTATGGCCTCTATCTTGGCGGTAATTGCGGCCTTACGGCAGGGGTGGACAGGTTTGCGAGAAGCTGGCGCGCCCTTCAACCCGGATCCCTTAAATATCCCAAGGTAAGCGGAAAAATCAGCTAAACGCGAACAAGCAGAAAACCGCTAAGCTGCCCGGAGTGGAGGTCTAATATCTCGGGTTTGCACCTAGGGTGCTTGTTGCCCCGGCCACACTTGTCTAACACTGGTTATTTTTGCAAGACACGTGTTTCTAAAATACGTTAGACTTATTGAAGTCTATTGGCAAGGAGGGAAGCGTGAGTGAAACGGAACCGACCCGGCAAACAGTTTTAGACCTAATTGTTGAAAAAGGCCCCGTCACCGCAGCCCATCTGGCAAAGATTTTAAGTCTGACAACTGCAGCGGTGCGTCGCCATATCACCGCTTTGGAATCCGAGCATAGGATCGCAGTCTATGAGACCTATGGCCATACCAAGCGCGGACGCGGCAGACCGGCTCGTCATTATGTGGCGACTGGCAAAGGGCGCGAAGGACTGAGTGAAGATTATTCCAAACTGGCCAGCAGGGCTTTAGGGTTTATAGAACAGCTTGCAGGGCCAGACGGGATTGATACCTTCGCCGCCGCTCATTCTCGCGATATTGAAAGGCGTTACGCCCCCCTGATTAAAGAGGCGGGGTCAGATCCGCGGGCTCGGGCTCGTGCCCTCGCCGATGCTTTAACCGCCGATGGGTATGCCGCTACGGTGCGCGAGGTAGGCAATGGCGGTTTCGCAGTACAGCTTTGTCAAGGTAATTGCCCGGTACAGGAAGTGGCCGGCGAGTTTCCGCAACTTTGTGAAGCGGAAACCCAAGCTTTTTCGCGTCTACTAGACGTGCATGTGCAACGATTAGCGACTTTGGCGGATGGGGAGCATGTGTGCACCACCTCGGTGCCGATAGTGTTTCCTTCTCCCAAAATTCTCCGTAAATCGGTGAACATGGCAGACTAGGGCAGGAAGAAACGACAAGAAGGAACAAAAACACAAATGACATCATCACCGCCGGTGATTGCCACAAAAGAGGAAAAAGAGGCTGCTGACCAGCAGGTTATTGACTCAATTGGCACCCAATATGAGTACGGATGGCACGACTCTGATGCAGCAGGGCAAAGCGCTCGGCGTGGCCTTGATGAGGACGTGGTGCGCTTTATCTCTGCCGAGAAGAACGAGCCCGAATGGATGCTTAAGCGTCGCTTGAAGGCTCTGAAGGTTTTCGAGCGTAAACCCATGCCGAACTGGGGGCCGGATCTATCTGATCTGGATATGGATCAGATTAAGTACTTTGTGCGTTCTACCGATAAGGTGGCCAATTCCTGGGAAGACCTGCCCGAGGATATTAAGAAAACCTATGACCGGCTGGGGATTCCAGAAGCGGAGCGTGAAAGCCTGGTTTCTGGGGTAGCCGCCCAGTATGAATCGGAAGTGGTCTACAATCAGATCCGCGGTGACCTGGAAAAACAAGGAGTAGTGTTTTTAGATACCGACACTGCCTTGCGCGAACACGAAGATCTCTTTAAACGGTTCTTCGGCAAGGCCGTTCCGGCCGGGGATAATAAGTTTGCTGCCCTGAACACCGCCGTGTGGTCGGGGGGATCTTTCATTTATGTACCCAAAGGGGTACATGTAGAGATTCCGCTGCAAGCCTATTTCCGGATCAACACCGAAAACATGGGGCAGTTTGAGCGCACCCTGATCATTGCTGACGAGGGCTCTTACGTTCACTACGTGGAAGGGTGTACTGCGCCGATCTACAAATCTGATTCTCTGCACTCCGCGATTGTAGAGATTTTCTGCCTCAAGGATGCCCGGGTGCGCTACACCACCATTCAGAACTGGTCGACTAACGTCTACAACCTGGTGACCCAGCGCGCGATCTGTGAAGAGGGCGCCACTATGGAATGGGTCGATGGCAATATGGGGTCAAAAACTAATATGAAGTACCCCTCGGTTTATTTGACCGGAAAGAATGCTCGGGGAGAGGCTCTGTCCGTAGCCTTCTCCGGAGAGGGACAGAACCAAGATACCGGCGCCAAGATGCTGCACCTGGCGCCTAATACCTCCTCTTCGATTGTCTCGAAATCGATTTCGCGTAACGGGGGTCGTTCCTCCTATCGCGGCCTGGTACAGATCGCACCTGAGGCGAAACACTCTAAAGCCTCAGTAGTGTGTGATGCGCTGCTGGTCGATCAGATTTCCCGTACGGATACCTACCCTTACGTGGATATTCAAACTGATGATGTCGAGATGGGGCACGAGGCTACGGTTTCTAAAGTTAGCGCTGACCAGCTCTTTTATTTAATGAGTCGGGGGCTTAGTGAAACGGAAGCGATGGCAATGATTGTGCGCGGCTTTATTGAGCCGATCGCGCGGGAACTTCCTATGGAGTACGCCCTAGAGCTTAATCGCCTAATTGAACTACAAATGGAAGGATCGGTGGGGTAATGGCCGAGATGGAAAAGCAGACAGGCCATAAAGTAGTCGCGGCTCCTTCCCGAGCGGATCGTCCCACCTCGTTTAACCTCGCCGATATCCCCATGCCTGGCGGACGCGAGGAAGATTGGCGATTCACTCCGCTAGAGCGGATAAAAATGCTGCTCGCGGATGCTTTAGAGGGGAAGGCTCCCCGCGTTGAAGTTGCCGGGCAGGTAGTGAGCGAAACTGAGCGGGTAGAGCTAGGCACGTCCTCCTATGTGGAAATAGCTGCTGACAGTGATATCCATGGAAAAGTAGGGGCGCCTGGTGATCGCGCTGCCGTTGTGGAGTGGAATAATCACCGCGAGCTGGTGAACGTGGTAATCGCGGAAGAATTGAGCGAACCGGTACGTATTAAGGTGATCGGGGAAAACCGGCAGCCGGCAGCTCAACATATCTGCATTGATGTGAAACCGGATGCGAAAGCTCTGGTGATCCTGGAGCACACCGGGGATGCCCAGCTGAACCAGGGGGTAGAAATCGATGTGGAATCTGGAGCGCAACTAGAATTTGTTTCTATCCAAGAATGGGATAGAACGGCAGTTCACGCCAGTAACCACCGCATGAGCGTGGAAAAAGATGCCAAGCTAAAGCATATTGCGATTACTTTGGGTGGCGACCTGGTGCGGATTTGTCCCGACATTGAACTGGATAAACCCGGCGCGGAAGTTGAACTGTTCGGTGTTTACTTCACCGACACGGATCAGCATCAAGAACATCGTCTGTTCGTCAACCACAGCGCGGAAAACTGCCGCTCCGATGTGCACTATAAAGGGGCACTGCAAGGCCAGCAGGCACACGCAGTCTGGATTGGGGATGTGTTGATTGGTAAGCAGGCTTTCAACACTGATTCCTATGAACAAAACCGCAACCTGGTATTAAACGAGGGTGCTAAAGCCGATTCGGTGCCTAACCTAGAAATTGAAAACGGCGAGATTGCGGGAGCCGGACACGCATCGGCTACCGGACGCTTTGACGAGGAACAACTGTTCTACCTGCTCTCTAGGGGTATACCCGAAGATATTGCTCGCAAAATGGTGGTGCATGGGTTCTTCGCGGAAGTGATTCGCCAAATCGGGATTGAGGAGATTGAAGAGCGTCTGCTCCACGCGATTGATGCCCGCTTGGAAAAAGGGCCGGATCCGCTATGAGCCTAGAAAAAGTTTGCGACCTTAGTGCCCTGGAGCCCGCCGAGGCTCTGCGCGCCGAAGTAACTGACGCGCGGGGAAAAAAGATCCCGATCGCAGTGGTGCGCGATGAAGATGGCGGCTGGCATGCCATCGATGCCCTCTGCACTCACGGGGACGTAGCTTTAGACGAGGGCGACGTAGAAGGCTGCTCGATCGAATGCTGGGGTCACGGTGCCCAATTCGATCTCAACACCGGACAGCCGACTATGCCGGCCACCGAGCCAGTTAACTGTTATCAGCTTGAAATTAAAGGACAGGCGGTTTATGTCGACGCCTGCAGCCGCAGTAAAGGAAAAGAATAAATGGGGAAACTAGAAGTTAAAGACCTGAAAGTTTCGGTAGAAACTCCCGAAGGGATAAAACATATTCTTAAGGGTGCCTCTCTAACGGTGAATTCGGGGGAGAAGCACGCGATTATGGGGCCGAATGGTTCGGGTAAATCTACTCTGGCCTATTCGATTGCCGGTCACCCCGGTTACCATATTGAGGGCGGGGAAGTGCTCCTAGACGGGGTTAATATCCTGGAATCATCCCCGGATGATCGAGCACGTGCCGGCTTATTCCTGGCAATGCAATACCCGGTGGAGGTTCCCGGAGTCACCGTCTCTAACTTCTTGCGTACCGCCCGTACTGCAGTTGATGGACAGGCTCCGCCGGTGCGTACCTGGGTAAAAGAGCTTAAAGAAGCTATGGAAGACCTGCGGGTAGACCCCCAGTTTGCTAACCGCGACCTCAACGCCGGATTTTCGGGCGGGGAAAAGAAACGGTTAGAAATCCTGCAGATGCAGATTCTGCACCCCAAGTTCGCCATTCTGGATGAAACTGATTCTGGCCTGGATATTGATGCTTTGCGTACTGTGTCTGCCGGGGTTAATCACGCCCACGAAAAACTCGGCTGCGGCCTGCTGGTAATTACCCACTATTCCCGGATTCTGAACTACATTAAGCCGGACTTCGTGCACGTATTCGCCAACGGGCGGATCGTGGATTCCGGAGGTAGCGAACTGGCAGACAAACTAGAAACCAGCGGGTACGACTCTTACCTGTAAGCCGCAGTTTAGTGGCCTGGTAAGTGGCTGGTTTTTGAGAGGACAAAGCTAATGGATTCTCCATTTTCCGATACGGAACTGGCGCGTTTGCGCGCCGATTTTCCGATTCTTTCCCGCATCGGGCGGGGAGGAAAACCGATTGTCTATTTAGATGCGGCGGCGACCTCTCAAAAACCGCGTTCCGTTATCGAGGCCGAAAACGCTTTTTACGAAAACTCTAATGGAGCGGTGCATCGGGGTACTCACCTGCTAGCCGATGAATCTAGCCAATATTTCGAGGACGCCCGCGCAAAACTGGCTGGCTTTGTGGGGGCTTGCCCGGAAGAAATCGTGTGGACCAAGAACGCAACTGAGGCACTAAATCTGGTGGCCTACGGCTTGTCTAACCCCGGGGTTGATGGCGGGGCTCCGCTGATCGGTAAAAGTGATCGGGTAGTTACTACAAGGGCAGAGCATCACGCTAACTTGGTGCCGTGGCAGTTACTTAGCCAGCGCACGGGATGCGAGTTCGCTTATCTCGATCTAGACCGCGAAGGGCGTATCGATCTCGATACTCTAGACGCGATCACTTCTAACACCAAGGTAGTGGCGGTAACTCACGCCTCTAATGTATCGGGGGCGATTACTGACATAGCGCCTATTATCCAGGCGGCTCACGCGGTGGGAGCTTGGGTAGTGTTAGATACCTGCCAGTCCAGTGCCCATATGCCACTAGATGTTAAGGCTCTAGACGTGGATTTCGCTTGTTTTTCCGGGCATAAAATGGCAGGTCCTACCGGTATTGGAGCCCTGTACGGTCGCCGAGAATTGCTAGAGCAATTGCCACCTTTCTTGGCAGGTGGCTCTATGATCGCCGATGTCACCATGGATAAAACCAGTTTCCAACCTGTCCCGGAGCGTTTCGAGGCCGGCTCGCAAGCGGTAGCCCAGATTCACGCTTGGGCGGTGGCGCTCGATTACCTGCAGGAAGTGGGAATGGAGCGGATTCGTAGCCACGAATTGGCTTTGACCCAGTACCTGCTGGAAGGATTGGCGACTGTAAAAGGTCTGCGGCTTTTAGGGCCGGCTGACTACCGGGAAAGGGTCGGTCTGGCGGCTTTTGATTTCGCGGGGATTCATCCCCATGACGTCGGTCAAGTCCTAGATGCTGAGGACGTAGCAATTCGGGTGGGTCATCATTGCGCCCTCCCGCTGCACGCGCACTACGGTTTGCGAGCATCCTGTAGGGCATCTTTATCTTTGGCTTCTTCCCGCGAAGATATTGACCGTCTAATTGCGGGTCTAGAGGTAGTGCGTAGTTTCTTTTTGAGGGGGAATTAATGGTTTCGGCTCTGGATCAGCTTTATCAACAGGTGATTATGGATCACGCCGCGGAAAAACACGGCAGCGCTCAGGTAGAACCTTCGGATATCTCCTCCCATCAAGTTAATCCTACTTGTGGGGATGAGGTTACTTTAGAAGTGGCTTTAGAGGGGGATAAGCTGTCACGTCTTGCTTGGCAGGGGCAGGGTTGTTCTATCTCGCAAGCATCGCTATCAATGATGAATGACCTGGTAGCAGGGAAATCTCTGGCGGAAATCGAGCAGCTTTGGAAAGACTTTGACCAAATGATGCATTCGCGAGGGCAAGAAGTTCCCGACGAAATACTAGATCCCCTCGAAGATGCCGCCAGCCTGCAAGGAACCTCGAAGTTTCCGAACCGGGTTAAATGCGCCCTTTTAGGGTGGATGGCACTTAGAGAATCAATCGCCAAAACGCAAGCGAGGCAGGAAAATGAGTGAAGAACGTCCTTGGGAAAATACCTCTGAAGTTCCCCAGCGCTTTCAGGAAGTGGCTGCTGGTAATGAAAATGCCGGCCCTTTTCAGCCTTCTAAGGCACATCATCACGCCGAGAACCAGGAGCTAGAGACGGGCAATTCGAAAGCGGATAACCCCGCCGACCAGTCAGCTAAACCCGCTGCTGATACCCGAAGCGAGAATCCTACATCTGCCGAAGAATCTGCTGCGCTTCCTCCGGCGGGGGCGCTGCCCACTGAGGAGGACGTGCTGGAGGCTCTAAAGGATGTAATCGACCCGGAACTGGGGATTAATATCGTAGATTTGGGATTGATTTACGGGGTAGATATTCAAGCCGATGGGGCAGTAATCGTCGAGATGACCCTCACTTCGGCTGCCTGTCCGCTTACCGATATGTTGGAAGAACAAACCCAATGGGTGCTTGGTTCAATGGCCAGCAGAGTACAAATCAATTGGGTGTGGATGCCGCCGTGGGGGCCGGATCGGATTACGGAAGAAGGTCGCGAACAGTTACGCGCTCTCGGCTTTAACGTCTAATGGGATAACATAGGCTTGCAGATAATCTAGCAAGGGGAAATCCATGATGCGTGGAGTCTGGTCCGAGGTCGGGAAACTAGAAAAAGTACTGGTACACCGTCCCGGGAGCGAAATTGACCGCCTGACTCCTTCAAATCGCGAGGAACTACTCTTTGACGATATTTTGTGGCTAGAGAAGGCGCGTGAAGATCACGATACCTTTAGCGCGGCGCTTGCTTCCCAAGGCACGCAAGTTGTGTATCTGCAAGATCTCTTAGCCGAGACTTTAGACTTAGCGCCAGCACGAAAATGGCTGTTGGAACAGACTATCGATGATCGCCATTTAGGGGTGGCGCTTAGCGCTCCGCTTAGAGAGTTCCTGGCAGAGCAGGAGAGCCAGAAGCTGGCTCAAATCTTGATTAGCGGGCTTACCCGCGCAGAAATTGAGTCTCAATTAGGAGCGGTAGCCTCCACCGTTTTGGCGCGAGTAGAAACAGAAGATTTTATCTTAGCGCCGCTCCCTAACCACCTGTTCACTCGGGATACTTCCGCCTGGATTGGCCGGGGAGTAATGCTCTCGGCCATGAAAAAGACTGCCCGTCGCCGCGAAACCTTAAACCTGCAGGCTATCTACCGGTTTCATCCAGATTTTAACGAATGTCTTACCCAGTTTGGCGCGGGGTTAGCCGACACTCCTGCCTCCTGTGAAGGCGGAGATGTGGAAGTCCTGTCTCTCACCTCGGTACTGGTCGGGATTTCGGAACGTACCAGTCCTGCCGGTTTCGAGCGCCTTGCTTCCCGCCTGCTGCTGGATCCGTCCTCGTCAGTTGAAATGGTCACGGGACTGCTGATGCCGATGGAGCGAGCCCAAATGCACCTGGACACGGTGCTAACTATGGTCAACCGGGATACTTTTTATAAATACAAGAAGCTGGGGATGTTGCCGAGTGTTACTGCTCGCCGGGGCGCAGACGGTCAAATCTCTTGGCAGATGCACCCGGAAGCCAAAATGCATGAAGTTATTGCCCAGGCGGCGGGAATTAGCACGGTTAATATTTTGCAAACCCCGCAATCTGATAGTGGCGCCGAACGCGGGCAATGGAATGATGCCTGTAACCTGCTGGCGCTTCGTGAAAATGTGGTTACGTCCTATGACCGTAACTGGCAAACCATTGATTACTTGCGTTCCCAGGGGGTAAAGGTTCTGGAAGTTCCCAGTGCAGAACTGGGGCGTGGGCGCGGAGGGCCGCGCTGTATGACTTGTCCGCTTCAGCGCCAAGCCATCGACAACTAGCTTTAAACCCCAGTTAGACAGGGGAAAGAAATAAATAGAAAGGTTATACTGTGGCATTACTATCTGGTCGCCATTTTCTAAAAGAACTCGATTTCACCGCCGAGGAGTGGCGGTATCTGCTGGATTTGGCGGCGCAGCTAAAAGCAGCCAAACATGCAGGAACTGAACAGCCTTATCTAAAAGGGAAAAATATCGCCCTCATTTTTGAAAAAACTTCTACCCGCACGCGATGCTCTTTTGAAGTAGCTGCCTACGACCAGGGCGCACATGTAACCTTTCTTGACCCGGTGGCCTCCCAGATTGGGCATAAGGAATCTATGGCGGACACCGCGCAAGTGCTGGGGCGTTTTTATGACGGGATTGAGTTTCGCGGGCGCCGCCAGGAAGACGTAGAAACTTTGGCGCGCCTATCGGGGGTGCCGGTTTGGAACGGTCTCACTGATGAGTGGCATCCTACCCAGATGCTTTGTGACCAGCTCACTATGATGGAGCATTCTGGGCGAGACTTGCGTGATATTTCTTTTGCCTACCTGGGGGATGCCCGCAATAATATGTCGAATTCGCTGCTGATTTCCGGGGCGATGATGGGCATGGACGTGCGGATTATCGGGCCGAAGCCGCTATGGAATGAACAGTGCTGGATAGATAAAGCCCATGAAATTGCGGCTCAAACCGGTGCTAAAATCACCCATACCGATGATCCGGCAGCTGGGGTTAAAGATGCTGACTTCTTGTATACCGATGTTTGGGTTTCGATGGGGGAGCCGAAAGAAGTCTGGGATGAGCGGATTAAGCTGCTCTTGCCCTACCAGGTGAATGCGCAGCTAATGGCCGCGGCAGGGGAGCAGGCAAAGTTTTTGCACTGCCTGCCGGCTTTCCATGACCGCGCCACCACCGTGGGAGAGGATATTTACCAAAAAACGGGGCTAGAAGCGTTAGAAGTAACCGACGAAGTCTTCTCCGGGGAACGGTCTGTAGTGTTTGACCAGGCAGAAAACCGGATGCATACCATTAAAGCCGTGATGGTAGCTACTTTGAGGACGCTAACTGACTAGAATAATCAGGTACTGAAAAGGGGTGGCTCCCGGCCAATGGCCGGGAGCCACCCCTAATGATTTAACCGTCAGTTAGGTGTACTAACCAGGCTATCCAAGTAGAGGTAGTAGATCCCCGATCCCATCAAAAACTGCCTTGGGGCGATAGGGGAACTTCTGGATATCTTCCCGGGCAGTAGAACCCGAAAGTACCAAATAAGAATCCATGCCGCTTTCTACACCGGCGTGAATATCAGTGTCCATGCGGTCACCAACCATGGCCGCATCCTCAGAGTGAGCACCCAGCTTATTGAGTCCAGCCCGGAACATCACCGGATTCGGCTTACCCACAAAATAGGGCTGGCGCCCGGTAGCCTTGGTGATCATTGCCGCCACTGAACCCACCGCGGGCAGAGTTCCGTCCTCGGAAGGACCGGTAGTGTCCGGGTTGGTGCAAATGAACTTCGCGCCCTTTTCGATTAGTCGAATCGCTTTGGTAATATTCACAAAATCGTAGAAGCGGGTTTCACCCAGGACTACATATTCTGGATCGGTTTCAGTCATGATATAACCGGTTTCGTGGATCGCAGTGGTTAAACCGGCCTCTCCAATGACGAAAGCCGTAGAGTTGGGGGACTGGCTATTTAAGAATTCGGCAGTAGCGTTAGCCGAAGTCCAGATGCGGTCTTCGGGAACCTCTAATCCCGAGGATGCCAGCCGTGCCGATAGGTCGCGGTTGGTATAGATAGAGTTGTTGGTCAGTACCAAGAACGGAATACTGTTTGCTTTTAGAGTTTCAATAAACTCGCATGCTCCTGGTAGCGCCACGGATTCGTGCACCAGCACCCCATCCATATCGCTCATCCAGGCTTTAGGTTTACGCAATTCACTAATATCGCTCATACTCCTATCCTAGCGGGGACATACCGCAAATGCTTATCTCTAAAGTCCTGTTATCCGCCTATTTAGCGACGCGAAGACTCTACGCGCAATGACGGGGCACCGGATCTATTCCAGGTGTGAAGATGCTCCACCTCCCCGAGGTAGTTTTATCTAGTGCGCGTCCTGGTAATAAAAGGAGCACGAAGGATAGTTCTCCGATCAGCGGCTAGTTTGCCCGCATATCTAGCACTTGGGCAGCGGTAGCCGCATCTATTACTAGCCGATTAGCATAGCCGTGTTCTAGGGCGACTCTGATGATCGCTACTTTTGCGCCCCCTCCGGCAACCATAATTTTGTCAGGAATCCTGCGCAGTTGCGCCAGAGTGATCGCCATCGTGCGGTCATTAAGTTCCGGCAGACACACCCGGCCATGGGTGTCGATGAAACGAGAACAAATATCGCCGACTGCTTTCTGCTCTAAAAACAGTTTCACATCGCGTGAGAGGGTAGGCAGGGTCAGAAGATAGGAACTTTTGGCCGCATCTCCCACGGTAAAAACGGCTACCCGGGAGTCTCGTCCTCGTTTCAACGCTGCTGCTACCTGCTCTTCTTTCATCATTGCCGCTTTAGCTTCGGCGCTTTGAAATACGGTGGGCGCTCCCAAGAGGTGTGCCTCAGCGTTAAAAGCCTCAGCAAAACGATTGACGGCCTCGATTTCGCTTTGTCCGCGCGCGAACCCGCCTACGCCCCCGCGCAGTTGCACGATCTCTACCTGCTTACGCGGCTGGGTGGTGAGATTCTTTGAGATTTCTTCCACGGTGCGCGACCAGGAAACCCCCACAGTATCGCCATCTTTAATCACCTTTTCCACCATTCGGGCTCCGGCTTCCCCCAGTGCTTTGCGGACTTCAATATCTGTGGGAGCGCTGGGATAAACCACCACCGCGTCCTCTAAGCCGAACCGGGATTTTAGTGCATTTGCGGCTGAAGAGTCCGCTAGTCGAGGATCATTAACCGTGATTTTCACGTATCCTTTGGTGCGTGCATAGCGCAACAGTTTAGAAACCGTGGGGCGCGAAATTCCCAGCCGCGCCGCCACTTCATTTTGGGGCAGTCCCCCGTAGTAGGCTTTGGCGGCATCAATAGCCTGAATATCTTTGCGACTTAGATGTACGGGCATGGTTTTTCCCTTTGTTACAGCACCTTTGCTACAGCACCTTTGCTACAGCACTATTGTAATCATCGCTATTAGCCTAGGGAAGCAGATTCGCACAGATCGCGGTATGTTTACTGCACTTTAGGGTCTGTAATGGAAATATGCTGCAGTTAAGGCCTGAAACTAACAGAACTTTCCGTTCTGGCAGGGTACTAGGATTCAGCTAAGAGTCAGCCCCGGAGGATTGGGAGCTAGAGCAATGGAAATAGTAAGCTTTTCCCGAATCTTCGGGGCATAGCTGGCAACTAGCGCAGCCAAAAGCCAAGAAACACTGATGGAATCCCAGCCGGGAATAAGTGCTCGGTAACCATCCTCAGGTATTTTCGCGCTGCTGTTTTTAGGGAGGACGGAATCGCGCGAAGTGTCATCGGTTACGGAAATTCCGCAGGAGTTAATAAAAGCTATCGTTTCTCTAGCAACTTCCCCGGGTAACCGGGTATCTGCGGTGACGGATAAATTAGCGATGGTGGTCGCAGGAATGAATTCGGAATCCATCCATTGCGCAGCTGCCTGGTAGCTGCTGAAATTCGGAGTCAGCTGGGAAAAATCTGCGCTGGTAGTGGGATCAAACTGAAAAATAACTTCTGAAATCTGGAGGTGGTAAAGCTTTTCAGTAGCTTTCCAAAATGCCTCCAGCATCTGAGATATAGCAGCTGGTGAATCCGTAAAGCGGGGAGCGATAAAATATGCGGTCGCTTCAGTATGCTGCAGTCCGGGTTTTACAGTAACTTCTGCAACTTGCCAGATTTCTCCATGGTCATATCGCTGGGGAAAGTCCGCGATGAAAGTGTGCTGCCAGGCGTAGATAGCATTAACCAGCGGTTCGTTACCCTCTGTAATCTCCGGTAGGGGGCTACCGGGTTTTCCAAGTAGGGAAATATAGAAGCCGCAAAACATGGTTATTCTTCACCTCCACCTGCTCTGCTGGGGCTGGTACTCGCTCCGACCTACTCCTATCCTCGAAAATACGGGAAAGTAGCGGGGCAAGCAATAGGCTCAGCAGTTTTAACTACTGGCAGCTCCTGGGTAGAATCGCGGGGTGATTAATGCGCAAGATATGGAAGTGCGGATCGGGCAGCGGCTCTTGGTCTCCCGCACCAATTTGCGGATTGATAAAGGAATGCGAATCGGCCTAGTAGGGCGCAATGGCGCTGGTAAAACCACTACTATGCGCTTAATTGCGGCGCTAGTGGCTCTAGGTAAACATCGCTCCAGCGGTTCCCTTAGCGAGGAAGAAGCCCAAGAACTAATCGACAATATCGATTTTCAGGGCAAAGTAACTTCCTCCGGGTCGGTAGGGTATCTGTCACAAGACCCAGCAGTGGGGGTGAAACAAAAGGACGGAATTTCTCGGATTATGGCGGTGCGGGATTTGGATCGCACTTTGCGAGCAATCGAGAATGCCCAAGAAAAAATGTCCACTACCAGCGGGGAAACCCAGGCGAAGGCGATAGAAAGATACGCGCGCCTGGATGAAGAGTTTACCCGCCTAGGCGGTTATGCCGCCCGTTCGGAAGCAATGCAGATCGCCCACAACTTAGGGCTAGACCAAGGCGCGCTCACTCAGCCACTAGCCACCCTTTCCGGAGGGCAGCGCCGCCGAGTAGAACTGGCGCGGGTACTGTTTTCCCAGCCAGATGTACTACTTCTAGATGAGCCCACCAACCACTTAGACCATGACTCCATCATTTGGCTCCGCGATTTCTTGCGCACCTATGCCGGCGGCTTCGTAATGGTCACCCACTCCACGGCGCTGCTAAAAGACACCGTAAACCAGGTTTGGTACCTGGATGCCTCCCGGGCAGTGATTGACCAATACAAACTGGGGTGGGACGCCTACCTGAAGCAGCGCGCCCAAGATGAG
The DNA here is from genome assembly GCF_055387755.1 of Varibaculum sp. GTC20041. Classification (NCBI taxonomy): domain Bacteria; kingdom Bacillati; phylum Actinomycetota; class Actinomycetes; order Actinomycetales; family Actinomycetaceae; genus Varibaculum; species Varibaculum sp. GTC20041. Next base: position 760,540 of record NZ_AP041144.1, read on the forward strand.
GCACGGCGACGCCGGGAGCGGCAAAACGCCTTAGCGAAAGCACAGGCATTGCGCGAGCAAGGCGAAAAAATGCGAGCCAAAGCCACTAAGGCAGTCGCGGCGCAACAAATGCTGCGGAGAGCCGAAGAACTAGTAAAAGAAGCCGGGAACGAAACCAAAGTAGAAAAAGTTGCCCGGCTGCGTTTTCCCACTCCGCTAGCTTGCGGCAAAGTGCCACTGAATGCGCGCGGCCTCGCGAAATCCTATGGCAGCCTGGAGGTATTTAGCGGCCTAGATTTATCAATCGATCGCGGCAGCAAAGTGGTGGTACTCGGGGAGAACGGCGCGGGGAAAACGACGCTGCTACGCCTATTAAACGGAATCGAGGACGCTGACGCCGGGGAAGTTGTGCCCGGTCACGGCCTGAAACTAGGCTACTACGCGCAAGAGCACGAAACCCTAGATCCCGCCCGCACGGTGTACGAAAACATGACCGCGGCGGCTCCCGACCTAGATGAAACCCACGTACGTAACATTTTGGGACAGTTCTTATTTTCGGGTGAGGACGCTTTCAAACCCGCCAGCGTGCTGTCGGGGGGAGAAAAAACCCGGCTAGCTTTAGCCACCTTGGTGGTAAGCGGCGCGAATGTGCTGCTGCTAGATGAACCTACCAACAACCTAGATCCGGCGTCTCGGGAAGAAATCTTGCACGCCCTCGACCAATACGAGGGGGCGGTGGTGCTGGTAACCCACGATCCGGGGGCCGTTGAGGCGCTCAATCCGCAGCGGGTGTTGCTGCTCCCTGATGGGGACGAGGATTTATGGAGCGATGATTACCTGGATCTGGTGGAACTGACTTAGCTAGCAGCCGGCCTTACTCGTAATCTTGCTGGGGCTAGTGGGTAATTCGGGGACTAATCCAAAGTAGCCGTCTCGACCTCGCTAAAAGGAACCACTTTAGTGGGAAAAGAGCGATACGCCAGATATTGCCGCAAAAAATCAGCGTGTTCATCGCAGGTCAGCCAGGTTTTATGTACGGGGCGGGGAATCTTGGGGTTGCGCCACAATACCGCTTTGGTTGCCGGGTTTTCGCACCGGCGGGCTGAACAGATATTGTCTTCTGGTCCTCTAGCTAAAGCCATGTTCCTCCTTGTCCTTAGTTTTCATTCTAGAGGCTTAGCTAGGATGGAAGTATGAGCTACGAATTAACCCTGGTACGCCACGCCCAAGCTGGTTACGGCCCCGGCGACCACTCTCGTCCTTTAACCCCGGCTGGGGTGCGGCAGGCGCGAGAGCTGGGGACGTTATTGGTTAAAGAGGGAGTTGAGGTCGAGCTGATATTGCATTCTACGGCGGCTCGCGCCACCCAAACTGCCCAGCAGGTCGGTCTAGCTTACCCGAGCGCACAGCTACTGGCAGAGGACGAGCTGTATCACTGCTCCCCGGAGCGGCTACTCAGTCTAGTGGGGGAGTATGCGCCCGTAGGTGGTACAGCCATTTTGGTAGTGGGACATGAGCCGATTATCTCGATGACTGCCCAGCTTTTGGCTCCAGACAACGCCAGTGTTCCCTATGGAGTAGCCACCGCTACCGCTATTGCTTTTAAAGTTCCCGGCTTTACGGCTCTTAGCGATGGTAGCGGGGAGCCAACTGGGGTTTTTCACGCCCCACTACGCGCCTAGGCCCGGAGGCATATCCTGACATTTTCGTTGTGCCGCTACTTGGCTTAAATTGCCTAACGCACTGTTAGAGACAGTGCGGGGAGCACTTCAAAAGAAGTGCTCCCCAGCAACTTAGAGAGTTTTAGCTTAATGATCCACAATAGTTCCCTTGGGGACTACGGTGATACCGCCCTCGGAAATTGTAAAGCCCCGCTCGCGGTCTTTATCGTGATCAACGCCGATCTGTACCCCTTCTGCGACCCGCACATTCTTATCCAAGATGGCATTGTGGATCACGGCGGAGCGTTCCACATCTACACCATTCATTAACACTGAGCCGTCCACAGATGAGAAGGAATGCAAGTGCACTCGGGGAGAGAGCATGGAACGTTCCACGCGTGCCCCGGAAATAATTACCCCGGGAGACACGATTGAATCCAGAGCCATGCCGCGGCGATTCTCGTCACTAAAAGTGCTCTTGGCGGGGGGCAACCAGGCGTCTAGCTTTGTGTAGGTCGGCCAGTCAAAGTTGTAAAGGTTGAACACTGGGGATACTGAGAGCAAGTCCTGGTGGGCCTCGTAGAAGGCATCGATCGTACCCACATCGCGCCAATAATCACGGTCGCGGTCGGTAGCGCCCGGAACTTCGTTCTCAATGAAGTCATAGCAGTTCACCCCGCCATGCTTTACAAAATAGGGAACCAAATCCCCACCCATATCGTGCTTTGAATCTTCATTCTTGGCATCTTCTTCTAAAGCAGCCACCAAGTCTTTGGTAGTGAAAACGTAGTTACCCATCGACGCCAAGAACTTGGTGGGATCATCAGGCAGACCCTCGCAGGTATCGGGTTTCTCAATGAAGCGATTAATCGTTCCATTAGTTTGATCAATAACCCCGAAAGCGCTGGACAGTTCAACCGGTTGCCGAATCCCGGCGACCGTACACGGCAGGCCGGATTTAATGTGGTCATCTACCATTTGTGAAAAGTCCATGCGATAGATATTGTCCGCCCCAATAATCAGGACGTAGTCGGGATTCTCATCACGCACAATATTTAGCGACTGGTAGACCGCATCTGCGCTGCCCAAATACCAATGCTTGCCGCGCCGCTGTTGGGCGGGCACCGGGGCAACATAGTTGCTCAGCAAGTCTGACATCCGCCAGGTGGTAGCTAAGTGACGGTCTAGCGAGTGCGATTTGTATTGGGTGAGTACCACCGAGCGGAGATAACCGGAGTTCACCACATTGGAAAGCGCGAAATCGATCAAACGGTAGGTTCCACCAAAGGGAACCGCCGGTTTCGCTCTATCTAAAGTAAGGGGCATCAGGCGCTTGCCTTCGCCGCCAGCCAGAATCATTGCTAACACATTAATTTTTCCCATGACGTCAGCTTATGCCAAGCTGCAGGGCTTGCGCGGGGATTTGAGCTTGATTAATTAAAACGGTAATAGTCCGCTTACGTAGAATTTACAAAATATTAGTCTTCCCCTTTTTGTCTTGCCCCAGAATTCGGCGCAGAGACTTTCCCCCGGGATAAGCGTTTTTGGTGCGGGGTAGGAGCGAAGGATTTCCCGTTTTTGCCCCGCGCCTTCACGATTCCACTAATCTAGTAGATAGCGGCAAAATTAAAGGTCACCTAGGAAAGGATCCCCAGATGCGTGTCGATTTATTGAGTCGAGAGTACCCCCCATATGTCTATGGTGGCGCTGGCGTCCATGTAACTGAGTTGGCAAAGGTGCTGGCGGAAAGAATTGAGGTGGGGGTACATTGTTTCGATGGCTCCCGTCCCGATAGTGGCGGGAAAATCCAGGTTACCGGATACGACTATTGCCGCAAGCAGGACGGAGCGAACGCCGCGCTGCGTACCCTGGGGATCGACTTACAGATGGCGCAGCATTGCGACCAAGCCGACTTGGTGCATTCTCATACCTGGTATGCCAATATGGCTGGTCACTGGGCAAAGAAATTGTACGAGGTTCCGCATGTGGTGACGGCTCACTCTTTAGAGCCGCTCCGTCCTTGGAAACGGGAACAATTAGGTGGCGGCTATAACCTGTCATCCTGGGCAGAAGAAACTGCCTATCTAGCAGCCGATGCAGTGGTGGGGGTTTCCCACGGGATGAAGGAAGATATTTTACGTGCCTATCCGCAGATAGACCCGGATAAGGTTCATGTTATCCACAATGGTTTGGATCTAAGCGATTGGGCGCTACCTGCCGACCAGGAAGCGGTTGCCCAAACCTTAGCTAAGTACGGCATTAACCCGGATGTACCGACGGTGGTTTTCGTAGGGCGGATAACCCGCCAAAAGGGTCTCCCACACTTCTTGCAGGCGATCAAACAGATTCCGGCAGATTCTCAGGTAGTGCTATGCGCCGGGGCGCCCGACACCCCGGAGATTGAAAAAGAAGTACGCGAGTTGGTTGACGAATTATCAGCGGAGCGTAGCGGAATCATTTGGATTGAGCAGATGCTCCCGCACGACCAGCTGGTCAACATTTTGTCGGCAGCGCATGTTTTTGTTACCCCCTCGATTTATGAACCGATGGGGATTGTCAATTTGGAGGCCGCGGCAATGGAGTTGCCGGTGGTAGGGACTGCTACCGGTGGGATTCCCGATTGTATTGCCGAGGGCGAGACCGGTTATCTAGTGCCGATCGAACAGTTAACTGACGGCAGCGGTACCCCCACGAATCCAGATGAATTCCACCGGGATATGGCCGAGCGCATCACGAAGCTGGTGGAGAATCCCGAGCTGGCCAAGAAAATGGGTAAAGCTGGACGTAAACGGGTGGAAGAAAAATTTTCTTGGCAGACTGTTGCCGATAAAACTGTGGAACTATACCGCTCTTTGTTATAGAGCCAATACGCAGCTAGAAGTCTGCTAGCTGCAGCGGGGGCGAGCACTTTGGGGAAGATGCTCGCCCCCGCCACTTATCGGCAAGCACACTGGTTAAGATGGGACATATGGATACTCTGCTCCGATTAAAACACGTCAGTTTTATGCGTGGAGGAAACCCGATCCTTCAGGATGTTTCCTTCAAAACCAAACTGGGCGAGAACTGGGTAATCCTCGGCCCCAATGGGGCAGGGAAAACCACTCTAGTATCGATCCTGGCTGCGCGTAGTTATCCCTCCAGTGGGAAAGCCAAAGTTCTAGGGGAACGTCTAGGGGCAGTGCCGGTACAAGAATTGCATGAACGGGTGGGGCTGTGTTCAACGGCGGCGCTGCGGGTAATCCCGCGGTCACAAACCGTCAAGGCGCTGATTCTGTCGGCTGCTTATGGCACTATGGTGCGCGGACGGGATCAAGATTTCGAAGATATCGACTATCAGCGCCGCACAAACCTGATGGAATTATTCGGGGTGGCAGCTCTCCAAGACCGTAAGATAGCTACGCTTTCCGATGGGGAACGCCAGCGGGTGTTGATTGCTCGGGCTCTAATGGCTGATCCGGAGATCCTACTTTTGGATGAACCGGTAGCGGGGGTGGATCTGCAGGCTCGCGAACTTTTACTTTCCGCTCTCGATGAGCTCAGTTCGGATCCAAAGTCACCACAGATCGTGATGGTCACCCACCATTTGGAAGAAATACCGGCATCCTTTAATCGCGCAGCCTTGATGAAGGAAGGTAAAATCATGGCTAGCGGCGATATTGATCAGGTTCTGACCAGCGAAAATCTTTCAGAAGCATTTAGTTTGCCACTCAAATGTGGACGCAGCGATGACGGACGTTGGTGGGCGCACGCCCGGTAGTATCCGGTAACCGTCCTAGCTGGAACAAATAAAATTAAACCCCAAATATTGGTAAACAGTAAGGAAAGAATCGTGGACTCAGCGCAAGAAGATGTACTACAAAAGATTGCGGAACTGGGAGTAAAGTTCATCCGTCTGTGGTTTACCGATGTATCTGGCTCCCTAAAATCAGTGGCAATTGACCCCGCAGAACTTGAGGACGCCTTTAACGAGGGGATCGGATTCGATGGTTCCGCCATTGAGGGCTTTACTCGCGTCTACGAATCTGACATGTTGCTGCGTCCCGATGCCTCTACTTTTCAAATCTTGCCGTGGCGAGGCGAGGACGCCGAAGTCGGGCGAATGTTTTGCGATGTCTATACTCCGGATCTGCAGCCCGCCCGGTCCGATCCTCGCCGCGTACTAGAGCGGCAATTAGAGCGCGCCGCCGATCTTGGTTTTACTTTCAATATTCACCCCGAAATTGAGTTCTACCTGCTAGAGCCGCCAACTTCCTTGGATGAGCCACTGCGTCCTATTGACAATGCTTCCTATTTTGACCATGTGCCTAACGGGGGAGATAACTCTTTTCGCCGCCGAGCAGTGGCAATGCTGGAAGAAATGGGAATTTCCGTAGAGTTTTCGCATCACGAAAACGGGCCGGGGCAAAACGAAATCGATCTGCGTGCCTCCGATGCCCTGACCGGATCCGATAACATCATGACTTTCCGGATCCTGATTGAAGAGATCGCGATGCAAGATCGGATGGTGGCCACCTTCATGCCGAAGCCCATGGCGGGGCAGGCCGGCAGCGGAATGCACACCCATATGTCACTTTTCGAGGGCGAGCATAACGCTTTTTACGATGGTGCCAGCGATGTTTATCAGCTCTCTGCCACCGGACAGGCTTTTACCGCCGGGCTGCTCTCTCACGCGCGTGAATACTCGGCGGTGGTAAACCAGCACGTCAACTCCTACAAACGTCTTTGGGGCGGCTCGGAGGCGCCCTCCTATATATGTTGGGGACACAACAACCGCTCGGCGCTGGTGCGGGTGCCACTGTATAAACCAGAAAAAGCCGGCGATGCCCGCATCGAATATCGCGGAACCGATCCGGCCGCTAATCCCTATTTAGCCTATGCCGCGCTGCTGGCTGCGGGGCTAGATGGGATTGAAAAAGAAATGAAACTGCCCCTAGAAACCGAGGATGATGTTTGGCGCCTATCTGATAAGGAACGCCGCGCCCAAGGAATCCCCGCCCTACCTCTAACTTTAGAAGAAGCCGTGTCGGAGCTGCGCCAATCCGAGTTCATGGCCAAGGTATTGGGGGAGGAAGTTTTTGCCTATGTGCTGCGGAATAAAGAACGCGAATGGCGTGAATACTCGGCGCAGATAACCCGGGGAGAACTCGCAAAGTTCTTGCGAGTATAGCTATGGCTAGGAAAGTTAGTCTCGCTTCGCGCCTGCGCTCTAGCGGGGTTACCGAAGTAGCGCGCGCCGAAGGCTGGGTAAGTAGCCCGGTCTTTGCCCCGCTAGTACAAAATGAAGACTTTTGGCGGGAATTGTCAGCCTCTGCCCACCCCGACCAGGTGTTAGTGTGCTTAATCAATCTGTTAGAGGCGATAGAGGGGACGGGAGACTACCTGGCGGAGAATCCTCGCCAGCGCGCCCTGGTGATAGCTATTTGCGGAGTTTCTCGTTTTGCAGGCGATTACCTGATTAGCCATCCGCAGCTCCTGGAGCAGCTAGAAGTATCACCGCCAGAGGTATATTGGGATGGTAAACGCTATCAAGTCCGTCAAGAACTAGATTTTATTGAGCGCTACCGCGCCCAGGTGCGCCAAGAGATTTTACAGGCGGTTAATGCCCAAGAAATCCGCAATGATACCTGGATATCTCCGGAAAGTAATCTCAATGATCTGCGCCGCGCCTACCGCGCCCAGCTATTACAAATAATTGCGGAGGACGCCTCGCATCCCGATCCTTTAGCTTTCTTTTCCGTAGTAGCCGGAAAACTCAGCGCCCTAACCGACGCTACTTTAGAAGGCGCCCTCGCCCTGGCACGCGGAAAATATGATCCCGCAGGCGAGGTAGACTTCGCGGTGATTGCCCTGGGTAAAACCGGAGCGGGAGAGCTGAACTATCATAGTGACATCGACCTGATTTATGTGGCTGAGCCGGCTGAAGATGGCAGTCTCAATGAAGAAGAGGCTCTTAAGGTAGCTTCCCGCTTAGCAATCGGTATTTCGGCCGGGTGCTCCGGGCCAGGAATAGAGATGCCGCTGTGGCCAATAGATTTAGCGCTGCGCCCAGAGGGTCAAGATGGAGCTACTTGTCGCACCGTAGCCGCTCACGCCAAGTATTACCAAAAATGGGCAAAAACCTGGGAGTTTCAGGCGCTGTTAAAGGCGCGTCCGGCAGCTGGATCTCCCCGAGTGGCGGATGCCTATATGCAGGCAGTATGGCCGCTAGTGTGGACAGCAGTCGAGCGGGAAGGATTCTTCAGTGACACTCGAGCAATGCGGATTCGAGTAGAAGAATCAATCCCTAGCCCTACAGCTGGCCGAGAACTTAAACTGGGGCCGGGCGGTTTGCGCGATATCGAGTTCTCGGTACAACTGCTGCAAATGGTGCATGGACGCACCGATGAGAACCTGCGAGTGCGCCCCACGCTACAAGCGCTTGACGCTCTCGCCCAGGGCGGATATATCGGCCGGGATCCTGCCCATCAGTTGGCAGACGCCTACCGGTTTTTGCGGGTTGTCGAACACCGGATGCAAATGCAGCGGATGGCGCGTACCCATTTATTCCCGCAAAACCGTGAAGATGAGCGCCGGGTTGGCAGGTCTTTGCGTCAAGAACGTTTTGGGAAGAGCGGGGAACTCACCAGTTATTGGGAAAAGCTGAAACCACAGATCCGTGCCCTGCAACAAGATATTTTTTACCGCCCCTTGCTGCCGGCAACCGCGGGGCTGTCCAAAGCCGAGGCCGCCCTCAAACCCCAGGCGGCAGCCGATCGCCTCCGCTTGGCCGGATATCGGGACACTCGCGGAGCCCTGGGACATATTGCGGCTTTGACCGCCGGGGTTTCTCGGCGCAGCCAAATCCAGAGTCATATTCTGCCGGTGCTGCTCGGTTGGTTGGCTGAGGGGCCGTCTCCCGATGCTGGCTTGTTGCGTTTTCGTCGCCTCTCGGAAGCAATTGGGAAATCCCATTGGTATATGGGACTGTTGCGGGATTCATCCCGGGTTGCCCACCGCCTGTGTACCATTTTGTCGCTCAGTCCCTATATTGCTCAGCGTCTTGAACATGTACCGGAAGCGGTACAGTGGTTAGACGATGATGAAAAGCTCGCTACCCGCAGTTACGCTCAACTTTATGCCGAAATGGAGGCCTTGTCGCGGCGTCACCGGGACAGTTCGGCAGCGATAGATTTGATCCGTCAAACCCGGGGGCGAGAATTACTGCGTTGTGCCTTACGCGATGTGGTTAACCATTTAGATCCCATTTCTACCCAGGCGGCCATCACTGATATTAACGATGCCACCATCGCTGCCGCCAGCCAAGTAATCCTGCGCGAACTATCGGCTAAAGAGAAGGCTATTCCCCGGATCGCTCTAGTGGCGATGGGCAGAGGGGGAGGACGCGAATCTGCTTATGCCTCCGATGCTGATCTGCTAGTGGTACATTCTCCGTTAATTGATCCGCGTTGGAGCGAGCCGGGGGCAGTGGCAACAATACCGGCACCGCGGACGGAAAATACTCCTCCCGGTGCTACTTTGCGGTCTCACGCTAAACTATCCGCCCCCGAGGCTTCCCGGATTGCCGTCCTATTCGCGACGCGGCTGCAAGAAGAAATGAATCGGCCAGCTACTGCCCCCAGTTTGAAAATAGACTACGGACTGCGTCCCGAGGGCGAGGATGGAGTGCTTTCTCGCTCCTTAACGGCTCTGGGTGACTACTATGAACGTTGGGCTGAGCCTTGGGAAATACAGGCGCTACTACGTGCGCGCGCTTTTTGTGGCGACCAGGAGCTAATAACGCGTTTCGCCAAAACTATTGATCAGATTCGCTATGAACGTCCCATTAGTGAAGGAGGTATCCGGCAAATACGCCTACTTAAAGCCCGCATGGAAAATGAGCGAATTCCCGGCGGTCAGGACGCATCTTTGCATGTAAAACTGGGGCCGGGGGGACTAAGTGACGTGGAGTGGGTTGCCCAGTTATTGCAGTTACAGGGAGCGGATTCTTGTCCGCAGTTGCGGGTAACCTCAACTTTGGAAGCCTTAAAGGTAGCCGGTGAACAACGAATGCTGTCGGATGCCGATCTAAAGGTCTTGACGCAGGCCTGGAAGTTGGCATGCCGAATCCGGTGCGGAAATGTCTTGGTTACGAATCGAATGAGTGGCAATAAACTGGATTACCTACCTACCGCTGCTGCTCCTAGCTATGCCCTGGCGCGATTGCTGGGATATGCTCCCGGCAAAGAGAACGATTTGCGAGAAGACTATTTACGGCAGGCTCGCCGCGCTCGTGCGGTCATGGAGAGGGTATTTTACAATTCTTAACAAGCAAAAATAGGACGAAAGAGGAACAGATGAAACTGGTTTTGATGCGTCATGGGCAAACTAGCGCAAATCTTACTGGAGCCCTGGATACTGCCGAGCCGGGTTCGCCCCTTAATGCCGAGGGGGAGCGGCAGGCACGAGCGGCGGTAAAGACTTGGGAAGAACTCGGTCTGCCTGACCCCCAACTTATCGTGACCTCGAATCTGATTCGCACCCACCAAACGGCTCGCCCTCTGGAAGAACGATTCGCCCTAACCCGGATACAAAACGGGGGCGCCAATGAAGTGCAGGCGGGAAAACTAGAAATGGCCAGTGACCTGGCTTCAGTTGAACAATATGTGCGTACTATCGGAGCCTGGATGCAGGGAGATACCCAGGTAAGGATGGAGGGGGCAGAAAGCGGCGCAGAAATTTTGGCACGTTTTAACCGGGTGGTCGCACAGGCTGCAGATGAGGTCGGTGCTGATGGGTGCGTGGTAATTGTCGCTCATGGCGCGATTATTCGCTATTGGTCGTATATGAATAGCCCGGAGATTACTTTCGCGCTGGCTGCTACGAAACCTGTTTCCAATGCTTCGCTAACGGTTTTCGAGGGCGAGCCCGGGAACTTTTCTGCTCAGATCTGGTCTTCGCGTCCGGTAGAAGACTGGGAAGTCGACGAGAGTGTAACTGAACTGCGTCCCTCGAAAGAGCTACTAGATAAGGTACTCGGCACTCCTAAAAAAGCATAGGAAACAAGCGATAACCTGCTGAGCTAGTCTTGCTAGCGTCCTATGGGAACCGTTATCCGGTGCGGCTATATCGCTTACTTTCCGCGCAGCATCCGGCGGTTAATCTTTGCTTTGTTGGGATCGACTCCCCCGGGGAGACGATAGGCTTTATTTTGCAAAGACTGCAGCCGTTGTCCCACAATCGGAACCTCGTCCTTACTAATCTCTTTCTTCAAATGATTAATAGTTTTAAGGAGCTTGGAGATCGGAACCTGATTTTTCCCTTGCCCTGCCTGGATCTTATGAATAGGTACCGAAGGTGCCACTCGGTGACACTTGCGTTCTTGCTCATTTAGCAGCTCGGCAGCCCGCGAGGAGGGGCCTTCGGAAATAAGCACAATCCCTGGCCTACCTACCAAGCGATACACCAGGTCTTGTTTGCGGTTAAAAGCTACTGGTTCTTCTTCGACTATCCAACCGCGTTTAATAGAACGCAAAATTGCGTACACATTTCCTTTAACCCCCTCTAGCTGCTTATACATGGCGTTATTAGCCATACGGGTAAGCAGGGTAGTCGCCAGCAGCATTCCTACCGAGGCTGCAATTATGATGTAGAAGATGGTGCGTCCTATGCTCACCGAGGTGAGTAGACAGATTATCAGCACTAGCAAAGGAACCGCTAACAGGACGGCTAGCATCGCCCACCCGATCCACGGATAGGTACGTTTGGTTACGCGGTAAACATCCGCGAAGTTGTTCCACCAGTGCTTCTTTTTCTGTGGGTTATTTTGTGTAGCCATGATGCTCTAAGCCTATCGAAAAAATGCGTAAATCGTATATTGCGCGGTTATCCCCAAAGCAAAGTTGGGAAAAATGTTACTGGCGAGCGTGGATATAGCAGTGACAAATCAGGATCAAAGCACTTTAGTGGAGACATGGAAACTAAACATGCCCTAAACAATCCGACTTGTCCGCAGCGAAGTAAGCAAAAAAATATCGTGGACGCCGCCGGTAGCAACTGGATAGCCCTGGCGGTAGACGCTGAGCAAGCGGCGTTATTAAAACTGATAGTACCGCAGGGGAGAACTATTTTTCCCTGTCCCCACTTGATGGCTGATGACCAGGGAAAAAACTGGCTCCTGCGACCCGACTATCCCCAAAATCTGTTAGCGGCTAATAAAAATAGCCAACCCGCAAAATTAAAAAGCGGTAGGGGACTGGGGGCGCTAGCGCCTGACGGAAAACTGGCAAAAACAACGGGACTTAGGATCGCGACCGCACCCAGAAAAATCGGTATTGCCAGGGCTAATAGTGTCGGGAAATTTGCTGTATCTGATCCGTCAGCACAAACAAACCTAAACCCCAGCCTAGATCTGACGGCAGTGCGCAGCCCTGCGACCGACTTAAAAGTAAAAAGCCCTTTGCTCAAGCCGGCAGGTAAACCCCCGGCAGTTGCCCTTGCCGTAAGACCGGCTTTACCGGGGAAAGCTTCGTTTGCAGCAAAACCTGCGGCAGCCCCGTCCTCGGTATTTGCCCCAAAAACTGAGACAGAAAAAACAGGATCGCCGACCCGAGCGGCTGGTGGCGCTCCGGCGTCCGCAAGTGCGCCCGCCTCGGACAGCGAAACCTATCTGGTTAAACCCATGTGGGAGAGACTAAAAGCCAAGGCTAACCGGGAGACCAAGGCCAGTGAGCAGACCGATTTGGGGGATCTTGAGATTCTCACCGAGCCTGTCGCCGCCTGGAAACTGTGGTTGCGTCGCATGATACCGCCAGCTTCAGTGGCCTTACTCGTCTTAGGTTCTTGGCAGCTCGCGGTAGGCTACTAAAACCAGTCGTTGAGTCATTGCGTGAGTTAGCAGTGCCAACCGTACCCTAGCCGAATCTAGGGCACGGTTGGCATCTGGCCAAGCCGGTACGCCGCTTTGTCCAGTGCTTCGCCAGAAATAAAACAGCTACTTACTGCTATCTCGGGCAGTCTCGGTAGCAGAATCAACCGGTGCTGAAATAGTTTCCTCAGTTCCGCTTTCTGGATCGACTGAGGAATCCTCCACGCTATCTGAGGGAACCGGATGTCCCTCGGGATCTTTATAGGTTTCTTCCTCGTCGTCCCAATAGACCGGGTTGCCATGCTTATCTAGATAAGTCTGGGAGGAATAGTCATAATCAATAGGATTACCTTCGGTATCGGTGCGCCGATACCATTCAGTGAGTTCAGGGGCGGTGGAATCAAAATCTGCACCCGCTCCCTCTCCTTCTTTAGTGGGAACCACTACGATCTTGAAATCATCACCATAGCTCTTTAGGCCGCCTACTACTGCTTTAGAAAGCGCGGAACGTTCAAAATTACGTCTAATGGTGAAAGGATCCCGCGATAGATCTCGTAAGAGGGCGATGATCATGGCGGCCACAATAATCGCAAACGGCAAGGAGGTTACGATAATCAAATTTTGCATTCCCTGTAGGGCGTCTTGGCCGCCAACTAGCATGCCGACTACTGCGATACCGGCCAGGCAGAGCCCCCAGAAAACCGTGATTTTACGATCCGGAACCGGTTTACCCTGCTGAGAAAGTGAACCCATTACTACTGAAGCAGAATCGGCAGAGGTAATAAAGAAAATAGCCAAGCAGATCATGGCGATTACTGAAGTTATTTTACTGAGCGGCAAATTTCCGAGTAGGGCAAATAACATCACTTCTGCCCCTTCTTCTACAGGCATGTCTGTACCTTGAATCTGCATATACATGGTGGTTCCGCCGTAGATGCAGAAGGAAATCAAACATACCAGGGTGGGGGCAAGTAATACTCCGGTTACAAACTGACGTAAAGTCCTGCCACGTGAGATGCGGGCAATGAATAGTCCTACGAAAGGAGACCAAGAAATCCACCATGCCCAGTAGAAGACAGTCCAGGCCGAAACGAACTGTCCTGCCTCCGGCCCAAAGGAAGGAGAAGTAGAAAGCAAACCAAATAAATCGGATAAGTAGTTCATCAAAGTGGAAGGCATCAGGTTCAAGATGAACACGGTTGGGCCAGCAAAGAAGATGAACGCCATGAGGCACAAGGCTAGCCCCATGTTGATATTGGAGAGCAAGCGGATTCCGCGCGAGATTCCCGAGACCGCTGAAGCGATGAAGGCTGCTGTTAGCACCGAAATAATCAGGAACAGACCGGCATTACCGATTTTCCCGATGCCGGTAACTAGCTCGGCGCCGCGGGCAATCTGTAAGGCTCCCATACCCAAGGAGGCACAGGTACCAAAGAGGGTGGTGGTAATCGCCAACATGTCGATTATTTTTCCAATCCCACCTTGAGCAAATTTGTGTCCGAGCAGGGGCTCGAAAATGGAAGAAATCAAAGGTACCCGTCCCCGTCGGTAGGTGCCGTAAGCGATAGCGCAACCCACCAGGGCGTAAATCGCCCAGGCATTGAGCCCCCAATGCAGCATCGTTTGTGACATGGCATCATTGAGTGCCTGATAGCTTCCCGGTTTAGCGTTGGAATGGGGGGCAGGATTGGTGAAATAAATCATCGGCTCATAGGGGCCGAAGAATAGCAGCCCGATCCCCATGCCGGCGCTGAACATCATGGCAATCCAAGAACCATAGGAATACTCGGGTTCTTCGTTATCTCTGCCCAAAGGAATATTTCCATAGCGCGAAAGCCCTATGAAAATCATAAACAGCAAAATAATGGCTGCCAGAATAGAGAATAACCATCCGGTATTGTCTACCACCCATTGCAAGACCACCTCGGATACGCTGCGCAGAGAATCGGTAGAGATAAGTCCCCACAGAATAAACCCGAGAACTAAGGTGCCGGTGCATAAGAACACCACTTTGTCAGTTCGGTACTTGATGATTTGCTCATCAATGGCAATACCGCGAACCAATGCCGGATGCATTCCATGAGGATAGGGAACTTTATGTAACAGATTTTGGGTTTGCTCTTTGGCGATCCGGGTTCCACGCTTCCAGGCACTGGGGTGCGACTGCCTGGGGGGATCGGGATTAGTTTTGCTTGCGGGCTTCGCAGGGGAAGTAGTAGCTGTTCTCTTGGAGACCGGATGTTGGGAAAGCGTATTGCGCGGGTGTTCACTGTGCGACGCGAACCGGTGAACACGGTCGCGATCGGATCGTTCTAACTGGGAAATTCGGCGATCATATTTCTCCAGAAGCTGACGCAGCTCTTCCCCTCGTCCGGGGTGCTTTCCATTTGGATGTCTAGATCCGTGCGGTCGGTTTTCTATGGGCTGTTTGCGATTGTCTTTATTATTCTCAGTCATACTTGGTTTTATTCGTTATCTCTTCTTAAACTGCCACTATTGCCACCGCATTGCGCGGCTAGTTGTCTTATTTAACTTGTTGGCCAGCTGCTTTTAAGCCCGCCACTAAAGATGTGCGGATTTCCTCCATCGTATTAGTGACCCCGCTGGGATTAGACGGCAACATCAGGGTCTGGGTGTTTGAATACTTTGCCACCTCGGCCAGGGTATCAAAGTATTGGGTCATCAAGAGAATCTGTTGTGCCTGGTCACCAATACCAGCGTCCCGTAAGGATTCGTATTGTTCTACCAATCCTTGCACTATGGCGCGCCTTTGGAGAGCGATGCCTTCACCCTGGAGACGTTTAGACTCGGCATCGGCTTCAGCTTGTTTAACCAGCTTGATTTTATCGGCTTCTGCTAGTTGGATAGCAGCTTCTCGCTCACGCTGAGCAGCGTTAATGGAATTCATAGAATCGCGGACTCGCTTATCGGGGTTTATATCGGTAACCAGTGAGTTCACGATCCGGAAACCGTAGCGTGCCATTTGTTCTCCCAAAGAAATCTCAATCTCTTGAGCAATCGTGTCTTTTGAAGAAAAAGCTTCATCCAGGTTCAACTGGGATAGGGAAGAACGTACCCGGTCGAATACATAGGAAGTGATCTGTTGGGCAGGGTTAGACAGGGAATAGAACGATGCGGCCGAATCTTGTACCTGAAACTGTACCGAAACCGGGATCGCTACAAACACGTTATCTTTGGTTTTGGTTTCTACTACCAGATCTAGTTGCTGGATCCTGCGTTCTACAATTTTGGCGATCCGGTCGATAATTGGAATCTTAATGTTTAGGCCGGGGGTACAAACACGCCTATACTTTCCGAAGCGTTCGATAATCGCTTCGGTCTGCTGTTTAACGATGAAAATCGCGGAGTACAACAGGTACCCGATCAGTACTAATAGCAGTATTGAGATCAGCGTGCCGCTACCTACAATCCCGGTCATTGGTGAATCCTCCTACAAATAGCCCCGGCTTGGTGGACAGTTAGAGAATATCAACCCCGCTTGGGTTCGCGCTTTGAAAAATATAAAAAGCTATCCAGCTACGGTTTTTACTGCCAGAAAAGTTTCCAAAGCCTAAAATCCCAGCTTAAAGTAGCTGTGAGCAGACCCACGCAAAGTCAGTTTGGTAATCCCTAGGTCTTTATAGATATACTTTCATACGCAACGCGGATGTAGCTCAGTTGGTAGAGCATCACCTTGCCAAGGTGAGGGTCGCGAGTTCGAGTCTCGTCATCCGCTCGATTTAGAGGGCGTCGCCAAGCGCGGCGCTCTTTGATTATGGTGGGTTGGTCGAGTGGTTAGGCAGCGGCCTGCAAAGCCGTGTACACGGGTTCGAATCCCGTACCCACCTCGGGCGATTGGCGCAGCTGGTTAGCGCGTTTCCTTGACACGGAAGAGGTCGCTGGTTCGAGTCCAGTATCGCCCACCATTAGACTTATTCAGTAAGAGTCGCTGATTTTGTTTGTTGTCCTTTTTCTATTATAGAAATATAATGTTGGTGTATCCATTCGAATTAGGATGTCTCTATGTTCCTTATCCGATTGGTCGGCGTCCGAAGGGCAAAGCTCTAAACAGTTTGAAGGTGGGATTCGTGACTACTTCGAGATCTATAAGTCTGAAACAAGGACTCGCGTTCGCCTTGAGCGCATTGGTGGTTATTAGCCTGTTGGTTATTAATGCCATTCCTTTCTCTCCAGCGCAGGCAGCCGCAAGGCCGTTTCCCGATTACGATCTGAGTTTTGAGTGGATCCACGGGCAAGTTGACAAAGACTGGAAGCCGGGTGACCCCGGAGATGGCTGCGTAAGGTCTGCTGCGAAGGAAGTCACGCCGCTTTCGCACTTCGGTTTCAGAGCGAAGCTTAATCCTTGTGATGGCGTGCGAACCACCATGAAATTCAAGTACAACAACGTGGATCCTCAGATGGCTCCGACGCGGGATTTCCGCCTTGGAGTGACGTGGCAGTACACCAGAAGAAGTGACAACGATCCTTACACTTGGAAGCCGGTTGAGAATTTTACGATGGATGGCGAACCGGTACCCGCCGAAAAGTATGATCCGTCCAGTCAAGATAGCGTGGTGGTGAAGAACAAGGACGGGTCCTGGAGACACCTGGGTAACAATAACCCGCGCGATTTCTTCGAACCGGCGCATATCGTGTTCGACGACGAGTTCCATAATGATGAAGTCCACACGTTCCAGTGGGACGCTTACCTGCCCGCCGATGGAGATCACGCGGGGATGTCAATTGGTACCGGTTCAACCGGTGATACGCAAGGTGGATCGATTGGCGCGAAGGCAAACGGTCTGTACGTGAGCATTCCCGCCTCCGCCGACTATCGTTACGTTCTTGATTCTGAATACCGGGCAGCACAGAAGGTAGAGGACAAGGCAAAGATTCCGAATCGGCTCCTGGCCTCTTGGTCCGGTCCGCTCGAGGGATCGACCTACACCACCATTCCCTGTCTGGAAAAGCAACAACTGGCGCCTGTCATGGCGAAACAGAGCATCACCGACATCTACCCCGAGCTCGCTGAGGTAGTGGAGAATCCGGGAGAGGTTAAGTTCCAAGATGGCTCCGGGAGTTATGCACTGGCCAGCTACCCGTACGAGTTTTACGTAGGACAACCAGGAAATTGGACGTCGGTTTCCGGTTTGAGAATGATGAATTGGGATAGCGAGTCGCAAACGTTCAAGCCCTACGGGGATAAGAACATTCCTTACAAACCGACATTTGATTCGGTGAGGAAGGATATCCCCGGCTACACATACGTTGACAACGACCTGCCTATCCTCAAAGACGGACGCATGGATATGCCTGGTTATGTTAGGTCCGAGGCACCAAACTTCGAACTGTCATATCACAAGACACCGGGCGTAGATACGCAGCACATGTATTTCACTTACAAGAAGAATCCGGGCACGTTCAATCTCTCTAAGCAAGCTGAGGACGGCACCGCGCTGGCAGGAGCAAAGTTCGAACTGTATCAGCTGGTGAATGAGAAGCCATCCCTGTGTGGCGTGGAACCAGATTTGACCAATACGGAAGAGGTTACCGTTTGCCCAGTGCGCACCCCATCCTCACCGGGTGAGCTAGGAGACATGCTTAACGCCGCGCCGACGAATTGCGAGACCAAACGGGTTCGTAAGGTTGTGCTGGAAGGATTCAACGCAGATGGTTCGTTCACTACGGGTGAGGACGGCACCTTCACCCCAGCGGGTAAGCCTGCCCTGGAGCCAGGCGATTACCTTCTTCGTGAAGTTAGCGCCCCTCAGGATTATAAGATCTTGAACGAATACATCCCGTTCGAGGTTCCAATTCAGGCAAAGAAGGATGCGGAAGGCAAGTTGGTGTCTGCCCAAGTCTCGGCAAATATTAACGTCAAGAACTACAAGACTCCGCCTCCTCCAACCACGGAGCCACCTACACCGTCGTATACTCCACCTACTTCAACTACTCCGCCTACGCCGTCTACTCCACCTACTCCACCTACTCCGCCGCTTCCAAAGACCGGTGCCGCGGTTTTGTGGACAGCGACAGTGATTTTGCTCGTCGCAGGAGCAGTCCTCACCGTAGTTCGGAAGAAGAACCTGCAGTAACGGTAAGGCTGCGGCCTGACTAACCATGCAATGTAAATCGGGTGCCTGATAAATGTCAGGCACCCGATTTTGTTGTTAAATCTCTTATTTTTCGGCGGGATCCTGATGAAGTTAGGGCAGCTTACTCAGGCTAGAAAATGGGCATTAGCCCGTTAATTATTTGCCCGGCAGCCAGGCGCTAGACCCCACGCAACTTTTCTTGGAGTTGTGGGGGCAGGGTCTTTAAGACCTCTTTTGGCATCACCGCCGAAAACGGATTTGTCTCCTCATAGCTGCAAAGCTTGCACAGTTCGCCCTCGCTAGACGGATGCGGGTTGCGGCAGCGTTTGCATTCACTTAGTTCCTGCGTCTCTTCCCGGGTTTTTAGAGCGGTGAAAATCTCTAGGGAACGCTGGCTGGCAATCTCGGATTGAGAATGCTGCGGACAGTAGCGGACTGCCAAACGGCAAGCGGGGCAGAGCCGATGCCAATTACTGCCGGCTGCCGATAAGTCAAAATCTTTATTTTCGGGGCACAAACGGATCTGCGAGCGACAGGCATTGCAACGCAGTACATGGATAGCATCTACCCGTTCCAGTAAAGGTAAAAAGTTTTCGGAGGCATCATTTTTCGCCGGGGATTCCGGTGACAGGCAGCGGGCAGGATCATCTGGGGAGTGGATCGCGCTGACTACTCGGTTTTCGATTCGTTGCCCCTGAGCGAGCAGATGGTAAGCCTGGAAGGTCCTAACCGCGTGGGAGGCTCCCAGAGCTAAGGGAGAACCATTGGACACCGGGAGTAAGAGGCGGCGGGGCAGCGGCACCGAGTCTAGACTGACTTCTCGCGGACGGCGGGCAGCTTTTTTAGGGGGGTAATAAGTAGCTATTAATGACCCGAGTCGCGTCCTGGCCGCTGCTAACTTTTCATCGAGGCTGCTAGCGCACTGCGCGCATCCTAAAATCTGCAGACTCTGAACCTCGCTAGCTAACAGTTGCGCCCCTAGATCAGCGTGGAAGCTTTCCCCTAAGCATCCCTGCCAGGTCAGGAGGGCATCTTTCTTTCCCACTTTGACGCCCGAGAGAGACTCGCACCTGATAACTAGGGTGTTTATAGGGTCTTGCGCGCTAATCCAACGGAGCAAGGACGAAAAACCACTAGGAAGCAAAGCTAACTATCCTCTACGGGCAGGCGACGAGTTAACGGAAGTGGGACCGGACCAGAGGAGACTTCTTGGGGAGGACGCACTTTGGGGGCAATTTTTAGCTCATAACCGGCAGTAAGGAGCTCTTGCTGCCATTGTGAAAGCGTCTGTGCAGACAGGATTAAGACCGTGCGGAGCCATTGGGTTTTTGCAAGTTTTTCGCCCTCGAGACAAAAATCGGGTGCCCAAGTTAGCAGATGTTCACCGCTAAAGCCGCAGAGCACCCCCATTGTCTGCTCTCCTTGTTCTTGATCTCCGCCTGCGAAACAATCCGCGGCTTTTAACAGACATTTGCTTACAAAGTCCATCTCCAGTCCGATATGGTCATCAGGTTCTTGGCCTAAGTGGGGAGCCTGAAAACCCATGGCGCCATAATAACGGCGAACCTGCACGGTTTCGTCGTCAAATACTAAACCATCATCACAGCGATGTACCGATTCAAACGGAGGTAGCTGGGCGCTACCGGTGATTCCATACAGAGTGTTCTGATCTGACCAGAGCGTATAGATATCCTCTTCACTGGGGTTAGCAGCTAGCTCGCTACGCAGGTCTGCTAGAGCCTGAGTGCCCTTTGAGGTCAGGGGGAGTGGCCACTGATCGGTCATTGATAGAAAATCTTTGACCACGCCCTCATCGGGAGGGGTCAGATGCAGGGCACCCAGGATGCAAAAAGCAGCAGCGTAAGAATCTAGTACCTTTGGGTCCATAGATTTAATGCTATCCCAATAAGGTATTGATGCCTGCGCGAACCAAACCTTCGTAGTGTAGCCCTCGCCCGATCAACTCAGTCGCGAAGGCCAGGAGGAAGGTTACCCAAAGTGTGATCACCAGGGAACGCTTGGGGTAAGCGGCATCCGAGATATAGCTGCGCAGTACCAGAGCTGTCAGCAAAATCGTAATCACCAGTAACAATAACCGGATCAGTAGATAGCCATGTGCGGTCATATTATGGGCTACTTGCCGTTCTATCGGGCTGCCTAGTCCCAATTGCGTCATAAAGAACGCGTAGGACATCAAGATAATTAGGCCGGCAGAAGCGGCGATCCCGGTGGTAAGCTGCATTGAACGTTTGGTTAATTCGATTAAGCCCTCTGGAAGCTTTCCGGGAGGAAATAGGCCTCGTCGCAAAGCAGCTTTAAAGCCTTTGCTGGCGGCATCCGATTTTTTCTCACTGGCTCCGCGCTGTTTCATTCGCCAAGTGGTTAGCAGGGCAATCGCTACTGCTAAGGAGCCAGTAAATAAAGCGGAACAGAAGAAACTGACCCAAACAAACCAGGTATTCCAGGCGGGAACGGTACCGGTAAAGTAGTAAACCCCGCACATGGAAATGATTAGGCAAAGACCAGATATAGCGGTTAAAGCAGCGAATATATCTCTAACGGTACGACTAAAACGGTTGAACCATTGAGTGAGCGCAAAGATCAGTCCGAACAGCGCATAGAGCACTCCGGAGATCAGCTCACGTGAGAGCCAAGATGATCCCAGGTGCAACAGGGTATAGGGTGCATGGAAGGGATCGTTCAGATGGAAAAACGCGGCAAAGAATCCCAGAATTAGCAGCGGTCCGGCTGCGTACAACCCCGCGTTGGTCAGGCTGTCGATTGCAGACTGTTTAACGCCTGCCCGCCGACCAATCAGCTGGATGATTCCCAGGATCCAAAATGCCCCTACTGACATTTGAGCGACAGTAGTAAAGATAATCATGGGCAGTTCGCCGATATGCATGATGCTCCTTAACCTAGCGGGTGAATAAGATGTTCAGATTCTAAATCTCTTTAGGACTTTGGATGATGCCGCTGCCTTTATCCCAGTCTTGGGCATCACGGTGCGGTTTGATTACCAGGTGCGGTTGGGTGATGGATGGATCCGGCAACGGGGCGATTCCTGCCTCATCTCCGAATTCCTTACGCAGTTCCTCAATGGGGCCCCAACCAAGAGCACGGGTAGGACAAGCATCCACACAGGCAGGATTCTGTCCCTGGCTGCGATAGTCATAGCACAAATCGCATTTAGACATATGTCCGCTGCGGGCATCCAATTGGGGAGCTCCGTAGGGGCAAGCCCATTGGCAGTAGCGGCAACCTACGCATTTAGATTGGTCTACATAGACGGTGCCATCTTCGCGTTGGGTCATAGCAGTAGTCGGGCATACCTGCACGCAAACCGGGTTCTCGCAGTGGTTACACGCTACGGAAGTGTAGTAACTAAAAACATTGTGCCGGAAAGTACCGTCAGTTTCATTTACTTTCCAAGAACCGCCGGTATATTCAATTACCCGTCTCCAGGTCATACCTACTGGCAAATCATGCTTATCTTTACAAGCGATTTGGCAGGCCTTACAACCGTTACAAAGGTTCTGATTAAAAACAAACCCATACTTGGCGCCTTTTTTGGTTAAAGGCTCAGTTAAAGTGTTGTTCCTGCTGGGAGTAGGAATCGCATCGTCGGCCATCGCGTCCTCCTTGCAAAGACTGTGGTAAATACGTCAGGCAGCCCGGTTTGCTGCCATATATTGCTATGTGGTTGTGACTTTTTTGTGGGCTATATAAACAGGTTTAATAATCTCTAGGAAACACCTATTGCTATTTTTCCTGTTAATACAAAACTATTTTCCTAGTTAATGTTCAGATATTTATTTTGGGTATTCTGCGTTTAGGGAGCCGGCATTTTTTAGCACCTCCCCAGATTGGGTAGCTGACTGTGCCCACGCCTCAATTTCTTCTTGAATGGTCTCGCGAATCATCTGTTTAGGGCTATAGCTAGAAAGGTTGAGATTACGCAAAACTTTTAAGTTTTCTAGATCTTCGGGGGTAAGCCCCGCAAAATCCCCAGAGGTTTCTTGCCGCAACTTCGCTGACCAATCCCGGAAACTAGTTAGGACTCTACGTAGTGCCGTTAGCCCCTGCGCCACGTTCTTCGGTCCTAAAACCAGGGCAGCGATCACCGCCAGCACCAAGAATTCGCTGCCGCTGATTCCGAACATTATCTCTGACCTCTTACCTATAGCTGTTCCCAGTAGTTATGCCTTTACTACCTGCGCTAAAATGGTGTGAACCCCCATGCCTTTCGCAATTGGCGTCGGGTGCAGGGAAGTTAAGGTGTTAACTGAACCAGCTACATCGACCGGTTTCTTCGGGTTTGCTCCCGCCGGGGGAGTAACCTCCGATGCTGGCTTGGGGTCATACCAGGCGCCTTGGGGAACCGAAATAGTCCCCGGCACAATCCGGGTAGTGACTTTGGCGGGCAGCCGCAAGGTTCCGCGTTCGTTATAGATGAACACCAGATCATCATTCTTGATTCCCCGCTCTGTGGCATCCTTCGGATTCATCCACACGGTTTGGATATGGGCTTCCTTCAGCCACTCCACGTTCCCATAGCTAGAGTGAGTACGAGCCTTGAAGTGGTGTCCGATAACCTGCAGCGGATACTTCTTATTCGTGGCGGCATCCTCAGCTCCTTCCCAAGTTGATAGGTGCGCAGGAATCGGGCAGAGTTCGTCTCCGTCAAGACGAGGACGGAAATCTCCGAAGGTCCACTTTTTCGCCATATTCTCTAGGCGCTGGGAATAAATCTCAATCTTGCCACTGGGGGTAGAGAGCGGATTCGCTGCCGGGTCTTTACGGAAGTCTTCCAAGGGGATACTAGAGCCTGCGTTACGGCGAACAATCCCGACTTTCTTCCACTCCTCGTAAGTGGGTAGGGAAGGATCTTCAGCACGACCGGTCTCGACAATTTCTTTAAGCCATTGCTCACGGGTCTTGCCTCCGGTGAACTTGTCCTTAATTCCCAGACGATCAGCTAGCTCGGTGCAAATATCGAAAATAGATTTGCATTCGTAAAGCGGTTTGATGGCTTGCTGGGAAACAATTCCGTATGCCATCGGGGTAGCATTCTCGCCGTGATGGTAATCAGATTCTTCCGAGGTGGAAGTACCGGGAAGTAGATAATCTGAGTAACGCGCGCTCACGGTATGCATAATGTCGCAGGTGACAATGAGTTCGCACTTCTTATCATCCTGCAGGATTTCTACGGACTTATTGTTGTCCCCGGTTTGGTTCACGGTTGAGTTTGAGCCATAGGCAAATACTGCCTTGATGGGAACCTCTAGTTTGGTATTGGTCGGGTTTCCGGCCTCATCTACCGGTACTTTCAGGGCGCGAACTCCCGGTTCTGGTTTGACGCCTACCCCGGCATTGAAAGTGTCCATCTTCGGGCCGTGATCAATAGCATCTAACCAGCTGAAAACGGAGATAATTTTCTCTGAAGGATTGGCGACTTCGGTGTTGAAAGTCTGGGTAATAGGTAGGGATTGTCCGCCTTCGCGTCCGCCGGTGCCGCCGCCTTTAATGCCGATATTCCCGGTTACGCAGGCCAGTAGGAAAACTGCCCGGGCGATACCTTCGCCATTGGCGTGACGCTGCGGCCCCCAGCCTTGGTTAATGGTGCAGGGTTTGGCGGTAGCGATTTCACGGGCAAGACGGCGAATATCCGAGGCCGGGACACCGGTGATTCTGGCCGCCCACTCGGGGGTTTTAACCGTCTTATCTTTACCTTTGCCCTGCAGGTACGCAAGATAGGACGCATTCTTAGGCGCGCCCTCGGGCAGATGTGCCTCATCGAAACCTACACAGTATTTATCTAAGAAGGCTTGATCGTGGAGATTTTCTTCGACCATTACGTAAATCATGCCGGCGATGAGGGCGGCATCAGTGCCGGGGCGTAGCGCCACCCACTCGTCTCCCAAAGCTACCGAGGTTTCCGAATAGCGCGGATCAATTACGATAGTTTTAACTCCAGATTTACGTTTAGTAGCCTGAGTTACGAAAGTTTGACCCCCTCCTGACATCCGAGTCTCTAGAGGATTGTTGCCAAACATTACCTGCAGCTTAGAGTTTGCGGCATCATCAAAGCTGTTGCCGGCTACCCATTCACCGTAGAAGTAGGGATAAGCCTGGGTGATGTTCGTCGTGGAATAGTCGGAGTAGTGATCTAGGTAGCCCCCGTATAGGGAGAGCATCCGCGCCATGGGAGTAGTTTCTGGCGGCCAGGAGCAAGCCATGGTGGAACCCAAAACCCCGGTTCCGTATTGAATGTAGAAGCACTCATTGCCATATTTGGATTTCAGCGCCTTCATCTTTTCAGCAATCTCGTCCAAGGCTTGTTCCCAGGAGATTTCCACCCACTGTCCTTCGCCTCGTTTGGTGCCTGGCTTGCGCTTCATGGGTTTCTTTAACCGGTCGGGATTGTAAATCCGTTGCCTGATAGCGCGTCCGCGTGGACAGGCGCGTACCTGCTGACTGCCGAGCTCATCGTTACCAGTGTTATCAGGTAGTACTCGTACCACGCGGCCATCTTTAACCTGTAGACGTACCGGGCATCGGGAACCGCAGTTCACGGTGCAAGCTGACCAGACCGTTTTATCCACGTCAGTGCGACCGGTGCCATTGGGTACGAGCTTCCCGTTCTTGTCGGGGGAGTAGGACGAGGGGGTAGCACATGCCACCAGCCCGGTGGTGCTGCCAGCTATCGCCGACCATTTTAAGAAGGTACGTCGAGAAGGACGGATATTCGCCGGTTGCTTCGATGGCATAATTTTCTCCTTACCGCATAACCATTCCACCCACTCTGGTGAACTCGCACTCATTCTAAGCCTTGTACAGCTGAAAAAATAGGAGTATTACTTTTTGAATTATTTCTCCGAAAAATCGCGGATTAATCAGTAAATTGTCCGTACAAAATAGATGAAAAGTTTCCTATGGACGTAAGTCCTAGGTGGGAATTGTTGCAATTAAAACAAGGGTTGACTTTTGTTATTGGTGGCTGTGTACCAGAAAGCTGGCAGCTGGCAATCCGGAGTAGTGTTTTGAGACGTTTTTCGAGGAAGAGGGACTTTCGACCAGTGTAGGCTGACGGCGTGGCAAATATGGGCCATCAACAGCTCTCGCAGTTTGAGGAAGTATTTACAAAAGCAAAACTTGAGGCCGCAGGGCGATACCTGCGGCCTCAAGTTCGCTCTTCAGTAAAACTATCGAGCTGAAAACTAACTTTAAGAAACCAGAAGGAAAACTCCGCTGGTTAGCAAGAAGCCGGTTATTCCAAACACCGTGGACAATACGGTCCAAGTTTTCAGACCGTCTTTAACCGTCAGCCCTAAGTATTTGGTAACAATCCAGAAGCCGGAATCGTTGATATGGGATAGTCCCAGACCTCCAAAACCTATGGCAATAGTTACCAAAACAGTCTGCAGATCAGTGTATCCCGCTGCTGCAATGGGCTCTGCTAGTAATCCAGCGCTGGTTAGAATCGCCACCGTAGCTGAGCCTTGCGAGGCTCGCAGTGCCGCCGAGATTAGGAATCCAGCAAGAATAATCGGCATATTTAGGCTGATCAAGGCATCCGATAGCGCCTTTCCGATTCCCGATTCTACAAGCACATTTGCGAAGACTCCTCCCGCTCCGGTTACGAACACAATGACCGCTACATCGGGCAAGGCGGAATCCAATACCGAGCCGCGTTTTTGCAGGCTCCAACCAAGTTTGTGCCCCACCACTAGATAAGCCACGATTACTCCAGTTAGGAGCGCAATGGAGGAAGAACCTAAGAAACCTAGCCACTGTTGGGCGGTAGAGCCCTCCTTAAGTACGGTATTTCCCACCGTTCCCAGCATGATTTGTAAAATCGGCAGCAAAATCAGCAATACCACGGTGCCGGCGCCGATATTTTCGAGGCGTTCTTTTACTGCCTCCACGCTTTCTTTAACAACTTTGCCGCTGGTAGAGCCAGCGCCCTCGGTAACTTCGACTTCAATCGGCTGGTCAGCGGGAGATTCCAGTAATTCGATTCCCTCGACTTTCACCATCTTCGCGGCGAAGAACCCTATCACCACGGTAATGGCGGTGAGAGGCAGCCCCACCATCAGCATGGTTCCTACGTCAGCGTTGGTAATCCCGGCTGCTGCTACCGGTCCGGGATGAGGAGGTAGCGTTACGTGTACCGTAAGCAGGGCTCCAGCTACTGGCAGCGCAATTTTTAAGGGATTGATCTTAGCTACCCGGGCAAATCCGAAGACTATGGGAGCGAGAATAATAAAACCCACATCGAAAAATACCGGGATCCCTAATACGAAAGCGGCGGCAGTTACCGCAGCGATTACTCGTTTTTGCCCCAGAACCTTGGTAAATCTACGGGCTAAAGCATCGGCTCCGCCTCCAACTTCAATGGTGCGTCCCAACATAGCACCTAGGCCAACGATAATCATCACCGAGGACAAGGTATTGCCCATCCCCTTTTGCAGTACCGGAACAATCTCGCCCACCGATATTCCAGTTGCCAGGGCAGTGCCGGCTGCTACTAAGAGCAAAGAAACAAAAGCAGAAAGCTGTATTTTAATAACTAGTAGCAGCAGGACGATAATCGCGCCCAGTGCTATTCCTAGCAAAGCTCCAGTACTCACTGTTATTTCACCTCCGGCTTTACTACGTTAATTACCGAAGAGTCATCCATAGCTCCTTGCCCGTTGGCGTACCCTAATAAATATTCTTGTTCTGCCGCGGCGGCCACCGGAACTGCCATCCCCGCGGCCTTTGCTGCTGCAGTCACGATTCCCATGTCTTTTACGAAAATATCTAGACGTGACTTTACTTCGGGTTCTTCGCCGCGCGAAGCTAAGATTGCTCGCGGGCCGCGGTCACCTAGCATGAAGGACTCGGCGGCTCCCGCCATGAGGGCTTTCAGAACAACTTCTTGATCTAATTCCAATTGTCCCGCCAGCGCTAGAGCTTCGCCGGCAGCCGCGATATGAACTCCGCACAGCAGCTGATTTACAGTTTTCATTGCCTGCCCTTTGCCGGGGGTTTTCCCTACCCAAACTAGGGTGGAGGCCATGGCATCCAATACCGGTTTCGCGAAGTTATAATCTTTCTCAACCGCGCCTACCACTACTAACAGGTCACCCTTGCCGGCGCGTGCCGGTCCTCCGGATACCGGGGCATCTATCAGACCAATTCCATCTGCCTTGAGCTGAGCGGCCACATTTTCTACAGCTTCAATCCCAATAGTCGAGGTGAGGAGTAGACAAGAGCCGGAGCGCATCGCACTGGCGATTCCGCCCTCCCCATAAAGCAAATCGTTCAACTGCGCGCTGTTACGTACAGCTACCAGCACAATGTCAGTATCTTTTACGGCTTCCTGGGCTGAAGAGGCGGTGGCAATTCCGTCTTTAGCAGCCATTTCCATTTTTTCCGTGGCAATATCATAGCCGGTGACGGTGAAGTCATTGTTGAGCCAGGAGCACATTTGATATCCCATAGCTCCGAGACCGATTACCGCAATTTTCATTGTTTTCTCCTTTGAAAGATTTTTTAGACTTTTTGATTCCTTGCTATGAACGCGAGAGTTTGCGTACTACTTGTGTGAGAGATTCCTCGTTGCCCACGTTCCCGGCAAAAACGACATAGGGGATTCCGGTTGCAGGACCAGACGATGCTGTCCAGAGGGAAACTATCCCCTCCAGCATGGGGCCAATCACCATCGCGCGACGGATTTCTAGCCCTTTTGAAGCCGTGTCTGAAGAGGTAATGCCGCCTTTAGCGACTACGAAACGTGGGGGAGCAGCCTTTAGGATCTCCTTGGTGACTTTGACTACTGCCGCTGATACCTGTCGGGAAATCTCTAGAGAGGCGTCTCCATCAACACCGGTAACCAGTTTGCGGGAGGTTCTTACAATCACGTTTCCATTTTTGATTGCCGAGATGGCCTGATCTGTTACGTCCTTCAGGTGCTTATCGCGGCGTTCAGGATCGATAATCTGCTGCACCTCAATTTCCAGCTCAGCAGGTTTTTCCTCCACCCGTAGCCGATTGAGCTGGCGGGTGGTTAATTCAACATGAGATCCCACCACGATAAGCCCCCCGGCAGCTAACTCACGTTCTCCCCGGGCTGTAGCAATTTCTTCGCGGGTAAGCGGAGGATGTACTTCTTGACCGATGCGTGCACGTACGAAAGGCGGACCTACCCGATAAACAAAGTTCTTCCCTTTTGCCTCGGCCTTAATAAGGGCGAGGGCGAGTTGGCGTAAATCTTCTTCGGTTACAGTATCTGCCACCAAGACTTGCCCGTTTTGTGCCTGTTCAAGCTGCTGGCTGACATTAGCGAGGTTTTCTCGCAGATCCTGAAGTTTTAGTATTTCAACTTCTTCCGCTTTAACTTTGCCGGCGGTTTTTTCTGCTACCCAGCTGGGCAGGGAAGATTCGTGATATCCGAAGGTGGCATCTTTGGCGAATTCAGTTTCCCCCACGGGAATGAAACCTTCTTGTTCGGAACCGGCGTAGTGAATTCCGTTAACGGTGATTCGCCCCGCGTCACCGAATGCGGGAACCAGGATGATTGCATCTGCCGGGGCGGTTCCCGTTTTTTCCATTTCGTCCATTATGGTTTGCGGCTCTAAGGGAAAATGTCCTCGCAAAGTTGAGTCTGAACGGGAAACAAAAGCGAGTTCTGCTTGGCATTCTTTAGCGGCGGCAAGTGCAGAAGAAACTACTTCCCGGTTGACCTTTTCCGCGTCAGCGGGGGAGAGGGATCGGGAATTAGTCATCACATAAACCGCGGTCTTGCCACTTTCAAACGCCCAAATGAAATCCTCTACTTCCCAACGGGTCAGAATAGGTAAGTCACTGACTGATTGAGTGCCGGTAGGGTCGTCATCTAAAACCACGTAAATCCGGTGATCGCCGGCCTCTTCGCGGGCAGAACGCACCTGATGAGCGCCGATTTGCGGGGTGTCAGGCATTTCTTTTAATAATTCGGAAAGCGATAGAGCCATCTGCCTACTCCTTCGTAGCATTTTAAACAGTCATCTGAGGTCTGATGTCTTTTAAAGGCTAGCAAAGACGAAAGTCCTGGGGTAGAGAAATGAGAGTGATTTAGTTCACTACTTAGCTTTTAGGGTACGTAAATCCTCGGCAGTTTGCGTCATATGTGCCCGCATAGCTTCTTTAGCTCCAGTAGCATCCGCATTCTTAATTGCCTGGTAAATCCGGCGATGATGCGATTGGGCTCGCATCGCAACCCTCCGATCCGCTGCGGTTGCCTGACGCGAACGTTCCAGCGCTACCTCTAGAGGCTGCATCAATGCGCTGATAAAGGGATTCCCACTGGCGTTTTGAATCTGCTGGTGGAAGTTAAGGTCTGCGACAGCAGCACCGGGAACATCGCCCCGTTCCAATGCCTGATCATATTTTTCGAGCTCTCGTGCCATGTTTTCCAAATCTGCAGTTGAGCGCCGGGCGGCAGCTAGGCCACTGGTACCCACCTCAATCATGCGGCGAATCTCCAGTAGGCTAACCCCTAAATCTAAGGGGTCTTCGGTACGGGAAAGAAAGGTAGCGATGGTTCCCAAGTCCGTCCACTGCGCCAGAGGCAACACGAAAGTCCCGTTTCCATGCACTACTTGTAGTACGTTGCGATCTTTGAGGACGCGTACCGCTTCGCGCAGGGTTAAGCGCGACACTTCTAATATTTCGGCAAGCTGTGACTCGGGGGGAAGTGGGGTAGAAGTAGTGAACTCTCCGCTGGAAATACGCTCAAGGATGCCATTCATAGCGCGCATTGCTAAATCCTTGCTCAAGGTATTCTCCTAGCTCTTTCGGTTTAGATAATCCTAGCTTAGCGACTGCGCAATTCGCCTAGAAAAAACCCGGGCTGATACCTAAAAACCCTCAAATCTTAGAATGGCTAGTAATCCGTCCGCTAAACCGCGTAGGTACGTTCGGGATAAAATAAAATTTCTTGACTGGTGCCAGCTATAAGAAATAGTAGAAAAATCGCTGGTGCGCGGGAAGGGACTTGAACCCTCACGGCCGTTAAGTTGGCCACTAGCACCTCAAGCTAGCGCGTCTACCAATTCCGCCACCCGCGCTCGAGGACAACAGAGAGATTAGCACATCTTGGTGCTGGCGGAAAAGCGAAGGGAAAATGGGCGGATAAAGCGCGTTGATTTACCGGGGAAGAAAGTTGCCTACAATGAGGGCGGGATCTAGCGCCCAAAAGAATCGGAAGCTACTGAGCAGAAACGAGGGGTTGTGGGGCAGCGTTGTTTTGACACCGTGATTTTCGATATGGATGGTACCTTGACCGATTCGGTTCCCTTGATCACTGAAGCGGTTTCGGAAGTGATCTCTCACTATCGCCTGCCTGCACAATCTCCCCGGCAGCTCAAACGGTTTGTAGGGCCACCGCTACGCATAGGTTTTAAGCAGTATCTAGATCTACCTGAAGAGCTACTAGATGAGGCAGTGGAAGTTTACCGGCGCTATTACCGCCCTCGGATGACTGAAGTACCGCTATTTCCAGGAATAGAAAACCTGCTTTTCCACTTGCACCGTGACGGTCTGAAAACTGCCGTTGCCTCTTCCAAACTGGAAGAACTGGTACGCGATATCGCAGAGGCCACCGGGATGAGTCCCTATCTGGATTGGGTGGCAGGAACTCAAGAAAAAGCGGGAACCAGCGCTGAGAATCCTTCTGATGTGGCTAATCCTCAAATAAGGCGCGGCAAAGAAGGGGTTATTCGCTACGCCCTAGACCAGTTAGCTGCCCTCGCTCCGCCCGGGCGAGTAGTAATGGTGGGGGATCGCGCGGACGATTACCGGGCGGCTCGTAATATCGGTATCGACGTCATCGGGGTTTCTTGGGGAGCGGGTAGCCGGGAGGAATTTCCTGGAGCCCCGTGGGTAACATCAGTATCAGAACTGCAAAACATGCTGCTTTCAACTTCGAAGTAGGAAAGGGAAAATTGTAATGAACCAGGCCGCACCAGCCCAGCAAGTTGCCGGGGAACAATCCGAACAGCAGATGCCGGATCCGCATCGCCCCGAAGATTTAGTTCGCCAATTTCATGAGGTCTACGGACTACCAATTCAACACGATGAGCCAAATGTAGATCGCGAACGGGTGCATATGCGCATGCGCCTAATATATGAGGAAGTTAGTGAGCTTACCGGCGCAGTATATGGAGCTAAGGCGCGCCGGCTGCTAGAAGAAACTATTTCCTCCCTGCCCGATGATGACACTCGGGACACCATAGAAACCGCTGATGCCCTCGCAGATTTGATTTACGTCATTTACGGAATGGCGCTGGAATGCGGGATTTCGTTGCCGGCAGTACTGCGGGAAGTGCAGGCCTCAAACCTTTCTAAACTGGATGGTGAAGGCAAACCAATTTATCGCGAAGACGGAAAAGTTCTCAAAGGAGATAATTTTTTCCCTCCCAATGTCAAATCCGCGTTAAAAATCCGCATTCCTGAGTAGGATAGTTACTAAAGACGTATTCTTTTTGATAGCGTAAGATACAGTAGAACTGAAAAATGATCGTTGGGTTGGTAAGTCTTCATCTCGTCGCCCAAAAGGGTGACCGATGGCAGCTGCCGGTCTGATTTAGCTCGCATCTGTTTTGGTATAACCCAGGATAGATAAAAGGGGAGGTAGCGTGGCTAAAGTAGTTGTCATTGGCGGCGGTTACGGTGGCATAACCGTGGCGGGTGGCCTAGATGACGTGGCTGATGTCACGCTGGTCGAACAAAAAGACCAGTTCGTGCATCACGCGGCAGCGCTGAGGGCAGCGGTGGATTCCGTGTGGGGACATACCGTATTTATGCCTTACAGTCGGCTGCTTGACCGCGGCAAGGTCGTACATGGTACTTGTATGCGGGTTGACGGTCGCACAGTTTATGTTGCCGGACATGACCCCATTGAGGCAGATTTTCTAGTGTTAGCAACGGGAACTACCTACCCATTCCCAGCAAAACACATGGTTTCTCAAGCCTCGGTCGCGAAGGCGCGTTTGGATCAAACTCGCGAAAACTTGGCTCGTGCTAAGCGGGTAATGCTGGTTGGTGCTGGCACCGTCGGCGTGGAATTTGCGGGCGAGCTTACCTCCACTTACCCGGATATGAAGATCATCATGGTTGACAAGGAACCCTATATCCTGGGTACTCCGGGTTACCTGGATTCTTTGCGTGAAACCATCACCACCCAAATGGAAGAACGCGGTATCGAGTTGGTATTGGGAGCACCTCTAGCCTATATGCCACCTACCGACGTGGGAATGCTCTCCACTTTCCAGGTCGAAACTCTAGCCGGGGTACCGGTCGAAGCCGATATGTGGTTCCTGTGCTACGGGGCTCAAACCTCTTCCGGCTACCTCCACGGGTCATATTCCCAGGTTATGCATGCTAATGGCACAGTTATGGTTGATGAGCACCTGCGTGTAAAGGACATGGAAAATGTTTACGCAGTGGGCGACATTACCGACGTGCCGGAATCAAAGCGCGCAGATGCTGCTCGCGCTCACGCCCGGGTAGTGATCGCGAATATTCGTGATCAGCTTTCCGGTCGGCCTCCTTCGACAACCTATGCTCCGGGCAAGGAGTGGGTCATTTTGCCGTTAGGCCCTGATGGTGGTGCCTCGCAGCTGGTTGACCCTGACGGTACGACGCGGATCGTCGGATCGGAAGAAACCGCAGAAATCAAAGGAACCGACTTAATGGTGACTATGATTCGCGGACAACTTCACTTGCCCTAAGCATCCTGGTTGATTCGGAGCCCAGGGGGTGGTGTATCGTGGCTGACCGTTTGCAAATAACATTCGATAACTTTGTAGGTGCGCTGCAAGCACATTTAGAGGCTGCGCGGGGTGCTGAAGATCCGGACTGTGATCCGCAGGTAGCGCGGGCAGGAGAAAAATTAGAAGCTGCTTTTTCGGCCTATGATGAGGCTCTTTACTCTGAATTAGGGTGCGACCTTCCACTAGATATTTTTGAGGATGAAGATATCGATTCGGAAAGTCTTTTCGACCATGTGGATCAAGTACTCGAAGCAGATGAATCCGCCTACCAGGACGAGGACGAAGAATACGATTTCGACGAGGACGACGAAGACGAAGACGGCGACGATCTCCTAGACGAACCTGAAGAAATCCTGGACGAAGAGTACGACTTCGACGAGGATGACGAAGACGAAGACGAATAGGTCTTTCCCGGTTTTTCTTACTCGCTAGCCTCGTTTAAAGCTACCCTAATTTGGTGAGGTACATGCGCATCTGCTGCTTTTAATACCGCCGCAAACTGCCCAGCGCTGCGCGCCCCCGTTAATGCACTGGTTACTCCCGGGGCATCTTTAACCCACGCTAAAGCCAGTTTCAGCGGCTCCCACTCTAAGCCTTCGGCTCCTGCCAATACTGCCTCGATAATCGGCTGATATTCGGCAGAAAGATAGGGGGAAACAAATCCCTGTAAATGTTGGGAAGCAGCCCGGGAATCTGGCGGAATACTAGTTTGGTATTTTCCGGTTAAAACCCCACGTCCCAGGGGAGACCAGGCGATAAAGCTGGAGTCAAAATGCTCGGCCGCTCCCAGTACTTCCTCTTCAACCTGGCGGTTGACTAAAGAATATTCCCCTTGGACTGCGGCTACTTCGTAGCGATCTTGCCCCAGCAATACCGCTAGCTCGGCCATTGCCCAGGCTGGGTAATTCGATACCCCCACGTAGCGGGCGCGCCCAGACCGCAGCGCCATCTCTAAAGCGGTTAAAGTCTCTTCTACTCGTACAAAGGGATCGTAGTGGTGAACAAACCACACATCAATATAGGAGGTTCCCAGCCGTTCCAGAGTTTGATCCAGACCGCGTAATAGATTCGCCCGGGAAGCATCAACCGAGGGGGGATCACCTGCTCTTACCCCGGCTTTTGAACAAATCACTAGGTCCTCCCGAGAAAACTCCTCGTCCAACAGGGTGCCGATAAGTTTTTCAGACTCGCCCTCGCCATAGGTAGCGGCAGTGTCAAGTAGATTTCCGCCGGCATCTAGGAACATTCGCAGTTGCTGGCTCGCTTGTTCCAGGTCGGTATCTCGCCCCCAAGTGAGGGTTCCTAGCCCCAAGCTGGAAACCATAAGCCCGGTGCGGCCTAATCTTCTTTTCTCCATACTCCCAGGTTAAGGGGGAGGGGAGCGAGAAGTTTTCAGGCACGGCGCAGCAAAAGCAAATAGAGAGCCGAAAACTAAATCTAAAAGGGAATACCTCATAAATAATCTGGCCTCGACAAGCGAGACAAGTGCGTTGCCGGTGCTACTTCGCTACCAAGGGGTGCACGGATCTGCTGAGTGAGGTGAGAGAAAACACCTAGCCGAAAGGCGAGTAGGGAGCGTTAAAACGATAGGCTTGGAGGTCGTGAACACCATTGAAGCCATCATTATGGGTCTTGTACAAGGATTGACCGAGTTTTTGCCGATTTCCTCCTCTGCCCATCTGCGGATTTTAGGAGCAATCTTTGGAGATGACCCCGGTGCCGCCTTTACTGCGATCACCCAGATAGGAACCGAAAGCGCCGTCCTCATCTACTTTTGGAAAGATATCTCGCGGATTGTGTGCAAATGGTTCCAAGCCTTGGCGCCCGCTCGCAGCGGCGTTTCCCAAAGCGACCCGGATGTGCGGATAGGGTGGATGATTATTGTAGGTTCTTTGCCGATCGGAATCTTGGGGCTGCTCGGCCAGGATTGGATTGAAAAAGAATTCCGTAATATGTGGATCACCGTGGTGATGCTAATCGTCTTTGCCCTGTTCTTAGGGGCGGCAGACCGCTTCGGCAAGAAAGACAAAACCCTTGATCACCTTTCTTGGGTGCAAGCAATCATCTTTGGATTCGCGCAGGCTCTAGCGCTGGTTCCCGGGGTTTCTCGTTCGGGAGGAACCATTACCGCCGGTCGGCTTATGGGGTTCACCCGGGTAGCTGCCGCTCGCTACTCCTTCCTGTTGGCAATGCCGGCAGTTTTTGCTTCGGGGTTTTACGAAGCCGCTAAATCGGTAGGTAATAATCCTGCCGGCTGGGGGCCGACAATCCTGGCAACCCTTGTGGCTTTCGCCGTAGGCTATGCGGTAATCGTGTGGTTTATGCGCCTGCTAGAAACCAAGACTTTCACGCCATTCGTGATCTACCGCCTGCTCTTGGGCTCAGCGGTAGGAATCGCGCTAGCCGCAGGAGCCCTATCGGCCTTCGCTTAAAAAGGAGACAAATATGGGAGCGGTTCTTTTCGATATGGACGGCACCTTAATTGATTCCGAACCGCTGTGGCAACGTACAGAAGCAAAAATAGTTGCCAGCTTCGGAAAAGTATGGACTGAGGAGGACGGGGAGACTCTAACTGGAAACTCGCTTTTTGATAGTGCCTCCCTGATGATCCAGCTCAAGAATTTGCCGCTGGAGCCAGGGACAGCAGTGGAGATGATGGTCTCGAATATGCATGAGCTTTACACCCTGGAAGGAGTTCCCTGGATACCGGGAGCGCGCGAACTGCTCAGCGAATTGGCCAGCGCCCAGATCCCCACTGCTTTGGTCTCCGCCTCCTATGACATCTTGGTGCGCGATGTTTGTGCTAGCGCTCCACAGGGATCCTTAGAGGTGATGGTGACCGGTTCGGAACCGAATATGCGGCAAAAACCCTCGGGGGATCCTTACCGCCTGGCGGCACGCAGATTAAACGTACCGATAGAAAATTGCCTGGTGGTAGAGGATTCTGCTCCTGGGCTAGCTGCTGGACAGGACGCGGGGGCACGACTGGCGCTAGTGGGGCCGCGCGAGGTAGCCGAAATCCCGGCAGCCCGTTTTGATTCGGTAGGGCACCTGCGACTGCGCGATATCCAGGAACTTTTAGCTTAAATCCGCATCTTCTTGCGCGCCGTCTTCTTGGGTGGAAAGTAACCGCTGCACGCCCTCGTCAGAAATTTCGGGGGCGATTCCCTCCATCAAGGGGCAATAGGCGCGATAATCACACCAATTGCATAGGGGCGAGCGCCGCGCGGGAAAATAACCCGAACGGGCTTGGGTTAAAATTTGTTCCCAAACCGCGAATATTTCCTCGGTGGTGGCGTCAATATCGGCAGCGGTGGGGGTATAGGTGTAAACCTGCCGGTCTTTTAGGAACAGCAGCTGCAAGCGGGCGGGCAACTGGCCTTGAGTCAAGTAC
This sequence comes from Varibaculum sp. GTC20041, assembly GCF_055387755.1. Classification (NCBI taxonomy): domain Bacteria; kingdom Bacillati; phylum Actinomycetota; class Actinomycetes; order Actinomycetales; family Actinomycetaceae; genus Varibaculum; species Varibaculum sp. GTC20041. The sequence continues at coordinate 797,313 of NZ_AP041144.1, forward strand.
CACAGCAGCGCATAAAAACGAATTTGGAACTGGTAGGGGCCGATATAGCGTTCGGCGGGCGCTTTGCCGGTCTTGTAATCCACAATCCGTACTAACCCGGTGGGAGAAATATCTACCCGATCAATATAGCCATGCAGGTGCAGGTGATTTTTATCGGTTACTCGCAGGTATTTTTCCCGATGAGCGGGGGCGAGGCGATCGGGGTTCTCCATTTGGAAATAGTTAGCGAGCAACTGGCGGGCGGTTTCTAAGAACTGGTTTTCACCGCTTTTATCTTCCCCGAAAAGCTCGGCGAGCAAATCCGGTTTTTCGCTAAGCGTCTTGTCCCAGGCTTCCTCCATTGTCCGACTGGCGGCGGCAAAAGTTCGCTGCTGAGCTGGAAGGTCAAATAAGTTTTCTAGCGCTGCGTGTACCAAAGTTCCCCGCTGGCGTGCCTGAGATTCTTTGGTGGGGATCTTATCTATCACTTGGAAACGGAACTGCAATGGGCAATTCCGGAAAGTGCCTATCCGGGAAGGGGAGAGGGCAGAGGCGCGCTTAGAAATACTCATAAGAGTATTGTAAGGCGCTGCCTGATACCGGGAAGTCAGCAAGAAAAGCTAGGATTAGGGAGATGAATCAGATAGAACCAGAAAACAGAAGCGGATGTATCCCCCCTGATGTCCCGCGATTGCCGACGCGGGCACGCGGGGCGTTTAGACTCGGCGACCGGGTGCAGCTCCAGGGGGCTTCCGGGGATCTACATACCGTAACTATCACCGAAAACGGCTGGTTCAATACTGCGAAAGCTACTTTCCCCCTCGCTGAGTTATTGGGCAGGGACGAGGGCATCCTGGTTCGTTCTCGCGAGGGGAGAGAATTCTTAGCTTTTCGTCCTCGCCGCCTGGACTACACCCTATCTATGCCGCGGGGAGCGGCGATTATCTATCCCAAGGACGCGGCGCAAATCCTGCAATCTGCCGACATTTTTACCGGTGCCCGGGTTTTTGAATGTGGAGCCGGTTCTGGGGCACTGACGGTTTCACTCCTGGAGATGACGGGAGAAGCCGGACACTTGGTTTCGGTGGAAGAACGTGAAGACTTCGCCGATATCGCCCAGGCGAATGTAGATTTATGGTTCGGACGCCCTCATCCGGCCTGGCAGCTGAAACGCGCACGCCTGGGGGAAATAGACTTGGAAAGCATATACGGTTCCCACTATTTCGATCGCGCGGTTATTGACCTGCTCGATCCCTGGAGCTACCTGGATATTCTGCACCAGTTGTTGGTTCCCGGCGGAGTATTGTGCTGTTACGTAACGACCGTAACGCAAATGTCTACGCTGGTAGAAGCTTTAAGGAGTGATGGGCGTTTCGGGTTTACCTGCACTGAAGAAACTATTCAAAGACAGTGGCATACCGAGGGGCTAGCGCTGCGCCCCGAACATCAGATGGTGGGACACACCGGGTTTCTAGTTACCTGCCGAGTCCTGGCAAGGGGGGCGAGGCGACCGCAAAAATTGGGGAATGCCCCTAAGGCCGCCAAGATAAACGGCGGGCAGTGGAGTCCGGAAGATGATTGGGAGCAAGTACGCCTAGGGCAGCGCAATCCCGCGCAGAGAAAGACACGCCGGGTACGCCGAGACGTAGTTAGGCGCGCCGAATATTGGGCGCGAGGAAACGCTGCTGCAGAAAGCACGCCGCCACCAGAGCCAGAAACTAGCCCGGGTACGCCCTCGTAAATGTTAATAATCATGAACATTTAGAGCAGGTGGCGGGCAAAACTAATAGGCTGAAAGGGTTTACGGAAAGGAAACTGATGTCAGATCCTAACGAAGAGCAGTTGCAAGCCCTCCAGAGGGAAGTGACCTCCTTGAAAGGGAAGAACCAGCGTCTTTCTGCAGCTTTGGGAGCAGCTCGCGAACAAGTGGTGACGATTCATCAGCAGCTTGCAGATTTAGCTAAACCACCGGCAACCGTGGCTGTGATTGCGGAAAGCCCCCAAAGCCCTGGCCAGGTAAGGCTGTTTTTAAATGGAAAACCCATGGTGCTTCGGGTACATCCGGATATTAAACCTGAACAGTTACGAGTCGGTCTAGAAGTTCTAGTTAATGAAGAAATGGTGGTCTCGAATATTTTGTCCTATCCCCGCACTGGAACTTTAGTGCAGGTGGGGGAAGTTATGCCTCGGGGGCGCGCCCTGGTGCGGCTATCGAATACCGACAGTGAAATCGTTTCTCTAGCTGCCCCCCTAGTTGGAAAAATCGAGGTGGGGGACTCGCTACTGTTGGAAGGACGCAGTGGGATTGCGGTACGAAAGGTGCAAAAAGGAGAGGTAGAGCAACTACTGGCTCCCCAAGTTCCCAATGTTTCCTATAAACAGATCGGGGGACTCAAAAAACAGATTGAAACTATCCGGGATGCGGTAGAACTGCCGTTTATTCATCCCGATCTTTATCGGCGCTACGGTCTTTCGGCACCGAAAGGAATACTGCTATACGGCCCGCCTGGATGTGGGAAAACCCTGATAGCCAAGGCAGTGGCTACTTCTTTAGGGACTAACACTCACGGGAAATCCTCCTATTTCTTGTCGATCAAAGGCCCGGAATTGCTTTCGAAATTCGTGGGCGAAACCGAGCGGCAAATTCGGGCTATTTTTTCTAGGGCGCGACAACTAGCCAGTAATGAGCACCCGGTAGTGATTTTCTTTGACGAAATGGAAGCGCTTTTCCGTACCCGAGGATCAGGGATTTCTTCCGATGTGGAAACCATGATCGTCCCCCAGTTGCTGGCTGAGATCGATGGGGTAGAGGCACTTTCAAATGTGATTGTGATTGGAGCTTCTAACCGCGAGGACATGATAGATCCCGCGGTGCTGCGGCCAGGACGCCTGGATGTACGGGTACGTATTGAGCGGCCTAACTTAGAACAGGCCGGACAAATCTTTGATATCCACCTGGGACAAAATGTGCCGGTAGAATCAGAGGGGGGAACTTCCCCGGCAGATGGGAAGGCGAGGCTGCGCGAAAAACTGGTGTCGCTACTGGCGGAAGAATCCGATCGCACTCAGATTTATGAAGTCGCTTATGAGAGTGGGGAAAAAGAAATCATCTATGCACATTCGTTGCTTTCAGGAGCAATGATTGCCTCGATTGTCGAGCGGGCGAAAAAAGCGGCGATTAAAGACTCGCTGCAGGATCCGGCGAATATAACGGGACTTAATTGGAGGCACGTAGAAGTAGCCGCGGTAGAAGAAATTCGCGAAACTGCAGCTCTGGGGGCTTCTACCGATCCGGGAGAGTGGGCGCGTACCCTGGGAGTTAGGGGCGCGCGAATTGTCGATGTGCGTAGCCTGCAATAGGAGGAACCGTGACCCAAAGCGCTATTAACCGACCGCTGGGAACCGAAACCGAGTTCGGGATTATCCAGGTAGGAAACGTCTACGCTAACCCGGTTGCACTTTCTACCCAAGTAGTGACGGCCTATCGGGATCGCTCCCGCGAGGCAGAAGCTGTTACCTGGGATTATGAGGGGGAAAATCCCTTGCAAGATATGCGAGGGTTTTCGCTTAATCCCCGCCAGGCCGACCCTTCACAGCTCACCAATAATCCCGAGCAGCTGGCGCCTTCCGGCCCGGGGGTACAGGCGGTTGCCCGTCCTAGCGCTCAAGAGGCCGCGTTGCCCAAACCCAGCGCCTGTGTACTGACTAATGGCGCCCGCCTGTACGTTGATCATGCCCACCCGGAGTATTCCTCTCCGGAAACTCTCGGTCCCATGCAAGGGTCACTCTATGATGCGGCGGGAGATCTGATTGCCCGCCGCGCCATGGAGCTGGCAGCAGAAAATGGCAACCAGATTGAGCTTTACAAGAACAATGTGGACGGTAAGGGCGCGGCCTACGGCAGCCATGAGAACTATTTACTGCGGCGCGACCTAGATTTTTATGGTCTTGCCCAAAACCTGATTCCCTTTCTGGTTACCCGCCCATTGATTTGCGGAGCCGGACGGGTAGGTATCGGGCAGCGATCTGAAAAACCTGGTTTCCAGATTTCGCAACGCGCCGACTATGTAGAAAACGATATTGGGCTAGAAACTACCTTTAACCGGCCGATAATTAATACTCGTGACGAGCCCCATGCCAACCCCAGTAGATGGCGGCGTCTCCATGTTATTGGCGGGGACGCGAACCGTTTTCAATACTCAACCTATCTACGTTTAGGCGCTACTGCCGCTTTACTGTGGCTATTGGAAAACCCGGATTGTCCCCAGGTAAAACAGCTGAAAGAGCTGCGGATTACTTCTGATCCGGTAGAGGAAACCTGGGCGGTATCGCATGATATTTCGCTGACCCACCGCGTAGAAACGGTGTCAGGCCCGCTCAGCGCCCTTCAGATTCAAAACGCTATTCGAGCTGCTATTGTCGAGGCGTTGGAAGAGCGAGGTGGGGCAGATGAGGCTAGTGCGGCGTTGCTGGGTGACTGGCAGCAAGTTTTAGATTCTTTAGCCACTGACCGCGAGCTCGCTGCCCGCCGGGTCGAATGGGTGGGGAAGTATCGGCTTTTAGAACGAATGCGTCAGCGTTTAGGCTGCGACTGGAACCACCCCAAAATTCAGGCGTTAGATTTACAATGGGCGGCGCTGCGGCCGGGAATATTCGAAAATATTTGTGACGCCGGAATGGTAGAGCAACTGTTTTCCCCGGAGGAAGTATTGCGAGCGGTGCAGCAGCCTCCTTGTGGGGGCAGATCCTGGGTGCGGGGCATGGCAGTAGCGAAACTGCCACAAGTGAAGAAAGGATCCTGGCAGTCACTGCTCTTAGATTTAGGCGGGGAACAGCTATTACGCTTCAGTTTGGGGGATCCAGATTGCGCTGCCTCGCCAGCTGAAATGCGCGCCCTCGAAAATGGTGATGCGGTCGCGTTTGCCCGCGCTCTTAGCGCTAAAAAGGAAAAACCGATAGAAAAATTTTAGGCTTAGCTTTATTAGGAGGAAACATAAGTGGTACAAGAACAAATAAACGCGCCCGGCGGGAAAAATAACAGCATTGACGAAGGGATAGAAGCCGCGCAGGCACAGATTAATGCGCCTGCAATTGATGCCCTCTTAGAGCAGATAGATACGGTAATGGAAACTGATGCGCAAGCTTTTGTCGAAGGTTTTGTGCAAAAAGGTGGGGAATAGTCCTTGCGTAGGATTTTCGGGATCGAAACCGAGTACGGGATTACCTGCGCCGCGCCCGCAGGCCGGCCGCCTCTAGATGCGGAAAAGGCTGCCCGCCGGCTGTTTATGCCGGTAGTTAACCGTCATCGCTCTTCTAATGTGTTCCTCGCCAATGGGGGACGGCTATACCTGGATGTAGGTTCACATCCCGAATATGCGACTGCCGAATGCGACTATTTGACGGATCTATTGGCTCAAGACCGCGCGGGGCAAGAGATCTTTTCAGATCTGGTAACCACCACTAATCAGCAACTAGCTGCTGACGGTATCAACGGGCAGATTCATCTTTTTAAGAACAACCGGGACTTTCAGGGGAACTCGTGCGGGTGTCACGAAAACTATCTTTTGCATCGCTCCGCGGATTTTATGGGAATGGCTGACGCCCTGATTACCTTCTTTATTACTCGGCAAATCCTGGTGGGAGCGGGGATGGTAGATGAAGAGGGCGGCTACCATTTTTCCCAACGTGCCGACAAAATGTATGACCCGATTTCGGCGGCTACTACCCGGGCGCGTCCCATTATTAATACTCGGGATGAGCCGCTGGCAGACTCTAACCAGTATCGCCGTATGCACGTGATCGTAGGGGATTCCAATATTTGCGAAGCCACCACCGCCTTAAAAGTGGGGATGACCATCGCGTTGCTAGATGCGATTGACTGCTCTCTAAGCGTGAGCGACTTGGCGATAGCTGACCCCATGAGCGCCATTCGCGAAATCAACGCCGATCTAACCGGCAGGGCGCCACTAAAACTAAAAACGGGCGGTTACCTAGATGCGGTAGAAATCCAAAAACGCATCTACCAACGGGTGATGAATACTTTAAACGATGCGGGAGAGCTGGAGGCTACTCGGGAGCGGGTAAGCGTCGGCGATTTTGATCCCCTAGAGCTTTGGGGGAGGGCGCTTAAGTGTTTCGAGGACGAAAACTTCCAGGCGGTGCAAACCGAGATCGATTGGGTGATTAAGCAGAAACTTCTAGAACAAAGCGCTAAGCGGCATCAAGTTCCAATGAATTCTCCGCTAATAGCACGCCTAGATTTGGCTTATCACGACATTACTTCCGCTGGTTTAGCTCCGGCACTGTGTCAGGCAGGGCTGATGCGTCAGCTGTTAACCTCAAAACAAATAGAGGCCGCTAAAACCTATCCGCCCCGCACTACCCGGGCAAATATGCGGGGCAGGATTTTGCGAGAAGCCGAGCAGCTGCGGCGAGACGTCTCCGTTGATTGGATACACGTGCGCATTGATGAATCGAAAATGCCGACGGTAATGCTAGGGGATCCTTTTGCCTCCGAAGGTGAAATCCTAGATAAACTACTGGCCGAATTGCAGGAGAGGGCGTGAGCTTAATGGATAGTAACGCCCGCAGTCACGGCGATGATACGAAGAATGCTGTCCCCATTTCGTCTCCGGAGCCGCAAACCGCTTCCGGAGAAAACCAGGAAGGCACAACTAGCGATATGAAGCGGCGCTTTCCTCCGCGAAAGGCAGCAGTTCCGGCGAAGAAAAAGCCTTACCTCTGGCGTATTTTGTGGTGGTGGCTGGCTTTAGCTGCTGTACTCGCGGTGGCCGCTACGGTAGTTTTAGGGTTTTATCTATGGCAGGCTGGTAGCGGCCAAGAAATCAGCGGGGTTTCTACCCAGGTGAAAGTCAGTGGTCAACTGGGAGAACAACCAGTGGTCGAATTTCAAGGACGAATGCCTATTACTTTGCCTAACTCGCGGGTAGCTATTCGTGGCTTCGGGCCGCAGATACGGGAAAATCAAGACGTACGGGTGATGGTAAGTGTTTACGAGGGCGATACCGGGAAACTGGTTTCCAAGGGAGGAAAGCCACAGCTATTTGTAGGCAAAGCTAACGCCTCTAATTTGCCCAGGGGGTTGCTTACCGAAATTGTTGGCAGGAACGAGGGGTCGCGCCTGATCGTGCACCGTCCAGCTACTGCCAGTGATGGGAAAACCGCTATGGAAGTTGACGTTATCGATGTGCTACCTACTGCGGTCTATCAGTCGCAGTTGCAGATTCCGGAAGCGGCAGGAGTAAGTTTCACTTTCCCGCAGGGATTGCCGCAATTCGAGTCGGCAACGGAAACCAAACCGCAAGAGGCCGCAACTTTCGTCTTGGTGCCTGGCAAAGGCGAACAACTAGACCCCCGTAAGAAGATCCTGGCGCAATATGGAGTCTGGGAACTGGACTCGGGTAAGAAACGCGTCTACACCTGGGGGAATCTTGGCCCGCAAAACATTGTGGGCGAAAGTACCTTCCAATCCTTATCCCAACAACTGACTGCCCTACGTGCCAACTCGCGTATCTTGGCGATTATTCCCGCTGATCAAGCTACCGGTGATAGTGCGTTGGTGGTAGTTATGGATGTTTTGGCCTGCGCAAAATAAGGTAGCAGTTTTTCGAAGCTCGCGGTAGCGCTGCCGAATCCAGTCCACCTAACGGCACCGGGGATCACCAATCACCCTAGTTTTTTACACTGAGGGTAGAGAACCTATTAAGTAAGGGTAGCGAATCTATTGAGGAGGGCAAAATGGCAGTAGCGATTAGGGTGATTCCTTGCCTAGACGTTGACCAAGGGCGCGTGGTTAAAGGGGTCAACTTCCAGAATCTGCGAGATGCAGGAGATCCCGTGGAACTGGCGGAACGCTACAGCGATGAAGGTGCAGATGAAATAACATTCCTGGATGTGTCAGCCTCTAAAGAAGGACGCGCCACCATGGTGCAAACAGTGCAGCGCTGCGCCGAGCAAGTATTTGTACCACTCACCGTAGGTGGGGGAGTGCGTTCGGTAGGGGACGTAGAACAACTGCTGGGGGCAGGCGCAGATAAAGTGGGAGTAAATACTGCGGCTATCGCTAACCCAGAGCTGATAGACCAGATTGCTCAGCGGTTCGGTAATCAAGTATTGGTGATCTCGGTTGATGCCCGGCGTTGCCCTGACGGAGTGGAAACTCCCAGCGGATTTGAACTTACTACCCATGGGGGAACCCGTTCTACCGGTATTGATGCCTTAGAGTGGTGTAGCGAAGTCACCGCCCGCGGTGCCGGAGAGATTTTACTCAATTCGATGGATGCTGATGGGGTGAAAACTGGCTTTGACCTGGAAATGTTAGCGCAGGTACGCTCGCAGGTGACCGTTCCTCTAATTGCTTCTGGGGGTGCGGGCAAGGTTGAGCATTTCGTGCAGGCGGTCCGCACCGGGGCAGATGCAGTGCTAGCGGCCAGCGTTTTCCATTTTGGCGAGGTCGCGATCTCGGCGGTGAAAACAGGACTCAAGGAAGCGGGGTTTGAGGTTCGGTGAGTGCACAACCTTTAGATCCGCATATAGCCTCTCGTTTGAAATTTGATGCGGCGGGACTGGTATGCGCGGTTATCCAGGACTGGCAAAACGGACAAGTTTTAATGGTCGGATATATGGATGACGAGGCGCTGCGACGCACGCTAACTACGGGGAGGGTCACTTTCTGGTCGCGTTCGCGCCGCGAATATTGGCGCAAAGGTGATACCTCTGGGCACGCACAATATGTGAAGCAAGTTCAGATTGATTGTGACGGGGATGCCCTGTTGGTTCAGGTAGATCAGGTAGGGGCTGCCTGTCACACCGGCGAGCGCAGCTGCTTTGAAAGCGGCGGTGAACTGGCAGTCCGCGTCGGGCTGCGCCCAGATAGTAACTAGAATTATCACTGAAGGTGACAAAATCATAATATAGTTTTGGAGGTGATACTCAGATGAATGCTCTGGAACGGTTGCTGGCGGGCGTGCGGCAAGAAGTGGCGCGGCGGGAGTCTGAGGTAAGCCTGGAAGAAATCAAGCGGATCGCTGCCCAGCGTCCTCGTCCTCAAGATGGAGTCCGTGCCTTACGTAGTGAGGGCGCGGTTTCGGTAATCGCGGAGATAAAACGCGCCACCCCCGGTAAGGGTTTTTTGCGAGAAGTATCCGATGTAGCGGCGCTGGCTAAATCGTATGAGGCGGGGGGAGCTTCCGTAATTTCGGTTTCGACTGAGAAAAACTTTTTTTGTGGCTCCATCGAGGATCTGCGACAGGTGCGGGCAGCAGTAGAGGTGCCGGTACTTTATAAAGATTTTGTGATCACCCCTTATCAGGTTCATGAAGCCCGAGCGCTAGGGGCTGACCTAATTTTGATTCTGCAAACCTCGGCAGAACCAATGGTAGTCACCGCTTTGGTAGAGCGGGCTCACTCGCTTGGTTTGACTGCGATTGTGGAAGTGCATTCGCGGCTAGAAGCCTTTCGAGCACTGGAAGCAGGAGCCCGGGTAATCGGGGTAAATGCTCAGGATTTGCGCACCCTCGATTTTAATATGGATACTTTTGCGCAAATCGTTGACGTTATTCCCGAGCAGGTGGTGGCGGTGGCCGAATCCGGGGTGGCCGGTCCGCACGATGTATTCAACTATGCCCAACAAGGAGCGGATGCGGTATTGATCGGTTCGGCTTTGGTACAGTCAAATAATCCGCAATCTTTAGTGGCTGAAATGGTGGCGGCGGGAGCACATCCAGCTTTGGCAACTTCCCGCAAGTCTCGGATCAGCCACGAGAAGCACCACGACTAGAAAGTTTAGGGATGAACCCGTTTTTTATTCCCTCTCCCGCGCAAGGTGTCTGGTATTTAGGGCCGATTCCCCTGCGTGCCTATGCTTTAGCGATTCTTACCGGTATTTTTTTGGCCTGCCTATGGGCTTCGCGGCGTTATAAAGCCCGGGGAGGTGATCCAGAGTTAATCGTGGATTTGGCGATCTGGGTAGTTCCCATGGGCATTATTGGAGCCCGGATCTACCATGTGTTGAGTAAGTGGCAAGACTATTTCGGTCCTACGGGGGATCCTAAAGAAATCCCGCTTATCTGGCATGGGGGACTGGCCATCTGGGGAGGGGTGATTGCCGGCACCATCACTGCCTGTCTGGTTTTGTGGCATCGGCAGCTGAAAATTGCTCCGGTAGCCGATGCTATTGCGCCTACTATCTTGGTAGGGCAAATTTTTGGTCGTTTAGGAAACTACTTTAACCAGGAGCTTTTTGGTAGGCCGACTACTTTGCCTTGGGGGCTGCAAATTGATCTGCAACATCGTCCGCTAGGCTTTGAGCAGTATGCTACTTTCCACCCGACTTTTCTCTATGAAATGTTGTGGAATCTAGCAGCGATCGGGGCGCTGCTGTGGATAGAACGACGTTTTCGGTTGCGTGGCGGCATGATGATGGGATTCTATCTGTGCGCCTATAGTCTGGGGCGTTTTTGGGTAGAGAGCCTGCGGATGGATCAGGCAAATCAGTTCCTCGGTTTGCGAATAAATGCTTGGACTTCGGTGCTGATGTTCATCTTGGGGGTAGCCTTGGCAATTTGGTGTTATCGCCAGAACTTCCCCCGACAGCAGGAAGCTAATCCGCAAAAGGATAGGAAAATATCTGCTGCGGGCGGCGATAAATCAACCTCTGTCTAGGTATGTTGGATCAAGCGTGAGCCAACTAGCTTCCGACTAAGTGGAAAGAACTGAGGAACTCGTTAGGATAGAGGTATGCGCAGAGCGAAAATTGTATGTACGTTAGGACCGGTAACAAATTCCCCGTCCCAAATTGAAAAACTAGCTGAAGCTGGGATGAACGTGGCGCGGATTAACCGCTCACACGGCAGCCAAGAAGAAGCTGAGGTTACGATTGGTAATATTCGGCGGGTGGCACTGAAAACCGGTAAAGCAATTGCGGTGTTAGTAGATTTGCAAGGCCCCAAGATTCGTTTAGAGACTTTTGCTGCTGGCCCGCAGACCCTAGAAAAGGGTGATATTTTCACGATTACCACTCGCGATGTTCCCGGGGATAAAGAAATCGTGGGGACTACCTTCAAAGGTTTACCGGGGGATTGTACTCCCGGAGATGCCCTCTTGATTGATGACGGAAACGTGCAGGTGCGGGTAAAAGAAGTTACGGCTACAGATGTAGTTACCGAGGTAGAAGTACCTGGGGTGGTTTCCGACCATAAGGGACTTAACTTGCCGGGGGTAGCAGTTTCTGTGCCGGCACTTTCAGAAAAGGATGAAGACGATCTGCGTTGGGCACTGCAGCAAGGTGCCGATATTATTGCGCTTTCGTTTGTGCGCAGCGCCGATGATTTTGCTGATGTGAAGCGGATTATGGATGAAGAGGAAGTCCATGTCCCTGTTATCGCCAAGATTGAGAAACCGCAAGCAGTCGAACGCATAGTGGAGATTGTGCAGGCTTTTGACGGCATCATGGTGGCGCGCGGTGACCTGGGGGTAGAGATGCCGCTAGAAGCGGTGCCCTTGGTGCAAAAGCGAGCGATCGAGCTGGCCAGAAGGTACGCGAAGCCGGTCATCGTGGCTACTCAGGTCTTTGACTCTATGATTCATAACCCGCGTCCTACCCGCGCTGAAGCATCTGACTGTGCTAACGCGATTTTGGATGGAGCCGATGCGGTAATGCTGTCTGGGGAAACCTCGGTGGGGGCATACCCGATTGATGCGGTGCGTCTGATGGCTTCGGTTATTACTAATGTTGAGGAAAACGGGGGAGACCGGATCGCTCCTCTTACCACCTATGATCATGATCGAGCTGGGGTGCTTTCAATCGCGGCTGCCAGAGCAGCGGAAATGCTGGATCTGAAATTTATGATCGCGTTCACGCAGGGAGGTGCGACCGCGCGCACCATGTCCCGACTGCGTTCCCCAATCCCAATGGTGGCGTTTACGCCGCTGGAATCCACCCGGAATCAGCTGGCGGTTTCGTGGGGAATTCGCACTTACCGGGTTCCCTATGTAACTCACACTGACGATATGATTTGGCAAGTTGATCAGGTTCTGCAAGCGCAAGGATTAGCTAAGCGAGGGGATCAGGTAATTATCCTCGCCGGTATGCCTCCGGGGGTGACGGGTTCTACTAACTCGATGCGGATTCATACGGTAGGGTTAGAAACCGACTATCGCTAGTGCTTTACTGCTCATTCTCGAGGGCGGGAAAAGTGTTTTTGCGCTGCCTCCAGGTATTCGGCCTCGGGGCGCGCAGGGAGTTGACGATCCAAGATTGACAATATCTGGATGGTGAACTAAAGTTAAACGCTTGTTGAAGTTTTCGAGTTTTCTCGGAAATTTGGTTGACTGCCTGCCACCTTTATGGTGTGCTGAAGTTGGCCACAACAGGCAGGGTTCTTTTGGAACCCCGGGGTTACCGGTACGAACCATGTGCCAACCCCGTGAGATGAAGAAGTGAATGGAGTATCAAGATGGAAAAATTCAATATTGTTGAAGCAGGCACTGGCCGTCAAGCAAACAATCTGCTGATTAACACGATTTCGGATGCGATCAGCCCTTGGTTTGCAGACGTTAGCCAAGACCAACGGGTACGGGAAGCAATCGCGGCTCTCGCAGATGAAACGCTGCGCGCTCGTGCCGCCCAGTATCTAGGTCTGCAGCTACGTCCGGCAGCTTAAGAGGGTGCCGGTAGCGACCTTAGAAACCGAGTTTCTAAGGTATCGCCCTAAGCAATCAGATTCCCCCGCGAGACTATCGCGGGGGAATCTGATTTTCTTTTAAGATCTTGCTGGTGAGCTACTAGCCCCTGGTTTCGGCTACGCCGATCCCAGTTTCGCCGGTTAAAGCGGGTATTGTTCTACGCCCTAAGCCTGATGGTTTTTCCCCAGCAACTGTTCTAGCGTTTGAGGCAGAAGGAAATCGGGTTAGAGATTGAGTCTGTCTTTGCGGCACAGTCCGCTTTTATCCTGCTCAATGTAGCTGCTTTCCTGGTCGTCCTTTCGTGGATTTTCTGCCGATGTATCGCAGACTGCAGAACTATGTATTACAATAATTCTGGAGGGTGATAGGTATGAAAAATGCGACTGTGAGTGCGCGTGTTGAGCAAGATGTTAAAACTGCTGCTGAAAATATCCTCGATCAGCTGGGAATCTCCACCTCAGCGGTAATTAATTCGCTGTATCGCCAAATCATATTGCAACGCGCAGTTCCTTTTAGTCTGGCTCTTCCCGAAAATTTTATAACTGCTGATGAAATGACCACGGATGACTTGAACGCAAAACTTGCACGCAGCTATTCGCAGTCTTTATCTGGTCAAGGGCGGGACTACAACTCTGTATTTGATGAGTTGGAAAAGGAACTTTAGGTGAAGTCGTTCCAGGTTCTCATTACTCCTGACGCTGAGAATGATCTGATAGAACTAAGTAAATATATTGCCCAGGAACTGCTATCTCCACACGTAGCGCGGGATTATCTGAGGTTGTTGCGCGCCGAAATCGGAAAACTCTCATACCTGGCAACAGTTTTCGCGCCCATCCCGGATGAGCCTTGGCACAGTCGAGGAATCCGTTGCATTGCGGCTAAGAATTTCTTGATTTACTACCGCGTAGATACCGATTCGAACTGCGTTTACGTCCTCAATGTTATTTACGGTAAACGTGACCAGCTAGCCGCCTTAAGAAAGGCAGATGAAACCGGGTAACAACGATACGGCATTCCCGGATTAAGCCTGGTGGTTTTCCCACAGTAGCTGCTGCAGCGGTTTGCGTTCCCGCTCTTTAGTGAGGCCGGCGGGAGCTTTACCTACGGTACACATCGTGAAGGGCACATAGGGGGCGGCGATCTCGAACTCCCGGCTAACTAGCTCCCGATCAAAAGTGGCAAACGGACGCATATGTAGCCCCATAGCTTCGGCCTGCAAAAGCATATTCTGCACCGCACTACCCAAATCGTAGGGACCGAAATCTAGGCCGTGCCGAGAAGGATATTCCTGATGAATGTTAAGAATCAGCCCGGAGGCGTCAAGTGCCCAATCGGAAAAACCGGCTACTGCCCGGCGCAACACTTCATAGTTTTTATCGCCACGGATTCCCGGCACGAACCACCATTCTTGGGTATTCATTGCCGAGGGCGCCCAACGCGCTGCCTCTAAAATCTGGTTCATTTCTTCGCTGCTAATCGAAAAGTCAGGATCATATTCGCGCGGACTCCAGCGGTCCCTAATGATTTTAGAAATTTCAGTCATGTTTCTATCATAGCCAGCCACCCTGAAAACGGTACTAGCACTAAAAATAAATGGTCGGGCTGACAGGATTTGAACCTGCGACCCCTTGACCCCCAGTCAAGTGCGCTACCAAACTGCGCCACAGCCCGTTACCTCCAAAATCTTATCTTTCCCGCCGCTATCCCAGCAAATCACCCAGACGTGATTCTTAACGCTTAAAATACCAAGCTGAAAAAACTAGCCTAAAAACGCCCTCGGATTCCGTCCCTAGTAGACTGGAAAGGTGAGTGAGCAACTAGACCTGCGCCGCGCTAAAAAACCTTTCAAAGTGAAAGCGCCCTATGAGCCTTCCGGAGATCAACCCCAGGCAATCGCGCAGCTTACCCAGCGGATTAATGACGGTGAAAAGGATATTGTTCTCCTGGGGGCTACCGGGACTGGAAAATCTGCAACCTCCGCCTGGCTGGTAGAACAGGTGCAGCGTCCCACCTTAATAATGGAGCCCAATAAAACCCTGGCTGCCCAAATGGCGGCAGAGCTGCGCGAACTTTTTCCCGATAACGCGGTGGAATACTTCGTTTCCTACTATGACTACTATCAGCCAGAAGCCTATGTGCCCCAGTCCGATACCTATATTGAAAAAGATTCCTCTATAAATGACGAGGTCGAGCGGCTGCGCCACTCTGCCACTAACTCTTTGCTCACTCGCCGGGACGTAATCGTGGTGTCTTCGGTTTCCTGCATCTACGGCCTGGGTACTCCCCAAGAATATGTGGCGCGGATGGTGCCCTTAGAAGTGGGAATGCAAATAGAGCGTAATGAACTACTTAAACGCTTTATCACCATGCAATACACCCGCAACGATATGGCGTTTACGCGGGGAACTTTCCGGGTGCGCGGAGACACTATAGACATCATTCCCATGTACGAGGAAATGGCAATCCGTATCGAAATGTTTGGGGATGAAATCGATTCCTTGGCAACCTTGCATCCCATCACCGGGGAAGTAATCGAGGAAGAAGACTCAGTGTTTATTTTCCCCGCCTCCCACTATGTGGCCGGCCCGGAGCGGATGCAACGCGCCCTCGACAGTATCGAGGACGAACTAGGCGAGCGGCTGAAATACTTCCGTGAGCAAGGCAAGCTCTTAGAAGAACAGCGCTTGCAGATGCGGACTACCTATGACCTGGAAATGATGCGGGAGATCGGTACCTGCGCCGGTATTGAAAACTATTCCCGTCATATTGATGGGCGCGGGCCCGGTAGCCCTCCCAACACCCTCCTCGACTATTTCCCCGAGGACTTTCTGCTGGTAATCGATGAATCGCATGTGACGGTTCCCCAGATTGGAGCCATGTTCCATGGGGATATGTCTCGCAAACGCACCCTGGTGGATTACGGTTTCCGCCTGCCCTCAGCGATGGATAACCGGCCTTTGAAATGGGAAGAATTCCAAGAACGCATTGGGCAAACCGTTTACCTATCTGCCACCCCCGGCCCTTATGAAATGGAGCGCTCCGATGGAGTGGTCGAACAAATCATTCGCCCCACCGGTCTCGTTGACCCCAAGATCGTGGTTAAACCCACCGAAGGTCAAATCGATGACCTGATGGAAGAAATTCTGGTTCGCAGTGAAAAGAACGAGCGAGTGTTGGTCACGACCTTGACGAAGAAAATGGCCGAAGACCTCACCGAATACCTCGCCGAGCGGGGAGTGCTGGTGGAATACCTGCACTCGGATGTGGATACTTTGCGGCGGGTAGAGCTGCTGCGCGAACTGCGGATGGGCAAATTTAACGTGCTAGTCGGGATTAATCTGCTGCGAGAAGGCCTAGACCTGCCGGAAGTGTCACTAGTTTCGATCCTGGATGCCGATAAGGAAGGGTTTTTGCGTTCGACTACTTCCCTGATTCAAACCGTAGGGCGCGCGGCTCGTAACGTATCCGGGGAAGTACATATGTACGCCGATCAGGTTACCGACTCGATGCGGGCAGCGATTGAGGAAACCGAACGGCGGCGAGACAAACAGCTGGCCTATAACCGCGAGCACGGGATTGACCCCCAGCCGCTGCGTAAGAAGATCGCGGATGTTACCGATATGTTGGCACGCGAAGAAATTGATACCGAATCCTTACTAGGAACTGGATATCGGGGCGCGGGTAGTGGGCCAGATGCGCAGACCCGTAGGCAGACCGGACAGGACGTGCGCGAGCGGCTGGCGAATCAAAATGAGTCCAGCCTAGCGGAGTTAATCGCGGAGCTCACCGCGCAAATGCAAGAGGCCGCCCGGCAGTTACAGTTCGAGGTGGCAGCGCGTCTGCGCGACGAAGTGCAAGATTTAAAGAAAGAACTACGACAAATGAGGGAGGCGAATTGAGCGTACCGGACAAGCCAGCAGTACCGGCAGACGAGGACGGGGTAACCGCCTCCTCGAAAATAGCCGCTGCGAAAAACGCTGCTACGAAAGGTGATCCCCGGGCAAGCAGCAGCCAAACCATACCTGAATCTGCCGATACTGACCCCCTCAACGCCTCGGATCGCTCGAGAGCCGGGAGCCAGGACTTAAATGATGTTCAGGGGCTGCGCGGGCTTAGCCAGAAAGAAGTTGCGACTCTAACCAAACAGGGGCTTTCTAACCAATTCACTCCCCGCGCCACCCGCACCGTCCGCCAGATTCTGCGCGCCAATGTGTTTACTTTATTTAATGCCATTCTTGGCGTCTGCATTGTGGTTACTTTGATTTTTGGGCATTGGGCGGATGCGGTTTTTGGGATAGTGATGGTGGTTAATGCGCTCACCGGTATCGTTTCAGAACTTCGCGCCAAGAGAGTGCTAGAAAAGATCAGTATCCTCCAGGAAAACCCGATTCAAGTGATCAGGGAGGGGAAGCGCCAGGCAATTTCACCCCGCCAAATTGTGCAGGGAGACCTCTTATTGTTGCGGCGCGGTGATCAGGTACCGGCCGACGGAGAAGTTGTTAGTACTGGCGGGCTTTACCTAGATGAATCCAACCTAACCGGAGAGTCAATTCCTCGTCCTCGCGGCGTAGGAGAGAAAGTTTTTTCCGGTTCCGCCGTAGTTGCGGGGGATGGCTATGTAAAGGTCAGTGCAGTGGGCAGCCACTCTTGGGCTAATGAGATGGCTAACCAGGTCAAGAAATTTAAAATGGCGCATTCGGAGCTGGAAGAGGGAATCAATAAGATTCTGACGGTAATCACCTATTGTCTTCCCCTGGTGATCGTGCTGTTGGCGGTGGCGCAGCTGCGTAATCTGGGAGGACTAAGCGAAGTCACCTGGGACAATATTGGCCCGGTGGTGGTAGCAGTAGTTGCCGGTATCGTGGGGATGATTCCGCAAGGCCTGGTGTTGCTCACCTCGGTTAACTTTGCGGCAGCTTCCTTAAAACTGGCTAGGCAAGGAGTGCTCATTCAAGAGCTGCCCGCGGTAGAAGTATTAGCTCGGGTAGACACTCTTTGCTTAGATAAAACCGGCACTCTCACTACCGGTGAGATTGCGGCGCGCGGTTTTGTCCTACCCGAGCGAGAGGAACTAGTTTCTGCTGGTAAGCTGGATTTAACCGCGCAGGCGGCCTTAGCGGTTTTGACTAAAGAACGTGAAAATGACACTTCGGCGGCCATCTATGAACGCCTCGATAGCGACCTAAAAAAACCGACCTTAAACATTGAAAACCCGCAACTAATCCCTTTCGATTCGGCTCGTAAATGGTCAGCGGTGGTGAGCGCGGGTGATACCTGGGTGCTGGGCGCTCCCGAAATCGTGTTGGGTGCAGACCTTCCCACCCAAGCACAAACCGCTACTTGGGCGCAGCAAGGGTCGCGGGTGCTGGCTCTGGCACGCAGCGAAAATGAGCAGATTTCCCCGCAGAATCCGGCTCTCCCGGCAAACCTACAACTGAGTGCCCTAATCGTGCTCACTGAACGTTTACGCGCAGACGCGGCGCAAACCCTGGATTTCTTTAGGGAAGAAGGGGTAGAAGTTCTGATTATTTCCGGGGATAACCCGGTCACGGTTGCGGCTTTAGCCGGCAGGCTCGGGGTGGAAACTACCGGGTTTGATGCGCGGAAGCTTCCCGAGGACGAGGAAGGAATTGCCCAGATCCTTAAAGAACACCGGGTATTTGGGCGGGTGACTCCGGAGCAGAAACGGGCGCTGGTGCACGCCTTACAAGCTAGCGGAAAATGCGTGGCGATGACCGGAGATGGGGTCAATGATGCCCTGGCGTTAAAAGACGCGGATTTGGGGATTGCGATGGGTAATGCCGCGCAAGCCACCAAGTCCGCGGCGAAAGCAGTATTGCTAGATTCGAAGTTTTCGGCTCTGCCACAGGTGCTGGGAGAAGGGCGTCGCGTGCTGGGAAATATGGAGCGGGTATCTACCTTGTTCCTGTCTAAAACTACCTATGCTGCCCTTTTGGCGTTGATAGTGGGGGTATTAGGGATACGTTACCCTTATCTACCTCGCCACCTGACTCTTATCTCTTCCAGCACGATCGGAATCCCCGCGTTTTTCTTGGCATTGGCGCCCTCGAACCGGCGTTATCGCCCCGGTTTTTTGCGCCGGGTAGGTCAGCTCGCCTTGCCGGCAGGATTATTGTGCGGATCCACTTCGATTGGAGCCTACCTTTGGTTAGATAGGACGGAGGTGGCCACTTCGGCTGCCACTATTGTCCTGGCTATTGGGGCGCTGGGACTACTGGCGATCCTGTCACAGCCACTGTCTAGCTGGCGTGGGGGATTGCTCACAGCCATGATTGCTTTGGTGCTGGCGGCAATCACCGTGCCCGTGGTTCGCGACTTCTTTGCTCTGCAGGTCTTAAGCTTTACGCAATGGCTGGTAGTAGGGTTTTGTAGCATCATCTCCCTCGCGGGGTTGGCGCTTATCGGCACCTTTTGGGAACGGCGGCACTGGCCGGATCACGGTTCGGGGTTGCGGCTAAAACACGTTAGACTAAGAAAGTAAATCCGGAAGGGGAGTACTTCCATTAACAGGCCAGTCGTCATCACGGCAATTATGCCCGGCTGGTTCGGCCTGAAAAGGCGGAAGAAGACCTGAGCATAGACAACGCCAACGAAATGGAGAACGCTGCATGGGTCTGATGCCTACGCTTAATGCCGTCCCCGGCCATGAAGTAATTCACTGGTGGAACTGGCTACTGTTAGCTATCATTATTCTTGCTCTACTGGTGCTTGATTTTCGCGGACATGTCCGTAAAGCCCACGAACCCTCAATTAAAGAGGCCGCCATCTGGTCAGGTATCTATATGGCGATTGCGGCCGCCTTTGGGTTGGTGGTGTGGCTGCAATGGGATCTGAATCTGGCAGTAGAATACTGGGCTGGTTGGATCACCGAATGGTCGCTATCCTTGGATAACCTCTTTGTTTTCATCATCATCTTGAATGGATTTAAGGTTCCGCGGGTCTACCAGCAAAAAGTGATCATGCTGGGAATCATAATCTCAATGGTGTTGCGTCTGGCGTTTATCCTGATCGGCGCGGCATTAATTAATCAATTCGCCTGGATCTTTTACCTGTTCGGACTGTTCTTGATCTACACCGCGATCAGTCAGGCGCGGGAAGGGATAACCAAAGAGGACGAGGGGGATTCTGGCGAGGGATATCAAGAGAACAAGTTCACTACCCTGGTGCGCCGGGTGCTCCCCGTCTCTGAAGGGTTCCGGGAAGCGAAACTGCTGTACCGTCACCGCGGGAAAACCTACGTAACCCCCATGTTCTTAGTTATCGTAGCTATTGGATCGGCGGATCTAATGTTCGCTTTTGATTCCATTCCCGCGATCTTCGGTCTGACAAAACACCCCTTTATTGTGTTTGCCGCTACCGCCTTCTCATTGATGGGACTGCGCCAGTTGTTCTTCCTAATAGATGGGCTTTTAGAGCGCCTGGCATTCCTACATTACGGCCTGGCCTTGATCTTAGGATTCATCGGGGTAAAACTGATTATCCACGCCGCCCACGAGGCGCCCTTCTGGGGGATAGACAAATGGGCAGCAGCTATTCCGGAGCCCTCTATCGGTTTTTCAATGGGATATATCTTAGTTGTCCTAGTAGGAACCGCGCTGCTATCGATCTGGTACTCTAAGCGGCACCAGAAAGCTAACCCGCAAAAGGATTAATACCAAAGAAATCGGCTCGGATACCTGCTAGTGTTCCAAAAACCTTAGGTATCCGAGCCGAAATCTATAGGTGGGGATGCTATTTTTCGGGTAGGTAATCGTTAGTGTAGGCACCCTCCACGTCCGCTAGGCTCGCGGTGGTAAAGCCGTGTTCGCTCATCCACGTGGTGTAGGAACGCACTATTTCGGCATCCATCTCACCCCAGCGCCCGGAGGGAGCATGCCAAGAGGGCGCCATGAACTTAAGGGAGGCCTCTAATACGTCCTCTTCGCTGGCGCACATAGTGGAAGCTAAAATATTTACAGTTTCTGCCTGGCTATCCCGGGCAAAATCATAGCCGCGACTGGTAGCCGCCAGGAAGGCGCGCACTTGATCCTCGTGGCTGCGCAGATAGTTTTCCTCTACGCACAGGAAATAGGCATGGTGGGGAGTGACCTCCACTTCGTCAAAAGATAGCTGCACTACCTCGGAGAACGGTTTACTACCCTGGTAGGCTTCCCAGCCTAAGACATTGAAAATCGCGTCATATTTGCCTTTTTCAACTGCGCGAATATCCGGTTCGAATACTCCCGGATCCATTACCTTGACCTTAGAGAAATCACCGCCATCTTTCTCGACGGCTTCAATTACCATCTGGATAAGGCGCTTTACCGGAGGAATCGAGACGGTTTTTCCTTCTAAATCTCGAAAACGGCTGATCCCTTTCTCTTTAAGGGTAATCACCCCACCTAGCTGGTTTTGATTAAAGGTAGCGACGGCTACGAAAGGGTGGTCGCTATGGCGGGTTTCCAGCAGCTCTCCCAACCTAATTGAGGCAAACTGAAACTCTCCTTTGGCGGCCAGCTGTGCGGGAGTGCCGCGGTCGAAACCATCCCAAGAAATATCAACATCTAGGCCTGCCTCTTGATACCAGCCTTTCTTGCGAGCCACGAATAAGCCAGCGTGATTAGGCCAAGTAACGACATATTCCAAGCGGATTCGAGTTAAATCCATTTTTCCTCCCTATTTTCAATGCCCCAGAGGGCGTTTTCGATTTCTTGATAGGCTTTCACAAAATCTGGGGTGGTGCGCAGTCCGGTTCCGTGACTAAAACTGCCGGTAGCTCCCACTGAATTTGCTGATAAATATTCCTCCCGCTGCGGAATCTCAATCGGAATTTCACTGATAATACGACCAGGTCGCTCCGACATCATCAGCACCCGGTCAGCTAGGGTGACCGCTTCGGCAATATCGTGGGTGACCAGCAGGAGAGTTAAATCGCGGCTGCGAGTGGCTTGCCAGAGCCAACGTTGCATGTGGCTCCGAGTTATCTGGTCAAGCGCCCCGAAAGGTTCATCTAGGGCGATTAAGGTAGGTTTGGCCAGCATCGTGCGCAAAAAGGCTACTCGCGAACGCATTCCTCCTGAAAGCTGCGCTGGATAGGCTCCAGAAAACTGTTGCAGGTCGAACTGGGAGAGGAGGGCGCGGGCGCGCTCGCGGGCTATTTTGCGGGGGACTCCCCGAATACGTAAGGGCAGTGCCACATTGTCTTCGATGGTGTTCCAAGAAAATAGTCCATCGCGTTGGGGCATGAGGGCGATTAGGGGATTATCTACTGACCAGGCCAGGCTGCCTTGAGAGGGAGAACTAAGACCCGCAATTATCCGTAGCAGGGTAGATTTTCCGCAACCTGATGGCCCTACCAGGGCGGTTATCTTTCCCTTAGCTATAGTCATCTCCACGTTGTCTAAAGCGGTCAGAGGTGGATTAGTAAAACTCTTCGTTACCGCTGATAGTTCCAATAGGCTCATTTTGCCTTCTTCCAGGGAATCAAGATGCGTTCTGCTAGTCCCACTAGTAAGTAAGCTGCCAAAGTCATTAGCGTTAGGATCCCGGCTCCAAAAAACACTAGTTCCGTCCGAAAAGATCCTTGGGCAGTAAGCAAGTAAATTCCTAAACCATTCTCCGCCCCCACGAACTCGGCGGTAGCGGCAGTGGCCGGCCCGTAGGTGACCGCGATGCGCAGTCCAGTAATAAAATCCCCCAGGGCTGCCGGCATTCGCAAGTGGGAGAAAATCCAGGCAGGGGAGGCACCTAAAGAACGCGCTACATCAATCTGGTCGCGTGAGGGAGCCGCCAAGCCTTTAGTAAAAGCGACGATGATCGGGAAAACTCCAAATAACGCCACTAGGAGGATTTTTGAGGTCATGCCAAATCCGAACCAAATTATCAGCAGGGGAGCGATAGCTACTACCGGAATAGTTTGGGAGATCACCAGCAGAGGCATCACGGCTTTGCCGAAAGTTTTGGCTCTCCATAGCGCAAAAGAAATCGCCACCCCGCAGACAATTGCCAGCAAGGTGCCTGCCGCTACCTCTATGAGGGTTACTTGCGTGGCTTGCCAGGCCGCCGGCCAGTCCGCAACCCCGGCTTTAATGATCACAGTGGGGGCAGGTAGCAGCTTGGGGTTAACTGTCCCCAGGCGGCAAACTCCCTCCCACAAAAGCAGGGTTAACAGAACCAGTCCGGCAGCGACTAGTCGCGAGCTTGCTTTCATTTACTGGCGGCTTTGGCTAGGAACTCGTTGGTTACTACTTCGGGCGCGGAGATTTTTTGGGTGTAGGGTTTTCCATCACCGTCAGTAACTAGCTTCTGCTCAATAATGAAGTCTAAGTAGCTTTGCCACTTATCTATATCGGCATGCCCCACAGTGCCGGCCGCATCTGGCCAATACTCTTTGGAAAGCTTCTCCTGGGAGGCGTTAACTAGTTTTGCATCTAGCTTTGCCTGGGGATTAGCATCCATCAGAATTTTCGCAGCCTCCTGGGGATGGTCTATTGCCCACTGGTAGCCTTTCTGGGTGGCTTGCACGAAGGAGCCCACCAGCTGCGGATCTTCTTTTATTAGGTCTGCACGGGTAGAAATTCCCAGCAACGCCGGGGTAGTGGGTACTCCGTACTTGTCGTAATCAAAATAGCGTAACTTATACCCGCTCTGCTCGGCCTCGATGCCTTCCCAAGTAGACAGAAGTTCCGCAAAGTCAGCGCGTTCTTGTTCCACTGCCTGCAGCGTTTGGGCACCGGCGACCACTTTTTTGAAATCACCTTTGCCACCGTCCTTTTGGATCAGCATTTTGGTGGCAATATGTTGGAATCCGCCGCCGAAGTCAGCGAGGGTCTTGCCATCTAAATCTCGGGGACGCTGAATATTCGCCTTATCCAAAAATCCCACCATATAGGAAGACTTTGGTTGCAGGTTGAACACCATCTTGATCCCCAAGTTGGAGGCTTTCGCCGAGGCAATCGAGTCGGTTCCGGAAAAGCCAAAATCGGCACCTTTGGCGGTCATGACTGATTCCACGCCGCTCTTAGAAAAGCCCATTACTTTTACGTTTAGTCCGGCTTCGCGGTAAAATCCTTTTTCTTGGGCAACATAGATCCCGGTGTGGTTAGTGTTAGGAGTCCAGTCCAAAATAACCGAAGTGTTCTTTAGTTCGGGATCTCTAGTTGCGGAACTAGATCCCGTGGCGCACCCTGCCAGAGTTAGAGCCAGGGCACAGGCTAAAGCGGTAGCTATTCTTCGCATGCTTTTTCTTTCGCTAGTTGGTTGATAAGGGACAAATACTTTTGGCCAGGCCCGGTCAGGAACCACTGGCTATGACCTTGGAATCCGATATTCCAGGCCCAGTCTTTGATCTGTGGATCAATCGGTGCCAGCAGATCGTATTCGATGGCAGAAAGGGAAAACTCCACGTTACAAAGAGCGATCATAGCGCCGAGCATCTCGATTTCCTCCGGGGAGAGGGAGAACACCTGCCCGTATCCGGTTAGCAAGTCGCCAGCGACCTGTGGCCAGTAACTATCGGTTTTCCCCTCGGTAATACTGATCCAGTCGATACTGTGGCGTTCCAGTAGTACTGCCAGGTCAAAAAGTGGGGGATTGGGACAAGCGAGCCCGAAATCAATCAGAGACGAAATGCTGTTTCCTTCCCAAAAAGTATTAGAAACATGCAGGTCACCGTGAGTGAAATAGCGGGGAGAATGGGCTAAGCGGGCAAGAGATTGCGCAAAAGGACGCAAAGGCGCTAGCGCGGCCGCGAAATCGCGTCCGGTTTCTTTCAGATGGTTAGCAAGCATCGGATGCTCATTTAAATAACTTCCTAGCTTTGGCAGCGGATCACCCAGCAGGAGCTCTATTCGGTTTTGATAGGGGCCGGGCTCCAGGGGCGGCGGTAGAATTTTTTGGCTAGCGATACGGAGTCGGGCGGCAAGTCTGCCCAACTCCACGGCCTCTTGCCTAGTTTTTGGAGGTAGCCAGGAGCGCAGGTCACGGTAGCGGTCTTGCCCGGCCGCACCCGCGGAGGCCTCAATAATCCACTCTCCGGCGGCGAGGGTGCTGGCTCCTTGGTTAAAACAGAAAAAACGCGGGGTGGGGAAACCTTGGGCGGTCAGTTGGTTGACAAAGGAGTGTTTGGTTTCTAGCTCAGCCGCGGTCACCAAGTTCTGGTGGTAGCGTTTTAAAAATACTTGTTTGCCGCTAACGGTAGTAACTAGGCAAGCGGCAGCCATAGGCCGAGAAGAAGGGGTAAGACTTGCGATTCGTTCCTCGTGAAATTCCGGGATTTCCCTCAGGACTTCAGCGGCTTGACTGGCCGAAAGGGGTGGCCACTGGTTATTTACCACTTCCAGCTGCTGATCTCGATCCATCTGTGCCTCCTATATCCGTGCACAGGTGAACCAGCTTCCTGCGCCAGCATTACCTGGATCAGGTGTAACGGTCGAAGCGTTTTGCTTCCTCTCAGCTCGAAAGCTCCCGTGCTACAAGTAGGGTACCAGAAGGGCGGCGAATTTGGATTGCGCCCTCAAAATCCGGTAACGTGGTTTGAGTTCAAGGGCCATTGGCGCAGGGGTAGCGCGCTTCCTTCACACGGAAGAGGTCACTGGTTCGAAACCAGTATGGCCCACCATTAGCAGTTATTTCTGTAGATAAGCCCGCATTATTTTCGTCATTTGAATCTGGTCACTAAGTGCACACATTTCCCGGGCAGCATGCATCGACAAAATCGGAACTCCCACATCAATAGTGGTGATTCCCAGGCGGGTAGCGGTCATCGGCGCGATAGTTGACCCACAGGTGACTGTATTCTTTGACACAAAGCGTTGAGTCTTAACCCCGGAGCGCCTAGCTGCGTCCTCCCAAATATGCCAGCCGGCAGCATCGGTGGCATAACGCTGGGAAGCATTGAGCTTTAGTACCGGGCCAGATCCCATCACCGGACGGGTATCAGGGTCGTGTTTTTCGGGATAGTTGGGGTTTACCGAGTGGGCAACATCGGCGGATAGGCACGAGGACGCGGCCAACATCCGTTCAAAGGCCTCCGGTTCACCTGTGGCGCGGGCGCAGCGACGCAGCACCTGTTCCAGTAATGGTCCGGCAGCCCCAGTTTCGGTATGAGACCCTACTTCCTCATGGTCAAAAGCGGCACTAATTAGAATATTTTCTCCCGAAAAATCCGCGTCAGCAAGGCTCAATAATGCCCTCGTGGCACTATAGACCGAGAGCAGATTATCTTGACGAGCCGATGCCAAGAATTCTCCGGTAGTTCCCAGCCGCTGCGGGGCATGAGTATCGAAAGTGTAGAGCTCGTGACTAGAGATCTCATCGGCTCCGGCAAGGCCAGCTTGCCCAGCGATTACCTCCAAAATATTGCGAGAGGATCCCCCTACCTGCCAGAGGGGACGCAAGTGTTGCTGCCGATCTAATTCCAGTTTATTCGCGGATTCCCGATCCAGGTGGGGAGCTAACTGGGGAATAGTAGCGATCGGCCCGGTACGCACCAGGTGGGATTTTCCAGTTCGGTCATAGACGATCCCGGCGATGCCCAGTTCCCGGTTTAGCCAGGAGTTAGGGAGCATTCCCCCATAGATCTCTATGTTGAGCTGCCCCCAACCATCGGCACTAAAACTATCAGGGGTAGGTTTTAGTTTGAAGGCCGGAGAATCAGTATGGCTGCCGATTATGCGGAATCCCTTGGGGGATCCAGTAGGTACCATCCAGGCGATGAGGGCGCCTTTGCGGCATAAAAAGTAACGTCCGGCACCGCGCGGCCAAGGTTTAGTGGCATCTACTGGTTTAAAGCCCTGGGAGCGGTAGATATCGGCCAAGGTGCGGGCAGCGAAACTGGCGCAAGGAGAAGCAGTAATAAAGTCAGTTAAACCTTGGGAGTAGGTTTCCAGATTAAAACTCGTCATAGTTTCATTTTAAGGGGGAGGGTTAAAAAGTTCCTGCCCCTTAGCTGCGGCCGCTAGCTAAGGGGCAGGAAAATGAACTGGATTGCTTAACGCGGTAAGGAGACCGGGTCAGTGGAAATAAAACCGTCATCGCCGTCCTCGCCCCGCACGTGGCGTCCGCGTCGATTGCGAGCCGCGCGCGAGTTCCCCAGATCTGCAGGTTCTTCGGAACCCAAGTGCCTGGGATCTGAGCCAGCTATTATTCCCTGGCGTTCCTGGCCGCTGGATTCATCTTCTTCGCGTTGAGCTTGCTCGGCTTTTTCCTCGGCCAGCTTTTGAGCTTTACTCCGAGCATCCTGTTGCTTCGCGATTTTCTTGCGCTGCTTCTTGGTGCGCTTAGCCAGTTTTTTACGCAGTTTTTCTTCCGCTTTCTCTTGGCGGCGAGCTGCTTTTTCCTGGCGGATCCGCTCTTTTTCGGCTGCCCGCTGTTCTTGATATTCCGCGAATACTAACGCTTGTAATAGTTGTATTTGGGAAACCCATTCGGGCAGTTCCAAAGATTCTCGCAGATAGTAGAGCTGGTGAGCCAACCGCCCGCGTTCAGCTAGCAACAAACCATGAAGATCTTGGCAAAACTGCACATAATCCGAAATCTCTCCCCAGGGACGGCGGTCATCCTTAGTGAAAAGCGGGAGCGCCGCCGGACGTAGCCGCGCAAGTAGCGCCGCTGCCGCCTTGGGTTTTAACACCAGCGGATCTTTAGTTAGTGCCGTCCAAATCTGTGCGAGTGGTCCGGTCTCAGTTTCTAAAACCTGATCGGCAATATCTACTAACTGGGCGTCGGTCGGGATCTGAGACATTAGTTCCGGCAAAGGCTCGGAAGCAAAAAGTTGGTCTAAGCCCTTACTGTCCACCTGAAGATCTAGATTTGCAAGCGCTAGCAGATCGCAATCTCGCAGGTTGCAGGCTCCCTCCCAAGAGCTGGACTCCAATTGTGGTTGCAAGGGAAAACTGGGAGGAAACTTTGAGGTTAAGGAAAACAAAGTAATCCGGGGATTATCTCTTTGACAGTAGTAGTCAGTCAGTAAAACGCGTGCCCGCTCCCAGGTATCGGCGTCTCCACGAGTTATTCCGGCGACTATTTCCGGAACCTTGGTAATCATGTTCCCTCCGCAAGTAGCTTGTTTCCTAAATTGTAGTCGAAGACTTAGGGAGGCGGGGCAATACGTTCACCAAGAAGAACTTTCTAATCCACTGTTAAACTGGTTTCACCCGGTTTGCCTGTCCTTACGCTCTGGGGGAAACCTGAGCGTGTGCTAGTTAGTCACTTAGCTGCGGTGTCTTCGCAAGAGTACTTTTCGAGGACGCCGCCGCCAGCAGCGGTCAGCTTCGGCGGTTTGAGCCGCTGCTAGCCCTTAGATAAACAAGGTAGGGTCAATAATCAGTTCAGAGGTCTTCTGCTGGCTGCAGCCGGGAGATACCCGTGCGGGAACCCCAATAGCAGAGCATCCGGCAGGCACATCGCGTACCACTACCGCATTGGCAGCGATACGCGCATCCGAGCCCACGTGGATGGGGCCGAGCACTTTGGCGCCGGCACCCACCATCACCCGATCCCCGAGGGTGGGGTGCCGTTTGCCTTTCGACATTGATACCCCACCCAAGGTTACCTGGTGGAACAGTACACAATCGGTACCGATCTTAGTGGTTTCCCCGATTACTACTCCGTTGGCATGGTCGATAAAAAGACGCCTACCTAGGCGGGCGCCCGGGTGAATATCCACCCCGGTATAGCTGCGGGAAATTGACGAAACTATTCTGGCAAGAAGTTTAAAATTATTCTTAAACAACATATGCGCCAGGCGGTACGCCCAAACCGCATGTACTCCCGGATAGGTTAGGGCGACTTCCAGGGCGTTGCGAGCAGCCGGATCCGAATTAATAGCTGCTGCTAAGTCTTCTTTGCACAGTTGTATTAAAGTCGGTTCCGGCTTCGCCATTTTCGCTCCTAGTCCATGAAATCTTTAAACAGCGGGGTAGTTAGGTAACGCTCGCCAGTATCGGGCAGCAAAGCTACGATACGTTTACCTTTCATATCAGGGCTTTGCGCTAAACGCAATGCTCCTGCCAAAGCGGAACCAGCAGAAATTCCTACCAGCAGCCCTTCTTTAGCGGCGGCGGCGCGCGCCATGGCGATGGCGTCCTCAGTTTTAACCGTAAGTACTTTAGTCAGCACTTTAGAATCCAAAATATCCGGCACAAAGTTTGCCCCGATACCTTGAATCCCGTGTGCCCCAGCCTTACCGGTAGTTAGCAGGGCGGACTCTTCCGGTTCAATCCCGAAGACTTTGATATCAGGATTTAGCTCCTTCAGGCGTCTGCCTACTCCGGTGACGGTGCCGCCAGTTCCGATCCCGGCAACGAAAACGTCAACCTGACCGTCGGTATCTGCCCAGATTTCTTCGGCGGTGTTTTCATAGTGAGTCTGGGGGTTTGCAGGGTTAGTGAATTGGGAAGCCAAAATGGCGCCTTCGCGTTCAGCTACCACTTTTTGTGCGGCATCTACGGTGCCTTGCATTCCCTTCGCCGCCGGGGTTAGTACTAACTCGGCTCCAAAAGCACGCATGAGGGCGCGGCGTTCTTTGGACATTGATTCGGGCATAGTGATTACCACTTTGTAGCCGCGGGCAGCTCCTACCATCGCTAGCGCCACCCCGGTATTTCCAGAGGTAGATTCCACAATAGTGCCACCAGGCTTTAGTTTTCCGGAGGCTTCCGCGGCGTTTATCATCGCCAGAGCTACCCGGTCTTTAACCGAAGATGCAGGGTTGAAGGATTCAACTTTGGCTACCACTTCGCCGTCAATATCGGCTGGCAGTAGATGATTGATTTTTAGTAGGGGAGTGTGGCCAATAAGTTCAGTTACGTCTTTTGCGATATTCATGCTTTTCCTTAAATTATTCGCGGTGACAAACTGGAGGTATCCAGTTATAAAAGTTGGAAATCGGGGCAGAATAAAACTTTGTTGCCCCGAGGGACAGCCCGCGCCTTAGCGGTCGGCGAGATGCCCCTAGATACATAGACGACAGCGAGAGGTGGCGGGAAAACGCATTTGCCTCTCCGATCTGTCGTGAAAACTTGCTTGCCTCAAGTTGTAACATCTTCGGTTTTACAGTCGCAACTTTTATGCGCTCAGTAAAATTTGGGAATAACTGCTGGATGTCCGGGCGGTCCTACAGGGCGCTCCTATCCAGGGCACAAACAGTCGCAGGCATCTGCCCGCTACTGGCGTTACTATCCGGTCTAACCGAGGTGGCGTCAAGATCTAATAAATCCGCTCGGCGGGGCGAGGATTATTCTCGCACTTCGCGAGTAATATCGGGCGAGGTCTCTATGTTGATTTCCCTCCCGCTGATGCTCGATAAGTAGCTTTCGATCTGCGATTGGCTACTTTCTAGGGGGGCAGCGAATCGCAAGCTAGCTTCTTGGCTAAAGTCCCGATCGAGGATCTGGTAACCGCTTTGAGTAAGTTTTGCTTCGATCTTTCCGGCTTCCCCGATCGGTAAATGCAGCTGGTAGGAAGGCTGGGTAATCAAGCGTACGGTCTGGGCTTTTTTCAGTACTTGTTGCACCGCCTCGGAATAGGCGCGTACCAACCCGCCGGTACCCAGTTTAGTTCCCCCGAAATAACGGGTAACTACGCAGGTAACATTGGTTAACCCGGATTCGGTCAAGACTTTGAGCATCGGGCCTCCGGCAGTTCCCGCCGGTTCTCCATCGTCGCTACTGCGGGCAGTATCAAGCCCAGTATCTTGGTGAATGATAAAAGCGGTGCAGTGGTGGCGGGCGTCGGGAAACTCGCGGCGAATCTGGGCGATAAACTCGCGGGCGGCCTCCTCAGAATCGGTGCGCGCTAGGGAGGCGATAAAGCGGGAGCGTTTAATCTCGATTTCGCTGCGGGCAGGGGCATAGATAGTGCGCATAGCTTGATCCTATCTATATAGTTGGCTGGGGGAGGGGGAGTATTTAGGTTTAGGACGAGGGCGTCCTCGGCAATATGAAAGGGTGGGGTTCTGTTCTTTCCGCGCGAGATAAAGCGTGCTCGCGGTGCAAATCACATGGTTGAAACTGGAAACTTAGCGCTATAAATGGCACAGTTATAGAGGTTATTTTTCTATTTGCAATAGTTAGAGGAGTCCGTGATGGCAGTACCAAAGCGCAAAATGTCTCGTGCGAATACCCGCACTCGGCGGTCTGCTTGGAAAGCCAAGGCACCCCAGCTTACTTCGGTCAAGGGCAATGATGGACGTTCCTATGTGGCACCTCGTCACCTGACCAAAGCCGTAAAGCTGGGGCTGTACAGCCCGGCAGATGATTTCGAGTAAAACTCGAAGTTAAGAAAAAGCCCCTAGCAGTTTCCTGCTAGGGGCTTTCGTTTATGGTTTTTGGGTTAATGCCCGAATTGTGTGTCTTTTTCCGGGCGTGTCGGGGTGGTTTAGTGTCCTGCCCAGCCTTTGCGGATGTGTAGGGATCCGTCTTGGTATTTGGGGTTGTAGTCGATGGCGTTGTCCCATAGTTTCGGGCCTGGTTTCGGTTGTTCGGGCCCTGGTTTGGGGTCGGGTTTTAGGTGGTGTGGTTGGATTAGTTGGTGTGGTTTGAGTGGGTGTTCGCTGTGGAGGTAGCACCACCATTCGGTGGCTTTTTTCATGTGGGGCTCGGATAAGCCGCGATGGTTGTAGATCAGGGTTTTGATGGCGGCGTTTATAGCGCCTTCTAGCTCGTTGGTGGTGGCGGGTAGCGTGGTGGTGGCTTGTTTGTTTAGGGTCGGGTCTAGGAAGGTGAACAGGGTTGCTTTCCTGGTTTGTTTGGCGAGTAGGTTGTAGGCTCTGCGGGCTTTTTGGTGGGTGTACCACCATTGCTGGTTAGGGCGAATCCATAAGGGTATTTGGTCTTGGGGTACTTGGTTTTTATAGGTTTTATGGTTTAACCATTTTCCCCATTGGTTATGGAAGGCTTGCACTAGCCCTATCCATTGGTCTGCTTGGTTTAGATCCTTTATTGTTACCAGGCGTTTGGCTAGACCCCATAGTGCTTTGTGTGCCGGGATTTTAGGGTTGGTTGTTGTAAGGGCACGGATGTTTCGTTTTATGTGTACTAGGCAGCGTTGCACGCGCGTGTTTGGCCATTGGTCTTTGATAGCGCTTAACGCTCCGGCTTGCCCGTCAGTTATAACCATTAAGGGCTCTGGTAAGCGTTTTAACAGCTGTTTATAGGCGGCCTTGTTCTCTTGGTTGCACCATTGCCAGGCCAGGACTTTACCACTGTTTACGGCGGTTAGAAGACACCAGCCGTAAGGCAGGTAGGTGCCATCTATTTGTATATAGTCATAGATTTGCCCAGTTGGTACGATTACCGGTTCAACCCGCCAACACCAGTTAGTTCTTCGCTGCCAGGTAGAAGAAGAAACTTGCAGGTCGCCTATAGCGTCTTTCCCGGTTAACCATTTAACGAACTGGTCAAGCTGTGCCTTTCTGGAAATATCTGGCCGGGTATTACAAAAAGAGGCCCCGCACTTGGTACAGCGGTAACGCTGAAGTCCTTTTCTGGTTCTACCATTCCTTTTAGCACCCGCCTCGCCGCAGGTAGGACACTTTCTTCTGCTTGATCTACGACCCATAAATCAAACAAAAGCAGACCCCTACACCAAAAACACGGAAAGTCAACAACCCGTAGAAAACAAGCCCAAAAAGCTAACCAAACCCCAAATTACAAGGTTCCACCAGCCAAAACACCAAAATAAAGACACACAAAATGGGCATTAGCCCTGGTTTTTCTTTTATTGCTTCCCGAATGAAGGATCCCTGGAGGTGGCCGAGAGATCTTCTGTCATTCACTTTCCTTAGCGCAGGGAAGTACCTTTCTTTAAAAATAGTGCGGTGAGATAACCTGCGACCACTGTGAGCACGCCGGTGCCGAGCAGCAACCAGATTGAAATCGACGGGGGTTTCACAGGATTAGACTCACTGGGGTCAATCGGTCCAAATATAGTGAAGAGAATTCCATCCCAATCCAGAGAAATAAAGGGGGCATCGGGGGCGAAAAATACCAGCTGCCCAGGGAGAAGCATCAGCAGGAAGCCAATAATTTGCATTCCTACATACACCAGCACTGCTACTAATATCGGGCCGCCAATTTTTCCGAAACGATCCAGGAAAGGTCGCCGGTTGCCGGCGGTAACTATGAACTGGCAGAAGAAAACACTGGAAATCGAGGATAGTAGCATGGCCATAATAATCAGAAAAGCTACTTGCCAGGTCTGAAGGGTTGTAAAGAAGTATGTCAGAGCATTGCCAGAGGCATCTTCAAAAAACAAGGCTGTGACCAATAAAAACCCTCCGCAAAAAACCACTAGCGTGAAAAGACCGAGAGCTAAGAGGTTAAAAAGGCTTTTTGCCCAAAATAGCTCGGTAGGTCTTGCCGGGATCGACATGGTGAAATACCCAGTTTTTCCGTACATGGAACGGTAATAGTGAACTAAAAGGATTATCGAATAAACCAGGTAAGCGGCTAGCATTCCTAAGAATGCCAATAAGAATATGGTAGACCCTACGGCTACGGAGTTACGTAAAATTGAGACGGCTATCGCGCTCAAGATTGCGGTCAGCAAGGTCAAACCAATGGTGATTCCTAGTGGTTTACGTAGCGCCAGGAAATCGTGTTTCATTATTTTAGTAATCATCGGTACATCCCCCTAAAGAGTCCGTCCAGACTGGTTTGATAGGTGCTGCGGAGCTGGTCAGCATCTCCGGTTAAAAATACTTGTCCTGCCGACATGAATACGGCGGTAGAAACCACGGGTTCCACATCGTTAATCAAGTGGGTCGATAGCAGCATTACTGCCTGGGGATTGAAACGGGAAATAACGGCTCGCAAGATTACGTCCCGCGCTGCCGGATCCACCCCGCTAATGGGCTCATCAAGCAGATAGACGCGCGCATTTCGCGACATGATCAGCGCTACTTGGAGTTTTTCGCGCATCCCCTTGGACATGGCGGACAGTTTTCGATCTGCTGGGAGGCGGAAAAAATCTACCATTTCGTAGGCTTTCGCGGAATCGAAGTCAGTAAAGAAGTCCTGGTATTGGCGGATTGCGGAGCGTGGGGTGAGGTTATCTGCCAACAATGAGCTGTCGGGTAGGTAGGAGGTAAAAGCTTTGGTTTCTGCTCCGGGAGTTTTCCCGAAAAGCCGAACCTCGCCCTCGTAATCCTGCATTACCCCGGCCAAGATTTTCATTAAGGTAGTTTTTCCACACCCGTTCGGCCCCATGAGGCCGACTATGCCGCCACTGGGCAAAGTTAGGTTGGCGTTAACTAGTCCGATCTGGGAGCCGTAGAACTTTGAAACTCCTTTGATTTCAATGGCGGGAGCAGTTGTCTGTGCCCCGGGGTGTTCGTTTGCTGGGCGGGGCGCCATAAAATGTTCGGGGTTGGTGCCTGGCGTTGAAGCCGGAGGGGTTGGGAACTGGTTTAACTGATTTTCAGTCATGAGATTTTCCCTTCTTCCATTGTTTTTCTACTAAGTCGAGTGTTTGGGGTAGGGTAGCGCCAGCTTTTTTCATGGTGGCGGCGTACTGGTCGGTGTGCTCCAGGAATACTTTTTGGCGAGTCAGCCAGATCTTGTCCTGGTCTTGGGTTACGAACCGTCCGGCGGTGCGCTCTGATACCGCCAGTCCTTCGCGTTCTAGCTCCGATAGGGCGCGTTGCACCGTATTCGGGTTGGCTCCTACCATTTGGGCGAGGTCGCGCACACTGGGGATCTTGCTCCCCGGCGGCCAGCTTCCAGAAGTTATCCGACGCGAAAACTCGTCGCGCAATTGACTCCAAATAGGAATTGCTGAGTTTAGCTCCATGGGTTCCTCCTTTCATCGCTGTATTAGTGTAGTAATACAGTAACTCTGTTGGGGGTGCTGTGTCAAGCGGTTAATACAGATTGCTTTTATGGTTATTAGGTGGCGGGTAATCTTGTCGCCCTACCTGGAGTTTCAGCGGGGGCATTGGTTTTTCCTCCTGCCCAAAGGTAGGGAGTTTTCTTTCGTTTCGCCCCGCTTTACTGGTCGTTCTTAAAGGTGGAAAAATGGTATTCCCACACGGATAGGGCATGAAAAGCGCGGGGAAGAGGTTTTATCCGAGTGGGCGCGGTGGGCATAAAGTTTGGGAAATACGCAAGTATTTTCCGAACTTTGGGCGAGAGGAAAAACCTCTTTCCTGTGCGTACAGGCAGACTATGCAGCCAAAGACCAAGCTAGAAAGAAGAAAATCTCGCGGCCTATGCGGACATATGTCGCGGGAGATAACAAAGTCGGGGCGACAGGATTTGAACCTGCGACTCCCTGCTCCCAAAGCAGGTGCGCTACCAAGCTGCGCCACGCCCCGTCAGTTTTATTTTCTGACCTTCTATAGGTTACACTGTTTTTCACGGCTTCCGTTAACTCGAAGCGAGAGTCAGTTGCGAGTGTAGCTCAATGGTAGAGCCCCAGCCTTCCAAGCTGGTCATGCGGGTTCGATTCCCGTCACTCGCTCCACTTAGACGTCGGATTTGATAAGTACCCTTTTGCGTTAGCGAGTATCGTGTTAGATGACCGGCTTACGGGAAGATGCTCAAATGGTGAAGTTAATAGTTGAGTTTATTTTGTTTGGATGCTTAGCGGTGTTTTTCTGCACTGTTTCTTGGCTTGAAATGCCTAATGCTAAAGATCAGAAAACTGGAGAAAAACGAAATTTATATCAGCGTTGGCGTTCCGCCGACAGGCAAGTACGCTGGCAACTTATCCTGGGAATTTCAGCGGCATTAGTTGCGGTACTAGCTGCGCTTCAGCTGCTAGGTATTATCCCCTACCTCGACATTGTCTAGGTCACGCATATTAGCAAAGGAAATGCGTCTGCTGTGGGGTTGGCTGATAGTTTTTATGTTTTAGGCCGTTAGTGGGTTTGGGTTTTGCGTTACCTAGTATCGTGGTTTCCCTTCTCGGACAAGGTTTTGGGGTTTAACTCGCTAACGGATGATAGGTGGCGTTCGCTCCCGTGCTTGTGATGGTGGTTCTATTTCTATTTTTCGGTTGGATCTATTTTTCTCGCCTGTGTTTGGCTTTTAGTTAAGTTCTACTCTGTTGTATACGTAAGTGGCGGTGAAAAGTAGCGCAATGATTAGCAGTAGGCTGCTGGTGATTGGCCAGACCCAAGGTGTCTCGAGTGTGTCTTGAGCGAGGTTGTTAATTATGGGGGCGAGGCCAAGGGGAGTTTTGTTGCCCTCCTGGATAAATATCGCTGACATCGTTATTAGTAGGTAGGCTCCGAATCCGGCCGCAAGGGGCATGCCGATGCCTGGTTTAAAAGTGGCTGCGGCAGTTTGTATTGCGTGAATGAGAATGATTTGTAGCGCCCATACCAAACTAGCCAATATTATCGGGGCGGGATTAGCGCCTGGGAATAACAGTGATGTTCCTGCCCAAGCCAGGGTAGCGCTGAAGACGGCAAGGAATAGGGTAGATAGCCAGCTGCTGATAGCAAAGCTGATGAGGTAGTGAGAGCGCTGCACGCTACCAGGGAAAATAAAAGGAATGTCACCATTGCCGGTAAGCACGCTGCAACGAAAAGAGTTCATTGCAACCAGGATTACGGTAAGAATTTGGGTAAGGTTCTTTATCCATCCCGCGTAGGATTGCTGCCAGGAGGGTTCTGGTAATGACTGTATTAGCGTGGTTACTTCTGATCCGGCCAGAAATCTTATGATTCGCGGCGTGTATTGGGTAAACAATCCTTGGGTGAGAGCAAGGATAACGAATACCCCACCTATAATCCATGTCCCATAGGAGCGTAGGAGCCAGACAGCTTGATAGCGCCAGATCAATCTGAAACTCGAGGTATTCACGATTTTTTACCGCCGTCCTTAGTTAGTTTGGTGAAAAGTTCATCTAAGCCGGTAAAGGTGGGGTGAATCTTTGCGGCAGAATCGAGGCTATAGATAGCCTTAGCCACGGCGGTGGCAACGTCTGAACGCACCGTGACATCAAGGGTAACGTGTTTAGTTTGCTGATTGACTAGCTCGCCTAACTGTCCTTGAGCTAGCAGGCTACCGCGATGCAAGATCCCCACGTGGGTAGAGACTTTAGCAACATCGCTGAGGATGTGGGAGGAAAATACTATCGTTACCTGCCCGGTTAACTCGCGTAGTAGCCCCAGAACATCTGCTCGCCCGATCGGGTCAAGAGCGCTGGTTGGCTCGTCTATCAGTAGTAGTTTCGGGGCAGTAACGAGTGCTGCTGCTATTCCCATCCGTTGCTTCATGCCTCTAGAAAAGGAGCCGATTCTTCCGGGGGCTTTGTCGAGGTTAACCAGATTGAGTAGTTCGTCGCTTCTTTCGGCTGCAAGGTCTGGGGAGATTCCACCAAGGCGGGCGAGAGTGATGAGCGCATCCTTGGCTCTAAGCCAGGGGCTAATCTGGGGGACATCAGTCAGGTAAGACACGCCAGGGATCGGTTTGACCGGAAGTTTGCCTCGACTAACTCCCAGCACGGTGGCGCTGCCACTACTGGCTCCGGCCAGTCCTGCAAGGATCCTCATGGTGGTGGTTTTGCCAGCCCCGTTAGCTCCCACAAACCCATAACAGGAGCCGGTAGGAACTCGAAGGTTTATGTTGTTTAGTACTTGGTGCTTACCGAAGTTTTTGGACAAATCTTTAGTACAGACTGCTAAATCCATGTTCATTCCTTCGGATACAGCTTGCTTACCACTGAACTCGCATCAACCTGGTGATGCTTGGCTGTAGCCTTCTGTTCATATTCACGCTGCACCTTAAGCTGTCTTTGTTCGTGAAAGTACATAACCAAAAAGACGATTGGCCCAATCACTTGGCCAAAGAGGATAACCAAGAGCCACACTAGGCGATTTAAGCCGGCAATGTGAGCTCGCTTATCGCGCAGCAAGCAAATCAAAGACCAGACCACCGCTACCAGTTGCACTCCTATAAGGATGCAAACTCCTATTAATGCTGGGGTCGGCAGATCCAACAGTTTATCTATAGGGTTCATTGCTTGTCTCCTGAATTATGTAGCCGGGTTTTTACCCTGGCTAACGCGGTTTTTACATAAGCGAGTTGGCAAGCGCCAGCAACGAGGGGCCATAAAGCAACAATGGGCACCATCAACCGGCGGCTCATTTCCTGCTTGTCGCCAGCCCCACGCATTGCTGCAAGCCAGGCTATGGACATGGCTTCAACACCCAACAAATCAGCCTGATTAGCCAAACGCACGGCATCTTCGGATTCTGGGTCATCGCGCCGGAAGACCTGTGGCGCTAGCGCTGCAACAGTCGTTAAAACCACTGGAGCTAGCGCAGCCTGCCTGCCGGTAATAATTTTTTCAGACCCTCCGCGTGTTGAGCGCTGGAGGAGAACCTGCTCCTTGCGACTGAGCAGTACCGCCAAGAACCCAACCCCAATCCCACCAGCAATAGTGGTGAGCCTAATGCCCCGCTTTAGACTAGTGGGAACGTAGCTGGCCAAGTCCGGTAGAGAATCATCGGGTCGAATTAGCCCTAAACGCACACCAACAGCACCTAGATTAACGTCCCAACCCAGTCCGTATTTTCGAGGAATGAACAAGCGCGGATTCTCTGGTTCAAAACCATCCAACGCAGCATCAGAGCGCCCCAACCACACCCCGGAGACAGGCATCCCCAAAACTCGCGCCTGCCCTTCTGCGTCCATACCGAACCACTTCATTACCGTATTCCTTTCTGCGTTGTTCGCTTCACAGCACAATCAAGCGCCTCCCACTCACGGCGCATCTGCAATAAGCGATTCTTCCCAGATTTTGCGAGCTTATAAATCTTCCTCGGTGGCCCTACCGGAGACTCCTGCCAAGCCGTAACTACCAACCCTGATTTACGTAGCCGCGCAAGCAGTGGATATAACGTACCCGTCGAAATCTCCAACCCGGCTTCCTCACGAAAACGCTCTACAAGCTGCCCCCCGTAAGAAGGACGAGACGAAAGTAATCCAAGGACAATCAGTTCAACAGCGCCCTTGCGTAACTGTGACTCAGACACAAACCCTCCTTGCTTAACCATGTTCCTTGCATAACATACTACCGTGTGTCTAAAAGTCTAGCAACTACTTTTTCACTAGGACGTCAGGTCTGATAAGCGCCCTTTTGTGTTACCCAGTATCGTGTTTTCCCTGTTGAGCGTTATGGCGTTTGAAATGTTTCTCTGAATGTGGACTGTTCTACATAATTCATCCTAGTGTTCATGTACACTATAAACACTAGGAGGTGTTTGTGGATATCATCGTTAGTAATGCAAGTTCTGATCCGATTTACGCTCAGATTAAGAGTCAGCTCAAAGCGGCAATAATCAACGATCAGGTAGCGCCCGGCGACAAGCTGCCGTCGATCCGGCGTTTGGCATCACAGCTTCGCGTGTCGGTGATTACTACCAAGCGCGCCTATGACGAGCTAGAGCTAGAGGGTTTCATTGATTCCGTACAGGGGCGAGGTAGCTTTGTCGCTTCTAAAAACACTGAACTGCTCAAGGAAGAGCAGCGTAAAAAAGTCGAAGACTATTTGAAATCCGCCCTCGCCTCGGCTCGGGTTGCTGGCTTGTCTGTTTCTGATCTGAAAGAGCTGATTGATTTATTAGGAGGATCCGATGAATGTGATTGAAATCAACGGACTAGTGAAAAAGTATCCGGGATTCACGCTCGGTCCGCTTAACCTTGAAGTTCCCCAGGGGGCAATTGTGGGTTTCGTGGGCGAGAACGGTGCCGGTAAATCTACAACGCTGCGTTTGATTTTAGGTCTTGCTCACCCCGATGCTGGGACAATAAACCTTTTGGGGCAGCCTGCAGGTGCAGATCACCCACGAGCGCATGAACGAGTGGGGGTAGTATTTGACGATATTAGCCTGCCGGATAGTTTTACTGTTAAGAATGCTGGCGAGTTCGGCAAGCGCCTGTACAAGAGTTGGGATGGGCAGACATACGCTAGTTACCAGCAGCGTTTTCATCTCGCTTCGTCTAAGCGAGTTGGTGAACTCTCTAGAGGTATGCGGATGAAGCTGGGGCTAGCGATGGCACTTTCCCATGCATCGGATTTACTAATTTTTGATGAGGCTACCAGTGGTTTGGATCCGGTGATTCGTGATGAGGTGCTTGATATTATGCTCGAATTTATCGAAGTTCCGACCCACTCGATTCTGTTTTCGTCTCACATCGTTTCCGATATTGAAAAAGCCGCTGACTACGTAGCTTTCATCCGTGAGGGAAAGTTGAAGTTCATGGAACAAAAAGACGAGCTCTTAGATTCTTGGCGAATCGTAGCGTTGACCAATGAGCAGGCAAACCAGCTTGATTCCACGCAAGTATTAGGGCGCCGCCGTCATGATTTTGGTCAAGAAGCAATCGTCCGCACCGAGGCAGTTCCTGCTGGTGCACAAGCTGGTAGACCGACGATTGAGGACATCATGGTCTACACGATTAAAGGAGAAGATCAGTGAGAGCTGCATTTTATAAAGACCTTATTG
This sequence comes from Varibaculum sp. GTC20041, assembly GCF_055387755.1. Taxonomy (NCBI): domain Bacteria; kingdom Bacillati; phylum Actinomycetota; class Actinomycetes; order Actinomycetales; family Actinomycetaceae; genus Varibaculum; species Varibaculum sp. GTC20041. The sequence goes on from NZ_AP041144.1 coordinate 837,457, forward strand.
CCAATCGTACATATATAGCTGTTCTAGCTCTGGTGCTCGTTGCGATCAGCGTTGTGGGGATTTATGCAAACCAGTTGATCATCTTTCCGTTTATTTTTGGCGTGATTGGGATGCTTTATTTTACGGCCACCTTTGCTCGTGATGCTGAATCCAAGGTGAACCGAACGATTCTTGCCGGGCCTATCAGTAGAAACGAACTCGTTAATCTAAATTTTCTGATTACACTCGCTCTTGGGATAGTGGCTTTCGCGGTTACAGGTGTTCTTGCCTATTTAATGGTTGAGATGCCTTGGAAAAATACTGTTTTGGTGGCCAGTTTTGCCTTTGCGGTCACCCTGCTTTTAACCATTATTCAGCTACCGCTGTTTTACAAATTCGGTCCAGAAAAAGCCAAGCTTTTTCTAGTCGCCGTATTCATCGTGGTATTCGCCGGATCATCCTTTGTTGGTTCCAACAAACAAGCAATCTTCGAATGGGTAGCAAAAGCCCTAACCCTACCCCCGCTTACAAACGCAGGAATACTACTGGCCGTGACGATCGTACTTACCGCAGTATCCCTATGGATAAGTCGAAAGATCATGGCAGGTAAAGAATTCTAAGTTTTTAGAGCCCGATTTTGCATCCAACGTTAGCGCCCTGCGTTCTTTTCAAAGCTTGACCGTTATTTCTTTCCCGGTTCTAAAGATGAACCAGATCTGGTTTATACCGATGATGGCGTGGTCGATCAGGGCGCTCCATTGACAGGCCTTGAAATGTTCTATGGGTTTGCCAGTTAGCTGTCTGTACTGCACACCGCTGCCACCACGTTCCGTCAAAGCGAACCGGAGGGAACGTTGGTCGACTACCTCGAACGTGTCTCACTGGTGGCCGACTCCGACCAGGTGCCATCTGATGAAGAGCGCGGCGACTCACTGACACTGATGACGGTCCACACCGTCAAGGGCCTGGAATTCCCCGTCGTCTTTGTCACCGGCATGGAAGACGGCATCTTCCCGCACCAGCGTTCCCTGGGTGAAGAAGCCGAACTCGAAGAAGAACGCCGCCTTGTCTATGTGGCGATCACGCGGGCGCGCTCACGTTTGTACCTGACGAGGGCGGGGCAGCGCTCCGCCTGGGGCACGCCGCAGGAATTCCCACCCTCACGCTTCCTGGATGGATTCGTCGTCGAGGATGTAACACCCCAGGCGCGCGAAACCCCTCCACTTCTGCGTGGACACTTCAGACAGGTCCAACAGGACGAAGCCCGGAATCTCGTCGAGCAGTGAATGCGTCGTGGTGTCTCGCCACTCCATCTGGCTGAGGTAGCCGGGAACCGACGCGACAGTGATGACTAGGTTCGGCGCGTACGCCGCCTGCCGGGTGGTGCGGTCGTCAGGCGCCGGAGCAGCGATGCAGTCAATTGCCGAGTTGCCCTGTGACCGTGAACCCTCCAGGTTCTCCGGCTCCAGCTGCGCCCACCCCTCTGGAACGAGAGCACTGACGAAGCGTCCGTGAATCCGTGTGGAATTATCAGAAGTCATGCCGCTCATTGCGATTCGTTCCTTTGATCGTTGCGTGATGCCCGTTGTTCCCGCCGTTGCTGGTGCCATTCTGGATACATCTGTTTAGGCAGGTCAAAGTTAAAGAAACTGAGAATGATGCCAATAATGGGGATGAAAATCAGGGCCAGCATCAGTGCGGATACCGGTTTGGTAAGCTGGCTGTCCGGCAGATCACCCGTTAGTGCCAGAACCAGTGAACCAGCGAAGAAGAAAAGAGTAATCGAAGGCTCGCCAAGAGCGATCGAGTTCTTGGAACCGAGCCATTTAGCCTGCTTGCGGAAGAAACGTCCTGCCCATGTGTCAGTGAACATAGCCAAAGCCCACATTACAGCCATCAGGATCCCAAAAATACATCCCAAGGCAATCAAGCCAGTATCCTCCTTTTAGGTCGCTGATCGTCAGTTGTGAGCTCAATGGAACAATTTGGAGACGAGTGACATTGCGCCATCTCCCAGCGCATCCCCAAATTTTGATGCCGCGAATCAGCCGAGTGCGCCGCCGACAAGGCTGCCTGCGAGAATTCCAACGGGTCCACCTAACGCTCCGATTGTACCGCCGATCTTCGCGCCAACGGTAGCTCCAGCCCAAGTGCTGGTGGGAAGCGACTCTTAATAAAATCTGCGAGCCAATCAAGTCGGTCTTCGCAGGCACTGTCCATTGTCTCGTGCGCTTCCTGCTCACTTTGCCGCCGCTGGTAAGCAGTTTCCCAGGCAGCGTTGTACGCCATGACCTTCCTGTTGTACTCGGCACTTTCAGTGGGACTGGGGTCGCCAACGGGTGGGATCGGTTCAAGGATTTCCTCGGCTGTGAGGATCAGCCCATTGCTGGCTGCCGCGCTTCGTGTTTGATTAAAGCCGTCACAAACTGCTTGGATTGAGCCAGAAAACGCTTTCAGTGCAGCTACGAAATTGCCCAGGGAATTTGCGCACTCGTCCAGAGAATCTATCGCTGTGCTGATCATCATGACAGAGGTGACGTGTGTGTCGCCTTCCAGTGCATCACTGGTGGAGCGACGAACGTGTAAGAGGTCGTCGACATAGTCATCCAGCGAGTCTTTTGTCGACTCCAGAGTTGCCGCAGACGAACTGATGAAGTGTCCTGGGTTTTGTTCCTACTCGTTTTTGAGAGGATTAGGGATATGTCTAAGAGGTATTCTCAGGAGTTTAAGGATCGTGCGGTGCGTATGCTCGTGGATCGCTTAGCTGGTGATGGCTCGTGTTCGCAGTGGCAGGCAGTCCGTGAGATCGCTCCAAAGCTGGGGATCGCAAACGAGTCACTGCGCCGCTGGTATGAGCGGCATCTTGTGAACACGGGTGAGCGGCAGGGGATGGACCCGTGAAGAATGCGAGGAGGTCAAACGGCTCAAACGCGAGAATGCGGAGCTGCGACGGGCGAATGAGATTTTGAAAACTGCTTCGGCTTTTTTCGCAGCGGAGCTCGACCGACCGGCCCGATGATGATTGCCGATATTGACGAATATAGGGGTCGTTTCGGGGTCGAGCCGATTTGCCGGGTACTGGGTGTAAGTCTGGAAGGAGGGTTTATTACCTCTTGCGGCTACCGGCTAGCGAAGAGTAGACCAGCAAGCGCCAGAAGCATTCGTGATCGCATTCTTGCTGAAGAACTAGGCGAGATTCACGCACACAATTTTGGCGTCTATGGTATTCGCAAGATGTGGCACGCAGCCAGGCGCGCGGGCTGGGATATTGGTCGTGACCAGGTCGCTCGACTCATGAAAATCGCTGGGATTGCTGGTGTTCGCCGGGGACGCACAGCAATAACAACCAGACCCGCTCAAGTACCAGATTCTCGCCCGGATTTGGTGAATCGGCAGTTCACGGCCAGTAGGCACAACAAACTGTGGGTTGGTGATATCACGTATGTTCGAACCCTATCCGGGTTCGTGTATACAGCGTTCGTAACCGATGTTTATAGCCGAAAGATCCTAGGCTGGGCGACGCGATCCTCAATGAAAACCGAGGCTCTACCGCTGGAGGCGCTCGAGCAAGCCATCCAGGCAGCGAAACAAACTCTCGTGAATCTTACGCATCACTTAGATCATGGCTCGCAGTACACGAGTATTGCCTATAACGAGAAACTGGCTTATTACGGGATCAAGCCCTCCACGGGGAGGGTGGGTGATTCCTACGATAACGCGCTAGCCGAGGCTATCAACGGCCTATACAAGGCTGAGTTGATCTACTCCCACCCCTGGGCATCACTGACAGAGGTTGAGTTCGCCACCATGAACTGGGTCCACTGGTGGAACAATGAGCGCCTACACGAAGCGCTCGGATACCACACTCCAGCCGACATCATCGATATGTATAATCAAACACGGGTCAGCAAGCTGACCCCAGTATAAAAAGCGGAACAAAACCCAGCACGCTTCAGAATAACCATAAAACAATACAGAAACCACTACCATGCGGTAGTCTAAAACTGTCCAAAAAACAATCCGCACCCCCAACCGGCCTTTTAGAGATCCTCAACGAATGGGCACCGTACGAGCTTCGGGATCTTGAGGATGCAACCGAGAGAGCTAAGGTTTGCGGCATTGACGCCTTAGAAGTGAGGGAAGGCGTCAAAGGCATCGTGCTGAGCGTTCCCTTCGAAGAGGCAAAAATGATTGCGAAGAAACGATACGACAAAGGATCTTGGCCACTGCTGTACTTCACTGGTGACGGCTTGGGAGGAATGCGCCGAAAGAGATATCTAGACGAGTCATCAGGGCCTACGGCGACAAACCTTTGGCCATATGAAGAAGTCGGTCACACTGACGAGGCAAAGAAAGAGCTAAAAAAGCTGTTTGAAGGCAGCGCTCCTTTCGACACCCCGAAGCCCACGCGCCTCATGAAACGCATCCTCGATATCGCGTCAGATGATGATTCGTTCATTCTCGACTTCTATTCCGGCTCGGCTTCCATGGCTGACGCCGTGATGCAGAAGAACGCCGACGATGGCGGTTCTCGAAAATACATACTCGTTCAAATCGACGAGCCGCTCTCAGGTGAGTTCAAAACGTTATGTGAAGTCGGCGAAGAGCGCATTCGGCGCGCAGGCAGTAAGATAGCTGAAGAAGTTGAAAAAGAAAACACGCAGCTCAAACTCGGCGAAGACCCCAAGCCCGTCCCCGACATCGGTTTCCGCGTTCTGAAGATCGAATCTTCCAACTTCCGTGACATGTACGCTTCGCCCGATCGGACTGATCAGTCTTCGCTGCTCGACATGATCGACAATGTGAAAGATGGCCGAACAGCCGAGGACCTTCTCTTCCAAGCACTCCCTGCTTTCCGGATTCCCTATTCGGCAAAGTACGAGACGTTCGACATCGAGGGCAAGAAGGTCTTCAACGTGAATGCCGGGCAGCTCATCGCCTGCTTCGATGTTGACGTGAACAACGATGTTATCGAGGCCATTGCGAGAATGAAACCTTCCTACGCTGCCATGCGCGACCTCTCCTTCAAGGACGACTCCGCAGCCGCCAACTTCGAGGAGCTCTTCAAGACATGCAGCCCCGACACCATCCGCCGGGTGATCTAAATGTCCGAAGCCAAACAATTTGAACAGCTGGACAATGACAGCGTAAACCATTTGGGAAACGTGGATATCGAACAAGTAAAGAGGATTCTCGGGTCATGTTCGATCAACTTTCTCTTTGGTTCGGGTGTAAACGGATCCGGGTTTCCTCAATTTACCGGATTTGAAGCAACACTGGCAAAGATGAAAGCTCTTGGTTTAGAGGGTAGGAATATCGAGAATGAACTTAGGGGTATCTCCGATGAGGGTAAGAGAGATCAGATTTTAGAAGCCTTCTGTGCTGAGTTCAATAAGTTCGCTCTTGCCGTCGAATTCGAAAGCGAATCAATACGAAACCTGGATCATTTGATGTGCTCCACCAACTCGGTTATATCTAAGGCTGAAAATCGCCATCCAGAATCAAAGAGGGTGAACATCTTCACCCTCAACTACGATCGAATACTGGAAACGATCTTGGAAAATAACGGGCTCTTTCATTATGTTCTTACCTCTCATGGATTCAGATCGTCACTTCCATTTGAGATAATCGGATACAACACCGCAAGGCACGAGTACATTCCCACTTTTGCTGTTTATAAAATGCACGGTTCTGTTGGTCCAGGCAATCAGCTTCACAAAGACCAGATCATGTTTCCCGGATCAGACAAACTCGGCAACGTTGTTAGCGATTTCTACGAAACACTATTTGCGATGAAGGGCGAGCTTCTTCGCAAGAACTCTGCACTGTTCGTCGTGGGATATTCCTGGGGTGATAGCCACATCAACGATGCCATTGAAGACGCAATATCAAACGGGTTGACGGTCTTCCAGCTTCAATACAGCGAAGATAGCAGCGTTCCAGACAATCTCGTAGATAGCGTGATTGCCATACCGCCATCTACTCCATGCCAGGATACTACCTTGACGCTTAGCAAGATTATTGACGAGGCGACAAGATCATGAACATAGGTCGGATCTCTCGCGTTGACGGCATCCGTGCTGTAGCCACTTTCTATAAGCGTCTTCAACCTTATCTCGTAGATAAAGGGGAAGTCACCTCGGCACCTCGTATCAATTCTTTTGTAAAGACGAACGTAGGCCTCGATACGGTCGTATGTCAAATCGTCGGGGAGCACGAAATCGAATATGACAGAAGCCAGAAAGGCAGCTCGGAACACCAAGAGCCATTTGGTCCTTTTCTGGTTGATTTGGAAGTTCGAGGGCATATTGACAACGGTAAGTTTAGAGGCGGTCTGAGGTGCCTTCCATTTGTTGGCGCAACCGTCGAAACGCTAAACGAAGAGGACTTCGACCTTATTCATAATCTAGAAAGCGATCACGCTATAGCGCTTGGACGCGATCTTTATGACGAAGCTTGTGATGTCAGAATCGACGCAAACAGGCTGATGTCTGGACATATTGGAATATTCGGAAACACCGGAAGCGGAAAATCGAACACGCTTGCAAAACTGATGCGAGAATATGCACTCCAGTTTTCACGAAAAGACCGAGCCGCAAGGATCGTTATTTTTGACCTCAACAACGAGTATGGCGGCGACGCTATCTTGCCGGTATCCGATAAGTCAGTTTTCAAGCTGAGCACACGCGAAAAAGACCCGGATAGCAAAATCCCGCTCAACTTCGAAACGCTTGATGAAGATAGCTGGGGGACGTTGCTCAGAGCAACCCAGAAAACGCAAATGCCTGTTGTAAGGCGAGCCTGCAAGCGATGGAAAGACTTCGATGAAAACAAAATGATCGACAGAATCAGTTGGTCGCTCGCCGATAAGCGGGAAACGCTCTTCTTCACTCTTCGGAACTATTGCGAGGGCATGGTTATAGGGCTAGAGAATGTGGCGTTTAATTCCACGACCAAGAATTTCTACTATGAACCTTGGTGCTCCGCCAATTGCATTGACACCATAACTCAAGTTAGACCTATAACCATAAAAGAAAACCTATCGAAACTCAATCTGTTCTACCTTTGCCTAGCCTTTGAAGTCGCCCTCAGCGCCGAAAGCGGGACAAATTACGACTATGTTCATCCTTTGTTGCCAAGAGCACGTCAAGTTGTGAAAGATCTCGAAAAAACTTTCAAAGATTCGCCGAGTTCCGGATTAAACGGCATTTTCAATGATAGCAATTTTGCGGTTGTGCAGCTCGGTAACACCAACGTAGACACAAGAGAAATGATCCCTGCTTTGCTGGCCGAACTGCTTCTAAGGAATGCCGTCGAAGAGAAGGGAGATGGTAAGCCATCCTCTATTATCAGTGTGGTAATAGACGAAGCCCACAATCTGCTCTCTTACGATAGCAAACAAGACGACCTCATTCACGACAATACGATTCGCGTATTTGAGAAAGTTGTGAAAGAAGGACGGAAGTTCGGGGTTTTTCTCTGTGCCGCAAGTCAAAGGCCAAGTGATATCTCCCCGACTATAACTTCGCAGATTCATAACTTCTTTATTCATAAGCTGGTTAACCCAAACGATATCGGACGTATTCGAAAGACTGTCAGCTTCATGGGCGATACGAGTTTGTCGATGCTGAGTGCCTTGGGGCAAGGCGAATGCATACTTTCGGGGCCTGCCATACATATGCCGCAATATATTTATGTTGACCAGCTCGAAGACTCTTTCAAGCCCAACAGCGACGACATCGTCATTTTCGGGCGAGATGGCTTGATAAACAACCGTGATCAAGATTCGGACACAGAGGAAGACTATGTATTTTAAGTTCAAGATACAGCCATACCAAACGGCAGCCTCGGATGCCGTGACTACCGTCTTCGAGGGACAGCATAATCAGAATGCATACACATACCTACGCGATCTTGGGCGCGTGAAGACGCATCAGGGCATGGAATCCATGTTTGGAAACAGCCAGCTTGAGGCGCAGGAGGGCTATGCCAACGCGCCTCTGGTATTAAGCTCGCATGACATCCTGAGGAACATCAACCGCGTGCAGTCACGCAACCAGCTCGCGGAGTCCGGTGCTCTGTCAGACGACATCGGCGCATGCCAGCTCGATGTGGAGATGGAGACCGGCACGGGCAAGACCTACGTCTACACGAAGACGATGTTCGAGCTGAACCGCCTCTACGGCTGGACGAAGTTCATCATCGTGGTGCCGAGCGTGGCCATCCGTGAGGGCGTCTACAAGAGCCTCCAGAACACCGAGCAGCATTTCTTCGAGCAATACGGAAAGGCGATCCGCTACTTCATCTACGATTCCGACCGCCTGAACGACCTGGACTCCTATTCGCAGGATGACGGGATCAACGCCATGATCATCAACATGCAGGCATTCAACTCCTCCATGAAGGAAGGGGCCTCCAACAAGGCCGCGCGCATCATCTTCGACGAGCGCGATGAGTTTGGAAGCCGACGCCCCATCGACGTCATCGCCGCCAACAACCCCATTGTGATCGTGGACGAGCCCCAGAAGATGGGCAAGAAGGGTTCTGCCACCTGGAAGGGAATCCAGCGCTTCAACCCGCTGTTCCCACTGAACTACTCCGCTACGCATCGCGAGAAGCGCAATCTGGTATATGCGCTGGATGCCCTGGATGCCTTCACGAGAAGCTCGTGAAGCGCATCGAGGTGAAGGGCTTCGAGCTGAAGAACATGCTCGGCACCGACGGCTATCTCTATCTGAAGGACATCATCGTCTCCAAGAACAAGTCCTCCGAGGCCGTGATCGAATTCAGGCGCATGACCGCGTCTGGGAAGGTCGTCAAGCACACCGCCCGCTTCAACGAGGGCGCGGTGTGGCACGTGTACTTCATCGCCGAGACGAAGGGCACCATGGATACTATGGAGCTCTCGACCGTAGAGCAGACGAAGATCGCATGCGCGAAGAAGGTCTTCAACGAGCTTTCCGGCTCTCGTGTGCGCTATCACCAAGTATCAAGCTACGACGAACTTTTGGAAGTAATACAGGGAATGGAATAGGCGCATGAAGTGTTTTAACGGCAACGACTCTTATTCCATCTTCGAAGGTCTCAAACACAAGCTGAAAGAATCCATTAGGAAACTCTCAGCAGATGAACTCGACAAAACCAATCGCGACGAGTGGCTTGACTATTGGATTGGTCAATACGAAGTTGAGCTAGTAACTATCTACCCTGAAACTGCCGAAATCGACGTAAGCGAAAAGACCGTCCAAACATACAGCACGTGGTATCAGATGGATAGGACAGAGCCGAAATACTTTGATGTTGCAGGAGTTAAAGCGACTTGCAGGGTTGCCTATTCTGGAACGTATTGGTTCTTTGAAATGCGTCCTTCGACATTTTCGCTTATCGGGCATGATGCCGAGGACGTTTCAAAGCCCTGTCGCGATGGAGTTGGCTACATCACATTCGTCGCTGAAATACCTTTAGGCTCAGCTTCCCCCGAAGGAATTCAAGAACACTTCACCGAAAAGATTGAAGACTTTGCCAAACAGATTTCTTATTGCAACTCTGATGCTGAGCAATACAACGCGTCTTTGCCATCAATTGTTGAGTCAGAACTGGATAGAAGGATTGAGCAGGTAGATAAGTTTGCAACAATTCGCAAAGGACTGAATCTTCCTTTGGTTCGCACCAAAGATTCGTCACACCCAATTCCAGTTCCCATGAAAAAGAAGCGAATCAAAATCTCGAAGCCTGACAAACAGCAAGGAGAAGAGCAATCCTACTCCATAGAAGACTCCGTGTTCTCGCACATCAATGAGGTTATAGAGAACACGGGAGCCATGATGGAGAGGACTCCCTCCGCATATAGCTCATTGAATGAAGAGCAGTTGAGGGACATCCTCCTGACGACACTGAACAGCCATTATGAGAATATTGCGACAGGGGAAACATTCCGAAAGCACGGAAAAGCTGACATCCATATCCCAGTTGAAAAACATGCCGCGTATATTGCAGAGTGCAAGATATGGCACGGTGAGAAAGCATTCAGAAAGGCTGTTGACCAGTTATTCTCTTACACCACATGGCGCGATACCAAAGTAAGCATAGTGATCTTCAACAAGCAAAATAAGAACTTCGAATCCATTCTGAATAACGTCGATTTAACGTTGCGCGAAATGGCAGTGACCATGCACAGGCCCGATCACAGCCAATGGACCTGTAAGATTCAAAATGAAGACGATGAAAGGATAATGCACGTCACGGTTCAGCTCTTCGACCTGTCATTGTAGAAACGAGCGGACAGCGGCATTGGAAAAGGTGGAACAATGGCTATGAACGCGCATGCCCAAGCGCTCGTCGGGCTCATCACAAGCGCAAACCTTCGGTTCGTCATACCGGTCTACCAACGCCCTTACTCCTGGGATGAGGAGCAGTGCGAGCAGCTCTGGGACGACATCCTCTATGTTGGCAACCGACCGCAGGACAGACATTTCACAGGGTCTGTTGTATGGGTGCAGGACGGCACCTTCTCTGCCTCCGGCATACAACCCATGCTCCTGATCGACGGCCAGCAGCGCATCACCACACTCACGCTTCTCATCGCCGCCCTTGCTGACTATTCACGCAAACATCCCGAGGCGCAGCTGAGATTCTCCCATGCCGAGATCGTGCAGCGAGGATACCTCATGGACGAGTTCAGGCAGGGCGAGGACCGCTACAAACTCACCTTGACTAGGGGCGACAAGAAGACGCTCGAATCCATCGTCGAGAACCTCGTCAACCCAGAGCGTAAGGTTGACGAGGAATCAGCCAAGCTAATCGCCACTTATCAGTTCTTCGCAGATCGCATCGAGGCATTGGAGGATCCCAATGTCGTCTGGGACGGCATACAACGCTTGGACGTCGTCTCAATCTCGCTTGACGCATACCAGGACAACCCGCAGCTCATTTTCGAGTCGATGAACTCGACAGGCAAGGACCTCTCGTCTGCCGACCTCATCCGTAACTTCGTCCTCATGGGGCTCCCCAAGGAGAAGCAGGACGACCTATATCTCAATCATTGGCGCAACATCGAGCTCACGCTCGGCGCAGACTCCTACGAGGACACCTTCGACGAGTTCCTGCGCAACTATCTGACCGTGCTCTACGCGCCAGAGCCCTTGGTGAAGCGCGACATCTACTTCATCTTCAAGCGGCACGTGAGCGACCGAGGCTACGACAGAGATAACCGCATCGTAGAGCTCCTGCGAGAGATGGAGAGGTTTGCTGAATACTACTCGCGGATCACGCGGGGCACGGAGGCGGATTCCGAGCTGAACCGCGTGCTTGCCGAGCTTCGCAAGCTCGACGTGAGTGTCGTGAATCCGCTGCTTTTGTCACTGTACGACGACTACTACCAAGACGCATTCGGCAAGGATGCTTTCCTACAGATGCTCAAACTGACCGAGAGCTACGTCTTCCGCAGGTCGGTATGCGACGTTCCAACCAACTCCTTGAACAAGTTCCTCCCTTCCGTTATCGCCAAGCTCAACAAGGTGCAAGACGGTGGCGGCGACTACGCCGAGGCTTATCAGGCCTTTTTCATGCTGGAGGCTGGGACGGCGCGCAGGTTCCCCGACAACGCGGAGTTCTTCAATTCCCTCACCACACGCGACGCGTACCATTACCGCCGCTCGCTGTACCTGCTCTCCAACCTGGAGAACATGCATCATCCGAAGGACCCCCTCACGCTAGACAACGGGAGCTTCACGATTGAGCACGTCATGCCTCAGAACGCGCTCGCTGCAAGCGGATGGGCAAATGATGTCGAGGACATGGACGAGGAGACCTTCGGCACCTTGCTGAACAACCTTGGAAACCTAACGCTCTCGGCATACAACTCGGAGCTCTCCGACGATTCTTTCAGCGAGAAGAAGGAGCGCTACGTCGGTGGCTACGGTAAGGACTACCTCGTCATATCCGACGCCATGAGAAAGGTAGACAGCTGGGGCGCAGACCAGATCCGGGATCGCGCGAAGGAGCTAGCCCGCGAAGCTGAGAAGAGATGGGGTTACCTGGCTATCGACCCAGACACGGCAAAGCAATATGAGCCTCAAAAGAAGAAAGACGTCGCTGGCAGGTCTGCGATATTTCGCGACATATTCGATGCAGGGCTTGTGACTTCAGGAGCGATGCTCATTCCGAAGAGCGACGGCTACTCGATAAGCGCACGCGTTACCGACACAGGTCAAATCGAGCTTTCGAACGGCGAGACGTTCAAGAGCCCGTCCCTGGCAGCGAAGCGCGCCGTATCGCTTGCTGGAGGCGGAGGGGCTCGTAATGGATGGACGTTCTGGCGCGTCGGAGAGGGCGGCCCCATGCTCGATGAACTCAGGTCCGAGTATCTGCTCAGCAAAGGTGAAAGCGTCACATCAGATGTGAAGAGCTTCCGTGTGGCCTTCTGGGACGGATTCTACAACCACTGCTCCAACAGCGAGGCTTTCACGAGCTGCTTCAACGACCCGAGCAATCGCGCAGACAACGTGGACGCCTGGGCATCATTCGGAATAGGGACGCCCAACATGCACATCTCTGCGCTCCTTAGCACTTGGGATGCGAGCTATGGCGTGGAGCTGTGGTTAGACAATCTCGAGGCTTATGAGAAGGTGCTCCCGCTGAAGGAGCAGTTCAATCAGCTTTGGATAGAAGAAACAGGCACGGCTCCGGATTGGGATGCACACGACGAAGACAAGAAATCACGACACGTCGTGATACGTCGTAGCGCGGACTTCGACAACGAGGATTGGTCAGAGTGCTACCAGTGGATGATGGACTGGTTCTTCAGAATCAGAGACTTGGCATTGGCGGCAAGCGCATAACATGACGACGAAGCGGAGGGGTTGCTCGACAAACTCATTCAAGGTCAAGGCAACGAGCACTAGTGGACTGGGGAGCAAATGGCAAAGACTGAACATGGCGTTGACGTTGAGAAAGTTCCTGTTTGGTATTTAGAGAAAGCCATCAACGGGATGATGCCGGGCTTGCAGATGTTCGTACGCGATGTCGATATGGGCTCGGTACTGGCAGATAAATACATGCCTGGCATGATTATCTGTGAGCAAGCCTTCACTGATGCAACTTGCAGGGTTGGAGGGCTGGCGAAAGCGCACAGAATCAGCATCCTATCGGACCACATGGTGAACTTCAGCGACGTTGTTCAAGACAATGAGGAAGCCTCGCGATGGGGCTATGCATCGCGCAGTCGAACTCACATTTCAAGGTACTGGATCGCTTCAAAGCTGATGGAAAAGAGCAGATACTGCTTCTGCATCTACCCGACAACGAGGACTGGCACCTGTTCGAGGGTGCTACGCTAAGCATCGAACACGATCTGATCGATGGCTCGCGAGAGCGTTTCCTCGCCAAATATAAGACAGATCCTATCCCTGAAGTGAATACCGAGGCATGGTATGCGCGCTTGTCGTTTCCCCTTGGATTCGACGACGAGCTTAGGCCGTGACCTCTGGAGCGACCGATCGAAGAGCGTCTAAAGACCATTGACCACCAGAGTTTTAGGAGTCTGGTTGGATCTGTAAGCTATATCGAAGACGCAATGAGGATTATGAAATGCGATGATTTCGATCCTCGTCACCCCGAAGCGATTGTCTATGGCTACATCGACGATGAGGCAGGGCTCAGTTTCCAGATGCTTTGTGCTGCTCGTGTCACAGATAGCGGCACCATCGAGACCACGGACGGGTATACCGATCGAATGGGGATCTTCCGTCGAGGAGCGGTTAAAGACAGGCGGAGTTGCCAACTTGTGAGCGAAACCCTTTCGGACTATGCAGAGCGTATCACCTCCCTCGAAGAGAACTACAAGTCTAGCGAAGGAACAATTGAGACACGCAAGTTCGCGTTTCTCGATCAGCTACGCAACCCGGATTACCCCGATGATATCCAAGCTGTCCTTGTGACGGAGAACGAGGTCAACGGTTGGGAGCTTGTTTCGACTTCTCGATGAGTGCTTTCATGATAACCTCCTGATTGTTTTAGGCTTGGCCCTTTGCCCTGCCTTGTGGCACGAAGGGCGCACGGGTCCGCGTGCTTTGCAAGGGAGAAAGCGAAGCGGCAAATCGAATCGGAATATCCGCCGCGCTAGTTTTCGCATTTGTTTTCACGAGGTCGAGGAAATGCCTTCCCGTGAAAAGAAATGGGGAAAGTATCGCGACCCTTGCGAAGATAGAGCGGTTCCGTGCGAGCGTGCGTGCATAAGGCGGGGAAGGGCGAGCCATGCGGGAGGGCTTCTTGAGGACGACGGTCGAACAGTATGCGGCCCTCCAGCAAGCCGAGCGGGTGAATCCCGATGCATCCATGGTTCGACGTGGGGCGTAGGTCCCATCGTGGCGAGCAACGTCCTGGGCTCAGCGCTGTCCCGGATCCCGCGCGTGGCCAAGCGAGCAAAGGAAGCTCGCGTTCGCCATGGAGCTTCCAAGAGAACTGTGAGCACGCCGCCTATTTGCCGCGACTGCCCTGTACGAAAATGTACGATAATGGTCGATGCGGCAAGGTGACGAAGGAACGAACGCGCATGGCGACTGTCGGCGAGAACATAAGGAGATACCGGAAGGCCCGGGGGCTAAGCATCGTGAGGCTTGCCGAGAAGGTCGGCATGACCGAAGGTGCAATCCGCCACTACGAAAGCGGAATACGAACGCCTGGCGAGGCGCAGCTGAGAAAGATCGCGCAGGCCCTCGATGTTTCCCCGAAGATGCTCGAAGACCACAAGATCACGAGCGCGAGGGATCTGGTGGGGGCGCTGCTCCAACTCGAAGACGAGTTCGCTCTCGTCCCCGACGAAGACGGCAGCGGGCTTCGGATAGACCCGAGGGCGGCACGCGCCCCGAAGGCCTCCATCGCGATAAAGGCCTGGGGCGATATGCGGCAGCGTTTCATCGCAGGTGAGATCACCCAAGAGGAATACGACGCCTGGAAGAGCAACTTCTAGGCGGCCGAAAAAACAGCGAGTGTTGGGATTGCTAGGGCCGAAGTTCTAAACGAACAAATTTTGCAAATTCTGATTACGGACATGGCTTTCCTGCTGCTGTTACGGGCATTTCGTAAACACCATGGTCCCCCATGTGTTAGACTACAAAACCGGGTAATAAACTGGGTAATAAATCGGGTAATAAACAAGCGAGGACGCAATGAAAACGAGTGGTCTGTCCACCTTGGTAAACGACCTCAGGAAACATGGGGCTGAGCAAGAATGGCTTGAGTTCAAAGAAAATTGGTTCGAGGCGAGGCCCCTTGGCGAATATATCTCGGCACTAGCCAACAGCGCTGCCTACATGGACAGGGAATTCGCATACCTCATTTGGGGCGTCAGCGACGATACACATGAGATCGTGGGCACGACGTTTGATCCAAGCCGGAGTGTTAAAGGCGAGCCGTTGAAGCACTACTTGGCGCGACAGATTAGCCCTGATCTTGACTTCCGTTTCGAGGAGACTGCCATTGACGGCAAAAGGGTCGTGGTTCTCTTTATCCCGGCTGCCAAGACTGCGCCAATATCATTCAGGGACGAGCGGTTCATCAGGATCGGGTCAAGTAAGGAGAGGCTGCGCAAGTACCCGGAAAAGGAGTCCTCGCTCTTCTCTGTCCTACGCAATGGCATTCCGACCATAGAGAACACCGAGAGCGAATACCAGGATCTGACCTTTGAGAAACTCCAAATATATTATGGAGCAAAAGGGGTCGAGCTGAATGCGGAACAGTTCAGGAAGAACCTGGGGCTATACACTCCGGATGGTAAATACAATCTCATGGCCCGGCTTCTGTCGGACAACTCTCGCATGCCGATGAGGGTCGCCATCTTCTCCGGGCCAAGCAAGGCCGACAACATGTACTCTGTCAGGGAGTTCGGGCACACGTGCCTCCTGTACACGCTTGACGAGGTGCTAAGATACGGCGACGTGCTGAACATAATCCAGGCAGACGAGGCAGACCGCGTGGTCGAGCGGCGCGACGTTCCCCTGTTCGACGACGATGCCTTTCGCGAGGCGATTATCAACGCATTCCTGCATAACAGGTGGGTGGACGGCGACGAACCCATGGTCAGCGTCTACTCGGACCGCATAGAGATTCTGTCACGCGGATCGCTCCCGAGCGCCCAGACGCTCGAAGGGTTCTTCCTGGGAGAATCCATCCCCGTCAACAGGAAGCTGTCCGAGATCTTCCTGCAACTGCATATAAGCGAGAAAACGGGAAGGGGCGTACCGCGAATCGTCGAGAGGTATGGCAGAGAGGCCTTCGAATTCAGGGAGAACTCCATTGTCGTGAGAATCCCGTTCAACTGGATTAACGTCATGGGTGATAAAGCGGGTGATAAAGTGGGCGACAAACCCAGTAGCGGGGTCAACCCGAACCCCACGCAAAGAAGGATCTTGGAGGAGATACGCAACAATCCCAACATCACAAAAGAACAGATCAAGGCTAAGATCGACAAGAGCAAGACCACCGTCGATGAGGGGATACGCTATCTGCGGGAGAACAACTTTATAAGACGCGTGGGGTCCAACAAATCAGGATACTGGCAGGTGCTGGAAGACGAGTAGCCGTATACTGCCGGCAATAGCGCATATGAAAGGCAATTGACAGCATGATGTGATTCTGCAACTTAAATCGTACGTGAAAAACCCTCAGGTTTTGTAAGGGTCGGTCCTGCTGGGACTGGCCCTAGTTTTATCTAGAGCCTTTCTACGATGCCCCATCAGGCACACCCCCTTCCGACCTGCATGAACGCGGGGTTAAGTAACATTTTGGGGCTAATGCCCGAATTATGTGTCTTTTGCCGGGCGTGTTGGGGTGGTTTAGTGGCCTGCCCAGCCTTTGCGGATGTGTAGGGATCCGTCTTGGTATTTGGGGTTGTAGTCGATGGCGTTGTCTGAAGCGTACTGGGTTTTGTTCCTACTCGTTTTTGAGAGGATTAGGGATATGTCTAAGAGGTATTCTCAGGAGTTTAAGGGTCGGGCGGTGCGGTTGCTTTCTGATCGGTTGGCTGCTGATCGTTCGTGTTCGCAGTGGAGGGCGGTTAATGAGATAGCTCCGAAGCTGGGGATCGCAAACGAGTCACTGCGCCGCTGGTATGAGCGGCATCTTGTGAACACGGGTGAGCGGCAGGGGCTCACGCGTGAAGAGCGTGAGGAAATCAAACGGCTCAAACGCGAGAATGCGGAGCTGCGTAGGGCGAATGAGATTTTGAAAACTGCTTCGGCTTTTTTCGCAGCGGAGCTCGACCGTCCGGCCCGATGATGATTGCCGATATTGACGAATATAGGGGTCGTTTCGGGGTCGAGCCGATTTGCCGGACACTGAGGGCTAGCTTGGAAGGAGGGTTTATTACCTCTTGCGGCTACCGGCTAGCGAAGAGTAGACCAGCAAGCGCCAGAAGCATTCGTGATCGCATTCTTGCTGAAGAACTAGGCGAGATTCACGCACACAATTTTGGCGTCTATGGTATTCGCAAGATGTGGCACGCAGCCAGGCGCGCGGGCTGGGATATTGGTCGTGACCAGGTCGCTCGACTCATGAAAATCGCTGGGATTGCTGGTGTTCGCCGGGGACGCACAGCAATAACAACCAGACCCGCTCAAGTACCAGATTCTCGCCCGGATTTGGTGAATCGGCAGTTCACGGCCAGTAGGCCCAACGAAGTGTGGGTTGGTGATATCACGTATGTTCGAACCCTATCCGGGTTCGTGTATACAGCGTTCGTAACCGATGTTTATAGCCGAAAGATCCTAGGCTGGGCGACGCGATCCTCAATGAAAACCGAGGCTCTACCGCTGGAGGCGCTCGAGCAAGCCATCCAGGCAGCGAAACAAACTCTCGTGAATCTTACGCATCACTTAGATCATGGCTCGCAGTACACGAGTATTGCCTGTAGCGAGAAACTGGCTTATTACGGGATCAAGCCCTCCACGGGGAGGGTGGGTGATTCCTACGATAACGCGCTAGCCGAGGCTATCAACGGCCTATACAAGGCTGAGTTGATCTACTCCCACCCCTGGGCATCACTGACAGAGGTTGAGTTCGCCACCATGAACTGGGTCCACTGGTGGAACAATGAGCGCCTGCACGAAGCGCTCGGATACCGCACTCCAGCCGACATCATCGATATGTATAATCAAACTCGGGTCAGCGAGCTGACCCCCGTATAAGAAGCGGAACAAAACCCAGTACGCTTCAGGGACGCTTCAAAATGCTTTGATAGGGGCTTGAAAATACGAGCTGGCTGAGACTATAGCGATAGGTTAATATGGCAAATAATCTGGCATGGGGTCAGTTGGCGAAACTGGGAAAATGTCACCAAGTTCAGAGGCCAAAGCTGTAGCCAGTGTGTGTTCGCACGAAACGTAAAGTCGATCTCCGTAGATTGGTTGAGTCACCACACAGGAAACCGAGTCATCAAAAAGTATTGAAGGTAAATGTTCTTGCAATAAAGCTCCCAATTGCCCTGTCGGAAGCTGAATCATGGAATATGGTTCGGGTCTGAGGAATGAAGATTCTTCTGGACCGATAATATTTGCTCGACATTGCTGTTCAGCATATCCGACCCAAAAAATTCCAGTCCAAGAAGAACTTTCAGAAAAATTGGATAATACAGCTGCTAGCTTAGAGGCATATTCTCTATCAGGAATCTCTCCTTCTGGATAGTAAATACCTTCAACACCACAATTTTGGAATGTTTTTCGAGTCATGCAATGACTAGGGACAGAAATATTGTGTTTAGAGGCTAGCGCGGTCCAAGTGGTCTCTCCATGGTCGGTTGCTAGGGGCAATAAGAGAACTATTCGTTCACTAAACCCGTTAAAAACTAGATCTGAAACTAGTCCGGGGCTATGCTCATTTACTCTGGATGCCAGTTTTGGGTTAATTTTCTGTAAAAATAAACGCGTAGTTTGCATAATTGACAGGATTCCCTTCAGTAGTGCGATCTCAACCATTAGCATAACCAAGCTAGCCGCCCCACTGATGTGCCTTAAACAGACATTGAATACAAGAACTTTCCTGGTAAACAGGGGTTAGGTGGTCTGAGTTCTTGTCAAATCCGACGTCTAAGTCTCCACTTAGAGATCGGATTTGATAAGTACCCTTTTGCGTTAGCGAGTATCGCTTAGGGTCTAAATCTCGGCGTGCATTTGGCGAGTTCGCGGTCGCCCCAGTTAGACGCTGATTCTAAGGCAAAAGATCCCCTCGAATGGCGTGGGCTAGGTGACGTGGAACAGGTCTACAGGTCGCCGCTGACTGTGTGTCCGATGCGCTTCGATATATCCGATTCAAGCTTTTTCGCTCCCTCTTTGCCTCTGAATTTGATCAGTAGCGCGTGAAAATGCTTGGAGTCAACGGTTTTAAGAAAGTTAAGTGTTTGAATCACGGCAAGCTCAACTTCATTCCTAGACAGAGCACCGCCCTGTCGATTCAAGTCGATATGAGACAAGTTGTTAACGATTTTCGACAAGGCAGGCGAAATCTGAATTTTGTTCTGGGCGGTAATAGTATCGATGCGGGAGCCAAAGTTATCGCTGTTGGGTGCCCGGAACTCAGTGAACCCCTCTAGCACCTTTCGGCAGAAATTCCCGGTTCCTAATTCTGGTGGCGCGCCTTCTTGCATTTTCTCAAAAGCTTTCAGCAACATATAAAATGAAAGCCAGTAGTCGTTAGTCAGGCCCACAGCCTCGTTATCCCACTGTCGGCAACGCGTGGATTGCTCCGCGCAATTAAAGGTATCCTTGTAAACCTCGTAGAATATAGCCGTTGGCTCCTTTTCAGCTTTCTTGGGAACAGCCTTGTTGGCAAGACGAGATTGTAATATCTTCATATAAGTGTGACTGTGCGTGAAGTAAACCAGCGAAGCAGGTTTTGGGTTCCGGAAGTGATTGGAGATGAATCGGTCGACTGAAAAAAGTCTTGCTTCGTCTAGCTCTGACCCCAAGTCATCGAAGAGCACCACGCTATTTTTCAGTGATTGTTTACGATCCTCCGCCAGAAACTCGGCACAGAAGTAGAGCAATGAAACCAACTTCTTCTCCCCTTCCGACATACTTTGGGCTTTCTCACCTCGGCGAGTAATTCGATATCCCTCCCCAGTACTTCCTTCGGAGACACGCAAATCTTGGTTACCCATGATCATGCACAAGCTTTCATCAAGAAATTCAGCAGTAGCAGCGGTAGTCGAAACTTGTCCCTTTAGGTCGTCGAGGTGTTTCTTGATATCTTTTTCTGCTTTATCCGCCTTTTGTTTCGCATCAGTGGCATCTTCATATGCCTTCTTGGCTACGCTCCAACCCGATCCGTCTACGGCGCAGCAGTGCTTCTTCAGAAGCGAAATCGCAGATTCTCTATTGGCGGTGTGCTTGGTTATCTTACCTATTGCCTCAGCATGGGTATCCTTAAGGTTCGTGTACTTTTTTTGAAGCTCAGAAAAATGGATATCCGGCTTCTTTCCTTTAATCGAGTCATGTGGGTTTTTCACGCGCTCATCAAGCAACTTCTTTGAACGGTTTAATTCATCCAACACCCGCCGCGTTTCAAGGAGGACATCGTTTTGCATCATGGATAAATTAGCGCTGTAAATTGAGGTATCGAGGTCAATCGCTTCTAAGACTATCCGAAAGTGCTCTAGAGCAGAAATAGACTCCTGGCATTTCGCTAGTTGGTTTTTAACCAAAACGGGCACTTCCGCTTCAGCAGAGCGAATGCCATCTTCAAGGCTTCTTAGCCGCTGTTCCGACACAACCCCGCCGCAAAACTGGCATGAGTCTCCGGCCTTATGCTTATTCAAGCCTTCACGAACCCAATCGTTGATAACTATGGCCAGCGTCTGAGTAGTTGACAATTCTTCAGTAGTCTGCTGCCAGAGTTCATCGGAAAAGACCCAGCCGTTCGGGAGAACTGGCAAAGTAGGAAGGAGGCTAGGATTATCCGAGTTTGCTATACGGATGTTATCTTGAACCTCATCTGGGGATAAAATCGTGTTCTCTTCTGTATCAAGCAAGGCACGTATATGCGGTCTCTGAAAAAGTCGCCCATCTAGACTTGAGCAATCTTTTTTGAGGTTTTCTCGAACACCGTTCGCAACGCCGTCAACGATATTATCTAGGATCTTTTTGGTATCATCTTCTTGCTGTCGTTTTGCCTCAACATCGTTTCTAGCTGATTCCCACGCTGCTTCGGCTGTTCTAATCTTTTCTTCTAGGTCACTCGCCCCATCACCCAAAGTGATGGTAGTCACACCTGGGGCGGAACCTCCTTCAATAAAGTCTCCAACTCTATCTTTTCGCCATTGATGATCAAAAGCGTAGATACGAATCGGCTCACTCAAGCCTGCTTCCTGTACGTTGAAAGTGGCTCGACTCAGCGCTTCACACACAGTCGTCTTCCCACTACCGTTAATTCCGAAGAATACTGAATCGTTCAGTAGCTTTATTCCCTTTAGCGAGTCCTTTGCAACATTCCGCAAAGATTCATTAGCTTCAACCTGAATCATGTCAAATCTCCATAAACTGTTTGACCAAACTTAGAGTGGCTAAATTCTTGGGCTTGAAGAATTCGAGCGATTGCTATCATAAATATCTTCACTCTATCCTTGGGGCGGTGAGTAGTGGCGAGTAGACGCGTTTAGCAGAAGTCTAATGGAAACCGCAAGTCAGTAAGCCCCGATTTCATAAAGTAGCGTATAGAAAGGGTTGCCGAACCACGCTTGCCACCTATTGCGGGGGACTAAGGTCATGGGAAGTGTCGTTTTATTAGCAGGTCGGTCTGTGCATATTTTCTTCTGACGTCTTCGAAGTTCTCTCGGCCACTCTAGCCAGAATCTAATAAGCGTGTTCATGACCGTTCATAAGAGCACAGGAGAGAAGGTGCTAACTCTAACCGGATAATCTCAGACACTCATGCGTCCCTCGCCTTGAACTAATCAACGCAAACGCGGAACCAAACCCCTGTCGCCAGCTTCCACGCACCATAGGAGAATGGAACCGCTTTGGCCAGACTGTCTGGCTACTTCATAGGAGAGACGCAAGCGTCCTAAAAACCAGCAAAATCCCTGTTCAACGGCCGATTTGCGACAATCTTGCCTTATTAAATGCGAGGTCTTTGGCTCCACTTGAGCACCGGATTTGATAAGTACCCTTTTGCGTTAGCGAGTATCGCTTAGGGGGCGAAAAATCGCTTGCGTTAGCGGGTTTAGACTTTGCATTACCTAACATCTTGTTTTCCCCTCTCTTTCCGGTAAAGACAGTTATGAAATAATCAGTGAACGAGCACGTATAATTGAAAGGGCGTATATGGGAAAGAGCAATGCGCGAGTGCGTAACTGGTTAATGCTGGTAGCCGTTGGGCTATTATTTGCAGCTATCTGTTTTGCTATTTTCGGGTTCACGCACGTGATTTCACCGGTCACCGCTATCGGAAATGCTGCTGGTTTTCTGATAACTAGCCTGGTTGCAGGTTTTTTCGCGCTGCGTAAATGAGCGATGCGCAAAAGGTAGTGTTCTTGCACGGGTTGGGTGAAACCCGTGATGTTTGGAACCCAGTAATAAAACAGCTGCCACAAACCGAGTGCATATCTCTAGACGTTTTGAGAACGAAACCACCGCTGGCTTGCTGGTCGCTCGAAGACGTATGTACCCAGATTGCTGACTCTCTGACCGAACCAGTTCACTTGGTCGGGTTATCGTTGGGTGCAGTGATTGCTTTAAATATCGCGCTCACCCATCCAGATAAGGTGTCTTCACTGTTTGTTTCAGCTCCGCAAGCTAAACCCCCAAAACTGTTGATGAATCTGCAAAAGACACTAATGCGAGTTCTACCAACAAAATGGGTCTGTCCGCCGCAGCTTAGCAAACCTGAGCTGGTGGGCGTGCTCGATAGTTTGAAAGATTTAGACCTTACTTCGCAGCTTCCAGCTTTAGCGATGCCCGTAACTGTGGTTTGCGGCAGCAAAGATAAAGCAAACCTGCCTGCAGCCCGCAAAATCGCCGGTCTTATCCCCACAGCTCACCTAGAAGTGATCCAAGGTGCAGGGCACCAGTGGCACGCCGCCCATCCTCAGCTATTCGCCTGTTATCTCACGAAACATTTAGATCGCTAAACCCCAGCAGGAATAATATCGTCGATAAACCAGATGCGTTTCGGCTGGGCTCTGCCGGTTTCGATACGCCAGCAATCCACCAGGTCCAATAGTTCACCGAATATGGTCAGCTCGATTTGCATGCGGGTCAGTCCCAGGTGGGCGAGCCCGATATAGGTCAGGCGGGTAAAGATTGCCTCGTCACTATCTATTAAGTGTCCTTTTTCTTGGTTTGCCCTTTTGGGTCTGGGGTCTCGGTCATGATTGCTCGCCGGGTGCCGCGTTGGAGTGCCTGGGCGATAGCCTCTCGGTAGTCAGCTAAATCTGCAGGCACAGTTAGTAACTCCACTGCTTCTGCGGTCAGCTCTGGGCGCTTATCGTCTGGATGGGTGAGGTTGTGTATTTGTACGGACTGGTTAGCGAGCAGGGCGATAAGCCAGATTACCTCACCGAGTGACTTATCCATATCTTCGCTAGTTTCCAGGGCTTGACCTAAATGTTCTAGCCCTCCGTAACGTTGAGCTATAAGGCGGGTCGCGCGGGTAGTCAGGACGAGTTCGTATTCTTGACCTGCGATAGTGATTGTCGCGCTTTTCAAAGAGGTACTTGCCGGGCTGGTTTGGGTTTTCGCTGTCATGGCTTACCTGCTGTTCTAGTTGTTTGTCGGTTTAGGGCTGGTTGTAGCGGCAGGCTCATACACCTGGGTGTACCAGCCAGTAATGGTTTCAGGCTTTACGCCGACCGCTCCTTCGGTGACTTCGGCTTTCCATGGATGCTTGCCGGTAGCATCTGGTTTGTTACGCCGCAGGATTGTGCCCTCAATACTCGGGGTAGAGAACGTGATCGAATCAGCTTTGGTTGCCAGCGTGGTTCCCGGCAGAGCAAATTTGACGCGGTAAAGCCAAAAATACTGGTACTTCCCGTTAGAGTGTGCAGCTCTAAAACCAATAGCCACGGGTGCGCCACCATCCTCAGAAGTGCTGATAAGTACCCCGTTGGCGTCCAGTCTCGCACCAGTTAAGGCAGCTGCAGCCTCTGCCCCGAGATCATCAACCCCAAGAGTGAGCGTTCCAGATTTGAATTCCTTGACAATCTCGGATGCCCCGTCATCGGCATACAAAATTGCCTCAGCCACCTCCACAGACAATTCTGCAGATATTGCTTTAGCGAGCGGTTTAGGAACGGCATAGGTTTCCTCACCGCTAGTGGGATCTTCGCTAATGCTCGCGTAGTAGAGCTTGTCTAAACCAATAGTTGCCATGATGTTTCTCCTTTTGGGTAGTAATTTTCGTTAGATGTCATCGAGAGATAGAATTGGGGCATGAGAGAGAAAACGCGACGCTTGACCTATGCAGTGTTCGGGATTTATCTGCTCTTGTTGTTGTGGATGGTGCTGTTCAAATTCGCCACCAGCGTTGACGACATACTGAGCATGCGGCATGCGCGCTACTTAAATCTGATCCCATTTACAGATTCTGCGAATCTTTACGGGTCGAACTTCTTTGATGAGATCGTGGTCAACTTCCTTATTTTCATCCCGTTTGGCTTGTACATGAGGATGTTGTTGAAACGGCGCTCATGGTTAATTCAATTGCTCCCACCGTTTTTAGCAAGCGTGGCATTCGAGGTCGTTCAGTACGTTTTCGCTATTGGGGTCAGCGATATCACCGATGTCATAATGAACACTGCTGGAGCCGCTACTGGCTTAGTAGTTTTTGCTCTGCTAGCCAGATTCTGGCCTGAAAAGAGCGAAAAAGTCATTAACGTCATCGGGTTAGTCCTGGAGATCTTGTTCATCGGATTTTTGACTTTCCTGATCATTGCAAACTCTTAAGGACAGGCTCTAAAACTCGAAACATCGATGGAATAGTGGTGAAAACCGGTATCCGCCTCGTATCCGATATAGCGGATTCCTGGGAGAAGCCTGTGTACTGTGAAGGGCGATAGCTAGTTCATTGGTAGTGCAGTATTTGATGTAGTCGTACCAGTTGTTTGGGAAGCTCTGGATATAGTGGATCTTCTTGTATTTATTGGAAAATCGCAGGAAATAGAGGGAGAGGCTGAAAGGCTTTGCTCTTAGCTGGATGCCTTGCGATTTTGGGAAATATTTTATGAGTATTGATGATTTCTCTTGTTCACGGGTTCGTTAGGCGTTTTCGCGAGGCAAGATTGCTATCTCTAAACCGGCGAGTACGACTTCTATGATGATTTCAAAGTATTCCTGACTCATGCGGTCTTCGTTTTTCGGGTTGGCTAGCGGAATTAAGTAGCCCTGGATGATGTCAGCCAGCGTTGTGGAGCAGACAGCTAGGGGCTGAAGTTGGGTAATCATTTGGCCTAGGTCGTGGCGCTGTTCCTGCTTGGTTGGGCTGCGCAAGTTGCGAGCAGTAATGCTCCACAGCATCGTGTTGATGATAATTGAGTATGCGATGTGAATGTACTGGCTAAAACCAGCATCCCGTAGTTTTTCGTAAGCCACCTCCAAGATTGGTATAAACGCGGCGTTCATATGTCCATACATCAGTTTGTCGGTGACTCCGGGGAATTCAAGAAAGACAGGCCTGACATTTTCTGCTAGGGAGATGAACCAATCTTTCCATTCCAGCTGCTCGTCCGGTAGCTCGATGGTGCTAGTGATCTCGCCTATTACAGAAGCGGTAATGGCGTCACGGTTTTGGTAATGGTGGTAGATGACAGAGGGAACTACTCCCAGACGCTGCGCAAGGTCACGAATCGACCATTTTTCTAGACCGCACTCTCGGGTCAGTTCCATTGCGGTGTACATGATCTTTTCCTGCGTCAGCCAGGCGCGTCTACCCGTGTTTACCCGCTTGTCTTTATTCCCCACGAAAACAGCATACCCTCAACCTCGACAATACTAGAACATTGTTCTAGTATTGTTTCAGCTTGATTGGCTGCTCACTTTGGAAAGGATGTTTTAATGTGCGCCACTAATGAACGAAACCAGAAAGTCGAATCAAAAATAACGGGACTGTTTCCCCTGTTTTTGACGGTGTTACTGGCATATATGGGGCAAATGATTCTTAATCCAATTCTGGCTCCGCTATCGCGCGAAATCGGGCTGAAGGAATGGCACATTGGCGCCACCATTTCGTTAGCAGCCATAATGTTTTCTCTTACCTCCACCAGGTGGGGACGGGTCTCATTGCGATGGGGATCTCGGCGTATCCTGCTTATTGGCATGCTTGCCGGAATCCTGGCTCTAAGCGGATTCGCTATGGTGGTGTGGCTAGGATTTAAGGGTCTGCTCACCGGCATAGCGTTGATCATAGGAGTAGTTATAACTAGGGGCGTGCTGTACGGCGGTGCCATCGCATCAGTTTCCCCAGCCGCGCAAACCTACGTTGTGACTCATACCTACAATGAGACGCAACGGGTAAAAGGTCTGGGAGTCTTGGGCGCTGCACAAGGATTCTCGTCTATTCTTGGAGCCTTATTGGGCGGCAGCCTTGCAGCTATAGGAGGTTTCATGATGCCCTTGCTGGTGATGCCTCTGGTCATGCTTTTTGGCGTTGCCGTTTTGCTGCTAACATTCAAACCCACAGGTGGCGAAGAAAAAGTCGCTCAACCGGCAAAAGTTTCCTATTTTGATTCAAGAGTATTCGTGTTCCTGGCTTGCGGTTTCCTAATGTTTACTGCTTTTTCTACCGTGGCTACACTTTTCGGCTTTTTACTGCAGGATGTTTTGAAGCTAGCGGCCGGCGCAACAGCAGGGCTCACCGCTTTGTGCATGTCAATAATGGGTGTGGTGATGATACTGGCGCAGGCCTTGGTGGCTCCAAGGTTAAACTGGGGTGCTAAAAAGCTCTTTAGAAGAGGATTAATAATCGTTCTTCTCGGGTTACTACTCTTGGTTTATCCACTAAATCTTGGACTGTTCATCGTGGCCAGCATCTTGACAGGCTTTGGTCTAGGCCTGGCGATGCCTGGCTACAACACGGCGCCTACTTTGCAAATGAAGCCCGAAGAGCAAGGTGGGCTGGCCGGGTTGATTAATGCTAACAATGGTGCAGCCTATGTAGTGGCACCGATAGCCTCTACCGCACTTTACGGACTCTCTCCGTGGCTACCAATGACATGTTGCGCAGTCCTGATAGCTGCGGCAATTTTGCTGAGTTTTTACCATCCCGAGTTCCGCAAATAATCTCTTTATGATTAGAAGCAAAAACCATAAAAATTCCTGCTAAAGCGGTGTTGACTTTAGCAGAACTATGATGTCTAGTCGCTACGAGGTTCAAACAAACTCAAACGTCTCAAAAACCCCATGCAAACACGGGGTCATTCAGCTCAATCGCTTGTAATGGTGTGTATATTCTTCTTGGGAATGACCCTGAAGCTATTGAGAACACTTGGTGCTATATAGGCAAGACAGAAAACTTTGTTGAGCGCTTACGCGATCATGACAAAAAGAAGCCGCAGTGGGAAAAGGTCGTTATTATCGCTAGCTTGCAACGATCTTTTAACGAGGGACATTGGGGCTATTTAGAAGCCCGTCTGGTTGAAATCGCTAAGAATGCTGAGCGCTGTTCTATGCCTGATAACAGGCAAACCCCTCGGGTTAGGAAGCTTTCTGAAGCGCAACGAGCATCAGCCGAGTCGTTCTTAGATAATGTGAAGCTGATTTTGCCAATCCTGGGAGTCAATGTTTTGCGTTCCCCAGAAAATACTGTGCAACTAGATAACGCTCAGATAGTTTCTTCACCTATTTTTCATCTACATAAGCAAAAAGATGGGATAGATGCCTCGATGCAGCTGATTGATGGCGAGTTTTTCCTTCTCAAGGAATCAATCGTGGTTGCTAGCTGGGAAACGAGTAAAGCCAGAAGTCAGGCAACGGTTAACTCCTATACGGCTAGCGCTAGTCGTCACCAAAAGCTAGTTAGTGATGGTTCAATCCGCATAGAAAATAAGCGGGGCGTGGTCACCCGGGATATTGCTTTTACTTCTCCTTCTGCGGCGGTTGCCATAGCGTTAGCTACTTCTGCCATTGCTAGAGCGGGTTAGGCTGGTGCGAAAATAGCTGTATGAATAAAATCGGAGCTTCGCATTTGCCTGTGTTAGGTGTAGGTCCGATATAGGTTTCGGGTATTTTTATCGTCACGATTGCAGCGAGTCTTGTCCATTTTTTAGGCTGGATCGCAAACGGAACTATCGGAAATAGTTGGGTGCATAACCTCATGATTGCGGCGGGTCTGGTTGTGATGGTAGTTGCGGTAATCGTGTGGGTTTCAGCTGTTTTTGGCTCTCACATGGTCGAAAGCGTTAAAACTGGTCAGCTTATGACTAGCGGGATATACGCTTGGGTTAGGCATCCCGTATATTCTTCCTTCCTGCTATTAAACTGCGGTCTGCTGCTCATACAAGTGAACTGGTGGCTACTAACCCTCCCGTTCATCTATTGGGTGGCGTTGACTGTTTTGATGAAACACACTGAAGAACGCTGGCTTGAAAATGAATTCGGGGATGAATACATCCAATACGCTGCCCACGTTAATCGGATTTTTCCTTGGCCGCCCCAACGCCTCACCAAACCCCGAGAGTCATAAACTGATCCGCTAGCGGGCGGTGCGGCGCAAGCGGCAAACAATGCTGCCGGCGGCCCCTAGCAAGCAAGCTAGAAGCGCGATTTGGCCAACCAAAGTCCCGGTCTGAGGCAAAGTGGAGATCTGGGTTACCTGAGTAGGCTCAGTTTTCTTCACTGGAGCAATTTTAGGGACTGGATGCACAGTGGGGTGCTTACCAGAATGCTCTGTGGGTGTAACGGAAGGCTGGTTTCCAGGTTGGTTATCAGCGCATATGTGGATTTCTTGGTCGGTCATATTCCGCGATTGACTCTCAGTTTTTTCCTTCGCGTTTGCAGTATCTAAAACCCATTCATGTTTATTGCTATCCCATTTATGAGGGGTAGTGGTGATGGTTCTACTTTGGTATACCTTTCGATCGGCACAATTTTTAGCCCCCGGGTGATTGTTATCAGCCCACTTAGAAGTATCAACTTTAGCTTCCGGTTGCTCTGGACAAGCATTAACATTGAGAATTCCTGCGGTAAATTCTAGTGAATATGCTCCGGTTACTGCGTCTTTAAGTTTTAAAGTTCCTTGCTTAATCGCAACCTGTCCCGCCGGGGTATCTGCCCCGTAGTCAGCTCTGAGAGCACCGGTGAGTAAATCTTTGCTATGAGCCGCATCCACCTGGTAATCCAAGACTGGCAGTGGTTCGCCTTGCCAAACCTGTGTCGGAGTTGCCGTTACTTTTACTATTTCATTAGGGCGAATTAGGTAGGTGGCCTTATCTACAATTTTGTCTTTAACCGAATCCAACATGACAGAAACTGTTTGCCCATCACCCGGGGTAGCGTTTAACACCGTGCCATCGTCAACATTACGAATATGGTAAGGGTCGGCTATAAACTTAAACCAGCTAGAAATATTACGCTTTAAAGCAGCGCCTTTGATCCGTACACTCGTGCGCCCCTCAGTAGCGAAAACGTCTGCGACGGTCTCTTCCTCAACCTGGCTAATATCCCAGCCAGATACGTCCAAATTTTCTATGCTGCTGGCTCCGGCAAACATATTGTGCATATTGGTAACTTTGTTGGTCTTCCACTTTGACACATCTGGTTTCGCGGCAGCTGCTGCAGTAAAGACACCTTCCATGTTGGTGACTTGGCTGGTATCCCAATTGGCGACATCCGGGGTGGCAACAGTAGCTCCGTTGAATATGTCGCTCAAGTCGGTGACTTGGCTGGTATCCCAGTTTGATACATCCGGATTAGCTACTTTCGCACCCTGGAACATTCCATTCATTCTGGTGACTTGGCTGGTATTCCACTTTGAAGTATCGGGATTAGCTGCTTTGGTGGCGCCGAACATGCCGCTCATACTGGTCACCTTGCTGGTATCCCAGTTAGAGGTATTCGGGTTCGCCAGCGTCGCCTTATAGAACATATAGCTCATCGTGGTGACTTTGCCGGTATTAATACCAGTATCCGGAAAGTCGATGCTGGCCTTGTCACAGTGGGAAAAAAGGAAGCTGGAATCTTGTGGGAAATCTATGGTGGTGCCCGGATTAGGAATAAATTATATTTCCACCGGCTGCGGTTCGGCTGGCTTGGCGTTGCCATTTGCATCTTTAACAGTTCCGCAGAATCTACTATTGGGCTCATTGTGGGTGGCCGGAGTTTCAGACATCCATTTGGCTCGATCTAGCTGACCATGGCCACTGACGGTCAGGATTTTGGCTGTCGGATCCCAGGAGGCAGTGAGGTTATCTCCTACACTGGTCGTTTCGGTATCTGCTGCATAAGCTACTGCAACTCCTAAAGAAGTTAAGAATAGGTTCGCGGCAGCAGAAATAGTGACCGCAATAAACAGGAGACGAGAAATAGTAGTTTCCCTAAAATTAGATGTATACCTCATGATTTCCCCCAAATCCTTCAGTGAATTCATCAATGCCGAATCAGAAAAATAATTGGCATTAATCTCTAGACTTTTTCCTTAAATATTGAAGTAATAGCCATTGCAACGACCTCTAACCGGAAAATACTTGCAAATAATTCCGGGTATGCTACCTAGCTATTCCGAACTATTGTGCGGATATTTTCCATCCAGAGGCCGCTTGACGCTCATCCCAAAAATCTCGGTAAATCCCCTCGCAATTTACAAGTTCATTGTGGGTACCAACCTGAGCCACTTGCCCCTGATTATCTAGAACCACAATCTGGTCAGCCCGAGTAATCGTGTGGAGTTTATGTGCGATTACCAACATGGTTGATTGGCGACGTAATACTTCGAAAGAGCGCAGCAGATTTGCTTCATTCTCGGCATCCAGAGCGCTGGTAGCTTCATCGAAGAGCACAATCGGAGCATTTTTTAAAATAGCGCGAGCAATCGAAACTCGTTGGCGTTCCCCTCCTGATAACGCGCAGCCACCTTCACCAACGTTTGTATCCCAACCATCGGGAAGGCGGCTAACAATATCGTTGACACCTGCTAGTTCTGCCGCATGTAGTAGAGCCTCTTTGCTCGCATTGGAGTTACCGATGCGGATATTTGCTTCCAAAGTGTCATCGAAAAGATAGACATCTTGGAAAACCATTGAAATCTGGCTCATTAAATCTTCAGTCGTCAGTTCTCTGACATCTCGACCTCCAACGAGTACCGCACCCGAGCTTACGTCCCAAAATCGGCAAATTAAGCGGGCAATAGTGGTTTTACCTGCCCCCGAAGAGCCAACGAGTGCGGTCATAGTGTGGGGCGCAACGGTGAAGCTGACTTTGTTGAGCACCTGTTTATCGTTCCCGTAAGCAAAATCAACCTCTCGAAGCTCAACCTGATGGGGTAGTGGTTGGGGTAGCGAAGTTTCCGGCTCAGGAAGAGGGCGCGCATCTAGTACTTCGTTAATAGTCGCCATTGTCGGTCCAACCGCCAATAACCCGGTTCGACAATCAGAAATCGTGGAAAGGTAATGAGTAATTTCTAGGCTTATCCCAATGACCGCCACCACTGCCAGGGGAGCAAGGCTTCCAGTAAAAGCAAGATGAACACTGGAAATAATCATTACCACGCAAATTGTTTGCGAGGCGATACCGCCGAGGAAATTCCCGATGCATTCTATCCATAGTCGGCGAGTGGATCTGCGGCGATTTTCTGCTAAAGCGGTGGCCATTTGGGGGTAAATCGTCTGGTCACATGCACGGAGCATAGATTGACAGGTAGAAAATTCTACAATCCGATCAGCGAGTTCAGTAGCCGCCGGGGCCGCGTAGGCGCTGGCAGCACTGTCAAGATAGGTTAGTGCCCACATCAGAATCAGGTAACAGATTAGGCATAACGCAAAAATTGACCCCAGGATGGGGTACCACCAGAGCAAACCAGCAAGCAGCGTCAGCAAAGTGACGGTGGCGGCAGACAGTTCCGTGAGCAAGTGGGCACTCAGATTGCCGAGCTCATTGACAGTAGCTGCCCCTAGACGGGACAAGCGCCCGGTAGTATCAGTGGAGAACCATCCCAGGGGCAGTTTTGCCAACTGATTCCCGACGCGGCGATGGACAGAACGCATCACCGAAAACGCGCCTTCGTAGGAGAACCGATCTCGTATGTAGATACTGATCGCTCCGATAATCGCCGTGACGAGCAGGGTTAAGATCCAGGGGTTAGCGTTATTGGCGGTTTCTTCCTGCCTGCTAGCCCAGGTATTTGCGAGCTGAATCAGCGCAAGTAAGCCTACCCCCTGCGCAATGCCGCTGATGATCCGAGCTGCCCAGCTGATACTCCTGCTGTGATTTTGAGAGTTGGCGCTGAGGCGGAAATTTGTTCGAATTATGTCGATAGCTCCCGTTGACTTAGCCATTTCAGTTTCGTCCTCCTTCCGTAAACTCAACATTGGATGCCGACCACAGGCGGCGGTAGAGTTCTATATTTTGTAGCTTCTGGTGATCACCGCAGGCCACCAGCTCTCCTTTATCAAGGAGGACGATTTGATCGACGTTCTTGACTGAATCTGGGCGGTGATCAATAACCAGAACAGTACGTCCGGCCATCAGATGGTTAATAGCTTTTTGGATTTGTGCTTCACATTCCGGATCTACCATGGCTGCTGCCTCATCCAATATGAGTATCGGCG
Organism: Varibaculum sp. GTC20041; assembly: GCF_055387755.1. NCBI lineage: Bacteria > Bacillati > Actinomycetota > Actinomycetes > Actinomycetales > Actinomycetaceae > Varibaculum > Varibaculum sp. GTC20041. The sequence continues at coordinate 870,176 of NZ_AP041144.1, forward strand.
CATCCAATAGTAAGGTTCTGGCGATGGCAATCCGCTGAGCTTGCCCTCCCGATAGCTTCAGATCTTCCCCGACGACGGTGTCATATCCTTTAGGTAGTGCCATGATTTCGTCATGAATCTGTGCCTGGCGAGCAGCGTTAATAATCTCGGCTTCATCTGCATCGTGTCGCCCGATAGAGATGTTGTCGCGAATGGAAGCCCGCAAGAGCTGCGCATCTTGCAAGACGAACCCGAGATGATGGTAGAGGTCGCTTCTACTAAGTTCTTTAAGGTTGACTCCACCGATTAGTACTGTTCCCGTATCGGGATCCAGGAAGCGGGCGGCCAATTTGGCTAGGGTGGTTTTCCCGGCTCCTGATGGCCCCATGAGAGCGGTTACTGTACCGGGCGCACAACGTAAGGAAACATTATCCAAAGCTAGCGTATGGCCATAGCTGAGCGATACATTTTTAAATTCGATGCTTGCGTCTTGGGGTAAATGCAGTGACTGATCCGGGCAGGAGAGGGGCTTTACCCCAAGAAGATCAAGAATCCTTTTGGCCGCGGCACCTGCTAACTGGTAATTCCAAGCAAGCTGGGTTATCAGGTTAATTGAGGAGGGCAGCGCGATGGCAATTAAACAACCGGCAACTACTTCTACCGGACTAACCCAATGTTTGGAGACGAACCAGGGGCCGACAATCCCAAATAAGAGAACTACCAATGGGGTAGAGGTGAGGGCGGCGGTCAGGGAAGCCGCATGCACCATTGGCCGATTCCATTCCTCCATATAGTCACAGGCTTCATTGGCGCTGTGGGCATACTTGCGGTGTGCTTTTCCGGTGATCCCAAAAGTTTTAACCACCTGGATGCCTTTTACGAATTCCACCATTGCGGAGGAAACCTGATCAAGTTTTGCATCAAGTTCTAAGGATTTATCGCTCATTCCTCGCATCATCACTGCGTAGGCAATGATGTAAATCGGCACCGTAACAATTACTAAAAGTCCGAGTCTTAAATCAATAGTGAAGGTATAACCCGCGCAAAATATGGGCACTAGGGTAGCGATCAGCGAATCTACGGGGCGGTGTGCTACTAGCACATGTAGATTCTTTACATCGTCTTGCAGTACTTTACGCACGTGTCCGGAAGTGTTATCGCTAAACCAAGTTAAAGGAGCTTGCCCCAGAAAACGGATAATCTTTTGCTGAATACTTGCGGATAGGCGATTATCTGCAATATGGGTAACCAACAAGCCCACAAAATAGGCGAACAGCCCTCCACAAAATGTTCCGATTAACACCTGTACCCAAAATATGATGACGCTTTGGTTGGGGGATAGGCCATTGCCCAATGAGGTTAGGAGTTCGTTGCCGATCCCCACTAAAGCAACGAAAGGAAAAACTCGCAAAATAGCGGATATAACCGCCATCACTTGACCGACTCGCAGCGCCATTTGCACGGGAGCTAATAGTTCTCGTAATGCGGCTTTACCTTGTTTGCTGGTCAGCTTGATATTTTCCGCTGCATCTTTTTCTGATTCGCTAACTTGGTGATCATTCACTGTGCTTCCTCTTTCAATGTTTCTCTTGGTCGGGCGCGGTAAGTTGCACGTTTATTTCACTATCGAGAGGCTGGAGCAACAGCTGATAATCGGCAACTTCATTGATGAACTCCAAGTCGTGACTAATAATCAGGATCGCTTTGTCCTTTGCGGCTAGTGAGCGAATCTGAGAACTGATCGATAGTAGGTGCTGGTAATCAACCCCCGAGGTGGGTTCATCGAATACGTAAAGCTCTGCCTGGCTCGCCAGGGCATTGGCAATAACGAGACGCTGTTTTTGTCCTCCGGAAAGAGTCATTGGGTGCCGTTCAGATAATCCTTGCAACCCCAGATCACCTAGAAGCGCCTGCACCTGCTCTTTACTAAGATTGTCATTTCCTAGTACGACCTCTGCCGCTACCGTTTCAGCAAATAGTTGCCGGTTTACATCTTGCATTACTAGCACGCTGCGTTTTTGTCTGTCTGCCGCTCGGCAGGATTTGCCGCTAAAACTAATAACGCTGCCTCCTTCCGGGTGAGCTAACCCGATGAGGGTGCGCGCAAGAGTAGTTTTGCCTGCTCCGTTCGGGCCGACTAGCGCAACTACTTTTCCCTTCGGTAAACATAGGGAAGGAATATTGAGGACGCGGTGTTTGCCGTAACTGAACCTTAAATTTTTTGCGGTGATACCGTCCGCCTGCTGATCAGGAGTGGTGTTAACGCACATTTCCGGTTTTTCCAGGGTACGCAACCCTAACTCTTTACGCTGTTTAGAAGACAAACTAAAAAACTTATCCGCAGTATACAAATGCTGGATTCGTCCTTTATCCATGATCGCGACTTGATCTGCGAGACCCTTTAGAGGGTAAACGCGGTGCTCGGCTACTACCAGGGTCCAGCCCGCGATTTTTAATCTTTGTAAGACTTCGCTGAATGCGGAGATTGCTTCAGGGGAAAGATTAGAGGTGGGCTCGTCTAAAAGCAGGATTTGCTGCGGTCCGGCAACTGCTGCTGCGCAAGCAACCAGCTGCAATTCACCTCCGGAAAGCTTACGTAACTCGTTGCCTAGCAGACGCTGAATGCCCCAGGCGTTTACAGCTTCCGCGATCCGGTTAGCAGTTGTTTTGGGAGTATCTCCGGCATTTTCGCTCGCGAATGCTAACTCTTCTAGTACATTTGCCGTAAAAAACTGGGAACGGGGATTTTGAAAAACTGTCCCGGCGGTACGCCCTAATTCTTGGATATCTGTTTGCACGGTATCGAGACCAGCAAGGGTAGTGCGTCCGCTGAGATTACCCTTATAAAGTTCGGGTATTAAACCGTTCAGAAGTTTTAAGAGGGTCGACTTGCCTGCTCCGGAAGGACCGGTGATTAAGGTACAGGATCCTGTAGGGAAATCGAGGTTGATATCGCTGACTGCGCTTACGTGAGCTGATGAGGTTTCTTCGTCCGGGTTGAACTGGTAATCGAAGGAGACCTGGTCGATTAAGGTGCTCATTTGAATCCACCCGAGAGTATAGCTAGATGGTCTGAGTAGGGGATGAGAGCAATCAGGGCGATTAGCGTCAGTATCCAGAGGGCATCCAGTCGGCTGAATCGCAGCTGTTTCAAAGTACTTGGGTAAATAGTGGACCCTAAACCGCGCACCATGCCGGCGGCGGTCATTTCATCAGCGGTTCGGGCGCAGGATGCCAGTAAGGGAACTAAAACCATTTCTAGAAAATGGAGGGGATGTAAGAGGGCGCGCCATCCCATTTGTAATCCCCGCAGGGACATTGCTTCTCTTACTGCGCGGTATTCCCGAAATACTGTCGGTATGAATCGTAGTAGCACTACCAGGGGAACGGTTACAGCTATCGGTATGCGTAAGCTGCGAAGACCGGCTACGAGTTCTCCGGGGACGATAGTTTTAATCGCGTAACCTGCCAGACCGCCAACAGTGCAAATCCTTATCATCCAGTAGCCTAAAACCATTAGGAACGCGGTGAGGGCGCTTGGCCAGATTCTGGGGAAAAGATAGATACAAGCGACCCAGGTTCCTTCCACGGCGAGGAAACCTAGCGCCCATGAATAGCAGTGTGACAATAGTAAAGCCAAGAGCGCAATACCGGCTACCAGGAAAGTGATCACTATGGGTAGTCGCGACATTACCAGGGCATTTAATACGAATATAACCAGTATTACGGTGCGCGGATCTGGCCGGGAATGCCGTTGGTTAGCTGCTAAGATTTCAGCGCTGGTGACCTGATCTTGGTGATAGCTTGCTGCTGATCCGGGGGCGCTAGTTTGGCATTGAAGGCTCATTACTTTGCGATGCCAGCTTTACGGAAGTGCCGCGCCATTAGAGAATTTCCGAAGACTCCGCCGATAAGCCCGAGAATGAAAATTCCCACGCCCCAGGCCACAATCATCCATGGTGACAAGAACCAGCGTAATGAATCTGCATAGGCAGTCCCCATAGAGTCAGCAATATATTTGTAGTAGCCCTGAGCGTCAATGAATACCGGGAACCAGGGCACCACGTACCATACGGACATGACGGCGTATCCTAGGACCCGAAAAACCGCTGATTTTTTAGCGAAGAGGAAGTCTGCGGCTAGTCCCAGCAAAGGTGTAAGTAGGGCAGTAACCCAGGGGTGCCCGGTAATTACCATTAAAATCCCGACTAATAGTCCCATTAATGCCAAGGCGCCAATCTTCGGTACCCGCGACTTAAATAGCATGATTACGGCGCCGTTAGCGATAAGACCTAAGGCATAGCCCACAAACATCATTGCTGGATTAATGATGCCTAGCATTCCAGTGCCGAAAACTAGCACAAAATAAATTGCGGTAAAAACGCCAATGTTGATGAAGTCGCGTGTTTTCATGCGATATATCCCTTCTAATATTTAATTAGGTAAGCCTTGCCTAACAAAAGAGTAGCGTGAGTGCCCCCTATTTGGTCAAGTAATGTCGGGGTAATCTAGCCGACACATAGGCGGGAGAAAAGGGAGAGTTAAGAAACTAACTAGCCTACAGAGGGCTCTCCTATTAGCGGATTTGCTAGCCCATACTGCAGCGTCCCAGGTTTTGTTCCTATTTATTCCAGGCAGGACTTAAATCCAGGTTTGCTTCAAAAGTTTCGGGTATCCTAAATTTAATGTTCTACTACACGAAATTTTAGGAGTAATAAATATGGATAACATTGCCAAGATCCTCAGCGATGCCGGGCTGGAAAATCCCGCAGTAGCTGAGTATGTAGCGCACTGGGCCGGAATTACCGAACCCGCTGCCATCGAAGTCATTTCCGCAAAGGATGACGACCGACTCATCGCCGAAGGCCTAGCCACCGGTGAAATCGCACCTGCGGGTGATGGACTCTACTACTCCCGCTCCTACTACAAGGACACGGCGCGCAGCGAGGAACGCACCGTCGTCGCCACCCACAATCCGCAAGAAGCCGGAATTTACAACAACTGGCACGACGCCACGGAAGTAACTGCCCGGCAGTTGGAAAGCATGAAGGGCGCCTCCCGGAGTAAAACAATGTACGTGGTGCCCTACCTGATGGCACCGCCGAAATCGCCGCTAGAAAAGTGGGCTCGCGGAGTGGAACTTACCGACAACCTCACCGTGGTTCTTCACATGATCCGCATGGCCCGGGTTGGCGTAGAACACCTGAACAATTTGGAAAATCCGGCAGAATTCGTGCGCGCAGTGCACGTTACTGGCGACCTGAAGAACTTGGGGCAGGGCACCGATAAGGATAAGCGCCTGTTTGCCACGGTAGCCGACGAACGCACAATTTTGCACTTCGGTTCCTCCTACGGCGGCAACGCGCTACTCGGCAAGATCGCCCACGGTCTGCGCCAAGCTTCTTACGACGGCTGGGCCTCCGGGGAATTCCTTTCCGAACAGTTCATGCTGATCGGGATTAAGGATAAGCTCAAGGATCACACCTACTACGTGTGCGGTGGTTTCCCCTCAGCTTCCGGTAAAACCAACCTCGCTATGATGCTAGCCCCGGACGCCTTGGGTGACCGCTACGAAGTTTACTTCTACGGCGATGACATCGTGTGGCTGCACGTTGGCGAAGACGGCAAGATTTACGGCATGAACCCCGAATACGGCGCGTTCGGCGTGGCAAAGGACACCAACTGGAAGTCTAATCCCACCGCCATGGACGCCATCAAAGAAGGCTCTAAGACGCTCTTCACCAACGTCGCTTACAACCCCGAAACCCAAGAGCTGTGGTGGGAAGGTAAGACCCCGGACTACCCCGAAGACGTTACTGGCTGGCGGGATTGGAAGGGCGAAAAGATTTCCGACCGCCCGGCCGATCGGCAGCGCTGCGAGGCCAAGGGAGACGAGTGGGCACATCCCAATTCCCGCTTCACCACATCTTTGGCTAACGTGCCCAACGTGGCTCCCGATTACGAAGAACCGCAAGGGGTGCCAATTGACGCCATCATCTTTGGCGGGCGAGTAAAGGACCGGGAGCCGCTTATCCGGGCAATCACCGACCTAGCCGAGGGCGTATACGACGGTTTGACCCTGGGAGCCCAAGCCACTTTCGCGGCTGAAGGCAAGGAGGGCGTGCTGCGTTACGATCCGATGTCGATGCGCCCCTTCATGTCCTACCCCGAAGGGGACTACGCGACCCACTGGTTGAAAATAATTGGCTCCGCGAAGGAACAGCCCATTTTTGCGCACGTGAACTGGTTCCAGCGCGATCCGGAAGACGGACACTTCTGCTGGCCTGGCTACCGCGACAACCTGCGAGCGCTGCTTTGGCTGCTAGACGTTAAGGAAGGGCGCGCTGAGGGCGTGCAAACACCGGTAGGTATTTTGCCGAAGAAGGAAGAGTTGAATCTGGATGGTTTCGAAGGTGACGACGCCGATCTGGATAAGCTTCTTTCCATCGACACCGATCTGTGGAAGAAGGAGATGGGCTACCGCCGCGAGCACCTTGCACAGTTCAAGAATCTACCTGAGCAGATCTGGGCCGCGCACGAGCGCATAGAGCAGGCGTTTAACGCTTAATTGGTCTCCTGGTTTTGCGCTAGTGACGGGTGGATTTTCTCTAGGCGGGTTAATTCCAGCGGGTAGCTATGGCTCCTGTTGGGATTAACCCGCCACTTTGGGTATTAACCCCGATCTTGTTGCTTCTATCAACCTCGTGGTGGAAGATTGACTGACGGGTATCTCCCGGGTTAGCGCGGTAATGACCCCCTAGACCGGAAAAGAAATGAGAAGAGAGCCTAGCAGCGCTTGCGTCCGCTAGACTCCCTCTAAGACATGATGGGAGACCTCGTTCCCACCTTCTGCATCTTCTACTTTACCGCAGCACTCGTAGTAGATTTGAGATCCCAAAATCTCCTGCAGGATTACGCGATAGATGAGCGTCCTCTGCATCGTGCTACGTTCGGTTGCCGAACGCCCAAAAAAAGGTCAAGCCCAATAGAAATGAATAGGACGAGGTTATCCTGGTGGTTTTTAGCGCCGCGCGGTTTGGGGCGTAGCCAGTTTCTAAGCCCCATGGTTTTTCCCTTCTGGACATGAAAAAATGAGTGCATGCAAAGGTGGAAAAGACGCGGCACTTGGGCACGACTTGGCGGGCTTTTCGCGTGCTATCTTTTACTGCCTGCTCTTACTAGAGCCGCCATCGGAGTATTCAGCGCCCCTGATTCAGGCATGATGCTGTTTATCTTGATGCTGTTCATAGTGTTTCCGCTAATCACTGTCGCGCTAGCCGCCTGGGGCGGAATCACGGAGGGTTTCACTGTTTTATGGATAGTGATGCCGATACTGTTTTTCATGGTGCCCATGCTGATCTTTTTTAACGAATCCGCGCTGATCTACGGGATTGCCTATTCGCTGCTAGCAGTAACAGCTAACAAGATCGGCAGCTTGTTTCACTCAAAGACTCACAGTATCAACAGTCGTCCCCGCGAATCATAATCCGCACTGCTACTTGAGATATCGCCATTGCAATAGGGTCTGCGGAGGCAGTTAGGCCGGTTATTGCTAGTGGCCGCGCTAGGGTAGACCGCTACGGGCGGGGAGCGAGACGGGCAAACTTTTCTACCTGTTTCGCGCCGCCGTAAATCTGTACTTGGTCGCCCTCGGAAAGTTCTACTGCCCCTAGCACTGGTTGCCACTGGTTTTCCCGTAGTACCGCCACGATCTTTACCCCGTGCCGATTCCAAAGGTTAACCTCATCGAGAGACCCGACTGCAGACTTGGGAAGAATAGTTCTAACCATGGCGGTGCCGGAAGATAGTTCTACGTAGTCCAGGTTTACCCCGCGTACCAGGTGAGCAACCCTGCGCCCCATCGCCACTTCGGGATAAACGATATGGGGGACTCCGATTTGTTCCAAGATGCGTCCGTGGGCGGTTCCGGAGGACTTTGCCCACAGGTTCTTAACCCCCATATCGGTGAGCAGCGAGCAGGTGAGGATAGAGGCCTCCACGTGGGGGCCGCCAATCCCGACTACTACGCCATCACAATCAGCGACCCCTAGCTCGGTAATGGAAGCAATATCGGTGGCATCGGTTTGCGCCACCTGGCTCAAAATACCGTTATTGCGGTTCACTACCGTCTCGTTTAAATCGATACCGATAACCACGGCATAGTCGGACATGAGTTCGCGGGCGACGGCGCTGCCAAAGCGTCCTAAGCCCAGCACCGCGTAAGTAGGTTTCGAGAAATTAACCAATGATCGGCCTTTCTGTGGGGAAGGAAATCTTAGAGGCACTAGGTGCGAAAGCGAGTGCGGTAGCAACCGTAATCGGACCTAACCGCCCAATAATCATTAAAGCTATAAGTATTAACTGCGAAGGATCGTTAAGTAGCGGCGTTATTCCGGTAGATAGACCTACGGTACCAAAAGCGGAGAACACTTCAAATAGGGTTTGCGACAAGGTGAAGTGGGTTAAGAACATGATCGAAATGGTGGAAGTAACCACCAAGATAAATCCCAACACCACCACCGCGACTGCTTGCTGCGCCACCTCGGAAGAAATACTTTTTCCAAACACTACTGCTTGGTTGCGGCCGCGGATAACCGCAGCGACAATCGCCAGGAGGGCAAACATGGTGGTGATTTTGATGCCCCCGGCAGTACCGGCCGGTCCCGCGCCGATAAACATAAAAGTATCCATCGCAAACAAGGTGGATTCATGCATTTGTCCAATATCTATCGAGTTAAAACCAGTGGTGCGGGTTTGGACTGCTTGAAATATTCCGGCCAGGATCGCGTCTAGAGTAGGGAGTTTGCCCAAAGTTTTCGGGTTGTGCCACTCGAAAGCCGTAACCAGCAGGGAAGAAAATACTAGGAGGCCGCCGGTGCCAGCTATCATCATCCGAGTGTGCAGTGACCAGCGGTAAGGCTTGAATAGGCTGGTGCGAAGTTGGAAGAGGACAGGGAATCCCAAACCTCCGATAATGATTGCCACCATTATGGGCAGACACACCCCCCAATCGCCCACAAAGGAAGACATATTGTCCGAATAGAGGGCGAAGCCAGCATTATTAAAGGCCGAAACTGCGTGAAAGACTCCATGCCAGAGGGCGCGCGGCAGCGAATACCCTAGGGACAGGAAACGAATCGTCAAGGGAATGGCGGTGAGTAGCTCAACCAGGAGGGAAGTTCCCAGTACCCGGCGCAACAGCACGCCCAACCTGCCGGTGACGCTGCGCCGCTCGGCCGCTGAAGCCAGCTTGGCGCTATGGCTTTCCCGGCGGATTACTGCTTGGGCGAGCACAGCCGCAAAACTCATCACCCCAAAGCCGCCTACCTGTATTAATAGTAAAATCACGACTTTGCCGAAATCTGTCCAATAGGTGGCGGTGTCAACAATTGTTAAGCCGGTAACGCAGAGGGCAGAGGTGGCGGTAAATAAGGCCGGGAGTAGCGGTAGCCCCCCGACATGTACCGTGGATAACGGCAGCATTAGTAGGCAGGTTCCTATCAGCAGGGCGATAAGGAACCCGGATAATATCACTGCCGCATAGTTAAAATAATGCCGCTGTGTTTTGGACACGAACTGCATCCTACGCAGCATTGCTCCCTCCTGCAAGTGCGCGATTCTCCCCGAATACAGGTGGCTGTTTTTCCATGTCAAATAGGTAATAGCAGCTATTAATTTTGCAGTATTTTTCTGGTGGGTTTGTTCTCTCCTTCCAGGCAAATATTATTGTGATTTTTTACGCTGCATTATTTTCGGTATCTCCAGCGCGATATTCTGACAACAGGTCGAAATACTGCTACCGCAAGTGGGGAATATGAACAGAAAAGCCGCGAACCTTTCTCTGATCGGTGTGATCCTGGCTCTAATCTTAGGGATGGCGTTTTTATCGCCTTTAGCGCAGGCGGCAGGTGAGGAGGACGAAGATACAGCTGCCCTCTATGCAACTATCTATACCCGGGCTAAGTGCACCGACTTAGAGATTCAAGAAGGCACCGGATGGTTTGCTGACTCCTACGAGATTGAGGCCGCTGACGTTACCTCGGACAAAACCCTAGAAAATGGGTTGCGCAAATGCGAGATTGAGTTCGGCCTAGAGGCCGCGGATTACCCCCTCGGCAAGGAAATTACTTTTTCGGTGAAGAAAGGTTTTTCGCAGATAGGGGAGGCACAAAAAGTAAAGGTTGCGGCCGGATCCGATGGCACCTCGGAAATGCGGATGACCTTTAAAGAAAAAATCTCGGCGCGCTACGACATTACTATGGTCGATGAAGCCGGGAAATCCCTTCCGGGCACCGCGGAATCCTTTGAACTCCCGCTATACAACTCGGTTAGCCAGAAAAATGAGACTGTTACGGTCAGGAAAGATTCTGCTGGTCACGGTTTCCTAAAAGCGCTCGCCTACGATGACAGCGGCAAGTTCGCCCCGAGCTCTCTGGTGCCGGCAACGCAAGCAGACTTGCCGAGCATTACCTTGAAAGACGGCGGGCAGAAAACGCCATATTCGGTGCAAAAAGTACTGGCGCAGGGTGAGGGATTCCAGTTGGTATTAAAACCGCTAAAGCTGGTGGATAAGACCTATCACGTGACTATTAAGCGTCCCCTGGAGGTGCTGGGGGAGAGTGACACCTGGAAGTTTAATATCGGGGGTAAGTCGGATCCCCAGGCAGAAAAACAGCTGTCTCTGCCTACTGCCAGCGGAGATTATTCTTTCGATATTCAAGCGACCGGGGTGCCGGAGGGCGCGAAGCTTTCTTTGCCCAGCCTGCCAAAGGCTTATATGTATTACGGAATTGCCAGGCAAAAATTCGATCCGGCGACTAATACCTTGATCGTTACTCTGGGAAAACAGGTGTATATCCTGGCTTCTAATATCGAAAGCGTCAAGTATGACTCTTTTGCTACTGCCTATGCGAAACCCGGGTTTACCCTGGGGCTGTATAACCAGCAAGGAAAGCTGATCGCAAAATCTACTGCTACTAAAACCGCCTACGATTATCCGGCAAGTTTGTTTAAGGCAGTAACTCCGGGGGAGTATACGGTGCGGATTGAGGACGCGGCGCCAGCGTTCAAGAAAGACTACGATCTGTCATTACAGTACGGAGTTCGCCTGGCAGAAAATGGGCGGCTCACTATGAGGATGCTCCAATCGAACAGCAATCATGAAGAAGTGTGGGCTAATCCCTATGGCGCTACCGATGAGCGATTTAAGGATAACGCGAGCTCGCGCGCATATATTGGTTACAAGACCCCGCTGCTACTGCTGATACCGAAGAAACCGGTTTTTGATAAGGTTATCGACCAGGCGAAATACCCGATTGGGGAGGACGCGAAAAAAGCCTATGCCGGTAAGGGAGACCTGATCGACTACCGGATTAACGCTAAGTTACCCGGAGATCACCGCCTGGTGGTTAAGTATGACAAGTATGTAGACATGGGCTTTAAGGACACGGCCACGGTAATCGATAAGCTAGATGAACGCCTGGAACTGGTTCCGGATTCCTTAAAAGTCATGGAGGACGGGGACTTAGCCACGGACTTTGAGGCCCGCTATAACCCGGACACCCGGGAGATTAGGCTGCTGGACAAGGCAAAGACCCAGGTAGCAGAATTCGATTTTCTTAAAGCGATTAAGATTCCTGAGGCGCGAAATCTCTCGATTAAGTTTCAAGTAAAGCTGAAAAAACTAGGCAAGCAACCTATTTATAACCGGATTCCTGATTCAGAAACCGAGATTATCCCCTACCTGGATTTGCTGGTTAAGAAACACTGGGAGGGCGGACTTGAACTGCTTAAAGATTTCGATATGCGTGATTATATCGATAACTTCCAAGTGGAAACCTGGCAGGGAGACAACAAAATAGCGACCGAGCCGGTGCGAAAGTATCTGAAAGCCGACAGTTTCCGACAAGGCGAGGGCAAAGACTTTCAATTCGCCCTCGAGAAGCTCCCTAAATATACGCTCGCAGATGTGGAGAAGAAACCGGAAGAGCGAGTGGCGCTTACCTATAAGGTGACAGAGAATTTGCCGGCAGAACTTGCGGGTAAGTTCGAGGTCAGCCAAGTTGCCCAAGCCGAGCAAAATGATGGGGTTAACCTGGTGTCCTTCACCAATACTTTTATTCCGCCCACGCCACCGCCGACACCACCTTCCACGCCGCCGGTAACTCCGCCGGTAACCCCTCCGGTAACCCCACCAGGGACTCCGCCTGCGACACCTCCGGTGCCGGAGGAAATAGTTCACACCGGCAGTAGTTCTGCTACTCTGTTGGGGATTTGTGCCCTGGGGGTAGCGCTGGGAGCGACAATTATCCTCCGCCGCCGCTACCACTAAGCCGAAACTTTCGTCCTCAATCTAAGGGGGGGGGGAGCTATTGCAGTAAGCAAAGCTCTTAGATGTGCGCAACGCTATCTCTGGGAGTTCTGCGGGTCGGTGGCGGCGCAATATAAGCAGATCGGGAACGCGGTGCCGGTGAACTTGGGGTACCACGTAGGCAGGTGCGTGCTGGCAGCTTTAGGTGAAATTCCTCTAGAGGACACTATGGAGGTAGTAGCGCCTCATTCGCTGACGCCAGAAGAAGCTAGCAGCAGCGAGCAGGGCGTACTCCTATAGGTTGTATTGCCTGGCATAACCGCGAAATTTGAGCTAATACCTGAAAATGCCAGGTGGATTCCAACTCGAGCCGGGGAATAATGCCGCCGGGCTACCGGCAAGGTCTAACGCTTGAGCTTGCCGGCGCTCGATTGCTTTGTTAACGCTGGATTACCCGCTGGCGAATGTCTTGCAGCTGCTTAGGAGAGGGCTCATCGCTGGCCAGGCCGAACGGCATTTGCGCATCTAGCATCCAGGTTTCGGGCAGGTCGAACATTTGCTTGACCTCATGGTCAATCACCGGATTGTAGTGTTGCAGGGAAGCGCCAATTCCTGCTTCCCGGAGCGCTACCCATAGCGAAAATTGCAGCATTCCCAAGGATTGCGCCGCCCAATGCGGGAACTTGTCAGCATAGGCGGTGAACTTGCCCGCCATTTCTTCGGTTACTGCCTGGTCATAAAAGTAGAGGATAGTGCCGTAACCAGCCCGGAAAGAATCAATCTTTTCCCGCGGAACCTTCCCCTCGAAAACCTCAAAAACCCGATTCCAGAGGGCGTCCTGATTTTCACCGGTAACTACCAGTAGCCGCTGCGACTGCATATTGAAAGCATCCGGTACCTGCACGGTTACCTCGTCGATCAAATCGAGCAGTTCCTGGTGGCTGAGGGGAATCTCCCGGTTCAGTTGGTAGCGCGAGCGGCGATTGCGCAAAAGGTCCAAGGTCTTCATAGCTATTCCTTCCAGCTGTTTCCTTTTAATCGTCTCGAAGAATCCTCGCGGCCGCTAGCAACGACAGCAGAATTTAGCTCCCGGCGCATAAACGCTTTTTCAGAAGTTTTTAGCATCGCCAGCCCAAAAGGAATAGCCGATACTCGCTTACTGCGAAAATCATAAGCTGCGCCTGTGAATACGGTGTGTAGGTGAGGTGGAATCTTTAAGAGAGTTATATATTCTTGAATGCGACAGACGTGAGTTTTAATAGCGACCGAGGATAATCGAAACTGTAAGCGGTTAGCAGAAATAGCTGAAACTTGAGGCAGAAGCCGTAACTAAGTTCAACCTGCTATAGGGAGGGTCAGGAAATGAGGACGTATGAGTCAGGAGCTGAGCTAGCTGCCGAGATTACTAAGCGCGCTAATCTGTTTATAGGCGAATTCGCCGAGGTACCTGCGGGTAATTGGGATTTGTTAGTCGAAGGGGTAGACCGCACTCCCCGCCAGATGCTTGCTTACCAATTGGGATGGATGGAACTTTTATTGGGGTGGGAACGCGATGAACAAGCCGGTATCGAGGTAATTACTCCGGCCCCCGGCTACAAATGGAATAAATTGGGCGGCCTTTATGAGTCTTTTTATAAACGTTGGGAGCAGGTTGAAACCGCAGAGCTGATTGACCGTTTCAAAATGCTGCTAGCTGAAGTTATTGAACTGGTAAATACTCTCAGTGCAACCGAACTGTTCGCGTCCGAACAGCGAGCATGGGCATCGTCTACCCCCTCAGCATGGCCGGTTTGGAAATGGGTACATATCAACACGGTTGCCCCGTTTACTACCTTTCGCACCAAAATCAGGAAATGGAAGAAACTAATTGCTCGCTATCCAGCAACAAAGCATTAGCTAAATCGGTAATAGAACTCGAAGCAGGTACCACCGAAGAGAATAAATCCCGTTTGCACTGTTGAAGTTGAGAAACCTTTTCTTCAATAGTTCCTGTCGCAACCAAGCGATAAACATTGACTGGGCGTTCTTGCCCGATCCGGTGGGCGCGATCGATTGCCTGCTCTTCCACCGCCGGATTCCACCACGGATCCATCACAAACACATAGTCGGCGGCAGTCAAAGTAAGCCCCGTGCCACCTGCTCGCAGTGAAATCAAGAATGCTTGCGCGTCGCCCTCGGAAAACTCCTTAACTACCTGGTCGCGTCTCCTAGTAGACCCATCCAGATAAACGGTTTTGATTCCCGCCTCCTCCAAAGCTTCTTTAATTAGCTTTAAATAGGACGTGAACTGCGAAAACACTAAGGCTTTGTGTCCCGGTATTGCCTGTAACTGTTCCACCAGAGCGTTGGTTTTCGCGCTGGTGATCCCGGCGCGTCCACCTACTAGCCGCAGATCTAAGCTGGCTCGCCGCAGCGCCGTCAGCGCCGCCAAAATCGACATCCGATCCCCGGATTGCAGCATGCCGCTAACCTGGCGGCGTGCCTGGGCTTCTAGTTCCCGATAGGCGACGCTATGCCCCGGTTCTAAATCGACCCGCAACACCTGTTCAATCTTGGGAGGTAAATCTGGCGCTACCTCTGCTTTAGTGCGCCGTAACATATAGGGCGCCACCAGCGAACGCACCTGACTCAGCCCGCGCAGCTGCAAGGCAGCAAACTGTTCCCGTGAAAGCAAAGTGCCCGGTTGCGCCAAAGATAAAATCGCATGTAAATCCGCTAAAGAATTCTCTAGGGGAGTGCCGGTAGCACAAATCGTCCACTCACGGCGCATATCGGCGAGGACGCGCCAAGCTTGGGTGCGCGGATTCTTCACCAGCTGCGCTTCGTCACAGATAACTCCCTGCCACTGAGGCTCTAAGAAAGCCTCTGCATGGCGGCGCAGCAACCCGTAGGAGGTAACCACTAAATCTGCCCCATTGAAGCCCTCCTCAATCTCGGTGCCGCTACGCAGCGCCTGCACCTCCATCTCGGGATAAAAACGTTGCGCTTGCGACTCCCAAACATTAATTACCGAAGTGGGCGCCACTACCAGCACCGGATTCGAGGAGGGCAAGGAATTAATCGCTGCTAAAATCTGTAGAGTTTTCCCTAGCCCCATTTCATCGGCAAGCACCGCTCCCGGCCCAATCGTTAGTTGTGCCAGCAGCCAGGAAACGCCTGTGCGTTGATATTCGCGCAGCTTGGCGGTGTGGGGCGGGGCTATAGGCGGCAATTTTAGTTGGCGTGACTTCCAGGCTTCCAGGCCGCGCACCTGTGCTTGCGTACCCTCCAAGATCTGGGAGAGGTCAATAATCGCCGGGTGAATGCCGCGCCGATTAAGACCGGCACGCTCACTAAGTAGGCTCAATCGATCCAGCTCTGCTTCGCTCAAGTAAGTATCGCTATCGATTAGCCCACCCCGCTCGCGAATCTGGGCGATCTCGGAGGCCGAAAAGTCGCGGTCATCTAAATGTAAACGCACATTCGGGGTGAACCAGCCGTAAGTATTGGGAGCTAAATCCACGATGATTTCGCCACCGCGTTGCGAAAATGAACGGGGAATCCCGCGGCGGTTAACCTCTAAATCTTGCCCCTCAAAAACGGTTTCCAGCTCATCCAGTAACTGGTTAATGCGGTGAGCGGGGCAAGAAAGGAAACTATCGAAGGTGAAAACCCCCTCTTGGCGGCGCAACCACTTCGTCACCTGGCTTTTCAGCTGCGAAATCTGATCCAGAGGGGCGCTAGTTTCAATTCTCTCACCCTCGAGTTCACGCATGGCTCGCAAATAAATCCGGTAAAGATCATCTTCCCGAGAAGTTCCCACTTCCAGCAGGTAGCGATATTTTGGGAACTCAAAACTATTATCCAAAGAATAAACCGGGAAACTATCGCTAAGGCGCGGAAAATCTTGCAACAAGAAATCCGTTAAATCCGCCTGTGGCACCCGTACCGGTTTCGCCCCCAACACCCGGTTGACCGGCCCAAAACGATCATCCCAGAAGGCGAAACATCCCAGTTCTGCGCTGGCCACCAGTTCAAGACCTGCAGCCACGCAGGTAGCGGCGACTGTGCGCCCCGCCGGGTCATTACCAGCAGAAAAATCAATCCCAAAACGCAGCGCCACATCGCCAGGAGCGCAAATATCCAGGAAAGGACGCGCCAGAATCGGAGAAAAACGCAGTGGAGTGAGAGGCTCGGTGCCGAGGGCAAATGAAAATCCCGCGCGCGCCAAGGTGCGAATAGCGGGGGATACCTGCGCGCCCTCCTCTAAAGATAATCTTTGGGGTGATTTTTCTAATAGCCCCGCCACCTGCCGTAGGCAGCTGAGTTGTGTCCTATCTAGACCGGCAGAAACTGACTCCCATTTAGTTTGGCAAAGGTCTCGCCAACTGGCGCGATTACGGGTCCAAGTACCAGAAACATCCCGGCGCAATGGGTGGAAACTGCCATCCAATTCGATGCAAAGTCCCAGGTCGGCACCAGGGGTAACCTTTGGGTGCGGGGAGGTAAACATGGCGGCGATTAGGCGTCGCCATGCCGGTTCCTGGTCATTATTACTCACGCGTTCCTCCTTGGCTCATCCTTTCTACTTTAGCAAGGGCGTTAGACTGGGCTCTATGAAGATTGTGCGATTTCGGATCGATGCCCACCCTATTTATGGTGCTTTAGAGGACGGAAGTGAGCGGATTGTTGCCCTCAAAGGTGACCCGCTATTTCAGAAGGCGGAACCTTCTGGGCAGCTTTACAACTTGGAGGAGGCACGGCTGCTGTCTCCAGTAATTCCCCGCTCAAAAGCAGTTAGCTGCTGCGCGAACCAGCCAGGATCAACGGATAGGACTGAGCAGTGGCCGCAGGTGGGGATCAAACCCAATACGGCGGTGATTGGACCAGATGACCCTATCGCCATTCCTGCTTGGGGAGGCGGCACCGCACGCGCCTTCGTGGGACTGGCAGCGGTCGCTAAAACTATTTGTAAAAACGTGACCCCCGAGCAGGTGGGGTCGGTGATCGCCGGGTGGAGTATTGGGGTAGACTTCGCAAGCGGCGGGGAAGATATCAGTTTCTCCCAGGCCAGGGCTTGGGATACTTCTGCCGCGATAGGTCCGTGGATTGTAGTTGGCCCTGGTTTTAATCCCGATAACGTCACCATTAGCGCTAGTGTTTCCGGGCAAGAGGTCGTCTCCGCTAACAGTGCCGACTTTCCGCTAAAAGCCGCCGAAGCCTTCGCTAAGGTAACTCACATGATGACCTTGCTGCCTGGGGACGTAGTAATCGTAGGGGGCGTTGAAGCGGCGCAGCCCCTTAGCGCCGGTGAACGCCTAACAAGCGCCATCACCGGGGTGGGGCAGATGGAAAATATGTTGGTTAGTGCCAACCGCTAAACCGTTAACTTCGCAGAGCCTAGCGCGAGACTAATCATTTTCTGCTTCTCGCAGCGCGCTAGCTAGCCGCCGGGTCATCTCCAGGAACAGGTAGCGAGGAGTCGCGGCGTTAAGTCGCAGCAAACCGGGGTAGCCACTCCCCAGGATTTCGCCCCCATTTACCCCCACGCGCGCTTTCTCCTCGGCGATTTTGACCGGGTTTTTGCAATAGCTACTCGCGTCCCACAGTGACAGATAGGTTCCTTCTACTTCCGGTATGTTAAGCCGGGGCGCAATCTGCAAAGCTAAATCACGAGAGCGGGCGAGATTTTCGCGAATATAGCTCTTAATTTCTTGTAGCCAAGCGCCGCCCTCCTGATAGGCAGCGCGAGCCGCTAGTGCTCCCAAAGGAGTCGCGCCCATTGCTAGTTGGGTAGTTAACCCTGACTCTTCAAATTGATCACGTAGCGGCGAGGGCGGCAAAATCATTTGCGCGCAATGGAGCCCCGCCAAATTCCAGCCTTTAGAGGCCGCATGGGCAGTAACCGTAATCTGGGAAAAATCAGGATCTAGACTGGCGAAAGGGATATGGCGAGCCTTATCGGCAATCACCAGAGGAGCATGGATTTCATCTGCAAACACCGTTACTTGATGGGCAAGTGCCAGCTGCCCTACTTTTCTCAGCTCGGCTTCGCTGAGGACTCTCCCGGTAGGGTTCCAGGGGTTGCAAAGCACCAGCAGTTTAGCTTTTTCCTGACTAAGCGCTTGTTCGAGTGCCGCAAAATCAAGCTCCCAACGTCCCTGGTTATAGCGGCTTTTAACCTCGATTAGTTCCCGTCCTGCCTGGGTGGGGATAGTTAAAAACGGCATATAGGCCGGAGTGGGAACCACCACCGCTTCCCCGGGGTTAGTCACCAGTTGGATTTGGGCACGCAGAATTGAAAGTACATCGGAGGAAATAAACACATCCTGGGCGCTAACCTGCCAGCCATAAGAATCAGCGAGAAAACGCCCGGTCTCTAGTTGGAGATCATTGGCCAGTCGCGGCGGCATATAGCCAAAGAAACCGTCATCAATAGCGCGGTGCAGGCAGCTCGCAACCGCCGGAGCGGTTCCAAAATCCATTTCCGCAACCCAGGCTCCCCATAAAGGCTCACCCTCGAAGGTCTTTCCCGTCCATTTTAAAGATCCTCTACGGCGTAGTTCTTGCAGGGATAAGCGGTCAAAATCTTGCATGTATCCACCCTACGCCTCCCCATGCACTCCGGGGTGGTGGTAGAAGAGTTGGGCGGCCGAAAATGAATCGGAAGTTCGTAGCCCGTTCCGCTAATCACCCAGGTTCGAGAATCGGGCGGGGCGCGAAGTAGAATCGAGGGGAACTAATGATTTTACGCAAGGAGATTTTAGGTATGAATCCGGATTCCACTTCCCCTATTCGGGTGCGGTTTTGCCCTTCACCCACTGGTACCCCGCATGTGGGAATGGTGCGTACCTGCCTATTTAACTGGGCATACGCACGCCACACCGGGGGAACTTTCGTTTTCCGGATCGAGGACACCGATGCTAAACGCGACTCAGAAGAATCCTTTCAGCAAATCCTAGAGTCGCTGCGCTGGTTGGGGCTAGATTGGGACGAGGGCGTGGATAAGGGCGGCCCCTACGGCCCCTACCGGCAAAGCGAACGGATGGATATCTATAAAGAGGTAGCGGATAAGCTGCTTGCCGGGGGATATGCGTACGAGTCCTATTCCACCCCTGAGGAAATCGCGGCGCGCCATAAAGCTGCCGGGCGCAATCCCCACCTGGGCTATGACGGATATGACCGCAACCTGACGGAAGAACAGATCGCTGCTTTCCGTGCGGAAGGACGCCAGCCGGTTTTGCGTATGCGGATGCCCGATGAAGATATTACTTTCCATGACCTGGTGCGCGGAGACATCACGTTCCAGGCCGGTTCAGTTCCGGACTATGTGATTGTGCGCGGCGGCGGCGACCCCCTCTACACCCTGGTAAACCCGGTAGATGACGCGTTGATGCATATTACGCATGTGCTGCGCGGGGAAGACCTGCTCTCCTCCACTCCGCGCCAAATCGTGCTTTACCGCGCCCTCATCGAGTTGGGAATCGCCGATTGCGTCCCCGAGTTCGCGCACCTGCCTTATGTAATGGGGGAGGGCAACAAGAAACTATCCAAGCGGGATCCGGAATCTAACCTGCTTTTGCACCGGGAAAACGGGATGATCCCCGAAGGGCTGGTCAACTATTTAGCGCTCTTAGGGTGGGCTCTATCTGCTGATCGGGACGTGTTCAGCAAAGAAGAACTGATCGCGGCCTTCGATATCGAGGACGTCAACCCCAATCCGGCGCGTTTTGACTCCAAGAAGGCCTTAGCAATTAACGCCGACCATATTCGGATGTTAGAAACCAGTGATTTTACTGAACGGATCGTTCCCTACCTGCACGCCGGCGAATTCCTAAGCGCCGATAACCTGGCCGATTTAACGGAGAAAGAAAAACAGCTTTTAGAGGCTGCCGCTCCGCTTGCCCAAAGCCGGATGCAGGTACTTTCTCAAGCTAAGAGTCTGCTGGGATTCCTTTTTATTGCCGATGACCAAGTGGAATATCAAGAAAAACCGCTGCGCAAACTCAAAGATAATGCTCCGCAGGTGCTGGCGGCCGCGGCTGAAGTGGTAGCTGGCTTGCCAGAAGGTAAAGTAGGGCAGGCTGGCACCATTGGTGATCCCGAGGCCGTTAAAGCCGCTATGAGCCAGGTCATGGTCGAAGAAATGGGGCTTAAACCGCGAGTTGCCTTCCAGCCGCTATTTATGGCGGTTACCGGCTCTAACGTGTCGATCCCGGTGTTTGACTCCATCGGGATCCTGGGGAAAGAAGCCACCATAAAACGCCTGCATAAACTACAAAACCATCTGGAGCAGGCATAACGTCAGGTGATTAGTCACACAAGGAAATTATTTGAAGCAGCCTAAGTGCCTGCGTTAGAGTAGATGACTGCAGCCCGGCGCAAGCCGAGGTTTGCAGCCCTTGGGGTATGGTGTAATCGGTAACACAGCTGATTCTGGTTCAGCCATTCTAGGTTCAAGTCCTGGTACCCCAGCAAAAATGGGAACCTGTTGGTTCTTGTTTCTGGCCCCCATAGTCTAGAGGCCTAGGACACCGCCCTCTCACGGCGTAGACACGGGTTCGAATCCCGTTGGGGGTACCACCGGCACTTTCACCTTTTTAACTTTTATTTATTTTGAAAGTCACAACCTTTTTAGTCCCAAAGTCGAAACTTTCGCCAATGCTAAAGTGATAGTCATGTCTGGAAAAATTGTTGCTACTCGCGGGATGCGAGACTTTCTACCCACCGAAAAAACTTGGCGTGAACGCGTGCTTAGCGTTTTGCGTGATACCTATACTTCCCTGGGGTTCATGGAAATAGAAACCCCCGCCCTAGAGCCGATCGAGCGGTTGCAATCTGGGCAAGGTGGGGAAAACGAAAAAATGATTTTCCAAGTCATGCGGCGCGGTCTGGATCCGCAAGCCGGCATCCTGCCCGCCGAGGCCGTAGACCTGGGGCTGCGCTATGACTTGACTCTTCCGCTAACTCGCTATTTTGCCAGTCACCAGGCGGAGCTACCGAATGTGTTCCGTGCCTTCCAGACCGGTCCAGTCTGGCGTGCTGAGCGTCCGCAAAAGGGGCGTTTCCGCCAGTTTAACCAAGTAGATATCGATATTCTGGGGGAAGCTTCTTTCAGTGCGGAGGTGGAAATCTTAGCGACCGCTTGGAGCGCTGTCACCAAACTGGGACTAGACAAAGACTCTACCGTGTTGATTAATGATCGTCGTTTCTTGCGTGACCTGATGAGCGCTGCCGGTATTGATGGTGATAAGCACGATAGTGCCTTTATCACCCTGGATAAACTGGAAAAAATCGGTCAAGAGGCCGTGATTAAAGAACTGATTACTCACCAGATCGCTAGTGAGAGTCAAGCTGAATCTTTGGTGGAAGCGGTAGTTAGTATTTCCGCTATAGACCTGCAAGCAGATATGAAAACTTTGGAAATATCTGCTTTACAAACCGAGCTACCTATATATGACCTGGGAGAAATTGCTGCTCAGGTTGGTGATATCTGCCCCGGTATTAAAATCAAGTTCACCCCCACTTTGGTGCGCGGCATGGGGTATTACACCGGCCCGATTTTCGAGGTTTCCCACACTGGCTCCGGCTCCTCTATTTGTGGAGGCGGACGCTATGACGGGGTAGTAGGACGCTGGCTCGGGCGAGATGTTCCGGCCGTGGGCTTCAGCTTCGGGTTTGAACGGATTGTGGATCTAGTATCCCTGCCTGAGCAGGGGCAGCAGCTAAAGGTAGCGCTGGCCTATCAAAAACCCCATGAAGCCCTCGCGGCTTTGCATCTGCGCGAAGGACTGTTATCAGCCGGAGCCAGTAATGCTGGCCTACTGAAAGCCCCCCGTAAAATGTCGGCTGGCTTCTTCGAGCAAGCAGCCTCCCTCGGCTATAATCGGGTGTTGCTGCCTAGCCGCTACTTAGAGGCAGCCGAGCAGGATAACCCGGACTTTGCGGCTTTACTGGAGCAGGCACGCGTCCTCGAAAACTAGCACGAGGAGCAAAATTGCTCTAAAAGCCTCCCTAGCACCTGCTCCGGCAGGAATAGCTAGGGAGGCTTTAGGTTTTAGCTTTGGATTTTTCGGGCAGCTCTTAAATGCCGTACCCGAATTTGCAGAGCGATAGCGGCCAGGATAACTGAAGCGAAGGTTCCCATCAGTACCCCGAGGGAGCCAGCTTGGGTAAGTTCCGCGTTCCCTCTAAAGGCCAGGTGGGAAATCAGTAACGCTACCGTGAATCCAATACCCGCGGTTATGGAAACCGGAAGCACATCGCGCAACCCCACGCCCTCGCCTAGAGTCAGGGGAGTTACCTTGGTAAATAAAGCTACGGAACCGAATATTCCGAGCACTTTACCAAGCGGCATCGCCAGCATTACTGAAAGCGCAATCGGATGAGTAAGCACGTTTAGGGGACCTCCGGCCACATCCACCACGTTTACCCCGGCAGCGAAGAAAGCGAAAATCGGCACCGCCAGTCCCGCGCTGAAGGGGTTAACGGATTCAGTTAAACGTTCAGTTTCTGGTTCACTCTCGCCGGAGAGTTGTTTGGCAGGAACCGTCATTCCTAGCAGCACCCCAGAGATTGTGGCGTGCACTCCCGAATCAAACATGAAATACCAGGTCACTATCCCTAAGGGGACTAGAATCCACCAGCGACCCCAGCGTTTTTGGGCTAGGAAACCGAAAATCGCGGCGCAAACAAAAGCCAGCAGTAGGGAAATAAAATTCATTCCCGTGGCATAGAAGATGGCGATCACCAAAATCCCGCCCAGGTCATCGGCGACTGCCAGGGTTAGCAGGAAGGTGCGGGCAGCTTGCGGCAGGCCGCGTCCAAAGATCTGCAAAATTGCCACTGCGAAAGCAATATCAGTAGCGGTGGGAATCGCCCAGCCGTGCCAAGCATTATCGCCAGAAATGGCGGTTCCGATTAGATATACACAGGCTGGGCCAATCATCCCGAATATCGCAGCAATAATCGGCATAGCGGCAACTTTAATGTTATGAAGTGACCCCACTGCAAACTCTTGTTTGAGTTCTAGTCCCACGGTGAAGAAAAACAGGGTCAAGATCCCGTCCTGTGCCCATTCATGCACCGATAGGTGTAACCCTAAGGAGCGCGGACCAAACTCGAAGTTAGACAGCGCCATATAGCCTTCCCGTACCGGAGAAGGGGCGTTCGCCAGGATCAGCGCCAAGATAGCGGCCGAGACCAAAATCATACCGGCCACAATGTCATTTGCTAACACTCGTTTAATGGAGGTAGCGACCCCATGGGGAGCAGCATCGTTGTAATCTTTGGGGGAAGGAGCCGCTAAATCCTGGTAGTCAGGGGGGCTAACCAGTTCTTCCACTTCTTTTTCTAGCGGGAAATAATGAACATCCCGCCCTCCCGGTGTCTTTGCTAGTCCTTTGTTTTCGTCTCCATGTTTTTCTCGCATGGCACCATGCTAGCGGTTATTCATTTCGACAATCAGGAATGCCTGAGGTTTAATATGGAGTGACGCTTTACAAAAGGCTTTCACTTTTGGTAAAACAAAACTTGGCCGGTGCGCACTAGCGCAGGCAGGGAAGAATAAATTCCCTGGTAAAGCCCCCGTAGCCCAATCGGTAGAGGCAGCTGACTTAAAATCAGTCCAGTGTCGGTTCGAGTCCGACCGGGGGTACAACTCATTATTCTTACCGGACTCATCCAGAAAGTTTTAAGAAACATTAACTAATAATTTGATTAGTGGCCATACTTCCACCTGTGAAAAGTTTCAGGGTGCAACTGCAGAAGTTGAAAAAAGGGAGTGGCTGGTAACGGAATAAGGAGAGATCTAGATGGCAAATCCGGTTATGAATCAAGTAGGCGAGCAGATGCGTCGTACTCCCGCCGGCTATCCCGAAATGCCTGGGTACCAGGTGGGAGGGAACGCGCAGCCGGCTAATCCCAAATATCCCCAGTCCGCCACTCCCGGTGGCTATTCCCAAACTACTTTTGACCAAGGCGAGCAAATAGGCCAGCCGCAGCGAGTTACTCGCCCCATGACCCTGGATGATGTGTTGGTGCGTACCGGTGCAAGTTTTGGGGTAATGGTACTGGCCGCGGCGGTGTTATGGTTTTGGGGAGTAAGTGACTTAGCGGCGAATGCGGGCACTATGCTCACTATTTCTTCAGTTTCCGCTTTGGTGGCTTTCGCGCTGGTGTTGGTCTCTTCCTTCCGCCGTAAACCCTCTGCCGCGGTAACTTTGGGCTATTCCTTCTTTGAGGGACTGTTTATCGGCGGGGTTTCCGCGTTCTTCGAATACTCCTATCCCGGGATCGTAGTGCAAGCCTTGATTGGGACAGTGGCTGTATTCGTTACCTGCCTGGTGCTATTTAAGTCAGGACTGGTGCGGGTTAACTCGAAGTTTATGAAGATCTTGCTGCTGGGCATGGTATCAATCGTGGTTTATCGGTTATTGGCGATGGTTCTGGCGATGGTTACCCCTGCCAGCGCGGTAGGCAACATTGATCAAGTCACGGTACTGGGAATTCCCTTAGGGCTGTTAGTCGGGCTATTCGCGGTGATTTTTGGGGCAATGTCCCTGATCTCGGACTTTGATATGGTTCGCGAGGGCGTACGCCTAGGGGTAGATAAAGATATGTCTTGGAGCTGCGCTCTCGGGATTATGGTTACGGTGGTGTGGCTCTATGTGGAGATCCTGCGAATCCTGGCGATTCTAAGAGACAACTAAATAAAAACTTTACTTCGGGGCGACTACAATAGGGCTAGTCGCCCCGAAGTACTTTTAGGGAGGAAATAGCTGTGCCGGTGATCGTAAGAACCCCCACTTTGGTTGATGCTGCCGGCGCGGCGATGGCACATCGCCAGATTCTAACCGAAACTCTCGGGACTAAAGCTCTGGATTCTTTTTGGGACACGCATACCGAAGAGGATCTACTCGCTTATTGGCATCAGCAGATTTTACAGACTAAAGGGCGCCAAATAGCCTTTGCTTCCCGGGGACGCCAAGTTGTGGGCATGGCCTATGTCACCCCCTCACCTCAAAATGATCACCAGTTGGGACGGGCTCCTCGCAACCTGGATATTGCTTTCTTCGGGATTATCCGCTCAGCATATTCTGAAGATATAGCCCAACGCCTCTTAGACTATGTTCTCGATGCCGATACCCCGGCTCAAGCCTGGGTGTTGCGTTCAGATCAGGAGAAACGACGTTTTTTACGAGTGAATGGCTTCACTATGGATGGGCTGAGCATCGTTGATGACGATTCGGGACAAGTAATTTCTAGAATGACCCGCTAGCGAAGCCTCAAAGTGGCGATAGTCGGTAATCGGGGGTTTGCAAGTATCGAAGCTAGGCAAGGCGGCTCATTTGGAAACTAGCTTAAGAGCGCTGCTAATCTTGTAGTATGAACTCTCGTCTCGAACGAATTCGGCAAACAGGCCGCAAGTTGCTAAGCAACCTTTCACATCCCCAGCCAGAGAAAACCCCCTCCCAGCTGGATATCGAATCCTATAACCAGGATCTATCGGAAATGAAAGCAGAGTCTAATCCCGTATCCGATGAAGAGGCGGTACCGTTCACCTTACGAGTCGCGGCAGATTGGTCATGGCGCCTATTAGTAGTGGGCTTGGTCTTTGGTGCTTTTCTATATGTCATCTCTAAATTCCAAGTGATTATGGTTCCGGTAGCTATTGCAGTTTTGCTATCGGTGCTATTAGAACCGGTCTTGCGGCTACTATTTGTAAAACTAAAATTGCCGCGCACCTTGGCGGCGGCAGTAACCCTGGTTATCGGGTTGGGAATCGTGACCGCGATGATCTCGATTTCCACTACCCAACTGGCTACGGAACTACCTAACCTAATCAGTCGCACCAAAGAAGGCGTAGACGAAGGGATTAGTTGGCTGGCCACCGGCCCGCTGAAAATGGACACGGAGACTGCCTCGAAACTATGGGAGCAAGCTCAAAGCCAGATCCAAAATTACGCTCGTGATAATGCCTCTTGGCTGGCATCTAATGCTTTAGGAACCATGTCTGCAGTGGCGGGAGCATTTACCGGGGCGCTTACTGCTTTGTTTTGTTTATTCTTCTTTCTCAAAGATGGCCGTAAAATCTGGCAATGGTTTTTGCGGCTGCTTCCGCGTTCGACGCGTCACCCCTTAAACGAAGCAGTTATTCGCGGCTGGGTTACTCTCGGTGCCTACACTCGTACCCAGTGTTTAGTAGCCGCGATTGATGCTATTGGTATTGGTGGTGGTGCCTACCTGATTGGGGTGCCGCTGGCTATTCCCCTGGCGATTTTGGTGTTCCTAGCGGCTTTCGTGCCTATTTTGGGTGCGATTCTCTCCGGGATGATGGCAGTGGCGATCGCGCTGGTAGATAAAGGTTTCACCACCGCTATCGTGATGCTAATTATTATTTTGGTAGTACAGCAAGTCGAATCCAATCTTTTACAACCGGCTCTAATGTCGAATGCGGTCAGTCTGCATCCAGTGGCAGTGCTGCTAGCGGTAGCAGGTGGCGGTGCCGCTATGGGAATCGTGGGTGCGGTCTTCGCGGTTCCGATTTTAGCTTTCCTGAACACTACCGTGCTTTACCTGCGCGGTTATGACAGCTTTATTCGCCTCAACTACCAAAAGGATCGTCCCGGCGGACCTCCCGGATCTTTAGATCGTGAACTAGCGGAAGCGGCTCGACCCAGTGAACAGAATCTATCGGAAGCTCGCCAGGCGAAGGCGGAAGCAGAGCAGGATACGCAGCGGCATACGCCTCGCGAACATGCGGAGCAAGCCGAACAAATACAAAAGGAGATTCAAAGCACTCTGTCGGAGTTTTCCAGTGCCGATCCTAACCAAATGCTTCCCGAGGACGCTAAAACTGATTTTGAGGTAGGGGCGACCACCAAAATCAAAAAAGTTGCTCTGGCAGAACAGGCAGCTCGCCAAGAGGATCAGAAGGCAGGGGAGGTATCCCCGGAAACAGGGCAATCGGAAGCATCCGATAGCAAGGACTAAGTTTTACTTGCCCAGGCGCCGTTCCCGCAAAGCGAAGTCACGCAGAGCGCGGTAGAAATCGATTTTGCGGAAATCGGGCCAGAAGGCTTCACAAAAATAGTATTCCGAATGGGTGGACTGCCACATTAGGAATCCCGACAGCCGCTGCTCCCCAGAAGTGCGAATCACCAAATCCGGGTCTGGTTGTCCAGCGGTGTAGACATGCGAAGTTATTTCGTCGACGGATAGCTCCCTAGCAACAGTTTCTAAGGTTGCGCCTGCCTGGGCTTTTTCCAGTAGTAGGTGGCGTACGGCCTCGGTAATTTCTTCGCGTCCCCCGTAGCCAACCGCGATATTTACGGTCAGGGGAGAATCGGTACGCGTTTGAGATACCGCCTGCTGCAAACGCTTTTGTACCTGATCCGGTAGGAGAGAAAGATTCCCTAATAACCGCAGGTGCCAGCGGCCAAGAGAGGCAATCTGTTCTACCACGGTGCATATAATGTCAAAAAGTTTAGTGAGTTCATCCCCAGAACGTCGGAGATTATCGGTAGAGAGCATCCAAAGAGTAACTACCGGGATCCCTACTTCTTCACTCCACCCTAAAAACTCGAGAGCCTTTTCGGCGCCAACTTTATGCCCGGTTTCAGATTGCTCTCCGATTTGGTGAGCCCAGCGCCGATTACCATCGAGAATTACCCCCACATGGCGTGGCAACGATTCAGTAGGCAGTGCCTTTTCTAGGTTGCGGGCATAAAGTCGATAGACCAGATCTGTAAGGTGAGTCAAGCTTGCTCCTTTAAGGTTAATAGTTGGATTTTACCCCTATGGTGCGTTGTTGACAGTATTGATCCCCTAGATTAGCGTAGGTGGACGGAAAGTATTCTGCCGTAGCTTTTGAGGCTAGGACAGGTCTCTATCTGACCTGAGGAGGACGGATGGCACCTGATGAAGGCGCGTATACGCAGGTGAAAAAACGGGTATCAGATTCTTTGAGTGTTTTGCCTAAACCCAAAATGCGAGGGTGGATCCACACCGTTACCGTTCCGCTGTCCCTAGCTGCTTCCATTGTGCTGATTTGTTTAGCCAATACTGCTAATGAACGCTGGGCATGCGCGGTTTATTTAGTTTGTTCCTTGCTGCTTTTCGGGGTTTCTGCGCTGTATCACCGCATCGATTGGGGCAAACGTGCCCACTCCGTGATGCGCCGCTTCGACCATTGCAATATTTTCTTATTGATTGCGGGATCTTATACCCCGATAGCAGTCTCCCTCTTGCCGTACTCGCAGGCGCGAAACCTGCTAGTACTGGTATGGCTGGGCGCCTTGGCCGGAATCTTGCTCTCAGTTTTTTGGCCAGATGCGCCCCGCTGGCTATATGTTCCGATCTATATTTTGCTAGGTTGGGTAGCTCTGGGATATATGGGACCGCTACGTGAGGCCGGGGGGCTAGCCGTGATCTGGCTGTTAGTTGCAGGGGGACTCTGCTACTCGATAGGAGCAGTTTTTTACGGGCTGCGCTGGCCGGGTAGAAACGCTCGCTACTTTGGCTACCACGAAATTTTCCACGCCGGTACAGTGGCGGGGTGGACTTGTATTTGCATTGCCGCATATTTCGCGGTTTTGGCTTGATCTGAGCGTTTATGCTGGCCAGGGCATTTAATTATCCTAATAGCAACTTTACCGGCAATTTGTTACACTGATACCTGCTGTTTTACTGACCGCGCTCGGCGTGGTCAGTCTTTTGTTTTATTAGCTAAGGAGAACACGATGGCCGACAAGACCTGGATGACCCAGGAATCATATGATCGTCTAAAAGAAGAGTTACGCCATCTCGAAGAAGTAGAGCGCCCGGCAATCGCCCGTAGAATTGATGAAGCTCGTCAAGAGGGTGACTTAAAAGAAAACGGTGGCTACCATGCTGCTCGGGAACAGCAGTCTTGGAACGAAACTCGGATTCTGCAGCTAAAAGAAATCATGGAAAATGCGGAAGTGGGCGAGCCTCCGGCCGATGACGGCATTGTAGAACCCGGTATGGTTGTGAAAGCTACCTTAGGCAGGCGGGAAGTGAACTTCTTGATGGGGTCGCGCGAAGCCAGCCCGGATGTAGATATGGATGTTTATTCCCCGGATGCTCCTTTAGGTCAAGCAATTTTGGGACATAAAGTGGGCGAAGTGGTCGATTATCAGGCTCCTAATGGTAAAACCATTCAAGTTAAGCTACTGGAGGTAACGCCCTACCAGTAATCGGGGCTAACAACAGTAGGGGGTCTTTCGGGAAGTAGTTACTGGCTACTCTACCTTTACCCACCGTCGCGCGGCCGGTGAAGTGATAGCTAGGATTGCCAATACCGATAAGGTGGTGGAAGTGATCCAAAGGGGAGTGCCGGAAGCGCCTTCGATCCCTAGAGACTCCATCATTCGCACAAAAACGGTTGCGGTTAGCACCAAGAGCAAGCCTAGCCGCATCCATTTTTGGTGAAACAAAGTACCCACGATTAAGACCGCGAGCAAGAGCGCTAACGCCATGAAACCGTAGCCCGCCAGGCGGGTTTGGTAAAAGGCAAACCCTAATTCATCAGCGTATTTTGGGTTGGTAGCCAAGATGTAGCCAACTGCCGCCAGCTCTAGGGCATGTAGAACCGTCAAAGTAATTCCACAGGCCAAAGAGGTGGCCGGTACTTGGCGGTCGCGCACTAGTCGGCGCTTGTTTGTCTTTTCTGCCTGGTCGCGGGAAGAACGCAAATACCCTTTATGCTGCAAAGCTAGATTCTCGTGCGGATTTAAATGCTCTTCACTTACCAGGTTGGCTTCAATCACCGGCATGCTGCCATCGGTTTGCACCCGGTCGCCTCCCCCGTTGCGGGAGTGATAGGCACTAGTGGCATCGGGAATCACGTCCACCTCTACACTGGTGCAAGCTTCGCGCACGGTGTATACAACATGGTCACGTTCAATATCGATGTTTTCGTCAATCTTGTGAGTGATTTGCAGAGTGAAAAGCGACAGGCCAACCGCTTTATCGAAAGTTGCTGCTGCCAGCCAATCTACCTGGATCCCTCCCGGTAGTTTCCATCCTTCGGGAACTTTCCAAAAACGCACATGGTGGCGTTGACTGGGGTTGCCGTCTACCTCCTGTTGATAGGCAAAATCTTGTTTGCGGCCAAAAAGATAGAGAGGCGAAACTGGCGCCGCTGGATAAGAGCGCTTAAAAACACTGGCGAAAACAATCTTCCAAGAAGAAGAAAGAGTGATCTCATCAGCCATTGTCCAACCGGCTGCCTGCATCGCCAGGTGAATATCATCTTCTTCTCCCAGCCAAGCCAGGTTAATGGGATCCCCCAAAATCCCGTCCCCAGTTTTAGAACGCCCAATGTAATAGTCCGGAACGTAGAGCGAAGACATTATTTGATGCAGCCTAGGCAATGCCAAATAAGCTAAAAGCACCCAGAAAATGGTTAAATAAACCAGAATTACCAGGGAAAACTGGAAACCATGTTTTAGTAGTATCCAAGCTAAACGTACGGTTAAGACCGCCGCGATCACCACAAAAATGTAATCGATGATCTGGTAGACAGTTAGGGGAGCAGATCGGTGATACTTTAGCTTTTGCCCTAATTCAAAGGGTAGGTGTTCGTCAGTTTGCCCCTTATGTTCCCCAGCAGAGTCTTCTTTAGTAGTAATCGCTAGGACACCCTCGTTTGAGCTCTCCGGCAACGCTTCCTTGACTGCGGACTTTAGTTCCGGCCGGTTATCGCTGGTTTCCATGGCTTATTCACTTTTTTTCGTCTGTTCCAAACGCTGCTTGGCTTGATCTAAAAAGGATTGACAGTGACTCGCTAGCTGCTCTCCCCGCTCCCACACCTTTAAAGACTCCTCCAGACCGAGTTTGCCCGACTCCAACTGGCTAATCGCGGACACTAGTTGTTCGCGCGCCTGTTCATAGGAAAGTTCTGCCACCGGAACTTCCACGTTTTCTTCACTCATCATTGCCTCCTAAGCTTTTTTCTGATTTGTACCAAAAACTTTGGTCACCGCTGTTCCATCTGCGAAAATCGCTTCTAAAAGATCGCCTTTAGTTACCTGCGAGACTGAGTTGATGACTCCGCCAGAAGGAGAACGCAAAATACTGTAGCCGCGTTCCAAAATTCCTTGGGGCGAATAGGCTTTCAAAGCATCCCGCCATCCAGCAAGGGAAGTAAGCTGGTTTTCTAGCTGCGTTTCAAATCGAAAACGTAGTCGCTGACTCTCTAACGCCAAAGAATGTTCCTGAGCAGCAATAACCGCGCTGGGATCGGCTAAGACAGGGCGGGCGCGTAACTGGGCTAACTGCCCTAAATGTTGATCTAAGAGGGCGAGCATTTGGGTGCGCAAACGGGAGCGGGCGCCCTCCAGTCCTAAGGATTCTTCTTGTAAATCCGGCACAATCCGCCGCGCCGCATCGGTCGGGGTAGAAGCCCGATAATCAGCCACGAAATCTAGCAGAGGAGCGTCCTCCTCATGCCCGATGGCGGAAACTAGGGGGGTACGTGCCGCAGAAGCTGCCCGAACCAAAGATTCCTCAGAAAATGGCAGCAGATCTTCGACCGCGCCGCCCCCGCGGGAAATCACAATCACTTCCACCTGGGGGCTGGCATCCAGCTCCTTAAGCGCCCTAGTTACCTCCGTAGCGCAGGTGGGTCCTTGCACTGCCACTTCCTGCACTTCGAATTCGGCAAGTGGCCAACGCGCCAAGGCATTTACCATCACGTCCTGTTTGGCTTTAGCATTGCGCCCCACGACCAAACCGATTCTGCGGGGAATCACTGGCAAAGGTTGCTTGTTTTCTTGGGCAAATAGGCCTTCGGCTGCTAGTTTTTTGCGCAGTGCTTCAATCTGGGCAAGCAGGTTACCCACCCCGACAGTATGGACTTCCTTTGCCATCAGGGAAAGAGAACCTGATCCCTCATAAAAATCCGGTTTGGCGTGAACAACTACTTGCGCGCCCTCGGAAAAGCTAGTCCCTAGCGAATCAAGTACCGTAGGCCAGCACTTCACGGTCATCGACGTGCTTTGGTCGGCGTCGCGCAGGACAAAGAAAGCCATGCGCGCACCCGGACGTTTTTTATATTCGACTACTTGCCCGCTTACCCACAGCGGTGACATTCGGTTCACATATTTTTTGATATTAGCGGTCAGCAACGATAGTGGCCACGGGTTATCCCGAGTAGTTTGGGCGGCCGTGGGAGCCAGCGGTGTTTGCGAACTCTGAGGATTTGTACGCACCGCTCTATTCTACCCATAGCGACTAACAAACAGTCGCTGGTTCGGTGGGATGGAAAATACCTTAGTAGGATAGGGGGCGTGGCGAAAAAGAGAGTATTGCTGGCATCCCCGCGTGGTTACTGCGCGGGCGTAGATCGTGCGGTCGACGTGGTAGAAAAAGCCTTAGCCCTGTATGGAGCCCCAGTTTATGTGCGTAAAGAGATTGTGCATAACAAGTTTGTAGTAGAGCAGCTGAGCGCTAAAGGTGCGCGTTTTGTGACCGAACTAGATGAAGTTCCCACCGGTGCTCGGGTCGTGTTTTCCGCCCACGGAGTATCGCCGGTGGTGCGCGAAGAAGCCAAGCGTCGGGGACTGAAAACCGTCGATGCCACCTGCCCGCTGGTGACTAAAGTGCACCGCGAAGCCCTACGTTTCGCCAAAGCGGACTATGACATTGTTTTGGTAGGACATGAAGGTCACGAAGAGGTTGAAGGCACTCAAGGGGAAGCCCCCGACCATATTCAAGTAGTGGGAGATCCGGAGAGTGTAGACCAAGTGCAGGTGCGCGACCCGGAAAAAGTGGTGTGGCTGTCGCAAACTACTTTGAGCCTAGATGAAACCCGGGAAACTGTGGATCGGCTGCGGGAGAGATTCCCAGGGCTCAGCGATCCTCCCAGTGAAGATATTTGTTTTGCCACTCAGAACCGGCAGGGGGCAGTAAAAAAGATCGCGGAAGCCGCCCAGGTTGTCATTGTCGTGGGTTCGGCAAATTCCTCGAACTCGGTGAGGTTGAAAGAAGTTGCCCTCGCGGGGGGAGCAGAGCAGGCCTATCGCATTGATAAAGCTTGTGAGATGGAAGAATCTTGGTTTGCAAAGGTAGAAACCGTGGGGCTGACCTCGGGGGCTTCGGTGCCAGAAGTACTGGTAAAGGAAGTTTTGCAGCAACTTGCCCACTGGGGTTTTGCGGACGTGGAAGAAGTAGAAACTGCCCGGGAAACAGTAACTTTCGCGCTGCCTTTACCTTTGCGTAAAGAACTGACAGAAGCCGGAATCATTAAGACTAATAACCGCCGGCGTACTAACGATCCGGGGCACACCTGCTAGAGGCACGCATGCTGACCTCGCTACCCTTTGTTATTGTCATTTGTCTGGCAGCTGGTGGTCTACTACTTGCGTTGCCGCAGATGATTCGCAAGCCAGGACATTGGCTACGCTCAGTTTTGGTGGTCTTATTGGTAGCTATCATCCAGGTAGTGGCAGTGGGGCTGCTGGTTAATTTACCGATGCAGTACGTGTCTACCCCTGCTGAGTTGTGGCAGATGGTCAGCAATCAGCAAAACAGCAAGATAACTATCAGCGATACCCAACGGGGATCCAAAATAGCCGCCAAGGAATCTGGGGGAGCAGACAAAGGTGCGTCCTCTTCCTCGGAAAAACTAAACCCTTTGACCATGCCGGCTTTACCAGGGCAAGAAGCCTGGATACCGCGCTTTAAGCCCCTGTCGAAAGGGCGGCAACTGACGGTGTTTTCTGGACCGAAGTCTGGGGTAAAAGAGCAGGTGATTGTGTGGACACCACAGGGGTATGATCCTGACGATAAAACCACTACCTATAACGTTTTAGAGTTTATCCACGGTTATCCGGGATCTCCGGTATCAGTCGCCCTCGCCCTCGATTTTTCTTCCAACCTGCAAAAAGCAATCGATAAAGGAGAAATAGCTCCCACTATCGTGGTTATTCCGGAAGGAAACGTTAATCGCGAAGTTCCTACCTGCGCTGATGTAAAAAACGGGGAGCAAACTGCCACCTGGCTCAGTTTCGATGTTCCCAAAATGGTGCGCTCTAGCTTCCCCAATGTATCCGATAAGCGAAAAGACTGGATGATCGCCGGCAATTCTTCCGGAGCTTATTGCAGTGCTCGCTTGGGTATGCTTTACGGAGATGTTTTTGGAACTAGTGCCGTGCTTTCTGGTTACGATCAGCCGATTGTGGGATCTTGGGGAGGACGTAACGGTGTCACGTTCACCGCTAATACCCTGTCGTCTCTAGTGGGTAAACCCCGTAGCTGGCCACTAAATATGTATGTTTTTGGGGCGCAACTAGATCGCGACGCGCTACACCTAGCGAAAAATCTGTCCCGAGCCTCCTATCAGGCCGGTGATCGGGTGGAACTAAAAAATACGGCAGAGGGCGGGCATAACTGGGCTACTTGGCGCGAGCAAATGCCAGAACTTTACCGCTGGTGGGAGCAGATGCGAAATAGTGATACCCCTAAGGATGTGCAGCTTAAGGGTACTGATTCGGCGCTGATTCCGGAAGCTTCCCCGGCACTATTTTCTCTTATGGGGTGGGGGAGCATTACAGTCGCCGCTGTGGTAGCAATCTTGGCGTTGATGGCGTTGATTCACCGGGTACCGAAAGTGATGAAAACTGGCTCTCGTGCTGGCTATTTACGTGCCTTGGTGGGATCCATAGCAGCGATGCTGTTGGTGATATTGGCGGTAATGCTCCCTATAAACCGTCTAGGGGAGTTCTATAGCTCGCTGACAGAGATTGTGCAGACTATTACCGGGGCTATCTAGCGGGGACAATATAGAGGGGCATCTAGCGGACGCCGTTTAGGAGAAAACCTAGCGGGGGCATGGTCGGTAACTGAGTATTATTGCGGCTAGATTTCTTGGTGCTTTCGCCCTTCGATAGGGTAGAGACGTGGCTTTAACAATTGGGATTGCAGGATTACCTAACGTTGGTAAATCAACTTTGTTCAATGCGCTCACCCGCGCAACCGTGTTAGCAGCGAATTATCCGTTCGCGACTATTGACCCCAACGTGGGGGTGGTGCCGCTGCCGGATCCGCGCCTGAAAAAACTAACCGAAATGTTTAATTCGGCGAAAACTGTGCCCGCCACGGTTTCTTTCGTTGATATTGCGGGAATCGTAAAGGGCGCCTCCCAAGGGGAAGGGCTCGGTAACCAGTTTTTGGCAAATATTAGGGAAGCTGACGCGATTTGCCAGGTAACCCGGGTGTTTAGCGACCCTGATGTGGTGCATGTAGATGGCAAGATTGATCCGGCTTCCGATATTGAAACTATTTCTACCGAACTGGTTCTCGCTGACCTGCAGACTCTAGAAAAAGCGGTTCCCCGCTTAGAAAAGGAAGTCCGAGGACGCAAAACCGAACCGGAAGTACTGGCAGAAGTAAAGAAAGCCCAGGCGATTTTAGAGGACGGAACGCTGCTATCTGCCCACGATGAACTGGATAAAGAACTGCTGAAAGAATTCCAGTTGATGACTTTAAAGCCGTTCATCTATGTGTTCAATATGGACGCGGACCAGCTACTAGATGAGAGGCAACGCCAAGAATTAGAGAATCTAGTTGCGCCAGCGAAAGCGATTTTCTTAGATGCCCAGTTCGAAGCGGATCTAGTAGAACTGGATGAAGAGGACGCGCGAGAAATGTTGGAGGAATCCGGGCAAAGCGAGTCCGGCCTTGACCAGTTAGCCCGGGTAGGCTTCGATACTTTGGGGTTGCAAACTTATTTGACGGCTGGGGAAAAAGAGTCCCGCGCCTGGACGATTCGAAAAGGCTGGACGGCTCCCCAAGCTGCTGGGGTAATTCACAGTGATTTCGAACGTGGATTCATTAAAGCCGAGATTATCGGGTTTGATGAGCTAGTGGAACTCGGGTCTATTCACGCTGCCCGTGATGCCGGAAAGCTGCGTCAAGAGGGCAAAGACTACGTAATGCAAGACGGAGATGTAGTGGAGTTTCGTTTCAATGTAACCTGAGGCGCGCTAGTGTTAGCGGCATGACAACACGTGCTGCTATTTACCTCCGTATCTCGCTCGATGCTGCCATGGACGGCCTCGCCATCGACCGGCAGCGCCAGGACTGCGAAGCCCTTGCCGAGCAACGCGGCTGGGACGTCGTGCATACCTACGTCGATCAGTCGATCTCCGCGTCGAAGAAGGACGTGGACCGCCCCGACTACGACGCGATGGTGGCGTCCTTTGAGCGCGGCGAGATCGACGCGATCATTTGCTGGGACCTCGACCGCCTCACACGGCAGCCCTGGCAGCTCGAAGAGTGGATCGACAGGGCAGAGGAGCAGGGGCTGAAACTCGTCACTGCGAACGGTGATGCTGACCTTGCCACCGACGGCGGCAGAATGTACGCGCGCATCAAAGCAGCCGTGGCACGCGGCGAGATCGAGCGAAAGAGCATGCGCCAGTCTCGTGCGCAACAGCAACGCGCCGAGCAGGGCCGCTGGTACTCCGGCGGTGTGCGCCCTATCGGCTACACCTCCACCGGCGAGATCATCCCGTCCGAAGCCGCCGCCGTGCTCGGGATGTTCCGCGCTGTCGAGCGGGGCAACTCCATGCGCGATATCGCACGTGCCTTATCTGGGGTCGATCAGCCGGGCTTGCCGGATATCCCGACCACGCCGCGCCATATGCACACCGTGGTTACAGAGCGCAACGCTCGACGCCGCGCTGCTGGCCAGGAAGAAAAGCCTGTTCCCGACGCGCAGCCGTGGGCCTATACGTCGTTGCACTCGATCCTGCGCAATCCCGTGTATGCCGGCTACTCCACGTATAAGAAGGCCAAGCGCAAAGGCGTGAAGAACAAATACCGCCGTGTCACGCATATCGTCCGCGACCCCGATACCGGCGAGCCGGTGAAAGGGCAGTGGGAGCCGATCGTCACACCCGATCTGTGGTGGCGTGTGCAGAACGTGCTCGATGATCCCGACCGGCTGACCAACAAGGAGCGGCGTAATACTCGCCGCCATCTTGGCTCGGGTCTGTATGTCTGCGACGAGTGTGGCAATCCCGTGCGCACGCATGCCGACCGCTACCGCTGCGCGGCCTGTGGCTTAGTGCGCACGCATAGCGTCGATGATTTTGTGCTCGCCGTGATCCGCGCCCGCCTTGGTCGTGACGACCTAGCAGACCTGTTGCCGACTGCGGATGACGACGAGGTCGACGCCATCGACGACGAACTCGCTGAGCTTCGCGCAAAGCTCGCCCGCGTCCAGGCTGACTACGACGAGGAGCTTATCGAGGCCCGTGACCTCAAGCGCGCGCGAAACCGTTATGAGCCGCAGATCGAGAAACTCGAAACGCGCCGTGCCCGCCTTGCTGGCGCATCGGCGCTGCTCGACACAACCGGCTACGCCTCGCCCGTGGACGCCTTCGACAACGCAGAGCTTGCCGTGCAGCGCCGTGTCATCAACACCCTGTGCCAGGTGCGCCTGCGCCGTGGCGTGCGCGGAAGCAAGACCTTTAACCCCGAATCAGTCCAGATCGTGTGGAACTAGGTTGCAGTGTGTGACACGTCAACAATCGCGCGCATGTGCTGCGACGCGCGACGCTCCTACGAAGGAACGCCACGGAGCCGGCAGTTCGGGGGAGATCTGCCTTCGTGTATCGGGGGTGACACTGCTCAACCGTGGCGTTCGGGGAAAGTATTACACGACTGTTTCCACCCCGCATGTCGAGCGCCGAAAGCAAGAACCCGGGTTGTACGGTAGCGGTAATTTGCGTTTTTGTTACACGCCGCGTTTCACGCAACGATCCCGGGCGGCTTCGCATCCTGCCATGTGTACATCGTTACATCTCAGGGGCGAGATGTGGAGGATCGGCCAGACTTGGATAGGGAGTGCCCGCATGGCAAACGAGCGGATTACAGAAGACTTAGTCGATGAAAAGCTCCGCAACCTCGGATATTACGAGGATGCAGAGAAGATCATCGTTGAGAAGCAGCAATCCGCCATTGAGCTGGTTCGCAAGTCTTTGTCGAAGGCGTCGAAAACTGGCGGCGGCGGTGGTGGTTTCCCGGAGTTCATCATCACTGCCCCCGACACCCCCGACATGATCGTGGTTATCGAGTGCAAGGCAGAGACACGTTGGCACGAGTCGGAAAATCGTGATCGCCCTAAAGACTTCGCGGTTGACGGTGTTCTGCACTACGCAAGTTTTCTGACACACAAATACACCGTGATCTCGATTGCAGTCTCGGGCACGCCTGCACATAGTGAATGGTCCTTCTTTGTCACCACCAAAGGAGAGAAGGAAGCACGCCCGCTTAAGGCCCCGAGCGGTGCAGCGATTACCGAACTTGTCAGCCTTGATGACCTCATTACCGCCGCATCGTTCGATCCTTCTGTTCAGGCAAAGCGAACAAAAGACCTCATTTCGTTCTCTCAGGAAATGCACGCTTTCATGAGGGATGAAGCGGAGCTAGAAGAGAAAGAGAAGCCTCTCGCCGTCGCGGGTAGCCTAATCGCGCTCAACGACCCTGTCTTTGCAAAGACCTACGAAGCATATGGTGCGAAAGACTTGCCCGACTTCTGGATGCAAACGATCCAGAAAGTCATCGGGTCTGCGCAAATCCCGTTCGCCAAGATAACGAACATGACCCAGCCGTTTACTGGCATCCAAGTGCACCCAGAGCTGGGTAAAGCTACCAAAGCCTATCCGCAGGGCTTGTTACACGAAATCGTGACCCTGCTTGCGGAGAAGGTGCTGCCCTTTATCACCGTTTATCACGACTTCGACGTTGTGGGAGCTTTCTACGGTGAGTTCCTGAAGTACACAGGCGGTGACGGCAAAGGGTTGGGGATTGTACTCACGCCGAAGCACATCACTGAGCTGTTTAGCCTGCTTGCCAACGTCGATAAGGACAGCATCGTGCTTGACACCTGCGCTGGTACTGGAGGCTTCCTAATCTCGGCAATGAACCAGATGGTCCGTACTGCGATCACGCAAGACGAGATTGAGTCGATCAAGAAAAACCAACTGATCGGCGTCGAACAAAACCCGAGCATGTACGCCCTAGCGGCTTCAAACATGATCCTGCGCGGTGACGGGAAGGCCAACCTCTACCAAGGGTCTTGTTTTGACACCGCCATCACCAAAGGCGTCAAGTCCCACAAAGCGACAGTTGGTTTGATTAACCCGCCTTACGCCAAAACTAAGGAAGACCTGCACGAGCTGCGATTCGTGGAACACATGCTTGATTGTCTCACTCCCGGGGCGATCGGTATTGCCATTGTCCCTATCTCGTGCGCAACTGCGCCTAGCATCCGCAAGCGCAGCCTCCTGAAGAACCACACACTGGAAGCAGTCATGTCAATGCCACCGGAAGTCTTTTACCCGGTTGGTGTCGTCACTTGTGTGATGGTGTTTACTGCACACATTCCACATGAAAGATCTGACCGGAAAAGCTGGTTTGGTTATTGGCGCGAAGACGGGTTCGTCAAAATTAAGAATCTCGGCCGCGTCGATCGAAATGGAACCTGGCCAGAGATACGCGACCACTGGGTTGAGATGTTCCGTAATCGAGAAGTCAAGCCTGGTGAATCTGTCATGCAAAAGGTGGATGCCGAGGATGAATGGGTCGCGGAAGCTTACATGGAAACGGACTACTCGACTCTTACCCAGTCGGACTTCGAGAAGGTCCTTCTCGACTACGCACTGTTCACCTTGCGCGGGGTCGATATCGAAGAAGGCGGGGACGCGTGACTCGCCAACCTTTAGGTGACCTATTTCATGTTGAGTACGGAAACAAACTCGACATGAACAAGATGACACCAACCGATCCACGGACAGGCATCGCATTTGTAGGACGAGTGGGTGGCCTGAACGGAAAATCAGGTGTCTCCGGGTACGTCGAGGCACTACCTGACCTGACCCCTTATCCCACAGGTTTAATCACAGTTGCCCTCGGAGGGTCGCGACTGCTGTCTTCCTATGTTCAGCAGCGCCCGTTCTATACAGCTCAGAACGTGGCAGTCCTTCGTCCAAAGCGAGACACCATGAGTCTCAACGAGCGTCTCTTCTACGCGATGTGTATTCGCAAGAACGCCTTTCGTTATAGCGCTTTCGGAAGGGAAGCAAACCGCACTCTAGCGACTATTGAGGTTCCCACCGAGATACCCGATTGGGTCGAAATTAGTGAGGTTCCGACTCATGAGGGGCTTCGGGCAGCTACAGGCGATCCCGTGGCTTTGACCGACCCCAGTGGCTGGTGCGATTTCCCGATAGAACAGCTATTTGAGATCAAGAAGGGTAAGCGAGTCACCAAAGCAAATAGGCAACCGGGAACAACACGTTTCATAGGTGCTTCGGACAGTAACAATGGGATTACCGATTGGAGCGCGCTTGAACCACTCTTCCCCGCAGGGACCATCACAGTTCCCTACAACGGATCGGTTGGTTATTCCTTCTACCAGGATCAACCGTACTTCGCCTCAGACGACATTCAGGTGTTAATCCCTAAACAAGAAGTGTCCTACTGGGCAATGCTGTTCATCTCAACCATGATTCGTCACGAGAAGGACCGATTCACGTATGGGTATAAGTGGAATTTGGCTCGAATGAGGAAGATGACACTTCGGTTGCCAGCTGCACCAACCGGGAAGCCTGACTGGGATTACATGGAAGGCTTTATGCAAGGATTACCGTTTTCTGCCGCGATCACTGGTGAGGTGGGTGTCTAACGCTCATCGGTTACGCCTACGTTCCAACCTCCAAGCAGAGACAGTAGCTCGACACTCAGCGTGACCTTCTTGTCCAGCGCACCCGTGAGGGCGTGGCGCACGCCCGCGCCCAGGGCAGGGTCGCCGGCCCCAAACCGAAGCTCGACCAAGAACAAGCCCAGATCGCCAAGGAGCTTATTGAGGGCGGCAAGTCCGTCAGTGCAGTAGCCAGGACATTCAACGTCTCGCGGCCGACGATCTATCGCGCTCTCAAGCGCATCGAAGCCGACGCCTAAGCACAGGCTGCGTCGCTAGCGCTCGCACCCGGCGAGAAGGCACCAGGCTGCGCTAGCGACGCCCGGCGCACAAAGGCA
Source organism: Varibaculum sp. GTC20041 (assembly GCF_055387755.1). NCBI lineage: Bacteria > Bacillati > Actinomycetota > Actinomycetes > Actinomycetales > Actinomycetaceae > Varibaculum > Varibaculum sp. GTC20041. Next base: position 911,517 of record NZ_AP041144.1, read on the forward strand.
CTGTACTGCTGGGATACGCCTGCGACCGGCAGAGCCGGGCCGAATACGGGATTGACCACATACACCCCGTATTCGTGCAAAGGAGCACTGCCATGTCCACTCATTCCCACACGCTTGCATCTCACGGCGAGATCCTTGCGAACCTCCCCGGCATCCTCGGCTTCTACCCGAACAACTCGCTGATCCTCGCGTTCTTCGTCGACGACGAGGGCGTCGACACCGTCCGCCTCGGCCCGGTCGCACGGTTCGACCTGGACGAGGCCGTGGAGAAGCTCAACGAGAGCCGCGAGCGGTTCGCAGCGTGGGTCCACCACCTCGAACTCGACGCAGTTATCGCGTACATGATCAGCGATGACATTGCGCAACCGGTCTTCGACGAGACGGCCACGTACCTCACCAGCGGGGCAGTGCACCTACCGCCGCTGCTCGGGGTGGTGCAGGTGCCCGAAATCGTCACCGGGGCCGCGTGGTGGTCTGTGTACCAGCATCCGCTCATCGACGAGCCACGCCACGGCGTTGTCGGCGAGGTCGCCGCATCGGCGGCGCTTCAGCAGATGCTAGAGCACACCGGAGAGCTGCCGGAGCCGAGCAAAGACGACATCGAAGCACGGTTGAACAGCACCGATCACGGCATCTACGCTGCCGAGCACGCCGACATCATCGAAGACGCGCTGGCGTATATCCCGCCCATGTTCGCGGACGTGCTGCAGCGTGAATACGAGCAGGCGGCGGCAGGGATCACCCAGCCGAGCACTCGTGCTGTTCGGTCTGCGCTGAAATGCTTCACCACGCCGCGCTTGCGAGACACGCTGCTCGCAGCGCTGCTCGATGAGCCGCAGGCTGGCCTTGCGTTCATAGAGCAGGTTATGCGCGCTGTCCCGACCAGCTGGCCGGGGATGCGGGCGCAGCTCACCGCCACTGTTGCCGTGCTCGCTCACGCCACAGGCCAGCCGGGACTAGCTGGCGTGGCTGCGCAGCGAGCCACCGAGATCGGACCAGACGAGAATTTCCCGTCTCTGGTGGCCAAGCTGACCGACATTGGCCAGGGCGAGCGGATGGTCGAACTCGTCCGCGAGGGCGCTGAGAAGACCCGCACGATCTTGTTCACCGAGTAGCACCACACACCCCGTTGCAGCGATGCAACGGGGTTTCTTTTTCTCGCGGGGCCGTGGCCAGCAGAGATGCACACCTAGCGGGGCGGGGGAGAACCCCCTAGACAGCAGAGCTGTCTCCAACAGACGGATTGACCATCCATCCGAACAAGGAGGCACCTGATGCGCGACATCACCCACACCGACCTGGAACTGCTCTACCAGCTCGCCGACGGCATCGACGGCGAGGACGCCGATCCGGGCGCAGCACAAGAACTGCGCGACCTAGAGGCGGCAGGCACACCGCTGCCCTGGGCAGTGCTGTAACGACAGCTCAACCCCCGCAGCGGCAAAGCCGCTGCTTAAGTACCCAAATTGCACGGCAAATCACACCCACTCACGTAAGGAGAACCATCATGTCCAACCCCTTCAACAACGGCACCATCGTCGGCAACGCAGCTCGCGCACCCAAGCTGTTCGAGCACGCAAACGGCGGCGCGACGGTGAAGCTCAGCGTCTATGCGCGCAACACCTTCAAGAACAAGTCCACCGGCAAGGTGGAAAGCGAGATCGTGGAGCTGACCGGCTACGTCCAGGACGCCGCGAACCCCGGTGTGTTCGGCTGCATCGGCTCCGGCGATCGCGTTGCGGTGAGCTACTCGCTCAAGACCGACGTCTACACCGACAAGGACGGTGTGAAGCAGTACCCGCTGGTGGCGCGCATCGACACGGTGCAGCTGATCGATTCCAAGAAGGAGTCCGCTGCTCGCGCTGCCCGTCGCGGAGGCGAGGCGGCGACCGCCGCCCTGGCTGGCGCTGAGGGCGAAGAAGTACCGTTCTAACTACGAAACCCCGCAGGGAAACCTGCGGGGTTATTTTTTCAACCATTTCACACGCCAATTTGCTGCGAATCACTTGTGCAGTTTTACGGTGCAGTGGTGCGGTGCTTTTACTGGCGTTTCTGCTGCGCAACTCACTGCACTATGTAGTGTCTGTGACATTTCATTAACACGTAGGTTGCACTGTGTATTGGGCACCCATTTCATCGACACGTTTACTGCGCAATCAAATGCCCTGTCACTTTAATGACATGTGAATTGGGCAGTGAAGTGGTTTGTCATCCTATTGACACCTTTACTACGCAACAGAATGACAACGACATTCTGTCGGCCCTTCTACGGACATCTCTTCTGCGCAGCACATGCCCCGTCGTACACACCGACGTGCTGCGCACTATCTCCGCCACTCAACAGGCCAATTCACTGCGCAACGTAGTGACACCGGCCCCGCCTAGCCGAGATTTCTTCGATTTTCGCTGAATATCAGCCGTTTACCCGCCGCCAATGACCTACGACGCCGACGGCCCCCTGTTAGGCCCGCAGAAGGCCGTACAGGGCAGGGGAGAGCAGTGCTACAACTCCATACCGCCATCACGATCACGCTGCTGTTGCTGCTGGCGGCGCTTCTCGATGCGCTCGCGTGCACGCTGCTGCGCCCCGCCCTTCTTGCCTGAGGTCTGCGACTGCCTGAACAGCGTGTAACGCTCAAGCAACTCTGGGCTGCGATGCAGTTCTTGCACCAGGAACTTCTTATCCAAGTGCTCCAACTGTTGTCCTGACTTCACCGCTTCTTCGATGATGATGGCGGCTTCATCTTCGGCGTCCGTGTGCGCGTTGCGGCGGATCTGATCAGCCTCATCGCGGGCATCCTTGCGCGTTACTGCAGCGTCGCGTGTGGCCTCGTCGCGGATGCTCGTGGCCTCATCTCGTGCTTTGCTGCGGATCGTCTCGGCGTCGCGCTCAGCCTGCTTACGGGCCTCGTCGGTCTTGCGAGTGATCGTCTCTGCTTCGCTGCGAGCTGCGGCTGTAATATCGCCCGCCTTGGCCCGCGCAGTCTCTTCGGCTCGTTCGAGCAGCTCGTCTGCTTGCGCTTCGGCCAGGCCCAACTCCTGCTCAGCATCCTTGCGTGCTTCGCTGCGGATCTCTTCGGCTTCTTGCTCGGCCTTCTCGCGTGCTTCCTTGAGCACACGCTCGGCAACCTCGCGAGCCTGTGCTTCAGCATTCTCCTGTACGCGCTGGGCTGCTTCGCGGGCTTCTTGCGCCTGTTCAAGTTCCTTAGCAGCCTGCTCGCGGTCACGATCAATTGCGTCCATGTCGCGCTGCACGGATCGCTTCTTGACTTCCACATCATCCTCGCGCTTGGCGAGATCGCGCTCCCGGTCTTGTTGCTCGGTGTAGCGGTCGAGGTTGAGTGACTCGTCATGACGTTCGGAGACTTCTAGTTCCACCGGATAGCCGAGCGAGTGCATGTGTTCGCGCAGGCCCCGTTGCGCGTCGATGAACTTCTGGTTACCCGAGATCTGCTTGCCCTTCTTCGGGCCGGATGTGTACCGCACTGAGGTGTCAGTGTTGTACGCGATGCCGGGGCGGCAACGGAGCTTGTCGGGATCTTCGGGCTTCGGTGAGAACGTATCCGCCTGGAACTGGATGTGTGGCGTTGATTCGTCAAAGTTCATATCACCGCCAGCGACTGCGTCGATACCGCCGGGGATGAAGTTTTCTGCAAGCCAGCGCATTGACTCTTCGAGGTACTGCTTTGCTTCCTCGTAGTCGCGGGCGACATAGCGCGGACGTTTCACTTCGCGCCCGTCCACCTCACTGGTGTAGTAGTCGGGGATCTCCTTGCACATCGACTTCGGCAGATACACGACGAACAGCGACGTCTTGAAACTGTTCTTCTGCACGCGCACTCCGTCCATCCGAGGCGTCTACGGCCGCCACAGGGCCGTACAGCCGTGGCCCACAAAGATGAACCAATCGGGTCGCGGCGCTACACATTTACATCAACAGCTGCCGCTGGATCTGCTGCGAGCGGGCGCTCGCGAAACACACGTCGCTGGCGGTGTCCGTTACATGCGCTTGCGCGCATATGGTCGCCGCGAACGTGATACGTCTGCACCGATAGTGTGCTTGTGGCACGGGCCGATATGGAGTGTGTTATTCGACCCGTGTTGTTATCACCCGCAGCAGCATCAACACCGCCTGGCGGCGGATGGCTCGCTGCGGGATTTGGAACACCCTGCAATGACCGCCTGACGGCGGTGCCAGAGTGCAGGGTGTCGCTGCGCGCACCACGTAAACAATGTCGGTCTTGCCGTTCGGTTAGACACCTTGCGCTCGCAAGCTCGCTGCAGGTGTCTCGATGACGCGGGAACACGCCGCAAGCGGCGTTTCCACCCGTCATCGGCCCTTACTTTAAGACCGACATACAGTGGCTGACGCCGCATGTGGTGCGCACAGCGTGGCGACCTGCAGGTTTTGCGTAGGCACCATGTGCGCTTCGCGCATCAACGGGCCGTTTCGGGTAAGGGTCGAAGACCGCATTAAGACCCGAAACACGCAGGTCGCAGCCCCCTTCTGTGTCAAAACCCCTATATGTTTGTCGTTATAGGGGTAGAAGGGGGAAAAGGGCATAAGGGGGTGCGACGCCTCCGCTGCGCTCCGGCGCTCGGCATAGCCGAGGCACTGCACCGGGTATTACTACTCGCTGGCGCTCGCATAACCCGGTGCCCGGCGCTGGCGCGCCGCCCCCTACAGCCCCAGTCTCAGACCTCGCTCGCTCGGTCTGGCTGGTGCTGTCTTGCCCTCCGCCTGCGCTCCGGTCAAGATGCCCAATAGTGCAGCTGGCGCTGCACCTTATGTGATGACCCATGCTCCGTATCACGACACTGCCGGCAATCCGATATATCCCGTTGATATACATTCGGATATGCCAGCATCGATGTGTCGTGTTTGGGTCATCACGAAACGCTCCATAACGGCAAGCCTGCCGAGATGGATATTGGCGTATCTCACGACGCGTCCATTATGCGGCGTCCGCCGCATACCATCTGCCGTCGCGGTCACAACTTCAGCAGCACAGCTGCTGAAATCTGCTCTGTCCACGCTGCTGTCTTTGCTGCACCCACGGCCCCGTCTTCGGCATATTTCAAGTCCACACAAGACTATGCCGGCCAGAACCGCGCATAACAGCAGCGCGACATACCGCCAGCCATGTGGCGGATGATCCAGGCGACGGGGCAGACGTGTATATGCCCCGTCGCCGATACCGGCGCAAGCATCGTGACAGTGTCACGTGTAGCGGTGCCGCAGCCACCCGCACACACGCGAAAACCCCGCCCTTGCGAGCGGGGTGTGTGGCGACATCAAACGTGACGGCTGTACGTCGTCACGCCGCGTGGCCGTACACACATGAGGTGATTGCGTGTACGGCTAAAGGGTTAGTCGGGTACAACTTCTAGATGCCGCTTCGGCTTACTGCCCTCGGTGCTCTCAGGCGTGTCGCCGTCACCGTTCTCAGGTGTATCGCTGTCCCCTTCGGTGCTGGCGGACTTGTCACCGTCCCCTTCGGTGCTGGCGGACTTGTCACCGTCGAGATTCACCTCGAACTCTTCGGCATACTTGCGCAACTGCGCAAGGCGCTCCTTTGTCGCTTTGTGTGCACGGCGCGCCTCGTTCACGGTATCTTTTGCTTGCTGCTCATCGCGCAGCGCTGCTGCGTAATCGTCTCTGAAAGACATGGTTTGTTCTCCTTGGTTGAATGAACTGTTTATTTGGACTCGGGGCACGACGGTGGAGCGCGCGTGTGTAGTAGCACGGCCATCACCCATCAGCCCTCGCACTCAGTTCAAGACCCAGCCTGACTAGCTGAGCTAAGCGGCGGGATCTCGTCGTAGGCGGGTTTGTCCGCATTAGTGCTTCACACCGCCCAGCACCGTGACGAGCTGCTGGCGCTGCTCATCTGTCAGTTGGGGCGCTGCATTCACGACGGCATCGACGAAGCCGTCGAATAGCTGCGGGGCAGGGCGGCGTGCGGCCGCGAGGTAGGCGTCGAGATCGTCTTGGCGAATCCGATAGGCGGTGCCGAAACGGTGGAATGAAAGACGGCCCTCTTTAATAGCTTTTCGCAACGTGGACTCGGAGCCGACGCCGAGATCGGCGAGTTCCTGCAGCGTGTAAAAGCGTGGCGCGACGGCGGTAGTCGTGTCCTTTTCGGACATAGAAAAACGCTCCTGGGCAGATTGATCTGTCCCGGAGCGGGGTGCTTTACCGGCTTGCTATTCAGGCGGCTTGGAGTGCCGTGCTCAACTCGCTAGAACGGTGGTCTGCCGTCCCATCGCTTTACGGGAGCGCTTACTCCCTACCTGACCGCTTTTGTGGTTGGCAATGCCGTTGCCGACCGGTCTATCTCGTCGGAGGAACCGCGCCTATCACGGTCGAGAGGCTGTCTCTTTATGAATTATCCTCGGGGTTATCCCCCGTATGCGACTGGCTAAACCAAAAACGAATTAAAACGCCACATACGGTCTGGGGGCCATCGTACGGAACTTATGCGTCGCGCACAATAGCCTGCGACCTAATCTTTACGAATCGAACCGAGCACGTTTCTACACGCCACGTGGCACGGCTGGGGTGTTGTGGTGGGGCAGCTGTTGTGTGGCGGCATGGTGACACGCAAGGGGCGCGCCTTTTTGTGACCTGTGACACGTCTATAGTGTGCTCGTTTCGTAGTTTTGACCTCGTTTCGTAATTTGCCGATCAAAATACGAAAAAATTACGAAACGCTCTACCTGCGGTTTCGTAGAACTACGAAAATCGGAAAACCAAATTACGAAACACGCGATAACGCTGTGACCTGCACAGACACGTCACATTTCGGGGATGTTTCGTAATTTTGCGGCATTTCGACCCAAACCTTTTAAGGGAGAGACACAGACACACATTACGGGCACATGTCTACGACATAGACCGTCCTCATTGAGGGCACGCTGCAGGGGTTGTAGCTATGTGACACGGCCGGGATGCTGCGTCACGGTGACACGCAAGGGGCGCGCCTTTTTATGACCTGTGACACGTCTGTAGCGCGCTCGTTTCGTAGTTTTGACCTCGTTTCGTAATTTGCCGATCAAAATACGAAAAAATTACGAAACGCTCTACCTGCGGTTTCGTGATTTCCGCAAACGAAAGGAACAAAACTACGAAACACGCGATAACGCTGTGACCTGCATAGACACGTCACATTTCGGCGGTGTTTCGTAATTTTGCGGTATTTCGACCCAAACCTTTTAAGAGAGAGACACAGACACGCATTGCAGGCACATGTCTACGACACAGAGCGTCCTCGTTGAGGGCACGCTGCAGGGGTTGCAGCTATGTGACACGGCCGGGATACTGCCACGCTGCAACACGTCCGTGGCGCGCCGTTGTGTGACACGCAACACAGGTGTTGTGTGTTCGTTTCGTAGTTTTGACCTCGTTTCGTAATTTGCCGATCAAAATACGAAAAAATTACGAAACGCTCTACCTGCGGTTTCGTGATTTCCGCAAACGAAAAGAACAAAACTACGAAACACGCGATAACGCTGTGACCTGCATAGACACGTCACATTTCGGCGGTGTTTCGTAATTTTGCGGTATTTCGACCCAAACCTTTTAAGAGAGAGACACAGACACGCATTGCAGGCACATGTCTACGACACAGAGCGTCCTCGTTGAGGGCACGCTGCAGGGGTTGCAGCTATGTGACACGGGACACAATCGCAATCAAGGTGTCTCTTCTTATTTAGATTTTCTTCAAAAAGTGGAAAAATTACGAAACGAAAACCATTTACGCTGCTCAACGTATGTTTTTGTGTTTCGTAGTTTTGTTCTTTTCGTTTACGAGATTACGAAATGACCCGCAAATACCTACCGTGACCTGCGGTGATGTGTTTCGTATTTTTCTGCGTAATTTCACGTCGCCCGAAGCAGACACCCTGCCGTGTGCTTGCTGCAGGGCTGCGGCCGTCCCTCCATGTGGAGCGTCAGTGTCGATGCTGTAACTTAAACGTACATACATTTGTGGCGCTCTCGTTACGTGTCTGTGCATTGCCGAGCTCTTTACTGTTGTGTGTGGGCGCGCAGCCGTAGTGTCCGTGCCACTCCGAGTAGGGCGCGTCGTACCCCAAACCCATGTTCAATTAAATTCCAATCCAGAGAGGTCTTGCACTGTTGCGGTGCGGTTGTCTTCTTTCTCACCGTATTGGACCCTGCGAAATTAATTGGATACGATAGGCCCATGTTGATTTCAGGTTCCGTTTTCATGCGGCCGCTCACCAGCCGCTAAGGCGGTTTTCTCCCTCCCGCAGGTTAGAAACCGCTCCGGTCCTTTAGCCGGGCGGCCATTTGCCATGCCCGGCTCCGTTTCAACTCCACGGAGCACACCTGATGTCTACATACGGATACGGCCGTCACGAACATGGCCAAAATTTTCTCACAGACCACAAGATCATCAACTCCATCGTCGATCTTGTAAAACAAACCTCCGGCCCCATCATTGAGATCGGGCCAGGAAGCGGTGCCCTCACTCACCCGATATCCCACTTGGGGAGGGCAATAACGGCAGTTGAGGTAGACGCAAAACTAGCTGCCAAACTCACAAAAAAGACCGCCTCGGCGTCGGTCGAAGTGGTCCATGATGATTTCCTCAACTTCCCGTTACCCGCCACTCCCTGCGTCATTGTGGGAAACATTCCCTTTCACCTCACCACTGCCATTCTTCGAAAGTTGTTGCATGCGCCGGCATGGACTGCCGCTGTACTCCTCATGCAGTGGGAAGTCGCTCGCCGCCGGGCCGGGGTAGGTGCAAGCACGATGATGACAGCTCAGTGGTCCCCATGGTTCACGTTTCACCTTGGTTCCCGAGTACCAAGGTCTGCTTTCCGGCCACAGCCAAACGTTGACGGGGGGATCTTAGTGATCCGCCGGGTGGGTGACCCGAAGATCCCGATAGAGCAACGCAAAGCCTTTCAGGCGATGGTGCACACCGTTTTCACCGCCCGGGGACGCGGGATAGGGGAAATTCTCCGAAGGGCAGGGTTGTTTTCATCACGTTCAGAGACACAATCATGGTTGCGCTCGCGAGGAATCGACCCCGCAACCCTACCTCCCAGATTGCACACCAGCGACTGGATCGATCTCTTCCAGGTGACTGGTTCCTCTTCACCGCGCCATCGGCCCATTTCACAATCGGGAAGTAGTCAACGCCCTCCTCAACGGAAAAATCGAGGCCGGCGGCGGTAATCCCCCCACCACCAAAACCGAAATCCACCAGTAGTAGTGAACGACCCATGTTCGTCTACCGTGAGCCGCGTTATGGCAGTGACGTGTTCTCGTCGGGCACAGTCATAGTTCCCGGCGTTGCCAGCGACAGGGTTCTACACCCAGCAGCGGGACCGATCAAAATCACCCGCACGGGGAACGACCCTGCTGGTGGTTTCGATTTTGATGAAAGCGAGGAGACATAGCCCCTCGCCAACTCCCCGTAGCTGGCGAACAGTAGCTCCTGGCGCTGGCGCTCGTTGGTGAGTTTGCGTGCCACATCGAAAGCCTTATCGACTTCCCGGTCCAAGTTGTTGTGAGCCTTGAGCAGAATTGGGTCCATCGATAACGGGTTGTAGTGCTCCGCGAGTGACCGCTGGGGGTGCCGCTCGCGTGCCCGCAGCACCAACTGTCCAGCGTCGATGATTCGCTGCTGCGCCTTCTCATCTAGTTCACACAGAGCTGGTCCGCAGTTGTAGCTCCCGATGTACTCCGAAAAACGGAAAAAATAAATAGTGGGGATACATCAACCTTCCACTTTCCATTCTTCCGGCTCAGAGTATTGAGGGGTCTGGGACCGGGTCCGTAAACCCTTTATGTTTTTCGCGCACAGCGGTTTTTAGCGACGCACCCTATAGGTTTTCCGCAGAACCTATATGTGTTTCTGTGCACCCCCATATGTTGTCTGTTTCTAGCGGTATTTCGTTGTACTTTGCGCATCGAATAGTTATTTATCGACGACACTCCGTCGAATTCAAGTTCAACGTCTAGGTGCGTGGCAAGTCGGTAGCACGTTTTTCGATTCGACGCCTTGGGGCACTACTGGGGTTCCCGGTAGTCTTCTTAGGATGAGCGGTTCAGTTTTCCTAACCTAAAACTCGTTTGAGCGTGCTATCCGCTGGTGTGCCTCCGATGCTGCTGCTCATAAGGAGGTGGGCGCTCCATGAATACAAGGCGTAGGTCGCGCCTGAGGTCAGGTCGAGGAGGATGCCGTGGCTGACTGAGGCGTAGTCCGAGTTTCCGCACCTCTGGCCTCTGGTGTACGCGCTAGCCCCGCTCGGGGTAGCTCACGAGGAGATCGTTGCCGATGACTGCGCCGTCGTTGAGCGTTGCCTCGCTCACCTTCGCCCCGGCTGCCCCCAAGCCCATGATGTGGCCAACCTCGTCACCGTGGGCGATGAGATGGTCGGCGATGATACGCCGGTGGCAGCGCCACCACACCGCCTCGGAGCACATGATCGCGGTGGGGGTTTCGGCGGCGTTCACCCGTAGCTGCGAGAGCGCGTCCGAGAACTCCTCGCCCAGCGCATGGTCGGCGTAATTGTGGAAACTGCGGTTACGCCAGTTGCCGTTAACCTCAAACGGCACCGAGTGGGACACGTTGCGCCGCCCGGTGAGGCCCTCGCTTCTGCTGTAAGTGATGCCACATGTAGGAAGGTGTTCGGTAAGGTGGTCGCTGTTGAACCACGGGTACTTCCTGGATCCGGGCAGCTTGCGCACATCCACGATGGATGCCACACCGGCAGCCTTGATCATTTCAGCGAAGTCCTCGAATTCGAGGTTGGAGTGGCCCACGGTGAAAATGCGCATGTTGCCAATGCTACCCGCCAAGCGGGTACACCCGCATCGGCGTCCGGGTATCGTGCATCGGCAGGTGGTCGGATCGGTAGAACGGGGGGGGGAGCAGGCAGGACGTTTAATGCATTCGCACCCGCCTTTGCGCGGCATCAATCCTATTTACGGCCGAGCGTTCCGCACGGACCGTTCGGTTAAGTTTCAACAGGTCGCTTGGGCGACATCGGAAGCCTGAATTAACCGTATGTGGGGCGAATCCCATGTATGTCTTGTTAAAGGACGCTGCTGCACGAGGAGCGGGGGCTGAGGCTACCTGGTGTGCACTCTATCTTTGCTGCACATAGCGGGTGTGGTGGTTTTTAGCTGCTATTCACGAATGAGAAGGTGACTTTGCAACGACACGTAGTCGAATTCAAGTTTAACGTCTAGCGTTGATAACGGAAGGCGTTAGCGGGGAGGCAAAAAACCTCTGACCGCTGATAAGAGCAAGCTCTGAAAAGTGCTCAATTAATCGCTTGAAAAGCGCTCAATCCCCGTTTTCCGTATACTGTGGAAACCGGCTGTGACTAGGCGATTTCCCCGATAATTACGTTCCACTGGTGTACTTTGCGGTCGGTAATGAAACCGGCCAGGAAGAAAGGATCCTCAGCTAAAGCGGTGAGGGCATCCTCGCCAGATTCAGCTTCCACCGCGATGAGCGCGCCCGGGTGGGGATCATCAACCCAAGATCCCACTAGTTTCACAATCCCTTGATCGTGCAGGCTGCGCAGGTGTGCGCGGTGTTCAGGGCGAACCTCATCCATTTTTGCGGCAGCAGCCGGGTCATAAAAGTATTCAATCGCGAATAACGCCATAAAAGATCACTCCTAAAATCAATGATGCTTCTATTATCACCCCGGCGACAAACTAATGCCGGAAAACAACTTTTGTCGCAGGTGGCGCGCAAGTAAAAGTGTCTGCGCCCTCTAAAATAACCCTATGGACGAAATCGAGCAGGCGAGCGGGGCATATTTAGACCACCTGGCGATTGAACGCGGACTATCAAATAACACTGTCGGCTCCTACCGGCACGACCTGGCGCGTTACCACGACTATTTAGCAGGTGCCGGTATTCATACCTTAGGCGAAATCACCCCGGAAACTTTGCGGACGTTTTTGCAGGCGGCCGCAGCGGGGGAAGATGGGAAAAACCCGCTAGCTGCATCTTCTATTGCCCGGCTAATGGCCTGTCTGCGCGGATTCCACGGCTTTATGTTAAACGAACGCTTGAGTAGCACTGACCCCACCGAAAGCCTAGAAAATCCCCGCTTAGCGCGGCCGCTTCCCAAAGCACTCAGCATCACCCAGACTCGCGTCCTGCTGGAAGCTTTTAGTGGGGAAGATCCGGCTTCTTTGCGCTCGCGAGCACTGCTAGAAACCCTGTATGCGTCGGGAGCTAGGGTGAGTGAAGTGTGTTCCCTCGATGTGGATGATTTAGGGATTCTAGCTGGTAGTGAAGCGGCAGCTTCAGGGGAGAATCCGATTACCTTGGTGACCGTTACCGGTAAAGGCAATAAGCAGCGCCTGGTGCCGCTAGGAGAATACGCAGTCAAAGCGTTAGAGGCGTATCTGGTACGCGCCCGCCCACAGCTTGCGCAAAAAGGCCGGGGTAGCTCGGCACTGTTTTTAAATCTGCGGGGAGGGCGCCTGAGCCGCCAAAGTACCTGGAGTATTATTCGCGAGGCCGCCGAAAAAGCGGGGATAAAAACACCGGTTTCCCCCCACAGCCTGCGGCATTCCTTCGCCACCCATATGTTAGAGGGCGGGGCAGACGTTAGGGTAGTGCAAGAGCTGCTCGGTCACGTGAATGTAACTACCACCCAGATATATACCAAGGTAACCGCCACTTTGTTGCGCGAGGTGTACCAAGAAACCCATCCGCGTGCTCGGTAATAATCAGGAGGGCTGGACTTGAGTGGGGCTCAGAATTTATCCGAGTAGGTTAGGCGACCTGAGACGCGGGGAAGATGTTTTATCCGAGTAGGTGCGGTGGGCATAAAGTCTGGAAAATACGTCAGTATTTTACAGACTTTGGGCAGGAGGAAAAATATCTTCCCCGCGCCACCAATCACCCCCCCCACACCTCCGCAGGCTATATAGCTAGAAGCTTGTAAACTATAGCGACCGAGCGGGGGATAAAGGGGTACGAGAATGCCGCTTGGTAACATTTTTTCTCTGGTTGTCATATCGTTAGAAGAGTGAGTGAGATTCAACCTGGTTTGATGCCCCCGCCAACCCCGAAGGATGCGGAGTTTCCCGCGCCTGCGCCCCTAAAGTCTCATGGGCCCGCGCGAATTATTGCTATGTGTAATCAAAAAGGGGGAGTGGGTAAGACTACTACCACCATAAACTTGGCTGCTTCTTTGGCAGAGTATGGGCGCAAAGTCCTGATCGTAGATTTCGATCCCCAAGGTGCCGCCACTGCCGGTTTGGGGGTAAACGGCAACGACTTGGACGCCACTATCTACAATGTGCTCCTTGATCGCAACGTTAACGTGGAGCAGGTTATTCATCCCACCGCGATTGCAGGCATGGATCTGGTGCCCGCGAATATCGATCTTTCGGCTGCCGAGATTCAAATGGTTAACGAGGTCGCCCGAGAAATGGCGCTCTCCCGCGCCCTCCATCCGGTGAGCGACAAATATGACGTGATCTTGATTGACTGTCAACCCTCCCTGGGATTGCTCACCGTTAACGCCCTGACTGCGGCTCACGGGGTAATGATCCCGATGGAAACCGAGTTTTTTGCTCTACGCGGGGTAGCCCTGCTGGTAGAAACCATTGAAAAAGTCCGTGATCGCCTCAATCCGAAACTCAAAATTGACGGGATCTTAGCGACTATGGTCGATACCCGCACTTTGCATTCGCGAGAAGTAATGGAGCGTCTACAAGAAGCTTTCGGGGATCGGGTCTACCAGACCGTGATTCGCCGGACTGTAAAGTTCCCAGACGCTTCGGTGGCGACCGAACCGATCACTACTTTTGCGCCCTCCCATCCGGGAGCCGAGGCCTACCGGCAATTGGCGCGCGAGGTTATTGCTCGTGGTGACACCGCCTAACTCTCCGGTAGCTCCCAGTAACCACCAAGAGGTAAACAGGGAGGAGGAAGCGCTTTTCCCCTCCCGGCTAGCGGAAAAGACGGATCCCGAAAAAGCGCCTCCTTTTGAACTGGAACTAGAGGTATTCTCCGGGCCGCTAGATCTGCTCCTCACCCTGATAATCAAAAACAAGCTGGATATTACCGAAGTGGCATTAGCTGAGGTAACCGATGATTTTATCGCCTATATGCAGGCGTTTCCGGATTTATCGCAAGCCTCCCAGTTCCTAGAAATTGCGGCAACTTTGTTGAATATCAAGGCCAGTCAATTGCTACCCGGAGAAGAAAATGAGGAACTGGATCCCGAATATTTAGAGGCGCGTGACCTGCTGTTTTCTCGGCTCTTGCAATACCGTGCCTATAAAGAGGTAGCAGAATATTTACGAGGGCGCATTGGGGAAGGGCAGGCCTACTATCCGCGGGAAGTTCCCCTGCCCGCCAAGTTCGCTCGCCTCTTGCCGCCGTTGCGAGTGGATTTCACCCCCGCAGATTTAGCCCGCGCCGCCGCCGATGCCTTTACCCGCCGTCCTCCTCAAGTATCCCTGTCCCATCTGCACCTGCCGCAAGCCTCCCTGGCAGAGCAAGCCCAAATCGTGGTGGCCGAGTTAAAAAGAAGTGGCAAAGCTAGCTTTAGCGAGCTAAGTCGGTCTGCCAAGAATGCCACCGAGAGGGTCACCCGTTTCTTAGCTTTACTGGAGCTTTACCGGCATCGCTGCGTGGAATTTACCCAGGAAAGTGCGTTGGAAGAACTATATGTGACCCTAGAAACCCAGGATATTCCCGACTTCAATAACTTTATTTTCGATGAATATGGAGCCACCGATGACTAACTCCGCCGATGAACAGCTACTGGCCGCTTTGGAGGCAATATTGATTGTAGCCAGCGAGCCACTCAGCCCCGAGGAACTTGCGCCGCGTCTACAAAGCAGCCCCCAGCAGGTAAAGGCGGCTTTAGAGCGACTACGGGCCGAATATGCGGGCGAGGCTTCTCGTCCTCACGGATTCGTGTTACGCAACGTGGCCGGGGGGTGGCGGATCTATTCTGCCCCCGAACAAGAAGAAATCGTTGCCAACTTCCTCACCCAAGGGGGAACTTCCCATCTATCAAATCCGGCTTTAGAAACCTTGGCCGTGATCGCTTATCGGCAACCGGTTTCCCGCTCGGTAATCGCCGGTATTAGGGGAGTGAGCGTAGATGGGGTAGTGCGCACCCTGTTGGCGCATGATCTGATTGAAGAAGTTGAGCGAACCGAGTCCGGGGCGATTCTGTACGGCACCACCACCAGTTTCTTAGAACGGATGGGACTGGCCAGCCTGGAGGAGCTCCCGCCGCTGGCGCCGCATTTGCCGGCCAATGAAGAGCTAGACGAGCTAGAAGCCCGGCTCAAACAATAATTTGCCTCCGCGATAGGATGAAGGCAGTTAAGAAATAGAATCCAATAGGAGAAGCCAAGTTGACTGATCTTAGTTCCTATCAGGAAAGCGATGAGGGTACCGACCGGCAGGGGCGACCAGCAGATAAGATTCCCTTAGCGCCGATGCCGCCGCGGCGTAAAAACCCGCAGGTGGTGGCAAAACCGCAAGCAGCTACCGAAAGCGGCAAAGAAGAGCGACTACAAAAGGTCTTGGCGGCCGCCGGGGTAGCATCCCGGCGTGCCTGTGAAAAACTGATCGTTTCTGGGCGGGTGAAAGTCAACGGGAAAGTAGTGCGCGAGTTAGGCACTAAAGTTGATCCCAATCAGGTGATGCTGCATGTAGATGGGCAGCTAGTGATGATAGATGATTCCCGGGTCACTATCGCGCTGAATAAGCCCACCGGGGTGGAATCGTCTTTGCGCGGAGACCCCCACGACCTTACCCAGTTTTTGACCGACTACCGGGAAAGACTGTTCCATGTGGGCAGGCTAGACGTGGATACTTCCGGGCTGTTACTGCTTACTAATGATGGGGAACTCGCGAACCGGCTTACCCACCCCTCCTGGGAGGTACCAAAAACCTATCTAGCCACCGTTAAAGGCAAATTTACCGGTAAAACTGCCCAAGAACTGCGCTCCGGAATCATGTTGGAGGACGGGTTTGCGCAAGCTGACCGGGTATCAATAAAAGGTACTCATGGCGGGCTTACCTTAGTGGAAATAGAGTTACATCTGGGTAGAAACCGGATTGTGCGCCGAATGTTAGAAGAGGTAGGTGCCCCGGTGATGGAATTATCCCGGATCGCGCACGGCACCGTGAAACTGGGGACGTTGCCCCTGGGAGCCACCCGCCGCCTCTCAAAGCCTGAGCTGAGTGTACTAATGCAGAGCGTCGGTCTTTAGGGTGGAACTATGGCAAATACGCACTCGCCACTTTCTGGAAACCAAGTGGGTACCACCGGTCCAGTATTGATTATCGGAGCCGGCCTGCTAGGTGCGTCCTTGGGGATGCGACTGAGCAAACTGGGACTCCCGGTTTTTTTACGGGATATTTATCCGGTAGTTAGCGCCCTGGCCTGCGATATGGGTGCCGGTAATACCTGGGAAGAAAACTCCCCTGAACCTGCGCTAGTAGTGGTAGCCACCCCGCCAGATGTCGCTGCTGATCAGGTGGTCGCCGCGTTAAAAGAGTTTCCGAATGCCCTCGTTACCGATGTGGCCTCGGTTAAAAGCGTGATTTTAGAGGAAGTTTCGCAGGCGGGGGCAGATCTAACCCGCTATGTAGGCTCGCACCCGATGGCGGGCAGGGAACGTTCCGGCACGGCGTTTGCCCGCGAAGACCTGTTTGAATCTCGCCCGTGGGTAATAGTTCCCAATGAGAAAACCTCCCCGGGAGCAGTTTTAGCAATGCGTAGTCTCGCTTTAGATGTAGGTTCCCTGCCGCTGCAATTAGATGCGGAGACTCACGACCAATCTGTGGCTCTGGTTTCACATGTTCCGCAATTGGTATCTTCGCTGTTGGCCGCGCAACTGGCGAAAGCGATGCCACAATCTTTAGGACTAGCAGGGCAAGGACTGCGCGACACTACCCGGATTGCTTCTTCCGATCCGGCGCTCTGGGCAGCAATCATTGCGGGTAACGCCGAACATGTAGCGAAAGTGCTACGGGGATTTAGTGATGATATGCAGCAAGTTTTGCACGCCCTCGAACATCCCGGAGCTGTGATTCCTTCCCCCAGCTTGGTGGGAGCAGTAACTTTAGCTATGCGGCAAGGTAACTTGGGGGTGGCACGCATCCCCGGCAAACACGGAGGCGCACCCCGGCGTTACCAGGAAGTAATGGTAAAGGTTCCCGATGAGCCTGGAGCTTTAGGACAGCTTTTCCAAGCGGTAGGCGATACCGGTATCAATATTGAGGATTTAGAGCTAGAACATTCCCCAGGGGCTGCCTTCGGGATCGCCCGTTTGGCCATTGAGCCTAACTCCGCGGCCTTGCTAGCCGAAAAGCTGGAGATAAAGGGCTGGGAAATCGTAGCTTCTTAGTTTATTCCCCGCAGTTCTTCGCTAGGAAGCTATCCTAAATGGCGATAAATAGCATAGTATCTAAGGGGAGGGACGCATTCGCGCGTTCCAGTATTGATGCTTTCGGAAGGGTTATAACGCTATGTCAGGTGACGGTTCGCAATACGTTAGCCAGCAGATTCTTGGAGCCGGCTTGGTAATCGCTATTGATGGCCCCAGCGGGGCAGGAAAATCGACCATCGCGCGCCTATCGGCTGCGGAGCTGGGCACTAACTTTTTAAACACTGGCGCCATGTATCGCGCCCTGACCTGGTACGCCCTGCAGCAAGGAACAGATTTAAATGATCCCTCGGCGCTGGCTATGCTGGCCTCTTCAATTCCGATGCAGGTAGAAGCGGTTGCCCATGCCCCGCGGGTATTAATCGAGGGTCGCGATGTGACTCGTTTCCTGCACTCTCAGGAAGTAAACAGCGCGGTCAGCCAAGTTAGCGCGGTGCCCGGGGTGCGTGAACAAATGATTGCCCGCCAGCGGCAAATTATTCAGGCTGCCCAAGCATCTGGGCGCGGGATCGTAGCCGAAGGGCGCGATATTACTACCGTGGTTGCCCCAAATGCGGACGTTAAAATTTTGCTCACCGCCTCCCCCGAGGTGCGCGAGCAACGCCGCGCCAGGCAGTCAGGCGCAGGCAGCGATGCGGTAGCCGCTCGTGACCTATCCGACTCCCAGGTAAATAACTTCACTACTCCTGCTCCCGGAGTTGAGCTGCTGGATTCCTCTGACCTGGATGAGCAAGAAACTATGGAAGCAGTAGTGGAAATCGTTGGGCGGGCTTTCCGGGCTCGTCAAGGCTGAGGTTTCGCCAAAGCCCCCTGCACTCGCCTAAACTGAAAGGCGTGAGCGAAGACCTAAAACTTGCGGAATCTGCTAATCTGCTCAATGAAATTGAGCTACAAGAAGACGACCTGGAGCTACTCGAGGGCGAAGCTGTCGCCCCGCGAACGCCGGATACCCGCGCACTACCGGTACTAGCGGTTATCGGGCGCCCAAATGTCGGTAAATCCACCCTGGTTAACCGAATTTTGGGGCGACGCGCAGCGGTAGTACAAGACCAACCGGGAGTAACCCGTGACCGGGTACGTTACCAGGCGCAGTGGGCCGGCAAAGATTTCCAATTGTTAGATACTGGCGGTTGGGAGCTGGGCGTCAAAGGTTTGGATCAGATGGTGGCGACGCAAGCCGAAGCCTCTATCCAACTTGCCGATGCGGTGCTATTTGTGACCGATGCCGGGGTGGGTGCTACCGAAACCGATATGCAGATTGCTCGGATTTTGCAGCGCTGCAATAAACCGGTGATTTTAGTAGCCAATAAGGTTGATTCCGAGCGGATAGAGGCCGATGCGGCTGCCCTGTGGTCATTGGGGTTTGGAGAACCCTTCCCGCTTTCTGCCCTCCATGGGCGGGGCAGCGGTGATCTGTTGGATAAAGCGATTGGAATGCTGCCGGAAGAATCCCAGTATTCGCGGGCGCTGCCGGAGGGCAGCCCGGGGCGCGTGGCGCTGATTGGTCGCCCTAATGTGGGTAAATCTTCGCTGCTTAACTCCCTCGCCGGTTCCCAGCGAGTAGTCGTCAACGAACTTGCAGGCACTACCCGTGATCCGGTAGATGAAGTAATCGAGATCGCTGGGGTTCCCTGGACATTTGTGGATACCGCCGGGATTCGCCGTCGGATGCTGAAGAGTCGAGGGGCTGACTTTTATGCTTCCTTGCGCACCCAGGCAGCGATTGAGGAGGCCGATGTAGCGATGGTGTTGCTAGATGCCTCCCAGCCCCTGGCTAGCGCGGATATTAGGATCATTGAAGAAGTTATTTCTGCGGGCAGAGCTATGGTTCTGGTGAACAATAAATGGGATTTGCTGGATGAGGAACGTCGCCACGATTTAGAACGCGAATGGGATTTGCAGCTGTCCCACGTGGAATGGGCTCCCCGAATTAATCTTTCGGCGAAGACTGCCTGGCATACTAACCGTATCCAGGGGGCTTTAGCGCAGGCGCTTGCAGGTTGGAATACCCGGATTACCACCAGCGAACTTAACACTTTCCTGGGGCGCCTGGTTGCTGAACATCCGCATCCGGTTAGGGGAGGAAAACAGCCGCGGATAATGTTCGCTACCCAGGTTTCGGCAGCTCCTCCCCGGTTTGTGCTCTTTACCACCGGGTTCCTAGATCCGTCCTATCGCCGTTTTATTGAACATCGCCTGCGCGAAGAGTACGGTTTTATCGGCAGTCCCATCCAAATTTCGGTACGGGTACGCGAACGCCGCAAGCGTTAGCAAGCAGGGCAGCAGGGGAAACCAATAGGCAAGTGCGCCTTCGTGAACATAGTTCCGAAGAAAAATAGTTGTTATCCGGGAGGAATCTGCCTTAGTGAGGAGTTTCATAAGGAGGGTTTTATCTAGAGGCTTCGGCGCGTGAGGCTAAAATTCCCGCAGCTTACCCGGAAGGAAAAGAGATTAAAACAGGCGATTAAAACGCCAATATACTGGGGTTATGCGCTGATCAGTACCTCGAGTGGGACTCGAACCCACATGTCCGGTGAAGGACGGCGGATTTTGAATCCGCTGCGTCTACCAATTCCGCCATCGAGGCTTTTTTGTAACGCTGTAAAGCGTGACGGGTTTCAGTCTAATATAGACACGTGGCAACTTCGAAATCTAACACCAAGAAAAATCAGACTGCTTCCCGTAAAGTGCTGGTAGCCGAGGATGAAACCTTGATCCGCCTGGATATTGTGGAAACTCTCACGGATGCCGGCTACGAAGTAGTAGCCGAGGCCGGAGATGGGGAAGCGGCCTATCAGGCAGCGATAGAAAACCATCCTGACCTGTGTGTAATGGACGTAAAGATGCCCAAAATGGACGGAATTACGGCTGCGGAAAAGATTATGAAGGAGATCTCTTGCGCAGTAGTGATGCTTACCGCATTTTCACAAAAAGAGTTGGTGGAGCGAGCGCGAGACGCTGGCGCCATGGCCTATGTAGTTAAACCTTTTACCCCTGCCGAACTCTTGCCGGCAGTAGAAATCGCACTTTCCCGGCATGCCGAGATTCAATCTCTGGAAGGCGAAGTAGCTGACTTGCAGGATCGTTTCGAGACTCGCAAAGTGGTAGATCGGGCTAAAGGGCTGCTGATGGAAAACATGGAAATGAGCGAACCGGATGCTTTCCGTTGGATCCAAACCACTTCCATGAATCGGCGCCTGACTATGCGGGAAGTTGCCGAAGCGGTGGTGGAACAGATCGGCTAAAGCCAGGTTAGCAGCAACTATAGGAGGTTGCTGTGACAGTAAGGCCTTTCCTCTAGGATGGTTAGCAGGAGGAAAACATGGCCGACAAGAAAACTCTGCTAGTAATCGACGGGCATTCCGCAGCTTTTCGCGCGTTCTACGCCCTAGACCCCGCAAATTTTCGTACCCAAGAGGGACAATACACTAACGCGGTATTCGGGTTCTTGCGGATGCTGGTCAAGATGCTGCAAGAGGAGCAACCCGACTATTTAGCGGTGGCTTTTGATGTTTCTCGCCATTCTTTCCGCACCGATGAATACCCCGAATACAAGGCCGGCCGCAAACCTACTCCGCCCGAATTTTCCGGACAAGTTGATCTGATTAAAGAGGCGCTAGCTCATCTGGGAATCACTACTTTAGAACAAGAAAATATTGAGGCCGACGATATTTTGGCTACTCTTGCTAGCCGGGGAAGTGCCGCCGGGATCCAGGTGTTGGTTGCTAGCGGGGATCGTGACACTTTCCAGTTATCAAACGAGCAGGTTACCGTGCTTTATCCTTCCCGCTCGATCACTGACCTGAAACGGATGACACCCGGGGCTATTGAAGAAAAATATGGGGTTCCGCCGCACCGGTATCCCGAGATTGCCGCCTTGGTGGGAGAAAAAGCCGATAATCTCCCAGGGGTTCCCGGGGTGGGGGAGAAAACCGCTGCCTCCTGGATAAATAAATATGACGGCCTAGCGGGAGTGATCGCCCATGCCGCCGATATTGGCGGTAAACGGGGGGAAGATCTACGCGCTCACCTGGAGGATGTTAAACGTAACCGGAAATTGAATGCGTTGCTGACCGATCTGGATTTAGGGGTAGAGGTTACCGAACTCACCTTTGGGAAAGCCGATGCCGCGAAGCTAGAAAAACTACTAGACAAACTGGAGATTGGACAGGGTACCCGCCAGGCTTTAGCCAGTATTCCCGCCTTCGCCCTCGCAGCTAAGCCCGCGGAAAAACGCCCCGAAGTTAAACATATAGCTCCAGAAAAGATAGCTAACTGGATAGCTAACCTTAAGGGGTCGGTAGGGGTAATAGTCGAGGGAGTTACCACTCCTGGCAGCGGAGAGGCCACCCAGGTTACTTTGGCCAGCCAAAACGAAGCTGCCCGTATCAGCTTGATCGAAGATGACGTAGCAACTGTAGCCGCGCTGCGCCAGTGGTTGCAAGACCCTAAGGAGAGCATTTTCCATAACTGGAAGAGCGCCTGGCATGCGCTCAAGGGCGCGGGGATCAAGCTTGGTTTGCCTAGTTGGGACAGTGAAATTGGTGGTTATCTGCTAGACCCTTCTGCCCGCTCCTACGATATTGAGGTATTGAGCGGGAAAATTCTGGGGCATCCTTTGGTGGTTGCGGAAGAAGAGGCCGGCGGACAGACCGCCCTGGATTTTTCGGGTACTGCTAATACTAAGACCGCACAGATTGCGGCGGCTCTACCCGAGATTGCCAGCGGGGAAAAAGCGCGGTTAGCTACCGGACGCACTGAGCATTTATGGCTAGAAATGGAGCGACCGATCGCCGAGATTCTTGCCCGGATGGAAGATACCGGAATTGCCCTCTCGGACCAGGTGCTAGGGGATTTAGAAAATGATTTAAGGCGGCAAACCGAGGACGCTATGCAGGCGGCCAGAAGGGAAGTAAATAGACCAGAGCTGAATCTTTCTAGCCCCAAACAGCTACAAGAAGTGTTATTCGACCAGTTGGGGATGCCGAAAACGAAGAAAACTCGTACCGGATACACCACGAATGCGGATGCCCTGGAGTGGCTGTTTAGTAAAACCCAGCATCCGTTCTTGCAGTATCTGTTGGCGCACCGGGACTCAATCAAACTTTTGCAGACCGTGGAGGGATTGCAAAAGGCAGTGCAAGCTGATGGCCGGATTCACACCACTTTTAAGCAAACTGTGACTGCTACCGGTCGGCTCTCATCTGCCGACCCGAACTTGCAGAATATTCCGGTACGCTCGGAGACTGGGCAACGTATTCGGGAAGCCTTTGTACGCGGGGCAGGATTCGAAAACTTGATGAGCGTGGACTATTCCCAGATCGAGATGCGGGTAATGGCGCATATGTCCGGGGATCAAGATCTGATTGCCGCTATTAGGACTGGCGAAGATTTACACCGCACTATGGCGGCCATGATTTTCGGGATTCCCGCCGAACAGGTCGATGACCAGATGCGCTCGCAGGTAAAAGCCACTTCCTATGGTCTGGCCTATGGCCTATCGGCTTATGGGCTGGCGAATCAGCTGCGGATTGGTCAAAAGGAAGCCGAAAAGCTAATGGAAAGTTATTTTCAGCGTTTCGGCAAAGTTCGCAGCTATTTGCAGCAGATCGTGGAGGAGGCACGCGAACGGGGCTATACCGAAACCCTGCAGGGGCGGCGTCGGCAGCTGCCCGACCTTAGAAGCTCCAATCACACTTTGCGGCGCATGGCGGAGCGCGCAGCTCTTAATGCCCCCATTCAGGGCACGGCTGCGGATTTGATGAAGCAAGCGATGATCCGGGTAGATCAGGAACTGAAGGAACAAAAGCTGGCTTCGCGGGTGCTACTGCAGATTCACGATGAATTAATCCTGGAGGTGGCTCCGGGGGAGGAAACGCAGCTGCGCGCCTTAGTAGAGGAAGCAATGTGTCATGCTGCGGAGCTGGCAGTGCCCCTAGTGGTCGGCATCGGAGTGGGAGAAAACTGGCGGAGCGCCGCCCATTAGGCAGCTGCGTATTGCGGTAGCGTAGAGCAGCTCCGGAACCTTCTGACTCGCCCTCAGGGTCGATAACACTGTGTGATCGCCTACATTTTGTCAAAATACCCTCCGCTAGGGGTCTTTCAGCTGGAGCCGAAAGGGTTTTTGCTGATAGGCTCAACAAGGTTTCTCTTATGAGGAACCAAAATGTCCATATTGTCTATTAAGTCCGTTTTGGAGAAATTATCTCTATGACCACCTCTACTGAGCAGCTGGATCAAGTTGCCGTAAACGATATCGGTTCACAAGAAGAACTACTTGCTGCAATCGATAAAACTATTAAGTACTTTGGCGATGGCGACATCGTTACCGGTACTGTCGTGCGGGTCGACCGCGATGAAGTCCTCCTCGATATTGGTTATAAAACCGAGGGCGTTATCCTCTCCCGCGAACTATCCATCAAACATGATGTGAGTCCCGAAGACGTTGTCCAGGTGGGCGACGAAATCGAAGCCCTGGTATTGCAGAAGGAAGATAAGGAGGGGCGCTTACTGCTTTCGAAGAAGCGTGCCCAATACGAGCGTGCCTGGGGCGACGTCCAGAAGGTCAAGGAAGCCGATGGTGTAGTCACCGGTACCGTGATCGAGGTGGTCAAGGGCGGCCTGATTTTGGATATCGGTCTGCGCGGCTTCTTGCCGGCTTCGCTGGTAGAAATGCGCCGGGTACGTGACCTCGCTCCCTACATTGGTCGCGAGCTCGAAGCCAAGATTATTGAACTGGATGAGAACCGCAACAACGTGGTGCTTTCCCGCCGTGCCTGGTTGGAGCAAACCCAGGCGGAGGTACGTACCCAGTTCCTGGATACCTTGCAAAAAGGCCAGATTCGTTCCGGCGTGGTTTCTTCGATCGTCAACTTCGGTGCGTTCGTGGACCTGGGCGGAGTAGACGGCCTGGTGCACGTATCCGAGCTGTCCTGGAAGCATATCGATCACCCCTCCGAAGTGGTGGAAGTTGGTCAGGAAGTCTCCGTCGAGGTACTGGACGTGGATATGGATCGCGAACGGGTTTCGCTGTCCTTGAAAGCCACCCAGGAAGATCCGTGGCAGACCTTCGCACGTACCCACGCTATCGGCCAAGTGGTGCCGGGCAAGGTAACCAAGCTGGTTCCCTTCGGTGCCTTTGTACGGGTCGAGGACGGGATCGAAGGCTTGGTACATATCTCTGAACTGGCGCAGCGTCACGTAGAGGTACCGGAACAGGTCGTTAAAGTTGGCGAAGAAGTATTCGTTAAGGTTATCGATATTGATCTGGATCGTCGCCGGATTTCGCTGTCGCTCAAGCAGGCGAACGAGGGCGTTGACCCCAATACCACCGAGTTTGATCCTTCGCTGTACGGCATGACCGCCGAATACGATGAAGAGGGCAACTACAAGTACCCCGAAGGCTTCGATCCGGAAACTAACGAGTGGATGGAAGGTTACGAGGCACAGCGGGAAGCTTGGGAAGAAGAATACGCCCAGGCGGAAGCCCGTTGGAAGGCTCACAAGGAGCAGGTGGCTAAGGCGCTGGAAGCCGATACGGAAGCCGCCGCTACCCGTCCGGATCCCGCAGAGAACGCTAGCTACTCCACCGAGAGTGAAGACTCGGCCGGTACTTTGGCTTCCGATGAAGCCCTAGCTGCTCTCCGCGAGAAGCTAACTGGCGAATAAGCAGTTAATCGCAGTTCTCCTGAAGAACTGTGGCGCTTAGCTTTCAGGGTGGGCAGAAGCAGAAATGCTTCTGCCCACCCTGTTTTATTTTTAAAGGCAGAGCCTTGAAACGTGGATAAGTCCTTTGATTTTTCTATCTGGCGTTTTCCGGGGGCTAACGATGTTAGCTTCCCCAGCTTCCACTAGCGCTCGTAATAAAGGTAGTTTGGTGCTGCGTCTCCTGGCGGTGCTAGTTACCTTGGTACTGGTAGATTTGGCGTTGACTGTCTACGTGTTTGTTCTTTCCGATAGCAGCGGCAAACTGGGGGCGGCAGGAACCAAGGACAAAGCCCCCACTGTTTCCACGGTGATTGAAGTACATAAGCAGATCAACAGTGACTCTTTCACGCCCTATATAGCTACTGAATCCAGTCCGGCTGTAATGGTTAAAGACAGCCTGGATATCTGGCTAGTTTTTATTACTAGCGAAGGGGCTAGTGCTCAGCCGCTATCTGGGGATGGGAAAGCGAGAGGGGAACCATTTAGTTTGCCCGCCTGTGATAACGGTCTCGCACAACCCTATGAGGCATTCGGGGGACAGATAGTTTGCAAAGGTGCCCTGGGAGAGAAGGAGAACCCGGCCTCGGCTGCTGGGCCGAAACTTGGTGAGTGCGCGGGGGAGGTAATCTACCAAGACACTCAGGTTATGGTCTGCGCTGAGCCGGCCGCTAAAGGCGCTAAAATGGTTAGTTATCTGCTAAAAGGGAAGACTATCTGGAAAACTGCGCTCAAAGATGGGACGGCGCTAGCCGCCAATAGTCAATCCATTTGGGCAACTCGGATAAGCGATAAGCAGGGCAAGGTTAGTTACCAAAGATTTGATGTTCCCGGAGCTCCAGATCCGGGCAGTGAAAAACCCGCCGGCTGGGATGCGATTAAGAAGGTAGATTTCCAAAATATAACCCTAAGTAACATCACCATAGGTAGTGCCAAATATAACGATCTTCCCCTGAGCGGCGGCAGGTGGAGGGAGGTACCGGAGCGAGACATAGGACTAGCCCTAGGTATCAGACAAAACGATAAGGTCTATGCCGATATCAATGGTGATGGCTACCTGGATTTCGCTCAGGTTCTTTATCATCAAACTTTCGGTGGAGAGATACCGGAAAGAGATGAGGGAGAACGTACTTTTCAGGGACGAGTTCACCAGATACTGGTCTGGATTTGGGATCCCCAAAGCCAGAAACCAAAAATGATGGATTCCCCTCTTATTTCTCCAACTATTGGACCCTACTGCGGTATGGGATACGACTCTGAAATCCCATTTGCAGCAGATCTGTCTACACCTGAAGGCTTGGGATTAAAAGTTAAGTATCTTTACAGCCAGGCTAGCTGGAATGATGTTGTCGTTGAAGGCAAAGACATGGAGCAGTTAACCCAGGTTTCCCGTAGTGAGGAAGGGGAATATCGGGTGGTTAAAGATAACTTGGTAAGAGTACTCGATGGAAGCTATACCGCGGTAGTACCCCCTGAGGCCTGCATTGAAATCCTGGAGGAAGACGAAGAGATTAACAATGTCCCGGACTTGTTGCCCTTCCGCGGAGCTGATTCCTCCCTGGCGATTTCTCCGAAAAAGTTTAAGAACGTCACTTACTGGTTCCCGGTATGGAAAGATCCTCAAGGAAATGTCCTGTGGTATGCGCTTGATGAATCCAAAGAAAACTACGTACTCGGCTGGTCAAAATAACACAGCTTACCGCCTCGAACTAGGCGCTAATGTCTTTCAATAGGCATTGCCCGCTTGCGGACAGATTGTTTCCACTTGGGAGGAAGCCGGCCTGCTCGGTAGGCTGGCAGGGTGAGTGAACTATTGATTTACCGTAACCCGGATCGGGGAGCGCGTTGGACGGCGGCCTCGCCTACGAACGCTCTTTCGGTAGCGGTAACTGGAGGTATCGGATCCGGTAAATCCACGGCGGTACACACTTTAAGAGCTTTAGGGGCTAAGACTTGCAGCGCCGATGAACTGGCAGGGGAGGCGCTGGTGGATTTAGCGCCCGATATTGCCCGCGCTTTTGATCATCCCGAGTGGGAAAGTGGTGTTGATCGCAGCGCCCTCGCCGCGATCGTATTTAATAATCCCGATGCCCGCCTGCTCCTAGAATCCATAACTCATCCCTATATCACGTTCCTTTCCGATCGTTTCTTTGCCTCCCTCACTCCAGGAGATATCGGCATTTACGATATTCCGTTGCTAGCCGAGAATCCGAACGCGCGGGCTTTTGACGTGATTGTGGCAGTGACTGCGCCCCTTAAGCAGCGCTACCAGCGCCTGCAAGAGCGTTCCGGTTTAGAACCGGAACAAGTCGACGCCCGGATCGCCGCCCAAGCCAGTGAAGAACAGCGCCGCGCGATTGCTAACTTTGAACTGGTAAATGACACTACCCGCGAAGATCTGCGGCGCACGATTGCCTCAGAGTTATGGCCCGAGCTACGCCGCCTGGCCGATGGAGAAAACTGATTACGTAAGGAATCAATCGACTTTTCCTCGTCCGGCATCGGTGTGGGCAACTGGACGAGCACCCCGGGGAGGCTGCTAGATTATACAGGTGACAACTTTAGAAAAATCTGAAAAAACTGTTCCCTCAAAGTCCCCAGCCATCGACCAAAAAACCCCTTCGCTGGTCCGCGGTGCCGCAACTTTCGCGCGCAGCCCGCGCGGCCTGTTTGATATTTGCGTTATTTTCTTTGTGGCGTTCCTGCTAATCGCTAATATCTGTGCCACCAAAGCCATCCAGATAGGGCCGATTGTATTCGATGGGGGAGCCATTACTTTCCCGCTCACCTACGTCCTCGGGGACGTAATCAGCGAAGTCTGGGGACTGCGTGCCGCAAAACGCGCTATCCTGATGGGCTTCGTGATTTCCGTAATGGCCTCGCTGACCTTCTGGGTGGTGGGGATGCTACCCCCCGAAGCCTCCTACCAAAATAACGAAGCATTCCAAAGCGTGCTGGGATTTGTACCCCGGATCGTAATTGCTTCCATGGCCGGATACGTGTTGGGTAACTGGCTTAATGCTTATGTGCTGGTGAAAATCAAAGAGCGGTGGGGCGAGAACAATATGTGGGTGCGGCTAGTGACCTCTACCTTGGCGGGCGAACTAGTAGATTCCATTGTTTTTTGTACTATCGCTTTCGGGGGAATCATGAGTTTCTCCCAGTTGCTGATCTACATTTTCCTGGGCGGCTACCTGTATAAATGTGCAGTAGAGATTCTGTGCCTACCCTTTACTTATCTGGTTATTTCCCGGGTAAAGAAGCATGAGGGGTACGGACTTGACCTTCACTAAAGTAGCCGAGCTACCCGGCAGGCGGGGACGAGCCGGTATTATTCATACCCCGCACGGTGATATTCCTACCCCTGCCTTTATCCCGGTGGGTACCAAGGCCACGGTGAAAACGGTGCTGCCCGAAACTATGAAACAGCTGGGCGCAGCGGCGATTCTATCGAATGCTTATCACCTCTACCTGCAGCCCGGCCCGGAAGTTATTGACCAGGCAGGAGGGCTCGCTCGCTTTATGAACTGGAACGGCCCGACTTTTACCGACTCGGGCGGATTCCAGGTGCTCTCCCTAGGGTCAGGCTACAAGAAAGTACTTTCGGGAGAGTTTACCGGCTCAGGGCGCGCCGATCACACGGTGGCAGAAAGGAAAGAGCGCCACGCGCATGTAGATGACGAGGGCGTGACTTTCCGTTCCCATCTAGATGGTTCCCGGCATCGGTTTACTCCCGAAGTGTCCATGCAGATCCAGCACCAGCTGGGTGCCGATATTATGATGGCCTTCGATGAGCTCACCACTTTGCTGAACTCTCGCGAATACCAGGTGGAATCCCTAGAGCGTACCCGCCGCTGGGCGGAGCGCTGCCTGGTCGAACATGACCGCCTCACCCTCGAGCGCGCCGATAAGCCCTACCAAATGCTGTATGGGGTTATCCAAGGGGCCCAATATGAAGATTTGCGCCGCAAAGCTGCCCGTGACTTGTCGGCAATGGAAGTGACAGGGCGCAGCTTTGACGGGTTTGGCATCGGCGGCGCTTTTGAGAAAGAAAATCTGGCCACCATCGTGGATTGGGTTTGCGAAGAACTTCCGGAAGATAAACCTCGCCACCTGCTGGGACTGAGCGAACCCGACGATATTTTTGCCGGGGTAGAAGCCGGGGCAGACACTTTTGACTGTGTAAATCCCTCTCGGATAGGGCGTAATGGCGGACTCTATGGACGCTATGGGCGCTTTAACTTGACTCGCTCTGAATTTAAACGCGATTTTGCGGCTCCAGTGGCGGGATGTAACTGTTACACCTGCCAAAACTACTCGATTGCCTACCTGCATCACCTGTTCAAAGCGAAAGAAATGTTGGGCTTTACTCTGGCGTCTATTCACAACGAATACTTCACGGTACAGCTGGTACGCGGGATTAGACAATCCATTATTGAGGACGACTATCCGGAATATAAACAGCGCGTCCTCGGCGACTTTTATGGGAGGCAGCCGCTGCGTTCCCACTGGGGATAATAGCAACCTGAGTCTAATCTATGACTTAGATTGCACTTGTCTGTTTGAGGGTGTAGGAGCGACTTTAATTTGAGAAAATATATCTGTAACAAATAAGTACCCTTACTGGCAGCGATCCTGCCGGAGGAGCTGAATAATTGATGTCTACTACCGTAGAGAATTCAACGGATAATGCGTGGCGCACTTTTGTCCAGGGGAAATGGAATAAAGAAATCGATGTACGCGATTTCATTCAAAAGAACTATACCCCCTACCAGGGCGACGCAGCTTTCTTAAGCGGACCGACCTCCAAAACCCAGAAACTCTGGCAAGCGCTAGAGGAAAACTATCTTTCAATAGAACGTCAAAAACGAGTCTTCGATGTCGACACTGATACTCCGGCCGATATTGATGCTTTCGGACCCGGATACATCAGCGAAGAAGATGACGTAATCGTTGGTCTGCAAACTGATACCCCCTTAAAGCGAGCGATGATGCCCAACGGCGGATGGCGCATGGTCGAAACCGCCATTAAAGAAGCCGGAAAAGAAATTAATCCGCAAGTAAAAGAAATCTTCACTCGTTACCGCAAAACCCATAATGACGCGGTATTTGATATTTATACTCCCCGAATTCGGGCGGCTCGATCTTCCCACATCATCACCGGTTTGCCCGACGCCTATGGACGCGGCCGGATTATCGGTGACTATCGACGCGTCGCCCTATATGGGGTAGACCAGCTAATCGCTTGGAAACAGGAAGATAAAGACAAAGTCGCCGACAAGCCCTTTAGTGAACATTGGGCGCGCTACCGGGAAGAACACTCCGAGCAGATCAAGGCGCTGAAGAAGCTAAAAGCCATGGCTGCCAGCTATGGCTTCGATATTTCTGGGCCGGCGAAGAACGCTAAAGAGGCCGTGCAATGGACTTATTTCGGCTACTTGGCCGCGGTAAAAAGCCAAGACGGAGCCGCCATGTCTATTGGTCGTCTCTCGGCTTTCTTCGACTGCTATTTTGAGCGTGATTTTGCGGAAGGCACCCTAGATGAACAGGGCGCCCAAGAAATCATTGACGCCCTGGTAGTTAAACTGCGGATCGTGCGATTCCTACGCACCGAAGCCTATGACCAAATCTTTTCCGGCGACCCCTACTGGGCTACCTGGTCAGATGCGGGTTTCGGGGAGGACGGACGTACCCTCGTTACCAAAACCTCCTTCCGGCTTTTGCAGACGCTAATAAATCTGGGGCCGGCACCCGAACCCAATATCACTATTTTTTGGTCCCCGCGTTTGCCGGAAGGCTATAAAGAGTTCTGCGCCAAGATTTCCATCGAAACTTCCTCTGTCCAATATGAAGCCGATGATCAGATTCGTCGGCAGTGGGGCGATGACGCTGCTATTGCCTGCTGCGTTTCCCCCATGAGGGTCGGCAAACAAATGCAGTTCTTCG
Source organism: Varibaculum sp. GTC20041 (assembly GCF_055387755.1). Classification (NCBI taxonomy): domain Bacteria; kingdom Bacillati; phylum Actinomycetota; class Actinomycetes; order Actinomycetales; family Actinomycetaceae; genus Varibaculum; species Varibaculum sp. GTC20041. The sequence continues at coordinate 942,604 of NZ_AP041144.1, forward strand.
GCGCCAGGGTAAACGCAGCTAAAACCCTGCTTTACGCGATTAACGGTGGCCGCGACGAAGTAACCGGCAAACAAGTAGTGCCCGGATATGAAGGTATCGTTGGCGACGGTCCCCTGGACTTCAATGATGTGTGGGAACGTTACGAGAAAATGCTGGACTGGGTGGTGGGCACCTATGTGGAGGCGCTCAACATTATTCACTACTGCCATGACCGTTACGCTTACGAATGCCTAGAGATGGCTCTGCATGACAGCGATATTGTGCGCACCATGGGCTGCGGAATCGCGGGACTGTCGATTGTGGCTGATTCCCTATCGGCTATCAAATACGCCAAGGTCACCCCAGTACGTGACGAAACGGGCTTGGTGGTGGACTACCACACCGAAGGGGACTTCCCCTGCTACGGAAACGACGATGACCGCGTCGATGACATCGCGGCCACCATCGTGCACACGGTAATGGCAAAGATCAAAGAGATTAAGCTCTATCGGGATGCCATTCCAACCCAGTCGGTACTCACTATCACCTCCAATGTGGTTTACGGTAAAGCCACTGGGGCTTTCCCCTCCGGACATGAGGCTGGAACCCCCTTTGCTCCCGGCGCCAACCCGGAAAACGGAATGGATTCGCATGGGATGCTGGCCTCGATGCTCTCGGTAGGCAAACTGGATTACCATGACGCATTGGATGGTATTTCTTTGACCAACACCATCGTGCCCTCCTCGCTGGGGCGAACCAAAGAGGAACAAATCCAGAACCTGGTGGGGATTATGGACGCCGGTTTCATTCCCCAAGACTCTTCCTGCTGAAAAACTCTCTGCCCGAACAGGCTACCGGCGCTTTTATTAGGCGTACACGCAGCTGGTTAGGGCAGAAAAAGAACTAGAAATAATCAAGAAACAAACGAAATAGGAGAAACCATGAGTGTAAAAACTTTTGATGAGCGGCTCGCTTCTATGAAAGCCAATCGTGAAGCCCGCGGGGGAGTGCAAGGTCTCTACCACGCCAATATCAACGTGCTAAATCGCGACACTTTAGAAGATGCAATGAAAAACCCGGAAAAATACCCCCAGCTAACGGTGCGAGTTTCCGGCTATGCAGTTAACTTTGTGAAGCTAACTCGCGAACAACAGCTAGACGTTATTTCTCGTACCTTCCACAACAAGCTTTAAAATTTAATTTTCTGCGCAGGGCGGGTGTCCTCCTTCTGTAAGGAGATGCCCGCCTTGCCTGTAGATAGAACCAGGTAAGCTAAAGATAGGAATAGATAGGGCGAGGCGGGATTAATGGAGAAAACTGGCGGTGTCGAAAATATCAACGTCAGTGCTGATGGGATTACCGGAGAATATGCTCCCGAGCCGTTAGAAGAGCAAGTTCCTCGTACGCGCGGTTCCGGTTTAGGAGCGCTAAGAGAAGCCCCCGAGATGAGCCACTCCCAGCACAACCAGGTCGTCCGCGAAGGCAAGCTAGTTTCAGTGCACTCCTGGGAACTGGTGACTGCCGTAGACGGCCCCGGTACTCGGCTTACCCTGTTTTTATCTGGCTGCCCGCTGCGCTGCCAGTACTGCCACAACCCGGATACTTTCCAGATGCGTTCTGGGCATGCAGTCACCCTTAACGATGTGTTTAAGCTGGTAAAACGTTATCGCGCTATTTTTAAGGTCACCGGAGGGGGACTGACTATTTCTGGGGGCGAAGCCTTAATGCAGGTGAATTTTGTGCGGAACCTGCTGCGACACTGTCACCAGGAAGGTATCCATACTTGCCTCGACACTTCGGGATTCTTAGGTGCCAATCTGGCCGATGCTGATCTAAAGAATCTGGATCTAGTGCTCCTCGATATTAAAAGCGGAGACGAAGCCACCTACCAGCAAGTGACTGGACGCCCCCTTGCCCCTACAATTACTTTTGGCGATCGCCTAGCGGAAGCCAAAGTCCCAGTGTGGGTGCGTTTCGTGTTGGTTCCTGGCCTTACCGATGACCCAGAAAATATTGCAAAAGTAGCACAGATAGCCCGGCGTTGGCCAAACCTGGAACGACTCGAGATCCTACCCTTCCATCAGATGGCTCGGGACAAATGGGAAAACCTAGGGTTGAACTATCAGCTAGCAGATACCCCGGTGCCCACTAAAGATCAGGTAGAGGCAGCAAAAAATATCATGCGCGAGCAAGGTATCCAGCAGGTGTTTTCGTCCTAAACCGCGGTTTCCCTAGCGAGGGGGAAGAAAACGCCAATCTTCCCGGCGCATTTTCGACAGCTCAAACTGCTGGCAGAACTGTCTAGCGGTTTTCACTGGAGCAAACCCAAGAGAACTAGAAAGCAACCCCAGAATCTCAGCGCTTTTTACCCCGCGTTGACCGAGTTCGGTCAAAGTAACTGCCCCATCACGTTTAGCTAAGCGCTCACCCTTCTGATTAAGCACCAAAGGAACATGCACCCATGAGGGCGGGGTAGAGCCTAATAACTGATGCAGGTAGTTTTGCCGGGCAACCGAAGAAAGTAAGTCCCGGCCGCGGCACACCTGAGTTACCCCTTGATAGGCATCATCGACTACACAAACATAGTTATAGGAAAACACCCCATCAGAGCGGCGGAGCACAAAGTCATCAACCAAGCCAGTCTGCGGCCCGTAAACCGCATCTATGAAGGGCAAAGATTGCTGGTTAGTGCGCAGGCGAAAAGCAGGGCCGCGTCCTTTCGCTGCCAATTCTTCCCGCTTCCGCGCGCGCTCGGTCGGGGAGAGACTCCGGCAATAACCCGGATAGGCTCCCGGCGGAGTATGCGGGGCCGAAGCAATTTGTGATAACTCCCGACGCGAACAGTAACATTCATAAACCAGCCCTGCTGCTTCTAACCGCGCAAACGCCTGCTCATAACGGCTGCGGCAGTTGGACTGCACCAAAGGATCTCCGTCCCAATCAATCCCGAGAGCCGCTAAATCTGCCAGTTGCAGGTCGCGGAAAGGCTCACGGGAGCGGGCATCTAAATCCTCAAAACGCAGCACGAAACGGCCGCCGCTTTGCCGAGCGAGCGCCCACCCGATGAGGGCGGTGCGCAGATTCCCCAAATGCAAAGCGCCAGTGGGACTGGGCGCATATCGACCAACGAGCGTGAAACTGCCCTCCGCTAGTAGGGTAAGTAGAAACGGCTTCATTTTAATCGCAATGAGCACGTAGGTAGAATAGCCAGGTAATAACTTAATCCGTAACTAGGAGGATCAAACGTGGCAGCACAGGCAGCAGGGCTAATCAACGTCCAGATTGCAGGAGAAACTAAAGAGGTAGCTGCCACTAGCACCGGCCTGGATTTGTGGGGCAAAGACCGCAGCATCGTGGCCATGAACGTAGATGGGCAGCCCTGGGATTTAGCACGTACCTTGCCCGAGGGTGCCCAGGTAGAACCAATTACCGCTGATAGCGAAGCGGGACTAGAAATTATTCGCCACTCCGCTACCCACGTCCTCGCCCAAGCGGTGCAACAGGTTTATCCCGATGCCAACCTGGGAGTAGGCCCTTACATCACTGACGGTTTTTACTACGATTTCGGCAATATCGATCCGGTAACTCCCGAGCTGTTAAAAGATCTGGAAAAACGGATGAAGAAAATCGTGAAAAGCGGGCAGCGTTTTGTGCGGCGGGAAGTAAGCGATGAGGAGGCCCGCCAGGAACTCGCAGATCAGCCCTACAAATTGGAACTGATTGAATCCAAAGGTCACGGGCCTGACCAAGCGGAAGGAGCCAGCGTAGAAGTAGGAGCTGGAACCCTAACCATTTATGACAATGTGGAGCGTTCCGGCCAGTGCGCCTGGAAAGATCTGTGCCGCGGCCCGCATGTGCCTAATACCCGCTATATCGGTAACGGCTTCGCGCTGATGAAATCCTCCGCCGCCTATTGGAAAGGCGATCAAGCCAATGATCACCTGCAGCGCATTTACGGTACTGCCTGGGCTAGCAAAGAGGATCTCGTCGCCTATAAAACTCGTCTAGAGGAAGCCGAGCGGCGCGACCACCGCAAACTGGGACGTGAACTTGACCTATTCTCCTTCCCGGACGAGATTGGTTCCGGCCTGCCGGTATTCCACCCCAAAGGCGCGATTATCCGCAATGAAATGGAAGAATATTCCCGCAAGCGGCATATCGAATCCGGATATTCCTTTGTATATAGTCCCCACATCACCAAGGCTGACCTGTTCAAAACCTCTGGTCACCTAGATTGGTACGCCGATGGTATGTATCCGCCGATGCACCTGGATGAAGAACGCGACCAGGCAGGGAACATCACCAAACAGGGGCAAGACTACTACCTGAAACCCATGAACTGCCCCATGCATAACCTGATCTTTGCTTCTAAGGGGCGTTCTTACCGCGAGTTACCGCTGCGTCTTTTCGAGTTCGGTACCGTGTACCGCTACGAAAAATCCGGGGTAGTGCATGGATTAACCCGCGCGCGCGGATTCACGCAAGACGATTCCCACATTTACTGCACTCGCGAGCAGATGCGTGACGAGCTGGCCAGTCTGCTGACTTTCGTTCTTGATTTGCTGAAAGATTTCGGGCTAGAGGATTTCTATCTAGAACTGTCCACCAAGAATCCCGCTAAGTTTGTAGGCGACGATGATACTTGGGAAGAAGCTACCCGCACCTTGGAAGAGGTAGCGACTGCTTCCGGCCTGAAACTGGTACCCGATCCGGGTGGAGCTGCCTTCTACGGGCCAAAAATCTCGGTACAGGCCAAAGACGCGATCGGGCGTACCTGGCAAATGTCAACTATCCAATTGGACTTTAACCTGCCGGAACGTTTCGACCTTACTTACACGGCTGCCGATGGTTCTCGCCAGCGTCCCGTTATGATTCACCGCGCCCTGTTTGGCTCCATCGAACGTTTCTTCGGGGTACTGCTAGAACACTATGCAGGCGCTTTCCCGGCTTGGCTCTCTCCGGTACAGGTACGCTGCGTACCGGTAGCCGAAGCCTTTAATGACTACCTATTCGAGGTTGCTGACCAGCTGCGCAAACAGGGAGTTCGGGTAGAGGTTGATACCTCCGATGACCGTTTTGGTAAGAAAATCCGTAACGCCTCTAAAGATAAAATCCCCTTTACTTTGATTGCTGGGGGAGAGGACGCCGAGGCCGGGGCGGTTTCTTTCCGTTACCGGGATGGCAGTCAGGAAAATGCGGTGCCGATCCAGCAGGCTATTGCCAAGATCGTTTCTGCGATCGCAGAACGGAAATAGCAGATGACGTCACCGGATTCGACTTCGCTACCATCTGAGGATTCGCGCGCTTTCGGGGGTGTTCCCGATGCTTTCCAACGCCTGTGGACTCCCCACCGTCAGGTATATATTTCGGGTGAAGAACGCCCGCAGACTAAGAAGAGCGAAGACTGCCCATTTTGCGCCGCCCCTGCTCGCAGTGACGAGGACGCCCTCATCGTGTACCGAGGCGAAAAGGTTTTTGCCCTCATGAACCTGTTCCCCTATAACTCGGGACATATGTTGATCTGTCCCTACCGGCATATCTCGGAATATATCGAGCTTGATCAGGATGAGCGCGCCGAATTTGGGGAAGTAACTGCGAGGGCGATTAGAACCTTGAAAAAGGTGGCGAACCCGGCGGGATTTAACCTGGGGATGAATCAAGGCGAAGTTGCCGGAGCCGGAATCGCCGGACACCTGCATCAACATATTGTTCCTCGCTGGGCAGGGGACGCTAATTTCTTCCCTCTGATTGCTCGTACTAAAGCAGTGCCCCAGCTGTTGGGACAGGCACGCGAGCAAATAGCCAAGGGCTGGCAGGAGTAGACAAGGGGTTTTAATGCTTGGAAACCATGGAAGAGGTCTCGCCCGCGCTATTTTTACTTTCCCCGCGAAGCTCTTAGCCAAAGCGGGGGTAACCCCCAATATGGTGACTGTTGCCGGTACCGTAATCAATATGGGCTTAGCAATAGGACTGCTGGCACGTGGTTATTTAGCCCTAGGGGGAATCTTGATTGGGATAACCGCTTTTGCGGATTCCCTCGATGGGGTGCTCGCGCGCCTCACCAAGCAAACCAGTGAGTTTGGGGCGTTCCTTGATTCCTCTTTAGATCGCCTAGCTGACGGTGCTATTTTTGGTTCCCTGCTTTACTGGGCGATTAGCGGAATGGCTCCGGGAGGAATCCGCACCGGCACTATAATCGCCGGGATTTGCGCCCTGGTGGGTGCAGGAACGGTGCCCTATGTGCGGGCTCGCGGTGAATCTGTCGGGGTGGTCGCCAAAGTGGGGATCGGGGAGCGCACGGATCGCCTGGTAGTCGCCCTTGTAGGGGCAGGTATCACTGATCTGGGGGCTCCCTTGGTCTGTTTTCCGGTTGCTCTTTCCTGGGTAGCTATCGCTAGTTTCATAACCGTGGGGCAAAGAATCTTTTACGTCAGAAAGCACCTTAAGTAAGTGAAAACTGGTATTTTTTCTAGTGAGCTACTTGCGCGTTCAGGCTTAAAACTGCTGTCGCAGGTGCCGTTGCCTCTCGCCCAGGGGATCGGGAATTTAATCGGGGAAGTGCTCTACCGGATAAATACTTCGGGCGCTCAACAATATCGGAAAAACTTGGTGCACTTAGGGATCGCCGACAACAAAATCGAAGAAACTGTGCGCCAGGGGCTAAAAGGCTATATGCGGCTTTTTTCCGAAACCGCTTTATTGGGGGGCTTTTCTAACTCCCAGGTGCTGGCGCGCGTGCGGATCGGCGGGGACCGGGAAGCATTACTGGAAGACTGCGCCCGCGGCAGTGTTTGCTTAGCGCTTACCCATTCGGGAAACTGGGATTTAGCAGGTTACTTTGCAAGTAAAGAAGTAATCCCGGTACTGACGGTGGTAGAGAAAGTAAAACCGGAAGCACTATTTCAGGCCTTTACCCGAGTACGCCAGCAGGCTAATATGCGGATAATTGCGGTGGAAAAGGGCGAAAAGCCTTTCCCGAGGCTAGTGGCGGCTGCCGGCGAAAAAAACTACCTGATTCCGCTGCTCGCTGACCGCGATATTACCGGTCGCGGCATCGAAGTTACTATCGGGAAAACCAAAGCTCTGGTCGCAGCGGGGCCAGCAGCTCTCGCCACCAAGATTAACGCCCCGCTTTACTGTGGACATATCGCTTTGGAAAAGTTAGGGCGCGCCCGCAGAGGTGCAGCCGGTTCCCGCTGGGGAATAGTGATAAACATTTCCGGGCCAATAAAGCCAGATAGAGTAGAAAATATGACTAAGGATTGGGCTAGCCGGGTTGGGGAAATGATTAGGGAATCCCCCGAGTCTTGGTTCATGCTACAAAAATTGTTTGTACCTGATCTCGATCCGGAGCGTTTAGCGCGAGCTCGCGAACGCGCAAAGCAGGAGACGCAGCTATGAAAATAGGAATCGTTTGTCCCTATGCTTATGACGTGCCGGGGGGAGTACAGTTTCATGTGCGCGACCAGGCGCAGGAGTTGCGCAAACGCGGACATGAAGTTTCGGTATTTGCCCCGGTAGAAACGGATTATAGCGAGGACGGGTTCGTAAACGCCGGAAAAACTTTCGCGATTCCCTATAACGGTTCTATTGCCCGCCTGGCGTTTGGGCCACGGGTGGCGGCTCGCACGCGTCAATGGGTGACCAGCAACTATTTTGATATTTTGCATGTGCACGAACCAGCCACGCCCTCGGTGTCTCTAATTGCGCTGCAACATGCGCGCTGCCCGGTAGTGGGTACCTTCCATGCTGCCCTGGAAAGATCACTGCTCTATACCCTGGGTAAACCGGTGGTGCAATCGGTAAAAGAGAAGCTCAGTGCGCAAATCGCGGTGTCGGAGGAAGCAAGGCGTACTTTGCAACGCTATCAAGATGGGGATGCCACGGTGATTCCCAGTGGGGTAGATTTCCAGGCGTTCGCTGGGGCAAGTCCCAGCCCCAAGTGGCAACAAAGCGAAGAATCACCAGTATTTTGTTTCTTAGGGCGCCTGGATGAACCCCGAAAAGGGCTGTCGATCCTGGTAGATGCAATTCCGAAGGTGCTAGAAAAATACCCTGCTGCTCGCTTTTTAATTGCCGGTCCAGGCACGGCTAGTAAAGCACGCGCTGCCCTTGAGCCTTTTGGGAAAAGCGTGGAATTTTTGGGTGCGCTTAGTGAGGAAGAAAAAAAGTCCCTGTTTAAATCCGCTACCGCCTATATTGCTCCGCAAACCGGGGGAGAATCCTTCGGGATTGTACTGGTAGAAGCGATGGCAGCTAATTGTCTGGTTGTTGCTTCCTCGATTCCCGCTTTTTCTGCGGTACTTCAGCAGGGCAGACTTGGTGAGATTTTTACTTCCGAGGACCCAAATTCGCTGGCTGAAAAGTTGCTAGCAGTGTGTGAAAATCGGCAAGCAGCCGCCCGGCTAGCAAGTTGTGGACATCAAGGGGCGCGCCGTTATGACTGGTCAATCGTAACTGACCAAGTTTTAGCGGTCTATGAACGCTGCCGGGAGGATAAGCATGAAGACCGCGAGCGCGCCCGCTAGTAAATTTTGTCAGTACTAAGAAGAGAAAAACTAATCTGCCAGGTTAGACTAAGGTTAGCCCCAGAAAGGAGGAACAGGTGAGCCAATCGAATCCCGAATATCTGCCGGATTCCCCCGTTATAGCGGAAATGGGCACCAACTATCCTCCGGTAACCGAACAGATCGTTGCCAGTTACAGTTTTGATGCTCTCAGTTTGCCTGCGGATCCGCTGATTCCTCATCCTGCTGTTTCTCAGCGGGTATCTGCTCAGCCCCTACTGGTTGATCCCGGAGCGGAAAAAGCCAACAGACGTTCGCGCCTGCGCTCTTTTCCCTGGCTAGAATTGCTGTGTTTGCTGGCTGCCGGGGGCGGACTTACCTATCTGGCACTTTTTATTTCTTCGGAAGAATCCATAACCACCACTATTGGGGCGGTATTTGCCGCCTTGTTGCCGATGGCGATCGTCGTAATTGTGATGGTGTGGCTAGATCGCTGGGCGCCAAAACCGTGGTGGTTACTAGTAATCGCATTCCTTTGGGGGGCAGGGATCGCCTCCGTATGTGCGTTGGGGCTTAACACTTTGTCTGGGAAAGCCCTGCAGTCAGTAGATGTTGGTCCTACTCCTTTTCAATCTTTTGGACTGCTGGCCACGATTGTGGCTCCCATAGTTGAAGAGTCGCTAAAAGGTCTCGGGGTAGTAATCATTATGTTGGCCAGGCGCCGCTCGGTGAAAAGTCCTCTCGATGGGGTGGTGATTGCCGGGATTCTGGCCGCTGGCTTTGCTTTCACCGAAAATGTGCTTTACTTTGCGCGGTTTTACGAACAACTCCCGGTAGTTTTCTTTATGCGGGCAATGCTGGGACCTTTTGGTCACACCGTTTACACTTCGATTTTTGGTCTGGCTGTGGGAATGGCGCTTACCCGAATCGCCTCGCCAAAAATGCGTTTCATTCTGCCTGCTTCTGGTCTGGTTTCTGCTATCTGCCTGCACGCTGCCTGGAACGGATTAGCTACCTATTCGGCGCTGCTGTTTGTGGTATCCTATGTGTTTTTCTGGGGGCCGATGTTCATCACTTGGCTAATAATTAACTTGGTGGTGTCGGTGCGCCAACGTAATGCCATCGAAAATGGGCTCCAGGCATACATTGGCGCTGGTTGGATCGATGTGCGTGAAGCACAAATGCTCTGTTCACTGTCTGGCAGGCGTCGGGCTCGGCGGTCGGCGCGTACTATCTCGCCTGCTGCTCGCCGCGCATTGTCAGAATTCCAACAGGCGGCTACCGTCTTGGCGCTTAACTATGTCGCCAGTTCTCACCGCGGACTCTCAGAGGGAATCGAAAAAGAGAATGAGGAAGCCGTGAAGCAGCTACTGGCGGCGCGGAGACATTTTGCTGTTGCCTGTACCGCGGTCGGAGCATACCGGATGGGGCGTTCCTAGAGTGAACTCCGGTTTTCATCTGTCGCGTCCTATCCCGAATCCTTTTCCGCCTAAGGCAGGAAATCCTCTCGGCTCAGACTGGATGGTCGATGCCGATGGCTACCCGGGACGCCACGCTGCCAGGGTAGTGGTCATTGATTCCTTAGAGCGCCTCCTCTTAATCAGTGGCCATGATTTTTCTGACCCTACCCATCGCTGGTGGTTCACCCCCGGAGGAGGGATTGAGGACGGAGAAACCCGCGCGCAGGCTGCCCTGCGAGAACTCAAAGAGGAAACCGGGTTAGAGCTGACCCCGGAGCAACTACAAGGACCGGTGCTTTACCGCGAATCCCTATTAAAATTTCGCAAACTGTGGGCTATCCAGGCAGAACATTTTTTCTTAGTGCGTTTAGACGAGGAAGGTCCCCAGATTGTTACCGCTGATTGGACGTCCTCGGAAAAAAAGCTTTTAGAAGCGGTTCGCTGGATTCGGCTGGACGAACTGACGCACTTGGCGCAGCGAGAAACTATCTACCCCAATTGTCTGCCTGACTTGGCGCAGCGCTGGCTAAGCGGGTGGGATGGCCACCTAGAGACCGTCTATGATTAAGCCTATTTAGACGGTTAGGGTGCAAAAGCGCTAAAATCAGGCTTGGTATTTCGAAATTTAATTGCGCGAGAGGAACTTAAGGAGAGCGAATGTCGGGTCACTCAAAGTGGGCTACCACCAAGCATAAGAAAGCGGCAATCGATGCTAAACGGGGCAAACTATTTGCCCGGTTGATTAAGAATATCGAGGTAGCAGCCCGTACTGGCGGCGGAGATCCGGCGGGAAACCCCACCTTATTTGATGCGATCCAAAAAGCGAAAAAGAACTCGGTACCGGCCGATAACATCAAACGGGCAGTTAACCGCGGCTCTGGTGCAGAAGCAGGCGGAGCGGACTGGCAAACCATCTCCTATGAAGGTTATGGACCTGGCGGGGTAGCAATGCTGGTAGAGTGCCTTACCGATAATAAGAACCGCGCTGCCGCCGATGTGCGTACTGCCTTCAGTAAGAACGGCGGTAGCTTGGCTGATCCGGGCTCAGTTTCCTACCTATTTAACCGGATTGGTGCTATTGAAGTCGCCAAAGCCGAGGGCGTGGATGAGGACACCATTTTGATGGCGGTTCTAGATGCAGGCGCCGAAGAGGTCGAGGAAGGCGCGGAAGCTTTCACGATCGTTTGTGATCCCACAAATCTGGTTGAGGTGCGTAAGGGTCTGCAAGAGGCGGGTATTGACTACGACTCGGCAGAAACCCAGTGGAAAGCCACTACGCAAGCAGAGCTGGATCTGGCTAAATACCGCCAAGTTATGCGGCTTATCGATGCCCTAGAAGACAGCGATGACGTACAGGACGTATTCACTAATCTCTCGGTAAGCCCCGAGGTACAAGCCCAATACGAGGAAGAAGAATAGGCAGCATCTTTGCGGATTATCGGGATTGACCCCGGTCTTACTCGCTGCGGGATCGGGATCATTGATATGGATTCGCAGCGACGCGCCCAACTGGTGCATGTCGAGGTCGCCCGGTCTCCGCAAAATATGGCTTCCCATTTCCGCCTAGATAGGATTCGCCGCCGGATTGCGGCAGCTATTGAGCAGCACCATCCGGAAGTCATGTCGATTGAGCGGGTGTTTGCGCAAGACAATGTGCAATCAGTTACCTCCACCATGTGGGTGATGGGCATAGCTATGAGCGAAGCCGCCGCCCACAAACTACCGCTAGCGATCCACACCCCCTCGGAAGTCAAAGCCGCAGTTACCGGCTCGGGGGTAGCTGATAAAGCGCAAGTGCAACATATGGTGCAACGGATTTTGCGGATGGAAAAAGTGGTACGGCCTGCCGATGCTGCCGATGCTTTAGCGATCGCGATTTGTCATGGTTGGCGCCGAGACGGCCTACAGGGAGCGAGTCGGGATGGCACGGTTAACGTTTCCTTATCAGGCAAGATTTCTGCCCGCGGAGCTCTTACCCCCGCCCAAAAACTGTGGGCACAGGCGCAAGCGGCAAGCCGTCGTACCGGGGCGGTTGATCCGCGGCTTAGGCGAAATAAGAGCAAGTAGGATAGCGTTTATTACGTAGCCAGCTAGCGGAGATTCTGTATGATTACGCATTTATCAGGAACCATTGAGGAAGTAAGGCTAGATAAAGCCGTTATTGACGTGTCCGGTGTGGGCTATAGTTTCTTTGCCACCCCCGCCACTTTGTCTACCTTGACTGCGGGACAAGAGGCTAAAATTTTAACCCACTTGGTGGTGAGGGAAGATGCCTGGTTACTTTTCGGTTTCGCGGGAAGTGATGAGCGCGATATTTTCTCTACGCTAATCACGGTTTCTGGGATCGGCCCGAAGTTGGCATTGGCGGCTCTGGCGGTGTTTAGTCCCGATGAATTGCGGGCAGCGGTTTCTAGCGGTGACTTGGCGGCGCTCACCCAGATTCCGGGGGTAGGTAAGAAATCTGCGCAAAGAATCCTGGTAGAAATTGGGGATAAACTGGGCGAACCTGCCGCGGGAGAGACCGGCTCTACCGCCGGTATTGGCAGCGCCGAACGCGAAGAAGTCTGCCATGCCCTCGAACAGCTCGGCTGGCGAACCCCGCTGGCACAAAAAGCAGTTAAAGAAGCGGCCGAAGCTAATCCGCAAGCGCCAGTGCCAGAGCTTTTACGTGCCGCCTTACAATTGCTGGGCAAGCATCACGTATAGGGGAGCAAGGTGGAAGAAACAAACGAATGGACGATTAGCTCTCCGGTAGGGCCGGGAGCGGATGAGGTCGAGCGAGCCGCCGAGGCAGCGCTGCGTCCGAAAGATCTGGACTCTTTCGTAGGGCAAGAAAAAATCCGCCGGCAGTTAGATTTGGTACTCAAAGCGGCCATCGGGCGGGGAGCTACCCCTGACCATGTGCTTTTAGCGGGGCCGCCTGGTTTAGGAAAAACTACCTTGGCGATGATTATTGCCCACGAAACCGGGACTTCTCTGCGGCTGACCTCCGGGCCGGCGATTCAACACGCGGGAGATTTAGCTGCGATTCTTTCTGCCCTGCAAGAGGGCGACGTGCTGTTTATTGACGAGATTCACCGTTTAGCGCGCACCGCCGAAGAAATGCTCTACCTGGCGATGGAAGATTTTCGCGTCGATGTGGTGGTGGGTAAAGGGCCAGGTGCGACCTCGATTCCCCTGACGCTGCCGCCGTTTACAGTCGTGGGCGCTACTACTCGATCTGGGCTGCTACCTGCACCTTTGCGGGATCGTTTTGGTTTTACTGCCCATTTGGACTATTACAGCACCGCCGAATTAGAACAAGTATTGACCAGGTCGGCCAGGCTTATGGAAGCGGAACTGGATCCGCAGGCAGCCTCAGAAATGGCGGCGCGGTCGCGCGGAACCCCCCGAATTGCTAACCGTTTGCTGCGCCGAGTAATCGACTATGCCCAGGTGCATGGAGACGGTACCCTCTCTCTGGAAGCCGCTAAAGCCGCCCTCGACCTGTTCGAGGTAGACCCGGCCGGTTTAGATCGTCTGGATCGCTCGGTCTTAGAGGCTTTATGTAAACGCTTTGCCGGCGGACCGGTGGGACTGACCACTTTGGCCGTCTCCGTGGGGGAGGAACCGGAAACCGTAGAAACTGTTTCGGAGCCTTACCTGGTTCGGGAGGGCTTCATTGCGCGGACTCCTCGCGGCAGAGTAGCTACCGATAGTGCGTTTCTTCACCTGGGGATCACTGCCTCAAATCGAGGGGCGGACGCCTCACTTTTTGACTTGCCGGGAAGCGAATCAGGGGGCAACTGGTCACAAAACCGCCCAAAACCGGCTACGAAAGATGAAACAGACGTCCTTTAACGCTTAGAATCATTAAGGTTAAAGATTTTTAGACTGGAAGGTTGACAATGGGAAGCGGAGTACTTCTAGCCGTCATCGGCGCGTTCTTATTGATGATGATTTTTTCTTCACGCAATGCCAAGAAGAAGCAGGCAGAGCAGCGCGACAAACTGGCTAACGATATGGTGCCCGGCGCCTGGGTGATGACCACCTCAGGTTTTTATGGCCGTTACGTAGAAACCGATGGGGACGTAATCGTGCTCGAAACCTCGGATGGAACCGAAACCCTGTGGACATCCCGGGCGATTGTCAGCGTAGGAAACCCGCCGTTCGCCCCCGATGCTGCGGATACTAACACCGAGGACGCCAGCGCAGATAAAGCAGATAACGACGAAGAGGCTAAGGAACTGCAGGAAGATTCTCCGACAGAAGAGAATCCAGTTGACGAGAAAAAAGACGAGGCTGCTCCCTCTGATAACGACTCAAACGAAAATATCTAAATAGCGAAGAATAATCACCGTAGATAACGGAAAGAACAACATTGGCGAAGAAAAAATATCACGCCGGACGCACACTGGCGTTTTTCCTGGTACTTGTGCTGGCTTTGACGGGAACTTTGCTGGTGGGGGTACTCACTAACAAGGCTAAACCGACTCCCTCCCTAGCTCTAGATTTAGAGGGGGGTACGCAGCTGATCCTCACCCCGAAAGCTAACGCTGCTTCCGGAGCCAAACGCGCGGTTACGGCTGAGGATATTACGCAAGCGATTGAGGTTATCCGGCAGCGTGTCGATGCTTCCGGAGTTTCGGAAGCGGAGATTACCTCGCAGGGTAACTCCAATATTTTGGTCTCCCTGCCCGGTAACCCATCGAAAGAAACCTTGGATTTGGTGCGCCAATCTGCCGAGTTGTATTTCCGGGCGGTACTTCGTTCGGCTCCGGGGGTTCCCCAATCGGTGATCGCTCAGCAGGCACAGCAGCAACAAGCCGGCAAGAAGCAGGCGAAGCCGGCCAACATCGATCCGAAAGCTTTCGCTAAACAATTGGCAGATCTAAACCATGACGGCAAGATCAGCGATAAGCCTACCAGCCAGCCGAAAGACAATTCTGATGATGCCTGGATTACCGAAAAAGTCTTGGAAGAATTCTATGCCAAAGATTGTCAGCAAAAGAGCTCTTTAGAGGGCGGCTCTTCCGGAGATATTAAGAAACCGCTGGTAGCCTGCTCTAGCGAAGGACAAGAAAAATATATTCTTTCGCCGGCAGAGGTTTCAGGGGCTCGGATTTCCTCTGCAGAATCGGGTATGGGAACCGGTGCTTCCGGGCAGTCCACCGGACAGTGGATAGTTAGCCTATCTTTCGATAAACAGGGTGCCTCCCAGTTTGCGGATATTACCACCCGGATGATGAAGTACCGTCAGCAACCGGTTCCGGGAGAAAACGGTTTACCGGCAGGGCAAACCAACGACAAGAACCGGTTTGCAATCGTGCTGGATGGACTGGTGGTTTCAGCTCCCGGAGTAAACAACGCGATTACTAACGGTAAAGCTGAAATTTCGGGATCTTTCACCCGCTCATCTTCGACCGCCTTGGCTAACCAGCTAAAATTCGGTTCGTTGCCACTTAACTTCGACGTGCAATCCGAACAGCAAGTATCAGCTACTTTAGGTTCTGACCAGCTGCGTTATGGGGTTATCGCGGGGATTATTGGTTTGATTCTGGTGGTGTTCTACCTGATCTGGCAATACCGCGGCCTCGCAGTCGTAGCCGTAGGCTCCCTGGTGAGCGCGGGAGTACTGCTTTATCTGACTTTGACTTTATTGTCCTGGTCGATGGGGTACCGCCTCTCCCTAGCCGGTATTGCCGGCGTGATCGTCTCGATCGGGACTACCGCGGACTCCTTCATTATTTACTTCGAGAGGATTCGTGACGAGGTTCGTGATGGTAAAGCACTATCTAGCGCGGTCAGTGTTGGTTGGGATCGGGCAAAACGCACGATCGTTACCTCCGACTTGGTGAACGTGCTAGCCGCTTGCGTACTCTACTTCCTGGCCGTGGGCGGCGTGCAAGGCTTCGCTTTCACCTTGGGCATCACCACCTTGATCGACTTGGCGCTAATCTTTATCTTCACTCACCCGATGATGGTGTGGTTGCTGCGCTTTAAGTTCTTCGGTGAGGGTCATAAACTCTCTGGTCTTGATCCGGAACACTTAGGGGCTCAGCGCGGCACCTATCGCTATGTAGGCGCGGGGCAAGTACGGAAGATTCGCTCTGTTTACAAAACTAAGCCGGAAGAGGACGCCGAAAAGTCAGATAATGACAAAGCTGAGGAGCCAGCCGCGGAAAAAGCGGATTCGAACAAGGATGATGCTGCCACAGATGAGTTAGCGAAAGTATCCGCGACGGACCAGGAGGAAGAGAAGTGAGTTTCGCAAGTTGGGGTAACGCCCTCTATTCTGGTCGCAAATCTTACCGGTTTATTGATAACCGTAAATACCTGCTGATTGCGGGGGCGGCGCTAATGCTGATTTCGGTACTGACTATGTCGGTACTGGGGTTGGAGCGTTCCATTGATTTTAAGGGCGGAACCGAGTTTACGGTTTCTTCAGTAGCCGGTCGAGATCAGGCTCCCGCGCAAAAAGTAGTAAATACGAATCCTAAATTGAAGGGGTCTTCGGTTAACTCGGTGGGTGCCTCTTCGATTCGGGTGCAATCTGTTTCGCTAGATGTCAGTGATAAACGCCAGGTGGTTTCGGATCTAGCTAAAGCCTATAACGTGCCAGAAGCCAAAGTAGCGGCGACTACGATTGGGCCGTCTTGGGGTGCGGACGTGACCTATAAAGCGCTGCAATCTTTGGTGATTTTCTTTGTTCTGGTAGCCCTGATGCTGTGGGCATACTTTAGAACCTGGACGATGGCGTTCTCAGCGTTGTTCGCACTGTGCCATGACGTGCTAATCACCGGTCTGGTTTTGGCACTGACTCGGGTGGAGATTTCTCCGGCCACTATTATCGGGGTGCTCACTATTTTGGGTTACTCCCTCTATGACACCGTGGTGGTCTTTGATAAAGTTCGTGAACTTTCGGTTGATTTCGAGCAGCAAACTCGCTCTACCTATGGTGAGATTGTCAACCTGGCTATTAACCAGACGCTGGTGCGTTCGATTAACACCTCGGTAGTAGCGCTGCTGCCGGTCACCTCGATCCTATTGATTTCCTGGATCACTCTGGGCGGCGGCACTCTGCGTGATATTTCGCTAGCGCTGTTCGTGGGGATGATCGCCGGTACCTTGTCTTCGATTCTGATCGCGCCCTCTATGCTGATGGTGCTGCGTTCGCGCACCGAAAAGATTTCTTCTCACACCCAAAAGGTGCTGGAGAAACGGGCTGGCGGCAGCGACCAAGTTGAGGGCAAGGAGACAGAGCTTTCCCGGGTGGCACAGCCGCTGAAAGCTGGACATCACCAGGGACAACAGGCGCAACCAAAACGTACTCCCAGGAGCAAACGATGATAAACCCCAAACTCGCTCCCTTAGGAAAAATTATTCGCGATAACCTGCGCGATGTACCGGACTTTCCGCAAACCGGGGTACTCTTTCGGGATATTTCCCCGCTGCTGGCTAACGGGGAAGCGTTTTCCCAGCTGGTGAAAGGGCTAGCCGACTTTTATCGAGGTCGGGTTGATTTAGTTGCCGGTCTGGAGTCTCGCGGATTCTTGATTGCGGCTCCAGTCGCGGTCGAACTAGGGCTAGGTACCTTAATGATTCGCAAAGCTGGGAAACTTCCCGGCCCGGTAATCGGGATCGACTACGGCCTCGAGTATGGCAAATCCCGGATGGAACTGCAGCCGGATTCTATTAAAGAGGGTGCGCGGGTTTTGGTGCTCGATGACGTTTTGGCTACAGGTGGCACCGTAAATGCTTCGGCGGCATTGATCAAACGTGCGGGTGGAGTCGTAGAATCGGTGTGCGTTTTGATGGAGCTGGAAGAACTAGATGGTCGCGCGCATATCGGCGACCTAGAATGCGAAGCCCTCACTCTGATCTAGCGTATTTACCTCTCTTTCCCTTTTCATTGGCATATCTAACTGGCAAATTGGGGAAATGACTGGTGGGTCACTAAACTAGATACATGAGTTCTATCACTCCCGATGAGGGCGCCAGCGCGGTTCCGTCCTCGCGGGTGCGTGCTTCTTTGGCCTGGTTAACTGGGCGTTCAAAGAACATTGATCCCCATATTCAAGCCTTGGTGCGGGCGCTACGCGCCAATCATCCCAAAGCCGATATTTCCCTGATTGAACGCGCCTACCAGACGGCCTCGCGCTGCCATGAAGGACAGTTCCGTAAATCGGGGGAGCCATACATCACCCATCCGGTAGCGGTGGCTACTATCCTGGCAGAAATCGGGATGACCAGCACCACCTTGGCGGCGGCACTCCTGCATGACACGGTAGAGGACACCGACTATACCCTGGAGCAGCTGACTGCCGATTTTGGGGAAGAAATCGCCCTCCTAGTTGATGGGGTAACCAAACTCGACAAAGTTACCTACGGACAGGCGGCGCAGTCCGAAACCGTGCGTAAAATGATTATCTCCATGTCCCGTGATATTCGGGTACTGGTGATAAAACTGGGTGACCGCCTGCACAATGCCCGCACCTGGAAATATGTTTCCCCTAAATCGGCGCAAAACAAGGCGCGGGAAACCCTAGAGATTTTTGCCCCCCTCGCACATCGCCTGGGGATGAACACCATCAAATGGGAGTTAGAAGATCTAGCCTTCAAAACCCTCTACCCCGACCTGTATGAAGAAATCGATAACCTGGTGCATGAACGCGCCCCGGAACGCGAAAAGTACCTGAGCGAAGTAATCGACAAGATCAAAGAAGACTTACGGGTAAATAAGATTGCAGGACAAGTAACTGGCCGCCCCAAACATCACTATTCCATCTATCAAAAGATGATTGTGCGCGGACGCGACTTTGACGATATTTATGACCTAGTCGGGGTGAGAGTACTGGTAGATACAGTGCGGGATTGCTATGCGGTTCTTGGGGAAATGCACGCCCGGTGGAACCCGATCCCAGGGCGTTTCAAAGATTATATTGCGATGCCCAAATTCAATCTTTACCAGTCGCTACACACTACGGTGGTAGGCCCTGGCGGCAAACCGGTAGAAATCCAGATTCGTACCTGGGAAATGCACCGCCGCGCAGAATACGGAATCGCGGCTCATTGGCGCTATAAAGAAAACCCCAACGCTAAATCTGCCGGTGATTCCAAAGGGGTATTGGCTGATAGCGGGGAAATGGGGTGGCTGCGCCAATTGGTGGATTGGCAAAAGGAAACCCAAGACCCGGGTGAATTTTTAGATTCGCTCCGCTATGAAATGTCCGGTTCCCGGGTGTATGTGTTCACCCCGGCCGGGGAAGTTAAAGAGCTACCCGCTGGGGCGACACCGGTAGATTTTGCATACGCGGTTCATACCGAGGTCGGCAATCGCACCGTGGGGGCGAAAGTTGGCGGCAAACTGGTGCCGCTAGATACCAAATTGGAAAATGGGGATAGCGTCGAGGTGCTAACTTCTCGCTCTCCTAACTCCGGGCCGTCCCGGGATTGGTTAAAGTTTGTGGCCAGTCCGCGCGCACGCAACAAAATCAAGGCTTGGTTCTCGAAAGAACGCCGCGAAGAGGCTATCGAAGCCGGTCAAGGTCTTATTTCCTCCTATATGCGCAAGCAAAATCTGCCCTTGCAGCGCCTGATGAGTCACGACACTATGACCGCCCTTGCCTCTGGGATGGGTTATTCCGATATTTCTGCTCTCTATGCGGCTGTGGGTAGCCACCATGTTTCGCCAGCACATGTAGTTGAAAAACTGATGGAAAGTGCCGGGGGAGAAGACGGCGCGGAAGAGACCCTGTCCGAGGCCGTGCTTCCCGAACTAGTCGAGGCGCGCCCTAGCGGTGGTAACGAAGGCACCGGGATCCAAGTAGAAGGGATGAAACAGGGAGAAATCTGGACGAAGATTGCCCGCTGCTGTAACCCCCTGCCAGGCGATAAAATCGTAGGGTTTGTGACTCGGGGACACGGGGTTTCCATCCATCGAGAGGAATGCTCCAACGCTCAAAACTTGATGGCGCATCCCGAGCGGGTGGTGCCAGTTTCTTGGGCGGAGCACCCAACCGCCAAGTTCCAGGTAGAAATCGAGATCCAGGCGCTTGATCGCGAGGGACTAATTAATGATGTTACCCAGGTATTGGCGGATTATCGCGCTAATATTTTGGCGGCTGCAATGAATACTTCTTCGGATCGGGTAGCTACTTCCCGGTACACCTTTGAAGTGGCAGATTCTCGTTATTTGCACGCGATTTTGAATGATATCCAAAAGATCCCGGGGGTGTTTTTAGCTAAACGCACTACCGGCACTTTGCGGAAACAACCTGTTAGCCAAAGCCAATAGGAGGGCGCGGTTCCAACTATCCTTACCGGCCAGGTGGGGGTGTTGGTCACAGTAGCGCAGCGCAGCTGGCGGGCTAAGCAGATTAACTTTCCCTAGGCGCACAAAATCATTAGGGGAGTCCCGGCTCGCCCTAGCTGCTTGGCTCTTTACGCCGCCGCCTTCTCTGTTGCACCCGATTGCGTAGATTCCCTGTTGCTGCAGGCGCTGGTGCGAGGACGCATCCAGTTGGATCCAGTAGCGACAATCAGCTGCGCGCCGAGGACGGCGAAAACTCGCGATATAAATCGCCTGTGGCGGATGGGAGTTTCCTGCCCAGACCCAGGCGGCAGAGTGGGCCGACAGGAAACAGCCGCGAGGAAGTAGGGGAGCCAAAAATAGGGCACGCCCATAGATGGAAGCTAAAGTAACCGGCTCAGCCAGTAAATCAACTGCTCCGCACGAGGTGCGAATAAACCGACTGCCGCGCAGCAGCGAGGATCGCGCAGCCCCTTGCAGCGACTGGTTTCCCAAGGCATCAACCAGGATTGCTTCCATGGACTCAGCCTGAAGGACATCAGCAACCTGAAACAAAGCCACCAGTGTCTGGTAAGGAAAACGAAAACCTATGACGGCTGTGGAAAACTGTTATCCCTGGTATCTAGCTTGTGCCAAGAAGGGGTTGTGGGCTTTTTCCAACCCGAATACCGTTGCCGATCCGTGTCCGGGAAGTAGCAGGGTATCCGGATGAATCACATTTTGTAGGGTGCGCAAAGTATGCAGCATCTGCTGGGAGTCACCGCCGGGCAGATCGGTGCGACCTACTGAGCCAGCAAAGATTACGTCTCCTGATAAAGCCAGTTGGTGAGGAGCCTGGTTTTCCTGTCCCGCTTCGCTCAGCCACTGATCGTAAATAGCTTGCATTTCCTGCTTTGCATTGCCGGATAAGGTGTCGGCTTCGAAAAGAAATAACGTAGATCCTTCCGTATGCCCGGGCGCTGGAACTGCCCGCATAAAAATTCCCGGCGCTAGTTCTGCCCCTTCGCTGGTGGCGATCCCGGGCAATACCTGCAAGTTTTCGGGTTCTTTCCAAGGGGGGAGCGATAGTTCGTGTTCGGTACGTTCGCGAGGATCCAGTTCTTCTGGGTGGAAACGGTACTCATCAGGAGCTGGAATATAGACCGGAGCCTTGCCCGCAATAGCGTGGGCATCCCAAATATGGTCAGCGTGTCCATGAGTACACAGTACCGCCGCCACGGTTACCTCTAGGCGCTGCAGCGAGGCTTGCAGCTGGTCCAAGGCGCCGGATCCAGGGTCTACAACCAAGGCTTCGCGACTGCCGGGAGCTAAGAGTAAATAGGGGTTTTCGCCATAGAAGGGTGCATAAAACTTTTCGATCCGCATAGGTTCATCTTAAAGGATGTGCGTCCTTGGTGGTTTAGTTGCTCTAGGGCATAATATGGTTAAGGAGCAATAAGCTCCGCGCGCAGGCGGCTAATCCTAGCCGTTAAAATAACTGATTTAAGGAAAAATTAGTGACTGAACAGCCCGATACCGCTCCGAAGCCCAAACCCGTACCCACCCCGGGGAAGATTCGCTTAGCGAAGGAGAACCTGCCGGTAAAGCCGGTAAAAACCCCTGATTTTTCTGCTGCCTTGCCTTTTGGGCGCGTTGATGACGAAGGACGTGTCTGGGTTAAAGACGGTGAAGCAGAACGCCAGATAGGCCAGTTCCCGGCAGAGGTTCCCGATAATCCTCTTAATATCTATGTGCGGCGCTACCTGGATATAGCCGCTCAAGTATCGCTGTTTGCCGAACGGCTCCCCAGACTAGCTGAACGCGAGATCGACCAGACCATGAAGTCACTGCGCGAACAGGTCAGCGAACCGGCTGCCGTGGGTGATCTGCCGGCACTGCGGGAAAAAGTTGCGCAGCTGCAAGAACAAGCCGATAAACGTAAGGAAGAGGCCGCCGCGCAGCGGGCTGAGGCGAAAGAAGAATCCCGTAAAAACCGCGAAAAAGTAGTAACGCGAGCCGAGGAAATCGCCGCGCAAGATTCTGCTCGCACTCAGTGGAAAAATTCCGGTAAAGAGCTCCGTGATCTGCTGGACGAGTGGAAACGCTTGCAGCATGCTGGCCCGCGGATTGATCGGGGCATAGAAGATGAACTCTGGAAACGCTTTGCTAGCGCCCGATCCACCTTTGATAAAAAGCGGCGCGCCTTCTTCACCGAGTTAGATGCCACCCAGGCGCAGGCCAAGGCCGCGAAAGAAAAACTAATCGCAGAGGCCGAAGCGCTCTCGGATTCTACTAACTGGGGGGAGACCGCTCGCGCCTACCGGGATTTGATGCAGCGTTGGAAGAGCGCGGGACGAGCTTCCCGCCGCGATGATGATGCCCTTTGGCAACGGTTCCACCGGGCGCAGCAAAAGTTCTTTGACGCTCGTAACGCCCAAAGCGAAGCTGTCAATGCTCTAGAAGGGGAGAACCTGGCGAAGAAAGAAGCTCTATTGGTAAAGGCGGAGGCCCTCAAAGAGCTCACCGATGTAGAAGAGATCAAATCTCGCCTGCGTCCCTTACAAGAGCAGTGGGACGAGATCGGCCATGTGCCGCGCGCCGATATCGATCGCGTGGAACGGCGAATGCGAGCCGTAGAGGATCACCTGCGCGACTTGGAAGAGGAAATCTGGCGTAAATCCAACCCAGAAACCAAGGCGCGCGCCGCAGGCATGGCGGGGCAGCTTAAAGATCTTATCGACCAGATTAAGATAGAGATTGCCCAGGCAGAAGCTGACGGGGATACTAAAAAAGCGGCAGAGCTGCAAGAATCCCTGAAAGCTCGGGAGGCTTGGCTAAAGCAAGTGGAGTCCTTTTAGAGGTAAAACGAAAATAAAGAGGTTTTAGATGAGCAAGGCAGGATTATCTCAGGCGAAACAAAAAATGGAGAAAGCCGGGGTTAGTCCGGCCGCAATCTCGGTTTTTTCTCACTACTACCAGGTGTTAGAGGGTGAACATACCGGTTTTATTCCCGAGGAAACGATTTCTCCGCTGACCAGCGTTGATCGTCTGGAAGATAATCAGGTCACCCCGCAGCAAGCACAGGAAGCTTTAGCTAAAACCGTGATGATCAAACTCAATGGGGGATTGGGTACCTCCATGGGAATGGATAAAGCTAAGTCTTTGTTACCGGTGCGCGAGGGGCTCACTTTTCTTGATATCATCTGCCAACAGGTAATGTCCGCGCGGAAGGAATACGGGGTAAGCCTGCCGCTGATTTTCATGAATTCTTTCCGCACTCAAGCGGATACTTTGGCAGCTTTGCAACGCTACCCGGACATTGAAGTTGCTGGTTTACCGCTGGACTTTTTGCAAAATCAAGAGCCGAAACTGCGAGCCGATGATTTGACCCCGGTTTCTTGGGAAAAAGATCCGTCCTTAGAGTGGTGTCCGCCTGGTCACGGAGATATCTACACTGCCCTGTATGGCTCCGGATTGCTAGATAAACTTATTGATGCGGGTTACCGCTATGCGATGACTTCTAACTCCGACAATTTGGGGGCTACCCCGAATGCGGAAATCGCGGGTTGGTTCGCGGCCAGTGGCGCCCCCTATGCAGCAGAGCTTTGCGTGCGTACTATTAATGATCGCAAAGGTGGACATTTAGCGATCCGTAAGGCAGATGGACAATTGATTTTGCGGGATACCGCCCAGACTCCGCCCGAGCAAATGGATTACTTTACCGATGAGCATCGCCATCCGTTCTTCCATACTAATAATCTGTGGTTTGACCTAGTGAAACTACGCGATGCCCTGGTAGAAAGAAACGCCGTATTGGGGCTGCCCCTGATCGCCAACCACAAGACGGTTGATCCTTCCGATCCGGACAGTCCAGCGGTCATTCAAATGGAAACCGCGATGGGGGCGGCGATCGCTTCCTTTAAGGGCGCAACTGCCATTTTGGTACCGCGCAGCCGCTTCCTCCCAGTTAAAACCACTAATGAACTAACTTTGTTGCGTTCTGATATTTACGATCTTGGCGAAGACTATCACCTGCGCAAAGTTAATGAACATGAAGTAGCAGTGGATTTGGATTCCCACTACTTTAAGAAGATCTCTGATTTCGAGGCGCGCTTCCCGGAGGGGGTGCCCTCCCTGCGGCAGGCTACCGGTTTTAAGGTAACCGGCCCCTTTACTTTTGGTAAAGACGTAAAAGTCAAGGGACAGGTTAACCTGGAAACCCAGGAAGAAGAACAGGTGGCTGCGGGCAGCTGCCTGGCTGGATAAGCCTAAAGTCTCCAGGTATAGTCCAGTCTTTTAGGATCGGCGAGCCGAAACCTGCTGCGTCCTCGAGAGTGCCGAGCCGGTAGCGCGGCTTAACCAGGACTATGCTTTTAAAATCGGTAGTGCTAACCGCGACGCTTCCGCTTAAAGTCGCGTTTTTTCCCGTGCCTTTTACCGTTATGTTTACCCGGGCCTTCGTCCTCACGCATCCGGAGGGTGCGCCCCGAGACTCGGGCTTTGGCAATCTTACGGATAGTTTCGGGGGAGAGCGGACGCGCCATCTCTACTAGCGAGAAACTCTGCAAAATATCGATATGCCCCACGTCACCGCCTTTTAGACCGCCTTCTCCGGTGATTGCCCCCACAATGGCTCCGGGTTTTACCCGATCCCGGCGTCCTACCTCCACTCGATAGCGCCGAGAAGAACTAGAGGCGAAGTGGCGGCGGGCGGCTCCCTTTCCGCGGGCGCTATTGCCTGTTTCTTTTTCGCGGCCTTCTTCGAAACTGGCGGAGATAAAGCGCCCTAATTCGTCTACTTTTTCTTCCCGGCGAACCCGGAATTCTAGTTTGCGTTTCTTTGGTCCAAAATCTCCGCTCGCTAAGGCCAGGAGGGCGGCCGCGGCATCCCCAATATCCATACCTTTTGCCACTACTAGATCTTGGATAGCGTCGTAGTAGACTTCCATTTCCCCTTTTTGAAGGCGCCGGCTAATCTGTTCGGTCATCCGATTCGCTCGTGCCTGCGCTACTTGGTCGGGAGAAGGAATAAATACTTCGGTCATTTTTTCGCCGGTCAGTTTTTCAATTACGCGTTTGCGTGGGCGCTCCCGGGGGGTAAAGAAGGTGAGGGAGGTACCTTCCCGTCCAGCTCTTCCGGTGCGGCCAATGCGATGCACATAGGCTTCGGCTTCGCGCGGTACGTCATAGTTGACTACTAATCCGATGCGTTCCACATCCAAGCCACGGGCAGCTACATCAGTGGCCACCAATACATCTAAGGTTCCTTCGCGCAGGCGCGATACAATCCGTTCACGCTCTGCTTGGGCTACATCTCCGCTGATAGCGGCCGCTAAGAATCCGGCGTTTTGCAGTTCGGTTCCCACTTGTTCGGCGTCGATCCGGGTGCGCACAAACACGATGGAAGCCTCGGCCTCACTGAGGGCTAAAACGCGGCATAAAGCCTCGGATTTGAATTTGAAAGGCACTACCGCATAGGTCTGATTTACCGTTTCTACGGTGGACGATTGCGGCGCGATCGAAATTTCTACCGGATCGGATAGGTGACGCTCCGCGATCCGTTTGATGGCGGGAGGCATAGTGGCAGAAAAGAGGGCGCGAATCGCATCCCGGTTAGCGCCGCTAGCGATTTGGTCCACGTCCTCGGAAAATCCCATGCGCAGCATCTCGTCTGCTTCATCTAGGACGAAGAATTTGAGCGCCGATAAGTCTAGTTCCCCGCGCTCCATTAAATCTATAATCCGCCCCGGAGTGCCGACTACGATTTGTGCCCCGTCACGCAAAGCCGCAATCTGTGGGCCGTAGGAGGCGCCTCCATAAACCGGCACTATTTTCAGTTTTAACCCGCGCGCAAAGTCGGTGAGAGCGTTAGCGGACTGGGCTGCCAGCTCCCTGGTAGGAGCCAGAATTAAGGCCTGTACCTGCGGGGTTTTATCGCAGGCCGTCAAAATCGGCAGTCCGAAGGCGGCAGTTTTCCCGGTTCCAGTTTGCGCAATCCCGACTACGTCTCGCCCAGCCATCAAGGGGGGAATGCCTTGCCGCTGTATCGGGGTGGGCTCGGTAAATCCCATATCTGCTAAGGTGCCTAAAATAATTTCCGGCAACCCTAAGTCGGAAAAGAAGGAGGCGTCTTTGGAAGGCGCCTGTTCATCGGCGGGATCTGTCTGCATGCTTTCGTTGCTACCTTCTAGGTCTAGTTCCCCAGTTTCCAGATCGGTTTGGGATTCAAAAGAGGACGCACTTACCCCTGCGGCTATTTCGCTCATTTTTATGCCTGTCTGCTTAAATGTTATTCGCTTTAACGTTACCGGAGGTAGCAGGCAAGTGAACAAATCCCAGCCAGTGAAACGCGACACCAACCCCGGCGGGAAATCCCTCCCACTGGCTCGGGAGGCTAAACTATTAACAGTTAGATGAGGAAAGGAATAGCATTGCTCAGAACGCATGACGCGGGAAGTCTAAACCGCGACCTGGTGGGACAAACAGTAGAACTTGCGGGTTGGCTGGATCGCCGCCGTGATCATGGGGGAGTCTGCTTCATTGATTTACGGGACGCTTCCGGGGTGGCGCAGGTAGTTATTCATGACGAGAAAATCGCTCATGAGCTGCGCAGCGAATATGTTCTGCGGATTAAAGGCGAGGTTCATCCCCGCCCGGAGGGTAACGAGAATCCGGAGCTGCCTACCGGCGAAATCGAGGTTTACGCCGATGAAGTTGAGGTATTGAACCCGGCGGCGGCGCTACCTTTCCAGGTTTCAGTACATGCGGAGGATTCTGGGAAAGTTGGTGAGGACGCCCGCCTGAAATACCGCTACCTGGATTTGCGTCGCCCCGAGATGCAAAAGCGTTTGCGTTTGCGCTCTCAGGTTTCTAAAGTCACTCGCGATACTTTAGATTCTCTAGGTTTCGTAGAAATTGAAACCCCGACTTTGACTCGCTCTACTCCCGAGGGCGCGCGGGACTTTTTGGTTCCAGCTCGCCTCGCCCCGGGCTCATGGTATGCCTTGCCGCAGTCTCCCCAGCTGTTTAAGCAGCTTTTGATGGTGGCGGGAATGGAACGCTACTATCAGATTGCCCGCTGCTACCGCGACGAAGACTTCCGCGCTGATCGCCAGCCAGAGTTTACCCAGCTGGACGTGGAAATGAGCTTTGTTAAGCAAGAGGACGTTATCGAAGTCGCTGAACAGGTACTGACCAACATCTTCAAACTGATTGATGTCAATATCGAAACCCCGATTCCCCATATGACCTACGCTGATGCGATGGCGCGCTTTGGCACTGATAAACCGGATTTGCGTTTTGGTCTGGAACTTACTGACTTGACCGAATACTTCAAAGACACCCCCTTTAGGGTCTTTGCCAATGCCGACTACGTGGGCGGGGTGGTAATGCCGGGAGGCGCCTCCCAGCCGCGGCGTACTTTCGATAAGTGGCAAGACTGGGCGCGTTCGCGCGGCGGTAAAGGTCTGGCCTACGTAAAGGTAGAAGAGGACGGCACTCTCTCTGGGCCGGTAGCCAAGAACCTTACGGACTCGGAGCGCGAGGGACTAGCTGAGGCAACCGGGGCTAAACCAGGGGACTGCATCTTCTTTGGTGCCGGCAAGATTGATGAAGCCCGCGCCCTGCTGGGGGCAGCGCGCCTAGAAATCGGTGCCCGCTGCAACCTGTTGGATCCGAATGAATGGAAGTTCGTTTGGGTGGTTGACGCTCCACTGTTCAAGCCTTCCGCAGCCGCAAAAGCGGAAGGGGATGTGGCGCTGGGAGCTTCTGCTTGGACAGCAGTGCACCATGCTTTTACTTCTCCTAAACCGGAATGGCTTGACCACTTCGAGGACGATCCGGGCAACGCCCTGGCTTACGCGTACGATATTGTGCTTAACGGTAACGAAATCGGGGGCGGTTCTATCCGTATCCATCGCCGTGACGTACAGGAACGTATTTTCCAGGTGATGGGGTTGTCGCCGGAGGCCGCCCAAGAAAAGTTTGGGTTCTTGCTGAACGCCTTCAAATATGGCGCTCCTCCCCACGGCGGAATCGCTTTCGGTTGGGATCGGATCGTCGCTTTGATGACCCACGCGGATTCGATTCGCGACGTGATTGCTTTCCCCAAGTCCGGGGGTGGCTACGATCCGCTAACCGATGCTCCGGCACCTATTACGCCTGAGCAGCGTAAAGAGAGTGGGGTTGACTTCGTTCCGGAGGACGAAGAGGACTAAACGCGATTAAAACTGTATTTGCCGTCCCTACCTGGTTTCGACCTGGTAGGGACGGTTTAGTTTATATCTTCCCGACCTTGCAGCTTAGATTAGGCGGGTTTAGCAGCTAGACGACGCGCCAAAACTGCGCACACCAGTAACTGGAATTGGTGAAATACAATCACCGGGATAGTCACTGCCGCTACGGTAGCGGGCGGGAAAATGATGGCGGCCATGGGTAGGCCGGTAGCCAGGGATTTCTTGGATCCGCACATTAGTAGCACGATCTGGTCGCGACGCTCTAAGGACAGCCAGCGTCCCAGGTTCCAGGTGAGGGTGAGCATAATCGTCAGCACCACCAGGCATTGCGCTAGCAATAATCCCACTTGGAGAGCCGAGATTTTTTGCCAAAGGCCGGCGGCAGTGGCTCCGCAAACAGAGGAGGCTACGATCGCCAAAATGGTGCCGTTATCCGTGGCTTTGGTAAGCGCGCGATGCTGATTTAGCCACTTACCGATATAACGGTGCACTAGCTGCCCTAAAACAAAAGGCAGTAATAGTTGCAACAGCACATTTACTACCCGGGCGGCCTCGATTCCACTGGATCTACCCATCACCATGAACACTAGGGCGGGGGTGAGAATAATGCCGGCGATATTAGAAATGGTGGCAGAACAAATAGCGCCTGCGATATTACCGCCGGCAATAGAGGTAAAGGTTACCGAGGACTGCACCGTAGAGGGGAGCAGAGTTAAGTAGAGGGTTCCTAGGGCGAAAACTGGCCCCAAGAGTTTTAGATCCAGCGGGTGCATTACCACCCCCAGCAAGGGAAAAAGCATGAAGGTGGAAATCGCAACCGCGCCTTGCAGGCGCCAGTTCTTTAATCCTTCCCAGATTTCTTTAGTAGAAAGGCGCGCTCCGTAGAGAAAAAACAGCAATACGATTAAGACGTTTCCCAAATATCCCAGGCCGCTAACCACCACCGCAGGTACGGGAATCAGAATCCCGAGCACCAAAATAACCAGGATGGAAAGGATAAAGGGATCTAGGAACCTGCTGAACCGTTGCCTTGCGCTCACAAAACCAAGATACCGGGGACAGCACTGGTGGTCTAACTTACCTCAAAGGTTGAGGGTTTCGCCTGATAGTCAGACAATAATGTCAAGAGCAATCGGTCTTTAATGGGGCTAGCAATCGGCGAAAGTGCCGACTGCTGGGAACCAGTCCCGCACCGTGATGTTTCGTACCATCCCTGCCTGCACATAGGGGTCGTCTTCTAAAATCTGTTTAGCTTCTTCTGCGTCGCGAGCTAGCATGATGGTCAGCGATCCCTGATCCTGTGAGCTGGTGGTTCTGCCGGTTGAAAGTACCATACCCAGGCTATTTAGTCGGTGCATAAAGGCGCGATGATCGGCGCGAACCTCGTTTTTAAGTCCCACAAGTTTGGGGTCATAGTCGTAGAGGACTATGTAAAGACTCATTCCCTGATTATCTTCATGTCCTGGAGTGGTCATCGTTACCTCCCTATTGCGCCATGGTATCTGAAAGTAGCCTTTAAATACCCACTGCTTCTATTTTACCCCAGGTTATACCTGAAAGTGCGGATTGTTAGGACGCCGATAGTTCTTGATCCCGGGCTACCGCCGCATTTACCGCGGTTCGGGCAGCTGCAGAAAAACCGGCATCTTCCATGGCTAATAGGCCAGCTACGGTGGTGCCCGCCGGGGAGCACACCTGATCCACTAACGCCTGGGGGTTTAAACCTTGGGGCAGATTTTCGAGGACGTTTTGTGCTGAACCAGCTACTGCTTGTGCCACTATCCGGGTGGCTTCCTCTTTCTTAAAACCGTGGGCGACCCCAGCCTGTGCGAGGGCATCAATGAAACGGTAGATCCAGGCAGGCGAACACCCGGCAAGGGCGGCAAAGGCAGCAAAATGATCTTCCGGTACCAACGCAGTTTTACCAATAGCATCAAACATGGCGCGGACTTCCGCTAGGGCTTCGTCGCTAACGTACTGGTTGGCAGCAATCCCGGACATGGACTGGTTGATTTGGGCATTTACATTTGGCATTATCCGCACAAGCGGGGTTTGTGTCGGTAGATGCGCTTCGATGGCAGCTAGCGGTTTCCCGGCAGCCACCGAGATCACTACCGGTTTTGCCGCGAGGGCGTCGTCTAAGTCATCAAGTAGAGGGGCGATCATATAGGGCTTTACCCCCAACAGTAGGTATTTTGCCTGCCTAGCCACGGTGGCGGCGTCCGGGGCTATGGGGAGGGAAAACTTGTCCTCGAGAGAGCGCATGCGTTCGCGGGTACGGTTGAACGCTAAAATATCTGCTGCCTGCATCTTTCCGGAGGATAGTAGGCCGCGCACAATCGCGCCCCCCATAGCGCCAACCCCGATAACCCCTAACTTCGCCATGCGTCCTCCTAAAAAAGTGATTTTAAATAACTGTTCTTATCCTAGCGCGGACAAAATTTAAAGAAATACCTAAACGGGTTATGCTGTTGAGAAGTGGCGTTGATCCGGCAATCACCGAGGAGCCTCTGGAAGAACCCTCGATAGCAGGTAGTAGAACCAGACGGGTAAGCCCGTAATAGCAGTTAATGAGGCTCATATTTTGGGTGAAGCGGGGTGGTACCGCGGGGCTGGAAAGCCTTCGTCCCGGCACTGGCAGTAACGGCTCGAAATAGGTGAGGTTTATCGTGGGCTACTATCCGCGGCATAAAGATGGCGATGTTTCCGCCAATCCGTCTTTCCCCCAGCTAGAGGAAGAGACTTTGAAATATTGGAAGCAGAACGACATTTTCCGCAAGTCAATTGCCCAAAGAGAGGCCGGAGACGCGGGAGCTAACGAGTTCGTGTTCTATGACGGCCCTCCCTTTGCTAATGGCTTGCCCCACTATGGGCATTTGCTGACTGGATACGTAAAAGACGTGGTGGGACGCTACCAGACCATGCAAGGGCACCGGGTGGAGCGGCGCTTTGGTTGGGACACTCATGGGTTGCCGGCCGAGTTAGAAGCAGAACGAATCTTGGAGATTGAAGACAAATCTGAGATCGAGGGCCCTGACGGTATCGGGATTGAAAAGTTTAACCAGACTTGCCGGGAATCGGTGCTGCGCTACACCAAAGAGTGGGAAGAATACGTTACCCGCCAGGCACGCTGGGTAGATTTCGATAACGACTACAAGACTCTTGATGTTAACTATATGGAGTCGGTGATCTGGGCGTTCAAGCAGCTCTACGATAAGGGCTTGGCTTACGAGGGTTTCCGGGTATTGCCCTACTGCTGGAACGACCAGACTCCACTGTCGAACCACGAACTCAAAATGGATGACGATATTTATCAGGATCGTCAAGACAATACCGTGACTGTGGGGTTGCGCCTAGAAACCGGAGAGCTGGCGCTGGTTTGGACCACTACCCCTTGGACGCTGCCCTCTAACTTGGCAATCGCAGTCGGTCCCGAGATTACCTATGTAACCGTGCAAGTAGACCCAGATTTAGAGTCGCCGGTTGCCGGAGAACAAGTTATTATCGCGCGTGACCTGCTTCCTGCCTACGTCAAGGAACTGGGCGAAGATCCTCAAGTCGTGGCCGAATACCCGGGATCTGAGCTGGTGGGACGCTCCTA
Organism: Varibaculum sp. GTC20041; assembly: GCF_055387755.1. NCBI lineage: Bacteria > Bacillati > Actinomycetota > Actinomycetes > Actinomycetales > Actinomycetaceae > Varibaculum > Varibaculum sp. GTC20041. Next base: position 974,655 of record NZ_AP041144.1, read on the forward strand.
TGAACCGATTTTCGATTACTTTAAAGACCAGCTGGGCGAGGGGGAAACCCCCGGAGCTAAGGCCTATCACGTGCTGGCGGCAGACTTTGTAACCACTACTGACGGCACCGGTCTGGTGCACCAGGCTCCCTACGGCGAGGACGATATGATCCTGCTAACCGCTAATGGGATTAACGCCGTGACCCCGGTAGATGATGCCGGGCTGTTTACTGCGGAGGTTCGCGACTATCAGGGCATGCAGATTTTTGACGCCAATAAGCAGATTATCCGCGACTTCCGACTCGGTAACGAGGACGACCAAGGCCCCTTGGCGCGTACCCCGAAAGAAAAACGGGCAGTGCTGGTGCGCCAACAGTCCTTTGTCCACTCTTATCCGCACTGTTGGCGTTGCCGCAAACCCCTAATCTATAAGCCGGTTTCCTCGTGGTTCGTAAAAGTTACTGACTTTCGTGACCGGATGGTGGAACTAAACCAACAGATCGACTGGGTACCTGACCATATCAAGGATGGGCAGTTCGGTAAATGGCTCGAGGGCGCCCGCGACTGGTCGATTTCGCGTAACCGTTTCTGGGGTAGCCCCATTCCGGTATGGAAATCTGATGACCCTACCTATCCGCGCGTAGATGTTTATGGTTCGCTCGCGGAACTAGAAGCAGATTTCGGGGTAGAAGTTAAAGATCTGCACCGGCCATTCATTGATACTTTGGTGCGTCCTAACCCGGATGATCCCACCGGTAAATCTATGATGCGGCGGATCCCGGACGTGTTGGACTGTTGGTTTGATTCCGGATCTATGCCCTATGCGCAGGTGCATTACCCCTTCGAGAATCAGCAATGGTTCGAGGATCACTATCCCGGTGATTTCATCGTGGAATATATTGGGCAGACCCGCGGCTGGTTCTATCTGCTGCACGTGCTGGCCACGGCGCTGTTTGATCGTCCGGCTTTCACTTCCTGTGTTTCTCACGGGATTGTGCTGGGCGATGATGGCCGTAAAATGTCGAAGTCGCTGCGTAACTACCCGGACGTGAACGAAGTGTTCGACACTTACGGTTCGGATGCGATGCGTTGGTTCCTAATGTCCTCCCCGGTGGTGCGGGGCGGAAACCTGGTGGTAAAGAGCGAGGGGATTCGCGACACCGTTCGCCACGTGATTTTGCCGCTCTGGAATATCTATTATTTCTTCGCCCTCTATGCTGGTTCTTGTAATAAAGGTGCCGGTTACCAGGCGAAAGCGCTGGATCTAACGGATGAAAAGACCCTAGAGCAGCTAGGAGTAATGGACCGCTACCTCTTGGCACGTACCCGTAACCTGGCGCAAAATGTTAAAGAGCTGCTGGATAGCTACGATATTCCGGGGGCTTGCGAGGCAGTTAGTGAGTATCTGGATTTGATGACTAACTGGTATGTGCGTACCTCTCGTGATCGTTTCTGGAACGAGGAGGCCGCCGCTTACGATACGCTTTACACCTGCCTAGAAGTCTTGATGCGAGTGATGGCACCGCTGGCTCCGCTAGTGAGTGAAGAAATCTGGCGGGGACTGATCGGGGGAGAGTCGGTACATCTGTGCGACTATCCGGTAATCCCGGATACGGTGGATGATGCGGCTTTGGTATCGGCTATGGATATGGTACGCGAAGTGGTTTCGGCGGCGCATTCGCTGCGTAAAACCCATGGTTTGCGGGTACGTCAACCGTTGCAGTCCCTAACGGTTGTGGATGATGGTAGCCAACAACTGGCGGACTTTTCCGATTTGATCGCCGGGGAAGTCAACGTGAAGCAGGTGGTGTTGCAGGTTTCTAGTGAATCGGGTTTGCAATTGCAACGGCAGTTGAAACTGAATCCGAAAGTCTTCGCCCCCGAGATTCGCAAAGCCACTTCCCAACTATTTAAGGCGCAAAAAACTGGCCAGTGGCGCGAAGAGGGAGAAACAGTAGTCTTCCCCGAGGTGCTAGTTGATGGTGAGTCGGTTGTCTTAAACGGAGACCAGTTTTCGCTGTCTACCACGGTAGAGGTAGAAGATGGCCAGGTGGCTACGGTGCTAGGTGATGGGGCAGTGGTGGTACTCGATACCGAGATTACCCCCGAGTTGGAAGCCGAAGGCTATGCTCGCGACTTGGTTCGCTCTATTCAAGATGAGCGTAAATCTCAGGATCTACATGTTTCTGACCGTATCGAGTTAGTGCTGGAAGTTCCCGCAGAAAAAGTCCAAAGCGCCCAGGCTCATGTGCAGATGATCGCCCATGAAGTCTTGGCCACGGAGCTTAAGGTTCAGGCCGGCGCGGATGATGCGGTGAAGATTAACATCACCGCGGTACATCCGGTAACGGAATAAATGGATATCAACCTTAAATAAAGAGTTTGTTTATTAGATCGGTTTCCGCCGGCAACTACCAGTTGCCGGCGGAAACTTTTCTATAGGCAATGCGGATTATTCTGCGACTAACACCTCTAGTCCGCTATCTTTAAGTTCGGTGTGCGCCCAATCCGGGGTATCTCTGTCTACAATCGCAGCATTGAAGTCACTGAGGGGACCTACTTTAAATAGGGCAGACCGGCGGAACTTTGAAGCATCTGCTACCAGAATTTTCCGCCGCGAAGCGGCCAGGAGGGCGCGTTTAAATTTGGTTACCTGTTGATCGGGGTGGAAACAATAACCATGATTAATCGCGGTGGCTGACATGAGGCAGAGATCAATGTTTAACTGGCTGACGGCGAGCTCAGTTAAATCCCCGAAATAAGAATCCGCCCACGCCTCATAGGTGCCTCCCAGCAAGATTAGGCGCACCCCCTTTTGCTGTCGCACCCGTTGCGCCAGGAACTCGGCATTAGTAATCACAGTCAGCGGAGCTAGGGACTCCAGATTCTCTACTAGCGGAAGATTGGTTGAGGAATCATCTAGCGCCACCGACATCCCGCTGCGCAAAAACTGTCTAGATAAGCGGGAAATCTCGTTCTTGGTAGCCGCGTTGGTTGCGATTCTTAGACGTGCCGAGGCCTCGATAAGCGAAGATTCGGCGGCAGTTATCTCTTTACGGTTTAGCTGCACTAAATCGCTTTTTTCTAGCTCTGCAATATCGCGGTAGACCGTCATTTCCGACACGCCCAGCTTGGCGGCCAGCTCTTCTACCCGCACCGAACCACCTCGCGCCACCTGCTGTAAAATCAGCTGCTGACGCGAGGCGGGAGTGGCTTTAGTACTCTCAGACACGAGGTAGCACCGCTTTAGCTACTACGTCCTTAACCGCCAGATCTTCCGATTCCAAAATCTGGTTAACCGCTGCCAGTAGCGGCAGTTGATCTTTGATTTCTCTAGCGTGTTGCTCCACAAACTTGGCGGCCAAAGCGGCAGCCGGTACCCCTTCGACGGTTTGCTCCAGGCGATCCATTTCCGCCAGTGCCTCTCTCGGGTTTTCGCCTCGTCCTAGTCGCACACCGTAGACTTTGTTACGCCCCGACAGGCCGGTAACTTCCAGGTCGCCGACTCCGGGCAAACCGAAAGCGGTTTCCATCTTGGCGCCTTGAGACTGTCCCAGCAGCGACATTTCTTTGACGGCCTGGGTGAACGTGGCGGCTTTTAGGTTGTGGTGGGGGATACCGGTAGCTTCTTCTAGACCGTCGGCTATCCCCAGGGCGATCGCATACACGTTCTTCATCGGAGCGCAAATCTCGACTCCGACTTCATCATCACTGTATTCGATAGCGTAGTTTTCGGTGCAGGCTTCGGTGGCATATTTCTTGGCTACCGCCAGATCCTTACAACCAAAGATAGTGGCAGTGGGCTTGCGTCCGGCGCATTCATTGGCTTTAACCGGCCCGGCAATCGCTACGATCGGGGGCAAGTTTTCATAGCCATTTTCTTTCCCTATCCGGCGAATAGCAGTCGGTAGCTGTTCGATAATCCCATTTTCATCGGGGCAGAACCCTTTAGAAGTCAACCAGATGGCATCGGCCTTGGACATTCCCTCCAGTGCCATTTCGGTAATCTTGGGGACTCCGACGGAGGCCACTGACATGACTACCACGTTCGCGCCTTCTAGGGCTTCTGCAAGCTGGTCGCTACGATAGGTTTTGACTCCTTTAGCCAGGGGTTCCTTGGTACGCGGATGGGGTTTTCCGGCCTCGACTGCATCCAGTAGATGATCGTCTAGCCAAGTTCCCCACAGGCGCACCTCCCAGCCCGCATCGGCAACCGGAGTACACAGGGCAGAGCCCATAGCGCCCGCGCCTAGAACAGTAATAACACTCATTTTTTCTCTTTTCTCTTATAGCTCGGCCGCTGGGGACTCGGGCCTAGTGGATGGATACTTGCGTGACAAGTTGTGCAAATCTTCAAAAATGTCTTGTAGGCGGGGATAGAGTTTACGCTGCACGCTGGCTACTTCCTGGTAACGCTGGTGTAGCTGCATGTTCGGTTCAATGGTTTCGCCATAGTGCGCCATCTTGCCAGCGGCGGTGGCGACATCATTCGTGCCGTAAACCCCGGTGGAGGCCATCGCCAGTACCGCAGCCCCCAGGGCTGAAATTTCATCTTCGAGGCAAACGGTGATCGGCAATCCGGTGCAATCCGACATTATCTGGCGCCATAGTTTCGAACGGGTACCCCCGCCCATGGCGCGCAGGCCTTCGAGTTTGACTCCGGTACCCTTTTCGATCGAATCCAGGTTCAAACGCATTTCAAAGCCGATCGACTCTAAAATCGAACGATACATATGGGCGCGCGAGTGGGTGCCGCGCCAGCCAACTACTGCTCCGCGGGCTACCGAATCCCAGTAGGGGCTTTGGACTGCATTCCAGTAGGGCAAGGTGATCAAGCCTTCACAGCCCGGCGGAATCTGGGAGGCAGCATCATCAAGGGCGGGATCTGGCTCGCCCAGTAGTTTGGGGTCGCCTAGAGCCTCCCGGAACCAACCTGCCAGGTAGGATCCGGAGGACTGCAATACTTCAAACACATAGTTCCCGGGAATTCCGGAAACGTGGGTGCGGAATACCGGGTCGTAGCGATATTCGGGGGATTCCACGCCTGCGTTCACCGCGGTGCCCAGATTGAGGAACGCGATTTCCGGGCTGGTAGCTGCCGCCCCGATCCCGGCGGCTTGTCCATCGCCCAGTCCAGCAATAATAGGGACTTCTTTAATGCCCCATTCGGCTGCTAGATCCGGCAATAGGGTTCCCATAGGTTTGGAGGGCTCAACCAGATCGGCCATCTGTTCCCGGGTGACTCCGGCTATCTCTAAAAGTTCGGGGGCATAGTCGCGTTTTTGGACATCGAATAGCCCCAGAGAGTCGGTGGCGGCTTGCGAGGATACCCATTTTCCGATTAGGCGGAAGGCAATATAGCCGTGGACTTCCACCACTTTATGGGCTTTTTTGAAAACTTCGGGTTCATTTTCTTTAACCCAGGCCATTTTGTAGATGCCAGGGGTAACCCCGGCAGGTTTACCGGATAGTTGATGAATGTGTTCGCTGCCGTATTTACGGATCTGATCGGTGGCACGCCCATCTAGCCACAAAATTCCGTTTCTTAGGGGGCGGCCATCTTTATCGAAGGGGGCGAAAGATTCGCGCTGATGGGTGATGCCGATGGCGGCTACGCGTTCGCGATCCTTGGTACTTATCTTGGAGAGCACTTCGCCGATTACGGCGTAAACGCTTTCCCACCAGCGCAAAGGATTGTGTTCATAGTGATCCATAGCGGGGGTGTGTAGCTGGATATTGCGTTTGGCGGTATGCCATACGGTTCCAGAAGCATCTACCAAAATAGCTTTTGAGGAGGTAGTGGAAGAGTCAATCGCTACTACCAAAGGGCCTTCGGAGAGGCGGCGGTGTTCTTTCGTCATGTTTTTGCATTCTCCTTCGAATGTGGAAGCCGACAGTTCCAGGGTAGCTAACAAATGTCGATAATACAACAGTTTTATTGTTTTATTTAACAGTTATCCTGTTAAATCCTTGGCGCTAGGAGATTTTGTCTGCTTACGGGAGGCAGAAAACGGATGGTTTTAGGCAAGAAGGGGTAAAAGTTGGGAGGGCGGTCGATCCCTCAGTAGGATATGAGCTGAAAAGGGGGAGCAAGTGCAAAGTCAAGACGGTCAAGAACGCCAGGTCAACCCGTACGAAGAGATTGCGAAAAACGCTCACGGCGAGAGCGGAGGGATAGATCCCGAGCTATTGCCCTATCTTGTGGAAGCCGACCGGCAAGAACGTATCGATTTACCAATCAGCGATAACTTAGCAGATCAGCAAGACAGTGAGCGCCTGCGGGCGGCACTGCAAGCGGGCGGGATAGTTTTGCCCGAGGAGCTCGCAGACCCGGAAGCCGCAAAAGACGAAGAAAACGCAGACAATGGCCGCGACAGTTCCGCACCTGCAACGGCAGCGGATTCGCCGACTTCGGATGAATCCTTGCAAGCGGATTTCGAGGTGGCTCAAGTCTATGCCCGCATTCTTTCTAGGCGCCCTGAACATAATATTTCGCCAACTAAAGCCCGGATCGAGCGCGCCCTCGACTATCTTTCTGACCCGCAGCTGTCTTATCCCAGTTTGCATATAGCTGGCACCAACGGGAAAACCTCTACTGCGCGGATCGCTGACAGTCTCTTAAGTACCCAGGGCCTGCGGGTAGGGCGTTTTACCTCTCCACACCTGGTGAGCGTGCGGGAGAGAATCTCGATTGACGGGGAACCGATCAGGGCCCAGGCATTCTTGCAAGCCAATCAGGACGTAGAACCGATTATCGCCCTCGCCGATAAAGAGGGCGAAAGCGCCGGTCAAGGACATCTTTCTTTCTTTGAATATCTAACCGCTTTGGCTTTTCAAGCCTTTGCTGCCGCCCCTATCGATGTGGGAGTAATCGAAGTGGGGATGGGGGGACGCTGGGATTCCACCAATGTCCTCGACAGTGCGGTGCAGGTTATCTGTCCGATTTCCTTTGATCATGAAAAATGGTTAGGGGATACGCTGACGCAGATCGCCCAGGAAAAGGCAGGGATTATCCGACCAGGTGCCACCGTTATTTGCGCCCCGCAAGCCGACGAAGCACTCCAGGTAATTCGGCAGGCGTGCCAGGAAAAAAATGCCACCTTGCGTCTATATGGTGAGGACTTCCAAGTTAGGGAGCAGAAAATGGCGGTTGGGGGACAGGTATTCACCCTGACCACGCCGGCAGCCACCTATCAAGATCTCTACCTGCCGCTCTTTGGTAGTCATCAGGCGGTAAACGCTGCCCTGGCAATAACGGCAGTCGAAGCGCTGGGGGCAGGTAAAGCACTTTCCGAGGAAGTGTTGGCAGCCGGCCTCGATGCGGCACGCTCCCCCGGGCGCCTGGAGGTATTGGGAGGCTCTCCTACGGTTGTCGTAGATGCGGCGCATAATCCGGCAGGGGCAGCGGCACTTAGATCTGGGATTGAGGACGCGTTCGGATTCCAAAAAGTAGTGGGCGTTTTCTCGGCTATGGGAGATAAAAATGTGGAAGGTATCCTCGCGGAAATGGAGCCGTTGCTAGATGCCGTGGTGACTTTGCCGATGGAGGGCGAACGCGCCATGGAACCGGTGGAACTGGCGAAAATCGCGGGAGAAGTCTTCGGCGCCGAACAAACTTTTGCGGCTCCTAACCTGCTAGACGCGGTAGATCAAGCGGTCTCGTTAACCGAAGAAGGAAATCTTCCCGCTGACGCGGTCGGGATCGTAATATTTGGTTCTGTAGTTTTGGCGGGGCAAGCTCGCCAGTTGCTCTCCGCCCGGATAAAACCGGAAAATACTTCCCATTAAGCCCAGAACTATGCAAGTAGTAAGCAATCTCTAAGTAAATGTGAAAAGATATCAAGGTGACTTTAACCGTAGCAGTCGACGCCTATATGCTTGCAGAAGCTAACCTAGTGGGTTGGGCATGGGTGATTGACCAAGACAATTGGGCGTGCGGATACGAGGAGGATTCCGCATCGATAACGCAAGCCCAATTTCGAGCGGTTTTTTCTTTTGTTCGTCGCTGTAACCAGGTTAATGAACCGCTGGTTATTTTCACTTCTTCCGAATATGTAGCGGCAGTGCTGCAAACTTGGCGGCATAAATGGCGCAGTAACGACTGGCAGAAACTCGATGGAATGCCGGTTACTGATCTTTCTATTATTCGTAATATTGATCGTTTTCTGGAAGGGAAATCTTTGCAAGTTGCCTGTGCAGGCTCTAAAGAACAAGCTCTGTTGACGCAGGCACATATTTACGCGCGCGAAGTGGTTTATGCCCACCGTGACGGCAAAGAAATAAACCTAGGTCCAGGGATTAGCCCCGAACTGCTCAGCGGCAATTACCGGCAGAACCTAGAGGGTTTAGTGGTTAGCGAATGCCCAATGCCGAAGGTCGAGGAAAATATTCCCGATAACGTCACCAAGCTTCCCCGCAATCCTCAGAGCCCGCAGACGGGAACTTCCTGGCGGGAAGGCCCCAATTCGGGGCCGGTCGGCGTTGGGGGATTAGGATCTCCCGCGCGGGGAGCCGCCGCCAATTTACGGGCTATCACCCAGGTAGTAAGAGACGAGGATCTGCGTTTTCAAAAGTATTGTGCCAGTGCGGATCGGGTAAGAATTAGGGAATTGATGCATCCGGATTTTATGTCGATCGGGGAACTGGGGGTTCCCATTTCCCGAACCGAGGCCGCGGCTCTCTTGGCAGAGGCTCCGCCTTCGCCCTCGGAAGTAGAGGTACGCGAGCTAGGTCCTCACACCGCACAGGTTATCTATTTTGATTCCGATTCGGTGCAGTCCTGGATTTGGATTCGTTACCAAAACAATCAGGCACGCATGATTTTTCAGCAGATCACCAAGCGTCCCCCCGATATTTTTGGGATGTAACTGCGGTTGCGGTTCTTGGAGGGGGATTCTCCCGGATTTATGGGGGTTAAATAACCTCGTCAATAATTGGGGTGGTTCATGTGTTTACGGGTAAATGCCCATTTTTACTGAAAATGAAGGTATAAAAATGTTCTTTGGCTCCGGGTTTCCCGGAGCCAAAGAACATTAGCAGGAATATTAACTTTTAGCTAGTTAGAGATCCTACAGTCCAACCTCGGCAGAGAAGTCGCCTTCTTCTAGGCGCTTCTTTACCGTAGTCAGGTAACGAGCTGCATCCGCGCCGTCGATTAGACGGTGGTCATAAGATAGCGCCAGGTACACCAGGGAACGCACCGCAATAGTGTCGTTTCCTTCAGAATCTTTCACTACCATCGGCCGGCGCACAATCGTGCCCAGTCCCAAAATCGCTTCCTCCGGGTAGTTAACTACCGGCGTATCGAAGAGGGCGCCACGCGAACCAGTATTGGTAATCGAGAAAGTACCGCCAGACATTTCATCAATACTGATAGAACCGTCGCGAACTTTCGCGGCCAGCTCGTTGATCTTGCGGGCAATAGCCGCGATCGTCAGATCGCCACAGTTCTTGATAACCGGAACCATCAGACCCTTCTCCGAGTCAACCGCGATACCTACGTTTTCGTGATCAAAGTAGGTGACCTCGTTGGTTTCGTCATTTACCCGCGAGTTGATCTTCGGATGTGCCTTCAGGGCTTCCACGGCCGCTTTCACAAAGAAGGGCAAGAAGGACAACTTGGTGCCTTCTCGCTGCGCAAAAGAGTCTTTGGCGCGCGCTCGCAGATTTGCGATCCGGGTAACGTCCACCTCTACCACCGTAGTTAGCTGCGCGGTGGAGGCCAGCGAATTCATCATGTGCTTGGCGATAGTTTGGCGCATCCGGGATAGTTTCTCGGTCTTGCCCCGTTCTTGCGCCGGCTCGATCGGAGGTAGCGGAGCTGCGGGCACTTCCGGAGCTGCTGCCGGTGCCGTTTGCGGTTTCTGCGCAGCTGCCAACACGTCCTCGCGCCGGATCCGCCCGCCTACGCCACTGCCTTTAAGGGTGGAAATATCTACTCCCTTTTCGCGCGCTAGCTTGCGTACGATCGGAGTTACGTAACCGCCGCTTACCTGCTTGGCTGCCTGCGGTTTGTCCTCTGGCTGTGAGGGGGTGGCTGGAGGTGTCGGAGCCGCCGGCGCCTTAGGCGCAGCGGGAGCCGGAGGAGCTGCCGGTGGCTGCGGCGCGGCTGGAGCTGCCTCAGCTTTGGGAGCCGCCGGAGCGACCGGAGCTGCGGGAAGATTATCGGAGGGTGGTACCACCTGTCCCTGGGCAGTCATCGTACCCGGATAACCGGTGTGTACCTGCGGGTAAGCCCATTGGACTACGTGATGGTCGCCCTCGCGTTTGATAGAAGACGGAATGCCCGCACCCGGTAGTTCTTCCAGATTGTCCGGCAGGGAGGGAGCCGGGGGAACCGCAGGAGCTGCCGGAGCAGCAGGTGCCGCGGGGGTGGGGGACGCAGCCGGTGCGGCGGGTGCGCTGCTTTGAGCCGGAGCCGCCGCGCTATTGCCTACGCGGCAAAGCACGGTGCCCACATCTACGGTTTCATCCTCTTGTACCAAAATCTCAGTGACTACCCCGGCGATCGGGGAAGGCACTTCCGAATCAACTTTGTCAGTGGACACTTCCAATAAGGGCTCGTCCACCTCTACTCGGTCGCCGACTTTCTTCAGCCAGCGAGAAACGGTGCCCTCGGTTACCGATTCGCCTAGAGCCGGCATTTCCACGGCTTGTCCGTCACCTGCCGGGGTTTCCGGCATCGGGGGAGTCGCCGGGATAGAGGGAGCAGGAGTGTCTTGTGTCTGAGGTGCTGGCGAGCTAGCAGGGGCATCCGCGCCAACTTCGCTTGCTTCACCTACCCGGCAAACTACCGTTCCTACGTCTACGGTTTCATCCTCTTCCATCAAAATTTCGGTGATCACCCCCGCGATGGGAGAGGGAACTTCAGAGTCAACCTTGTCGGTGGAAACCTCCAGTAGCGGTTCATCTACTGCTACCTGATCCCCAACCTTCTTTAACCAGCGAGAAACTGTACCTTCGGTTACCGATTCGCCCAGAGCGGGCATCTCAATATCTTGTGCCATGTTATTAATCTACCTTTCTGGACCTTAGGAATGTAAGGGTTTGCCGGCAAGAGCCATTCCAGCTTCACCAATTGCTTCATCTTGGGTGGGGTGGGTGTGTACTAGAGCCGCCAAATCTTCCGGGAAGGCCTCCCAGTTGACCATAAGCTGGCCTTCACCAACCAGTTCGCCTACCCGTTTTCCTAGGGCATGGAACCCTACGATCGGGCCGTCTTTTTGCGCCACCAGTTTAATGATTCCGCCAGTGCCCAGAATCTGGGATTTGCCGTTGCCGGCCAGATTGTATTCGGTAACTTTCACCTGGTCTTTGCCGAATTTTTCTTCCGCTTGCGTCTGCGTTAAACCAACCGAAGCGATCTCGGGTTCACAGAAAGTGACCCGCGGAATATTGGGCTCTACCAAGGGCTGAGGATCCAGACCACCTAAGTATTCGGCCAGGAAAATCCCTTGCGCGAAACCACGATGCGCCAGCTGTAGACCGGGAACAATATCGCCAACGGCATATACCCCGGGAACGTTAGTCATCAAGTGTTCATCTACCGGGATAAAACCGCGATCAATATTTACCCCGATTTGTTCAAATCCCATGTCTTGGGTGCGCGGACCGCGTCCCACGGCTACCAGCAGCAGGTCGGCATCAAAAGTATCGCCTGACTGGGTTTTAACCTGCACCGAGTTACCAGTTTGGGTAACTGAATCGAACATGGTGCCGGTCTTGAAGGTGATACCGCGGCTACGGAATGCCCGCTCTAGACCCTTAGAAATGGAGGCGTCCTCGTTATTAGCTAAATGAGGCAAGCCTTCAATCACGGTTACCTCGGTGCCCAGGGAAGCCCACAGGCTCGCGAACTCGATTCCGATAACTCCGCCGCCGAGCACCACTGCCTTGTTGGGAACCCAATCAAGTTGCAGCGCCTGATCGGAAGTGATCACTCGCCCCTCGATTTCCAGACCGGGCAGAGACTTCGAATAAGAGCCGGTAGCGAGTACCAGGTTTTTCCCTTGGTAAGTCTGGTCGCCAACCTGGACAGTATTGGCGCTGACCACTCGACCCCATCCTTGGATGTAGTCGATCTTGCGGGATTTCACCAGCCCCTGTAGTCCCTTGTATAAGCGAGAAATGGTCTTGTCCCGGAATCGCCCCACCTCGTTCATATCAACGCCGTCAAAGGTGGCTTTTACGCCCAGACGAGAGGCTTCTTTGATGGCATCCACGGTTTCTGCCACGTGCAACATTGCCTTGGTCGGGATGCAGCCCCGGTGGAGGCAGGTGCCGCCCACTTTGTCCCCCTCGATGAGGGCGACTTTCATTCCCAGTTGGGAAGCGCGCAAGGCGGTAGCGTATCCACCGCTGCCTGCGCCCAAGACTACAATGTCATAGGTGCTCGTCATTGTGATGTTCTCCTTGATAAAAGCACGGCTATGTCTGGCCATGACCGGGCGAGGCAAGAACCTTACCCAAAGGTTTATCCCTGCCGGCACATTTACAGACACCTGCAAACATTGTTTCATTTTTGAATAGCAAACGCACGGTGGAATTACGCTCTTTCTAAAGATGGCGAAAAAATGTGAAGGAGAATACATAAATATTATTGAGCTTGGGGTGAGAGTGGAGGGGGGTGGCGACTAGTACCGGTAGAATCTAAAGACACCTACCGTAAAAATCCGGAGAAGATATTGTCAGCATCTGAGTCTGCGCAGCCGTCCCATAAAGATCCGCGCACCGCCTCTTGGGGAGGGGGACGTATCTTCATGGCACTCTTAGTGGTGTTCGCGGTGGTTGCGCTGTTCCACGAGTTTTCCACCCTGCCGGCCTCTGGTTCTGCCGGATATGGGCTGGCTATGTTGTCACTGGCAAACGTGGCGCATTGGATTGTTTTATCGATCGCGGTGATTCATAACGGCCGGCGGATGCGCCTACTTGCCTGGACGCTCACTGGGATCGAAGCTTTGCTGCTGGTGCTATTTGCTTTTGCCTTCTCGTCTGCGCACCTAGATAGCGCGCAGCTGCTGTATAACTGGGGGCAGGCCTATTATTATTTCCCCGCTATTTTAACGGCGCTAACTTTGGTCTGGCTGATAGTGTCGTCCCCAATGCGCCCCGGGAATAGTAATTAAACTAGATTCGGGTAAGAGTTTTGCCTGAGGGCTTCATACAGGCCGATTGAAGCCGAAATGGTTAGGTTTAATGAACGCAAGTGCGGCACCATCGGGATCCGCACCAGGTTAGCTATGCGAGGATGTTTCATAACATCCTCCGGGAGACCAGTAGGTTCGGGGCCAAATAACAGTCCGTCCTCGCTCCCATAAGAAACCTCTTGAAACTGAAGAGAAGAATGCCCGGTAAAAGCGTGAATCTGTCCCGGTATTTCGGCGAGGGCGTCCTCTAGATTAGGGTGTACTTTCACGTGTGCGAGGTCGTGGTAGTCGAGTCCCGCGCGTTTGAGCTTTGTGTCATCCATGTCGAAACAAAGCGGTTCTACCAGGTGTAATAGGGTGCCGGTGCAGGCGGATAAGCGGATAGCAGCTCCGGTATTTCCCGGAATCCGCGGCTCGAAATAGATCAAATGCAACACGCCCTCGATTCTAGATCTTTTTGGTGTTCGCGAAACAATCCGGGTGCGGGTATCGGTTCGTGATTATGCTGCCTAAGCGGGGCTATTCACGTAGCCTGGAGGCACAAGCACCGATTTACTGGAGGAATCATGGATCTTAACTCCCGTCCGATGGCTCTCGATCCTTACCAGGCGCTGCCGGAACTGCCGGTTTTTACTTTGACTTCTGCAGATATGACGGCGGGCGGACAGATGCCCACCGCGCAGATTGCGACGGGGGAGAACCTGTCTCCGCAGCTTTCTTGGAGCGGCTTCCCCAAAGAAACCAAGTCGTTTCTACTAACTTGTTTTGATCCTGATGCCCCTACGCCTTCCGGATTTTGGCATTGGCTGATTACCGATATCCCGGCGGAGATGACTTCCCTGCCTACCGGTGCGGGCAGTAGTGACTTTGAGCTTGACGGACCGGCTTTCCATTTGCGTAACGATGGGGGTGGCTGGTCATATATGGGGGCGGCTCCGCCGAAGGGGGATCGTCCGCACCGCTATATTTTTGCCATTCACGCCCTGGATACGGAAACTTTGGAACTGGATGAGGACGCCTCGGCGGCGGCTGCTAACTTCCAGGCGCTGTTCCATTCCCTGGCGCGCGCCACTTTAGAGGTCACTTACCAAAATAAATAGGATTCCAGACTAGGGTTTGCCCTAGCACTCGAACTTAAGAAGTAGTTAGCACGCGTTTTTGTTTGAGGGGAGGAGTCGGCAAGTCTTAGCACGCCAAGCTGATCAGACGAAGAAAGCAAGGGGCTCAGTGCGTTATATTGCACCGAGCCCCTTGCTTTGGGTTGTCTGGATGGGGCACAACCCCACTCAGATTGAGCCGTTAGTCACGACGGCTCCGACGTCTGGCAACGGCCAGTACCAATCCGGCACCGATCATCCCCATACCCACGTATGCGGTCTTCGCCACATCGGCGCCAGTTCGCGCTAGCGAGTCTGCAGAGCTGCTAGCGTAGGTGGGATTCTTTGACTTATACGAACCTTTTCGAACTTGCTTAGTCTTACCTGGTTTGCTGGGGTTATTGGATGGATTATCTCCCGGCTTCACCGGCTCAACTGGCTTGTTAGACGGTTTATCCGTTGGTTCGTCCGGCTCCGCCGGCTCGGTAGGATCGGTCGGCTCAGAAGGCTCAGAAGGCTCCGTCGGAACCTCGCAGGCACACTTCGTACCTACGCGGAGTTTGCGCGCCTGCGGTTCCTTGATGACCTTTTCCGAGGTCTCCGGATCGCCTACTGGCTCGCCATTCTCTAGCTGCCAGCTCTTGGTGATTTCTTTTTCACCGAGTTCACCAGGTTGATCCTCAACCATCTTGCCAGCTTCTAGGTTCGGATCGTACTCGATAATCGTGTCGTACGGAATCTGTTCCTTGTGTGTATCCTTCAGCTCGGTTTGAGTCTTGTTCGGGCCAACTTCCACGATGTGGTCAACCGGATCGCTGATCTTCTCGGAGGATTCCTCTTTGGAGACCTGCCCGTTTTCATTCTTCACCGTGACGGTGTGCTTGATCTCGCCCTGTTTGCCTTCCTGGATGACTTTCTTTTCACCAGGTTTCAGTTCAGGGTTGACACGCACCTCGACCTCGAACGGGGTCTTTTCGATCCACTCAACCGTTTCAACAGCAGGCGGGCACTTGGTGCCCACGCGGATGATCTGCTTGACCGGCTCCTTGGTGCGCTCAGTGGTCACGGTCGGGTCGCCGTCTGGCTTGCCGTCCTTGATCTTCTGAGTCGAAGTCACAACTTCAGTGCCCAGCTCACCGGGCTGGTCAACCACCTGCTTACCCTTTTCTAGGGTGTCATCAAAGACGATCTCGGTTTCGAACGGAACGGGCTTTTCAACCTTGGTCACCAACTCGTCAGCACCCGAGCGCGGACCGTATTCAATAATACGTTTCTTCGGTTCCTTAGTGGTTTCCGCCTCAGCTACCTCGGCTTTGTCACCCTGAGCGGTGAACTTCGCCGTGTAGGTCTTTTCACCGTTTTCACCTTCTTGGACGACCTTGGTTTCACCAGGGGCTAGATTCGGGTTCTCCCGAACCTCGGTTGGGTACGGGATCGGAACCGTCCAGGTGACGTCCTTGGCGCTTTCGGCTGGCTTAGTTCCAACCACAACGACCTCATTAACCGGTTCAGAGGTGCGTAGCCACTCGCCGTCCTTGCTCATCCGTTCCTTGCCCGGCACGCCCTCGGTTTCAACCTTGTACTGGCCAGCAGGGATCATGGGGTCGTACTTGTACTCGACCTTAAACGGAACTTCGCGTACTGGAGTTTCCACAACGTTGACCACAGCGGAGGTGGTGTCTTGCGAGCCATCCTCATAGGTGACCGTTACCGGAACCTCAATCTGGTCGCCCGGCTCGGCAGTCTCCGGCGCGGTGGAGATAACGTTGCCCTTGTCATCTAGGCCAACGATCCAATCGCCATTCTCGGTCTTCACCTTGTAGGTCGGGTTACCGAACTCGTTGGTTTCACCGGTGGGCTCAAAGTTGCCTGGTACCGGGGCGATCTCAAACGGGTTGTCCTTAGCAACGTCAACCCCTTCTGGCTTCTCGATAGCGAGCACAGACTTCACGGTGTCACCAGGGAAGACCGTCTCCGTCGGAATAATCGGTTCTGCTACCCAATCGTTCGTCAACTTGACCACAGTGGTGACCGGTGTCTGCGTGGTTAACCCACCTGGCGCGTTGACCGTGACAGAAACAGTCTTTTGATCACCCGGCTTAGCATTCGCCGGCGGCGTGGAGGTTACAACGCCCGTGTTCGGGTCAATGGTGTACTTCCAACCATCCACCTCTTGGGTAAGAACTGGCTTGCCGCCGGTGTGTCCAAAGGAGTAGGTGGAACCTTCGGGGGCACCCGTGACCTTGTGGTTAACGGACTGATTTGGACCGGTCACCTTGACCTCATAGGAAGCCTTAAGATCACCCTTAATGACTACGAAAGAGCCAGTGGTCTTATGGGTCTTGTGATCCTGTTCTCCGCCGTAATGAGCAATAACCGGAACATCTAACTGGTCGCCTTCCTGCGCATCACTTGGGATGGTGGTGGTAATTTCACCAGTTTTTTCGTCGATGGACACAGTCCACTGCTTGCCATCCTTACTGTTAAGGACCGTGGTGGTCGTACCATCTTCAAAGGTGTAGCGCTCGGGCGCCTCATCGGTCGTGTTGCCACTTAGACCACGCTCAGGAATCTCGGGAACCAGGCTCACATTCGCATCCGGCTGACCAGTCACGGTGCCATATTTGGGAGTCTTTATGTCCAAAATTGCCTGGAACTGAACCTCAATCTCATCCGTAGTCTGGTCCGGGTAGGTTGCCGTCACCTTCGGTGTAATAACGCTGCCGGGAGCAACGGTTTCGTCCGCTTTCGCGAGGACATTGCCCGCATCATCAACGCTGACAGTCCAGCCATCTGGCACGGTGGCGGGGTCTACCTCGAACTTCGCGGGAGCAACCGGCTTGTAACCGCGCATGATCGACTTGGTGCCAATCTGAGCACTAAGATCCTGTCCCACCTTGCCCTTTGTAATTCCCGGGCGCACTAGGTCAGTGACCTGCGTGTTGTTCGGGTCTACCACCACGAGAAGTTCGAGCGTATCAGTGGAGCCGTTGGAGTATTCCACCGTGACCATAGGACGGGCGAAGGTACCCGGGCGCGGATTTTCTGGGGCAGTCACGGTGACGTTGTAGTCCTCGTCCATCTCAACATTCCAGCCCTCGTAGACGTATTTATCGTCTAGTTCGACCGTAGCCTCGAAACCGCCATCGGCCTTCTTCTTTTCCAGTTCCTTAATCAGATCAGGAGTCTGGGTGAATACAACCTTCTGTGGTTCAGTAGCCAAGGGGCCGGTTTCGCTATCGACACCCGAGATGATCGAGGCGTCGGTCTTGTCGTACTGCGGGTTGTGATACTCAGTGTCATCCAGGGAGAACGCCTTGGAGTCGATGACATTTGCCGTGCGATAGCGATCCAGTGAGTTGGAGCTTTCGAACGTCTTGGGCTCGCCATACGGATCGTTGTTTTCACCGGCAGCCTGAAGCTGATCCACGGTACGCGGCTTTGCCAGAACGGAGAAGTTCACGTTCTTGTCATCCGCCAGGTTCGTGCCGCGGTACTTCGGCCAGGTGAAATAGATATCGCCGCTGTCGTCGATACGCAGCATCTTTTCACCGCCAGAGGCTGCCGGATCCGTGGTACCAATGAACTTACCGTTACCATCGTAGGCCTCTACCACCATGCGGGACAGCGAATCGTCCTTGCCGCCGTTTGCCACCGCTGGCACATTGATCGTGCCGACCTTGGTTTCCTCACCCGGGACGATAACGTGCTTTTGGAAGTTCTCCCAGGACACAGTGATGGGGTTACATTCAATGTTCTAGCTCGGCCAGGGGTTAACCACAGCGGAGAAAAGAGCGCTGCTACCTTGCGTCGCGTGGAGGCTGGGATTTTCCTGCGTGTAGTCACTCTTCCACGCGTAGCGCACCGGGTTTGCAGAACTGGCCTGCGCGTACTGCCCAACCTTGTCTTCCGTCAGGTTCGCCAAAAGATTGATGTTCCTTTGAGCCCCCCTTCCGGTAATATCGATGTTTTCATCGGCTTTGTGGGTAACCACTGCCTCATCATTGGCAAGCGCCTGACCAATATCCATGGAGGACACCGGTGCCGTATTCAAATACGCACCGAGGCGACCCGAATTAGTAAAGCTCCAATCGACGAACGTGCGATCTTTTGAGTTATCGAATGAAATACCTATTCCCCAAGCGGTTTTAGAGGGGCTGGTGGCACTTGGCTCCAAAGTTCCCCAGGTAAAGCCAGCCTGGCTGCCGTCCGGGTCGCCGCTTTCAACAACACAAGAGCCGGCAGGCAGATCTGAAGCTTTTTGATCTGCCTTCTCGACCGCGCCAGATTTATCCCGGATACCGCCGGAGAGCTCTGCCGCAGTAGCGGATTGAGGTGACATGAAACTTGGCGCGGTCACTAAGGTACCTGCCGCTAATGCCAGAGCTGATAAAGCCGCAATGGAAGAATGCGAAAGTCGCTTCCGTCCGCTTGGCTTACTCAAGGAGTCCATTGATCATTCCTTCCTAAAGATTTGGTGTGATACTCACGGGGGATCTCCTAGTTCCCGTGGAGGTAAGGCTGGTAGAGTAAACCCCTAGACTAGAAGCTTTAATTATTTAACTCAATAGGTATCGCGTTGATAAACGCTGGATGGGCGTCATTTATAGCCAGAGATATACCCGGTTACGTGCATAAATCCATTAATGCCTTTGTCGTTACAACAGTCGTTCGGTTTTGCTATTAGTGATAATCGGAGAAAGTACAGGGCGTGAAATCTATGCGTGGCGGTAACTAGGATACCTGCCAGTCTCGCTAGACTATTACCTAGTTCTGTACCTAGGAGGTTCTAGTGGCGGCATCAGATCAACGCGCTAATCTACATCGGACGATTTGGCGAGTGGCCAATGATTTACGTGGCAGCGTAGATGGTTGGGATTTCAAAGCCTACGTGTTGGGAATGTTGTTTTACCGTTTCATTTCCGAACACATCACCAACTGGGTAAATAAGATCCAGGCCGAGGGCGGGGAGACAGATTTTAACTACGCCCAAATAGATGATGAGCAGGCAGAAACCGCTCGGGAATATATGGTGAACACGCTGGGGTTCTTTATTCCGCCCTCGAAATTGTTTCAAAACGTGCGCCGAGCCGCGCCTCGTGACCAAAACCTAAACGAAACCTTAGCGGCAGTATTTGCCGATATTGAGGCTTCGGCTATCGGCTCTAGTTCGGAAGATGACCTTAAAGGGCTATTTGATGACGTCAATACCAATAGCCCCCGTTTGGGGAACTCGATTGCGGAGCGTAACGCCAAGCTGGTGAAACTGCTTGATGCTATCGCTGACCTGGAGCTGGGTAACTATCAGGATGCCGATATTGATACTTTCGGTGATGCCTACGAATATTTGATGACTATGTATGCTTCGTCGGCCGGAAAATCTGGAGGCGAATTCTTCACTCCCCAAGATGTTTCGGAACTGATAGCCCGGCTGACGGTGCTCGGTAAAACTCGGGTAGGTAGGGTGTATGACCCCGCGTGCGGTTCTGGCTCCCTGCTGTTGAAGTTTGCGAAGGTTTTGGGGCGCGAAAACGTAGAGGAAGGTTTCTTCGGACAAGAAATCAACCTGACTACCTATAACCTGTGCCGGATCAATATGTTCTTGCATGGGGTGAACTTTTCTAAGTTCGATATCGCCCTTGGGGGATACCCTCACGGAACCGGCGCATTGGGATGATGAACCTTTCGAAGCGATTGTTTCTAACCCGCCCTATTCCACGAAATGGATAGGTGCGGATTCGCCGACCTTGATGAACGATGAACGTTTTTCGCCTGCCGGGGTATTGGCGCCTAAAGGCAAGGCGGATCTGGCGTTCACGATGCATATTCTGTCTTGGTTGGCCGTTGATGGCACGGCCGCGATTGTCCAGTTCCCCGGGGTGCTTTATCGCGGGGGAGCGGAAAAGAAGATCCGCAAATACCTGGTGGATGGCAACTATGTGGATGCGGTAATCCAATTGCCGGTTGATTTGTTCTTCGGTACTTCTATCGGCACCTGCGTACTGGTGTTAAAGAAGTCGAAGAAGGATTCGAACGTGCTGTTCATTGATGCTTCAGAGCTATTTGAACGCTCGGGCACTAAGAACCAGATTACTGAGCCTTTCCGTAACCAGATTCTTGAGGCTTACGAGAAACGAGAGAATCAGGATCATTTCGCGCAGCTGGTTTCGATAGAAGATATTGCCGAGGCCGATTACAACCTTTCCGTGTCCAGTTACGTAGAACCCGAGGATACTCGGGAAAAGATCGATATTCACCAGCTCAATAAAGACATTGCCGGCATCGTGGAACGCCAAGCCAAGCTACGGGAAGCCATAGACGCCATCGTCGCCGACCTGGAGGGCGCAAATAGCTAGATTAGAGCTGTAAGCTCTTAGTTGCTATTGCAGACTTTTAGTCACTGTTTCCATTATTTCTCCCACCGGGGACGAAGGATTTGGGTATGGCTTACCTTTTATCCTAACGATTTTATCGTTGCGTTCCTTTGCCTTCTCCCATTGTTTATAGGGGAAAGTAGTAGGTAGGAATTTTCTGGATTTTTCAGTTTTCTTGCGTTTACGTACCTGATTCGTTTAGCTATTAAGATCGCTCACTAATTTTTCTAAAGCCAGGGATTGCGGGTAGGGCATACCTCCGAGAGCGCCTTGAAAATAGAGTTTTGCAATATTGTTTTCTTTGCGCACTCCTTCTGGTAGTGAGTAGAGCGCGCAATTTCCGTTGGCATCTTTTTCGCTAAACCAGATTTCTTCTCGTTTCAGGATCGCTTCTGGATAGCGCTCGAGTAAAGAAACATCGTGAGTGTTAAATACCAGTTGGGCGCCTTTAGTGTTAACTATCGGGTTGCTATAGAGGGAAACTAATAGGGCGACCAAACTGGGGTGTAAAGAATCGTCCAGTTCATCACAGACCAAGGTTTTGCCGTTAACCAGCATATAGATTGCCGGAATCGCCACGTTTAGCCAGGCAATAGTACCTCTGGATTCTTCTTCGAGGTTAAAATCTATTTCTTTCCCATTTAGTCTGTGCTGGAGGACGAGGGCGGTTGCCATTTGCTGGGCTTCCTCATCTTCTAGTTCGACTTCTTGGGTCTGTCCTTCTTCGCCTAGCTCGGAATTAATTATCTCGTTGATTCGTTTGGCGATACGCTCATATTTTTTAGGTACTATTTCTTCGTCAACCCGGAAACCACTGATTCCTAGATCGGCGACTTTCAGAACCATATTAACTACTTGTACCCATTCGGGGCGTTTCAGTAAAGCCTCGGTCAGCCACGCATGGCGAGCCTGTTTATCTGCTTCTTCGGGGCTGATGAACGCAAAATCTTCCCGGATAGCAGTGCAGAATTTTTCTGCACCTGGATGTTCAAAAAGACTAGCTATAGTCACCGCTAGGGACTTACGAGGAATAACCTCGGCAATGTTCTTCCTACTAATTTTCTTTTCTCTACCCCAGTTAATCCAGATTTCTTGGCGAGTTCTCTCAATTATTTTCCGTTTGTAGCTTCCCTCCCAAGTAGTTAAATACTCGCTAACGACTCCTTGACTATCGACGGCTACCCGATATTCCCATCTTTGATCTGCGAACACTCCGTCAAGCTCGAAACTACTGGGGTAATTGTCGGAATCGTGATAGCGGGTTTTGAATGGTCGGTAGAGTACCTCTACTGCATCTCTAAAATAATTGGGAGTAGAAATCGCTCGAGTTAGACAAAGAACTGCAGACAAAAAAGTGGATTTTCCAGAAGCGTTTGCACCGAAAATGCCGGCGACGCTCTCTACGTGATCTTGCCAAGTGTTATTTTTGGGCGGATTACGGTACCGGTTTACGATAGCCGCGTCTCCCAAAGTTAAAAGCGACTTCTCGGCAAAACCCGCATAATTTTCAACGGCAAATGAGATCAACACACCCTCATTTTGGCACAAATATGCGAAAAACGCATAAATGTCGCAAAGGTTGCAGAGTTAACTTCAAATTTGGTGCACTTTGAGCTATTGGCGCCTGTGGTCACGGTACAGGCATGAACGATTTTCTTAACCGCTACCCCGGGTAGCGTAGTCAAGATTGCTCCGATCCTGACTTACCAAGAACAAATAAACACCACGTACGGAGAGTAATGCCTTCTCTTTCGGTGTGGACTTTATAAAATGGGGGCAGCCAAAGTATCAGGAGGTTCTGGTTGTCTATGAAGGCGGGGCAAAGCAATAGCAAGGGCGTAATGCCATGAGCCGAATAGAAGACCTAATTGCGAAGTACTGTCCCACCGGGGTGGAGTATAAAACTCTCGGTGACTTGGGTACGTTTATGCGTGGCGGAGGCCCGCAAAAGAAACACCTTTTAAGCAGCGGAAAACCTTGCATCCATTACGGACAGATTTATACTCGCTACAGTATTTATACTGGTGAGACCTTGTCTTTTGTATCCCCAGAAGTTTTTGATTCTTCCAGAACAGCATCCCCTGGCGACGTGATTATTGCAGATACCAGTGAAAATGATGAAGATCTTGCGAAAAGCGTAGCTTGGATCGGTAATGAGAAAGTGGCGGTCAGTAATCACACTTTAATCTATAGTTCTGCATTGAATCCTAAATATGTTTCATATTTTCTTTCTTCTCATTCATTCCAAAAACAAAAGAAACGTCATATCACTGGGGTAAAAGTAAGATCTATTTCCGAAACTGGAATGTCGAAAATAAAGATTCCGGTGCCGCCGTTGGAAGTGCAAGATGAGATCGTGCGGATTCTAGATTCTTTCACAAAGCTAGAAGCGGAGCTAGAAGCTCGTCGCAAGCAGTACGAGTACTACCGCGACTCGCTTCTCAGTTTTGAGAACCTAAATAGCCGCGTGGGGGGGGGTACAGTTAGACTAATATCCTTGCGAGATATATCGAGTTATTCGGTGGAAAAAATATCCGCATGTTTAACTGACAACAATTCATATGTCGGTGTCGATAATCTGATAGCGAATAAGCGTGGCAAAAAACCGTCAGATTACGCTCCCAATACCAGTAAGCTATCTAAGTTCTATCCTGGCGATATTCTCATAGGCAATATACGCCCATATCTACGAAAGATTTGGCAAAGCAACCTTGCCGGTGGTGCTAGTGGTGACGTATTAGTAATTTCTATAAATGATGAAAAACAAAAAGAGATTACCTCAAGATTTCTTTATCATGTTCTAGCTTCTGAAGATTTCTTTGAATATAACAATAGGTTTGCCAAAGGTGCGAAAATGCCGCGTGGGGATAAGAAAGCAATAATGGATTATAAATTTTCGCTTCCTCGTCTCTCGGAGCAGGAACGAATTGTGGCGATTCTGGACAAGTTCGACGCTTTGGTAAACGATCTTTCTTCTGGTTTGCCGGCGGAGATTGCGGCTCGGCGTAAACAGTATGAGTATTACCGCGACCGGCTCCTAACCTTCACTCCCGCAAAGTAACTGCGAGATTTACGCCCAACGCGCGGGGAAAATAGCCAACAGCGCGGGGAAAAAGTTTTATCCGAGCAGGCTAGGTGGGCGTAAATCTAAAAAGACAAGGTCTTTTTAGATTTTGGGCAGGAGGAAAAGCTTTTGCCCCGCGCGTGATTTTTATCCGAACTCTTAGGCGGGAGGAAAAATCTCTCTCCCGTGCCTGTCAGGTGGGACAACTTTTCCCTTGTGCGTAACTGCGTGATTCGGGTCGCGGCCGGTAAAAGATACGAGAGGGGCTTGACCTGCGCAGCAGGTCATGGGGTCCCCGGAGTGCTTTTACCGAGCCAGACCCGCAACCAGCAGACCGATAATAACGCTTCGGCTAGGTAGCACATATTTAAAGCACTAGCGCCACTAAGATAGAAACAGTTAGCAACTCCAGTTGTTTCCAGGAGACTTCATGAACACCTATTTACCGATTGCCACCAGTGAAGATGCTACGGTAGTCGCCACCTATGAGCCGGAAGAACGTAAAGAAAAGGCCTATCAAAGCGAAGCCGCCCTCGAAAAAGCGTTAATTGAACAACTCCAGCGGCAACAATACGAGTATTTACCGATAAAAGATGTCTTCGCCCTCGAAAATAATTTGCGTCGCAGCCTGGAAGCCTTAAACGAGGTTTCTTTTAGTGACCGCGAGTGGGAGCGTTTCTTTAAATCCGAGTTGGCTAATCCTTCCCGGGGGATTGAAGAAAAAACCGCGATTATCCAGGCTAGCCCCGCGGCCCTGGTTTTAGAGCGTGATGATGGTACGCAAAAGAATATTCACCTGCTGGATAAGGTTAATATCCACCGCAACCGTCTGCAGGTAATTAACCAATATGAAACGGACGGCACCCACCATAACCGTTATGACGTAACTATCTTGGTAAACGGGTTTCCGCTGGTGCATATTGAACTAAAACGGCGGGGAGTGCAGCTACGGGAAGCTTTTAATCAGATTAACCGCTATCAACGGGATAGCTTTTGGGCGGGTAACGGACTATTCGAGTATGTGCAACTGTTTATTATCTCGAACGGTACCTACACGAAATATTATGCGAACACTACCAGAAAGCAGCATGTGAAAGAGCAGTCTAGATCGGGCAAGCGGGGGAGTGCAGCCAGCTTCGAGTTCACTTCTTGGTGGACTGATGCGCGCAACCGTCACATTACGGAGCTAATGGATTTTGCGAAAACTTTCCTATCGGGACGCACTTTGCTCAATGTGATCACGAAATATTGCGTGTTTACTACCGAGAAAATTTTGATGGTGCTGCGCCCATACCAGATTGTGGCGGCCGAACGGATCATTAACCGGGTGCAAATCGCTACCAACTATAAGAAACTGGGCACTATTGAGGCCGGCGGCTACATTTGGCACACCACTGGCAGCGGGAAAACCCTCACCAGTTTTAAAACCGCGCAGCTGGTTACCCAAGTGGAGGGGGTAGATAAGGTTCTGTTTGTGGTTGACCGCAAAGACCTGGATCATCAAACCAAGAAAGAATATGAGGCTTTCCAAAAAGGAGCGGTTAACTCTAATCGGTCTACCCGGCAGCTCGCCGCGCAATTAGCGAACGATAAAGCCAAAATCGTGATTACCACTATCCAAAAGCTTTCCAATTTTGTGCGCGCCAATAGTCAACACAAAATCTATGACAGCCATATTGTCATTATTTTCGATGAATGCCACCGCAGCCAGTTTGGCGATATGCATCAAGCGATCAAACGAGCGTTCCGTAACTATCACCTGTTTGGTTTCACCGGCACGCCCTTATTTAACGAAAATAAGGCTACCGGTTCATCCCTGACGATCCGCACCACTGCCCAGGTTTTTGGTGACCGTCTGCATTCTTACACCATTACCGATGCAATCAGTGACCAAAATGTGTTGCCGTTTCGTATTGACTATGTGAACACCCTTAAACCTCGGGAGGGGATTAGGGAAGAGGAAGTACTCGCGATTGCTACCGAGGAGGCTTTGCTGGATCCGCGCAGGATTCGGGAAGTGGTCTCTTATGTGTTGGCTCATTTTGATCAAAAAACTAAACGGAACTCTTACTATTCCTTGAAAGGTAAACGGGTGCGGGGGTTTAACTCTATTTTTGCCGCTGCCTCGGTTAAAGCCGCTAAAGCCTACTACCTAGAGTTTGCCCGCCAACAAAGCGAGCTGGCTGCCGATAAACGCCTAAAAATCGCCACTATTTTCACCTATGCCCCGAACTCGGATGACTATAGCGACGGGTTGCTGCCGGAAGAAGATTTCGATACCGGGGCTTTAGAACTCCCTGACCGCGAGTTTTTAGAGACTGCGATTGGAGACTATAACCAAATGTTTGGGAGTAGTTTCGATACCTCGGCAGATAGTTTTGGTGCCTACTATGAGGACGTATCCGAGAAGATGCGTAACCGCCAGCTAGATATGTTGCTGGTAGTTAACATGTTCCTAACTGGTTTTGATGCGAAAACCCTCAACACGTTGTGGGTGGATAAACATATGCATCACCACGGGTTGTTGCAGGCCTATTCGCGTACTAACCGTATTTTGAACTCGGTGAAAGCTTACGGAAATATTGTTTCCTTTAGGAACTTGGAGAAAGAAACTTCCGAGGCTATCGCCCTCTTCGGTAATAAAGAAGCCGAGGGGATTACGGTACTTAAGCCTTTCGGGGTTTATTTTGATGCCTATTTGGAAAAACTTTACCAGTTGTCGCGCTGGGAGCCGGGTGAGCTAATTATTGGGGAGGCCGAGCAAGACCTATTTATACAAACTTTCGGGGAACTGTTGCGGCTACGAAATATTCTTTCTGCTTTCGATGAATTTGAGGAAAAAGATCCGCTCAGCCCGCGGGATCTGCAAGACTATCAGTCAGAATATATTGAGCTTTACCGGCAGCGGCGTGCCGAATCTGAGGGGGAACGTAAACGGATTAATGATGATTTGACCTTTGAAATCGAGTTGATCAAGCAGATTGAAGTAAATGTTGATTACATTTTGATGCTGGTAGAAAAATACCGTGACCAGCACGCTGAGCAGAGCCGCCAGGAAGTGCGGGAAGATATTCGCCGCGCGGTTAAGTCCAGTCCTACCTTCCAGAATAAACTCGATTTGATTGAACGGTTCGTGGATTCGGTTTCTGCCACTAGCGGTGAGATTGATGAAGAGTGGAAAGCCTTCCTAACTGATCAAAAAGCTATCGAGCTTGCAGGAATTGTCAAGGAAGAAAATCTGAAACAACCTGAAACCGAGCGGTTCATTAACGCCATGTTTAGGCGGGGATATCTGGAAACCTCTGGATCCGATATTGACCAGATTTTGCCGCGCGGATCCCTGTTCGCTACGGGTGCTGATAGCCGGATTGAACGCAAGAAGCGGGTTATAGACAAGCTGAAAACCTTCTTTGATCGTTTCCACACCCTCGGATAGTTTTGGGCTAATGCCCATAATTTTGGCCAGGTTCTACCAAGAGCAGGGTTGCGAGGCTTAGAAATAATAAATCGCATCCGCTGTGCGGAGGTAACTAGAGTACGCGCCAGACTCGCTGGAAGTTAGTCGGTAACGTCCAGCCCGCAAGCGGTATCTGAGCTTATAACGCAGTTGCTGCGGTGCTAGTTAAGCTTCGGATGAGGAACGTAAAGTCGTATCAAAACATTTCGCCTCCCGGCTAATGCCGGGAGGCGAAATGCAGGTTGCTAATTGGTTACTTGAACCTGCGTGCGGTTAGCGCACCACCTGCAAGGAGCAGTAGAGCAGAGATGCTGAGTAGGGTAGCGACCTCAACACCAGTTTTAGGGAGCTTCTTCATAGGATGGGAAGCTTGCTTATTATTAGGCTGAGCCGGCTTACAGGCTGGAGCCATTGCAGTATCGTGGCTGTCCCAGGTCCACTCAGTTACCGCGTCTTCAGCAAAGAAGTAACCGTCCATTGCGGAGGCTTTAACTTCTACCTTCGAGTTGTACGGGTAGATGTACCGGCCATCCTGGTTAGCCTTCAGCTCAACGCCGTTGGCAGTAACGGTGTAGGAAACGCCCTCGGTCTTCTGAATCGTCACGTAAGGTTTGGTGGTGCAAGAAGCCGGATCATCAGCGGAAGGATTGATCAGCTTAGGAGCCACCGGAGTTGCCAACTGTTCAGCTGGATCTAATGTGCACGGCTTGGCGGCAACATTTAACTCCCACTTGGTGTCGCCCTTAACTTCGATCTTGCCTTTGAAATCCTGCTTCAATAGGGCTGCTACCGAAACTTTGGTTCCCTTGGTAACAGTTTCGTAATCAAAGTACTTGGACTCGGGAAGCTGTACTGTACCCTCAACCCCGCACTTATCTGCCTCTACTAGAGTGGGAGCCTCGGGAGTCATCGTGCGGATAACCGAGCTTACTTTCACGGTCCAGCCATCAAGGTCATTACCTTCAACGCTCTCAATGCGGAAGAGCTTAGCTTGTTCAGGATCGTCAATCGAAGCAGTCAACTGGTACCACCGGTAACGACCCGTGTAGCCAGAGATGAGATCCAGGCTATTACCAATTGAGGCGCGGGTAATAGGAGTAACTTCACTGCTAGCAGTAACTTCGGCAGAAGGCCTATGAGCAGCCTTATCGGCGAAAACGTACTTGTTTGCCGCCGGGTCGCCGCCCTTGGTTATAAGGGGCTTGTAAACTTTTTCGCCATCTGTAACTGGGTCTCCGGCTTTATGCTGCGACACTCCAATAGTGATAGTGGGCGCCTTGCCCTCGGGAATCTCGCCTAGATAGGTTTCCCCATCCCACTCGCCTTTAACCAACTCAAACTTGAAATCTGTGTTGGCCTGCTGGTTCATGGCGAGCTTTTTAACGCCGTTGCTATAGCCAGTTGAAAAAGAGAACTGGCTGTGTCCGTACTGCCCGGAGCGATATTCGTAGCAGTCCTGAACGCCGATCTTGTCAACGCCCTCGTACTTGGGGTTATTGAGGTTCAATTTGAGGGGAATCTGTTCATCCTTGCCAACGGTTAGGGTGAGCCTTGGCCACTCGTAACCAAGCCGGGAACCTGTTTTCTTACCATCTTTGAATTGGTAGACTTCACAGTATAGAAGCATGTCAATTTTGGAGCCTTCCAGCTTAGGGTCATAGCGTTTGACCTTGTCACTCCAAGTAACATCGAAGGTCTTGACGTTGCTACCGTCGTCTACACTGTTTGCTGCTACAGCGGAAACAGCGCCCCCCAGTGTCAGGGCTGCCGCGCCTGCGAGAGCAGCCGTGGCTCGCAACCAATTCTTCATTATTCCTCCTAAATATGGTGAAAATTTCATAACTATGGTATCAAGAAAATTTCCCGGCCGGTACTCGTGTTACTACTGGTCGAATTGAACGGAAGAGTCGGGTAATCGAAAAGCCGAAGGCTTTCTTCGACCGCTTCCACGCCCTCGGATAGAGTGCTATCTGTGCGTGCCATGTCATCAAATATTCCTCGCAGTTTCGCAAAAAACTGACCGGATCTCACTCAGACCTCTTTTAGAGCCGGAACTACTTATATGCATCACTAAAAAGAGGGGAAAGCTGCCGCCTAGGCGCTGTAGCCAGTAAAATAGAAACCGTCTGGTGTGTTTTGTTCATTTTCTAAGGTCCGAGGGGAGAAGCGTAATGTCTGCGAAAGTTCGTATAGCGCCTCCTCTTTACGAGTGGGCTTTGGCGCGTAGCAGGAAAACTGTCACTGACCTAGAGAAAAATTTTCCGAAGTTACCTGAATGGATATCTGGCGTTAGCGCTCCTTCTTTCACGGATGCAAAAAAATTCGCTGCCAAAACTAATACGCCTTTTGCTTTTCTTTTTCTTGATACTCCTCCCGATGAAGACCTGCCTATAGCCGATATGCGTACGCTGAAAGATTCTGCGATTCGCCATCCGTCCGGGGATCTGCTCGACACTATTTACAATGCGCAACGCACCCAAGATTGGTATCGCGACTATGCCCTAAGTAATGGGGCAGAAAAGCTGTCTTTTGTGGGTTCCGTAGGCGTGAATAATAACGTGAGTGAAGTAGCAGCTGAAATCAGTGATCTCCTTGACTTTGGGTTCGAATCTCGAAAACGAATTGGCAATACGTCCAGTTTGTATCGCTACCTGGTCGACAAGATTGAAGAACTCGGAATCCTGGTGCTTACCAGTGGGGTGGTAGGAAACAATACTCACAGAAAACTGAGTGTCGAAGAGTTCCGGGGTTTTTCTTTAAGCGATGAGATTGCGCCTCTTATTTTTGTTAATGGAGCCGACTGTCATTCTGCGAGAATCTTTACCCTATTACATGAACTAGGGCATATCTGGCTAGGTCATAGCGCATTGTCTGACGCGAATTTATCTCTCAACGATTCCAATAACGCAAAATCTGAGGAACGCTGGTGCAATCAACTCGCGGGAGAGATCCTACTGCCTAAGGATGTTCTTGAGGGCGTGCACGGAACCAAGGTTACCGAAGAAACTGTTACTACACTTGCGCGCGAAGCCGGCTGCAGCGTCCTGGTGGTGCTGCACAGCCTTTTTGATGCCAACTTTCTTAGCTGGAGTCAGTATCAGGAACTATATGGCCGGGAGTTGAGCGCGATAGCCGAAAGGGGTAGCAAGAGGAAGCAAACTGGGGGTGGAGATTTCTATAAAACTCTGCCTCTGCGCAACTCTCCCACATTTACCCGCGCTGTGATTGTCTCTACTTTGGAGGGGAACACTCTTTATCGAGATGCCTTCCGGATGCTCGGCACAAAAAAGCCTCAAACTTTCCGTAACCTGGCTGAAAAGCTGGCGGTGGGTTAAATGTATGTACTGGACAGTAATGTTTTTATCGAAGCCAAAAACCGGTATTACGGATTCGATATCGCTCCGGGATTTTGGGAATGGCTAGAGCATAGCTACGCGACCGGAAAAATCTGCAGTATTAAACCGGTTTATGATGAGTTAACTGACAGGGGCGACGAACTTGCATATTGGGTAAAGCTAAAGTCACATAAGGGTATTTTTACTGCTATCGATGGTGCTCAAGCTATCTATGGTTTCGTCAACCAAATTACAACTTGGGCAGAAGGTAAGAAGTATAAATATTCAGCGATAC
This sequence comes from Varibaculum sp. GTC20041, assembly GCF_055387755.1. Lineage (NCBI taxonomy): Bacteria > Bacillati > Actinomycetota > Actinomycetes > Actinomycetales > Actinomycetaceae > Varibaculum > Varibaculum sp. GTC20041. The sequence continues at coordinate 1,005,401 of NZ_AP041144.1, forward strand.
AGGAGTTTGCGGACTGTGCAGATCCGTTATTAATCGCCTTCGCTGCAGTCCACGGGTATACGGTAGTAACTCATGAGCGCCCAGCACCTAACTCCAGAAATAGAATAAAAATTCCTGACGTGTGTGAAGCGTTTGACATAGAATATTGCGACACCTTTACTATGTTCCGTTCAACCGGTGCGCAGCTGGTGCTTAGATAGTTTTCGTGAGGGCGATTATCGCGACCTCGAAAAAGTAGCTGAACGTTTCCAGCAAATAGATCACAGCTCCTATCCCGTGTAGACCGAGAAACTCACGGCCGGTGTCCATGCCTAGCCGCCCGGTCTAGCAGCGCTCAGAAACCATATTCTCTGCTTTGGATTTTCCCGTTTACTCATTTGAGTAAACGGGAATCCAGAGGGAGGCTTTATTGCAGTTTTTGGTTCATCTTTTTGATTTCGGCGCGACCCACTAGCCAATTGAATAACCAAATCAGCAAGTAGATAAGCGCTATGGTGATGATTACCCCGAGCATATCGAAGCTAGAGCCCCACCATTTAAGGTAACTGCCAGCTGCGATGCCACAGATAAGTATGATCCCGAAATGCAGGGCGGTATTGAGGATAAGCGGGCGGGTTTCGTTACGGTACAGCAGTCCCGCGAAGCTACCAATGATGCCGTAGACTGCGTAAATAAGCCGCTCAATTAGTGCTGCCACGTTTTCGTTTCCAAAACTGTTTAAGAATTCTGGAACCCCCGGGTAATAGCTAGAGGAGTAAATAAAAGAAAAAATAAGTTCAATGCTGGTGCCGATAGTGATCCCAATGCCAGCCCCTACCAGGGTGAGACCAACTATTTTTTTAGTTTCCATGGGTTTTATCCTTTGCGTGAGTTAGAGGTTTTCTGCGGGGGTTAGATTCCCAGTTTGGATTTGAAAGCCGGAAGTTGCCGGCGGGAGACGTAATAACGAGAGCCATCTTTTAGCTGCACACTAATCGTTCCCGCGAAAGAAAGGTCAAGTTTCTTGATCGCGGCAATATTGACAATCTCTGATTGTGAAATACGTACAAAATCGCCTGCGGGTAGAGATTCTTCGAGTTCGTACATTCGGGCTTTAATCCGCCAGTCACCTTTACTGGTGTGGGCAAACACCGCTTTCTTTTTAGTAAAGAACGCGAGTATCGAGCGCACTTCCAACACCGTGGCTTCATTGTCACCTGTCCCGATGAGGTGGCGAAGCGGGCGTTCAACTGCGGGGGAGGAGGAGCTATCTAGGCTACCGGAAGCAAGCCTTTGAATCGCTTGCACCTCAGCGTCGACCTCCCGCGCCGTTACCATCACGATAGTTTCGGTTACGGTGGGATCAATCGTGAGCGTGAATTTCATTCCGTTCCGACTCCTTTCCTCTCGCACTTACCGGCGATAATCCGCAAAAGCAGGACGTTTGCGTATCTGCTACTTACAGTTAAGAGCCTCGTTGCTGGCAGTACAAGTAATCTGAACTAAGCGGTATAAAAACCGTGCCAAGCGGGCAGATTTCGAGGCTCCCGCACGCCCTCTAGGGCGGGTTTTCTATGCTGAAAGTATCCCCAGAAAATGTCCGTGGTTACTTCTGCCCTGGGATCTTGCCTGTTATCGTCGCGCTGGTAGAAGTCTCGCAACTTCCGTTGAAAAATTTTAAAAAAATTCACGACTCTTTACTTTTACGCTCCTAGATTTTATACTGAGAGCGAGAAGGTAAGGTGAGGGTGTGGGTAAAAGTGTCGTACTAGATAAACTTGTGGATGCTGGTAATGGATATCTGACAACAGCCCAGGTTCTGGAATCTGGTATTTCCAAGCCCACGCTTGCAACCTATGTAAAAGAGCAAAGCCTAAGACGCGTGGGGCATGGTATCTATCTAGCTAATGACGCTTGGGAAGACAGCCTATACCAGCTGCAGCTCCTGAACAAGAAAGTGATTTTCTCACACGAAACCGCTCTTTTCTTGCATGGCTTAATGGAGCGCGAACCCGCTCGAATTTGCGTGACAGTTCCAGCTGGGTATAACGCCACACACTTGCGAAAACGGGGTATTCAAGTAACGCAAGAAAAAGTGGAAACCTATGGAGTTGGCGCCTGTTCTGTACGCACCGACTTTGGCAACTCTGTCTGTGCCTACGATATGGACAGAACGCTCTGCGACATTATTAAGAATAAGGCAAGCATGGATGTGCAGGTCTTTCAATATGCGATGAAGCAGTACATGGTAAGCAATAAGAAAAACCTCAATCACCTGGGTGAATATGCAAAAAATCTTGGTATTGAATCTCAGATAAGAATCTATACGGAGGTAATGCTGTGATCCGGACGTCAGTGCAGCTGAAAGCAAAAATTCGGAACCTTGCTTATGGTGACAGCACAAAAAGTCAGACGCTTTTGCGCACTTTTATTATGGAACGCTTTTTGGAGCGCATCTCCCTTTCCGCTTATCGAGATAACTTTATTCTCAAGGGAGGCATGCTCGTGGCTTCGCTAGTTGGATTGCATACGCGGGCAACCATGGATATTGACACGACGCTTCGCTCGGCCACTCTAAGCCAAGAAGAAGCTGTAAAAATCATGGAAGACGTTATCGGAGTAGAGGTTGACGATGGTGTTATCTTTGCTATCACCAAAGTGGAAGACGTAATGGAGGGGCATGATTATCCTGGCGTTCGCTTCGTGTTGCAGGCGACTCTTGATCGTTTAAGACAGAAAATTAAAATCGATATCTCTACCGGAGACGCAATCACGCCCCAGGCTGTCGAATATGCCTACAAGCTCATGTTCGAAGATCGTCATATCAAGTTATGGACATACAGTGTCGAGACGCTGCTCGCGGAAAAGCTGGAAACTATTATGGCGCGAGGAGCTCTCAATACCAGAATGCGTGACTTCTACGATGTGCACGTGATTGCAACCCAAGAAAAATATCGTCTCGATCTGTTGAGAGAAGCGTTTCTGGTTACTAGCCGCAAAAGACATACCTCTCAGATGATTAGTGAGATGAAATCTGTTTTGAATATCGTGGCGCAAGACGAGACGATGCGTAAACTCTGGGGTAACTATGTGAGAGATTCTTTTTTTGTAGAAAACCTTACTTGGGATGAAGTCATGGAAAGCGTGCTAAATCTTACTCAAAAGTCCCAGATAACAAGAGGGTAATCGAAGCTCAAAGCACCCGAGTATTAACCCCAAAAGCACTCCCGGAAAAAGGGGTGACAAATCGGGGGAGGCTCCCTATAATCGAACGTATGTTCGATAAGTTGGCTCGGTTGCAGCGCCTGGAAAAGGCGCGCCAGGTATTGGGGATGCAGTCTCGCAGCCCAAAGCCGCTGGCCAGCGCTTATCAAAAAGTAGCGGGCGGAGCGCAGCTGCTAGAGCTGGCCGCCGAAAAAATGGGGGAGAGCGGCTGGGCAGTATTCCTAGACTTTCCCGACTTAGGCTGGCAGCGCGCCTGGCAAATCGGCTTGGACTTAGGGCGGGTAATCAGCATTCCCTATACCGGCGGCAGCGCCCTGGCATGCGCCCAACTTTTCGTACCCTGCGCGGCAGTCCTGGCTATCGGAATGGTAGATTACGGTCCGCAGCAACAACGGATTCTAACCGCAAAAGCACGCCGCTCCGGCTGCGTAATCTTGTCCGCACCTGCCTGGGCAGGCGCTATCTCCCTGGAAACCAACGCCCGGCACTCGGAAAGTTCCCCTGGGGCAGCTTCAGTCATAAAGGTGAGTGCGTGATGAAATCTCTGAGCTCTTTCACTCCGCCACCGGCGTTATTATCTGCGTGCCTGCGCCATGTGCTCCTCCTAACTAGCCCTACAAAAGCCAGGAGGGCGAGGTGAACGATAGATTACTAGCCCTCTATATACCCGCCTGGCCAGCCCAAGTCGCGAAGCTCCCTCTAGATGAAGCAGTGGCACTGTACAGCGGCGGGCGGGTGCAGGCGGTTACTGCCCCGGCGAGAGCCGCCGGAATCAGAGAGCAGATGCGGCTAAAGCAAGCGCGCGTCCTCTGCCCCGCCCTGAAAGAAAAACCCTATTCACCAGCAGAGGCAGAACTGGCATTCCAACCGGTTTTAGAGGCCGCGGGAAAGCAACTCTATGCCCCCAAGTGTTGGTTCCCAGGGCTGATAACCGCCACCCTCAGCCGTAGTCAGCGCCGCGTAGAATCTGCCCTGGCCGCAGAACTAACCGAAGACTTAGCGCAGATAGGATACGCGGTGCAGATCGGAATCGCTAGCGGCACTTTAGCGGCGTGCCTAGCTGCCCGCGAGCAGCTGCTGATTGCCGACCCTGGGGTAATGCCGTTTCTTGGCGTGCAGTCCCTAAGTAGCCTGGGCTTTTTCTTACGTCCGAGGATAAAAATAAGCGGATACGATTTCTCTGACCAGTACCTAACAAAAATGATGGACAGCCTAACCCATCTGGGAATCACCACCTTGGGGCAACTTATCGCCTTGGGACGTCCGGCGCTGATCCGGCGTTTCGGCACCCTGGGGGCGCTTAGTTACGACTTAGCTAGCGGGGAAAATCTAGAGGACGCGGCCAGGGTGAAAACCGCGCCCGCCTCACCCGGTCTCTACCAATTCTTCACCCCGCACGCCAGTTCCCTTACCCAGCTGTTACTGCCAGCCCGAGCATTAGTAGTGGAAATGTTTGCCCGTCTACGCGCAAACGGGCAGGTGTGCAGCCAGGTGCAGTTTATTTGCCGCTGCGAAAATGGAAAAGTACTTAGCCGCAGCTGGAACCTGGGGGTAGCCGTTAGCAGCAAAGACCTAGTAGAACGAATAAAACACCAGTTAGAGACGGTTACGGTCGGAGGTAGCGGCAGCGAAGCTCTAGGAGCTGTCTCCCAGATTGAACTCCATCCCTTACGGGTGGTGGATGCCCGCCAGGCAATGACCCCGCTTTGGGGACGAAACACGGATCCTCCTCAAGAACTAGATCAGGCAGCCCGCAATGCCAGCTCTTTATTAGGTAAAAACGGGGTGCGGGTACCTCATTTAACCAGCGGATATGATCCGCGTTCAGTGATTGAACTGAAACCTTGGCAAGAGCGGGGGAGTCAAAAGTGGCCGCGCCCTAGAGTCGGGGCGCTTACCGGAGTAGCACCGGAAATAGTTTTCATGCACCCTAAACCGGCTGGGATTATTGACCGTCAAGGACGGAAAATCCTGCCTGGGAAAGACGGACAGTTAAATGCCCCGGTCAAATGGGTTAAGGTAGCCGGACGGAAAATAGCGGTGCAGAAAACCGAAGGGCCCTGGCCCATAAACGGACAGTGGTGGCGGCCGGATGCTCCCAGTCGGCTAGGACCGCGAATCTTTCTTCGGGTTTACGGCGAGCAAGAAACCTTACTGCTGGTGTACCGCAAATCCTCCTGGTGGTTAGACGCCTGGGAGGGGCAAAAATGAGCGGCTATATCGAGTTGCACGCCCATTCTGCCTATTCCTTTGCAGTGGGGGCGTGTTCGCCGCGCGAAATGGTGCGCGGGGCGAAAAAGCTGGAGCTATCTGGTCTAGCGCTGCTAGATTATGACGGAGTTTACGGTTTGATGGAGGCGCGCGCCGCCGCCCGCCAAGCCGAACTGCCCTTCCTGCCGGGGTGCGAATTTACTTTAGAGGACGAAACCCATCTGCCAATTATTTGCCGCTCTAGCCAGGGATATTCCGCTTTAACCGGGGCAATCAGTAGCCATCACCTAGCTGCCGGCAGACGCGAAGCAGACCGGCAAAACCTAGCCGAACTAGCCCAGTGGGCAAAAGGGCAGTGGCTAGTATTAACCGGCACCCGCGCCGGGCCGCTGCGGAGCGTACTTTACCGCTTTGGAATCGCGGCCGCCGTCCGCTTCCTCGAACAACTAAAAGAGCTGTTTGGGGCAGAAAACATAGCGGTAGAGGCCGCCTTAGCCGGTTTCGATGGGGAAGAACGCCTAGCGGCACAGCTAGATCACTTGGCGCGCAAAACCAAGTTGCCCCTGGTAGCCACCAGCGCTGCCCGCTGTGCTGACCCTGCCAGTCAGCGCCTAGCAGATGTTATGACCGCTACCCGACTGGCGCGTCCCCTCGATAAAATCCAAGACGACTTGCCCGCTTGCCATGCCATGTTGCGTAGCGAAGCTGAGATGCTTCGGATTCATCAGCAATTTCCTAGCGCAGTCGATAACGCTGCCCAGATAGGCAAAGACCTGATATTTGATTTTTCTACCCCCGCCCCGCATCTGCCTTTAGCCCGGGTTCCGCCCGGTTATAGCGCCGACTCCTACCTGGAGCAGCTTTCCTGGCAGGGGGCGCGCGACCGCTACGGGGATCCAGTGCCGGAAAAAGCCGCCGACACAATTCGCCAAGAATTGAAAGTGATATTCCAAAAAGGATTCTCCGGGTATTTTCTGATCGTAAAAGAGATAGTAGGTTATTGTTTTTCCTCCGGTATCTACGTGCAAGGACGCGGCTCCGCCGCCAACTCCGCAGTCTGTTACTGTCTGGGAATCACTGCGGTAGATGCGGTGCGCCACCAAATGCTATTCGATCGCTTCCTAACCCCAGACCGTAAAGATTTACCCGATATTGACCTGGATATTGAATCTAATCAACGCGAAAAAGTACTCCAACACGTCTATAGCAAATATGGACGAGAAAATGCTGCTCAAGTGGCTAATGTGATTAGTTACCGTCCGCGAGCTGCGCTAAAAGATGCCTCTCGCGCCCTCGGATATGACGCGAGAACCGCCGCCAAATGGGCACGACTAGAGAAGTCAGCCTTACCGGAAAATGTACGAAAAATAGCGGGGAAGCTACAAAAACTTCCGCGCCACCTGGGGATTCATTGCGGGGGCATGGTGCTTTCCGATAAGCCGCTCACCGAAGTAGCCGCGATTAACTGGGCGAATATGCCAGGGCGAACCGTGGTGCAATGGGATAAAGATAGCTGCGCCGAAGCCGGGCTGGTGAAAATCGATTTACTGTCCCTGGGAATGATGGGGGCGCTACGTACCGCTTTTGAAACTTTAGAGGCGCGAGACGAAAAATCGCCCTCCGGCGGGCCCTGGCGCCTGCATAACCTACCCCCAGAAGACCCGCGCGTGTACCAGCTATTACAGGCAGCCGACACGGTTGGAGTTTTTCAAGTAGAGTCCCGTGCTCAAATGTCTACCTTGCCGCGGCTAAAACCAAAATGTTTCTATGACCTGGTAGTCGAAGTGGCTCTGATTCGTCCCGGCCCTATCCAAGGGCAAGCCGTAAACCCTTATCTGGCGCGCCGCTTAGGGCGCGAAAAGGTCACCTACCTGCATCCGCTGCTAAAACCTGCCTTGGAACGCACCTTAGGGGTGCCACTTTTCCAAGAACAACTAATGCGGATAGCCAAAGACGTGGCCGGATTTAACGGTTCCCAATCCGATAACCTACGCCGGGCGATGGGACGTAAAAACCCAGGGGAACACCTAGCTGACCTACGAGCCGAGTTCTTCAAAGGCATGGAAAAGAACCAGATTCCGCCACCGGTACAAGAAAAAATCTGGGCACAAATGTCTGGTTTCGCCGAATTTGGTTTCCCGGAATCTCACGCTTTTTCCTTCGCCTACCTGGTATATGCTTCCGCCTGGCTAAAAGCCTATTATCCCGCGGTATTCTATGCCGCAATCCTCGCTAACCAGCCGATGGGTTTTTATTCCCCGCAATCATTAATCTCCGATGCGCGCCGCCACGGCCTTAAAATTCTGCGCCCAGACGTGAACACTTCTCAGAAGGATTCCATCCCCGGAACCGATTTAGCCTCGCTAAAGCTGGGGCTAGCGGAGATTCGGGGGATGCGCCCGGTTTGGATAGAAAAAATTCTTGCTGCTCGCAATGACAGCTGCGGGAGCCGCTTTAAAACCCTGGAGGACTTTACTTCCCGCGTACCTTTGCCCACTGCCGCCCTAGAACTGCTGGCTGGCGCGGGTGCGCTTTCTTCCCTGGGGGTGACCCGCCGCGAAGGACTCTGGCGCGCGCCCCTGCTAGCTGCCCCGCAAAAACGCTTTTACCAGCCGGAACTACCCGGGCTCGCCCTCAGCGAGACGACACCTAACCTCGCGCCCTTAAGCACCGGGGAACAGGTAAAATGGGACAGTTCTGCCCTGGGTGTTAGCCTGTGGGGATACCCCACGAAACTGGTGCGAGCAGAGCTTACCCGGCGGGGGATCCTCCCAGCCGCTAGGCTGCGCCCGCAACTAGCCGGCAAACGCATCCGGTGCGCAGGGATAGTTACGCACCGCCAACGCCCCCACACTGCCAAAGGGGTAGTGTTCCTATCTTTAGAGGACGAAACCGGGATAGTCAACGTGATCTGCCAAGTTGGTTGCTGGCAGCATTACCGCCGCCTCGCCCTCAGCCAAAACGCCCTCATCGTCAGGGGAGTATTGCAAGCCAAAGACGGAGCCCTAGCGCTACTAGCCGATAAAATCGAGCCGCTAAACCTGCCGGTATCCACCAAATCCCGGGACTTTCGCTAGTGGCGGCTGACTAGATTTAGCCAAGTGCTCTAAGTAGCCAGCCGCGCTAAGCGAAAAGCTTATTTACCAGTGCGGGCATGGCGCGAACGCCGCGCCCCATCAAGTTCCTCTAGCACCAGGCGGCGCAGCGCCTTATCGGCATCCGGGTTCTCTGCCAACCAACGTTCTGTCCGCTCCACCAGGTCAAAACCTTCCCGGCTTTGCACCGCTAAGGGATAAAGCCCGCCGACTAGGGATTCTGCCATATGCATAGTGCGGGAGGACCAAATATCGTTCAGCGCTGCAAAATAAGGCTCGATCATATCGGCGGCATCGGCTGGCTGCAGCCAGAGAGACCGCGCAATCCCCACGGTCAAAGCATCAATCTGCCCATTGGTGAGGCTAGTGTCTTCCAGGACCCGCTGCGCCCACTGCGTCTTGTTATCTCGACCCGGCAGGGCGGCGCGCGCCAAGAAAGCGTTCTCCCGACCGGTAATCGTATCGTCGCTTTCCTCCATTTTGCGGATCATATCTTCGTTGGCCTGCCCATTAGCGGCGAGGGCAAAGAGCATATCCCAACGCAAATCCGTATCTACGCTCACGCCCTCAAGCACTTTGCCTTCCGCAAACCAACGCTCGATTTCCGGGGCTTCCTTAGCTCCCGCAACCTGCAAAAATGCCCGCACCAATTGCCGTTGGCGATCCGAGGCCGCTTCTGCTTCCTCTGCCAGAGCCAACAGCGCCGGAGCCAGCAGGCGATGCGCGCTAGCGGGATCGGCAGCATAGTAAACCAGGGCGCCCTGGATGTGCCGTAGAATCCCGTTCAACACCGAAGAATTAGTTTCGTGCTTGAGCGCCCCTAAAGCCATCTCTAGGTATTTCGAAGCGCTCAGATCCCCGTCACGCACCATATCCCAGGCGGCACACATAATCACTGCCCGCGGCAGAGAATCCGCGAAATCGCCAACGCGAGTGCGCAACACTTCCCAGGAATCAGTATCAAAACGGATCTTCGCATACGCTAAATCTTCATAGTTAAGTACATAGACGTCATGCCTGGTTCCCACTAACCCTGGAACCGCGGTGACCTCGCCTTTAATGTCCACATCGACGCGACGCACCAACACCAGTTTCCCGCGAGAATCAAAATCATAGGCACCAACGCTAGTGGCATGCGGACGCAAACTAGTGCCTTCCTGCGGCAAAGACTGAACAATGTTGAAGCTGGTAACCTTCCCGCTCGCGTCCCTTTCAATCTGCGACTCCAACTGGGTAATCCCAGCTTCAAGCAGCCAAACCTGACTCCACTGCTTCAAGTTGCGTCCACTGGCGTTTTCCAGCTCTCCCAGGAAATCAGCCAAAGTCGCATTGGAATATTCGTGGCTAGCAAAATAGCTACGTAGAGCTTGCAAGAAATTACCTTCACCCACATAAGCCACCAATTGCCGCAGCACGCAGGCGCCCTTGGAATAGGTAATGCCATCGAAGTTAACTTCCACATCTGCCAGGTCGGTTATCGGCGCCACAATCGGATGGGTAGTAGGCAGCTGGTCGCAGTTAACCCCCCACACTTTACGCATCGTGAACCCGGTCCAAGCGTCACTGAAACGAGTCCCTTCTGCCATGCACCAATACGACATAAACTCGGCAAAAGATTCATTCAGCCACAGGTCATCCCACCATTTCATAGTGACCAGATCCCCGAACCACATATGAGCCAGCTCGTGCAAAATTGTGTTGGTGAGCTGCTCTAGCTGTGCCCCGGAAGGTTTAGTACGGAAAATATATTCATCCCGGAAGGTAATACAGCCCGCGTTTTCCATTGCCCCCGCGTTATATTCGGGAACAAAAATCTGGTCATACTTGGTGAAAGGATAGGGGCGACCGTAGTGAGATTCGTAAAAACGGAATCCCGCAATGGTTTGCTCGAAAACAAAATCCGCGTCCAGATATTTGGCTAGCGATTGCCGGCAGTAAACCCCCAAGGGAATGGAGCGCCCATCAATACTGGTAAGCACAGATTTAACACTGTGGTAGGGGCCGGCAACCAGGGCAGTGATATAGCTGGAAAGCAAAGGCGTGCGTTCAAATTGGAAAACATGTTGCTTAGTATCCCCGGCACGCTCCACCTTTAAAGATTGCGGACGCGGGGTATCCATATTCGACAGCACCGTCCAACTTTCCGGAACGGTCACCGAGAACTGGTAGGTAGCTTTCAAATCCGGTTGCTCAAAACAGGCAAACACCCGGCGGGCATCCGGTACCTCAAACTGGGTGTAAACATAGGTGAGGCCATCGGCCGGATCAGTAAAGCGATGCGCACCCTCGCCGGTATGCATATACGCGCAGTTAGCCGCTACTTCCAGACGGTTTTCTGCCTGCAGATCGCTAAGCTCAATCCGGTTATCGCGGTAACAATCCGTACCCAAATCTTGTCCGTTTAGCTGAATCGACAGCACTTCGGGGGCGATTAAATCCACGAAAGTGCTCGCGCCCGCTTCAGCTTCAAAATCAATCACCGTGCGGGAAGAAAAAGTGTCACCGCTTTCCGATAGCTCCACCTGGACGGTGTAATCAACTTTCCCGATAACGTTCTTGCGTTCTTCTGCCTCAATCTTGGTCAGATTAGTACCCGGCATGTCCTCTCCTGTTTTTAGACCTATCCTAATGCTTACTTTTGAAGTGTTCCTATTCCCAGATTCTTACCCGTTCCTCCGGCTCCATCCACAGCTGATCCGAGGGCGTGGTCTGGAAAGTATCGTGGAAAGCATCCAAGTTACGTACTACCCCGTTACAGCGGAACTCGGCAGGGGAGTGGGGGTCAATCACCAGGCGTTGGCGGGCCGCTTCGGGGCGAATCGCGGTGCGCCAAACTCGCGCCCAAGAATAAAAGAACTCTGGTGCCAAGTCGCTTTCTTCCGGATGCGCTCTCTTCCAAGCTTTAAAAGCAATCGCTAATCCGCCCAGATCCCCGATGTTTTCTCCAATAGTGAGGGCGCCGTTGACGTGTACGTCCTCGCCCGGAAGTTCGCTGGGGCGGTAGCTATCGTATTGCGCGATTAAGGCTGCGGTGCGTTTAGTAAACTCTTCCCGATCGTCCTCGGTCCACCATTCGGTAAGCTTGCCGTCACCGTCATAGTGGGAGCCTTGATCATCGAAACCATGCCCGATTTCGTGGCCGATCACCGCACCGATACCGCCAAAGTTAGCGGCGTGCGAAGCCTCAGGATCAAAAAATGGGGGCTGCAGGATCGCGGCGGGAAAGACGATTTCGTTGGTGAGGGGAGAATAGTAGGCGTTCACCGTTTGCGGGCTCATATGCCATTCTTCTTTATCTACCGGTTTTAAAATCCGCGCCAGCTGGAAGTCAGTTTCAAAAGCACTGGAAGCGCGAATCATATCTACCAGGGTGTCGCCTTCGTTAAAGCGCAGAGCGTTATCGTCGCGCCAGCGGCGCGGATACCCGATTTTGTAAGTAAATTTGGACAGTTTTTCGAGGGCGCGCGTGCGGGTTTCTTCCCCCATCCAATCAAGTTTTTCGATTCCCTCCCGATAGGCCTCCAAAAGCGCCCCCACGAGTTTCTCCATCTCGTCGCGGCGCTCCGGCGGGAAATGGTAGGCCACATAGGCGCGCCCCAGCGCCTCATCTAAAACCGATTCCACGGTGCCGACTGCGCGTTTCCACAGCTCGGGGCGCTCGGGAGTCCCCGAAAGGGTAGTGCCATAGAAGGAAAAACGCAGTTCTTGCAGCTGCGGAGCTAGATACGGCGCGAAGGCTAAAACTACTTTCATCTGCAGATAGCGTTTTAAGATCGCTAAATCGGTGTTCGCCCACAGCTGGGCAAACCCTTCCTGATAGGAAGGCATATACACGTTAATCGGATCCACACCGGCCGCAAGTTTCACTCCCAAACCCGCTGCCCAAGCAGCGTAGGCAAACCCGGTATTTTTACGGGTAAACTCCTCGAAAGTAGTGGGGTTATTGGTAGCTTGCGCGTCGCGGCTACGCACCGCATCCCAATGGTGACCTGCCAGTGCAGTTTCAAAATCGAAAACCTGCTGGGCGAAGTCGGCTTCCGTTCCCGCGGCAGCAATCCCGCTTTCTAAGGCCATTTGCGCCAAAAATTCTCGGTATTTTTCCCGAATCTCACGGTGTTCATCCTGGTGGTAATAGGATTCATCGGGCAGGCCCAGCCCCGCCTGATAGAACTGTCCGATATAACGCTGCGGATTTTCAGCATCGATGCTGACCAGGAAAGCTACTGGGGAATCAATGCCTTCGCGCTCTAGTTCTCCCAGTACCTGGGCTAACTCCTCCCGGCTTGCGCAGGCATCCACTTTTTCTAGCAGAGGCGCAATCGGGGCGGTTCCCTGCGCGGTGAGCGCTTCTTGATCCAGATAAGCCTGAAAGAGCTGTCCAATCCGGGTGGCATCAAAATCCCAACGCTCACTGCTGGTTTCACTTTCCAGCGGGCGTTCCAGTTTCCCGGCCGCCGCATTTTCGCAAAGGGTACGACAGTGGAGTAGTGCCTCCTCTACCAAGTCGCGGAAAGCCCCATCAACTGCCCGGTCAGCTGGGATTTCATAGCTAGCTAACCAGGCGCCATTGATATGGCGGTAAAGGTCATCTTGAATACGCGGGGTCTGCCCGCCGGAATTTTCGCTCATACTTCAAGCCTAGATATTCCCGGCGGTTTGGCAAACGTAGCGCCCTAGGCAAGAATTGTCCTATGCCAGAGGGACATTCTATTCACCGTTTAGCCATCGCTTTTACCGAGTTAGCAAAACTTGGGATTGCGCGGGCATCTTCCCCGCAGGGACGTTTTGCTGAGGGCGCGGCCGCCCTTGATAACGCAAGAATTACTCGCCCCTGGGCGTGGGGCAAGCATCTGTTCCTAGATTTTGATATTCCGCAGCCAGCAACTTTGCATGTTCATTTGGGGCTATACGGTTCCTGGAAGTTTCAGGCCGGGGAGGGCATAGCTTTGCCCGGGCATATCGGTGCTCCCCGGATGCCGGGCGAACACCCCGGCGATACCTATAAACAATTTTCGGGACAGTTCCAGCCGGCTCCTCCCGGAGAAAATGTGCGGCTGCGGCTAGAGTTTTCGCGGGCAATAGCGGATCTGTCTGGCCCTAACCAATGCGAACTGCTCGATAAAGCGGGGGTAAAGAAGATTCTTGCTCGCCTCGGCCCGGATCCGCTGGTGGATTCTTGCACGGCTGAGGATTTTATTGCCCGCGCTCGCAAAACCAGTCGCCGAATCGGGGAAGTGGTAATGGATCAATCCTTTATTGCGGGCCCCGGCAATATTTACCGCGCCGAATGCCTGTTCCGTTGCGGGATTAACCCTAACCGGCAGGCGGCTAAAGTCTCGGTAAAACGTCTACGCTCCCTGTGGGAAGACCTGCGTTCCCAAATGCGCCGCGGCCTTAAAGAAGGCTTGATCTGTACTACTGATGAACCCTCCCAAGGGCGTTTTTGGGTTTACCAGCGTTCGGGGGAGCCCTGTCGGCGTTGCGGAGCAACTGTCCGCGACCAGGTAGTGGCGGGCAGGCGCAGCTACTGGTGTCCTCGGTGTCAAAAGTAAGCCGCTTTAGAGAGGGCGCGCTTGCAAAAACGTTCCGGGCAGATCGCCTCTAAACGCGTCCTATTCAAAAACCACGGTGCGGTTACCGTTTAGCAGGATTCGCCGCTGGGAATACCAGGTGACGGCCTGAGCCAGCACCCTACGCTCAACATCCTGCCCCTTTTGCACCATGGAGGCAGTAGAGTCCCGGTGGGAAACCGGAATCACCTCTTGGGCAATAATCGGGCCTTCGTCCAGATCGGGCGTTACGAAATGGGCAGTTGCCCCGATTAGTTTCACTCCCCGCTGATGCGCCTGATGATAGGGACGCGCCCCCTTGAAAGAAGGCAAGAAAGAGTGGTGGATATTGATCACTTGGCCGTGCAGGCGCTCGCAAACCTTGTCGGAAAGGATCTGCATATAGCGCGCCAGCACCACCAGTTCCACATTCTCCGCATCGATGAGGGCGAGCAGCTCTGCCTCTGCCTTGGCTTTAGTGTCTTTTGTCACCGGGATACACAGGAAGGGCGCATCGTAGAACTGGGCTAGCGGCGCCAAATCCGGGTGGTTGCCGATTACTGCCACCACTTCGAGCGGTAGATTCAAATTACGGCGGCGATATAGCAGGTCAGAGAGGCAATGTCCTTCTTTGGAAACCATAATGATGGTGCGGACCTTCTTGCCGACCTCATTGACGCTCCAACGCATCGAATACTGCTGCGCCAAGGGGCTAAAAGCTTCTTTAACTTCCTGAACGCTGCACCGAGTGTGGATCTCTACCCGCATAAAGAAACTTTTAGTTTCGGGATCGTCGAACTGTTGAGAATCGACAATGTTGCCCTCTACCTTGACAATCACTTTCGTTACGTCATGGACAATTCCCGGACGGTCAGGACAGGACAAGGTTAAGACCAGATGCGATACGGGTTCGTTCATGGCGCAAACTATACCAGCCCTGGCGTGACCTATAATTTCGGCACGGAAAATTTTGTTACCAATATGTGACAAACCGGTGAGTCGGGAAAAGTTTTGCGCTAACATTGAAAAGCCCGCCAGGATAGGTGGGCAAGGAACTAGCAAGAGGAGGACTCCATGAGCGACAACGACTTGGCAGATCCCATAACTACCGCGGTTATCGGCGCGATTAGGGACGATGATCTGGTTGCCGGCAGTGCGCTTTCTGAAGATGCTCGCAACACCATTGCGCAGCTTCCGGAGGGGTCAGCTTTGCTGGTAGTCGTGCGCGGCCCGAACGTGGGAGCCCGCTTCTTACTAAACGCGGAAAAAGTCACAGTAGGGCGCAAACCCAAATGCGACATTTTCCTTGATGACGTTACCGTTTCTCGCAAACACGCCATCTTTGTGCGCGAAGCGGACGGTTATGTGGTTCGCGATGCCGGTTCCCTTAACGGCACCTATGTAAACCGCGAGCGGGTAGATTCTATCCAGTTGAAAACCGGCGATAGTGTGCAGATTGGAAAATACCGGATGGTTTACTATGCCTCCCGGAGGGATTCTTAGACTTGGTGGCGGCATCAGCAAGGAAGACCGCGCAACTTGAGACCACAGCTGCGTCCTGGCCGGCGGGAGTATCCACTAAACCGGTTTTCTCGATCGGCAAAGTAGTCGAACGGGTAAAAGGTGAATTCCCGACTATTTCGGTTTCCAAGCTGCGTTTCCTGGAAGATCAGGGGATAGTTTCACCGGCGCGTACTGCCTCGGGATACCGCAAGTATTCTGCGGCAGACATTGAGAGGGTTCGTTTTTGCCTGTCTCGGCAACGTGATTCTTTTCTACCCCTGCGGGTTATTCGCGAACAGCTAGCGCAGCTAGACGCGGGGCAAACTCTCAGTGAGGTACCTCCTCCGCAACAGGCGGCGCGGCTGATTGCCTCCGAAGGGCAATTGGTTACCTCTGCGGCGAGCGATGGAACCCTTACGACCCGTGAGCTTTTGGACTTAAGTGGGGTTTCCACTGCGGAATTAAATTCTTTTGTGCAGGCAGGGCTGGTTTCCCCGGATCTGGCGGGGCGGTTTCCTCCTCGCAGTCACCAAATCGTTAAGCTGGCTAGCCTGCTGGTGGAACAGGGGATTCCTCCGCGTCAGTTACGGTTCTTAAAAACTGCTGCCCTGCGTTTACTAGACCTGGTAGAACGGGCGGCTACTCCTGCGGGCTACCGCGCGAATAGCGTGGCGAAGGCGCGACATCTATCGGAGACGCAAGAACTGTCTGAAGCAGCTGCCCAAATGTTTTTGCAGATGGTGCGGGTTTCTGCGGAAAAGCTGAATTAAACCTCAAGTAAAGCTTGAGACTTTCCGTAAAAGGTTCTTGACCGACCAGGGCAAAGAAAATACCGTTAAGACAGTACTTAAAACCATCGTCAGGGAGTCAGCCCATGAATAGGCAGCCGCGCCCACAACGTTCGCAAGGCATGTTATTTGGAGATACCTTAGCGGATCTAGATACCGAGACCGGCTACCGCGGCCCTATTGCTTGTAAAGCTGCCGGGATAACCTACCGGCAACTGGATTATTGGGCGCGAACCGGATTGGTGGAGCCCACCATTCGCTCCGCTAAAGGTTCAGGTTCCCATCGCCTGTATTCTTTCCGCGATATTTTGGTGCTGAAAATTGTAAAACGTCTGCTCGATACTGGAGTATCCCTGCAACAGATTCGAGTAGCAGTTGACGCCCTCTCTAAAAGAGGAGTGGACTCGCTTTCCTCTATTACCCTCATGTCCGATGGAGCCTCCGTTTACGAATGTACCTCCACCGACGAGGTAATCGACCTGGTGCAAGGGGGACAAGGAGTATTTGGAATCGCAGTAGGGCGCGTCTGGAGGGAGATTGAAGGCACCCTAGCGGAACTTCCGGTAGAGTCTGCTAACCAAGAACTGAAAGTTCCCGACGAGCTAGCTGCCGCCCGGGCACGGCGAAATGCCGGATAACGGTGGAAATCCTAGTTTTCTTAATTGGGCTGGCTGGCGGAATCTTAGGCGGTTACGCCCTACACAAATGGATATGGCATCTGCCACGGCGCAGAGCAAAGCTCCCCAGTGACGCCACCAACACCGATATTTTGTCCCATGAAATCCGTACCCCTTTGGCGCTGATTTCCGGGGCGGCGGAACTTTTAGAAGATACTTCCCTGGATGAGCGGCAACGCCGCCTGTTACACACGGTTACCACTAATTCTGCCCACGCGATCCGCCTCGCGGAAACCTTTCTAACTGGTGCGAAGATTCGCGGCTCGGGATTGCGACTAGACAAAGAAGACGTGGATTTGCGCGAGCTAGTACGGCAGGCAGCCTCGCAGGTTCGCGAAATTTTAGCGGTAGATATTTTGTTAACCGATCCCGGCGCCCCGCTCTATGTATACGGGGATCGGCAGTTACTTTCACAGGTGATTTGGAACCTGATCAATAACGCGGCTCGGCACTGCCGGGAGGGAGTAAAAATCGTGGTGCGCTCCTTCCAGGACGGAGCACAAGTTATTTTAGAAGTCACCGATAATGGCAGTGGAATCTCTAAGAGTCAGCGGCGTGATTTGTTCACCTACTACGGGGGACAAACCAGCCAGGCTGCGACTGCGAACTCGGGGGCGGGACTAGGACTGGGGGTAGTCTCCCAAATCGTTCGCGGCCATGGGGGAGAGGTATTGGTTGACACTTTAGAGGGAAGAGGAACTACATTTGTAGTGAGTTTGCCCAAGGGAGGAACAAAGTGAAACCACTGGTGCTGGTAGTAGATGACGAAGCGCAAATGCGCGAAATTGTTCGCTATACCCTGGAGGAAACCGGTTGCGAAGTTTTGGAGGCCTCCGGTGCGGCCTCGGCCTGGAAATTGGTTAAATCTTCCGATTTAGCGCTGGTGATACTGGATTTAATGCTGCCGGATGGGTCGGGGGTAGAACTGGCAAAACGCATTAGATCAGCGCAAAAGCTGCCGATTCTAATGCTTACTGCTCTGGGGGACCCTCAGCAGCGCATCGAAGGGTTGCAGGCGGGTGCCGATGACTATTTACCGAAACCCTTTTCTCCCCGGGAACTATCCTTGCGGGTAGAAGCAATTTTACGGCGTACCCATAAAATGCGGCAGATGGAACCGCGGCGCGAACTAGGGCCGCTTTCGCTGGATACTGCGCGCGGACGCGCCTACTATCTAGCTAAAGATCTAAAGCTGTCGGAAACCGAATTTAAGTTACTGCGAGTATTAGCTGAGGCCAACGGGGGAGTAGTAACTATTCGGGAACTACTTAACCAAGTTTGGGAAACCACCTCTACTTCGGGCGGCCGCGATATGGTAAAAACTACTATTTATCGCCTACGTGCCAAACTGCGCTCTGCCGGCAGTGATGAAATGATTCATACCCTGCGCGGTGGCGGATATATTTTAGAGTATCTCGGTCGAGAAAATTGATTTTTGGGTAACAGCATCGTTACTGGGTGTCACCGCTAACCGGGCTGGTTGTTACCAGTAAGCAGGCAAACTAAACTCTGTAAGTTTCCATAAGGCGGTCACGGCCGCCACGAACACAGCGGAGTGAATATGGCATCCCCAAAAGGCTTTTCCTGGCTCAAGGCGCCGGCGCCGGCGCCACGACTACCGGAAAATAAAGTCAAACATATGTTCCCTCGCCTGCGACTGCAGGTTTTCCTTGGTATCTTCATCGGCTATGCCGGTTTTTATCTGATTAGAAACAACATCTCCTCCATCGCCCCCTTACTGATGGATGACACTGGCATCGACAAAGTCGGAGTGGGGATTATCGCGAACGCGGTTCTGTTTGCCTACGGGCTCTCAAAGTTCTTCTCCGCGATGATCTCTGACCGTTCCAACGCCCGCTATTTCCTGGTAATCGGCCTCGCGCTATCGGCATGTACCAACCTAGTGGTAGCGTTCGTGCCTTGGGTAACCGCCTCAGTCGGAATCTTTGCGACCGTCATGTTTTTGAATGGATGGTTCCAAGGTATGGGCTGGCCTCCTTGCGGCAGGGTATTAGTACACTGGTTCTCCACTAATGAACGCGGTACCATCACCTCTATTTGGAACACTGCCCACAACGTCGGAGGCGCCCTGCTACCTACTCTGGTAGGTATTGGCCTGGCCTGGACGGCTGATGACTGGCGCTCGGCCTTTTGGTTGCCGGCGGTAATCGCCCTAATAGTAGCGTTTATTGGCTTCCTGTTGATCCGGGATACTCCCGAATCTCTTGGGCTTCCCCCGATCGAGGAATACCGCAACGACCCGGCCAAAGTGGAAGTAGACGAGGGAGAAAAGATGTCCGCCAAGGATTTGATTTTCAAACACGTCCTCACAAACCGCACGATCGTCATGCTGGCAGTGGCTAACGTATTCGTCTACGCCCTGCGTTACGGGGTACTGAACTGGATTACCGTCTACATGAACGAAAAGCATCATGCCGAGATTGGTTCCGGCCTGGCGGGTATCTTCGCCTATGAAATCGCGGGGATCGTGGGTACGCTACTATGTGGCTGGATGTCCGACAAAGTATTTAAAGGATATCGCTCGGGGGCAGGAATCTTCTTTACTATCTGCACAGCCCTAGCCATCCTGGGGTACTGGTTGGCTCCGGTAGGAACCCCCATGTGGGTATTGATCCTGCTAGTAGCACTAATCGGGGGGCTTATTTACGGTCCGGTGATGCTGATTGGTTTGCAGGCTATTGACCTATCTCCGCGTAACGTAGCGGGTACTGCCGCCGGATTCACCGGTCTATTCGGATATCTGCTGGGAGCTACCTTGGCTTCCACTGGAGTCGGGCTGCTAGTTCATAACTTCGGTTGGAACCTGACCTTTATCGTATTTATCGTCTTTTCGGTATTGACAGTCTTAATCTTTGCGATCGTAGGACGTGACGAACGGCGGATTATGAGCGCCCATAAACAAAAACTGGATGAGCGGGCATAGCGTTACGCCTAAGGGGCGCTAAACGATCCCAAATAATCAAAATACCCATAGCAGGCTGGCGGAAACCAAAATGTTTCCGCCAGCCTGCTATCGTTACTGACATGCGATCCCGCTTATTAGTGTTATTAACTGTGCTCTTTAGCTTAGTTTTAAGCGGATGTCACCCCGCAGGAAAAGAACAACTAGCTTTTATCTGTTCTAACGAAGAATCAATCTGTAAAAATTGGCGGGATGCCTATGCCGCCGCCACGGGAAAAAATGTTTCCTACCTGCGCTTGCCGACTGCTCAAGCCTTAACCCGGATTTCCTCGAGCCCCAAAACCCGCGAGTTTGATGTTTGGGTGGGAGGCCCGGCAGAAAACTATGTGCTTGCTAAACGGCGCGACCTGCTGTCCGCCTACCAGCCAGCGGGAATCAGCGATATCCCGGAAGCTATGCGCGATAGCGAGGGTTACTGGTTCGGGGTTTATGGCTCTTTACTGGGGTTTTGTTCTGATCAAGCAGCTTTATCTGCCCGGGGCTTACCGGTACCTAGATCATGGGCCGAGCTTGCCAACCCGCAATATCGCACTCTGGTGGCTGCTTCTTCTCCGCTTACTTCGGGAACTGCCTTTACCGTGGTGCGGGTTCTAGATGAAATCTATGCTGACCAGGCGAGCACTGCCATTAGAAACATTTACGACAATGTACCCCGTCTTACGAACTCGGGAACTGCTCCTGTGAAAGCGGTACTGGCAGGGGAAGCCGCGATTGCGATCACCTTCACCCCCTATTGTGCTGGCAAAAGCGAAGCTACCAAGCCCCTTACTATCTCCTATCCACAAGAGGGCACCTCCTATGAGATCGGTTCGGCCGCCCTTTTGAAGAATGCGGGTCGCGTCGGAGAAGCAAAACGGTTTCTGGATTGGCTGTCACAAAAAGCTGGCCAAGGGGTAGCCGTTAAATCTGCCACCCCGCAACTGGCGATTACTCGGTCTATCCCCGGCTCTCTAGCTTCGCGTTTAGAGCAGGACGACCCCTATATTTTGCCGGCGCGTCCGCAAAAATCAGCCGCGGATCGTGATCGCTGGTTGACTTGGTTCGCCAGGCAGGAGTGGCGGCAGTGAACAAGATATTACTACGCACACTTAGCTGGTCAATTATTATTGTCTTCTGTGTTCTCGCAGCTCTATGGCCTCTGGCTTTCGTAGTTCGCGCGGCGATCGTAAAATCTAGCCCCGGAGAGGAAGCCATTACTGCTGCCATCCGTCTGTCCCTACTCGAGGCGATTGGTTCGGCAAATCTGGCTACTTTATGGGGCAGTGGTGCCGCCTTAGGAACCCGGTTTTTACCCGAGCGTTTTCGGCAACTTGCCACCATGCTATGCCTGTGTCCCATCGCGATCCCGCCCTTTATAGTTGCTAGCGCTTTACGCTCCTTCGCGGGGTCCTCCGCGAGCGTCCTCGTCGGGCCGCTCCCAGTAATAGCGGTTTTTGCGTTCTCGCTCGCGCCCTTAGCCTATTTTTCTGCCCGCTCTACTTTGCAAACCATTCGCCCGGATCAACTAGACCAGGCGCGAATCTTGGGGCTTAGTAACTGGCAGGTTTTCCGCTTGGTGATTGCGCGGCCCCTATTGGTATCGGTTCCTTTATCGCTGGGGGTAACTTTCTCGCTAGCTCTTTCCGACCCGCTAGTGCCTGACCTGGTGGGAGGAAAAAATATGAATGTGGCTCACTCTTTATGGCTGCGATCCACCGGCAGTTTCGAAACCGCATTTTTAGGACGCGCCTCCCTGGCACTAATCGGTCTTTGCCTATGCGTGGCCGGACTTTTAATCGGCCTATATTTCTCTAGCTACCGCCGGTTTTTCCCGGCTGCCTCCCTAGGAGAGCGTAGCTTTTCTTTGGGGCCGGCCCGGCCGCTCCCGCTTGTAGCAGTGGGCCTCTATGCCGTTAGCTCTGCATGCTTGCTCCTATACCTGCTGCTCAACGCCAAGTTCTCTTTCGATAAGTTGGAATCGGTGATCAACACCTGGTTGCTATCGGCCTTAGCCGCCGGCCTGTGCCTACTGGTGCTAGCAGCTACTAGAGGCGCCGGATCCCAGAGACGAAATCTGGGTGTCGAAGCCTTGTTTATTGTAATCTTGTCCCTGCCCGCAGCCGCCATTGGTGCTGGCTGGATGCTTAGTCGCCAACAGGGTTTGCCGTGGCCCTTTTCCAGTGGAGGGTTTTTATCACTATGTTCCTTCCTCTTAATCGGTATGCCGGTTACCTATTTTTTGGCTGCCCGTTTTAGAGTTATCGGCCAAGCCGAATTTGAGTCGGTACGAGTCTTAGGCGTCGGTAGGGTAGAGGCAGCCCTAAAAATACTGCTTCCCGCTGTCAGGCGCTACTTCAGTTTGACTTTAGCGACAGTAGTCGCGATTTCCACCACTTTATCGGCGCCACTGGTGTGGGTGGCGGCTCCCGATACTCCGGTGGTGGTTCCGCAAATGTTTGCCATGGTTGATGAAGCGAACTATCCGCCAGCTTTCGGACTGTCTTTGGCGGTATTAATTGTCTCTATTTTGCTATTTATCCTGGTACCGAAGGAGGAGGGAAAATGGAACCGTCCGCGTTAACGGTAAAAGAGCTACGGGTTTCGCGTTCTTCACATTGGGTGCTCGGTCCAGTGTCCTTTAGCGTTGATCCGGGAGAACTAGTGGTAATTATCGGGCCTTCCGGAGCGGGGAAAACCACATTATTACGAGCCATTGCGGGACTGCAACCAAGTAGTGGCCAGATATTTTGTGGGGACGAGGACGTATCTGACTTTTCTCCCGGTGCCCGCGCCAGTGCGCTGGTAGCTGATCGGGACGGTCTTTTCCCACATCTAACGGTTCAGGAAAATGTGGCTTTAGCCGGGGGAAATGCGGAAGACCTGCAGGTAACGCTGACCGATCTGGGGTTAAGTTCCCTTTCGCGACAATATCCCGGCTCACTATCTACCGGGCAACGGCAAATGGTGGCTTTAGCGCGAGCACTACTGCGCCGACCCCGTTGGCTACTGTTTGATGAGCCTTTAGCCCATGTCGACCCCTATTCGCGCCTGCGTCTGCGCGGAGAAATCTTGCGGATCCACCGGCGGATTGGGGCTGCTTCCCTGTATGTTACCCACGACCTGCCGGAAGCCTTTGCGATCGCCGACCGGATTATTTTGCTGCGCGAAGGAAAAATTATTCAAGATGATTACCCGCAGGATCTGGTATCTCACCCGGCGGATCTGCAAACCGCCCTCTACCTGGGAGCCACTACCCAAGTCAGTACTAACGCGGTGATCAACACAGATCGATTCGGGCAAGTTAGTGCGCATTTCACCGCTTTTGGACAGCAGCTGGAGGTTCCCGCTGCTGATAGCTTAGCTGGTGCCAATGGACAGAGCCGGAAAATAGTGGCGCTCGGCTCGCCCTATTCTATAGAAATTAGTAACCTGCCCCCTGAACGTAATAAAGATCCTATCCAGGCAGAAGTGGGGCAGGTAGTGGGGTCGCTTTTCGAAGGCGATACCTATCTTTTGCAGGTGGAAACCGAGTTTGGGCTACTGGCCAGTCGTCGCCAAAGCGGGGATGAACCATTTATTGTGGGGGACCGGGTAAAAGTGAAGGCGCTTGCGACCCATCTGTGGGCAGTGCCGGCTTAACTTAAATGCCGGGGCTTTTTCTGCAAATTTAAGAAATATACAAATTTTTTAGCTACCCGCTACAGCGAGTATATTTAAACAGGTTTCGGGAGTATCTTCCCCTCACCGAGTCAAAGCTAATTGCTAAGCCGCCCATCATGAAGGAGTAACCTATGCCGATTTCGGCCTCTAAAGAATCTCTAACTGCCTTTGAACAGTGGAATGAGACAATCTCCGGCCTCCTCGATACTGCCTATAACAATTCGGTGGTGTGGTTGCTAATGATAACCCTGCTAGGGGTGGGCATCTGGCTCACCATACGTACCTCAGGTATGCAGGTGCGCATGTTCACCCACATGCTGAAAGTAATTACGCGTTCTCGTGGCGGCTCCGAAGGTGGAGTTTCTTCCTTCCAAGCGTTTGCGATTGGGCTGGCCGATAGGGTAGGGACGGGCTCAATTACCGGGGTAGCGTTGGCGGTAGTTGCTGGCGGACCGGGCTCGGTTTTTTGGATGTGGGTAGTGGCGTTAGTCGGTATGGCTACCGCTTTTGTGGAAGCTACTTTGGCACAGCTATTTAAAGTTCGCAACGGAGACGGCACCTTCCGGGGCGGCCCGGCCTTTTATATTCAACGCGGCCTAGGCTCGCGTACCTGGGGGATTGTGTTTGCGGTGCTGCTAATTTTTGCCTACGGATTTAGTTTCGAAATGATCCAGGCAAACTCGATTTCTCAGCTAGCCAACTCCGACTATCTAGGTTTCCCGGTCTGGGCAACCGCACTGATCCTAGTCTTTTTAACTTTGCCGCTAGTAGTAGGTGGGGTGCGCAAAATTGCTCAGTTTTCGGAATATCTGGCTCCGGCGATGGCGCTGCTGTATGTTGCCATGGGGATCTTGGTGATTATTCTTAACTATGATCGGATTCCCTTTGTGTTCCGGGAGATCTTTATGGGAGCGTTCGGGCAGTCCAACACCTATATGCCGCCGGCAGTTGCGGGAGCTGGGGGAGCGTTCATTGCTGCGATTACTACCGGTACTAAGCGGGGTCTGTTTACTAACGAGGCCGGCATGGGGTCGGCTCCTAATGCGGCTGCTATTGCTACGGTGCGTCACCCCGCCACCCAGGGAATGATTCAAGCGCTGGGAGTTTTCGTGGACACCATGCTGGTGTGCACCTCCACCGCCTTCATTATTTTGATGTCAGTTCCCTTCTGGGATAAGCAAAACCATGTCGATGGAGCAGTGCTGACTATGGATTCCATAGTTACGTCATTGGGGTCAAATAGCACCACCCAAACTGTGGTGTTCGTGTTCGTAATGGTAATGATGGTTTGTTTTGGTTATTCCACTATCCTGGGGAACTACACCTACGCGGAAACCAATTACAAGTTTATTGTGGGTGTAGATCGCTCCGCTTTGCCTTTGAAATTGCTGGTAATCGCGTCTACAGCGATTGGGGCGATTCTGCCTTTGAAATCAGTGTGGTCGATCGCTGACTGGGCGACCGCCCTAATGGCATTGGTTAATCTGGTAGCCCTGATTTTCCTGGGGAAATGGGCAGTGGGAGCCCTGCGCGACTACCGCGCGCAGATGAAAACTGATGATCCAGCCGGGCCGATCTTCTGTTCGCAAAATAATCAGTATTTGCCAGGGGAGCTACCCACCCGGGTATGGACAACCCCGGGTGGGTTCGATCCCGCATGGGAAACCCCTTCTGGTACGTCAGAAAAGGAAAATAGCTAATCGCTATTAGTCGAGTTGTTCAAACTTGCGACTCCAAGCCGAACGGATGGGGTTGGCGTCCGCCATCATGATCTCTAAGCGATCATTGGCCACTTCTACCACCTGACCCAGGGCGACTACCCGTTCATGGCGCGGGGAGTTCTCTAGGCGGTGTAGTCCGTCCTTAATGATCTCCTCTACGCTGTCCATTCGGGAAAGCAAGGCCACTAGGGGCAGATTGAACTTCTCATGATAGGAGCTTTCCAAGGTGCGCAGCTGAGCATTTTGTTCTTCCGTGAGCGTACCTAAGGCTAAAGAACCCACGTCTTGGGAAATTTCTTTGGCTTCGCTTTCGCTGGCAGTCAACATCTGGGTTACATCAGGATAGGCAGCAATCAGCTGATTCTGAGCGTCTTTATCCGCCACCATTACCGCGTCCTGGAGTGCTTCTTTAAGTTCTCCTACATCCTGGAAGGGACGCATTTGCGCTGCTGCCTGCAGCGGCCAAGTTACCCCATTAAACAAGCGGGAGAAGGTATTTACAAACTCTTCTTCACTCATTTTGTTAACTGCCCGCAAAGAACGTCGCTTGCCGGTGGCACCTAGCGCCACGTCCTCGCCCTTTGCGCGCGGGCCCACGTGGAAGAACAACAAGTTGAGCAAGATGGCGGTAATCGAGCCAAGGGTTACTCCCGAAGCGAAGAAAATCTGTGCCCAGGCAGGAAAGGCGTCTGCAATTGCTGGTTTGAAGGAAACTAGCATGGCTAGCGCGATCGAGGTAGTCAGAATAATCCCGTTGCGGGTATCCGAGAGGTCTACGCGAGATAGGGTCTGAATCCCCACCAAGGTTAAGTTGGCAAACAAAGCCATGGAGGCTCCGCCCAGAACCGGGGAGGGGATTGAAGCTACAATCGCGCCCGCCTTGGGAATAACTCCCAAAATAATCATAATTCCGCCGGCACAGGCTACTACCCAGCGAGAATGTACCTTAGTTAGGCGAACCAAACCAATATTTTGCGCGAAGCAGGTGTAGGGGAAAGAATTCAAAATTCCCCCCAGCGTAGTAGAGAGGCCATCGGCGCGCAAAGCTGCCGTGATCTCTTTCTTTCCGATACGTTTGCCCACGATTTCACCGGTGGCAAAGACGTCGCCGGTAGTTTCTACCATGGTCAGCAGCATGACCACGATCATAGAAATACAGGCAGTTAGGGAGAATTGGGGCCAGCCGAAATAGAACGGGGTAGTGACTGCTACCCAGGAAGACTTGCCTACCTGGCTGAAGGAAGCATCACCGAGAGCCACCGCGACTCCGGTGCCAATTATGAGGCCGGCGAGTACTGCCAAGGTGCCCATAAAACCTTTAAAGAAACGTTGAATGAGGACGATTATGGCTAAGGTTCCCAGGCCATAGGCTAAAGAGCGCAAAGTGATCGGCATGGGTGGTACCTGTTCGTCGACGCGTCCGATCACGTCCGCAGCGGATACTCCCAGCAATGTGGTGCCCATAGTGGTTAGCACAATCCCGATAACCAGCGGAGGGAAGAAACGAATCAGCTTGGCAAAAATTGGAGCCGCGAAGAAAGTAAATAGTCCGGCTACAATGACTGCGCCGTAAATGGTGGGGAGCACTCCCACGCCGCCGTCTTGGTTAACCGCCAGACCAATGGCAATCATAGGCGAAATCGCCATGGTGGTTACGCCCTGGATAATCGGCAGGCGCACCCCGACTCGCCAAAATCCAATCGACTGAATCAGCGTTGCGATTCCACAAGTAAAAAGGTCAGCATTAATTAGGTGCACGGTAGTAGTGGGATCTAGCTTAAGGCCGCCCGCAACTACCAAGGGAACAACTACCGCGCCCGCGTAAAACGCTAAAACGTGCTGTACTGATAGCAGCAGCGTCCGAGGAGCCGAAGGTACTTGGTCTACCGGATGCTTATGGATTTTTCTGTCTTTAATTTCTGCCTCTAGGCTGTCACCTAGAGCTTTCAGTGGTGGATTTAGTGGCTCGTCAGCGGCCATCGTGGATATTCTCCTTTGTGCTTTGCCGGAAATGCTTCCAGTGCTAATTCAAGCGCTTGGCAACCCATAACTCAAAACGACCACGAAGATGTTGTCCGGAAGACAGGAGAGAGGTTGTCCGGGAAGCAGAGAGCAGGAAATGCGCCCTAAACCGTCTAGTTTACATAATGTACATTATCGGATCTAGGTTTGGAGTTTCGCGTCAAAGTACCCGCGTGCACTTTTGTGAGCAAAACTCGCTCTGCCAGATTTTTTGGCTATCAAACTGTTAGTATCGGCAACAGAGTAAGTGCCTAATCAATCCAATGATGGAAGGGAAAAATATGACCACTCAGTGGAATGAACTTGATCAACGCGCAGTTAAAACCGCAAAACTATTAGCCGCCGATGCGGTAGAAAAAGCCGGCAGCGGACACCCGGGAACCCCCATTTCGCTAGCAGCCGCTGCCTACTTGCTTTACCAGCGTCACTTGCGTTTTGATCCCAAGGATTCAGATTGGTTAGGACGCGACCGCTTCGTACTTTCAGCCGGACACGCCTCGCTGCTGCAATACATTCAGTTGTATCTGGCCGGCCAAGACATGGAGCTCGATGATTTAAAGAGTTTCCGTACCTTTAATTCTTATACTCCCGGTCACCCCGAATATAGGCATACCAAAGGCGTAGAAGTTACTACTGGGCCGCTGGGATCTGGCTTTGCTGCCGCGGTTGGTTTTGCGATGGCTTCCCGGCGGGCACACGGTATGCTCGACTCTTCCACTCCCCTCGGTGAAAGCCCCTTTGACCACAATGTTTACGTGATCGCTGGTGATGGTTGCCTGCAAGAAGGAATCTCCGGAGAAGCATCCTCCCTGGCTGGGGTACAAGATCTGGGTAACCTCATTGTGATCTGGGATGATAACCATATCTCCATTGAGGACGATACCGATGTATCTTTCCAAGAAGACGTACTCAAGCGCTACGAATCTTACGGCTGGCACACCCAGCGGGTTGATTGGCTGGCTGAGGACGGAAAATACGACGAAGACGTAAATGCTCTTGACCAGGCAATCAATGCTGCTAAAGCTGAAAAGCATCGGCCTTCAATCATTGCCTTGCGCACAATTATCGGTTGGCCTTCGCCTACGAAGCAGAACACCGGCGCGATTCATGGTGCCAAACTGGGGGAAGAAGAACTCAAGGGCTTGAAGAAAGCCCTCGGAGCCGATCCGGAGAAAATGTTTGCTATCGACGAAGAAGCCGTCAAACACTCCCGGGATAATGCCGCCGCACGTGCCCAGGAAGCTCATTCCGATTGGGATCCGCGCTTTGAGGCCTGGAAGAAAGCAAATCCGGATAAAAATGAGCTATTAGAGCGGATCCTAGCCGGTAAGCTCCCCGAGGGTATTGAGGACGCGCTTCCGGTGTTTACTGCCGGAGACTCACTAGCTACTCGCGCGGCCTCTGGAAAAGTTATTTCCGCAATCGGCGCCGTAATGCCAGAATTTTGGGGTGGATCTGCTGACCTGGCCGGTTCTAATAATACAACTATCGCCGATGCTGACAGCTTCATCCCCGAATCAGCGCAAACCGATATGTGGAAGGGCAACCCCTTCGGGCGGGTGCTGCACTTTGGAGTGCGCGAACACGCTATGGGCGCCATTATGAACGGCATTGCCCTTGATGGATTAACCCGCGTTTTCGGGGGAACTTTCTTCGTCTTTAGTGATTACATGCGCGGGGCAGTCCGTCTAGCTGCGCTAATGAATATCCCGGTAACCTACGTTTGGACTCATGACTCTATTGGAGTTGGCGAGGACGGACCTACCCACCAGCCGGTCGAACATCTGACTGCCTATCGGGCAATCCCTAATCTGTCGATTGTTCGTCCTATGGATGCCAATGAAACCGCGGCTTGCTGGCTGCAGATTTTGCGTCAAAGCGGGCCGGCAGGATTGATTTTAACCCGCCAGGGACTTCCCATCGTCGAGCGGGAAGATATGGAGGGCGCAAGCGGCGAAGCGTTCGCTAGCGCCAAGAATGCGGCTAAGGGCGCCTATGTTTTGGCCGATACCGCAGGGCAGCCGGATGTGATCTTGCTGGCCTCCGGATCCGAGGTGCAATATGCTTTGCAGGCTCGCGAAACTCTAGCTCAGGAATCCATTGCTGCCCGGGTGGTTTCAGTTCCCTGTATGGAATGGTTTAAAGCTCAAGGCGCCGACTACCGTGAACAGGTACTCCCGACAGCGGTAAAAGCCCGAGTATCGATCGAGGCCGGTCTAGTCGATCCCTGGCGCGACCTCGTAGGAGATAACGGCGAAAGTATAGGTATTGAAGGATTTGGTATGCCCGGTGCTGCCGGCGAGCTGTTTAAGCATTACGGACTAGACAGTGAGCATGTGGTGGCGGCCGCCAAGCGCTCTTTGGAGCGCGTGCGCTCATAAGTGCAGTTTTCTAGAACTGGTGGGGAGAATATCCCTAAGTGTTATAGAAAGAACTTAGGTCATCAATGCTGATGGCGAGAGGAGAAAAATAATGGGACTACGAATAGTAATCGGAGCGGATTCCGCTGCTGTCGACTATAAAGAGATAATCAAAAAAGATTTAGAGGCAGACGAGCGAGTTGCAGAAGTAATTGATATCGGACTAAAAGCCGGCGAGGACGTGGACTACCCCCATGTGGGTATCAAAGGAGCGCGTATGGTTGCTGCCGGAGAAGCGGACCGTGCCCTCCTGCTGTGCGGAACTGGAATCGGCATGGCGATCACCGCCAACAAAGTTCCCGGGATTCGCGCAAGCGTGGGACATGATTCCTTCAGTGTAGAGCGCTTAATTAAATCCAATAACGCACAAGTTCTAACCATGGGACAACGCGTCATTGGTATTGAGCTGGCGCGGCGTCTAGTTAAAGAATGGCTAGGTTACGAGTTTGACCCCCAGTCGAATTCGGCACGGAAAGTCCAGGTAATCTGCGACTACGAAGTACCGCAGATCGAGGGAGAAACCACTCCCGGCAGCTGCTGCTAGCAAACACTCCCCTAACTTCCCGGCTCGGATAGGCCGAGCCGGGCTACTAAAAGCTTGGCAATTTTGCCAACCCCTATCTAACTAAAGGTATAAACATGATCGAAACTATACAAATGGCGGCGCAAGCCAGCGACTTTGTAAACTCATTTGGTGCTTCGACCGGGTTCTCGCTGTTCTGGGCAATCTGCGCCATCGGTGGCGGCATGCTCGGAGCGGGCATTGGCGGTAACTGGGCATTCGTGATGACTGGCTTCTCCGTATTCCTCGGCTTTGGAATAGCCGCTACTACCGGTAGCGATATTGGGCTAACCTATCTGGCATTTGGCCCGGTATTTGGCCCCCACGTCTGCTTTGCATCGGCTGTGGCAGCTCATGCCTATGCGGGACGGAAAGGTCTTTTGGGAGACAAGAAGGGCAAGGATATCGACACCTCCCCTGCTGGATTCGGGGATCCGACCATGTTGTGGATAGGCGCTGCCTTCGGCCTGGGTGGATACCTAGTTGAACGTTGTATCCGACTGATCCCCTGGTTCGGATCTAACACTGATACTGTGGCGTTGACCGTTTTCCTCTCCGCTTTCGTAACCCGGCTAGTCTTCGGTAAGACCCCGATCTTTAATTGGACCTCAAAGCTTACCGATAAAGAATCCTGGCTGCGTTGGCAGGAAAAGCCTTCCCAGTGGATCACCATTGGGGTTATGGCTTCGCTAATGGCAGGCGGTTTGTCCTTAACCGTTGCCTATCTGCTTCCTGCGGTCAACCCGGAGACAGCAAAGGTTCTAGAACTTAACGCGCAAACCCTACCCTTCGGGATTTCCGCGATCACCATTTTGATGTTGATTCTAGGCTTCAAGATTCCCGTCACCCACCACATCACCATCACAGCTGGTCTTTCCGCCATGGTCTGGTTCCCGGTTGTGGGACACAACCTGATCCTGGCGCTGGTAGCGGCAGTAGTATTTGGCGTGATGGCGGCAGGTCTGGCCGAGGTTGCGCAACGGCTAATGTATGCCCGTGGCGACACCCATATTGACCCGCCGGCAGCCTCCATCTGGCTGTCTCACACCATTGTTTGTGCTCTGGCGTTACTGTTCTAACCCCAGTCGATTATCGGGGGTGGAAAGCCCGTGGGCTTTCCACCCCCGCTTTTAAGAAATACTAGTTGAGAGGAAAACCGTTGTACGCCGAAGAGAATCTTAAGTTCCCCACCGAGTTCTATGATGCCTATATTTTTGATATGGATGGCACCATTTATTTGGGAGACCACCTATTGCCCGGGGCGAAGAGACTAATTGAGGAGCTGCGGCGCCGCGACATCCCGGTACGTTTCCTCTCTAATAATCCCACTAAAGATCCCCATCTTTATGTGGACAAACTTGAGAGGCTGGATATTCCCACCCCCTTAGAAGACATTGCCAACACCGTGGTCACTATGACCCGTTGGCTAAAAAACCACCATCCTGACAAGACGGTTTTCCCGATTGCGGAGCAGCCGTTGATTGATGCTCTACAGGATGCGGGAATAAAAATCAGTGATGATCCGGAAAAAATAGATATTGTAATCGCGTCCTATGACCGCACCTTTGACTATCGCAAACTGCAAATAGCTTTCGATGCCATCTGGTTCCACAAGCGAGCAATTTTGGTGGCCACCAACCCCGACCGTTACTGCCCCTTCCCGGGAGGGAGAGGCGAACCGGACTGTGCCGCGATTATTGCCGCGATCGAAGCCTGCACCCAGACCAAGTGCCAGGTTATTACCGGCAAACCGGAGCCGGTGATGCTCGAGGTGGCCATTGAAGGCCTAGATGTTAACCCTCGCAACTGCATGATGGTTGGTGACCGTCTCTATACCGATATCGAGATGGCCAAAAAAACCGGGATGTTCTCAGCAATGCCGCTGACCGGAGACTCCACTATGGAAGAAGCACTAGCTCTGCCGAAAGCACATCAACCAGACTTTTTACTCGATCGTGTTGACCGCCTGATCCCCGCTGCCGTATGGGAAGAAAACGGTTGGACCGAAAACGATAACTAAATAGCAACACTTAGTACCACCCTAACAACCACAAAATGCGCTACCACTGCGCACAAAAAGTCGCCGACAATGATGCCGGCGCAAAGTTTAAGGAGAAGACAAATGGTAGCACCGGGTTATGAAGGTCCTTACCTACTGGGAATCGACTATGGCACGGAATCTTGCCGCGCCGCGATTTTTGACTTGCGAGGCACTCCGATTGGCTTTGCCGCCACGGGGTACCCTACCTATCACCCGCATCCGGGATGGGCAGAACAAGACCCCTCCGACTGGTGGGAAGCTCTAGTCGCTTCAGTTCGCAAAGTGCTAGACCAAACGGGTATTCCTGCTCGGCATATTGCGGGTATTAGCTATGATGCCACCACCATGACCGTGGTTCCCATCAATAAAGCAGGCAAAGAACTCCGCCGTGCCATTATGTGGATGGATGTGCGCGCCACTAAGCAAATGGAACGGGTAATGGATATGGATCACTGGGCGCGTCTATACAACGGGGGTAAGACTACTCCCCCCACCGCCGAGTGGTATCCCTTCAAAGTGGCTTGGCTGCAAGAAAATGAGCCCGAAATATTTAAAGATGCCTACCGGATTGTTGACGCTCCTGACTGGCTAACCTATCGCCTAACCGGCGAATGGACGATTAACATTAACTCTGCTTCTATGCGGATGAACTATAACCGTGACTATGGTGGGTGGCCGGTTGAGTACTACGAGAAAATCGGTGCCGGTGACGCTTTCGAAAAGATGCCGGAAAGGGTGGAAGACCTGGGGGTTCCGCTCGGGGGACTATTGCCCTCGGTAGCCCAAGAGTTGGGGCTGCTACCGGGGACTCCGGTCGCTCAGGGCTGTGCTGATGCTTGGGCAGGACAGATCGGTTTGGGAGCGGTAAACCCGGGGCAAGTATCGCTAACTACCGGATCTTCTCACGTTATTGCTGGTCAATCCGATAAGCCGGTTTATGGCAATGGTTTCATGGGCTCCTATACCGATGGAGTTATTAAAGGGCAGTACACTTTGGAAGGCTCCCTGGTTTCCTCCGGGTCGGTCCTTAAATGGTTCAAGGAAGGTTTTTGTGAGCATCTGGTAAGGAGTGCTGAAACCGTAGGAGTTAACCCCTATGAGATCCTGGATCGTAAATGCGCCGATATCGCACCGGGCTCCGACGGGTTAATTATTAACGAATATTTCCAAGGCAACCGTACTCCCTATACCGATTCCAAAGCCCGGGGAATCATGTGGGGACTGTCCCTATCGCACACTCCCCTGCATGTTTACCATGCAATTATGGAGGCAGTTGCCTTCGGTACTGCCTTTAACTTTAAGAAGATGGAAGATGCTGGATTTAACTTTGACCGGGTAACCGTTTGTGGTGGCGCCACTAAGTCGCCACTGTGGATGCAGATGCATGCCGATGTTTCCGGAAAGCCCCTGGTAAAGACCGAAGTTGGGGACGCGGTCGTGCTTGGTACCTGTATTTTAGCGGCAGTGGGATCTGGGCAATACGCCACTATCCAAGAGGCTGCTTCCAATATGGTGCACGAAACCGAGCGGATCGAACCTAACCCGGAAACCCACGAGGAATACCAGTTCTACCTGCAAAAATACATGGAAAGCTACCCGGCGATGCAAGAACTAACCCATGAGGTAGTTGACCATGTAGCCGCCGGTGAATAATCCAAAGAATAAAGAAAGAAGTATCAATGACAAACGAATTGATCGCGAAAGCACTAGAAACTGCTAGCGACACTAAAGATATTGAGTTCGGCGTTGGGGTACTGAAGGAAACTGGCCCGCTGTTTGCCCGCCTCTTTCCCGGGAAAACAGCCCTGGTAGTCGCGGATGAAAACACCTTTGGCGCAGCCGGAAAAGGAGTAGTCGACTCCCTCAAGGCTGCGGGCGTACCCATGCATGATCCCTACATTTTCCCCGGTAAACCCACTTTGTATGCCGGTTACGAGAATGTAATTAAAGTTCGGGAGATACTGCAAGATCTCGATGATACGGTGATCTGTTCAATTGCGTCCGGAACTCTAAATGACCTGTGTAAACTAGCCAGCGGAGAACTGGGACGTCCCTATATGAACGTATGTACCGCTGCCTCGGTAGATGGTTACGCGGCTTTTGGGGCCTCCATTACCAAAGATGGCTTCAAGATTACCCGCGAGTGTCCAGCTCCTGCGGGTTTGGTCGCTGATCTAGATGTAATCGCTGCTGCCCCCCAGCGCCTGACCGCCACCGGTTACGGGGATCTGATCGAAAAGATCCCCGCCGGAGCCGACTGGCTACTAGCCGATCGTCTCGGCGTGGAAGCCGTAGATGACTACACCTGGTCCTTGGTACAAGGACCCTTGCGTGGAGCCCTTTCTGATCCGGAAGGCGCCTGCAGGGGTGATCGCGACGCGATTGAAGGGCTAGCCGAAGGCAATATTATGTCGGGGCTGGCTATGCAGGCACTGTCTTCATCTCGTCCCGCCTCGGGAGCTGGCCACCAGTTCTCTCACACTTGGGAGATGGAAGGGCACGGCCTCGATTGGGAACCACCGCTATCGCACGGCTTTAAAGTGGGGGTTGGTACGGTAGCCTCCCTGGCGATTTGGGAAGAATTCTTGGCGATGGATATCCCCAACCTGGATATTGCCGAAGTAGTAGCCAATGCCCCCAGTGAAGCAGAGGTCTTGGCCAAGGTAGAAGAACTAATCATTCCCAGCATCCAAGGCGAAGCGAAGAAACACTCCCTTAACAAGCATTTAGAGGGCGAAGAACTTCGTAAGCGCTTAGAACTGCTGAAAGAAAAATGGAGTGAAATCAAAGAGATCTGCTCGAAGCAGCTGATCTCTCCGGAGGAAGCGCAAGAAAACTTACGTAAAGCCGGTGCACCCTATCACCCCGAAATGATCAAGATCGATTGGGATCGTTTCCGCAAGACCCACCGTCAGGCGCAAATGATTCGTTCGCGTTACACAGTGTTGGATATCCTGATGGATCTCAACGCTCTTGACGAGGTAATCGATCGTTTATTTAGCCCGGAAGGATTCTGGGGTAAACATCGTCACGCTAACTAGGTAACTAGCTAGCTAATGAAGAATCATGACTCTCCTAATTTCGCAACGCAATGGAGCCTGCAATGGAAAATAAATATGTAATCGGAATAGATTTCGGTACCCTGTCCGGTCGCGCGGTAGTGGTGCGGGTAAGTGATGGGGAAGTATTAGCTTCCGCCGTCACCGAGTACGCCCACGGAGTTATGGATACCACTCTTACTGCTGGCGATGGGCAGGTGCTACCGCCCGAGTTCGCCTTGGAAGTACCCGCGGATTATATTGCGGTGCTGGCCAGTGCGGTTCCGCGGGCAGTCAAGGAATCTGGGGTTGATCCTAAGGACGTGGTGGCTATCGGTCTAGACACCACCTCCGCTTCCCTGGTGGTCACCGACCAGGCAGGTACCCCGCTTTGCGAAAAGGAAGAGTTTAAGAACAACCCGCACGCTTATATCAAGCTGTGGAAACACCACGGCGGCCAAGACCAGGCAGACCGGATCGTGGCGCTGGCAAAAGAGCGCAACGAACCCTGGCTTGGCCGCTATGGCGGGGTGCTTTCTTCGGAACTGGCACTACCCAAGATGCTGGAGCTATACGAAAAAGCCCCGGAGGTCTACCAGGCAGCCGAAGCAATTACCGATGTAATGGATTGGCTGACCTGGAAAATGACCGGGGTGCATACCCAAACTGCTGGTGCCAGCGGATATAAGCGGATGTACCAGGATGGCAAGTATCCGGATAAAGAGTATTTAGAGGCGCTAGCTCCCGGATTCGGTGAGGTCTTCGAGCAAAAAATGTCCGCGCCGATCGCCCCTTTGGGCTCCAAGGTCGGAGAGCTGACCGAAAAGATGGCCTCTCTTATGGGACTGGAAGCAGGCATCACCGTCTGTTCGGGCAATATTGATGCCCACGTACATGCGGCTGGGGTGGGTGCCACTGAAAATGGGGTACTCACTGCTATTGCTGGTACCTCTACTTGTTTCGTGGTTTCTGCCCATGACTACGCGGACGTACCGGGAATCTTCGGAGTAGTCGATGGCGGTATCGTCGACGGTGAATGGGGTTTTGAGGCCGGTCAAACCGCGGTCGGAGATATTTTCTCTTGGTTTACTAACCAGTGCGTGCCCGCCAGCATTCGCGAAGAAGCTGAGCAGCGCGGTAAGAATGTCCATGAACTACTCACCGAACAGGCGGCGGAGCAAAAAATCGGCGAACATGGCCTGCTGGCCTTGGATTGGTGGAACGGTAACCGGTCTGTCCTGGCCGATGCGCGTTTGTCAGGAATGATGTTGGGGATGACCCTGACCACTACTCCTGCTGACATGTATCGCGCGTTGCTAGAATCCACGATTTTTGGAGCCAAGATTATTATCGACAACTTCATTGAACATGGGGTCGATATTAAAGAGATCGTGGTTGCGGGCGGCCTGTTAAAGAACCAGTTGTATATGCAGATGTACGCGGATATTACCGGTCTGCCGATCTCTATTTCCTCTACTGACCAAGCGGGTGCCTTGGGCTCGGCGGTATTTGCGGCGGTTGCCGATGGACAATACCCCGATATTTTCGCGGCTTCCGCGGCTATGGGCAAGAAGATTTCCCATGCCTACCAGCCGATCCCTGAAAATGTGGAAGCTTATCGCGAACTCTATGCTGCCTTTAAAGAAATGCATGATTTCTTCGGCCGGGGCGGCACTAAAGTGATGCGCAACTTGAAAGCGATTAAAGCGCAGGTACACCGCTCAAATTAAAGGGGGAAGTATGCCTCATGTAAATGAACTGCCCGCTAAGATCCGCAAGCAGGTAGCAGCCACTCGGGAAGTGGTTGCATCATTGCATGCGGAACTGCCGGCTAACGCGCTGGTAGTTTGGACTGCCGGGAATGTTTCGCAGAGGGTGGAGGGCGCGGATCTATTCGTGATTAAACCTTCCGGGGTACGTTACGATGAGTTGTCAGCAGACGCTATGGTGGTTTGCGATCTAGATGGTAACAAACTGGATGATGATACCTCCGGAGATTTGCAGCCTTCTTCAGATACTGCGGCTCACGCCTATGTTTACCGGCACATGAGTGCAGTCGGGGGCGTGGTTCATACCCACTCCCCCTATGCCACCGCTTTTGCGGCGGTGCAACAGCCCATTCCCTGCGTGTTGACCATGATGGGTGACGAGTTTGGCGGCGAAGTTCCGGTAGGTCCTTTCGCGATCATCGGGGATGATTCCATCGGACGCGGGATTGTAGAAACCTTAAAAGATTCCCGCTCCCCCGCAGTATTGATGGCCAACCACGGTCCGTTCACTATTGGTAAGGATGCTAAAGCCGCAGTTAAAGCGGCAGTCATGGTCGAGGAAGTAGCTAAGACAGTAGCGATTGCCCGGTCTGTGGGTGAGCTATGTCCGATTGAATCACGTCATATCGATTCTTTGTACGAGCGCTACCAAAACGTCTACGGTCAGCCTCCCGTTAAATAGTTTTAGTTTCGCCGGTGGGCAAAAGAGCAGGTTAGCTTTTTTGCCCACCGGCGCAGCTGTTAGAATAGGGCGGTATTTGCTGGGTAGCTAGGACGGGAAGCAAGGAGAAGTTATTACTATGGCAGAGCGGGCACTACGCGGAACAAGTATCGGTTCGAAAAGCCTAGAGACAGAAGATGGCGTAGTATTCGCAGAACGCCGCGAAAGCCTCTACATTTGCCCTAATGGGCACCGTTTCCACATGACTTTTGCCGCCGAGGTTGCCGCGCCCGCCGAATGGGAATGTAAATGCGGGGAAACCGGCGAACTGCAATACGAAGAACCCGCAGAAGAAGAAGATTCTAAGCCTTTACGTCCCCAGCGTACCCACTGGGATATGCTCATGGAGCGTCGCAGTGAGGAAGAATTGCAGCAGTTGTTACAAGAACAGCTGGAGGTACTGCATTCAGGGGCGTTAATGGACGGAGTGCATTACCGCTAGTAATTCCCCGGCTTAACTGCTATTTTCGGGGTTTAGCCTCCGCGTCTCAGCGAGGCTTTCTAAGGGTGCATGGGGATAGCGGTTAGGCTTTAGCTTCGCGCAGCGGGCGCCTTAAATAGGTCAGCTATCCCCCAGCGGGTAACTTTTGCCAGGGCTTCCAGAATAATAGCGCTGGACATTTTGGAGGCTCCGGCAGCGCGTTCTTGAAAAGTGATCGGTACTTCCACAATATTTCCGCCCGCTTTCACTGCCCGCCGGGTCATATCTATTTGGAAGCAATATCCACGGGAATCAAGATCTGCTAATCCCAGCCGGCCTAGAAAATCTAGACGGTAAACCCGAAAACCGGCGGTAGCATCCCCGATTCCCAGGCGCAGCAGCGCCCCGATATAGGCGTTTCCACCTCGCGAGAGCGCCTCCCGTAACTTTGACCAACCCTCTAGGCGGCCTCCTCTTATCCAACGCGAACCAATCACCAGATCCGGCTCACTCGGCCATAGCCGGCGAGCCAGGAGTTTTTTCAGGTCACGTACCCGGTGAGAACCATCTGCATCCATCTGCACTATCCAGGTGTATCCTGCCTCCTGAGCCCAAGAAAATGCTTCCAAATAGGCCGGGCCCAGTCCGGCTTTCTCCGATCGGTGTACTACCTTCACTCCCCTATCTTTGCTTGCCAGTTCCTCGGCGAGCTCGCCAGTACCATCGGGAGAATTATCGTCAACAATCACCAAGTCTGCCTGCGGAATTTCCCGACGCAGTTTTGCCACCTGCCGGGGTAGAGTTTCTAGTTCGTTGTAGGTAGGAATCGCGATTACGGTATCTGTCATTTCTTTCTTTTTCCTTTCGAGCCGTTATTTCCGCTTCCTCTGCTCTTATTCACCGCTGGTTTACGTCCTGTTCGAGGGGAAAACTCGGTTCTTTGAAAGCTGCGTTTTTGTATTTTCAAGAAAACTAGGATTGCTCCCACCAGCGCCAGTCCAATTAGGGTTCCGAAACGGAAGCTGGCGTTCATCGCCTCCCCAAAACGTGCCTGCCAGGTGAGAGTGTCGCGCAAAGGCAGAGCCGCTTTTAAAGTATCTGCCCGAAAGAGCCCGGATTGGGAGACAACCTGACCTTCTGGATCGATCAGGGCGCTTACTCCCCCTACTGCCACTTGGACAGTGGAGCGATCATATTCGAGGGCGCGAAAGCGGGCAATCTGCAGCTGCTGTCGGGACTGATAGGAGTATCCAAAAGAAGAATTATTAGTGGGGAAATAAAGTAGGTTCGCCCCCGCGTGCACCGTATCGCGCACCAGCTGGTCAATCGCTACCTCGAAACAGATATTTGTCCCTATCTGCGCATTACCAACTGGGGTAACTCCGGGGGCTTTGCCCGGTATCATATCGCGCGGGAGCATTTTTACCTGTTCCGGGAAGATCCTAGAGATAGTAGGGCGAGCCGGTAAGAATTCCCCAAAAGGCACTGGTTCCCGCTTGATATAGATCTGGGAGAACTTGCCATCCTCCAGCTTTAGTACCTGGTTAGAGGTAGTTTTATTCCCATAAACCAAGGTGCCAAAAATGATGGGAATTTGCAGGTTTTCCTGCCAGTGTCGTAGTTCCTCCGCCCACTGCGCATTAGCACGCAGATCGATATCTGCTGCCTGTTCCCCCCATAAAACTACTTCGCTTCCGCGCAAATCACTACTACGTGTTTGTTCCATATGACCAGACAAGATGGTGCCAGGATGGGAATAGGTAGACCCAATTGGCCAGGAAACACCCCCCTGCATAGCCGCCACTTTTAGCTGGGAAGAATCTTGCGTATCCGGTAGCGACGGTAAGCCCACCCCCGAAAAAATCACTACTATCAAGGCCAAAGCCGCAGTAGCTAGATTCGGCATCGAGATTTTCCAAGTCACGCTAACTAGCGCAGTAACGATCCCCACCATTAGAAAGGCCATCCCGTTTTCACCCAAAAGCGGAATCCATCCCTTCATAGGGCTATCTACCTGGGAAAATCCCAACATTCCCCAAGGCATTCCCGTCCAGGGAAAACACGCTCGCCACGCTTCGATCCCGGCAAAAGAAAAGGCCGTCCAAAATGTCCAAAGCGGGCTGGTCAGTTTGCGGGTAGCCAAAACTGCCCCTGCCCACAAGGTGGGAAATAAGGTTTCAAACAGCGCCAGCGCAATCCAAGGAGTAGAAAAGGTCAGGGAGATAGCCACCCAGCGAAATAGCACCACGAAAAATAGCAGAGAGGTCAGAATGGAGATCACTAGGGCGTAGCTGCGGCGCGCCCGGCGCAGAATTAGTAGCCATAGTCCGAGAGCTAACCAGGCGCTTAGCCAGTGTGACCCCCAGGTAGAGGGGAAAGCCAAAAGTAGACCTGCTGCAATGGCGATGGCAGCAACTAGAGCCCAAAAACCATTTATTAAATATCTGACCATGCCACCACTCCGCGCAAAATTAGTTTTTGGGCTTTACGCGCGGTAGCCGAGGTTTCCACACTGCCCACCATTTCTAGTTGCCGCAGCACATCGAGCAGCTGTTTCATCGCTCGCACGAAATCCCCAGCCTCCAAGGGCGCGGTCTCTAAAGCTACCGCGAGCGGTTTCCCCTTAGCCCAAGCGTAGGTCGCTGCCACCAGCGCCGAAGATGACTGCGGAAGTTCTGGTGCTTGCAGCTCGCTTTGTAGCTGGCGCAGATTAGCCGCCAAAGTTTCGATTTGATTGACCACAGATTTCAAAGAGGCAGGCACCGGGGCTCCCGTTTCTTCCCGCCGCGCGTCATAACTAGCCGCCGAACAGGCTGCCGCTAGTTGCGCCGGGGAAAGCCCCGCGAAAACATTTTCTAGGGCGCATTGCGCGATGAGTAAATCGTATTCACTATATATTCGGCGCAGCACCTCCCCGGATTCGGTTACTTGCCCCCTGGGATCTAGATACCCTAACTGGATTAGAACCTTAACGACCCGGTCAAAGGTATCAACCAGTGCGCCCTCCGAAATATCGACTTGGCGCCGCAAGCGGGCAGCCTGCCGCTCGAGACGCGCCCAGCGAGAGGCCTTCTTTATATGGCTCGCTAACTGGGGACAACTGGACGCGGGATGGTGCGCCAGTAGCTCGGTAAGTTCCAGTTCGCTCAGTTCTGCCAGTTCACGGCCATTAGTTTCCAGTACCGGAGAGGATCTCTGCGAGCTTGATACCGCAGGTTTTGCGGGGGTAGCCGCCTCTTCCTCACTAGGTTTGGCAGGTTCCGGATCGGTAAAAATCCCTTCGCGCACCGCGGTACGTAACTTGGAGGCTAGGCGTTGTCGGTCGCGCGGTTTGCGTTCCGAGTAATCTTTCACCCACATCTGCCCCACCAAGGCTAAGGAGCCAGCAAAGCCATTAGTGGAAAACTCCCGTAGCTTGGCGTTATCGGCCAAGACAGTTAAAGTGGTTTCCCCGGTGCGAGTGCCCGATTTTTTCATCACAATCCCGTGACGAGGGCGGCGAGCATCTTTATAAGCCACTACATCACCGCGTTTTAGGGAACTAAAAATCTCTAAGCGCCGCCGCGCTTGCTCGCGGGCAAGCAGTTGGGCATGGCGGGCATCACGTGCCTCCAGCTCACTCTTAATCCTTACATACTCGTAAATATCCCCCAAAGAGCATTCCAAAGACTTAGCCGCGACAATTTCATCGGCTGCCCTTTGCTTTTCAGCGGCTTGCTGCGCCTTCCCCACTACTGCCCGGTCTGCCTGAAATTGCGCAAAAGAGCGTCGCAAAACGTCCCGAGTACTCTCCAAGGATCCTCGCTCCAGCAGGTTAACCGCCATATTGTAGGTGGGACTAAAAGCTGATTTCAGTGGATAGGTACGTTTTGAGGCCAGCGCGGCTACCGTAGCTGGATCCATGCCGGGGCGAAACATTACGATGCCGTGACCCAAAGTATCGATCCCGCGCCTGCCAGCTCTCCCGGTAAGCTGGGTATATTGCCCGGCCGAGAGCATTACGAACTCGTGACCATCCCATTTGCGTAGTGATTCAATAACTACCGAACGCGCTGGCATATTGATCCCCAGCGCCAAAGTTTCGGTTGCCAGCACCACTTTTAGTAATCCGGCAGCGAACATTTTCTCTACTGCTTCTTTAAGTACCGGAAGCAGGCCAGCATGGTGCACGGCGATTCCGCGCCTGAGTCCCTCGAACAGGGTATCCAATCCCAAAGCGAGGGCATCACCAGGAGGAATATTTTCACTGATGGCATCTAGCCACGCCGAGATTTGGCGTTTTTCCTCGGGACTAGTTAGATCTATGCCCGCTGCTACCAGCTGATTTTGACCCTGCTGACAGCGGGCGCGCGAAAAAATAAAAATAATTGCTGGCAGTAGCCCTTTCGCGTTTAACTCCCCTACCGCTGCGGCCAGTGACGTATGGTGACCGCGTCGGGACTCCCCCAAGCCGCGGCGAGTCCTAGCTAGCAACGCCGGATTAAGTTTAGTTTTACCACCGGAAGACTTTACTTCTAAATCAAAAAGTTGCCCTCCTACCAGCATATGTTGGTAAAGCGGCACCGGACGTTTTTCCGAAACCACAATCTCAACATCTCCGCGCACTTGGCGTAGCCACTGACCGAATTCTTCGGCATTAGACACTGTGGCCGACAAGGCGATTACTTTTACCTGCGCATCTAGATGTAAAATTACTTCTTCCCATACGGGGCCGCGATAGCGGTCAGCCAGGTAATGCACTTCATCAAGAACTACAAACCCTAAATCATCGAGGCGCCCATCGGTCCGGTAAAGCATATTGCGCAGAACTTCGGTGGTCATCACCACCAGGGGAGCTGAGGGGTTAACGGAGATATCCCCGGTCAGTAGCCCCACATTTTCACTGCCGTAGGTGGCAGAAAAATCTCGAAATTTTTGGTTAGAAAGCGCCTTGATTGGGGTGGTATAAAAGGCTCTCACCCCGCGTTTTAACGCCAAGAATAGGGCGAACTCCCCCACTAAAGTCTTACCGGAACCGGTAGGGGCAGCAACTAATACAGATTTATGGTTCTCGAGGGCGCGAAGGGCTTGATCTTGGAAATCATCAAAGGGAAAATCAAAACCAGCCGCGAAACTAGCCGCCTCGCCCTTAATCTGGGTGCGTTTAAAAGTGGCTAACTTTTCCGCCGCGCTTAGGGAATCCCAGTCCCCCGCACCTGGAGTAGGAGGTTTTTTTCGTTTACGCCTACGCGGCACCTACATCAGCCCCAGTTTCTCCCAGCGCGCTTTAGCGGCTGATAAGCGGGCGTAGCGGCGAGTACGCCGAGTGGCTGCCACTTCCGCGCGCACCTGGCGAGCCGCAGCTAACACCTGGGGATCACCGCTGGCTCCGGCGGGGCGCAGAGCCGAAAGCTCCGAGGCTTCCTGCAAATTCTCGAGCGGAGAGGTTACCTGCTGAACTTGTTCCCCGAAAACATTTAAAGTGGCATTGGCTTTGCGGAATAGCCAGACAAACATGACAATCGGACAAATTATTGCCGCGAGAATCCCCAGCGTCCAAAGCACAACTAAAAACCCATGCATACCTTAAGCCTACCTGTTTCCGACCCTGGCGGTCACCCCGACAAAGACCGCTAGAATATAAAACATGATGTTACGGGAAGGACAGGTGGCAGCGGTTCGCAACTTCAAAGCCACGCAAGAACTCACGCTCAAGATTTCTGCTCATCCTAGTGGAGCCGAGCAGTTTTTAGCCGGGGAAACCATGCGCGCCTTAAACTATCCGGCCTTAAACGGGGAAGTTAAAGCGGGAGACACGGTACGCGTTGATTGTTCTGCCCTCCAGAAGAACTTAGGAACCGGCGGGTTCGCACTGGTGACCGCACTTTGTGGGC
Source organism: Varibaculum sp. GTC20041 (assembly GCF_055387755.1). Lineage (NCBI taxonomy): Bacteria > Bacillati > Actinomycetota > Actinomycetes > Actinomycetales > Actinomycetaceae > Varibaculum > Varibaculum sp. GTC20041. Next base: position 1,049,638 of record NZ_AP041144.1, read on the forward strand.
GTCTGCCAGAAGACTCGTTGCCGGCTAATGAGGGTCACATTATGAAGGCGCGCTATACCCCCAGCCAGTACATGGTTTCCTCTGTGGAAGAACAAGAATCCCCTTATCACCAGCAGATGCGACAGGCAGAAAACTTGCAGGGAATGCCGGTAGTAGGGATCGATCTGCATTCCCAGCTTCCCGCGGTGATCGCCGGGGTGCGGGCGGAGAATCCCGCGGCGAAAATCGTTTATGTTTACACCGATGGCGGGGCGCTTCCGGCGTTTTTCTCCCGCAACATTACCGCGCTGCGCGAAAATGGCTGGCTATCGGCGGTAATTACCGCTGGTCAAGCCTTCGGGGGTGACTTGGAATCGATCAATACTTTTTCGGCGCTGCTGGCAGCCCGGCAGGTGTTAGCCGCCGATATCGCGATTGTGGGACAAGGCCCAGGCAATGCGGGTAGCGGCACCCCCTACGGTTACTCCGGTCTTGATCTTTCCTCGTTCCTAACCCAGGCGGCTGCAGGAGGCGGGAAAGCAATTTGTGCCCTGCGGATGTCAGCAGCTGACCCTCGGCCGCGCCACCAGGGAATCTCCCATCATAGTTTGCGAATTCTCTCTGATTTTACGCCTGTTCCCCTGACCGTAGCGCTGCCGGAATTTACCGACGAGGGCGAAGGGCAAAAACCTCTCCTAAACAGTGAGTTCACTAAATTGGTAGACTCCCAACTGGCACAGATTAGTTCCCGGCACCGGGTGCAAAAATGTGCAACTACCGGACTCTACCAGGCCCTAAGCGACTGCCCGGTGAAGCTGTCAACCATGCGACGAGGCCTGGAAGAAGATGCTGCTCCCTTCCTGGCAGCTGCGGTAGCCGGACGCCTCGCCGCGCAGCTTGCCTAGCCTAAAGCTTCCGGCGAAATCCTTCGGGGTTTTACCTCCGAGGTACAAAGTACCAGTTAGGGTGCCGGCCTGCGCCTGGCACAGCTCCAGCTAGATCCGAGCCGATAGCAGCTGAGTAACCAAAATCCCCTCCGCCCCGAGGGCGTGGAGCTTATCGACCACCCCGTGAACTTCGGAGCGTTTGCACATCGCCCGCACCGCTAGCCAGTGGCTATCTTGCAGGGAAGATATGGTGGGCGAAGAAATTCCCGGAGTATAATCTACCGCTTTATCCAGCAGATCCCGGTGAACGTTATAGTCGACCAACACATAGTTACGCGCATTGAGCACCCCCAAAAGGCGCTGCTGAAGAACTTGCAGACCCGCGCTGTCGGCTGCCTGCGGATTAGCGATAAGCACAGCCTCTGATTGCATCAAAGGTTCGCCAAATACTTCCAGCCCGGCTGCCCGCAAAGTGTTGCCCGTTTCCACTACATCAGCGATTGCATCTGCCACCCCGAGGCGAACCGAGGACTCTACGGCCCCATCTAGGTGTACGGTATCGGCTTGCACCTGCTGCGAAGCCAAATAGTCCTGCACAATCCGGTCAAAAGAAGTGGCAATACGTTTACCCCTTAGATCCTGAACCGAACTCATAGTGCCTAAAGGTGCGGCAAAGCGGAAAGTAGAGGAGCCAAATCCCAGTGCTAATACTTCTTCGGCTTTGACTCCCGAATCCGCTAGTAGATCGCGTCCGGTAATCCCAGCTTGAATAAAACCGGCACCTACGTATTGGGCGATATCGCGCGGACGGAGAAAAAACACTTCCACCTGGTTGGTTTGATCGGTGATATGTAGCTCTCGACCCCGGCGCCGGGTACGGTATCCAGCTTCGGAAAGAAGTCTGATGGCCGGATCTGACAGGCCACCTTTATTGGGAACAGCTATTCTTAACATTTGTATCCTTAGAGTTTTCGGTAGACGTCTTCGAGGCTAACCCCTTTAGCGATCATCATCACTTGGGCGTGATAAAGCAGCTGGGAGACCTCTAAACAAAAATCATCGTGACTTTCGTATTCGGCAGCCATCCAAGTTTCTGCCGCTTCTTCTACGATTTTCTTCCCGATAGCATGCACCCCGGCGTCTAGCTCTTTTACGGTGCCAGATCCCTGAGGACGGGTGGTTGCTTTTTCTTGCAACTCCGTAAACAAATCTTCAAAACTCTTCATAGCTTTAAGGTTAGTGGGTTTTGAAAAATCTTGCCTTCCGGCTCCAGTTGGCAGGAATCCAGTTAGCTCCAACCTGCCCCTGGGGCGCGCGAATAAGCTTTTCGAGGACGCCGCTGCTTCCTCGCCGAAAACCTCGCTAAATACTAGCAGTGGGACTGGGCGATGCGCCGCAGTTCCTCTACCTCCGCGTAGGCATCTTCAGCTTTATAAACCGCTGAACCCGCAACGAATACATCCGCTCCGGCTTCGGCAGCTACGCTAATAGTTTCGCGGGTAATTCCTCCATCCACCTGCACCGATACTTGCAGGTTAGCAGCAGAAATAGCTTCGCGGGTACGGCGAACTTTCGCCATCATCGACTCTAGGAAGGACTGACCCCCAAAACCAGGCTCCACCGTCATTACCAGCAACATATCGATTTCCGGGAGGATATCGATATAGGGAGTGATATCGGTGGCTGGACGCAGCGCCATTCCCACTTTCGCCCCTTGCCGGTGAATCTCTCGCGCCAGACGAATCGGCGCTGCCGCTGCCTCGGCATGGAAAGTTACCGAGGCACATCCGGCCTCCGCATAGGTAGGCGCCCACCGGTCGGCGTCCTCGATCATTAAATGGGCGTCTACTGGCAAAATGTTTTGGCGGATTACTGCCTCTACCACCGGCAGCCCCCAGGAAAGATTGGGCACAAAATGATTATCCATCACGTCCACATGCGCATAATCTGCGTTCTCTATTTTTTTGATTTCAGCAGCCAAGTTAGCAATATCGCAGTTAAGGATAGAAGGAGAAATAGTTACGCCCATGATTAGTTTCCTTTCTAGTTTTTGCTGATTACTGCTGCAAACATAGCGTCACTGGCATGAATATGTGGCCACAATTGTAAGTATTTATCGGCGCAGCCCAATCCCTGGGGCCAGGCATCGGCATCGATAAGTTGATCCCATACGGGGGTGAGTTCCTGTAGTTGCCCGTCCCCGCGAGCTTTTAATACCCGCTCTACCAGGAAAGTAGTTTCTGCCGGGTGCGGTGAACAAGTAGCGTAAATAACTAAGCCTCCCGGGCGGCAAACATCTAAAGCCCGATTCAACAGACGCTCCTGTAGATCAGTGATATCCGGAATGGTTTCATTACGGGCACGGTAACGGGACTCGGGGTGACGGCGCAATGCCCCCAATCCGGTACACGGAGCATCTACCAGTACCCGGTCATATCCGCCCTCACGGAGCGGAAACTGGGTGCCGTCTTTTTGCGTCACCTGCACATTGTCAAGAGCCTGCACCGAATCTTCCACCAATTTGGCGCGGTGAGGACTAATCTCATTAGCCACCAGTTGGGCGCCGCGTTGCCTGCCTAACGCCGCCATTAAAGCTGCTTTCCCGCCGGGACCAGCACATAAGTCTAGCCAGTTCTGGTCGCTGCCTTCCAAAGGATAGGTAGCTGCGATTCCGGCGACCAGTTGTGATCCTTGATCTTCCACCCCTGCACGAGCCTGCCGAACCTCTTCTAGGCTTGCGGGGTCTCCCCCAGACACAATCAAACCCCAAGGACTCAGCGTCGAATAGGCAACATCTTGTCCCATATCTTCTACCGCATCGGCAAGTTCTTCTCGATTAACCAAGCCAGGTCGCGCCACCAGGTTGATATAGGGGGCGCGATTATTTTCTGCCAGTAATGCCGTCAGGGAATCATCGTCACTGGGAATCTGGGCACCCAGTTTTGCGTGTTCACTTAAAGCCGCGCGATAGGCGGCAATAATCCAAGCAGGATGAGAATACTCAATTGCCAGGCGGCGGGAGGCATTAAGGGCGTCGAGCCGGGATTCTAGTTCCCCACTGTCAGCCAGGCGCACCGCTTGGCGTAAAACCCCGTTGACCAGCCCGGCGGCTCCCTCATTGGCTTCCTGTTTTGTCAGATTCACCGATTCGCTGACCGCGGCGTGAGTGGGCACTCGCATATTTAACAGTTGATGCAAGCCCATGCGCAATATAACCAGCACTTCTTTTTCCAAGGCAGCTACTGGGCGGGTCGAGCACTCATCGATTATCCAATCGTAAAAGCCTTGGCTTCTGAGCGTCCCGTAGGTGAGCTCGGTAGCGAAACCGGCATCGCGCCCGGCAATATGGGCGCGAGTAAGGCGCGGCGGCAGCAATAGGTTCGCATAGGCATCTTTGGTCTCTACTGCCAGCAGTACCTGGAAAACCAGGGTACGTACCCGATCGGTTTGGGGACGCCATTCCTCCGGTTCGAAGCGGTTTCCTCCCCGCTTTTTTCGCTGGTTACCCCGGGGAGACTTACGGGGAGAATATTCTTTCGAGGGACGATCTGGTCGCACTAGTTTTGCTCACTTTCACCCGGGAGACTAAAGAAAAAATCTTGCCCATATCGTTGTCCCCGTCCCCAGGCATCGGCAGCCATCTCCCTTTTTCCAGCCGGGGTGACAAAGGTGAGTTTCACATCGTTACTGCCGGTGCCGACGGTAACTTCATGTTTAGTAACCCGCACCTGACCGGGCTGCAGCGTATCATGTTCTTTCATCTCGATTACGGGATAGATACTGATCCGTTTACCATCAGGCAGTTCGGTCCAAGCTCCCGGTTCAGAGGTAAAGCCACAAATCATGTCGGCTACCTGGTGGGCATCTTTTTCCCAAGGTATTTGGGCATCTGCCTTGGTGAGCAGAGGCGCGTAGCTGGCGCCTTCGCTAGTTTGCGGGTGGGCTTTAGCATTTCCAGTTTTCAGCGCCGCGAGAACGTGGGGCAACACCCCGATTCCGGTGTCGGTTAAGCGCTGCAGCAACAAATCTGCGGTGGTTTGGGGAGCTACGCGGATGGGATCAACCGCGTAGATAGGGCCGGTATCCATTCCCTCGTCAATGCGGAAAATACTAACCCCGGTGATTTCTTCCCCAGCGATACGCGAATGCTGCACCGGAGAGGCCCCCCGCCATTTAGGCAGCAGCGAATAGTGTAGGTTAATCCAGCCGTGGGGGAAAACCTCTAATAGATCTTTCGGAATCAGCAACCCGTAGGCGACTACCACCGCCACGTCGGCGCCTAATGCTTTAAAGTCAGGGCGCTCACTGGTGTCTTTCAACGAAGTAGGGGTAAAAATCGGCAAGCCGGCCTTTTCCGCCACCTGTGCCACCGGCGAAGGCGTAACCTTGCGACCTCTACCAGAGCGAGCAGGACGGCGAGTTAACACCCCGACTACTTCATGCTCCGAGTCGAGCAGATACTTCAGGACAGGTACCGCCGAGTCGGGAGTACCGGCAAATAAGACACGCATAGAGGAAATGTTATCAGTTAAGTACCGCTATCTCAGGAAACATTAAAGATCTTGGGGATCTACCTGTACCCGGATCTGACCCCACTTTTTTCGAGAAGCCACCGCTTGCAGGCGGCGCAGCTCTTCGCGCAACAGCTCACCTTGATCCAAACGGGAACGTACCAACATCTGGAAGTGATCGTCCTGCCTAACCGGACCGATAACTTGGGCACCGGGGAAGCTGGACTCAGCAAGGAAACGGTGCAAGGCGTCCTCTGAGCCGCGAATAACCGCTAAGGCGGCAGTGGGGGGAATCCCAACTTCCGCTCGCTCGGCTAGCTCCTGGATTGCCCAGCTACTAAAAGTTCGGTGTTTAAAAGTTTCGGCGAGTCGCTGCCCCGGATCACCGGTGAGCATCACCTGCCCGCCCGGGGCAACTTTAGCAGCGGTATTTGCCCAACGCCGCAAAGCTTCTTCCGCTGCCCAAATCCGATCTAGGCTCAGCAGCAGGCCGGCATCTAACAGTAGTGCCGCGAGGTAGCCACCCTTAGCTACCGGTTCTTGTTCCGCAGTTGCCACGATTAAGGCTGGCTCAGCATTGATAAGGTTCAAAGAAGTATCGGCGTCACAGTTATAAACGGGGACACGCGGAAACGCGGCCGCCAGTTCGCTTCCGATTTGTTGATGTCCGCGCACCCTAGCGCGGGTCTCTTTAGCCCCACAACGCGGGCAAGAAAACCGAAACTGATGAGCGCAACTATGGCAGATAAACTTTGTGCGCAGCTGCTCTACGTGCCCTAGGCACTGCGGACAACGCACCGGCGCTAGGCAATTAGCGCAGCTCAGGCCGCCGCGTCCTCCTTTGCGAGGAGCCTGGATTAATACCGGACCGTTTTTCAATCCTTGCCGCAGGAATTGCAGGGCGGTAGAAGATAGCCCGCTTTGCCCGAGGGAAGGGTCGTCTCGATTTTCATATTCGGGGGTAAAAATTTTAGGCAGCGGTATTTGGTGAGTTTCGGGAACCAACTCGCGAGCCCAGGTAGACATAACTAAAGCCTGCGCCTGGGGTGAACGCGAGAAACTTCCTAATACTAAAGAAGCTTTTTCACGCTGGGATCGTAGCATTGCAACTTGCCGGGTGTGCCAATAAGGTGCGGATTTTTCCTGATAAGTGTCGGCTGTCTCGTCCCAAATCAACAGCAGAGACAGCTTTTTCAAAGGAGCAAAGATGGCGGAACGAGTTCCTATCACCAGAGAAGGATGGTTAAACCGACACTCTAAGAAGGCGCGGTAACGGGCATTCGCCCCCAGATCAGAGTGATACTCCAAGGCTGAGGGGGCTCCGATGGAAGCATGTTCATCCCAGTAGGCAGCAAAATCCTGCGCTAGCTTACTAGTGGGGAAAAGACAGAGCGTTGAGCCACTATCCCTTAGCGAATGGGAGATGAGCTGGGAGATTTGAGAGAAAGGAGCGGGCAATTCGGGTTCGGGAAGCGCTTGCCACACTACGCGGCTCGTTTGCCCCCGCGCTAAAGACTCTAAAAGGGCTGTCCCAGTGGGATAGGAAGCAACGAGGGGCTCCCTAGCTGCTTTGTCCTCGGCGAGCCCGTCTAGCTTTGCCTCTTTGGTTACCGCAGATTCGCGGTTATCAGAATCAAAGAACTCTTTCTCAATATTCGCGCGGCGCGCAGGGATCGCCTGGCGTAAAATCGCGGATAAATTTCCGGCATAACGCCGAGCTACCTTTTCTGACAATGCAAAGCTGTCTTCGGACACCAAAGGATGAGGGCTGAGAACCCGGCTGATTGGCCGTAAACGCTGTCGGGTGGGTTCTGCTTTGCGAATATCCCTTACCCATCCGTGTACCAGCTGGCCGGCAATTTTTACGCTCACGAGGCATCCGGGCTGTACTTTTGCCTGCAACCGGGCAGGAATCGTGTAATCGAGGCCGCTGGCCAGATGGAAAACCGAAACCTCGGGAATAACTCGGGCAATCGGGTCACTATTTTCCCATTTGCCACGGGGCTGACTCGGAGTGGCCAGTAGCTCTTGTTGGGTTCCTGCCAGGGAATTAGTCTGCTTCCGGGATCTAAGGCTAGCTAGGGGGTCAGTGCCGCTCCACCGCGGCATCGTGTCAGTCACTGCACCTGCTGGCGTACCAGCGTAACTATCTGGGTAGCCACCTGGGGTTTATTGCCCGAAAACTGCCCAATTTCACTGCCTTCGCCGTCAACTGCGCAAACTCTGGTAGCGATATCTCCGAATCCAGTTTCGGTGCCCACTTGGTTAATAAAAATAATGTCGGCTCCTTTGCGGCGAGCCTTTTCTTTACCCAGTTGCAGCACCTGTTCCCAGCTGCCGGTTTCTGCCGCGAATCCGGCTACTAACTGATCGGAGTGTTTCTTGCTGGCTAAATCTGCCAAAATATCGGCAGTGGAGCGCAGCCTTAAAGAAAACTCCTGTTGATTAGGAACTTTCTTGATCTTTTCGCTTTGAAAATCTACTGGCTGATAGTCCGCTACTGCTGCCGCCATTACCGCCACTTGCATGTGGGGGAAATAGTCTAGTGCTGCCTGGTGCATTTTGCCTGCACTAGGAGTAGCCACCACTTCTACCCCACCGGGCAAAGATTCCAGGAGCGTTGGTTCAATATTGGCAGCCAATAAGGTTACTTGGGCTCCCTGCCAAGCAAACTGCCGGGCAATCTCAACTCCAAAGCGCCCAGAGGAACGATTTCCGAGAAAACGTACGGGATCTAAAGGCTCACGGGTGCCTCCCGCGCTTACCATTACCTTCTTGCCTTGCCATTTCCCGGTAGAAAGAACCGATAGCACCTCGGCGTAGATATCTTCTTCCGGTGCTAGCCGGCCTAGCCCTCGATCCCCACTGGATAGCTCACCTGCCACCGGGCCGATGAAACGCGCTCCCCTAGCTTGCAAGGTTTGCACATTTTTCCTGGTCGCCGGGTTTTCCCACATATTGGTGTGCATCGCCGGGGCTAACAATAGCGGGCAGTCAGCCGCCAAAATCACGTTGGTCAGCATATCGTTAGCAATGCCGTGGGTTATCCGTGCCAATAGATCAGCAGTTGCGGGAACCACCACGATAGCGCTGGCCTCGCGGGCGAGTTCAATATGCCCAACTCCGCTTACGGGGGAATCTACCTGCGTGTAGACCGGATTACCGGATATTGCTTGCCAGGTAACTTCCCCGATCATTTTTAGAGATGCTGGGGTAGGAACTACCCAGACATCGAAGTTGGCTTTAACTAATGCCCGCACCACATGGGTGGCTTTATAGGCGGCGATACCCGCCCCCACCCCGACAACAATTTGGCGGCGCTGCGACATAGTTCAGTTAATCCTGGGAAGAATCGTCATGCTCTTTTAGATTTAATACTCCCTGATCAATTTCGCGCAAAGCAATACCTAGAGCTTTGTCTTCAGGATTGGAATCAATCAGCGGCCCGGGAGTGGAAAACATTCCTTCCGCGATCTCCAGATTGTAAGTGTTAATCTGCCGTGCCCGTTTAGCCGCATATACTACTAGGGCATATTTGGACTCTACCTTTTCCAATAGATCATCTATTGGAGGGTTGGTGATCCCCTCTGGGCTAGCAACAGTACCCGACATATTGTCCTCTCATTTCTATTTTCAGTGGCGAAGCGCCACCTCTTCACGAAGAATCTTACGCTATTCCCATTAGAGCTGCTAGTTCGCTAGCCGCCTGATTAGGGTGATTATTTACCACAATATGCTCAAATTCTCCGGCAGCTGCCATCTCAATTTCGGCGGTTTGTAAGCGCCGAGTTACCTCGGCTTCTCCCTCGGTGCCTCTTCCCCGCAAGCGTTCTTGCAAAATCTTTTGACTGGGAGCTTGTAGGAATATAAAACAAGCATCAGGGTGAGTTCGCCGCACCTGCCTCGCGCCTGCTAAATCGATTTCTAAAATCACGTCCTCGCCGCGGGCAATATATTTTGCGATTTCAGAACGTAAAGTACCGTAGCGGTTTTGGCCGTGAACTATCGCCCACTCTACAAAGCCATCGCAGGCCACCAGCTCATCGAAGCGGGCTTCACTTAGGAAATGATAGTCAATCCCGTCACGTTCACCCGGACGAGGCGAACGAGTAGTAGCAGAAACCGCTACGTTTACCTGGGGATGGGCTTTTCGTAAAGCCTTAACCACAGTTCCTTTGCCTACCCCAGAAGGGCCAACCAATACATACAGGCGAGACATGGGTAAACTATTCACTCCGAACTTTTCCGGTAAATAACAGTATGGGACCCAAATCTTGGGTCCCATACTGCAATAAATTAGTTAGATTACTAGCCGAAGCGACGAACCAGCTCAGCGCGCTGATGCTCACCTAGACCGCGGATACGACGCGACTTGGCGATGCCGATCTCCTCCATTACCGCAGCAGCGGTGGTGGCTCCTACCCGAGGCAGAGCCTCCAGCAGAGCCTGAACCTTCATCTTGCCCAAGTACGGATCATCCTGAGCGTTCTTGATTACTTCAGATAGGGTCAGTTCCCGGTTCTTCAGCTTCGCCTTAGTTTCAGCGCGAGCCTTGCGAGCCTGAGCGGCTTTTTCCAGAGCCTGTGCGCGCTGTTCGGGAGTCAAAGAAGGAAGTGCCATTTTGTATTACCTCTTCATCTAGATTTACGGGATAACAACAGGAAAAACACTAGTTGTTTTTTTCCATTTAAGCCAAACTAGCGACTAAGTTTTGCCAGTTCAGTTGCGAAAAATATCACTCATTTGCTCAGTTATTTGCCTGGCGGCAGCTTGCAAAGCTGATACTTTCGGACCAGCAGAAGATATTCCCCGGGAAGTTGATGCCAGCACCCGGAAGGCGCTCTTTCCGAATATTTTTTGTATATCTGCTGGTGTAGCCCCTTGAGCGCCAATTCCAGGCGATAAAATGGATCCCGAAAATGCCGAAAAATCTATTCCTAAAGCTTTCGCAGAATTTCCGGTGGTGGCACCCACAACCAAACCCACATCTGCGATATGACCTTGATCACTAGCTGCTTTATTTGTGTGTTCAGCCTGCGAAATTATGTCGGCCGCCACGCTTTTACCGCTGGCGCATTGGGCATGTTGAACCTGGAATCCTTCCGGATTCGAAGTAAGGGCTAAGACGTAGACCCCTTTCCCATTGGCCTTGGCTAAGTCCAAAGCCGGTGCCAGCGAACCGTATCCCAGGTAGGGAGAAAGGGTAATCGCATCCGCTTCTAGCGGGGAGCCAGAGCTTAAATATGCCTGCGCGTAACCGGCCATTGTGGAACCGATATCCCCACGTTTAACATCCAAAATCGTTAATAAACCCGCCTCTCGGCAAGCCGCTAGTACTTCCTCCAGCACCTTGATACCGCTTGAACCGAAACGTTCAAAAAACGCCGATTGGGGCTTTACTGCCGGTACCTGCCCCGCCATCGCTCCCACCAAAGTTAAAGAGAAGGTACGCAAGCCCTGGAGGTTGTCCTCCAATCCCCAAGCAGAAAGTTGCGAGGAGTGAGGGTCAATACCTACACAAACATTGCCTCTTTTCTCCATAGCCTGCGCTAAACGTAGCCCGTAGCGACGCATATTTCCTCCTTAAAACTGTAACTGTCCAGCTAAAACTGTGGGTTTGCCTCGATAGATAGTGTGGCGCACCTGCCCCAGTAGTTCCTTGCCCACAAAAGGAGTGTTATCGGAGCGAGAAACTTGGGTCTCGCGGCGCACCTGGCAAGCAGTATCGGCAGATACAAAGCAGAGATTTGCTACCGATCCGGGAGTGATTTCCACTCCCTGCCCCGCGGCTTTCCCAATTCTTGCCGGGGTAACCGACATGACGCGTGCCAGATCGCGCCAAGTCATTTTTCCGCTTTGCACCATAGTAGTAGCCACCACCGCTAGTGCAGTTTCCAGTCCGATCATCCCAAAAGCACCGCATTCGAAATCGCAGTCTTTGAGCCGACGCGGATGCGGAGCATGATCGGTACCGACCAGGTCAATGGTGCCGTCTGCTAATCCTGCCTGTACGGCCTCCACGTCCTTTTGCGAGCGTAGCGGCGGATTCACTTTAAATAGCGGATCTCGCCCTCTGACTTCTTCCTGGGTGAGGAACAGGTGATGGGGCGTGGCCTCGGCACTTATGCGTGCACCCTGAGATTTGCCCCAACGCACGAGTTCTACCGCTCTGGCGCTTGACAGGTGGCAGACATGAATTCGCGCATCCAGGTAGAGAGACAGCAAAATATCACGGGCAATAATCATTTCTTCCGCAACGGTCGGCCAGCCCTTTAGCCCTAATTCTTCTGCTAAGTAGGACTCGTTCATTTGCGAGTCTTCAGTCAGGCGGGGCTCTTGGGAATGCTGGGCAATAACCCCGTCAAAATCGCGGACAATCTCTAGAGCCTGCCGCATCAGCAACGGATCGAAAACGCATTTACCATCGTCGCTAAACACGTTTACCGCTGCCCGCGACTGGTGCATTCCCTTAAGATCCGAAAGCTCTTTGCCCGCGAGGTCCTTAGTGACTGCGCCCACTGGATGGACATCTACCCGGCCAGCCTGACGCCCCAAATCCAGTACTTGCTCGACTACCTGGGGGCAGTCTTGGGTAGGGGTAGTATTCGCCATGGCGAAAACTGCGGTATATCCGCCCTTAGCGGCCGCGGCAGTGCCAGTGTCGACAGTTTCAGCGTCGCACCCGCCGGGCTCACGCAAATGGGTATGCAAATCCACCAGTCCAGGCAGCGCTATTAGACCCTGGGCATCAACTTCGCTAACCCCCGTGCCGGCATCTACCGACAAATCTGCGCCGACCTGGCGGATTTCTTCGCCCTCCACCAAAATATCGGCGCGATTCTCCCCCAGGATATTTGCACCGCGGAAAACTATTGCGCTCATAGCTGCCTCCTAATAGCTGAGTGCAGCCATGCTGGCGAGGACGTAAGCGTCAGTTTTATGCCTTAAGGGCTACTACTCACTTGAATTATTGTCAGTGGAGCGCCCGATAGCATCTAGCACTCCGTTAATAAAGTCCGGTGATTCCGGAGTGGAAATCGCTCGCGCGGTACCTACCGCTTCGTCTACCGCAATCCTCCAGGGAACATCCTGATTGTAAAGAATCTCCCACACTGCGCAACGCAAAATCGCTAGATCCGGTTTGGGCATGCGATCTAGCGCCCATGCCCGAGAATACTGGCTGAGCGTCATATCGATATCGAAAAGATGCTCCGCCACGCCCTCGGCAATTTCTGCCGCATAATCAGGCAAGGTGGTTTGCGCGGTAGTGAGATGTTGCCGCTGAAGTACCAGCTCTCGCAAATCCTCTGGGTCTTGATCTAGACCTTTGAGATTCGCTTCGTAAAGGGTATCAACTGCCCGTCGCCGTGCTTTAGTACGCCGAGATAGCCGATTCTTGGACACTGGCTACTATTCCTTAACCCGGGAAATATAATCACCCGAACGGGTATCTACCTTGATTTTCTCGCCCTCTTCCACAAACAGCGGAACCTGAACTTCATAACCAGTCTCTACGGTCGCCGGTTTGGTTCCCGCAGAAGAACGATTACCCTGCAGCCAGGGCTCGGTGTGGGTAATCTGCATGATTACCGAGGCGGGCAGTTCCAGGAACAATACCTGTTCGTCATGAAAAGCGACTACGGCGCGCTGGTTTTCAATGAGGAAGTTCTTGGCGTCGCCTACGATTTCCGCGGTAATCATCACCTGCTCATAGGTGTCGTCATCCATGAAGACGAAATCAGTACCATCTTGGTACAGGTAGGTCATATCCCGGCGATCAACCGTTGCGGTCTCGACTTTTACCCCGGCATTAAAGGTACGATCAACCGTTTTGCCACTTAAAACATTCTTGATCTTGGTACGCACGAACGCCGGGCCTTTTCCCGGTTTAACATGCTGGAACTCCACTACCTGCCATAACTGGTTGTCAAGTTTTAGTACCAGACCGTTTTTCAAATCATTTGTTGTCGCCAACTTAATACCCCCAAGTCAAAATCAATCGTTACTACTTTACTTTAATCATGCGACGGTGGAAAATATTGCCCCTAACCGGTACTTTCACTTCCTAGGTTTAAAGCCTCCGCCACTTTTTGCAGCGCTTGCGCTTTCGATAAATCCGAAACTTCTACTGTTAGGGGATGTAGAATCTGCCACCGCTGGCGTCGCTGCTGCCCCATTTGCCGCAGCCACGCCCGCGGCATCCCCAATCCTAGGGAGCGAGGGCGATTGAGCCCGGCGCGATCGGCCATAGTCGACAGGTCAATCACCAGTTCTAGTACTTCAGCACCAGGCAAGTCTTGCAGCTCGCGCAAGGTTTGCGGGTTATCTAAGGCGCCGGAGCCACAATCAACGATGGTGTTTTCGCGGGGCAGATTATGCAAGAGGTCGCGCAATACTTCCCGTTCGACCTCGCGATAGCGTTCCTCTCCTACCGTTAGCAGCGCAGTATCTGCCGCGACCTGTAATTTGGAGGCTACCTCGCGATCGGTAGCAACCAGGTTCCACCCCAAGTTATCTGCTAGCGCCGCCCCGATAGTAGATTTTCCGCTTCCCGGTAGCCCAATCAAGAATACGATCCTATTCACTTGGCGGCTCCTGGCTCGATAAGGCGGGAGAACCTGCCGCGGTATCAGCCTGGTTTATAGCATTAAAAGCGCGCTCTAATAAGTGGTAATCCGTGATTGGGGTGACCTGAATCTGTCCGTTACCGGTGGTAAGCACCATGCGGATTACTCCCCCGCGAACTTTCTTATCCGAAGCCATGATTTTCAGCAATTTCTTGAAAGAGTATTGTGGGCAAGTGGTCGGCAATCCCAACGCTGTAATCTGGCGGCGTTGAGATTGCATTTGCGAGGGCGTAAGCAGGTTCAGTTCCACCGCCACCTGGGCAGCAAACACCATCCCGATGGCTACCGCTTCTCCATGTAACACTTGGTAGGAACTAGCCTTTTCGATCGCATGGGCGAGGGTGTGTCCATAGTTGAGGCACTCCCGCATCCCCCCTTCGCGCAGATCTTCGCTAACCACCCCGGCCTTGACATTGATCGCGCGGCTAATTACTTCTTCCGCAGCGGCAGGAGATCCCCCCAGCTTTTCGGGACTCTGTCCGTTCAGTAGCTGCAATATTTTCCGGTCCGCAATAAACCCGCATTTAATGACCTCCGCCAAGCCGGAGTGCAGCTGCCGTGGCGGTAGGGTCTGCAAATAATCGAGGTCACAGATAACTGCGCTCGGTGGGTAAAACGATCCCACCAGATTCTTACCTAGGGAAGTATTGATTCCGGTTTTGCCTCCGATGGCTGCATCCACCATCGCCAAGAGGGAAGTTGGCAGATTAAATAATTCAATTCCTCGCAGCCAAGTGGCGGCTACGAAGCCCGCCATATCGGTAGTTGCCCCGCCTCCGAGCGCCGCCACCGCGTCCTCGCGAGAAAAATGGTTTTCACCCAGACAGCGCCAGGCATCTTCCACAATCCGGATATTTTTGGCTCCTTCTCCATCCGGGTGCTCGAACAGTTTTACCACTTGTCCCGATTGGGTAAGGCTAGTAGCCAAGGCACGGGCAGCGCCCGAAAGCGGCGGCGGATAGATTAAGAATATTTTCCGAGGACGCTCTTGTAGCATCTGAGTGAGCGCTGCGCCTGCCCCCTGCCCCACGATGACCTGGTACCCGGCACCAGAAGTTACCGGAATCACCCGCGACGCTGCCTTAACCTGCGCCGGTAAAGTAGCCAAAGCCTCCAGATGGTAGCGGCGCACCGGGAGCTGCTCTTTTCTGCCTAATCCCCGCATTACCGCGGAGGAGGCTTCGTTAAGAGTGCCGTTAGCGGGAACGATTAGGGTAGCCGCCTCCAGATAGCTGTCCCGGCGCTCTGCTTCCAATTGTGCAAGCTTGCCACTGGGACTGTCTACATCAGCTAAAAGTGGGCGGTTAGCAGCTTTCCCCACGCGGGCAGCCGCCTGGGAAAGGGAAACATCTAGGAAAACCACATCTTTGCCTGCCAGCGCTGATCGGGTTTCCCCCCGGGTGAGCGCGCCACCGCCCAGGGAGATGACTCCAGCGTCGCTAGCGAGCAGTTCCGCAATAGTCTTTACTTCTAACTCTCGAAAGCCTTCCTCACCACGGGTAGCAAAAATCTCAGGGATCGACATTCCTGCCTGCTCGCTAAGCACTTGATCAGCATCCCGGAAGGAACAACCTAAACGCGCGGCCACGAGCCTGCCTACCGAGGTTTTACCGCTGCCGGGCAAACCAACGAAAACTATTTGTTTTTGGCGAGTCATAGCCTTGCCTCCATCCGCTTTTGGTAGGCCTGCAGATTCTCGCGTACCTGATCCAGGGAATATCCCCCCACATGCTCTAACAACGCATCAGCCAGGACTAATGCCACCTGCGCTTGGGCGATCACCGCCCCGGGGACTACCGCGCAAGTATCGGAGCGTTGATGAATAGCTCGGCTTTCTTCCCCGCTTGCCAGATCAATGCTGCGCAAAGCACGAGGTACGGTAGAGATCGGTTTGAAGGCACAACTGACTCGGATTAGCTGTCCGTTCGACATGCCACCTTCGATCCCGCCGGCATGGTTGGAAGCTCGGGTTATTTCTCCATTTTCTGCCCGAACAATCTCGTCATGGGCTGCCGACCCCGGCAGATACGGCTGGGTTCCATCCCCGACTTTTACGGTTTTTACCGCGGGGATAGACATTAGAGCAGCCGCTAACCGAGTATCTAAACGCCTATCTGCCGTCACATGGCTACCGAGACCAAGCGGTACCCTAAAGGCCGCTACCTCGACACTGCCCCCAATAGTGTCGCCATTTTCCTTAGCCGCATCGATCTGGGAAATCATTTGCTCGCTAACGGTTTTATCCGGACACCGCACCGGATTTTCGGTCAGGCTGTCCTGTTGATCCAATGCCGGAACTGGATAATTTACCGGTAGCTCGGCTTTCCCAATTTGAGTTACATAGGAAATCAGCTCTATTCCGGCGGCTTGTTTTAAGAACTCTTGGGCAAAAGCTCCCAGCCCTACCCGCATTGCGGTTTCCCGGGCGCTGGCACGCTCTAAAACGGGGCGAGCCTCCTGCAGGTCATAGGCGAGCATTCCCGCCAGATCCGCGTGTCCGGGGCGAGGACGAGTTAAAGGTTTATTGCGAGCAATTTCCCGCTGGTCGCCTTTACCAGCATCAATTTTTAGTGCCTGCGGATCTACCGGATCCGGGCTCATCACCGTTTCCCATTTTGGCCATTCGCTGTTTTCAATCAGCAGCGCTATAGGGGCACCGGTAGTCTTTCCCCTGATCACCCCACCTACCAGATGGGCACGGTCCTGCTCAAATTTTTGGCGGGCTCCCCGGCCGTAGCCGGCGCGCCGACTGGCTAAATATTCGGCGACTTTTGCGGTCGTGATTTCTACCCCTGCGGGCATTCCTTCCAAGATTCCTACCAGCGCGGACCCATGTGATTCACCGGCGCTCATCCATCTCAACATGGCTTCATTCTTTCATGGAACCATTTTTTGCGGCCTAACTTTCCACTTCTAGAACAGCTAAGCACACCGGCTAAAAAACAAGTTTTCTAGCGAGGAACCACCAGTAGAGCGATATAGGTGGCTGCTAGCAGCCAAGGGCCGAAAGCAAAGCGGGTAGCATAGCTGGCTTTCTTCACTGTCACTAGATAAAGCGCCCACAGACCGCTACCTACTACGGAAAGGATCCCCATCAGCAAGAGGCAATGCCAAGAAGAGCAGGTAGCCAGCCCCACCAAGAGGGGAACTAGCCGCAAATCACCAGCCCCGATACCGTGACGTACAAAAGTACCCGGGAGCAGCAGTATAAAGCTTCCGATCGCTACGATGAGAGCATAAGCCGGTTTTACCCACTGTCCAGTAATGAAGCCAGCCAAGATAACGACTGTTACCACCAGTATCAAGAAAGTTAGAGTCATCGAACGCGGGAGCCTTTGGGTGCCCGCATCAATAACTGAAAGCACCGTCCCCAGGGTGAGTAAGGGAAACAGCAACAGTAAATTGATGGATCCGAACCGTACAATTACTGCAGTTCCGACTGCAACCCCAGCTATCAGACCTATCACCCACGGCTTATTCCAGAATGCTCTCGCTTGACCAGAAAGGCGAAAATACTTATCTACCTTGGGTAACCCGTATGCCAAGTTTCCAACTCCCGCGAATAATAGCGCGATAATCAGGACTAACAATTGCATTTTCATGCCGTTATGCCTCCTTAAGAGCTGTCCGCATAGCTTGAAGATTGGGAGTGCGGGAAGTAAATAACTTGACCTGCATTTGGGCTTGATGTAGCAGCATGGATTTTCCGGAAATAATAGTGGCGCCGTCGCGGCGAGCTTGTTTTACCAGTTCGCTCGGCCAAGGATCATACACAATGTCTAATACGGTTTGATCAGAGTTAAAGGAAATAGTTTTATATAAGCCATCCAGAACTTCGCGAGGAACGGTGGAAATAATCAGTTCCGCTGCCTGCAAGGTTTCGCGAGCCTTCTCACTGGCGGCTAGGGGAATATATCCGGGATCGATGCCTAACCTAGTCGCCGCCTGCAGGGCATTACCTGTCCCCGATACTCTGCGCGACAACAGATTAATCTGAGCGGCCTCAAGTTCGGTTAAAGCGGCTAGCGCCGAGGAAGCAGTAGCCCCCGATCCTACTATGACCGCTTTTTCGGGGCTGAAGTCACGACCCTTAGCCTCTTTAATGGCTGCCACCAACCCATAAACATCGGTGTTAAATCCCGCGGTAACTCCTCCCGGGAAGGGCACTACGGTATTTACGGCTCCGGTTGCTTTGGCTAGCCCATCAACTTGGGAAAGCAGGGGAATAATCACCTGCTTTAAAGGCATAGTCACCGACAGTCCCACCAGGTTTTCCGGCCAGCTGGCCAAAAATGGCTCCACCTGATCCTTGGTAACTTCTACCCGGCGATAGTCAATATTTAGCCCAAGATCCCGATAGGCTGCCAGGTGGAGAACTGGAGACAGCGAATGGCTAATCGGGGATCCGATTACCGCTGCCCAGGGAGTTAGCGTTTGCATTTGCCCTGGTTTTGCTGGCACCACTGCTTAAGTTCCTCCACGCTCTTCTTCTGTTCTTCTAAAGTGAGGGCGAACTTAGTTTCCCCACTATCCAGATTGACCGTGGTGAAGTAAAGCCATTTACCATCAGCCGGTTTCACCGCCGCTTGCAGTGCCTTTTGCCCTACCGTCCCGATGGCAGTTGGGGGCAGTCCTTTATGCTTGTAAGTGTTATACGGGGTGTCTTGTTTTAGATCCTCGCTACTGGGAATTCCGCCGGAGCGGCCAAGACCATAAACCACCGTGGAATCCATTTGTAAAAATCCGTGAGTATCCGGATTATCTTGAAGACGATTTTCAATAACCCTAGCTACCTGGGCGTAATACTTATCGAGATTGACTTCTTTTTCTAAGATAGAAGCCTTAATCAGGACACTAGCACGCTGCTCGGGAGCCACTCCCGCCTCATCTAAGCGTTTAATCTGGGTGTCCACCATGGTTTTTACCAGATCTTTTACGCTCTGTTTGGTGGAAACAGTATAAGTATCGGGAGCTAGCCAGCCTTCGAAAGACTCTTCGCTTTGCCCGGGAATACCGTATTCGGCGGGGTCTGCGAAGGCTTCAGCTACCTGATCAGCATTGAATCCGGCAGTTTCCTGCAAGCGGGTCTTTATCTGCTTAACGGTAAACCCGGGAGGAATAGTTACCTTAATATCTGCTTTGGAGGTAGGATCTAGCAGCATTGCCAGCGCTTCTCGCGAAGACATCCGTTTGTGCAGTCGGAATCGTCCGGCTTGCACCCCTTGTGCCAAAGAATTTTTCTTAAATATATCGGCAAAGACGTCCGCGTCCGCGATTACTCCTTCTTTTTCTAGGATTGTTCCGATAGTTTTACCCGAGGCACCTTCGGGAATCTCGATAATTACTTCCCCGCTGCCTTTACCTTCGTAGTCTTCACCCCCAGATATTATGCCGCTAATTCCTCCGAGCTCTTTGGCAGCAATAACTGAGGCTCCAGTAATTAAGCCGATGACCACCAGGATTACTACTGCCGCAATAGTACGTTTTTTACGGCGGGCTTTCCGCCGCGCACTACGTCCGGCAACGGCTGACCGAGAAGGAACAGTCGCTTCAGACTCCCCTTCCCAATAGCTGTCGAGGTTAGCGGAATCTTGCCTTTGAGAAGGCTCCGCTACGCTGTTTTTATCGGCGCGGCGGGACGGAAAATGTCTTCTAGCCTCGCCATTTTCTTCCTCGCGGCTCATCAGGCTCCCTCGCTTTCAGATCCGTTGGCCAGCGGCAATCCGGGGGGACGTCCGGTTCGCCGTTCTATTTCCAGCGCCTGCTCCAGGATTAGCACTGCAGCCTGTTGGTCTACGACGCTCTTATGGTCACGCCCTCCAACTCCGGCAGAGCGCAACTGCTGATGAGCGCTCACCGAGGTGAGTCGTTCATCTACAAGTCTTATGCTACAAGTTGGTAACAGCTGTTCCAACTCTGCGCCCCACTCGCGCACGTCGGCGGCGTTTTTGCCTTCCTTCCCACTGAGTAAACGCGGCAGGCCAATGATGATTTCCTTCGCCTCATGCTCAGCTACCAATTCGACGATGCGAAACAGCTCTTGCCCGCCGTCACGGTAAACAGTTTCCACCGGCAATGCCAAGATACCGGCTGCATCGGAGCGAGCCACCCCAATGCGTCTAGTACCCAGATCTATCGCTAGTCTGACGCCGGTACGCATTAGCTATTTGCAATCTCGCGTTCAATCGCTTGCAAAGCCTCAGCAAGCTTACCTGCGTCTTTACCTCCGCCTTGCGCCAGGTCGGGTCGGCCTCCTCCGCCGCCTCCCATGGTTTGAGCAGCGATCTTCACCAGATTCCCGGCTTTAAGTCCGGTATCCCGAGCGCTAGCGGTAGTGGCAACAACTACCGAGGGACGATCCTTAAATACGCCCCCTACTGCTACTACTGCATTGGCATCGTGCAAATGTTGACGCAGTGCTTCCGCAAGTACCCTCAGGGCTTCCCCGGGTACCTGCCCCGCATTAAAGCTAACTACCCGCTTGCCCGCAATCTCTTTGGCAGAGGCCGCTAACTCCCCTACCCGGGATAAGAGATTTTCTTGTTGCAGGCGGTTAAGTTCTTTTTGCGCATGACGTAGGCGAAGTAGGGCATCATCAATGCGGGAAGGAATCATTTCCGGTTTAGTTCCCATAATCTTGGCGATCTGGGTGATTAATTCATGTTCTTTTGCCTGAAAATCAGCGGCTTTATCGGCTACTAGCGCCTCGATTCGTCTAACCCCTGACCCGATAGAGCTTTCAGACATCAAGACCACCTGTCCCAGGTATCCGGTGGTTGGCATGTGGGTACCGCCGCAAAGCTCACGATCCCAGCCGTTACCAATATCAACTACCCGCACTTCCTGCCCATATTTTTCCCCGAACAAAGCGGTAGCGCCCGACTTCTTGGCATCTTCTAATGACATAATCTCGGTATTAACCGGCAGATTTTCCCGCAGCTGATCATTAATCCGGTCAAAAATCTGCTCTGTTTGCTTATCGTTTAGAGATTTGCCGTGGTGGAAATCAAAACGCAGACGGTTTTCGTTATTTTCACTGCCTGCCTGGGTGGCTTGGGCGCCTAAAGTTTCTTGCAACGCCTTATGTAGCATATGGGTTGCAGTATGGGAACGGGCAATCGCTTGGCGGCGAGCGGTATCAATCGCGGCCACCACCTCGTCGCCTACGGCGAGTTGTCCCGCTTCCAAAGTTCCTCGGTGTACCCGCAGACCGGCAACCGGACTTTGCACATCTTCGACCTTAAATTTAGCACCCTGGAAGGAACGGATTACTCCATGATCAGCCAGCTGCCCGCCCATTTCCGCATAAAACGGAGTGGCATCTAAAACGATTTCTACATTGCTTCCGGTAGAAACAGCCGGTACTGCCTGGCCATCAGCCAGCAGTCCAATCACTTTCGCGTTGCAGCTGTCTTCGGTATAGCCCACGAACTCGACTTCGTGACCGAGGTCAGCTTCCAGTTCATGATAGATACGCGCATCCACGTGCCCAGTCTTTTTAGCCCGGGCATCTTCGCGGGCACGGTTCTTTTGTTCCTGCATTAACTCGGTGAACTTCTCGCGATCAACCTGGATACCCTGTTCGGCGGCCATCTCAATAGTCAAATCAATCGGGAAGCCGTAGGTGTCGTGCAAGGCGAAGGCATCTTTACCCGATAGCTGGATTTCATGATGTTGCTTAAGGCGGGTAACAGCCTGGTCAAAAATTAAGGTCCCGGACTCTAGCGTGCGCCTAAAAGCTTCTTCTTCCGCGTAAGCCACAGTAGAAATGGTTGCCCAATCCCGGTCTAATTCGGGATAGGAGGCTGCCATTTCCCGCTTTGAAACCGGCAACAGATCAGGAAATACCGGTTTTTCTACCCCCAAGAGGCGCATAGCGCGCACTACTCGGCGAATCAGACGACGCAGTACATATCCGCGACCATCATTACCGGGACGAACCCCATCCCCAATCAACATTAAAGCGCTGCGTACGTGGTCAGCTACTACCCGCATCCGGATATCGTCAGGATTATTGGAAGTTTTACCTTGGGTATAGCGTTTCCCCGACAGCTCCTGAGCCTTTTCAATTACCGGGAACACCTGGTCGATCTCGTACATATTGTCCTTGCCTTGTAGCAAGAACGCTAGCCGCTCCAGACCTAATCCGGTATCAATGCATTTCTTATCTAGTTCGCCGAGCAGCGGATAGTCTTTACCGCGTCCTTCACCACGTAAGTATTGATCAAAAACCAGGTTCCACAATTCCAGATAGCGGTCACCACCGGTATCTGCTTCCGGGCCACCTTCTGGGCCGTAGCCGCTTCCGCGATCAAAGTGGATTTCAGCGCAAGGACCGGCAGGCCCGGGCTGCCCGGTATCCCAAAATATTTCTTCGCGCGGCAGCTTTTGTAGATGCATCGGATCGAGGCCGATTTGATTTAGCCATATGTCCTCGGCTTCAGCATCGTTTTCCCAAATAGTTACCCACAGTTTGTCGCCGTCCAGACCATATTTGCCGTCCTCGACCGAACCGGTGAGCAGATCCCAGGCCATGGTGGAGGCACCCTGTTTGAAATAGTCACCGAAACTAAAGTTCCCACACATCTGGAAGAAAGTGCCATGCCGGGTGGTTTTCCCAACTTCTTCAATATCATTGGTGCGGATGCACTTTTGCACACTGGCAACCCGCGGCCAAGGCGCTGGCTCGGTTCCCACAATATAGGGAATGAACGGCACCATTCCCGCGATAGTGAACAAAATCGACTTATCGGGAGAAACCAAGGGAACGGACGGAGCTAGGTGGTGTCCCTGCTTTGCAAAATAGTCGAGCCAACGGGAACGAATTTCAGAAGTTTGCATTATGCCTCTAGATCTTAGGGAGGAGGAGGTGAGCTCCCTCCTACTGAACATGGGATTAACTTAAGGGGGTGGTTTGTGGCATTAACGCCGCCCGCAATTGCCTTTCTCGGACTTTAAAATCTTCCTGGAAAGCGGATCCGGCAGCTTGTATCCGCTGACGTACCGGAGGGATCGAATAGGCAACGGCACCCACAACCGCCACGGCGATCCCCAGTTTTACTAGTTTGTTCATTAGTCTTGCCCTTTCCGGTTAAACATTCTCCGGGCGGCGTAAGAAAAGGCAGAGAGCTTAATCAGTGGGCCGGCAAAGGTAGAAGAAACCAAGGTCGAAACCGCAGAGATATCTTGCGCAACTTGTGCTGCGGAAGTGGTTACTGCATCTACCCGCACCAACTGGGCATTGGCATCCCGGACTGTTTGGGAAACTTCCTTAACGGTATCGCCAGTATCTGCTGCTACCTGCTTAATTGATCCTTGAAGCTGGTCAAATACTTTCCCCAGCTTCCATAGAGGTATCGCTAGAAACACTACTAGCAGCAAAAACGCTAAAGCGGCGATTAATGAAGCAACCTCACCCACGCTCATTGTTCTTCCTTCCTAAAGAATGCTTGTATATAGCTAAATTTTACCCTACCGAGCATCAGTCCCAGAACCAAGCAAAATATGCGTGATGCCTCCCGAAAAATCGGGAGGCATCAGGCAACAAGAATAATTACCTAGCGTGAGTAGTGCTCAACCACCATCTGCAGATCGCAGACTACCGGGATTTCGTCGCGCTCAGGCAAACGCACGTAGGTCGCCTGTAGCTGTTCTAGGTTCACATCCAAATAGGGGGGAACATCCGGGAGTACATCGCGGTGAGAACCCGCGGCCGCCACAATAAAGGGATCTTTAGTCTGGGACTTGGGGCAAATCTGGATAACCTGACCGGGCTTTACCCGGTAGGAGGGGCGGTCAACCTGCTTGCCATCGACCAGCACGTGACGGTGAACTACCGTCTGGCGAGCCTGCGGCATAGTGCGGGCAAAACCAGAACGCAAGACCAGGGCGTCCAGACGGGACTCTAGCAGTACGATTAGATTCTCACCGGTCATGCCCTTAATCCGCCGCGCCTCTTCGAATAGGCGGTGCATCTGAGCCTCGCGGATATTGTATTGGGCACGCAGACGCTGTTTTTCCTTCAAACGGATCGCATAGTCAGATTCGCTGCGACGGCGAGCCCTGCCATGTTCACCAGGCCCATAGGGGCGACGGTCAAAGTAACGCTGCGCCTTCGGGGTCAGCGCGATCCCCAGAGCGCGAGAGAGACGAACCTGCTTACGTGCACGTTTATTTGCCATTTAATTTTCTCCTGTATGGGTTCTTTAATTGTCATTCACCGGTATTGCCGGTGGGGTCACCACGCGGGCTAAGACCCCAGGGTTGTCCGGAGACAACTGTCTTAGATTAGCTTATTTTTGTTCCCCATTGCCATTGGCCAAAATGCCGCGGATGGTATGCAAACGTTTAGACACCAAATCTTCGTAGCCGTTATCGGTGGGGTAATAATACTGAGTGCCAACTAAAGACGCAGGTAGATAGGTTTGCGCCACAATATGATGCGGATAATCGTGCGCATATTTATATCCGGACACTCCCAATTTTTTCGCATCTGCGTAATGAGAATCACGCAGATGGGCAGGTACTGAGCCGCTTTTCCCGGAGCGCACATCTTTAATGGCGGCTTCAATTCCCAAATAGGAGGCATTGGATTTCGGGGCGGTAGCAACTGCCACGGCGGCCTGCGCCAGAATAATCCGCCCCTCCGGCATTCCAATCATCTGGACTGCCTGAGCCGCGCTGACTGCAATTTCTAGCGCTTTAGGATCGGCCATCCCCACGTCCTCGCTGGCACAAATCATGATTCGCCGGGCAATAAAACGGGGGTCTTCTCCCCCTTCGATCATGCGTGCCAAGTAATGCAAGGTGGCGTCGACGTCAGAACCACGCATGGATTTAATAAAGGCACTGATTACGTCATAGTGATCATCGCGATCATATTTCACGATTGCAGTATCGGCGGCGCGAGCTATATCTTCAGTGCTGAGGACGCTACGTCCCGCCGTTAACGCCCCCTCCGCGGCTGCCTCTAATAAAGTCAGAGCTTTGCGCGCATCGGCTCCCCCGAGATCCGCTAGCCGATTTAGGGTGTCCTCGTCCGCGGTTACCTTGCCTTTCAGTCCGCGTTCATCAGTGAGGGCGCGCTGCAGCACTCCTTTCACGTCCTGCTTATTTAGCGGGTTTAAGGTGAGCAGCAAAGAACGCGAAAGCAAGGGAGAAACTACGGAAAAGGAGGGGTTCTCGGTAGTGGCGGCTACCAAAATAACCCAAGAATTTTCCACCGCCGGCAGCAGCGCATCTTGCTGCGACTTGGAGAAACGATGTACTTCGTCAACAAAAAGCACGGTTTGTTTACCAGTGGCTCGCAGTTGCTCGCGTGCCTGCTTTATAACTGCCCGCACTTCTTTAACCCCGGCAGAAACCGCGCTGACCTCCACAAAGTTTCTCTGCGAAGCGGTGGCTACCAGATAGGCTAGCGTGGTCTTCCCAGTTCCGGGCGGGCCCCAAAATACTATGGAACTAACTGCCCCCGCGCTGCCTTGGGGTTCTAGAAGCCGCCGCAAGGGAGAACCCGGCTCTAGCAAGTGTGCTTGCCCGACCACCTCGTCAATACTGAGCGGGCGCATCCGTACCGCCAAAGGTGCGGATGCGGAAAAAGCGGGGATCCCCTGTTCGTTAAGGGCCGCCTGTTGAAAAAGATCCACTAGATCATTACATCCGAAAGATCACCGGCACCTTGGCGTAATACCTCAGGCACCTGGCCGGTGAGATCAATAACCGTGGTGGGACGGGCTTCTTCTACCGGTCCTTCAATCACTGCATCTAACAGGTAACCGATTTCATCGCGAATTTCCCACCCGTTCGCTTCTGGTACTTCTTTATCTGGCAAAATCAAAGTGGAGGACATTAACGGCTCCCCCAATTCTTCTACCAGTGCCAAAGTAGTTATGTGGTCAGGAATCCGTGCCCCCACCGTCTTTTTCTTGGGGTTGAGCATGATCCGCGGTACCTTTTTATCGCCCTTCATAATGAAGGTGAAAGGCCCAGGGGTGAGCCGGTTTATCAGCTTAAACGCCGAATTGTCGACGATCACTAGCTTCCCCAGCTGCTTAAAATCATGACAAATTAGGGTGAAGTTGTGAGTTTTAGGCAGCTTGCGGATAGTTTGGATCCGTTCCAGCCCCGCTTTGTTTCCAAGTTTGCAACCGAGGGCGTAACCGGAATCGGTGGGGTAAGCGATCACGCCTCCATCTCGAATAATGTCAGCAGCTTTCGTAATTAGCCGGGCTTGGGGATTAACTGGGTGAATATCTATATAGGCAACCATGTCTTACAGTCTAGCAACCCGAGAATAATCAGTTCCTCCTGTTTAGCTTGGAGCATTAATCCGCTTGCACTTTGCTTTCGATTCGAGGGCGGATTTAGGTATTATTGTCCCGGATCAGTCGGCCGGGCGGCCGCGGCTAGCGATAGTCGAGGAAAGTCCGGGCTCCACAGGACAGGATGATGGCTAACAGCCACCCGGGGTGACCCGCGGGCTAGTGCCGCAGAAAATATACCGCCACGCCTCGCGTGGTAAGGGTGAAAAGGCGGTGTAAGAGACCACCAGTGGTCAAGGTGACTTGGCCAGCTAGGTAAACCCCATCCGGAGCAAGACCAAGCAGCAAGTTGGGTGGTCCGCTTTTAACTTGCGGGTAGGTTGCTAAAGACCTGCGGTAACGTAGGTCTCAGATAGATGGTCGCCGCTGGCTTAGCCAGTACAGAACCCGGCTTATAGGCCGACTGATCTGTTTAAACTTTTGAAGTATCCACCTTCGCCGGGCGCCAACGAGGATCGGCGTTATTTCTTATCTGTTTTGGCGTAGAGATCCTCTATTTGTTCCCGATAGAGGGAGCGAATCCGATTACGCTTAATCTTGAGTGATGGGGTCAGCATCCCGTTCTCGGTAGTCCAATCGGTAGTAATTATTTTGATCTTCCGGATAGATTCTGCCCGTGACACTGCCCGATTGGTACGTTGGACTGCCCGTTGTAAGGCCTCCAGCACCCGGGGATCCCGCGCCGCGCGGGTAACATCCATCTGCGCCATACCGTGATTCTTTAACCAGGTAGGCAACATTTCTTTATCTAAAGTAACCAGGGCGGCTACGAAGGGTTTATTGTCTCCCACCACCATTACCTGCGAGATTAGGGGATGACCCTTTAGCCGTTCTTCTAGAACCTCGGGGGCTACATTCTTGCCCCCGGCAGTCACAATGATTTCCTTGGCACGTCCGGTGATTTTAACGTTTCCATCCGCATCAATCTGCGCAATATCTCCGGTTTTTAGCCAGCCGTCCTCGGTAAACGCTTCCTTGGTGAGTTCTGGTTCCCCGTGATAGCCTCGCATAATCGAGCCGCCGCGTGCCTGTAGTTCGCCGCCCTCGCCCAGACGTACTTCGTTACACAGCAAAGCATGTCCCACGTATCCGGTTTTGTTACCGATTCGGTCAGACATGGTGAGTGGCCCGGTGGTTTCGGTCGCGCCATAGCCTTGCAAGACTTCGATTCCGCATCCGATGAAGAAGCGGCCGAGCCGCTCGGCCATGGGGGCTCCCCCAGAGACGATCCCCTGTAGGTTCCCGCCCATAAGTTTGCGAATCTTATTTAACACCAGCCGCCGTGCCAGGCGAATCTTGATTTTTTGTCCGAAAGAAATCTCTTTCCCTGACTCTTGCAGCCGCGCCCACTGTTCGGCGGTGCGCGCTGCCATCCGGAAAATCCGCAGTTTTATCCCGGAACCCGCGGTGGCATCGGCAGCGTTATAGATTTTTTCCAGCACCCGGGGTACCACTAGTATCGCATGTGGTTTAAATGTCTGCATATCTTGCACGATGGTCTTCGGGTTCGGCAAGAACGCAGCGGTACCATGGCCTACCAGCTGCTGATATCCCAAGAATCGCGCAAGTACATGGGCTACTGGCA
Organism: Varibaculum sp. GTC20041; assembly: GCF_055387755.1. Taxonomy (NCBI): domain Bacteria; kingdom Bacillati; phylum Actinomycetota; class Actinomycetes; order Actinomycetales; family Actinomycetaceae; genus Varibaculum; species Varibaculum sp. GTC20041. The sequence goes on from NZ_AP041144.1 coordinate 1,077,547, forward strand.
AGAAGTAAATCACCCGGGCACCGGGATCAAAAATCCATTCATTCCAACTTTTTCGCTCGATTACGGCATTTAGGGGGCGTAAAAAGTTTGCGTGAGTGATTTCCACTCCCTTGGGACGCCCGGTAGTCCCGGAAGTAAACACGATAGTGCACAGGTCATCCAGTTTTATTTGTTCTAAGCGTTCGTCTAGCTTAGCGGGGGGAATCGTGCGGCCATGTTCTAGCAGACGGGTAAAGCCCGAATCATCCAGGGAAAAAACCACCGAGATTTGCCCGGTTAGTTCGGGTTCGTTATCCAATTGGCGGATCATATTGGCTTGCACCGTAGAATCAGTAATAACCGCTTTAACCTGGGCTTTTTGGGTAATCCATTTTACTTGTTCATAGGAGTCGGTTTCATAAATCGGTACGGTTACCAGTCCCGCGGCTTGCGCGCCTAGATCCATAACCATCCACTCATAAGAGGTGGATCCCAAAATAGAGACCGCATCTCCCGGTTTGAGCCCCAAACCGATCCAACCTAATCCAGCTGCTCGGATAGCGTCTCCTAGCGAAGCTGCGGAGATTTTTTCCCAGGCTGCACCCAGGGCGGAAGGGCGTTCCACCGCTACTTGCCGAGGGCGTCTGCGAGCCCGATCAAGGACTGCTGCGCACACCGAAGTGAATTGCATTAGATCGATAAGGGGAGCTCCCATTGGCGAATCTCCAATTCAAAATAGGTTTCTCTTTCCCGTAGATTAGCACAGCCGAAAAGACGACAACGGCCTCTTCCCTTGCGGTGCTTTGCCTTGGGTAGTTGCTATCCTGCTGTGACCGTAATCCATGATCCGTATGATTCAGACCAGTCTCTTGCTCCTCCTATGTGCGTCAGGATTAGTTTCGAGCATTGTCTTCCTCACTAAAGCCGTTCACATGGTAATGATTTCCCATTGGGATTTATGCTTGTAAAACAAACGGTTTATTAACAATCTGTTTCCGCAAGCAAACTACCTCGCCTTGGATCGCCTGCGGATATTTTCCAGTTTTCGTGCCATGCATAGAAAGAACTAATGGTTAAGTTTTATGCATCATTTAAATCTTGGACACTGACTACTTTTTTAATTTCAGAGATCGCTACGATTAGATCGTTAATACTATGGTGTCTATTTGAATTTACTGTTATATCGATTGCTACCTTATTATCACTGTTAACATCAGAATGGGAATGTAGTTTATTAATACTCCAACCTAATTTAGTTGCTTCTGAAACTACCGACCGTAAAACTCCAAACCCTTGCGAATAAGTAACTCTAAGCAGTTCTTCTTGTCCAGTTAGCAATCCCTGTAAGTAACCTGCTAGAGGCGCCAAAACCCAGACCGCAGTAAAGTGACAAAATAAACCAGCCGCTCCTAACCACCACATTCCAGCACCACAAGCCATGCCTATGGCAGCTGTTTCCCAAATAGTTGCCGCAGTTGTCAGGCCACTAATTGTTCCGTGACGGGTAAGAATAATCCCAGCCCCTAGAAAACCGATACCAGAGACAATTTGTGCAGCTACACGTGAGGGGTCAAGCCGAATAGTTCCCTCCGTGATCACATCCATAAAACCATACTTAGATATGATCATCATCGAACATGCAGTTACCCCAACAATAACTTGAGTACGGATACCTGCACTTTTACCACGAGATTGTCTTTCAATCCCGATTAATGAAGAGAATATCAGTGCCACCAGGAGCAATATCACTTGGTTTCCCGGCAAAGAAGCGTCAAAAATATACATGATATAAATCCCTGTATAGTTACGTCGTCTACAAATCGCGCTGGATTATTTATACCGCTGGAGTATTGCAGCTAAATACTGTGCGTCTCCACAGCGAAAGGAGTCGATCATTATCCACCGACGTCATCACTTGTGCCTTGAAGGGGCTGTCTTCCAGTTTCTTACTCGAACCAAATTGTTGATTGATAGCAGGGTCATCACTAGAAATTCGTATTAACTTTCCCTTGGGTTGAGCAGAAAGCGTGAACAACCCTGACGCTACCTGCGTAATATCAGGACAAAGCAGGTGAGCGATAACCACCATATCGTGTACCCACATCCCATCTACAGGACGAGTTTTAGCACTGTATTCAATCCAAGGTCTCAGCCACGAGTCTATTTCCATAGCTCGTTCCTCGTTCTGCCGATGTTTACATGCCCACTGCATAGTGTTTAACCAATAATCTAGTGCCATATGAGTTGTACGCGTAACATCGATAGGTACCATAGTCACTTTAATTCCAGATTGTAAAACTATTGCGGCAGCCAACGGATCAATAGCAAAATTGGTATCTACTAAGTCTCCGTACCCCAAACAACCTCCCATAAGAAAAATCTCTTTAATCCGTTTTGCCGCATCCGGCTGAAAACGAATTAGGGCAGCAATGTTGGTTAAAGGCCCCAAGGCCGCAATGGTTATAAAGTCTTTCGGATTATTTCGTAATAAATCCTCAGCTAGTCTAAGAGCAGCTTCTTCAGGAGATTCGCATTTTTCATCCTGGAAAAACAATATATCTTTTTGTCCTGAAAGTCCCTCGGGTCGATAGCGATCAGAGTTTCGCCACAGCTTACGAGTCTCCGAATCAAGCCTGGGAGCGTCTAGTTTTTCCCTCCACGTAGAGGGGGAAACATAGCTATCAAGAGGGCGATCACAACCTTTAATTATCGGCGTATTAACACGAAAAGTGTTTGCGAGACATTGAGCTGAGTTAGCAGCTTCTGCAGCGGTAACATTTCCGAAAACCGTCCAAACAGAGCTAACCTCAACTTGTGGTGCCGACCACGCCAGGCAAAGGGCTAAAGCATCATCTACATTCGCACCAGTAATCCCATTTCCGGGATCACAATCAATAATTAGGGACATCCAAATTCACTACTTTCGTTTATATTTGGAAATATCTCTACCGAAACAACTACCTCGTTCCACAAAAAATAAAGATGGGACAATCGTTTCAGGAGTATCTTTTTCCAAAAGAGAAATGCTCAGTTTATTCACTAAATCATCTATATCAATGTGCATTGCGGATAGCGATGGTGCATAAAAGGGAGCGTGCGGAGTGCCGTGCATTGCGACAATGCTTACGTCCTGGGGAATACTCTTTCCCAGGGCAGATATATGCCCCATTAGCCCTACTGCTTGCATCTCATTGGAGACGACTATTCCGTCGCATCCTAATCGCAGAAATTCCTCTGCCGACGCCCAGCCACCTTCATGGGTGTAAGGTGCAGTCAAATAAAGCGGATGGCTTTCCGGATTTCGGATACCGTCATCTCCTATGGCTTGCAACCAGCCCCTTGAACGTTCCGCCGAGTTGATACGATCCTTAGGGCCACCAAGGTGCCCTATGGTACTGCATCCGCGTTCAATCAACTTCCTGGTGAGTTCTGCTGCAGCTGCGCACTCATCTTCTAGTACACTTATCCTTTTTCCAGTAGCATCGAGCATTTTAACTGGATAGCAGGCATTCATGAAGGCTACGGGTTGATGCATGTCTTTCACAAATTCAACCGGGGATGGCTGATCTACTGAATACCAGATGAGACCAGCTACTTGTTGACTTATCATCGTTTCAATAATGCGTTTTTCCCGAGTTAAATCGTCGTGTGAGTCAGCGACTAAAAGAGAGTACCCAAGCTCGAATAATTTGTCCTCTATGCACTGAACCATATGCGATAAAAAGGGATTAGTAAGATCCGGGATAACCATTCCCAGCGTAGAACTCTTTCCAGTTAGCAATGTTCTCGCAGCATTATTCGGGCGATAGCCAGTCTTCTCTATCGCGGCTAGAACACGATCCCTGGTTTCGGACGCCACTGGTCGCGGACCTCCGTTAACCACATAGCTAACGACTGCAGTTGAAGTACCAGCCACTCTCGCGACATCGGATTGCGTAGCTAACCTTGATGACATGACAATATGCTCTTCATCCGGAACAATAATTCGTTAACTAAAGACGATGCGGGGGAACAGCTAAAAACGTCAATTGGCTCTTCCACCCAAACCATTTTACCGTCACCTAGATAGCGTCTTCAAGCAAAGTTAAATCACGTCCGCGGGTTTCAGGCGCAAAGAACGTGGTTATAAAACCAATTCCGGCAGTAACACAGAAATATATAGCTAAAGGAATCCAAGAACCAGTCGCCGCTAGTAACGCTGAGGCAATCATAGGAGCGGTACCACCCGACAGGATAGAACCAAGTTCTTTTGCAATCGCCATAGTGGAGTAGCGATGCCCTACCCCAAAAAGCTCTACACCATAAGCAGCCTGCACACCGAAAATTCCCAATGAACCGATGCACATTCCAACTACGATCACCGCACCAACTAACACGGCATTTCGGCTTTCCATCAAGGCAAATGCAGGGACTCCATACAGCACTAACAAAGCACAAAAAACTCTGTATGTTATTCTGCGACCGTATCTATCTGAGAGCCAGCCGGAAAATGGAATCACCGCAAACCCGAGAATCGACGCTACTAATACGGCGGTAGTTGGAACTCCTTTATTCATACCAAGCGCGTTGACTGTGTATCCAACTAAAAATCCCTGAGCCATATATGAAGGCCCATTTTCACCGATACGCAACCCAAGCATTACAAAAAAGGCTTTCCACCCAAAGCCTGTTACTTTCGAGGACGCATCAACTGATTCCAATTTGGATAGTTCCTGAGCTTTTTTCTTCTGATAAGAGCGGAACACAGGGCTTTCATCCATTGTGCGACGAAGCAACAAGGCCAAACATGCTACCAAAATGGAACAAAGAAATGGGATACGCCATCCCCAAGCTATAACTTCGTCATGTGGAAGAAGCAACACCAAGAGCCATACGGTTGATGCAAGTAAGGTGCCGCTATTGGATCCTACCCCAATCAAAGAAGACACCAGTCCCCGATGTCGAGTAGGCGCATATTCCGCAAGCATTACTGCGCCACCTGATAATTCTGCCCCTGCGCCAAATCCCTGACATATTCGCAAAACCGCCAAAATAATCGGCGCCCAAATACCAATGGCAGCGTAGGAGGGAATCAAACCAATCCCAGAGGTGGCTATACCCATCAGAGCGACAGTAAAAATTAGTATTTTTCTCCGCCCGAGACGATCCCCTAAGCGGCCTAATACAAACGCGCCAACAGGTCTTGCCAGGAAACCAACAGAATAGGTAATAAATGAAGACAGTAAAGCAATTATTTTTGTTTGCTCAGGAAAGAACACGTCACAAAAAACTAAGCCAGCGGCTAAACCATATAGAGCGAAATCAACGTACTCCATAGTAGTGCCAAGCCAGATTGAAATGACTGCAGACCAGAATGATTTTCTTCCGTGGCTAGTTGCAAAATGCTCGTCCGTAACTTGCTCTGCTTTGCGGTTATCTCTCATAGTTCCTCCAGTACATCGTCTTCCTCACTGAAGCGACAACAGAAGTCTATACGTATAGATACAGAAAGTGCAAGCACTTTTTCGCACAGTTTTGCATTGCCGTAATGATTATGATTACGACCTAGAAGAGAGAAGCCGCAGCTAAAAAATGAGACTCAGTGGGATCAGCACCGATTTACCTTAGCTATCCTGTTATGGATCTCTATCATGCTATTCGAAATTTCATAAAATTGTCAGAATCGCAGCTAGAGAATATCCGCAGGTTTAACACTCCCACTAAGTGTTGCGGGGAAAATGTCAAGAATTACCAGAATGGCTTTGGCGCCTAAGAGAGAATCACTGCAACATTGGGCGCAGGTACTGCCCGGTGTAAGAAGCCTTCACCTTTGCTACTTGCTCCGGAGTACCTTGAGCCACTAGGGTGCCCCCGCCGTCTCCGCCCTCCGGACCTAAATCAATTACCCAATCGGCGCACTTGATCACATCCAGATTGTGTTCGATTACGATAACCGAGTTGCCCTTGTCTACCAAGGACTGCAGAACCAGCATTAATTTGCGAATATCTTCCAGGTGTAGCCCGGTGGTAGGTTCATCGAGGACATAAATAGTGCGTCCATTGGAGCGGCGCTGGAGTTCACTGGCTAGTTTTACCCGCTGGGCTTCCCCACCGGAAAGAGTAGTAGCGCTTTGCCCGAGGCGCAGATACCCTAATCCCACCTCTACCAGGGTGTTCAGGTGACGAGAAATCTTGTTTATAGGAGCAAAAAACTCTGCCGCTTCGCTGATCGGCATATCGAGCACTTCGGCTACTGATTTACCCCGGTATTTAATCTCTAATGTTTCCTGGTTATAGCGCGCGCCCTCGCAGACTTCGCAAGGTACATACACATCCGGCAGGAAGTTCATTTCAATCTTAAGCGTGCCATCGCCTTTACAAGCCTCGCAGCGCCCTCCTTTGACGTTGAAGGAAAAACGGCCCGGACCGTATCCGCGCAGTTGCGCCTCGGGGGTTTGGGCAAAGAGGGCGCGCACCGCGTCCCACACCCCGGTATAGGTGGCGGGGTTAGAGCGGGGATTGCGTCCAATCGGACTTTGATCTACGTGTACCACCTTGTCCAAATGCTCGATTCCTTCGATCCCTTTATGGCGACCGGGAACCACTCTTTTGCGCTGTAGCTTTGCCGCTAAAGCCTCATACATTATCTGGTTAATTAGGGTAGATTTTCCGGAACCAGATACCCCGGTTACCAGCACTAACTTACCTAGAGGAATCGAAACATCTAGATTCTTAAGGTTATTTTCTCGCGCCCCCATAATTTTTAGCTGCCGATCTTTTTCGATCTGGCGTCGTTTTTTGGGGACTGCAATCTGCTTGGCACCCGATAAAAACTGACCGGTAAGGGAGCGCTTACAGTCAGCAATCCCCGCTACCGACCCCGAGTAGAGAACTTCTCCCCCGTGCTCTCCGGCTTCCGGTCCGATATCGACTATCCAGTCGCTAGCGCGGATAGTGTCCTCGTCATGTTCTACCACCAATAAAGTGTTTCCGAGGTCGCGGAGCTTCTTTAGAGTTTCGATTAGCTTGTGGTTATCGCGCTGGTGCAAACCAATTGAGGGCTCATCCAGCACATAAAGTACCCCTACCAGACCGGAACCAATCTGGGTGGCCAGACGAATCCGCTGGGCTTCTCCCCCGGAGAGCGTGGCTGCTCCCCGCGCTAGGGTTAAATAGCCCAGACCCACATCTTGTAAGAATTGCAAGCGTACCTGCACTTCTTTCAATATCGGTTCCGCGATTTTTTTGGCCGGCCCCGCAAGTTCTACTTCCGCCAAGTATTTGCCACTGGCAGCAATCGATAGTTTAGTTAACTGCGCAATATTTAGTTCGCCAATCTTTACTGCTAGGACTTCTGGCTTGAGACGGTCACCGTGACAAGTAGAGCAGGGAACTTGGCGCATATACCCCTCGTATCGCGCGCGCATTATCTCGGATTCGGTTTCCTCGCGTTTGCGTTTAATCCAAGGAATCGCGCCCTCGAACCCGGAGGAATAGGTGCGCATCCTGCCCCAACGATTCCGGAACTTTACTTTTACCTGGTAGTCACGTCCTTGTAACAGGGCTTTTTTCTGGGAGGCCGAAAGCTGACAAAAGGGAGTATCCAGATCAAAGCCCAGTTCCTCCCCCAGGCCAGCCACCATATGCATTAGATACTGGTTTTTTGTTGACCAGGGGGCAATCGCGCCCTCAGAAATTGAAAGCTCCGGGTTAGGAACCACCAATTCCGGATCGACTTCCAGATGAGACCCTAGCCCCGAACAATCTGGGCAAGCCCCATAGGGGGCATTGAAGGAAAAAGTACGTGGCTCTATTTCCTCTAGCTGTAGGGGATGATCATTGGGACAGGCGCGGTTTTCAGAAAAACGCCGGGAACGCTCGGGATCAGATGGATCTCGATCCACAAAATCGACCACTACCAGTCCGTCTGCCAGTTTCAAGGCAGTTTCTATCGAATCCGAAAGCCGGGTGCGCACCCCCTCTTTCATCACCAGACGATCTACTCGCACAAAAATATCGTGCTTAATTTTCCGCTCCAGCTTCGGGGGCTGGGTAAGGCGCACAGTTTCCCCATCTACCACTGCCGCCGAGAATCCCTGGGTTACTAGCTCGGCAAAAAGCTCGCTGTATTCGCCTTTGCGTCCGCGTACCACCGGAGCCAATATCTGGAAACGGGTTTTTTCTGGCAGAGTGAGGAGGCGATCGACGATTTGCTGAGCGGTTTGCGCCTGGATTTTTTCCCCACACGCCGGGCAGTAGGCCTGCCCGGCGCGGGCATACAGCAAACGTAAGTAGTCGTAGACCTCGGTAATAGTACCCACGGTGGAACGCGGATTACGGGAAGTAGATTTTTGATCGATAGAAACAGCCGGAGATAGCCCGGCGATAAAATCCACATCCGGTTTATCTAGACGACCTAAAAACTGGCGGGCATAAGAGGAAAGAGATTCCACATAGCGGCGTTGCCCTTCGGCAAAAATGGTATCGAAGGCCAGTGAGGACTTCCCCGAGCCAGACAGCCCAGTAAATACCACCATCTTGTCGCGCGGAATCTCAATCCCCACATTGCGTAGATTGTGTTCCCGTGCCCCTTTAACTACCAGTTTTTCATCCACATTCCTATCCTACGAACAAACGTTCTATTTTGCATTTTTACAGATAGTTAAGCTTCCTTTTCTTTGGTGACGTCCCAGCTGGAATCAGATTCGATCCCTTTTTCGACTAGCTTAGGGTCAGCTGAAAGCGGAGTACGCGGTTTCGGATATCGCTTGTCCTGTTTCCACCAAGGCATCCACCCGACATATCCGTCTACTGGCGGCTGCTGCGATTCGGGTTCGAACCCCAGCTGGGAGGGGGTTTCGGGGATGAAATCCGTCAAGAAATATTTATCCTTATCATCCGCGTAAAGTTTCACCACTTTCCTAAAGGCCCCCAACTCGAAGAACAGGCAGTTTGTCCAGGGGTTGCGATGATGTTTCTTCATCTTGTAGAGCCAATAGACAAACAGTGCCACATTAGAAAGCAACGCCAACCAGGCACACACAATATTGGCCGTCGGGTTCATGGTGGCGTAGTTAGTCATGATAGAGGGGCGCACCAAGAGTTCTGGGAAGATATTATTAGCCGCAATCCAGAACATCAAAGTGAAACAACGGAACCAAATCCATTGCCCTTTCGCCCAGGTAAAGGCGGGAACCGTACAGGCGAGCAGTAACGCCAAAGTACAATACCAGGTGTAATCCGCGAGCGAGTTGTACAGGAAGGAATGATTCCACAGATCATAGGCAATAATCCACGGCCAGGCCATATCTGCCCAGATTAGTCCCTGTACTTTTCCTTTCTTCGCCGAGGAAATAAAGATTTTACCCAGCCCAGTAATGGTAATAATGTTTAGCACTCCAGCGGCAGCAGATAGCAGGTTCCAGTAACCGCCGATAGTGCGGAATCCAGTGGCGGGATCGATTCCCACTCCGCTGGCTTTGAAAGCGTCCGCGGCGGCTTGGTACCAGGCAACAGAACCACTGGCAGCGGTAATGTCACGGGTTTCTGGCAACCCTTCAATCATTGAGATTGAGCGGGCGGAATCTATATCCATTAGGCATTGGAAGTTGGTGGCGCAGGCGCGGTAGGTGTCGGCTTCAAAATAGATGGTGAGGTCGCGAATATTTGCTTCCATAATATTTACTGCCAATCCGATCCAGAGGGCTACCCCGAACCAAATCGCGTAGCGGCGAGCTTTTAGGGGGTTGCGTTTTCCCCAATGCAGCAGGAAGGCGGTCATAGTGGCGGTGGCGAGCATGATGATGAATTTTCCGAACGGGAACCAACCCACCATGGGGACCCCGTGGATAATCACATAGGGAATCGCTAATACTCCCCCCACTGTCCAGAGGGCGAAAGCAGTCCAGGTCCAGCGACGGTGCATTTCCGCCACCAGCATTTGGAGGACAAAAATCAATATCCAAAAAAGGTAGACCCAAACCGGGCCTACTTCCCATAAAAATCCCATTAGAATTCCTTCTTATTAACCAGGCTGCGCTGCCCGATTACTTTGACCTTACCTATTAACTTTTAAAACTGGCACTACCTGCGGATGCGTCACCATAAAATACCTGTCCAAAAGACCTTAGAGTCCGGCAGACAGTGATAGGTTAAATGTTAACGCAGGGTTAACAACGATGTTACCTGTTTAGAAAATATCCAAAATACACAACTACGGAGAATCTATATGTCTAGTAAATCTGGCCGAATGAAAAAGGTCTTGCGCCTAGGCGCTTTAGGGGGCAGTGTCGTGCTCAGCGGAATGCTCGGCTTCAGTCAGTTTTCGGGCAAAGCTACCAAAGAGGAAAATGAGTGGCACTATCCTTCCGATGACTTGATCGATCGTTGCTATTCCAATGGCCGGTCTTCAACCTATGCCATTAATATCGATGCTCCCGCCTATGCGGTGTACCGGCACCTAAAACAGCTAGGTTGCGACAAGGCTGGCTCGTATTCCTCAGAGTTCCTTGAGCGTACCTTCGCCCGGCTACCTTTCTTTAACTCTTACGAAATTCAAGAGCAATGGCAAGGACCGGACGCCTTAAAGCCGGGCGATATCGCAGCTTTTGATTATGCCGGTATGTCTATGGAGTGGGCGGATGTAGTCCCGGGCAAGTATCTTTCGCAATGGGTAGATACCAAGCATCCGCCTCGCGCTCCTGGTTCTTTTGCTTTCCGCTATCCCGGTATGAAGCATTATGCGGCTGCCTGGTGCTTCTATCTGATTCCCCTGCAAGGTAATCGTTGCCGGTTGATTAACCATTGGCGGATTGGTTTTGAACCGGATACCAAGTTCGCAGCCGCGATTAACTGGATAAATATCGAGCTTATCGGGGGATGTATGGCGCACCTGCAGAACCTGTATGTGAAGCGGGTGGCAGAGTTCCGTAAAAAACCGCAGTGGCAAGGACGGATCAAACGCGCAGTGCTGGGAGGTAAGGTTTTTGGTTACGGTACTCCGGCCGGACGTTGGGATGATACCGAGCTTTATGAAGATACCCATACTCAGTGGCTGCGTTACGGACGGCAAGACCCGGCTGTAAACGAGGTTCGTCCTCCGGTAACCGATAACCCTGCCTGGCCGCCCACTTCCGCTGATTCGCCTTGGGTCGAGGTCGTAGACAGTGACTATTTCACTGACTGGGAAGAACCGGAGTTTTCTTGGGAGGAACAGATTCGCCAAAAGAAAGAGAAAACTTATCTTCCCAACTGGGGTAAAAGGGCGGCGAAATAACTGATGAAACCAGATTATCCTACCCTGTTCTTTTTTGAGCTGGGTCAATGGTACGACTACTTGATGCTAGTGGTGGTGATCGCTGCCTTGGCGGTGATGGCCTGGCTAGCTATTCGCTATAAATGGGTTGCCATCGCCGTATTTATCGTGATCCCAGTGGCGCTGACATTTTTTTGGTGGCCTACTTCGCGCGCCGGTACTAACTCGGACGGTTGGTTTCCGATAGTCAAACAGTACTCGGCGTTAATCGGCTCCCTATCACTGGTAGCGCTGCAATATTTCCCGAAGCTACGCACTAAACGCTGGTATTTATGTATTCCCCCGCTGATTTTGGCGGTAAATATTATCGAGGCGGTAATCCGCGACTTCCAGTGCTATTCGATTCATGGGGTGGATCCCTCGCAAGGAATGGTGACCTGGGGCGGGCCTTGGAACATTATGAACGGAATCGCGGGAATCTTAAATTTCCTCATGATTTCGGGCTGGATGGGAATCTATGTATCCAAAGGTAAGAATAAGCAAATCATCTGGGGGGATCTAACTGTTGGTTGGATTATTGCCTACGATTTGTGGAATGTTGCCTACGTATATAACTGTCTAGCTGACCGCGCCTGGTATTCGGGGGTGGCGTTGCTGGCTTCTTGTACGATTCCCGCATTCTTAGCGTTCGGGAAAGGAGCCTGGATTCAATACCGAGCCTATACCTTGACCTTCTGGTCGGCGATAGTGTTAACCTTCCCGCACTTTATGCAAGATTCCATGTTTGCTCACCGCAGCGCGCACAATCCCAGTGCGATGCTACTGCTCTCGGCAGCAGCTTTAGTAGCCAATGTGGCGGTTTTCGGGTATCACATTTATAAAGTGCGCTCGACTAGGCGCAATCCCCTTACTCAGGAAGTATATTGGGATACTCCCTATAACCAGCAGATTGCTCGCGAGAACGGAGGAAAGCTGAAGAATAATTAGCACCTGGTTACCTAGGCACTAGCAGTAGAGCCTGCCCCCGATTTCCTTAGCTTGATCAAGGTTTATTGGGGGCAGGCTCTTTGCGGTACCAGGTCTTAACGGTATTTTTCGAGGGCGAGGACGCTCGCGATATTTTGGGGTTGGCCTGCGAAACCGAGTAGTTTAGTAGGGTATGTAAACACCAGTTTCTGCACCCGGAGAGGGGGCAGAGCCGGTAGACAGGGAAAAGATGAAACAGGAGATGGCCGATGAGTAATCCCCACGATCACCGGGATTTAGCAGATCTACACTTGCCCGCCCCGAAAGTTCCCCAGCGAGTAAGCGTAGACGGCCTGGAAGAACGCTGGGTCGAGGCCTGGGAAGACCAGCAGGTGTACGCTTTTGACCGCGAGGCGCAGCGCGAGCAGGTGTTCTCGATTGACACTCCCCCGCCCACGGCCTCGGGATCCTTGCACGTAGGGCACGTGTTCTCCTATACCCACACCGATTGTCTAGCCCGCTACCAGCGAATGCAGGGTAAAGCAGTGTTCTATCCCATGGGTTGGGACGATAACGGTTTGCCTACCGAGCGGCGCGCCCAAAACTATTACGGAGTCCGTTGCGATCCTTCACTGCCCTATGACCCAAGTTTTGAGCCGCCTCATCATGGCGATTCCAAATCGGTTAAAGCCCGCGATCAGGTGCCAGTTTCCCGCAAGAACTTCATTGAACTGTGCGAACAGCTAACTAAAGAGGACGAAAAATCCTTTGAGGCACTCTGGCGGCGCCTGGGTCTCAGCGTGGATTGGAAGCATCAGTACCAAACTATTTCTAAAGATTCCCAAAAAGTAGCGCAGGCAGCGTTCTTGCGGAACCTTAAGCGCGGGGAAGCCTATCAAGCGGCAGCTCCCGGGCTATGGGATGTAACTTTCCAAACTGCGGTAGCGCAGGCCGAATTAGAGGCTCGTGACTACCCCGGTTTTTACCATGCCTTAGCTTTCCATCTGCCAAGCGGCGAGGACGTAATCATTGAAACCACCCGTCCGGAGCTATTGGCTGCTTGCTGCTGCCTGGTGGCACACCCGGATGATCAGCGGTATCAGCATCTATTTGGTAAGACCGTGACCAGTCCCGGATTTAACGTAGAGGTTCCAGTGTTGGCTCACCCGGCAGCCGAAATGGATAAAGGCGCCGGTATTGCCATGTGCTGTACCTTCGGTGATGTTACTGACGTTCAGTGGTGGCGGGATCTAGAACTACCTACCCGGGTGATTTTGGCAAAAGATGGCCGGATCACCCAGGAACCAACTGATTGGATCAGCGATCCGGCTGGCAGAAAGCTAATGGATGCTATCCGCGGGAAAACCACTTTCTCGGCGCGGCAAATCGTGGTGGAGGCTTTGAAAGAAAGCGGAGAGCTAAAGGGCGAACCGCAAAAAACTATGCGGCAAACTAATTTCTTTGAAAAGGGAGATAAGCCGCTGGAAATAGTAATGTCGCGCCAATGGTATATCCGCAATGGCGGCAGCGACTACACGCTACCGGAACATCAAGAAAACCTTAATACTGAACTCCTCAAACGCGGAGAGGAATTGCGTTTCCACCCAGATTTCATGAAGGTACGCTACGCCAACTGGGTACATGGCCTGCATAACGACTGGTTGGTTTCTCGCCAACGTTTCTTTGGAGTACCGATTCCGCTGTGGTACCGCGTGGATGAGAGCGGTGAAGTCGATTATGACCAGGTGCTGGTGCCTTCCGAAGAATCCTTGCCGATTGATCCCAGCAGTGATGTTCCGGAAGGATTTACCGAGGATCAGCGGGGTAAAGCCGGCGGATTTGCCGGGGAAGTCGATATTTTAGACACCTGGGCAACCTCTTCCCTGACTCCCCAGATTGCGGGTGGTTGGCTGCGAGATGAAGATTTGTTCCAGCGAGTTTACCCCATGGATGTGCGTCCCCAAGGTCAAGACATTATCCGTACCTGGCTGTTCTCGACCGTGGTGCGTGCCCACCTGGAATTCGGGGCACTCCCCTTTAAGAATGCCGCGATTTCCGGCTGGATTCTGGATCCGGATCGCAAAAAGATGTCGAAATCTAAGGGCAATGTAGTTACCCCCATGGGGTTACTGGAAAAACACGGCTCTGATTCGGTGCGCTATTGGGCAGCTGCGGCTCGTCTAGGCACCGACACTGCTTTTGAAGAAGCGCAAATGAAGATCGGACGGCGCTTAGCGATGAAGCTACTCAATGCTTCCAAGTTTGCGCTGTCTATGACCGAGGACGCCGAGCTGTGCCTTGACCCAGCAAAGGTAACTGCTCCTCTAGATAAAGCGGTCATTGCCCGACTAAACGAGGTTATTTCCGCGGCTACCACTGCTTTTGATAAATATGACCACACTCGCGCCCTCGAGATAACCGAATCTTTCTTCTGGGATTTTTGTGATAACTACCTAGAGCTAGCTAAAAACCGAGCCCATAACTTCTCTGGAAGCTGGGATAGTGAGGAGCAGGATTCAGCGCGCACCGCCCTCGCACTGGTGGTCGATAACGTAACCCGCCTGCTCGCGCCATTCCTGCCCTATGCTGCTGAAGAGGTTTGGTCTTGGTATCGCACCGGATCGGTTCATACTGCTCCCTGGCCGAAAGTTACTCCCGCCCTCAAGCAAGCAGCCGGGCAGGCGCAGCTGCTGGAGCTTGCCGGTGATACGCTGAGCGTCTTGCGTAAGGTAAAGTCCGAAGCCAAAGTGGGACAGCGCACCCCGTTCGAGCAGGTAACTATTGTTTACGCGGACGATTGGTCAGCGGAGAACCTGCCGGCGGTGCGAGCGGATTTAGATGCTGCTGCCTCCCTGAATGGAACGGTAAATGTCCAGGTCAATAAGGAGGCAAGCACTCAGGTTTCCACCCAGGATGCGGTGCTGGGCACTCCTCCACCCAAGAAGCCTCGTAACTAACTTAGGATAAAATACAGTCATGATTAAACGGTTCAAGGAGAAACCAGTGGAAGCAGATAAGGGATTTACTTTTCCTCCCGGAACAGTTGCGGTGGCCGGGGATACTCCCGGTAAATTAAAAGAGTTTTCCATGCCGGCGACCAAGGTTCGTTCTGAACACGATAATGTGGTTTCCCTGTTTCGCCGTCGCGTTACCCAAGATCCTAGCCAAACGGTTATTGAACAAAAAACTATGTTGGGAGAGCAGTGGCGCAAAGTCTCTGCCGGAGAGTTTTGGGACGAAATTAGTTCGGTAGCGCGTGGCCTGCTGGGGATTGGCCTGAAACCAGGAGACCGCTTAGCCTTACACGGCCCAACTTCCTATGAGTGGACTTTGATCGATATGGCAGCGATGGCAATCGGGATTGTTACGGTTCCCATTTACGAAACTGACTCCGCCGCACAAATTGAATGGATTCTACAGGACTCAGAAATTCGCTATGCGATAGCCTCCAACCAGTCCTCTCAAGAATTAATACAAGCAGTGGCCACCCGTGCGGATCACAAATGCCGGATATTTTCATTGGCAGCCGGGGATTTGCTAACCATCATTGAGGCGGGACGACAAATTGCTCCGGCAGTCATCGACTCCTATAACTCCCAGATTACCGGTGACACTATTGCCACCATTATTTATACTTCCGGAACCACCGGGCGCCCTAAAGGCACGATCATTACTCAACGTAACGCCACCGCATTGCTGCCAAATCTCTTAGACTATTTGTCAGAGATCGGGATGCAAAAAACCACGCGTTGCTTGCTATTCCTACCGGTGGCACATGCGCTCGCGCGTCTGGTGTCCTGGGGCGCTCTGATAGGGCCAGGAGTTCTCGGATTAGTACCTGACACCAAGAATCTATTGGCGGATCTCGCCTCCTTTAAACCCTCATATATATTGGCAGTCCCTCGCGTCCTTGAAAAGATCTACAATGCCGCCGATGCGTCCGCTGGACATGGGATAAAGTTACGTTTATTTCGAATGGCAGCCAAGTCCGCTATTGACTATTCCAAAGCTCTAGACACCCCGCAGGGACCTTCCCGGGCACTCAAGATTCGGCGACAAGTGTTTTACCAGCTGATTTTATCGCGCTTGACTAATCTTTTAGGGGGCAATGCCAAATACATTATTTCCGGGGGTGGTCCCCTATCGGTACGCTTAGGGCACTTCTTCCGCGGTATAGGAGTCACGGTTTGTGAAGGCTACGGCCTGACCGAAACTTTAGGACCGGCTACCGTAAACGTACCAGCTCGCGCCAAGATCGGATCGGTAGGCCAACCGGTTCCCGGGATCGCAGTACGAATCTCTGACGAGGGCGAAGTACTGTTTAAGGGGGACGCTATGTCTCCTGGCTACCTCAATTTAGAAAAAGAAACCGCCGAGCTTTATACCGAAGATGGATGGCTGCATAGCGAAGATAAAGGCTGGATTGATGCTGACGGTTTCGTATATATCACCGGGCGGATGAAAGAAATTATTGTTACTGCTGGCGGCAAAAATGTCTCTCCAGAAATATTGGAAGATGGTCTGCGCGGACACCCGCTGATCTCGAATGTGGTTGCGGTGGGAGATCGTCGCCCCTTCATTGCCGCCCTAGTTACCTTGGATGCGGAAATGCTTCCGGGTTGGCTGCGCAATCACAATTTGCCACCGATGGATGTTTCAGATGCGGCACGTAACCCCGCAGTGCTAAAGGCATTGGAGCGGGCGGTAGCACGTACCAACCAGAAGGTTTCGCGCGCTGAATCGATCCGCAAGATCCGGGTATTAACCACGGACTTTTCTTTAGAGAATGGCACGATGACGCCCTCGCTAAAGGTAAAACGTTCGGTAGTAATAAAGCGTTTTGAAGACGAGATTAACGCTATCTATGGCGGACCGCTAGAAGATGATTAGGGGTTAGCAATTAGCTTATCCCTGCCATAGTTCAGTCTATTGGCGGTAGGACTAGCCGCGCTGCTGCTCCGCAATATCGATATGGTGGCGAATAACTTCTTGCACGATAAAATTTAAGAATTTTTCGGCGAACACCGGATCTAGTCCCGCTTGTTCAGCTAAGGCTCTTAGTCTTGCTATCTGTCGTTGCTCCCGTCCTTTATCCTCGGGATTAAGACCTAGGCGAGCTTTAAGATACCCCACCTTTTGGGTACATTTGAAGCGCTCCGCCAAGATATGAATTAACGCCGCATCGATATTGTCGATAGTGGCACGCGCCTGAGCCAATTCGGGCGGAATCTGCGAGGTGGTGTCTTCCTGCTTACTGTCCATGTCCTAAGGATAAATGAGAGATAGCCAGTACGGCCAACACTGTCCAAGTAAGCCCCACTAATACTGCTGTCCGCCAACAGTAATCGCCACCCGCTAGCCGCTGCGCTAGGTGTAGCGTTTACGAGAAATCTAAAACGGCTATTAGGCGGTCTTTGAACGCGGAACCGCCTCTAGCAAAGTGGGTTTCGCCCCCTGGTTAACTACCTCTTCGGTGATAGTCACCGAACGTACATCAGGTTGGGAGGGAACCTCGAACATAGTTTCCTTTAACACGGCCTCCATAATAGAAGAAAGCGCCCGGGCACCGGTGCCCCGCTCCCTGGCCATCCGAGCTATTGCGTGAATGGCTCCATCGGTGAAATGCAGGTCAATTCCATCCAATTCAAATAGCGAGCAATACTGGGTAACCAGAGAATTTTCCGGTTCCACCAATACCCGCACCAAATCGGATTCGGTGAGTTCCTTGACCGAAGTTAATACTGGCAAGCGTCCAATGAACTCTGGGATTAAGCCGAAACGATGCAAATCGTCTGCAGTTACCTGCGCATAAAGATCTCCATGTTCGGCGGAGGATTTTAAGGACGACCCAAAACCGGTGGAATGTTGCCCTAGCCGCGACTTCACAATGTCATCTATGCCGGCAAAAGCTCCGGCGGCAATAAAGAGAATGGAATTGGTATCAATCTCTAGATAGTCCTGGTGAGGATGTTTACGGCCGCCTTGGGGTGGTACCGAGGCCACGGTTCCCTCAATAATTTTTAGTAACGCCTGCTGCACGCCTTCCCCCGAAACATCCCGGGTAATCGAGGCGTTCTCTGCTTTGCGGGAAATCTTATCAATCTCGTCGATATAAATAATCCCACGTTCAGCGCGTTTAATATCGCCATCGGCGGCATTAATTAACTTCAGCAGGATGTTTTCAACGTCCTCACCTACGTATCCGGCTTCGGTTAGCGCCGTGGCATCTACGATGGCAAATGGGACGTTAAGCAGTTTAGCTAAAGAACGCGCCAAATGAGTTTTGCCGCAACCAGTAGGACCTAGCAGCAAAATATTTGACTTCGTCAAAGACATGTCAATGTTCTGGCCCCGTTCTTTAGCCTGCACCCGCTTGTAATGGTTATAGACCGCGACTGAAAGTGCCCGTTTAGCCTGGTCTTGCCCAATAACATAGTGATTTAAAAAGTCGTAGATTTCTTTAGGTTTTGGCAAAGGTTTTGCTTTGGAGCGCGAATGTTTCGCGGTATCCTCTTCCATGATTTCGTTGCAAAGATCAACGCACTCATTACAAATATAGACAGCCGGCCCGGCAATAAGTTTGCGTACTTGCCGCTGCGTCTTACCGCAAAACGAGCATTTTAAGAGCTCGGCCTCTTCGTCCACCTAGATCCCTCCTAAATCAAATCCCTACTCCCCTAGCCTAGGGGTATTTCTACGACTGGGCAGCGCCAACACGCGCCCTGAGAGATGCTAGTGCTTTGCGGGGTTCTTACGAGACTCTAAGACCTGATCGATCAGTCCGTACTCCTTGGCAGCCTGGGCGGTCAAAATCTTATCGCGCTCGATATCTTTGCGCACTTGCTCGGAAGTCTGTCCCGAGTGCTTAGCAATCGTGTCCTCTAACCAAGTACGCATACGATCGATTTCTTCGGCAATGATCTCGATATCAGTCGCCTGTCCTTGCGAGCCCTGCATTGAAGGCTGGTGGATCACGATTCGCGCATTGGGCAAAGCCAAACGGCTACCGGCAGAGCCACCAGCTAAAAGCACGGCCGCCGCCGAAGCTGCCTGCCCCAAACAGACCGTCTGGATCTGCGGTTTAACGTATTGCATGGTGTCATAGATTGCCGTCATAGCGGTAAAGGAGCCACCGGGCGAGTTAATGTACATGGTGATGAGAGAATCGGGGTCTTGGGATTCCAACACCAGCAGCTGAGCCATGATATCGTCAGCCGAAGAATCATCAACCTGCACCCCTAAGAAAATGATGCGCTCATCAAAAAGCTTCGTGTAGGGGTTTTGGCGTTTGAAACCATAGGAGGTACGTTCTTCAAACTCGGGAAGCACATACCGATCAATGGGCATGTTAGCTGCTAAACGAGGTGCGCCCGCCGGGTATAGAGGTGAAAAAGCCATAGTGATTACAGTTCCTTTCCATCAGCGCCGAGGTTGCGAGCCGACTCAATAACGTGGTCGATAAAGCCATATTCCAGAGCCTCTTGAGCGGTAAACCAGTGATCCCTTTCGGAGTCTTCGCGAATCTGTTCGACAGATTTACCGGTGCGCTGGGCGTTGATCTCCGCTAGTTCTTGTTTCATCTGCAAGATCAAGTTAGCGTTAATGCGAATATCCGAGGCGGTGCCACCTACTCCCCCGGAAGGTTGGTGCATCAAAATCCGGGCATGCGGAGTGGCATAGCGTTTACCCGGGGTACCGGCGGTAAGTAGTAGCTGTCCCATTGAGGCTGCCATCCCCAGCGCCACCGTTACTACCTCTGGCTGAATATATTGCATGGTGTCATAAATCGCCATGCCGGCAGTAACCGAACCTCCTGGGGAATTGATATACAGGAAAATCGGCTTGTCTGGGTCTTGCGCCGCCAGTAACATCATCTGCGCGCAAATCTGGTTGGCGTTATCCTCGGCTACTTCCGAGCCCAACCAAATAATCCGTTCTTTTAACAGCTTATTGAATACATGGTCACCTAAAGCTAGGGAGCTAGGCTGATCTCCCTCATTTTTTACTGCCGCAGTTTGCACAGGTTTTTCCTTATCTGTGGGACTAAAATGATTCACTATCAAAACTATCGTCTTTGGAAGCGGTTTTCTTCTTACACATGCCGTTTACGCTTTTAGCGCAGGAAATTGTGAGGCTAGGATCATTTTAAACACTTACTACCAGGGGCTATTACCAGCCTGAAGATGTGTAATGATGAGAAATACTACTGGGGGCAGAAAGCTCTCGCTTTCTGCCCCCACCAGCTTCGAAAGGTTAACTTGCTAAACGGAGCTAATTCTCGTCGCCTTCGCCCTCAGCCTCATCTTCGCCGGATGCGGCGGCCTCGGCGGCAGCTTTCGCCGCCTGCTCTGCACGCGCCTCAGCAGGATCCTTAGTGAACTCTGAAAGGTCGATCTCGGTGCCGTCCTCGTCTTTGACGGTCACTTCCCGCAAAGTAGCCACTAATGCTCGATTACGCCGCAAATCTTGCCCCATTGCGGCCACCTGGTTTTGATCCTGCAGCATCTGCATAGGATCAACTCCATACATTTGCGCAATCTCAAAAATCGACTGATACAGCTCGTTAGGATCGATCTCAACGTCGCGGTCATTAGCGATCCGATCTCCCAATATCTGCTGCTTGGCTTGCTTCTTCACCGACTCGGTGATCTCCTCCCGATCGGCGTCTTCATTTCCCTCAGCCAAGCGATCAACCTCGGAATCAATAAACGCTTGCGGCAGCGGGAAATCAGTATTTTCTACCAAGTAGTCCTGCAGCTTCTCGCGAGCCTCCAGAGCCTGCTGCTGGCGACGCATCTTCTCCACATTGCCACGTAGGTCGCTGCGGAGCTCTCCAATGGTGTCGAACTCGGAAGCCATCTGGGCGAAATCATCGTCAGCTTCTGGCAATTCGCGTTCCTTAACCTTATGGAGAGTCAAAGTCACATCAGCTTCTTCGCCCTCGTGGTCGCCTCCCTTTAAGGTGGACTTGAACTCTGCAGTATCTCCGGCGTTCATCCCGGTTAAGGCCTCATCCATACCTTCGAGCATGGAAGCAGACCCGATCTGATAAGAAACCCCAGATACGGAGTCAATTTCTTCGTCCCCAATCTTGGCGACCATGTCAATAGAGGTAAAGTCACCATCTTGGGCAGGACGTTCAACAGTCTTTAGCGAGGCAAAGCGATCACGAAGCTGATCGAGTTCCTTCTCTACGTCCTCGTCACTAACTTCGAGCTTGGCTACTTCTAAAGAAACCCCTTCTAAGGAGGGCAATTCGAACTCGGGAACAATATCAACTTCCGCAGTGAACTTTAGATCCCCGCCCGGTTTACCTTCTACTGCCGGAGTTTCTATAATGTCTACTTCCGGCTGTCCCAGCGGGGTAAGTTCTGCTTGCCCGAGGGCGCGCCCATAAAAGTCACCTAGCCGCTCGTTAATGGCCTGTTCTAGTACGTAGCCACGCCCAATCCGCTGGTCAATGATCTGATTCGGGACGTGTCCAGGGCGGAAGCCAGGTATAGAAACCTGCTTCCCTAGCTGCTTGTAGACCTTATCGATTTCCGGTTTGAGATCTTCGTAAGGTACCTGAACGGTTAGTTTCGCCCTGGTTTCTTCCAGCTTTTCCACGTCTGTTTTCACAAATACGCTCCCGTGGCTCGTATGCGGGGCTCTGCCTATAAGAGGCAAATCTCCCCAGCTCGGATAAATTGCAACGCTGATAATCTTAGGGCAATCCGCGATATTCAGGAAATGATGACCCCTAGGATGTGAGCTAGCGTACCTAAATGGCACGTTTTGGGCTTCACACCGCAATAAGCAGTGCCCGCAAATGAGGCCGGAAAGCCTACCTTTATAGAGGTTTGATCTGAGCAGTAGAAGCAGCGCTAGGCGGAGCTTTTAGCTCTATCGCTTGATCCTCGGTAACCTGGCGCAGATTAGCCAGATAGCGAGCGGCCGTGGCTTTAGGTAAGTTGGTTCCAGCGCCCTCGGGAGTTTCAAAAAGATATCCCGGAACCACCTGTAAAGTAGAACGATCCATAATCAGCGGGATCCAACCTGCCGCAGAAACATAAGGCTTACCGGTGGACGGCAAGGTGATGGTGGGAAAGGCGATTTGGCCGGCTTGGGTGCCGATCCCCTGGCGAGGATTCATCCCCGAAAGCAAGTTACCGACCCCGTAGTAAACCCACAGTCCTTTACCATCGACTCCGCCCGGAATCTTCCTAATCGGTTGGGGAACGTGCACGTGGTGACCCAAGTAGAGGTCGACTTGCCCAGATTCGGCTAAGGTAGTGGCGATGCGGTCTTGCTCCGCAGAAGGGGCGGATTGGTATTCCACTCCCGAATGTACCGAGGCAACTACAAAGTCAGCACCCGCACTACGCGCTTGCCGGGCAATGTCCACAATAATTTGGCCGTCAGTAGTGAGATTTACTAGCCAAGGATTCTGCTTATATTGCGGGATTTCACCCTGGTTTAAGCCATAGGCAGTCGAAATATGCGCGAGTTTAAAGGATCGGCCCTCTTTGGTGATCTCATACATTTGATAGCGCGGCGCTTCGGAACTTTCTGCTGATCCAGTTACTCCCAACCCCGCAGTCTGCAAGGCCTGGATAGTGTGCACCACCCCATCTCGTCCTTGATCTAAGGTGTGGTTTGAGGCAGTCGAGCAACCATCATAGCCAATATCTTTGCTATCTTGCGCCCATCCTAGTGGCGCTTTGAACACCGGATATCCCTCAGAATCTTTATCAGATTTACCGAAAGGAATTTCTTGATGGCACAGCGCGATATCGGCTCCCGCTATCCAGGGACGCAGCTTCTCTATCGACGGGGTGTAGTGACTTCCATTGCCGTGCTTCCAGCTGGTTTGTACTACCGGGCCATGTGCCAGTACGTCCCCGGTTGCCGCCAAAGTTATTTGCACTTCTTTTGGCGCAGGCGTACTGGAAGTCGCCGGCTTTGCAGTTTTAACCACAGCTTTAGTGGCATGAGTTACTTTGGGCTGGTTAACCTTTCCTGCCTCGTACATGGAGTATCCCATGAGCGCTCCCACGGCAAGCACGGTAATCAGCGACAGGACCCCTAAAACCGTAAGCACAATTTTCCAAGAAGACTTACTCTCGCGCCGATGTGCGGGCGGGTGTTTCGCTTCTTTGCGCATGATGGGGAAGGCTTTCTCTAGGGTCTTAAGCGATTATTTAGTTAATAATGACACTATGAAAAAAACCGGGGCAACAGGCCAAGGACAACCACACTGATAAACCAGACGATAGCAGTTACTACGGTAATGCGATTGAGGTTGCGCATAGCAACTCCCGAGGAGCCAGCGCTAGAAGTAAGGCCACCTCCGAACATGTCGGATAGCCCGCCCCCGGAACCTTTATGCATCAAAATAGTGAGAATCAGGAATAAGCTGGATAGTACCAGCACTACTTGCGCGATAATCTCTATTACGGTTTCCACTAGTTTCTTCTCCCAAATAAGTATGAACTGCTCTTCACTATAGCGTATTGGCGGCGGGTCTAGGTTGACCCGCCGCCAATCGTTAGGAACTTCACCGCCAAGTAGCGGAAAATTTCAGTAGCTTGCTACTTAGTCATCAAAGCGAGCAATCTTAGAGAACTCTTCGGCCTTTAGGGAGGCTCCCCCCACGAGGGCGCCGTCCACATTCGGCTTCGCCATAATTTCGGCTACATTAGCAGATTTGACCGAACCGCCGTAGAGAACCCGGATGGACTGCGCCACGTCTGCCGAATACAGTTCCGCTAGTTTTTCCCGGATAGCTCCGCAGACTTCTTCCGCGTCCTCCGGAGTGGCGGTTTCACCGGTACCAATCGCCCAGATCGGTTCGTAAGCAACTACGGTATTAACCGCATCATCTGCAGAAATGCCTTTATAGGCGCCTTCGATCTGCTTAACTACATGGGCTACATGCTGACCGGCTTTACGTACTTCTAAGCCTTCACCGCAGCAAATAATGGGGGTCATACCAGCTTCTAAAGCTACCTCAGCTTTTTGACCTACCAGTTCATCGCTCTCGTTGTGGTATTCGCGTCGTTCCGAGTGGCCAACTACCACCCAGGAGCATCCCAGCTTGGTGAGCATAGAAGCTGCGATTTCCCCAGTGTAAGCACCGGATTCATGCACAGAAACATCCTGGGCTCCATAGGTAATTTTTAGATTGTCAGATTCCACTACAGTTTGTACCGAGCGAATATCAGTGAACGGGGGAATCACTACGACATCATTGCGGTAGTCGAAATTGTGATCCTGCAAATCCAAAGCCAATTCTTGAACCAGACGAGTTGCCTCGAGGTGGTTCATATTCATTTTCCAGTTACCAGCTAGCAATGGGGTGCGAGTCATGTTATTAATCCTCCAATACGGCAATACCCGGAAGGGTCTTACCTTCTAATAGTTCCAAAGAAGCTCCGCCACCGGTGGAAATATGGCTGAACTTGTTTTCATCAAATCCCAGGGTACGAACGGCGGCGGCGGAGTCTCCCCCACCGATTACGCTAAAGCATTCAGAGTCAGCCAGAGCTTGGGCTACCGCTTTAGTGCCTTCGCTAAAGGCAGCGAACTCAAATACCCCCATAGGGCCGTTCCAAGCCACCGTTTTGGCGGCTTTGATCTTCGCGCCGAACAGTTCGGCAGTCTTAGGTCCGATATCTAGCCCCATCTGTCCGCTAGGCATCTGGTCGCAGTCGACCAAAGTTGCCGGAGAGTCAGCCGAAAATTCCGGAGCCACTACAGTATCAACTGGCAGCAACAGGTCTACCCCGCGTTCGTCAGCTTTTTCCATATAGCCTTTCACGGTTTCGATCTGCTCAGTTTCCAGCAAGGAGTTGCCTACCTCGTAGCCTTTCGCAGCTAAGAAGGTGTAGGCCATGCCGCCCCCAATAGCCAGGAAGTCGGCTTTTTCCAATAGGTTTTCGATAACGCCCAATTTGTCGGAGACTTTGGAGCCTCCCAGAATGACTCCATAGGGACGTTCCGGGTTATCGGTTGCCCGGCGCAAGGATTCAATTTCCTTAACTACTAAGAATCCTGCTGCAGAGGGCAACAACTTCGCAATGTCGTAAACGGAAGCCTGCTTGCGGTGTACTACCCCGAAACCATCGGAGACAAAGAACTCAGCCAGTTGCGCATATTCTTTAGCCAATGCTTCGCGCTCAGCATCATCCTTGGAGTTTTCGCGTCCGTCAAAACGAACATTCTCTAGCAGTAAGACCTGTCCATCTATTAAGGAAGCGGCCTGTTTCTTGGCATCTTCACCGACCGTATCCTTCGCCAAGACTACGTCTTGTCCCAGCAGTTCTCCGAGCCGTGTTGCCACCGGCGCTAGGGAAAACTCGGGATTTACCTGTCCTTTCGGACGACCGAGGTGCGCCATCACCACTACTTTGGCTTTGGCGTCCACCAGAGCTTTAAGGGTGGGCAATGCGGCACGAATGCGGCCGTCATCTGTGATTTTGCCGTCCTTTAACGGCACGTTAAAGTCGGAGCGCACCAGGACTTTACGCCCTGTTAAATCTCCTAAGGACTCAATATCTCTCAGAGCCATTATTTAGTTAACCTTCCTGCCCCGGTGGGCGTAAAACGACTAATAAGACGGTGCCCGCCTGCCTGGAACAGGCAGGCGGGCACAGCTTATGCATCACGTCGCATTAGTTTAGAGCTTTTCCCCTACAAGTTTGGTCAGGTTGACCAAGGAGTTGGAGTAGCCCCACTCGTTGTCGTACCAGGAGACCACTTTCACCTGGCCATCGATTACCTTAGTCAGAGCGGAATCGAAGATCGAGGTGTGCGGATCGGTCATGATATCGGTGGAAACTAGCGGCTCGTCATTGGAGTATGCAAGAACTCCCTCGAGCTCGCCCTCAGCAGCTTTCTTCATCGCCGCATTGATTTCTTCGGCGGTGCAGGGCTTGGAGGGGGTGAAGGTGAGGTCAGTAACCGAGCCGGTAGGTACCGGTACGCGTAGTGCGTAGCCGTCCAGCTTGCCCTTCAGTTCCGGCAAGACCAGAGAAACTGCCTTGGCAGCACCAGTGGTGGTAGGCACAATGTTCAGCGCAGCAGCGCGGGCGCGACGCAGATCCTTGTGCGGAGCATCGTGCAGACGCTGATCCCCGGTGTAGGCGTGAATCGTGGTCATCAAACCCCGTTCAATACCAAAGTTGTCGTTTAGTACCTTTGCCATCGGAGCTAGGCAGTTGGTGGTGCAGGAAGCATTGGAAATAATGGTGTGCTTTTCCGGATCGTAATCGGTGTGGTTTACGCCCATTACGAAAGTAGCATCCACGTTCTTGCCGGGAGCGGAAATAATAACTTTCTTAGCTCCCCCATCCAGGTGAGCCTTAGCCTTGGTGGCATCAGTGAAAAAGCCGGTGGACTCGATAACGATATCTGCACCCACTTCGCTCCAGGGCAGGTTAGCAGGATCGCGCTCTTCGAAAGTTACGATTTTGTGGTCGCCTACGGTAATAGATTTTTCATCGTAGCTAACCTCAGCATCAAGGCGCCCCAGAATCGAATCGTATTTTAGCAGGTGAGAAAGAGTTTTATTGTCGGTGAGGTCGTTTACTGCCACAACCTCGATATCGGCACCCTGAGCCCGAATGGCCCGGAAGAAGTTACGGCCGATACGGCCAAAGCCGTTGATTCCAACACGGATAGTCACTATTATCCTCCTGAACTGCTGGTTTACCAGCGGAGTCTATTTATTCGGTCAAGATCCGCAGCCACCTAGTAAAACTAGTGACCCCAATCTTGGGGACGACCATCTTGAGCCGTCCTCTTAGTTTTTAGTTTACACAATATAGCGGCTTTCCGCTTAGGCCAATAGTCGTTATTTACCAAGACTTTACTGTGAGAGAATTCCCGGCCGCTAGGAAACCAGAATTACTGATTATCCTGCCGGTCAACAGCTTCTTGAGTGGAAGGTATACCCCGCTCACGGGCGACTTTATCTGCCATCGCTAATAGTCGCCGGATCCTGCCGGCAACCGCATCTTTCGTTAGCGCAGGATCGGCCTTATGCCCCAGTTCCTCCAAAGATGCTTCCTTATATTGCAGTCGCAGTTGACCTGCTTGTAACAGGTGTTCTGGAATGTCATCACCCAGAATCTCGAAGGCCCGCCTGACGCGGGCAGCCGCCGCGACCGCTGCCCGGGCACTGCGTCGCAAATTAGCATCATCAAAATTCGCTAAGCGATTAACTGACCCCCGGACCTGATTAGTTTCGCGATTCTTCTCCCAAACCGCTTGCGCTTTAACTGCCCCGATAGCCGTTAACAGTTTTGAGATTTGCTCCCCATCGCGAACTACCACCCGATCCAAGCCGCGAACCTGACGAGACTTTGCACTTACCCCGAGACGGCGCGCCGCCCCCACTAGCGCTAACGCGGCCTCTGGCCCGGGGCAAGTAATTTCTAAGGAGCCCGAACGTCCTGGCTGAGATAAAGACCCGCGAGCCATAAAAGCACCACTCCAGGTGGCTTTAGACACTCCCAAATCACCAGAAACTAGCCGCGGCGACAACCCCCGCACTGGACGGCCGGCTCGATCAAGTAAACCGGTCAAGCGGGCTAGAGTGCCAGCATTTTCTACTACCCGCACCACATAGCGATCATCGGCATGAATTCCCTTGGCCTCTACTTTCACCACATCGGGGTAGGCGTCAAAAAGGTTTTGCAGGCTGTCAACCAAATTCTTCATTACCGCTACATTGTCGACATCAGCTTCCACCACGATATTGCGGTTAATCAGATGGATCCCCCCGGCAAAACGCAAGATACTGGCGGTTTGCGCCTTAGCCTCAGACTGTCTAGCTAAGGTCTTCTCCGCTAGTTCATTTTTAATATCTGAGGTCAAAGACATCTGCTGTTCCCTTTCCTCCCTCAAAAACAAATACTTAGTTTCTTTCTAGGCTTATTCTAGCTAGAGCTCAGAAAATCCGACTTCCGAGAGGTACCCTTCGAAAGCATCCCGCAGCGCTGCCGCCAGACGCAAAGGGTCATGCTGCTCCGAGGCCGAACCAGCTCTTACCTGACGCATGATCAGCTTTGCCCCGATAGATTCCGCGGCGCTTTCTAGATCATCATCATCTTCAATAGCAGTAGGATCCACGATTACCACGTCAATATGGGTATCGGGCGCAAAATGGCGAAAAGCCTCAATATGCCCGGAAACCGTTAAATCCTCGGTTTCGTCCGTATGAGGCTGCAGATTCATCACCATTACTTTCCCTGCTGATGACTGTTGCAAAGCCTCAGCCAATTCAGGAACCAACAAATGGGGAACACCGAGGTGTACCAAGATCCCGGCCCGAGAACAATTCCCTCGGCATCTTGGATCGCCTGGATAGTCTGCGGACAAACTCGCGGATGAGCCGGGCTAAGCCGCACGTCAACTACTTTCCCCGGGGCTTTAGCGGCTTTTGCCTGCCCGTGTACCGTACGTTTTTCTCCCCCTCGTACCAAATCTGCTTCAATCTCCATCGGCTCGGCACACATCGGTAACACTTTACCTTTGCAGTTAAGTAACCTCGCCACCCAATCAAGGCCTTCAACTACGTCTCCTAATAGATCCCACATGGTGACAATCAAGAGATTACCTAGGGCATGGTTATCAAGCGGACCATCGGAACTAAAGCGATGTTGCATGGCATCACGCCAGGTCAGTCCCCAATCGGTGTCATCGCATAAAGCCGCCAGCGCCATCCGTAGATCCCCGGGAGGCAGTACCCCCAGTTCTTTGCGTAAACGCCCCGAGGAGCCTCCATCATCAGCTACCGTGACCACAGCAGTTAGCTGCCGGGTAATATGACGCAGCGCCCGTAAAGTTGCAGACAAGCCATGTCCCCCGCCAAGCGCGACAATATTGGGTCCTGTCCACCCGCGGGTCATCCAGCCTTCTGAATCTAGTAACGTCCTCATTCCAGCCCCAGATCTCGATGAACAGTGCGTACCGGCAAACCCTGCGCCCGGAAAAGCTCACTCATTTTTTCCGCCAGTGCGACTGATCGATGCTGCCCACCGGTACAGCCCACCGCGATAGTAACGAAGGGTTTAAGCTCCGTTAGATAGCCGTCAAAAATCGGGCTCAACATATTAACCATGTTTTGTACAAATTCCTCGGCTCCCGGCTGATCCAGCACATATTTCGCTACCGGTGTGTCCCGGCCGGTTAAATGCCGCAGTTCGCTCACCCAATAGGGATTAGCTAAAAAGCGCACGTCACATACCCAATCAGCGTCTAAGGGGATCCCATTTTTAAACCCAAAGGACATTACGGTGAGTTTCATCGGGCGCTCCCCTTCGCCAGCAACCACATCCCGCATATGCCGATTCAGGTCATGCACATTCATATTAGTGGTGTCGATTAAGGCATCGGCACGGGCGCGAATGGGAGCCAGTATTCGCCGCTCGGAGCGAATTCCGTCAAGTATCCGGCCTCCTCCTTGCAACGGATGAGGACGCCGATTAGATTCATAGCGACGCACTAAGACCCGCTCGTCCGCATCCAAGAAAACTAGCTGATAACGGATATTGCGCCGTGAGAGTTCATCCAAAGCATGCTGCAGTTTAGAAAACAGTTCCCCACTGCGCACATCCACAATCGCCGCCAGGCGGTGAATACCTTCCCCTTCCGGAGTCATCATATCCGCGAAGGGCAGCAACATAGCGGGCGGGAGATTATCGACTACATACCAGTCCAGGTCTTCTAATGCCTGTCCCGCTCGCGAACGTCCCGCCCCCGACATTCCGGTAATAATAATCATCTCCGGAACATTCGCATCGCGAGGGGGCGCGGTTTCGTCAAGAATAGGTACTCCCTCGGGCACGGTGGGTGGGGAGGATTGGTATTGTTGGTGAGCTTGATCCATGTTCTAAGTATGCAACGAAGCGCGCGAACTTACCGGCTATCGGCAAGAGATTGATAAATCTGTCGTGCCATTACCTGGCCAATACCCTCAACTTGCGCGATTTCACTTTCTTCGGCTCCCCGCAGCCGCTTTAAGGAACCAAAGTGTTTTAACAAGGCCTTTTGCCGTACTGGGCCTAACCCCGGAACCGTATCTAACACCGATTTCCGCATGGTTTTGCCACGTTTTTTCCGATGTGCAGTAATCGCAAAGCGATGGGATTCATCCCGCAAGTACTGCAAAAGATAAAGCGCTGGGGAGGTGCGAGGCAAGATAACTGGATAATCTGATCCCGGTATCCAAACTTCTTCTAGACGCTTGGCTAATCCAATCACACTCACATTGGCGTCTACGGCTTCCAGGGCTTTTTGCGCCGCATTCACCTGGGGCGCTCCCCCGTCTACCACGATTAAGTCCGGAGGATAAGAAAAACGGCGCAGGTTACGTTCCCCAGAGCTTTCGGTACTTACTAATTGTCTTTGTGCTTCCGCTTCTTCCTGACGCAGCCTGGCAAAACGCCGGGTGAGGACTTCGTTCATAGCTTTGGTATCGTCGGCAGAATCCGAAGGGGTGCTTTGGATATTAAAGCTACGGTAGGCGCGTTTTAAGGGAGCCCCATCTTCGAATACCACCATCGAACCTACTTGGTGTGCGCCTTGAGTATGGGAAATATCGTAGCCCTCAATCCTCAAAGGAGCATCCGTTAACTCTAAATACTCTTGCAATTGGCGTAAGGCTTCGGAACGTTGCGTTAAATCTCCTACCCGTTTAGTTTTATGTAACCGCAAAGCTTGCCCAGCATTTTCCGCCACAGTTTCCATGAGGGAGCGTTTCGGTCCACGCTTCGGTACCCTAATTTCGACTTTTTTCCCGCGAATGTCACTTAGCCAGGCACTCAAGGTGGCTGCGCTGGCGGGCAATACCGGCATCAAAACCTCGGCCGGGATGGCCTGGGTAGGAGTATGCTCCACGTCATCTACACTTTTAGCGGGGGCTACCACCTTATTTAATTGGCGATATTCCCCGTAAGTCTGTTCTAAGAAACTCTCTAGCATTTCTGGCAGATCGCTATCTTCCGGAGTGTCCACTACCCACCCGCGCTCTCCGCGGATCCGGCCTGCACGTACGTAAAACACTTGCACTATCATTTCAAGATCATCTTTGGCGAAGGCGTAAACATCCGCGTCCACCCCCTCGTCCAGCACTACTGTATTCTTTTCACTAACTTTTTCGAGGGCGCGCAGCTGGTCGCGTAGTTTCGCCGCCTGTTCGAAATCCAACCGCGAAGCGGCCTGTTCCATTTCGCCTTGTAAACGGGAAGTAAAAGGCTCGGTTTTCCCATCTAGGAAAGAGCTTACCTGCTCGGCTAGCTTGCGGTATTCTTCACTGGAAATCTTGCCTACACAGGGGGCAGAGCATTTATCGATGTATCCTTCCAGACAGGGTCGTCCCAGCGCCTGCGAGCGGTTAAAAACTCCCTTGGTGCACGAGCGCAGCGGGAAAACTTTACGCAGTAAATCCATGGTTTCCCGAATCGCCCACACCTGGGTATAGGGACCAAAATAACGCGAGTTTGCTCGGCGCCGTTCCCGCGTAATGTGGATCCGGGGATACTCTTCACCCAGGTTTATTGCCAGATAGGGATAGGATTTGTCATCGCGATACATTACATTGAAACGCGGCGCAAACTCTTTTATCCACGAATACTCTAGGGATAATGCCTCTAGCTCGTTCCCGACCGTCACCCATTTTACAGCTGCTCCCGTGGTTACCATTTTTCGGGTGCGCGGATGCAGTGAGTCTAAGGGCTGAAAATAGTTAGCTAGGCGGTTACGCAAGTTCACAGCTTTACCCACGTAGATAACCCGCCCATTTTTATCCAGAAAACGATAAACCCCGGGACTGGGGGGTATATCTGCCGGAGACGGCCGGTAGGACGCAGGATCAGCCATGGTCTTAGGATACCTGGCGCGCGACAGCTTTATTATCGCCCATTGCCCAAGTTCAGCTAGCAGAGAGCGGCAGTTGGATTCAAAGAATATGCCCTAAGTCCCGTTCTCAACGCTACGAATTGTGAGAAAGGTAAAAAAGCTAATGCTTTAGTCAAAATGTGGATAGCAGTGGTATCTTTTCGGCTAGGAATGAAAACCTTAAGAGGTAGTAGCGGGCGTTGAGCTAAAGCAGCCAACGAAGCTCACCAAATAGTTTAAGGAGGCGCTTGATGAGCAGTGTTGTGGAAAAGGTTTACGATGAAGTTCTTGATCGTAACCCTAATGAACCCGAATTTCACCAGGCAGTACGGGAGATTCTAGAATCCATTGGTCCCGCGGTAGAAAAGCATCCCGAGTTCGTTGAAACTAAACTTCTTGACCGGCTGGTAGAGCCGGAACGCCAGATCCTTTTCCGGGTTCCTTGGGTGGACGATAATGGCGAAGTACAGGTTAATCGGGGTTACCGTATTGAGTTCAACTCCGCACTCGGTCCCTATAAAGGAGGCCTGCGTTTCCACCGGTCGGTGAACCGTTCGATCTTGAAATTCTTAGGCTTTGAACAAATCTTCAAAAATGCGCTGACCGGTCAGGGCATTGGTGGCGGAAAAGGCGGATCAGACTTTGATCCTCACGGACGCTCCGACACCGAAGTAATGCGCTTTTGCCAACAGTTTATGACTGAGCTTTATCGACACATTGGGGAATACACCGATATCCCCGCCGGTGACATCGGGGTTGGGGGACGCGAAATTGGCTACCTATTCGGTATGTATAAGCGGCTAACCAACCGTTTCGAAACCGGAGTGCTAACCGGTAAGTCTCTTTCTTGGGGCGGATCCCAAGCTCGTACGGAAGCCACCGGTTACGGGGCAGTACTATTTGCCCAAAGAATGTTACAAACTCGGGGACTCGACCTAGAGGGACAGCGGGTAATGATTTCCGGCGCCGGAAATGTAGCGATCTATGCGGCGGAAAAAGCGAAACAACTAGGCGCGAAAGTCGTGACGGTTTCCGACTCTTCTGGCTGGGTTCTAGATGAAGACGGGATTGATGTCCAGCTACTCAAACAGGTTAAAGAGGTAGAACGGGCGCGGCTAACCGAGTATGCCAAGCGTAAACCGGGGGTTACCTACCATTCCGGAACTAAGCCTTGGGCAGTTGGGGGAACCGTGGCACTCCCCTGCGCTACCCAAAACGAACTTACTTCGCAGGACGCCAAGCGTTTACTTGACGGTGGGGTAAAGGTAGTGGCTGAGGGCGCAAACATGCCTTGCACCCCTAACGCCACCAGCTTGTTCCAAGATTCCGGGGTGCTATTTGCTCCCGGTAAAGCCGCAAATGCGGGCGGGGTCGCCACTTCGGCCTTGGAAATGAGCCAAAATGCTTCCCGCGCCTCTTGGGATTTTGAGAAGGTAGAAAAAGAACTCACCAAGATCATGCACAACATTCACGACGAATGCGCGCAAACCGCCGAAGAATATGGCCACGCCGGTGACTATGTAATGGGCGCTAATATTAATAGCTTCCTGAAGGTGGCTCACGCCATGATGGAGCAAGGCATCGTTTAAAACCCCACTTGTATAACTAAACAGTGACTATTGCGGGCAGCGAATTAGCAGATAACCTTCGTCCTCGGAGGTAATAATTTCTTCTGGTTTCGCTGCCCGCAAGTGCGCGATTTCCGCGACCGAAAAAGCCAGATCATATCCAACTGGTCTTCCGTCAACTACTTTCACTGCTCCTACTCCCCCGGTTTGTCCGCGTACCTGCTCGTAAAGAGCTAACAACTGGGTATCTAGGGGGCTCGCTTTTTCTTCCCGCTCACTTTCTAGCTGCTGCAACTGGGCAGTGATTTGCGAGTTTTCTACTCCAACTTCGTCTTTTAATCGCGAAATCTCTTGGGCGTGTTCCTGTTTGCGCTGGGTGATTTGCTGCTCGAGATCCTCTAGCTGCTCCAGCTCGCCCATCAGCGCAAGCATTTGCTCCTCTAGATCATCGATTCGCTGGTGCATCTGCTGAATTTCTTCTTGCAAGCTAACCAGCTCTTTAGGGGTTCCCGCACCCGCATCTAAGCGTTCCTGTTGAGTATGCAGGCGATTTTGGATGCTTGTCAGGTCATTTTCCAGGCTGGTAATTTCCCGCTGTTTATCGGTTTTAAGCGCTGACAGTTGCGTGTGTTTGTCGTCCAACTTACGGTCTTTTTCACTCAGCTTCGCTAGCTGCGCCAATTGAGGCATTTTCTTGAGCCGAAACCGTAATCTGGCAATCTTAGTGTCCAGCTCTTGCAAATCTAGTAAAGCCAGCTGGTCTTTCCAAGGCGCTTCCATTGCTTTCTCCTCTAACTCTCCAATGTTTTCGGCGCTATCCGCGCTGCCCAGGGATCAGTGCAAATCTTGGAGACCTCCACCGTCAGTTCTCCAACAAAACTATGTTCTAGTTGCCGAGCACAAGCAGGTACCCACGACCATTCACTTGCCCAGTGAGTGGCACAAATAAGATAGGGTTTGCCCGCCTCTAAATGCTCAGAGGCGGGATGATGGCGCAAGTCAGCACAAATATAGACATCTGCTCCTGCCTGGCGTGCGTCCTCCAAGAAAGAATCACCGCTACCGCCGCTAACTGCGATCCTTTGCACCTTCGCGTCCAGATCTCCTCCCACTAAGATTCCGGCTGGGCACGCCGGTAAAGCCTGCCCAACCTGTTGCGCATAATCTTTAAGCGGCAAGGCGGCGGGTAAATCTCCAATCCGCCCGGTGCCGGTATGCTCGCTAAGGGGAAGCAACGGACGAGTATTTTCCAATCCCACCGCAGCGGCTAGGCAATCAGCTACCCCACCCTCTGCGGAATCAGCGTTGGTGTGCGCGTTGAACAGCGCAATCCCGTTTTCTATTAGCCGGTGGATTAGGCACCCCTTCGGATCGGTAGCTGCCACAAAAGAAGTACCCCGCAAATAGAGGGGGTGGTGGGTAACAATAAGTTGCGCCCCGACCTCAATTGCTTGCTCCAGAACTTTGGCTACCGGATCCAATGCTACCAGTACTTTATCGATTTCAGAATCTGGATGCCCGGTAATCAATCCCACCCGATCCCATTCTTCAGCTAAATGGGGAGGATACAGTTCCTCTAGGCGTTCCACCAGGCGACTTAGCTTTACACTCACCATTCGATCCTAATAGAAAAACGAGAAGCAGAGAGAACCCGCGCCCCATTACCTAGGATTGTCGACTTCTTTTTGGCTCTTGGCAGGTACAGAAAACCCCTATTTGCTGCCAGGTTTACCGCCGGCGTTGCACCCACTATTATGGGTAAGGGCGCATGACCCCCGTTAAGTTGACAAACAGGAAGGGTCCTATGCGGATTGGTTTTGATTCTGAGCGTTATATTTCTTCACAATCGCAACATATTGATGAACGTCGCCAGCAGATAGGTGGCAAGCTCTACCTGGAAATGGGGGGCAAACTTTTTGATGATTACCATGCGTCTCGGGTACTACCGGGATTTACTCCCGATAACAAGATCTCTATGCTGGAGCGGCTACGCGATGAAATGGAAATCGTGGTTGCCATCAACGCGAAAGATCTCAACCGGCAAAAAATTCGCGCAGATCTAGGTATCCCCTATGAACAGGATGTTCTCCGCCTGGTAGACGTATTTCGCGAACGGGGCTTTCTGGTAGAAAACATTGTTTTAACCCAGATGGAAGAAGATAACCACAACGCCAAGCTATTCAAAGAACGCCTAGAGCGTTCCGGTCTTAAAGTTGCCCGGCACTATACGATTCCCGGTTATCCCTCCAATACTGAGCTGATCGTTTCGGAGGACGGTTTCGGTCGCAATGACTATGTGGAAACTAGTCGCGATTTGGTAGTCGTGACTGCTCCGGGACCGGGTTCCGGAAAACTCGCTACTTGCCTTTCCCAGATTTACCACGAATATCAGCGAGGTATTAAAGCTGGTTACGCCAAGTTTGAAACTTTCCCGATTTGGAATCTCCCTCTCGATCATCCGGTGAATCTTGCCTATGAGGCCGCCACTGCTGACCTGGACGATGTCAATATGATCGATCCTTTCCACCTGCAGGCCTACGATAAACAGGCGGTTAACTATAACCGGGATGTGGAAGTTTTTCCCTTGCTGCGCTCCTTGCTGCAACAACTAGCGGGCTCTTGCCCCTATCAGTCCCCCACCGATATGGGCGTTAATATGGCGGGCTTTTGTATCAGCGATGATTTAGTTTGTCAGGAAGCGGCTAAACAGGAAGTGGTACGCCGTTACTATCACGCCTTGGGTAATGAGGCAGCTACTCATGCCGAACCCATCGAATCGCATCGGATTGCCATGACCATGGCAAAACTAGGAATCACTAAAGAGTATCGTTACGTAGTCCGCCCAGCTTTGAATCTGGAGGCCGAAACTGAGGCTCCGGCGGCAGCGATGCAGCTAGGTGACGGACGCATTGTTACCGGTAAAACTTCTCCCCTGCTGGGTTGTTGCTCAGCGATGCTACTGAATGCCTTAAAGCTATTGGCCGGCATTGACGAGGAAGTGCAGCTGCTGGCGCCCTCTTCTATTAAGCCCATCCAAACCTTGAAAGTTGACCATTTGGGCGCGCGTAACCCCCGTTTACATACGGACGAGGTTTTAATTGCCCTGTCGGTTTCAGCAGATACTGATGAGAACGCACGCAAAGCGTTAGAAGAACTCGCTCACTTGCGAGATTGCGAAGTACATACCACCACTATTTTAGGTTCGGTTGATACCCAGATATTCCGGAATTTGGGATTACAGGTAACTTCCGAGCCGGTATATGCCCGCAAGACTCTATTTAAGAAATAGGGTTGCCCAAGTAACGCAGGCGCTTTATATAGAACTGACCGGTAGGGGATTTACCCTCCTGCCGGTCAGTTTTAAAAGCTCGATATTTCTAGTCGTCGGGGGTTACTTTCCAGATCTTGTGTTTGGTTTTGGCTTGCACCAATTCTTTCCCGACTCCCATCGTGGTCAGGAACATTGCCATCCGTACCAAGACCCCATTATCGGTTTGCTTAAAAATAGACAGCCCCGGTAGATCATCCACATCGGTCGACAGGTCAAGAGCGTTGGGGCGGGAATCTCGCGGCAACGGGTGACAGATAACGATGTCATGCGCTCCCGCCTCCTCTAACATCGCCTTATCTAGTAGGCACCCCTGCAATTCTTTCGACTTAGCCAGCTCTTCAGTCATCCGTTCGCGCTGCACCCGGGTGGCGTAAACCGTATCTGCGCCCTCCAAAGCCTCAATCTGGTTATTGCAATCGATTACTCGCCCGCCTCGTGAAATCGCATACTCGGCGATTTCTCGGGGCAGCTCCAGGGAAGGCGGGGAGAATAGCCGGAAAGTCACCCCCTCATACAAGCTCATCAATTTCATTAGAGAATGGACGGTACGCCCGTATTTCAGATCCCCCATAATCGCAATGGTGCTTCCGTCAAGAGTTTTTCCACGTTTGCCCAGTTCTTTACGCATAGTAAACACATCTAGGAGGGCTTGAGACGGGTGCTCGCCAGAACCATCTCCGGCGTTAAGTACCGGTACCACCGAATGACGGGCGAATTCGGCTACTGAACCAGCATCGGGATGGCGCACAACTAGAACATCCGTGAAGCCGGAAACCACGCGGGAAGTATCGGCGATTGATTCTCCTTTAGCCATAGAAGAGAAAGTAAAGCCGGTAGTAGTTTCTACTTCCCCGCCCAACCGCAAGAAGGCGGATTCAAAGGATAGGCGGGTACGAGTCGAGGGCTCGAAGAATAGGGAACACAAAACGGCACCATCTAGCACCGTGCAGATTTGTTTCCGCTGCGCGACAGGACGCAAGAACTCGGCAAGATCGAAGAGTTCCCCCAGGTTTTTGCGATCAAATTGCCCAACCGAAATTAGGTGTTGTCCTACCCCGAAACGCGGGAAATCATAGTCTTCCGGCATGCTTTTGCCCTTTCCAACTGAGTGTTTTTGATAAAAAAATGCCCCGCCGCAGCGGGGTGAAAATGGAAATAGAAACCTCAGGTAGTTGCCGCCACCGTCTGATTCCCATCACGCTCCTAACGTTTTCCTGAAGGAAGAATAGCACATGGTTACCTCTCCTAATACCTTTAAGCCCGATAGAGGGCAGCTTTTGTGTCCTCTTTCTCCTTACTAATTCCTATAAGGTGCCGCAGTACACACCCTCACAAATGGCTTTGCGCCAACTAAGCCTCCTAGAATCGAATGACGGTGAAAATCAAAGGGGGATGATTTGAAGGGACTCAATCGCTACTATCTGCAGTCTCTAGCAGTTTTAGCGCTGATACTAACCACCGCTTTTTGGGGTTCTACCTTTTTCCTGATCAAAGACCTGCTGACTACGATGACCACCTTATCTTTTCTAGGGGTTAGGTTCGTGATCGCGGGAGCACTTTCGGCAGTGATATTTTTTCCTCGCTTAAAGAGGGCTAGCCGAAAAGTCTGGCAACATGCTTTTGCGCTAGGTGCAGTCTATTCCGCGGCGCAAGTCTTACAGACCAAAGGTTTAGAGAGTGCCGATGCCTCGGTGGTAGGTTTCATTACCGGCTTGTATGTAGTGATCACTCCCCTGCTAGTGTGGTTGCTTTTCAAAGAAAAAATTAAGCCAGTAAACCTAGCTGCTGCCCTGGTGGCGATGGCCGGATTAATGGTTTTGAGTCTTGATGGATTCTCCATTGGTTTCGGGGAACTATTAACTCTGGCGGGAGCAGCTCTTTTTGCCCTCCACATCGTACTCACCGCTCGCTGGGCCGCCAAAGACGATCCCATAACTTTAGCTGCCATCCAATTAATCGCGATTGGTGTTTTCTGTTTTCTAGCGGCTCTGCCTTTTGGTCTGCAGTTACCCCAGGACGCTAGACAGTGGACAGTGCTGCTTTACACGGTGGTGTTCGCAGCCATCGGAGCCTTAATCATGCAGACCTGGGCGCAAAAACACCTGCGTCCTACTAAGGCGGCAGTAGTAATGACTATGGAACCGGTGTTCGCGGCAGCCTTTGCGGTTCTTTTTGGGGGCGAGGACGTGACCTCGCGAATGATCGTCGGGGGTTCCTTAGTAGTTGCGGCTATGCTTGCCACCGAGCTTATCCCCGCTTATCGCGCGCGCGATAAGATCCGTGCCGGCGAATAGAAAAGCTGTTGGAACAGCTCCTACAGCTGGGCAGCTTGCTAAAGCAAAGCGGGGATTCTAGGCAGAGAAGTTCTTTTGAATCTCGGTTTGAGTCTCTAGATATTCCTGTTCATAGCTGCCCAGCCCGGCCGGATAGTGACCGGCGAAAGAATCCATACAGAGGCCTCCGTATTTACCAGGCAGGTTCAGCCCCACGGAGGCCACCAACCCCGGTATCGACAGGTACCCTAAGGAATCTGCCCCCAAATGATCTCGTAGCTCTTCCACATTCATATGGGCGCTAATCAGTTCTGCTGAGTTGGAAACGTCAATCCCGTAGAAACTGGGGAAAATAAACTCCGGAGAAGCGATCCGCACGTGTACCTCGCGGGCACCGGCATCTTTTAGCAGCTTGACGATCCGCCGAGAAGTAGTACCTCGGACAATAGAATCATCTACCATCACTACCGATTTACCTTCTACGATCCCTTTGACCGCAGAAAGCTTCATCAGTACCCCTTTTTCCCGCAGCGACTGTTTGGGCTGAATAAAGGTACGAGTCACGTATTGGTTTTTCACTAGCCCCATTTCATAGGGCAGGTGGGCAGCTTCTGCATAGCCAGAGGCCGCCGACAGCGAGGAGTTTGGCACCCCAATGACAATATCTGCACCGGGAGTAGGCTGCTCGTGTGCTAAAGTCATCCCACATTGTTTGCGCACCGCATGAACATTTTTCCCTAAAATATTGGAGTCGGGGCGAGCGAAATAAATATATTCCATGGCGGCCACGCAAGTGTCTGCCGGCGGACAGTAGCGTTCGATCTTTAGTCCGTCCTCATCAATAATCGCGATTTCCCCGCCGCGCAGATCCCGATAAAACTCAGCTCCTATCAAGTCCAGGGCGCAACTTTCACTGGAGATTACCCAACCGCCGCGGGTCTTCATCTTTCCAATTACCAGTGGTCGTAAGCAGTGCGGATCCACGATCCCGTACATGGTGTCGTCATTCATAATCAGGTAGCTAAATCCACCCCGTAGCCGCTGCAAGGCTGCACAGAGCCGCTCGTAAAAGCTGCCTTGTTCGCGCATAATCAAGTGCATTAGCACTTCTGAATCCGAGTTCGAGTTAAATAGCGAACCTTGGCGTTCTAACTCAACTTTTAGATCCGGAGAGTTCACCAGGTTGCCATTATGCGCCAGGGCAATATTCCCGTTATGCATATGAAATACGAAGGGCTGCAGATTGCAGCTCCAGTTATTACCGGAAGTTGAGTAACGCACATGTCCAATACCGCATGAACCGCTTAGCTTTGCCAGCCGTATGGGATCATCGAAAACCTCACTAACCAGACCTTTTGCCTTTTTAACCCTAATGGTTTCCCCATCGGAGACTGCAATGCCCGCACCTTCTTGTCCGCGATGTTGCAAAGCATGTAGACCGTAGTAGATCAGGCTAGAGGCGTCCGGGGAGCCGTAGATCCCAAAAACTCCGCACTCTTCTCCAAGGTTATTAACGATTTGAGCGGTCATGTTTCCCTCCCTAGATAACATCCGCACCGATATCTTTACGATAGGTTTTACCCTCAAAATCTACTTTTTGGGCATTTTCGTAAACCACCTGGCGGGCAGCTTCTAAAGTGTCCGCGCGAGCTACTAGATTCAACACTCGCCCTCCATTGGTATACGCTTTTCCGTTTTCGTGGCGCACTCCCGCTTCCAGGTAATCCACGCCCTCTAGACCGGTAATCTCTTTACCTTTTTCATAGCTGCCCGGGTAGCCTCCCGAAGCCAACACCAGGCAAATAGCTTTTTGATCGCGGATTCTAATATCAGTAGGTTCCAGGCGCCGCTCCATACAGGCCACCAGCAGCTGATAAAAATCCCCCTCAACCAGGGGTAACACTACTTGCGTTTCCGGATCCCCGAAACGCATATTGTATTCCAGCAGGTAAGTGCCGTTATCGGTGAGCATCAGTCCAAAGAAAATACATCCGGCAAACTCGAGACCTTCTGCTTGAATTCCTTTTAAGGTAGGAGCCAAAATATCACGTTCAAACTCTGCGTGCCGCTGCGCAGTGTAGAAGGGATTGGGGGCAAAAGTGCCCATTCCGCCGGTATTGGGGCCGGTCTCGCCCTCCCCTATTTTCTTGTGGTCTTTGGCGGAAACTAACGGGAAGATCCCCTTTTCGTTGGCTAGACTGAGAATCGAGGCCTCTTTACCCACCAAGAATTCTTCCAGCACCACCTTTTCGCCGGCTTGCCCGAAGCGCTGGTCCACCATGATTTGAGAGATAGCGTTTTTTGCTTCTTCGGCAGTTTGGCAGATAATCACGCCTTTACCGGCGGCTAACCCGGAGGCTTTGACCACAACCGGTAAGTTAAAATCAGCTAGCCCCGCCATCGCGTCCTTCGGATCGGCAAAGGTTTCGTAGCGAGCTGTTTTCACCCCGTATTTTTTCATAAAGTCTTTGGCATAGGCTTTGGAGCCTTCCAGACGAGCCGCCGCTTTACCCGGGCCAAATAGTTTCATGCCGGCCTGGCTAAACAGATCTCCAATCCCGGCAACTAACAGATCTTCGCTGCCCACAATAGTTAGATCCGCAGCGAACTCCTGGGCAGTGCACAAGATTTCCTGCATATCTAAGGACGTGGTTTGGGCAATTTCGTGGGCTCCCAGGGCGCGCTTAATAGCGTTTTCGCGTCCCCCGTTGCCTACTATCAGAATCTTTGCCATCAGTATTATCTCTTTTCTATCCGGCTTTGCTGCTTGCGGTCAGAGCAGGCAGATTCGGGTCTCAGCAGGACTGTCGCATTGCTCTTTGCTAAAGATTTCTCCGATTTGATAGGCCTCGGGCAGCGACGCGGTTAGTTTCGATAATTCCTCTGGGGGAATCACCAGAGTGAAGCCCACTCCCATATTGAAGGTTCCCCACATTTCGCTTTCGGGTACCGCTCCAAATTCTTCGCGTTTAAAGATGGCGGGAATACGAACTTTTTCTTTTTCAATCCGCGCACAAAGACCTTCAGGAATAATCCGCGGTACGTTTTCCTCTAACCCTCCTCCGGTAATATTCGCCAGCCCGTGGATCTCTACTTTTTGCTCCAGCAACGACAGGATTTCGGGAACATAGATTTTGGTGGGAGTCAGCAACTCTGCAGGGAAAGGATCTTTAAACAGCGCCCTCACCAGGGAGAACCCGTTGGAATGCAGCCCAGAGGAAGGAAGAGCTACCACTACATCGCCCTCTTTAATCGCCGAGCCATCGATAATATTGGCCTTTTCTACCACTCCAACGGTAAAACCGGCCATATCGTATTCGCCGCTTTGATAAAAGCCGGGCATCTCCGCAGTTTCGCCCCCGATTAGCGCTGCCCCCGCCTGCTTGCATCCGGCAACTATTCCCGCAACCAGCTGCGAGGAGACCTCTGCGTCTAGCTCGGAACAGGCCAAATAATCTAAGAAAAACAGCGGCCGCGCCCCATGACAGAGCACATCGTTGACGCACATGGCCACCAGGTCTATCCCTACGGTGTCGTATTTTTTTAAGGAGAAAGCAATTTTCAGTTTGGTGCCCACACCATCGGTACCGGAAACTAGGACGGGTTCCTGGTATTTACCGAGTTCGTAGAGGGCAGCAAATGATCCTAGGGAACCCAATACCTGTTTATTTTGGGTGGAGGCAACCATTTGCTTTAACCGGCGCACATGCTCATATCCTGCTTCTTTATCAACACCGGCATCTTTATAACTGACCATATTCTGTCTTTTTCCTTGCCCTAAGTAGCGGCCTGTCTCCTGGGGGTGGAAGTGTTACCTCCACCCCCAAGGATCTGCTCTAAAATCTATTTCTTGGTAATCCGATGCAGGATTTCTTTATAGGCTTCTTCGATCCCGCCCATATCCCGGCGGAAACGATCCTTATCCAGTTTCTTCTTGGTTTCCGCATCCCACAGCCGGCAAGTATCAGGGGTAATTTCGTCGGCTAGCATCAGGTTCCCGTCCTTGTCGCGACCGAATTCGATCTTGAAGTCCACCAGGAGGATACCTTCCTTCTTAAAAGCATCAGACAGGATCTGGTTAATCTTGGCGGTTACCTCCAGGATTTCTGCCACCTCTTCTTCAGTAGCCGCCCCAATAGCCACCGCGTGATCGGAGTTGATCAGCGGATCGCCCAAGTCGTCATCCTTATAGGAGAACTCTTGAATCATTTTCTTCGGCATGGTGCCTTCTTCTAGCCCCAGGCGTTTAGCCATAGAACCGGCAATAATATTGCGAGTGATGACCTCTAGTGGCACAATATCTAACTTCCAGCACAGCTGCTCGCGCTCATTGAGCTTTTCAATGAAATGAGTTTTTACTCCCTGCGAGGCCAGCATTTCAAACAGGTAGCTGGTGAGCTCATTGTTGATAATGCCTTTATCAGCAATGGTGCCTTTCTTTTCACCGTTACCGGCAGTGGCATCATCCTTGTAATAAACAATTACCTTATCGGGATCATCAGTGGCATAGATTTTCTTGGCTTTGCCCTCGTACAGGAACTCTTTCTTTTCCATTATTGGCCTTCTTTTTATCTAAAATTATTCTGTTAAAAACTAACCGGGTCAGCAGTAAACTTTTGCTTCATGTTCGCACGATACTCTTTTAGCTGTGCAGCTACCTGATCGTTGCTGGTGCCAATAATCTGCACCGCGGCCATGGCGGCATTATAGGAATTATTGATTCCCACCGTAGAAACCGGGATTCCTTTCGGCATTTGCACGATTGAGTAGAGGGCGTCTTGACCACCTAAGGCCGCGTCTAAAGGTACCCCGATTACCGGGATCGTCACTTTAGAGGCAATTACCCCGGGTAGGTGTGCCGCTAGCCCTGCCCCGGCGATAATGGCTTTCGCCCCCGAATCCACGGCCTCTTTTAGAATATTCTCTAAAAGTTCCGGTACCCGATGCGCCGAAGCGATATACGCTTTATATTCCAATCCGAACTCGTCTAAACATTTGGCCGCGCCCGCCATTTTTTCTTTATCGGAGGCGGAACCAAAAATGATTGCTACATCCATCGGAAATAATTAACCCCGTTTCTGAATAGGTTTTGTTCTATTTCGGGACAGTAGTTGAGGTATAGACCGCTACCGCTCCTTTCTGAATGACCCATCTTTCCCAGGATTTGTCCCTGATGAGCCAACAGCCCTTCGATTCCGAAGGAAGATCCATTGGGGTTTTCCCCTAAATACTTAGTAGCTATCTGTCCCGAGGCCGAGCATTCGC
Organism: Varibaculum sp. GTC20041; assembly: GCF_055387755.1. Taxonomy (NCBI): domain Bacteria; kingdom Bacillati; phylum Actinomycetota; class Actinomycetes; order Actinomycetales; family Actinomycetaceae; genus Varibaculum; species Varibaculum sp. GTC20041. The sequence goes on from NZ_AP041144.1 coordinate 1,122,046, forward strand.
GGTACTGCTCAGGGCTCATGACTACTCGTCCTTCGCCATGAGAAATCGGTATATGGTGGACTTCTCCCACATCAAAGGAACTGAGCCAGGGGGAAGCTACCGATGCAATAGCCGTATGGACGATTTTGGCGACGTGGTGACCGCTGTCGTTTGCGGCCAAGGTCGGTGAATCCGGATCTAAATCCCGAATCTGTCCGTAGGGAAGCAATCCGGATTTGATTAGCGCCTGGAAACCATTGCAGATTCCCAGAATCAGACCGCCTTTGCGCAGTAGGGAGTGGACGGCTTCTTTAACCTGTTCTTGGCGCAGCACCGAAACGATGAACTTTGCCGAGCCATCGGGTTCGTCGCCCACGGAGAAGCCCCCAGGCAGTGCCAAAATATCGGCTTGCTCGATTTTCCGGGCATAGGAGGCAGCATCCCGATAAACCTCGGTTACTACTTGCGCACCCTCGCACGCGAAGGCACGAGCCATATCGTATTCACAGTTAGTACCGGGGAAGATGGGGATAAATACCTGCGGATTTTGTTTTCTATAAGGCGCATGGCGCGGTTTAGTCAGGCAGGTTTCACTAGACCTAGAAATATCGTTTGGAAGCTGGCTGCCAGCGGTCGGGAAAATATCTGCCAGGGGCTGTTCCCAAGCTTGTTGTAAAGCTGCCAGATCTAAGCGTTGCCCGTTAATGGAACTATCTGACCAGCTACCGGTGTATCCCAACAGCGGTAAGTCCAAATGCTGATCGGTTTCGAGCAGGAAACTGCCATAGCGGGAAGCAAATAGATCTTCTTCAGTATCGATGCTGAACCCGATCCGGTTTCCGAAAGCCATTTTTGGTAGCGCCTCTGCGATCCCTCCATATCCGAGGGCATATGCCGAGAGGGGATTAATCGCTTGCAACTTATCAAGGGCGGCTTGGAAAGATTCCAGGTCTACTGCCCCCAGTTCATCGGTCTGCACTGGCAGCAGGTAGAGACGGTGATTACGAGCTTTAAATTCCGGGGTGCGCAGTTTATCCGCTTCCTGCATACCGATCGCAAAACTAACCAAAGTAGGCGGCACATGCATGTCTTCGAAAGTGCCGGACATGGAATCTTTGCCCCCGATAGAGGCCAGGTGGAAGTGGCGCAAAACGCGGTTAGCTCCTAGCAGAGATTCCACCACGGTTCCCCACTTCTCGGGGTCTTCGCTCAGGCGCTGGAAATATTCTTGGAAAGTGAAATACAAGTCGTGGTAATCCACCCCGGCTGCGGCCAGGCGCGACATGGATTGCACTACGGAAACGATGGCGCTGTGATAGGGGCTAAGTTCGGCTAGCGAAGGTTCAAAACCGTAGGCCGCTACTGAGGCTACCTCGGCCTGTCCGTCCTCTAGAGATACCAGCTGCGCGCTTACCTGCGAGGGGGTGCGCTGGAATTTACCGCCATAGGGCAAAGTTAACGTGGTGGCACCAATCGAGGAATCGAAGATTTCGTTGAGTCCGCGCTGGGAACAAATATTTAAATCTGCCAGGTTATTTTGCAGTTTTTCCTGTAGGTTCGCCCCGGATACGCTGCGCCGGGTAGATATTTCCCCGCTAGATGCGGCTTTAAACTTAGCTTGGGAACGCACCCCGTTGGTATCGAGGAAGTCCCGGGAAATATCTACAATAGTTTCTCCCAGGTAATGCATCACCAGGCGCCGCTCTGCATTCACGGTCGCCACGTGGGTTACTTCTACGTCTTCACTTTCGCAAGCATCATAGAAGAACTGCAAGTCTTCGGGGTCTATGCACACTGCCATCCGCTCTTGAGATTCCGAGATCGCTAACTCGGTACCATTTAGCCCCTGGTATTTGACCGGTATCCGGTCGAGTTCTATTTCCAAGCCGGGAGCCAGTTCTCCGATCGCAACGGAGACTCCTCCCGCCCCAAAGTCATTACATTTCTTAATCCGCTTGGCGACCTCGCCTCTGCGGAAGAGCCGCTGAATCTTGCGTTCAATAATCGGGTTACCTTTTTGTACCTCTGCCCCACAGGTTTGGGAGGAGTCTCGAGTGTGGGTTTTTGAGGATCCGGTAGCTCCCCCAATCCCGTCACGTCCGGTGCGTCCTCCGATTAGCAAAATCAAGTCGCCGGGGGCAGGTTCTTCGCGAATAATGTTCTCTGCGGGAGCTGCTCCTACTACAAAGCCGAGTTCGAGGCGTTTTGCCCGATAACCGGGGTGATATATTTCCTTAACATAGTTGGTGGCCAGCCCAATCTGGTTACCGTAGGAGGAATATCCGGCGGCTGCTCGCTGGGTGATTTCTTTACTGGATAGTTTGCCTTCGATGGGGTCTGTTATGCGGGGATCGGCGCTGCCAGAAATACGCATTGCCTGGTAAACGAAGGTACGTCCCGATAAGGGGTCACGTATAGCTCCCCCAATACAAGTAGAAGCCCCACCGAAAGGTTCGATCTCGGTGGGGTGATTGTGGGTTTCGTTCTTGAACTGCAGGATGTACCGCTCGCCGCCCACAGTTACATATACCGAACAGGCGTTAATTTCGTTGGAGACTTCCTGGTTCTTTACCTTTTCCCGTTTAGCCGCCAAGGTGGCCAAATCCATCAAGGTAATCGGTTTTTCACTATTGCGTTCTTCTAGGTAGCGATCCCATTCTTCCTGCAGGCGATCCGCGTAAGGACCGCTAAAAGCGGCATCGGTGAGCTCAGTTTCAAACGTGGTGTGGCGACAATGGTCTGACCAGTAGGTATCGATTACTTTAATTTCAGTTTCGGTAGGTAGACGCCCGATACTGTCGAAATAGCCTTTGATGAACAGCAAGTCTGCTTTGGTCATCGCCAAAGCAGCATTTTCATAGTAGTCTTCGGTGATTTCAATACTGGGAGGCAATTGCCGATTAGGAACGTAAGTTTCGTTTTCCAGCACCGACATATCTTTAAGCCGCATCTCGATGGGATTGAATTCAACCTTGCCGGTATGCCCGTATCCGCATTTGACAGTAGCTTCATAGCCTTGCAACTGTAGACATTTTTCCGCGGCATCGGCACGCTGGTCGAATTGTCCCGGTAGGTATTCGAGGACGTAGTAGTCATCGATATCAATCTCGTCAAGCACCAGATCCTGGTTGATCTCAGCGAATACGGTGTACTTGGCTTTTTCCAGTGCAGCCGCGTCAAGACCAAAAATGTCATAGACATTGAACTGGGTAGTATCGTTCTTTTTCCTTACGAAAATCCGCTTATTCAAAGTCTTCCCTTATATGAAATAGCTGCCCGGTATGAAATTTTGCGCGCGGTATCGGGAAGTCGTCTGAATTCTCACCCACTACCCAACCGCATCCCCCTGACCTCTGGTAAAACCTGCTGCCCGGGGAGCCTGTTAGTTGCTTGCCCGGGACTTATGGAAACAAGCCCGCAGGAACCAACTACCCTTTTAGCCTACCAGGGGCAGCGCCTGGCGTACTAATCAGCTACTAGAAACCAACAAGCAATTTGTGTCAGCTTTTCTCGATTTTCTTAGTGCCGAGGAAGTACTTGGGCTTGGTGGGACTGCTTTCACATGAACGAGAATCAGGATAAAGGGTTGGGAACTTGGATCTGCTAGTCAGTTTCGCTAGCAGAGGTACTAAAGTAAAAAATATGTTAGTTGCATTTTCTATTACTCCTTCCGCCTCTGACGCTGAGGGCGGAGTTCATGACGCAGTTGCTGCCGCGGTAAAAGTTATTCGGGATTCGGGACTACCTAACCGTACGGATTCCATGTTCACCACTATTGAGGGCGAGTGGGATGAATGTATGCAGGTAATAAAGGACGCCTGTGAAGCGGTATCGCGTTTTGCTCCGCGGGTGTCTTTAGTGCTAAAAGCGGATATTCGTCCTGGCCGCAGCGGTGAAATGACCGCGAAACTAACCCGTCTAGATGCCGCGCTCAATAAGTTACAGTCCTAGAGTAAGCTGCTTAAAAATCTGGGTTAAAGCCTAATATCCGTTAGTAAAAAATCTGGTGGCGCCGCCCCGATTTCAGGGCGGCGCCACCAGATTTTATTTACTAACGCTCACGCAGTAAGTAACCAAAGTTAGCTACCTACTGAAGTCGTCTACTAGATAAATAAGCTATTTACCTAGCTGTACGGTCCATTCGGGAGGAACGTCCTTGCCGGATTCCTCGTCCTTTTCCGCCTGAGCGAAAGTCTCTTGTACGATTCCCTTCGCATGGTGGGAAGGCGAATAAACTGCATAAACCTTCATCGGTTCATCACCGATGTTAATAATGTCGTGCCATTTGCCGGCCGGTACCATTACCGCCCAGCCATCGCCGACTTCTTGTTCAAAGGTGAGGTTATCTTCCGCATCCCCCATTACCACTTTGCCTTTACCAGCATCTAGGCGCAGGAACTGATCGTTGTCAGGGTGTACTTCCAGGCCGATGGATTCACCTACCGGGATAGACATCAGGGTTACCTGCAGGTATTTCCCGGTCCAGGCGGTGGTACGATAGTTGGTATTTTCTTTGGTCTCGGTTTCTAAATCGAAGCTATAGGGCTCCGGTCCATTGTCATGAACTGCCATGAGTATTTTCCTTTCAACAGCCTTTCAGATCGTTCTCTTCCATGCTATCCAGGCTGAAACCAGGTCGCAGCACTTCCCGGGGAATATCGCTACCAGCGTTGAAACCGATTTTGTTCATTTTGAGAATATCAAGAGGCTGGTCAGTGTCTATGGTCTGACTTATTTAGTTTTCATTTTGCTGCTGATAGTGCTTGCTAGAGCGAGTTTATGCCGAATTTTTCCCCTGACGAAGATAGTAATGCTGGCGGCATCCCGGATCCTCTAATGGTTATCCTGCGGGAAAGATAACCGTCTTTGAACCAAACCCCTCGTCGGGCAACATGGACAAAATCCAAACACAAACAACGATTACGGGACACGAAATCACAGATTTTAATAGCAGTTATTAGCAGCAGCTCAGTTCTATTTTCAGCAAAGTAATAGTCGCTTTTTCTAGTCAGCGACTCTGCCTGTAAACTTTGCTGCGATGGGCGACCTCAAAAGCTAGTACTATCAACTCATCATCTTTTATTTCGCACAAAACCCGGTAGTTTCCTATTCGATAGCGCCAGGAACCCGCAAGGTTAGCACTAAGTGCTTTTCCTTTTTCTCTCGGATTCTCACACTGGGAAATATTTTTCCGCAGCCAGGAGGTAATCAGTTTCGCAGTTGGTTTATCTAACTTGGAGAGTTGTTTGACTGCATGGGGTGAAATCACCAATTTCCAACTCACAATCCCAGCATCTCTTCCACTTGATCTAGGTCGTAGCTAACTGGATTGGCATCATATTCCGCCTTAGCCTTTTGGTAGGCGGCAACATCTATTTCATTTTCAATCTGTTCCAATACGCACTGCCGCATGAATTGGGAAGTGTTCATTCCGATTATTTGTGCGTAATCAGCTATCAAAGATTTTTCCGCCTGGCTTAACCGCACAGTCATAGTAGCTTCTAACATCGACACCCTCCTTCGTATTACATTGTAACTCGAAGGAGAGTATCAACGCTATAGCTTTTTCGGATTACGGAACGTAGAGGGAGCCACTCCCCCAGTCAATCTTTTACAGACGTTGCTATTTGCTAGTTTTCGGCAAAACACCCAACTCCTTATACGCAGTGATAGCTGGGTAAACAGGCAGGTACTTGATTTCAATAATATCTCTGGGAAGGTAGTCCTCTTTTTTCTATTGAGGACGGTTTGGGCTTGTTAGAGTGGTGATATGTCGAAGTTTTCCCCTGATGAAGATAGTAATGCTGGCAGCTCCCACGGATCCCCGAATGGATTTCCTTCAACACCCCCACCAGCCCCTCCGGTTTACCCAATTCAACCAACATATGCTACTTCTCCCGGACAGCCGGTACCTCCTGCATACCATGTCTCGCAGACGACACCTCCTACCTATCCTGGGCAACCGGTACCTCCTTACTATCCGGTGCAGCCGGCTCCTGGTGGAAAAGCTAAATCGCGACGGGCTTTAATAGTCTCCTTGTGTGTATTGCTAGTGCTTGCGGTTTGTGCTTTCGGGATTACCCTATACAAGTTATTTAGCAGTGATGATTCTTTGGCGGTGGGGGTCAAACCAGACCAAAGACACCATAAAAACCAACCAAAACCAGAAATACCACTTCAAAGAACAAATTTACGCCGATAAGCACCTGATAGTTGGAGCTAGCCCTTCGGCCACTAACGCTAGGCAGATCGTTGCCTATAACCCGGAAACCAGCAAACTATTGTGGGTGCAAAACTTGGAAAAGCCCGCTGCAGTCACCTGTGACGGCAAAGGAATCTATACCACCAGTATCGCTCAAGATTCCCCCTCACAGCCCACCCAAAGCTCGCAGAATACTACCGAAAACGCAGAATCTGCAGAAACTAATCCTCCCACCCCAAAGGAATCCTCCGAGCTAGAAGTTATGACCTTGATCGGCAGTTCTAAGGCGCAACCTCACCCTGAAAAAGAGTTAAACCCTAGTGAGAGCAAACCAAGTGAACCACCGGTAGCCAAAGACGCCATCAAAAACATTGACTTCGCCAACGCCTATCTACCCACTTTGGGACTTGATGGCTGTTCAGACCAATATTTCTGGAGCAAAAATGATGGCACTCCTATATCGAGAAAAATGCCAGGCGAAACCACCCCCTGCTGGGCAACCATGCAAAACGGGGAATCAATCGAGAAAGTCACTACTCCCTGGGATGAAGGGACACAGCTTCCTGCACTCAAGCTTTCAGAAAACGAAGGGAATAGCTCAAGCTTTTTTGATTCCGGAAGCTTTGCCGCGGACACCAGCAAGCGCTATAACGTGGCATATGGAGATGTAAACGGTGATGGCTACCTCGATGCGCTGCTAATAGCCAATGATTTAGAAGCAGTCAGTTTCCAGTTGGCGATTTTCGATCCCAGCGACCCCAAGCACCCCTATATTTCGATAATTGGGGGCACTCAAGAACCGAATACCGTAAGGATCGAAAACCCGGGAAAAATTACTATTTTCTATCCAGCATCCATGTCGCCTTCAGGAACTAAGCAGACCATAGCGGAAATATCGATTACCGGCAATGAAATTACCGGTTACAAAAAATTCTCCTAATGGCCGGGTAGTATCGGAGGTTTCCTTGAGATATTTACTGGGCTCAGGTAGCCCCGACTTGATAGCAGAAATGTCAATTAAAGGGTTTGAAATCAGCGACTATCACGATTCTTACTCTTCGCTATAGAGCAGGCAATTCTGCCAGACCCTGGCAGAATTGCGGAGTGTCGCGGAATCGCTATTCACCGCTCCGAAGTGGGTAGCTGAGGCGATGCCAGGCTAATGGGGACATTTTCGAGCTCCGAGTAGCTTTTAGTGAAAAATCGGGGTTTCCGCCAGTTAAGTTCAAGCGGAAACCCCGATTTAATAATCCTGATGCCCTAGTTCCGTCTAAGGACGCACCCGATCAGGCACTACTGATTGAACAGTCCCTTGAGATCTTCCAGCTGGTCTACTTGCTGTTGCACTGTATCTTCTATCGCAGCTTTCGCGCTGGAGTGGACGGCATAGGTCGCGGTAGGAACCGCAAGTGCCCCAATTACGAGGGAAACGCAAATTGTCCAGATGATATAGAAAACGGTATGCCGCATCTCCGGGCTTTTATCTTGCGGATACAGTTCTTTTAAGCCTCCGAAGATCAATAGCTCCATAATCAAGAAGGCGGCCGATAACAGTACTTGGAGGATCACTATCAATATCAGTGGCAAAACCGGAATCGGTAGCAGGGAAATCAAGAATATTAGCGCCAGCGCGAACGAGGGCATGACCAGCCCCGTTGCCACTATGGAAGCTACTTGAGTGAAGGTGATGCTACTTTGCTTGGTGCGAGCGGCAGCTAATGCTAATGCCGCCCGCAGAATAACGGCCGCAAATGCCACCAGAGTGAATACGAAGAAGCAAAGGAACCAATACCCGAAATATAAAATGCTATAGGCACCAAATCCCGAGCCGCCGAAAAATCCTCCGGAGAAGATATCGCCGCTGCGTGCTACCAGCACGGAGGCGCTGAGCCCCGCCAATAGGGAAAACAGCAGCGTAATTACCCACCACCAGTGTTTCAACTGAGAGTTGGCTTTTACCCGAAGTTGCCCCTCAGATTTGTGCATAGCCACAAAAGTAGGCCAAATAGCTTTCAAAGCAAGTACAAAATCATTGGGTGTTTTTTGGGGTTGCTGATAACCGGGGAGGTTAGCAACATAAGGAGACTGCATCGCTGCCGGATTCGCGGGCGGATAGCCAGCCTGGGGATACCCCACCATTTCTCCCTGAGGTACCGAAGCTGACGGAGGAAGTGTCTGTGGCATACCGACCATACCTTGCGGCGGATAAGGCGGATACCCAGCGGTAGGCACCGGTTGCGGATATCCTCCTGACGAATATGGCGGATTCATCCCCGCTGGCGGAGCAGGCGGAAGCGGGGGTTGTGCCCCATTAGCAGGGGCTGATGGCTGTGAGGAGCCGGCTGCGGGAGAAAATGAGCTGTTCTCGGAACCAGAGCTGGTACTAGAAGCCAACCTAGTTTCATATCCGTCTGGTTGCTGAGCTTCTTCATCAGGTTGGAAATGGGGTGAGTTACTCAATGTATTTCCTTTCAAATTGTTGCAATATGCAAATTCTAGCATTGTAAAAATCTAAAGGAGGGTTGAGCGAAACCGGTATGACTAACCCATTTCTTTGAGCACCAAAAAAAGGTCAAAACTTTGGCCAGAGTCAACCGATACCTGCCCTCAGCGGCACACTAATCACTGAGGGAAGAATGCTTAATAGCCGATTTCGGTTATTCCCACTCGATGGTCCCTGGGGGCTTGGAGGTGCAATCTAGCACCACCCGGTTGATCTCGGGAACATCCCCGGTAATGCGGTTAGAAATCCGCTCCAGCACGTCGTACGGCAAGCGGAACCAGTCGGCCGTCATCGCGTCCTCGGTTACTACCGGGCGAATCACGATCGGATGCCCATAGGTGCGGGCATCGCCTTGTACCCCGACGCTACGTACATCTGCCAGCAACACCACCGGGCATTGCCAAATCTGGCGATCTAGCCCCGCAGCGGTTAGCTCCTCGCGGACTATCCGGTCAGCAGCCCGCAAAATAGCTAGGTTCTCTTTGGTGAGCTCCCCTAAGATCCGCACGCCCAAGCCAGGACCGGGGAACGGCTGGCGCCACACCAGATTCTCTGGCAAACCTAGCTCTATCCCTAGCGCGCGTACCTCGTCCTTAAAGAGAGTACGCAAAGGCTCGATCAACTCGAACGAGAGATCCTCTGGCAATCCTCCCACGTTGTGGTGAGACTTGATATTGGCGGATCCTTCTCCCCCGCCCGATTCCACAACGTCCGGATATAGGGTTCCTTGCACCAAGAACTTTATTTCTTCTCCGGCTTCGCCGGCTTGTTTTACGAGGGCGCGTTGGGCGTCCTCGAAGGCCCGAATGAATTCCCGGCCGATAATCTTGCGTTTTTGTTCCGGTTCTTTCACTCCGGCCAGCGCCTTTAGGAAACGTTCGGATTCATCTACCGTGACGATCTTGACGCCACTAGAGGCCGCATAGTCACGCTCGACTTGTTCGCGTTCCCCTTCCCGCAGCAGACCGTGGTCTACGAAGATACAGGTAAGTTGATCGCCCACGGCGCGATGTACCAGGGCGGCGGCGACTGAAGAGTCGACTCCGCCAGATAGCCCGCAGATCACTCGGGCATTCCCGACCTTTTCCCGAATCTGGCGGATTTCGTGTTCCTTAATGGACTCTGGATCCCAGTTTGGCTCAAGCCCGGCAGCATTAAACAGGAAATTCTTGATTAATTGGCTGCCGTATTCACTGTGGCGCACCTCGGGATGCCATTGCACTCCCCAAATGGGTCTGCCCTCAATTTCGAAGGCTGCTATTTGGGCACCAAACGAACTGGCCACCACTTTTGCCCTTGCCGGCAGCACTTTGGCCTCATCATTGTGAGACATCCATACCACTTGTTCAGCGGGGGTATCAGCGAATAGGGGGCAGTCGGCAGCAACTTTAGCTTCGGCTTTGCCGTATTCGTGACGTCCGGCGCTGGCAACTTCACCCCCCAACATCTGGGTGAGCATCTGGAAGCCGTAGCAAATTCCCAGGATCGGAACTCCGCTTTCTAGAAGCTGCGGATCAATATGAGGAGAGCCGTCTCTATAGACCGAATGTGGGCCTCCGGAAACGATTAAAGCCAGCGGTTTGCGCGCCAGAATCTGCTCGGCAGAAAGCTTAGGAGAGACAATTTCGGAATATACATGGGCTTCCCGCACCCGCCGCGCAATCAACTGTGCGGTTTGCGCACCCATATCGAATACGAGGACGGGGCGTACCCAGTCAGGACTTGATTCATTCACGTATTCCAGCATAGCGGGAAATTATTACCCTAGGTGCCGCCAACCCAAAAAAACTTTTTCACCAATGATCAAAAACTTACACATTACTTTTACTTGAGCATTAATTGACCTGGTAGTCTAGGGGTGGACAGTTTTGAAAGGATTGGAAGGAAACAAACGGCAATGGCAAGCTCCTATTATCTGGCGCCCCTGCAGGCAAATATCAATACCAAAACCATTACTGCGGCCTTAACGCAGCTGCTGGGAAACCTGCCGGTTCAACCGGTATTTCAAAGCGGATTGCCCGAGCCCCAAGATTGGGTTTTAAAATCAAAACCAGCTGCCCAAAAGCTAATTAACGCTTTCCCGGTTTCCGTCCCGGCCCTCTACGATGGTTCCTTTACCACGACTTTCCCCGGGATAGACATTGCCTCCGTACATGCGCGCGCTGCCTCCCACCTGCTCGCCCCCATGATTTTGCTAATTGATGCTTCCGGGATGGATGAGGAAGCAGCAGTTCAATCCGGACACATCATGGCGTTTAATGCCTCCCAAGCAGGGGGAACTCCCGTAGCCACTATTTTGGTCAACGCTAGTTTTACCCCTTCGGTTTCCCTCGAACATGCGCCGGTAATTGCATTCAGCGGTAGTGAGGTAAGCGCGGAAGATCTAGCTAAGTTAGCGCCGACTTTAAAAAATGCGCCGCGTCCCGCGATCCCTCCCCTGGCCTTCCAGGGCAGGTTGACCGAGCGCGCGAAAGCTGCCCCACGTACTATCGTGTTACCTGAATCTGAGGATGACCGCGTCTTGCAGGCTGCCGCGCAAATCCTAAAGCTTTCGGCAGCGAATATTATCCTGCTAGGTGAGGAGGCACAGATTTCCTCCCGCGCAAAAGAACTGCACCTAGATTTAGACGGCATACAAGTAGTATCGCTGCGTGATAAGGAACGACTAGACAAATATGCTTCCCGGCTTGCCGAGCTGCGAGCCCATAAAGGCGTCACCATAGAAAAAGCCCGGCAACTATTACAGGATTCCGCCTATTTTGGGACTATGATGATCGAAAGTGGTGACGCGGACGGGATGGTGTCGGGAGCTTGTCATACCACCGCTAATACCATTCGCCCCGCCCTCCAAATCATAAAAACCAAGCCAGAGGTTTCGACCGTGTCCGGGGCTTTCCTAATGCTATTTTCCGATCACGCTCATCTCTACGCCGATTGCGCAGTTTCGATTGACCCTAATGCCGACCAGCTCGCCGATATTGCTGCCTCGAGCGCCAACACTGCCTCCCAGTTCGGTATTGACCCCAAGGTCGCGCTCATCTCCTATTCGACTGGGGATTCTGGCAGCGGAGAAACCGTGGAAAAAGTGTTGCAAGCTACCCAGATAGTCAAAGAGAATCACCCGGAATTAGCAGTCGATGGCCCCTTGCAATTCGATGCCGCTATCGATAAAACCGTGGCAGCAAAGAAATGCCCTACTTCGCCGGTAGCGGGACAGGCTAACGTATTTGTGTTCAACCACCTCGATGTTGGAAACTGCGTATATAAAGCGGTGCAACGCACCTCAGGAGCCGTAGCCGTGGGGCCAATCCTGCAGGGGTTAAATAAGCCCGTCAACGACCTCTCACGCGGCGCCTTGATAGAGGATATAGTTAACACCATCATTATTACTGCAGTTCAGGCGCAGGGATAAGTCCCCCAAAGGAGGAAAAGGGCGTGGAAAACGATACTATTCTAGTAATCAATTCTGGATCTTCATCCATTAAATATAAGCTGATGAATCCAGACACCGGTGAAGAGATAGCCCGAGGAATCGTTGAGCAAATCGGCGAAGAGCGCAGCCGGATCAAGCATGTATATCACGACGTGGAAGAGAAGATGGTTCGCTCAGTACGCGACCACCTCGAGGGGATGGCGATCGTCGAAGAACTATTCGAAAAGATCGGTCCGTCTCTGCAAGAGTCTCAGGTAGTGGGTGTCGGACACCGGATTGTGCAAGGCGGCCCCTATTTTTCTGGACCGGCAGTAATCGATAAAGACGTTTACGGTTTGATCGAAGAACTATGTCCCCTTGGCCCTCTGCATAACCCGGCGCACTTAAAGGGGATTGATGCCGCCAAGCGGATTTTGCCGAAGGTTCCGCATGTAGCCGTATTTGACACGGCATTCTTTAATCACCTGCCTGAAAAGGCCTACACTTATGCCTTGAAACGATCAGTCGCCGAAAAGTACCGGATTCGCCGTTACGGCGCCCACGGTACCTCCCACCAGTATGTTTCCCAGCGAGTGCGTTCCATTTTGGGAACTGACGATTTGAAACAGATTGTGTTGCACCTGGGAAATGGTGCCTCTGCTTCCGCGATTGTGCGCCACCATCCTATTGACACTTCGATGGGACTGACCCCCCTGGAAGGCTTGGTGATGGGAGGTCGCACCGGCGATATTGATCCGGCTGCAGTTTTCCAGCTCTACCGCGAGGCTGAGATGAGCATCGACGAAATTGATGAACTCTTCAACCGCCGCTCAGGTATGAAAGGTCTAACTGGCCATAACGATATGCGCGAGATTTGGAAGTTGATCGAGGCCGGCGATGAGCAGGCCGAGATGGCCATGGAAATCTATCTGCATCGCCTCTTGAAATATGTGGGAGCCTACTGGGCGCTGCTCGGGGGGCTAGATGCCCTAACTTTCACTGCCGGAGTGGGTGAAAACGATCCGGGAGTTCGGTGGGAACTGTGCAGAAGTCTGGCCTTTATGGGAGTTAAAATCGACCAGGAGCTCAACGAGGAACATTTTACCCGCGAAGCAATTATTTCTACCCCAGAATCTACAGTAAAAGTGCTGGTGATTCCCACTAATGAGGAGCTTGCCATCGCTCAGCAGGTCTACTCTTTAGTCAAGCATTAATCACTGATCCTGATAGGGGCGGGGATCGGACACCAAAGATCCGATCCCCGCCCCTAGTTATTCGTATTAGCTATTTTCGCCGCCATCCGTTCGCGGCGGGATATCTACCTGGTTGGCACGGCGTCTAGTTTTCTTGCTCGTATTTATCCATTAGGTCAATGCGCCGCTGGTGCCGCTGCTCCCCCGTGAAAGGCTCCGCAATAAACGCATCAATTATTGCTAAGGCCTCTGGCACTTCATGCATGCGCGCACCTACCGCCACGATTTGGGCATTATTGTGCATCCGGGCAAGTTTGGCAGTCTCCAGGCTCCAAGCCAAGGCAGCGCGAATCCCTTTAACACAGTTAGCGGCCATCTGTTCGCCGTTACCGGAGCCTCCTAAAACTACCCCTAAAGCTCCTTTGTCTGCTAGGACTGCTTCGGCGCAAGGAATACAAGTATTGGGATAGTCGTCCTCAGCATCGTATTCCTTAGATCCGTGATCAATTACCTCTAAGCCTTTTTCCTGAAGGTGACTGACTAGAGCTTCTTTTAATTCAAATGCGGCGTGATCGCATGCAACATGTATTTTCATGCCCTAAGCGTATCAGGGTAAGTAAGCTGAGCGGGCATTAATTGCAGCTTTGGCAATCGCGGGATAATCAGTCATGATGGCATCTACACCCAGGTCTGCCAGCTGTAACATCTCAGTTTCCTCATTAATTGTCCAAGGTTCTACTTTAATTCCTTGGCTGTGACACCAGGAGACAAAAACGCGATCTACCACGGTGATGCCTTTCCATTTGAGGGGCACCTGAGCAAAAGCACCGGCGGAATTAAAGTGCCGCTTACTGGCGCTGTGGGCGGCGATAAACGCCTGTACTACTTCAACTGGAGATAAACAGGTTTGCGCCCCCGGGTGACTTTTTCGCAGCTTCGCTAAAGTGCGGGAGGAAAACGAAGAAAAAACTACTCGCTCCCAGGCATCTGCAGCGTTAACTACCTGTAAAGCTCCCGGAAGGGCGCGCGGCTCTTTGATATCAACGTTATAGGCTAAGGTAGGGAAATCTTCGAGGGCGGCTTTTAGCGAAATCGGGTGCTGCCGTTCCGGTCCGCGGAGCGCAAAGAATTCTTGGGAAGTAAGCTCTCCAACTTTACGCGGATCACCCCAAGGGGTTGTTAACTGGGCATCGTGTTGTAGCACCACGGTGCCATCTTTAAGAGCCCGGACATCGGTTTCATAGCGGCTTACCTTTTGAGCAAATGCATAGCCGATGGATTCGCGAGTGTTCTCCAGGGTTTCTCCGCCTCCACCTCTATGGGCAATAATTTGGGGAGTTATTCGCATTTTTGCCCCAGGTAGCGGAAATGATGGGATTCGAGCCAGGGAACGGGATCAATATAATTGTTTTCATTGCCGGGCATGATCTCAAAGTGCAGATGATTGCCGGTAGAGTTCCCCGTAGAGCCCACTGCCCCCAACTGATCTCCCGCCTTAACCTTTTGTCCCACGCTCACCGCAAAAGATCCCGGAAGCATGTGTTTGTATTGGGAGTAAACAGTTTCCCCATCGATAATATGCTTAACCCGCACCGTATTGCCTCCCCCACCCATAGGACCGACAAAATCTACTACCCCATCGGTTAGGGAATGGATCGGGGTACCCGAGGGAGCGGCAAAATCCGTTCCCGTATGCAGTTTCAAGATGCCCGATATCGGGTGGATACGGTTTCCAAAGGGCGAAGATTGATGAAAGACTCCCCGCTGCAACGGGAAAAGAATCGCGCCTTCGTTAGACATAGTTTGAGTAGCTCGGTTGCCCGATCCCACATTTGAAAACTGACATTGGGGATCCGCACTTAAGATCCGAGCCCGAGTACCGGCAGCCGGTACGGGGACCAATCCTTCTTCGGAATCTACTGCCTCGAGAGAGTGGGCACTTCCCGCCCAGCTTTCTCCGTCAGTCTGCAGAGATAGCACGTGGGCGATCATCGAGCCGGGCTTATCAGCCTGCACAAATCCCGTCAGCGGCGCAATAATAGTAACTGCTGCTAAAGCCAGAATCACCAGCGCCCGAGGAACCGCAGCGTAGCGTTGAAAGCGTCGTCTTCTCCTCCGTTCGGCGCCCCGAGAGCGCCGCCGGGTAACCGACTCGGCCATTTGCTGTTCCTCCAGAAAATAACTAACTCTGAAATAATAACGAATTTATAACGATTTATCCAGAGCAGGTTGATTTGCCACTTAAACAGCTCGACTATCAGTTGGCAGGAAAAACTCCATTCCGCGTCGATGCCACCCGGGGCAGAGTTAGTTTTCGCTGCGCTGCATAGTGTCGCGGACTTCTCCCACTAATTCTTCCAAGATATCTTCTAAGAAAATAGCCCCAATGGTTTGCCCGTTCTCGTTGACTTTAGCCAGGTGAACCCCGGTTTTTTGCATAACTCGTAATGCGTCCTCTACTTCTTCTTCAGGG
The DNA here is from genome assembly GCF_055387755.1 of Varibaculum sp. GTC20041. NCBI lineage: Bacteria > Bacillati > Actinomycetota > Actinomycetes > Actinomycetales > Actinomycetaceae > Varibaculum > Varibaculum sp. GTC20041. Next base: position 1,137,808 of record NZ_AP041144.1, read on the forward strand.
GAAACTTCCGGGAGAACCCGAACTCGCCATGATTCCAGAGGCGCCTGGCGAGCAGCGCTAGAATCAGCGAAAATAACATCTTTTAGATGCAAATACCCTTGCAAGTCACCGGATTCATCACTAATCGGGAAACGAGAAAACCCGGTTTTGGCCACTTCAGCTTCAAAGTCAGCGGCACTTAGTGGCCAGTCCAAAGTAACTAGTTGCGAGCGCGGAACCATCGCTGAACGCACGTCCTCTTTAGAAAACTCCAGGGTTCCAGACAATAATCCCAAATCATCACGCAAGGTTCCGGCAGCGGTGGATTTTGCGACAATCGCCGCCACTTCTTCAATAGTGAAAGACTGAGAAACTTCCGAACGGGGGGTTATCCCTAGCATTTTCACGAACCAGTTAGCGCTCTCGTCGAGGGCGTGCACAATAGGACGTAATGCCCGAGCAATCCGTACCAAATGCGGAGAAATGACCAGACAGACCCGCACCGAGGTGGCTACCGTGAGATTCTTGGGGATCATTTCTCCCAAAACGATATGTAAAAATACCACGATTATCAGCGCTAACACGAAGGCGATGGGGTGGGTAAGCGAGGGCGATACTCCGAAGAAATCTAGCGGACGCGCGATTAAATGCGCTAAAGCTGGCTCGGCTACGGCACCTAATCCGGTAGAAGCTAAGGTAATCCCCAATTGGCTTACCGCTAAAACCAGGGAAACATGCTCTACCGCCCATAGCGCTGCTTTCGTTCCCCGTTTACCTTGCGCAGCCAAAGGCTCAATTTGCGAGCTCCGGGTGGAGGTGACAGCAAACTCTCCGGCCACGAAAAACGCGTTTGCGGCCAGTAACGCTACCGCGATTATCAGTGCCAACCAATCAGACATTTCCTTCGCCGCCTTTACGAGGATCCTGCCCGGTCAGTTTCGTTGCAGGGCGAGCTACCGGAGTGGAATTAACGCTACTAATCAGCACTTTCTCAATCCGGCGTCCCTCCATTTTTGCCACTGTCAAGACATAACCGCGCACCTTATAGCTCTGACCCACCTGGGGAATCTTACCGGCAACGACCAAGATCAAACCGGCAATAGTTTCATAAGGGCCATCATCTGGCAGCAGCACCTCGATCCGGTCAGCTATTTCATCAGGGCGCAATGTCCCATCTACCAACCACTTATTATCACCCTCGAGACGGATACCGCGCCGGCGTAAGTCGTGTTCGTCAGCCACTTCTCCCACGATTTCTTCCACTACATCCTCTAGAGTCACAACGCCGCAGGTACCGCCGTATTCATCAACCACAATCGCCATTTGCAGATCAGCTTCCCGCAATTGCACTAGCAGCGGTGCGAGCCTGACGGTTTCGGGAACGCGTAGTGCCTTAACCAGGAGAGACTGGGCAGTAACTGGTACGTTTTGTCTTTTTGTAAAAGGTACCGCCACTGCGCGACGTAAATGCACCAGCCCGAGGACGTCATCGGCGTCCTCGCCTATAACCGGGAATCGAGAGTGCCCGGTACGCCGCGATAGCTCCACCACGTCCTCGGCGCTTTGCCAAGCCTCTAAAGACTCCATTCGTCTCCGGTCAGTCATCACGTCGCGAGCACAGAGCCTACCTAACCCTACGGAGCGGGTAAAAATCGTGGCGGTAGATAAGTCTAAGGTACCGGCTTCGGCGCTATGCCGAACCATCGCCGTTAGTTCCGAAGCTGAACGCGCCGAGGATAACTGTTCTAAAGGTTCTACCCCCAAAGCCCGCACCACCTGGTTAGATATCCCGTTTAGAAGCGTGATTATCGGCTTAAATACGACGGTAAAACCGCGTTGGAGGGGAGTTACCACCCGGGCAACTTCGAAAGGTTTAGCTAACGCCAGGTTTTTGGGGAACAGTTCCCCAAACACCATAGAAAAGGCGTTGACCAGTATTAGAGCTACCACCACCGCAATGGCCGTGGCCAGGGAGGCCGCCAGTTTTATGTCCTGTAATAGCTGCGCAAACAAAGAGGTAAGCGCAGTCTGCGTAGTGTAACCCAACAGGATGGTAGTGAGAGTAATTCCCACTTGCGCCCCTGAAAGCTGGGTAGACAAATGCTGCAAAGCTTTTAGGACTCCGGCGGCTCCCTTTTCTTTCCGTTTCACCCTCTCTTCGACTTGGGTGGGGTCGAGAGCCAGCATAGAGAATTCGGCCGCCACAAACAGGGCGGTACCGATCGTCAGTAAGACCCCCAAAAGCACCATTAACAGGTAATAAACGCTATCAGGCAACTACACCACCATCATCAAATCCGGGGAGGACATACCACAAACACCTCTTCAAGTAGGCAATTCGTAAGCTATTTTAATAGCAATGCACCAACATTAGTAAAGTCTACATAAACTCTCTCAATATCGAGAGAAATGCTAGGACTTTCGAACTAAATAGGCTTAGTATCTTATTGGATAATCCGTCACCATCCAGAAAAGGAAGCGCCATGCCCAATTCGGAAGATCAAATGGATCAGTCGGTAAGCCCGATCAACCAGGAGATCATCGATGATCTTTATGACAAATATTGCGCCGACCCCCTGTCGGTTCCCGAAGACTGGAGAGAATACTTCTCCGCTTTGGAGGCACGCAATGAGCAGATAAAAGAGCCAGACCCCCAAGAAAAGCAGCCTCACAAGGTGACGGGAACCGGCTTAGCGGTAAGTGCCCGGGACGTAACTCGTTCCGATTTGCCTCCCGCTCCCCCGGTGGCCGCCTCCGAACCGACCTCTCCCTATGTCGCCCGGAAAACGGCTCTAGATCTAGGCCCAGCAGGTGACAGTGACGAGGAAGATACGGTAGAGCGCCTCCGTGGGGTAGCTAAAGCGGTAGTTAAGAATATGGATGAATCACTGCAGATTCCCACCGCCACTTCTGCCCGCGAGATTCCTGCCAAACTGCTAATCGAAAATCGCAAAGTAATAAATACCCATTTGGCGGCCACTACCGGCGGTAAGGTGTCTTTCACCCACCTAATCGGTTACGCCATTATTGAGGCGCTAGTCGAAATGCCGTCCATGAACGTCCGCTTTGAAAAGGACGAGGACGGCCACGGCTGCATCCGCAAGTTTGCGCACGTCGGTTTTGGACTAGCGATCGATCTTCCCAAGGAAGATGGTTCCCGCTCGCTAATGGTTCCAGTGGTACACAAGGCCGATACTCTAAACTTTCGGCAATTCATTGACGCCTACGAGGATCTAGTTAAGAGGACGCGTGCCGGCTCCCTAAAACCTGCGGATTTTGCGGGAGGAACCGTTACTTTAACCAACCCCGGAACCTTGGGTACCAAACAATCGGTTCCCCGGTTAATGACTGGCCAAGGGGCAATCATTGGAGTCGGCGCTACCTCCTTCCCGGCCGAATGGGCTGGAGCCTCGCCTTCGCAACTGGCCAACGCCGGTATTGGGCAAATCATGACCATGACTTCCACCTACGATCACCGGGTGATTCAAGGTGCTGGCTCCGGAGAGTTCTTGCGGATTATTGAACAGAAACTTACCGGCCATGACGGCTTCTTTGAGCGCGTGTTTTCCACTTTAGGGGTAGCTCATGCACCTTATCAGTGGGAACGAGATTTCAACTATGATCAGGTAACCGAAAAAGGTAAACCTGCCCGGATCGCGGAACTGATTCATGCTTACCGGTCCCGCGGGCACTTGGCCGCCAATACGGATCCTCTGCAGCAAATCCTGCGCCGCCACCCGGATCTTTCTATCGGATCTTATGGACTGAGCGTATGGGATCTGGATCGCGTCTTTCCTACCGGTGGTTTCGCCGGCCGCGACACTATGAACTTGCGGGATCTGTTAGAGCAGCTGCGCGCTACCTATACTCAGGCTATCGGGATCGAATATATGCATATTCAAGACCCGGTTCAGCGTCGCTGGGTACAAAGCCGCATTGAAAAACCCACAAAGAAGCTTTCAAAAGATGAGCAGATGCATGTGCTCAGTATGCTCAATCATGCCGAAGCTTTCGAGACATTCCTGCAAACCAAATACGTGGGGCAAAAACGCTTCTCGCTAGAAGGCGCAGAATCCCTGATTCCGTTGCTAGACAAGATGCTATCTAGTGCTTCCCGGACTGGGGTAAAAGAAATCACTATCGGGATGGCTCACCGTGGCCGGTTGAACGTGCTGTCTAATGTGGCCGGTAAATCTTATGGTCAGATTTTCTCCGAATTTGAAGGCTATCTGGATCCGAACTCGACCCAAGGTTCTGGGGACGTCAAATACCACCTAGGCACCGAGGGTATTTATTCCGCTGACGAGGGCGAAGGGGTGCTGGTATCCCTGACCGCTAATCCCTCCCACCTGGAGGCGGCCAATGGGGTTACCGAAGGTATCACTCGCGCTAAGCAAGATCGCTTAGGGGGTGGAAAAGATGCGGAAAGCCAGGTAATGCCAATTCTTATCCACGGTGATGCCGCTTTTATTGGTGAGGGCGTGGTGCAGGAAACCCTGAATATGTCTCAGTTGCGCGGTTACCGTACTGGTGGCACCGTGCACATTATTGTAAATAACCAGATCGGTTTTACTACCGGGCCGACTTCGGGGCGTTCTACCCGGTACTGCACCGATTTAGCTAAAGGTCTGCAAGTTCCAATTTTCCACGTTAATGGGGATTACCCGCAGGATGTGGTGAAGGCCGCCAAGCTAGCCTTTGACTTTAGGCAAGAGTTCCATAAAGACGTAATCATCGATATGGTCTGTTACCGTCGGCGCGGACATAACGAGGGCGATGACCCCTCCATGACCCAGCCGGTGCTTTATTCCTTGATCGATAGCCTTCCCACCACGCGCGAGGTTTATACCCGTAACTTGATTGGGCGCGGAGATCTGAGCGAAGAAAAAGCCCAAGAAGCCTTACAGGAATACCATGACGATCTGAATAAGATTTTCCAGGAGACCCGGGAAAAGAAGGAGTTCGACGCGGCCGAGCACGATGACACCACTAATCCCGGGGGCGACACCCGCTGGGTAATGCCTACCTCCCAGCAACCCGGTCAAGGGATGATGCTCGGCTGGACCTCGGCAATCACTCGCGAAGAGGTAGAGCGGATTGGTCAATCCCAGGTACGGGTGCCGCAGAATTTCACCCCCCACCCCAAGATTATGAAGGTACTGCAAAAGCGAGAAGTCATGTCGCGCGAAGGCAAGATCGACTGGGGAATGGGCGAAATGTTGGCCTATGGTTCGCTAGTAATGGAAGGCACTAATGTTCGTCTCGGCGGGCAAGATTCGCGTCGCGGTACGTTCTCCCATCGTCACGCGGTAATTCACGACTATGAAAATGGGCGCGAATGGACACCGTTGAATTTCTTGACTGAGGAGCAAGCAACTTTCCAGGCCTTCAACTCTCCACTGTCCGAGTATGCTCCGCTAGCTTTCGAATACGGCTATTCAGTGGAATCTCCCGAAACCTTGGTGCTGTGGGAAGCCCAGTTCGGGGACTTTGCGAACTGTGGCCAAGCGGTTACCGACGAGTTCGTTTCTTCTTCTTTCCAAAAGTGGAATGAACGTTCGGGAGTGGTAATGCTATTGCCACACGGATATGAGGGGCAAGGCCCAGACCATTCTTCGGCACGCATAGAGCGGTACCTGCAACTGTGCGCCCAAGAAAATATGTGGGTATGTCAGCCCTCAAATCCGGCGAATAACTTCCATATGCTACGCGCGCAAGCCTATAAGCGTCCACGTAAACCCTTGATTGCCTTCGAACCGAAGCAGTTGTTGCGTTTAGCAGCGGCAGCTTCCCCGGTAGAAGATTTCATTTCCGGGGAATTCAAGCCGGTTATCGGCGAAGTAGACGAGCGGGTAAGTCAGCCTTCCCGAGTATTACTGTGTAGCGGACGAGTCTACTATGACTTGGTAAAAGAGCGGGCAAAGCGCGAACGTTTCGATACCGCGATTGTTCGCCTAGAGCAGCTGTATCCGCTCCCGGTAGCCGAGCTGCAAGAAGTTCTAAACACCTGGGGAGATTTGCCGCTCACCTGGGTACAGGATGAACCAGAAAACCAAGGTCCCTGGCCATTTATGGCCTTGCACCTTACCGGAGCTATCGGCAAGAGTCTGCAAGTAGCTTCCCGACCCGAAGCGGCCTCTCCGGCAGCCGGCAATTCCAAGTTGCACAAAGCGGAGAACGCCGAGCTAATGGAGAAGGCTTTCGCCTAGTTCGGTACTGATAGCTTTGGGGGGTGGTGACTAAAAGTCACCACCCCCCAAAGCTTTTACCGCAATGATTTAGCGGTAGCTAAAGCTCTTAGCAGTTAGGCCGTTTGCCGTGATTGGCGGCACTGGTACGGCGGCTTTTGCGTTTACGTCCACGTTTAGACATCTTTTACACCTTCCCAATAAATAAACAACGTCCCTAGTTTTACATATAATCCCACGTTTTCTAAAACTGAAAATGCTGGCGAAAAAATATTTGACCTAAGTAACCATTAATTTCGGCAATCTCAGGTCTGATCTTCTTGGTAACGTTGTTCTTCATAGGTAAGCTGCATCCCATCTGTTTGCATAGATACCGCCAGCGCCTGCACTATCCGAGTCCGTAAGGTCGAAGGAGCCACGGTTCCGTGACATAGGCAGCGCCGTAAAGACAAGGAGATTCCGGCAGCTTCGCCCTCTAGGATTTTCCGACAACAAGGGCATTCAGCAATATGGCGTGCCTCATCCTCACTAAGTTCGCGACACTCCTCCGTGGCATGTCTAAAGGGATCACGCCCACATGGTTGCTCGTTCATTACTTCACCCCGATTCCGTACTCGCGGGCATATTCTGATAGTTCCTCTCTAAGTTGGCTGCGCCCTCGATGAAGCCTAGACATTACAGTACCTAGGGGGATTCCCAGAATCTGCGATATTTCCTTATAGCTGAACTGTTCCACATCCGCCAGGTATACTACCGCTCGATGCTCATCCGAAAGTTTTTCAAAGGCAGCCTGGATAGTTTCATTCGGAAGGCGTTCCAAAGCGGTAGTCTCGGCAGAGGGCATTCCCTCTCCATGATGCAGTGATTGCGCTACCTGGGCTTGATCAGTTATTTCTCCAGATCCCTGTTCTTGGGGACGCCGGGTTTTTAAACGGTACTGGTTTATAAAGGTATTAGTCATAATCCGGTACATCCAGGCTTTGAGATTGGTACCTGGTTGGTACTGGTTAAACTTACGAAAAGCCTGCATATAGGTGTCTTGAACCAGGTCTTCCGCATCTGCCGGTTTACGAGTAAGTCGCAGCGCTCCTGCATAAAGTTGATCTAGTAACGGTAGGGCTTCTTTGCTGAAACGGTCCGAAAGGCGCACATTATTATCACCGGTAGCTAAGGGATCCGACACAGATCCTTTCCCGTCCTCGCCGGCAGGCCTATGCCCGCGCTCAAGCGCTACCGTTTTAGGGGGCGCCGCCGTGCCTGCCCGCTCTGCCTCTAGGATTTCAGTTTCCATTGATTCCATTCTAGCTTGGTTTCAGCAACCCTACTTTGGGTAATTAAGCTCCCAGAAGCTAGAAATAGCCAGCAGCTTAGGTAAGAATAGAAGCATGGCTAAAAGGTATGCACTTTCTCGCGCGCTTATAGCAGCGCCTTTGATGATTGAGGGGATCGACGCGATCCGTAACAGTGATAAGCATGCACACTTAGCCCAACATCACCTAGAGCTAATGGAAAAGAACGGTTTTCCTCCTCTAACCAAAAACGATGTGAAAACTATTGCGAAAGTTTGCGGCGCGGCCGTTGCCGTTTTGGCTTTGCGGATGGCTACCACTCGTCGTTCTCCCCTAGCAACTAGTGCTTTGGTGCTAGCTAACGGAGCCGCTACGATTGTCAATGGCTGGCAACCAGGCAAAGTTGATGCTTTACGAATTGCGCAAGGTTTAGCGCTCCATGCCGGTCTAACCTCCGAAGTGTTTCCCACTAGACAGGACTAAGTATTGACTGTCTGGAACGCCCCCGTTAAAAGTACCCCGCTGAATGCGGTAATCTCGCTTCCGCCCTCTAAATCTTTAACTGCCCGCGCCTTAGTGTTAGCACTGCTAGCGGAAGAACCAACTTTAATCACCAATCCGCTACGCTGCCGGGATACCCAGTTGATGATTGCCGGTATCCAAGAGTTTGGTGCCCAGGTGGAAAAGCAAGCGGAAGGACTCCTAATTACTCCCCCGGCACATTTATCTCCCCAAACTGGGGTTATCGAGTGCGGTCTGGCAGGAACGGTAATGCGGTTCTTAGCGCCGGTAGCGCTGCTGAGCGGGCAGCCGGTACGTTTTCAAGGCGATGTAGCTGCCAGCGCTCGTCCTATGAAGGGTCTGTTAGATGCTTTAACTAAACTGGGTGCCACATTTAGCGATATGCCAAACCCGGGACAGTTACCTTTCACTATTAGCGGTCAGCTTAATGCCACTGAGCAACTGCAACAGCTAAAGATAGATGCTTCTGCTTCTTCCCAATATGTTTCTGCCCTCCTATTAGTCTCCCCAGCACTACCCTTCGAACTCCAGATAGAGGTTGACTCGGTTTTACCTTCTATTCGCCACGTGGAAATGACAGTAGCGGAAGTAAACGCCTGTGGCGGGCAGATTGAAAACCTGGGTGGAGAAACCGGTGATTGGAATACTCGCCAGATTCGTCATCTGTGGCGCTGTCGGCCTGCTCGCTTACGGGGAGGCGAGCGCCATATCGAGCCCGATTTAACTAATGCCGGACCGTTCCTGGCCGCGGCCATGATTTGTGGCGGACTAGTTAGTATCCCGCATTGGCCTGCTAAGACTTTTCAAGCTGGGGATGCCTGGCGCCAACTGCTAACTCCTATGGGAGCACGGATTTACCGCTCTCCAGAAGGCAGTCTGGTTTGTCAAGGCAGTGGGGTAATCGGTGGCACCCAATGTGATTTGGAAGCGGTGGGCGAATTAACTCCCACCTTGGCTGCCCTTTGTACCTTAGCGGTGGAGCCTTCAAAACTGACCGGGATCGGGCATTTGCGCGGACACGAGACTGACCGCTTAAACGCCCTCGAAACGGAAATTAAACGCTTGGGGGGTAACGCTAAAGCCAGTGAAACTACCCTCCGGATTTCTCCGGCACCTTTACAGGGTGATTTAGTGCAAACCTATGGTGATCATCGAATGGCTATGTTTGCTGCTCTGATCGGTTTGAAGGTTCCCGGGGTACAAATTGAAGATATTGAGTGCGTAGGTAAGACTTTCCCGGACTTTACTGCGACTTGGGAAGCCATGTTGGCCGGTGCTGATGGCGCGGCGTGATATTGGTACCGACGATCCCAGGGTTAGAGTTCGTCCCGCCCGTTCGAAACCGCGCCGGTCAAAAAAGCAGGTAGATTATTCCGCCAGTCCCACCGCTTTTGTGTTCGCGGTAGATCGCGGTCGGATCCACGTACAAATGGGAGACACCAAACTAGTGGGGGTAAAAGCCCGGGCACTAGGCAGGCACGGTATCGTAGTCGGGGATCAGGTGCGGGTCACCGGGGATTTAAGTGGAAATAGTGGCTCTCTGGCGCGGATTGTGGAGGTTTTACCGCGGAAAACAGAACTAACCCGCTCCGCCGAAGATAGTCCCGGGGCGAAAGAAAAACCCATGGTAGCCAACGCTAATCAAATGGCAATTGTTACCGCCTGCGCCGATCCCCTGCCCCGTCCGGGAATGATTGATCGGCTATTAGTCGCCGCTTATTGCGCCGGAATCAAGCCGTTACTACTGGTTACTAAATCCGATCTGACCTCACCAGAGCCGCTGCTAGAGCTTTTTGGTCCTTTGCAGGTTCCCAGCGTGGTAACCAGTATAGAGAGCGGAGAAGGAATCGATGAGGTAGCCGAGATGCTGGCTGGGCGGGTCAGTGTACTGGTTGGCCACTCGGGTGTAGGTAAATCTTCGCTGATGAATGAGCTGATCCCCCAGGCTGAACGCTCCACCGGACACGTTAACCAGGTGACCGGACGCGGTCGCCACACCTCTACTTCGGTAATGGCACTCCCCTTCCACGATGGCTGGTTGATTGATACTCCCGGGATTCGCTCTTTCGGTTTAGCGCATATTAGCGAGGAGGATCTGCTGGCCGCCTTCCCCGATCTAGCGGAGGTAGCCACCGGCTGTCCGAAACTTTGCCGCCACCTAGCGTCTTCACCGGGCTGCCAGTTGAGTGCGCTGGAAAAAACCGATCCCGCGCAAGCGCGACGGGTAGAATCCTTCCGCCGTCTACTTGCCTCCCAACATAGCCAAAATCCGCTGATGTAGCTGGGAGTTAGTCGCCAAGGCGTTGCGACCAACGCATCCTTTTTCCCCTTCCAGCGAGGTAAAACACCCTCCAGCTTGCTCAACGATGGGCACTAACGCTGCCATATCGTAGATCTCCAGTTCCGGTTCGGCCGCGGCGTCAACTACCCCTTCGGCCACTAACATATAGGAATAAAAATCTCCGTAGGCGCGGGTGCGCCATACTTTTCGAGTCAGCTCCAAGAATGCCTGCAATTTGCCGCGTTCTTCCCACCCGGACAGGGAGGAATAGCTAAAAGAAGCTTCTTTTAAATCCGTTATTTTCGATACTCGATTAGCCTGTGGTTCCCCACTGTTAAAGGAACGCCACGACCCTACGCCGCGACCAGCCCACCAGCGGCGAGCCAAAGCTGGAGCGCTAACTACCGAAGCCACCATTTCTCCATCCAGTTCCAAACCGATTAGGGTTGCCCAGACAGGTACTCCCCGTACAAAATTTTTGGTGCCGTCGATGGGATCAATAATCCAGCGAGCTTGCGCGGCTTCGGCGGAGCTCCCCCCGTATTCTTCCCCATAGATCAGGTCATCAGGGCGGGCAGCCGCTAACGTTTGGCGAATCATCTGTTCGGCTCCGCGATCAATATCAGATACTGGGGTCAGATCAGCTTTTTCATACACTTGATAGTCACGCTGGGTAAAATGCGCGAGCGTATACCGGTCTACCTGGTCTGCGATTTCTAACAGTAGCCCTACGTCCTCACCAATGTTCCTCATTTTATGATTCTTCCTTTCCGAGCGCAGATAGTACTTCTGCTTGTAAGGAGGCAGTTACTTGTCCCGGGGCGCTGGGATTTGCTCCCGCAAGCGCCGCGAAAGTGGCACAGTTACCAAATACCCCACCAACTAGGCGGCTAGCGGTACCGATCTTCCCCATGCCCGCAACCAGAAATAATCGCTGGCCAGCAGTGTCCCGATAATAGTTTTCCATCGCGGTGAAAACTTCTAACAGGTGCCGGGCGCTCGTGATCGTGAGCGCAAGTTTTGCTACCTGCGCCCCGCGTTCGTGGGCGGTAGCTAACCAGTTATAGATCCTTTCACTATCCATACTTTCGGCTTCTGCGGCCGCAAAATAATGCCGAGAAAACACGCTTACGACCCCCCGGTCACGGGCATAAGCTAAAGCCTCAGTTGCCAAAGAAAAATCATCCTCAATATCGAGGGCGCTGGCTCCCGCTTTTACCAGCATCTTCATAGTTTCAAACTGGTGAGTGGGAACCATCCGCGAGCCTCCGCCCTGTGCCACGCTGCGGCAGGTAGCTAGCCATGGGAGTTTGATAACCGGAGCCACGGCCTCCACAATTTCCCGCAAGTAGGCGGGGTTGTGGTAGTCACGGAGCAGATCCAATCGCCACTCGACCAGATCGGCGACCTGGGGAATTCGAGAAATCTGCCCCCGCAGTTCGACTTGATTTGTACCGGTCAACGGGACAATTAGTGCCGGTCGCCCCGGGGAAAACAGTGAACCTGGTTCCATCGGTTTGCCTCCTGGAAGTCTTACTAGCTCAAACATATCGCACCTGACATCCCCGATGCCTAGCCGGTAAATAAGTAAAATCGATGGTATGAAGTTAGTCCACACCTCCGATTGGCATGTGGGTCGCACTCTTTATGGGGAAGATTTAGCTGCGGCACATCGCCAGTTTTTTTCTTTCCTCACTGAGCTGGTGCGCGAGGAAAAAGTCCAGGCAGTGATGGTATCTGGGGATATTTTTGATCGCGCGATTCCCTCGCTGGAATCTTTAGAGATTGTTTCCCAGGCATTGGCAGAACTAACTAAGTTAACCGCAGTGATTTTGACTCCCGGCAACCATGATTCTGCGGAAAGACTGGGATTTTTAGCCCCCTATGTGCACGGGAACCTATATTTGCGTACCTCTTTAGCAGATATTACCCGCCCAGTGGAAATCGCGGCCGCCGGTGAAACCTTACGGGTTTGGGGACTGCCCTATCTCAACCCGGATATGGTGCGTACCAGTCTTTACGATGGGGCACTACCTGCGGAAGAAGAAGCAGCAGGTGGCTACGGAGAAGATTCTCTTCCGCGCTTGCCCCGTTCGCATGAAGCAGTAGTAGCAGCGGCCATGCGCCGGGTGGGGAAAGCGCAGCGCCATCTTCCTCCCGTTGACCACACTATGGTAATGGCACACGCTTTTGCCGTAGGTGGCGCGGCCAGTGACAGCGAACGGGACATCACCGTCGGGACTGTGCAATCGGTTCCCCTGCAACTATTTGAACGCTACGGGCAAATCGATCCCGAATCACCTTCCGATTTAGCGGCACCCGATTATCTAGCGTTGGGACATTTACATGTGCCCCAAAAACTACATACCGACAGATCTGCAGGACGCTATAGTGGCTCCCCGATTACTTTCTCTTTTTCGGAATGCCATACCCCGAAATCTTTGGTGCTCTTAGATACTGCTGCCCCGGATCTGAATCCCCAGTTAATTCCCACCCCGGTGTTCCGACCGGTAGGCCGCATCAAAGATTCTTTTGAAAACCTGCTGGCCAGCCCCCGCTATGAAGATTTCACTTCCTATTGGCTCGAAATTACGGTGACCGACCCGCAGCGTCCAGCCCATCTAGTCACCAAGTTAAAACGGCGTTTTCCCAAAGCCTTAGCTATCTTGCATGAAACTTCCCTGGCAAGTTTGGAGGAGCAACACCGCTCCCTCCGGGTCAATCGCTACCGCCCCGCGGCACTCGCCAAAGATTTCTTTAAGCAAGCGCGCGCCGGCAAAGAGCTAACCGAAAGCGAAAATCAACTGGTAGAAGAGATTTATGAGCAGGTGCGGGAGGAGAGTTAAATGCGAATTTTAAAGCTTAGCTTCGAGGCCGTAGGCTCTTTTGGCGGCAAAGAAACTGTTGATTTCACCAAACTGGGTACCGGCTCGGGTCTGTTTTTGATTCATGGCCCTACCGGTTCTGGAAAATCTACCATTCTGGATGCCATTGTATTTGCCCTCTATAACGACGTGGCTTTGGAATCTAACTCCTCAAAAAGCCGGCTGCGCTCTGATTATGCTGGTGATGACCAAATAAGTTGGGTGCAGCTAGATTTTGAGGCGCGCGGACAGCTTTACCGGATTTGGCGCACCCCCAAATATGAGCGACCTAAACAACGCGGATCGGGGACAACTTCGCAGCCAGCACAGGCAAGCTTGTGGCGCCTAAGCAGTGAGGATGCTGATCCGGGCGACGCGATTGCCTCGCAACCGCGAACCGTAAATGAGGAGTTAGCTACCCGAATCCTGCCGCTAACTAAATCCCAGTTTTTGCAGACCGTAATTTTGCCTCAAGGGGCTTTTTCTCGTTTCTTAAGAGCGTCCTCAGATGAACGCCAAGAGATTTTGCAACAAATTTTTGGCACCCAAGTCTTTGAGCGGATGCAAAAGGAATTTACCGAGCGCGCCCGGCAGGCGGAAACTAATGCTCAAGCAGGCTCGACAACTATTGTCAGCAAGTTAGAGATTTTCGCTGATAACTGGAATAAACTGGCACAATCGGTGGGCAGTTCCCACAGCGAATTAGGCACCTTACGCGATACGCTTTCGGATTTGCCGAAAGTCTTAGACGAAGATTTAATCAAATCTTGGGAAGCTTACTACCTGTTGCCAGCCGCGCACTCTAATCAGTGGCTATCCACCCAAAGCCAGCAGGTAAAAACCGCAGGTACCCAGTACCAGGCGGCCTTAGAGAAAAAAGAGGCAGCAAAAACCCTCAGGGAGGACTTCCAGGAACTTACTCGCCTATTGGCGGAAGATAAAGAGCTTCGAGAGCGCCAGCAAGGCATAGAGACCAATCGAATACAAATTGCGCTTCACGAACGCGCAAAACTAGTGGATTCCGAAATCAAAGAAAAACTACGCTATCAAGAAAACTTAGCTACCGCGAAGACGCGACTGCTAACAGCGCTGCAGACTTGCCCCGCGCCCTTTGATACCTACCCGCTACCGACCTCAGAAACTTCCCTAGATAACCTAAACGCAAAGGTAGCCAAGCAACAGGAAGATAATTCTAAAGAGTTGGGGTTACTGGCGCCACTGATTGAACGGCAGAAAAAACTTCACACCCTAGAAGTTGCCGCTAAAAACGCTCGTAAAGGCTACATTGAGCATTCCCGAGCTGCCGCCCAGGCTGCCAAAGAGTTAACGCTGTTAGCACCACAGCTGCAGACGCTACAAATCCGGCAGCTGCGCCTAGAAAAAGAACAGCTCAGTTTCGAGCCTGCCCGGCAAAAACAGCTCCAATTACGTCACTACGAGGGAGAACGCGAGCATTTTTTGCAGGATTTTAAACGCTTTCAAAGCGAGGTCAATAAACTTCCCGCATTAAAACAAGAGGTGGAGACGAGGCGAGCGGCGACTGACGAATACGAGCAAGGTTTTTTCGTAGATTCGGCGATTCTTTTGGCTTCTCACCTGGAAGCGGACATTCCCTGCCCGGTTTGTGGATCCCTCTCGCATCCGGATCCTGCCCTGGGAAACGCTAATAGGGAGCGCTCCCTCACCGAGTTAACTAAACAAAAAGACGAGCTCAGTGGCGCAGAGGCTACTTTAAAAGAAAAAGAGGAACAGCTAAGAAAAGTACGCGACCGTTTGCGGGATGAAATCAAACACTTACGGCAAAGCTGGCCTGGAAAAGCACAAGCAATTGACGCCCGAGTGGCCTACCTGCAGGCGCAAGCAAAAGAGCTAAAAGCGGTGCGGCGGCAGCTAGCAGAGATAGAAAAACAGGCTCAACAGTATCGGGATTTAGCACTAACCTCGGTTAACGGGGCTAACCTAGAAAAAAATAAGTATGTTAACGCGCTGAACCAGATCCGTGAAATTACCACCGAAGTTACTGCTTCCGGGCAGTCAAGTAACCTTTTGGCTCGGCAAAACCGCCTTAGTGAAGACCAGAAGAAACTGGCTTTAGTGGTAAAGAACCTGACCAGTACCAAGGAAGCCCTAGGGAACCTCGCACAAGCGCGCCAACGTTTAGAGAAAGCTTTACTTGGGGCGCGCTTCCCGGATGTTCAGGCGGCACAAGCCGCCTTGTTGGAAGCAGACAAATACCAAGAATTAAAAACTGTCGTACAGACCTGGGATCAGGCATTTCAGACCAACCAGGTAAAGTTGAAGGCTGACCGGATGCAAAAGCTGAGAGCCCCAGAATTTGTGCTGCCAGATTTAGAAGCCTTGACGGAAAAAGCCAGAGCCCAGGCAGAAATTCTCCGACAGAAGCAGGCAGAACTAGCGAAAGTTCAAGAGCAATTAGAGGCGGTGGAGGCCGCGGTAAGTGACTTGCAAACCGCTACTGCCCATTATTTGGAATCGATCCAGGATTCTGCCACCCTAATCGCCTTCGCAAATCTAGCTAGGGGTGAAGAAGGTTCCGCGCTGCGTGCTCCCTTAGCTACCTGGGTGCTCTTGGATCGTTTTGAAGAAGTTTTAAGTGCCGCCAATCCGCATTTAGGAAAAATTTCTGGAGGACGCTACCAGCTTTCCCGTAGCGACTCCGAATCTTCCCGTCGCCGTAACCAGGCGTTATCCCTGGCAGTCACCGATAACTCTTCCGATAAGGTCCGTGAAACATCGGCGCTCTCAGGCGGAGAGCTGTTTTATTGTTCCCTCTCTTTGGCTCTGGGACTCTCCGAAGTAGTAACTGCGGAAGCTGGAGGAATAGAAATCTCGTCAATGTTTATTGACGAGGGTTTTGGCACTTTGGATACCAGTAAACGCGAATTGGTAATGGAAGCGCTAAAAAACACATCCACTTCTGGGCGAACTGTGGGGTTGATTAGTCACGTGGACACGTTACGCGGTGAAATCGCGGATCAGATTCAGGTTATCGCCGCAAAAGATAAAGGCTCTACCTTAAGAATTATCGGTAACTAGCTAGCACGCTAAAACCTGTGCGTGCGCTCCAACTTAGGAAGTAACCCAAATTGCGGCTACCGCCGGTTTACCCAAGGTAATTTCTTGTCCTGCTACCTTTAGGCGCATTATTCCGGCTTCCGGAATAATCTCTAAAGGCAGCAACTGACAACCGGGAACTACCCCTACCGATTCTAAGAAGCGCAGCAATTCAGCCTGACTATCTTTAATGCGGGTAACTGTAACCGGGATGTTTAAGGGAGCTTGCCCTAGCGGCATCATCGAGACTTTAGGTAAGATCCCATCACTGGTGGGAATGGGATCGCCATGGGGATCCACCTGAGGACTGCCCAGTGCCCGTTCCATCGCCGCAATTAATTTATCGGAGGCGGCGTGTTCTAGTTCTTCTGCTTCCGCGTGAACCAGGTCCCAAGGGTACCCCAGTTTCTGGTGCAGATAGGTCTCGAGGATGCGATGTTTTCGCACCATTTTTAAAGCTAACTTTTCTCCTTTTTCAGTAAGGGTAATCCCCCGATAGGGAACGTGAGTGATCAGCCCCAACTTGTCTAAACGGCGGACATTTTCAGAGGCAGTCGAGGGCGCTACCCCCATTTTTTGAGCCAATCCCGATACTGATAGGGAATTTCCTCCCCATTCGGTTGCTCCTAAAAGACGCTTTAAATAGTCTTGCACTACCCGCGAGGCTGCCGTCTCGTCCCCGGTCTGCTCGGATCTTGATTTCCTGTCCATCGTTTTAAACCTTAGGTCACAGACGGAAAATCTGCAGACCAAACGCCGCAAATAGCACCGTAACGACTACCGCTACGCTCAGCAGCGCACCTAACCACCAATACCCTACTAATATGCGGCGCGCGCCCTTTAACGGGCGAGTGGGACTAGCCGCTGTTCTCACCCAAAGCGCATAGGATAGCCAAGCGAGAAAAATAGTTGCCAGCCAGGTTAAGAAGCAGTATGGGCACAGGGAACGCAGCTGAAATACCGAGGTTACAAGGAAGAACAGCACTGCTCCCAATCCGGCACTGGTTCCTATAACAAAAACCATCAATCCCCATTTAGGCAATCGTCCTCCACACAGCAGGTAGATTCCCGCTGCGCTGAGCATCGCAAAAAGTACCATCCCGAAAATGGAATTGGGGATCCCGAAAAGAAGATGCCCGGCCGCAGAATCCATGGCTCCCCGACAATCCACCACATTATTTATCGAACAGCCTAGTCCCCGTTCTGGCTGGGAGCGGTGAATTATTTCGGTTCGCCATAACTGCCAAGAAGCTACCAGTCCTAACAGTGAAAATAGCAGAATCTCCAGGCTGGACAGGCGAGGAATCCGCCCGGCACGCATAGCTGGGGACGGAGAAAGTGGATCGGAGTTAAATGCCAGTTCGTTTGCAGATAGCGATGCAGTGTTCTCGGCCATTAATCCTCCTACCCTAAATCTGAACCATAATCTAGCATATAGGCGAACTATAAAACGGGTGAGGCGCTCCCACGACCTCACCCGCTTTTTGGCCAAATAGGGGTTACTTTTTCGCTTCCCGCATCCGCAGCGGCACATAGTCACGCTGCGGCTCGCCTTGGTATACCTGGCGCGGACGCCCGATACGGGTCATGGGATCATGCAGCATTTCAATATATTGGGAAATCCAACCCGGCAGGCGCCCAAGGGCAAATAGCGGGGTAAACATCTTGGTGGGGAAGCCCATAGCGGAATAAATCAGACCGGTATAAAAGTCAACGTTCGGATAGAGTTTACGTTCGATAAAATAATCATCCGAAAGGGCAACTTCTTCCAGTTCCATAGCTAGGTCGAACAGGTCATTGTTTTTACCCATCCGATCCAGAACGTTATGCGCCTGTTCCCGCACGATTGCCGCCCGGGGATCATAATTTTTATAGACGCGGTGGCCAAAGCCCATCAGCTTTACCCCTTTTTCCTTATTCTTTACTTTCTCTACGAATTCGGGGATGGAAAGATCGTTGTCGCGAATATTGATCAACATCCGCAACACGGCCTCGTTTGCACCGCCATGGAGCGGCCCAGAAAGGGCTCCCACTCCGGCGGCAACCGAGGCATACATATTGGCGTTAGAAGAACCGACCAACCGCACGGTGGAAGTGGAACAGTTTTGTTCGTGATCGGCATGCAAAATAAAGAGTACTTCCAGAGCTCGGATAATCGCCGGGTCAATATCGTAGGCCTGATAGGGTAAACCAAAGGTCAAGCGAATAAAGTCCTCTACATAGGAACGCTCATTATCGGGATACAGCAGTGGCAGACCCGCCGCCCGCTTAGCGATATACGAGATCATAGTCGGCACTTTCGCTAGCAACTGCACAGCTTGAATATCCTGCAGCTCCGGATCATGTACATCCGCGAAGGTTTCTTCGTAATAGGTGGCCATCCCGGCAATGCCGCCTTGCAAAATCGCCATCGGGTGCCCATTAGAGGGGAAGGCAGTAAAGAATGCCCGAAAATCTTCATGCAGCAGGCGTTGACGTTTTACTCGGCGTACGAACTCGTCTAGTTGCGAGGGCGTAGGTAGTTCCCCCCTGATCAGCAAATAGGCAACTTCCAGGAAACTGGAGTGATGTGCCAGCTGGTCAATCGGGTAGCCCCGGTAACGTAAAATCCCCTTCCCGCCGTCAATGAAGGTAACTTTTGAGGTGCAGGACGCAGTGGTAGAAAAACCCGGATCAAGGGCTACTAATCCGGTTTGATTACGCAGCTTGGAAACGTCAATGCCTTGATCACCACAGGTTGCTTGCACGGGTGGAAACTCGATGGTTTTACCGTCGACTTCCAACACTCCCGGTAGCCGACCGGACTCATTAGATTCTGGGGTGTTATTTTGATTTCCTGCCATTTTAATAACCTTCCCTAAAAGGGAGACTTATTGCCTTCCCACTATCACCCTATAGGACTTAGTACCCTTAAGAATACAACCTTTTTTAAAGACTTTACCATTTTTAGGCAAATTTCACTAAACGTTTGGCAGTCTCCTGAATTTCGTTATCGCTAACGCAGAGAGCCATTCGCACATGAGATCCTGGCCGAGCGTTGTAAAAACTTTCCGGGGCTACTATCAACCCCAGATGCGCCATACGATCTAGCAAACGCCAATCTGCTCCGCTACCAGGAGCCCGCAACGCCCCAGTTACATCGGCTTTGTCCGCGGGATCGAAAACCCACAGGTACAGTCCGGCCTCGCATTCCTCAGCAACTTTAAGACCCGCCTGTTCGAGCGCCGCCGCCAACATTTTGCGCCGGCGCCCGTAGCGCTCCAGTTGTTCCTTAACATGTGAGCGTTCCGATAATACCTGCGTGAGGGCGGCCTGTACCGGAGAGGGCATTATCTGTCCGCAGTGTTTGCGCACCGCTAGCAGCGCTGAAATCAAAGCCTGATCCCCCGCCACAAAAGCCGCCCGGTAACCGGCCAGATTTGATTCTTTTGATACCGAGTAAACCAGTAGCAGATTCTCGGTGCTGCCCCCACAGACGTCTTCTTGCAGCAACGAGGGCGCCGGCCCTTCTCCCCCGTAGGTCAATTCGCTATAGCACTCATCGCTAGCTACCACGGCGCCTACTTCTCGTGCCCAAGAAACAACTTCCCGCAGCCAGTCCTTTGTCGCCACCCAACCGGTAGGATTCGCGGGAGTATTTATCCACACCAACGAGGCGTCGCGTGGCCAAGTGGAAATATCATTGGAAACCGCGACCCCTTGGGCGCCGGCAAGTCGGGCACAAATATCGTAAGTAGGGTAAGCAATTTCGGGAAATAAGACCTTATCTCCCCTACCTATCCCCAATTGCCAGCCAAGCGAGGCAATAAGTTCTTTAGACCCGACCGTCGGCAGACAAGAGTCCTCTTTAATGCAATCGATTCCCCGCTCGCGTGCCCAGCCAACAATGGCACGCCGCAGCTGGATGCTACCGACAACCGCGGGATAACCCGGACTATCCGCACCCGCCTGCAGCGCCGCTTTCGCGCTAGCTGGACAATCATCAATCGGGGTTCCGATAGATAAATCTATGGCTCCCCCCGGGAAAGCGGCGGCAGTTTCCCGGTAGGGGGTTAATAAATCCCAGGGAAAAACTGGCAGGTCTAGCGAACGCGGTAAATCACTGTTGCTCATGCATTCACCCTATGACAGTCGCCTGGGCGCCAGCCGCCACGTCCAAAGGTAAAAACCGATAACTCACCCTCAACCCCGGGGATTATTCCTCGCGGGCAGGTAGCTTCTCGATCATAGGATCGTCATAGCCGGTGGCGCCCACGCTGGAGGCTCCTCCCGGAGATCCCAAGCCCTTAAGTTCGAAAAAGTCTACGTTGGCGCGGTAGTAGTCTGCCCATTCTTCCGGCAAGTCATCTTCGTAGAAAATGGCTTCAACCGGGCATACCGGTTCGCAAGCCCCACAATCTACGCATTCTTCAGGGTGAATATAAAGCGTGCGCTTTCCCTCGTAAATACAATCTACGGGACACTCATCGACGCAGGCTTTATCCTTAACATCTACGCAGGGTTCAGCGATTACGTAAGTCATATATTCTCCTTAAGTTCCGATATTGCTAGTATCTCACTATGAAGTTTGTGGGCAATCAGAAACCGCCGCCGCGCCTGCCTTGGCTGTCTTGGAAAGTAGGCGAACGGGTAGTTTTGCGCCGGCGAGAAGCAGACGGACTCTATGATGCTCTCGGGGAAGTTATGGACGTAAGCCCTGCTAGCGTCACTATTTTAACCCGCAAAGGGCCGGTGACGGTGCCGGCAGAAAAAATGGTCACTGGGAAACGGGTTCCTCCCCCGCCAAAAATCTAGCCACCCCGAATGACTTAAAAATCACCTATTCTCCGCGTTCTTGACGGCGTCTGCGGGAGGCAATTTTGAAACGATCCTGCGCACTTAATACCACCTTGCGAATCCGGATCTCTTCGGGGGTAACTTCTACGCATTCGTCCTCGGCCGCAAATTCTAAAGACTCCTCCAAAGTCAGTACCCGAGGAGGTACTAACCCTTCGAAGGCATCGGCAGTAGAAGAGCGCATATTGGTTTGCTTCTTTTCGCGAGTGATATTGACATCCATATCCTCTCCGCGTGGATTTTCTGCTACTACTTGCCCCTCATAGACTTCGCTGCCGGGTTGAATAATAAAACTGCCCCGTTCTTGCAGCTGAATCAGGGCATAGGGGGTTGATTTTCCGGCACGATCTGACACCAGAGAACCGCTCTGACGGCGGGTAATTGTGCCTTGCCAAGGGGCATAACCGTCAGCAATAGAAGAAGCAATCCCCGAGCCGCGAGTCTCGGTTAGGAACTTGGAACGGAAGGAAATCAGACCGCGAGCCGGTACCCGGAAAATCAGGCGCACCCAGCCGGTACCATGATTCGACATAGTCTGGAGTTTTCCTTTACGCGCCGCCATTAACTCGGTGACTTTACCTAGGTAGTCTTCGGGTACATCGATGGTCATTTGCTCCATCGGCTCATGGGTTTTCCCGTCAATCTCTTTGGTTACCACCTGCGGTTTACCGGCAGTGAGCTCGAAGCCTTCCCGGCGCATCTGCTCAATCAAAATCGCTAATGCCAGTTCTCCCCGCCCTTGCACTTCCCAAGCGTCTGGACGTTCGGTTGGCAGTACTTTCAAGGACACGTTCCCGATGAGTTCGCGATCTAGGCGATCTTTAACTTGCCGCGCCGTGAGCTTATGCCCTTTAACCCGGCCTGCCAGCGGAGAAGTGTTGGTACCGATAGTCATCGAGATAGCCGGGTCATCTACTTTTATCAGCGGTAGAGGCTGCGGATTATCTAGATCCACCAAGGATTCCCCAATGGTGATTTCGGGAATGCCCGCTACCGCCACGATATCTCCCGCGTGGGCTTCCTCAACGCTTTTACGTTCCAAACCAAAAGTGGCTAGCAGTTCAGTTAGCTTCACATCGGTTATCGAACCGTCGTGGCGTGCCCAACCTACGTGTTCTCCTTGCCGCAAAGTACCGTTATGAATCCGCAGCAAGGCCAGGCGTCCTAGGAAGGGCGAAGAATCCAAGTTAGTCACATGAGCAGCCAAAGGAGCATCCGGGTCGTATTCCGGCCCGGGAATCCGGTTAATAATGGCATCGAATAGATCGTGGAGGTCACTTCCTGGCAGCTGCCCGCGAGCTGGTTTTTCCCAGGAACAGCAGCCTGCTTTTGCCGAACAATACAACACCGGAACGTCCAGCAAGGAATCTAAATCTACTTCTTCGCCCTCGTCAACCAGGTCTTGTGCTAAAGACAATAACAGGTCAACGGTTTCGGCTTCTACTTCTTCTATCCGAGAATCTGGGCGGTCAACCTTATTAATTACCACGATCACCGGCAGACGGGCGGCAAGCGCCTTGCGCAGTACAAACCGGGTTTGCGGCAGAGGCCCTTCGGCGGCATCTACCAGCAGTACTACCCCATCAACCATCGAGAGGGCGCGCTCTACTTCTCCCCCGAAATCAGCGTGCCCGGGGGTATCGATCACGTTAATAGTGATTCCTTCGCTGACTCCCACATTTTGCGCTGCTTTACCCGCATAATGCACGGCGGTGTTTTTCGCGAGGATAGTGATCCCTTTTTCCCGTTCCAAGTCGCCAGAATCCATCACCCGTTCGCCGGTTTTTTCTACGCTGGCATGGTCACCGAAGGCACCCGATTCCCAGAGCATTTTGTCTACTAAGGTAGTTTTTCCGTGGTCTACGTGGGCAACGATTGCCACATTTCGCAAATCCTGGCGAACCTTCATCCGCGCCTCCTTATTTGGTTCCGAGCGTTAACTCGCGCATGAAAAAACCGGCGGGATTAGGGTCGCAGCGCCGGAACTTCCTTAAATATACCCCTGAGGCAACTACCAGTGCTAATGAGCGTCGTTTAGCTCACTGTTTTCGGGTTCCGCCTGCCCGGTTTGCCCCTGAGTCGGCTGCCCGGATAGGTCTTTCGTATCCGGGGTAGAAGTTTGCGCAGCTGCTACCTCAGGGCTACCTGAGCCAGTGGCGGGGCGCTGCTCGTTTACCTGTGTTTGCTGTGCCCGCAGTTGCTTGCGTGCCTTGGGACTTAGGCGAACCCCGAAACGAGGACGCTCGTCCAGGCGGGATCCGAACTGGGTAGGCCCATCATCGACGCTACTAGGGGCATCCTGTTCCACCACGGCCGCTTGGAAGCGGGAATCGTCCAGGAGGTGACGCCGGGCAATATAGTAATCAGCGGCGGTCATGAGTACGTGCTCTTGTCCGGTAAGGGAGGAGGCATAGGCAATCGGGTAGCCCGTACTCGAAGAGCGCAGCGCCCAGGCAACTAGACGCTCAATTGCGGTCAGAAGGGCGAAAGCTGCGATCACTAGGGGCGCAAAAACCGCCCAGGAAGGTTTCCAAAGCACAAATAGTAGCGCAAAGAAAATTCCCATCATCAGGCCGCGAGAAAAACCAGCGAGGAGAGCCTTCGGCCAGGTAACAATCCCAACTACTTGATTGGAGCGAGTTAGCCCGCGCTCTTGTACCAGAAGTTGCTGCAATGGGAAATCTTTAGATTTTAAGTAATTAATGGCTTCTTCCACGTCTTCTTTCGAGGAGAAGATCGCCAAATCCTGCCCTTGGAGAGCTGCGTTTACCATGCGGTTTCGAGGAAAAGCCATAGCCTAAGTGTCTATTGAGGATCAACGCATTGCAAAACTAATGCCCGTAATGCCCGTAAAATTTTGCCGCCGGCGAATCTAGCTACGCCGCTTGACCTGCTAACAAACGGGTATTGTCTGCTAGACAAATTACTGCAATTTGGCTAAAGCCTTGCCTGCTTCAATCTTCAAGTAGAGTTAGAGATATGGAGCACGCCAAGCATTCAATTAAACCCATCGGTTCACGCGTTTTCATTGGCAAATTGGCAGGAACTCGCGTATTTGACCCGGTAGGAGATGAAATCGGCAGGGTAACCGATGTAATTATTGTTTTGCGTTTTACCGGCCTGCCCACGGTGGTGGGTTTGGTAGTTGAGGTGGCCGGACACCGGAGGGTGTTCGTCCCGGTAACCCGGATAGTGGCGATCCAACCTGGGCAAGTTATCACCACGGGACTGGTTAATATTCGTCAATTCCAACAGCGGGTAGCAGAGACCATGGTTATGGGCGAGCTTATGGATCGGGTCTTGGCGATGCGAGACGGTTCTGGAGACGTAAAAATCCAGGATATGTGCATGGAACAGGATGATCGTCGTGACTGGTATATCACCAAGCTCTATGTGCAGCGAGTAACTTCCGCGCTGGCTCTTAGCCGCGGAGAAACCATGCTAATTGACCCTTCCGAAGTCTCTCATCTGCGTAAATCAGTGCTCCCCCAGGAGGCAACCACCCTACTAGCTCAATTAGAGGACGCCAAAGCTGCCGATGTGGCCGATGTCTTGGCTGATCTACCCGAAGAGCGGCGCTTAGAGGTGGCAGCACAGTTAGGAGATGACCGCTTAGCTGACGTACTAGAAGAGCTAGGCCAAGAGGATCGAGTCTCTATCCTTACCTCTCTCGATGTGGCGCGCGCCGCCGATATCTTGGATGTGATGCAACCGGACGATGCCACCGACTTGGTAAATGAACTGCCCGAAAAACAGGCGCAGATATTACTGGCAGAAATGGAACCAGAAGAGGCGGCGGATGTGCGGCGCCTAATGGCTTATGGGGAACGGACTGCCGGGGGTTTAATGACCACCACTCCCGTGATTTTGCCACCCGATGCAGATGTAGCCACTTTATTAGCCCATGTGCGGCGCAAAGATATACCCCCGGCGCTGGCAGCAATGGTATGCGTGTGTCGTCCCCCCACCGAGACTCCCACCGGCCGTTTCCTGGGGGCAGTCCATATCCAAAAAGCCCTACGCGAGCCGCCACAAACCTTGGTGGGACAGATCCTAGATGACGATCTTAAGGGAGTGGATCCCTCTGCCGGTATCGGCACGGTGACCAGACTGCTGGCTACCTATAACCTGACGGCAGTTCCGGTAGTTGATAAGAATCGACATCTTTTAGGGGCAGTTAGTGTTGATGACGTCCTCGATCACCTCTTACCTGAGGATTGGCGCGATGCGGACGAAGACGAAACCGATTTAGCGATGGAAAGAGAAAGGATCGAAGATGGCGGACAGGCTTGACACTCCCCGCGAAAGGAAACGTCGTTTTCGGCTCCCGCGTATCAATTTACAGTCCGAGGGCGTAGGGCAGGTTTCGGAGTCTTTCGCGCGCTTCCAGGGAACTCCCCAATTTTTGGTTTACTTGACGGTATTCGTAGTTCTGTGGCTAGCTTGGAACTCCTGGGCTCCGGAAGCCTGGCGTTTCGACAGTGCTGCCCTGGGATTTACTGCCCTGACTCTCATGCTTTCCCTGCAGGCTTCTTATGCTTCTCCCCTGATTTTATTGGCTCAAAACCGACAAGATGACCGCGATCGAGTTTCTGCGGAACAAGACCGACGCCGCGCGGAAAAGAACCATGCCGAAATCGAATATCTCACTCGGGAGATTGCTTCATTGCGCCTATCTATGTCGGAAGTCGCAACTCGAGATTTCGTGCGCGGGGAACTGCGCGACCTCTTAGATGAACTTAAGGACGAGGACGAACAGAAACAACGGCGCGAAACCGAAGAATAATTATAGTCTAACTGGTCAAGCCGGACACCAGGAACCTTCCCTTATCCCTTCAACCTTACCCGCCGGCTCCTTCGAAGCGAGCCTTAAGCGGTATCGCCATTAGCTTAGCTAAAAGTGAGGTATTGGCTTGCGCCATATAGGATGGAGGGCATGAGTCAGTTAAACGAAGACGCGATTAGGCAGGCACTAAGTCGGGTAATCGATCCCGAACTAGGACGGGCAATTACCGACCTAGATATGGTGCGCGAGATTTCTATTGGCGAGGACGGCGCGGTCAAAGTCGGTGTTGATTTGACTATCGCAGGTTGTCCCCTGCAGTCGGTAATCGAAAAAGATGTGCAAGAGGAAGTCTCTAAAGTTCCCGGCGTAAGTACAGTGACCGTAGAAATGGGGGTCATGGATGAGGATCAGCGAGCGGCGCTGAAAGAAAAACTTTCGGGGCCGCAAAATGTGATTCCCTTTACCCAACCCGATAATCTGACCCGAGTCTACGCGATTACTTCTGGTAAAGGCGGAGTCGGTAAATCTTCGATGACCGCCAACTTGGCTTTAGCTCTGGCCTCCCAAGGTCTCAAAGTTGGGGTGCTAGATGCTGATATTTATGGTTTTTCAATTCCTAGAATGCTAGGGGTCGCGGAAGAACCAACCGTGATTGATGGCATGATTGTTCCCCCGGTTGCCGGCGGAGTAAAAGTGATTTCTATCGGCATGTTCGTTCCGGACGGGCAGCCGGTAGTTTGGCGCGGCCCTATGCTGCACCGTGCCCTCCAACAGTTCTTAGCGGATGTTTACTGGGGCGACCTGGATGTATTACTGCTGGATCTACCTCCGGGAACCGGAGATGTCGCTATTTCGATTTCCCAGTTGCTGCCAGGTTCAGAAATCCTGGTGGTAACTACCCCGCAGGTGGCGGCGGCAGAAGTTGCCGAGCGCGCCGGAGTCATCGGAGCGCAAACCGAACAGCGAGTCATCGGGGTAATCGAAAACATGTCATATCTTCCGCAAGAAGATGGCAGTAAACTGCATTTATTCGGTACCGGTGGCGGAGACATGGTGGCCGGACGCCTCAGTGCTCAACTAGGATACGAAGTGCCGGTTTTGGCGAACGTCCCCCTAGATATCGCTTTGCGGGAAGGATCTGACCAGGGAACTCCGGTAGTGGCTATGCATCCTGATTCCCCGGCCTCCCAAGCTATTAACCAGGTGGCCAAGGCACTGGCTAAGCGTACCCGCTCACTTGCCGGACGAAACCTGGGCGTTAAACCCCTGTAAGTTACGGAGCTGGTTACGTAAACTGGTTGCAAGCGTAAATCCGCTAGCGAGGAAGTCGTAATGAATAACAACAAAGCTTTAAGTTGGGACTGGACTGAGTCTCAGGTGGTTGAAGACGAAATCACCGCGGCGGCTCGAACCGCCGCGGTAGAAATGGGGGCTGCCCCAGTTTCTCCTGCCACCGGAGCTGCTTTGCGGATGCTATCGGCTGCCTGTGGCGCAAAAGCTGTTTTCGAAATTGGTACCGGAGCGGGCGTTTCGGGTTTATATCTGCTGGCTGGAATGTCTGAGAACGGGGTACTTACCACCATTGATTCCGAATCCGAGTTCCAACAAGCAGCCCGTACCGCTTTCCGCCTCGCCACCCAGAGATCAAATCGTACCCGTCTCATCAATGGTCATGCGCTGGAAGTACTACCCCGTATGGCAGGCGCCGCCTACGACCTGGTGGTAATTGATGCAGACGTAAGGGAAATCTCCAGCTATATTGAACAAGCAACTCGGATTCTTCGTCCCGGTGGTATGGTGGCAATCGTGCACGCCCTCTGGATGGATCAGGTGGGAGACCCGGCGCGCCGCGAAATGGAAACTACCCAAATGCGGCAAGCGGTTACGGCGTTGCTGAACGATGAACGTTTCATTGCCAATGTGCTCACCTGTGGTGATGGGCTAGCTGTGGGGGTTTATTGTCCGCCTGAGTAGGCGGGCGATATTTCACCCCTTTGAGGGAACGTTTTAGTTAAGCGCTAAACGGTCGCTACTAGCAGTTTTTCTTATATTGCAGTGGCGAGCTATCCAATGTTTCGGCGCTGTTAACTAAGGGTTCAACTGCTTACTGGTATGCTTCGCGAGTGAGAAGTTTTAAAAATGATGGCGTGTACCGCCGCGGTCCCATTCAAATGCGTAACGCTCTAATGCCTACCGAGACTTCGGAGCAGCGGCTGCTTAGTCCCCAAAAGGATACTGACTGGCTTCACAACGACACTTGGCGAGTTCTTAGAATTCAGAGCGAGTTTATCGAGGGCTTCGGAGCCTTAGCAGAACTGGGACCGGCTATTTCGGTCTTTGGGTCCGCGCGTACTTCCCAAGACGCCCCCGAATATGCTTTGGGGGAAGAAACTGGCCGACTCCTAGCTAAGTCGGGCTGGGCAGTGATTACTGGGGGCGGACCGGGACAAATGGAGGCCACCTGCAAAGGCTGCACCGAGGCGGGAGGCATTGCGGTGGGGCTAGGAATCGAGCTGCCGCACGAGCAAGTATTCAATGATTGGGTTTCGCTGGGGATCTATTTCCGGTACTTTTTCGCTCGCAAAACTATGTTCGTCAAGTATGCGCAAGGTTTTATGGTTTTACCGGGAGGATTCGGCACTTTGGATGAGCTATTTGAAGCCGTCACCTTGGCAGAAACCGGCAAGATACAGTCCTTCCCCATCGTGCTAGTAGGACGTAGCTATTGGAGTGGTTTACTTGCTTGGATAAAGGAGCAGGCAATCGGGTTGGGAATGATTACGGAGAAGGAATTCGCTTCCATACAGCTGGTTGATACCCCCGCCGAAGCTCTAGAGATTATCGGTAAAGCTCCCCAAGATCGGTAATTCTGCTCCCTAGCGCCCACTTTTACTGCCAGCTTCCCTGTCCTGCCCTAACCGGGATCACCAAGGGGTAATCGAGCCGCAAGGCGGGTAAAGGTCTTAATCTGCTATAATTAGCTAGGTAATTGCTGTTTCAGCCGTTTTGATTTAGCTCTCTGGGGGTTAGCATGGCCGCAATGAAACCACGAACCGGAGATGGTCCGTTAGAAGTAGCCGAGGACGGAGTTCGCACCGAAGCCGGACGGGAAGTCGTGTTACGTCTACCTGCTTTAGGGGGCGGACGCCTCGTGATCGAGATGAGTAAACAGGAAGTTATCGATCTAGCGGTAGCTATTCACGAGCTCTACCCTGACGAAGTCTAGTTCGCCCTCCCACCCAGTAAACCACCGGTTCGTGGCTGGTACCCTTCCCAGGTTACTTAGGTTATTTAGGCTACTTACCGCTGCCTCCATAACCCTTAGAGTTTCAGGGTTCCTTGGCGGAATTCTTCCTCAATAATCTGCGAGTTTTTCTTTACCTCATTAGGAACCGTCGAGCCATACTCATAAAACGGAGTCAGTCCTACCCATCCGTTCCGGTAGGTTCCGACGATCTGCGTAGAGTTGGCAGCAAATCTGTCTTTCCGCGCCTCTTCAATCAGAGAAATCATTGCCTCAGACAGATCAGGAACAATTGAAGTCAAGACCGGTGGCCGCCCCTGAGGGAGATTACCCTGGGTTTCGTGTCCGTCAGTTAGATACCAAATTGCAGTGATACTTTCTACCGAATCGATTATCTGCGGAGTGACAGTAGACGCGCTGACAGTAGGCGTAGGATAACTTTCCGAGGGGGTAGAGGTAGGGCTTTCACCCTCGGTAGGTTTCGCGGTTTGCCTGCTAGCTTCTTCCGCCGCCTGCTCAGCTTTTTCTTTATCTGCATTCGCTTTAATAATGGCTTCTAAACCAGCCGAATTTTGCGCACCCTCCGCGAAAAATATTACATCCGCCCCCTGTTTTATTATCGCCTCCGTCTGGGATTTTACTCTCGCTTTATTCGCGGTTCCTCCGAGATAGAAGCGGTTTCCCCCGGGAATAACTTTAACTTTTAGGGATTGCCCATTTTCCTGTTCCTGGTCTGAGTTATAGCGAGCAACTCCTTGAGAAAATGAGGAGATCAGGGTGCTATTAATCTGGTTTTTCTCTCCGGCAACTACTGCCACTTTTCCACTTGCGGAAGTCCCTGCCGCAATAAAACCTGCTACATAGGCAGGTTGGCTCAAATCGTAAGTAATGATGGCCAAGTTTTCGCGAGTCGCCTGGGCGGTAGCTCCGGGAGGAAGCAGCAGCGCAAAATGGCGCGCCCGATGATATTTTGCCTGTTCCATTAAAGGTTGAACAAAGGCCTCTCCTACCCCGATAATCAAAGAGCAGTTGGCAGAAATATCGTGAGCAATCGCTTTTTCAATCTTCTTTGGCGAATCGAGACTAGTGCGGCGTGAGGCTACCCCTAAACGTTTTTTACCATCCTCTAGCGCAGTGATGGCCTTAGCATTAATGGAACCTGCTTCCCCTTTACCTAAAGTAAGCAGGCAGGTACGAAAATCTGCCGCATTAATATAACCAGCTGGTGCCACATTGGTTCCGGCACAAGCAGATAGGCTCAAAGATAGTGCCAACGCTGCCCCTAGCTGGCGCCACAGTTTCACTGCAGATCCCCTTGTTCTGCCACCACGTCCCCTAGCTTTTGCGCATATTGGGTAGTAGTCACCAGGGTTACATCTGCACGGCGAATCACTACCCCGTTAGGTATTCCCAACACCACCAGCTTTTCTGTACCGCCGTGATCAATAAAAGCTCCGGGGCTGGCCAGCAGCTGAGTTTTGCCGCTACCGCGCACAACGGAATTTTGGGGGGCATCACCAGCGATAGTCTGGCGCAAAGAAGCGAAATCACCGACATCGGACCAACCGAAGTTGTCGGTAGCTACTACTGCTACCCCGCCCTCATCGGCTATTGGTTCTGCAATGGCAGTGTCTATGGGGTAAGAAGGCAGCGATTCCCAAAGCTCAGTAAAATCTGTTGTACCCGGGTTCACATGCACCATGTCTTGGATTGTTTCATAATAGCGGGGAAGCAAATTATTTAGGTGAGACAAGAACACCTCGGTGTTAAACACAAACATTCCGGCGTTCCAAAAATAGCCTCCCGTCGCTAGATAACTCTCGGCTTCGGAGCGTGAAGGTTTTTCTTTAAAACTTTTTACGTCAAAGACTTGTGGCTGGCTGTATTCCGGACTCAAAACAGTATTGGACGCGCAGATATAACCATAAGCAGTGGAAGGACAGCTAGGAGCTATTCCTATAGTTACAATTTTTCCCTCCCTAGCCGCCTCAACCGCCGCAGATACGGCACCACGGAATACGGCAACGTTCTTTATCGCGTGGTCAGCAGCAAATGACCCGGCAATCACCGCCCCATATTTTTGCTGTAGCCGAGCTGCCGCCCAAGCGATCGCGCCGAGAGAGTTTTTTCGACTGGGCTCTTCCAGGATCTGGTATTGTTCTTTCGCACTCGCTGGGAGCCGGGCATTCAGATTTTGGGAGGCAACGGCCTCGGCATGGTCGGTGCCGGTTACTACCGTTAGCGACGCTGCCAGAGGCGAAAGTCGGTCAACGGTTGCCTGCAAGAGGCTACAACCCTCCCCCAGTAAATCGAGTAAAAATTTGGGTTTACCAACTCGCGAAACCGGCCAGAGACGGCTTCCAGGACCTCCGGCAGGAATAATTACATGTAGGCTCATAATTTAAAAGTATCGCGCATAGTCCGGGTCAAGGTTAGGCTCGACTAGGGTTGGCAAATATCCACCATTACTTGCGCCTCGGTGAGGGTCTCAGCTATTCCGCTAGGTGGGGCACTAATCGAGATGACTCGTGAAAGCTGATTTAGGGGACAAACTACTCCTAGCGCTGACCTTCGCCATGCCGGGGTTGGCACCATAATGGTGGCGAACTCGCTGTTTTCGATCAGCACTTTTTCCAGCATTGCTTTGTCTAGATTATTGCAGCTAAGACCAGTTTTAGCATCAATACCTTCGGCTTCAATAAATACGGAATGAAAATGAAAATTGTAGGCGGTAATCACGCTAGGAGAACCTAAGGTTTCATGATCTATCGGCTGTCCCCCGATGAAAACAATCTCAGAGTGAGCTTTACCGTTGTCTCGCTGCATCTGTTGGGCCTCATCAAGAATCTGCATCGCAGGCAGATAGTTGGTTGCCACTGTCAAAGACGAGAAGATTTCACTTTCGCTAATAATTTTAGCGAGGTAGCGACCGCTCCCACCTGCACCAATAAAAAGTTTAGAGCCCGGACGAATAGTTTCAGCCGCCGCTTGAGCCAGTATCTTTTCTTCGTCGTTAGCAGCAACAGTGCTGCTTGGAGTGGGCAAGCTTTCACCTTCCAGACGAACCGCCCCTCCATGAACGCGCTCTAATTTCCCTTGATTTGCGAGCAGACTGATGTCTCTGCGCACCGTCATCTCAGATACGCCGAGCTCAGTTACCAGGTCAGTAACCCGCACTGATCCGTTACTATTTACTTGCCGTAAGATTTCGTCGTGCCGCTGATGCGCTAGCATGGCTCTCTCCGCTGATAGAGGTAACTTTCCTTTAGATTATCCCATTTTGTTGCTATTTGTCTTTTTATTCGCGCGCTTTTGTTCGTTTGAATGAATGCGACTAACCTCAGCAAAACCGTTAGATTTAGAGTATGAAAAGTACCAGTAACTCCCCCGAGCTTTCCGTTCGCGACCGCCACCCAGAGCAATTTTCACCCAGTTTTATCGAGGTGAAAGCCGAATCCGGAATTATAGATAAAGCGAAACTATTTGTTTCCTGGTTGCAACGTCTGCGGATTATGCGTTCTCTTACGCGCTACGGCAATGGTCGCGGCGCACTACTAGCTGGAGGTATCGCTTATTCTGCGATTTTTTCTCTCGCTGCTGCCCTAACTATTGGAATCACCTTGCTTCTAGGAGTGCTGGGGCGCAGTCCCCAGCTACAAGATGCAGTATTTTCCTCTCTCGCATCTTCCCTTCCGGGAGTACTGGAATGGAAAGGCTCCTCTGGGATTGTTGATCCCTCCGATCTGGTAATTTCCACCTCTTTTTCCATAACCGGAATCGTGGCGGTCGTGGTATTAGTTTTTTCCGCGACTTCGGTGATGCGCGCCATGAAGTCTTCCATTCGCGCCATGTTTGGAATTGATCAGGTGCCTTCTGGTGCGGCCAGCGAAAAGCTACGCGACTTATTAGGATTTGTGGCCATTGCCTTGGGAGTGGGAGCGACCGGGATTTTAACCTTGGCACATACGGTTGTCGGTACTCAAGTATTTTCGGCAATCGGACTAGAATCTACACTTGCCTCCATGATGATAAGGATCGGTTCTTTTCTGATTAGTGCCGCTATCGACGGGTTGATCCTTTGGATCTTGATTCGTTTCGTGGCACTAGTTAGAGCACCAAAAACTGACCTTTGGTGGGGACTAGCAGGGTTTGGAATAGTAGCTTCTTTGATAAGGTCGCTGGGAACCTCCGCAGTTGGCTCAGTTAATAACCCGCTGTTAGCTTCTTTCGCCGCCATTGCCACCCTGTTGCTGTGGATCAACTTACTTTCCCGAGTGATGCTAATTGCTTGCGCTTTTATTGCCAATCCCCCCAAGGCTCTCAAAGTTAGCGAAGCTGAGGACGTGCATGCTACTGAAATCCCCAACTACGTATCCTTGTCGGAGCCGCTAACTTTGGATTGGGCACACCATCGGCTCAGCGGAGCCGTGGATCTTGATGTTCCCGCCGATACTTCCTTACCTGACCATTTAGCACAAGGGCAAGCACCTCGGTGGCGGTCTCGCCTGGTGACCCAAAGCGGAAAACCGTGGCGAGGAAAGGTAAGCGCCCTGATTGATCAGATGATCGCGCGGCATGAAAAACGGATCGTTTTCCTGCGCTCTCTAAAAGATGGGCGCCGGGATCCCCGCTAGCATCTCGCCCTGGCGCGCTAGGTATGTTTAGGCTTTAGACTCGAAAAAACTAGGCAGCTATCGAACTTGCGCGCAGCAAGTTAGAGATCGCCCACTATCCGGTTTTTCATATGGTGCACCACCGAAGAACGCAATCCGCCATCAATACCCAGCATCACTCCGCCCAGCAGGGAAAGCTTTGAGAAACGTTTCTTACCTGCTAGGCCGATTAGGCCAGCACCAATTAAGCCCACCCCTACTGCCATTTGAGCAATATTTGCCACTTTCATCAAAGTGGGGTGCTCTATTTCCAGCTTCCGTAGGATGCCGAAAGGAGTTTTCGCGTCCTCGTCAGAATGCAATATCCGCATATCTACGCTGTGCCCCATGGCGCGCGCCCATCCGGGCTCATGGAAGATTTCAATCCCGGGAACGTCCTCTAACTCCAGTCGCCCATAGAGGAAAGCGGCGGCCTCAGCTGGTAGCCCCATAACTTCAATCGCCCGCACCATTCCATCTTGACCGGCAATTTTGAAAGTCTGCGCTAATTGCTGGGCATCACACCCGGCAGTTTCAGCAATCCGGTTGGGAGAAGAGGAATGTCCAAGGTATTCACGAATCTGTTCTTCCAGTGCCGGGTCGGGATTCTCTACCGCTCCGGGAACCACCTGGGTTTGCAGCAGCCAGGAGTGAATAGCTAGTTTCTCTGGATCGGCAACTTCATCGGAAGTAACTGCCACCACCCGCTGATCATGGGCAGAAACATACAGTCCCACCGCGGGAATCCGGGAAATCAAAGAACCTTCAACAATATCCGCGCGAATCGTTTCATAGCACAGAGCAATCCGGCCTTCCGGAAGGGTGACACACCCCAGGTTTTTCCCTTCCGCAGCCGCGCAAAATGGAACCGAAGAAACCGGCATCGAAGAAATTTCGACTACTCGCACTGGTTGCTCCCTATCACCTGACCGGGAGGGAAGAGGCGTATCGGAAGGTAGTTTATTGGCATGATATTCCCCGATAGACACGTCGGCAGCAAACTTCTCTGCCAGCAGTTCTACCACTTCCGGGAGCGCTGCCCCCACGCGCAGCGGTTCCTCGGCCTCATCTAAAGATGCCAGACCGTCAGCCTGGTTACGGAGCATATTTACTCCCAGCAAATGCGGGGTATCGGGAAACCAATCTGCCTCGGCAACGATATTTTGTTCCCTAAAGAACTGGCACACTGCCCTGGGGTCGAGCTTGGCAGCCACCATCGCGCCCTCTTGAACATTCCAGGTAACTACCGGGTCAGCATGGGTATCTACACTGGGCAAGCTGTCATTGCTCATGATTTCTCCTTTGCGGTTACTCTTTCCTCCAGATTAACCTTTGAAGACAGCTTTTTCAGCCGTTACAGGACACAGAATTGCGAATTTTTCTCTTATCGAAATAGTGACTTAGTTCTCAACTTCTAAGATTGGCTTGCTATTGACGGGCAGCACCAGGTTACCTTAAGGGCATGACACGTCGAATGTTCAGCTGACCCGCACGGTCAGCTCTTCCCAGTCCGCCCCTAGGCGGCGACGCGTTTGCCCGTGCAAAAAAAGTCCCTTTGGACTGCCTTGCCGGGCTTTTTGTTTATCCAAAGTGGACTATTGGCAAACGTTTTAGAAAAACCCAAATCTACTGAAAAGGATAAATAAAAATGACTAAGCAAAACTGGGGTTTCAACACTCGCCAGATTCACGCCGGATACCGTCCCGATAAAGAAGCCGGTTCCCCGGTTCCTCCGCTGTACCAAACCAATGGTTACGTTTTTAAGGACGCGAAACAGGGCGCGAATCGTTTCGCTTTAAAAGAACCCGGTCCTATCTACACTCGCCTAAATAACCCCACTAATGAGGTTTTCGAGGAGCGGGTTAACTCTCTAGAGGGCGGAGTGGGAGCGCTTTCGACTTCTTCGGGAGCCGCCGCGATTGCGCTGACTATTTTGACGATTGCCGAGGCCGGAGACAATATCGTGGCTTCACCTTCCCTATATGGCGGCACCATCGCGTTCCTGGCCAATAACCTGCCGCGTTATGGCATCACCACTACTTTTGTTGCCGACCCTACCGATGCAGCGCGGTGGGAGGCAGCCGCCGATGAGCACACTATCGCGTTCTTTGGGGAAACTATTCCCAATCCGAAAAATGATTTTCTAGATATTGAGGGCGTCGCCCAGGCGGCGCACCGGGTCGGAGTGCCTTTTATCGTCGATAACACCGTGGCCACCCCCTACTTGACCCGCCCCTTAGAGTGGGGAGCCGATATTGTGGTGCATTCGGCCTCGAAATATCTGTGCGGACATGGCAACTCCATCCAAGGAGTGATTGTTGATGGCGGCTCTTTCGATTGGGGAGCTGATCCAGGGCGTTTCCCCCAGTTCAACCAGCCTGATCCGTCCTATCATGGCCTGGTTTATAAAGACCTCGGCGAGGCCGCGTTTATAACTAAAGCCCGGGTGCAGGGGTTACGTGATTTCGGGTTCGCAGCCAGTCCCTTTAACTCTTTCCTGGTAAATATCGGGATTGAAACCCTGTCACTACGGGTGCAGCGCCATGTGGAGAACGCTCAAAAAGTAGCAGAGTTCTTAGAGGGGCACCCGCAGGTAGCAGCAGTTAGCTATTCGGGGCTTGCCTCTTCCCCCACCCATGAATTGCAGCAAAAATATGCTCCCAGCGGTGCGGGCGCGGTTTTGGCTTTTGACCTTAAAGGTGACCGCGCTGATGGAGAAGCCTTCGTAGATGCTTTGACCCTGCTATCGAACGTGGCGAACCTGGGAGATTTACGTTCCCTGGTTATTCACCCGGCCTCTACCACCCATTCGCAGGCTAATGAACAAGAGTTGGCGGCGGCGGGTATCAGCCAATCCACTATCCGAGTCTCGGTCGGTCTAGAGGACGTAGCAGACATTATCGCTGATCTGGAAGCCGGATTCGCGACGATTAAGAAATAAGTGACGCTTGCGCTTTTGGAGTAAAAGACAAGAATCCGGTATTAGCTGAGAGGAACCTCAATGTCTACAGCGTTAAAAGAAAAAACCGCCGGCGGGACAACAACCGAAATCTTTAATCCCCGCCAGCAATATCCGGGCACTAACTGGGCAAATAGTCCCGCTTGGCTGCCTGGGGACGATCCCGGTAACCGCCAATTCGTTTCCCTGGGGGAACTGCCCTTGGAAAACGGAGCCAGCCTGCCAGGAGGTTACCTGGCGTATGAAACTTGGGGAACACTCAACGCCGATGCCTCTAATGCAATTTTGATTGAGCACGCCCTGACCGGCGATTCTCATGTGATCGGATTGCAAAGCTCGGCGCACCCCACTGCGGGTTGGTGGGAGCGGGTAGTAGGGCCAGGCAAACCGATTGATACTGACCGTTATTTTGTGGTGGCTCCTAACTGCTTGGGCGGATGTCAAGGGTCTACCGGCCCTGCCTGGCCAGCGCCTGATGGATTGCCTTGGGGCTCTCGTTTCCCCGAACTCACTACCCGCGACCAAGTGCGAGCAGAAAATAAGCTGCGCAAGCAGCTAGGAATACTATCGTGGGCACTGGTGGTAGGCCCGTCTGCGGGAGGATTTCGCGCCCTCGAGTGGGCGTGCCTATATCCGCAGCGAGTGCGGGCATTGGCGCTGGTCGCAACGGCCGCAGCGACCAGCGCCGACCAGACCGGTTGGGCACATATGCAGGTGCGTGCCCAAGAGTTAGACCCCAGCTTTGCCGGTGGAAACTATTATTTATCAGCCGATAAAGAAGCCGGAAACCCGGGTATGGCGCTGGCTCGACAAATCGCGCACGCCACCTATCGCACTTCCGGCGAGTTAAACACCCGTTTTGGGCATAACCCCCAAAAAGGCGAGAATCCCCTGGCAGGAGGACGCTACGCCGTAGAATCCTACCTGGATTATCACGGGAAAAAATTGACGCGGCGTTTTGATCCCGGTTCTTATCGGGCGCTAACTCGCGCGATGATCACTCACGATATCGGTCGCGGGCGCGGCGGTACCCGCCGCGCCGCCGGCTCCATCAGCGCCCTCACCCTAGTGATTGGAGTAGATTCTGACCGCTTATTCCCGGTAGAAGAATGCGCGGAACTGGCGCGCCAAATTCCCGGAGCGAGGCATCGGCAAGTTACTTCCTCCTCCGGTCATGACGGTTTCCTAGTAGAAACTCGCCAGGTGGAAAAAATCCTGGCCGATTTCGTTGCTGGCTTATAGTTACCGCTCGTATCCGTTTATTAGCGGGTAAGCCAGGTAGGCTGGAAAGCGTGCAAATAATGGATTTAACCGGGCAGCTGCAGGACTATCGCACCCTGGATAAACTGCATAAACAGGTACACGGCGAAGTCGCAGCGGGAAAGCGAGAAAATACCGCTCTCTTAGTCCAGTACTCCCCCACTTTCACCGTGGGACGCAACACCAAACCGGAAGATATACCCAATAAAGATGTACCGGTAATCGAAGTAAACCGGGGCGGTTCGGTTACTTGGCACGGTCCAGGGCAGCTGGTTTGCTACCCGATAGTAAAACTGCCCCAGCCCCTGGATGTTATTCGTTTTATACGCGCCGTAGAACAAGTAGTAATCGACACCTTGGAACCCTACGGGATTCATGCGCAGCGGATTGCGGGACGAGCAGGAGCTTGGGTACTAAAACCGGGGGAAATCGATAAGAAGATTGCTGCCATCGGAATTCATACTGCGCGGGGGGCTTCCATGCACGGTTTCGCCCTCAACGTGAACCCCACGTTTAGCGATTTCGCCCGGATAATTCCCTGCGGCCTCGCCGATGCCTGGGTAACTTCCATGAACGAACAAGGCTGCCACGAAACCGTAGACTCTATGCGCGCCCCCGTAATCGCCGGGTTGCGCCGCAACTTAGACACCCCTTACTTTAGAGGTGAGAAACAAGGGCAGGAGGGCAAAAATGTCTACACTTCCTGAGGTAGGCGAGCGCAAATTACTGCGGGTAGAGGCACGGAACTCGCTAAGCCCGATTGAAAATAAACCAGAGTGGATAAAAACCAAGGTAGTTTCCGGAAAAAACTATATGGATATGCGGCACCTGGTGCGCCGCTCCGGACTGAACACCGTGTGCGCCGAAGCCAATTGCCCCAATATCTATGAATGCTGGCAAGACCGAGAAGCCACCTTCCTAATCGGCGGAGCGGTCTGTACCCGACGCTGCGACTTTTGCGATATCGCTACTGGACGCCCCAGCGAATACGACCGGGAGGAACCGAGCCGAGTCGCGGACTCGGTTGCCGAATTGGGGCTGCGATACGCTACAGTCACCGGGGTTTCCCGCGATGACCTGCCCGATGGAGCCTCCTGGCTATATGCGGAAACCGCCCGCCAAATACACGCTAAATCCCCCAATACCGGGGTAGAGCTACTGGTAGATGACTTTCGCGGACGCATAAGCGCCCTAGAAGAAGTATTCTCGGCGCGCCCGGAAGTATTCGGTCACAACCTAGAAACCGTACCGCGAATTTTCCGGCAAATCCGCCCCGCCTTCCGCTACGAGCGTTCCCTGCAAGTATTAGAGGCCGCCTCCAATGCCGGTTTAATTACCAAGTCAAACCTGATATTAGGAATGGGAGAAACTCGCGAAGAAATCGAGGCCACCCTGCGCGCCTTGAAGGACGCCAAAGTCGATATTGTGACCATCACCCAGTACCTGCGTCCCTCTGCCCTGCATCACCCGATTGACCGCTGGGTAAAGCCCGACGAATTCGTAGAACTCTCCGACTACGCTTATAGCCTGGGCTTTTCGGCAGTAATGGCCGGCCCCTTGGTGCGTTCCTCCTACCGGGCAGGTCGGCTCTGGGCGCGCGCCATGCAGGCGAAAGGCCGTGAGCTCCCCGCTAATTTAGCGCAACTTGGTGAGGAAGGAACCGCGCGCCAAGAAGCCTCCGCGCTGCTAGCGTCTCGTACTAACTAGTTTTGTTGGATACGCGTAGGGGCAGTTTTTACCTCACGCCCCGAAATCCGGAAAACGCATCCGCGTTTTCACGGATTTAGTGCCCGGAGCCTACCCTTCGGCAAAAACTGCCCCCACGCTCTCTTAATCTTTTTTGTAGCCGGATTCTATCTTGCTGAGCGGATACTTCTCACTTCTCCCAGCGATAACTCCTTTACACGCTTAAGTTGCTGCTTGGTTAGCGGGGAGATTCCCGGCCTGAAAGATAAAAGTAAACGGTGTGATTTCTCTTTTTACTCGCCGTTCTTTTTCGGGTTGGGCGCTTGCGGTGTGAGGAGTGCCTTTCAAATGCGCACGCCTTGGTGGGCGCGGGGAGTAAGTATTATCCGAGTGGGCGCGGTGGGCATAAGAATTCGGAAAATGCCTACGGTCTTTTTCCGAATTCTTGGGCGGGAGGAAAAACTTACTTCCCGCGACCGCCGTTACTTAAAGATTCTCTGAGGGTTTGGCGGGATAGTTTTCCGGCGCTGTTTAGAGGCAGGGCGCTTACTTGGATCATTTGTTTCGGGATTTTGTAGGCGGCTAATTTGCCGGTTAGGAACTGTTTTAGGGATTCGAGGGTGGCGGTTCCGGTGATTACTGCACACACCCGCTGCCCCCAGTATTCGTCCTCTAAACCGATTACCGCGACTTGCCCGATACTAGGGAAAGTTGAGAGCGCGTCCTCTACCTGCGCGGGGAATACATGTTCCCCACCGGTAATGATTACGTCACTTTCCCGCCCGCTAAGGCGCAGCAAACCGTCCTCGCCGATAAAACCAATATCGCCGGTTTCGATTTGTCCCTCGATAGCGGGCATAGCTTTACCGGGGTAGTTAGTTCTACAGACATGCGGACCACCGATAGTGATTTGTCCCTGGCAACCTGCGGGCAACACATTGCCGTCCGCATCGCGCACCGCCACCTGAGAATAGGTGAAGGGGCGCCCGGCGGCCTCGGGGTGCTGTAAAGATTCATTTATTCCCAGGTAGCAACCGGCGCC
Organism: Varibaculum sp. GTC20041; assembly: GCF_055387755.1. Lineage (NCBI taxonomy): Bacteria > Bacillati > Actinomycetota > Actinomycetes > Actinomycetales > Actinomycetaceae > Varibaculum > Varibaculum sp. GTC20041. The sequence goes on from NZ_AP041144.1 coordinate 1,178,471, forward strand.
TCCGGTTTCGGTCATCCCCCATACTTGGATCGGACGCAGCTTAAGTTTTTCCATCCGCCGCGCCAAAGCGGCTGGTAGGGGCGCTCCTCCGATCAGGGGACGGCGCCAGTGCGGGAAGGGATTTTCCGTGACTTCCTCCCCCGCCTCTTTTTCCAGAGCATCTAGCATTCCGGTGAACATGGTGGGAACCGCGAACCCGATGGTGACTTGCTCTTCCCGAATAATCCGGGAGGCGGCGAGCGGAGAAAATCCGGCAATCACAACTATTTTTCCGCCGTGGCAAAAAATATCGTTGGTGGTGCCGTTAAACCCACCGATATGGGATAAGGGCGCCAGCGCCAACCCGGTGTCCGAGTTGCGGTAGTCGAAAGCGTCACGATAGTTCGCCCACGCCCAATACATGGTTTCCCGGGAGTGTTCCACCCCCAGCGGCCGCCCGGAAGTCCCGGAGGTATAGATAATTGCGGCCAGCTCGCCCTCGGCTACCGGGGCAATCTCACTGGCTAGTTCCCCAGGCGAAAACGGATGCTCCCGATTGGCAGCCAAGAGCTGTTCATGCAGCTGATCCAGGTTTATAACCTGCGAATTATTTAGGGCGCCCCCCGCGGGGGACGCTATTTCTGCGACAACGGGGTCAGAGCTAGCTAACGGCAATTCCCCTTCTTGGTCGCTAAAAAGCAGACGCGGGGCGCAGTCGGCCACCATCGCTCGTAAATCAGCAGGCGCGGCGGCTTTAGCCAGGGGAACGAACACCGCGCCCATCTGGTCACAGGTTATCCACAGCAACAGGTGGTATTCACTGTTGGCACTGCAAATCGCTACCCGATCCCCACTCACAATCCCACGTCCCTGCAGGTAAAGCAGTAAATGTTGCGACAGCGACCAGGTCTGGGACAATGAAAAATGCCCCCGGGGACCGGCCAGGCTTTGCGCATCGGGATGGTCAATCGCGGCTCTTTGAAAGTTTCTTATCGGTCTAATCATGACTTCCCCCGTTTAGCGTCCTCGGCTATCTTACCCACCTGGTCACCTCTGCGAGTTAACCAGCAGGTAGGTTAAACTTAGCGGCAAGGAAACCGGGTACCCCGGTGGCGAAGGTTGGCGAGGATTTTAGGAGAAGTCATGTCTGATACTATTGAGAACCAGTTGGCACACCGCTCGGTGCGTCGTTTTGATACTCAGCCAATCTCGCCAGAGGTATTAGCACAGCTGAAAGAGGCGACCCGGCGCACCGCTACTTCTTGCGGGGTGCAAATGGCTTCGATTATTCAGGTGAATGATCCGGAAAAGAAGCGGCAGCTTTCTTTAGTTTCCAATCAGGACTATATTGCCGATGCTCCGCAGCTGTGGATTTTTCTCACTGACCTGTACCGCTCCTACCGGATTGTGGAGGAAAAGGGTGAGGATAATAATTGCGTGCGCGGTATGGACGGGTTTTTTCAGGGCTTTACCGATGCGGTTTTAATGGCGCAAAACCTGGTGAACGCCGCCGAATCCCTGGGATTAGGCACCTGTTTCTTAGGGTCAATCTTGAACGATCCCGCGCGGATGATTGAGATTTTGCAACTGCCGAAATTGACTTTCCCCGCCCTGGGAGTAATGTTTGGTTATCCGGGGCAACAGCCGCAGCTCAAGCCCAGGATGCCAATGGAGCTGCGCATGTTCGAAGACTCCTATCAGTGCTTTGAAGGCTCCTATCTGGAGGAGTTCGCGGATTATGACCAGGAAATGACCACCTACTATGACACTCGGGCACACGGCCAGCGCTCGGATACTTTCACCGATAGCCTCACCCGGATCATGTTGCGGGATGCGCCCCTGCGCCGCGGAATGCTAAATGCGGTGCGTGCCCAAGGTTTCGACCTCGCCCTCCAGCCCCGCTAAAAGTTAGCCGCCTACCGCTACCGAGCATCTAGACAATCATCTACTCTAACTGTAACAATGTTAGAGTACGTTACAGTAGACGTTACAGTAGCCCCGCTGAAGGCTACATGTAGATATCACCACCAGCTTTGAGGTAGCTATGTTGGACTACCTGCGAGAGACCTATTTTACTTTGAGGCGAGAGCGCAGACTTTTTAATAGCGGCTGTTTCTTTGGCAGCGACTTTCCTTTTGGCACAAACAGATTCGTCATATCGACTTTTTCTAGGGTTAGCAGCTGAATTTTTCGCTCCATGCCGGCGCCATAACCAGTGAGGTTACCGCCCGCACCGATTACCCGGTGACAAGGAACAATTAGCAGAATCGGATTTGCCCCTACTGCTCCCCCAACCGCCTGTGCCGACATGCGGGGAATCCCTCTCTCGCACGCTATCTGGGCAGCGATCTCCCCATAAGTTATGGTTTCCCCGAACGGGATGGTGAGCATGATTTCGCAAACCCGTTTTTGAAAGTCCGAACCCGTAAGCTTTAGCTTTGGGGTAAACGAGGGGGCGCGTCCTCGAAAATAGGTATCTAACCAGCGGGTGGATTCTTGGAATATGGGCAAAGATTTTTCCTGAGGACGACTGCCCGCGATAGCTACCCCCGCAGCCTGTTGCGACGCCAGCCCCAGCCCGATCAACGCGCTACCATCACTGCGCATGGCGAGTTTTCCCAGCGGGGAATTATAGAGCTGTGTATAGGTCTCCGTATCCTGCTTCCTCAAAGCTCCTCCTAGCTTTCTTGCCGTAGCCGCGCAGAAACCGCTCTCTTACAGTTAGATAAAATCTTCATTGTGAAGACCATAAAGCTAGGAAGAAGCGCTCTTTTAGCGGTTATGTCCTGATTTTGACACAATTATGCGAAAGTATGTCCTTACTTTCGCATAAATTTGCTGCCGTTCGATAACTCTAGTGGAGAACCGTAGGAGAAAACTCCGGTAAGACCGTTGTCGACGCAATACGTCCGCAATATCTCGGAGGCTTCACTAAAAATAACAAGCAGGCGCCTACTTATTGTTTTTTTCCATCGCCCGCTTTCTCATGAGGATTCCCAAACCTGCAATCACCAGACCCAACGCAGTTAGCGATACCGGAAGTGTGGCCAATGCACCTGTCTTAACAATTGCTCCAGGCTTCTTCGCAGAAGCATTTGAAATCTTTTTTTCAGGTGCCGGAACCACGGTTTCCGGCTGTGGCTTAGGTTCGACTGTCGGCGGGTTTGGTACCGGATCAGCAATCTTCGTGTAAACAGCATATACAGTGATATCACTGTATACGATAGTATCCCCGGTAAACGTGGTACCCGTACCATCTTCCTTTGTATTCCACTCCTTGAAGACGTATCCAGCCTTCGTTGGATCCTGCGGCATGGATTGGTCAGTCAAGGTATCGGTATCAATCGCCTTACCAGTCTCTACCTTTGCAGATGCATAATTCTTCGTGCCGTTCATGAAGGTGACCGTGCTGTTCATAGTCTTCGCAACGTATTCCACTTGGGGAATTGGGAAGGCTACATCGTCACCTTCCTTACCATTGGCATCCACTGGCTTCAAAGTTGCACTCTCGTTGGTATTAAGTATGTGAGTACCAGCTTGGGTAGGTACGTTTACCAGCTTTTCCTGGTAGATGAGCGTTACCTCCGTTTTTGGATAAACCGTCTCGTTGATCTTCAGGATTAGCTTTTCTTTATTGCCGTCTTGAGCATCTGCCTTCTGGTAGATCAGCTCAAAGCGATAGGTGCCATCTTCCTGTTTACCAAAACCAAAGTGCGCATCGTCTTTACCAAGAGTTGTGTCGGTAATTTTTTCAGCGTTTAAGGTTTCATCAGCAACCTCGAGGCTCAATTCTTTATCGTCATTGACGAAATCAAAATCTTTTCCCACATAATCGACAACCGTTGAGCCTGTTGCTACTTTTTCCAGTACTGCCTTCTTAAGCTGCTCAAAATCGGTATTAAGCTCACCATGATTTGAATTACGCGCGAGATACTTCAAGAACAAAGAGCCATTAAAATCAGCCTTATTCTTGTAATACACGTTCATTTGATATCCAGCGTTTACCATCTCCTGGAAAACATCATCGGCTTTGATGAACGCAATGTCGATATTCGCTGGAACGTTATTCTCGATTGGAAGTACAACACCATTACTCCCCCCCCCTGTTCTACGAGAAAATAACGTATAGGCATAGTCATATTGTGCCCAGTTCGCTGCAGAATCCTTCTCTTGCTCACGATAGTAATCGAGGTATTGCCCTAATTTTTTGATATTACCATTGGAAGCTGAAGCCGTTGAGAATACAAAATTTGAACCATCGCTAAACTTTTTCCAATCGTTCGGGAGATTGTATTCGCGGCTTTGATACTCCCAAATACCACCTTGCAAATCTCGCTTATCATGATATTTAGTTGGATCTTTTTGTTTTTTCGGATTAAAGGAACGTGTGTAGGCTTTATTGTAATCATTATTTTTTGAATAAAGATACGTAGCTCCATCACTGATTAGAATAATATGTTTATTCTTAGCAGTAACCGCGGTATCTTCATCCAGCATTTTCTTCGCTGCCAAAAGGCCAGCATGCATATTCGTGCCAAATCCAAGCACAGATGATTTCAATTTATTCTGTATATCATCATAGTTATTTACCACATCAGTAAGTTCTTGACGAACTTTACCTGCGTAATAAAAATTAACAATACCTACTTTGATATTTAAGCCTTTGTCATCTGCCTGCTGCTTGATATCATCCAAAAACTGTCGTGCTTGAGCATCTATACCGGTCGCATCACTTGCGCCACTCTTATCCAGTACAAATACTATATCTTGCGCAAGTACGTCTTCCTTACCTGGGAAGGACAAGGAAATGTTTGTTGTTAAGTCATCATCAAGTTGCGTAGCGGTTTTATTGTTTTTCGCTAATGCTTCATGTTGACCTGTTGCTACTATCTCATCAGCAAACGCCGGCGTAATGCCACTCATTACGCCAAATGCTAATAATGTGGCTATTAATAGACTCGTTGCCTTTTTTACTAATGATTTCATCTTTTTTCTTCTTGTAGAAGGCCAGTAATTCTTTGCAGATTTGAAAAAATGCTTAAAACTAGTCAACACCACGTACCCCCCTTATCAGGTAGGTAGCATTGCCCATTCTGAAAAGATATTTATAGATAAGCAGAACTATGCTGTCTACCTGTCAAGGATTGTGCCAGTGTTTTCATAGTTTGTTAATCTCTTCTTGATATTTCCTTGAGCTAATCGTACAGCATGACGGCGTACTCGAGGTATTTTGAATGCGAAGCCGGTGTGGTGCCTCATTGTGTTTGAGCGCAGACGCGTGCTGCCTGTCTGCAAGTCCGGGAAATATTTGGCGGAATAGATACGAATTTTACTAGATTTCTTGCTCGCCCGTGACAAGTTGATGCTAGGTAAGGATGGTTATAGAGAGCAGAGGTGCGAGAGGTTGCTAGCAATATGGCGGAACCGGTTTTTAGCTCGCCTACCCACGTTTGTAATGCAAAAAGAGGTACCCAGAACCAAGACCGACGCTTTGCCACGTATTCACCTCTAAGCTGCTTGTAGATTGATGGTAATCTCGCTATTGAATCATTAATCCTTTAGGTTGAGGTGGGAGGAACCGTGGACCAGGCGGAGCAGCTGCTACTAGGGCTAGGGGGATCCGGAAATATTTGCGAGATTGAACCCTGCACCACTTGCCTGCGGGTACAGGTAAAAGACCCGCTCAAGGCAGACGAGGAAGTATTAACTGCTTGCGGAGCCTTTGGAATCGTAAAAATCGGTCATACTGTTCAGGTGGTCGTTGGACCGGTCGCTGAGGAACTGGCCGCAAGCATGGAAAAACTGCGTTAAAGCCACCGGTAATATGTATCCTCTCGATAACCTTAACGTCCCTGACTCCCCTAAAGTCTTGTACACATCCTCCCCGGCTGAGGACGCGGCAGACTCTAACTCCTATAAAAGCAATTATTTTAAAGGCCTGTTGCTAGATCTGGACGGCACCCTCATCGACTCTGAACATACTCATCTGGGCGCCTATAGGCGAATGTTTAAGGCCAAAGGCTGGAAGATTAGCGACAGCGAAATGGATATTTTCAAAGGGCGTCCCGGTCCAGAAGTTTTCCAAAACGAACCCGGCCCTTGGCACGGCCTCGACCCCGAAAAACTAGGACTAGAAGCCCGTTCTTACGTCGATATCCGGCGTGATCCCCCGCGTATCTTTGCCGGTGCCCGTGAAATAATGCAGCTTAAGATCCCAAAATGTTTGGTTACTTCCGCCTGGAAACAGTGGGCGCAGTTAGCTGCGCAGCTCCTAAATGCCCCCACTAACTTGAAAGTGATTAGCCAAGAAGATATTTCTGCCGGCAAGCCCGACCCCGAGCCCTACTTGCTGGGGGCAAAAACCCTTAAGCTACCCGTCTCCTCCTGCATCGTCATCGAAGATACCACCAGCGGAGTGATGTCGGCGCGCGCGGCTGGAGCCGGCCGGATCTTCGGGGTGACTACCAGCCACAGCCGCGCAGCACTCAAAAAAGCAGGAGCCGACCTAGTAGCCGATCGCCTCGAAGAACTACTGCCCTACCTTGACGCAAAAACCGGGTCCTAGTCCCCTTTTTGAGGGCGCAGAATTCCCTATACGGGGTGTACTGCTTTCTCTAGCATCTCCAGAAGCTGATTAGCGAACTGATCAGTGGTAACGTCCTCTAAGAACCTAGCGTTACCCTCTTGGTCACGCAACGGCACACACCAATTCGGGTATTCATATTCGGTACCGGGCTGATTCTCGGTTAGCTGTCCTTGTACCGCATCCGCCAAGGTCAACACCACCAGCTGCGCAGGGGTAGCCGCCACATAACGGTAGAGGGCGCGAATAATCTCTCCCATATCGCGTTCATCTTCTGCTAGACCCGCATGTTCAATCAGCGCTCGACGTACCGCCCCAAAAACTCGTTCCTGGTTAGCTTCCGCATCTTCGCGAGAAGAATCCAAAAGATCCAAAGCTTCCCGTATTCGCAGATCCTCACCGGTGAGATAGCCAGCTACCGGCGGCATATCGTGGGTATTAACCGCCGCCAGTTGTTCGCGTCGGTAATCCTGCGGAGGCACCAAATGGTCGGGAGAATCGAACTCAAAGAACAGCACTCCGGTGCCCAAGATACCCCGATAACGCAGGTATTCTCGTACCCAAGGCTCTACCGTACCCAAATCTTCGCCGACTACCACCAGATTATTCCGGTAAGCTTCAAGCAGCAGTACCCCCACCATCGCTTGATGGTTATAGCGCACATAAGTGCCATCTTTGGGGAGCATCCCTTCGGGAATCCACCATAGACGCAGCAGCCCCATAATATGGTCGATACGCAGCGCACCGCCCATTTTCGCGGCCGCCGCTACCGTGCGGCGCAGGGGCTCGTAGGCTTGCTGTTCCAGGCGATCTGGGCGCCAAGGGGGCTGTGTCCAGTTCTGTCCCAACTGGTTATACATATCGGCGGGTGCTCCCACCGAGATCCCCTGCGCATAAACTTCCGGGTCACTCCAGTGGTCGGCGCCCAACTGGTGTACCCCCACCGCCAGATCGTGCATGACCCCGATCTTCATGCCCGCATCCAAAGCCACTTGTTGCGCCTGGCGCAGCTGCCGGTAGCAAAGCCATTGCAACCATTTGAAGAATTCGCGCCGCTGCAGTAGCTTTCCTCCGCATTTTTCAAACTGGGCAGCATCTGGGGTTTGCCACTTTTCAGGCAGCTCTAAACCGTATTTTTCGGTTAAGGCACACCAGGTGGCAAACTGTTCCAAGGCTGGTCCTTGTTCCTCTAAAAACTGCTGGTAGTCGGCTTCTCGCTCCTTTGAGCGCGGAACCTCATAAATAATCTCGAGGGCGGCCAGTTTCTGCTTCCAGACGGGATCGCGTTTGATTAAATCACCGCTGAAGAAGTGCGCGCCCGAGCCGGAAACTCCCGGATGATCTGCTGGCATCGATTCGCTAAGCGAAGACTGCGCCTCTTCCCGCAACTCCGCAATTTTTTTACGCTTCTTATCAGAAAGTTCTTGGTATTCCGCAATCGCATCGGGGCGAATATAAATGGGATTCCAAAAACGCCGCGAACACGGCAAATAGGGAGAATTTTCCAAGGGTGAAGTCACTTGGGAAGCGTGTACCGGGTTAATCAGTAAGAAGTCCGCCCCCTTGGAGGCGACCCACTTACAGATAGTAGCCAAATCTGCCGCATCCCCAATTCCCCAAGAATCCCGCGAAGGATTGGCATAGAACTGACTCATTGCTCCCCAGGCACGCCCATCACGCAAATTAGGCATCCCCAGACGCGCGGGCGTGACTGCTACCGGGCAGGTATAGGGACGTTCATCCCCCTCGACCTGTGCGGTTAAGCGATGCCAGCCCAAAGGCTGCCCCGGAGGAATATTGAAAGTTGCTTCCCCGGTTAGCACTCCATTGATTTCCCGGGGCGCCACTAGCACATCCAGTTGGGGCAAATCCCAAGACCCGCCCTCCTCAAAATGCATAGTTACGGTTACCGCTTTGCCATGCGGAACGTGTACCCGTACCCAATAGTTGTCATCGTTGCGAGTAACGATGCATTCGGGAAGTACTCGCCGCCAGGGACGCTCCTCAACCATTTTTAGCGAGGCCGCCACTTGCGCAGGCGTATCGGCGTCAATATCCATCGCCTTGAGGACTGCTCGCAGTGTTTCATCGGAAACTATGCGGTGAATCCCGGAATAATCCCAGTAGTCAATCGCGACTCCATAGGCGCACGCCAGTTCTCGCAACTGATCTTGGCTCTCGCTCATTTGCTATCCCTGTTCTTGTAGCTGTTTTATTGGCGGTGTTATATCCGTTAAGAGCGACGCAGACGGCGGTGAGTTACCCGATGCGGCCGGGCAGCCTCCGCCCCCAGGCGGTCAACCTTATTCTTTTCGTAGGACTCGAAGTTACCCTCGAACCAATACCAGTTGGCGGGATTCTCTTCGGTCCCCTCCCAGGCTAAGATATGAGTAGCTACTCGGTCGAGGAACCAGCGATCGTGAGTAATTACCACTGCGCAACCTGGGAACTCTAGCAGCGCATTTTCCAGGCTAGCCAAAGTCTCCACATCCAGGTCGTTGGTCGGCTCGTCGAGAAGCAGCAGGTTTCCGCCTTGCTTTAGGGTAAGCGCCAAGTTCAAACGGTTGCGCTCCCCACCAGAAAGCACCCCAGCCGGTTTTTGCTGATCAGGGCCTTTAAAACCAAACGAGGCCACATAGGCGCGTGAAGGAATCGTCACTCCCCCCACGTCCAAGAAGTCCAGACCATCCGAAACCACTTCCCACAAGGTCTTATCCGGATCAATCCCCGCACGGTTCTGATCCACATAACTGACTTTTACGGTTTCCCCGATATCTAGAGTTCCCGAATCGAGTTCCTCTAACCCCACAATCGTTTTGAACAAAGTGGTTTTCCCAACTCCGTTCGGGCCAATAATCCCCACGATTCCGTTCGGAGGCAGACTGAAAGACAGATCCTTGATCAGTTCACGATCCCCAAAACCTTTACACAGGTTCTCGGCGCGCAACACCACGGTTCCCAGGCGCGGCCCTGGCGGAATCTGAATCTCTTCAAAGTCCAGTTTCTTGGTGCGCTTTGCCTCTGCCTGCATCTCTTCATAACGCTGCAAACGTGCCTTGGATTTCGCTTGTCGCCCTTTCGCCGAAGAACGCACCCACTGCAGTTCTTCTTTTAGGCGCTTCGCTAGTTTCGCATCCTTGCGCCCCTGGATTTCCAGGCGTTCGCGCTTCTTTTCCAGATAGGTCGAATAGTTACCTTCGTAAGGATACAAACGCCCGCGGTCGACTTCCGCGATCCATTCCGCCACGTGATCTAGGAAGTAACGGTCGTGGGTAATCGCAATTACTGCTCCCTTATAAGAGTGCAGATGCTTTTCTAGCCACAGGATGGATTCGGCATCCAAATGGTTAGTAGGTTCATCAAGTAGCAGCAGGTCAGGAGCTTTTAGTAGCAACTGACAGAGGGCAACTCGGCGACGCTCCCCGCCCGAAAGCACCGACACCGGAGTTTCCGGGGGCGGGCAGCGCAGGGCATCCATTGCCTGTTCTAGTTGAGAATCAACATCCCAGCCATCGGCAGCGTCAATCTCGGTCTGTAGGGTACCCATTTCTTCCATTAGGGCATCAAAATCGGCATCCGGATCCGCCATCTGCGCGGAGATCTCATTGAAGCGATCGAGTTTGGCCTTTAACGGCCCTACTCCTTGCTCCACGTTTTCTTTAACCGTGAGATCGTCATCCAATTCGGGCTCTTGCATCAAGATCCCTACGGTATAGCCAGGAGTTAGCCTGGCCTCCCCATTGGATGGCTCATCCAGACCCGCCATAATTTTGAGGATCGAAGATTTACCGGCGCCGTTAGGACCAACCATGCCGATTTTGGCTCCCGGAAGGAAAGCCATAGTCACATCGTCCAAAATGACCTTGTCGCCTAAAGATTTGCGGGTGTGGATCATTTGGTAAATGAATTCTGCCACTGCTGCCACTTTCTGCCAGACGGTATTGTTCTAATACCCAGAATAGTGGAGTTAAAAACGCAAAGCGAACCCCCGCGCGACTAGGCGGCCTCTCCGCTAAAAGTATTTTCTAGAATATATTCCCCTTCCGGGTCCAGAACGTTTTCCGCTCCTGCTGCTTCCGAGGGTGCGGGCGGGTTGCTCCCGCGGGTATTTTTTGCCTCCTCCTCGAGAATTTCTCCGGTGGAAGGATCAGCAACAACCTGATCGCCAGCGGCTGGTGCCGCTTTTATTCCCGCAGGTTCTGCCCCTGTTGCTTGTGTTCCCACGGGCTCTGTTGTCCCAGCGCTCTCAAACTCGCCCTCGGGATCTGCCAGGGAGCCCTCCCCTTCCTTACTTGGGGTAGCAAAACTTCCCCGTTTTGGTAGTGCACCTATCATCCGCACAAAGTTAGACTCCCCCATAGTCAGGTCATGCCCTAAAGAAGAAGCAGTTAGCTCTAACCCATAGTGGGTAACTTGCTCTTTATCCTGCCATTTAGAGCGGATCAACCGCCCACAAACAATAATCGGATCCCCCACCCGAATAGAGCGAGACACATAATGCGCGCCCCACCCCCAAACTTTCACCCTAACCGCGAGCGACTCGCCTTTTTGCCAGTTTCCTTGATTGTCGCGCGAATACGGGGTGTGCATCACCCGGAAAGTACATAGCGCCTTGTCGGGTTTAGTCGGGTCGGGACGATGAAAAGTGGGCGCGGTTGCTACCCAGCCGGTAAAAGTAACCTCTATATTTGCTTTGCTCATGATTCCTCCTAGTGTTGGTTACCTCACCATGTTGCAAAGCAGTAACGATATTTTCTAGAAAGAAATCATTGCCACCAGGAAAAAAGAGGATTACCTAGCTTGGGGACAAGGAATTAGCACCCGGGAGATTTCTAGATAAACTAAAGGAACAGCCAGCCCCCGTAGCTCAAAGGATAGAGCAAGGGCCTTCTAATCCCGAGGTTGCAGGTTCGATTCCTGTCGGGGGCGCTGATTGCCCAATCCTTGCGCCAGAATATCTTTCGCTGCCGCTTCACATTCTTCACTGGATGGCCCTTCCCCGGCCGGCCAAAGCACCTTACGGTAATAACGCAGCTCCTGGATAGACTCGCGAATATCGGCGAGGGCGCGGTGTCCCCCATGTTTTTCAGGTGCATGATAAAAAGCGCGCGGATACCAGCGTTTCGCCAGTTCTTTTACCGAAGAAACATCCACTAGCCGGTAATGTAAATGAGAGATTACCTGTGGCATTTCTTTTTCCAGGAACTGTTTATCGGTGCCTACCGAATTCCCCGCTAACAATGCCTGTCCCTTTCCGGGCACGAAACGCTTAATATAGTCCAAAACCTGTTTCTCGGCATCTGCTAGGTCTAGCGCCGCCGGAGTTTCTAATTCCGCTAACAAACCGGACTTAGTGTGCATGTCGCGCACAAAATCCCCCATATTTTCTAAGGCAGCAGCTGTCGGCTTAATCAGCAGATCGATCCCCTCGTCCACGATATTAGTTTGCCCATCGGTGATAATCACTGCCACTTCTATCAGGCAATCTTTATCTAAATCGAGTCCGGTCATTTCGCAATCGATCCACACTAAAGGATCTTTCAGGTTATTAGTCATACCTTTAGCCTAATCCATCCAGACTTTGATGCCAGATAGCGAAAGCTAACGGCACGGGCGAAGTAAATCTCGATAGGTTATTAACGATCGATTACAGGAGGCATGATGAGCACAGTTACTGCGAGAGATATAGAGGTAGCTGCCGGAGTACTAGCCAAGGTAGCTACGAAAACTCCGCTGCAAAAAAGTGATCGGCTCAGCGCAGAGGTGGGCCGACCGGTTTATTTAAAGCGCGAAGATCTGCAGATTTGCCGCTCTTTTAAAGTGCGGGGCGCCTATGTGCGCATGGCAGCTATGGATGAGGAGGAGCGGGCGGCCGGGGCAGTTTGCGCTTCGGCTGGTAACCATGCCCAAGGAGTTGCCTATGCCTGTGCACATTTGGGAATACAAGGCACGATTTTCTTGCCGGCCTCCACTCCGCGGCAAAAACGCAAACGGATTGCCACTATCGGGGGCAAATGGGTAGAGCCGGTGATCGTGGCCGGGGACTTTGATGAAGCTAACCGGGTGGCGGCAGCCGCAGCTAAAGATGGGGGCAAAGTATATGTGCACCCCTACGATGACCCCTATACAATTGCTGGTCAGGGCAGTATTGCAGTGGATTTGGATTCCCAGCTGCCAGAAGATACCGATATGATTTTGATTCCGGTGGGAGGCGGCGGTTTAATCGCTGGAATGGCAACTTGGCTCAAAGCCCACCGCCCGGGTATCCGGATTGTGGGAGTGGAATCTCAAGGGGCAGCCTCAATGAAAGCGGCTCTTGAAGCCGGAAATCCGGTTTCCCTAGATCGGGTAGATTCTTTCGTAGATGGCACCGCCGTGGGTAGAGCTGGAGATTTGACCTACCAGGTAGTGCGGGATTTAGTCGATGACATTGTGGTGGTGCCTGAGGGCGCAGTTTGTACCGAGATGCTCGACCTCTACCATTCCGAGGGCGTTATTGCCGAACCTGCCGGAGCCTTAGCGTCAGCAGCGGCACGCAACTTCTTGCCCCAAATCCCCAATGGCTCGGTGGTTTGCCTGGTCTCTGGCGGTAATAATGACCTGTCGCGATATGCGGAAGTAACCGAGCGTTCCGGGCGTTACGAAGGTCTACGCCACTATTTCCTGGTGACTTTCAACCAGGAACCGGGGGCTTTGCGCTCATTCCTAAATGACGTGCTCAGTGACGGTGAGGACATCATTTATTTCCAGTACACCAAGAAGAACAATCGGGATACCGGTCCGGCGCTGGTCGGGATTGAACTTCCAGATCCCAGTGATATTAAGGGGCTGCGCCGACGCATGGCGGCCTCTCCTTTGCAGGTGCAAGAGATCGATCCTTCCTCCCAGATCTTCAAGATTTTGGTGTAGGAGGAAACTAGCATGAGGTAGCTGCCGCTAACTAAGCGCGACTGCAAGCTACTACCGCCCAATGTTTAGGGGGCTATGCTGCCAGTTTTACCTGGCGACCTAGCCCCCTAAGCTATGACGCTTGCGCTGTTAACGGTTACTTCGCGGTCTTGGCGCCCTCTTCTTGAGCAGAGACTGCCCGAGAAATCGCGTCATTTAGAGACTTTTGGGCTTCACCATACTTCGTCCAGTCCCCAGCTTTCATGGCGCTATCTGCTTCCGCCATCGCTTTCTTGGCATCTTGCAACGCCGTGTTCAGCTTCTCTTGCGCACTGGGAGCCTTAGCAGTTGCTTCTCCCGCTTTACCTTTCGCTGCCGGAGCTTTCTTATTACCGTCATTGGAGGCAGTAACCGCTCCAGAATCTCCCCCGAATACCTGATCTAGGGCTTCTTTCAAGGTAGGCGCGAACCCGACTTTGTCACCGAAGCCAACCAATACGCTTCTTAGCTGCGGATATTGGGTGGTACCGGTGGATTGCACATAGACCGGCTGCACATAGAGCAGACCGCCCCCTACTGGCAAAGTCAGTAGGTTGCCGCGGATAACTCTAGAACCTTGCTGATCCTGCAGGTTCAGTTCCCGGTTAACTTCCGGATCGGAGTTGAAGGTGTTTTGTACCTGCCCGGGGCCGGGAACGGTAGTGTCGGAAGGCAAAGCCAAAAGCCGCATCTTGCCGTAGCCTTCGCGCACCTTGCCTTTCTCGTTACCGGTTTCAGAATCGACAGCCAGGAAGCCCGCCATGGCGGCGCGCCGGCCTTCACCACCCGGGATAAACACGGAAGTCAGGGAGAACTCGGCACTCCCCTGATCGGTGTTTTTACCGGTGGGCATCTTCATCGTTAGGTAATAGGGCGGCTGCAGTTTGCCAGAGCCCTCCAGGTCACGAGAAGTTGCCGTGGGGTCTTCAGATAGTTTCCACTGGTCACCACCGGTGTAGAACTCTGAAGGATTAGTCACGTGATAGTTAGCTAGCAAAGAGCGCTGGGCTTTGAAGTAATCCTCCGGGTAACGCAAGTGACTCATCAAATCCCCGCTAATCTCCGATAGCGGCTTAATCTGACCGGGATAAATCTTTTGCCACGCTTTCAGGATCGGATCTTCTTTATCCCACTGATATAGCTGTACCGAACCGTCATAGGCATCCACCACAGCCTTTACCGAGTTACGCATGTAGTTCACGTTATTTTGCACCGCGAACTGGGCAGTTCTCGCAGTCGCCGTATCGGCGGTAGCATCCGTGAGGTTAATATGCTGAGAATACGGATAAGAATCAGTGGTGGTGTAGGCATCCACAATCCACACCAGCCGTTTCTTCTCGCCTTTCTTGCCATCCATATTCACGATCGCAGGATATGCCCGAGAATCCAAAGTGAGGTAGGGGGCAACTTTGGCCACCCGCGTAGCCGGATCCCGGTCATAAAGAATCTGCGATTCGCTGTTGATCTGGTCAGAGAAGAACAGATCTGTTGAGCGGAATTTCAATGCATAGAGCACCTTATTTAGGAAGTTTCCAACCTGAGGCCCGCCGTCACCATCGAAAGTGGTGTAAACCTGTTTATTATTCTTTGCGTCTTGGTAATCCAACTCTTTAGGATCCGCTCCCTTGGGCGCGCCTACAATTGAGTATTCGGGAGAGGCTTGCGAGAAGTAGATCCGTTTCTCGTAATCACCGATGTCCCCCGACTCTTTATCGGAGAGCGAGGATTCCCAATAGGAAGGCAACCCTTCGGAGGTCACCTGGTTACCGTAGGCGGCTACTACCCCGAAACCGTGAGTGTAAACCGTGTGGTCATTTACCCAGTTGCGTTGAGACTGCGCCAACCCGTTCAAGTTAATATCGCGTACCGCAATCACGGTGTCACGCTTTTCCATTTTTCCGTCTTTATCCGGGAAGTTGTAACGGTCAACCGCAAACTGATCTGGGAAAGAGTAGTAAGGGCGCGACTGTTTCATCTGCCGTACCGCCGGGGAAATAATTTCCGGATCTAAAAGCCGGATCTGCTGAGTAGAGTCAGCATCCTGACGCAGCTGGTTAGCGCTGGTTTCATTGGTGACCTGGTCGTAGGAAATCAAATCCAGATCCTTCATCCCGAAGGCATCCAAAGTGGCTTTGATATTACGGTCGATATATTGGCTTTCCAGCTCCCGCTCGTTGGGGCGAACCCGGAACTGTTGGATAATAAACGGATATCCCGCCCCAATCACCAGGGCAGATACCACGGTTACTGCAATGCCCGCGGCCGGCAGATACCAGCCACCCCTGAAGGCGGCGAACACAAACAGTGCCGCCACAATCAAAGCGATAACTGCCAAAATCGTACGTGCCGGAATAATCGCATGTACATCGGTATACATAGCTCCATCGGTCGGCGAGTTTTGCCCATAAACCATAGTCCAGCGGTCAATGACATAAGTTATCCCCACCATCACCGAAGAGATCGCCAGCAAAACACCCATATGAATACGGGCACCGCGAGTAGCTTTAGCTTTGGGAGTTACCGTCATTGCCCCCAATAGGTAGTAACAAATCAGACAGGCAACTAGCGAAACACCTAGCAGAGTCAGCAAAAAGGTGACCGCCATATCGATTAGCGGCAGACGGAAGACAAAGAAAGAAATATCAAAACCGAATTGGGGATCTTTCTTCCCGAAAGAACCGCCGGTGAACGCCACCAGCACTTGCCGCCAACTAGCAGCCATCCCGGTTGCCAGGAATAGGGCAATCAAGGCCGGAATCCCTAAGAAAATACCACGGTGATGGCGGGTAATAGTGGAACGATATGACCGAATAGATGAAGCAATGGTTCCCATTTCCGGACGGTTACGGTAGGCAACATGCAAGTTGACTGCCAAAATTGCCCATGCAATCAGGAAAGCCACTATAAACATTCCCCCAGCGGCAATCCACTGGGTAAGCAGTACCCGCAAATACCCAGTTTGGCGGAACCACAAAACCTCGGTCCACACGGCCGAAGCCACCAGTAGTAACACCACTAGCGCTACGATTACGCCGATAGCGATACCAAGAGGCCCCGGTTTTTTGAACTTTATTTTCGGTAATGGCCTATTTCCATTGCCACCGGCTCCTCCAGAGCCGCCGCGACCGTTTCCGCCGTCTTTACCGGCTCCAAATCCACCGGGAAAGCCGGGAAAGCCACCGCCTTTGCCGCCACTGAAGCCAAGATTTCCAAATAAATCGTTACTCACGAGCCCCTCCGGGTTCTGCTCAACATTTTCCTTAACGCATTCTTTCACGTTTGCGGTTATTACTCACCCCAGGAAAGTGGACTAGCCGCTACCTTGGATAAGATGGCAACATAGCAACATGGACACTTCATCGGATCTATCTTCCGCGCAACTATCCCTGCGCTTAGCGGTTTCCTCCCTAGAAAAAGAGGTAGCTCAGCTGGGATGGGATCAATCTCCGAGCCTCTTTGCGCTGGTACCCACCAAGGATATTTTTCCGCAACTAGAGGCGGAAATGGATGGGGCTCAGGCTAAGCAACTACGAGCCGCCCTATCTGAAAATCCGCAGCACTTAACCGCGGTTCTTCAAGACCACCTTCCTGCAGATCTAATGGATACTCTCGGGCATCTAGTTTTTGGCGAGGACGTGGCGGGAGTGGCTGTCGCGATGGAACGTTTTTTGGTTTCCCCCCAAGCCGATGCCGAAGCGCCTCAAGACCCGAAGGAGCGGGAGAAGTTCTTACTAGCGCATCCTAGCCGCCAAGATGTGCGGATCGTAGCCGCCGCTACCCGCGATGGAAATACCTGGTGCGCTTCTAGGGCACGCAGCGAAGACAGTGACGACATGGTGGCACAAGGCGATAACATCGTTCCGGAACTGCTGGAAGTATTAAAAGCGATGTTAGTTAGTGATGCCGAACTAGCGCAGCTAGTTAGCCAGCCGGGCAGCGCGGCAGATTCTTAAAATTATTGGCTGCGATTTGCTCGCTAACCTCCCGTGCCTGCTGTAGATCTTGTACCGGTACCGCCCGGATTCCTGCTATCGGTTTTACCTGATCGCAATTGGCTTGCGGCAACAAAAACCAGTGAGCACCGTCCTCTTTAGCGCCTGCCATTTTTTGGGGAATTCCCGAAATTGCCAGCACCTGTCCCCCATAGGCAATCGCGCCGGTACCAGAAATCTCTTTGCCGCCGGTCAAAGACTTAGCGGTCATCCGGTCAATTATTCCCAGCGCAAACATAGTTCCCGCTGAGGGGCCCCCCACTTCCTGGAGAGCGATTTTAATATCTACCGGCAGTTTTGCTTGGGGATCTAGATAGATACCTAGTTGGGAACCATTGCGACCATCGGTAGGTTTGCGGGTTTTCCCACTAATCGAGAGATTCTTCCCCGCACGCTGAACCTTAAAATCGAGGGTAGTTCCCGGCGCTGCGTCCTCCAAAATATCGAAAAGCATACTCGCTTGATTCAATGCCTGAGTCTTCCCGCGAAAGGTAACCTCCTGCAAAATATCGTTCTCTTTAAGTTTCCCCTGAAAATCGGAGTCCTCCCCCACTCCGGTAACTTTAAACTTGGCTGGAACTTGGTAGCCTAACTCGCTAAGCGCCGCTACTTTTGCGCTCAGTTGGGAATCTTCCATTTGTGCCTGAGAAACCTGCTGTACTTGTTTGGCAGTTGCCCCCGCGGGATAAACCGCAGATTCGGGTAACACTTCGCTATCTGATCGCATTTTCGCCAGCAGGACTTCCGCATAGGTAACGTGGGTTCCCGGCCCTCCGCGCAGGGAGACGGTTACCATCCGTAACTGTCCTTTGGTGGGATAGGTTTTAGCGCCTGCAACTTTAATGATTTGCCCGTGGCCAGACTGAGTGCCAAGAACGTTGAAAGTTGGGCCGGGAGATTCAATTACGTAGGGCGCGCGAATGGCAACGCCAAGAATCAAGAATCCGATAACCGACAGCGCCATCATGGCTTTTCCAATGCGTCCTTGCCGGCGCGACTTATCAGAGCGTTTACTCTTCACTCTTCCTCCTTCCCGAAGTTTAAAATCGGCTTTGCCCAAGGCGAAACTCTCTCGCGTGCCTAGTCCCCAACTCACAATACCGATAATCTTAAGAACGTAGTCTATTTTAGGGGGTGGGCAGCACTTGAGCGAAGCTAATGGCCAGGAGCAGCGACCAGAATGGTTCCAAATCCTCAAGAAAATGCTGGGAGAAGAGGCCGCTGAGGACGCTTTCCAGCAGCTTCAAGCAAATGGAATCGACCCCGAAAAGCTCGCCGGCACCGCGATGCCCTTTCCTTTCCCCAGCGGATCCAGCTTCGGGGCAAGCCAGCTGAAACATTTCTTTGCCCCTCGCAAGGAAGCCGTGAATTGGGATGCGGCGGTGGAAGTAGCAGCTTCCCGTCTCCCCAGTTTTACTCCCACTAGCGCAGCTCAGGCGCAGAAGGTACGCGAACAGCTGTCGGTTGCAGACTTATGGCTAGACACGGTCACTACCTTGAGCCCGACCGCTAGTGAACGGGTGGCGTGGACGCCTCGAGAATGGATTCAAGCCACTGTCCCCGCTTGGCAGCGCCTGACCGAACCGGTGATTGCCAATGTAGTGCGCGCCTTTACTGAGGCCATTGCGGAACAATTTGAGCGGCAAGGAATTGATACCGAAGAGATGAAAGCTTCGGCAGCAATTCCGGGGATCGGACAAATTATCGGCCCTATGGATCCCGATTCACTGCTAAAGAACCTGGCAGCCGGGTTATTTGCAGTCCAGATTGGACAAGCCATGGGACAGATAGCGCAAGTTGCTTTTGGCTCTACCGATATCGGCATTCCCTTGGCGAAGGAAAAAATCATGGGGCTGGTGCCGGTAAATATCACGAATTTTGCCCAGGATTTAGAGATTACCGAGGAAGAGGTCGGCCAATATCTGGCGGTACGCGAGGCCGCCCACGCGCGCCTTTTCCATTCTGTTCCCTGGCTACGCCACAAGTTGTCGCGGCTGCTTGCCCGGTATGCGCAAGAAATTCGGATCGATCCGGAAGCTATCGACCGGTCAGTGCGGGATTTACAAGATCGCCTGCAAGAACAAATGGGAGAGCAAGAAGGCTTAATCGGCCTCCCATTGGGGAACTTTGATCCCGCCAATTTGGGGCTGGGTCTGCCGGTAGATATTTTTGCCTCTGAAGAAACCGCAACCCAGCGGCAAGCTATGGAGGATTTGCAGACCGTCTTGGCACTGATTGAAGGGTGGGTTGACGAGGTCTCCACGCGAGCCTGTATGCCTAACCTCGCCCACGTCATCCAGTTACGGGAATTGCTGCGCAGGCGGCGTGCAACTACCTCCCCGATCGAGAAAGTCTTAAAACCGCTTATCGGAATGGAGCTGAGACCTAAGTACTCCCGGCAAGCGGCCTCACTGTGGTCACGGTTGCTAAATGAACAAGGAATGCGCCAGCGCGATCAAGTTTGGTCACATCCAGATATGATTCCAACTCTGCAAGATCTAACCGATCCCGAGAGCTTCATGAGCCAAAGCGGGGAGGAACCAGAAAAAGACCAGGTAGATCAAGATTTAGATTCTTTACTTTCTGGTACGTTGGGATGGGCACAAGGGCTAACCCCCGAGGTGGATTCCCAGGGCGATCAACTGGTAGGCGGCAATCACGCCTCAGAAAACGAATCAAAGGGATCCGCTGGGGATCAAAATGATGAGGATTCTGGCCGCACAGATAGGGATGATGAAAACGATTCCCCATCGGCAGGCACAGCTAAATAGAGATTAATAATAAAATATCCACAGTTTTTAACCCACTCTAGCGTCGCCCTTTTTCCTTCTGGAATGCTGGAAGCATGAGATTGATTAACGGCTCGGTAATGCTGCTTCGTTCCGGCGGTCAGGCACAATTTGGCACTGGAGAACGCAACGGCTTCTTAGTTAAGGGACTCAGCCCGGTGCATATCGCCATTCTCAAGTGGCTTTTTGAGAAACAAAGTTGGTACAACTCCCATTTAGAACGCCGCTTTCCAGAAAACAAGCAGGAAATCAAGGACATTCTGCAAATACTTAAAGATGGAGGTCTCGTTGCCAAGCATCAGGTGCCAGATGGCGATTGTGCTTGCGCCTTCCACCTCTACGGCTCAGATAGCACGATCAAGAGCCGCAAGCAGGCATTAGTGGGAGTCAGCGGCCTGGGACCTTTAGGAATTACCCTGACTCGAAAACTGGTAGCATGCGGGATTCATTCGCTGATTCTTCGCGATCAAAGCAAGGTAAAAACCCGTGATCTGTGCGTTTATAAAGATGACTATTTAGGAGCTATACGTCAAGATGTGGCTCCCTTAGTCTTGGGAGTTAACAAGCAGCTGCCTAATAAAGCGGTAACCATTGAAGTTGCCATCAGTTCCTACCTTACTAATCCCGCCTGGGCGAGGGCCTGCATTAACAGAGGAGTCCCCCACTTGCCGATTATCAAACGGGAAACCGAGATTGAAGTTGGCCCTTTGTTTATTCCCGGGACTACCTGTTGCCTACACTGTCAGCATTTGTCCAAACGAGATATCGATCCGGAGTGGCCGCGGATAGCTGCCCAATTAGCCTGCGCTGGCCCGGTAATGGCCGACACTGCTCTATCCGAATATGCCAGCGCTTTTGCGGTGCGAGAAATCTTGAACTATCTATCTGGGCTGCCGCTATCTCTAACCGGAGCATCTTGGATTTTCAATCTCGCCGATCCTCTGCCTCAGGTTAGACAATGGCAACCCCACCCCCAGTGCGGTTGCGTGCGGGACTAGTCAGACAGATTTTGCAGCTGCTGGTGAGCAACCTGGTCGGGATTCGTCCCTCGTAAAATTCTTAAAACGTCCGCCCCGAACTGTTCTAATTTGACCGGACCGATCCCTCTAAGCAGTGACAACTGTTTTAGGGTTTGCGGCTTGGCAATGGCAATATCACGCAAAGTGGTATCCGAAAACACGGTATAAGCCGGTTTCCCCTGTCCTTGCGAGACTAGTAATCTCCACTGGCGCAAACGTTCAAAGCGTTCTTGCTCTTCCTGACTGGCCTCATTTAAGAATCGCTTAGTATCTTTGCGCGTGCTGGGGGTACGCACGGTTTTCATCGCGGTTTCTTCCCGCGGCCATACTGGAGAGAAAAACCGGGAACAGGCGCGGGTAGCCTTACGGTCTAGAGAACGTTTTTCCGCGTAACTAACATATAGTTCATCGCGCGCCCTAGTTACCGCTACATAGGACAGGCGGCGTTCTTCTGCCAGTTCTTTTCCTGATTTCGCTTGGGTGATCGGCAGCAGCCCCTCGCTGGCTCCCGCCAGGAAAACAGTTTTCCACTCTAGGCCTTTGGCGGAATGAATAGACGCCAAGGTGACTCCCCCGCCAGAAGGGTCAAGCTGCGCCTGGGCAAGTTCCTGCCATTCCTGTACCAGGGAGGCCAGCGATAATCCCGCTGCCTCTTTGAGCTGCGCCTGCGCGACCAGAGTATTTAACGCCTCCCAACGATCAAGGATTGCCCCCTGAGCCTCAGGAGCCTGCTGCGTCCACCCGAGGGGTCGAGCTAATTCCGCCACGATTTCTCCGAGGTTGCCTTGCGCCCCGCGGCGGGCAATCACACTTGCCTGTTTTAGGAGGGCGGAAACTTCGGGGCGTTTAAAGAATCCTTCTGCGCCGCGCACACAATATTTCACATCTCTATGTGCCAAAGCTGCTTCAAACATGCTGGACTGGGCATTGGTACGAAACAGAACCGCAATATCGCTAGCAGGAATGCCCGCTTCGATTCGTTCCTTAATCATTTTTGCAATGGCTGCCGCCTCTGCCTCATCATCTGGATAGCGATCGAAGTGTACCGCACTACCAGAATCGCGCATCGAGGTAAGCTTTACTGCCTGTTTTTTGGTTTGCTTATCTCGATTAACCAGTCCGTTCGCCAAGGATACAATCTGCGGAGTCGAGCGGTAATCTCGAGAAAGCGTAACCGTATGGGCACCGGGATATTCCTGGGCAAAGTTCACTAAATATTCCGGAGTGGCACCGGCAAAAGAATAAATGGTTTGGGCAGCGTCCCCCACTACACAAAGATCACGGTTCGACTCTCCCAGCCACAGCTCTAACAGGTGTTTTTGCAGGGGTGAAATGTCCTGATACTCATCGACCACGAAGAAGCGATATTGGGAGCGGATCTGCTGGGCAATATCAGGACGTTCCTCAATCATTCCACTGGTCAAAGCCAGTACGTCTTCAAAATCTATAACGGATCGCTCTCTCTTGGCCTCACTATATCCGCGCAAAATATCAGCCATATCGTAAGTGGAAATCCCCGCCGGTGGCTGCGTCCCGGTACTTTTTACCCATTTTCCATATTCTTCAGGACTGACCATACTCACCGCGGCCATTTCGATCGCTGCGCAATAATCACGCACTGCCGCCCGCTCTTTAGGGAGCCCCAGCCGGGCAGCTACCGCGCCTACCAGTGAAGATTTATTCTCTATTAGTTTTGGTAACTGCCCACCGATGGCAGTGGGCCAAAAATACCTGAGCTGGCGCAAAGCCGCCGAGTGGAAAGTGCGCGCTTGCACGCCCTGCACTCCTAGTAGCCGCAAACGTGACCCCATTTCTGCGGCTGCCCGCACCGTGAAAGTCACGGCTAAAACCGAATAGGGGTTATAGACCCCGGTTCGCACCCCATAGGCGATACGATAGGTAATCGCTCGAGTTTTACCGGTGCCC
Organism: Varibaculum sp. GTC20041; assembly: GCF_055387755.1. Taxonomy (NCBI): domain Bacteria; kingdom Bacillati; phylum Actinomycetota; class Actinomycetes; order Actinomycetales; family Actinomycetaceae; genus Varibaculum; species Varibaculum sp. GTC20041. The sequence continues at coordinate 1,201,686 of NZ_AP041144.1, forward strand.
GCACCCGCCCTAATACATACTGGGCCGCGCAAAGCCCGGGCAGCTTTTGCCTGATCAGGGTCTAAATGTTTTAAGAGTTCTTCTGCCTGCTCCACGTCAATCAGCTTATAGGTAGTTGTCTTGGGGACGAACAATTGGTGAGCCCAACCAGTTTTCAATCAAGTTGGAGGCGATTGTGGACGGCCCGGGAGGACTGATTTGCCTACTGGCCACTAACTCCATGAATTCTGCGCGAGTTACCCACAACGCGCGATCGATCTCGGTTTCATCCAAAATAAAATAGGGGATGCGTGAGCGAGCAGAAAACCCCAACATCAACGAACGCGGGTAAGGCCAAGGTTGAGAGGTTAGATAGCGAACTTCATCGACTTCCAGTCCCACTTCTTCCCCAACTTCCCGGTGAACTGCGCCCTCTAAAGATTCCCCGGCTTCTACGTAGCCAGCAATAACCGAATAGAAGTTAGCTTCCCATGCCGAGTTGTGTGCCAGCAGCAACCGGTCGGCCTCATCATTTATGGCAACGATTACGGAAGGGTCTTGACGGGGATAAATAATTTCACCGCACCGGGGACAGTGAAGTTCCCAACCGGCGGCCGCGATTTCAAGCCGGGTGGCGCAACGCGAGCAATAGTTGGTATCTAAGTGCCACAGTCCCAGACAAGTCGCGTGGGTAGCAATGGCCGCATCTTGACCGTTTAAAAAGGCTCCCACTTGACGCAAGGGAATTAGTCGTAGAGATGTTTCCGTGTGTTCAGCAAGTCCTGCCAGTTCATGGTCATTAATAAACAGGGCAACTCGGCTGGTGGCACCGCTTCTGCCCAGGTACCAAGCTTTGCCTGTTTGGTAACGTTCGTCCCAGGACTGTATTTGTCCTAAAAACTGCCGCTCACCGCTAGAAAGACGGTAGAGGCTTCCCGTCCCGAAAGGAGCGGAAACGTGGAAGCGGGAGGCCACTATTTCCGGGCCTACACTGACTCCGTCGCTTAGCGGCAAGAGAACCCGACGCCGATCGGAGACCGCAAAAACTTCCGTCGCGCCCTCTCGCAGTAGGCTGGGTACATGCACGAACTGACGGCACCCCGTATCCAGATCGATGCGATAGCGCGAAAGAGCAGGACTATTCATAACCACTAACCTATCCGTTTTACAGGCCTGTGGCATCTGGAGGATGCGGAAATAGCGCTTCAAAGTTTCCGGCATTTTATTGCGGCGCGCCTAAAATAAGTCCCTCCGAGAAGGCTGCTAATTGCTTCTGTCCATCGAAAACATTGCCCGGAAAGTTGAAACTTGCCGCATTTTCCTCCCCTGGCATCTAAGCCATGCAAAAAAATAGCGGAGGTGCCGCACCTGAATACAAATGCCGACAAAAACCGCAGTCATCTATAATCGGAAACGTGAGTATAGAAAAGTTTGTACGCGCCGATGGACGCGCTTTTGACCAGATGCGACCGCTAACAATTACCCGTGGCTGGGCAAAACAGGCCGAAGGCTCCGTGCTAATTGACTGCGGAAATACCCGCGTTCTCTGCAATGCTTCCCTGACCCAAGGGGTACCGCGATGGCGGCAAGACTCTGGCCTGGGATGGGTGACTGCTGAGTATGCGATGCTGCCGCGCGCCACCTCCACGCGTTCAGGACGCGAATCGGTACGGGGAAAAATCGGGGGACGCACCCATGAGATTTCTCGTTTAATTGGTCGTTCTCTGCGTGCCATAGTAGATATGAGCGCCCTAGGGGAAAACACAATTGTGCTGGACTGTGACGTGTTATCGGCTGATGGTGGCACTCGCACTACTTCGATTACCGGCGCTTATGTGGCTTTGGTAGATGCCATCAAAGTGGGTCAAGAAAAAGGATGGATCCGTCCCGGCAAGGTGCTATCCGATTCGCTATGCGCGGTGTCGGTTGGTTTTATCGAGGGAAATGCACTGCTCGATCTCCCCTATGAAGAGGATTCGCGCGCGGACGTAGATATGAATATCGTGGCGACTGGCTCGGGAAAGTTCGTCGAGATCCAAGGAACTGCCGAGGGCGAAGCTTTCGATCGTTCCCAGTTTAATCAGCTTTTGGACCTGGCTGATAAAGGAATCCAAGATATTTCCCGCATCCAAACAGAGGCGCTATCGTGAAAATACCTCCCGGCGCGCGGCTGATCCTCGCCACCCATAACCCCCATAAGGTACGCGAACTTGCCGAGATCCTCTCTCCTCTAATCGCAGGTTTTTCCCCGGAAATGATTGTGGGAGCCGACGGATTAGGGATCGAAGAACCGGTCGAGGACGGGGTAAGTTTTACTGAAAATGCACTGATTAAAGCGCGTTTGGTGGCGCAAAGAACCGGCCTGCCGGCAGTTGCCGATGACTCGGGACTATGCGTAGACGTTATGGGAGGTGCGCCCGGGATATTTTCAGCCCGTTGGTGCGGCCATCACGGCGACGACCAAGCGAACCTAGAGTTACTGCTCAACCAACTGGCGGACGTGCCTGAAGCAAATCGCGGCGCCAGTTTTGTGTGTGCGGCAGTGCTAGTCTCACCGGCTGGTTTAGAACGACATTGCCTCGGGAAAATGCCTGGAAAGTTGCTTACCGCACCCCGCGGTGAAGGCGGATTTGGCTATGACCCGATTTTTATAGCCGAAGGGCAGCAGCGCTCCAATGCCGAACTTAGTCCGAGGGAAAAGAATGCGCTGTCGCATCGGGGCAAAGCCTTCCGCGCCCTCGCCCCCACGATCGCTGCCACTATTGAGCTAGGAGGAAACGTAACCCCTGCTCAAGCACGACCCTAGCTAGATATGCCCTATAGGGGATCCTAAAGCTCGAAACACATCCCGGAACGAGCAATTTCGAGCTCTCCGCGCCAGGTTGTTTTTACTTCCTTTAACGGCACTTCTGGGTCTGTCCAGGGCTGAATATGGGTGAGCACCAGCTTGCTGGTTCCGGAGTTCTGAGCCACCCGGCCGGCACGATCCCCCGACATGTGGATACCGCGAATCTCATCTTCCCGGGTAAAACCGCATTCAGAGAGGAATAGATCCGAGTTGGTGGCGGCTTGTACCAAGGTGTCGCACTCATCAGAATCTCCCGAATAAGTGAAAACCGCCTGACCGTTCTTACCAGGACCGGTTACCCGGAAGGAAAAAGCAGGAACCGAGTGCCAAGCCGCGAAAGGCTTTATCTGCAAGGGGCCCACATAAAATTCTCGTCCCTGCTTAATATGGTGAAATTCGAATTCTGAGCTGAAGTCGTCGCGGGGACTAAATCCATCTAGGCCACGAACTCGATCCTTTACCCCCTTGGGGGCATACACGGGAATCGGCCCTAGCTCCCCCCTAGGATGCCAACGCCTGTGCACCTGCATCGATACTATATCTGAGCAGTGATCCGCATGCAGGTGAGAGAGTACTACCGCGTCCAGTTTTGTCGGATCCGTGTAGTTCCAAATCTGCCCGAAAGAGCCGGGACCTAAATCAAAAACTACCGAATAGGTGTGGGGTAGACCGAGAGAGTCAGTTCCTTCTGCCTGTAAAAGATAGCAGGATGCCGGGGAGGCCGGGCCAGACATGGAACCGGTTACCCCCACCACTGTCAGGATCATTTGGTGATCTCCTCCTGTTTAATTCCGTTAAAATCAGCCCCCATTATTCGGGAAGCGAGGGCGATAAAACTCTCTTTAGTTTCGGTGCAGATAAAGTGGTGATCTGCTTTTTGTGCCCCAAAAGAGCGCAACATTTTTTCTTCCACCAGTTCGCCATAAACTTTTCTGGCAGCTGCTGAGGATGAAGAAATCAAGGAGACGTTCTCTCCCATGAAATAGGAGATTGGTCCTTCTAACAGCGGATAATGGGTACAACCGAGAACTAAAGTATCTACTCCTGCTTCTTTGAGCGGAGTTAGATACTCTTCAGTAACGTCAAATAGTTCCTGAGAGGCGGTGATCCCTTCTTCTGCGAATTCAACGAAACGCGGGCAGGCTTGGGTGAAAACCTCCGCCCCCATTTTTGAAAGCTTCCTCTGATACACCCCGGAATCAATGGTTGCTCGGGTGCCGATGACTCCGATCTTGCCGTTACGGGAACGGGTGACCGCGTGTTCAACTGCGGGCTGCACCACTTCGACTACTGGAATTCCCTGCTCTTCTTGGTATCGAGTCCTCGCCTGATCTAACACCGCACACGAAGCAGTATTACAGGCAATTACCAGCATTTTCACCCCAGATTCCACCAGGGAATCCATAATAGACAGCGAATAGCCCCGCACAGTTTCCAGGTCTTTTTCCCCGTATGGAGTGTGGGCAGTATCCCCCACGTAACGAATCTCTTCGCGCGGCAGCACATTCAGAACTGCACGCGCGACCGTTAGTCCCCCAACTCCGGAGTCAAAAATACCAATAGCGGCTTCATTAGTCACAAAAAATAGCCTAGCTAGGCCGCGGCCAGCAATCTATCGCCTGCAACAGTGAATCTTGCCACCCAGAGAGCCATTCATAAAAGGATGACACCAGGACTTCTTCAAATTCTTCATCCCTTGATTTCGGCGTTACCTGCGAAGATTCGAAAGAATCGTGCTGTGCTCCTTCGTCGCTATCACCCAGTTTAAGTTTGCCAGATATGGCCAGACGCACATCGTTGGTTCCGCTAAGCCAATCCCACTCTTGCCCATTTTCGATCACGATCACCGGGCCGGTTTGTGATGAAAGCAAAGAGTAGAGGCGCTCCAGGCGCTCAGCTTTCTGGGTACGTAACTGCGAATCGGTCAAGTCACGCATAGTTTGCGCGGTTGCCTCATCGGCGGATCCGGGCGGGAGTAACCGATCCAAAGAGGCGTTCTCAAGATGCACATTGCTGTCGGGGGTTTCTTCTTCGCCCTCCCCTAACATCGTGGTGATTTCAAAAGGCAATACCGGCGGATCGAGTAGGGTGCGCACTTCGCAAATGGCTTGCAGGAACAAGTCCCGTTCAACTGCCCCCATCGGGCATTCCCACCCTCCGGGAACGGGACGAAAGGTATTCATTGTTGATCCGGTCCGCCCAAGGTGGCGCGCAAACCATAACCGTGCAACGCCTGCACTAGAGCTTCCATTCTTTCGCGAGTGCCCGCGGCAACTTCCGTTTGTCCCTGATTAAAAATTTCTAGCCGGGTGCGCTTGGCTTTTTCCCGCGGCATTGAAAACTGGTGAGCTAATACTCTTTCTACGTATCGCGGCTGGTTAACTGGATCCCGGAAGATAGTAACCCGCCACTGCTTTAGGCGAGTTCTGTCCGAATACGGTGGAGTACCCGGGTCAGATACCAGATCATTAACCATACGTCCAGACTATTAGGAAGTCGCAGGGAATGGGGGGTTTTGAAAAATATTTCTATTTCGGCAGCCACAATCGAGCCCAGAACCGCGTTTTCGCCCATAAGGCGAAAACTGGATTATTACTGGTTTGTGAGTATGCTGAAACCATGAGTTCTTCAGTGACCACTTCTTTGTTAACCGATATGTACGAACTGACCATGGTAGATGCTGCCTTGCAATCCGGAACCTGGAATCGCGGCGCTATTTTTGAGCTGTTCGGCCGGCGTCTACCTTCGGCACGTCGCTTTGGAGTGATGGCTGGCAATGCCCGCATTATTGAGGCTCTGGAACGTTTTGAGTTTTCGAGTGAAGAGATCGACTATTTGTCGCGGGAAAAAATAGTTTCCGATGACTGTCTGGATTACCTAAAATCCTACCGGTTCCAGGGAAATATTCGCGGTTATACCGAAGGGGAATGCTACTTCGAGTCCTCTCCCCTAATGCAGGTAGAGGGCACCTTTGCGGAGTGCGTTTTATTAGAGACCCTATTACTTTCGATCCTAAATCATGACTGCGCGGTAGCTAGCGCTGCCTCGCGAATGACTATCGCCGCTCATGGGCGCCCCTGCGTAGATATGGGAGCGCGACGCACCCATGAACGCAGCGCAGTTTCAGCCGCCCGCGCCTCCTACATTGCTGGTTTCAGGGGGACTTCCTGCCTGGAAGCCGGCAAGCGCTATGGGATTCCCACCATCGGAACCGCCGCACACTCTTTTACTTTGATTCACGACAGCGAAGAGGACGCCTTCCGCGCACAGCTGGCCAATCTGGGGCCCGGCACCACTCTCTTGGTGGATACCTATGATGTTCCGCGCGCAGTTAAACGCGGGGTTAAACTAGCGCGGGAAGCTGGCGGGGAACTCGGCTGTGTCCGTTTGGACTCTGGAGACCTGGTGGCGGAAGCATTCAAGGTGAGGGCGCTACTGGACTCTTTGGATGCGCAAAGCACCCAGATCACAGTCACCAATGATCTGGATGAATATGCGATTGCCGCTCTTGGGGCGGCGCCGGTTGATTCTTATGGGGTGGGTACCAAGATGGTAACTGGCTCAGGTATCCCCACAGCCGCTTTGGTTTACAAACTGGTACAGCGGGTCAATGAAGACGGCTCCATTCACGACGTTGCCAAGCGTTCGACCTCTAAATCCACTTTGGGAGGACGCAAGTTCGCGGGGCGTGCCCGTGGCGAGGACGGATACGCCAGCACCGAATTGGTAGTGGTCGCCGATAACGCCGAGCAGGCTGAGGCCGAGTTCGCGCGTCGCAACGCCCGCCCGCTGCTAGTAGATCTGGTAACTGCTGGGGAGCCTAACCGGAGTTATACGGGTAAACAGGCGCTACAGGATGCTCAGGATCATCATATAAAGGCACGTAACGAGCTCCCCTATCAGGGATGGAGGCTGTCGGCAGGAGAAGCGGCTATCCCCACCGAGATTATTGATTTAACTGAGCGCCAGGACGAAGTAGAAGCCCCCACCAGCGCAGATCCGCGCGGCTAGCGGGAGCCGGGACCGCGAAATGGCCAGTCGGGTCCACCGGAGGCATCCATCTCTTTTTTGATCTCTACGCAGCGCGGACAGATCGGATGGTTTCGCACCTCCCGGGTGGGAACCCAGACCTTACCGCAGAGGGCAACCACCGGCTGCCCGGTGAGTCGGGAGGTAGCCAGGCGATGAGCGGACACATAATGCGCATAACGGTCTTTATCTCCAGGCTCTTGCCTGGAAGTTTCGGGGCGCTGAAGTACTCCTACCCCACCCTCGGTCTGTCCGCTATTTGGATCCGATAAGCCGTTACGCATTTCCATACCCTCAATCTTAACTACTCGCGGCAGAAAAATGTCGGTAGCTTTGGATTTAAGGGTGACAGCTGAGGGAATATTTGCTGACTGCGAAAGATTCTTTCAGATTTTTAAGCTAATAACGGGTAATCCCCAGCTTCTGACGTTTTTTGAGTACTAGCTCCGAGCTATTGCAGTTTCAAAGGGTTTGCACGCTTCAAGGGCTTCGTGGGCGAGGATATCGCTCAAATTGCTAGGCATATCTCAGGGCTACTTGGCGCGCTCGCAGGAGTGTGTTCCCGATGATGCGTTCAAGCAGATTCCCTAGGAAAGGTTCGCGAGCTGGTATGCAGCATGACCGCACGTGGCTAAGCCGGTATTGGACTATCCCAGGTTTTGTTCCGTTTGAGTAGATGGGAAAATCTGGGACAGTTCAAATTGACTGTATTGCTCATCTGGCTCTGGTAGTCCGCCGCGGATACTGATAGCTCATATTAATACAATAGACACCCGTAGTGATGTAACTCACTAAATTCTTTTTGTCCATCAAATTGAGCATATTTTTCCGCTTTTTTAATAGAAAGTGAGCCAGAAAACCGCAGACTTGCTTAACCGAGCAACGGATCTGACTCTCAACTTCAAGGAAGAGGAACATGAGCGCTTCAACCCCGGTGGCAGAGTTGCCACCCGAAAAAGTTAAAAAAGCCCGACGAACTGCCACCATCATCGCCCTCATTGCCACCCTAGGCCCATTCTTTTACGGTTTCGAAGGAATGGTACTAAACGGAGCTATCAAAGCAGTCGCTGGAGATTTCAAGCTAGGAACTATCGCCCAAGGTTTAGCTGGTTCAGCTGGGATTATCGGAGGTCTAATAGGCGCGGTATTCGCTGGAAGAATCTCCGACAGAATTGGACGCAAAAAAGCTCTACAACTAGTAGGGCCTTTTCTGCTATTTGAAGCTGTTTTCGGTGCTTTCAGTCCCCTGCTGGGAGTTCAGGGAGGATACTTTTTCTTAATCTTTTGTCGAGTGATTGGAGGAATCGGCTTCGGGGCAGCGACCACAGTAGCTCCCGGCTATGTGGCTGAGATTTCTCCCACCGAAATTCGAGGACGCTTAATCGGTTTCCGCCAATTAGCTATTATTTTGGGGCTATTCCTAGCCGCTTGGATTAATAGCGCCATTCTAGCTATTGCCGGCGAACAAGGCTCCCTCGCGGTAATGGCGTTCGGGCTAAAGGCCTGGCAGTGGATGTTTTTATGTCTACTGATACCAGCAATTGCATTCGTTATATTGACGGCACTAATCCCAGAATCGCCTCGCTTCTTAGTATCAGTAGGTAAAGACGAACAAGCAGCTATTACCTTGGCTAAAGTGTCGGCAGAAGCAGATCCGGAGGCAAAAATTGCCCAAATTCGGGCTTCTTTTGGACAAAGCGGAAATCGCAAGCTCACAATTAAAGAAATTATGTCTTCTAAATGGCGTCCTCTGGTTTTTGTTGCTATGGCAATTGCTGCTTTCCAACAGCTCACCGGAACAAATGGTATCTTCTTCTACTCCAATAAGCTCTTTGAAACTGTAGGGTTTAGCGAAGAAATGGCATTCCAACAAACCACTCTCCTAACTTTCTTCAAAATCGTGGGGGTACTTACCGGCATTTTCCTGGTAGACAAAGTGGGACGCAAACGAATGCTAATGGTTGGCGGCACCATGATATTCGTTGCCTTAGGGTTGGTGGCTCTAGTATTCACAATCGCCCCCGCCGGCCCGGATGGGAGCGCCGATGTTGCTAGCCAACCCATCCTCGGCTGGATAGCAGTGGGTGCCCTCTGCCTTTTCCTCTTAGGATTCACTTCCTCTTGGGGCCCTATATTCTCAATATTGATGGGAGAAATGTTCCCCAACGAGATACGGGGAGGCGCAATGTCTCTAGCCAGCGGTGCAGATTTCTTAGTCAACTTCCTAGTGGTTTTCTTCTTCCCCTTCCTAGTTGCCTGGTCTCCGGCTGGCGTGTACTGGATTTTCTTTGTCTTCGGTGTGCTAGCCGTTATCTTCACCGGAAAATTTGTCCAAGAGACATCTGGAAAACAACTTGAGGAGATGGGAATCTAAAATGACTACTTCCGAAAATAGCACCGCTAAAACGCGAGTTATCCCAGATAATGTACGTAATGTACTGGTGCTAATGACCGATCAGCACCGAGTCGACACCATTGGTTGCCTAGGGAATCCCCATGCTAAAACTCCAAATATCGACCAATTAGGTGAAAACGGTTTTGCTTTCACAAACTGTTTCACCCCAACCGCGATCTGCACCCCCGCCAGAGCCTCCCTAATGACTGGAAAGCTTCCCCTAAAACACCAGGTGCTAGCCAATCCAGAATGGAATATCGCTTACAACACTGACATTCCCTTAGATAGCTGGACTTATACACAAGAACTACGAAATCACGGCTACAACGTAGGTATAGTGGGCAAATACCACTGCGGATACAATCTGCCTGACAAATTCGGAGCCGATGACGACACTTATTGGGGAGCTGAAAACCCAGTTGCGAACGAAAAATATGTCGCCTGGCTCAAAGAGAACAAGCTTCCCCCGGTGAAAGCCCATGATTTGTGGCGTGGAGAGCTACCAGGGGGCAGACCCGGACACATTATCGCCGCCCGCCTCGACCAACCTGAAGAAGCAACTTTTGAGCGTTTCTTGACTGACCGGGCAATAGAGAAACTACGCGAATACGCAAAAGACTGGAAACAAAGCGGTAAGCCTTTCTGCTTGGACGTCCATTATTACGGCCCCCACTTACCCTATTTCTTACCCGATAAATGGTTCGACCTGATTGACCCAGACAACGTGGAGTTACCAGAAAACTTCGGGGACACCCTATTTGGGAAGCCGCCAATTCAACAAAATTATGCAACCTACTGGTCTACCTCAAGTTTCACTAATGAACAGTGGAAGAAACTAATCGCCGTATATTGGGGATATGTGGCCATGATCGATTACGAAATTGGCAGAATAATGCAAGTAGCACGCGAACTCGGAGTACTAGATGATACTGCCTTGTTCTTTTGTGCCGATCACGGTGAATTTACCGGTTCGCACCGAATGAATGACAAGGGGCCGGCAATGTACGATGACATTTACAATGTTCCCTTTATCGCACATATTCCCGGGGTGTCCAAAGTAGGACGCAGTGACAAGTTCATTTCGTTGATCGACTTACCGGCTACCGTCATGGAAATAGCAGGACTTCCAGAAAACCTAGTCGAGGACGGACGTTCAATTGTGGACTTAACCCGAGGAAATGAAGTTCCGAACTGGCGCGAAAACATCGTGTGTGAGTTCCATGGGCACCATTTCCCGCTGCAACAAAGAATGCTGCGCACTAACGATTTTAAACTGGTAATGAATCATGAATCTATCAACGAGTTGTACGATCTACGAGTAGATCCAGCAGAAATGAATAATGTCTATACCGTGCCAGTTTACGATGAAATCCGCAAAGAATTAGCCACTGAACTGTATAAACAACTACGAGAACGTGGCGACCATTCTTTTGCAAAGTGGATGGCAGCAATGACCGATTTCGACATTCCCTTGGTCAACACCGCTCGGTCCGACCTTGACGAAGTATTAACTGATTAATAGTAAATAAATACACTAGAAAGGAGCCTGGATGAGAACGCGGCTAAGCGATCCGTTTGAATTAGAAAACCGAATCGTCAAGCACCTAAGCCAAGCACCCACTTCTCGCAGGGAGCTAGCTAGAGCGTTAAAAGTATCGCGACCAACTCTAAGCCGCGCTCTCGCCAGGCTCTTTAGCACTAATAGCATTACCAGTGTTACCGGAGTAACAGAGGACGAAACACCTTTACGTCCTCGCGGCCGCCCAAGTGAGACCCTATATTTACGGGAAAAAACCGGCTACGCAATCGGTATCAACATTGCCCGTAATAACGCCACTGCGCTCATTATGGATCGCGCCGGAAATGTGCTCGATAAATCTAGTAAAGATTACTGCTCTTTTTCTGACTGGACCGAACCTCTAGCCAGTATTTGTCAGTTAATCAGTGATAACGCACATCTAAAAGACCTTGATTTAACTTCACTATCTGGAGTGGGAGTAGGTATCCCCGAGCCTATCTCCCCCCACCTAACCGATAGCGTAGAGCAAACAGTATCCAAGTTTTGGCAATGCCTGACAGTCACTAAAAACGTAGTAGAAATGTCGGGGTTAGGCGAATCGCGATCAACACAGCCTCCCCAAGGGGACAGGCAACTATACATACGTATATCCGGCGGAGTCAGCTGCTGCTTTACGGTAGATAGTGCCACCACCGGATCGCCAGTAATCGTAGGTGAACTGGGACACCTCCCTGCCGAAGGGCAAGACTTACGCTGCTATTGTGGACGCACCGGATGCCTCGAACAGTTCACTAGCGTACCCGCCCTGTGCAGCTTAGCTAAAGTTAGCAACCTTACCGAGTTTGCTCAAAAAGCCCAGGCAGGCGACCTCGAAACGGGAGATATTCTTCAACGCGCACTAACCTATCTTGCTCAAGGAATCGAATATGCAGCCCTCTTGTATAATCCGAAAACCATCGTTCTAGGTGGAGAACTCATAGACATCTTCCCGGCTCTGTCGAAGCAAATAGCAGCAGCAGTAGCTCCCCGCCTATTTCATAATCCCAAAATAGTAACCGCCAAGCTCGCCGATAGCGACGTTGCCTTAGGGGCAGTGGCAGCGGTTTATAACGAGTTGGCTGTAAGAAGACGAGAAGAGTCAATAGGTAAAATCTATGAGTAACCCTCAGACACTTTCAAACCGGCAACTACCATTTGCAGTAGTGACCAAACCGACCGGAGCTGCCTGTAACCTGGACTGTAAGTATTGTTTTTTCCTTTCTAAAGAGCTGCTGTACAACGCACGGCAGCAAACAATGAGCGAAGCGACTCTCGAACTGTATATTCAGCGTTTCCTGCAAGCCCAGCCTGATGGAAACGTAACTATGCTGTGGCAAGGCGGAGAACCTACGTTACGGGGTCTAGATTTTTATAAATTAGCTCTAAAACTTTGTGACAAATACCGACGCCCTGGGCAAGTAGTTAAACACGCCCTGCAAACCAATGGCACTCTAATAAACACTGAATGGGCAAGGTTTTTGTTCGATAACGATTTCCTGGTGGGAATCTCCCTTGACGGACCAGAAGAATATCATGACACTTATCGAGTCAACCGAGCTGGTCGCCCCACCCAAAAAATGGTGTTAAAAGGCTGGGAACACCTCCAGAATTACGGAGTCAAATGCAATATTTTATGCACCATACATCACGCTAACCAAGATCATGGCCAGGAAGTTTACCGGTATTTTCGTGATTCTTTAGGGGCAGATTTTATCCAATTCATTCCCATAGTTGAAAGAGTTAATGACAAAGATTTAGCCCAGGCAGAAGCCGGTTGGAGATCAAGAAAAGACCGTAATCTATCAAACGAAAAGGTGGGGCTACTATATAGGCAGCAAGGTCAGGCAGTTACCTCTCGTAGTGTAGAGCCAGAAAAATATGGAGTGTTTCTGCTGGAGGTATTCAACGAATGGATACGTCACGATGTGGGAAAAGTATTCGTTCAAGATTTTGACGCAGCTCTCGCCGCAATGTTCGGGCAAATAAGCAACTGCGTACATGCTCCAAGTTGTGGGAACAACTTCGCCTTGGAGTTTAACGCCGATGTTTATGCTTGTGACCATTGGGTAGAACCAGATTGGAAACTGGGAAACCTGCGCGATAAAGACTTTTTCGACCTAGCTAATACTGAACGCGCTAAAGAATTCGCTAAGAAAAAGAGCCAGCTAAGTCAAAAATGCCTACACTGTCGATACCTGCGACTTTGTTATGGGGGCTGCCCTAAGGATCGCTTTGTTACCTCAGACAATAAACAGCCATCACCGCCGGAAGCAGTCAAATCGGCCACTGGTGGGCGAAATCCGTTTCCCTTGGAGGACTCCAGACCTTTGGATCCGCCTCAAAACTATTTATGTCCTGGTTACCACTATTTTTATCGCAATATTTTCCCTACCTTGCAGCAGATGACTGCGCTAGTAGCTAGCGGTAAACCAGCAGCAGATATTATGGAAAGAATCATTGATTAAAGGAAGAAGACAATGAGCCTACTTTTGCCGATAGTAGTTGGAATCTGCGTAGGCATTATCGTCGGTCTACTTGGGGCAGGAGGAGGAATCCTCTCGGTTCCCATACTGGTTTATCTGCTGGGACAATCTCCCCATAATGCCGCCGCTGGTTCGCTGCTAATTGTGGGAGCTACCTCCCTAATAGCCCTGATAGGCAGACGTAAAGAAGTCCATTGGAAGCAAGGGGCAGTATTTGGGGCGCTTTCAATTACGGGTTCTTTTATCGGGTCGTTCCTAAACTCTCTGGTATCACCGAATCTATTAATGTATCTGTTTTCATCCCTACTTGTAGTAGTTGCCGGATTAATGTTCCGCAAGGCTGCTAAAGAAAAAAATGCGGCCGGTGGGAAACCGCGAACGATGTCCCCCTATACGGATGCGAATAAGAAAGTGTGTAATAAAAATACCCGAGGAAAGGAAAACTCCCAGAGGCCGAATTCTCGCCTACATCACTGGATTACCATTATTGTTGCAGCCGTTCTGATCGGGGTTTTAACCGGATTCTTTGGGGTAGGAGGAGGATTTGCGGTAGTACCTGCCCTCACTTTGATAATGCATTTCGACATGAAAGAGGCATCTGCCACTTCCCTATTGGTGATGGTGATTGCTTCCCTGGCAGGATTAGCTGCCAGAATGGGTACCGCAATCCAGATTGATTACCTAAGCGTACTGCCATTCGCCTTCGCCTCAATGATTGGAGGTCCGATCGGCGCTAGCTTAACCCGGAAAACCAAATCCACTACTTTAACGTTCCTGTTCGCCTTATTACTGCTGATAGTAGCTGTTTATACGCTGAGCGCCACGTTATTAGGGGCGTAAAATCAGTCAGGATTCCGGTTGGGTATTTTCATTTTTCGTGGCATATTTCTCTTGACTAAAAATCGGTTTATGGAAATAATGGTCAGAGCATTCACACTGGGTGTTTAACAATTCAAGTTGGGTGTTTATTAATTTAATAGGGGTCGATCGGTTTCGACAGCTGGTATTGGTTGCAGAGAAGCGTGCCGAGAATGTGGAGTCATCTCGCTAACGTCCTTCACAAAACAATAAGTGCTAAACATAACCGCACTGACTTCGCTCTAGCTGCTTAAGCAGAGCCTTTAAAAGTCCGTCAGCTCCGGGGGTGCTTCTACCTCGGTTCCTGGCGTCGTTTTTCAGGAGCCACTGGCTGCAGTTTTCGTCAATGGGATTGCAGCGACACTTTACAGTGACTGAGCCTATAGAATCTCTAGTTTGCCAAGTAGATTCAGGCTGAGAAAAAGTTCAGGCAGACTGCGCACGGAGAAGAATGCAGGAATACCAGTTGGACCGGGGTTCGATTCCCCGCGGCTCCACCATGAGGAGTCCGAACGGTGAAAAGCTTTAAGCTTTTTCATTAGTGAGGACGACGAAATGGTGCGTAATCCCGTCAGGGATTACTAGCACCATGACGAACTCTAACGGCAAACAAGTTTGCTTGTTAGTGAGGGTGAGGAAACGGTGCGCAACACGAAGTGTTGCTAGCACTATGAATGCAGGTCACAGGTTTACCCTGGGGCCTGCATATATTTTAAGCCCGGGAATCGAACCCGTGAGGGCTCAGTGGCGTGAGGATCGGGATGAGCCGTGCATATCGCCTGGTTGCAATAATTAGGATTCAAACCATTCAAGTCTCAAAATAAAAACGGCCACCCCGTCTGTCCAACCATTTAAAACTGGCAGACGAGACGAGGTGACCTATACGACTTAGCTACGGTAAATCGCTATTAACGTAGTTCATGGTCGAGCATGACGGGCAGTTGAACCACTTGTACCCCTGCCTGATCAGCGACCGAGTTAATTATCTCCTGTTGCGCATTGGCTCGTCGTAGCAGGAACGGCGATGACGTTTCGGTTGCTGGGAGTGACTGGTTGATTACCCATGCCCATGGTTCAATACCTGCTCGCGACAGGTCGGCGGCGAGGGATTGTGCCTCGAGCATTGGCGTGGTTTCTGGCAGTGTCACGAGGATTGGCCGGGTCACTTCCCTATCTTGCAGGCGTTGGAGCGTGGTCGCGGAATCGTCACGTCCGGATTGGCGCATGAGTTCGCGGTGGTAGGATCCAGTGGCGTCCAGTAATAGCAGGGTGTGTCCGGTGGGGGCGGTATCGAGGACGACCCACTGGTTTTGGACCGTTGCTACGACCTCAGAAAATGCTTTGAAAACGGCCACTTCTTCCGTACATGGGGAGCGCAGGTCTTCCTCCAACTGTGCGTACCCGTCGGCATCGAGAGAAGCGCCTTTGGTGGCGAGCACTTCTTCGCGGTAGCTAGCCGTCACCGCGTCCGGGTCGATAGATGACATCGTCAAACCTTTGATGCGATCTTCGAGGGAAACATCAAGGTGATTCGCGGGATCCGTGGTGGATAGATGCACTGGCTTGCCGCGCTTAGCGAGCTCCAATGCCAGCATTTGCGCCACGGTGGTTTTGCCAACCCCACCTTTGCCCATACACAAGACGAGTTTTGGTTTCCCCTTTGCTAGCTCATCCACCAGATGGGATAAACCAACGTGCAGTTCGGAATTGGACTGCGCAGGGCTCGGCTCTAGTGTGGGATCCGCGCTCGAAGTTGCGTCGCCGTCAGCCTCGCCCAGATGTAACAGGCCGTCTACCCCCATCACCGGGTTAGCGTTCAACTCGATCCGTACCGTTGGAACACTATTGATCGCGCTCAGCTGTGTATTCGTGGCAAGGCCATCTAGTAGTGCCTGTTCCCGGGCATAAATAGACTCCGAAAGCTGATCGGTAGCGGCGCTCACTGGCAGGATCCCATTGATCACCAACAGTGCGGGTTTAATTCCCATCTCAAGTAGTTCACCGGTGGAACGGTTAGCTTCTTGCAGGGTCGAGATTTGCGCCCTAGCCACCAGCACCAGTGAAGTTTGTACCGGGTCAGACAGAGCAGCTACCGCCTGGTGATAGGTTTGCCGGTTCTTCTCTAACCCCGACATCGGCCCCAGACACGAGGCGTCACCCGCGCCTTTATCAATGAAACTAGACCAATCACCGGGTAAGGACAGTAACCGCAGGGTGTGTCCGGTCGGGGCGGTATCGAAAATGATGTGGTCATAGTGGCCAGTAATGTCTTCATTGGTTAGATAGTCTACGAATCGATTAAAACTAGCGACTTCAACCGTACAGGAACCGGACAAGGTTTCTTCGGTTGTTGCTAACACCTCGGGTGGCAGCAAGCCGCGAACCGGACCCAGGATAGATTCGCGATACCGATCCGCTTCTGCCTCCGGATCAATCTCTACCGCATCAAAACCAATAGCGCCGGGCACCAGGTCGGTTAGCTCTGCTCCGCTCGATCCGATCTCACGGCCGAATACCTGCCCGATGTTCGAGGCTGGATCAGTTGATACTAGCAGTACTCGTTTACCTTCACCTGCCGCGCGGGTAGCTAAAGAGCAAGCAACCGTAGTCTTTCCGACTCCGCCTTTACCGGTAAAAAACGCAAACTTGGTGCTCAGTTCAGGAAGGGACATCAGCAGCACCCGCTTCCGCCACAACAACCAGACTCAACTACGGGCAAAGTTGTCTTTCCCTCCAGGGATGCCCCCGCGAATTGTCGGAGCTGATCGGCTTTGGGATAGGAACCAGTCGCGACGATAGTGCCATCAACCACAGTAACTGGTAGGCCGTCTGTGCCAGCTACCTCCATATAGGTGCGAACCGGTTCGCAAGCCGCAAAATCAGTAGGGGCAGAAGCCAAATTATGCCGGGTTACGGTAATGCCCTCTTTATCCAGGGCGGTCAGCGCCGCGTTAAAATCAACGAGAGCCTGATCTACGTCGGTTCCGCAGACTCCAGAAGAACAACACAAAGCCGGTTCATAGATATCGATTTGACGCACAGTTAACTCCTTACATTTCGATGATTGTCGAATCGACACAAACTCTATCACACGTTTCGATGGACGTCGAAACGTGTGATAGAGTTCTGGTATGAACAGCCAACACGCTCCAAATTGCTGCCCCGCACCTGCAATCGCCGGCGAAGGTCAATGCCAGGACGCGGCAAACATTTTTGCGGCACTCAGTGATGTCACGCGACTGCAACTGGCTCTGTTCATATACCGCTGTTCACCGAACCCGGTGTGCGCATGCTCATTTCCTGAGGTTTTTAACATCAGTCGGTCAACCATTTCGCACCATCTCACCAGGCTGGTAAATGCTGGCATATTAGGCCGCGAACAGCAGGGTAAGTGGGCCTACTATTCGATCGCCCCGGATTTTGACACTCGACTCCTTGACGTTGTCGCTAAACACATGCCTCAACAACCCACAAGCCGAAAGGGAGCCACCGAGACCAGAATCCTTTTTGCCTGTCGGCAAAACGCTGGTCGCTCACAAATGGCAGCTGCCATTGCGCAAAAACTAGCCAGCTCTGACGTGACCATCATGAGCGCGGGCACCGAACCGGCCGAAGAAGTACACCCCGAGGTGCGCGACGCCCTCGCCGAAATAGGGTTAGAGCCGTTTGCGCAGCCAGAAAAACTTGATCCGGCAAAAGTGAAGATGGCAGATTGGGTAATCACGATGGGATGTGGCGAATCATGCCCAATTTTTCCCGGAACCCACTATGAAGACTGGGAGGTGGCTGATCCGTCGGGGAAACCCGTAGAGGTCGTACGCGAAATCCGCGACGAGATTACCAAGCGCGTAAGAGAGCTACTAAACCGAATCGCTTAACGAAATATCGCTTCACATCCCAAGCAATGCCGAAACATCATCACTCGGAAAACGACGGCGACTAGCCAAACCATTGGAATGAACCCAACACTCGGAATTTGCACCCACCCAGCCGGGTTTTGACCCCGACCAGAGCCTGGTATCAAAATGAACATCTAAGTAACTATGAGAAGTCCGAACGATGAAAAAGCCTTCGGGCTTTTTCATTAGTAAGCACCATTAGGACGCTCCTTTTGATACAAATGAGCGTTCTATTTTTGGGTTAATACCTGAATTGTGTGTATAAATTCGTTGTTTTTTGGGGTTTGATCAGGGGTTATGATGGTTTGAATATGCTTTGAGAGCATATTGTGTGAAGAGTGCTTGTAATCGACCGGTTTGTGGTGTATGCGGAGAAAAACTTGTCAAGAATGGTCGCACGAGTGCTGGCAGGACTCGTTGGCGTTGCCTGGCCTGCGGGGCCTCAACAGTTAAATCACGTCCTGATATTAGTGCTAGAGCCCAAGCGGACTTGTTTATAAAATGGCTGCTAGAAGGCTATTCGATTAAGCAACTCGGGATAGCTAAAACCTCTTTTGCTACTAAAACCGCTTGGTGTTGGAAGGTTAGAGTACCTAAGCCACAAGTTACCGGCGAGATATATGACCAGATCCTTCTTGACGGTATCTACCTTCCCTATAACTGGTGTCTTATCACCGCTACTAACGGCAAACGAATCATTGACTGGCAGTGGTGCCAAAGAGAAAACGCGCCCGCCTACCAAGCATTAATGAACAGACTGCCACCACCACAAGTAGTGGTAACTGATGGCGGGGCAGGCATTAGAAAAGCTCTGCGAAACACTTGGCCTAAAACCCGCGTGCAACGTTGCCTTTTCCATGTTAAAACCAATACCATCACCGACTTGACCCGTAGACCAAAAACTGCCGCTGGAAAGGCACTCCTAGCTCTTACCAACCAGTTATTAACCATCAATACCCCTCAAGAAGCCGCTAACTGGATTAGATTGCTACACCAGTGGCACCAGCTCTACCAAGAGTTCATCAACGAGAAAACCTACAGCACCAACCCCAACGGTAAAACCCACTGGTGGTGGACACACGAACGCTTAAGGAGAGGCTACAAACGCTTAGAAAGACTTTCTAGATCCGAGAACCTATTTACCTATCTAGAGCCCGAATTCGCTAACAACAACATACACCGCACTACCAACCAGCTAGAAGGAGGCATCAACGCCCCCATCCGCCGCCTACTCAACACCCACCGCGGTCTATCCGAGCCCCACATGAAAAAAGCCATCCAATGGCTAATCAACCAAAAATCTATAGACCCCACCGACCCCGTAAAATATCTCACCACCCAGCACAAACACCTAGACCAAGAAAAACTGTCCCAAACACAGCCAAACCCGCCCGCCCCGCCCGAATACGACACCGCCATCGACTACAACCCGGCCTACCAAGACGGATCCCTACACATCCGCAAAGGCTGGGCAGGACACTAAACCAACCCGACACGCCCGAAAAATACACACAATTTGGGTATTAACCCCTATTTTTATATTGCTGGCCGCAGGGTTTTGGATTGTCAGGGCTGATTTGCAGGTTTTACTCGTGAAGCTCGCTTGGCTCTTCTGAGGTCGCCGAGGTGATGTGCCTGAGGCCTACCCTTCGGTAAAAACTGCCCCCACGCTCTCGTTACGGCTCGTATATTTGGACGCTATCTTGCTGGGCGGATACTTTCTTATACCCTTGCCTCAGCGATAACTCCTTTGCACGCTTATGGTGCAGCTTGTATATGCGGGGCGCTTCCCGGCCAAAAAGATAAAACTAAACCGTGTGATTTCTCTTTTAACTAGCCGTTCCTTTGAGTTTAAGGTCTTGCCAGCATGTACAGCACCATTTTTGATGGCTTGATGGCTTTAACAGCATGCGGCAATCGGGTAGTGAAATGTACTAACCCACCAGGTAGTAGGGTTACGGTTTTACCGTCGGAAGTGATTTCAAGCTCACCTTCTAAAGTTTCGACGAGCACCGGCATCGCAGCCGTATGCTCGGACAGTTCCTCGCCGGCATCGAAGGAAAATAGCACGACGTTGACGCCCTCAGCGCGCAGCAAAGTTTTTGAGACAGTTGATCCTGCCGCGTACTCAACTTCATTAGCTAGATTGTTAATAAAACCTAGGGCTGGAGATGCTGGAGTTTCAGCGCTCATGACGGTAACCTTTCAGGTGATCAGGAAGATAAATTACTTGGATGGCTTCCTAGCTATTATAGCGATTCCGTTCAAGTGGTCGCGGTATTTGTTGAAAGTGGATCGCATCTGAAGAACCCGGGCCCGTAGGTCTTTATCCCGGATCAGGTTACGGATAATCCGGGCAACCCGCAAGAGGCCTTCATCTGCCAAGTTGCGCCTGGGCGATAGTAACGTCATCGGCGCAAAACCTATCCATTCCACCTCAAAGCCAGCATTAGTCAGCACCGCACGCCATTCACTCTCGGTCAGCGGGCGCGCGTTAACTCGAATCGTCCGGGCTAATTGCTTGCGTAACCCGTCAGCCAACTTTGGGTCAATATCATTTTGGGTGAGCCCGAGCTCGTGGATGGCGTAATAACCGCCGGGTTTGAGGAGACGAAATGCCTCTAATTAACTAAACCTGTAGACGTCGGGTCAGAAATACTATCCGGGTAGATATACAACCAACTACATGACCGATCCCTAGTTTAACCACATAGCCTAGGAAGCTTGAGGGGAAGACCCTAAAAGAATCTTCCCCTCAAGCTCTAGGCTATTTTTGGCTAGAAAGCCGGTTGACTACCATCAATTCTGCCTACGGCGGCGCGCTAAAACAAGCCCCATCCCAGCGGGAATTAGAACAGCAGAAGCTAGGCCAAGAGCCCCCATGCTCGTACCAGTTTTTGGCAGGTTTTTGCCGGTCTTCGGCTGGGTCTTAGTATTATTTTCGCGCTGATCCTGGTAGACCTTGACGGCAATTGAATCAACGGTATTTCCTTGAGCATCCTTCACTGTCACAGTGATAGTGTCGCCTGCCTTCGCTTTCGGATCAGCCGTCACTGTGATTGAACCATCCTTATTCAACTCTGCCTTTCCAGGGCCATCGGTGCTCACCATTGTTCCCTTCTGAACCGGACCGCCGGTATTCGGGATATTCACGTCGTTTCCAGGAGTGACCTTAGAATCATTCCACGCGGGAGCTGGGAGCGGCTTATACGTAGCTTTAAGAGCCACCGCGCTGGCCGGCATGGAGAATGTAGTCTGCTCAGCACTCTCGTCAAGGCCAGCGGGCAGAGAGGTGTTATCTGTGGCCACCCACTTGTCGAATGTCTGACCCGCGGGAGCAGTATCGGCCTTAACAGTCACATCCGCGTCAGCAGCGATAGCTGTCTTGTCGTCCGTGAATGCTTTGTTGATCGCAAACTTTCCATGCGAGGCCACACCGTTGGTGACCGTAATCGGGAATACCTGGCCGACAGTAATCGGCATGGACTCAGTTGGAACGATTGTCTTTTTAGAACTCGAATCCTCGTTTAAGAACTGCCCAAGTTTTAGATACGATCCAGGGTTTTTTTCATCAGGTATAGGATTCTGATAACGCAGATTAACTGGGGAGATACTACCAATTAGAACGTTTTCATTAGTCGAACGGGGCAAGCATCCAGGAGCTCCGCCTTCCGTAAAATTCACAGAAGCCTTACCCGAGTAGTCACAGTAAACTGGATACGCTTTACTCTCAACCCATGACCATTCTTCCATGGAATATGAATTGCCAGTCGTGGCGAGAGTCA
Source organism: Varibaculum sp. GTC20041 (assembly GCF_055387755.1). Lineage (NCBI taxonomy): Bacteria > Bacillati > Actinomycetota > Actinomycetes > Actinomycetales > Actinomycetaceae > Varibaculum > Varibaculum sp. GTC20041. The sequence continues at coordinate 1,223,520 of NZ_AP041144.1, forward strand.
CCAGCTTGGTCGTATCAAACAATACGCGACTCTCACTGCCTTTAACATTCCCTGCTAAAAGCGTTCTGTATGCCGTCTTATCCTTACAGGTGGAATTAATCGTCTGGGTTAGACTCGCGTTCCCGAGAATCTGAACATCATTCGTATGGCGCATGAACTCGCCAGGAATCTTTTTATCTCCGGAAGCAGCAGCGCACGCACTTTCTGCGGTAGACATTTTCATATTCACGGAACCAGACTTGAACACCAGCGGCGAGTTCTTTGCCTGGGAATTGTAGAAATGAATGACATTTGTAACAGAAGTAGCATTTGTTGCGCGAGTTTCCAGCGTCAACGAAGCATCGTCATCACCAACAAGCTCAAGTCCACCCGCGTCATGTTCGCCGCTATTTTTTAACATGAACACCGCGGATTCCGCAGTAACGCCACTACCAAAATTGGTTGCGAGGTGGTTAGTCCCTTCAAATTTGACGGTTACTTTCTTTTTGGTTTCAAAGAGTACGACTCGCGTGCGTGCGTTCTGATCTTTGGGATTGCTGGCTAACTTATCGTCTTGGGAAGCTACAACTTTCGAATTATCGTAATTACGCAGTGTCAGAGTTGCTGTAGCCGGGTCCCAGCCCCACCCGTTCTGACCGTCAGGAAGGACAACTGCCTTCGTCTGTTCAGTGAACGGAAAATTGAACGTATCAACCTTATTTCCCTTATAACTTACAATGGGAGAATCGGGACCGTTGGGGATCTCGTTACCTGCCGCTGGTGGATCAGCAGCTAACGCAACCCCTCCGGGCAATACAAGCGCAAATACAGCGCAAACTGCTGCCACATTTGAAGCAGCCAACCTTAGACCTTTCATGGTAAAGCACCTTCTTAGTATTGGAATTGGGGATATACTACGGGTCGGAGTTTATCAGAAATATTCTCGTTTTAACCCAAAATATTAACTCCGCACCCAAATATCGCGTTGTATCGAGATGAGAGTGAAAGTAACTATCAGAAGTCCGAAAGGTGAAAAAGCCCGAAGGCTTTTTCATTAGTAAGGACGACGAAATAGTGCGTAACACGAAGTTTTGCTGGCACCAATATATGCAGGTCTCAGGTTTACCCTGGGGTCTCTATTTATTTTGAGCCCGGGAATCGAATGGAGCCGCGGGGAATCGAACCCCGTGAGGGCTGGTGCGGGAAGGTTGCGAACGCGGGCTGCGCGTTCGCCCTCGCCAGTAGGATTTTTGCGGTTATTGCCAAATTTATTGAGCTTCTACCAAAATCGGGATCACGCGTAGTTGTCGCATCGGCCTTCGGAAAGCAGTGCGGGAATTATCCCGTTACTTCACTAATCGACAATGCCCTTTTCAAGTTTGTTTCGCGTGTTTCCCCGTACCAATACTCAATTCCCTTCGCAAAAGCGATTAATCCTTGCAAATGGTTTAGGAAACTCAACACTGGGGGCGGGTTACCTTTGGAGTGCGCTACGTGTTGCTGAAGCCCAAATTTAGCAATTCCGTGTATGTGGTAGTCAATATTTTTCTTGAATGCGGTATCTAGACGAACACGGTCATCCACTTGCAGACCCAAAATCAGCTTCTTAGACCCGGGTGGCACTACCCTGGTTTTGCCTTGGTTTAAACGAAAACCATGTTTTAGTACGGCCCGATTAACGTCGCGGATGATTAAACCTGCGAAGGTGCGGTCAAAATGTTCATGGTCAGGCCGCGGGGAGAAAAACAAGTCATCACAGTACCGCGAATATCTTAAACCGTTATACAGCGCGAAAGACACAAGCTCTTTATCGAGTTCACCGGCACAAATATTGGCGATAATCCCCGATGTGGGGGCTCCCTGCGGAAGTACCCCCCGAATGATCTTCCCCGCGCCGTCTCGATACCTCGGGTAGGGACCATCGCTGCTATCTATTGATATTTCGAGCTTCGTGTAGTTGCGCGCCGCCGGGGTTATTTCGAACTTTTCGTTATATAGCACCTGAATATTGCGTCTTATATTCTTATCCGGCAGGAAAGTTGTCAGGCGCGCTAATTCAAACGCTACAAGGTCTTTATACCCAATCACTCTAAAGAGTTCATATACCCGCGCCTCATTTGTAAAGATACCGGGCGGGAATCTTAGTCGGAAGATATCTTCCGCAACTCTTTTCGCAGAATTACGATAGTTGCGCTTGCTTTGCGGGCAAGGACGAGAGCAATAAGGTAGCAATTAATGTATATCTGGCGAGAACCTATTCAGGATAAAACCGCACACTACGTTGAGGAGCAGCATCAATGATGGGGTACCTAGACGCCTGGGACATGGTTCTTGCCACCATGAGCAAGGCGGGTCGCACCGACCTACTAGAAAATCTAAAAGAGCTGGAAATCCATGATGGCCCCGATCTTGATCTGGCACTCGATTGGGCAAGCGCCGCGGGCGTCTCACTATCGGATGAAATAGAGAAAATAACGCGGGAGTTAGTTGCTGTCGGTGATCTGGAACCAGAGGCTCTAGAAGCATTCGATTAGCAACAAGTCAACCTATGTGCGCACGCCCAACTGCCTCAGGAGGACGACAAACCGGTTACTACCTCAGCTTAAAGTGGCGATAGTACGTAAAACTTTGGCGGCATTTTTGCGGAAAGAATCTGGCTGTAACAGTAGTGAAAGGCTGATGGTACCGCTGAAGGGTAAGTCAAAGAAGTAGCCGGGCTGGCAGTAGATTCCATATTCTTTCAAGAGGTTTTCGACGAGCTCGTCCTCGTCAATATGGGAAGGGAAGCGCAAGAGAACGTTCCAGCCTCCCTGCGGGGACATCACCGTTACCGGACTAACTGGATCCTCCCCTACCAAACTTTGCAAGGTGTCCAAGTTGGCAGCGCAACGCTCGCGAGTTCGCGCCGACTGAGACGGAATTTCCTCCAAGAAGTCCGGCAACTGCGCGGCCAAAATATCACTGAACGGCAAAAACGCATCCGCGATGATATCTAAATACGCTTTCGCCTCCGCTACTTGCGACTCCGGGCCCGATACCTCCAGCCAAGCAACTTTAGCTCCCGGCGCGCATAGATTTTTCGATAACCCGTCGAGGGCGAAGGTGAGGATTTGACCGCAGCCGGCCAGGCGGGCGCGAGATTGCGGAGCCGCTGGCAAGGAGAAGTTAAAAAACACCTCATCGACGATCAGGGTCAGATTATTTTCACCGCAGTAATCCAACAGTAGCTTTCGCTCTCCCCTATCCAAATAGGCGCCGGTGGGATTGCCAGGATTGATGACCACTAGGGCTCGCGGACGTGGGGAAACACCAGCAGCAGGCAGGGAGAGCGGATCCAGTTCCCACTTCCGCCCTAACCAAGCAAAACTATAGGACGCTACCTGCACATTTTCTAAGTTAGCTAAGGCCTCTATTAGCGGATATCCCGGAGTAGGCGCCAGCACTGCCTCACCGGGATCACAAAGCAGTTTCATTAGCCAGCTATATCCTTGCGAAGTGGAACTGAGCAGATATAGGTTATCGGGGGCAACCTCGCGCTGATCCCGCTGGGAAAGGAAATCGGCGAGGGCGCGACGCGCGGCGCCTGACCCGCGCGGATCAGCTTGGTAGGGATGCTCTGTATTGCCCAGCCCATGACGAGTGGGGTTCGAGTCAGAGATGTTTATCAGCTGCTGCCCCTGGGCGCGCCGTTTCCCAGCCGCCAAGGTAATGGCGTTGGGCTCAGAAAGGCTAACTCGCCGTGAAAAATGCATCACTCCTACTCTATGACGATCCGTAGCTCCCCCGCATCGCCGCTAAAGTTTCCGCGTTTACCAACCGGGGAGATGGAATATCCATATGCGGTAGTAACCTCAAAAACACACTCTCCCCGACCACATACCGCTAGTGGAAAATCTAAGCGCTGATTCACGAGCGAGAAATTTGGGAAACTCTTCCTTTAGTGATTCCCAGTAATTGCGCGATATCAGCAACCTTGATTCCCTCTGCCCGCATGGAATCCACCAAAGTCTTTTGGGTGCGCTTCAATCTGGCGGCAATCTGAGCTGCAGCCGCCTGACTCTCTTGAATTTCAGCTACTTCTTCCCCTATTTTCCCATCAATAGTTATTTTCACCGGAATTTTCGAAAGTTCTGGACGTTCTAGAGCCTCTGCCCAGATACGAACCAAATCTTCCGCCATAAATTGAGCTTCTTTCAAGGTTTTCCCTTGGGTGGCATGTTCTTTCCCGTCAATTTCAACAAATACTGCCCACCATTTTCCATCTCTTACGGCCCGGGCTTGAATTTCTTTGTTGTTACCCATTCTCTGCCTCCTTAATGATTGCCTTAGCGGTCATTTCCGATATTTCACGGTGACGGGGAACCGTTATCATTTGCTCACCGATAAATACTTTCGAGTGAGAACCACCCTCTTTTACGACCAGGGATTCGCCGCGCTCACTGGCTATTTTCTTTAGCTGCTTCTCCAAATCCCGACGCTTCAAGCACTAAGTATAGTTAGTTAAACTAAACAAATAAAGCACACTTAACAAATGTTTTCTGTGAATCCGTAACCGTTTGCTCAACTACCTCTAACACTAGGACGGGCGAAAACTGCTCCTTGCGGTGGATAAAGCTCGGTGTAAATCCGGAGTAAATGCGGCGGTTTTCCATCGTAGACAGAAGGATGCCGGAATGTGGGAATTACCCCAGGATGAGTTAATAGGCGCGACTGACTGCTAAATGGCGCGTTTTGTGACAACCTAGATGTATGGAAATTTGGCCAGGGAAACCGTATCCGCTCGGCGCTACCTATGACGGTGCCGGGGTAAACTTTGCAGTATTTAGCGAGGTCGCAACTAAAGTCTATCTTTGTTTAATTGCAGAAGATGGTAGCGAAGAGCGCATTGAGCTCCGCGAAGTCGACCACCATGTGTGGCATTGCTATATTCCGGGACTGCGAGATGAGCAGCGTTATGGTTTCCGGGTAGAAGGCCCTTACGATCCGGAACAAGGACACCGCTGTGATGTCAACAAGTTCCTCCTGGATCCTTATGCGAAGGCCACCGATGGCACCGTGGGAGCCAAGCAATCACTCTATTCCTATGACTGGAACGACCCCAGCCAGCCTAACCACGATGATTCCTTACCCGATATGGCGGTTTCGGTGGTAACTACGCCCTATTTTGATTGGGGAAATGACCGCCCACCCGGACACGATCTCCATAAACTCGTCATTTACGAGGCGCACGTAAAAGGCTTCACCAAGCTTAATGAACAGATTCCGGAAAAAGAACGCGGCACCTATGCGGGGATCGCCAACCCGGTGACCATCGAATACCTGAAAGAACTGGGGATAAATGCTATTGAACTGATGCCCGTACACCAGTTCGTTAATGACTCCACCTTGCAAGAACGTGGCCTGTCAAACTATTGGGGATATAACACCATCGGGTTTTTTGCTCCCCACGCCCAGTATCGTTCGCAAGATGTGGTTGATGGACAGGTTCAAGAGTTCAAGCAAATGGTGAAAAATCTCCACCAGGCGGGGATTGAAGTAATCCTGGACGTGGTCTATAACCACACCGCCGAAGGCAACCATATGGGGCCAACCTTGTCTTTCAAGGGGCTAGATAACGCCTCCTACTATCGCCTGGTAGAGGACGATAAAGAACACTATTTTGATACCACTGGAACCGGAAACTCACTGCTCATGCGTTCGCCAGCAGTGCTGCAACTGATTATGGATTCCCTGCGCTATTGGGCAATCGAGATGCACGTAGATGGTTTCCGCTTCGACCTTGCCTCTACCTTGGCACGCGAGCTGCACGATGTGGACAAGCTGTCGGCATTTTTCGATATTATCCACCAAGATCCGGTGCTTTCCCAGCTAAAGCTAATCGCCGAACCTTGGGACGTAGGAGATGGCGGCTACCAGGTAGGCGGATTCCCCTCCATGTGGAGCGAATGGAACGGAAAATACCGCGACACGGTTCGTGATTTTTGGCGCGGCAACTATGCCACGCTACCTGAGTTCGCCTCCCGTTTCTGTGGCAGCGCCGATTTATATGAACAAAGTGGACGCCGCCCGAATGCCTCTATTAACTTCGTAACCGCCCATGACGGTTTCACGATGCGTGACCTAGTTTCCTATAACGAAAAGCATAACGAAGCTAACGGAGAGGACGGGGGTGATGGGGAATCCCACAACCGCTCCTGGAACTGCGGGGTGGAAGGTCCCACCGATGACCCGGAAATTAATAAACTTCGGGCGCGTCAGCACCGTAACTTCCTGACTACCCTATTCCTCTCCCAAGGGGTACCGATGCTGCCTATGGGAGACGAAGTAGCCCGCAGCCAAAAGGGAAACAACAATACCTATTGCCAAGACAATGAACTCTCTTGGATGGATTGGTCCTTCGAGGATGCTGATGAGGACGACTATCGAAATAAACTCCTAGAGTTCACCAAACACCTGATTAAGTTCCGAAATGACCATCCGGTATTCCATCGCCGCCGTTTCTTTGCCGGGGCTCCCTCGCGCGGCGGGCAATCCGATCTGGGCGAGATCAACTGGTTTGCTCCCAATGGACAAAAGATGACCGAAGAAGCCTGGAACAATGAAGAAGCACGCTCCCTGATGATTTTCTTAAACGGGGAAGCGATTCGCGAACCGGATTCGCGCGGACAACGCATTGTTGATGACTCTTTCCTGTTGCTATTTAACGCCGACCCGGAGCCTTGCACCTTCCAGATACCGGAAGGGCACGGTTCCGGCTGGAAAATCGCGATCTCCACTATGGAAGACCTTCCCGGCAGCGATACTGAAGAGGAAATCGAATATGGAGCTAATGACCAACTCGAGCTGCTAGACCGCTCGGTAGTGGTACTTATCCGCGAAGTAGTGGAGGAATAAGGAGAACCTCGATGAACAGTCAGCATCCCCACCTGCCCACTCAGGGAAAACATCTCCCTATCAGCACTTATCGCCTGCAGCTGAGCGAAGATTTTACTTTCAAAGATGCCCGCGAACACCTGGGATACTGGCGGAACCTGGGAATCACCGATCTATTCCTCTCCCCCATTTTGCAAGCGGTCCCCGGATCGATGCATGGCTATGACGTAGTAGACCACACCCATATTTCTAAAGAATTGGGTGGGCGTACCCAGTTTGAAGAACTCGCCGATGCCGCCCACCAGGAAGGATTGGGACTGGTTGTCGACCTGGTTCCTAACCATATGGCGGTACCGACTCCAGTCTGGATTAACCGCCCGATGTGGTCAGTGCTCAAGAGGGGGAAGGAATCCCCCTATGCTCACTGGTTCGATATCGATATTGATCAACCGATTCTGATGCCCGTCCTCGGAAAACGAATCGGGCAAGTTTTAGCTGACCAAGAGCTCAAACTAGAGCAGATGGTAATTCCTACGGAGCCCGAACGGGGCGAGCAGTGGATTCTGCGCTACTATGACCACTATTTCCCAGTGGCTCAGGGTACCGAATCCCTGCCACTAGAGGTATTGGTGGAACGGCAACACTATCGCCTGGCGCATTGGAAAGTAGCTGATGAAGAGCTCAACTATCGCCGGTTCTTCGACGTCGACACCCTAGCGGCACTGCGGGTAGAAGAACGCGACGTATTTGACTCTACCCACGCCTTACTCCTGGAACTGTTCAACGCCGGCTACATCGATGCCTTCCGGGTGGATCATCCCGACGGATTAGCCGACCCGGCCGGCTATTTCCACTGGCTCTCTGAGGCCACCGGGGGCGCTTGGATCGCGGCAGAAAAGATTCTCGAGGACGCCGAACGCTTACCTAGTGACTGGCCTATTGCTGGCACTACCGGGTACGACACTTCTTGGCGGCTAACCGCCCTACAGGTCGACCCTCGCGCATCTTTGCCGCTAGGAACCCTAATGCAGACTTTGACGGCAGATTCGCCCTCGTCCTATCCGCAAATGCAGCGCGAAGCCAAAGCCCAGATTATCGATACCTCCCTGGCAGCGGAAGTCCGCCGTATCGGACAGTTAGTATGGAAAATCTGTCAAAATGATTTCCGTTTGCGGGATTACACCTTCCGTTCCCTGGTTGATTGTTTGCGGGAACTGATTATCGAAATGCCTTGCTACCGCGCCTATGTGACGGTAGGGAATCCTGCCCCCGCATTATCGCGAGAAATCGTAGCGGCAGCGGCTAAGCGAGCACTACGCTACCTGAATACCGAACATGCTGACACCATGGCGGTGGTAGTTGCCCTGGTGCTTGGAGATGAAACGGGATCTGCGGCTTTGAAAGTAAGCGACCTGGATCGGCAAGAATTCTTGGTGCGTTTCCAACAGGTCTGCGGAGCAGTCATGGCCAAAGGAGTAGAAGACACTACTTTCTATCGCTGGACTCACCTGCTGTGCCTAAATGAAGTAGGTTCTAACCCGCAAGCTTTCGGGATTTCTGCCGATAATCTGCATCTATTCGCGCGCGATATTCAAACTAACTGGCCAGCTACCATGACCACTAACTCTACGCACGACACTAAACGTTGCGAGGATGTGCGTATGCGTCTGGCCATTATCAGCCAGTACCCGACGCTTTGGGCACAAATTGTTTCCGACCTGCGAGATGTAACTCAGCCTTACCGTCCTAATGACCTGGATGGACGCACCGAAAATATGCTGTGGCAAACCCTGATCGGCACTTGGGATAATAATGGACCGATCTCTTCTAAGCGGCTGCGCCAATATTTAGTAAAAGCGATTAGGGAACAAAAATCTTGGACTACCTGGACTGCTCCGGATGAGACCCGTGAAAACGAGCTCCTTGATTATGCCGACCAGATTATATGCGACCCCAAGGTAGCTGATATTGTTTCTCGCTGGCACGGCGAAACCGAGCAAGCTACTCGCTACACCATCGTAGCTAATAAGGCTTTACAACTAACCATGCCTGGGGTAGCTGACGTTTATCAAGGTTCAGAAATCACCCAAACATCGTTGGTGGATCCTGATAATCGCCGACCCGTTGATTTCACTGCGCTAGCTAAAAGACTTTCCCATCTGGATCAAGAAGGCTTAGATCACGCGGCAGGCTCAAACCTAGATGATTTGAAGCTCAATGTTACGGCAGCAATCTTACGGCTACGGCGCCGCCGCCCCGAGTGCTTCGTATCTGCTACCGCTACTTATGAGGCACTCGCCCTCTCTACTGGTTACGCGGTAGCTTTTGCGCGCGGAACCGAAGAAGCGGGCCCCCAAGTTGTCACTCTTGCCCGTCGTCTTTCCGGGGTGCTCTCCCGATATCAAGGAGATTTCCGCCCCGAGCATACCGTGGTGCTCCCGGAAGGATCCTGGAAAGATATTTGCTCAAATGAAGTTTTCCCCGGAGGAATGCAAAGCTTGGAAGAGCTGCTATCTAAGCGGGGGGCACGGATACTGGAGCGGGTGGAATAGATGGATTTAACTCCTTCGGATCTAGATTTTGAAGGCTTGCCACCTTGGGAGCTTAAACCCGGATGCGGACGAGTACCGCTATGGGCACCGGACAAAAAACAGATAAATCTGCTGGTAGGATCACCAGAAAGACCGCGAAAAACCCCGATGGTACAATATGGTTCCTGGTGGCTCGCTCCGCGTCCGCTACCCAACGGGACTACCTACGCCTTTGAAATAGACGGAAAGGGGCCGTTCCCTGACCCCCGGGCGCGCAGGTATGTTCCCGGTAGTGAACTTTGGGTACAAACTGCCGATATTTCCGCTATCCAACACTCCTCTAGCTGGCAACCCGATGGAAAACTTCTAGGTAGGGTCTGGTACGAGCTACATATCGGAACTTTCACCGCCCAAGGAACCCTGCGAGCAGCCATAGAAAAACTCCCCTATCTCGCAGATTTGGGAGTCGAGGTCATCGAACTAATGCCAATAGCGGTTTTCCCAGGCCAGCGCGGTTGGGGGTATGACGGGGTTGGCCTGTATGCCCTCTTCAATCCCTACGGCACCCCGGAAGATCTGGTGGCTTTTATCGATGAGGCACACAACCTGGGAATCGCAGTTGCCCAAGACCTGGTATTGAATCATTTGGGTTCTTCCGGAAACTATTTAAGTCAGTTTGCTCCTTATTTTTCTAACCGTCACGAGACTCCCTGGGGCGATGGCTATAACCTAGATGGTTCCGATTCCGGCCCAGTTCGAGATTTCTTAATTGGGGCGGCTGTGGCTTTGCTGGCTGACTATGGGTTTGACGGTCTACGCCTAGATGCGGTTCATGAAATCCAAGATGATTCCAAGCTGCATCTTTTAGCGGAACTTTCCCAAGAAGTTCACAACCTTTCGGAGGAGTTGGACAGACCGCTAACTCTAGTGGCAGAATCCGATCTCAACGATGCCCGCATGGTCACCGCAGTTGATGAGGGCGGATACGGAATGGATGGACAATGGGATGACGATATCCACCACGGTATTCACGTAGCTTTCACCAGAGAAACCCAAGGCTACTACGAAGATTTTGCTGATCCTGCGGCGCTAAGCAAAATATATTCGCAGGTGTTTTACCATAACGGTACTTACTCTAGTTTCCGGGGCAAGAACTGGGGGGCTCCAGTTCCGGCAGATATGGAACGAAACCGTTTCTTTGGATTTGCTTCCAACCATGACCAGGTAGGTAACCGCGCTTTAGGGGATCGCCCTAGCGAAAAGCTCTCCCCCGGGTTACTGGCTGGTCAAGCAGCTTTGATTCTAGCCTCTCCGTTTACGCCGATGCTTTTCCAAGGGGAAGAATGGGGCAGCCGTTCTCGTTTCCAATTCTTCACCGACTATGCAGATGAGGGAATTGGCAAAGCCGTAGATGAGGGTAGAAAACGAGAGTTCGCCTCCCATGATTGGGAGAAAATTTATGATGGCGAAGTGGAAGTTCCTTCCCCTCAAGCTCTTTCTACTTTCCTTAACTCCAAGCTGCTCTGGCAGGAGCTTTCTGAGGTCGAGCATATAAAGATGCTCGCCTGGTATCGACACTTGATCGCGCTGCGTCGCGAGGGCGTGTTTGCTGATTTTATTTCTTTGGAGCGCCAGAACAGGCTACTGGTATTAAAGACAGAGCATGCTCAGGTCATAGTAAATCTGCATCACAGCTGTGCTGATATCAGCGATTTAGTCGCGCAGCTGCCGCAAGGTGACTACATATCGTTCACTAACGGGAAACTGGAGAATCCTCCCGCGGAAATCCTAGGTGAAGACACCCTGCTAATAGTTGGTTAGCGCCTTGTCACGGCCTTGCCTTTGGGAGGCTCGTAGGGATTCTTCAGCGGTCTGGCCGACCAAGCCAGGTGGCTAGGGCTGGGTTAAGGCAGCAGTATCGAGGGAGCGGGTTTCCCCCTGACGGAACTTAGCTGCCGGGTAATTACGGTGATACTTTCTCCAGTGATTTTCCCGGGCAATCATCACGTAGGCAAAGCGCTTCAGGCCACGCAGACTAAAACCGAAATCCGCCGGGTAGAACAAGGGATCATGATTTTTCTTCAGGCGGTAAAGAGTCTTAATTTTCTTGCCCATCTGTTTATCTACATACCGCAGCACTAGCCGTTTGGGCAGAATCGAATAGTAGACTCGCTTTCCTAAACGTTGCGGGGCTATCGCTTTCCCCTCCACGACGTCCTCGACAAAAAACCTCATGGGATTCATTCCGGCAGAGGTGTTGTAATAGGAGTTCCGTCCAATACGGGGATTTACTTCGAAGCAATAGGCAATCCCCGTGCGGGAATCTACCTTAAAGTCAAAGTTGGCGAAGCCGTGCCACCCCACTCCCTTCAGGAAGCTACTTACCTGCTCATAGAGGCGGGGATAGGGTTCGGTAATCATCGCCACTGGGTTACCGAGGGCAGTGGGAGAATGATCCTCCAGTAACACTTGGGCTGATCCCAACATAGTTACCCGTAAGTTTTGATCAACGTAGGCAGTCACCGAGAGATTAAAGCTGTCGTTGCCTTCCACCCGGGGCTGCAGTACGAAGCGGCGGGCATGCGGATTGTTATGAGTATGTTGATAGAGATTGCCGAGTAAGGTTTGGGCTTCTTCTTTATTGGAAACCGTATAGACTTTCGCTTTGCCCGGCCATTTAAGACGCTCGTAACCGGCGCTGGTAGCCGGTTTAATAATCCAAGGGAAAGGCTGATTTACCTGCTCAAGTTTAGCTAGTTCGTCCTCTAGCGAACCGGAAAAATCAATTTCTAAAGTTTGCGGAACATTCAAACCATGCTCGGCAGCCAACAGCGGAAACTTTGCTTTATCGGAGGTATCTTCAATAATCTTCAGGGAGGGGAAGGCAAACGCGTAATATTTCCGCAGCTCTTCCTCTCGGCGCATAATATCGCGCACATTGGAGTCCATATTGGCAATCAGCAGCAGCTTTTTTCCTGGATACTCTTTTTGCAGCTGCGGTCCGATAGCAATCAAACCTTCTATAAGCGGCATTTCCGAGTCTGGATTGGGCAGGGCATTGGGCTCGACTAAGCGAGTATCAATAATGCCAGATGCCATTATTGGCCCCAGAACTTGCAGCGTGAGCAGCGTTGGTTTCACCTTCCATTTCTCGTGAAATGAACGCGCCAAAGCATAAGCTCCGATATCGGTTCCTGGGATAACCGGTTGAAACCCTATATCCTGTTTTCCTGCCACAGTGCCTCCCTAAGATTTGAGCCACTCAATGCTATCAAATCTTACTCATTGCCCCGGAGGCCACTCGAATCTTATTGCCAAGAAGCGTTGCTTATCCCATCACAATATCTGATCAAGAAATCATTTTCCCAACCGGATAATTGGTATGTTTACAGCTAGGTCGGTTGATTATCGGCGTGGCAGTGAGTTTAGGAGAGGTTTCCTGCCTACGCTGAAATGGTGAATCAAAAGACACCTGCAGAGTTTACCGATGCTCTGCTCACTTTGCGGGAAGCCCCCTATGATTCTCATGTTACGGTCAGTGAGATTTCGGCGCCGCAAGGAATTGCGCCTTTTGCTGCCGCTATCCGTATGGATTGTGAATCTTTGGAGACCATTCCTCATAGTGGAGGCGCCGGAAGGCTAGTGATTCTTTATGACCCCCAGGAACAACCCGGGTGGCAGGGACGATTTCGGCTAGTTACGATGCTTGGTGCGCATGTAGATGTAGATTTAGTCACTGAACCGCTGGCTGACCAGGTTTGTTGGTCATGGTTTACCGATTTTTTAACCCAGGCAGATGCCAGTTTTTTCCAGGCTGCCGGGTCAGTTAGCCGCTCTCATTCCGCCAGTTTTGGCGAGTTAAAAAAACGCTCTGAATCGGCAGAAATGGAATTGCGTGCCTCCTGGACACCTCTAGAAAATAACTTGGCGCCCCACGCGGCCGCGATATCGCGGTTATTAGCGATGATGTCGGGTTATTCGGTGGAAGTTAGCGCTGGAATATCTCGCCTAGGGCAGGTAAAGCTGGTATGAGCGAAACTCTTTACCGTCCCCGGCTGGGATCGGTTCCCCTAACTGATAACCAGCAGCAATACCGGGAGTGTCTGCGCGAATATAGCAATCCTGGCCAATACGTGGCTTTTGATACTGAACGCGCCAGCGGAATCCGTTACCTGGACAAAGCCTATTTGATCCAGGCGAAAGGGCAGAGCGCTCCCCTGGTTTTACTTGATCCTCTGGCTCTGGATGATTTATCGGATTTTAGCGCTGTCTGCCAAAACAGTACCTGGGTGCTGCACGCCGCCAAAGAAGACCTGGAATGTATGGAGTGGGCAGGTTTAGTAGCACCGCGTCTATTCGATACTCAGATCGCAGCGAAACTATTGGGGTATGAACACGTGGGACTGGGGGCAGTTACCGAGGAAGTGCTAGGGGTAAAACTAGCCAAGAACCATACTCGGGAAAACTGGTCATTGCGTCCCCTCAAACAATCATGGCTCGATTACGCGGCCCTGGATGTGGAGTACTTGGTGGAGCTCGCCTCAGCGTTAAAAGAGCGCTTGAAGGCCGCAGGGCGTCTATCTTGGGCTGAACAAGAGTTTTCCTATACATTAGCCAACTACCATCGTCCGCGTGGTAGCGAACCTTGGCGGCATTTGAAAGGTGCTGGTAAAGCCCGTTCTCCTCGCCAGCTCGGCTTGCTGCGGGAGCTTTACAATAAGCGCGATGAAATCGCACGTGAAGCTGATTTAGCACCCCATCGGGTGCTACCTAACCGCGACCTGGTAGACTTAGTCTTACAAACTCCTACTTCCTACCAAGAGCTATCACGCCGTTCATTTATGAAGCGCCGGCAACTACGCCGTCATGCCCGGATTTGGTGGCAGGCTATAAAAAAGGTACGCGATCTACCAAAAGACCAATTACCGGGGAGAGAACCCCCGCGAAAGCTTCACGAAATAACCTCGCTAGCAACTTGGGAAAAAATTGATCCGGCTCGCGCTGAGCTTTACCGCCTACTTAAAGAGGACGTATCTACCTGGGCACAAGAAAATCAGATCTGGGCAGAATTGGCACTTTCTCCTAGCGCTATCCGGCAGGTAGCGGCATATTGGGAACCGGGTAAAGATCTGCAAAATCTGTTAGAAACTGCAGCTGCTCGGGACTGGCAAATAGCGCATTTCGAATCTCGTTTCGAGCAGCTATGCTCTGCTTGGACAAAACGCTAGCTTTTAATTTTCGCAATATATAAGTTAATAACTTAGCTAATGAAAGATAGAAAGGCAGGGTACAGAAACCAAGATTGGTTTTTGTACCCTGCCTTTTTAAAATGGTTGTGGTGGTTTCTTACTCTCCCGCGCTCGTTGGGGCGTAGTACCATCAGCGTTGCCTAGCTTAGCTTCCAGGTTCGGGATGGGACTGGGCGTGTCCTAGGCGCTATGACCACCACAAGACTATGTGTTCAACCCCCGTGCTTGTTGCTAACTTGTTTTGGTTAGTTTCCTTTTTTTGGGGGGTACCGTTCTTGTAGACGGTGTTTGAGAGTGGGTGTGAGCGTCTTCGTGACGATTCGTATTGTGGAATGCTTGAACACACGGTGTGTTTTAGTGTTGTGATTTGTTTTTTAATGGTTGTTTAGTACCAGTCAGCTTTGCGTTTTACAACGTGTACACTTCTGGCCTATCTACCCAGTAGTCTGCTGGGAACCTAAAAGACCTCATCTTAAAGCAGGCTTCCCGCTTAGATGCTTTCAGCGGTTATCCTTTCCGAACATAGCCAACCAGCCATGCACCTGGCGGTACAACTGGCACACCAGAGGTTCGTCCATCCCGGTCCTCTCGTACTAGGGACAGGACTTTCTCAAGTCTTAACGCGCGCAGCGGATAGGGACCGAACTGTCTCACGACGTTCTGAACCCAGCTCGCGTACCGCTTTAATGGGCGAACAGCCCAACCCTTGGGACCAACTCCAGCCCCAGGATGCGACGAGCCGACATCGAGGTGCCAAACCATGCCGTCGATATGGACTCTTGGGCAAGATCAGCCTGTTATCCCCGGGGTACCTTTTATCCGTTGAGCGACAACGCTTCCATAAGCCATTGCCGGATCACTAGTTCCTACTTTCGTACCTGCTCCACCCGTCAGTGTCACAGTCAAGCTTCCTTGTGCACTTACACTCGAACCCTGATTACCAACCAGGATGAGGAAACCTTTGAGCGCCTCCGTTACCATTTAGGAGGCAACCGCCCCAGTTAAACTACCCACCAGGCACTGTCCCTAACCCAGATAATGGGTCCAGGTTCAGATAACCAGCAACATCAGAGTGGTATTTCACTTGCCGACTCCACAACCACTAGCGTGACTGCTTCAACGTCTCCCACCTATCCTACACAAACACAACCAGCCACCAATACCAAGCTATAGTAAAGGTCCCGGGGTCTTTCCGTCCTGCTGCGCGTAACGAGCATCTTTACTCGTAATGCAATTTCGCCGAGTTCGCGGTCAAGACAGCACAGAAGTCGTTACGCCATTCGTGCAGGTCGGAACTTACCCGACAAGGAATTTCGCTACCTTAGGATGGTTATAGTTACCACCGCCGTTTACCGGGGCTTAAATTCACCGCTTCGCCAAAAAAGGCTGACAGCTCCTCTTAACCTTCCGGCACCGGGCAGGCGTCAGTGCGTATACATCGCCTTACAGCTTCGCACGCACCTATGTTTTTGATAAACAGTCGCTTCCATCTTGCTATTGCACCCCACACCCCCTAGAACAGAAAACGCTCTTCAAGGGGTGGGGCCTCCTTCTCCCGAAGTTACGGAGGCAATTTGCCGAATTCCTTAACCACGATTCACTCGCTCGCCTTAGTATTCTCTACCCAACTACCAGAGTCGGTTTAGGGTACGGGCGGAAACACACCTCACAACGCAGCTTTTCTCGACAGTACAGACCAACCCTGTTATCAACCCAAAAACGGGCCTCACCATCACCCCTCACCATACACGCCTTCCGGATTTGCCTAGAAGACAGGCTACAGGCTTGAACACGGTAAACCACCACCGCGCCAGGCAATCTCACTGTGTCACCACGAAGCTAAAACACTCAAACCAAAAACCCAAAACCCAACGACCCTTATCAACCCGAAGGAAGACAAGAACCGAAAAGGGCGTCAAGCTCAAAAGAAAAAGCGCTATATACGGTCTGATCCCGGTAGCAGAATATCAACTGCTCAACCATCGACTACGCCTGACGGCCTCGCCTTAGGACCCGACTAACCCAGGGCGGATAAACCTTCCCCTGGAACCCTTAGTTTATCGGCGCCAGCGATTCTCACACTGGACTCGCTACTCATGCCTGCATTCTCACTCCCACACCACACACGACCCATCACCAGGCCGCTACAACAATGCAGGACGCTCCCCTACCCCACAACACCAAAAGCATTGTAGTCACAGTTTCGGTGGCATGCTTAAGCCCCACTACATTATCGGCGCACAATCACTCGACCAGTAAGCTATTACGCACTCTTTCAAGGGTGGCTGCTTCTAAGCCAACCTCCTGGCTGTCAACGCAACTACACATCCTTTTCCACTCAGCACACACTTAGGGACCTTAACCGATGATCAGGGCTGTTTCCCTCTCGACAACGAAGCTTATCCCCCGCTGTCTGACTGCCCCACCAACTTAACGCGCATTCGGAGTTTAGCAGATCTCAGTAACCAACAAGGCCCATCAACCAACCAGTAGCTCTACCACACGCAAGCAAAAAATGGAACGCTATACCTAAATATATTTCGGGGAGAACCAGCTATCACGGAGTTTGATTGGCCTTTCACCCCTACCCACAACTCATCCCCCCAGTTTTCAACCTAGGTGGGTGCGGTCCTCCACGACGTTCTACCGCCGCTTCAACCTGGCCATGGGTAGATCACCCCGCTTCGGGTCTATGCCACGCTACTATTACGCCCCCAGGACTCGGTTTCCCTACGACTACCCCACAACAGGTTAACCTCGCAACGCAACATAACTCGCAGGCTCATTCTTCAATAGGCACGCCACCACCACACCAACCCCCGAAAGGATCCCGCGGCTCTGACGGCTTAAAAACGCTTGGTTTCAGGAACTATTTCACTCCCCTCCCGGGGTACTTTTCACCATTCCCTCACGGTACTAATCCACTATCGGTCACCATGCCCGTCCAGGCTTACCCAATGGTCTGGGCAGATTCACACGAGATTCCACGAGCCCCGCGCTACTCGGGAACAAAACCCAACGCCACGCATGCACAACCAGCTACCCGACTCTCACGGTCTACGGCCAGGCATCCCAACCTGTTCACCTCGCACACACAAAAACGCTCCAAGAACCGGCAGATTCTCAACGATTTCGTCCCACAACCCCGCCTACGCAACCCCTGCCGAGTATCACACGCAAACGGTTTAGCCAACACCCGCTATCGCTCACCACTACACACGGACTATCTCACAAAAGGCGGTACTAAGATGTTTCACTTCCCACCCTACCAACACACACCTATCAAAACTTCAGTGCGCGCCAACCACACACAACTATGGTCAGGTTACCCCATTCGGAAACCCCCGGATCAACGCAC
The DNA here is from genome assembly GCF_055387755.1 of Varibaculum sp. GTC20041. Lineage (NCBI taxonomy): Bacteria > Bacillati > Actinomycetota > Actinomycetes > Actinomycetales > Actinomycetaceae > Varibaculum > Varibaculum sp. GTC20041. The sequence goes on from NZ_AP041144.1 coordinate 1,241,510, forward strand.
GCTCGCTAACTCCCCGAGGCTATCGCCAGCCACAACGTCCTTCATCGGCACACGATGCCAAGGCATCCACCAAACGCTCAAAAACAAAAAACAAACCAATAAACAAAAAACACCAACCACCCCAAAAAACAGGGCAGTCAACGAACAAGATTCTCACAAAAAAAGCATCACAAAGACACTCACATCCACTCTCCAAAAAACAAACAACCAACCCAAAAAACCCCAAAACCAACGGCCTTGAAAGTCAATGAGCCAAACAAACAAACCCAAGGAGCCTGATTGTTCCTATACCCGACAGCCCCCCAAAACCAAACCCAAAACGATTAAGCCCTGGGGGGAAAGTGTTTCCTCGTTCCGCTTGCGCTTAAAAATAAAATCTCCCTAGAAAGGAGGTGATCCAGCCGCACCTTCCGGTACGGCTACCTTGTTACGACTTCGTCCCAATCGCTAGCCCCACCTTCACCCGCTCCCCCTCAAAAAGAGATAGGCCACAAGCTTCGAGTGTTACCAACTTTCGTGACGTGACGGGCGGTGTGTACAAGGCCCGAGAACGTATTCACCGCAGCGTTGCTGATCTGCGATTACTAGCGACTCCACCTTCACGGGGCCGAGTTGCAGACCCCGATCCGAACCAAGACGCCCTTTAAGAGATTCGCCCCACCTTACGGTATCGCAACCCTCTGTAGACGCCAATGTAGCATGCGTGAAGCCCAAGACATAAGGGGCATGATGATTTGACGTCATCCCCACCTTCCTCCGAGTTAACCCCGGCAGTCTCCCACGAGTCCCCAACACAACTTGCTGGCAACATAGGACAAGGGTTGCGCTCGTTGCGGGACTTAACCCAACATCTCACGACACGAGCTGACGACAACCATGCACCACCTGCACACCAGCCAAAAAGGAAAACCCATCTCTGGGCCAGTCCAGTGCATGTCAAGCCTTGGTAAGGTTCTTCGCGTTGCATCGAATTAATCCGCATGCTCCGCCGCTTGTGCGGGCCCCCGTCAATTCCTTTGAGTTTTAGCCTTGCGACCGTACTCCCCAGGCGGGGAACTTAACGCGTTAGCTACGACGCAGAAGACAAAAAAGCCCCCCACACCCAGTTCCCACCGTTTACAGCATGGACTACCAGGGTATCTAATCCTGTTCGCTCCCCATGCTTTCGCTCCTCAGTGTCAGTAACAGCCCAGAGACCCGCCTTCGCCACCGGTATTCCTCCTGATATCTGCGCATTCCACCGCTACACCAGGAATTCCAGCCTCCCCTACTGCACTCAAGCCAGCCCGTACCCACCGCAAACCCACAGTTAAGCCATGAGCTTTCACGACAGACGCAACCAGCCACCTACAAGCCCTTTACGCCCAATAATTCCGGACAACGCTCGCGCCCTACGTATTACCGCGGCTGCTGGCACGTAGTTAGCCGGCGCTAATCAACCCCTACACTCAACACACCCACTAGCATGCCTTGTTCAGAGCAAAAGAAGTTTACAACCCGAAGGCCTTCATCCCCCACGCGGCGTCGCTGCATCAGGCTTGCGCCCATTGTGCAATATCCCCCACTGCTGCCTCCCGCAGGAGTCTGGGCCGTATCTCAGTCCCAATGTGACCGACCACCCTCTCAGGCCGGCTACCCGTCAAAGCCTTGGTAAGCCATCACCCCACCAACAAGCTGATAGACCGCGAGCCCACCCTTCACCGAAAAAATCTTTCCCACCCACCCCATGCGAGGCAGACAGAACATAAGGTATTAAACACCCTTTCAGGAGCTTATCCCAAAGAAAAGGACAGGTTACTCACGTGTTACTCACCCGTTCGCCACTCTCACCAAGGATGCAAGCACCCTTGGATCCCGTTCGACTTGCATGTGTTAAGCACGCCGCCAGCGTTCATCCTGAGCCAGGATCAAACTCTCCAACAAAAACCAAAAACAAACCCACCAAAAAACAGCAGGCAAAAAATCAATGATTCAAGCCAGAAAACAATCCAGCAAAAACAAACACCAACAATCAAAAAACAAAACGTTCCAAAATCATCAGCATCAAAAAAACAAAAAACAGAAAAAACCAAAACACCCAACCAAACAGCCAGGCACCCCAGTCAATCCCACACAAACAAAACAAAAAAACACACTATCGAGAACACAAACAACCAAACCACAAACCAACCAAACTGGCCGATCAGGATTCGTTGCAAGCAAAAAATAATCGGCGGAAAACTCGGTTCCCGCCGGCTTCGTCGCTCAGCAACGAATACAAAGTTACCGTCCCAACGCCCACGGGTCAAACCAGATTAGGCAAAAGTAAGAGAGACCACAATAGTTCTGATTTCCACCGTATTTTCCATTATGGCGTTGAAAAAGTACCTGCCTTTTTAGGGCTGCTGGGATTAAATAATCCAAACAAGCAGCAAATGCCGCTAGGGGCTAAATCCCCGCTGATTTTAGCGCGTTAATCACCAGTTCGCGTGCCTGCTGGGCAATCGCCGGGCCTTGCAGCCCTAATACACCATGGCAGGTGCCTGGAAGCAGCGTTAGGCGCACCGGAACATTACTTTCCGTTAGTGTCTGCGCAAATCTAATATCTTCATCTCGCAAGGGGTCGCATTGGTTGGCTACCAGAAAAGTTTCCGGCCATCCCGATAAGTCAGTGGCTCTGCCGGGAGCCGCATAAATATCAGCCTCCCCTCCACCAAGATAGGCTTTCCAACTGGCTTTAGCGTTAGGCAAATCCCATACCGGAGTGTCTTGTCCGCCTTGCATAGAGACTGTTTCCAGCCGATCATCTAAAACTGGCTCAATTAGAAACACTCGGTCAGCAAGTGCTATCCCCTGGTCCCGACTGAATAAGGTTACTGCTGCCGCCAGATTACCTCCGGCGCTATCCCCATAAATTACACTCGGAAGCGCCGGAAACTCTGCTTTCACCCATTGCCAGCCCGCCACGCAGTCCTGTAATGGCAAAGGATAGGGATTCTCGGGGGCGAGGCGATAATTGGGGCTAACAACGCACTGGCCAGTTTCTGCCACTAGCTGTCCGTTCCAGCCATCATCATAGCGAGCTTGCCCCGCAATCATTCCCCCACCATGAATGCTGTAGATAACCCCTTGCGGTTCGCGGTTTTCTGGGCGGAATACTCGCAGTTCAACCTGGTAACCGTCTTTACTTTCCACCTGCATTATTTCCCGGGTGATACCGGCAGGTAACACAATCTCGCCACTGAGCATTTTTTCGCCCGCTGCCCGCATTGCCGGCGGATCCCACGCCATTTGGGGTGGAACTGTGTCAAGAACCGCGGCTATCTCGGAATCTAAAAGTATTTTGCTATCCATTATTCTCTTCTCCGTTGAAACTCTAATGATCTAGACTGGCTAAGAAATCGTCACAAAGCGCATAGAACTCGGCTTCTTTTTCCCGGCGTACACAGTGACGGGTTCCCGGAATAATCACCGTCTTTAAGTTATGGTTGCCCAGGTTTTCGATTTCTTTTAGCCGCTGCGACCCTATCAACACGTCCTCACCATCGGAGGTAATCAGCAAGGTCGGCATCTTGAGTGAGCGGGCAATCTGTTCCCAAGGCTGCCTCGGGCTAACTTCGCCGAGGGCAACAAAATCTAAATCGACTTGCAGTTTACCCTGTAACCAGCCGCAAGCTTCCGCGAGCGACCAGCTGGAATAGTCTTTGCGGTTTTCCGCTAATGCCGCGGACACTTCGGCTCGCATCCATTTAATTCGTTTCACCAGTTGTGCTGCGCCTTCTTTATATTGGGTAGCCTGCTGTGGCGTTAGCCAGGCAGGTTCTTCCAAAATCAAGGCTTTAACTAAATCTGGTCGCCAGAACGCTACCGCGCTCATAACTGCTGCCCCCATTGAGTGCCCAATTAATATAGCGGGCTCGCCAGTGTTAAGGTGCTCAATCGTGCATATCATATCGGCGACTTCGGTAGCTAGCGGGTCGAGCAGGGCTTCGCGGCTAAAACGAGGCGACAGGCCATGCCCGCGCGCATCTACACAGGCTACGTGGTAATCGCTTGACCAGTATTTTTGCAGGCTAGCTAGCGAGGACGCATTATCGGTAACCCCGTGGGTAGCGATAATCAGTGACCTATCTGCAGCTCCCGCCGTGGTATAGGCCAGCATCTGTCCTTGCGGAAGTGTCTTTTCCATAGTATTTACCTTAACTTTTCGCGCGTTAGCTGGCGTAGTCTCGTTCAATTTCTTCTAGGGTTTTACCTTTGGTTTCCGGGATAACTTTCAACGCAAAAATCCCTAACGCGGCGGAGGTTAGCGCGTAGACCCCGAAAGTTCCCGGGCCACCGAAGGTTTCAAATAGGCTAAGGAAAGTTAGGGAGACGATAAAGCTCATGGTCCAGTTCACGCCGATAGTTAAGCTCATCGCGGTACCGCGAACGCTCAGGGGGTAAAGCTCGGAAGCAATAATGAACACTACCACGTTCAAGGTGGAGGCAACTGCCGCGATATAACCAAATACGCAAATTAAACCAATAATTGCACTGGTAGTTCCCTGACCTCCTATAGCTAAATCAATCGCCAACCCAGCTAGGAAGATGGTCATTAGGAAAGAGCCGCTGGCCAGCAGCCGAGTACGCCCAATCTTGTCTACTAATGCCATACCGATAAAGGTGGCAACGATATTAATCGCCCCCATACCCACGGTGGCTAGAATTGCGCTACTATCGCCTAAACCTGCTCCTTTAAAAATAGTGGGGGCATAGAATACCACCGCATTTACGCCGGTTAGCTGTCCTAGAATCTGCAGACCGATTCCGGCGATTAATACCCGGCGCAACCGGCGCTCCCCCAAGGCGCGAAAGCCTACGTTTCCTTGTTCCCCGCCAATCGAAGCCTTAATTTCAGTTAGCTCGTCCTCTACGTTTTGACTTTCCCGAACGCTTTGCAGAACCTGCCGTGCCTTATCGACCTGCCCATCTAACACCAGCCACCGCGGCGATTCCGAAAGAGTGATGATACCGATACCAAATAGCAGCGCCGGGGCTATCGAAATCCCGAACATCCAGCGCCAATCGTAACTTACGCCGTGCAGCGCATAGTTCGCGATATAAGCAATCATGATTCCGGTGACAATCATCAGCTGGTTGAGCGAGACCAAGCGTCCGCGAATATGGGCGGGAGCTAGTTCCGAAATAAACACCGGCACGATATTGGAAGCAGTACCTACCCCTAAACCAAGAATTACCCGCGCCACGATCATTACCGGAACATTGGGGGCAAAAGCCGCGATGATTGCCCCCAAGACGAAGATTGCAGATGCCGCAATTAATACCGGTCTCCTGCCGAAACGATCAGATATTCTCCCGGCGCTGAGCGCCCCAATGGCTGCCCCTACTACCAGGGAGCTAACCACCATTCCTGAATGAATAGCGTCCAGGTTAAAATCTTTCGTCATCGAGGGAAGAGCACCGGAGATGACTCCGCTGTCATATCCAAAAAGCAGCCCTCCCAGAGCAATCACTAAAGTTGCCCAAATTACTCGTTTACTTGTTACCTTATTCGCTTGCTCGCTTGATTCATCTGATAAATTCACGATTTACCTCTTTTGTAGAATCGACTGCTCCAGATGATGTCCTGGTCTAAACAGAACCGGATAGCACCATCACTCCGAACACCTGATTGAAACTCAGATACCAGGCAAGTTTAACATAACATTAGGTCAAGCTGAAATTACTAGAGCAATCAAGCATGAGTAACATCAGTTTTTTTGGAGCAAACCTGCAAAAAACAGGCAGTTTTTTGCTTATCCACATTACAAAGCGAAAGCGTATTGCATCACTTCATCATGCCCTATAGCATAGCTATCATCAGACAACTACCGTTCAATGGGGAATGATAATCTACTAAACGAACGCAGTTGCAACAGAGGAATCATATGGACAAGACAGTTACCCCCGAATCAGTCTCCACAGTGGATGATTACCGGCGCTTACTACAGAACAAAAAAAGCTTGGAGGATCCTAGCTCACGGTCTAAAGGTGCCCTGGCTGCGATAGAAAGTTTCATACTTGAAGAGCATTTACAACCCGGAGACCCGCTACCTACGGAGAACGAACTGTGTGAACGCTTAGGGGTTTCCCGTTCTTCCGTGCGTGAAGCCTTAAGGCAGTTACAGGCTTTAGATATTGTTACCGTTCACCAAGGACGCGGAACCTACGTGGGAGAAATGTCTTTACGTCCTTTTGCTCAAATGATGGTGTTGCGTTCTTCGCTAAAATCTACCAGCCTGACTTCCTTAAAAGAAGTTGTGCAAGTTCGCCAAACTCTAGATATTGGGTTAGCCCGTGAAATAGTAATGAAAGTGGCTGGAAAGCAGCTGACTCACTTACATCAGCTAGTTGACACTATGGTGGAAAAAGCTCGTAACGGTCAGGAATTCTTAGTTGAGGACATAGAGTTTCACACTGGTCTAGTGTCCGAATTGAACAACATCCTGCTGGAAGAACTAATGAACTCCCTCTGGCTGGTGCACATGTCGGTACTTCCTGTCTTGCCGGCTGCCGGGAAAGAAAATATGGTAGCAACTGCCAAGGCGCATGGAGCTATGCTCAAAGCCGCTGAAGCGGGAGACACATTGGGATACATGGCCGCGGTACAAGACCACTATTCGCCTTTAATAGAATCCATTGAGGCTCTGCCCGCTTAAGCCAGTTTTCTACTTCCTGCCATGAGGGCGAGTATCGCTACAACCCCTCTCCCCTAACTACGGTTTTCTTCCGCTTCCGCCCATTTAATCAGATAGGGATCTATTAACCGGTTGAATTCTTGGGGTTTGTTGCGCCGTAGCGTATGTTCACAGCCGGGAATATAAACTGTTTCCACATTCCGATTAGCTAAAGCATCGGTTTGTGCTAACCCGGTTTTCCCTACGATATCTGATTCTTGATCGGACGAAACCACCACCAGGGGAACCGTAATTTCTTGCACCAAGTCTTGCCAGTTTTCGTTAAAACTAACCACTCCGGTTCCTATCAGTCCTGAATCTGCCCGGAGCTTTCCAAAAACCCAACCAATCATGGTATCCCCCGGCCACCAGGGACGCCGCTTTCTCCCCCAGTCATAGGCCACCATCGGGTCTTGCCAGGATTCAAGTTGGCTAAGAGCAGTCGGAATATTAGTGACATAGTTTTGACGGTAGGTTTGCGAAAGCCACGCCGGATCTTCTACTACCGCCCCTGCCACCAGTTCCGGGTGGCGCGCAGCCAGTTTGGTAACGAGGGCCCCTCCCATGGAATGCCCCACGAAAATAGCTTTTTTACCAAAGGTTTTTTCGATAAACTGCACCGCGTGCACCAGGGCAGAATATGAAGCCTCGAAAGGATCTTCTAGCTCTTGGTCGGTAAATCGAGGCGAAAAACCGTGTCCTTTGTGGTCTATTGAAACCACTAGGTAACGGGACTTTAAATGGTCAATATAATCCGCCCAGGCAATCGCACAGTCTTCTACTCCATGAACCAAAATAATTAGAGGGCGCGTAGGATTTCCCGCTACCAGATAACTAAGCATTTTTACTCCTTGCTATGGTGCTCTGCTTTTCTTGGCTATATGTACCGAAGAAAAGCAGAGCACTGCCAACAACTATTCCGACTAGCTGTCTTCACTAAAAGGCATTTAAGACTTATCTGCTTACATTTATTTGAATGGATAGCTAATATTAGCGGAGCTTCTAGGCCACCGGACGAACATACTCCTCATCAATGGTGGTATAGGTAAGTCCCGTAACTTCTTTATTGGCTTTCGGAAATACTAGACTGATCAGATAGGAAAATACCAAAGAAGATACGAAGGCAATAAAAGCTATCATCAACGCGGAAGCAAACATTGACCCTTCTGGCAGGAAAAATTTCATTCCTACTCCCACCAATACGCTGATAATAAGCCCTGCTATAGCGCCTACTGAGTTCGCCCTTTTTGTGAAGATTCCGATAAAGAAAATCCCCGCTACCGGTACCCCGAACAGCCCGGAAACTGTAAGGAAGATATTCCAGGTTTCATTCGCATCATGCAATAGGAAATAGATCGCCACCGCCAGAGAGAAACACCCGGAAATCGCAATAATGATCCTTGCTAGTGCCACATCGGACAGACCTTTTAAGCGGTTCGCAAAGAAACGCTGCTTAAAATCAGTCACCGCACAACTGGAGATAGCGTTCAGACTTGAAGCGATAGTTGATTGTGCAGCCGCAAAAATACCGGCAATTACTAGGCCGGCAATCCCGGCAGGCAACTGAGTAATCACGAAATAGGGAACCAGACCAGCAGTATTCTTTTCTAGAATCTCTGGGAGATTATCGGCGTAGAAAGACCAAAGAATTGTGCCCATACCAAAGAAAATCGGGATAGTGATTAGCCCCAGGAAGAAGTTAGTCCATAAGGCTTTTTCAGTTTCTTTAATAGATTTTGTTACCTGGTAGCGCTGCACCACATCTTGGCTTCCGGTGTATTGGTAAAGCGTGTTAGCCAGTTGGCCTAGCAAAATCACCGGTACAAACTTGTCCATGTGTTCAAATTGGAAGTTCTGTCCTGACAGTAGCTTTCCGTCATGGGCAGCTGAACTAACGAACTCGCCAAACCCGCCATTTAGTGCGGATATGCCCATAATGCACACCAGGAGAGCTCCCCCTAATAATAGGAATCCTTGGATTACATCGGACCACACCACGCCCTCGATGCCACCTAAGAAGGTGTAAACGATACACAGTCCCCCAACGATTACCGCGACAACGATGGGATTAATAGAGGAAACAGAGGTAACTGCAATAATAGGCAGGTAGATGACCACTGCCACGCGACCAATATGGTAAATCATAAACAATAGGGAACTAATGGCTCGCATCGCCGGATTGAATCGTTCCTCTAAATACTCATATGCAGTGGTTACCTTGAGTTTTCGGTAGAAAGGAATATAAAACTTGATAAATACCGGAGTCAGCATCATGATGCTCAAAGATCCGATAGCGTAAGCCCAGTCATTGTTGAATGCTTGCTCGGGAGTGGACATAAAAGTAATAGCGCTCAAAGTTGTGGCATACATACTGAATCCCGCTGCCCAGGCCGGGATTTTTCCTTCTGCTTTGAAGAAGGCATCTGTATTTTTACTGGCACGCCTAGTGAAATAAGCACCTACCGCCAACATCGCCGCTAGGTATGCAATCAAAACTATCCAGTTCGCAGTACCAAATTCAGTTTTCATTTAATTACAGCTTTCTCGTCATTGGGATTAGGTAACTACTTGAGTTACGAGTGTCACTTTACCGTTGCGACTTCAATGTGTACATAGAAAAAACAGTAATTTATCTGACAATTTACATCAACATAATTTTTTCACCCACTAGCACTCAACCCTTAAATAGCTATTGACAAGGAAATATAAAGAATACCCTCAAAACCCTTGCGTCAGCCGAATCAATGAATTATGCTCGAAGTGTCAGATAACTAACGATGGATTTGAGCTGCGGAAGCCCTACCCAAGCAGAGAGGCAATGATGTTTCTACTGTGACAATCTTGCTTAAGCAGCCCTCTTCCCAGTCGAGTACTCTAAAAACAGATAAATCCACTAAGTAAAAAGGAAAAGAAATGACTGATTTCTCCGGTATTGTCCCCCCGGTAGTTACCCCGCTAACCAAGGACGGCAAACTCGATAAAGAATCCTATAAGCGCCACCTAGAACGGATGATTGCAGCCGGAGTAGACGGCTTATTCGTCCTCGGCTCCTCCTCAGAAGTCGCCTTCCTAACCGACCAGATGCGCCGGGAAGTCCTAAAAACTGCCGTTGAAATCGTAGATCATCGGGTTCCCGTACTGGGCGGTTGTATTGATACCGAAACTATGCGGGTTATTGAACACGCCAAAGAAGCAAAAGAACTCGGGGTAGATGCGATTGTTGCTACCGCTCCGTTCTACGCTCTTGGGGGGCTAGCGGAAATCGAACGCCACTTCCGCCTGATTCATGAAGCTATCGACCTGCCCCTATTCGCTTACGATATTCCCGTATGTGTACACGTTAAACTGCCGGTAGATTTGATTATTCGCCTCGGTAAAGACGGGGTGTTATCCGGCGTAAAAGACTCTTCCGGTGACGATGTTTCTTTCCGTTTCCTCTGCCAGGAGAATCGTGATTGCGGTCACCCCTTAACCCTGCTAACTGGGCACGAAGTCGTGGTTGATGGCGCCTATATGTCCGGGGCGGACGGATGCGTACCCGGCCTGGGAAATGTAGACCCCGCGGGTTACGTCCGCCAATGGCGTGCCTACCAAAACGGGGATTGGGAAACCGTACGGAAAGAACAGGACTATTTAGCTCGCCTAATGCGTATCACCGCAGTTCCAAGCGGTATTCAAGGCTACGGAGCGGGAGTAGGCGGCTTCAAAACTGCCTTGCAACTGTTGGGAGTTTTCAACACCAACCAGGTTACCGAACCAGTTAAAGCCCTGGAAGGGGAAAATGTTGAACGCGTACGCTCCGTACTTGAGCAGGTAGGGCTCTTAAAATGAGCTATATCCTCGTCGCCGACTTGGGCGGCACCAAAATAGCATCCGCGGTAGTTAATACTGCCGAAGGGACGGTAGCGGCGAACTATTCGCGTCCTACCCCTGCCAGTGAGGGTAGCGCGGCAGTAGTAGCCGCCATTATCGAAGCATTAAGCCACGCTAAAGACACAGCTAAAGCCGAGGGCATAAACCAAATCCAGGCAATCGGCATTTCTGCTGCGGGGGTGATTAACCCCCAGCGGGGAACGGTTATTTCGGCTACCGATTTGATTAAAGGCTGGGCCGGAACCGAACTAGCGAAACAGGTAAAGGCAGCTTTCAACACGGAAGTTTTCGTCCTCAATGATGTGCACGCCCACGCCCTCGGGGAAGCAACCCTGGGAGCCGGTAAAGACTATTCCTCTATCCTGGCCGCAGCGGTGGGAACCGGTATGGGAGGCGGGCTAGTTATCGATGGTCAAGTCCAGTTTGGCGCGCACTATGCCGCCGGTCATATTGGACATCTGCCCCACCCGTTAGCTGGTGATTTAACCTGTTCTTGTGGAGCCAAAGGTCATATCGAAACCGTGGCTTCCGGCAGCGGTCAAGTGAAACTGTATAACCGGGATAAACCGGCTAATCTCCCGAGGGCGCAAAGCGGACGCGAAATCACCGAACGCGCCCTAAAAGGAGAAGTATGGGCAACCCAGGTTATCTATGACTCTGGATATGCGCTTGGACAAACCCTGGCCGGCATCTGCAACTTGGCCGATCCCCAGGCTATTATAGTTTCCGGGTCGGTTACCCGTTCCGGTAAGCCATGGTGGCAGGCAGTAACAGCGGGATTCGGGGCCGATGCTCTCACCCCCGTAAAGAACACTCCCCTCATCAGTGGCACCCTGGGAGGAAATGCTCCCCTCATAGGTGCAGCTATTTGGGCAAATACGAATCTAGGATAATCATGAATCAAATAATCCGGTCCCTTAAAGGGGGATTAATCGTTAGCGTACAAGCCTATGTGGGCGAACCGATGCGGCACAGTGAAACTATGGCTCAGATAGCTTTAGCCGCTGAGCAAGGTGGCGCAGTTGGGATTCGCTGTCAGGGCTTATCGGATATTTCTGCGATTAAAGGACAGGTTGAAATCCCGGTTTTAGGGATTTGGAAAGAGGGGCACGAGGGTGTGTTTATCACTCCTACTTTGCGTCACGCTCGCGCCTGCTCAATGGCAGGAGCCGATATTGTGGCGCTAGACGCTACCCGCCGTCCGCGTCCCGATGGTCTATCTTATGGGGAAACTGTTGCTGCCCTGCATGATGAGGGCATAGTGGTGATGGCCGATTGCGGAAGTATCGAGGATGCTCGGCAAGCAGCTGCAGCAGGAACCGATATTTTATCTACCACTCTGGCAGGCTATACGGGAGATAGACCCAAAACTGCCGGACCGGATTTTGAGCTACTGGCTCAAATGACTGCGGAATTCCCTAAGTTTCCAGTGCTATGTGAAGGACGAGTACACACCCCGCAGCAGGCACGCCAAGTTATGGAGGCGGGAGCCTGGGCGGTAGTAGTCGGCACCGCGATTACCCATCCCACCAGTATTACTAGCTGGTTCAATGCCGCAATTAAGGATTAGCACCTATACGTCTGTTTATTTGCAGTTACAGGCGGGAAGTTTATAAGAAAAGAGAAAACTTTGGGGGGTGTCTGGATTAATCCAGACACCCCCCAAAACTATTTGCATCTGCGGTTATTAGCTTTTTGCGGCGGCGTGGTTTCTTCTATGCTTTCGCATCGATTCCACGCCGCCGCAGCTGCCCCTAGGAGAACCGGGTAGACATCTTAACCTTAGGATTCTAAGCGACGGTTACGAATCCGACTACCCGCAACTATCAGCATTAATGCAAGTATGGCAAATGCTCCGCCATAAGTACCGGTGCTAGTTAGATTCCCTCCGCGAGAGTTAGCGGGGTTATCTGTAGGCGGAGTTACCGGCCTATCGGTAGCTCCCGGTTTTCCGGTACCCGGCTTATCTTTATCTGGATTGCCCGGTGCCACCTCGCATCCTTGAGGAGCCATAGCCTGGAAAGTCCATTTAGTTACTGCCCCCGCAGCGAAACGATAGCTGCTGGTATCAGAGATTTTGGCGGTAACTGTTATTTGCTTTCCGTAGGCGTATTCGTGCTTACCGGCTGCCACCTCTTTGCCGTCAAGCAGGTATTGGACTCCTTTGGTTACGGGAATCTCCACGAATGGTTTCTTCTCGCAGCTGCCCGGATCGGTTGCCACCGGTGCTATCGGAGTCACCTCGGTGATTTTACCTGGTGTTTCTTCGCTTGCCGCCACGTTAAAGGTTACGGTTCCCGGGATAGTTACGGTTTTATCTCCCTGAGGATAACTGGCTTGAATCGGAATCTGCACAGACTTTCCGGCTTCGGAACCCAAAGGAAGATAGGTTACTTGCCCAGTGGCGCTATCAATATAGATATCACCATTAGCTTTTACCGCCTCACGCGATTGCACCAAGTGTCGCTGACTGTCCAGATTCGCGAAGCTGAATTTCACGCCCGCCGGCGGGGTAACGGTGTCCCCATCCTCATCAACGAAAGTTGGCGCATCCGAAGTGGCAACCGTATCCGGTTTAGCCTCTGCTACTACGTCTTTTAAGCTGGGAGGCTGCACTGCGGGAGTCTCAACCTTACAGGTAACTTTGGCATCTGCCCAGTCGGCGTGATCATTACCGTTGCCGTTACCGCCGTCAGTTACCTTTAGAATCAGGGTTTTCACCCCGGTAATATCAAGGTCAATTTTATTTGCTCCTCCCGTTTTGGTAACTACCTGCGGGGATTCAAATAAGGTCTTCCCGTCTCCGATAACCATGAATTTCACGGAACCATTTGGTTGAGTGTCATCCACCCCGGCGATTGCGTTCATCCGGTTACATTTACCCGCCAAATCAAAGGTAATGCTACTTGGTGCATGGGCACCGATACCTTTGGGATATTCTTTGCCTCCCACCTTGATTGGGGTACCGTCGCCTCGTCCTTGTTCTCCATTTTCTTGGTCTCTTTCAACCGGACCCCAACCGTTCTCTTCATCACTCCAAGGCAAATCAGATAGGTAGTTTTCACCGTCGCGAACCGAGCGGAGCACTTTAACTTTCCTGGCTATGCTTACTTCCCTAGTCGTGCCATCGGAATCAATCTGATAGGAGACTTTATAGGTCAATACTCCATCTGTAGCCCCTTGGGGAGCCTTAACCTCCCAATTTTGGGCGATATTGTCCCCACTAGGTTCACTCTTCTTAGTGACTTTCCAGCCATCTGGAGCGCTGAGAGTAGTTTTCAGGTTCGTAATTTTTCCAGGATTACCCGGTTCGAAGAAGTCGGTATTGGTTTGTACCGTAAAGGTTTGCCCTTCAGATACGGTCTGGGCTGCTTGGATTGCCGGATCGGCATTACCGGGCAACACCTCAGCTTTCCCTAGGTCTTCGACCCGGATATTATCTAGGGTCAAATCCGATCCGGGAAGCCCGCCGACTTTATTAATACCAATCCAGTAGTCCCCTACGGTGGAGGTAACAAATTCGGTGGAAAAGATTTGGGTTCCTTTGCCCCCTACTCCTTTACCTTTCGCTTCGGGAATATCTTTAGTTTGCACCGCAGAGCTCTTAATCTGCGAGTCGGCCAGCCAGTCCCGGCCTAAACTAAACTGATACTCACCCGCATAGGCCTGCTGATAGGCAAAAGAAACCCGGTATTTATGCCCTGGTTCAAACTTTATTGCAGCTGGGATAGTGCGCAGAATTTGCCCCGCATTTTCTTCATGCGCCAGCAGTGACCATTTCCCGGCGAGCACATTGTCGCTTTGTTTACCATGGGCAACAACTTGACCTTGCTTATTCTTTCCCCACCAGCCCGCATCGGAATAAGGAGAGTGACGCTCTGCTAACTGGGTGCGAGCGTCTCCTCCCTGAGTAGCGCCGGTAATGAAAGGCCAATAACCAGTGTCTACGTCCTCAAAATCAGCAAAGAAGACGGTTTGCTCGGTTTTGTCGTTATCTACCGGAGCGCTATATTTAACTACTCGCAAATCATCGACACGTACTTTTGCGGCTCCGTCCCCTGCTGCCACCTGGAAAGTAACCGGGTCGCCTTCACTGTGGAAAGTTACCCGTACCCGCTGGAAGTAGGTTTGGAACTTTTCATCCGAAGCCGTCTTGTTAGGGGCAGTAGATTTAGTGATTCTGGTGGCAACTTTCCCAGCAATGGTTTTCTGGTTACCGACAGCTTTAACGCCGTTACCGCTGATGCTCACGTCTACTTGCCGCTCTTGACCGGGTTGTACCTCTACCCACGCCCACATGGAATAGTCGCCTTTAGGTAAGGTGAGGGTTTGGGATAGGGAGGACGCTCCCTCGCCTATTAGAGCCTGGAAGTTAGCGCGATTACTGGTTTCAACACTAACGTTTCCACTGGTGTCATAGGATTTTAAGGTACCGGAGAAGAACCCGGGATCTTTAATACCGCTACCCTGCCCCCAGTTGGGGTCTGCTTGATTAGGCGCGCTTTGCGGATAGAGGACGTAGGCGGTATTTGCCTTAGCCGAGAGGGAAATACTGCCCCCACTTGCATTCACGGTGCCTTTATCTACCCTTCCGGTAGCAGTGAGCTCATACAAATGGAAGGAGCCTACGCTCTTAAAGTGACCCGGCAGTGTCCAGGTGCTAGTGCCCCCAGCCGGGTTGTAATGGTACAGTTTGTCTCCGGCAGATTTAGCTGCCCCGATTCCGTCTTTTTCCCCCCACGGCAACAGGTATTTTCCGCCGGTATATACGGTAGCGCCGTCATAGGTTATTACCCGGTCGGTACCTAAATCAGTACCGCTGATACTGGCACGATTAGAGGTAACCTCGGTTCCGTTGGTGAAAGTGGCTTTTTGCCTAAGCTGGTAGGTTTTAATGTCTGATTGTTGCAGGAATTTGGTAGGCAGGTTACGTTGCCACACATTATTAATAAACTTGCCATAATCGGTGTGACCAGTCCAGCCTTCAAATTCCACGACATTAGCATTGCCTAGTAGCGGATTTGGATTCCAGGAATCTCGCCAACTGTTTTCCACGAAACGAATTAAGGTCGAGTTCAAACCTTTTTCTTTGTATCCCCCATACTTTTCATCGTTTGCCCAGTGCGACCATAAAGAAGTATCCGGGAATGCCCAAGCCCATTCAGAGCCGATTTCCCAGCCTTGTTTTTGCAGCTCTGCACCCAGACGCTGGGGACGCCATCCTCTGCCGTAAAATACGTCAAAATAAAGCCAATCGAAACGGTCAGCAATCCCGGCTTCAGTCAGTTCATCCCGGAACTTCTGGAAACGCTTAATTAGCCGTCCCTGCGCTAGATCAGCGTTATCGTCCATATAGTATGCCTGGTTCATCCAGCCCCAAGCCGCCTGGGGCGGCATTTTTATAACACATGATTCATCGGTAACGGTAGCGGAGTTGGTACCATCATTGAAACACTTAGCTTCCGAGTAGGATTCGGTGGCGTTGATATGTACCCCAAAGTCGGCGTTATAGTTTTCCGCCCCTTTAGTCATGGTCACCAAATCGGTAAAACCGCCTGCCCGCTGATTGTAATGCCCGGCATAGTCTCCTTGGGCAGAGTCATGCCCTTCTGCTTGATACCCTTTAAGCAACACGTGTTGTCCCAGGTTATCGGTCTCTAAACTGATGCGTTTAGTATCGTCTAGAGTGCGTAAGAATGGATGGGTAGCTTGGGAAACAATATTGAACGGAATCCGAGTAATCACCCGGTTCTTGGTATCGCCGTAACCATTAGGTAGTTTATTTTCCACCATGAGGGCGCGGGTAGCGGTGGCAGAGTCTTGCCAGTCTACCGCGCTGTCACCATTTACGTCACTTACCACACGTACCTGGGCAAACGGATTGGCATCTTTACCGATTTTCCCGCTGCGGGTATTAGTGCCCCACACTACCCAGGAAGCGGGAGTAAGCGAGCCTACCATTGTGGTTTTACCCGCGGTAGCCGCCTCCTCTTGGGCGGTAGTTGCTACCCAGCGAGTTGCTCCGCGTCCATCTTGCTTACTGGCGGCATAGTCGTCACTGACCGCATTCGAGACCAACCCGGCAGCCAGTTCACTGTTGCTAAGCGCCGCCATATATCCACTGGCGCGCCCTACTTTTTGCTTAGCGATTTTCCAGGTAGTGTCGGGGTTTTCCATTCGATTAGTGCCATCGCCGGCCACTGTTAGGGATCCATCTTTAGCAGCGGCAACGCTGACCAGATTCAGCCCTGGTACTGCCAGGCGATCTACTTGATTCTTAGGATCATCAATCGCGGTTACTTCCCAGCGAAGATTACCTTTAGCCAAGGAAATCTTTACTGTCAAAGTAGCTTCTAAGCCACCAACTTTTAGCTTATAGGTGGCACTATCACCGGTCTTTGTCGCGGCAGAAACCAAGGAGACGGTTCGCATCTGTTCATTAATGCGTACTTGTTTCAAAGCAGGTCCCACATTTGCCGGTAGGGTTTTACCCTGCAGGTGATAGGCGATAACTTGGGGAAATCCTGCCTGTAAGTCGGCTGATAACGTGCCATCGGTAATGGTGATTTTATCGCCAGGGTTAGGAATCTTAACTTCTGGTTCAGCTGCGGGGGGAGCTGGCGGTTGATATCCGCTGACGGTAGCGGCATTGAACTCAGCCAAAGAACCAACGGTTTCGCTGCTTCCGGCTTGACCGCCCCAGGCACTCTTATAAATTACCCCTACACAGCGGGCAGGAGCCGGAGCAAAATCTATATTTTTGGCGCTTAAATCCCCATGATTTTCTTCAAACTCGCCGGTCGCTAAGGTCTTAGCCGGGGCTAAATCCTTAGCTTTGGTTTTATCGGCACAGTTGGCATCGGTGTAGCTGACAATCTCATATTCGCGTACCCTTCCCGAGCCGTTGGAACTTTGCCTCGGAGTTAAAATTACTCGCCCTAAATCTGGGACTTCTTTACCCAAATCAATAATGAACCTATGGGGCATTTCATTATTGCCCGTACCTTGATACCAAACGGTATGCCAGTAGGATTTGCTGTCCCCATCTAGCACTTTTTCTAGCGGACCGTTGGCTCCTTCACCACCAGTTTCTACAGAATCAGTCCACACGGCTTTCATCTGCGCTTGTGGTATCGGGGTAAACACCGCTTCCGCGGCCGCAATCGGCGCACTTGCCAGTCCCCCGAAAGCCAGAGACAGCGCGGCACTAACCGTCAAGATAGTTTTATGTTTTAAGGGCATTGCTTCCTACCTTTTCTTCTTTAAGAAAAAACCATCATCATTCACTAATAACGCTCTGTCTTCTGGAAAAACGCTGGATCATGAGTCCAGTTCCCATGACTACCAGCGCCAGTAGCCCCACTGTCCCGGCTGCACCGGTAGATACCAACCCGGCTGCCGATTTTTGCGGCTTAGCTTGAGCTTGCCCAGGACGACCATCCTGAGCCCCTTGGGTTCCACCCGGCTTAGTCGTGGGCTCGCTGGGCTTGGTCTCCACTTTGAACTGGTGCTCCCACTGGGTGGTAGCCCCCGCCTTAAAGCGATAACCACTGTCCGGCTGGGAAGTAATCAATAGTTTCCTCGCGCCCTTAACTGGGTAAGTCCCGGGCTTAACTACCTGATTATCAAGCAGATATACCACTCCCGGAACCTGCGGAATCGTATAGGTGTTGTCTTTATCGTTAAAGCTCGGTGCTTGCGGAGTTACCTCCGGAAGTGGCTGCGGAGCGCTGCCGCTTACCTTAAACTTAGCGGGCACTATCTCACTAGACCCGTCCTCATAGGTAACTTTAACGTCTACACTTACAGTTCCGCTTTGCTGATTTGCGGGCACTTGCCAAGTTACCACCCCGGTACCAGCCTCAATGCTCATCCCCGCTGGGATTGGTTCTACCAGCTCGAACTTTTGCACCCTAGCCTTTCCAGCTGCCGGGGCAAAACTGGGAGCGGCTGCGCTAGCGGTTTTACCGGCTTTAGCTTCGGTGTCCTGATAGGAAGGCTGATACTTATCGGCATCCATCTGTTCACAGGCAACCACGGCATCTGCCCAGTCAGCATGATCCTGGGCATTAGATTCGCCAGCATCGGCAAACAAGGTAATTTTTTCTTGCCCACTTATGTCCACTTTCATGGCTTCAGCTTTATCGGCAGCAGTCAATGCTTTACTGGACGCGCCCAGTTCCTGCCCGTCAGCCCCCAATACTCTGAAAGTTACCGAAGAGAGGTTATCGGCTTCTTGGGTGTCATCTATGCCGACTTTCGCGCTGAATAATGAGCACTGTTTGCCTAAATGCACGGTTATCTTCGAGGAAGCGTGGGTTCCAATACCGCCGCGATACTTTTCTCCCTCAATCAGCAGAGGACTGCCCTTCAAGGTGCGGTTTACCCGAATCAGACCGTCATCTGCCCAACCGATACTGCTACCGGGATACCAGTCCAAGTTGGCTACGGGAACAGTCCCGTGAGGAGCGCGCATTTGCGCCGGGGTGTCCTGGTCGGCTTGGGTAATTGTCCAGCGCGTAGCAGTCATATCGCTAGGTAGCTGGATTAAATCTGTTTCCATCGGCCTAGACTTGGTGTTGTCATCCAAATCTCCCACGTTCCCTAAATCAACATGCTTTTCTTCCCCGGTAGAAATAGCTAAATCCATATTGGTCAGGGCGTGGCGCACAATATATTTGCCGTTGCCGTCCTCAATAATCTGCCATTTCTGATTATTGCGTTTACTGGTTGATGAGTTATTCTTCCAGGCACCAGTGTGATACTTCTGATTAATATCGTTTACGCACTCGACCAAGGCGGGACGGGCACCAACTTCGTTAACTACATTCAAATCTGCAGTAGCGTATTGCCGCCCGCTGCCATTGAAGCGCTGCTTGCCCACATCCATACTCAGGCATTTACCGCTTTTAACCGATTTCAACTGGTAGTAGTGGTCATAGGTGTGGGTGATTTGCCATTGATCGGATGAATAACTAATCGCGTCTGGTTCGCGATTTTCGGAAGCATCTAAGCGTAACCCGGAGCTAGTAAAGGCATACACCCCATCTTCTAAGGGACGCCGATTAACATTTTCCCAGTTAGGCGTATGCCCTAGCGCTTTTGCAAAGTCTACAAAAGTTTTGCCATCTTTCCAGGGGCGCGAGCCTGACCAGCCTAGCTGGGACACTAAGCGGAAAGCCTCAAAGGTTTCCATCTCAACTTCATTTTCGGTTTGATATATGGAAGTATCAGGCCATATCGAGAGCTTAATTCCCAGGTTTCCAGGATTATCATCAGCTACTTTTCCACTCTTAAAAGTACCGGCAGTAAACCCTTTGTCATTATAGATAGCGGCTGCGCCACTGTTTTGAATCCGCCAACCCATTTCTCGGGAGAAATAGAGATCGTAATTGGTGTTATTGACCTTATGCCCTTTATCAATCAGAGTTTGCGGACTGAGACCCCCCTGCCACATATCGATCACGATATCCTTATCCAGGGAATCAATATTTTCTTGTTTTAATCCGTCATTCCAAACTCGCAAAGTCTTACCCTTAGATTTCACGTACTTATTAATATCGTTAATGAAATCTACGAACAGTTTGGGACCGTTTACTCCACCCGGTCCAAATACCGGGTAATTCTTGTAGGCAGAACGGTACATATATTCGTCCCCTGCCATATGCCAATACTTGGAAGGGAATACATCCAGGTAATCATCAATTTGGCGCTTATAAAAAGCGACGGCTTCCGGGTTAGTGATATCTAGACGGTCATTATCCAAAGTGCCATCGGTTTTCTTAAGCTGATACTGAGGCAGGTTATGAATCTTCGGATCCATATGTCCCGGGGCTCCCATTTGGGGAACTACTTCAATACCCAATTTGCCGGCGTAAGCAACAATCCCTTCTAACTCTTCCTTAGTGTAATAGGAATAGTTATTGGTGACCGGTTCTTTCGCTGACTCCATCTTGGCAGTTAAAACTACCTGATTCATCTTCAGATCAGCCATATCGGTGAGCATCCGGTGAATATAATCTGGTTGATTCTTAATCCGGCAGGCACATAGAGTGACGGCACGCTCACGCTGCTGAGGTAGGTCAATGGCGCTGCCATAGGGCAGAGTTAGCTGCTGGCGCAGCATTTGCGACAGAGTGCGCGTACCCCAGAACGCTCCCCGTTTTTGCGCGGCAGTAATATTTACCCCTTGGGCACCAATCTGGAGGCTATACCCCTCCTCTGCCAGTTTGTCTTGTTGCGCAGAATCTATAGTGATGACCACATCGTGGGCTTTCGGAACTGCCCCACCGGCGGCTTGTACCCGCACAGTTTGCCCCTGCCCCGCCGCTTTCAGGTAGGAGTTTAGCTCTTGCACCACAATCTGGGCTTGGTCTTCAAAACCAGCCGGATAGTAAACTACCGTGTCCGGGCTTAGTTTGAACACGTCATTTGCATCGGTATTGGTCTTCCACGAATCCAATGAGGGAATCGTTTGGGGAAGTTTGGTCGCTATCGGATTATCAGAGGGAAGCGGGATTTCTTTCCCGCTATAGATGAACTCTTGGAGCACTTTAGTCCCATCAGTTACTTTAACTTTGAACTTGGGAGTAAAGCTGCCGCGAATAATATCTTCTTTGGTTATTACATAGTCACTGGCGGTACAAGAGAAAGTACTTCCCTTATCCAGCTTTCCGTCCTTGTTATGGCAAGATAGCGTAAAGTTTTCCCCGTTCAGCCGGACATCTACCGGGATTTGTCCCACGTTTTGCACTTTCGGGGTAAACACCAGTTTATCGCCCACGTCATATTTGTCTTTAGTTCCCGCTACTGCCAAATCTGTTACCTGAACGTGACTGGCAAAGATAGGAATTATGTTTCCCTTAACCGGTTTTAACTGGGTAGCAGCGCCAGAATAACCAGGATTTTGGTATTTGTAAGTGATGGAGGGGGTAAAGAATCCGGCGTCGACATCTTCCTGGGTGACCGTGTGGGTGCGGTTTGCACACGGCAAGGTAGCTCCCGCCGAGATACTTCTCCACCTACAGCCTGCCCATCCGGTATCCAAATTGGAGGCAGTGGCAGTGAAGGACTTATCTTGAGCAAGCAGGTTTGTTACATTAACAGTGAAATTCATTTTGTCGCCCACAGCCCAAGTTCCATCGGCTTTGGGATTGGTAAGCTCAAAGTCAACGCCAACCGAACCGGTAGGGTCAGTATTTAGATTGCGGTTGGTAACCTTGATTTCTACGTCCCCGCGCAGCTTAATATTGCGGTATTCCAGACTAGAGTCGAGATAATAGGTTTTTTGGGCGGCATTAGCCGGAACGCTAACCCGTAAAGTTACAGTTTCGGAGTTTCCGGGATGAAGTTCTTGCGCCAAGACGCTTTCTTCCATTTTCCACCCGCTTGGCAATGCCAGTTTTACCGCGGTAGCTAGGGGAACAACCTCTTTCGCGTCATCATTGGTAACCTTAACTGGAATCTCGACAGTTTTACCCGCTTCCGCCGCTACTTTTGCATCAGCTAGAGAAATCTTTACTGGATTCAACCAATTGGTGTCAAAAGTGCCAAAATGAATAGTTTCAAAATAGTTACCACCAATCTGGTGATCTTCTTCGAAAGCTACCCCGTATTTACCGCTTTGAGTATCAATCGCGACTAGATCAGAGTAAGCGGCCTTGTCATTCCAATAAAGTTTACGAATCGGCCAAGTTTTACCGTCATCATAGGAATAGCTCACTGCGAGAGTTTTACCGCTATCAGCCATCCCGGAATACAAAAGCTCTTTAGATTTGGGGTCTGAGGAGGGAGCATCCGGGTATCTGCGGATAATCGAGGCATTGCGCCCCGGGGTCTTGGAATCAACTAGGGATCGTTCTATTTGCAGATCAGTCCAGGTTTCCCCACCATCGGTGCTCTTGGCGATATAGCGATATCCCGCCTTGTTACTCATCCGGGAGTTCAATAAGAGCGTGCCATCGGACAGTTCCACCAATTTGTTTTCGTTCATATCTGTGCCGATGGTGGAGCCGCGTTTCCAGGTTTTACCGTGGTCATCGGAATACACCGAGTAGGCTGCCCAAGTACCGGGCTTACCGGCAATAAACTGGGTGATTAGGCGTCCATTCTTTGCCGCATTAGCACCGCTTTGATGCTGCAGCTGGATACCGTGTCCAGAAGCCGCAAACCCGCAGGGATATCCGGGCTGTTTAACCGCGGCAGTAAGTCCCCGCGTTGCATCGGGAGAGTTTCCGTAACGCTCCGTCCAGCTCACCCCATTATCGGTAGAAACTGACAGGCTCACCCCTTGAACTTTGCGGTTGCTAAACTCGTCAGTTTCTAGGGTTCCGTTAGGGTCACACCCTACGTCATAGGAATGCACATGGAAGTTAAATAGGTGACCAGTTTGTTTATCGTAAATGTAGGCCGGGTCAGAGAACCCCTCTTTATTAGGATCCCTCAGAGTAGTGCCCTTACCTTGGGCAATAACAGTTTGCCCTTGCCAGGTCGCTCCCCCGTCGGTAGAGCGTTTTTGCATTATTGAGTTGGGCGCCGGGGCATCACCATTTGCGGGGCGAGCATCATAGGCGGTTAATAAATCACCATTACTCAGTTTGATTACTGCGGGAATCCGGTAGTTGGTAACCCCATCGTCACCGTATTTAACTACGGTGTTATAGCTAAACTGGCCAGAAGCGGCCTCGGCGGGAAGAGCGGTTGCCAGCGGCATGAGGGTCATTGAAGTCAAAGCCACCGAAAAACCGGCTACTAAAGCCTTAAAACGTCCTTTGGTCACCGATAACACCATTTCAAACCTCATTGTCTTAAGTACTCACTTTCCGTGGAATTTACCGACCCCGGCAAGCACACCCTGAAAGCGACTATTTCTCTTAATCTTTTCGATTTTTACCCAGATGAGCAAGCCCTAACCCTAGGTATTTACTCAAGCTATAAAGCGGTGGGGTGAAAACCTCAATTGGGTTTTCACCCCACCAATCTGGTTATTTATCTTCCAGCCATTGCTGGCGATAACGCACCCCAATCCCTATCCCCAATGCCAATAGCGCGATTAATAAAGCGGAAATACCCTCGGTACCGGTATGCCCCAGTCCTTCTTTAACGGTCTTTCCTTTTGAGGAGGGGGTTTTCGCATTTTCAGAAGGAGCCGCCTCTTTAGAGGGAGTAGCTGGATTTTGCGGATTATCCGGCTGGGAAGGATTCGGCTTTTCTGGCTGACCTGGTTTGTCCGGGGTATCCGGGTTATCTGGTTTGTCCGGGGTTTCCGGTTCAACTTTCCCCGGGCCATCCGTTTGCGCAGTTACTGGCGCTAAGGCATTCATCTGGGAAAGATGGACTGCGCGCAGTACTACGTTTTCTGGCCCCGCATCAGCTTCTTTACCAATAACCGCAATTGCCGCTGTGTTCTTGCCGTTTAGATTGAGGAAAGCCGCCGGGATAGTGAAGGAATCCTGCGGCCCGATATCACCGATATAGATACCGGTATTCCATCCATTGACAAACAGTAACGCCTGAGAATGGTCGGTTCGGGTCTGCTGGGTATTGCCGAAGCGCCGCGAGAGCACCTCCAGGCGAAAAGCTACATCGGCATCTTTAGGAACGTTCAGATCGAAAGTGGATCGATACCAGGTAACCCCGGCCTCGTCCGCGTGCATATCTGAGGCCGCGGTCCACTTAGAGTCATCTAAACCTGGCAGATGCCAGCCTTGCCGCTCGCCATATAAACCACCGTTATTGTAAAGACCACGCGCTTTATCTTTAGTGCCGCTCTTATCGGCAGCGCCTTGAATCTTCCAGGTAACTTTCCCGTCCTGAGCGGGAATAGTAGCTGAATACAATCCCCGGTTTTGGCGTGATAAGCCATTATCTGACCAGTCCAGGTTTTGCCCCAGGTTATTTACTAGCACCGCTAAAACTACTTTATCGCCGGCTTTAATCCCTTTAGCGGTAAAAGACTGGTCGGCGCCAGCGGCGCTGGCCGCGCCCAGCGATTTCCCATTTGCCCACACTTGCATAAAGGCGGGATTCTTGCCATGCCCGGGCACGCCGGATCCCCCGTTAGCGTTCAGAGTGATAACTGGGGAATCACTGCTGGCCACAAAGGTAGCGCGATACCATACGGAGCCTTCATAGAAACCGTAATAATTGGAGTCCAGAACCAGTCCATTAGCACTGGGGGCTTGCCATTTTTGGTTACGCTGTTTACCGTTAGCTACCTGCCAGGCGCTATCGTCAAAATTGATTTCCTTTTCCGGAGCGCCTTCCTGTTTCACCCACTTTAGCTGGGGAGGCTCGAAGCTTAGCATCTGCGGAATAAATTTGGTGAAACCGGCATAAATACCTTCGGTTTCACTTACTCCCGCTTTGCCGCCATTCCAACTCGCGCTCTTTGCGCCTTTAGGAAGCAGCACATAGGGAGTTTGACTCTTAGGATCAGTAGTGCCATTAACCTCGGCATTCGAGCCGTTTAAGCTCCAGTTGCGAGCGAGCTCTACCCCCTCGACCGCTAAACGTTTGCCGTTGCTTCCATCACCGGTATTTAGTAACCAGGTGGTTTGTGCGTAGGTGCGGTCAATAATCCGCAAGCGCAGCGTATCTCCCGCACTTGCTGCTCTCTCTGAGGCAGCCGGGGTGATAGTGATATCGCTAGGTTCTGCCGAATACTTATAGTTCAAACGCAGCGTCTTATACTGTTCATTCCAGGTAACCTCTACCCCTTTAGGCGCTTTCACCTGCGGCTTAGCCGGGTAACGTAGCAGAGTTTCCCCATCGTCTCCCGCTACCCCGAGCAGGTACTGTACCTGGGCGTTATCGGTAGCAATCGGGGAACCGAATAGCTGCGAGGTGGTGTACAGCAGTTTTTGCCCCGCGATTTTTATATCCGCGCTCATCAGCAACGCATCCCGACCATGCAACGTTAGGGCAGTTCCCGATTTTTGTGGAATCCGCGACCAAGAGTTCTCTCCATCTTTGACGCTGGTTCCGGTATTGAACTGATCTATGGCATCTTTATCGGGGAATACTCGCAAAGCATCTAGCGATACGAAAGTACCCTTAGAGCCCGCAAAAGGCTTACCGGTAACTTGGACTTTTAAGGTGTGCTTACCGGCACTTAACCCCCGCACACTATATAAAACCTGCTGGGGGCGGGCGGTGCTAGTGACTTCCTCTTCGGTTTGCCCTACTTTTTCCCCGTCAATAAACACATCGGCTATGCCGTGATTACCGGAGAAAGCCCCAATAATATCGATTCCTATCCCGTTGAAGTCATAGGTATAAGAATCACCTTTACGGGCAGAATAGGTTTCGTCTCCTTGATAATCCCCGCTAGTCCAGTTTTGCCCGGTAGCATATTCCCAAGATGAGGCAGTCCCAACGGCGGGATTATATTTAATCGCCGGGTCATTATTGTTCACCACTATCCAGGGCGTGGCGCTAGCTCCCAGAACATTAAGCGCATCTAGCTGGACTTTCGTGCCTCCAGTAGTTGATCCCTCGGCGCTTTGCCCCAGCACCCGCACCTTCAGGGTATGTTTACCGGCAGGAAGATCACTCTTAGAGAACACGACTTTTTGGGTAGGTTTATTCTGTTCGGTTCCCACCCAACCGGTTACTACCTGTTCCGCCTGGTTATCGAGCTTTACCGCGAATTTCCCATGATCGGTTCCGGTGGCTACCGCAATCTCGATTCCCGTGCCGGTAAACTCGAAGGCGGCTTCCTCGCCCGCTTTACTAGCCTCGTGGATACTTCCTTTCCAAGCCGAATCGTCCTTAACTGACTTCCAACCCGTCGAATACTTTAGTTCGCTGTCATTATCATCGTGATTAAACTTTGCCCCCACTCCGGAGGTGTTGGCTAAATCCAAAGCAAAAGTAAACTTATTGGTGCTGGTGTCGTTGGTGTTGTTCAAAACAAATCCCAGGGTGCGCCCGCCGTTACCGGTAGCTGAAAGCTCGGCTGCGCCCTCGGAAGAAATCCGCTGATACCCTCTAATCTGGGCGTTACCGCTAACCCTCTTAATATCGGGTTTAGCTACCGGATTAGAGGTTACATATTGGGGATTGGCTTGCAAATAGTAGGCAATCTCTTTTTGCGCCCCAAATTTGTCTTTCCGAATCGTTCGATCTTCGTCTATGCCAGCCCCATAGTCATAACTGGTAAAACCAGAGGAAGGAGAACCGGTATAACCCCAGTTAGTGCCGCCAAAAATCATGTAGTAGGTATAGGCTTTCACCCCGTTACCGGCCAGGACTGTCCCCCACTGGCGCACAAAGTTTCCATCGGTAAAACTGGCGCATTTTTCGGGAGTAAAGTTTGCTCCCCAAGGAGTGAAAGCACCCCCTTGACCTTCGGCAATAAAATGCGGACCTTTCGGTTCATAATTGCGGAAAGTCTGTTCAACATCATCGAGGTTCCCGCGTCCTGCCCCGCAATTGAAGCCCAGCGGATAACGATCATAGGTGTAAAAATCAGTGCTGCCATATTTACCGGCTGGATTTCCGGCTTTATTCGGAGCAAAACGTCCTGCCAAGCCCCAGTCATTTTCAAACAGGGGAACATTTATCCCATCACCGCGCACAAAGTTGCTCAGCTCTTTTAGGAATGCGGTCGTGCTGGGATTTTCTGCCAGCAGCTCATTTTCCACCTGATACATAATGATAGAGCCGCCTCCCGTGGTAATCAGGTGTTTCTTCGCGATACTGTTGAAGGCTTTCAACCAGCTCTTAGAGGCTGCCAAGGCTTTCGGGTCAGTCGAACGCAAAGAGGACGCCGCATAGTTAGTCATATATGCGGGCAGACCTCCCATTGAAATCTCGGCATTGACGTAGGGGCCGGGACGAGCAATCACATATAGCCCCTCTTCCTTTGCCATCGTCAGCAAAAGGTCAATATCGCGGCGAGTGCCTTTATCGAAATTGAAAGCGCCTCCCTCTTCACTTTGATGATCGCCCCAGAAGAAATAGAAAGATACCGCATTAAATCCGGCGGCTTTTATCTTTTGGAGGACGTCGCGCCAGGCCTGGGGGGACGGGATTCGCCAAGGATGGAACTCACCAGCCCAAACTTGTAGACGCTCGCCATCTATTTTCAAAGAATGATTATCCCAGGTTACTTTATGAGGTTTACCGTCATTTCCGGGGAAACTATAGCTGCTTTTAGGGTAAGAACGCTCAGTGCTTTCCCAGGTGGTATCGCTTTGGCTGGTTTGAGTTCCCGACCCGGGGGGCGTTTGACCGCTAAGGGCTGGCACCTGAATAACCGCGCTGGCCAGACCGGTATCACTCTTACCGTCTAGAGACTTTAATCCGTTGGCTTTAGCGCTTAGCTGCGCCTGGTAGCTACCTTGGGGAACTTTTGTCAGGTCGGCATAAACCTTAAAAACCGAGTTCATCTGCCTGCCGGTTTGATAGGAACCGTTTACCGGTATGTACTCTTTATCCAAAGTGGTACTTACCGGCACATTTATCGCATTTTGGGATTCTTTCGGCGTCAGGGTCAAAGACAAATCCAGGTCATCGTTACCTTTGCCGGGAGCCGAAACATATCCGATTAACTGCCGATTAGCTTTACCGATTCCCTTTCCTTGGGAATCGGTGGCTAGCGGAGATAATGCGGGGGAAATCCGCCAGGTGACCTGAGAGCCGTTAAAGAAACTGGTGTCCGCAGCGTTTAGGGCAGTTGCTTGTTGGGCAACCCCACCTCGGAAGCGTTCCCAGTTCTTATTATCCTGGTTTGTCCAACCCATCTCAGCGTGAGCTAGTAACCGCGGGAACGCAATATACTCGATATCTGCCAGGTTGCGCACGCCCTCACTCCATACTGCGCCCTCGACCCCCAGGATTCCTTTATCGTCACTGAGCCCCATGACCTGTTGGGGCTGGGCATCATAGGCGTGTTTCAAAGTGCATTCCCCACCGGGGCAAGCCCAACTGGGAGCCACATGGGAGCGGTCTTCGCGTTGGGGATAATAGAAGTAGCTGGCGTTAGAGACAATGAATTTGCCGCCTTTAGCTACGAAATCATTGCGCAGCTGGGAGCGATTACCAGCCGCGGAGTCGGTATTCCACCACTGGACTACCCCACCATTATCGGCAATCCAGACCGCTCCAACGCTCTTTAAGGCTTCATCCCACACGATGGGGGTTTGCTTCATGGCTTTTACTTTGGGCAGAATCTGCTGCATATATTGCAGGTAATGCTGGTGATCCATACTGTTAGCTTCATCGCCGCCAATATGCAGATAAGTGTTGTTAGAGTTTTGCGCCAAAATCTTCAAAACATGCTGCATAAAGGTGTAAGTGTAAGGATTTAAAGCATCCAGATTGACTTTCATATTGTTTTTCGAGTAATTTGGCTGCCCAATCGTGTCTTGACCGGCCTCTGGCTTGGGATTAGAGTTTTCCGAGTTCAGCTGGGGTATGGAATATAGTGCTGCCTCTGTGTGACCGGGAGTATCAATCTCGGGAACAATCGCTATCCCTAATTTATTGGCAGTGGCCACCATTTCGCGGTAATCATCTAAGGTGTAGTAGCCAGTTCGTCCCGCCTGGGGTGCGCGGCCAATATCTCCGGCTCGTAAACCGGCACTACCTCCGCGTTTAGCCAGCTGGCTATAGTCAATCGGGTCAGCAGCGTCTTTGCCCTCATTCGGGATATCAATCCGCCAGCCCTCATCACTTAGATGCAGATGCAAAGTGTTCATCTTGAAGCGGCTCATAGAATGCATCAGCTTAATGACTTCATTCTTGGGAATGAAGGAGCGCGCCGGGTCAAGCATTAGTCCGCGCCAGGAATAGCGAGGACCGTCTTGAATAGTCATCGCCGGTATCGGCATTAAAGATCCCACGGTAACTTGAGGAAATACTGCCCACGGCCCTAACAATTGCAGCAGCGATTGGGTTGCCCATAGCGCCCCGCTGGCAGTGCGCGCGGTGATGGTTACCCGGTTTGGCGCAATCTGTAAGGTGTAGGCTTCATTCATTTGCTCTTTGCCTACCCCACTGACGGTTAAGTTCGGATTGATAACGTAATTAATCTGAGTTTTAGCACTGGAAGTGGCCGCAATCGGTAGTTTATATCCGGCAGATTTCGCTAGCGTCTCAGCAAGATATTTGGCGCTCTCGCTTGCTAAGCCACTGGCAGTAATCTCACTATCTTTGCTGAGGACGAACCGGGAGTTATCCGCGGCAAGTTCAGCTTTTTGCGGGTAGGGAATCAATTGATTCAGCTGGGCAAGATTTTCGTTTTCTGTCGGGGTGGGCTGCGCAGCTAGAGTCCCGCAAGCTGCTATTTCCCACAGCGATAGTCCCCACTGCTGTGATTTGCCAGAAATCTGCATTTTCAGGTAGCGCATTTTTTCGCTGCCGTTAAAGGTGTGCTCGGTGGTGCCTGCTTTTTTACCGTTCTGGTTGGTTACTAAATCCCGCCAGGTGGTGCCATCATTACTGGCTTGCAATTTGTAGGGTTTACCGAAAGTGTTTCCCCAATAAAGTTGCACTTTGTTAAGAGTGGCGGTTCCAGCAAAATCGATAGTCAGGGCAGCATCATTGTCGCTTCCGGCGGCAGACCAGCGACTGGCAGATTTAACGTTGTGCACTGCCGGAGTAGCTTTATCATCGGGACCAATATTGCCATCAACTGCCAGTTCTGGCCCTTTTTCTCCCGCAACTTCCCGGCTGGTGGCATTTACCATTTTCCCGACTGCCAAATTGTCTGCGCACAGGGCGACATCCCCGCTCGCGAGCGCCTGGGCACTGCTTGCTGGGATTAGCACCGACATTAAAGCTACTGCCGCGGTAACCACAGTGGCATTTGCCCGGCGTTTCCAACTACCATTACTCATTGATTTACCTTTCCCAGCCTCTTTGCTCAGATTCTTATATGTCTTTCGGAAGCGCCTTGCCGCACCGTTCCCCTTTTACCTGCGAGTTCGGTGTCGGCTCAGCAACAAAACTCCCCCAAATCCGATACTTAGCGCTGCTAGAAGCAGCGATAGCTCGCTGGAAGCACCGGTGGAGGGCATCGCCGAAGTAGTGCCCTGTTGGCGGGATTTAGCACCCGGCTTTGACCCGGTGTTACCAGGTTTTGCCGCCCCACTATCTGAGCCTGCTCCTGGTTTAGTATCTGGTTGCCCGTCGGGCTTCCCCGGTTTATCAGGGCTGGGATTATCGGGGCTGGGCTCCTCAGGCGAGAGCGCACATTTTTCCTTTTCAGCTGCGCTCATATCGCGAGCGCCCTTCTCCCAAGTCACCTGGGCATTAGCAGTATCGAGCACCCATTTAGCTCCAGTTGCATCCCAAATATATTCGGTAGTAGTAACGGTACGGGTCTGCATTACTTTGAAGGTCGTACAATTGCTGGCGTCTTGTTCTGGGGAGTCAGTCCAATCGCCTTTTACCACCTGGGGAGCCGGTTTTTCGGGTTTTTCCGGCTGCGGCGGCTCAACTTGACCGGGGTCTTCGCCCATATCTAGGATCCATTCGCTCTTTGCACCCTCTTTATACCTGAATAGGTCACTTACGGGCTTCGCTACAATTTTGGTTTTTCCATAGGGCAGCGGAACGGCCTGCTGCGGGGTTAGCAATTGATCACCTAAGTAATAATTAACCCCCGTAACTGCGGGCACTAGGAAATATCCGGGATATTCTTTTCCTTGCTCCGTAAAGGGTTGTTTTTCCGCTACGGGAGCAACCGGGGTTACTTCCGTTCCAGGTTGGGCACAGACAGCTCCGAAACGAATCTCAGCTGCGCCTCCAAAATCATTTCCGGCCTGGGAGTTTAGCTGAACCATGCGCACGTATTTGCCACTTAACTGTTTGTCAGCTGCAAAGTTAAATACTTGCGGGTCAGCGTGATTCTTCAAAGAACCATTAATGGCGCTCTTCCAGTCGTTGCCATTTTCGGATACTTCAATCCGGAAATCCTTAACCCGCGAGTTTTCTTGCCCGCTACGTGCTGTATATTCAAACCCGGTAATCACGCATTTTTGCTCTGGGGCCGCTTTGAGCTGTGCGGTAACGGTGTGCGGGAAAGTACCGGCAGGGGCAGCCCAGCGGGTGTGCCAATAGGTATTGGGATTGCCATCAAATGCGGCGTTTACCGGTCCGGAGGGTTTTGGCTCATTATCTGCCTGCGAGGAGGCCGTAATGTTTTCATATCCGCAGTTCGGGTCATTCATCGTGGGGCATTGAGCAACTGGGTTTAGTAGTTCTTCGCGATTAGACACAACGGTGGCAGTGACTTCGGCTCTTCTGTTAGCCCCAATCTGGGTGGCGCTAAGTTGATGAGTACCACTGTCTTGTGGTCGCAACACTTTTTCTGCCTTGTCAAAGAATGGCAGATAGTATTCGACGCTTCCATCTGCCCCAGGCATTGCCAGGAATTGGTTTTTACCGTTCCAGGCGAGTTTTACATATTTGCCGGGTTCAAACCCGCTTAGCTTAACTTTTACCCGTTCATAGGGGCGGATGAGATTCTTTTCAATGGTGATAGTCGGTTTTTTACTTGCATCCCAGGGGCTATTCTCACTGGGATCGGGGGCGCCATTTGCCACATTTACCGTAAAGGTAGTTTTTTGTCCGTTTGAGCCCGTAATAGTACCAGTGTAGGTTCCGGGATTCGCATAGGGGTGTTTTCCGCTCACTTTATATAGCGGGCTGCTATGTAAGGCATCTCGGGAATGACTTTGGGTGAATATTGCCGGTGAGGGCGCGGAGCCGTCACCCCAATCGATAGTGGCGCTAAAGGGAGTATCCCCGAGGGCGGAAGCGGCGTTACCAGCTTTCGTTATTTGCGTTCCCTCAGAGTTTTTCACAGTGCCGGGAGCCGCGAATTCGCCTATTGCAAGATTCACGGAGCGGTTGGGCGCAACTTTTTGATCTACCCCAGCTAAAGCGGTTTGCCAATTGGCATTTGGACCGTCAAAGAAATTCACTGCCGAAACGGTGAGCCTATCTCCCATCGCTGCCATGCGCTGTTTGAACTGGTTTACGTTTCTCTTTGCTTGCGGAGTCCACGCTACTTCCGCGTGAGAGATTGAGCGCGGCCACATTAGCCATTCTGCCTGGTATCCGCCGCGAATAGTTTCTGACCATTGTACGGCTACTGTCCCTACAATGCTGCTTTCGGGAATCCCGGGGATTACTTGTGCCGGGTCCCAGTTATAGTATTTATCGAAATCGCCTCTTCCGCTCCAGGTTAAACCGATACTGTTGCCACCGGGAACTCCGTATTTCATATCTATATAGGCGGTCGAGGCGTTCGATACCGCAACTTTAGCGCCCTCGTTTTGAATTGCTCGTTTCGTGTTGGCGGTATTACCGGTCCAATACTGTACCAAGTCCCCAGGCTGTAGCGTGTTGGAGGCTATTTCATTCCATCCGATTGGAGATTTGCCTTGATCACGAACTGCTTTTGCGGACATGTCTAGAAACTCATTGAATTTGTCTTTCCCAAGTTTGGCAACCATATCGTGGGATTCATCCCCTCCGATATGAATAGTTTTACCGGGGGTAAGCGCAGCCAGTTGTTTAAATACGTGGCGGACAAAATACTGGGTGTGCTTTGAGTCCGGATCCAGGTAGGAATAACCCACATCTCCCGTACCATTGGCGGGGGCAACTTGCCATTTAGCCGGATCGGTGATGGCGTTGCCATCGGCATCTACAGTGCCATTATGAGAGGATTTGGCAGAGTTTAATTGCGGAATGGCCCTTAGAGCCGCATTGGTGTGTCCGGGCATATCAAACTCGGGCTGAATCGTTACGAAACGGTCGGCAGCATATTTGACCAGTTCCTTATATTCTTCCTGAGTGTAGAAACCGTGATGCCCCAATTCGACTACGTTATCGTCTTCATCCTGACTAGAGCCGGTTAAATCCTTTAACGAATAGGCTTCCGAGTTCCAGTTCATTGCGGTTTTGCCAGAAACCTCGGTGAGCTTGGTGTAGTCGATACTGTCCCCTGCTTCGCGTCCCTCATTCGTTATTTGCAGCCGCCAACCCTGATCATCTGAAAGGTGTAGATGTAAACGGGAGCCTTTCACATTGGCAAAAGTGTCAATCATCTGTTTTAAGTCAGCGATTGTCAGGAACGAGCGGGCTACATCTGCTTGTATCGCGCGATGCGCAAACCGGGGCGCGTCCTTTACCGTAATCGCGGAGGCTAGCCACTGGCTGTTTACCTGATGGGGAGAATAGATAAAGGCGGGGAATAGTTGCAGCAGGGTACGGGTAGCGTTCCAGACGCCTTGCGGGGATTTTCCGACAATCTCTACCCCGCTTTCACTGACCTTTAAACTATAGGCTTCCTCGATATTTCCACTGTTTAAACCGGTGGTATTTAGACCAGTGTCTACCCGTAAACTGATCTGTCCCTCTTTGCCCACTGGCAGGGGAAATCCGGTGGAGGCACGCATAGTTTTGGCGGTCATCTCCGCTACCGCTTTAGAAGCGGAATCAGTTTTGATTTTAGTGTCTGCTCCTAATTCAAAACCGCCTTCTCCGGGAGTCATTTCAGCAGGCAGTGGAATCAAATTAGGCTGGGTGGGAGCTACCGGTTCTGCCCCGTCCCATACTTCAAATTCAAATAGGGAAACCCCGTATTTAATTCCTTGGAAAGGAGTGCGGCTCTCGGCCTGCATTTTCACGTATTTCCAACTTCCATTAGCGGTAGCGGAATTGAGTTTTTGGGTATCTGTACTGGAACACTGCGGGCGGATAGTATCGCTGGCTTTTACCCAAGTGGTTCCGTCATTTGAAACCTCTAAATGATAGGAGGCGGCACAGGCGGCTTCCCATTTAATCGTTACGTGGTCAATTTTAATGGCTTGTTGTAGCTGTACCGCAATCCAAGCCTGGTCACTGTGATTGGAGGACCAGCGAGAATCACCACTGTCGTTACCATCAATAGCGGCCTGCGCCTGCCATTTATTAGCAACTTCATTCCCGGAAGCACTAACGCTCCCGCCATTGGCTGCTAATGCTTGATTAGTCGGCTCGGCAGCCTCTGCTGTCCCGATGCCGGCTGGCAATAATGCCACTAGCGCCAGAGCGCCTGCCCCTAAAAGGCAAAATACCCTTTTAGACCGGTTAAACATATCTTGCACCTTCCTGTTTCGCAATCCCGCAATCGCGCTACTACTGCCCAATCAAACCTGTTTAAGGAGGTGCTTTAGGGGAAGCTTCTCCCCTAAAATCACCTGTTATCTTTTACCGCTCTAGCACCATCAATGCTGCTTAGAGCGATAGTTGTTCACCAGAACCAAAGCTAGCCCCAAAGGCATCCCTAGCAGCGTTAATAGCAGTAATTCGTCCGCGGAAGTCCCAGTATTTACCAAATCTGGATTCCGTACCTGCCAATCCGCGCCTTTTTGCTGAGCATGGGATTTTTGTTTGCTATTGGACGTATTCGTCCCCGCAGACGGGGCAGTTGTCCCGGGTTTGTCAGTTGTCCCTGGCTTTTCTCCCGGAGTATCCGTTCCCGGTTTTCCTGATTCCCCGCCGCTTTCTCCCGGTTTATTTCCGGGGCAGGCGCTCTTTTCGGCTGCAGTCATGTCTCGCAGTCTGGTCTCGGTCTTTTCCACAGCATTTGCGTCATCGAGAATCCATTTAGTGGTATCCCAACGGTAATCCGTGGTGGTAACGGTGCGGGACTGACTGACTTTTCCTTGCTCGCAATCGCTGCTACCCGGAACATCTTGCCACTTACCAGCCACAACTTTTGCATCCGGTTTCTGAGGTTTAGGTAGATTAAGCTGCCAGCCAGCTGCTATCTTCGGAGCGAACTCGTCCCAAGCGGTGCCTTCACCTACTTTAGGAAGCTGATCACCGCCGTAAACATCCACTATTATGGGCTGCTCGTCAGTGCCAAAACCGTAGTAGCGTAGATCCGATTGCGGGAAGACGGCACCTGATTTCAAATGAATTTTTGCGCCTTTAGGTAAACGCAATCCTCTTAACTGTTCTAAGGAGTTAAAGGGACTAGCTAAAGTACCTAGTCCGGCTTCCTTAGCGGCAGGATCAACATAATAGTCCAGTTGCACTCCCGGATCTTGCTTTGCACTTCCGAAAAGCCGCAAATCTGAAAGCGCAAATGGTCCGCGATTGTCGGTTACCCGAATCCGGAATTTTTGTGCCGTCTCTGGCGCAGCCAGTTGCACAATCCGGCGAACCCCCACAGTCCCGGTAGCGGAATTAGGGTTGATCTTCACCGGCCGCCATCCGTCAGCAGTTTCTTTCTCAATCACAAAACTTTGAATGTTTTGGCCGTGATTTAAAGTATCTTCCGCCAAGGAAACATAGTTAACAGTTTTTTCTGCTCCTAAATCAATCTCAAAGCTGGTTTCCCCGGTGAAGGCTTTTCCTCCCGTGCGCAGATCATTGTCGGTGTACACACTAGTGTTTTCCCCGCCTACGATAACAGGCCGCCCTAAAGCATGGTCGAGTGCGAAAGCCTTTCGCCGTTCCGCCGCAAAATCCTGTAAGGCTTTTATCTCGTTAGCCGAGAATTTCCCCGTCTTATTCGGAGGTACATTCAAAAGCATTACCGAGTTACGAGCCACATTTTCGAGGTATTTGTTCCATAACGCGGTGCCAGATTTAACGGTTGAATTATCTTCATCCGAATCAATCTGCCAGAACCAATCCTTGGTAAGCTTCATATCTGCCTCGGCTGGCCACCAGCGTAGATATTGCGCTCCTCCGCTGCGAACCGCATTAACTATTTGGTCATCGCTGCCCAAGTTTTGGTTAAAGTGCCCGGCTTGTCCGCTAATATCAATTTTCCCGGACTCAAGCTGTTTGACCGGAATAACTGAGGGCTCATTTGCGCGTCCGCGACCCTCCTCATTACCGATCCAACGTACGTCAGGGCCGCCCACTGCGATAACCGCATTCGGTTGCAATTGGCGAATTAAATCGTAGTAGGCAGAATAATCAAAAAGCTCATGTTTATCGGTGTTACCGGCAGCGCCGTCGAACCAAACTTCGTCAACGTCGCCATATTGAGTCAATACTTCGTAGAGTTGATTCAGGAAATACTCTCCATAATCAGTTGCCGGATATTTATAGAATTTATCGATTTGTCCAGAACGGTCATCCCCATCTATTAGGGTGGGAATCGTGCGCTCGGTTTTTGCCGATCCGTTTCCAAAGAGCCCCTTGATTTCTGCACTCGAATCAGCAGGTGACAGGTAGAATCCTACCCGCATCCCATATTTTTTCGCGGCCTTGGCTACGTCTCGGGGAATATCGGCGTTTGGTACTGCCGAAGAGCCGATATCGTGGTCAGTGTAGCGCGAATCGTATAGCAAGAATCCATCATGGTGCTTGACAGTTAAAATAACTGTCCCAAAACCTGCCTCTGCTAGATTTTTTACCCACTGGTCAACGTCTAAATCCGTGGGCGCGAAACGCTGAGGATCTTCCGTACCATGCCCCCAACCTTGATTGTAGAAAGTGTTAACCCCGTAATGAATAAACGCGGTTAATTCTTGTTCTTGCCAGCGTAGCTGCTCCTTAGTCGGCCTGACCAAGGAGGCTTTTTTCAAAATATGTTCGCGACAGTCAGCGGGACTTACCGCAATCTGAGTTGCGGGTTCGATTTCTTCCCAGGCGGCACAGGGAACATCATCGGGATTTCCCTCCTGACTTTCGGCAGGCTGAAACTCAAATCCGTCCTGGTAATTGTAGCTATTTGCTGAGGTAAAACGTAACGCCTGTAAACTCCCTTTCAGTCCTCTATTTTGAGCAGTGGGAGCCGTATGCACTTCCGCCCCGAACCCGAACTTTGACTCTAAACCGTTTGAAACCACCGCTGGCGCAGGACTTACAATCTCTGGATACTCATTTCCATCTACGGCAACCTTTACCGCGGTGCCCCCGTTTTTAGGCCAAACAGTCACTGATAGCGCATGCTCTTTCCCAGCTGCTGGAGCCAAAATAGTTTGCTTGGTGTCTGCCCAACGTCCTCCTTGTTGATAAGACAGACCATATTCCAAGTGACCGGCATCAACATACCGCACAAAAAGGTTGCCGCCGGCAGAAAAAATAGTAGCGAGATTATTTTGATCCGCCTGCGGAGTATATTTCACCTCAGCTGTAAAGCCGTTGGTAGCGGTTCCCTGGCCTAGAGTAAAAAACACCGTACCCGTGCCCGAAGTGCGAGCACTGGTATAGAAAAGACCCTGGTTACCTCCAGCTAATACAATCTTGCCAGTTTCTTGAGTTTCTCCCCCATCTTTGCGGGTAACTGCGCCTTTGAGGATTTCATCCGCCTGGGTGGTCAACCCTCCGCTCTCTAAAGATCCCCCGAATGCAACATTTAATAAATCCGTGTCCGCAGCCTTAGCTAGGGAAATCCCCCCTAGCGCCCCTATAGATAACGAGGCAGAAAATAGGAATACGGCACAAGAACGCAGCAAACGTTTTAAACTTTTCTTCACTTCTTCGTGTCTTTCTGAGTACTGATCAAAGGACAGCGTCATTACTGCCCGGGGGACGTACCCTTTTAGTTCCAAGGGTGCTGTCAGTTTAACAAAAGGAAATACTCAGGAACGAATCTTTCTTTGAAAATGAGACTAAGCTTTCACCGGGGCTAGGTTTGCCCAATCCTTACCGAGGTGAACGACACCGGTGGCTAAATCCGGGCTAAGGATTCGCCACCAAGAAAACTACTTAAGTGAGAGCCTACTGCCGGTTAAGGGGACTGCGATGCTCCAGGGCAGCGTGAAACTCTTGCACTTGCCCCGGTGCCACCGTAATTAGGCCTTCGCATTCTGAACGGTTAAAAGCATCTGTCATCGCCAGCAGTGGTTCTACCGCTACCGCGATACCTCGCCGATAGGCCAAATCCTGACCGGTATAGATCTGGAAAGAGCCTAAGCCCAGCCCCTGCCGTGCCCCAATCAACTCTACGGCAGTTTGAGAACCATCCACATGGTCAACTAAGGCGGTAGCCACCCCATCTTCAGCCACTAGGGAAGTCATCCCCCAGTCAATGTCGCGGCGGTGCACCAAAGTAACCGGATAAGCTTGGGTGGAAAATCCTTTTATTCCTGGTTTAGGAATCAGATTCTTATCAGTTTGGATACGAACTTGGGAAGGCACCGTGATTTTAGTAGTTTCCGCGCTGCCGGCCTGACACACCAGGTAGGGATGCCACCCCAAGGTAATCGGCGCGTCTGCCTCACCATTATTTCTGGCCACTATATCTAGGGAAAGCCGATGGGGATCAGCGCATATCCGATAGGTAACTTCCACTTCCACTTCAAAGGGATAGGCTTCGAGCTTCGGTACCTGAACCTTTGCTCGCAGGAAGTCTTCCCCCGCCTCAACTAACTCAAAAGGTTGATCTGCTACCAAACCATGTAACGCCAGCGAACCGCCCACGGTTTTCCCTGCGAAATCATACTCGCGGCCTTGGAAACTGTATTTGCCATCACGTAAACGATTTGACCAAGGAGCCATAACCGCATTCCGGAAACCATCCATATCCCGAGCCTCTTGCGCGTCACGATACCCGTCAAGGACGTGTACCGTACGCTGCTGTAGAGTATGCCCGCTGTCAGGAGGTAACGGAACCTCTGAAATGCTTTGAAATTGGTCTTCTACCTGCCAATCCAGGACAGTTGCCCCGATTTTGGCGATCGATACCGAGTCTTCGCCCGCTTTCAGCGTCCAGGTTTCGAAACTCAAGTTTGCTCCTTAAAAATAAAACAAGGTAATGCCTTAATTCCCTTGTTTACGACTCTATTACTCCCGCATATTATCCAAGGCATTTATGCTTATTATTTACTTTTCCTTATCACTACGTTCACCAATTTTGGTTCTCGTACTATCACCTTCAAAGGTGCGCTTCCCGCAAGGGCGCGCTGCACCACTTCAGTTTCCAGAGCCTGTTTTTCTAGCTCCTCAGCTGAAATAGATTGCGGCACTTGCAAGCGGTACTTAACCTTGCCGTTAATCTGTACCACCGCCGTGATTTCCTCTTCTACCAGTAGAGATTCATCGGTTACTACCGGGAAAGGCTCGCGAGCCAATGAGGAAGAGTGCCCCAGCCTATTCCAAAGCTCCTCGGCAATATGGGGAGCCAGCGGCGAAATCATTAATACCAACGCCTCTGCAGCTTCCCGAGGAACCGCTTTCAGCGCAGTCAGGTGATTATTAAGCACAATCAAATCCGAAACCACCAGGTTAAGACGCATTTCCCGATAGTCTTCGGTTACCTGCGCGATTGCTTTCGCTAAGGCGCGCTGAGTTTCCAAATCGGGTGCGTCCTCGCTAACGGTTACCTCCCCAGTGTTCTCATCAACCACATTGCGCCATAGGCGCTGTAAGAAACGCTGGGAACCGACCACTGCCCGAGTTTCCCAAGGCCGCGACATATCCAGCGGCCCCATCGACATTTCATAGACCCGGAAAGTGTCCGCCCCGTATTCATCGCAAATATCGTCGGGAGTAACGATATTCTTCAAGGATTTACCCATCTTGCCGTATTCGCGTTTAACCGGCTGTCCCTCGTATCTGAAACCACCGGTCTCATCACCTGATACTTCGGCGGCGGGCACGTAGGCTCCCCGCTCGTCCGTATAGGCATAGGCCTGGATATATCCTTGGTTAAACAGCTTATGGAAAGGTTCACTGCTAGAAAGATGCCCCAGGTCATAGAGTACTTTGTGCCAAAAACGCGCATAAAGCAGGTGCAGAACCGCGTGCTCGACTCCCCCTACATAAAGATCGGTACCGCCCGAGGACGCGCCCTCGCGCGGCCCCATCCAGTAACGCTCGTTTTCGGGGTTAGCCAGAAATTCCTTCTCCCCTGGATCGAGGTAGCGTAGCTCGTAACAGCAAGAACCCGCCCAGTTAGGCATCACATTAGTGTCGCGGTAATAGGTTTGTTTACCCTGCCCCAAATCCAGTTTCACTTTTACCCATTCGCTGGCGCGCCCCAGCGGAGCTTCCGGCTGCGAATCCGCATCATCAGCCGCAAAGGTGCGCGGAGAGAAATTATCTACCTCCGGCAAATCCAGGGGCAGCATAGATTCCGGGAGGGCGTGCACTACGCCGTCCTCGTCATAGACCACGGGGAAAGGCTCTCCCCAGTAACGCTGGCGGGAAAACAGCCAATCACGCAGGCGATAAGTGGTGGTAGCTTCCCCCAATCCGGCAGTTTCTAGCCAGGAAGTTATTTTCTTAATGGCCTCGACTTTACCCAAGCCGTTAAGAGAAATCTGGTCATTAGCAGAGTTCTGAATCACCCCATCCCCGATCCAGGCAGCATCTTTATCTGCATCCGGCGCGGGAGTAATCGTGTAAATAATGTCCAGGTCAAACTTCTTTGCAAAGTCCCAGTCACGTTGATCATGAGCGGGAACCGCCATAATCGCGCCAGTACCGTAGCTCATCATCACGTAATCGGCAGTGAAAATCGGAATCGGACGATTATTGACCGGGTTAGTAGCAAACAAACCGGTAAATACCCCAGTTTTCTCGTGGGCATCTTCGCCGCGTTCGCGCTCGCTGCGGGCAGCTGCCTGTTGTTGGTAGGCACGCACTGCCTGCTGCGGATTCTCATATCCTCCCGTCCAGGCATCGCGAGTGCCTTCAGGCCACTGGGCAGGAATTGGCAGTGCGCCAGCGGGAAGTTCACTTTGTCCCAAACCGGAAAGAATTGGATGCTCGGGTGCTACCACCATGAAGGTGGCTCCAAACAAGGTATCGGGACGGGTGGTATAGACCTGCAGGTTTTCCGTGTCTACTTGGAAAGTTACTGTCGCGCCCCGGGAGCGACCAATCCAATTCTCCTGCATGGTGCGCACTTTTTCTGGCCAATCTAAAGTGGCCAGATCTTGAATCAGGCGGTCACCGTAGGCAGTAATCCGCATCATCCACTGCCGCAGATGCGAGCGGAATACTGGGAAGTTACCGCGTTCAGAGCGTCCCTCGGAGGTTA
Source organism: Varibaculum sp. GTC20041 (assembly GCF_055387755.1). Taxonomy (NCBI): domain Bacteria; kingdom Bacillati; phylum Actinomycetota; class Actinomycetes; order Actinomycetales; family Actinomycetaceae; genus Varibaculum; species Varibaculum sp. GTC20041. Next base: position 1,283,033 of record NZ_AP041144.1, read on the forward strand.
CTTCCTCGTCCGCTAACACCGTTCCCAAACCTGGACACCAGTTCACCGGAGCATAGGAAAGATATGCCAGGCGGTAATCCTCGAGGATATCTTCACGCTGCTTGGCGCTAAGTTCACTCCACTTAACCCCCTCAGGCAGCGGTTTTTCCCCGCTGGAAAACTTTTCGATTAGTTCGCTAATAGGACGAGCAGCTCCGCTCCCTCCATCTGGGCGAGTAGCCTCCACGTCGTACCAAGAGTTGAAAATCTGCAAGAAAATCCACTGTGTCCAGCGATAATAGTCCTGATCGATAGTAGCGAAAGAGCGCCGCTGATCATGGGAGAGCCCAATGCGCGCCAACTGGCGATGCATATTAGCGATATTTTCGCGGGTAGTTTTGCGCGGATGCTGCCCGGTGGTTACCGCATACTGTTCCGCGGGCAAGCCAAAAGCATCATATCCCATGGTGTAGAGGACGTTTTTCCCTTGCATCCGCTGGAATCGTCCCGTGACATCGGTGGAGATATAGCCTAGCGGGTGTCCCACATGCAGCCCTTTGCCTGATGGATAAGGGAACATATCCATTACGAAGAAAGGATCTTTGTCTGCCATGGGGCCGGCTAGGGAACCCACTGGGTTATCGGCATTGAAAGTACCTTGGTCTAACCAGTATTTTTGCCATTTTTCCTCGATTTGACCTGCCATCTGGGCGGTGTATCGATATGCCGGTATATCGCTAGCGCTCTTGCTCATGGACTATTTTCTCCCTTCATTTCTCCCTCAAAGCCTACCCCATAGTGGGCGCTGACCGATTTTTTCGCTAAGACCCGGAATCGGTAGCAAAAACTCTATTTACCACTGGTGAACTTGCTTTACCGCTAATGCGCAGCCATCCCTTACCCGATTATCGTAGGGTGAGCGTAATCGGTCACGTTATAGACACTGCCTCCGCGTTGCATAAGCACCGACAGTACCTGCGCTTTCTTTTGATTATCTTTACTGGCGCCCCAAATAACCTTTTGTCCCGAATTCAATTGCAGCTCTATATTTTCTGGCCGTACCGCTTGTGCCTGTTTAGTTTTCTTTTTAATTTCCGGCGGCAATGATTCCACCACGCTGGCCGCCGATTTCAAACAATCGCGATTATCGCTGGTGCTGCAAGAACTAGCTACCGTCACCAGATTTGCCACTTCGAATCCCTTAGCAGGAAATTCTTTCCCCTCTAGATCAACCACTGCTCCCTGCGTGGTTTTAGCCACCGGTTTTCGCAGCGTCAAACGCACCATCATCCCGCGGGGAAACTCCCGGCTAACCTCTATTTGTTTAATCCACGAATTGTCTTTTTTAAGCGTTGCGCCAATCTGACCCGTAGGTACCCGCATTAAAGGTCTCCCCGCATAGGCCGAAAGCTCTTCTTTTACCTGCTGAGCGGAAATTTGTTCGCTTGCACCTACAACTCGCGTCTTACCCGGATCATAGGCAAAAACCGGGGAAAACCAGAACAGGTAACCCAAGGCCACTATGATTACCACGATTAGCGCCCCGATACCGCCCCGGCGCAGTCGCTTACGTCTCTTGATCTGCTCGATTTCTGCACGTCGCTGCGCTAGCCCACTGGATACCACTGCCCGATCTTTGGAAGCTAAAGTAACTTGCGAAGACCTAGACCGGGATACCGCTTTTTCCCCTGCGCTTTTCGGCCGACGATTAGTACGTACCCGAGTTTTGTTAGATACCTCGGTGGCTTTAGAGCGACGCGAAAAAGCGGATTTGCGGGAAGTCACTACGCGAACCTCGAGTCTAAAATCTCTAAAATCAGCCCACCGGCCGCGGTCACGTCTCCCGCTCCCACAGTTAAGATCAAATCCCCGGGCTCAGCCGCATTAGCGAGGACGCGTGCCGCCTCATCCCGGTCCCCCAAGTAGGATCCGTGCTGCATCTTATCGGTGATTAAGCGGGAAGTTACCCCCGCGATCGGATCTTCCCGTGCCCGGAAAATATCGCACACAACCACTTGATCAGCTAAATCAAGTGCTTGGGCAAAACGGGGAGCAAAATTGCGGGTGCGCGAATACAGGTGCGGCTGAAAGAGTACCAGAACGCGCCCTCCCCCGGCGGCCTCTCGCGCCTGGTGCATAAGGGCTTCCACCTCAGTGGGGTGATGAGCGTAGTCATCGATTACCCGGATCCGTCCAACCTGACCTTTGGTTTCAAACCGGCGCGCGGTTCCCTCGAAATCCCCTAAAGCCCGAGCAATCTCTGGCGCAGAAAAACCGGCAATTTGAGCTCCGAGGAACACTGCGGCCGCATTCAATAAATTATGTTGCCCTGGCATTGGTAGGCGCACGGTAGTAGCTTTCCCCGCCACTATGAACTGTGCAGATACTGAGGCAGGATCTTCCGCCAGCGGTTTAATCAGGCAAAACCCATCCAAGTTGAGGGCGGGTTCTTCCACCCCGTATCCGAGGATCCGAATGCCAGGGGCAGCGGAGTCAGCTTGCATAGATTCCCGGCGCTCAACCAGCTGGCGACAGCCGGGATCATCGGTACAAACAATCAGGGTTCCACCTGGTTTAATACAGTTGCTGAAATCAAAAAATGCCTCCGCAAACTTTTCTGGCGATCCATAGTTATCAAGATGATCAGGCTCGATATTGGTAATAATCGCCACCTGGGGGCGGTAATTCAGGAAAGAACCATCAGATTCATCGGCTTCGGCAATAAAATACTCTCCTTTACCCAGATGGGCTCCGGTTTGGTAGTGCCGGACTATCCCTCCAACAGCAAAAGAAGGATCTGCCCCAAGTTGGGAAAGAGTTTGTGCCAACATGCCAGAAGTAGTGGTTTTACCATGCGCCCCCGCCACGGCCACAAACTTACGGTCAGCAGCCGCGAGCGCCAGCGCCTGGGAGCGATGCATAAACCTACAACCGGCAGCTTTACCGGCAGCAAATTCGGGATTACTAGGGCGAATCGCACTGGAATAAACAATAGTCATCTCGGAAGTAATCAGCTGCGGCTGAGTCCCCACCCAACATTTGACTCCCAGATTCCGAAGTTTATCTAAGTTATAGGATTCGTTCTGGTCTGAACCGGTCAGTTCCCAGCCGCGTGCCACAAAAAGCTGCGCGACCACTGACATTCCAGCTCCCCCGACCCCGATGAAATGATACTTTTCCTCGCTCATCGACATACTTCCTCAGCAACTTGCGCCAGTTTCTTCGCGGCGTCGACTCCCTCTTCCGGCAGTACCCGCGACATTTGTTGCAAACGTTCGGGCGACAAGAGCAAAGGCACTACCTGACCGGTCACGAACTCTGCATTAAAGCGGGCGTTATCAACTATCAGGGCGCCGCCACTTTTTACCGCGTCTTCGGCGTTAAGACGCTGCTCGCCGTTACCAATCGGCAACGGCACATAGACCGCCGGAAGCGCTAAGGCAGTCATCTCCGCCACGGTACCGGCACCTGAACGACAAACCACCAAGTCGGCGGCAGCTAGCGCCCTTTCCATATCCACCAGGTAATCAATAACCCGGTAACGCGACTTTAAAGATTCGGGAAGAGCGCGGAGCACCGGCTGATCTTTATCTTTACCGGTTAAGTGAATTACCTGCATATTTTCCGGTAGCTGTACCGCTGCCTCCTGCAGGGCTTCGTTAAGGGAAAGCGCCCCCAAAGACCCCCCGGTAACCAGCAAAGTTGGTAGCTGTCCGTCCAGATCAAAAGACTTAAGCGCCACCTCCCGCTGCCGTTTTTGATCCTGCGGATGCTGACGTTTTTGAGCTAACTGAGCTATCTCGGGACGCAGGGGCAAACCAATACAAGTGGTTTGCCCCTTCTTAGCCGCAAGTTTAGTGGAGGGAAAAGTTAAAGCAACTGCTTTCGCCCACCGTGCCCCTAGCCGATTGGCCAAACCAGGCCGCGCATTTTGTTCATGAATTACCAGCGGAATCCGCGCGCGCCGCGCCGCAAAATAGGCGGGAGTGGAAACATATCCCCCGAACCCGATGACTACCCCCACTTGTTTCTGACGGATCAGGGTCTCTATTTTCCGCACCGTCGCCCTCATCCGGCTGGGAATGGTGAACAGCTGTAAAGAGGGGCGCCGCGGCAAGGGGATCCGGGGAATATAGTGCAAGTCGAAGCCGGCAGCGGGCACTAACTCACTCTCTTTTCCTTCCCTAGTACCAATAATCGTGACCTCCCAGCCCTCATCTCGCAAACAGCGAGCCGCAGCCAGCAGTGGGTTGACATGACCGGCGGTTCCTCCTCCGGCTAAAAGTACCGATCTATTTTTTTCCATCGCATTTTTCCAATCTGACGGCTCTACTGGTACGCAAATACTTTGGTCGATGAGCTACCGCGGCAGCTACTCCCGGTTCTGCTCGCAAATAACTTAGCAGCACCCCCATTTGTAACAAGGTAGCTAGCGCCGTGGAACCTCCCGAAGAAACCAGCGGGAGTGGCACCCCTACTACCGGCAGGAATCCAATCACTACCATGATGTTCATCAGTGCCTGTACCACTAGCCACCCTAGAGTTCCCGCAGCACACAAGCGGGTAGTCGTATGAGTGGCATTAATGATTAACCGGCACAGTACCCAGGCCAGCAGCCCGAAAATCACCAGCACTAAGAGGGTGCCAAAAAGCCCGAATTCCTCACCTAAAATTGCATAGATAAAGTCAGTATGAGCCTCCGGCAAATAATTCCATTTCTGGCGAGAGGCACCCGGCCCCACTCCGGTAAGTCCCCCGGTGCCTAATCCCCATTTTGCGCGCAGAGGCTGCAGACCAGAACCGGTAGGATTCGCCTGGGAGGGATGCAAAAAAGAAAGCACCCGGTTCCTGCGGGAAGCAGAACTAAGTACTGCCCCGACTGCGGCTACGGAAAGCAGACCTAACCCGATCCCTAACCAGCGTAGAGAAATCCCGGCGATTAGCAATACACACAGCAAAATAGAAACGAAAACCAGCAAGGTTCCCATATCGTGACCTGCCATCACCGTAGCCACGATAATTATGAATGGCAGCCCCACCCATTTGAACAGGTCGCCAAGGGAGTCAATGCGGCATTTGCCGGTACTAAATACCGTGACTAACAGCAGAATAAAGGCGACTTTTAGGAACTCGGATGGCTGTAATACCTGGTTGATACCGGGAATATAAACCCAGTTGCGATTGCCGCCTTGACCGCGGCCAAGCGGGGTAAAAACCGCTAGCTGAGCGGCGATAGCCAGTGGGAATACTACCGGTAAGGCTACTTTTTCAAAGATATCTGCAGGGAGCCGCGATATGAAAACCATGGCTGCAAAACCCACCGCCATAATCAGCAGGGGACGCGCCACTCCCCAATAGGGATTGGTACCGGCAGAAAGCTCCAGGATTACCGAGGCAGAAAACTGCATCATTAAACCGATCACCGCTAAGGCGATGATCAAGAACCACAGCATTTGGTAGTTAAATAACGGGGTATGGGTGACAGAACGCCACAGGTTAAGTAGTTTACGTTTGCCTTCCGGGTTATCCGAACGGAAAGACTCTGCTCGCTTTACTTCAATCCGCGGAATTTTTCCCCTAAGTTTTTTGGTCTTAGGCTCCCGAAGATGCTTATTATCTGCAGCTTTTGTCCGCGTCGCCATCCCTATCCCTCCAAACGGGACACGGCATTTGCGAAAGCCTCCCCACGCTGCGAATAGTTTGCGAACTGATCCCAGGAGGCACAGGCAGGCGCCAAAATCACTTTGTCTCCCGGCCGGGAAAGCGCGACTGCCTCATTTACCACCGAGAACATCATGTCGTCATGAGCGGTAACTTCGACCACTGGAACCTTAGGAGCGTGCTGCGTCAATGCCTGACGCAAAGCGGAGCGATCTTCCCCGATCAGCACTACCCCACGTAAAGTAGCAGCGATGTCGGTAACTAACTGATCAAAAGATTGTCCCTTGGCATCCCCGCCAGCTATCCACACCACCGAGGTCGGAGGCATTCCCGACAAAGAAGCAGCCGCGGCATGGGTGTTGGTGGCTTTGGAATCATCAATCCAAGTGACCTGCGCCGCCTGACCTACGATAGCTCGTCGATGCGCCTGCGGGATGAAGCTGCGGATTCCGTCACGCACGGCCTCAGGATCAACCCCTAAGGCTCTGGTGAGACCAGCTGCAGCTAATGCATCTTGCAGCACCGTAATCCCCGGCTCGGCGTGGTAATAGTGAAAATCGCCCATCCCCACAAGTGCCACTGCCTCTTTATAGGGATTTGCGCTGTAGGCGCGATCGATAAGCATATTTTCTACTATGCCCAACTGATAAATATCGGGAGTACCAGTAGTAAAACCGATCGCCCGACAGCCCGCGGTGACCTCGGCAGCTAACGCTAAATCTAAGGTGCGGGAATCTTGCTGATTGTAGAGGACGGCTTTTTGAGCTCGTTCATAGACTCGAGCTTTCGCCGCAACATATGCGGCTTCGCTCCCATGCCAATCCAAATGATCTGCATCAATATTTAAACAAACTGCAGCCAGTGGCGATACTGTTTTAGTGGTGTAAAGCTGGAAACTGGAGAGCTCTACCGCTAGCACTTGTGCTTTAGCCTGGGCAGCGGCCAACACCACCGGGGAACCTACATTTCCGACCGCTAGTGCCTGATAACCGGCAGCCTGCAAAATCGACTGGGTCATCGAAACCGTGGTGGTTTTCCCGTTGGTACCGGTAATTGCAAGCCACGGGGTATCCGGGCGGGAAGTAGCGGTTTTTTGTATCTGCCAAGCTAGTTCGACCTCTCCCCACAGTTCTACCTGGTGTTTTTGCGCCCAAGTGAACGCGCTATGACGCGGAGGCACCCCGGGACTAACCACTAGCAGGGAGGGATCGATCTTGTCGAGGATATCTTCCCAGCTGTTCCCCTGTCCCTGATAGAACTGCGCATGTGGGTAGTCCTGACAGCAGGCGGCAACTGCTTCCTCTTTGCCGTCAATCCCGGATACTTTAGCTCCCAGGGTAGATAGCACTTCACAACAGGCTCTGCCCGATGATCCCAAACCGATAATGCAGATAGAACGGCCTGCCCAGTTTTGGTTTGTCACTTGATTGCAACCACCCATTCTGCGTAGAACAAGGCAACGCCTATGATCGCGAACAGACCGGCAATAATCCAGAACCTAACCACAATCGTTACTTCTTTCCACCCTTTTAACTCGAAGTGGTGATGCAAGGGCGCCATTTTAAAGACCCGTTTTCGAGTAAGTTTAAATACCCCTACCTGGATCACATCTGACATCACGATCAAAACAAATAATCCGCCGATTATTATCGCTAGGAACTCTGTACGGGTCAGAATTGATAGCCCAGCGAAAGCTCCCCCCAAAGCTAATGATCCGGTATCCCCCATGAAAATCTGAGCAGGCGAAGTGTTCCACCAAAGGAAGCCAAAGCAGGCACCTACAATCGCCAGCGATATGATCGCCAAATCTGCTGGATCCCGCACCTCATAACAGGCAGAAGCAACTTTGGGAGCCACATCCACCAGCGGGCAGCGTTGATAATACTGCCAAGTAGCCACCCCGGTGTAGGCACCGAAAGCAAATAGGCAAGCCCCTGCGGCTAAACCATCTAAGCCGTCGGTTAGATTTACCCCGTTTGACCAGGCCGCAATCAAAAAGTTAGACCACAGCGCAAATAGAATAAACGCCACTACGGTTCCGGCGAACGCTAAATCTAATCCACTAACGTCGCGTACCACTGAAATCTTTGTGGAGGCCGGGGTGATAGCAATCCCGGTTTCATCTCGGCGGGGAAACAGCAGTGCTAAGACTCCGAAAGTGGTTCCCACTGCCAGTTGTCCCACAATCTTTGCCCAGGGAGTTAGCCCTAAGGAGCGTTGACGTGAGATTTTAATGTAGTCATCTAAGAACCCGATCAGTCCCAGCCCCACTATCAGTAGCATCAACAGCCAGCCCGAGGGAGAGGGAAATGTCCAGGAAGCAATGTGTGCTGCTATCCAACCGCAAACAGTCGCCAAAATGATGACCAGTCCCCCCATAGTGGGAGTACCGCGCTTAGTGTAATGCGCCGTGGGACCATCTTTTCGAATGAACTGGCCATACTGGTGCTTGCGCAATACCCGAATCAGTACCGGCGTCCCTGCCAGTGATATTACTAGGGAGGTTAATAGCGCTATTCCTAAAGGCACCATTAGCTGTCGCTACCTCCTGTTAAGGCTTCTGCAATTTTCCAGACCCCAGATCCGTTTGAGCCCTTAACTAATACCGTATCGCCGGGAACTAGAACCTGCCTAACCACTCTAAGTGCCTCCTCGGCGTTTTCGCAGTGTTGAGCTTCGGCGTGGCCTAAAACAGTCTGGTAAATCGGGGTGGCTTGTTGACCCACCGTTACAACTACCTTTATTCCCGCTTCGAGACAGGCCTTACCCACCAGGCGGTGGTGATTCTCCGAATCTGCCCCCAGCTCTAGCATTTCCCCTAAGATGGCCACCGCTCGCCCTCTCCCCTTTGCTTGCGCCAGCGTCTTTAAGGTAGTGATCCCCGAGCGCATCGAATCTAAATTTGCGTTATAGGAATCATCGATCACCGTAATATCAGATTCGATTTCCCGCACGTCAAGACGGTGCTGCGACAAGGGACGGGCATTTTCGAGGACGCGCGCAGCTTGGACAAGGCTTACTCCCAACTCGGTGGCAGCGGTAACTGCCGCCAAGGAGTTAGCCACATTATGGCGCCCTACGAGCCCTAACTTCACTTTGAGAGTTTCTGACCCACGGGTCATCCAGAATGCGGGCCGACCATCGGCACCTACTGTGACTTGGGAAGCATAAACTCCCTTGGCCTCAGCTTCTTGCCCGGTTCGCTCCGGTTTAAGTTCTCCGAAGTAGCGAATCTGCGCTCCGGAAGCCATTTGACGTACCCGGTCATCCCCGCAGTTCAAGATAGCTAGCGAGGGCGGAGTATTCCCGACAGGCGACTCCTCGCGATAACCATCTTGCTCAAAAACTAGGCGAGCTTGCTGTGCGGGCGTGCTTAAAGGCCAATAGCGTTTGCCTTCATAGTTTCTTAAGCCCCAAAGAAGCTCGGCTTTGGCTTGAGCAAGTCCCTCAACACTGCCGAATCCGCCCAAATGCGCATGTCCTACCATGAGCTCAATCGCCATATCCAAGGGGGCAATTTCGGTTAGCAGCGCCAGATGTCCCGGTCCGGAAGCTCCCATTTCCAGAACCAAAAAATCTGTAGTTTCATCAGCGCGCAAAATGGTTAACGGCACCCCGACCTCATTGTTGTAGGACTTCTCGGGGGCTATTACCTGACCCTTAAGCTGCAGCAGGCTGGCTAATAAATCTTTGGTGGTAGTTTTACCGGCTGACCCGGTAATCCCGATACAAACTGGTCTTTTTCCCTGGCCTTTGCGCCGTAAAGCCGCTAAATGGCAGTGAGCTAACCATCCGAGAGCGCGGGTGGCTTCCGGAACTTGCACATAGGGAATACCTATCTGTTCAGCCGGTTCTTTCCGTTCTACCAGGGCAGCAGCTGCCCCTGCCCGCCAGGCGTTGTCCAGGTAGTCATGTCCATCAGAGTTTTCCCCGACGCGGGCTACATATAAATCTCCCGGCGCAACCTCACGAGAATCAGTAACTCCCCTCCCCGCGATAATAGTGTCTGAATTTTTGCACGTCCGGTTGAGAGCTTCAGCAATCCAACCCAGTGTCCACATTTGTCCGCTCCTATTAAAAAGTTCTCTTTCTAAGGATATCTAGTGAGCTTCAATCGGATAAAGCTGCGGCTTGGTGCTGGAAGGCGGAACATCCAGCAAGGTTAACGCCTGCGCCGCTACCTGTGAAAACACCGGCCCGGCTACTACCCCGCCATAAATTCCCGATTTTGGCTGGTAGATAATTACTGACACTGCGATCTCCGGATTCTCCGCGGGAGCTAAACCAATAAAAGAGGCAACTACCCCCCGAGAGCCTCCCCCGCCAGAAATAATTTCACTGGTACCAGTTTTACCAGCGCTTCGATAACCAGGAATCTGCGCTTTCTTTGCAGTTCCTTCATCACTGGTTACCGACTCCATCATCCGCACCAAAGTGGCAGCTGCGTTCTGATCTAACTTCTGCGCAGCTGCCGGAACTTTTGCCTTTTCGGGAATCCCCTGGGAATCTTCATATTCGGAAATCATCCGCGGGGCAACATACACCCCATGGTTAGCGATAGTAGAAATCAGCGCCGATATTTGTAGCGGCGTACAAGCCATCCCCTGACCAAACATAGTGGTCATCCGCTGACGGGCATCCCAACTCTTCGGGCTACCAATTATTCCTGCTGACTCACCCGGCATTTCAATGCCCGTTTTTTGCCCCAATCCCAAAGATTTCATCATTTGATATCGCTGCTGATCAGTAACCATTTGTCCAATTTGAACTGTTCCGGTGTTAGAAGATTCGGCCAATACCCCGGAGGCAGTTAATCTCTTGGTGGAGTGGGAATGGGAATCTCTAAACGACTGACCGGTGATAGTAATCTTATCTGGCGAGTTCACCGGGGTTAATGGGGTGATTTTCTTTTGTTCCAAGGCAGTTGCAAAAGTTACCAGTTTGCCGCTAGAGCCCGGTTCGTAAGTGTATTGCACCGCCCGCGATCCCGTGGTTCCCGAGGTTCGCTTGCGGACTTGCTCTGGAGGCTCGTTTCCAGAATCTGCCAACGCCAAGATCTGCCCGGTACCTACCCGCTGCACGATCGCGGTTCCCCAGGCAGCCCCAAAATCCGCGACCTGTTTATTTACCAAGCTTTCCGCGGTGTTCTGTAGATCCGCATCAATCGTTAACCGGACAGTTTTGCCTGGTGTGGCTGCCTTTAGAACATCGGCTCCTCCCGGGATTACTTGCCCGGAAGGAGATATCTCTGCCACCCGCTTGCCCGGAACTCCTGCCAGCTGCTTATTTTGCGTGGCCTCAATACCGGCCTGCCCAACTTGTTCAAAATCAGTGAAACCTAGAATCGAGGAGGCAGTGGCACCATTAGGGTATTGCCGCTGGTAGCGTAGTTCACCATCGATACCATCGATTTTAAGTTTTCGGATCTTCCGCCAATTCTGAGCGCTAACATTTTTAGCGAGGTAGACGAAACCTCTGTTTCCCACCATTTTCCCCCCGAGCACTGCCGGGTTCATATCCAGAATTGGTGCCAGCTGTCGGGCCGCTTCGGCGGCTCCGGTTCCTACCACTTTCTTGCGATTACGGGGGTCGCGGAGTTTAGTTTTATCGGTAACGATCTTTCCGTCCGGGGAAAAAATTTCGTGATGCACATAATTTTTTACCAGCATTTGGTTAACTGATACGTTATAGACCTCGATCGAGGTGGCCAGCACCGTTCCTTTTCTATCGACAATATCTCCCCGCTTAGAGACAATCTCAGCGGAAACAGTCCGCGCTTGTCTGGCCTCGTCAGCAAGAGCGGGGGCTTGTACTACCTGCAAATCGAATAACCTGGCGCTACACAGCACCAGTAGAAAGGCCACTATCACTAGTAGCAGCCTCCCACGCTTACCAGCTGCCTTACTCGCTCCCCGGCTGTTTACGATCCCCGTAGAAATGAAGTCGCTTCCAGCTTGTTTTCGAGGTTGTCCCTGGTCAGCAAGAGTTTTCTGTTTTAGCGAAGAAGCGCTCTTCGCCGGCGAATACCTTCGCTTCTTCCCTACCATTGACCTCTATTATTCCTTAGCTACCGGAACTGGAGGAGTTCCTCCTTCAATCTTGCTTGTTTTTAGGGTAACGTATCCAGTCTCTCCCGCTGGGACATACCCGGCATCCAGGGCAGCTTTCCGTACCTTCTCGGGGCTAGACTTTAAGTTCACCTGGGACTGTACCCGTTGGTTATCTTCTTTTATTTGCGCTAATTGCACCTGGTCTTCATGAATCTGGTAGGAAATCATCGCTAGTTGAGTATTAATCAGCATTGGGGAAACGATCAGGGCAACTAAAAGTAAAGCAGCAGCCACAATTTTCGCCATCAGGGGGGAGCGTTTTTTAAGCGTCTGCTCCTCGCCAACAACTCGTAAGCGAGCCGCATTCCCGGCGCGAACTGGCCGACGACGAGTGGGCGATGTTTGTCTGAGGGCGGCGGAGTTAGGCATGGTATTCCCGGGTCCTTTCTGCGGGCTCGCTTAACTTGGTAATCGCCCGCAACCGCACCGATGCGGCACGAGGATTATTGGATATTTCGGTTTTTCCGGCTTTTTCGGCTCCATTGATCAACAATTGGAAAGTTTTTTCTTCCGCTAATGGAACTCCGTTTAGAGTCGAGGGCGCAACTACCTGCTGAAATGCCTGTTTAACTATCCGGTCTTCTAGGGATTGGTAAGCTTCCACTACCATCACCCCACCGGGTGCCAGGCTGTCCAGGGCAACGGGGATCGCCCGCTTAAGGATACTTAACTCTTTATTTACTGCTATCCGTAGTGCCTGGAAGGTTCTCTTGGCCGGATTCCCCCCGGTGCGACGCGCCGGAGCGGGGATGGCCTCTCGCACGATTTCCACTAACTGTGCCGAGGAAGTAAGTGGAGTTTCTTCTCGTGCCCTTACTATTTCCCGAGCAATCCGGGCAGCAAACTTTTCTTCTCCGGCCTCGCGCAAAATTTTTGTAAGCTCCACGTCGGAAAGCTCTGCCAACAAATCGGCCGCAGTTTTACCACCGCTTTGATCCATGCGCATATCTAGATCAGCATCGCGAGCATAGCTAAAACCGCGCGCCACATCATCGAGCTGCAGCGAAGAGACACCCAAATCCATCAGAATCCCACCTAAAGGATAGGCATCGTCCTCGTAGGCAGCTGCCACTTGCCCGATAGCATCGTAGGTAGCATGTACCGCCGTAAATCTGGAGGAGTACTCCCGTAAGCGTCTGCTGGCGCTGGCTAGTGCCTGTTTATCCCGGTCGATTCCGATTAGATGCACCTGGGGATAGGTCTGCAGAATAAGTTCGCTATGCCCTCCTAGTCCTAACGTGCCGTCAATCACCAGGGCACGCCCCTGCTGTCCCGCTTGCTCAATTCCCTGCCCCAAAAGCTCGATGCAGCGTGCAGCTAGCACCGGCTGATGAGTGAAATTAGTGTTTGGGAACATGGTTTCCTTTGGAAGGTGGGACAGTTTGGGAAAAATCTGGAAAACCAGGGCTCTCCCCGACGATCTGCTACCGGGGAAGAGGCATCAGAGCATTCGGGAAGAGGCCAGGTTCTCCAAGCTAGAACATTCCGGGAATCACTTCCTCTCCGGTTTGGGCAAAAGCTTCTTCCTGCTCAGCTAAATACTGGTTCCAAGCCTGGCCGTTCCAGATCTCGACTCGGGATCCGGCGCCAATAACCGCTAGTTGCTTGCCTAGATCTGCGTAAGTGCGTAGCTGGGGTGGAATCACGATCCGACCTTGTTTATCGGGGATCTCGTCGGAGGCACCGGAGAGCATTACCCGCACGTAGTCGCGACCTTGGCGGGAGGAAAGTGGAGCCCGGCGTAGTTCCTGATACATCCGCTCAAACTCGGTTGCTGGGAAAACATAGAGACAACGATCTTGACCTCGAGTGATTACTAATCCACCCTCTAATTGATCCCGGAATTTGGCTGGAAGAATCAAGCGTCCTTTATCGTCCATTTTGGGTTCATAGGAACCTAAAAACATGGGCGCTACCTCCTTTCCAACCAGATAACTCCACTTTACCCCATTTTTCTCCACTTTGGCGCGCAATAGTGGTGTTTCTAGAAACATAATGGCAACAATTTCCAGTTTTACCTGCGCGGATTAGTCCCAAATCAAAGTGGAGTAAAAAAATCTAATTCTGGTTTTTGTAACCGGAACTACGAGAGCTGATACTTAAATATCAGAAAAGAGAAAAACCTATCGGTCCCGGCAAGGGCGGCAACCGTCCATTGCCCAAAGGAGCGCGGAAATATCAATAAGCATCCCAGAAGTTTTTAAACAAAATAATTGCAAGATTTAAATAAGAGTGAAAGCTTAGCTAACTAACGCTCACCATTGCGGCGATCCCATTTGTCTTCCTGACGCTGCTTAAAAGAGCGCTTCGAGCCCGGGATATTTGCCGCAGACCGGTTATTAGTTGCAGTTTTATTGGGATTTACTCCGAAGCTTGAAAACCGCGAATTCATCGGTAAGGTCACAGCAAAAAGCACCACTATGAACCCGGCGACCGCTACGACTATCGCTAAAAACTTAGAGATTGTCCATACTGAAATCCCCACGACCAGCAACGCAATCCCCATCAGGACTAGTAGCGTCATCGTGGCGACCAGCTTGGGCGAAAAGTTCAATTTTTGCGACTTTTCTGACCCAGCGCTTTTAGCAACCGGAGCTTCAGCCACGCGGACATCAGAGAATTGGCGTTCCATATCTGCGAGAATCTGTTTTTCTTGTTCAGATAGTCCCACGGTAGTTCTCTCCTTTCCGCGTAAATGCTTCTTCCAGCATAAAACAAAAACCTAGTTCAGTCAGATTCAGTTTCATAACTTGGCGCCCCAGAGTTCTTCCCGGGCGTAACTAGCGTAGCCGGACGCAGGGAAGTAGCACCAAATTTCTGGTGAATCCTATCCATCGCTATTTCCGTGGCGCGTCCGCGACTGTCACTCCCCCACGCTAGCTGCACCCCCGAAGTGGCAGAGATTAATTCTTTGGTAGTGACTCCTACCAGACGGATTCCTCCCTTTGGCATATGCTCTTTCGCAAACAACTCCAAAGCTTGACGCGCAATCTCGCGCGCAACGTCGGTGGGCTGGCTCAGAGTGTGGGAACGAGTCCAGGTACGAAAATCGGCGGCTCGTATTTTAATAGTGACATTGCCAGCTAAAAGATCATTGGCGCGTAGCCGTGCCGCGCATTGGTGCGCTTGATCCAGTAAAGTTGCCGCAATAGTTTCTCGCGAATGGACATCGAGCGTGAAAGTAATCTCGGTTCCGATGGATTTTTCTTTGCTCCCGGCGCCTACTCGGCGCGAATCTTGCCCCCGACATAATTGATAAAGGCGCACTCCCAAGGCTTTCCCAAATAGGGAATTCAATTGGGAAATGCTTAAAGTGGTCATTTGCCCGACGGTTTCAATTCCCTTGCGCTCAAGTTTGGCGCCTGCTGCGGCTCCGATCCCCGGGATGGCACCCACTGGCAAAATCTGCAAAAAATCCCTGGTTTTGTCCGCGGGTATCAGTAGCACCCCGTCTGGTTTGGCATGGGCAGAGGCGATTTTAGCGACTAATTTATTGGCCCCGATTCCTATCGAGGCCGGTAAAGAAAGTTCTTCTCGGATCCGTTTACGTAGCAGATGAGCTATCTCTAAAGGGGTTCCCAGTCTCCGGCGCGCTCCGGAGACCTCTAAGAAAGCCTCGTCAATCGATATTTGTTCCATCACCGGGGTGATTTCCCCTAGAATTCTCATGACTTTCTTAGACAGCTGCGAGTAGTAGCCATGCCCGGAGGCGACCACTATCGCTTGGGGACACATTCGCTTGGCCTGAGAAACTGGCATCGCCGCGTGTACACCGTGTGCCCTGGCTTCATAGGAAGCCGAAGAAACCACTCCGCGATTGCTTTTGCCTCCTACGATTACCGGTTTGCCCCGTAAGGTAGGGTCGCGCAGAATCTCGGCTTCCACGAAAAAAGCATCCATGTCGACATGCAGAATATTGGTTCCGCTATCATCGCTGCCCCAATCTTTTTTGGCGGCGGCAGACTGTGGAGCTTTACTCACCGGTCAGTTCTTCCCGCTATCCCCGTTATCTTCTAAGCTGCGATGCTGGTCTGTTAGAGATTCTTCCTGACTACGGGGAGGAGGTGGCGGAGCTGGGGTAGCTGGACCGGAGCCACCGGACTTGTTTTCAGCTTGTTTACGCTGCAAATGGGAGCGGCGCGGCGGAAAATACCTACCCTGCGGGGCACTACCTGGTGCAACCGTCTTGCCTTTAACGCCCGCCGTGGGGGATTTAACTTCTCCTGCATTCCCAGGCTGAGATTCCTTCGTGGGCGAAAAGGACTGTCCGGATCGGCCTCCAACGGCCTTAAATACCTGTTCCGGGGGCTGCATATTAGTATTTCCCAGCTGGCGGGAGGCAACTTTTCGTGCCAGGTGCGCCAGCAAATCATCCCTTCCCGCCAAGAGTCCCTCCGCGGCTTCTTCGGGGGCGTCCTGAGGATTTACTTGCGCCAAGAACTTTTCAATGCGCTCTGCAATCGCCTCTCCCGACCGGGAATCCACTGATTCGGCTAAAGACTTCGGATGCAGCTCTCCCCAGGGTTGGGTTAGCGCCTCGTCGTAGTGCTGCTCCATTTTTTCAATCAGTTCTTTAGCTTCGGGGTTTTCTTCGAGCTGCGCACTGATCTCTTTGATCATTTGGGTACTGGCTGCTTCCAAATCTCCCATCGGTAAATCCAGATTGAGAGTCTCAGAAAGATATTGGATCGCGCTAACTGCCCCCGGCGGATATTGCCCGTCTGCCAAGTAATAAGGAACCCCCACTACGATTCCTCGTGCTTGCACGGAAATCATCTGGAATAGCATCTGCAGGTACTGCCCAAAAGAGGCAGTGATAATGAAAGTACCTGGCATCTCAGTTTGCGGAGGCAAAATATCCGGATTGGGAGAAGTCTGGTTAATGAAGGGGATCCGGGTGTGGGGAATATTGGCAGCTATCCCCATCAGATCAACTGCCTGTTTTACCCCCATATTTTGACAAACCTCGAAAATAGCCAGGGAAAAATCTTCCCAGTTAATGTCGGGTTCTAGTCCGCGCAGTAACAAAATCTGACGTCCGGAATAATCAGTAATCCGCTCCAGGGTGCAACTGGGGTAACGCATATCGGTCATCATCCAGTTTTCAATGGTTATTCGAGGACGCCGCGCCCGGTAATCCAGTACCGTCTCTAGGGAAAAACGCGCAACTTCTTCATGCGGAAGGGCATGCAATAGCTGCTCAATAATCATTCCGCCAATATCACCGGAATCGATTGCCCCCGAAAAGGCGTAGAGCAGCACCTCTGCCTGGGTATCCTCGTAGGCAGGACCGGGGATTATAAAACGGCTGCTATCTGTCATCTACCCTCCATTCTTTAGTCCAGCCTACCCGGCAAATGCCACGCATGCATCGCCCCTCGCCCGAGCTATGCGCTTTTCAGCGATAGCGGGTAGAATAGACGCCTACTTTTTCTTAAAGGAAGGGGCTCTTCTTGAATGATCCCGAGCAGCTAGCGGCGGAGCAGCAGGCCGTAGACCGCATTTACCAGGTTTTAGATGATGCCCGCACTCGTTACCGCCAGCGCCAGCGCCAGGTTCAAGCCCTTGGCGCCACCGGTTCTCCCCAAAACCGCTCGGAACGCGACGTAATGGCAGCTCATTTGGGAGACCAAGCCGCCCGCTTGGAACGGGTAGAAGAACGCTTAGTATTTGGAAAACTGACTCCCCTGACTGGGAAAGATTTCTATATCGGGCGAGTAGGACTGCAAGATAGCGATCACGCTCAGGTGTTAATGGATTGGAGGGCTAACGCCGCTACTGCCTTTTACCAAGCCACTGCCCGCCACCCTCTGGGAATGGCTAGGCGGCGCCATATAGGTCTGCATCGCCGGGAGGTAATTTCGCTAGAGGACGAAGCCTTCAATTTATCTCACAGCAGTAAAGAAGGGATCCAGCTCCAGGGCGAGGGCGCACTATTGGCAGCGCTCCGAGCAGAACGCTCTGGCCATATGGGCGATATTGTGGCCACCATCCAAGGTGAGCAGGATCGAATAATCCGTGCGAACACTTCTCAGATCCTGGTAATCCAGGGCGGACCGGGCACTGGTAAAACCGCTGTGGCACTGCATCGCGCGGCCTATTTACTATACGAACAGGCGGAACGCTTAGAAAAATCCGGGGTGCTGATAATAGGCCCCTCGCCCGCTTTTTTACGTTATATCGAGCAAGTGCTACCCGCGCTAGGAGAAACCGGGGTGGTCTCCACCACCATGGGAAACCTGTTACCCGGAACTAGAGCCCCGGGTAAAGAACACCCGAAAGTCTCGGCTTTGAAGGGAGATTTACGTTGGGTAAAGCTAATCGAACAGGCAGTACGCTCCCTGCAACGGGTTCCCGATTCTGATCAGTCGCTAACGGTAGGAGCTACTAAACTGCTCCTGCGACCGCGAATAGTAAAAGAGGCGATTCGCCGCGCCCGTCTTAGCGGCAAGCCGCATAACCAGGCACGGGAACTCTTCGTTGCCCACGTTTTAGATTCTTTAACTGACCAATATTTGGATAGCGAAACCCGCCGAGAACAAGCAGAATTAACTGCCGCCGCTCGGCAGGCCGGCTTAGGGGAAATAGAAACTAGTCGCGACGCACTTTCTGAACGCGCCCTAGTGCGCGAAGATCTGCGTTCCAACCTTAATGTGCGCCGCGCAATCAACCTTTGCTGGATGCCTTACTCGGCGCAGGATCTATTACGGCGTCTTTACGCTTACCCAACATTTCTTGCCCGTTTTGCCAGTGAATTCAGCGCCGAAGAGCAAGAGATACTTTATCGCCCCAAGCAGGAGCCATTTTCCCCTGCTGACGTGCCGTTACTCGATGAGCTCGCGGAACTGCTGGGAGAGGCACCAAATACTACCTCTCCTACTTCTCGTCGCTCCCGATCTGCTGCCCGCGAGCGAGAGCTATCACGGGCTCAAGCCGCGATCGAGGGACAAGGACTGGGAGACGGAATTGTCTCCGCTAACATGCTGGCCACAAGCGCCGCTGGAAACATTGAACAGTCCTCCCTAGCAGAGAAAGCCCATAAGGATCGCACCTGGACCTATGGACACGTAGTGGTAGATGAAGCTCAAGAACTGTCCCCGATGGATTGGCGCTGCCTGTTGCGGCGCTGCCCTTCGCGTTCTTTTACCGTAGTGGGTGACTTAGCCCAGCGGATTTCCACCGGGGGATCTTCTTGGCGCCAGCTGCTAGGGCCTGCCGGAGATGCTTTGGAGGAAGAAGCCTATTTAACGGTTTGTTATCGCACCCCGAAAGAAATCATGGATTTAGCGGAGGCGGTTACCACTGCCGCTGGGCGCCCCTCCCCTTATCCGGTTCAAGCGGTTAGACAAGATCCGAACTCGCTGATAACCCGCCAGGTAGCCGCCCTTGACATCGCTGCTTTGCAGGAAACAGTTTCCGACGAGATCAGCTATTTAGAAAGTGTTTTAGGAGCGGGACGAGGACGCATTGCCCTGATTTGCGCGCAGCGTGATTATTCTACGGATTTGCAGCTTGCCAGCAAGCTCTCCGTCCCGGTGGGGAGCGATCCGATTAGTGATCGGGTGTGTGTAATAGATGCGGTCACTTCGAAGGGCTTAGAGTTCGATAGCGTAATTTTGCTAGAACCGGTTAATATAGCTGCCCAAAGCGTTGGTAATCTCTTTGTGGCCATGACTCGCCCCACCCGTCGGCTAGTTACTCTCTACACCCAGCAGCTGCCAGCAGGGTGGAAGTAACGGGGAATACCGGGTGTAAATACCGGAGAACGGACGGTTTTGCCAAGCGTGGTTAGCGCTGAAAAGATGGAGGCATGACGAAGGCAGTTTTACTTGAGGATCCGCACCAGGTAGCGGATGAAGTTTTTACCGGTTACGACATTGAAGTAGAGCGAGTAAAAGGCGCCCTGGAAGACGACGCGCTGATCGAACGCCTCCAGGATGCCGATATCGTGGGGATTCGTTCAAAAACCCAGGTAACTTCCCGAGTGATTTCTGCTTGCCCTCGCCTAAAAGTGGTCGGTTGTTTTTGTATTGGCACTAACCAGGTAGATTTGTCAGCCGCCACCCAAGCGGGAGTAACGGTCTTTAATGCCCCCTACTCCAACACTCGCTCAGTAGTAGAGCTGGCCGTCGGGCACATTATCAACCTGGCGCGTCACGTGGAAACCCGCAACCAGGATTTACAACGCGGAATTTGGAATAAAAGTGCTTCAGGGTCTCACGAGGTTCGCGGAAAAACTCTGGGGATTATTGGCTATGGAAATATTGGTACCCAGCTTTCGGTCTTAGCTGAAGCCTTGGGAATGAATGTCGTCTTCTATGACTCCGCCCAGCGCCTCGCAATGGGTAATGCCCGCGCTTTGCCCTCCATGGATGAAGTGCTAAAAACTGCCGACTTTATTTCCCTGCACGTGGACGGGCGCAAATCGAATGAGGGCTTGATCGGCAAACGCGAGTTCGAACAGATGAAAGAGGGCGCGATTTTCATTAACCTCTCGCGCGGCATAGTAGTAGATGTCGATGCTTTAGCTGAAAACATTCGTTCCGGAAAAATCTCTGGCGCTGCGGTAGATGTGTATCCCGAGGAACCGCAAAAGAACGGGAACGAGTTCCATTCCCCGCTACTAGGACTGCCGAACACGATTTTGACTCCGCACATCGGCGGCTCAACTTTGGAGGCACAATTTGATATCGGTCAGTTTGTAGCGCATAAAATTGCGGACTACTGGCACCGAGGTAGTACCGAGATGAGCGTTAATATGCCAAACTTGAAACTCAATTCTCATCCGGATTCTTGGTACCGACTAGCATTCATGCACACCAATACTCCAGGGGTGCTGGGGCGCATCAACCAGGTTTTCGCCAACCAAAATGTGAACATTAACGGTCAGATTTTAGGTACCGAAGGCCAGGTAGGGTATGCCCTAACTGATATTGCTTCGGAGCTTCCAGTATCGGCAGTTGCCGAAATCCGTTCAATGCCCGAAACTATTAGTCTGCGAGTATTGCAGCTGCGTTAGCTTTTTGTTGCGATCTAATCTCGTCGATGGCAGTTTGGAAGTCTTCTAGATCGTCAAAACTGGAATACACGGACGCAAATCGCAGGTAAGCGACCACATCTAGTTCTCGGAGCGGCTCCAGGATAGCCCGCCCAATGCGTTGGGAGTCAATTTGCGATTTTCCGCTCGCCCGTAGATTTTCTTCTACCTGTTGTGCCAATTGTGCAAGGTCATCACTACTGACGGGACGCCCCTGGCAGGCTTTTCGAACCCCACTAATCACTTTTTCCCGTGAAAACGGCTCCAAAATACCGGAGCGTTTTTTCACGGATAAAGCTGCAGTTTCAATAGTGGTAAAACGCTTATTGCATTTGGTGCATTCGCGTCGCCGACGGATAGCATTTCCTTCTTCGGCAGTCCGAGAATCGATTACCCGCGAATCATCATTATGGCAAAACGGACAGTGCAACTTTTCCCCCATCAATAAGCATCCTGAAGGTCTAGCTTATCGCAACATTTGACACTCTTGCATCAACGCCCTCAAAGAGAATCAAACCGGAAGAAAGAATGGGATCCATAGCCAGAATCCCCAGTCATAGCTAGGATTTTTCCACACAACGAAAAGCGGTAGCGACCGATTTAGCCACTTCTTTGGAAAGGCAGACCCGTCCTTGCATTGCGCTCGCTGCCGTTAGGATTACCGCCCTAACAGCAGATCCGCCGAGGAAGCTTGGCTAGTTTCTGCCGTTAGCTCACTAGAAATCTGGCTGGTTTGCCTGGCGCCATCAGTGGCCGCATCCCAATAACCGCCAAGACCTACCCCGGAGATTAACGCTGCCGCCACCAGCAGCAGACCTAGGGATACTTGGAATAATTTATGGCTAACCCGGGGAATCATAAGCTTATTAGGCGATGGTTTTTGGGGAGCCGGGCGCCGCGCACTGTCTAGGTTTCCAGCCTTGGCAGCGGGAGGAACCGCTACCAGCGGTGCTGGTTTTACCCGCGCGATGCGAGGCGCTCGGCGCGCCCATTGGGGAAGCGAGTCAAAAGCTGCTGCCGGCCCTTCCGAGCGGTTCTCCCTACCGACGGCGGGCGGGCATGGCATTTTTGAGCCCGCAGGATGACGGGACTTTGCCCGCGCACGTTCTATATAGGTGGCATCGACCAACTGTAGGTGAGGACGCTTAGGATTTGGCGTAGAAAGCTTCGTCAGCTGGTAACTCCCCAAACCTACTACCCGTTTTTGGGCTAGTTCTTCCAGATTGAAAGAAAGCTGTGTGGACATGACTGCACCTTTCTCGAACAAATGTTCTTCGAACATCTGTTTGATATAGTAACGAGTAGGCACCGCAAAAGCAAGTGAAATACACAAATTTATCGAACAAATGTTTGCATAATGAGTCACAATTTCTTATGATCGAAGTGGCAGTGGGAGGGAACCATGAATAAAGACCAAAACGACTCCTTGGATATTGAAACACTACGTCCGCGCGCGCGCTCTATTTTCGAGGCAGTTTGCGCTGGTATTCGCACCCAGGGGTACCCGCCCTCGGTTAGGGAAATTGCTGCAGCCGTGGGACTGTCTTCTTCATCTACCGTCAAACATCACCTAGACAATCTGGTCAGTCAAGGGTTCTTGGTACGCGCTGCGGGACGTAGCCGTGCGCTTGAGGTAAACCCGCAATTTACGCCACTTTCGACCGACGAGCCGGCTGTCGAAACCGCAATTTCCCAGCTTGGGGAAGTGACCCCCTTAAACCATCACGCGATTCCCTTGGTAGGACAGATTGCTGCCGGTACCCCCATCGATGCCCAACAAGATATAGAGGACGTTTTCACTATCCCTACCCGCTTTACCGGGGATGGCGAACTCTTCATGCTCAAGGTACATGGCGATTCGATGATCGAAGCGGCGATCTGTGATGGTGACTGGGTGGTAGTTCGGCGTCAAAATGTTGCCGAATTGGGCGAGATTGTGGCTGCCATGATCGAGGGGGAAGCTACCGTTAAAACCCTCGCGCGGCGGGAAGGTCACATCTGGCTACTGCCCCACAACCCGGCATTTGAACCGATTCCCGGTGATAATGCCACGATCTTAGGAAAAGTCGTTACCGTCTTGCGGGCGCTATAAACTGGTCACTTCCTGGCGCTCTGGCAGTTTTTACTTGACTGTTTAGCGTCCGCTCCGGCGTCTTTACTTTTCTAAAAACACTCCTTACTTCCCCCTCAAGTTCCTTTTGAAATGCTATTTTAGTTTCTAAAGTTCCCAACGTGACCTCTTCGACAGTGAATTTTTTTGCCTTTAACCACCTATCCTGCTTAACATAGACAAGTCGACGCGGGGTGGAGCAGTTCGGTAGCTCGCCGGGCTCATAACCCGGAGGTCGTTGGTTCAAATCCAGCCCCCGCTACTAGCAAAAATCCTGCAACCTTTGGTTGCGGGATTTTTTGTTTTTCTACACGGCCCGCTTTTTCCTGCCACAATAAGAGCATGAGTAACATTTTGTGGGCATACCGCCAAGGCAAGAAGAGCTACGTAGGGCAAAATGAGCGCGGCGCAAAAGTAGAAATCGGGATGGGTGAAAACCAATTCACTCCCGGGGAGCTACTGCAACTAGCTCTGGCAACTTGCCATACTTTTTCCGCCGATCACGTATTATCTGGGTTAATGCCCGAATTGTGTGTCTTTTTCCGGGCGTGTCGGGGTGGTTTAGTGTCCTGCCCAGCCTTTGCGGATGTGTAGGGATCCGTCTTGGTATTTGGGGTTGTAGTCGATGGCGTTGTCCCATAGTTTCGGGCCTGGTTTCGGTTGTTCGGGCCCTGGTTTGGGGTCGGGTTTTAGGTGGTGTGGTTGGATTAGTTGGTGTGGTTTGAGTGGGTGTTCGCTGTGGAGGTAGCACCACCATTCGGTGGCTTTTTTCATGTGGGGCTCGGATAAGCCGCGATGGTTGTAGATCAGGGTTTTGATGGCGGCGTTTATAGCGCCTTCTAGCTCGTTGGTGGTGGCGGGTAGCGTGGTGGTGGCTTGTTTGTTTAGGGTCGGGTCTAGGAAGGTGAACAGGGTTGCTTTCCTGGTTTGTTTGGCGAGTAGGTTGTAGGCTCTGCGGGCTTTTTGGTGGGTGTACCACCATTGCTGGTTAGGGCGAATCCATAAGGGTATTTGGTCTTGGGGTACTTGGTTTTTATAGGTTTTATGGTTTAACCATTTTCCCCATTGGTTATGGAAGGCTTGCACTAGCCCTATCCATTGGTCTGCTTGGTTTAGATCCTTTATTGTTACCAGGCGTTTGGCTAGACCCCATAGTGCTTTGTGTGCCGGGATTTTAGGGTTGGTTGTTGTAAGGGCACGGATGTTTCGTTTTATGTGTACTAGGCAGCGTTGCACGCGCGTGTTTGGCCATTGGTCTTTGATAGCGCTTAACGCTCCGGCTTGCCCGTCAGTTATAACCATTAAGGGCTCTGGTAAGCGTTTTAACAGCTGTTTATAGGCGGCCTTGTTCTCTTGGTTGCACCATTGCCAGGCCAGGACTTTACCACTGTTTACGGCGGTTAGAAGACACCAGCCGTAAGGCAGGTAGGTGCCATCTATTTGTATATAGTCATAGATTTGCCCAGTTGGTACGATTACCGGTTCAACCCGCCAACACCAGTTAGTTCTTCGCTGCCAGGTAGAAGAAGAAACTTGCAGGTCGCCTATAGCGTCTTTCCCGGTTAACCATTTAACGAACTGGTCAAGCTGTGCCTTTCTGGAAATATCTGGCCGGGTATTACAAAAAGAGGCCCCGCACTTGGTACAGCGGTAACGCTGAAGTCCTTTTCTGGTTCTACCATTCCTTTTAGCACCCGCCTCGCCGCAGGTAGGACACTTTCTTCTGCTTGATCTACGACCCATAAATCAAACAAAAGCAGACCCCTACACCAAAAACACGGAAAGTCAACAACCCGTAGAAAACAAGCCCAAAAAGCTAACCAAACCCCAAATTACAAGGTTCCACCAGCCAAAACACCAAAATAAAGACACACAAAATGGGCATTAGCCCTATTATCTGCCGCTTTAGGGAAGGATTTTGCCGCTTCTGTAGGGGTGGCAGCACAAAAGGATGAGCGCCGCGACTCTTACTCGCATTTGACGGTAGAAATGGTCACTGACCTCGCCGAACTAAGCGAGGAGCAAGTAGCGCAGTTACGACAAAAATCCCAGGCAGCAATCGATAAATACTGCACCGTCGGCCATACCCTAGACGATGGCGCCAGCTACGACTTTGACCTAGTTTCAGAATAACCGCGCCATTAGGGATTAGCTCTCAGGGGCAGGAGAAATCTGCCCCCGCCCTCGTCAGATACTCCGCGGAGGAAATAGGGTTCTACCCTAGCAGGCATTATCCCTGGATATGCGCGCGATTCTTATAGGCAACCAGGCAATCGCGAGCCACCGGGGTGTCATTAAAGGCGTGGAAAACCCCTTCAATTTCTTGATAGGGCTCCGCGCCTTTGCCGGTGATGATTACCGTGTCGTCCTTTGCGGCTGCCAAAATCGCTTTACGAATTGCGTCCCGCCGGCAGGTGGTAACCTCGCATACCTTCTCCATTCCCGGGCGCACTTCTTTAATCCCCGAGAGCAGCTGGGCGCGAATACTTTCTGCGTTTTCGGTGCGCGGATTCTCGTCAGTCACCCAGAGCATATCTGCTTCTTTAGCTGCTACTTTAGCTAGTGGAACCCGTTTAGTGGCATCGCGATCTCCATCGGTACCAAATACCAAGTGTAGTTTTCCGGGGGTGAACTCTTGCATAGTGCGCAGAATCGAAGCTAAAGCCTCCGGGGTGTGGGCGTAATCATTGATAACCAGTGGGGTACCTTCATTACGCCGGCTTACAATTTCCAGGCGCCCGGGAACCGCTAGCCTCGCTAAGCCCGCTTTCGCCGCCTCGGCAGGAATCCCGATTCCGGTAAGCATTAAATAGGCAATCGCGGCGTCCTGAACGTTAACTTCACCGGGCAGGGCAACGGTGATTTCCTCCTCGCGCGCCACATTCGGTTCCCGCTTCCCGGTTAAAGTAAAATCGCAGGCTGCGTCGGCAATGTTGTTAGCTTTTTGGCTCACAACCCAATCGGCTGAGGCATCGGGGTCATAAGCGGATACCGACACGCATTGGGTGTCGCAACTGGCTGCTAACTGCTCCCCCCACTTATCATCGATGCAGATCACACTGTAATCAGTAAACTCTTTGGAACATAACCGGGCTTTAGCTGCCAGATAGTTTTCCATCGTGTGGAAATAATCCAGGTGATCATGCTGCAGGTTAGTAAAAGCAGTGGCATCAAATTTCATTCCCTTTACCCGACCGAGGGATAGTGCATGGGCCGATACTTCCACTACTGCGGCTTGCATTCCCTGCTCTACCCCGTAAGCCAAAATCCGCTGCAGCATCGGGCCTTCAAAAGTGGTGCGCGAAGACTGAATCCGCAAATCCCCTACCTGAGTTTCCGCAGTGGAAAGAATCATGGTGGACAGCCCTGCCGCCTCAAAAGCGACTTTGGCAGCAAAACAAGTGGTGGTCTTACCGTTAGTTCCGGTTACCGCCACGGTTCTCATTTTTCCGGCAGGATTATCGAAGGCTCTGATCGCCAGAGGCGAGGCCGCTTCTCGTGGATCCGCCACCGTTACCACCGGGATTTTCACCCCTTGGGAGCGAGCAAGCTCCGCCCCCTTGGCATCAGTAATCACCGCTGCTGCCCCCAGGGATTCCACTTCGCTGGCAAACTTGGCGGCATGCACATTGGCTCCCCCCACGGCAATAAAGGCCTCCCCGGCCAAAATCTCATCGGAAGCCATCGAAACTCCCCGCACCTGAGCCTTTTCCCAGGCAGGATCAATTTGGGCGGCAAACCCCTCCACTAGGCGTGCTAGCGAAACCGGGGCGATATTTTGGGGACGAAAATCTCGAAAAGTTACGGTCATAACCTCTACTCTAGTGGCAATCTCCGCCGGGCGATAAAGTGAGCATCCGCAGCCTCCTCCCTTTTCTCAAGGGCACACCAGTTCGCCTGCTCCCCTGCTGCAGATTTCCGCAAATACTTCGGGAGCAGTCAGGCACTCTCCCAATTGATTAGGCTTTCCGGAGCCGTGATAATCCGAAGATCCGGTAACCGCCAACCCCAGCAGCTTCGCTATTTTCCTAACTTCTGCCTGTTCAAGCTGGTTTTGCTCGGGATGAAAAGCCTCCAGGGCAAACAATCCTGCCTCTTTTAGCTGGGCAATAGTGGCTACCGATAAGAATCGGAGCTGCCGGCCGCCCGATCGCGGGTGCGCCAGAACCGGGACTCCCCCCGCTTTTATTACCTGTTCCACTGCGTAGACGGTATCGGGAGCCTGATAATGCACATAGTATTTACTGGAAGTAGCCAGTACCTGTTCAAATGCAGCGGAGCGATTCGGGAAATACCCGGCTTTCACCAAAACATCAGCCACATGCGGCCGCCCTATGGGGCTCGATCCCGCCTGCCCGAGAACCTCCTGATAAGAAATATCGAAATCTTGGGATAAACGCTGTACCATTTGCCGCATTCGCTGCTGACGCGCCTGCACCGTTTTTTCAAATAAATCCGGCAGTACCTGGCTTTTCAGGTCCGGTAAATACGCCAGCAGATGAGCGGTGATTCCCTGATGGGAGGTAGAAATCTCTACCCCCGGAACCAGACTAACCCCGCATTCCGGCACCATTTTACTGGCCTCAGCTATCCCCGCGAAGGTGTCATGATCGGTGAGGGCGATGACGTCTAGACCTGCTTGCGCGGCCAGAACCATTACCTGCTCTGGGCTATCAGTACCATCTGAACAGGAAGAATGAGTGTGTAAATCGATTCGCATCGCCACCATAGGACTATTTTAGGCCATCGTGGCATGATGGAAGTATGGAAGAAAACTTAGCAGCCGCACAAGATCAGCCCTTAAAAGACCGGGTAAATAACCGTTCTCGCCGCATTGGCAGTCCCGCATTTCGCGAGTTTATTGGCAGCGGGTGGGGCGAACGCAAAGATCCTGATCCTGTTCCCAGTCATGCGCGGGATTTCTTGGCTGCGCGCTATCAAAAGCTAGGTGCCCAGTTCCGGGGTGAACGCCTGGTGATCCCCGCCGGAAACTACAAGGTTCGCTCCAATGACTGCGACTATCGCTTCCGCGCCCACTCTGCCTTTGCCCACCTAACCGGGCTAGGCGGGGAACTAGAGCCGGACGCCGCCCTAGTCCTGGAACCGCTAACTGATAAAGAGGGCACCCCCTTAGAGAATGCCCCCGATGATGCGGGCGCCGCTACCCATCGCGGGATCGTATTTTTCCGTCCCCAAGCTCCGCGCAGCAGCGAAGAGTTTTATGCTGACTCTACCTATGGTGAGTTCTGGGTGGGACCGCGAATGACGCTTTCCCAGATGGAGGCGGTCACTGGCCTCCCGGCACGCCCCTTAGATACTTTGCCCGATCAACTGGCTAAAGACGCCGGTCTGGTACAGCTGCGAGTAATTCGCGAGGTCGACACCTCGGTGCAGGCGGCGGTAGAGAAAGTACGTAGCGAAGCCGGGCTGCCAACCGGACAGGACGCGCGAGGTCTAGACGAAAAACTGGAAGAAGCCGCCTCGGTACTGCGCTTGCAAAAGGATGCCGCCGAGGTCAAGGAGCTAGAGCACGCGATTACCGTTACCAAATCAGGATTTGAAGCCATGATTAGAGCGCTACCCCGCGCCACCCAGCACCATCGCGGTGAACGGGTGATTGAGGGAGCTTTCCAGGCCCGGGCTCGTGAAGAAGGCAATGGTCTGGGATACGACACCATCGCGGCCTCGGGAAATCACGCCAATACTTTGCATTGGATTGATAATGATGGTCCAGTGCGCGAAGGCGATCTAATTTTGATTGATGCCGGAGTGGAAGCCGATTCGCTCTATACCGCGGATATCACCCGCACCTTGCCGGTAAATGGCAAGTTCACCCCGGTGCAGGCCAAGGTGTATAACGCGGTCCTCGATGCTTGCGAGGCCGGATTGGCGCAAGCCAATAAGCCCGGATGCAAGTTCAAAGATGTACATGATGCGGCAGTTGCGGCTCTGGTTAAACACTTGGATGCCTGGGGGGTGTTGCCGGTTAGCGCCGAGCAGACCCTGTCAGAGGACGGCGGGGAATACCGGCGCTGGATGCCACATGGAGTCTCCCACCACCTAGGTCTAGATGTCCACGATTGCGCCTTAGCTGCTCGGGATATGTATATGGAGGCCCCCTTAGAGCCAGGCATGTGTTTCACTATTGAACCGGGACTCTATTTCCACCAGGACGATGAACTCTTACCCGCGGAACTACGAGGCATCGGGGTTAGGATCGAGGACGATGTGCTAGTGGAAGCAGATGGCAGCGTACGGCGCCTGTCGGAAGATATTCCCCGCACTGTTGAGGCCGTAGAAGCCTGGATGGCGCGTCTTAATGAAAATCCCGCCTCCTAGACCAAGGATCATTAATCTGCAGAAGCGTTTTGTCCGCGTAGTTTATTAAGGAACTGGCGGGTACGCTCTTGGGAAGGATTGCGAATTAACTGCTTGGCATCCCCAGATTCCAGTACCACTCCGTTATCAATAAAGAGGGCGCGATCTGCGACTTCGGCAGCAAAGTTCATTTCGTGAGTTACGATTACCATCGTCATATTCTCCGCTGCCAGCGAGCGAATAATCTGCAGGATTTCGCCAGTCAGCTCCGGGTCTAAGGCGGAGGTGGGCTCATCGAAATACAGCATTTTCGGCTTCAACGCCAGTGCTCGCGCAATCGCCACTCGCTGTTGTTGTCCGCCGGATAACTCTGCTGGATAGGCCTGCCCTTTATCGGCGAGGTTCATCCTTGTGAGCAGCTGCAGCGCTGTTTCTTCGGCTTCTTCCCGTTCTCTCCCCTGAACTTTAATCGGGGCATCAGTGAGATTTCTGAGCACTGTCCAATGGGGAAATAGGTTAAAGTCTTGGAACACCAACCCAAAGTCACGCCGGAACTCGCGCTCGTCCCCAGTTGAAACCTTAACGCCGTCCTCTTTCTTTAGTGCCTGGTTCCCGAAATAGCAGATTTCCCCGCTATCCATTTCTTCCAAGAAAGTGCAGCAGCGCAAAAGCGTCGATTTTCCAGACCCTGAAGGACCAAGAACCGCATGCACTTCACCGGTATTGACGCTTAGAGACACTCCTTTTAGCACTCGGTTAGTGCCGAAGCTTTTTTCCATGCCGGTAATACGTAGCGCTTCCATCTTCCTCACCTAATCTTGTAGCTTCCCATACGTTTTTCAATCCGTTCCATCACCACCGCTACCACCAGGTTGAACACCCAATAGAAGATCCCGGCTGCTACGAAGGGCAGCATAGAAGCACTAGCAGCTGCCTGCTGCTTGGCGATCGTGAACATTTCCGCATAGGCAATCGCAAAAGCCAGAGAAGTATCCTTTACCAGGGTGATTACCTCGTTAGTAATCGAAGGTAACACCGTGCGGAACATTTGCGGCAACTTGATGGTCAAGAAAGTGCGCGCCGGAGAATACCCCAGTACAAAGGCGGCCTCCGACTGCCCCACCGGAATTGCCTGGAAACCGCCGCGGTAGATTTCCGCAAAATAGGCAGCATAGTTAATTGCGAAAGCAATAATCACGGCGCTGAAACGGTAGGCAGCTCCGATCTGCATTCCAAAAAGGAAGAAGGGGCCGAAATACACCACCAATAGTTGCAGCATTAAGGGGGTACCTCGCATCACCGAGATATAAAACTGGATAAACCAGGCCAACGGTTTAAAGCGGCTCACCCGTCCGCCGTAAACCACCAACCCTAAAGGTAGTGATAAAACCAGGGTGAGTGCAAAGATGATGAAGGTCTGCAGCATACCGCCGGCTAATTCCGGCAAAAACGATAAATCCATTACCCATAGCTCCCTGCGTTAGCGTTAAAAATTTGGCGCAGTCAGCTACTTGGTAACAATCGACTTTTCTAGCTGGTACTTCTTCGCGATTTTCAGGAAAGTACCGTCTTTCTTCATCTCATCCAGAGTCTTTTGTACCTGGTCGCGCAAAGCTTGGTTACCCTTCTTAAAACCGATACCGTACTGCTCGGTATGGAAAGGCGGATCCATAATCTCGAATTTGTCTTTGCCGCGCTGAGCCAGCTGATAGTCAGCTACCCCAATATCGACCGCGATTGCATCTGCCGCCCCGGCCTGCAGGGTCATAAACGCATTATTATAGTCCGGTACCTGGGTCATTTCCTTAAAGCTGGCTACCAAATCCGCGTTTTTCTTATCTTGCAGCGCAGCCAGACCAGATGAATCTACCTGCACCAACACGGTCTTGCCTTTCAAATCCGCCGGGGTCTTAATCCCCGATCCGGCTTTGGTAACGAACACAATCGAGTTGTCTACGTAGGGCTTAGAGAAAGTGTATTGCTTTTCCCGCCCGTTCATGGTGAAGCCATTCCAGATACAGTCGATAGTACCTGACTTGAGCTCCATATCTTTGGAGTCCCAATCAATAGCCCGCTTTTGTAGCTTCCAACCGTTCCGTTTGGCAACCTCGGCAGCAAGATCCAAGTCGAAACCGACATACTCTCCGCTTTTATCCTTATATCCGTAAGGAGGGAAGTTGGCGTCAAAACCCACTGTGAAGTCGTCACCCTTAGCTTTATCCGCATTCGCCGAACTTGAGCCACCTGCACATCCGGAAAGCGATAGTGCCAGCATCAGGCTGGTTAGCATTAGCAGTGTTTTCTTCAACTTCATTTGGAATCTTTCTCCCTACCCACCTGCAAGACATCTAGAGTTTAACAGAGCACCTAGCCGATCCTGGGAAACGCTTATTCTCATCTCAGAGTGCAAAACATTTTGGAATTCCTAGCTTTTGGGTATAAAACACCCGGCGGTCTTACCGATTCCTGGTTACCGCGCCCTAACGGGGAGAAAACTGCGGATTATCCAGCCTGGTAACCGGTGCGAGCTTTCAGCAAGTCCCCCCCCGGGAACCGCATCGATCAGTTCGCGGGTGTATTCCGTTTGCGGATTGGCGAAGATATCGTCAGCCTTGCCATACTCGACTAGTTTACCCTGTTCCATCACTGCGATATCGTCAGCGTTTTCACGCACCACCGCCAAGTCGTGCGTAATGAACAGATAGGTTAAGCCCAGCCGGCCTTGCAGTTCGTTAAGCAAATGCAGGATCTGATCTTGCACCAGCACATCCAACGCTGATACTGCTTCGTCCAGCACTACCAGTTCGGGGCGCAGCGCCAAGGCGCGCGCAATCGCTACCCTTTGCCGCTGCCCTCCCGACAGCTCGTTCGGGAAACGCCGCATAGCACTGCGCGGCAGCGCCACCATATCCAACAAATCCGCGACCCGCTTTTCTCGCTTAGCCCGGTCACCAATATTATGAGTGCGCAGTGGTTCTTCAATACAGCGATATACCGAGAACATAGGATCCAAAGATCCGTAAGGGTTCTGGAAAACCACCTGCATTTTGCGACAAAGCGCAAATAATTGCTTGCGCTGCAAAGTAGACAGGTCAATACCCTCGTAATAGACCTTGCCCGAGGTCGGATCGAGCAGATTAAGGATCATATTAGCGACTGTGGATTTGCCGGAACCCGATTCCCCCACTAAAGCCAAAGTGGAACCGCGCCGCACTTGGAAGGAGACGTCGTCAACCGCCCGGAAAGCCTTCTTCTTACCCTTTTGCCCGCGGATTTCAAACTCTTTAACCAAGTGCTCTACGCGGATAACCTCTTCACCGAGATGTTTTTCTAAAGGCTCGCCCAAAACATTGGTGCCCATAACTTTTTGCCCGGAGCCTTTGGCCGCCGCCACCGCCAGATTCACATCTGCCGAGGTTCGCGAGTCAATAGTACCGCTGGTCGCCTCGTCTTCGGAAGGAGAATAATTGATTTCGATCCGCCGAGACGCCAGCGAAGGCGCCGCATTAACCAGGCGCTGAGTATAGGGATGGCGCGGATCGTTCAAGATTTCGCGGGCAGGTCCCGACTCTACTACCCGCCCGCGGTGCATAACCACCAGGTGGGAGGCACGTTCTGCTGCCAACCCTAAGTCGTGGGTAATAAACAGGGTGGAGGTACCTAGCTCTTGGGTTTCTTTTTCCAAGTGATCCAGAATCCGCCGCTGCACGGTGACATCCAGCGCGCTAGTGGGCTCATCAGCGATTAACAGCTGCGGTCCGGCAGCTAAACCAATGGCAATCAGCGCGCGCTGGCGCATGCCCCCGGAAAACTCGTGCGGATACTGTTTAGAACGCGCCTCCGCATTGGGCAGGCCGGCATCCGATAAGGCCTTCATGGCCTGATCATGAATATTTCCGCCTTTAGTAGCCTCGTTATATTTCAGCGCTTCAGCTACCTGGGATCCAATTTTCCAAACTGGGTTCAGGTTCGACATCGGGTCTTGCGGAACCATCCCGATCTGGGCTCCGCGCACCTGTTGCATCTCTTTCTCCGAAAGAGTAGTTAGTTCTCGTCCCGCAAATTTAATGGATCCGCCGGCAACTTTCCCAGTCCCCGGCAACAGACCAATTATCGACATTGCCAGGGTGGATTTACCGGAACCGGACTCCCCTACAATCGCCACGGTCTGTCCGCGGTAGAGGGTGAGATTAGCTTTACGAACCGCTGGAACCACCCCGGTGGTGGACTGGAAAGTAACTTCCAAGTCTTTTACTTCCAGTAAGGGCTCGGAGGAAGCGTTCTCACTGGTTGCCGCTGCCTTGCTGACGGCATCATTTTGATCCGAGTCAGCTGCCATAATCTGATCCTTTTGGTTATTTTGATTCACGATTAATGTTTCCTCTGGTTCGGGTCGAGCGCGTCACGGATTACATCCCCCATCATGATGAAGCTCAGTACCGTAAGCGCCAAAGCGATCGAAGGCAAGAACAACACCATCGGAGCGGTGCGCAGCTGTTGCTGGGCAGTAGAGATGTCTCCGCCCCAAGAAACGATAGAGGACGGCAAGCCAATACCCATGAAGGATAGCGTCGCTTCCGCCACAATAAAGGTTCCCAGCGCCACAGTTGCATAAACAATCACGGGAGCCGCCGCATTCGGCAGAATATGGCGCAGCAAAATCCGAATGTTAGATACGCCCAGGGTATGAGCTGCAGTTACGTATTCCTCGTTCTTAATCGAAAGCACCGCGCCGCGAGTAATACGAGCAATCTGGGTCCAGCCAAAGACCCCCAACACGATTACCACCATCCAGATGGAACGGTGTTCTTTGAACATTTGCATAATCACGATGGCGGCCAGCACCATGGGGATGGCGAAGAAGATATCCACGATCCGGGAAAGGATCGCGTCTAGAATTCCCCCAAAGTAGCCGGCCAACGCCCCGAAAATAACGCCGATAATCGTGGCGGTTAGGGTCGAGAAAATCCCGACCGCGATTGAGGCACGAGCACCATAGATGATCCGAGAATAGAGGTCGCAGCCCTGTTTATCGAAACCGAAAACATGCCCCTTAGTGGGGCCTTGGAGGGAGTTTTCCAGGGTGCAGTAGGTGGGATCTTGCGAGGTAAACAGCTGCGGCACTACGGCCATCAGTACTGACAGCATGATGATCACCAACGCTACCCAAAAGAGGGGACGGCGACGCAACTGTTTCCAGGCTTCTCCCCACACCGAGGAGGGTGCCGATTCATCGGCTACGGCATCCACAGCGCCCAGGCCGGTTTCATCGACCTTGTTTACGAAATGATCTTGTCCAGGCAGTAGTTGGTTACTCATAGCGAATCCTCGGGTCTAGTACAGCGTATAACAGGTCTACTAGCAGATTAGCGACAATATAGACCAGAACCAGGACGGTGGTAACAGAAACTACCGTGGCGGCTTCACCACGTAAAATAGCCTGGTAAAGGGTGCCGCCCACACCGTTGATCGCAAAGATACCTTCGGTCACAATCGCGCCGGTCATAAGAGCCCCCAGGTCGCCACCTAGGAAAGTAGCCACTGGAATTAGCGAGTTCCGCAAGACGTGGTGGGTCATCACCCGGCTTTCGGGGATCCCTTTTGCCCGGGCAGTGCGCACGAAGTCGGCGGTCAGATTCTCGGAAACCTCTTGGCGAGTAAGCCGAATGACATAGGCACAGGAAACTGCTCCCAGCACAATCGCCGGCATCAGTAAGGACTGGAAATTAACGTTTGCCCCTACAGTCGTAGGGAGCCATCCCAGTTTTACTCCGAATAGGAACTGCAATAAGAAACCGATAACGAAAGTCGGCACCGCGATTACTACTAGGGAAATCACTAGCACGGTGGAATCAAAAATTTTGCCTTTTTTGAGTCCGGCGAAAAATCCGAAGAATATTCCGATGACGGCCTCGAAGATAATCGCCATAAAAGCCAGTTTTATCGTTACCGGGAAGGCAGTAGCCATCACTTCGGTAACTTCCCTACCCGAGAAGGTTTTCCCGAAATCTAGGGTGACGATTCCCTTTAGATACAGCAAATACTGCATCCACAGCGGTTTATCCAGGTTGTATTCCGCCCGAATTTGCGCGGCTACCGAGGGGGGTAGTCCCTTATCTCCGCCTAGTGCCTGCACCGGGTCACCCGGCATGGCATACACCATGGCGAAAATCAGGAACGTTGCCCCAAAGAATA
Source organism: Varibaculum sp. GTC20041 (assembly GCF_055387755.1). Taxonomy (NCBI): domain Bacteria; kingdom Bacillati; phylum Actinomycetota; class Actinomycetes; order Actinomycetales; family Actinomycetaceae; genus Varibaculum; species Varibaculum sp. GTC20041. The sequence goes on from NZ_AP041144.1 coordinate 1,318,443, forward strand.
CCGGGATCATCTGCAGTAGACGATGCCCTATGTATCTGAGCATTGGTCTCTCCTTGACTATAAGCTGTGTTAAACCTTATCGCGTTACAGCGCCCAGCAAAAAACCGGAGGCGGGTCAAAAGGCATTTTCTACCTTGAGACCCGCCTCCGCACCTGCATTTACAGCAGGATTATCTTTTGTTTCTCGCTGTCTTTAAGCGTTCTTAGTGATCTCGTAGTAAACCGGTTCACTCTTCCAGTTAAAGGCCACGTTCGAAACGTTGTCTTTATTCCAGACACCCAGAACATTTTGGTACCACAGCGGGATGGCGGGTAGATCGGTGAACAGAATCGATTGCGCCTGCGCAAACTTCGCATCCTGCTCGTCACCAACCGGCAGCTTGGAGATCTCTACCATCAGTTTGTTGAACTCTTCGTTGTTGTACTTACCGTCGTTGGAGTTACCGTTCTTAGAGTATAGGGGCTCCAAGAAGTTACTCATACCCGGGTAATCAGCTTGCCACCCAGAGCGGAAAGCACCTTTGATGGTTTCCTGGGTAATAGCATCGCGCAAGCCTTTGAAGTCCGGGTAGGGATCGCCGACTGCCTCAATACCCAAGTTGGTCTTGAGCTGGTTTGCGACAGCATCTACCCAGTCTTTATGGGAAGAATCAGAGTTGTAACCGATGGTGAACTTGCCCTCGAACTTGGAAATCGCATCAGCTTTCGCCCACAGTTCCTTAGCCTTAGCTTTATCGAACTTCAATACTTCCGCGCCTTTAACCTGTTTCATAACTTTGTCGTAGTTAGGCATGGCCGGAGAAGTGAAGTCTTTCGCCGGTACGCGGGTCTTCTGGAAGATCTTCTCACAAATGCTTGCCCGGTCAAGAGCGTAAGAAATCGCTTGCCGGCGCAGGCGGCCTTCCTCATCCATCCCGAAGTGCTTTAAGCGATCCGGAATCGTGAAGGACTGGAAAACTGCTACCGGTATATTCGCGTTAGAATCCGGGAAATCAGACTGGAAGGTATTCATAGCGGCAGCGGGGACATCATCGAGTACATCCAGCTGACCAGACTGCACATCGGCATAGGCCGCATCAGACTTGGTATAAATCTTAAAAGTGACTCCACCGTTCTTAGCTTCGCGCGGACCGGCGTACTTGTCGTTCTTTACCAGTTCAATAGATTCATTGTGGTGCCAGCCCTTGTCCTTGAGCATATAAGGACCAGAGGTAACCGTGGGGTTCTGACCGTAAGCTTTCATATCTTTGAAAGCCACATCCGGCAGCGGCACATAGGCAGAGTAGCCCAAACGCAGCGCAAAGTCAGAAGTCGGCTGGTTCAAAGTTACTTCAAAAGTGTAATCGTCAATCTTCTTCAAGCCGGCCAATTCCGGAACATCGGGTGCCTGAGCTCCTTCTTCTTCGGGACCGGGGGTAAAGCCCTTAATAACCTCGAAGAAAGAGGAAGACATTTGCGCGTTCTTCGGGTTTGCCCCGTAGTTCCAGGCCTTGATGTAGTTATCGGCCTTAATGGGTGAACCATCGGAGAACTTGGCGTCTTTCTTGAGTTTAATCGTCCAAACTACTTGATCTTTAGACTCAATCGACTCGGCCAGTTCGTTCTTGGCCTCTCCCGTCTTAGGCTCGTAATAGACCAGGCCAGAGAATAGCGCATCTATAACGCGTCCACCACCGGTTTCATTCGTAGAAGTCGGAATCAGGGGATTTTGTGGTTCTACGGTATTTACAGTAATAATCCCTTTGTCATCTGCCTTCGCTGCGGAAGAGTCGCCAGCCCCATTTGAACAACCGGCGAGCCCAAGGGAAAGAGCAAGTGCAGATGCAAGGGCCAATGCGCCCCGTCGTTTCACTATTGCCTCCAAGCTTGTTGCTTACATTACTAAAGCTGATGTATCAGCAGAATTGTTGACACGATCACAGCCAATATAGCATTCCTAGTTATAGTTTTTACAAAATCCCAAGATTTTCTCGACTTGCTTTTGATGAACCGATAACTGGTAGGATACCGACTACTCAGAAAACTAGCAGAGATTCTTAGGGAATCTACAGGGAACCTCCAAAGCCGATGATGCCGATGTCGCCCGCCGTTCGAGCAATATATGTCTTTCTAGATATGACGGGATAGGTCCGCTTCTTCCGGCTTTACTTTCGGCGTGCGGGTAACTAGCTTATGTCCTCCCCAGAGAGCCAAGAAGAACAGTAGCCCAATATAAATTGCCAAGAAGTCCATAATCGAGGCTTCCCCGCTAATCACATCCAAAGACTGACCAACTATCACTACCGCGCACATTAGGAGCGCAATAATCGGTCCTGCGGGATAGAAACTAGCTTTGTAGGGCAGGTCACTTACCGATTTTCCTTGGGCTTTATAGGCGCGCCGGAAACAGTAATGAGACCAGGCGATTCCCATCCAGGTAATAAAGCCTGCAAGCCCGGAAGCATTCACCAACCATACATAGACCTGACCGGTACCTACGCGCGAGGTGGCGAAGCAAAGTGCGCCTACCAAACTGGTAGCCACTAGTGCCATTAGAGGTACGCCGTGACCGGTCAGCCGAGCGAAAATCGCCGGTGCTTTCTTTTCTTTGGCCAGGGAATAGAGCATCCGGGTGGCAACATACATTCCGGAGTTACCGGCAGACAGAATTGAAGTTAAGATAACCGCGTTCATTACGCCCGCAGCTACCGCTATCCCGGCTCGTTCAAAAAGCAGAGTAAAGGGGGACTTGGTAACGGCCTCGGTAAAGCCTTGGGCAGTATCAGAATCGGCACTCGCTCCCTGTAAGAGGGCGGGATCCGAATAGGGAATCAGGAAGGCAATCACCGCGATCGCGCCGATATAGAACAGCAGAATCCGCACAAATACCGCCCTAGTAGCCCGGGGAACATTAGTTTCCGGATCTTGGGTTTCCCCAGCCGCTATCCCGATCATCTCGGTACCTTGGAAGGAGAATCCAGCAATCATAAAGACCCCCATAATGCCCCAGAATCCATTAACGAAGGGAGCATCTCCCCGCGTAAAGTTAGTGAATCCTGGAGATTCTCCCCCCATAATCCCGAGCACCATTAAAATCCCTAGTACCAGGAAGACGATTACGGTTACTACTTTGATAGAGGCAAACCAAAACTCAGATTCACCGAAACCACGAACTGTAAAGGCGTTAAGGGCAAACAGAATTATCAGGAATAACAGTGACCATATCCAGGCCGGTACCACCGATTCTGGAAACCAGTATTGCATCACGATAGTAGCGGCAACTAGCTCCGCTGCTACGGTGATTGCCCAGTTGTACCAGTAGTTCCACCCTTGCGCAAAACCAAATGATTTGGATACATAGCGGGTAGCGAAAACTTCGAAAGCACCCGAGGTGGGACAATAGGTAGCCATCTCTCCCAGGGATTGCATCAGGAAGAACACCATGATGCCGATCGCGCCATAGGCAACTAGGGCACCACCGGGGCCAGCACCGGTAATAGTACCGCCGGAGGCCACAAACAGTCCCGTACCGATCGCTCCCCCGATGGCGATCATATTCAGATGTCGTGCCTTTAATTTGCGATGCAACTGGGCACCTTCTGCCTGGGATAATTCGAGATTACTATCAGAAATTTCGCTACTGGCCACGGCATCCTCCGAGATGGTTATTTTCTAGTAACTTTATGAAAAGCTACCTCACCTTTCCAATCTGTAGTCACCTTGCCCACATGTTGACTAAATCCAATGTTTGAGCTGGGAGACCATAGCGGTATCGAAGGCAGATCGGCTAGCAGCAGAGTCTGTGCCTGTTGATAGAGTTCTCTAGCCTCTGAAGCTGTATCTGCCGCCTGCGCCCTCGTCAAAAGCTCGGCGTACGCGGGATTGTCATATCCCATTTTGTTACCATTACCGCCTTTTACGTAGCGTCCGGCGAGCAGGTTATTTGGAGAGGGATACCCCATTGACCATCCCATCCGGAAAGGCCCGGTAAAGGAATGTTGATCCATCATTTCCATCAGAGTTTTGAAATCCGGTTTAGGATCACCGACTGCTTTAATCCCCAGAGCGTTCGACAACTGGTTACAAATTGCATCTACCCACGGCTGATTAGATTCGTTGGAGTTATAGGTAATTTTTAGTTCTCCCTGCCAGGGATGGATCTTATCGGCAGCTTCCCAGGCTTGTTTGGCAGCTGCAGCATCAAATTCCAGCACCTTGTTGCTTTCGGTGCCCCGCTCGATATGTCCCAAAATCTGCGGGGGTATGAAATCAGTGGCTGCCTTGCGGGTGCCGTAGAAAATAGTTTTTATTATTTCTTCCCGATTAATAGCTTGCGATATTGCCCGGCGCCGCAGTTTTCCTTCCTCACCTGAGAAGTGTTTCGTCTGGTAGTCAATATCTAAGGTCTGCATCCCGGCTTGCACCGCGCTGATCCGTCTGTTCCCCAAATCCTTTTTAGAATTAGGCAATTCGCCATCCGGGATTTGGTCAAGCACATCCAAATTCCCGGCTAAAAGATCCTGGTAAGCAGCCGATAAATCGGCATAGATTTTAACTTCCAGTCCCGCGTTTTTTGCCTCGCGCGGCCCGCGATAGGTAGTGGATTTATCCAGTAGTATCTGACTGGAAGGCTCCCAATTAGTAAGCGTGTAGGGACCGTTGCCCACCGGTTTTTGCCCAAACTCTTTTTTAATTCTCCCTTGTTTATCAAAAGCGTTGTCCGGGAGCGGATAAAAACCATTGATCCCCAGGCGATTAGAAAAGTCAGCCACCGGACGTTTCAACTTGATAGTTATTTTGTCGTCACCGTTAGCCATGACCCCACTGAGGTTACCGGTTCCATCTTCTTCAGCACCCTCGATTGCTTCATAAGCAGTGGTCGCCCCCAATTTTTGCGCAGCTGAGGCCTTCCAGGCACGCACAAAATTCTTCGCCAACACCGGAGTGCCATCAGAGAATTTACGATCAGTATTCAGTTGAATGGTCCAAGTTTTATGGTCGGAAGAATCTGTAATTTCTTGAGCCACATCGTTTATCACTTGTCCCTGCTTGTCATAGGTGACCAAACCGGCAAACAGTAAATCAATAATCTTAATTCCGGCTTCGTCATCGGCAGCTGCCGGGATTAGTCCACGAGCTGGCTCTTCGCCATTAATTAGTATCCGATCAACCGAATCTGCTGGGGTGTTGTTACTACAAGCGGTCAGACCTCCAGCAGCTAGGATGGTTACTGCTAGGACTGTTAGGGGGAGCCAACGACTGCGCATAGTCTTAGCCTTTCTAAAACCGGAATGATTAGCTTTCATAATACTAATTTATTACTGTTAATTGATATTTTGGGCAGATTGCTTTTGATTTTCCAAAATTAATAGAAATAATCCTTATTTTTCGCTGAGAGCAACATAAACAGCTCGAACATAAGGTTTTACGGGCAAGTAATCGCTATCCCTGACTCAGTCAGGTGACTGCGGCAGTAACTGCTTGGTCTAGTCGGAAGCTGCGTCCGCGAGTACCTCAAAATGAACTGCTCCGGCCGGGGCTACTTTCCGCACAAAATCCGCAAAACCGGTGCCCCCAGAGGCTAGGAATTGCTGATAAATCGCTTTCCAACGCCGCCATCCGTACCAGGGAGCCACACTCAACGCGGGAACCCCTAGGTATCGTTGATGCAACAGCACCCGGTTCCCGGGGAGCGATACGGTATCGCGGAGGTATGCGACAGCCTCCGGTAGTCCCCAAGTTTTCCCTTCCCCTTGCGCTCCGTATAACTGCAGATCCGCTAGAGCCAGCGCTACATAACTCGTAAGGCGCTCCTGGATTCGCAAACTGATCTCACTAGGGATATCCCAAAGTTTCGGCGCCATTTCCAGGGCGAAAAGATCCCAACCCAAATTGGATACTGGCAAATGTGCAGCTATCCGCGTAAACAGATTAGCGCCGAAAGCTTCACGCGCTCGCGAGTAGAGATGAGATCCAGGAATGCCCTTTTCCAGAGCAGCTAGCGCAAAGTAGCGGTTATCAATTTCTAGGAAAGAGTCGAAGGCTTCACCACTAGTAACCGTAGGGTTCTCGGTGTCTTGATAGGAGTAGGGAGCCCTGCTGGCAGCGCATTTGCGCGGTAATACCCGATTGTTTTTTGTCAGGCGGATACCTGCGGAATAGTAAGGATGTACTAGGCAACCGTGGGGATCATTTTCCCATTTCAAGGGAAAGGTTTCGGGATTTACCAGCTCGGATAGTTCCGGATCCACCTGGGAGTGGAAACCTTCCCAAGCATCTTCCATCGCCCAAGTTAGTACGTTAAAGCCATCTGCAACTTCTAAATCAGAGAGTCGATAGGCATGCTTATCCCCCAACTCGCTCCGCAACTGGTCACAGGAAGCCCGCAGGCGCGCCAAATCTTGACTAGCTGTTTCAAAAAGCTCACCCGGATTGGGCTCAGTGACTCCTATGCCCGATAAGGAAATAAAATATGAGTGCGGATCAATCGGACCAATGGGCGAACATGCCGGCAGAATTTCCTGTTTCAAATAATCTGCAATCTCTGAAAAGACGCCTTGAGCAGTAGAAACTCCCCGCTCAAATGCCCGCTTACTCATTTGCGACAGGCGGGTATTGCTCATCTCCGCGCGTTTACATTCATAAATATCATGCTCTGGATTCGCCAGGATGGTTGCCTGCCCCAATACCATTTCCATGACTTCCCGGGGGAACGTCCAGCCACGATCTCGAGATTCTTTCATCGTGGTTTTTAGTCCCGTAAACGCTTGGTCAAGAGCCAGGAATCTGCGGGTAAGATTACCCACCGCTGCCTCGCTGCTTACATCCATTAGTTTGAGCGTTTCCGCAAACACCTGGATCGGCGAGTTGGTTCCGCTAATCTCGGAAGTTAAAAACCCAGATTCGAACTTTTCTTGTTCCGCGCGTGCCCAAAGGGTAAATCCCTGGGCTTCTCGGATCTCACGAGCTGATCCCTTTGGGGTCTTTGCCACCCGCTCTAAAGTGTCTTTTCGCAGATTGTAGCGTTCAGAAATCCCCGGAGGCGAATAATCCGGCAAGAAAGCGTCATATCCGGAGATTCCCCACTCGGATGCTTTGAAAGGGTCAATCCGGGCATAGGCGGTGACGTATTGATCAAGTACGCTATCGATCTGCTTAACCTCGTTAGTCAATCGCACCTCCTATTCTCTTCGCTCACGGCCTGCCACCGGTAGTCCCGGCTAGATCGCTAGGCTATCGGTTTAGCCCTATATTATGGCTTACACGCACGAGGAAACTAAAAATAATACTCTAGAAGTGATGGAACAGTATTTCACGGATCAACCCGCCGCACTTGCGGCAGAACGCACCCATATCGAGGTGATTTTGGCTGGCAAAAAACTAAGCTTAGAGGGCGCGCAGGGAGTGTTTTCTGCTCGCCAGCTTGATAAAGCCACCTCGGTACTATTAGCTGAAGCACCTGACCCACCTGAAGCCGGTACTTTCTTGGATCTAGGTTGTGGCTGGGGTCCGCTAGCAATCAGCTTGGGAATCTTCAGGCCTGAGGCGAAGGTACTAGCAGTTGACGTCAGTGAACGCGCCCGAGATCTCACCCGCACGAATGCCCAGCGAGCAGGAGTTTGCCTGCAGGTAGGCTCGCCTGAGGAGATTTTCGCGGCCGCAAAAGCTGCCGGAGGACTCGATCTGATCTGGTCTAATCCCCCGGTGCGGATCGGGAAAAAACCACTTCAAGAGCTACTGCTCACCTGGTTGCCGTTATTAAATCCGGGTGGAGAAGCGATTTTAGTTATGGGGAAGAATCTAGGCGCAGATTCGATGCAAAAGTGGCTGTGCGCGCAAGGGTTCCCCACCCGCCGCCTGGCCTCCAAGAAAGGTTTTCGCCTGTTAGCCGTCTCCCCTGCCTAGTTTGCGACTAATCCCGGAATACGCGGGGGATAACTTTTTCCTCCCGCCCAAGAATTCGGAAAAAGACCGCAGGCATTTTCCGAATTCTTATGCCCACCGCACCCACTCGGATAAAAGTTATCCCCCGCGCTCGCTGGTGCCACCTACGTAAGGGTCGAGCCGTAAAAGATGCGAGAGGGGACTTGAGCCGAGCGCAGCGAGGATCACCGGGGCCCCCGAGCGCTTTTACGACCCGACCCAATGCGAGAGGAAAAATGAACTCCCCGCGTTTATTAGAGCTAGTGCCTGTTCATGAGCTACTGCAGATATAACAAGCGCGGGCAGATACTTTTCTCAGTATCTGCCCGCGTAGCTTCGGAATTTTATTTATTTATTCAGCAAGTTTTCCCTGGTGGAAAAACTGCTATTGTCCTTAACGAGAAGCCACTAAATCTTTTGCGTCGACACTGGTATCCCGGTCAAGAGCAGTTTCTCGTTGAGCCAGCAGCTGGGTACGGACTCCGCGAGGATCCTTAACGATAAGGTAACCGATCCAGACAATGCCGGCCAGTGCTACCACGAACAGACCCAGGTAGGCATCGTTGAGCATATCGCTGGCTGCGGGTGAAAACACCTCTGCGCCCTCTTCGATATATTCAGCAGCTAGGTCAACTGTCCACATTAGGGAGGCGCCCCAGTACATCCAGCAGAGGAGGTCTACCCGCATCTTTGACTGGGGGGCATGCGCATACCACCAGGCGGTGCTGGCAATCGCCGCAAAAAGTGTAATCACTAAAGTCATGGTTTACTTCCTTAAGCGTCGATCTTCTCGGTAACTACTTTGCTGCGTCGTTCACTGGCGCGAATCAGGGCGAGTCCAATCCCCCAAACTGCGGTGACCAGCAGTGCCATCCCGACCCCCACGGTACCCATCTCAAATAGCATTTGCTGGGTGGTGGAACGCTCCGTGAGCGCCGATAGGAAGGGGAAATAAGGGATTACTTCCCCATGCCACAGGTGTTCAAAAGCCAGCAGCAAGGCTCCGCCCCATAGCAGGTTGGTTAGCCAGGTCAGCTTGCGAACTAGATTTAATGAACGTTCGGTGCTTTCCGGGGTGGCGCCTTTGTGCGCTTTCCTTGCGATCTGTTTCTTAGCTACCGTTACTGCCGCTGCTTCAGCAGCAGGAACAATAAAACATGCCATGATAACTCCTTCGAATATCTATGAGCTTGCTACCGAGTTTAACAAATAATCCGCTTTCGAAAAGAATACTTCCATCTCTCCGCACGCGCTTCTAGGAGATCATCCCCAGCTCTCGCCAGGTATCTAAGGACTCTTGGGCTTCCTCGGCAGTTAAAAGATTCATTGCAAAACCATTTTGAATTAGGACATAGTCGCCCACGCGCGCCTCGGGAAGATAGGCCATACAAGCGTCCTGGACTTGTCCAGCTACATCGATACGCCCCATCGGCATCACGCCCGACTCAATCGATAAGATTTTGCAGGGCACTCCCACACACATGGCCTTAGTCCTTTCTTGCCGGGATACTGGAATCTCTCACTTTAGGATACCCCTCGCTACTAATGCTGGGTATCAACCTGCAGCCCCATTTGCCCCTCCGGCGCCGAGCTGAGCGGTAAACAGGGATCAGCCTCGCGAATTGATTGCTCTAGAGCCGCTTGCCTGTCGGCATCTTCCTTAGCGATAGCCTGGGTTAATAAATCTGCCAGCCAGGGTTCGTTTTGTGCAGTGGGGGTGAGAATCGTAGCGGCAGTAATTATCCCCTGGGGATCGCTGCGGTAAGTATGAGCCAGCAGTCCGCGCGGACCATCAACCAGCCCGGTAGCAATTCCCTCTGTAAAACGTAACTGCTTCTCCGACGGACCCGCTTCCAATTCCCCTAACTCAAGCAGGCGTAATAGCTCAGAAACTAGCTCGACAGTTTTTTCCAGGACATGCAAAGTAATGATGACTCTCGCACTAGCAGCATCGCGGCCACCCGCTAACCAGCGCTCTTGCGCCTTGCTGGCGAGCTCACTGGGCAAAACCCCCACGGAAAGTTGCGCGACCGGGCCTACCCGATAGCGTCCCGGGACTGGCCCCAAAGCGCTCAAATAGGGGCGCGGTGCCGGCGCACCCGGGTTTTCTTCCGCTACCTGCTGGTTCCATTCCTCGAAGTCAAACTCTTTCCAGATCGACCCGGCGCGCGCTGCCCGAACCTTGTTTCCAAAAATATCCGGATCTGCGTCCTCGTTAATCAGAGCCAAATCTGCCCCGGCAAATTGGCTGGATACTTCGGTATGGGCTTGCTGGTTGAAAGCGAGTTCGCATAGCTTTTTGGCGCTTGCTAGCGCTGCCGGGAGCTCTTCTTTCAGCTTTGTTAAATTTTCGATACTAGGCAAGTTCCTGACCCCGCCCGGTACGGCAGTAATTGGGAAATGCCCTGGCGACCCTGCCGCAACCAGCATTTTCTTAGAAATTTTTTTTAACGCAATCCCACTATCGCGGTCTTGGCGCAAGAAGCGTAGCGAATGGGTTTCCACTACCGATCCGTAATGTAATAGGCGGCGGGTAAGCTCGGCTACCGGGGATATTTCATTATTGCGACTGAGGGCGTCGAGGGCGCGGATTCCAGCCAAATGGTGCGCTACCGGGCAAATCCCGCACAAATGCTCGGTCATTTTCAATGCTTCCAGGGCAGATTTTCCCACCAACATTGCATCAATCCGCGGCAACCCTTGCAGATCAAAATGGGCATGAGACTTCCCTTGTGAGTCTGGGGTTATCACTACCCGTCCTTGCATCGGATCAATGATTTCATCTAGGTTGATTTTCATTACTCTCCTGAGAAAATAAATATATGCATGAACTTGGGCTATTAACTTCGGTAGTGGCGGCGGTGGAAAAAGCAGCCGCTGACGCTGAATATCAGGTTACCCGAGTTGAAAAAGTCGCGCTAAATGTCGGTACTATGTCCGGCGCCATTCCAGAAGCCCTGTATGGTTCCTGGCCAATAGCTCGCGAAAATACCATTTGTGCTACTGCCGAGCTGGAGATCAACCCTATTTCCGCTAGTGTTTTCTGCCCCGGCTGTGCTAAAGATGTAGAGATTGACGAATTTTTCGCGCTGCTTTGCCCAGAATGCGGCATGCCTACCGGCAATCTCACTCACGGCCGCGAGTTTGAAATTTCCTGGGTGGAGTGGGATCAGAACTAACGCTCGTACTATACCAAGTAAAAACGGCTGCCGATTGCAAGCAGCCAATCGCTCACGGGGGAGCTATTTAAGCCACGAGTCTAGGATTTCGGCAGCATAACCAACCGCCGGTTTTATTCCCGATGCTGCGGTGGCGGTTAAACCTAAGTGTAGATCGACCTTTTCGCTAACTACCCCCACAACTTCCAGTACATCTGGTTCTTTTCCAGTAAGACGTGCGGAGCTTAGCACATCTAGCAGTCCCACCTGGTGCGGTGACATCTTCATCGAAAGCAGACGGGGCACATGATCCCCACTCATATGCAATGCCTGTCCCGGATGGCGCCCCTTACCCGGAGCTATTGAATCTAGGATCAAAAGCCGCTCGGCTTCTTGCACTACCGGAACCAGTTCCATACCGTTCGTTCCGCCTTCTATCAGTGAAAGCTCTCCCTTGGCCATCGCGGCCTTCCAAGCAGGGCGTTGGGGCACTAATGCTTGTAATCCCGCTAGAATTTCTAAGCCTATGCCATCATCACCCATGATCGGGTTTCCCACTGCCAAGACGGTAAAACGGCTTCCTTCCCAGGCACTACCATCAGCCTGCGAGGTGTCCGGAAGGGGTAAATAGTTATCGCTGCTGTTTGAACCTAAGGGAGTTTCCCCTGGTAAACTCGCAGGAAACTGCGGGGTAAAGCCCCCCGCAGGATTCAAGTCACCTGCTGACATCTATTCCTTTCTATCTACAGTTCAGGGGCATCGTAGGGCTTTGAGGTACGCCGCATCCAAACCCCACCAGAAATCATCGAAGAAATCCCGCCGTGACGCTCAAGAGAATCTGCCCGGAAAGCAAGATAGATATGCCCGATAACGAAACCCCAGAACATAAACATGATCATGGCGTGGATAAAACGCATCATCGGGATTCCCAGCCAGTCGTTGGGAGCAGCCAATATTTGCCAGAAAAGGTTGGTATTTTTGTACGGCAATGCATACAGTGCTAATCCGATAAGCATCTGGAAAGCCCCAAGGACATAGATAGAGGTGTAGGCCATCTGCTGCAACGGATTGTGCGCCACATAGAGCGAGCTTTCTTTCCGTAGGAAGAGGTAAAAACCTACGGTCTCTTTAAAATTGATCCAGTCTTGCTTCTTCTTAAACGGCCAGAAAGTTTCCCACCTCATATAACGATCTTTAGAGATGAAAGCGATAATGACGCGGGCTGCTCCCACAGCCAACCAGGCAAATGCTGCTGTGAAGTGGATGAAACGCATGATCCCCATGAGGAATCCGGGATCAATTCCCCGAAAGAAAGTATCCCCAAAGAACGGATCCATAATGTAGTAGCCAGTTACGGAAAGGGTCACTATCAGAAAAACGTTAAACCAATGCAGGAAACGCAAGCTAGCGGACCAGACACTCAGCCTTACCCAGTCTTCGCTGGTGGGAGTAAGATCTCTGCCTCGCAAACCGGTACCCACCGGACGCACATTTACGAAGCCTTCCATAGTGAAGGGGCTAATCTTGCCGTTTTCGTCCACGGTGGCGGTTGCCACCCCCAGGCAGCGATAGCCGCGCGACCCCGCCATCTGCGCGTTCTTCCTGAGCAAGGTTCGCAGCGATCGCTCGGTTTCAGCGACATTCATCACTGACTCGAGATCCCCTCGGGCAATGATGGTATTACGAGACTCCCCGGTCTTGGTTCGTTTCATATCGTTGATGCGTGCCAGCGAGTAGCGGCGATCCACCGGGGGATCAAAGTTTTTGGCAGGAATCTCAACATTAGGTGCGCCATGGCGGAACCGGTAGCGCAGTGACTCTTTGAGCGCTACATCGACCGGATCGGTGCTGCCTTTAGGAGACACTGCCGCCATTACCAGCAGGCGGCGCAGGGAGATATCCGAACAGCTGAAGCCGCCCCCAACCTCAATCCCCTCGGTTTTGGCGCTATCTTGAGTGAAAAACTCAATTTGGCGATCTTTATTCGCTTTCGCTAAAGCTTTGTCAGAGGATTTCTTCGATACTTCTACAGTTGGCGTTCCCGCTTTGTCGTTCATGACGTCACCGCCTCACCCAGGAGATTGCCATCGGGATCGAGAATATGAACCCCACATGACATACAGGGATCATAGGAATGGATAGTGCGCATGGGCTCCAGGGGCGCTTTCGGATCTACCAGCGGATGAGTTCCGGTTCCCATCAGGGATTCTTCGTAGGGGCCGGTAACTCCTTGGGCGTCGCGTCCTCCCGCCAACCAGGTAGTAGGCACTACTGCTTGGTAGCGTTCTACCTTGCCATCTTTAATCGATACCCAGTGCGATAGGTCTCCGCGGGCAACTTCGATAAAGGCGTATCCTTGCGCCTGGGTAGGCCAACTACTCGGATCCCACTTACTGGCATCAAAAACCTCAATATCGCCTTTCTTGATGTTGTTAACCAGGGCGTTGTAATCCTCGCGCATTAAATCTGCGGAGACTACCGCTTCCGCTGCCCGAGCAAAAGTACGTCCCATCGTAGAGTTTATCTGTTTGGGAGTAATACCTAAGGTAGCGATCGCCCCGTCAAGGAGCTTCTTAACCGGTGCGTAACCTTGGGCGTACGCCAACAACATCCGTGCTACCGGTCCGACCTGCATTGGTTTACCCTCATAGCGAGGAGCCTTTGACCAAGTGTATTTATCGCGATCACCTAGCCATTTGAATGGGGGCTTCGGCCCGGTGTAGTTTACCGTGGTCTCGCCCTTATCGGGAGTAAGTCCCTTCTTGTCCCCCACCGAGTACTGGTACCAAGCAGAAGTAATAAACTCTTCAATCTTGTTAGGATCGAAAGGATGAACCTTGGTGAGGTCATCGTCGAATATCACACCCGGCTTAATGGCGGTGTGGGGTGAGGACAGACGAGATTTATTCGGGTCACCCGCAAACATCGATCCTGCCAGTCCCACTGCCAAGTAGTTTGGATGGGTAGCACCAATATCGAAGTAGTCTTTGTATACCCCGCCCAAGGCTAAAATATCCGGGTAGTAACAATCCTTTACAAACTCATTAATCTCCTCAACCCAGGTTTTTACTTGATCCATTTGCACCTGGTTTATGGATTCTGAGGACTTCGGATCAATCGAGCAGGCCATGCCACCTACCAGGAAGTTCGGGTGCGGGTTCTTGCCCCCGAATACCGTATTGATCCGAATCATGGAACGTTGGAACTCCAAAGCGTCCAGATAGTGAGCCACACACATCAAATCTGCTTCTGGAGGAAGGCGGTAATCCGGGTGATCCCAATACCCGCCGGTAAACACCGACAGCTGCCCGGAATCCAAAATCTTCTTTACCGTGTCCCGAACTTCGGTGAAGCGTTTCAGGTTATTGCCCCGCCATTTAGAACCGACCGAGTGGGCGAACTCCAGCGCTTTAGCTGGATCTGCTTTCGCGGCATTGGGGACATTAACGAAGTCCAAAGCATGCAAGTGATAGAAGTGGATCACGTGATCCTGGATTTCTTGCGATCCTAACACTAACGAGCGGATCAACCGCGCATTTTCTGGGGGATTGGAACCGATAGCGTCCTCTACTGCAGTAATGGAAGCAATCGCGTGAACCGAGGTACAAACCCCACAAATACGTTGGACGAAAGCCCAAACATCCCGAGGATCGCGATTTTGAACGATAGTTTCAATTCCTCGGAACTGGGTGCTCACGCTCCAGGCTTTTTTAATCTGCTCGCCTTCGGTTTCCATCTCTATACGCAGATGTCCCTCGATGCGGGTTAACGGGTCGATAACTACTTTTTCAGCCATTATTTCGCCTCACTGTTCTTTTCGGTGGCCTCAGGAACTTCTGCGTTAGGGTTTTCTTCCGTTGAGGGCGGCTCGGTATCAACATCCGTGGCTTCCCCAAAAGCCGCCATTGGAGAATTCCGGGTGGCTTTTCGATCCGCTGCGGCTCTAGCAGCGGTAACTCCCGCATGTACGGCGACTCCTGCCGCCACTGCGCCGGTAAAGCCCAATCCTACCTTCTCGGCAGTAGCTTCCACTCCGAATCCCGGAACACTGGGCAAGACTTGGTAGAACGGTGAGAAACGATCGAAAAAGTCACGCTCGGTACAGCCGATACAGGGGTGACCGGCACCAATCGGCCACCCTGATTTCATATTCCATTGCACTATCGGGCAGGGACTAAAGGTCGAGGGGCCTTTGCAGCCCACATCGTATAGGCACCATCCCTCCCGTGCGCCAGCATCGTCAAAGGTACGCACGAATTGGCCGGCATCGAAGTGAGGACGACGCGGGCAAGAATCGTGAATCCGCTGACCATAGGCAAAGAGGGGACGTCCCTCGGAATCAACTTCGGGAGGCTCGCCGTGAGTCAAAATATAGGTTAGGGAGGCGGTGATTACTTCCCCAATCGGAGGACAACCAGAAACGTTGATAACCGCTTTGTCTTTAATAATTTCATCTACCCCCACTGCTCCGGTGGGGTTAGGCTTAGCAGCTTGCACCGAACCGTAAACGGCGCAGGCACCCACTGCCAAGATAATGTCTGCGTTCTCAGCAGATTCGCGCAAAACCTGCTCTGCAGATTTGCCACCTATGGTGCAGTAGATACCACCATCTTTAGTGGGAATAGAACCGTTGACCACTAAGATATGCTTTTTGGCGTTAGTTTCAGCCAAAGCTTTTTCCGCAGCCTCACCGGCGGCCGCCATCAGCAGCTCGTTGTAGTTAACCGAAAGTAAGTTCAGTACCACTTCTTCTACCGTGGTTCCCCCGCTACGCAGAGCCGATTCCATACAACCGGTACATTCTTGGAGCTGGAGCCACACCACATTGGGTTTGGTGATCGCCCCTAGTTTATCGGCCAGCTCCTCGGCGGCTTTTTGGGCCGGAGCCGCATGCGCCATCTGGGGAGTACCCACAGCAAAAATTGCTGCCAAGCCAGCACAGTATTTTACGAAATCTCGTCGGCTGACCCCGGCACTGGCGAGGTTATCGGCGAGGGTGCCCTCCCGCCACGGTTTTATCTCATAACTCATTTCCGGTTCCTCACTGGTATTTAAGTTAGACCACAACGTCTGTCGAAATCATTATATCTAGCCACCGCCCACAAATCAGGGTAACCAGCTAATACGTCCACCGATATTACGCAAAAATAATTAGCGTATTCATAGTTGCTGCAGCCACTGAACCCAGGCGTCAATCCCCTGCCCTTTTTCGGCGGAAACTTCCACCACTTTTACCCCCGGGTTGACCTGCTTCAAGTATCCGCGGAAGCGATCCATATCAAAGTTAAGATAGGGCGCCAGATCCATCTTGTTAACCACCACGATCTCTACCGAGCGGAACATCACCGGATACTTTAGGGGCTTATCTTCGCCCTCGGTAATAGAGAACACCATCGCTTTGGCGTTCTCCCCCACGTCAAACTCTGCCGGGCACACCAGGTTGCCCACATTTTCGATAATCACCAGGTCAAGCTGACTGAGGTCTAAACCATCCAAAGTGTGATGCACCATAGGGGCATCCAAGTGGCATTCTCCCCCGAAGCCTTGGCCGGTGTTGAGTAGGGAAATTTGAGCGCCATAACCGCGGAGGCGATCGGCATCCAAAGGAGTCTCGATATCGCCTTCAATAATTCCGATCCGCATTTTTCCTTGCAGTTCAGCCAGGGTGCGCTCCAGCAGAGTGGTTTTTCCCGACCCGGGCGAACTCATCAGATTAACCACTTTCACGTTGTGTTCTGCAAACGCCTGGCGATTATGCTCTGCCAAGTGATCATTTTCCGCATAAATATCTTCTAGGATTTCAATGCGTTCCTTCTCGGTGTCATATCCCGAGTGATCTCCGATTACCTCCGGATCAGCTACATAGTCACCATGATCGTGATGGTGGGTATGATCCCCATGATCGTGTGAATGTACCGTGCCATCATCGTGGCGATGAAAACGTCCCATTTTATTCCTTCCCTAAGGGTGTTACCTCAATAGAAACCACTCTAAACTCTTCCCCACTAATTATCTGCAGATCCCGCGAGGAGCATTCTTGGCAGCGAAAATCCAACACTTCCCGCAATTGGGTGATTGCTTCGCATTTACGGCAAGACACCACCGCCGGTATTTCGGTGATATTGAGCCGGGCAGGACCGCGCAAAGTATTCTTACGAACCGCTCCCCAGGCGAAATGGAGAGCTTCGGGTACTACCTGTCGTAAATGTCCAACCTCTAATTCGACCTCTAGCACCTCACGTCCATCTGCGTTCCGCGAGACTATCCGCGCAAGTTGACGCGAAAGCGCAACTTCGTGCATGACCCTCCTTGAGTTCGTGACTTGCCGCTCACAGCGGAACCCTCTTAACCTTACCCGCTTCCCTTGACGCGGGTTAGCGCTAGGGTGGAAGTTGTTGATTTTCTATGAGGAGGACCCAGGTGCGGCGAGCCTATCGACTGAAAGGCGTGGTGCAAGGAGTAGGTTTTCGCCCCCACGTAGCCAAAGTGGCCTCAGGTTTTCCCTTAAGCGGTTTCGTGGGAAACGACGACGAGTCGGTTTTTATCGAAGCCCAAGGCGCCGCCAGCGATATTGATAACTTCATGGCGAAAATGCTGGCGACTCTCCCTCCCCTAGCTAAGGTTCTGCACACCGCTGCCTGCGATATTGCCGATATTGAGGGCGAAAGCGGATTTAGGATTGTGTCTTCGCGGCGGCGTTCTGGCGCGCGCACTCTGATTCCCTCCGATACCGCTACCTGCCCCGATTGCTGCCAAGAAATGATCGACCCCACTAATCGTCGCTATCACTACCCTTTTACTACCTGCACAAATTGCGGCCCGCGAGCAACGATTATGCGTGATTTACCCTATGACCGGGACACCACCACTATGGTTAAATTCCCGATGTGTCCGGCTTGCCAGGCAGAATATACCGATCCAAAAAATCGGCGCTACCACGCGCAACCGGTTAGCTGTTTTGATTGCGGCCCAGTGTTGTGGGTAAGCGATACTGCCAACCCAAATCTGCGTCCTCCCTCGGGAGATCGCCGCCCCTTGATCGCCGGAGCCCTAGACGAAGCTCGAGCCCGTTTGCTACGTGGAGAAATCCTGGCGGTGAAAGGTATTGGCGGTTTTCATCTAATGTGTGATGCCCGTAATGAAGAAGCAGTAGCCCGGCTACGCAAACGGAAAAATCGCGGAGAGAAACCGTTTGCAGTGATGGCTCCCAATATTGAGGCTGCTAACCGGCTGGCGCGGTTAAGTGATTCCCAGTTAAAAGAGCTGGCCTGCCCGGCGCGCCCCATCGTAATTGCTCCTTTCGGCTCCGAATATGATCTAGCGCCCGCGGTGGCTCCCGGGTTGGGGGACGTGGGGATACTTTTGCCCTATGCTCCTTTGCACTTAGAACTTTTGAGTGCTGACTGCTCGGACATGGCACTGGTGGCAACCTCGGGGAACCTGGCGGGAGAACCCCTGTGTTTTACTAACGAGGACGCCTGCGAACGTTTGTCGCGTATTGCGGACGGGTTCGTTTTCCATGACCGTGATATTTATTTGCCGATGGAGGACTCAGTTTTCTTAGCTAACTCACAAGTAACTATTCCTTCACGGCGTTCGCGCGGCTATGCACCGCTGCCGGTGGCTCTACCCCGGGTAGCCACGGCACCTATCCTGACGATAGGAGGGGAGCTAAAAAATACTTTTTGCCTGGCCAGCGGAGATTGGGCGCATCTGTCGGGGCATATTGGGGACATGGGCACTCTGTCCAGTCAGGATGCCTTAGACAGGGCGGTAACCCAGATGTTGAATTTCCAGCGTTCCCAGCCCGAAACAGTGGTTTGTGACCTGCACCCTGCCTATTCCACGGTCAGTTGGGCTTCCCGTTTTGCCGAACAGCGCGACATTGAGTTATTGCAGGTGCAGCACCATGTGGCGCATGCCTATAGCCTCCTGGCGGAACGCTCTCACTTGGATCCGGCGGTAATCGTGGCAGTAGATGGCACCGGGTATGGAACCGATGGCACTATCTGGGGAGGAGAAATCCTGGAGATTGCGGGAGCTACATGGCAACGCCGCGCTCACCTGCCCTCATTTAGCTTAGTGGGAGGCGACCGGGCAGTGCGTTATCCCTGGCGAGCCGCTTTAGGGATCGCCTATGATTGGAATCTGGATCGGATTACCCAAGAAATCAGCACCGAAATTGGCGATCGCCAGGAAAACAGCGCCGAGGTCGAACTGGTAAAAAGCCAGTTAAATACGGGATTCGGAGTAGTATCCACCACTAGCTGTGGCAGATTATTTGACGCCGCAGCCGCCATTTTGGGAATTTGCACGTCGGTCACCTACGAGGCGCAAGCGGCCATGGAATTAGAGCACGCTGCCACCACTTGGGCCAATACGCATGTACGGGCGCTGGCTCAACGCTTTGGTAGTTACCGGGAGCTTTTTGAAATGTTAGTTGAACCGGGACGGGAAGTTGGTGAGCGCGCCTGGCAGTTCCATCTGGGGCTAGCGCAACTATTGGCTGCCCAGGCGGGAGAAACTGCCGAAAAAGCGGGGATTACAACCGTGGGAATAACCGGCGGGGTTGCCCTGAATCGCCTATTTAGCAGTCATTTCACGCGGATAATGCACGAAGACGGCTATGAAGTCTTGACTCACCAGACCGTGCCTCCAACTGATGGGGGTCTGAGCCTAGGACAGGCGTGGGCCGCTATTTTAGGGGCAAGTGAAGGCTAATACCACTAGGCAGAGTTCTACCTTTGACGCCCTCCCCTAGATCGTTAGCAGATTCGCGGTAGCGGATCGCCCACCAACATATCAATCATCCGAGTACCCCCGAAGGCCGTCACCATCACCACTGATGACTCCGGTTTAGAAACTACTCGTCCGATATTAGCGGCTTCTTCCCCGCCCGGAAGTGCCCGTAGCGCCTCCAGCGCGGTATCTACCTGGTCAGCGGGAACTACCGCACAGAACATACCTTCGTTCGCCACATAGATAGGATCGATCCCCAACATATCGCAGGCACCGCGGGTCATATCGTGTACCGGAATAGATTCGTCCTCGATAGCTATCCCTAAGCCGGTAGCCACCGCTAGTTCGTTCAGCACCGTTCCCAGCCCGCCGCGAGTAGCATCCCGCATCCAGCGAGTATCCGGAACCGCCGCCATTAAGGCTTCCACCAGGTGATTAACCGCGCGAGTATCAGATTTAATGGGGGCTTCAATCGCCAAATCCCCGCGTGCCATCATCACCGACATCCCGTGATCTGCAATCGCTCCCGAAACAATAATCCGGTCACCACGCTTAACTTGGTCTGCTCCTAGTTGACGCGAAGGTGGCACAATCCCGATTCCGGCAGTGTTGATAAATAGTTTGTCGCCGCTGCCTTTGGGAACCACTTTGGTATCGCCGGTAACGATTCTTACCCCCGCACTCTCGGCGGCCTCGCGCATCGCCTGCACTTCGCGGCGTAAATCTGCGATGGGCAATCCCTCTTCCAAAATAAAACCGGCACTAATCACTTTGGGGATAGCGCCCGAAACTGCCAGGTCGTTCACAGTACCATTTACCGCTAACTCCCCAATAGAGCCACCGGGGAAGACGATAGGATTAACTACATAAGAATCAGTGGACATTGCCAACTTGCCGCCGTCAAAACTTCCGTCCTCGCTGTCAGAGCCCAGCAGTTCTGCCAGGGGCAGCACCCCCGCATCAGTTAGTTCCGCAAGTACCTCGTTGCCATAACCAGAAACAAAAACTTGATCAACCAGGGCAGCCGAAGCTTTCCCTCCCGCCCCATGCGACAGCGTCACGTATTCATCTTTGAGTTTCATGCCGCGACTGCGCACCCGGGCAATATTGGAGTTTACTTTTGCTTCGTCATTATTAAGGCGGTTTTTCGGATCCACATATCGATAATTGCACAATGGGGTGTCATTTTCATCTTTTGATAGCTCAACTAAATGTCAGTAATCTGGAAAAGAAGCTTGCTAAAGGAGATTCATATGTGTTTGGGAGTACCAGCCGAAATCGTAGCATTCGACGAAACCGAGAGCGGCCGCGCCAAAGTTTCCCTATCTGGAGTGGAGCGCATGATTTCCACGGATTTACTGGCAGACGAAGGTTTGAAAGTTGGCGACTGGGTGCTGGTACACGTGGGATTTGCCATGTCTCAGATTGATGCCGATGAAGCCGCCACCACATTGGAGCAGATAAAAAAGTTAGGACAGTTCGAAGATGAACTAGAACAGTTCAAGACCACCTCGGTTTAACCGTCCCTGCCTTACCTAAAGAATCTTTTGACCGCGAAATGAGACAGAACAAATGAAGTACGTTGACGAATTCCGTGACCCCCAGTTTGCGCGCCAACTGGTAAAACGTATCAACGCGGAGGCCAAGCACTTTGAGCGTCCGCTAGCATTTATGGAGATTTGTGGCGGACACACCCACACTATTTACCGGCACGGCCTGGAGCATTTATTGCCCGAAAACGTACAGTTCATTCACGGCCCGGGCTGCCCGGTGTGCGTGATTCCCATGGGAAGGGTCGATGACGCCCTCTGGCTGGCTAATCAACCGGACGTCATATTGACGACTTTCGGGGACATGATGCGGGTACCGGGCTCGCAAGAATCCCTACTACAGGCGAGGGCGCGAGGACGAGACGTACGTTTCGTCTACTCTCCCCTGGACGCTTTAAAGATTGCGAAAGAAAACCCTGATAAAAAGGTTATTTTCTTTGCTATCGGGTTTGAAACTACCGCGCCCTCGACTGCCGTTACCCTGCTAGCAGCCAAGAAACAGCAGGTAAAGAACTTTTCCGTGTTCTCTAACCACGTGAAAATCGAGCCACCACTGCGGGCAATCGTAGGCGCGGATGAAACCCGGATTGACGGTTTTATCGGGCCCGGTCACGTAGCCACCGTCGTCGGCTCGGACGCCTTCAAATTCTTGCCAACAGAGTACAACAAACCGGTGGTAGTAACCGGTTTTGAGCCGCTCGATATTCTACAGTCGGTAGCCATGCTAATCGACCAATACCTATCGGGAGCAGTCGAACGCGGTGAATCGCGAGTAGAAAACCAGTACTCGCGGGTAGTGCGTCCCGAGGGTAACCTCGCTGCCCTCCGGCTCCTGGATCGGGTATTTTCTACCCGCGACACTTTCGAGTGGCGCGGCTTAGGGTGGATGCCCTATTCCGGGATGGGGATTTCCGAGGAATTTGCCGCCTGGGACGCGGAACGACTGTACAAGGTGCCGGGCGTGCGGGTTCCCGATCCCCCCGCCTGCGAATGTGGATCGGTACTCACTGGACGCATCAAACCTTGGGAATGTAAAGTGTTTGGCACTGCCTGCTCGCCCGAAAAACCCATCGGTACCTGCATGGTTTCCCCCGAGGGCGCGTGCGCCGCGTTCTATAACTTCGGTCGCATTGATCGAGAAACTGCCCACGCTATCGTTATTGAGGACTAGCCGAAACTGCTTGTGGGTCTGTTTACGGGTCTGGCTCGGTAAAAGCGCTCCGGGGACCCCACGTTCCGCTTGGAGCAAGCGGAACGAGCCCCTCTCGCATCTTTTACCGGCCGCGCCCCTTTCCCTCGCAAATACTCTATGCCTCTGAGCGGCTCTGACTGGGCACGCGGGGGCGAGGTTTTGGGCAGGAGGAAAAAAGTTTTCCGCGCTCTTACCTGCATTAACCTAGTCAAATCGGAATTCTAGGCAGTTTATTGCTCTGCGTTGATTCCGAGTAGAGTTAGGGCTTGTTTGACGTTGGCGGATGTGCCGGCTTCGCCGTCTAACCAATGGATTCTGGGGTCTTTGCGGAACCATTTGCGCTGTTTGCGTGCTAATTGCCGAGTTTGCAGCGCTATTTGCTCTGCAGCCTCGTCGCGAGTGATTTTTCCGGCTAGCAAATCCATAACCGTCTGGTAGCCGGTGGCGCGGCAAGCAGTGGGAGTATCTGCCAGCCCCTGTTTTTCTAGCTCCGCGACTTCCGCGATAAATCCTTGCGCCAGCATTTGGGTAGTGCGCTCGGCTATACGCTCATCAAGCAGTGGAAGCGGCCAGGAGATTCCCAACTGCAAAGCAGGCTGGAAGTATTCTCGCCGCGGCATAGTGGCTGAAAACTTCCTGCCGGTTAGCTCATAGACCTCCAGGGCGCGAATCACCCGGCGTTCATTAGCCGGCACGATTCGGGCTGCGGACTGCGGATCAACTTCGGCGAGGCGTTGATGCATTTTCTCTATCCCCAGCTGCGCTGCCTGTGCTTCTAAGCGGGCTCTAATAGCACTATCGGTTCCAGGAAACTCGATTTTGTCAAGGGCAGCGCGCACATATAGTCCGCTCCCCCCTACTAGTATCGGCAGGGCATTGCGCGAGCGAATCTGCTCAATAACTTGGCGGCAACTGCGCTGATAGTCAGCTACTGACGCTTTTTCCTCTAGCTGCAAAACATCTAACAAGTGATGCGGGATTCCCCTGCGCTCATCTACCGGAATCTTCGCGGTTCCGATATCCATACCGCGATACAGCTGGAAAGCATCAGCCGAAATAATCTCGCAAGCGATTCCTCTCTCCCCCAACGCCGCAGCTAAGTGCAGGGAAAAACCAGACTTACCCGAGGCAGTTAGCCCGACTACCGCTAGGAGCGGAAGATTGGAGGAATCCATTAGACCACCTATCCGCGAGGACGAATGGCGGGAATTCCCAGAGAAACCTGCTGGGAGTATTCCTCCTGCTTACTCTGACGCGCCTGCCAAGCATCCCCGGCTCGGGTAGCACGTACCGAAAATAATCCCCCCTCCAAGGCGGAATCCGCGAGCAAGTTATGGGGAGCGCCATGGGTGACAGTAGCCGTAACCATATCTCCCGGTCGGGGCATTTCCTGTCCGGCAGGTAATGCTACGTGTACTAGGCGTCCATCTCGGGCGCGACCAGATACCCGGTGAGTTTCTTGATCTTTTCGCCCCTCGCCCTCGGAAACTAATACCTCTACTTGCCTGCCTACAAGTTTCTGGTTTTCTTCCAAACAAATCTGGTCTTGCAGCGCAATCAACCGGTTGTAGCGTTCCAGTTTCACCTGGTGAGGTACTTGATCTTCCCGGTCAGCCGCTGGGGTGCCAGGGCGCGGCGAATACAGGAAGGTAAAGGCAGAGGCAAAACGAGCCTGCGCTACTACCTCTAGAGTCTGCTGGAAATCTTCCTCGGTTTCTCCGGGGAAGCCTACGATAATATCGGTGGAAATCGCGGCCTCGGGCATAGCTTCCCGTACTTTATCCAGTATCCCTAGGAAGCGTTTTTGCCGGTAGGAGCGGCGCATCGCGCGTAAAATAGTATCAGAGCCCGATTGGAGTGGCATATGCAAGGTGGGCATCACGTTTTCAGTTTCCGCCATTGCCCAAATCACGTCATCACTAAAAGCCGCCGGATGCGGGGAAGTGAAGCGTACTCGCTCTAAATCTTCGATATTTCCGCAGGCACGCAACAGTTTGGCGAACGCTCCCCGATCTCCAAATCCCGCGCCATAAGAATTGACGTTCTGTCCCAGCAAAGTCACTTCAATCGCGCCTTGAGAAACCACGGCTTCTACTTCCGCGAGTACTTCCCCCGGGCGGCGATCGCGTTCCCGTCCCCGCAGGGAAGGCACTATACAAAACGTACAGGTGTTATTACAGCCAACCGCGATTGACACCCAAGCGGAATAGGAGGATTCTCGCCTGGTAGGCAAAGTGGACGGGAAAACTTGCAGCGACTCTGCAATTTCTACTTCAGCGCGGTGATTGTGCCGTGCCCGCCTAAGTAATGCGGGGAGCACATCTATATTGTGGGTGCCGAATACCGCGTCCACATAGGGGGCTTTTTCAATGATTTTTTCGCGCATCTGCTGCGCTAAGCAACCTCCCACCGCGATTTGCATTCCGGGACGTTCCCGCTTCACGCTAGCCAGTTGCCCGAGGTTCCCAAAGAGGCGATTAGCTGCAGCTTCCCGCACCGAACAGGTGTTTATTACTACCACATCAGCGCCGCCGTCCCCAGCATTAGTGGCGCGCGCGGCTGCTTTGGGCACCAGCTCCACCGGTATCAAGCCGTCAGCTTCTAGCAGCCCCGCCATCCGTTCGGAGTCATGCTCATTCATCTGGCAGCCAAGAGTTCGCACATGATAGGTGCGAGGCATTTTATCGTTGCTTGTCATCGCGCTTAAGTCTAATAGGCGAGCTCCAAGTAGCGAAAACGACTGTGACCGAGGGCTCTTTGGCAAGTTGTGTCATTTGTTTCCCCTCTCCCTGGAGGAAAGTAGCGGTTAGCTGTTATCTTCTGCCCACTGATTTACCAAGGAGACAATTTCTTGACCAAGTTCAAAATCGCTGATTAATGGTATTAGTACTGTGCTAAGACAGTAAAGTATTCTAAATTCGGATTTCATTCCGGAGCATCTGTAGTTATCTCAAAAAAACGAGGAGAGTTACCGTGCCTATTTTAGATTTAACGGACAGCGAAGCGGTAGCCCGCTATGAAGAATTCGTTGCTACCAGTCGGTACGGTCACGTTATGCAATCGGTTAACTGGGCAAAAGTAAAAAATAACTGGGACAGTGATTACGTTTATTTGGAGGACGATGCGGGAAATATTACCGCCGCCCTGTCAATACTCTCGGTCAAGAATGATGGATCCCACGCTTTTATGTATGCCCCGCGCGGCCCGGTCTGCGATTTTAAAGATATCGACACCGTGAAAGCCTTAGTTGAAGAAGCTGCCGCGGTAATTGAAAAACGTAACGGATTTGTCTTAAGGATGGATCCCGAGTTCGCCTATGACGAGGGAGTACTGGAAGGCTATCGCGATGCCGGAATAGCTAATTTGAAAATAACTACTAGAGGAGCTGATGAACACAGCTTCTCCAATCCCCGTATGCATATGATTGCAGACATTAGCATGGGGGCTCATGACGAATTCCTGAAAACGGTAAAATCGAAAAACAAATGTAAAATCAAAGTTCCTTATAAACATGGCCTGGAAACTATGCGTTTTCATCGTGGTAATCCCGGGTTTGAGCAAGCACTCGATAAATTTTATGAACTAACCAAGATTATGGCGAAGCGCCAGGGAATCACCTATCGCCCTAAAGATTACTTCGTGCGCCTATTTAATGCCTTCCCCCCCCCAGCCGTAACTCTCTATGAAACTCGCACCCCCGAGCAGGAGGTACTTTCTTGCGCCATCGCTTTGGGCTTCAACCGTAAATGTTTCTACATTTACGCTGCCAGTTCCAATGAAAAACGAAATCTTCGTCCCAGCTATCAGATGAATAATGAAGCAATAAAGGACGCAATTGACCATGGATACACCCAATACGACATGGGAGGTATCTACGAGATTGATAACTCCGGGGGCCTCTATAGCTTCAAGAAAGCGTTCTGTGGCGAGGGCGGCCTCATGGAAATGATTGGACAGTTCGACTGGGTTTATGACTCGGACATATACAAAGAATTCAGCAAATAACTGGAGGACGCTCGCTATTTTCCCTGCGCACACGGGGGATTAGGCGCGAAGACCCTTAACACCAGCATTAGTTCCCATCTTTCCACTGGCTAGTGGGTGGTACGAACCTCCGAAACTGGAGCCAAGCCGATAAGCTGGGGACAAAGGTAATAGCTTTAAGGAGATTTTGATGCCGAAGTTGCGTCCTTTCCGTGCGCTGCGTCCCACTAGCGAGGCTGCCCCGCGGGTAGTGGCACTGCCCTATGACGTTATGAACCGTGAGGAGGCTAGCGCGCAGGGCAAAGACCCGAACTCTTATCTGCATATCACGCGCGCGGAAATTGATTTGCCCCTAAGTGTGGATCAACACGCTGACCAGGTGCATGAGCAGGCAGCCACTAATCTGGCGGATTTTATTAACCGGGGCGTGCTGGTTCGCGAAGATCGCCCTTGCCTATACCTGTACCGGGAGACTTGGCGGGGCTCGAGCCAGGTAGGAATCGTAGGGTGCGCCCAGGTTGCCGATTATCAAGACGGCATCATTAAACGGCACGAGAAAACTTTAGCGATTAAGGAAGCCGACCGGATTAAACATTTTGACCGGGTGAATGCCCATACCGAACCGGTATTTCTCACCTATCGCGCGAGTCGAGAAATAGACGCCCTCACGGCGCGGGTAACGAAAGAAGAGCCGCTACTCAAAGGAGAAACTCTGGAAGGCACTGTCCATGAGCTTTGGCCGCTCTCGCCGGAAGATACTTCTTTAGCGAGCGACGTCTTTGAATCATTGGATTACTTTTATATTGCCGACGGACATCACCGCTCGGCTTCCGCCGCAAAAGTGGGTCTTTCTCGCCCCCAGCGCGCAGATGCCCCCTGGAATGAATTCCTAGCGGTCGCGGTTCCCGACCACGACCTGCGTTGCCTGCCCTATAATCGGCTAGTGCTTGATTGGGGAGATACTACCCCCGAACAGTTCTTGAAAGACTTATCGCAGGTAGCAGCACTTACTGAACTGAGCGAGTTTGCGGCCCCGGAAAATGCCGGTGTTTTCAGCATGTATCTAGGCGGAAAATGGTACGCCTGCCGCTTCCATCCTCAGGTTTTAGCCGGTAAAGAGCTGCCTGATTCTTTAGATGTGTCTTTGCTGCAAGAAACCGTGCTCTCTCCCCTGCTGGGAATTACTGATCCGCGCACCAGTGAACGCATCGAGTTCGTAGGCGGGATTCGCGGGGACAGCGAACTTAAAGCAGCGGTAGATAAGGGCGCTGCCTGCGCGTTCTACATGTACCCTACCCAGATTAACCAAGTAATGGAGGTGGCTGACGCGGGGCAAATCATGCCCCCTAAATCCACTTGGTTTGAACCGAAACTTGGCAGCGGCCTGTTCGCTCATCCCTTATGGGATTAGGCGGCAGGCTGCATTTGCTAATTCCCCGACCGCAAACTGCGAACCGGTTTAGGACCCGAGGTTTAACGCCTTTTATTTTACGAGGACGCAGGGAAACTTAGGCGGGCTGAGGCTGATCTTTCGCGCCCCCAAAACGCCGATTGCGTCCTCCAAATGCAGTTAATTCCCGCCAGAGTTGTTCCCGTTTAAAATCTGGCCACATCTCGGGAACGAAACTAAGTTCCGCATAGGCGCATTGCCAAAGCAAAAAATTAGACAGGCGTTGTTCCCCGGAGGTGCGAATCAGCAAATCCACATCCGGCATGCCCCCCAGATACATTTCCCGCGCCAAGGTGTCCTCGCGGATATGATTTTCACTGATTTCCCCGGATACCACCCGGCGGGCAACCGCGCGCGCCGCATCAACCAGTTCCGCGCGCCCTCCATAATTAATACACATGTTAAACACCAGCCCGGTGTTATTTCGGGTTAGTTCCCGCGCCGCTTCTAGCTCCTTGATAACCGATTTCCAGAGCCTCCCTCGCCTGCCCGACCAGACTATGCGCACGTTCCAGTCGTTTAGTTCATGGGAGCGACGGCGAATCACATCCCGGGAATACCCCATTAGGAAACGCACTTCCGCGGGAGAGCGTTTCCAGTTCTCGGTAGAAAAAGCATAGACACTCACCATTTTTACCCCGGCCTCTACGGCTCCGGCCAGGGTGTCCATGAGCGATAATTCCCCGGCCTCGTGCCCAGCGGTTCTAGGTAATCCCTGCTGGTTAGCCCACCGTCCGTTGCCGTCCATAATCAGCGCCACATGGGCTGGCACTGGCGACAACGGGGGCATTGAGGAACCCTGCCCAGGGGGAACGGTAGCTACGAAGTCTTTATCGCTCATGTTCTTATTATGCCTTGCGTGCCATCACCGACAAGGATTTTAGTTTTCGCTCTAGCACCCATTCGGTATAGGCGGTGACCACTTCTTCTGCTATCCCCTGAGTTAGCGGATCCGCCTGGTAGACCTGCGGCCACTGTCCCGCCAACAGCGCGGTGAGCAGGTCGGTTATTGGCTTAGAGATGCGGGTACCTCCGCTTAGCTGACAGTTTTCGCAAACTACTCCGCCAGCAGGTGCGGAAAATACTTTAAACGGCCCCGCGGTACCGCAGAGGGCGCATTCGCTTAAAGCTGGCGCCCATCCGGCAATCGCTAGAGTGCGTAATAGGTAAGAGGACAGCACCATGCCCGGGCGGTGCGCCCGGTTTGCTAAAGCGGGTATTGCCCCAGCTAGCAGATGATATTGGCTGCGCGAAGCCTCGCCCTCGGAAAGCTTCTCGGCGGTTTCTAGCATTACCTGCCCCGAGAGGTACCGTTCATAGTCGCAAGCGATTCTCGGAGCATTAAGGCTGAGCGAGGTAGCCTGAGTAACCGTGTCCAGGTTGCGCCCGGAGTGTAGCTGCAGTTTTACCCGGTTGAAGGGGCTAAGGCGCGCCCCGAATTTTGAGGACGTGCGGCGCAGTCCTTTGGCTACCGCCCGCACCTGCCCGTGCTCTAAGGTCAGCAGGGTTAGAATCATGTCTGCTTCCCCTAGTTTGGTGGTTCTAAGGACAATCGCCTGGTCGGTATAGGTTCGCAGCACCCGCTCATTATCTCATATCTAGTTGCAGCTTCTAGGTTCAGCTTTGGATACAAACCCCACCTTTCAAAGGGAGCTGGTGGGCAACTACTAGCGCCTGGCTTGAAAATATGGATAGCAGCCGCCCGCGTAAAACCTGCAAAACGATTGCTAGATTCCTTGTAAAACGATTGCTAGACTTCCTGCAAAACGATTGCTAGAATTCATGTAAAACGACTTTTAGCATCTATTAATTGAGGTAAAAGTGCTTCCAGGTTCTTCTGAAACATATCTTAGACGATACGTAGATAACGAGCTCGATGCGCTGCTTCCAGAGTTACCTGGAATCGCGCTTGATGGCCCTAAAGGCGTGGGGAAAACCGTTACTGCTTCCCGTAGAGTCGAAAGCGTCCTCGAACTAGATTCTCCGGATGTACGTAATCTAGTTGCTTCGCAGATACGAACAGTGCTTACCTCCCACAAAACTGTATTGCTTGACGAATGGCAAAACTATCCTCCGGTCTGGGATGGCGCCCGCCGACTTATCGATGAAAAAGCCGATACTCGTTTTCTATTTACCGGCAGTGCTACCCCGATTGAGAATGTGGACACCCATTCTGGCGCCGGGAGAATTATTTCACTGAGAATGCGTCCTCTGGCATTATCGGAACGCCCCGGCAGCACTCCAAAGATCTTTATCCGCGATATTTTTTCCTCAAAACCCTTCTCCACTCCGATATCTGGGGAAAGTAACTTCTCTTATTCGGATTACGCCCGCGCCATCTGTTCCACCGGCTTCCCCCAGATAGAAGACCTTTCTCCTCGGGCGCGCAGGGCGGCCGTTGCGGGCTATATTTCGCGGATAGTTGACCGTGATTTCCCTGAACAGGGAGTTACCCTGCGTAGACCAGCGGCCTTACAAGCATGGCTGCGTGCATATTCAGCTGCTACTGCCACCACTGCTTCGTATACCAAGATATTAAAAGCTGCGCTACCAGCAGAGGGCGATTTACCCTCAAAATCAGCCACTAGCAGCTACCGAAACCTCCTAGAAAAACTCTGGATTTTAGATCCGCTTCCTGCTTGGTCGCCAACTTATACGTCCTTCGCAAGATTATCGAAAGCTCCTAAACACCACCTGGCAGATCCGGGGTTAGCCGCTTATCTTATGGGGGTCAGTGAAGATGTTTTGACCAGTGGCGCCGAGGGAACCTTAGAAATTTATGGGCAGCTATTTGAATCGCTGATGTTGCTCACCTTGCGGGGAGCCGCTCAAGAATGCGAATCTCAGGTCTTCCACTTCCGCACCCCTTCGGGAGAACGTGAAGTAGATGCGATTATCGAGCGCTACGATGGAAAAACTATCGCATTCGAAGCTAAGTCCTCCGCAATCATAGATACAGAAGACGTGCGCCATCTCAACTGGCTAGAAAAGCGACTTGGAAATCGGCTGCTAGATAAAGTCTTGGTCTACACCGGTACTTACGCTTATCGTCGCAAAGACGGGGTAGCGGTAATCCCTCTGGCGCTACTCGGTTAGCGCAGTCCAGAGGGCGCTATCGCACTATTTAGACACCCTAGCGCAGATACTGTAAAGCATTTACCACTTTCCAATAGCCTCTTAACTATCTCTTCCAAAGCGAAACACTCCTCCTAACTCGACCATTTCGGACGCTAATATCGTCTTTTCGACTAGGAATAAAGATAGTAATCTGCGGTTAGCGAGCACCCTCTTCCCTTCGAATTATTAACTAACGGCAGTGAAACTGTGGTTGCCAACTGATAGCATGATTTTGTGTTCGTTGATACCCCAGGTAGCTTAACTCCGGAAACGCTGCAGTTGCGCGCCCTATTAGCTGCAAATACCAACGAGTTTCGGTCTTTACTGGAAAAATACGGAGCTTCAAATCCGCTTCTTTTTGGCTCGGTAGCCCGTGGCGATGCCAACGCTAAAAGCGACATCGACATCTTGGTTGAGATGAGCCCCGAGGACGGAAACCTGTTAATGCGAGCGAGCGGGCTATTGGAGGAAACGCGGGATCTTTTAGGGGAAAATATAGATATTTTCCCTACTCAACTACTTAAATCAAAGATTAGCCAGCAAGCACTAAATGAGGCAGTACCGCTATGAATCGAGACGACAAATCACGCTGCCAAGACATTTTGCGAGCCATTAACAAATGTGAATGCTATCTGAAACAACTAACCCCTGATAGCTCTGCCGAGTTTACTGAGATGGTAGAGGATGCTATAGAACGGAACCTACAAATAATAGGGGAAGCCGCCAGCCGTTTGTCTTGTAAGGTCACCGACTCAAATCCAGATATTCCCTGGACGCAAATCAGAGGATTTCGCAATATTCTAGTTCACGAATATTTCGGAGTTGATATCCAGATAATCAGGGACGTAGTCGAAAACCACTTACCAGCATTAAAGAGCGCGTTAGAGAATCACCTTAAACGGACACAGCCTTAAAAACACCTGGTTGTTCAAGCGATGATCTCTACAAAGACGGAGTAGCAGTGATTCCTCTGTCGCTCCTAGGTTAATGCAGCTCAGAAAGTGCTAGCGGACTATTTGCAGACACCCTAGCGCAGGTTTTGCAGATGTTCTAACGCAGGTTTTGCAGACGCCCTAGCGCTCGGCGCGGTTGAGGGCGCTGATTACCGCCTTATAGGTAGCGCGGGTAATCGAAGAATCAATGCCAACTCCCCACAGCACCTGACCGGCAATCTCGGCCTCAATATAGGCGGCTGCCCGCGAACTTTCCCCGGTTTCCATCGCGTGCTCTACATAGTCCAGCACCTTGATATCCAAACCGAGCTCCTGGAAAGCAGTAATAAACGCTTCAATAGGGCCAGGCGCCACCGCCTCTAAAGTACGCAAAGTACCGTTATCGCTAACTTGGGCTCGCAAAGACACTACCCCAGTTTCATGGTTGGTATCTGCGAGGGAATCGCACAATTTGAAGCGCCCCCAAGGAGAAAGACTATGCTCTTCGCCGGGCAAATACTCGTCAGCGAAAATGTTCCATAAATGTTTGGAATCGACTTCTCCCCCAAACTTTTCCGTATAGTCCTGAACCAGGCGATAGAACTCTACCTGCAGGCGGCGTGGCAAATCCAAAGAGTAGTCGCGTTTCATCAGGAACGCTATTCCGCCCTTGCCAGACTGAGAGTTCACCCGCACTACCGCCTGGTAATCGCGTCCTACATCACCGGGGTCAATCGGCAGGTAAGGAACTGTCCAAATTACCTGGTTCTGGTCACCGCCAGCAGCCGCAACTTCCTGGGTACGCTTATCAAAGCCTTTCTTAATGGCATCTTGATGAGAGCCAGAAAAGGAAGTGTAAACCAAATCGCCGGTATAGGGCTGGCGAGGATTATTCTCCATGCGGATGCAATACTCTACGGTTTCGCGCACCCGATCCAGGTTGGACAAATCCAACATGGGGTCGATTCCTTGGGAATAAAGATTCATCGCCAAAGTAATTAAATCTACGTTACCAGTGCGCTCGCCCTGACCCAACAGGCAGCCTTCTACCCGGTCAGCGCCGGCTTTCATAGACAGTTCTGCCGCAGCAATCCCCGTTCCCCGGTCATTATGATTATGTACCGACAAACAGATATGCTCACGGCGGCTCAGGTTCCGGCTCATCCATTCGATTTGATCTGCATAGGAGTCCGGCGTATAACGCTCCACAGTTGCCGGCAGGTTCAAAATAATTTCGCGATCCTCATCGGGTTGCCAAATATCCATAACCGCTTCACAGATTTCCAGGGCGAACTCGGCTTCGGTATCTACGAAAACTTCTGGAGAATATTGCAGCCCGAAAACCGTGGAATCATCGAGCTGCTTTTCTGCTTGCGCGATTACCTCGTGCACCCCGCTTACAGCCAGTTCCACGGTGGCGGCTTTATCGTTATGGAATACTACTTCCCGAAAAGTTGGTGAGGTGGCGTTATAGATATGCACATTGGCGCGCGGCACCCCCACTAGGGACTCTACGGTACGTCCGATTAAATCTTCACGCGCCTGAGTAAGCACGGAAACGCACACGTCCTCGGGGATAGCGTCCTCTTCCACCAGCGAGCGCACAAAATCAAAATCTATCTGTGAGGCCGCCGGAAACCCAATCTCGATTTCTCTCAACCCAATCTGCACTAACAAATCGAACAATTTGCGTTTACGCCTGGGATCCATCGGCTCAATCAACGCCTGATTACCGTCCCGCAAATCCGTAGATAGCCAACGGGGAGCCTGGGTAACATTTCTATCTGGCCAGGTACGATCCGGCAGTTTCAGGCAAGTATCCCAAAAATGAGCATACTTTTGAAACGGCATTCCGGAAGGTTGTTGCTGGGGAGCTTTACCAGTAGTTTGCATTCGAAGATTTCTTTCTGCTTTTTAAGTGGCTGGCCGAAGACACCAAAGAATCCCGCGACGAGCCTCGACCAGTTTTACTGGACTTCGTCGCGGCAGCCTAGCAGCAGAATAATCATGCGCACGGGTCTACTCTAAACTGTTTTTCCACTTTCTGGTAACCACCGGCCCGCATATTGAGCAGACAACTGTGGCCCTTGGGTGGATTCCCGAGGAATAAAGGCACCTTCCCCGGCCACTAAACGATCCCCAGCTTTCGGCAAATAGGAGGCACCGAAAATCTGTTTCATCAGTACCGTTACCCCCAAGTTAGCGAGTTTATCGACCGGTTGATCAATTACGCTGATCGTCGGAGACATTACTGAAAACCAGGGAATATCGTCGATTGCCACCAATCCCAGGTCGCTGCCTAGCTGCATCCCCATACTTTTTGCGATCATCAATACCCCCAGGGCAATCTGGTTGGAGGCACAGATAATAATATCGGGACGGTACAGTGCCAATAGAGCCCGGGCGGCACTAGCCGCGGAGACTGCCTCGTGGGGGCAATACTCTACTTCTAGCTCCTCAAATCCACAGTTAGCTAAGGCTCCCTGGAGTTTTTCGGTGCGTCTTTGCTCCGATAAAGAAAACTCGGGGCCTGCAAGATAAGCGGGATGACGATACCCGGCAGCGCGTAGATGCTCTCCCAGGTCTTGCATTGCTCGGGCAGAATCAATCACCACCGAGGGGATCTTGGATCCCGGAGCTTCCCGATCTAGAGCCACCATTGCCATTCCTTCGGGGGAATCCGGATGTTTCCATCCCGGTGACACCCGGGAGGGCGGTACCACTAGCAACCCATCTACCCCTTGTTTTGCCAATGCCTGAATCCCGTTTTCGTAGCTTTGCCCATCCTCATGCGCATTAGATAGTACGAGGGATGCTTCGTGGGAATGAACCGCCCGCTCCACACAATGCGCCAGCATCGCATAGAACGGGTTCATTACGTCTCCTACCACTAACCCGATGGCTCCGGTACGTCCGGTGCGCATCGCCGCTGCTAACCGGTCTTTTTGATACCCCAGTTCTTCGGCGGCTACCAATACTTTCTGCCTGGTATCGGCAGCTAGATGAGTATTCCCATTCAGGGCACGCGAAACGGTAGCAATCGAGACTCCCGCCGCCTTGGCCACATCCCTAATGGTTGCCACTACTAAACGCCTCCTCGCGCTAGAACTTAATGTTAACGATCCTAGCAGGAAAACCCCGGTATAGGGAAACGTTTACAATAATCCTTTTGCCCGCTACGAACGAAACAGAGATAGCTGCCGGCTGCCTAATAAAGCCACCTCAAAGCGCCTATCCCCTTGAGGCAGAGTTAAAATCCCAGACGCCCGAGCATTTTCGTGTCCGACTGCCAATTCTTTGCCACCCGTACATGCAGGTGCAACTGCACTGGACGCCCCAATAGTGTTTGAATCTGTCGTTTGGATTTTATCCGCACTCGGCGAATATGGCTGCCACCTTTACCGATCAAAATTCCTTTTTGGGAATCGCGTTCCACGAACACGTTTACATGCACATCTAACGGTTTAGTTTCCTGCTGAGGGGACGCGGCCCCACCTTGAGCTCCTGTATCGGCAAGAGAGTGGGCATCGCCCGAAGCAACTTCGTCTTCTGTGCCTTTGACATTATCTTTATCTTTTTCCCAGGCGCGGTGCGTACCGTACCCTAGGCTCGGCCCACTATCTTCCCCCTGGTAGAGAATCTCTTCTACCTGCACCGCAATCGAATGCGGAAGCTCTTCGCGTACCCCTTCTAGCGCTGCCTCGCGCACAAATTCCGCAATCAGTTTTTCTACTGACTCATCACTGACCTGGTCGCGCGGATATAGAGGCGGAGAAGGTGGCAGGTATTTCGCGATCTGATCCGCCAGTACCGACACTTCGCCCTCTACCGCACTGACGGGGACAATCTCTTTCCAATCTCCCAGTTCGCCCGCAGCTACCAGTGCTGATACCATTCGTTCTTTCGAAACCAGATCAGCTTTGGTAACCGCCAATATAACCGGAATATTGAGTTCTTTAAGTTCGGCAGCAATATAGCGATCACCCGGGCCAATCTTTTGATCCGCGGGCACGCAAAAAACCACTGCATCCACATCTACTAAGGCTTCGCGCACCATATCGTTTAAGCGTTTACCCAGCAGCGTGCGGGGGCGGTGTAGACCGGGAGTATCGACCAATACAATCTGATAATCCTGACCCTGAACTACTCCGCGTACGTTATGTCGGGTAGTTTCCGGACGCGAAGAAGTGATTGCCACTTTCTGTCCTACCAGCGCATTCGTTAGGGTAGATTTGCCAACATTAGGGCGACCCACGATGGAAACAAATCCTGCACGATGCTCGCTAGGTGCTGTTTTGTCTTGCTCACTCATTCTTCGTCCGTTTCTGTGTCTAGACGTTCCACCAATAGGGTATCCATTTGCCGGCGCCGGCCAGCAACTTCTTTCACAGTAATTTCCAGTCCCTTAGTCAAGGCATGTGATCCCAGCAGGGGCACTTTTCCTAAAGCTTTGGCCAGCAACCCACCAGCAGTATCCACTTCGTCATCAGTTATTTCCAGACCTACTAGTTCAGCGAGGTCATCTAAACCTAAACGGGCGGGCACCAACCAGGTATTGGCGCTGAGTTGCTCCGGTTCTTGCTCGGCGCGGTCATGTTCATCAGTTACCTCTCCGACCAGCTCTTCCAAAATATCTTCAATGGTCACCAGGCCAACGGTGCCTCCCCATTCGTCAACCACTACCGCGATATGGGGAGCGTCCACTTGCATCTGACGCATCAAG
Organism: Varibaculum sp. GTC20041; assembly: GCF_055387755.1. Taxonomy (NCBI): domain Bacteria; kingdom Bacillati; phylum Actinomycetota; class Actinomycetes; order Actinomycetales; family Actinomycetaceae; genus Varibaculum; species Varibaculum sp. GTC20041. The sequence continues at coordinate 1,355,190 of NZ_AP041144.1, forward strand.
TCGTCAGCGAGCATTACTTCGGGGACAAAGAAGGCTTCGCGCATCATTTCAGGGACCGGATGATCCATTAGTTCGGGGCGAGAAAAACAGCGCGAAATCAGATCTTTCAGATAGAGCATTCCCCGCACATCATCGGCGTCTTCCCCGAGCACCGGGATCCGCGAAAAACCAGATTGAATGAAAACTTCGAAAGCTTCTCTGGCTACGGTTGTGGTTTCTACCGCCACCATATCGGTACGCGGCACGATAATTTCCCGAACCAGAGTAGTCCCCAGTTCCAAGGCAGAACGCACGATTTGGCGGTCTTCATCCTCGAAAGCTAGGTTCTCTTCCTGTCCCATTTCGTCGACCATTTCCCGGAAATCTTCCGCGATTTCAGCCCGAGAAGCGGCCTCATCTACCGGACCGAGGGGCGCGATCTTTTGCACTATCCATTCTACCGGGCGAGAAAGAACCGATATTTTTAGCCCAAAATTAACCATTTTACTCAGCCACAAAGCGGTAGCTTCGGGGCGATAATACCCCACCCGCATACCTACAAAAGTGGCAAAGATCAGCAGCAGGGCTCCCAATACCAGTAGCGATACTAACAGCGCCACCCACCAAGTCAAGCCAAACCCTACCATAGCCAAAGTCATACAGGTGGCCGCTAATACCTGTGCAAACAGGCGCCAAGACTGGCAGATAGCCACGGTATGTCCCCGATCTTCCAGCAGGGAACGTACTAACGGCGCGTGGCGGCGCCCTGCTTCTACCAGGTCTTGAGCCCGCGCATGGGAAAGAGTTTGGTAGGCTCCCAGCGCCGCTGCCCAGGCGGCATCTACCCCCACTAATGCGATCGCTAAGGCGAGGAGTCCTCCCGCAGGTATTTGGGAGATCAAGTTTAGCTCCGCTCCGCTAAGAAGGTCAGCAAGAGTTTTCGTTGCAAAGCAAACATTTCTTTTTCTTCATCCTTTTCGGCGTGGTCATACCCTAAAAGATGCAAGATTCCGTGCACCGTAAGCAGCAGCATTTCTTCAGCGGAAGAGTGCCCAGCCCTAGCGGCTTGCGCCTGAGCCACCTCGGGGCAAATCACAATGTCCCCTAAGATACCGGCCTCGGTGGGAGAATCCGCGCTGCCAGGGCGCAGTTCATCCATCGGAAAACTCATCACATCGGTCGGACCTTCTAGGTCTAACCAACGTTCATGCAAGGCAGCAATCGCATCCGGTTCCACGAAAATCAGCGACATTTCAACCGCTGGAGAAACATGCATTGCCTCCAGCACATAGGCGGCAAGCTCTTGGAATTCTTCCCCGTCTATTTGGTATTCAGTTTCGTTTAATACCTCTACGCTCACCGATATTTCTCCCCCTCATCTAAAGTGTTCGCATGTCGTTCATAGGCATCAATAATCAGTCCCACCAGTTTATCGCGCACCACGTCCTCGCTGGTCAAATAGCAAAACTCGATATCCTTAACTCCGGTGAGGACGTTGCGAGCATCTTTAAGTCCCGAAAGCTTGCCCCGAGGCAGGTCAATCTGGGTAATATCCCCGGTCACAACCATAGTTGAGCCTTCCCCCAGCCGGGTGAGAAACATTTTCATCTGTTGGGTAGTGGTGTTCTGAGCTTCATCCAACACGATGAACGCATGAGAAATGGTGCGCCCGCGCATATAGGCAAGCGGAGCAACCTCAATCGTGCCCGATTCTAGCAGCTGGGCGAGTTCCGCCGGTTCCAGCATTTCCCGTAAGGCATCATAAAGAGGACGCAGATAGGGATCGATCTTTTCGGTGAGTGTACCGGGCAAAAAACCGAGCGATTCACCTGCTTCTACCGCGGGACGGGTCAAAACTATCCGGGACACCGCCCCTGATTCTAAAGCTTCCACCGCTTTTGCCATCGCCAGATAGGTTTTTCCGGTCCCGGCTGGCCCTACTCCAAAAACGATCCGATTATTGGCGATCGCCTCTAAATATTTTTGCTGGCCAGGGGTTTTTGCCCTAACCTGTCGGCGTTTAGTACGCAGTACCGGCAAGGTTTCTTGCGATGACATGAGGGTTAACGCCTGCTGGACTGCCGCGGCAGATAAGGGATTACCATGACGGGCAGCTGCAATCAATTCGCCTAGCAGGTCGGCACCCATCCGCGCCTCGCCGGGATTGCCTTGAAAAGTTACGATATTGCCGCGCGAGTTAATCCGTACCCCCGGCAGATTATCTTGCATTGCCCGCAATACCTGGTCTCCCGGGCCAAACACCAGCACCGGATCCAGGTCTTCGGGCATTACCACCTGGGTTAGCTCATCGGTCATCTCAGAGTGCTTCCTTCCGTCCCCAAAAGCCGCTGCAAAGGCCTAACGCCGCCAAGGCAGCCGGCCCGGCGCTAGAGGAGCGTAAAACGGTAGGTCCCAGCCGCGCAGTAATCGCGCCGGCAGCGCAAAACTTAGCAGTTTCCTCCGGGCTCACCCCGCCCTCCGGCCCAACAATCAGGTGTATCATTTTCGCCTCACTTACCTGCTCCCAGGCTTCAATAAGAGGTAGAGAGGAATCCGGGTCGAGCAGCAGAAACTTTTCTTCGCTGCCTGCGGCGGCGATTATTTCTTGCAGCCTGCGCGAATCAGCTAAGGGATCTAGGAGAGGCCAGTTGGCACGGCGGGACTGTTTTGCTGCCGCTTGCAGTAGCGACTCCCACTTCTTAGCTCCCCGCTGCACTTTGGATCCCTTCCATTGCACAATCGAGCGCCCTGCCGCCCAGGGACGCACCCGGCTTACCCCTAACTCGACTGCCGATTCCACTGCCTGTTCATCACGCCCACCCTTTGAAAGTGCCTGAATCAGCCCAAACTGGGTTTGCGGCAAAGATAGGTGCATTACCTGAAGTACTTCAAACTCTAAAAAGTTTTTATCGGTTGCCAGTATCTGGCAGCGTAGCCGCAGCCCCTTAGCGTCCACGAGGTCGAGGGGGTCTCCTACTCCCAGACGCAGCGAACCGACTGCGTGGGCGGCTTCTGCCCCTTTAAGGGATCCGCGTCCTCCTTCTTGCAGGGAGATGAGCGGCGGGCAGGATTCGTCACCTAAAAATACGGGAAGAAACATTAGTGACCTGCAAATCGTTCCCGCAGGCGAGAGAATACTCCGCTATCGGCTAGCGGTTCTGGTTCTACCCGATCTTCTTGTCTAAGCTGCGCCAATTGCGAGATTAGTTCCCGCTGAGCAGCATCTAGGTTAGTGGGTACCTGAACCATAATATTTACAATCAGGTCGCCGCGCCCTTCTCGCTGTAAGCGTCCTACCCCCAAGCCGGCAAGCCGAATCTGTTGGCCAGGCTGGGTGCCAGGTGCAATAGTAATCTCTTGAGTGCCATCAAAAGTATCCAAGTCAACTTTGGTTCCCAAAATGGCGGCCGTCATCGGCACCCGCAATGTAGTCTCCAGATTATCCCCGTGGCGGGAAAATACCCGATGGGCACTGACTTTGATCTCTAAATACAAATCCCCGCTGGGGCCACCTCCCGGTCCTACTGCGCCTTTACCACGCAGCTGCACTTTATGTCCGGTTTGCACCCCGGGAGGAATCTCTACCTGCAAAGTGGAAGTGGTACGTACTCGTCCTTCACCGGAGCACTCGGGGCAGGGATCAGGAATTGTGGTACCGTGACCGGCACAGGCACTACAGGGAACGGTGGATTGCATTTGTCCCAAGAAGGTACGGGTAGAGCGGGTAACCGAGCCGCGGCCATTACAAACCTGACAGGTACGCGGGGAAGTTCCCGGGGCGCAACAGCTCCCCTCACAGGTAGGGCACACTACCGCAGTCCGCACCTGTACCTGTTTCTTTACCCCAAATACCGCTTCCTCTAAAGCGATTTCCAGGCGTTGACGCAGATCCTCACCTCTCCGTCCTCTCGGAGTCGGGCCACCGCCCGACTCCCCTCCGAAAAAGCTCTCAAAAATATCGGAGAACATGGAAAAGTCGCCCATACCGGAGCTGGCGAAACCGGACTCACCGCCCATATCGTAGCGGCGCCGCTTTTCCGGATCAGACAGGACTTCGTGCGCCATCGAGACCTCTTTGAAAGCCTCTTCTGACTGCGGCCCGGCTACGTCCGGATGTAACTTGCGGGCTTTGCGGCGGTACGCACGTCTAATCTCCGCTTCCGTAGCGTCCCGGGAAACCCCTAGAATCTCATAGTAATCAGCCAAGGATCCGTTTTCCTCTTTCCTAATCTACCTGGTCATCATCCGCGATAAATACCGCGAAACCGCACGAACAATACTCATTGCGCGCGGATAGTCCATTCTTTGCGGGCCCACTATTCCGACATGGGCGACCCCGCTTTCTTTATCCCCGTAAGCCCCTGCCACAATGGAAGTTTCCGACAGGGAATGCTCTCCTGATTCTGAGCCAATCGTGACCGTAACTGGCGAATCTTGTTGATCAATCTCTGAAAACAGCCGCAACAAGGTTACTTGCTCTTCCAGGGCATCTAAAATGGAGCCGATCGAACTAGAAAACTCGGGGCTAGAGCGCACCAAATTTCCCGCCCCTACCATCACGATCCTCTCGGTGCGTTCCCCGGTAAGGGCCTCGCGAATAATCGGCAATACTTGAGAGATCACTTCCAGGTGTTCCGGGGCGGCTCCTGCCATTAATACTGGCTCCACCTGGGATATTTGCGATGCTTCCATTCCCTCTAAAGTGGAGTTTAGTAGCACCGCCAAAGAGTGGGCGCTCGCAGAGTCAATCTCATAACGAGTCTCGATACTAGCCTGCTGCACCCGGGCACTATTGGTAATGACGATTACTAACAGTTTGAACTCTGCAACTGGGATTAGCTCGATATGGCGCAGGCCGCTGCGCTCAAAATGCGGGTACTGCACCACCGCTAATTGCCGGGTCAACTGGGCTAAAACCCGAACGGTACGGGCTACTACTTCATCAAAATCAGCGGCTTCTAAAACGAAAGTCTCAATCGCGCGCCGCTGGGCACTGGTAATCGGGCTGAGCTCTGATATCCGGTCTACGAAGGCGCGATACCCCTTTTCGGTGGGTACTCGTCCAGCAGAGGTATGGGGCTGATAAAGATAGCCTTTCTCTTCCAGCACCGACATATCATTGCGAACCGTAGCCGGAGATACCCGCAAATCATGCCGATCTACCAACGCTTTAGAGCCTACGGGTTCACCGGTTTCCACATAGTCGGTGACGATAGCTCGCAACACGTCGTCCCGCCGGATACTTGCCTGGCTCATATCTCCTCACTGTCCTTAGAAACCGTAGCGCTCAATCTCAGCAAAACCTTTGTCAGCACTCGGCCGCCTCGACTGCTAACTCTACCTTGATTGACCGCTACTTATTAACCTCGAACCTGTGATTCGCGCAAAGCTAAAGACAAAGCAGATTACTTGGCAGCCTGCGTCAAAACTTGCACCATGGCTAACGCTGCCTGTACGGCCTCGTATCCTTTATCTTCGCTAGAGGCTTCTAACCCGGCTCGATCCAAGGCTTGCGCTTCGTTATCACAGGTCAACAAGCCAAAACCTAGGGGAATCCGGGACTCAACCGACACTTTGGTAAGACCATAGGTCGCGGCATCGCAAACATAGTCAAAATGAGGAGTACCCCCGCGAATGACTACTCCCAGACAAACCAGGGCATCCGCTTTCCCACTTTCAGCATAGGCTTTAGCCGCTAAGGGAAGCTCAAAGGAGCCCGGAACCCGCACTACTTCGAATTCCGCCTTCGCGTCCTGACAGGCGCGTTTAGCTCCTGCTACCAGCCCCTCCATGACCTGCTCATGCCATTGAGTAGCGATAATCAGCACTTTCTTGCCTGCTCCAGCAATATGTAAGTCGGGAACTCCCGCTCCAGCCATTTTTCCTCCTCAGTACCAGTAGATTATTCCGTAGGGCGCCGCGGCTATTTCTTAGCCACGAAATTGTCGAGATTGTGGAAGGTATGTCCCAGCCGCTGTTTGGTACGTAAATACTCGATATTGTGGGGATCGATCCCGACTTCTAGCGGTACGGTTTCCTCCACTTCAATCCCATCTTGACTAAGCAGCGCCTTTTGCGGATTGTTTGTCAACAAACGGATCTTAAGTAGCTGCAGATCCCGTAAGATAGCGGCCGCAGCCCCATATTCACGCAGGTCAACTGGCCATCCCAAATCAAGATTAGCCTGAGCGGTGTCCCGTCCTCGATCCTGTAAGGCATAGGCTTTAATTTTTTCGCTCAGCCCAATCCCGCGCCCTTCTTGACCGCGCAGATAAACAATCGCGCCGCCCTCATCCGCCACCTGTCTCATCGCTTGCTGTAGCTGCGGCCCGCAATCGCAGCGCAGCGAGCCGAAAGATTCCCCGGTCAGACATTCGGAATGAATCCGCACCAACACGGTCGCCTCTGCTGTCTTTTCGGAGATCAGAGCCATATGTACTGTCCCCAATTCGGAATCCTGATAAGCACGCACCGTAAAATCCCCAAATTGTGTGGGAAGTTTGGCGCTGGCGATCTCGGTAACTCGGGTGATCTTAGCTGGCTCTACCGGTGTTCTTCCCTGAGATAAGAATTCTTTCAGCTCTGCGACTGTAATTAGTTCCAGGTCAAACTTTTCGGCAATTGCCGGGCAGTCCCGGTAGCGAACCATGGAACCGTCATCATGAACCATTTCCCCGATAGCGGCTACCGGCATCAGCTCTGCCAGTTCCATTAAATCAACTGCCGCCTCGGTGTGTCCTGACCGGGTAAAAACCCCGCCACTGCGCGCCCTAAGCGGCAAAATATGTCCGGGACGCACCAAATCTTCACTGCTGGCCTGCGGGTTAGCTAAAGCCCGCAAAGTGGTACGGCGATCCGCAGCTGAAATCCCGGTGGTAACTCCCCTGGCAGCATCACAAGAAACGGTGTAACAGGTGCGCAGCTGATCCTGATTAGCTGGCCATTGAATCGGCAATCCCAGCAAATCCGCACGTTCCGCCGGCATAGGGGCGCAAATATAACCGGAGGTGTAACGCACCATCCACCCCATCCACTCGGAGGTAACTGTTTGGGCGCTAACAATCGCGTCTACTTCGTTTTCCCGGTCTTTAGAATCCGCTACCAGGACGGGTTTTCCTGCCCGCAGCGCCGCGCTGACCCGCGCGAACAACTTGGCCAAGTCACTCATTAGTTTTTACTCCCCTCAAGTAGACGTTCCACATATTTCGCTATCTGGTCAGTCTCCAAATTGACTAAAGAGCCGACCGAAAGCGTTCCTAAAGTAGTGTTATCGCGGGTGACGGGGATTATTGCGACCCGGAAATAGTCCGTGCCCACCGCGGTTACGGTTAAAGATACCCCGTCGATCGCAATCGAACCTTTCCGAGCTATCTGGGGCATTAATGAGGGCGGTGCCGAAATCTGTAGCTCTCGCCAACGCTCCCCTTCCTCTAGGGAAGTTACCGTACCGGTGCCGTCAATATGCCCGGCAACCAGGTGTCCCCCTAAACGATCCGTAGGCAGGAGGGCGCGCTCGAGATTTACCCCCTCGCCCAGGCTTTTTTGTCCCAGAGTGGTGAGCCGGACGGTTTCCGGCATGGCGTAGGCATAGAAGGTATCGCCTGCTACCCGGGTCACGGTCAGGCAAATCCCGGAGGTAGCCACCGATTCTCCCGGGGATAGCTCGGAGGCGAAAGTGCAAGAAATCCCAATTTCGAGGTCTGCTTCTCGCTTATTTAGCGAGCTAATTGTCCCCACCTCTGCGATTAGTCCGGTAAACATGCTGTCCCTTCCTTTTCTAACGCCAAGAAAACATCTCCGCCTAACTCTTTAACCTGTTGTAATTGGAAATCCAGGGAACTGCTCAAAGCGGTAACCCCTAAGTCGCCTATTCCTTTGTGCCCCGCGCCCAACAGGCGGGGCGCTTGGTAAATATGTAGTTCATCGACCAGATTCGCCTTCAACGCTGCGGTCACCAAGGTCGGTCCGCCCTCCAGGAGCGCGAAAATCTCTCCGCGCTGATAGCAGCTTTCTAGTACCGCCTCAAGGTCGTGGGTGCGAGCCTGTTCTGCTTTGCCCGCGAGATAATATTCTGCGGGAAGGTTGCGCTTGCCCACCACGAGGGGACGCGGCTGGTGCGGGAGCTCGCGTCCATCGGCTAGACGCGCCGACAGCTGCGGGTTATCAGCGAGGACGGTACCGGTACCGGCAATAATCACATCCACGCGAGAACGAATCCGGTGTGCATAGGCGCGCGAGAGCCGATTGGTAATCCACTGGCTAGATCCGTCCTTAGCGGCGCAATACCCGTCCAGGGTCTGCGCTACTTTCGCAATCGTCCAGGGACGGCCGCGTCGGGTGGCCTGCACCCAGTGGGCACTAACTTCCCGCGCCTTCGCGAGGGCGTTTGCGTCAATCCCCGCTTCGCTAGCGGACATAGCGTTAATCCCCTGGCTTCTTAAATACTCTCCGCCACCGCTAGCCCTAGGATTAGGATCGGAAACTGCCCAGATTACATTTTTGATCCCCGCTTCAATCAGGGCGCGGCTACAGGGAGGCGTTTTACCGGTATGGTTGCACGGCTCCAAGGTGACTACGGCGGTTAGCGGAGCCGATCCGGTATCCTCTTTCAAGTTGGTTAGCGCATCTACTTCCGCGTGCGCGCTTCCAGCTCCCCGGTGATACCCCATTGACAATATCCTGCCTGCAGGAGAAAGAATAGCGCATCCCACCTGGGGATTTCCTCCGACTCTCGGGCCTTGGAGGGCAGCTTTGCTGGCAGCCGCGAGACCGTGAGTAAGCGCAGCTTTAGAGGGCATTGAAAGCGCCAATAAAAATCCTCCTCGCCAATAGAGTGTTCCGAGGAGACGTGGGCGCGCGCAGACGCCATGAAGGCACAACTGCCCGTGCTGCCTCTCATCCGGACTATAACCGTCGGTACCGGAATTTCACCGGTTCAGCCGCCCATAGTGAGCGGGTCGCGGACTTTACCGCCGGTTCGGATTTTCACCGACCCCGGAGCACCCGTTTATTATGCCACATTTTCTCTCCATTCGCTCAGCGCGCGTGGGTGCCGCGCATTTGCGATAATGGAGCTAGCCTCGAGAACAGGAGTTGTCCATGATCCCGAATTATCGTTTTGGTAGCGAAGAGTTACCGGTACAGGCCGGCCGCTACCTGCTAGTTGTTTCTCCCACCTGTCCCTATTGCCGCCGGGTCACGATTGCGCGGCGGCTGTTAGGTTTAGAGGCCGCGATCGGGGTACGCTATGCTACCGGATCCGGCCCGGATGGTTTCGAGTTTATTCGAGATGGCTATTCCTATGACCCGGTGCTGATGGTGCGTTCAGCGCACGAGCTTTATCGCCGCCAACCCAATTTTGAGCTTGATGATCCGCAAACCGTGCCGGTGATACTAGATTCCCAGCGCGATAACCAGATCGTGGCCACCGAATCCGCCGATATGCTGCTCGATTTTTGCACCGCTTGGAAACCTTTTAGTCATTTTGAAGCCCCTGACCTATATCCGGAAGCTGAGCGAGCAAAACTAGATGCCCTCGACGCTTGGCTAAATAAGCAGCTAGTGGCACCTTCCTGGGCGGTTTCTCACAGAGAAGCTGATGCCCAGAGCAGGCGAGATTTTTCGCTGGCTTTGGAACGCCTGGAAGAAATGTTGCGAGAAAATCCCTTCCTTACCGGTGAGCAGCCCGTCGAAAGCGATATTCGCGCCTTTGTGGTTTTCCAAGTGCTTTCCGCGTCTTCTCCCGAAACCTTGCATGATTTTGAGGCCATTAGCGAATATCTTTCTCGCTTGAGCAAATTACCGGCTTGGGTCAGTCCTGAAGAGGCAGCGGCTTTGGATCCTAACTATTCCGGCAGTGGCAAATCTGAGGACTCTTCCGGGGCGATCGCCTGTAGCGCCTAAGACTTTCCTCTATAGTTAGGGCGTGTTCGATCGCTACGGAAAAGACGTCCTCGCTAACGATAATTGGCGCAAGCTCCCTACTTCCCGCCCGGTTGCTGCTACCCGCGGCTTAGTAGTTGAGGATGTGATGACCGGTTTTGTAGGCGCGGTAGTACGCTGTTATAAAGCCGGCGGCATGTATCTGGTGGAGCTGGAGGATCGCCGCGGCAAAGTGCGAGCTTTTCCGCTTGGAGCCGGTTTTTGGATTGACGGAAAACCCGTGGAACTACGGGCTCCCGCACCTAAAGTCAAAAACGACAAGTCTGCGAAATTGGCAACTGGCCGCGCCGCCACGAATTCTGGTTCGCGACGCGACCCTTGCCAGGGCAAGCAGCGGGCGCGGGTAGCGCGGGCTTCCCGGATTTGGGTGGAAGGACGCCATGACGCGGAGCTAGTAGAACACGTTTGGGGTGATGACCTGCGAGAGTTAGGGGTGGTAGTAGAAATCCTGGATGGGGTGGATCATCTTCAGGAACGACTAGCAGAGTTTGCTCCCACCCCGCGGACAAGAATCGGCGCCTTAGTCGATCACCTGGTAGCCGGTTCTAAAGAGTCCCGAATCGCCCAGCAGTGTATCGACACTTTTGGCGAGGACGCAGTCGCGATTGCCGGGCACCCCTTTGTGGACGTGTGGCAGGCCGTAAAACCGCAACGCCTGGGGTTATCCACCTGGCCGCAGGTGCCGCGCGGCACCGATATTAAAGTGGGTAGCCTGCAAGCGCTCGGCTTGCCGGCTGAAACCCAAGCGGATATTGCTCAGGGTTGGAAACATATTTTGCGCCAAGTGCGCGACTGGCGGGATCTGGAACCAGGTCTTTTAGGGCCGGTAGAGTCCCTAATCGATTTCGTTACCGCCGCCGGCACCCGCTAACTTACCAGCCCAGTAACTGACCAGTAACATAGTCAGCCATTAGACGCCCCCGCAAAGTTAATATCGCTTCGCCGCGGCGTGCCGCCGCTTCTTCAAGATATCCCGCTGCCACCAGCGCCGGTAACTGGGCTCGTTCTTCTGCGCGCAAACTTTTTACTCCCGCTGCGGTGCGCAACCCCAACATAACTCGTTCCAATTCCCGGCTGTCCGCAGCGAGCACCTCCCCGTCTTGTACCGGGAGTTCACCGGCGGCTACGCGGCTAGCGTAGCCGCGGGGATGTTTTTGATTCCACCAACGCACCTGGCCGAGATGAGAATGCGCGCCCGGCCCAATCCCCCACCAATTCCAGTCCCGCCAATAAGCCAGGTTGTGCCGCGAGGTATTCGCCAAATAAGTAGCATCGGGAATCTGCGGGCTAGGAAACTGTTCGGTATCTAGCCGCTTTGCCCAGTTGGAGATCTCGTACCATTTAAAACCTGCCGCTTTTAGCAGCGAGTCTGCCATTTCATATTTTTCCGCCTGACTATCGGGATCGATGGGAGACAGCTTTCCGTGATCGACTAGGGCGTGCATTTTGGTGCCCGGCTCAATCACCAAAGAATAGGCGCTAATATGGTCAACTTCTAAGGCCAAGGCTGCCTGTAGAGAGGCTTCCCAATCAGTCAAGGACTCCCCCGGAGTCCCGTAAATCAGATCTAAAGAAACCGCGAGGCCGGCGCCACGCAGCGCCGCTACTGCTTGGGGAAGATTTTCCGGGCGATGAGTGCGATCCAAAGTGGTTAATATCCGCGGCAGTGCCGATTGCATTCCCAGGGACACGCGAGTAAATCCACTGGCGGCTAGCTCCCGTGCCACCTGGTCAGTTATCGTGTCGGGGTTAGCTTCAATCGAAACCTCAGCGCCCGGAGCTATCCCCCAAGTATCCTGTATCTCCGCCAAAATTGCCCGTAACGCCCGCACGCTTAGCAGGGTGGGGGTACCTCCTCCAAAATAAACCGAGGAGGCCGGGGGTGGAACCAGCTTATGCTCACGCAAAAACTGAGCTGCCAGCGCCATCTCTTTACGCGCCGAATCATGGTAGCTTGCCCGATCCGCACCCGCTCCAAAATCCTTCACATAAGTGTTAAAGTCACAGTACCCACACCGCACCCGACAAAAAGGCACATGAATATAGACCGCGAAGTCGGTCGCCTGCTGCCCCAAATCGAGCTGAGCCGCGCCCTCTCTCGCTACTGTAGACGGCTGCGAGCGTCCGTCCTCATAAGCAGCGGAAAAAAGCTCTTTTAGCTTAGAGGTGCCGCTCACGAAAGCCGCTGCGCCACCAAGTCAAACACTTCCCGTCCCGCATCTATTGCGCGCCGCTCAAACTTGGTCATTACGCGTCCTTCCCAACGCGGAGCGAAACCACCCCGCCCCGGATCGGGATCATCCTCATGGGGATTAACCCCAGCATAGGGATTCTCAAAATAGGGGGAATCCTCAATGACGTCCCGCATCTGGAAAGCATAATCAGACCAGTCAGTGGCCAGGCGCCAAACTCCCCCCGGACGCAATACTCGCGCCACCGTTTGCGCAAATTCGGCCTGCACTAGACGCCGTTTATGATGTTTAGTTTTGCGCCACGGATCCGGGAAGAAAGTCCACACCTCATCCAAGGAGGCTTCGGGAAATAGAATCGGTAAAGCTTGCGCCGCGTCAGCCTCAATAATCCGCAGGTTATCCACCCCGGCTTTAACCGCTTTGGACACGGTTTGCGCCACTCCCGGGCGATAAACTTCGAATCCGATGTAGTCCCGATCTGGATGCGATACCGCCGCCGACACGATCTGATCGCCGTTACCAGTACCAATTTCCAGGCGCACCACGGCTTTGCGATCAAAGAGACGTCTAAACGATAAGGGTTTCGCATCCTCGGCCACCGCGGTATGTCCGGCACCGACGGGTACCGTTACTACATAGTCGCCGGCATGGGCGTCCCAAGTATGTTGCAAAGAATCGCTAAGCTGACGTGCCCGGGAAACAAAAGACTTCGATCTGGCCAGATAGCGTCCTTCCGGTGACGACAGGTCAATTTCTTGAGCCTGCCCTCCGGTCTCGCCCTCCGTTAGTTCCTCCTCAGAAACTAGGTTTTCCGTCGCTTCCTCGCGCTCAGATAGTTCTTCACTCATGACTTACCCCTTTCCCGTGGGAGTATCTTGGGTTATAGCATCAATGAAAGCCGAGTTCGGGATTTCCACCGAACCCACTGCTTTCATTCGTTTCTTTCCTGCCTTTTGTTTTTCTAAAAGTTTGCGTTTACGGGAAATATCCCCGCCATAGCATTTCGCCAACATATCTTTGCGCAGCGCTCGAATAGTCTGCCGGGCAATAATCCGCGAACCCACCGCCGCCTGAACTGGAATCTCAAACTGCTGGCGGGGAATCAACTCTTTTAGCCGCCGCGTCATCTTATCCCCATATGCATAAGCCGCATCACGATGCACAATGGCACTAAACGCATCCACGCCCTCGCCATTTAACAAAATATCTACTTTCACCAGATCCGCAGATTGGGTACCGGCCTCATGATAATCCAAGGAAGCAAAGCCTCGCGTCCGGGATTTAAGCTGGTCAAAGAAGTCAAACACGATCTCCGCTAAAGGCAGACGATAATGCATCTCTACCCGGTCAGAGGATAGATACTCCATTTTCCCTAAGGTGCCTCGCCTGCCCTGGCAAAGCTCCATGATTCGTCCTACGTAATCGTTAGGGGTCAAAACGGTGGCTTCCACTACCGGTTCTTGCACGTCCAGGACTTTCCCATCCGGATACTCGGAAGGATTAGTCACTTCTAGTTCCGTACCATCCTCTTGAGTAACGTGATAAACCACCGAGGGCGCCGTAGCGATAATCGACAGTCCCGCCTCCCGCTCCAAGCGTTCCTTCACGATCTCTAGGTGTAGCAGCCCCAAGAATCCGCAGCGAAAACCAAACCCCAAAGCCACGGAAGTTTCGGGTTCAAAAGTAATCGCCGCATCGTTTAACTGCAGCCGATCCAGCGCCTCCCGCAAATCCGGGAAATCATCGCCATCTACCGGATAGATCCCCGAATAAACCATGGGTTTAGGTTCTTGATAGCCAGGCAGAATCTCACTGGCCGGATCCTTAGCACTGGTTACCGTGTCACCAACTTTAGATAACCGCACGTCCTTCGCACCAGTAATCAAATAACCCACTTCGCCCGGTCCCAGGCCAGCTGCCGGGGTAGGCTCCGGAGAAATAACCCCAATCTCTAGCAGCTCATGCTCAGAACCAGTGGACATCATTTTTACCCGCTGCCCCTTTTTAAGGCTGCCATCCATCATCCGCACATAGGTCACTACTCCGCGGTAAGTGTCGTAGACGGAATCAAAAATCAGGGCACGCGGTTCCTTACTGCTGGATTTAGGGCATGGAACCTCCGCTACGATCCGATCCAGGAGCTCTGGCACCCCTTCACCGGTCTTGGCTGATACTCGCAGGCATTCCTCGGGGGATCCTCCCAACAGTCCCGCTATTTCCTCCGCACAGCGATCTGGTTGCGCCGCCGGAAGATCAATCTTATTAAGTACCGGAATAATTACCAGGTCATGTTCCATCGCCAAATAGAGATTGGCTAGGGTTTGTGCTTCGATCCCCTGCGAGGAATCAATTAATAAGATCGCCCCTTCGCAAGCGGCTAGCGAACGCGACACCTCATAAGAAAAGTCCACGTGACCGGGGGTATCAATCATATTCAGCACATAGTGGGTGTCCCCCACCTGCCAGGGCATACGCACCGCCTGAGATTTAATCGTGATCCCGCGTTCGCGTTCAATGTCCATCCGATCCAGATATTGTTCGCGCATTTCTCGTTCCGAGACCACCCCGGTATCCCCCAACATCCGATCAGCCAGCGTAGACTTGCCGTGATCAATATGGGCGATGATACAAAAATTACGAATCTGCTGGGGATCCGTGTTACCGGGGGCAATCCCTAAATCCCGCTCGCTGTTAGCCAATACTATTATCTTCCTATTAAAATCCCGCTGTCTTCTCGCGTTATCCTATTGCCTTAAGTCCCAAACCCCTAACTGCGAGGACGCGGCTTGCGCCGGGTACGGGTACGCGCAGTTGGTTTTGCTGCGGGAGTCGTTTGCTCACTAGCAGCATCGGACTTCGCTGCCGACTTTGCTGCCGGTTTAGGTTTAGCGGTTGCTTTCGTCGAGGTCTTTGCCGTAGTTTTCCTAGCGGCAGGCTTCTTAGCGGCAGTAGTTTTCTTGGCTGCTGGTTTTTTAGCAGGCGCTGCTTTAGAGGCAGTAGTCTTTGCTGGCGCGTCCTCACTATCGGAAGATGCTGCCGCAGCGCTCGCACCAGCAGAGTTCTTTAATGTCGGCTTTTTCCTCTCGCTGCGGTGCACCGGCCCATACACTGCCGAGCGATTACGTGACCCACCAGGTCGCGGCGCAACCTTTTCCTCCGGTTCTTCCTCCGCGATTTCTATCACTTCCGGTTCCGGGGTGGACGGTATTTGCTCCGCTTCTTCAGCTTCCCCCTCGGCTGGCAGTATCGGCAAGCCCCAGGCTTTAGCTACCAGTTCTAGAGAATGAATGCGTACCTGAGGATCGTAAGCGTGAGTAACGGTGATGATCTCATCTACCATGTACTTACGGGAAACCCAATCCATTTTCTCTACTACTTGCTCTGGGGTACCGACCGCGGAAATAGAGGGCAGCGCCCGCACCCGATCGGCTAGTTTTTCACCCAAAGTCGCATCCAAATCGTCGGTGGGCGGGGTGAGCGTGCCCGGCCGCCCGGAAAGCACATTCCCCTGTACCTGATAGGTCGTGGTGAACTGGTACTTTGCTTCCGCTTCGTCCTCGTTACACATTACGTTCATCCCCATCATCACTACCGGATGATCCACCATGGCGGTCGGGGCGTTGGCGTTAAACTCCCGCCGGTATATCTCTACCGCTTCATCAATGTTGTAAGGAGCGAAGTGACCACCGAAAACATAGGGCATCCCCAGTTCAGCGGCAACCTTGGCGCCTGCAGAGGACGAAGACAACATCCACATAGGGATACAGGTGCCTTCCCCCGGAATGGCGCGTACCCGGGTGAAAGGGCGATCCACGCCGATAACTTCAATCCCGAGAATCGAGGCTTCCGCCCCTGAAACCACCCCGGAGTGCACCACTGATGTTTGATCTGATAGATAGCTGGCGAGCTCCTCGAGATCCTCCTCGAAATAGGCTGGCTCACTAGCGCCGCGATGCAGCGCCCGAGCCGTAGCCGGATCAGTTCCGGGTGCCCGACCTAACCCCAGATCAACCCGCCCCTCGTAAATGGTGTAAAGAGTTCCGTAGGTTTCCGCTACCGTAAGTGGAGCCCAGTTAGGTAACATCACCCCGCCGGCACCTACCCGCAGACGAGTAGTGTTTTCCAAGGCGCGGGTGATTATCACCGATGAAGCCGAACACATGAAAACTTGCGAACCGTGATGTTCTGCCACCCACAGGCGGGTGTAGCCCAAACGATCAGCATTCTTCGCCAGCTTTAGCGAAGTGTCCAGGGCTTCTTTCCGGGTCATGCCGGTAGAAAGCGGCGCCAACTCCAGAATATTCAAAGGAACCCGCCCATTGGACAATTTGGCAGCGGGAATTGGATTAGGTACCAATTTATTCCTTTCCTCAACACCCCTCGCGGGGGCAATAATCCTCTCCTCTTAGGTTACGCTAATTACGCCCGCTGAGGGGACTAGAAGCGCTAACCTTTAGAATGAAAAATAAAAAACCGCGCTAAAAATCGAAATACGTAGGACTTAGTGACTTTAGGAGCGGCTGAAACTAGATGGGGACAGAAGATAGTAACGAGGGCGCGGCAGGCGCAGACGCTAGCCTCGCCTCGGTGCGCGCCGACATTTGGGTGTGGGCGGTACGCAAGTATAAAACTCGTTCGGCAGCGGCTAAAGCCTGCAAAGCTGGTCACGTAAAGATCAATGGCAAGAGCGCTAAGGCATCTTCTCCGGTGCGTCTCGGCGACCAAGTAGTAGTGCGGATCGGAGGATTCGACCACATATTACGGGTCAAGCAATTGTTGGAGCGGCGAGTGAGTTATCCGCTCGCTCGCCTAGCCTATGAGGATTTAACTCCCGAGCGCCTCCCGAAGCTGTCTTTACCCTCGCTACCGCGCCGGGAACCCGGATCCGGCCGGCCAACGAAAAAAGAACGTCGCCAATTGGATCGGCTGCGAGGCCGCAGCCCTAACCAGGGACGTCGCTAGCGGTGACTTTTGGGGGCGCTAGCCTAGAAATCTTCTAGCTGAGGCACAGACTTTAGCAAGGTACTAACTAGGGCAGGCTTTGCGAGGCTGGGAGGAGCGGCTCCACCGAACCGCTCGCGGTGGCGCTGACCTTCCGGAGGCGAGGCGCAGAAGTGAACTTGATTACCACCCCCGAATTTTTTAGCGTCTAGGGCCTCGCGCCTGCTAAACTGATTCGCGGACTTTAGCCCCGGTCGGCTATAGTCTTGCCGGTTTCTTGCCAGCGTGCCCCACACGCCAGTCCGAATCCGGCTCAGCCCTCTAGACCGCATATTGGATACTCATAGAGAGTGAAAAATTGGCAAATATTAAGTCTCAGAAGAAGCGTATTCGTACGAATGAAAAGCGCCGCTTGCGCAACCGCTCGGTAAAGTCCGAGCTCAAGACGCTGGTACGTCGTACCCGCGAAGCGGTGGCTGCTGGCGATGCCCAGCTAGCCGAATCTGAATTGCGCCTCGCCAGCCAGAAGCTGGATCGCGCCGCGCAAAAGAAGATTATTCACCGCAACCAGGCGGCTAACCGCAAGTCGAAGCTGGCGAAGCTAGTTAACTCTATGGAGAAGTAACTCTTCGAGGGCATTTGGCACCAAGGTTAAGGCTCCCGATAGAGTCTTACCTGAAAAATATCTCACCGCATGCGGTGAGATATTTTTATTTTCCGCGCCCTGTTAGCCGCTATCCATTGTGGATACTGTTTTGGGCGCTTAGAGTGGATCCGCGAATCAACAGTGGGCTATCCCGTAGAACGTTACTGTTGAGGACGCTCCTCTGGGTATGGTCGCAGCCCCAAATATCCGCAGCTAGTCCCAGTTACTGACGCTTTCTGGAAGTAACTGGCTTCCTGCTATCGGGAGTAATAACTGCTCGCCCTCTATACTGAAATCATGAGAAATACCGAAACTGCTTATTTTGCAATGGGCTGCTTTTGGGGAGCAGAACGTCTTTTTTCAGGATTGGACGGGGTGCAGCAAACCGAAGTCGGCTATATGGGCGGACACCTAGAAACTCCCAGTTACCAGCAGGTTTGCACTGACACTACCGGTCACGCGGAAACGGTACGAGTGGTTTTTGACTCTACGCAGATCAGTTACCGCCAGCTGCTAGAGGTATTTTTCTCTCACCACAACCCCACGACCCGTAATCGACAAGGCGGCGATGTGGGCTCGCAATACCGCTCCCAAGTTTTCCCCACTACGGCGGATCAAGAGCATACCGCCCAAGCAGTACTTTTGAAACTAAAAAACCAAATCTGCGACCTCTACGGAGCCGAGCCAGTTACCGAAATCGCTAGCGCCTCCCAGCTTCCCGTCTTTTACCCGGCAGAGGACTACCATCAACGCTACTTAGAAAAGAATCCCTTCGGCTACTGCTCGATCAAGGACAACGGATTAATGAAATGCAACTAGGAACACTGCATGTAGAAGTAGTTTTAGGGGATATCACTACTCTGGATGTTGACGCAATTGTCAACGCGGCCAACACTTCCCTACTGGGAGGAGGCGGTGTAGACGGGGCCATTCACCGCGTAGCCGGTCCCGGTCTACTCCAAGAATGCCGCACCCTGGGCGGAGCCCGAACCGGACAGGCGAAGATCACCGGTGGTTATAACTTGCCTGCCAAGTACGTGATACATACTCCTGGCCCAGTGTGGCATGGCGGAGGCAGTCGGGAAGCCGAGCTCTTGGCGACTTGTTGGCGCAATTGCTTACATCTGGCTGCGCAGAACCATTGTCATTCGATAGCGTTCCCCTCGATTTCAACCGGGGTCTACCGTTTCCCGATAGCGCAGGCAGCTATGATTGCTATAAAGCAGATCAAAGACTTTTCCGCCTTCCCCTATACCTTAAACTCCATCACTATCTGTTGTTTTAGCCCCGAAGACCAGCAGGTTTACCAACAGGCACTGTCGACCTTGGAGGGATAGTTATGGCGCTTTGGATATTACTGGGAGTTATCGCCGGGATTGTCGCTGGGTGGACAATTTTACGTTACCGGCGTAGCCACAACAGCGAAGCAGCGCGGCAAGCTCTACAAGAAGCATTTAATGAATGCATTCCCCAAAATCAACGTCCGTTTTACGAGTGTGAGGACGATTTTTCGTCGATAGCGGTTGCGGGAATCGGGAAAACCGTTAGTTTCAAAGGTTTTTCGGCCTTGCTACGTAAACTTGGGGCTTCCGATATGGTGATCGCCCGCTTGCTCGCCCCCGTGGCTGACCCCACCCAACTACGCAGCGCTACTTTCGGTCAGTTTGACCTCTACTGGCTGGCGGTTTCTGGCGAAGGACTGCAGGCCATGGTACGTCCGCGTTCCAAGAAAGGTTCGGTTCCCAACCCCACTCCCCCCAAGAATAACTAGCCCGCTAAGCTGTTATCTTCGAAAATCCGCGCGATGCCGGTACGCGCGAGGGCGGATTTTGCCTCCTGCCCCCGCGCGTTCGTGGCATCTACATGGACGCTGTCCGAGCAGGCAAAAGTAATAGGGCTTGGACGAGATTTTCTCGTCCAAGCCCTATTGATTGCCAGATGATTACAAGGTCAATAAATCATCAATGGTGATTATTAGCTATATTGTTACGCTTTGTGGCGACGCCAGGCGACTACACCAGTCCCACCAGCTACCGAGGCTAGCGCAATACCAGCTAGAGAGGCAGCCACTGCACCAGTGCTGGCCAGGTCGCCCTTAGCCGGCTTAGCTGCTTGCTTATTTGCAGGTTTCTTGCTATCAGCGACACCGGCGGCAGCCCCAGTCTTATCTTCGGATTTACCGGGCTTTACTTCAGGTTTCCCAGGCTTTACTTCAGGTTTCCCTGGTTTTTGTTCTGGGTTAGAGGGAGTGGCTTTGCAACCGTGCGCCTTGTTGTAGGCAGCAGGATCGGCATCTTGAATCTTCTTTAGAGCCGGATAGGCATAGTTCTTAACAGTGCCTTCCTGAATATCAGCATAGCCTTTTGCCTCTTTATATTCGGAATTAGCACTCTTCTGCTTGGCAACTGCCGCCTTTAACTCGGCGTTGGCATCGTCCAGAGCCTTCTTCTTAGCGGCATCTCCATCGGGAGCAGCTTGAGTCTTGCTGTCTTCGAAAGCTTTCTTCGCGGCAGCAACCTTAGCCTTAGCGGCTTTTACCGCATCGTCGGCTTTTTGTTTAGCATCCAAAGCGATATTGGCAGTCACCTGTAGTTCAGTGAGCTTGCCGTTTTCATTGGCGTAGTGAATCTCTGCCTGCTCGACAGCATCTACCCAGCAAGCGGGGGTTGCGTCAGCTGCGAATGCAGCGGGGGCGAACCCGAAAGTCAGACCGGCTACGAAAACGCCGGCTGCAGTTTTTTTGACAAGATTTTTCATTGTTATATCTCCTAATAACATCCCTGACAGGAACAATGCAAAATTATTACCCCCCCCCGTTTGTCAAACGGCTTTGCATAAAATGCCAACTTTTGGCTGCATTCAGCTTCTTTTCTTGTCCAGTACTCGGAAACAATTAGGTTGAAAAATAATTAGAAAAGCGACTCTGCCAGCTGTTACTTCTGACAGAGCCGCTTCGTAACGACCGTACTATCTATTGGAAAACCAAAAAGAGGTAATTAGTCACATTAGTAACATCCCCTGGTTATCCGTTGATTTGCTTGAGGATCATCTCGCGCGTTTCCCCGGCATCCGCCTGCCCCTTGGTGGCACGCATGACCCCACCCATGAGGGCGCCAATCGCCTTGACTTTGCCACCTTTGATTTGCTCTACCACTTTCGGGTTATCCGCAATCACCTGGGCTACCGCGGCCTCTAGGGCAGCGGTGTCTCGCACGATTTCAAGTCCGCGCGCCTGCATAACTTCGGCGGGGGTGCCTTCACCTTCCAGTACCCCGGCGATTACCTTGCGAGCCAACTTGTCATTAAGTTTACCCTGGTCAACCAGATCTTGTAGCTGAGCTACATCAGCGGGCTTGGCCGCAACCTGCTCAAGACCCAGGTTCTTTTCTTTGGCAATCCGGGAGATTTCTCCCATCCACCATTTCCGCGCAGCCTGGGGTACGGCTCCTGCTTCTACCGTGGCCTCGATAATATCCAAAGCGTCCGCGTTTACCACGTCGCGCATTTCCATATCGGAAAAACCATATTCTTCGCGCAGGCGGCGGCGCCGGGCTACCGGCAGTTCCGGCAGGTTAGCGCGCAGCTGGTCCACCCATTCTTTCGCGGGAGCTACCGGCACCAAATCTGGTTCCGGGAAATAACGGTAATCTTCCGCGTCAGATTTTTCCCGCCCCGAAGAAGTGGTAGCAGTGTCTTCATGCCAGTGTCGGGTCTCTTGGATAACTTTGCCGCCTTCAGTAAGAATTTTGGCTTGACGGCGAATCTCGAAGGTAACCGTTTTTTCGATGGCTTTAAACGAGTTCACGTTCTTAGTTTCAGTGCGGGTTCCCAAGGGCGCATCCGGGCTGGGGCGCAATGACACGTTCACGTCCGCGCGGACGTTTCCGCGTTCCATCCGCGCCTCGGAAACCTCCAGGGCTCGGAAAATATCGCGCAAAGTACGTACATACGCGGCGGCTACCTCGGGAGCGCGAGCCCCCGCGCCCTCAATAGGGCGAGTAACAATCTCAACTAGCGGCACCCCGGCGCGGTTATAGTCCACCAGGGAATAGGCGGCACCTTGGATACGACCGGCGTCTCCTCCAATGTGGGTGTTCTTGCCAGCGTCCTCTTCCATATGGGCACGTTCAATATTTACCCGGAAGATTTCCCCATCATCGAGTTCAACATCTACATAGCCGTCATGGGCGATAGGCTCATCGAATTGGGAAATCTGGTAGGCCTTCGCCAGGTCGGGATAGAAATAGTTTTTACGGGCGAAGCGGCAGAAGGGGGCAATCTCGCAATTGAGCGCCAGCCCAATCTTGATCGCGTATTCCACTGCCCGCTTATTAGCTACCGGCAGCGATCCGGGTAGACCGACAGAGACTGGGGTTACCCGGGTGTTAGGTTCTCCCAGTGAAGAGTTCGGGGCGCTATCAAACATTTTGGTTTCAGTGCCCAGCTCAACGTGGACTTCCAGTCCCAATACCGGATCGAATTCGGCTACTGCATCTTCGTATTTCATTAAATCGCTCATTGCTTCTCCTCTACTTCACCGGGCAAGCAGCCGGAACATCGGTGCCGCAGGCGTCAACTGCGGCCTGGGCTACCTGATACATGAGGGCGTCGCCGCGCTGAGGCGCCATTACCTGGAAACCAATCGGCAGCCCTTGATGATCCAACCCGATCGGCACGCTGATCGCCGGAATTCCCGCCAGGTTCGCGGGGATAGTGGCAATATCGCAGTTATACATGGTCAGCGGGTCGCCAATCTTTTCTCCGAGTTTGAAGGCTACGGTGGGCGAAGTGGGCAATACTAGCGCATCTACCTGCGAGAATGCCTTGGCGTAGTCTTCTTGCACCAAGGTGCGTACCTTTTGGGCGCTACCGTAATAGGCATCAAAGTATCCGGCAGATAACACGTGGGTACCCAAAATAATCCGGCGTTTCACTTCTGCCCCAAAACCGGCTTCGCGGGTAGCCGCCATTACGGTTTCGGCAGTCACCGGCCCGGAGGTCGGCTCTACTCTGATTCCGAAACGGATACCGTCAAAGCGTGCCATGTTAGAAGAAACTTCTGCCGGCATAATCAAGTAATAGGCGGCGAGGGCATCTTTAAAGGAAGGCATATCGATTTCGGTAATCGTAGCTCCCCGCTCTTTCAAAGCTGCCACTGTGTCGTTAAAGGTGCGGGTTACGTCCTCTTCGTATCCGTCTCCGCCGCCCTGTTTAACTACCCCCAGGCGCAGACCGGAAAGGTCAGTTTTACCTTGGTATTCCTGCACGGCCTCCAGCAATGCGGGAACCGGTTCATCTAGGGAGGTAGAGTCAAAGGGGTCATGCCCGCCCACTAACTCTTGTAACGCCGCCGCGTCCGCCACCGTGCGGGTCACCGGGCCGATCTGATCTAGCGAGGAAGCCATCGCCACCAGACCGTATCGGGAAACCGCCCCGTAGGTGGGTTTGGCGCCCACGGTGCCAGTGACTGCACCGGGCTGGCGAATCGAGCCCCCGGTGTCAGAACCTAAAGCTAAAGGCACCATAAAGGAAGCGACTGCCGCAGCCGAGCCGCCACCAGAGCCACCGGGAATCCGGGAAGGATCCCAAGGGTTATGGGTGGGACCGAAGGCAGAATGCTCAGTAGACGAGCCCATCGCGAACTCATCCATATTGGTTTTACCGATAATCGGCAGACCCGCATCCTTGATTTTGCTAACTACCGTGGCATCATAGGGAGGCTTCCAACCAGCCAAAATCTTGGAGCAACAAGTTGTTTCCTGACCGCGAGTAACCATATTGTCTTTCAAGGCAATCGGCAGACCCGCCAAAGGATGTAGTTCTTCTCCGCCTTGGCGAGCCTTGTCTACGCGCCGGGCAGTTTCTAACGCTCCCTCCGGATCTAGATGCACGAACACATTTAGGCTCGGGTTTAACTGTTCAATCCGATCCAGGCAAGCCTGAGTCAGCTGCTCGGAAGTCAGCTCCCCAGCGCGCAGCTTCTCCGCTAGCTGTAGGGCTGAAAGTTTCAAAAAGTCTTCCACGGTTACTCCTCCCCAATGATTTGCGGTACCCGGAACTGGCCATCTTCAGCCAAAGGCGCTCCGGCCAATAGTTCCTCCCGGTCAAGGCACTGCCCTACCTCGTCTGGGCGGAGTACATTGCTCATCTCAATCGGGTGGGAGGTGGCCTTCGTATCCGGCCCTACGGCCTCAGAGACAGTGGCAACCGCCGCCGCGATCTGCCCCAGCTCCCCCGCGAACTGGTCTATTTCTTCATCGGTGAGTGCGATCCGCGCTAAGGCGGCAACGCGCACTACTTCATCCCTATCAATTGTCGACATATCACCAGTCTAATGCCCGAGGCACTCCCGGTCATATTACGCCCCGGGCCTCAGATCGGGCTCGCGGTGACAACCGCCGTCAACTGCGCTTAAACCAGGAAGGCGAAAGGTCGTAATAGTCGCTCGGCTATCCGGGCAATAAAGGGACGCTGATTCCATTCGTGGCGACTAATAGAGCGCGCATTTAACAGGTCAGTAAAGAAAATATTCTCCATATTTGCCGCTAGCTGCCGGGAGGTAATCGACATATTGATTTCATGGTTTCCGGTCATCGATAGCCGGTCGATATTGGCGGTGCCGATTGTTGACCAGTATCCATCGATAACAGCGGTTTTGGCGTGGATCATGACATTGTCATAAAGCCACAGTTCCACCTGGTTATCGAGCAGATCAGTTAGATAGGATCGTGAAATCCAATCCGCGAGAATATGGTTTGATTTGGCTGGTACCAGCACCTTCACATCTACTCCCCGGCGGGCAGCATCAATGAGGGAACGCTGAATTACCCGATCGGGAACGAAATAAGCCGAGGTAATATACGCGGATTCTTGCGCTTTATCCAGGGCGTTCACATACATTCCGCGTACTGGAAATAGCAGTCGTTTCGGGTCATTAACACAGGCCTGAATTTTCGAATTCCAAGACTTGGCGCGCGGATCCCGTACTTTCTTTAACCGTAAATGCCATTTTTGCGCGTAATTCCAAAAGTCCAAGAAAGCGCTTTCCAGCTCCCACACGTTGGAACCGCTAATGCGCAAATGGGTATCTCGCCACTGGTTGTCCAAGTAATAGGAGCCGATGTTATAGCCCCCCACGAAACCCACCTTGGAGTCCACTACCAAAATTTTACGGTGATCACGCGCCGTATGTCTTAAGGAATATCCCAGGACATGCAGGTTTTTTAACCTGGGGAAACGGAAGAACCGAGGATCGACCACCATATTTCCAAAACGATCCCAGATAATATAGACCTCGGCGCCGCGCTCTGCTGCCCGAATTAGGGCGTCTTTGAATTCTTGTCCGATTTCGTCAGATTTCCAGATAAATGTTTCAAAAAATACCCGCTCTTTCGCGCCCTCGATAGCCGCAAGCATATCGCGATAGAGAGTTTCCCCATCCATATAGGTTTTCAGGCAGGAGCGATCCACCCGGATAGGCTGGGGTTTTATCTGGGGATAACCACCAGGTTTACCGGTTTGTCGCAACTTTCGTAACTGGTCAATCGCCACGATAACCGTAACCGTCGCAGCCTGCAGGGTCGCAATCACCGCAGCCACAATTTTTAAGCCGCGCAGCAACGGCGGGATCGTTTTCTTCGGGATCCTCAACATAGTTACCACTTTAACGCCTTGCCTAAGGACTTTGTTGCATACGCACTAAAACAAACTATCAGAAGCACTCCCGGACTCCGGTGGCGTTGAAGAGGACATTTTCTTGGGTGAGGACGCAGGTGGGGTAGCTATTGTTTGCCCACTTCTCTGCTCAGTTCCTGTTCCACCTCCTAGTCCAACCGCGGCGAGGGTTGCTTCCATTCCCTGCGCTAAAAGCTGCGAAAAATACTGCTCAGGCAGGCAAGCCACCCCAAGTTCGCGGGCTTTCTTTAGTTTTGATCCGGCCTTTTCTCCGTAAACTAGCAGGTTTGTATTTTTTGAAACCGAGGATGCAGATTTTCCGCCTGCCCGCATCAGGGCTTCTTTGGCTTCGTCGCGGGTATAACCCTCTACCCTGCCGGAAACCACTATGTTCAGTCCCGCTAGGGTTTGCTCAGAGTCAGCGGAGGCCTCTTCGCGCATCACTACCCCCGCCTTTTCCCAGGCAGACACGATTTCCTGATGCCAGTCAACAGCGAACCAGCCCTTTATAGAGGAGGCTATTTCCGCCCCAATATCATCCACGCTGGTTAGTTCACTTTCACTGGCACTGGCGATTGCCTGCAGGCTCCCAAAACGGGCAGCTAGCGCTCGGGAGGCCTGGGGACCTAGATGCCTAATCGATAGCGCGACTAAAATGCGCCACAGCGGCTGAGTCTTCGCTTTTTCTAGCTCCGCTAGTAACAGTTTTCCCCGCGCGGCCAGGGCAGGTGCCTGGGGGTTCCCGCCTGCAAAATAGGGGGTATAACTCCAGATTTCTCCACTACTCAGCAGCTTTTTGCTTAGGTCTGCGGCTTCTTTATCGCTTTTCCCCCCGGCTATTAGCTGGGATTTTAGTTTTGCCCGGTCGCTTTTGGTTATCTGTTTCCGATTCCAAGTTTTTACCTGGAGGAGCTGCCCAGTATCTAAATCAAATAGCCCAGATTCTAGGGGAAGCGCCGGTAAGGCGGGCGGAGGCAGTAGCGACTCCGCGTCCTCGGCAGGGACACTAGCAGCCGGATCGGCCTCCGAAAAATAGATAAAGCTACCCGCTGCTGCGACCGCTTCTCCCCGGGTGAGGGCGAGGGCAACCTGGTGACGGTCAGCCTCCGGCATAGTTAGCGCTGCCGCCGCTTGTTCCCCTAATCCTTCGATATCGAGGGCGCCGCGCGAAGCTAAGAAAATAACGCGTTCTTTAATCTGCTCGGGACAATGGCGCTGGTTGGGACATCTTAGATCCTTATCGCCTTCTTTTTCGGGACGAATTTCGCTGCCACAGGAAGGACAATGCTGAGGCATTTGCCAATCCTGTTCGCTGCCGTCTCGCAAGTCCACTACCGGGCATACGATTTCCGGGATCACGTCCCCGGCTTTGCGCAGCACCACCGTGTCTCCGATTTTCACGCCTTTCCGGCGCACCTCGAAAGGATTATGGAGGGTAGCTCGCTCCACATTAGAGCCATCTACCAGCACCTTTTCCATTACCCCGTAGGGGGTTATCCTGCCGGTGCGCCCCACCCCAACCCGGATATCTACTAGTTTGGTGTGAACTTCTTGGGGCGGGAATTTATAGGCAACCGCCCAGCGCGGAGCCCGCGCGGTAAATCCCAGTTCATCTTGGGTTTTCAGGTCATCGATTTTGAGGACGACCCCGTCAATTTCGTGACTAATTTCGGGACGGATTTTACCGATATGGGTAATAAACTCTTGGATTTTATCCAGGCCGCGCAGGGGGCGAGTATATTCGCTGACCGGCAACCCCCACTGACGAAGCTGGTGGTACCACTGCAATTGGCTGGCGGGCGGGGCGAAACCGGCCGCTAGATCAGCTGCTTTCCATTGCACTTTCCCGATGCCGTGGGCAATCATAGCTAGGGGGCGGGTCGCCGTTACCCGGGCATCTTTTTGCCGCAGCGATCCGGCAGCCGCATTGCGGGGATTAACAAAAGGTGGCTCCACTTTGCTGGGTAGCCCGGCCTGTTGCCGCTGCGCGCGCCAAGCGGCAAGACTACCGGCTTTTTTGGCGGAGCTGTACTCCTCCCACTGGGCGCTGCGCTGCTCATTTAACTTATTAAAAGCGGAGAGCGGAAAATAGATCTCCCCCCGGATTTCACAGATTTCGGGCACTATGGTGCCGGAAAGTTGAGAGGGAATATTAGCGATAGTGCGAATATTGGCGCTCACGTCCTCACCTACACTGCCATCTCCGCGAGTTGCCCCCAAGGCAAGTATCCCGTTCCGATAGGTGAGGTTAACCGCTAAGCCGTCAATTTTTACTTCTGCACTCACCTGGGGTTTTTCTTTCCCGGTGGCCTGCGCCATTCGCTGGTACCAACTAGATACTTCGTCAGTGTCAAACACGTCATCTAGGGAAGCCATCCGCTCTAGATGGGTTACGGAAGCAAAAGTTTTTTGCGCGCTCCCCCCTACGGTTTGGGTGGGCGAATCGGGATTTATTAGCTGCGGAAAACGTCCCTCTAGTTCTTCTAGTTGACGAAACAACTGGTCATATTCGGCATCCGAAAGCGTGGGACGATCTCGGTCATAGTAGAGAACCCGCGCCTGGTTAATCTGGTCTACCAGCTCTTCCCACTGTTTTTGTGCCTGCGCCAAAGCCTGCTCGTATTCACTCGCCATGGCTTCATTTTCCCTTTTTTATCCCGAAAAGAAAAAGGTTTGTTATCCATGAGGAGTTATCCACAGGCTAAAAAAATAATCTGGCAGTGCGGCATTGGCGGCAGTTAGATTGGCCAAGTGGAGTTGGAATCAGTGCGGCAGGCCTTAGCTGCTCCCTGTCATTTACAGGTCGAGCGCGGCCCAGCTGCCGGCTTAGTGTTGCCCTTCGCGGGCAACTATTGCACCTTGGGAAGAGATCAGCTGCACGACCGGGCAGTATCCCGCGAACACCTATTGTTTATCTCTCAGCCAGACAAACTGCGGGTGCGCGATCTCGGTTCAGCTAATGGCACTTTTCGCGGCGCAACTGCTTCCTGCTTTTCGCGGATCCGCCAGGAGCAAGAGATTGGGACATCTTCTAGGATTCGCGCCGGAAGCACGGTATTAAAAGTATCCTCGCGCCCGCGCCACCTCCACGTTCCGCGTCCTCGCCCAAAGACACAACTGGGGTCTTGGCGGCAATGGTTATTCTTACCCATACTAGTGTTCTTACCGTTCTCGCTTATTTCCCTCCTCAAGATTCCCCCGCTAGTGGGAATCTTGATTTTTACCGGCATCGCGATCCTGGGTTTTGGGGTTTGGTTTTATCGCCGCCCCCGCCCGGTAACTCCCGCGCAGTTGCTCCTGGTTGCTAGCCAATCAGAACGCTCCTCCTACCCTCCTGCCTCCATTAA
This sequence comes from Varibaculum sp. GTC20041, assembly GCF_055387755.1. NCBI lineage: Bacteria > Bacillati > Actinomycetota > Actinomycetes > Actinomycetales > Actinomycetaceae > Varibaculum > Varibaculum sp. GTC20041. The sequence goes on from NZ_AP041144.1 coordinate 1,383,911, forward strand.
CGATTCCGGCGAAGTGGGCGCCTGGATAAGCCCGCATTGGGTAATCCGCGCTAAAGGAGGAGATAAACTCTGCTTTACCGGCAGCTATGCCCGCGAACGTGCCCTGTGGTGGGCAGCGCAAATAGCCTGGCAAGAAGGCGCTCGCTACCGGCTGGAGTTTGCCGTCACCGCAGCAGATTTTAGCCGTGGCGACAAAGACCATTCCCCAGATAGCTATAGGGATAGCGAGGAAGCCCCTGGCGAGGACGCACTAGCTAACCGAGATTATCCGGACACGCTTGCAGCACCCTCGGAACGCTCACTTTCGCGAGTAGTAGTGGCTTCTCCGACCCAAAACCCTGCAGGTAGCGAGGATAGCATTTGGGTTACCTGGGCGAAAACTCCCGGTCAGGCTCCAGTGTGGGCGAATCGGATTATGCCGGTACCAAATCACCGGCGCGCTACCGCTCACGCCGATTTACCGAGCCGGCTCTGGTGCGAATTGCTTTGGCGGGATCGCGCTGGCGAATCCGCAAGCAAACTCGCTGATAATGTCCTTTTTGAGCAACTGTGGCCACAGATCATCGGTGCAGGTGCACCTTTGGCCACCATTACAGATAATTGGAAACATTCCCGGTCTCTGCAGGCTCCAGTGGCTCGTGATGCTCAGAAAGTCAGCTACTTGGACTTGGTTAAAGACGGACCCCACGCCCTCTTGGCTGGCACCACCGGGGCGGGTAAATCGGCAGCCTTGACCACCTGGCTGCTTTCGATGGCGCTATCTCATCCCCCCAGCAAACTGCAATATGTACTGGTGGACTATAAAGGTGGGGATGCGTTTAAAAGAATGGAGGCCCTACCGCACGTTTTGGGAATTTTAACGGATCTGGAACCGGCGCTTACCAGACGGGCTATCTTGTCTTTGAACGCCGAGATTAAATACCGTGAACAGCACAAAAACCGACCGCATCCGCGGATTGTGGTAGTGGTGGACGAGTTTCGAGTACTAGCTACCGACCACCCGGATTTACTTGATTCTTTAATCAGGCTAGCGACTTTGGGGCGCAGTCTGGGGATTCATCTGATTTTGGCTACCCAACGTCCAGCGGGGATTGTAGATGGACAAATCAAGTCGAATATGGGACTGCGGATTTGTTTACGGGTGTTAGAAGCTGCAGATTCTACGGATGTATTAGGGGATGCTCGCGGCGCTAAGTTACCGGCGATAGCCGGACGTGCTTGGATAACCTCTGCCAGCGATGCTTCCGGGAAGCTGGTGCAATTTGCATGGATCCCGCATACCGCGCAGGCGGTGCACCTAGCGCAGCTGTGTCGCGCGGCTTGGCATCCTCCCTGTCCTCCCCGGCTTCCCTGGGCGCCTCCCCTGCCTCGCCGCATAACTTTGCCGCAGCTACCGCCAGCCGGTGACAAAGTAGTTTTGGGGTTGGGGGATTATCCGCACCGGCAATGCACTTCCCCTTTAACCCTGCCAGAGAGATTTTCTCTGCAAGTGGTAGGTTCAGCTGGCTCTGGTAGAACCACGCTAGCTTTGATGGTGGCTTTACAACTGGCCAATCGAGGACGGGAAGTCCACGTAATTTGTACCTCACCGCAACAGTTCTTCGGACCATCGTTTAGCGAAACTCATCAGGAATCTTGGCCGGGAACTATTGCCACTACCCCGCAGGTTAGCTTGCAGCTATTAAAACTGGCCAGTCGGGGAAAACTTTCGGGGACGCTAATTATCGATGATTGTGAAGATCTGTTGGACTCTCTCGAGCGTACCTACGGCCCGCTCAGTGGACATGATTTGCTGGCCTCCATTTGCCGCCAAAGCGAGGCGCTGGGCATTTCGCTGCTAGTAGTCTCCGGACCGGCTATGGCTTCTTCGCGGCTTTTTCAAGGATTAAAAACCCAGATAGTGGGCGGGATCCGGGATGGAGTGCAGGCTGCCCAAGCCGGTTTTAGTCCCCAGGTTTTAGAACAGATTAGCGAAGCGGGGATCTTTGTGTTTTCCCCGAGCCAGGAAGCGACCCCATTTAGGGCGGCGATACCCCCGATTCCCGAGGGCGATAAGTATTTAACCTGTCCTCATACGCGTCTGCGAGCTCTGCCTGCTCGCTTTCACCTTCCGAAGCCGGACAGCCACCAAGAATCGGAAAATATTCTTGCTTTAGGACTATCCGGAACCCTGCCGGTAGAGCCAGCAGACCACGAGCAAGATTGGTTAATAATCGGTGACAATGGCAGCGGAAAAACCACTACCGCAAACTTACTTGCCAGTTTGTTACCTGATCACCAAATAGTTGAGGATTTGAACGCTAATGATCCCCGGCTTAGCTCCTCTACAGAGGTGACGATTTCTTCTGCCCCGCAGATGGGGCAAGTCTCAGCGTGCTCCTCGCGAGATCCAGATATCCATTCCCGCAGGACGCGAGTGATTGCCTCTGTCAGTCCCGAGGTTCTCCAGACTGCTTTTTCGGGGTCGCTATCTGAGTTACGCCAGCGGGCGATTCTGGTAGTTTTAGGCAGTTCCGCGCAGTGCCGTCCTTTCCTCAAGGGAATAGATTCCCAGGCTTTTCCGGACCAAATTGGGTTAGTTCCGGGACGGGGGATGATAATCAAAAAAGGTAAAGGTTTTGCCATCCAAGTGGCTATTTCTTCTAAACTTCGCTAAAATTTAGTTCTTTTATGATCGGTTACACGCAAAATAACCCGTTCTGAACTGTTAAAACCCTTGATTTATCTGTTCGTAACTAAAAAAATAGTAAGTAGCAAAGGAGCTGCCCTCCAAGACAGAGTTCTATAAGGGCAGTTACCCGCAAAATCGTTACCTATCGTTAACCTTAAAAGGAGACGCAGATGGATTGGCGTTCACGCGCAGCCTGTCTAGAAGAGGATCCGGAACTATTCTTCCCGATCGGGAATACCGGCCCCGCTATCGCCCAAGCAGAGCGCGCAAAAATGGTTTGTGCGCGCTGCGAAGTCGAGTCAACCTGCCTGGCTTGGGCACTTGATAACAACCAGGATGCCGGAGTCTGGGGTGGAAAGAGCGAAGATGAACGGCGCAGTATGCGGCGCCGCAAGGCTCGGGCTCGCCGCGCCTGCTAACTGAAATACCAAATAATAACTCTCTGTTATCCTTGCCTGTCAGCAAGTTAACGGAGAGTTTTTGTTTTGCACTTCCAGCGCGGTTGAAATGGGGTTAATGCCCGAATTGTGTGTCTTTTTCCGGGCGTGTCGGGGTGGTTTAGTGTCCTGCCCAGCCTTTGCGGATGTGTAGGGATCCGTCTTGGTATTTGGGGTTGTAGTCGATGGCGTTGTCCCATAGTTTCGGGCCTGGTTTCGGTTGTTCGGGCCCTGGTTTGGGGTCGGGTTTTAGGTGGTGTGGTTGGATTAGTTGGTGTGGTTTGAGTGGGTGTTCGCTGTGGAGGTAGCACCACCATTCGGTGGCTTTTTTCATGTGGGGCTCGGATAAGCCGCGATGGTTGTAGATCAGGGTTTTGATGGCGGCGTTTATAGCGCCTTCTAGCTCGTTGGTGGTGGCGGGTAGCGTGGTGGTGGCTTGTTTGTTTAGGGTCGGGTCTAGGAAGGTGAACAGGGTTGCTTTCCTGGTTTGTTTGGCGAGTAGGTTGTAGGCTCTGCGGGCTTTTTGGTGGGTGTACCACCATTGCTGGTTAGGGCGAATCCATAAGGGTATTTGGTCTTGGGGTACTTGGTTTTTATAGGTTTTATGGTTTAACCATTTTCCCCATTGGTTATGGAAGGCTTGCACTAGCCCTATCCATTGGTCTGCTTGGTTTAGATCCTTTATTGTTACCAGGCGTTTGGCTAGACCCCATAGTGCTTTGTGTGCCGGGATTTTAGGGTTGGTTGTTGTAAGGGCACGGATGTTTCGTTTTATGTGTACTAGGCAGCGTTGCACGCGCGTGTTTGGCCATTGGTCTTTGATAGCGCTTAACGCTCCGGCTTGCCCGTCAGTTATAACCATTAAGGGCTCTGGTAAGCGTTTTAACAGCTGTTTATAGGCGGCCTTGTTCTCTTGGTTGCACCATTGCCAGGCCAGGACTTTACCACTGTTTACGGCGGTTAGAAGACACCAGCCGTAAGGCAGGTAGGTGCCATCTATTTGTATATAGTCATAGATTTGCCCAGTTGGTACGATTACCGGTTCAACCCGCCAACACCAGTTAGTTCTTCGCTGCCAGGTAGAAGAAGAAACTTGCAGGTCGCCTATAGCGTCTTTCCCGGTTAACCATTTAACGAACTGGTCAAGCTGTGCCTTTCTGGAAATATCTGGCCGGGTATTACAAAAAGAGGCCCCGCACTTGGTACAGCGGTAACGCTGAAGTCCTTTTCTGGTTCTACCATTCCTTTTAGCACCCGCCTCGCCGCAGGTAGGACACTTTCTTCTGCTTGATCTACGACCCATAAATCAAACAAAAGCAGACCCCTACACCAAAAACACGGAAAGTCAACAACCCGTAGAAAACAAGCCCAAAAAGCTAACCAAACCCCAAATTACAAGGTTCCACCAGCCAAAACACCAAAATAAAGACACACAAAATGGGCATTAGCCCTTGAAATGATCCTATCCAGATTTGCAGGAGGGCAAAAGCGGGGGTTAATACCCAAAGCAGGATCGGCGACTTCAACCTGCAGCTAGCCCACCGACGCGCGCCGATTCCAATCCTTCATAGCTCGTTGAGCTTCGCGTTTATCCTGCTGCTCGCGCAAGGTTTGCCGTTTATCCCACTCTTGTTTACCGCGGGCGAGGGCGATTTTCACTTTCACCCGACCGCTGGAGAAATACAGCTCCAAAGGAACAATCGTATGCCCCTTAGCCACCACTTGACCGCTCAACTTATCTATTTCGCGCCGATGTAGCAGCAGTTTACGTTTACGTAACGGAGCATGATTCGACCAGGTACCGTTAATGTACATGGGAATATGAGCATGCTGCAGCCAGGCTTCCCCGCGGTCAATCTCCACCCAAGACTCGGTTAAAGAGGCTCTGCCCATACGCAAGGATTTCACCTCGGTACCGGTAAGCACCAAACCCGCCTCATAGGTTTCTTCAATAAAAAAGTCATGCAGCGCCTTTTTATTGCGCGCAATCATCTGCGCGCCCGCCTGAGAGGCTGCTGGCGCGCCCTGACCCTTGTTTTTCTTACTCATAGCTTTCCTACGCTATCGCATAATTGCTAAGGAAGAGGTATGGGATTTATTACCGAACCGTTCTTCCACAGCTCAAAATGCACGTGACAGCCAGTCACCCTACCGGTAGCACCGGTATAACCAATCAATTGTCCCTTAGCCACCCGCGCCCCCGGGCTAGTAGCAAAGTGAGTCATATGGCGATAAACACTGATCCAGGAATTGCCTCCCAGCATCCCATGGTTAATCGTCACCGTATTGCCCCCAGTACCTTCATAACGGGTAGAAACCACGGTGCCATTAGCGGCTGCATACTGCGGCACCCCACAGGCAGCGTGAATATCGGCTCCCATATGCAGGCGCCGCTGTCCAGTCACCGGGTGAATTCGGTATCCAAAGGGGGAAGTAAGGTACATACCTCCCTTAATCGGAGCTTGAAAAATCCCCCCGGAGCTGAAGCCAGCACTGCTGCTGCCCGCATTTCCACTGCGGGCAGCACTGTTATTCTTAGCGGCCTTAGCTTCCTGAGTCCTGCGGTTTTGGGCATCAATCTGCCTAATCCGTTCCTGAGCCTGTTGCTGCTCCTTTTCAGCTTCCGCTAGCTGTTTCGAGATCTCACCCTTCTTAGCTGCTAGCTCCGCTTCCTGCTGTCTCTTTTGTTCCAGAGTCTGATTTAGCTGCGCGAGTTTTGTCTGCTTGGTGCTTTTAGCGCTCTGGGCAGCCTGCAAAGCTGCATCTGCCTCTTCTTTTAATTTGCGAACTTGCGCGGTCAGTTCCCGCTGTTCCATCTGCGCGTTCTTTTGCCCAACAATCTGGTCTTGCACATTTTTCAAAGAATCAGATTGTAACTGGGCAGCCAGTTGCGCATTACGGGCATAGGTGCTTAAATCCCCGCTATCCTTATCGGAAATGAAAAACTCGAAAGACCCCCCGACAGTTGGGTTGGTGTAGGTTTCTCGAGCCACCCGCCCGATATTGCTCAAGTTTTCGCTTTCTTTCTCTTGCGAGGCGGCCAGGGCTTGTTCTACCCGTTTCAGTTGCGCACTAGCCACATCCAAGTGGTCTTGTGCCTGAGCTTGCTCGCGCGCCGCGTTAGATTGCACTCGCACTGCCTCGTCATATGCGCCCTGGGCACTTTTTTGCGCTTCCTTGGTGTTTTCCAGGGCGATCACTGACTCAGCTAAATCCGCGCTGACGTCCTCCAAAGAAGCCCGTAACTGCGCTGCCTTACTGGAAGCGGCTTTTTCTTTATCCGCTGCTTTGGAGCGATCGGAAGCCAGCGCACTACTGGAGGCGCCGGCCAGCACCAAGGATCCAGTTATTAACGTGGCACCAAGAATTTTTCCTAAACGTTTTCTAAAAGACATGGTTACACCTTCGCGTATTTAGCTAGGGAAGCCAGGGAGGCAATAATCGAAAGCACTAAAGCCGCCACCACGATGATGCCGGACAAAATTGCTACCTCGCGCAGATCTACGAATTGGATGAAGGGAATCGTCTTTTGCAACCACCCTTGTACCAGGTATTTCACCCCTGCATAGAGCGCCCCACAAGCCAGTAAGGCGCCCAAGAGCGCACACAGCGCGCCCTCAATCATAAAGGGCAATTGTATAAACAACCCGGAGGCACCTTCCATCCGCATAATCTCGGTTTCTTTTTGCCGCGACATGGCCGACAGGCGAATCGTGGTAACAATCAGCAGGATCGCCGCAATCGCCATCACCGCCGCCAATCCCCAAGAAATTCGACTAGCTTGGCTAAACAGATTCATTAGCGGTTTAACCAACTGGGATTGGTCTTGAACTTGTTCTACCCCCGGCTGTCCCTCTAGCTGGGCAGAGACAATCTCGTATTGGGAAGGATCCTTCATTTTGATCCGGAAAGCCTGGGGTAGCATCTCCGGCTTAGTAGCTTCTCCTAAAGTGGTATCCCCATACTGCTTTTGAAAATCCGCGTACACCTGATCGTGGTTCTGGAAATCGTAATGGTCAACATAGGCCGCTAAAGTTCCGTGCTCTAACTCGTCGCGAACATCTTGAATCTGCTGCTTAGTAGCCTGCTGACCATTACAGTTGCCCACCTGGTCGTCCTGAGCGCACATATAGACGCTAACTTCCACCTTGGCGTACCATTCCTGTTGCATCGCAGAAATCTGCATCTGGGACAGGCCGCCTACGCCCACAAACAGCAGGGAAATAAAGGTCACCAACACCACCGAAATGGTCATCGCCATATTACGTCCCAGTCCGGAAAATACCCGGCCAAGGATAAACCGCAAACGCATTTCTTCTCCTAGCTTCGACTCGATCCGTACACGCCGCGATCCTGGTCGCGCACTATTTCCCCATCTACAAGTTCAATCACTCGTTTGCGTAACTGATTGACAATCTCGTCATCGTGAGTGGCCATCACTACCGTGGTGCCCGTACGGTTAATCCGATCCAGCAGTCGCATAATCCCCAGCGAGGTTTTCGGATCCAGATTTCCGGTGGGCTCATCTGCCAGTAGAATCTCTGGGCGATTAACCATCGCGCGGGCGATCGCTACTCGCTGCTGTTCCCCACCAGATAGCTCATAGGGCATCCGTTTTTCTTTACCCTCTAGCCCCACCAGCGATAATACCTGGGGCACTTCCGTTTTTATAGCGTGCCGAGGGCGCCCAATCACCTGCATCGCTAAGGCCACATTTGCTTCCACAGATTTGTTATCTAGCAGGCGGAAATCTTGAAAAACTGTACCGATTTGACGACGTAATTTCGGAACTTTCCACCGCGAGAGCCGGCCAACATCCTTTCCCAACACCGTCACGGTGCCTTCCGTGGGACTATTTTCGCGGTAAATCATAGTTAGGAAAGTGGACTTGCCTGAACCTGATTTACCCACGAGGAAAACAAATTCTCCCCGCTCTATATTGGTGCTCACGTGGTTTAACGCGGGGCGAGCCCCCCGTTTATAAACCATTGAGACATCGTCAAAAGTAATCATGCATCCCCCACTAGCTGTTGAAAGCCTCCGGCACTGACCAACTTAACGCCTAGGGAGGCGGCATTGGTGCTTACACGCCGATTAGGGGACGCTTGGCGCTTTGACGTGCTAGTTCTCACTTTCTTCCTGGGCTTTACGCCACCGGATTCCCGCATCTAAGAAACTATCGATATCTCCATCTAATACTGAATCTACCTGCGATGATTCCTCTAAAGTACGCAGGTCTTTCACCATTTTATAAGGGTGCATCACATAGGAGCGCATCTGGTCTCCCCAGGACGCTTTTACTTCTCCGGCCAGTTCCTTCTTCTTGGCTTGTTCTTCCTCGTGTCGTAACTGCAACAGCCGCGATTGCAGTACTCGCAGCGCCGCTGCCCGGTTTTGGATCTGGGACTTTTCGTTTTGCATACTGACTACGATCCCGGTGGGAATGTGAGTCATCCGTACCGCCGAGTCGGTAGTATTTACCGATTGCCCGCCCGGTCCAGAAGAGCGGAATACATCTATCCGCAAGTCGGATTCCGGAATCTCTATCTGGTCATCGGATTCAATTAGGGGGATTACTTCTACCGCGGCAAAAGAAGTTTGCCGGCGTGACTGATTATCGAAAGGACTTTGTCGCACCAGGCGGTGAGTTCCGGCCTCAACTGATAAAGTCCCGTAGGCATAAGGCGCGTCAATTTGGAAAGTAGCGGACTTGATTCCCGCTTCCTCCGCATAAGAAGTATCCATCACCTGGGTGGGATAGCCGTGGCGCTCCGCCCAACGTAAATACATTCGCAACAGCATTTCCGCAAAATCCGCGGCGTCTACTCCCCCAACTCCGGATCGGATAGTAACCACTGCCCGGCGTTCATCATATTCACCGGAAAGTAGGGTTTGAACTTCCAGTTCAGCGAGCTCTTTATTTAGTTTTTCAAGCAGGGTACGCAGCTCAGATAGAATTTCTTCGCGATCTTCCCCCAGCTCTTCACCCGCCATAGTTTGCAAAGTTAGGGCGTCCTCTACGCTTTGATCTAAGCGTTCTACCTGGTCAAGACGGGCTTTTAGGTGAGATAGCTGCGAGGTTACTTGCTGAGCATGATCGGGATCATCCCATAGATTAGGGTCTACGCTGGCTTGTTCCAGTTCTTTTATCTGGGCGCCCAACTTTTCCGGATCAGTAACCGCCCGAATTTTCTCTAGAGTAGTTTGCGCCTTAGCCAGTTGCTCTTCGTAATCGTATGCCACGCTTCTAGGTTACCCGAGGAATCCGTGCCACCCACAAGCGCTTAGCTTAATGCCTCAATCGCCAGTTGGAGGACGGCGGCCACTGTTTGCAGGCGAATCTGGTTACGATCTCCGGATAGAGAAAGCTCCGTAGTTGCTCCCCCGGCGGGGGTTGCCACTGAAATAAACACCGTACCGGCACTATGTCCGTCTTGGCTGCCTGGTCCGGCCACTCCGGTAGTAGCTAGAGCCACGTCAGCAGAAAGTAGTTTGGCCGCTCCCTGTGCCATTGCTTCGGCCACCACCGGATCTACGGCTCCAGTTTCTTGTAGGCGGGAGCGGGAAACCCCCAAGACTTCGCTTTTCGTGCTGGTCTGGTAGGTGATGACTCCCCCGGCAACCACGTCGGAGGCTCCGGCAATATCACACAGAGTTGCGCATACCAGCCCGCCAGTTAGGGACTCGGCGCAGGCGATGGTGTAGCTTTTCTCGCGCAGAATCTCTTGTAAGCGACGCGCTAACGTATCTAGTTCTTGGTTCATAGTTCCATCATGGCACGAGCCGGCCTTGCCTATTCAGTTTCGAAGTCTCTATCTGCCAATACCTCGCGGGTAGCTTGGCGGCACTGGCTGGGCGAGTATCCTTTGCGAGCTAAAAATGCACCTATCCGGCGCATTGCCTGCGGATAGGAAACATTGTGCAAAGAGCGCGCCTTTTTTTCCGCTAGCATCCGAGCGTTTTGCGCCTCTCGCTCCGGGCAAATCTGCGCTAAGGCTTCTTGCTGCAGGTCAGGAGCTATGCCTTTCCGGTTTAACTCTTGAACTAAGGCTCTGCCCACGAGGCCGCGTTCTTGAAAGCGGGTACGCACCAGCATGGCGGCATATTCGCGGTCATCTAGCAACCCCACCTCGACAAAGCGAGTGACGATTTCGTCAGCAATTTCTGGAAGAAAACCCGCCTTAGTCAGTTTTTGGTGAATCTGGGAGCTGGAGGCAGCGGTGCGATCTAGTACTCGCAGCGCCGCCTCCCTGGCCGCAGCTAATGCTTCCGCTCTAGGAAGCTCCGCATTCTTTTGCCGCCGCGCCGCCAGATTGGGGCTTTTCTTCCGACGCCGGGGAAGGCCAAAATCACTTTCTGGATCTAAATACTTAACCATGAAGCTGAAGCTAAATAGCCCTACTTGTCACTAGCGGCAGCATCATCTGCGGGATCTTCGGCAGCGTCCTCTCCGATAATGCCCACGGCTTTCAAAATCTTTTCTTCGATTTCATCCGCTAGTTCCGCATTATCCTTCAAATACTGCCGTACGTTTTCTTTCCCTTGCCCCAATTGGTCGCCCTCATAGGTGTACCAGGCTCCTGATTTACGCACGATTGCCAGATCGGTAGCCAAGTCGATAATCGAGGCTTCGCGAGAGATCCCTTCCCCGTACATCAGGTCAAACTCAGCAGTCTTGAAAGGCGGAGCCATCTTGTTTTTTACTACTTTCGCGCGGGTACGCGAACCAATCGGTCCCGAAGAATCCTTTAAGGTTTCAATCCGGCGCACATCAATGCGCACCGAGGCATAGAACTTCAGGGCTTTACCCCCGGTAGTGGTTTCCGGAGAGCCGAAGAAAACCCCGATCTTTTCCCGCAACTGGTTAATGAAGATCGCGGTGGTGCCGGTGGCAGACAGCGCTCCCGTCATTTTCCGCAGCGCCTGGCTCATTAGGCGCGCCTGAAGGCCTACATGGGAGTCTCCCATTTCCCCATCGATTTCTGCTTTGGGAACCAGCGCTGCTACCGAGTCGATAACTAAAATATCGATTCCCCCCGAGCGCACCAGCATATCGGCGATTTCTAAAGCCTGTTCCCCGGTATCAGGCTGGGCAACCAAGAGTTCATCCGTATTGACTCCTAGTTTTTTGGCGTATTCGGGGTCGAGGGCGTGCTCAGCATCAATAAAAGCGGCATTCCCACCGGCCTTTTGAGCCGCCGCTACCGCGTGCAGAGCTACAGTGGTTTTACCGGAAGACTCCGGACCGTAAATCTCGATAATTCGTCCCCGAGGTAATCCCCCGACCCCCAGGGCGATATCTAAAGCCACAGAACCAGTTGAGATGACCTCCACCTGGCGATGGGTGTTTTCCCCTAGGCGCATCACTGAGCCCTTACCGAATTGCTTATCTATCGCGGCTAGCGCCATATCTAAGGCTTGTTCCCGGTTTCCGCCTGTGCTTACTTGCCGTTTTGCAGTCTTTTTTGCCATGGTGTCTATCCTTCCTGGTTCTCTCCGAACTATTACTGGGCTGGCCTGGGTTTTACCTTGGGGTACCCCTCTCCGAGGCTCCAAGCTAACGCTACGTACGGCCAATTACGTTTAACAGCTTGGCGATAATCCGTAAGGGAAAAATCACCGACTGCGCGTCTGAGTACAACTGTACCTAGCGAACAGATGTTCGACAAAATGAAATGCGGAGGAAGAAAAATATAAGCCGGCTAAAAACTATTAACTGGGGCGCCAATACCCCCTATTTTCCCCGTTAAGTTCTTAATAATCCTTGACGCGCGAGTTCATTTAAAGTTCTCCGATCAGCGCGATGGATAAAACGCAGCTGTGGATCACTATCGGTTTGCGTCAATAGGCAGTCCCAAATTTGCTGGGGATCTTTCCCTGAGGCTAAAGCCTGCTCGGCAGTGGAGTGCAAATCAGGTAAGTATAAATCTGAAAGTAAAGACGCCCCGAAAGCCGATCCAAAAACGGCTTTCAGGGCAAAGTCGAACTCTGAGCGTTTCACCAGGCTAGACTACCGAATGTACCGGCACTTCTGGCACCTGGCGACGCACGGAGAGCCCCTCTGCTACCGCTACTCGTAACGAAACTTCCCGCAGCACCATTGCCATCGGCACCTCGAGAGCGTTACAAATCGCGGCTAATAGTTCCGAAGAAGCTTCTTTTTGCCCGCGCTCTACCTCAGAAAGATATCCCAAAGACACCTGGGCACTGGTGGAAACTTCTCTTAAGGTGCGTCCCTGGGATCGGCGTACCATCCGTAGAACTTGCCCAATCTCTTCGCGCAGCAACGGAGTCTTGTTCCCCGAATCTTTGCTTGTCATATCCATAGCATATCCCCCTATCTGCTGCCCGTGCCCGGATTTCCCATCCTGATGGAACCCGGCCGGTGTCTTTTGATACTCTCTTGCATTCACACTGGTTCCAACACCATCTTCGCGGGATTCATTCCAAATATCGACAAAGAGTGCCAGTGTTCACGGCTAAGTGACCTACGTGACTATAAACTATTGATTCATTTGCCGCCGCAGCTGCGAACGGGTCATTGCGAACCGAGGCGTTTCCTCGTGCGTTTCCTCTTGTGCTAGCCCGGACGCTTCTGGCTCTGAACTTTCCTCCGTAGTCTCTGGCTCGCTGCTGGGCGTAAGGCTAGTGCTGGCCGCCGACAAATCTGGGATTCTCCCGGGAGACGGGGAGTGCTGGTTATCCCGCGAACTATCTTGTTGCTCATCGTGGGGTGCGGCTTCTCCCCCAACCTTTTGCGCCTGCCGGGCTCGGCGCGTACGCCGCGAAGGAAACTTGGCGGCACGGTCTCCTCCCCTCTGGGGCTCGCCTTCTTTATCCTTTGAAGAGGCAGCTCCAAGGGTCTCCTCAAGGGAAACCGAGGCCTCTTCCTCCCGGTCTTTCGGATCGCTTACCTCTGGTTCATCTGCCGTTGCAGCTGCCGCCCGATCCGCTGTGGCTTCCTGCGCTTTGGGCTCTTTGCGTCGGGCAGCGCGCTTTGCCCGCGGTTCCCAGGTTTTCTTAGCTTCTAGAGCATCTTCATCTGGGAGATGTGCATTATCAGCTCCTTGCCCACCTTTGCCGAGCTTTCCAGTATCCGCGTCAGCCTTAGCTAGCGAGGTATTTTTCTCGCTCTTATCGCCACCGCCTGCTACTTTAGCTTGTTCTTTTTGATTGTCGTGAGCATCCAGGAAGTAGACCAGTCCCGAAAGTACCGTGGCCACGAAAGCAGCAATCAAAACCGCAATCGCCAGGTACATAATCACCACACCCACCTGAGTGTTAAACGGGTAGCAAATCCCCGCTAGCATCCACAAGAAGACCATTAGGATCTGCAAGCTGGTCTTGATTTTCCCGCCTTTAGAGGCAGGCAAAACTACTCCCGAACGCAGCAGATACATACGCAGGAGAGTAACCGCCACCTCCCGTAGAATCACGACTGCAGTGAACCACCACCACAGGTTCTGGAATAGGGAGAGTAAAACGAAAGCCGAAATCATCAGCGCTTTATCCGCGATCGGGTCAACTAGCTTCCCAAAATCACTCACCACCTGCCAGCGGCGCGCCAGTTTTCCGTCTAGATGATCGGTATAGGAAGCTATACAAAAGACCACCAGAGACACAATTAGTAGGGATACTGACCCCCGCATATGCTGCATAATCATCAAGGCGATAAAAACTGGCACCAAGATAATTCGCGCAATTGTTAGGGCATTTGGAATTATTTGCCGCCACTTTTCCGATGAAGCTGCGGGTTTTTCTTTGCTTTCCATCAACTACTACTCTAATAGATTTTTACGCTCTAAAAACGCATTATAGGTGCTTAGCGTCCGGTAAGCTCCCAGGCGTCCTCGCTGCTTTCGGCTTCCACTTCCTCTAAGGGGACTTCTTCTGCGCTGCCGCTCATCCCTTCCGAGGACGTGTCCGCAGGTGGAACCGTGGGCTTTTCTCCGCGCAACATCGCTAACACTTCGGGAAGTTGCTCTGGAGAAACTAACACTTCCCGAGCTTTGGAGCCCCGAGAAGGCCCTACGATTTCTCGCGATTCAAGCAGATCCATTAGCCTGCCCGCCCGGGCGAACCCTACCCGCAATTTGCGTTGCAGCATGGAAGTCGAACCTAGTTGGGTGTTAATCACTAGTTGCGCGGCCTCTAGCAGGTCATCCAAATCGTCACCGATATCTTCGGCAACTTTGGGTTTGTCCTCTTCTTTGACGATTACATCCTCGCGATATTCCGGACTCATCTGGGATTTGACCGAATCGACGACCCGTTGAATCTCGTCCTCACCTACCCAGGCCCCTTGAATACGCATCGGCTTCGCGGTTCCTGCCGGCAGATAGAGAGAGTCACCCTGACCGATTAGCGCTTCAGCGCCCCCCTGATCCAAAATAGTGCGCGAATCCGTAATAGAGGAGGTGGCGAAAGCTAAGCGGGACGGGATATTAGCTTTGATAATACCGGTCACTACGTCTACCGAGGGACGCTGGGTGGCCACTACCAGGTGAATCCCGGCGGCTCGTCCTAGCTGGGTAATCCGCTGGATAGAGGCTTCTACGTCCCGGGGAGCGACCATCATCATATCGGCTAGCTCGTCTACCACGATCAACAGATAAGGGTAGGGACTGATTTCCCGCTCAGACCCAGGTGGGGGCACAACTTCGCCTGCCCGCACTGCCTGGTTGAAAGAATCGATATGTTTATGCCCAAAATTGGCCATGTCGTTATAGCGGTGATCCATCTCTTTAACCGCCCATTCCAGGGCTTCTGCCGCCTTCTTGGGATCGGTGATAATCGGGGTAATCAGATGGGGGATCCCCTGATAGATAGTGAGCTCCACCCGCTTGGGGTCAACTAGAATCAACCGCACCTGCTCGGGGGTAGCCCGCATCAACAGGGAAGTAATCATCGAGTTTACAAAAGAAGATTTACCCGAACCGGTGGCTCCCGCTACCAAAAGGTGAGGAGTCTTTGCCAGGTTAGTAACTACGTATCCGCCCTCAACGTCTTTGCCCACTCCGACCATTAGCGGATGAGCTGAGCGGTGGGCCGCAGCCGAACGTAGCACGTCGCCAAGCGCCACAATCTCGCGATCGGTATTCGGAATTTCGATCCCGATCGCACTTTTACCCGGAATCGGGGACAGTATTCGCACATCCGCACTGGCTACCGCGTAAGCGATATTGTTTTTCAGGTTGGTAATCTTCTCTACTTTTACCCCCGGTCCCAGTTCCAGTTCATAACGAGTAACCGTAGGGCCGCGGGAGAATCCGGTAACTTTTACGTCCACTCCGAACTCGGTGAATACTTCTTCCAAGGCAGCAACTACCCGATCATTGGCTTCGGATCGGATCTTATGTGGCTTTCCTTTTACTAGCAGTTCCTCTCCGGGCAGTTCATAGGTTTGCCCATCGGCCAGCTCCATCCCGGTTTCTCCGGTGCCCGGCAGCAACAGCTGGGTTTTTTCTCCCTCATCGGCGTTTTCTGGCATCGGGACGGCTTCGGTACCGCTGAGGACTTTGGTTTCTTCCGCATCCTGGGGCAGCCGCATCCGCGAAGCGCGCGGCTTAGGTTCCGCTTTTGAAGCCGGCGTTTGTGGCGTTTGCGGCTCTAGCACCTGGGTGCCGCTAGCAGTTTCCTCTGCCGACTCGGCTGGCGCTGCCGCCGCCGTCCGCTCCCAGCGTTTCAGCCGGCGGGTGCGGGTAGCAGGAGCCTGTTTATCGGTGTCCTCCACCGCGCTGGTTTCGGTCTCGCCCTCTGTTTCCCCGGCTTCAGGCGACTTCGCAAAGCCGGCTTTAACTCGCTGGGTGAGGGAGCGCATGACCCCTAACACTTGGGAAATAGAAGTATCAGTGGCGATTAGCAGGGAATACAAACCTAAGAGCACCAGTAAAATTACCGCTCCAGGTGCAGAGACTAGGATTTGCAGGGGATGCCCGAAAAGCCATCCCAGAATACCTCCGGATTGTTCAATCGCCGAAAAATTACTTATTGGCGGACTAGCACATGCCACATGGGTAATTCCGGTAACTGCTGCCGCTATCCCGATTGTCCCCAGCAAAATGTGGAGGTGGGATTCTTCGGGGGCGCGGTTGCGAAAGAGGCTAATCGCCGCCCCTACCAAAATGATCGGGGCAAGGATGCTGTACATACCCAGCAGACCCGCCGCTAGATGATGCAAAGCTCGGGTTGCTAGCGCATCCATGGCGAACCATTCCGTTAACGCCGACATCGTAGCTAAAGCAATAAGTAAGAACGCCACCCCATCACGCATCCGGGAGCTATCTTTAACGGAAGAGGAGGACTCAAGCTTCTTATTATTTTTTTTCGCAACCATAACACTGGCACTCTACCCTTACAGACTCATCTGGCGCTGATTGCCACGCCGCCGGCAACTCGCTTCCCAGTTCAAGGGGGATTAGCTTTTAGAAAAAAGTTGCTAGCGGTAGGCAGGAACTTCGCTTAGTCGCTGCTCTATTTCTGACTCGCTGGGGCAGGTGTCGTTTCCGTGTTTTTCTGCCGCCATAGCTCCGGCAACATTGGCGCGTTCTATAGCCTCAAATGGATCAAGTCCTTTGACCAAGCTCGCCAGCAACACCCCGGTGTGGGCTGATCCGACTCCCAAAGTATCAGCCACTTTGATACTCAGCGAGGGCACCATGGTTTGCCGGTCAGCATCTATTATCTTTGCCCCATAGGAGCCAATTCTCTCCACCACCCAAGCTGATTCGGGCAGCTTTTCTGCAACATACCCGCAGGTCAAATGACCCACTGATCCGGGTAAGAACTGGGATTCGTATTCGTTGCAAGTAAGCACATCAACGTGGGGCAATACCTCGGAAACGCAGTGGGGATCGATCTGGGAAATCTGGGGAGTGGCAGCCATAACCACTTTTACCTGATCCGGCAAGGAAGGAAGCCATTGGGAAAGCGCTGCTCGATACGAGGTGTGGGTGAGATCTCCGGCTGAAATATAAACTACGTCTCCCGGATGCATCGAAACTTTGTCTAGCTCGCGACCAGAAATATCTATTTCCACCCCGGTGGTGAGCACCGAAGCATAGTATCCTCCCTCTTCAATCATCTGAATTTTCATCCCGATATCGCCCACCACTTCTACTGTGCGGGTCTCGATATTTGCCTCTCTGAGCACTTGTCTCGCTTGGGTAGAGTTAGGGCCAGTGCCCAGGCAAGACATATTGATTACCTCTACTCCTTGCCGAGCAGCGGCCAACATCACTTCCGCCGACTCCCCCACTCCCGGGCGCTTCGCGCTACCAAGAACGGTGGTTCCCCTCTCGGGCAATCGCGACACTTTCAACGGTAGAGTCAAAACCACCGCCGCTACCGACACCAGCTTGTTTTTTTCTTCCGCCATTTCGCCACCCAACCTTTTTCCTTAGCACCAAAATTTGGTTATTAATTCCTAGGTTTAACAAACGGGAAGGCTAGCACCTGCCGAATATCGCAGCCCATCAGCATCATTGCCATCCGATCCATTCCCAGTCCTAGTCCTCCTAAGGGGGTCATCCCCAGTTCTAAACAGTTTAAGAAGTCTTCGTCTAAGCTCATGGCTTCCGGATCTCCGGCGGCTGCCGCGAGCGACTGCTGAGTAAAGCGTTCCCGCTGGTCACGGGGGTCAGTTAGTTCGCTATACGCAGTTCCCAGTTCCATCCCGAACGCCACCAGATCCCAGCGTTCAGCCAGGCGGGGATCGCTGCGGTGTCTGCGGGTAAGCGGAGAGGACTCCACCGGGAAATCACAGTAGAAGGTAGGTTTAATTGTGCGCGCCTCTACCAGGTCGTCATATAGCGTCCCCAGCAAGGTGCCACTATTGGCGCCCGGCGGCGGAGTCAGGTGGTGCTGCAGGCACAGGCTACGCAGCTCCTCTTCCCCGGTGTCGGGGGTAACCACGGTTCCCACGGCCTCAGATACCGCATCAAAAACCGAGATTACCCGCCAATCGCCAGAAATATCGACCTCCACGAACTCCACTTCGCCGCTTTCATCGCTAGTTTCGGACGATCCTGCCGGGCGCAGAGCGATTTCTTTTCCATGAATTGCGCGGGCCGCTGCCTGGTAAAGCTGACGGGTAAGGGTCATCATTTCGCGGTAGTCAGAACCGGCTTTATAGACCTCTAAGGAGGTGAACTCGGGGTTGTGAGTCGCGTCCGCGCCCTCGTTCCTAAAGGAGCGCCCCATCTCGAAGATTGCCCCCATCCCCGCTATAGCCAGGCGTTTTAAATACAGTTCCGGGGCTATCCGCAAGAACATATTCACCTGGTAGGCATTGGAGTGAGTAACGAAGGGACGGGCATTAGCTCCGCCTTGCACCGCCTGCAGCATGGGGGTTTCCACCTCCAAATAGCCGCGGTCTATCAGTTCTTTACGCACCGCACTTAATGCCCGCGAACGCGCCTGCAGCTGGCGCATTGCGGTCGCGTCATTGAGCAAAGTCATAGTGCGTTCGCGGGTGCGGGTGCCAATGTCTAGCCGGGTAGCCGGATGCGGAATCGGGCGCAGCGCTTTCGCGGCCAGCGTCCAGCTTTCTGCTATCAATGAGGGCGTGCCATTGCGGGAAGCTCCGCACTGGCCGCTCACAACCAGCAGATCTCCTAAGTCCAGCAGTCGTAGGTGGGCGAATTGTTCCGCGCTGAGGTTGCGTAGTTCGAGTACTACCTGCAGATAGGTGCCTTGGTAGTGCAAATCCCAAAACACCACGCCCCCGTGGTTTCGGCGCGCCACAATCCGGCCGAGGGTGCGAACCGCTGTGCCGTTTTCACCCGCTTCTAGGCGGGCTTTCGCTTCCGATAAGGGGATCCCTAAATCGAAACCTGCCGGGAAAGATTCGATTCCCGCGGCACTTAGTTTTTCCACTTTCGCGCGTCGCGATCTTTGTTGCTCACTCAGTTTGACCTGCAGTTTAGCGGCGGTATGCTCGCTGCGCATCGCTTGCAGTTCCTGTAGATACTGGCTATCAACTTCCCATTCAAAGGGTTCACCACGCACGGCGGCCTCTGGTGCGGGCACGAATCCCTCTAGCATTCCCGCTGCTATCAGTGATAATGGCACTAACGGGTCGGAAGAAAAACAAAAATAACGGGGCAACCATTTCGGGTTATACCGGGCGTTGGATTCATATAGCGACTCTAGTTGCCAAAAACGGGAGGCCTTGACAAAGAGGGCGCGCTTGACGCGATCATTAATACTGGCGTCAACGGCTTCGCCCTCCACAAAAACTTCTCTGAACATCGCAAAGTTCAAGGAGAACTGGTCTATGCCTTTTTCGGGCCCTTGCTGCAGCAAGGCGAGCACCATGGCTTCCACTACCCCGTTGACCGCCGATTCTGCCCGGCGCATCAAGTTGAGGGAGACGGCGCGTTGCCCCCAGGGAACGAAGGTGAGCAGGCATTGTAGCTGACCATCTTGGCCTCGCGCGGTTACGATGATTTGCTCGCCCTCTTGCGGAGCGAACATTCTATCGAGGCTCATCGAGAAGCCCCGTTCATTCCCGCGCCGGAAAAGTTCGGCCACCATCGCTACTTCCTGCAGCTGTGCGGGAGTAAGTTCGCTTTGCCTGCAAATCTCGATCTCTACCCCCGCGCGAGCAACTCTTCTTTGAGCAGCTAATAAGGCTCGGCCGGCACTGGAGTTACGTTCAAAACGTTCGGGGATAATAATAGCTTCGTCACCCATTTTGCGTACTCGAAGTCCCTGGTGGCGATAGACACGCGCCCCTTGGGCGCTAGCGGAGATTACCGCTGGAATCCATCCTTGACGGTAACAGTGTGCCTTCCATCTTTGCACCGCATTTTCCCAGGAAGAAGGATCCCCTATGGGATCGCCGGCCGCTAGAGCCACTCCCATAGCTACCCCGTAGGAAACCACTGCTTGCCCATCAGCACTGAAAACTACTGCCCGGTTATCCCGGGTGGCATAATAGCTTAAGGAATCAGCTTTCCCCCATTTGAACAGGAGGGCGCGCAAAGCGAGATCTTCGCTGCGCGTGCGAGCTTGCGCCCGTTGACCGAGAATAAAGCGATTGGCGGCAATCATCATCACCAGGCCGGAAAGCACCATGATGAAGAAGCCCAGACCGCGAAAACCGCTTAGGTGGGCTAGGTGCAAACGGATGGCATTACCGTGGGGCAGTCGCCATCCCGACATTCGGGAAAAGACCCAAAATGCCAACGTTCCACTATCCCAAGTGCGCGGCGCAAGAACCCGAGCCATGATGAACCCCATGCCAAATACCAGCAATTGGCCACTTAGCAGCACTAAGAGGGCTTTCCAGGCGGATCGCGCATTGATTCTTCCCCAAAAGCTACGGGCAGAGGCGAATAAAACTACTACCACAAATGTGGAAAACAGCAGCCGAAACCCCAGGAATAGGCCGACCGTCAGGGTAAGTTCTGGATTCGAGAAAGAAAATAACAGCGCAGTCAGGCTCAGTAAGGCGTGCAGAGTATGCAAAGCGATCAGGACGATAACCCCGATCCGCTTGCGGGAAAAACACAGCAGAGCCAAGAACGCCAATAATACTGCTGCGCCTAAGGTGGCAGTCGAGGGAACCCCGAGCATAGTTAGCACCAGGTAGGTAAAGCGCCCAAATCCGCGGCTACCGCTGTAGCGCAACGGAATCATTACCAGGCAAAATAGCGCGGCAATGGTATAGACCCAACCTAGCCAGGCGGGAACGCGCTGACGCCAAGAAATATCCGACTTTTCTTTTCCAGTTACCCGCATCTAAATCTCCACAACTACCGGTACGATCATGGGGCGACGGCGCAAGCGACGCGCCACCCAACGTCCCAAAGCACGGCGCATCGCCTGTTGCAGGCGATAAGGATCGCTATCGCCTTGATTTAATGCCCTTTGTAATGCTTCGGTCACATCCGGTAGTACTTCCCTAAATACCCCCTCGTCCTCGGCCATTCCCCGAGCAGTGATATGCGGGCCGGCGGCAATAATTTTGGTGGGCACATCTACCGCGGCAAATACGGAAACAAAACCTTCTTCACCCAAAGTCATGCGGTCTTTTAGCTGATCTTCATCGATTTCTCCGATAGATCCGCCGTCAACATATACATATTCGCAATCGACTTGCCCCACTACGCGCGCTTGCCCATCTTTCAGGTCGACTACTACCCCGTCCTCGGCTAAAGCCACATTTTCTTCCGGCACCCCGGTGGATTGGGCGATCCGTCCATTGGCAATCAAATGCCGGATTTCTCCGTGAATCGGCATCACATTCTTGGGTTGCACAATGTTGTAGGTGTAGAGCAGTTCGCCTTCCGCGGCATGTCCGGAAACGTGAACCGCGCGGTTACCTTTATGTACTACATTGGCGCCTTGGCGCATCAGTGCATTTATTACCCGGTAGACTGAGTTTTCATTTCCGGGGATCAGGGAGGAGGCCAGCAGTACGGTATCTTCTGGTTCCAGGGACACTAGGCGGTGTTCCCCTTGGGCAATCCGCGAGAGCGCGGCCATGGGTTCACCTTGGGATCCGGTAACCATCCACACGCGTTTTTCCGGGGGTAGGCGCTTGAGTTCATCCGCGCGCACTACCACTTGTGGATCTAGATCCAGGTAGCCGGCCTGCGCCGCAATGTTCATATTGCGTTCCATGGAACGCCCCGACAGGCACACTTTGCGCCCCACCGCGCGGGCAGCGTCCAGCACTTGTTGCACCCGGTGTACATGGGAGGCGAAGGAGGCTACGATTACTTGCCCGCTAGATTCTGATAGTACCTGGCGGATTACCGGACCGATTTTTCTTTCCGGGGCAATAAAACCGGGAACCTCCGCATTGGTGGAGTCCACTAGGAATAGGTCAACGCCCTCTTCCCCCATACGGGCAAAGGCACGCAGGTCAGTGATCCGTTTATCGAGCGGCAACTGATCCATTTTGTAGTCGCCGGTAACCAGCAGGTTTCCGGCTTTGGTTCGTATCATTACCGCTAGGGCATCGGGTATCGAGTGGGTGACCGCCAAAAATTCGCAAGAAAAAATGTCTAGCTCGATGCGTTCCCCCTCGCGTACCTGGTGCAGATGCGTTGCCGGAAGTCGGTGCTCTTCCAGTTTGGGTCGCAGAAAATCTAAGGTGAGTTGGGAGCCGTAAATGGGAATATCTTCGCGCAGACGCAACAGATAGGGTACCGCCCCGATATGGTCTTCATGACCGTGGGTGAGCACCAGCCCCACTACCTGATCCATACGTCCGTGTAGATAGGAAAAGTCGGGGAGGATCAGGTCAACACCCGGTTGGATTTCTTCGGGGAAGAGCACCCCGCAATCGACAATCAGGATTTTGCCATTGAGTTCGATTACGGTCATGTTCCGTCCGACTTCCCCCAGTCCTCCCAGGGGAACTACCCGGATGGTGTCGGATTTTAGCTTCGGCGGAAAAGAAAGTTCAGGATAAAGCGGATTCACGTGTCTAATTGTTCCGATTTTACCCGCCTATAGCAAACTTCCGCGCTCACGGGGGTGCGATTAGTCCTTCTAGGCAGGTCTTTAAGATAAATCCCCCTGCTAGGCGCCCTCGGCACTCTAGGCCGGTGGGTAAAACCGGTTTCGCGGTCAAAACCGCTAGCAAACCGCGAGCGTTTCTAAAGCAATTCGAAACGTTCCAGGGCGGCGCGCAGCTGGGCGATCTCCTCTTCGCTGGCGGGAGCTAGGGGCAGGCGCAAAGTAGCGGTGGGAATAATTTTTTGTTCGGCGAGGGCGTGCTTGGCCATTACGGCGCCTTGTCCCCCTCCCATTAAGGCTTTCACCAAGGGTTCTAGCTTTAGGGAGAGCTGCAGAGCTCCCTGGTAGTCTCCGTTTTCTACCAGTTGCACCATTTTGCGGTAGCTGGCTCCGGCGACGTGAGCGACCACGCTGATCACCCCCACCGCGCCATGGGTAAGCCAGGAATAGTTCAGGCCATCATCGCCGGAATAGAAAGCCAAGCCGGTTTCGTCTATGCGCCGCGCCCCGACTTCTACTTTGCCGGTAGCATCTTTGACCGCCACAATATTGTCGATCTCTGCCAGACGCATGAGGAGTTCATCACCGATGGCTACCCCGGTTCGTCCGGGAATATCGTAAAGCATAACTGGCAGATCGGTCTGACCAGCCACTTTAGCAAAGTGCTGATACATCCCCTCTTGGGAGGGACGGGAATAATAGGGGCTTACCACTAGGATCGCGTCAGCCCCAGCGGCCTGGGCACTGCGTGCCATTCGCACCGAATGTTCCGTGTCGTTCGATCCCGCCCCGGCAGTAATGTAGAGGTCTTCGCCTACTGCTTGGCGAACTACCTTTATTAACTGTTCTTTTTCATCCAGGTGAGTGGTAGGCGATTCCCCGGTGGTACCCGAAAGTACCAGGTGATCGATTCCTTGATCCACCAGGTGTTTAGCAAGGTTGGCGGCGGCATCGTAGTCTACGGAGCCGTCTGGGTGAAAGGGGGTCACCATTGCTACCCCAACCGGTGCGGGAAGGCGATAAGTACACTCTGCGTTGCTCATGTCCCCACTCTACCCACCCCACTTGGAGATTTTTCTTTCGTCCAAAAAGCGGGCGGGAGGGGTTTATAGGTCAGTAAACCACAGGTGCTGCACCATGGATTCATGCCCTACTTTTAGGCTTTGGCGCAACCCGGCGGGGGCGAATCCGCATTCGTTGAAGAACCGGATTTTTTCTTGGGCTTCGGCAGCTAGCCAAATCTGCAGCCGGCTAGCCCCGGACTTTCGCAACATATCGCCGACCGCATTTACCAGGCGAGAAGCATCGGCCAGGTTCTTTTCCCAATCAGCGACCTCGAGCGCCACGATTTCGGCATCAGCATTTTTTTCGGCTAGCGGGGACTGTTTGGGTTGCACCAGCATTTCGGGGGCGGGGGCAATCGCCGCCATCCCCACTACCTGTCCTTTATTTACCGCGGTGAGCAGGTGATGTTTTGGCGAGGGCGGGCTAAATAACGCCTGCTGCCAGGCTCGCGTAATCTGCTCCGGGTCAATAAGCGCTAAGGTTTGCGGACCGATTTGTCCCAGATGGGACTGCAGGTCGGCCTGCATAGCCTGCGCCTGGATGCGTCCCCAGTCAGGTAAATCTTCGCTTTTCGCTAAGCGGACTGTTTCTTCGGCAGAAGGAGCAGTCACTTTAAATCCCTAAATCCATGAGCTTATCCAGCCCCACTGTCAGGGGAGCCGCGGCGGCAACTTTCCGCACAGCCAGCAGCACTCCCGGCATAAAGGAGGAGCGATCAAAACAGTCAGTGCGCAGCCTCAGCTGTTCCCCGGGGTTAGAGAGGATCACTTCCTGGTGCGCGTTAGCCCCTAGCATCCGCAGGGAGTGGATCCCTACATCTCCCACTTTCATGCCGCGCGCCCCCTCGGGATCGGTGGTGGTGGCATCGGGGGCGGGCGGGATATCGGCTTGCTGGCGCGCGGCCGCCATTTGCTGGGCGGTTGCGAGCGCAGTCCCGCTGGGGGCATCTAGTTTTTTCGGATGATGAGTTTCCACGATTTCGGCGGAAGTGAAAAAAGGTGCCGCCAAGCGAGAAAAAGCCATCACCAGTACTGCGGAAAGCGCAAAGTTGGGAGCAATCAATACGTTACGCCCAGTTTCGCGCGCCACTTCCTGGATTTTTACCTGTGCGTCCTCGTCCCACCCTGAGGTACCGACTACCGCATGGGCGCCGGAGCGCAAAATCGCGGCAGTATTGGCAAAACTAGCGCTAGGAATAGTGAACTCCACCGCGACCTCAGCCCCGGCTAAAGTCTGGGAGGTGATCTCATCTTTACTGCCCAAACGGGCAACTAGCTGCAAGTCTGTGGAGTCTGTGATCGCTTGACAAGCGGACTTTCCCATCCGCCCCTGGGCTCCGACCACAGCGACTTTCAGTTTTTCGCTCACTCTACTTCACACCCTCTGGTTTATTAGCGTTAATGATTTGGGCTTTATCTGGACACAGGGTTTGCCCTGCTATCTGCAGATTGTTGTACCATTCTTGCCGGAGCTCCGCAGAATCTACTTTGGTGTAAATATCAGACAGCGTTTGTTTATTTGCCGCCGAATCTGGCTGCTTGGTATCGAGCAGTCCGCACAGGGATTGTACTGGCCCCAAAACAATCTCCGCGGTGCGCTGATCGTAGTGGTTCTTTTCCATCACCTGTTTGACGAAGGAGTTTTGCCCTTCCGACAGGTGCTCTTTGGGAGTGAAGGTCACTTCCGGGGTTTGCGAAACTGTCGGGGTAGCAGGCGAGGTCGAGGCCGAACTGGTCACTTTGGGGTTAGTGGCGTTAGAAGTTTTTTCGGGTGCCGGCGACTGCGCGGCGGGGCTGCAGGCGGCAAGCAGCGCTGCTGCGCCAATAACTGGTAAAAGTTTCTTTATTCTCACTCGTTCAGCTTATGCCACCGCCGGGCGTACCACGACTTTCACCTGTGGTAAGCCGAGAAATTGCGCTGCCAGCTCACTAATTTGGGCGCTGCTCACATTTTGTAGGGCAGCGTTTAACTGTTCGATGGTGCGCAAGCGGCCTCCGTTTACTTCCGCGCGCCCCAGACGCGCCATCCGGGCGCGATTATCGTCCATTCCCAGCAGTACTCCCCCGCTGAGCTGCCCTAATGCTTCGGCTAGTTCACCTTCGGGTACTCCGTGCTCGGCGAGTTTTTCTAGTTCTGCCACCAGCAGGTCTCCAACTTGCTCCAAATTATCGGGGGCACACCCGGCGTAGAGGCCGAAGGATCCGCTATCACTATAGGCGGAGTCAAAAGCATAGGTAGAGTAGGCCAGTCCGCGTTTTTCTCGGATCTCTTGGAATAACCGGGAAGACATTCCGCCGGAAAGTACCGTGAGCAACATGCTTAGCGTGTCGCGTTGGGGGTCATTAGCGGGCAGGGAACGGGTTCCGATAAATATTTGCCCCTGTTCCACCGTTTTTTCTACTACGGCGCTGGCGGGCACTGCCGGAGCTGGCTGGGTACGCTGAGGAACTTCCGGATCGGTGCCTGCAGGCAGGGACCAACCGTTTTTACCGGCAGCTTCCAATATTAGTTGTGCCAGGCGGTCATGCTTAATATCACCGGCGGCCGCAACTACCAGGTGGCGGGGCTGATACCAGCGCTGATGATGGGCTTTCACCGCTTCTAAGGGAGTGGCAGCCACGGTTTGCGCGGTGCCACCTACCGGCAGGCCAAGCGGGGAGCTGGGGAATAGCTGACCCAAAAATTTTTCGTAGCCAACATCTTGGGGATCATCTTGGGACATGGCCAGTTCGTCCAGGATAACTGCCCGTTCCAGTTCGAAATCTGGAGACGCCAAAGTGGGGCACGCCAGCATTTCGGTGAGCACTTCTACCGCCATTGGTAGATCACGGGAGAGCACCCGGCAGTAATAGTGGGTAGATTCTTTCGCGGTCGCCGCGTTAAGCTCTCCCCCCACAGCATCGAATGCCCGCGAGATTTGCTTCGCGGTGCGGGTAGCTGAGCCTTTGAACAGCAGGTGTTCTAAGTAATGGGTAGATCCCAAATGATGCGGGCCTTCATCGCGCGAACCTGCCGGAATCCAAAACCCGAGCACTACCGAGGGCGAGGCTGGTACCTGTTGGGTAATCAAGCGGATACCGCCGGGCAGTATCGATCTTTCGATTAGGGTTTCGCCTTCGCTAATACTCAGGCGAGGCGCTTGGGCGGAAAGCGGCAGTTTGTAATCGTATTTTTCAGGCATTTTTCTTTATAGGGTTTGCTTGTTTCTTTAAAGTGTCCCGCCTTGCTACTGGCTGGTGGGGTTTTTAGGGTGCGGTTGTCTTGTTCGGGAGTTGCTTAGCGTCCAGGCGCATGCGCATTGCACCGCGCCAAAGATAGTAAATATCCCGAGGGCGAAGGTCAGTAGTCCCGTTTCGGCGCTGCCGGCGATAGCGGCATAGATGAGGGAAAGGACGGTGAAAACCAGGGCGATTAGGCTAGCGCGAGCCCAAAAACGGCGGGCATCTAATTTAAAAATCAGACGCAAGGTAGCAAGAATCAGTTGAAAGCCGCCAGCTACAGCGGCAAATACCAGAGCCAGAAACCCGGTAAACACGCTTAATAAGCCGGAGTCGGAAGTGGTAGAAACCGACAGTAGGATCAGCGCAAAAAATAGGCACAGGAACAGCAGGCTTCCTGCCACTACCAGGTCGAAGTATCTACGCATCAAGGATTCCTTTTCTGAAATTAAAGGAGGCGAGGGCGAGATTATCTCGCCCTCGCCAACTTAGTTATCGACTATTCGTCGTCATCATCTGATTGCTCTTCGCGGCGATCCTCACGCCGATCATCACGGCGATTGTTGCGATGCCGGCGGCTACGGTTACGAGAGCGACGAGGACGATCTTCATCTTCGGAGCGACGAGATTCCTGTTTAGCTTCGTTTTCAGCTAACGCGGCCTCTTGCTCTTCACTGAGTACCGCTACCAGCGATAGCTTGCCCCGTTCATCGATTTCTTCGATTTCTACCTGAACTTGGTCGCCAACGCCCAGTACGTCCTCTACCTGGTTGATGCGTTTGCCCCCTACCAGGCGACGAATCTGGGAAATATGCAGCAGCCCGTCCTTGCCGGGGGTCAGGGAAATGAAAGCCCCGAAGGAGGTGGTCTTAACCACGGTTCCCACGAAACGCTCCCCTACCTCAGGCATTTGCGGGTTAGCAATCGCGTTGACTGCTGCCCGGGCAGCTTCGGCAGATTCAGCATCAGAGGAAGAAATATAGACAGTACCGTCATCTTCGATAGTTACTTCCGCGCCAGTATCTTCTTGAATCTGGTTAATCATCTTGCCCTTCGGGCCGATGACCTCGCCAATCTTGTCTACCGGCACCTGTACGGTGATGATGCGCGGAGCATAGGGGCTCATTTCGTCCGGTTCTGGAATCGCCTGTTCAATCAGGTTCAAGATTTCCAGGCGGGCTTCCTTAGCCTGAGCTAGCGCACCTTTCAGCACGTCAGAGGGGATACCGTCCAGCTTGGTGTCTAGCTGTAGGGCGGTAATAAAGTCCCGCGTACCGGTGACCTTGAAGTCCATATCCCCAAAGCCGTCCTCGGCTCCCAAAATATCGGTTAGGGTCATGTACTTGGTGGTGCCGTCCTCGTTCGGCTCGCTCATTAGTCCCATGGCAATCCCGGCAACCGGAGCCTTTAGCGGCACGCCCGCATTCAGTAGCGAAATCGTGGAGGCACAAGCCGACCCCATAGATGAGGATCCGTTCGAACCCATAACTTCGGATACCTGGCGGATAGCGTAGGGGAATTCTTCCTTGGAGGGAAGTACCGGCTCTAACGCCATTTCCGCGAGGTGACCGTGCCCGATTTCGCGGCGCTTGGGGCTGCCCACGCGACCGGTTTCACCGGTGCAATAGGGCGGGAAGTTGTATTGATGCATATAGCGCTTGCGGGTCACCGGGCTGAGGTTATCTAGCTGCTGTTCCATCCGCAGCATATTCAGGGTGGTTACCCCCAGCACCTGGGTTTCGCCGCGACGGAAAATCGCGGATCCGTGCAGGCGGGGCAGCACTCCAGCGCGCGCATAGAGCGAGCGAATCTGGTTGGGCTGGCGTCCATCCATCCGCACGCCCTCGTTTAGGGTGCGGGTACGGATTAGCTCTTTTTCGAGGGCGCGGAAAGCGGCTTTGAGCTCTTTCTCGCCCTCGGGGAAACGCTCTTCCAGGTCGGAAAGCATTTGGTCTTTGATTTCGTCAACCCGGTTTTGCCGATCGAGTTTCTCTGCGATCTGTACGGCCTGGTCCAGCTGTTCGCGGCAGTTTTCGGAAACCGCATCCCAGTGTTCGTCCTCAAAGTCTTTAAACAGCGGGAACTCTAGGGTTTCTTTCTGGCACTTGGCCGCTACCTGCGCTTGCGCGCGGCATAGTTCCTTAATGAAAGGTTTAGCGGCTTCCAGACCGGCAGCTACTACATCTTCGGTCGGAGCGGTCTGTCCCTGTTGAATTAGCTCCCAGGTACCTTCGCCGCCGCCGGCTTCTACCATCATAATGGCCACGTCTTCGCCGCCATCAGCGGTTTGAATAACCCGTCCGGCAACCACCATGTTGAAAGTGGAACGCTCGATTTCGCTGTAACGCGGGAAAGCTACCCACTGTCCATCGATTAGGGACAGCCGGGTGCCACCGATTGGCCCGGAGAAGGGCAGACCAGAAATCTGGGTGGACATACTGGCAGCGTTAATGGCTAGCACATCGTAGGCATCATCGGGATGTACGGTCAATACCGTAGCAACCACCTGTACCTCGTTACGCAGCCCTTTTACGAACGAGGGGCGCAACGGACGGTCAATTTGGCGAGCAGCGAGAATCGCTTCCGTGCCAGGGCGTCCCTCGCGCCGGAAGAAGTTTCCGGGGATACGTCCCGCCGCGTATTGGCGTTCTTCCACGTCAACGGTGAGCGGGAAGAAATCAAACTGGTCGCGCGGGTTCTTACCTACCGTAGTGGCAGATAGAACTGTAGTTTCATCATCCAGGTATGCCAGCGCACTGCCGGCAGCCTGTTGGGCGAGTAGGCCAGTTTCGAAGCGCACGGTGCGCTGTCCGAAACGACCGTTATCGATGATTGCCTCGGAGGCAATCACTTCTGGATCGTCCATCATTTTCTTTTATTTACTCCTTGTATTCCATCTTCTAGGGCCGGTGCCCTCCTGAGAGCTATCACCTTGTGATGGGCGGTCAACGATCGAGACCCACGGAGAAAAGCGACTAGAAACTGCTGCGCCTGATCCGGAGGCCACCACCGAAGACCGAAACCGGGGTGATAGCAATTCGGCCCGGCATTAACCGGGCCGATTAGCAAACTATTTACGCAAACCTAAACGAGCGATCAGGGAACGGTAACGTTCAATATCGATGTCTTTTAGGTAACCGAGTAGGCGACGACGCTGCCCTACCAGCAGCATTAAGCCGCGGCGGGAGTGGTGGTCGTGCGCATGAGTTTTGAAGTGTTCAGTTAAATCTTTAATCCGCTTGGATAGTAGCGCGATCTGAACCTCAGGCGAACCCGTATCACCGGGATGGGTCGCATATTCTTCCATAATCTTGGCTTTTTCTTCTTTACTCAGTGCCACTGGGTTCTCCTTTACTTCTACTTGTTGCACGGAGCTCCGGGGCAGTTTCACCCGGGCATGACGCATCCGTGGCCGGCTTGTAACGGCTTTTCTAGCCTAACATTATCGCTGCTGGCAATCCTATTTTGGCGCTGGTGAACTAGGACACGCGCAAGCGGGGCTAAAGCGGAGGTAGCGAGGACGAGGGTGCAAGTACCGTGTGGGCTACGCGCGGGAGCTTGGTTTTTCCTCCCGCCCAAGAATTCGGAAAAAGACCGCAGGCATTTTCCGAATTCTTATGCCCACCGCGCCTGCTCGGATAAAACCAAGGCTCCGCGCTGAACCTGAGCACGTTCTCCTTCCGACTTCATTCAGCCTGCGCGGAAGGCACTTCCCATTTCGCCCTCGGGCTGGGGCATCCGGCCGTCTTTGATGGCTCGCAAGAATTCGGCGTGGTCGGCCTCGGTCTGGTCGGCGTAGACGCGGGCGAAGGTGGCGAAGGCTTGTCCCGGTTTATCCGATTTTCCTAGGTAGCCGGCGATCTTGGAAGCGCCGTGGGTACGCGCGTGACCTTTCGCCAGTAGCAGCCCTACGATTCCCGCATAGTCGCATAGGGATTTGGCTCCCAGGCGATCTAGGGGCACGGTTCCTTTCATATTGCGGAACTGGCGCACATAGTATTGCCGCTCCCCTACGCTCGCCCAGCCTAACAGCGGGTCAGATACGGTTTGCAGCGCTTTTTGATATTCAGCTACTCGCTGCCCCTGGTGGGAGTGCCATTCTTTGGAGCCGTGCACATATTGGGCGAGTACCGAACGCCGCGCCTGTTTGAGCTGTAGGAAGATTACGTCCGTGGGGGTAGATCCTTGTAATAGCGCGATATAGGCGCGCAAACCTACTGAGCCTACGCCTACTACCCGCTGCGCGATATCGACCAGGGTGTATCCGCCTAGCACTCGCGCCCATTGCGCGGGAATAGTATGCAGATATTCGTCGAGGGCGCGCGCCAGGTTATCCCAATCATCTTGAGGAATTTGGGTGGTTAGCGGAGGTTCGGGGGTAATTTTCAGGCTTCCTGCGGATTCTTGGGCAAACTTGGGCAGTGCCCGATCCGAGGTGCGTTTCATAGCTTTGGCCGCGGCGCGCTCGATCTCTTTTGCCAACTTGGGCGTTAGCTCTCTAGAGGTAAGTTTCTCCAGGTCAATCCGGTTGAAGGCGCGTTCAAAGAGGGGGCGTCCCGCCAGCAGACTAATTTCGTCCCGGTAGGCGTTTACGCAGGCAATCACGGCATCGGAGCATTTGGATTCGGAGAGATTATTTTCCCGCCCCGCCACATGGATGGAGGCAGTCAGGCGGCGCAGGTCCCATTCCCAACTGCCGGTATGTGCCTCGTCGAAGTCGTTGAGATCCATCACCAGTTCCCCTTCGGGAGAACGGTAAAATCCGAAGTTTCCTAGGTGGGAATCCCCGCATACTACCGGTTGAATCCCGGTGGAAGGCAAGGCAGCGGAGTCGGCGGCTTGTACTACCGCGGCTCCCCGCAAGAATCCGTAGGGCGAGGACGCCATCCGCCCTACCCGGATGGGGATCAGATTTTCCACTCTGCCCTGGTGGGAGGCTTGGATAAGGGCGATGGGGTCACGATCTGGCGCCGGCACCCAGGCTGCCAGGGAACTGAAGGGAACGGTTTCGCGCAGCGAGCGTCCGTATTGATAGCGCTCTTCGCGCGATTCAGGAGGAGCGAGTAAGGAACGATATTGCACCGGAATATTCACGTTCTAAACTTTATATTCTTTAGCTGTCCTTGGCAGATATTTACACGTTTTCGCTAGTAAAAAACGGCGCTAGCAGCGGTGCTGGAGGTAGCCTTCGTGACGCTGGGAACCGCCTTCACCAGTTATCCGGAAAATCCGGATAACTGCTGTCAGACCAAGACCCTCCGCCAACTATCCGGATTTTCCGGTATCAAAACAAAAGCGCTAGCCTGCATAACACCAATTATTTTCGCCTTTGACTCGCTTTATTACTATGGAAATTCTTCTTCCCTAGCGTGGCTCGAATAAAATCAGCACAGACCTCGGTAAGGGGATCCCCGATAGCTTTCTTGTAGTCAAAACCAAGCAATTGCATTGCTTTTAAAGTATCAACGGAAAGAATTGAACTCAAAGCTTGTACGCTCTCGTCATTGGAATCAATTTCATTTTCTGGTGCGAAATTCTCCAGGATTTTAATACAACTATCCAGAGTAGCTTGCAAATGCTTGATATCCTTATCTGTTATTTCATACCTATTCAATTCAGATTGATATGCATTTGCAATTGAGATAAGCTCTCCTCGTTCTCTCACTAAATTATTAATAATTTCTTCGTAGTCGTTACAAACTATATTAATATCCTTTTTTCTCCGTATCGATTTAAATTTAGCAGCCGCTTGTTGCGCCACATTTTTTGCCCCTAAAATTGCAAGTTGAGTTGCTAAATCGACAAAATCTTTACTTATTTCACTAGTCATAAAACACCTTTATCTTATTTAAAATGAGTACATAACGTACTACAAATTTAACTGATTATAAGAAATATTCAGCACGAATCGCAGTCCGCTAATGTTCTAAATATTAACAACGACTATGCACGCTTTACTCGCACAGCCGATTTCAACTGGTCTAGATCAAATTGGTGACTGGTTGGCTGTAGGCTTTGAGGTCTTCCCAGGAATCTGCGCGGGCGGTGTCATTTTCGTAGGCGATTAAGTATCCCCAGTTTTGATCCGCGTAGGCGTCCTCGGCAATCAAACGTCGCACTAATGATTCTGCTGCTTTCCGTTTGGCTTGCACCTTCTCATCATCGTGACCAAGTTCTGATTTGCCTTCGATAATCCAGTAGACGCCATCACTGTCGCGGGCAACAAAATCCGGGAAATAACGATCTTTAGAGTTGTAGTACACGAAAGCCCCATCTTGCGGGTGCAAACGGTGCCACCACTTGATCCCTGGCGAAGTGTTTAGCAGTTTGGCTAGTACGTATTCGCCAGTGTAGGAATCGAAGGACTCCTCAGCGAAAAGAGACTTGAACCAGCCCCCATAAACCCGTCCCCGCACGAACTGTTCACGGCTGTCAATCTGGTCATGCACTGTTTCTCCCAACGGCAGGGTGTATCCACTACCCGGCATCGTCTTGGGATGTATGGCTGGCACTTCCCGGGTAGCTCGCAGCATCGCGGCAATGTAATCTCGAACCAGTTTATTTAGCTCGGCGCGTGCTGAATCTAAAGATTTAACCGTCCAGCCCGGCAATGCCGCAAATTCCATAAACTTAGGCACCAGGTATGACAATAGGTAGTGATTACTCTGTTTTGTCTTGGGGACAAGCGGCATGTCCATTACCAGTTTGACCAGTGCGCTATTAGCGTCTTCATCATCGATGTGAATTGAATCCACTTCCGCGCTTTCCCGATCTTCAGCCCGGAGCTTCTTCCCTAACGCGGCAACAATTTCTTTACGCAATAACACGTCACCAGTAGAGGTAACCCGCCGCGCCGCCTGCTCGATCTGTTCATCACTAATCTCTGAAAGGTCAATAGGCGGCTGTCTGACAGAAATGCTGGTCACCGGGAATTGGTAACTGACCTCAGCAAACTCAGGGTTACGCTCAATCGTAACTGGCTCCCACTCCGGGGCGGCATCTACCCCGGATTCGCTGATAGTACGAACTCCCAACCCAGGCAGTCCCGGCTCCCCCGGTTCACTAACCGGCACCGCAGCCACCTGACCAGTAAATACGTCCGCACCATTACCAGACGGGAAAGCATCACCGGCAGCTGTTCCGGCAAACTGGCTAGCGCCATCATCGCTAGTAGCGGTTCCATCGGCGACAGTACTGGACATTTCTGAGCCGGCCCTCTCGATAGCTCCACGTACCTTAAGTCCATCTTGATTAGCTACTGCTTCTTCCAAACCAAACTGCTGCAACACATTCTCGGCAGCCAACAACTCGCTAAATGACTGGTGGGCGATAATATCCAGCTGGTCAATCTGCCCTATCCCCGTGTATTTCCCGAACGGCAAGCGCAACCCGCGCCCCATCGTCTGCTGGGTCAAAACCTCCGAAGCCATCGCCCGCAGCGTTACCACCACGGCAATGTTTTTCACGTCCCAACCCTCCTTAAGCTTGTTTACACTAACCACTGCCAACACCGGTGAATATGGGCGATCCAACTCATCGAGCAGACGCTGAGTTGCTTCGTCCTCATGCTTAGAATCCACCTGCAGCACCGCGTCGGCTTTACCGAGGTATTCCGGGGTGCGTAACAAATCAGCCACTTGGGTAGCATGCTCCACGTCCGAGCACACCACGAACGCCACCGCATTCACATGAGCGTGCTTTTGCTCCTTCGCGTAAGCATCGTAACAGGCCTGTTTAATCTGGCGCAGCTGCAGGGCATCACGTAGCTGCTGCTCCTCTGATGCTTCATCCGCGCCATAACCATTCTTACGAAACGCCAACACCGGAGCCTTCACATACCTATCCTCAATAGCTTTATACAAGGGATATTCGAAAATAACCTTATCTGTCTTCTTATCCACCGAAGCAGTCAAACCAATAGCCGCTGCCGGATCCAACTCCTTAAGAGCCGCATTAAACGCTACCGCGCTCGAACCGTAAAGATGCGACTCATCAGCAATTACCACCAGATCATCAAGATTTTTAAGGTAATCAAAAAGCACCCCCGCACTCTCATCAAACCTGCGAGGCTTACGCCGCATCGCCTCCTGGGTACCGCCACGAGTATCCCCATCCACAGACTTAGGAGCAATCAACTGCTGAATATTGAAAATAAACGCCAACATGGGCACTTCCCGACCAAACGACAAGCGTTCCGAACCGTTTTGGCGTTCCCTCCACGCCGAATAATCCTGCGGCGTCACCACCCGCGGACACACATTTGCGCCTTCAATATAGCGCGGGGATCCCTCAGTAAAGTTCTGTACCGTCTTCGCCTGCACCGTTTTACCAGGGGTAACAATCATCACATTACCTACCCCCTGCCGGCGTAAATACTCCACAAAAGCCGCCATCAAATAGGTCTTACCCACCCCGGTCGCCAGATTCAACACCTGCATCACCCCCGGGTCATAATCCCCATCGAGAGTAAACACCAACTGGCGCAGCGCTTCTTTATTGGGAGCCCGCAAATCAAACTGGGCGCTAATTTCTTCCAGTATGTCGGAATCAAAACTAATATTCAGTCGGTTCGCCATTACTGCTCACCACCCTCGCTATAAGGAAAAACATCATCCGGCAAGGCAACCACCCGTGAACCTTTTACCGCTTTGCGTAGATGCTGACGCACCCCATCCATCACGCTGGTAGCAGCCAACACAATCGTCTCACCCGGCCGCACCTGCGAAGCCAGCCAATCCACGATTTCAACAGTTGCCACCCCCTCAATTACCTTGAGCAGGCAGTTCCCGCGCCGACCGTCAAACACATAATCATCATCAGGATGCAACAAACCAAACCCCAGATTCGCTGCTACCGACTCAATGAACACTTGCCCACTCGCCGCCGCCGTCAGCATCACCCGACCCAACTGCGGATCATAATCAAAACAAGCCGGCGACAGGTGAGCTACCTGAAAACCGCCGCCCCCACGCCAATTAACCACATCTTTCGAGCGGCGAGTTTTCACCATCTGCTTAACCGCCCGAATATCCGCCGACTTCTTCAACTCCGCACTGCCACTAATAGCCTTATTAAGCAAGGAAGTCAGCCTCTGCGCATCATCAGCACTCAAACCTTCCGGCAAACCCTCAGCGGTAGCATCTACCCGTTCACCCTTAGTGCGCGTAATTCCACCCGCATCAGTATCGTTAACCACCTTCTCTAAACGCGGACGAGTAAACCGCTCGAAAGTATCCTTCACCAGCTCACAGGTCACCCAACGCCGCCCCATCTTCTGCGCGACTGCTGCCGTAGTACCCGAGCCAGCAAAACAATCCAAAACAATATCCCCCGGATTAGAACCAATATGAATAATCCGCTCTAGGAGGCGCTCCGGCTTGGGAGTTGAAAAAGCACCGATGCCTGGAAATAGTGCCTTGATTTCTGATTTTGCCTGACGATTGTGACCGACCTCTTCGTTATCCCACCAGGTACGAGCAGGCTGACCTTCCTTTGGGGGATAAGCTTTGCGCCCAAAACTGCTAGGTGTGACATAAAATTCTGGCCATGCTCCGTCCGCGATTCTTTGAGTGGCTTTTTTAGCACTTGTAGAGGTAATTCCCCCCTTAACCATTAAGTCACCTATATCCGAACGGAGCTGATTTTCCGCTAGGTTGGTCTGGGATAGCCGGAGATCCAAATCCGGTGGGCATACCTCATAATCTGCATACTCGCATAATGATGGAAGTAAACGTTCCACCCCAAAACGCCAACAACCTCCTCGAGATGGATAAAAAACTTCACCCGTTATTGGATGCTGAATTCCGAAAGTACTTGGGTGCTGCTGCCTGTTTCCAATATTTGCTGGTGCAGATCTATTATCTGAAAACCATACGCCATCGGGATCATGATCTGGGTTCGAAAAGCGAGCATTGTCTGCGGCAGTTCGTGGCATCCTTTTTATCAATGGATACTCTGAATTTGAATATACAAGAATGATGTCGTGGTCAGAAGAGAATTTTTGTGCATCACCACGCGGCGAATCTGCTTTCTGCCACACCACCTCAGCCACAAAATTCGCGGCACCAAACACTTCGTCCATGAGTAGCCGCATCCGGTGTACTTCCACGTCATCGAGATGCACCCAAATGGATCCGTCCTCACTCAAGAGTTTCTTTAAATGCAGCAAGCGGTCGCGCATCATGGTCAGCCACACGGAGTGTTCCAGGTTGTCCTCGTAATTGGCGAAAGTCTGCGCGGTGTTAAACGGCGGATCAATATAGATCAGCTTCACTTTGCCCACATATTTTTCGGCTAACTCTGGCACCCGGGTAAGCGCCTCCAGCACGTCCCCGCTCTCCCCCAAAATCAGCAGGTTATCGTCTTGCGGCTCCAGATCGGCGCGCTCAGAGTACTCAAAATCCTCACTCTTGGGAGTTTGCTTACCCTGAACGTATTCGTCATAGACCAGGGTATGGGTTTCGCAATAACGCGGATCCGCGGGATCAACCCAGGTATAGCCGTATTTGCCGGTTTCGGTAGGAATCAGAGCCTTGTCCTTGTTGTACCAAGTAAGTTGCAGGCGTTGTTGCGACATCTAATAGCCCTCTCCCTTGCGCGCCGATGGAATCAAATCGCAGATACCCTGATATTACCGCCCCAAGATTGCACCCCCTAAGCAACCTGCCGGTTTAGACGCTACCCCTTCGCAAAATTACGTTTCGCGGAACCGGTACTGCCCCATGCATGTCACACAGACCCACAACAGCCTACGAATACCGCAAACTGAGATTATCTAGCTAGGTAAATATCCGCTCTCATTTCACCCATATTTGTGGCACGCATTCCTAGACCATGCCTTAACTACAGTATTTGAGAGCTCGGGCTTCGTTTTCTGATATTGGAGTAGTCTGCACTTAACCAATAGTTGGAGCTTTCACTAAGAACAAGGTTTTAGGATCAGCATCAATAGCGTGCTCCAGGGAGGGAAGTTCAGAATCCTGGAAACCCGCCATATGCAAGAATGCCTGTGCCGCAGCAACAGAGGACCCAAGGGACTGTCCGTTCGCAATAGATGCATAGAACTGCGCCGCGAAGTTGATTGCATTTTCATCCCCCACGGAATCTAGCATCCCAATAGCAAACGGGATCTCATCACCCACTATTTCCGCCAATTGGCCAGCAGATTTACATGAGTTCAAAACAACCACCGCTGGTGGATTATCCACCGCAACAAGAGCCCGCTTTAGCGCACCCGCATTAACCTTATAACCGCCATTCTGTAAGTCGCTATCTGTCTCCAGAAGGATTGAGAAATCGTTACTATGTCCAGAAAAATGCAGCACGTGCGGTGAAAACTGACTTAACCCGTCGAATAAATCCCCTACCGTTGCTGCAGGTAGGTATTTTATTTCAATCCAGTCTCTATGTAGTGCATTTCGCACAGCCTGACTAATCCGTTTCTGCTCACGTTCAGTTCTAAGGTTTCCGCTAGGATTCGCTGTTAGAATCAAGATTCTAAGTTTTTCTTGTTTAGCAGAAGGGAAAGTCCTCATCACGCTTTGAATATCAGTTTCAGTATTCTTAAGTCGTGATTCAACATCGCGTTGCGTAGCCTGTAAACGCCGCATTTCCCTCTTATATTCTTGGTTATGTTTCTTCTCTGCTTTTGAAGCTTCCTTAGCTTGTTCGCGCACTAGTTTCTTCTGAAGATCATTCTCTTTTTTAGAATATTCAGCTACTTTACTTTCCCATTTAGAAGCCTCTTTAGCCGCTCTCTGCGCGTCGCGAAGCCTCCGCTCTTTTTCTGCCAGTCGTGCCTTCTGAGTACTGGCACTGGAAGTCTTAAATGCAGCTGCTTCCGCTTTGTGCGCTTCAGTGCGTTTCTTGGATTCTTTAGCTCTGTGTTCTGCGACCTTTTTCTCGGCATCCACGTGTTTCTTCCGCAAATTTTCGAGATCTCGTAAATATTGCTGAATGCTCAAATTATTCCTTCCTTACGTTCAAGACCAGGAGAACCCTAGCCACAAATTTCAAATCTAATAGGCCACGAGCATCCGCTACTCGCAACTTTCCCCCTGGTGGCAGTAGTTTTAGCACCCATCCCACATTTGGTGGCAGTACCCTATCCGCGGGGCGTTCGTTAGAACGGTCCGAAACATACTTTAATAAAACCAACTCCAAGACAGGTGTTTGAGTATTTCAAAGATTCCGGGTCACCCTCAGAACTTTCCGGCAAAATCCCAGCGCGATACCCTCTATTCTTTAAAATCTATTTCTACCTCGGCGGCGTTGTAGATATCCAAGCGGTTCTGTATATCCACCTTGTTCACAATCCAACCACGCAGCGAACACTTTTGAATGAACTCATCTATACGGTTCACACCATCCATTTCCCGCAAAGTAACCACTATCCCAAACCGCAGATTTCCAAATGGGGCACTCGCAGGATTATCCCACCGGCTGGTCTTGCGGATTTTCAAACCCCACATCTGTGTTCCGTATGCCTTCCTACCGCGCTGACCCCTGCGAAAAACCTCACCGATATGTTTGACGTTATCCCACTTGCGGTAGCTATTGCGCGCCGTAGCCTCAGTAGTGTAATCATCATTTTCACCTTGGCGATTATTGTTAAGTGCTATCAAACTACCCTTGTCATCAATACGCCCAAAGTGTAAATCCAATTCAGTACTGGTATAGTCCACGCCTTGACGGCGGTCACACGGGGGAAAATAGCACAACGTGGCACGCGCAATATACGGGTGCTTGCTATTAACAACTGGTACTGGAATATCGACATTATAAGTCTCATAGGAATCAGCAATCCCCGTCAAGACAAATTTAATTTCATCATCTTTACACTGAACCACGTCCTCTATGCGAATGGGAACCTGACCATATCCCCGTTTAGAATCTTCGCGATATTTCCATCTCGCAGCCGCATCAATTATCAGCGCTTTGGCAACTTCGCGGTTAAATCCCATTATCTGCATCAAATAGGCCATTTTCCGCGCTATCCACGGTGCCGCAAAAGAAGTCCCCTGTACCCAAGAACCCCCGTTTCCTGCATAGGTATACATGGGGACATCCTGATCGCCACCAACTGCGCAGACGTCAGGTTTTTTGAAGAATTCCAAGACAGGACCACTTCGGGAATAACTGGCAGTTTCACCCGAAAATGAGGTTGCATTTACGACCAAGGAGTTAATCGAATCAGCGGGAGCCCCAATCTTCTGTTGCTTTTCATGGGTTTGATTGGTACCTGCCACCACAAAAACAACGTCATCAAAACGAGATTGCAATTCGTCCAGAATAGCGCCCTCGGGAGACACGAAGTTACGCGCTACCTCTCGCACAGAACCCTGGGAAATGTTCCATACTTTAATGTCACGGTTCTGTTCCACGATACTTTTCACTCGCCTCATGAATGCAAACGAATCCGATCGCGACCCGGTAGCAACCCCGAAGTGCCGCACCCGGAAACGACCACAACCGTCATCCAAGTCCGGTACTAGGCTCGGACCATCAACAATAAGCGATGTAACTTTTGTCCCGTGGGCACAATCCTCTGGATGTATTTCAATTTCAGGGGGAATCAGATTTATTGGCTCAACCCAATCGGAAAAATACACATTTTCATCAAACGGGGTATCAATTACTCCGATGATGGGTTCATTACCCGCTTTAGGTATATCCAAAGGATTGATACCCACCTCATCGAACTCTTCGGGAGTCAACTTGGAGATATCGGAAATCGCCATCGATACCAAGAAGGGATATTTCCCTATCAATACACTGTATTGATCCGGGCTCAGCCGGAGAGCGTTTCCCAGCACTTGGTCAGGCGTGACCCTTAAACCCAAACCATTTAGAAAATCGCGAACATCGCTGTAGCCGGTATCGTAAAGATTTACAACTACCCAGCCGTCAACTACCTCCTGCTGAGTGCGTATGCCGAAACGCTCAGCAAAATAAGCATCCCTGATTACCTGTAAAAAGATGCTCTTAGACGGCTCATAAGGCCACTTCTTTTTTTTGAAAGTCTTTTTTATTTGCTCCAATATTTCATAATCGATACTGCCACCGTATTTATCAACTATTGCTGCGCAGCTTTCCAAAACATCAATGGAATCATCAACTATGGTTTCACTGACGCAATAGGTAATTACATGGTGGGTGTTGTCCAAGTAACCCTCGAAGCGGGCTCCCACAATGGAATTACTAGCCCTAGAGCTGCCTCCGCCGAGCAAGCGACGAATTCGGTTACTTTTAGCCGTTATTTTTTTATAGTAAACGCTAATCAAGGGATTGAAGGGAATCTGCTTTTTACGCCAATAATCCTTTATTTCCACCAGCTGTTGACGCAAATCTAGCAGGTGTTTCGCACTAACTTCCCCATTCTTTGGTAGTTGGGGCGAACCCGGCCGCCCAGCGCCCTTGATATGGAACTGACCTTTAAGCTGAAGCAGGTTATTCACCACGCACCTCCCGTAGTTCCCGGGAAATAGTTGTCTTCGGCACCTCGGAGAGGACTTCAATCTCTCGCAAGGTGAAACCTTGCCGACTCAGCTCTGCATAGTCCTTGATAGATTTACCCGGACAGACCTGGGAGTAGAGACGGCGCAGATAATCGTATAGATCACCAGGTTTACTGAAGGCAAGCGAGGTTCGCAGCATATTCTCAAGGTCTCCCGGATAAGGAATCTCCGGCATTTGATTCATGATTTTTCGGAACAAGCGTACATTGCGAGCCACATTTTTGAACTTGTCCAACAATCCGCTCAACATCACTTCAGAAATTTCTAACAGGTCGTCCCTGCCGTAGCGACCAAAATCAATGATGGAATCAAATCTTCTGACGAGGGCTTTATCTAGCTCTTCATAAAGATTTGTAGTAGCTATCAATACCACCTGTTCATTTAGAGAGTCGAGTTCCTTTAATAATGCCGAAGTGGCTCTACCCATTTCCCGAACATCATGG
Source organism: Varibaculum sp. GTC20041 (assembly GCF_055387755.1). Classification (NCBI taxonomy): domain Bacteria; kingdom Bacillati; phylum Actinomycetota; class Actinomycetes; order Actinomycetales; family Actinomycetaceae; genus Varibaculum; species Varibaculum sp. GTC20041. The sequence continues at coordinate 1,425,734 of NZ_AP041144.1, forward strand.
TTATTTACCCGATCAAGCGCCAGGGCATCTATTTCATCGAACAAAACCACTGCCTTATCGGGGTGTCGCATATCGTTTATTTCCGCGAAAAGGCGACCTATATTCTTACCTGTTTGTCCAAGTTTGCTGTCAATAACCGCGTTAAAATCCACCAGATAAAGCTCACGATTGGTTATTCTGGCGATTTGGCGAGAGGTCTGAGTTTTCCCGGTACCCGGAGGGCCTTGGAACAAAAACTTATTCACCCCGACATTGTGGGAGATCGCATTGCATACACCGGTCACATCCATGGCTATAGCCTCCGGGAGAGGCAACGGTGCTGAAGCAGACTCAAAGCGACGGAGAAAATCTCCCCCGTCCTCCCTCAAAGCTTGTGGAACAAACGCGTTAGCATCCGAAATGAGAGCCATAATATATGCAGCTAGCTCCACGTCACCGGCAGCCTCAAAGTCACGGGCAATTTCTGACGCCTCAGCGCGGAATGCAGATTCATTTCTGTCTTCGTGATACCTGATCAGATTGATTACATTGCGTTTCTTCAAGGTGTCCCCTTTCGTTACACACAAGCATAGGCACACCATGGGACAGATGCAAGTACTTTGGGACATGTTTTCAATTATTTATAGAAAACAAGAGCTTTTCTGCTGTTAGAAGCGGTTAGCAACAATTAATATTTTCGGATAAAAATACAGCCGGTGTCCAACACACCCAGATTCCCTTGCTCGAAGACTTGCTAGTCGAACTACTCGAGAATTTCGAGTAGTTTCCTAGCTGCGCCGACGCCCCTACCGCCCACATAGGGCTTGCTTGTAGAGGTTTGCTATCACTGCGGCTCCCGCATTGGTGGGGTGGGTACCATCATCTACCAGGTATTCCCGATGTCCCTCGCTGGCCGCCCACCAGTCAATAATCCCTACATTCGGATTGTTGTTTGCCAGGCGATTCAATATTTCGTTATTGATATCTTGCAAAGGATTGGGATCGCGGATAGTAACCAGGAACATGGGCCTGCCTTCGGCGGTGTCGATCAGGTTTTGCACCAGCCGGTCGCCGTACAACACCCCGTTACTTCCTAAGGCATACACCAGGACCCGGGGTCGGATCCCCTGATTCTGGTATTTAGCTAACACGTCTGGACCGCGCTGGATCTGGCGACTAGTCTTCCCATCGACTACCGCGTTTGGCAACACTTTCTTAATCGCCGGGGTAGCCTCGTCAGTTACCGAATCCCCAATAATGAGGACGTCGGCGTTACAGGTACCGGTGGCCGGATCGATCTGCCATCCGGTGGTATCCAAGTTATTGGGAACCTTCTTGGCCACCGGTTTTATCCCCTTAGGCTCTACTTCCGCCTTTTCCTGCACCTTGTCTTTCTCGTCTTTTTCTTTCGCTTTTTGCTTTTCTACCTGCGGGGAGGGAGCGGCAGTAGCGGCAAGTTCGGGACGCAATTGCACCGCCCGGTTCTTAGCTAGCTGCTCCCAGTTGGCGGGGTAAAACGCCAAGGTCCCGGTTACTACCAGCGAAAGCGCCGAGAGCGCTGCAAACACCGTAAGCTGCAGCTTGCGCAACCTGCTCTGAGCCTTTAGTTTCCCGGCTTTCTTTTCTCCCGGTTTTTTCCAAAGGGAACTGAGGAAAGTGGCGGGTGCTTCTGCCAGGCGATAGAAAACTTCTGCCGAAACGGCCACTATCAACAGCTGCAGAAGTTGCTGCCACCAGGAGGGCGGAACTGTGCGGGTAGCCGGATTCAGTATCGGCAGGATTGGGAAATGCACCAGGTAGAGGGCGAAGGAGCGCGAACCCAGGTAGTTAAAAACCGGGTTACTTAGCAGTTTTGAAATCATCGCGTCCTCTAAAACAGCCGCCCTGATTATTAGTGCACTTAGCATCGCCGCCAGTAGGAACCCGCCGAGGTACATCGCCGGCATCTCCCCATTTCCTCCGATAGCGAAGACTATTAACGCCCCGAGGCTCCCGGCTGCCAGTATCTGCAGCGCAGTGCCTTTTCCGGTCTTTGCCTCGTTAGCAGAGCCGGAACCCGACGAAGAAACCTGCGGGAAAATAAAAGCTAAGAACGCACCCACCAGCAGCTCTGCGGCGCGAGTATCCAACCCGTAATAGGCGTGAGTAACGTCCTCCCCCGCCATCCAAAAGATCGCCATTGCCGCCGCAGATGCCAAAATCAAGACCGCGGTAATCGCCGGAGCGGCCCGCCTCACTTTCAGCAGCAAGTAGACGATCAGTGGCCAGATCACATAGAACTGCGCAAGTACCCCCAGGAACCACAGGTGGGTGAGCGGGGACGGCAGCCCTGCCGCCGCGAAATAGGGGACGTTGCGGAAAATATAGAACCAGTTGCTGACGAATAAGGTGGCCGGTAGGCAGTCACTTTGCACTTTCAGCAGCAGGCTGGGCGCGAATAGATAGGTCAGGGCGGCGCTAAGCGCAATAGTGATAACTATCGGGAAAAATAGCCGCCAAAAACGCCGCAACAAATAGCGCCAGTAAGAAAAAGTTCCCTTATCGAGGGCGCCGGCAACGGAGCGAGTAATCAAGAACCCGGAGAGCACGAAGAATACGGTCACCCCGATAAACCCGCCAGGTAACACGCTGGGGCGCAGGTGGTAGAGAACTACTGCGACTATTGCTAACGCGCACATCCCGTCCAATGCTTTGATCCGTGAGCTCGGGCGTCGCTCAGTAACAGTTTTTCCTGGCGCCTGCGGTGTTTCGGACAAAGATTGCGGGGAACATTCATCTTTTGTCATGGCTAAAGTCTAGCTCGAGCTCACAGAGGCTTTACCGAAGGTTCCGAAATCGGTTGGCATCCTCGGTTACCCCTAGTTCGGTTACCCCCACGCCCTCCCAGCGCAAACCTAACGCTTATCCTTACACCTACCCCCAAGTTTTGAAAGGATAGCGCTTATCCTTTCACCCACCCCTCATTTTTGCAAGGATAAGCCTTATCCTTGCAATCACCTACTTTAAAGTGCGAAAATAAAGTAAGAACTTTCAGCTATACCGGAAACACACAATACGGCAGCGCCGCCGCAAAGCTGGCGGGAAACTAAGTCCTGGGGAGGCGAACACATGGGACATTACGAAAAGCAGCATTGGGCAACGAATTTGTCTGCGTTTTCTCGGGAAGGGCGACGCAGCGGCGATTACCGCTCCTATATCCCTGACCTGCTGGCGGGAAATATCGTGATTACCGAAGAAAACTCCGCCACCGCTGCCCTATTGGAGCGGAAAATCTTGGCGTTTTCCCCACTAATGTCGCAGCTAGGCATGGAATCTCTGGCACGGCTAATCCTGCGCGGTGAAGCTATCGCCTCCAGCAATATCGAGGGATTACAGGTTGCTCCGCGCGAACTGGCGCGCGCCGAGCTGAAGGAAAAAAGCGGCACCAATCCGCGCAGCACTGCTGGGGACGTCATCCGCAACATCCAGATACTAGAGGACGCAACCCGCAAATTAGCTAGCGCCGAGACGGTTTCACTTGCGGACATTGTGGATTCGCAGCACAAACTAATCTCCGAGGAAACTTGGCAAGGGATCCGCAACAGCCAAAACTGGTTAGGGGGCAGCTCCTACCATCCTCTAGCTGCCAGCTATATCCCACCCTCCCCCGAACACCTCGACGGTTTATTAAATGATCTGGTCAAGTATTTAAATGGGGCAGAGCACGGCGCGCTACTACAAGCGGCGCTGGTGCACGCGCAATTCGAATCCATCCATCCCTTCCCCGATGGCAATGGCCGCATCGGACGGGCGCTGATTCATATTGTTTTAACTCGCCGCGGCCTCACTCAGGGGGCTACCCTGCCGCTATCTTTGGCGCTCGCTACCAGAACTGACCTTTACGAGGATGCGCTTTCTTCCTACCGCCACCTCGCCGCCCCCCGCAGCGACCAGGCAATATCAGCGGTGAACCAGTGGATAAAAGTATTCTTGGATGCTTGCCAGATTGCGCTCACCATTTCCGAAAGTCTTAAGAACCAAGTCGAGGAGCTGCAAGCCGATTGGAAGGCGCGCCTGGACTCCTGTTACCGCAGTGAGCACCACCGCGCCCTGCGCATCGATGCTGCCGCTAACCGTTTGCGAGAGCAGCTGCCCAATTTGCCGATGTTCACTATCGCTTCCGCTGCGCAAGTCTTAAAGGTTTCTCGCCCCGCTATCGAGAACGCCGCTAAAGATTTAGTTGCGGCGGGAATAGTGGCGCCGCTTAATATCGGGCGTGGGCAACGCGGCTGGTGGCAACCAGATTTATTTGACCTAATTAGTGGCAGCGAACGTCGCCTTGCCTCTACCCAGTGGGACACCCTGGCCTCTGCCCCGCGCCGCGCGGTACCTAATGCGCAGACAGCTCGCGCCCTGACACATACGCAAAGAGTTATCGCAGGCAAAGATCCCGAAGATGGGGCAGTTTTTGAGGACGCAAACCAGGCGACAGATTTTCTGGACTCCCTAGCATAAAAATTATTTTTGACCGCCAGAACATCACGTAACCCTGTATCTTTACCTCGCACCCTTAGAATCTTTACTTTTTGCTGCTTTCTTGCCGTGAGAAGTAAAGATTTAGGGGGTGTTAGCCATATACGGCTGCGGAAGTTTCAATAAAAACTTGCAGAGCATGCCCAAAAACACTCTTCAAGACGAAAATGGGCACTCCCCTGCGCACTACTGGCGCGACGGGTAGTATCGGTATTACCGGGGTCACAACGGGGTGTCCTCGGCTAGTAATTCACCAGTCTTAGCGTGCGGCGCTCACTGGGGTAATCGGCAGGGAACGCCTACCGGCAGGGCTGACTTGAACCTCAGAATTCCACTGCACTCCGCTTCCACACGAGGACGCGCATCCGCAGCCGCCTCCGCTCGCGCCCTCGGGCAGATCCTCAAAATCATCAGCAACTTCCTCGCCGCGCAGAGCGGTCGCGATCATCAACTTGATCCGGTTGAGCTGATTCACTTCCGAAGCTCCCGGGTCATAATCGACCGCCACCACATTGGCCTGCGGATAACGGTTACGCAACGCCCGGAACATACCCTTGCCAATCACATGGTTCGGCAGGCAGCCAAAAGGCTGGGCGCAAATAATGTTGGGGCAGCCATGCTCAATCATGTCCACCATTTCTGCGGTCAAATACCAGCCTTCACCAGCCTGATTACCCATTCCTGCAATATCAACAGAGCGCGCCGCCATGTCTTTGATTCTCCGGTGCATCTCGAACTTGCCGTTAGTCTTTTCGAAAGCCCGGCGAATCGCGTCCTCGTAGCGCTCTAAGGCCCACAGCCCCGCATCCATCGCTAACTTCTGTTTACGGGAATGCCCCATTTCATTCCGCTCAAAGTTTCCGCTGGCCAAAGAGTAATGGAAGAACTGAATCAAGGTAGGCAGCTCCGCTTCGCAGCCTTCTTCCTCAATCACCCTCACCGCGTGGTTATTTGCGTCCGGGTGGAACTTCACCAGGATTTCTCCCACCAAACCAACCCGGGGACGGCGCGGCTCGTCGTTCAACGCCAATGCGTCAAACTCTTTGACACATTCCTTAATCAGGCGGGAATAGCTGAGGCGACCGCCCCAAGTCGCCGAGTATTTTCCAGCCGCAAACCATTCCTGGATAATCTGATCCCAGCGCCGATAAAGTTCCATCGCCGAGCCTTTCACCAGCTCGTAGGGGCGAATGCGCAAAAGCATGGTCTGCAGCATGTCACCTAAACAGATAGCTTGCAAAATCCGATGGATTTCCGCCCAAGAAAGCTGGAATCCCGGGTTTTCTTCGATCCCTTGTACCGAGGCCGCAATCACCGGCACCTGCGGATACCCGGCATCCCGCAACCCTTTACGCAGCAAGGATGCATAGTTAGTTGCCCGGCACATTCCTCCGGTCTGCGAAATCGCGACGGCAGTCTTATCCGGGTGAGCGCGCCCGGAAGTAAACTCCTCTATCAGCTGCCCGATCACCACAATCGCGGGGTAGCAAGAATCGTTGTTTACGAACTTGAGGCCAGTTTCCATTGATTCGCGGGAAGTATGTTCCAGCAAACGTACATTCAAACCGGCACGCCGCACCACCGGCTGCGCCAGACGGAACTGGATCGGCGCCATTTGGGGAACCAGAATCTCCCAACCATCTTTGCGCATCTGCTCGGTGAACTGCGAGCGCACCTGCAAGTGACCGGCTTTCGCCAGGCGGGCTTCTTCCTCCGCAGCTTCGGCTGCCGGATCTATGCGAGTAGGAACTGCCGCTTCCTCTGACTCTCTGGGCGCGGCATCGGGGTCACCGATTCGATCGGCACTGGGATAGGTAAGCACCGTGGAGCTTTCCCGCTCCCGAGTAGCCGCATCTAGGGAGCGCAGACGAATCCGGGCGGCTCCCAGGTTCGAGACCTCGTCAATCTTGAGGACAGTATGAACGTCTCCGCGCCCCTCCAAAATCTCTTGCACCTGGTCAGCGGTAATTGCGTCTACACCGCAACCGAAAGAGTTCAGCTGTACCAGTTGCAGGTCAGCTTCATCACCCACCCGGGCAGCGGCCTCATAGAGGCGAGAATGATAAGCCCACTGGTCACGCACGCGCAAAGGGCGCTCCAGGCGGCCATCGAGCACCGAATCTTCGGTAAATACCGCCATTCCTAATCCGATAATCAACTCCGGAATCCCGTGGTTAACCTCCGGATCCAGGTGATAGGGACGTCCGGCCAGCACAATCCCGCGCACCCCGTTTTCGCGAATCCACGCTAAAGATTCTCGGCCTTTCTCCCGAATCTCTGCCTTGACGGCGGCATCTTCTTCCCAGGCCGCATCCAGGGCGGCTTTCGCTTCCGCTTCCGTCACGTTCCAATCAGCGAATACTTCCGCGATCCGCTTGGGAAGGAACTCTCGATTCCCCAGGTTCAAGAAGGGGCTGATCAGGCGGACGTCGCTATCTTGCACCGACTCCATATTGTTGCGAATAACCTCGGGATAGGTACCCACCACCGGGCAGTTGTAACAGTTATCGGTCCCTTCCACCAGCTGTTGTTCATAAATCACCGAGGGATAAAAAATAGTTTTTATCCCTTTCTTAATTAGGGACTCGATATGCCCATGCACCAGTTTCGCGGGGTAACAAATATTTTCGGAGGGAATCGACTCCATCCCGGTCTCGAACAGGTCATGATTGGAGCGTCCCGACACCATCACCCTAAAGCCCAGCTTGGTGAGCATGGTGAACCACAGCGGATAGTTTTCGTACATATTCAGTACCCGGGGAATCCCGATATCCCCGCGGAATGCTTTCTTTTCGGTCAGGCGGCGATACCCGAAAATCCGCTTATATTTCCAATCGAACAGGTTCGGCAGCGCGGACTTCTTGGGTACTTTTTCTAGCGAGGCACCGCGTTCACAGCGGTTCCCGGACACGTGCCGCTCCCCATTAGAGAAAGTAGAAATGGTCATCTGGCAGTGGTTTTGACACAGCCTACAGGTCTTGCGGGTAGTCTCTACCTGGAATTTCTCCAAATCCTCTAGGGTGGCCAGGGTGGATTCGCCCTGGCCGTCATCACCTTGTTTCGCAATCAATGCCGCCCCATAGGCGCCCATCAAACCGGCAATATTAGGACGCACCACTTCCCGCTTAGTTAGCAGCTCGAAAGCCCGCAGGACTGCGTCGTTAAGGAAAGTTCCCCCCTGGACAACTACCTTTTCGCCCAGTTCTTCCGGGGTTTTGAGTTTAATAACTTTATAGAGGGCGTTACGCACCACCGAATAGGAAAGCCCCGCCGCAATATCTTTCGGGCTCGCGCCCTCTTTTTGTGCCTGCTTGACCGAAGAGTTCATAAACACGGTGCATCGCGTCCCCAAATCCACCGGCGCTTTGGCAGCTACCGCATCCGCAGCAAAGCTTTGCACACTGGTTCCCATAGTGGCGGCGAAAGTTTGCAGGAAAGATCCACAACCAGACGAACAAGCCTCGTTCACCGAGATAGAATCCACGGCTCCAGCGCGAATCTTCAGATATTTCATATCTTGCCCGCCAATATCAATCACCGAAGACACCCCGGGCAGCAGGTCTTCAGCGGCGCGGAAATGCGCCATAGTTTCTACTTCCCCTTGCTCTAAGTTAAGGGCGGTTTTCACCAGCCCCTCCCCGTAGCCGGTAGAGCAGGCACGCCCAATATAGGCGCCCTCGGGAAGCTCAGTGCGGATACGCCGCACAATCTCGACTGCCGCGGAAACCGGGTCGCCCTCGTTAGAAGCATAGTGAGTGAATACGATCCGTTTATCCTGGTCAATCACGACTGCTTTAATCGTGGTAGATCCGGAATCTACCCCCAGGAAGCAGCGTCCCCGCGCCTCGGATAATGGTAGTTGCGGGATTACTTCTTTATCGTGGCGGGCGCGAAACTCCGCGAGTTCTTCTTCATTCGCAAATAGCGGGCGCATCCGCTGCGAATCAGTATCGATTTTCCCGGTGGTCAGGTCGCTTATTAACTGCTCTAGACTTCGCGAATCCCCTTTATCAGCGCTTAAGGCTGCCCCTAAGGCCACGTAAAGTTCGGCATGTTCGGGGGTGAAGAAACTATCGGCTTTGGGGAGCAGCTCCTCATAAGCTTTGCGCAGATTAGGGAGGAAGTGCAGCGGCCCGCCCAGGAACATGACGTTTCCGCGAATCGGGCGTCCACAGGCCAGTCCCGCGATGGTTTGGGTGGCGACCGCGGTAAAGACCGAGGCCGCGAGATCTTCGTGCGCCGCGCCCTCGTTAAGCAGGGGCTGCAGGTCGGTTTTCGCGAACACCCCGCAACGCGAGGCAATCGGGTAAAGCTGATTGGCGCGCGCGGCCAGCTTGTCTAGACCCGAGGCATCGGTGTGTAGCAAGGTAGCCATCTGGTCGATAAAAGCCCCGGTTCCCCCGGCACAGGTACCGTTCATGCGCTGCTCCGGAGTGGGATGCAGATAGGTGATTTTGGCGTCTTCCCCACCCAGTTCGATAATCACATCGGTTTGCGGGTGAGTATCGCCCACCGCTTTGGTACCGGCAATAACTTCTTGCACGAAAGGTACTTTCATGGCTCCGGCAACCGATAGCCCCCCGGAACCGGTAACCGCGGCTTTTACGCTGATTCCCGGGTGAGCGGCGTCAATATCGCGCAGCAAGCCGGCCAGTTCCCCGCGCACATCCGCGTGGTGGCGGCGATAGTCGGAAAAGACTACTTGCCGCCCCGCAAGTAGCACCGCTTTTACCGTGGTGGAACCGATATCGATGCCCAGTTTGAGCGTATGCGAGCCCTTACTTGAGGCCAGGTCATCTCCGCCCGCGAGTTCAGGGGGGGCAGTTGTCTTACTCATAGCATCTCCCGGAGTCGTTATCACCACCTCAAGGTAAGCTGAAAACGCTAAATTCACTAGGTGTTGAAATTAGAATAAAACTATGAATGCGAAACCCAGAGAAAACCGCAACAACCAGCGAGAACGCACGAGCAGGCAAAAAAGAGTCCGCCGAGATAGTTCCGGGGACGATGAATTAGCTACCGATGATTACGAAAAGGAAATGTTAGCTAATTCGCGCACTCGGGATTTAGAGCCGGGAGCTAAGAACGCGAAAGCCTCATCTCCTGCCCAAAAAACAGCCAAGAGTTCCCCTGGCCGCGAGAGGGGGCCGCGGGGAGCGCGCGGGAAAATGCGCGAACAGATTAAGCGGGTTGCCGAATCCCAGTTCATTGCCCGCGGCTACGACGGCACCACGATGCGTTCGATTGCTAAGGGAGCGGGTTGTGACCCGGCGATGGTTAGCTATTACTTCGGCTCTAAGCAGCGGCTCTTTCGAAATTGTTTTGATTTACCTCTGGATCCCTTGCAGCAAATCCTGCAGCTATGGGAACCCGGACTTGAGGGAATAGCCGATCGTCTACTTGATTTTGCCTTTACCCTCTACGAAGAGCGCCTGACGAAAGATCGAATGAAAGCCCTAATGCGCGCCCTAATTACCGATTCCGAAACCACCCAACGTTTTCGCGCCTATATGAGTGAAAATCTGTTAAAAGGGGGCGCGGAAGTCTTGAATACTTTGCAAATAGCTTCCGGACAAGAGGTGAACGAGGAATTGGAAACCAATTTTCAAGCGCTCATCGAAATTCTAATGTCCATGATTTACGGGGTGGCAACGATGCGCTATATCGTCCAGTTAGAGCCGGTAGCCTCCATGGAGCGCAGCGAATTACAAAACCGGCTGGCTCCAATACTGCAAACCCAAATCGAGAACCTGGCGCACGAAGTCTTCCCCTCGCTAGTAGCGGCTAGGGATCAAAGCGAAAACGCAAGCTCAACCGGCGAGAAATAGTCCGCAGGCTGGCGGTAGTTACTCTTTGCCTCCCGCCAAGCTAAAGGATCACATTGGCCAGAGCCAGCTAGCTGACATGGCAAAATGCATTTTGCAGATTAACCTGGCTATCCTAAAGAGGTGATGCAAATACTCGCCTCTTCTCCCCTATTGACCCTATTTTTAGTGATCGCCCTCGGCACCCTTTTCGGTTCGATCCCGTTCGGACCGTTAAAGTTTGGAGCAGCCGGAGCCTTATTTGTAGGTCTCGCCGCTGGCGCCCTCGACCCGGCGCTTGGGGAGAATCTTTCCCTGGTATCTGCCATCGGCCTGGCACTATTTGTCTACACTATCGGCCTGGCTGCAGGCGCTTCGTTCTTCCGCGACCTGCGCAAACAAGCACCCCTTTTGATTGGGGCAGTTGCTTTGCTTGCCCTTTATTCCTTGATTGTGGCCTTCGGAGGCAAAGCCTTGGGGCTGAATTCCCCGCTACTGGGAGGCATGTTTGCCGGTTCGCTAACCACCACCCCCGCTTTAGCTGCCGCGACCGATGCGGCGGGAGGAAGCGCCCAGCCGGCAGTAGGATACGCGATCGCCTACCCGGTGGGGGTAATCGTCACCATGGTGGTAGTAACGGCACTCATGCGGGTAAAACTTCCAGCGAAAAACGATCCCGATCCCGCTTCCGCTGCGGGGCTAGCTACCCAAACTATTCGGGTAGAAAACCCGAGGCGCATCCAGGAAATACCGGGGATTGCCGAGGTCGTGGGGTCTTCGGAAGGCGGGCTACGAATTTCCTATCTGCTACGGGACGGAAAAATGCGGGTGGCTCACCCCGATGGGGAACTAAAAGAAGGTGACTTAGCATTCCTGGTAGGAATTCCGGATGCGGTTAAAACCGCAGGACAGGCGCTAGGAAAACCGATAGAAGAAGATATCTCCAATGACCGCACGGCGGTGAACTTTAGCCGCTTCACGGTATCAAATACCCGCCTAGTAGGCACCCCAGTCGCGAATCTGTTTTTGCCGGCTCGTTTCCAATCATTACTTACCCGGGTGCGCCGCGGCGATACCGATATACTTGCTACCGCCGGAACCCGCCTGCAGCTGGGTGATCGGGTACTGGTGGTTTATCCGGTAGAACGCGAAGCAGATATCGCTAAAACTTTTGGGGATTCGGAACACAAAATCTCGGCTATCGATTATCTGCCATTCGGGCTGGGGATCGCCGCCGGGGTGGCGCTAGGGTTAATCACTATTCCCCTGGGGTCTTTAGGCTCACTCGCATTAGGCGCCGCTGCCGGGCCGCTGGTGGTGGGATTAATACTGGGGCGTATTGACCGGTTGGGGCCGTTGGTATTCTCTCTCGCGCCCTCGGCAAATAATATGTTGCGGCAAATGGGGCTGGTGCTATTCCTGGCGGCAGTAGGTTTATCTTCCGGGCAAGCCTTTGCGGCCAAAGCTTTTTCCCTTACCGGAATAAAAATCGGGTTACTGGCGGCTGCCGGAATGGTGCCAGTGCTGGTGGCATTTTGGTTACTCGGAAAAGTCTTGGGGCTATCTACTGCCCGGATGGCGGGTGCGATTGCCGGTTTCGTGGGGCAGCCGGCAATCCTCAGCCATGTACAGACCACCATCCCCGACGAGCGTTGCGAATCCGGATATTCCGCCACCTTTGCCCTCGGAATCATCGCAAAAATCGTATTGGTACAGATCGTGATGGTGTTGTAAACAGCTTCCGAGCAGCAGACTTAGAGCGCAGTTACCTCTTTGGGATCAACCCTGCCTGCCGGAGGAACCCCCAAAATTTCACTGCAAGCCCGCAGATCCTCATCCATTTGTGCCTGCAGCTTTTCTACGCTCTCTAGCTTGAGCATGTCTCGCAGATGAGCAATAAAATCTATCGCGACCGGCTCATCATAAAGATCAAGGTCAGCTCGCCCCAGCACATGCGCTTCTACCGTAACCTTGTCCCCAGAAAACTGCGGATTAGTGCCTACCGAAATAGCGGCCGGCAGATGCTCCACCGCGTTAGTTCCCGGTACTGAACGGATTAACCGACCCGCGTATACTCCATCGGCGGGAATCGCTAACCCCTGGGTGTTTCCCAAGTTGGCGGTAGGAAACCCCAGCTGACGGCCGCGGCGGAAACCCCGTTCCACGATTCCGCGCAGCCGGTAACTGCGCCCTAAAATCTGGGCTGCCCCTTCCACATCACCTTCAGCTAGACATGCACGCACCCGGGTAGAGGAATAACGGCGCAAGGCCTGGTCGGTAATATCGGCAACTTCAATAACTTGAAAATCCTGGGTTCGGCCAGCCTCACGCAAAGTCTCAATATTGCCCTGGTTCCCGCGGCCGAATTGCATATCTTCGCCGACCACGAGCTCTTTAACCTGCAGCCCCTGCACAAAATAGTGGTCAATAAACCACTGGGGACTTTGATTAGCTAAATCCCAGGTGTAGGGCACCACCCAGGTGGCATCCAGTCCTAGCGCTGCCATCGCGTCGAGGCGATCAGGAAGTGGCTGAATCAAAAGCGTGGGGTTGTCCGGATGATGCAGGTGGGAGGGATGGGGATCAAAAGTAATCGCCACCGCTTTTATTCCCGCGCGCCGTGCCCGCTCTACTACGGTTTTCAAAATCCGGGTGTGCCCCTTATGTACCCCATCGAAAATCCCTATGGCAGCCACGGTGCGCTGGTCTTTTTCCAGCCTCGGGGAGTCGGTCCAGATTTCCACGATCTACTTTTCGCTTTGCCGCACGCTCAGTTCTGGCCGTCCATTCGCCGGCACGCCCAGTTCCCCGGTGCGTTTTTCTTCCGCAGTCTTGCGACCTTTGCCTTTACCACCGCAACCGCATCCGCATCCGCAAGTACCTTTATTCTCTTCGCTCATGATCCTCCTTTAGTTACTTTGTAAACTTAGTACAGAACGCCACTTGCCCTCCACTGGCGACGCCAATAGCGATATCTTTTGCCTCGGCTTTGGCAGGAACAAATTGTACGATTCGGCTTACTAGCTTTCAGGACAGGTACCGTATTCTTACTATCTGCCTTTCAACGATGCCTATCCCCGAAGAGCCTAACAGGGACAAGAGAGTGCTACAAAGCATCTAGCACCCTGCTTTCCAGCGAACAAATGGATACCAGGAACCTAGGACTCTTTCTCGGAGAAAACCTCAGCAATTAACGGATTCTTCTCACAGTATTCGTCTAGTAACTTGCGGGCTACTAGCACTGAATCTACTAACGGGTGAGACGCGAACGCTCTCCATGCTTTAGTTTTATCCCCTTGTAAGGCGGCGTCGATAATTAGTTCTTCGCAGGCCTTAACCGAGGTTATTAGCCCTAGCTCTGCCCCGGTCACCGGCGCTACTTTCTGGGGGTGAATACCCTTTGCATCCACCAGGCAAGGCACTTCAACTACCGCCTCAGAATTTAATTCTGGAATCAGTAGATCTGTGTCTTCACAGTCAGCATTACCTATGTTAAGGATCATTCGGGATTGGGTCCCCACAGTGAGCGATTCCATGATTCCCAGAGCAACCTCTTGATATCCACCCCCTGCTATATCCTCAGAGCGTCGCCCTGCACGCTGGCTCGGCTCACGAGATTCTGCCATATAGGTCGCTTCCCGTTCATCATGGTACTGGTTCCAGATATTCCAGGCATTTTCGGGATTACCTAAAACGTCTTTATAGAATCCACGCTGTTGAATATCCAAGAATTCTCCGCGTGTCTGAGGTTCTTTTTTGATACGCGCCAAGGATTCACGGTTCAAGTAGTAGTAAAAAAGATACTCATTGGGAAGCATCCCTAGGGCGCGAATCCAGTCTCCTCCTATGGTACGAGCCTCCTCCATATGATCTAATAGCTCATCATCTGCAATTAATCCAGGAAGAAGATCTTCGCCGTTTTTCACCAGTGTACGCAGCCAACCGAGATGGTTTAAGCCTACATAGTCAAAGTCCACATCGTCTTGATTCACCCCTAGTGCCGCGCATGCTCTGCGCATTAGACCAATTGGAGTATCACAAATACCAACCACCCTGCGTCCGAGAACTTGTCGCATCGCCTGGGTAATAATCCCGGCTGGATTAGTAAAATTGATTGTCCAGCTATCAGGAGCGACCTCTTTAATAATCTGAGCCAATTGGACGGCAGCGGGAATGGTACGAAGCGCATAGGCATATCCACCCGCGCCGACAGTTTCTTGTCCGAGTACCCCATGACCTAGCCCGACCCGCTCGTCCGTGATACGTCCACAGGTACCCCCGATACGCATCGCAGAAAATACAAAATTGGCATCAGTTAGCGCTTCGGATAGGTTATAGCAAGCTGATACTCTCGGACTTGTTGGCCGGTTTAGAAAACCAGATCCGGTTAAAACCGCCATAATCGCGTCCGTGCGAGAAGACTCTACGTCGTACAGCACAACTTCATTGACACGTAGTTTTGCTCTGGGATCTGCTAGAACCTCTATAACCTGGGGTACTCGAAAACCTCCACCCCCAATTATTACTAATTTCATGCAAAAATCACCTCTATTTTTTCGGACTGTTTGGGAAGACTAGCTCGGGGAGCCGTGGTGACTAATCCGGTCAAATTCTTCAGATATGTAACATCCAACAGGCCGGAACCTGGAAATTTATCAGCAGCTGCTAAAAGATACGTATTTACCGAGTGCTCCAAAATACCGCGCTTAACCGGAACTTCAATACCAGTAGAGTCCAATACCATTCCGTCTGGTCGCACTCCCGAAGTCCCCAGGAAGGCGTAATCAGCGGTAATCTGTGCCAGCGCATTTTCAGTAATGTTTCCAACCAGCGAGCAATAGGATCGACGTAGCACTCCCCCCAGTACAATTAGCTCAGTTTGAGAGGAGCCCCGCAGTTCATCTACTACCGCCAAGGAGGCGGTAATCACTACCAAATCTCGCCCTCGCAGCTCCCTAGCAAGCGCAGCACCAGTCGTACCAATATCTATAATTACCGTGGCGCGTTCAGGAATTATTTGTGAGGCAAGCCTTGCTATTCGTTGTTTTTCTTCTTGCGCATACGCTGCTACCTCGGCGAAGGGATTAGCATCTGACTCGATTACTCCCCCACGAACCCGTGTTAGCATTCCTTCTCGGTCTAGCAAAGACAAATCACGACGGATAGTAGAAGTTGAAACTTGAAGCTTTTGAGCTAGCTGATCAACTGTCATATCCCCGCTTTTCTTCACGATGCTAGCAATTTGCATCCGACGTTGATGTGGCAGCATGTCCTAATCTTATCCCACTTTCTTTCAGATTTACGCAAATTCACGCAACTTTCGTCATTTATTGTGCAATAATAGTCACATGCGTGATCTTTCGGAGTTCTTCCAGCAATACGATAGCGCTGCGGACGATACCTTAGTGATGCTATCGGGCCCGCTTTTTATGGATATAACTTTTTCGGGACTTAATTCTTTACCAACTTTAGGACAGGAGATTTGGTCAAAGTCCTTACAGTACAGCCCGGGAGGAATAGCCAATCAGGCCATCGCCTGCGCCCGTTTGGGAATGCGCACCGAAATATGCAGCTTTATCGGCGATGATTTCGTTGGTAAACTCTGCGAACACGAATTGACAAAGGCTAAGGTAGGTTTGGCGTATTCCCAACATACGGAACAACAAAACCTAACCGTGGCTTTACCTTACCAGGAAGAGCGTGCGCTAATAAGTTATGGCTCACCTTCCGTCCCTCCGCTCCCCTCTCTTACCACTCCACCAGATTTCGTGGCAATCGGTTTGAGCGATGTTAACACTAATCTTCCCTTGATACAGTCGTGGCGTAACAACGGAACCAAGGTAATTGCCGACATTGGTTGGCAAGATACCCAGAACCCGGAACTATGCACCCGAGTGGGAGACGTTGATATCTTCGTCCCTAATGCCGAAGAAGCTTGTCTTCTTAGCGGCTGCCCTAACCCGGCTCTGGCAGCGAAAAAGCTGGCTAGCGCGGGAACGGACGTACTGGTTACCTTGGGGAATGAAGGAGCTTATGCCCACCTGAGTAATGGCAATACTTTTAGTGTGCCTGCCCCCCAGGTCACCGTGAAAGACACCACCGGAGCTGGCGATACTTTTACTGCTGGACTTATCTGTGCTCTAAGCGCAAATCTGGATCTACTTCCGGCGACGATCCTCGCTACTCATGCTGCTAGTTTGCAAGCAAGTAGGGCAGGATCTTCCGTTGCCACGCCCACTTTCCAAGAACTAAAAATCTTCTACCAAAAAATGACCCAATAATAAAATAGAAATTGAAAGGAAATGCAATGAAGCATTGGCAACGAACTGTAGCAATAACTGCGATGGCAGCACTCAGTATTGGAGCCCTTGGCGGCTGCGCTCCCCAAAAGAGTAGCGAATCTAGTGATCAGAAGACTACCGAAATAGTCACTGATATATCCAAGCTACCTGAGCAAACTTTGACAGTCTGGGATCAAGAAAGCCGCGGCGGACAAAATGAACAAATAGAAAAACTCAATAAAGAATTCCAAGAAAAGTATCCAAATATCAAAATTAAGCGAGTATCAAAATCATACGATGATCTGACTACTACACTTGCTCTTGCGCTATCGGGTGAAGATGGCCCGGACGTTGCGCAAACAGATAATGCCCGTTCAATGATGGGTAAGTTCGTTAGCGCAAAACAATTAGTCTCCCTAGAACCCTGGGAAAAAGCCTATGAATGGGATAAGAATTATTCCAAAGATATCTTGAACTACGCTCGATACTCTGCCGATGGCAAAGACTTCGGCACGGGAAATCTATACGGCCTGCCCCAGGTAGGAGAATCTGTCGGCATCTACTACGCACCCTCTGAACTTAAAAAATACGGTTTAGACACGCCCAAAACCTGGGAGGAATTCACCGAAGATTTACAGACCATTAAAGACAAAGGTGGTACTCCCCTCATGTTGGGCAACGTGGAACAATGGCCTGGAATTCATGTCTGGGGAGTTGTTCAAGGAGCCAATGAAAACGCCGACACCGTCCGCACGCTAGGATTTGGAAACCAAGGAACAAGCTGGAAGAGTGAAGGAAACAAAAAGGCTGCTGAAACTTTGGAGACCTGGGCAAAGAATGGCTATTTCAACGAAGGATTCAACGGCTTAGATTATGACTCAGTTTGGCAGTCTTTCAGCAAAAAAGAGGGAGTATTCCTGATCGCAGGTTCCTGGCTAGCTCCTGACCTACAGGCTGCTATGAAAGACGATGTGAAGTTCATGCTTCCACCCATGAGCAAAAACCTGGACAAGGTACAGACCACAGGAGGAACTGGTCTACCTTTCACTATCTCTAGCAAGGCAAAAGATAAGAACGTGGCTGCTGCCTATATAGATTTCATTACCAACAAAGATGCTATGAAGATATTGGCAGAAACCGGTAACGTCCCCATCAATGACACTGCCAGTTATGTTGGCAACAAAACCGATGTTACCGCGGATGTCCTTACTGCTTTTGAGGAGCTAACCACCAAGGGAAATGTTCTTCCCTATATGAACTATGCCTCCCCCACTATGGATAAAGATCTAGGAGCAGCTTTACAACGCCTGCTAGCTGGCGAAAGCAACCCGGACAAATTCATTGAAACTATGGAGGGGCACTACACCAAAGCCATACAACGCTAAATTCGTTTATTAGGCTCGGGAGCCGCGACCTACCGGCTCCCGAGCATGATATCCCTCTAGGAGATGATTTCCAGTGAAGCAATATCACCGGGAGAAAAGACGAGCAAGACGCAGAACAGGTTTGAGCGCCTGGGCACTTTTAGCTGCTCCGATTATTCTCTATAGCCTTTTCATGCTCTACCCCATATTCCGGGTATTCGGGTTTTCTCTTTATGAATGGGATGGCCTTTCCGATCCGCATTGGGCAGGTTTCGGCAATTATCGCACCTTGTTTTCTAACCCCGTACTACTATCTTCCTTTGGGCACGCGGTGGTATTAATTATCTTCTACGCCATAATCCCCTTGGCTCTTGGAATGGTACTAGCAGCTCTATTAATCCGAGCAAAAGCTCCAGGTACCGGTTTTTTCCGAACCGTTGTGTTCTTGCCACAAGTGATAGCTATGGTGGTTCTAGCCATAGCCTGGCGCCAACTCTATGCGCCAAACGGACTTATCAACTCCGCCTTACGCCTAATAGGCTTAGGGAGCATTACTCGCGGTTGGCTCGGTGATTTTAATACTGCTCTGATTGCTGTAGGTTTTATTGGCACCTGGGTATCCACTGGACTAGTTACAGTACTGCTAATGTCGGGGATGACGCGGATCCCAGAAGACTATTACGAGGCCGCCCGTATTGATGGCGCTGGCCCTATTCGCCAGTTCTTTTATATAACGCTTCCGGGAATACGCGCAGAAATCGTTGTCTCTCTAACGTTGACAATTATCGCAGCTTTAAAGACCTTCGACCTCGTGTACATCACAACTTCAGGCGGTCCAGGTTCTTCTACCTCTGTCCCCTCTTATGAGGTTTACAACCACGCCTTCCGGTTAGGAGAAGTAGGAGTAGCTTCTTCTCTAGCTGTTGTATTGACCCTTATTATTTTCTTGATCAACCTAGGTGTAAACCTTATTGGAGAGCGAGAATAACTATGCGTTCTACGAAACAAAGAGTAATCGCCTTCGCGTTGCTGTTGCAAGCAACCGTGTTGACCCTAACCCCCATCCTCTATGTCGTATACCTCGCTTTATCAGCCGAAAAAGTAGGAGATACTACCTGGTTCCATCCTGAGAACTTTGTAAGCGCCTGGCACCGCGGTCATTTCTCCGAATACATGTGGAATTCATTCCGGATTGCTGTGGTAGTTGTTTTTATCGCATTAGTTCTGTCAATAATGAGTGGTTATGCCCTAGCCATTTTGAAACCTCGTGGGGAAAAAATCATCTTCTTTGTATTCCTACTAGGACTGATGATTCCTACAGAAGCCATTGTTTTGCCGTTATATTATGATTTTCGTTCGCTTGGATTGACCGATACCATTTGGGCGATCGCTTTGCCACAAATCGCGCAGTCGCTTGCTTTTGGAACTTTTTGGATGCGGGCATTCTTTCGAAACTTCAATCCGGGAATAATAGAGGCAGCACGTATCGACGGCGCTGGGAATCTACGTATCTTGCGTTCCATTCTGGTTCCTTTAGCAGTACCACCTTTAATTACGTTGATCCTTCTTACCTTCATGTGGACTTGGAACGACTTCTTGATCCCCTTAATAATGTCACCGTCAGGACAAGTGATGACGGCTCCCCTGGGACTAGCGTTCTTCCAAGGACAGTACACCCAAGGATCTACCCTTCTAGCAGCAGGTGCAGTCTGGGTAGCACTACCGATGGTAATTTTGTATTTCTGTCTCCAGCGGTTCTTCATATCCGGGATGACTGAAGGAGCAGTTAAAGGCTAACTTTTCACTCTTCTGCATCGAGAGTTATATAAAAGCGACAGGATCTAGGTAGGTTTTTTGATCTCGAGATCTATCTAATCAACCGATGGATGCAGGTTGAGTACAGTGCGCCAAAAAGATCCGGCTTGTTGCGCCAAAAAGATTGGACTACCCGAAGAATCCGTTAAAGCATATATGTTTCCTGGTGAAGAGATTTTCTCGAGATTAATACCAAGATCGTGCGCAAGCTGAGAGTCAATTCTCGGGCGCTGGCCATAGCCTAAAGCGGTGATAACTTCGGGGGTTACCTGGCAACAGGGGAACAGATGCTGGCAGATCTGATCCAGGCTCACTACCGGCAGTTCCCCGCCTGCCGTTACCAACCCAGATAACTCAGCCAGGCTATAAGCGTTAAAAGGCGCATCGGATCTGGCAGCGCCGCTAACGCTAAAGGAGCCAACTTTAAGACGCCGCAGCGCCACCAAATGCGCCCCTACCCCCAATTGGTTTCCCAGATCCCTTCCGAGGGCGCGAACATAGGTACCTGCCGAACAGGTAACTTCCAGGTCCTGATAAACCACCGGTGTACCTGCCAGTTCACCCGCTTTCGGCTCGCCCAGGCTAAGTAGTTCATAGATAGTAATCGGGCGGGGCTCCATCCGGACTTCTTCCCCGGCGCGGACTCGATCCGCTGCCCGTTTACCGCGGATCTTCAGAGCAGAAAAAGCGCTCGGCACCTGCATAACTTGTCCCCGCCAAGAGGAAAGCGCGCTTTCCAGATTGTCCAGATCCGCTAGAGTAGCTCCCCGGGTCGCGGTAATGGTACCTTCGGCGTCCTCGCTATCGGTTTCTACCCCGAAGCACACCCGGGTAACATAAGTTTTCTTTTGCCCTTGCAGGTATTGCAAGAGTTTGGTTCCCCGCCCAATCCCGGCCACTAATACTCCCGAGGCCGCCGGATCTAGGGTTCCGGCATGTCCCACCTTGCGAGTTCCCGCCAAGCGGCGCAGGCGCGCCACTACATCATGACTGGTAACCCCCAGGGGTTTATCAACCGCAATTACCCCGGCAGGGGCAGCATTATCGGCACGCGGAACTTGCAGATCTGCGCCGGCGGGAGCAAAACCTGGAGCCTGATTAAGCACGTCTAGCACCTGGGTTTACTTAACTTTCTAAGTCGGAATCTTCTGGGAAATCTTTAGTCCCGTTATCCGGATATTCCGCAGCCTCAGCGGTTGTTTCTCCCGCAGCTGCGTCCTCATCGCCAAGCGTAAACTCGGTGAAAGTAGGCACCGGTGATTCCGGTTCGTAAACTTTCTTCTGCCGTGGCTTGCGATAAGGGTCAGCTTCCCCGGCATAGGAGGCCGTCTGAGAAGTTCCCCGCAGCTGCTGGTCAGACTGCAAGGCACTAGCCAGTTTCTCCTCGAAACTAGCAGCTTGTTCCGGCAGCGCGTCAAGGGCGAATTCAATAGTGGGGGTAAGCCGAATCCCCAGCGCCTTACCTACCTCCGAGCGGATCAAGCCTTTCGCGCTATTTAACGCACGCGCGGTTTTCTTACGGTCGTCCTCGTCTCCGAAAACCGTATAAAAAACGGTGGCATGTTGCAGATCCCCGGTGACTTTACAATCCGTGATGGTAATGAAACCGATGCGTGGATCTTTGATACGCCGCTCTAAAAGCCGCGCCACCGTATTTTGAATCCGCTCTTCTACTTTGCGTCTGCGAGCCTGATCAGCCATGAAAACTCCTTTACCTAATGCGGTTTTCCGGACGCCCCATCCCGGCGTCCGGAAAACCGACCAGTAATGCTAATCGCGCGGTTTCTCCACCATTTCCCAGGTTTCGATTTGATCTCCGACCTTGATTTCTTTGAATCCGAGCGAAATACCACATTCGAAGCCTTCGCGAACTTCGGTGACATCGTCTTTTTCGCGCCGCAAAGAAGAAATCTGCAGTTCCGGTTCCACTACCACGCCGTCACGCACCAAGCGAGCTTTCGCGCCGCGCTTGATCAGACCCTCACGCACCACCGAACCGGCGATATTACCGAACTTGGAAGAGCGGAACACTTGCAAGATTTCTGCCATACCCATCTGCTTTTCCTCATAAATGGGTTTGAGCATACCTTTCATAGCGCTCTCGACATCTTCAATCGCCTGGTAAATAACGTTGTAGAACCGCATATCAACGCCTTCAGAATCAGCGTATTCGGCTACGCGCTGTGCCGGGCGAACGTTGAAGCCGATAACTACCGCGTTGTCCACGCTGGCCAGGTTGATATCGTTTTGGGTGATAGCGCCCACGCCGCGGTGAATAATCCGCAACTGCACTTCCTCGCCCACATCGATCTTGAGCAGCGAGTCTTCCAAAGCTTCGACCGCACCAGAGACATCGCCCTTCAAAATCAGGTTCAAAGTATCTACCTTGCCCTGCTCCAAAGCAGCATTGAAATCTTCCAGCGAAATCCGCTTGCGGCGTTTGCCCAGTTGAGCAGCACGTTGCTGTGCCTGACGTTTATCGGCAATCTGGCGGGCAGTACGTTCATCTTCGGCTACCAGCAGGGAGTCGCCTGCTCCCGGAACGCTGGTAAGTCCCAGTACTGCCGTGGGGAAGGACGGGCCGGCTTCCTCGACTTGGTTACCGTATTCGTCGAGCATAGCGCGCACGCGTCCATGAGACGAGCCCACCACGATCGAATCGCCCACGCGCAGGGTACCACGCTGCACCAAAATGGTGGCCACCGCGCCGCGTCCTTTATCCAGGCGAGTTTCGATCGCTACCCCGCGTGCCGCGGCATCCGGATTAGCTTTCAGCTCTAAAGCAGCATCGGCAGTCAGCAGCACCGCTTCTAACAATTCGTGGATGCCTTTACGCTGTTTAGCTGAAACATCCACGAACATTACGTCGCCGCCGTATTCCTCAGACACCAAACCGTATTCGGTCAGTTGTCCCCGGACTTTATCCGGGTTGGCTTCCGGCTTATCAACCTTGTTGACCGCGACCACAATCGGCACATTCGCGGCCTGAGCGTGGTTGATTGCCTCCACTGTCTGAGGCATTACCCCGTCATCCGCAGCTACCACCAAAATCGCGATATCGGTCACTTCCGCCCCGCGCGCACGCATAGCGGTGAACGCTTCGTGACCGGGGGTGTCGATGAAGGTAATCGCGCGGCGAGTATCATCCATATCAATGTTTACCTGGTAAGCACCAATATGCTGAGTGATCCCGCCGTGCTCTCCGCCCACCACGTCGGTATCGCGAATCGCGTCCAAAAGCTTGGTTTTACCGTGGTCAACGTGACCCATAACCGTAACCACCGGAGGACGCGGCAAGGCGTCCTCTTCATCGCTTTGCTCTTCTTCTTTCAGGTCAATATCAAAGGATTCCAGCAGTTCGCGGTCTTCGTCCTCGGGGGAAACTACCTGTACTTGATAGCCCAGTTCCGAACCGAGGGTCATCAAAGTATCCTCGTCCAAAGACTGGTTAGAGGTAGCCATCTCCCCCAAGGTCATCAGCACGGTAACCAAGGATGCGGGATCACAATCGATCCGATCGGCCATATCCGCTAGTGAAGCCCCCGAACGCAGACGCAAAGGCGTAGAGCCATCCCCGTGAGGAACCTGCACGCCGCCAATCTTGGGAGCGGTTTGTTGCTCGTACTCGGCGCGTTTCGCGCGTTTGGACTTACGGCGTTTAGCTTTCGAGGATCCGCCGCGACCGAATGCCCCTTGAGTTGCACCGAAACCGCCGCGACCACGGTTATTCATCTTGTGACCGCCGGGACGACCTGGACCGCCCGAACCACCAGGACCGCCTTGCCCGCCTCCGCCGCGGCGCTGACCACGGGAGGGAGCCGGTTGATCCATCATCGGAGCCGTCGCGGAATGCGCCGGCATCACATTCGGAGTGGCACTGGAGCCACGCCGATTTCCCCGCCCGGGACGACCCCGACCAGCGTTCTTCCGTTGCCCAGAGCTGCCGCCGGGACGCGGCATTCCCTGTGAAGAGGCGAAAGGATTATTGCCTGGGCGCGGACCGCCCGGTCGTGGCATTCCTTGCGCTGAAGCAAAAGGATTATTACCCGGGCGCGGACCGCCCGGACGCGGAGCTGGTTTAGGACCAGGTTTAGCGCCTGTCTTACCGGGTTTAGGCCCGGGACGCGCCGACTTCTCTGATGCCTTCACCTTGGCTGGTTTCGCAGCCGGCTTAGCGGCCGGCTTCGGCCCTGGTTTAGGCGCCGCGCTAGTGGCAGGTTTTTTAGCAGGTGCAGGCGCTTCCGTCTTATTCTCCGGCTGTGCCTTATCCGCCTCACTTTCCGGCTCGACCCGATCCGCCGGTTTGGGGGCAGCTGGTTTCGCATCCTTTGCCGCCCGCGCCTTCGCGACTTTGGTTTTAGCGGCGGAACTAGCGACTTTCTTCTTTGCCGCTTTCACCTTGGGTGCTGCCGTTTCGACCTCTTCCGCTAGCTTGGCAAAATGCTCTCGCATTTTCCGCGCCACCGGAGCCTCAATAGTCGAGGACGCGCTTTTAACGAACTCCCCCGACTCTTTTAGTGCCTGCAGCACAATTTTCGAAGTGGTTCCGAGCTCTTTCGCTAACTCATGAACTCTAAGTTTTGCCACAATTCTCCTTGCTGGCCTGCCCAGCATGGAGCAGGCTATTGCTTAAATTGGCAGATCATCGCTGGTTGCTCATCGGGTGACCATCAGCTTCCAACCCTGCTTTCCTGTATCGGGCATCCACTGGGGGTAGATGCCGGTAACCTTACTTAAACGACCCTAGCCTAGCCACAAGAAAGCACCGGTCAGGCAAGGCCTAGAACCGGTGCGTCCATTGCAACCAAAGTTAGGTTCCGATATCTATACTAGCGCCTTGACTGCAATAAGCCGAAGCCACCTACAGTAGGGCGAGCACATAGAAATCGGCTATTGCACTTCCTCACTGGCGGTTTCAAGATCCATATCAGACCTAATATCAATCTTCGCTCCCGTTAAACGAGCAGCTAGACGCGCGTTTTGTCCTTCTTTGCCGATAGCTAAAGATAGCTGGAAATCTGGAACCACCACATGTGCCAATACATGCTCGGCAGGTTCTACCGTGACAGACGTAACATGCGCAGGTGAGAGCGCATTAGCGACGAAAGTAGCCACGTCCTCGGAATAGTCGACAATGTCGATTTTTTCGTGGTTAAGCTCATTCATCACGGCTCGTACCCGCCGTCCCATCGGCCCGATACAAGCCCCTTTAGCATTGATATTAGGACGAGTAGAACGCACCGCAATCTTGGTACGGTAGCCAGCTTCTCGCGCCACCGACTCGATCACCACATCACCCGAGGTAATCTCGGGGACTTCCCGAGAAAATAGCCCCCGCACCAGATCCGGGTGGCGACGCGAAACCTCGATCCGTGCCCCTTTTTCACCCATCATAGTTTTTACTACTACTGCCCGGATCCACTGCCCGTGGCGATATTGCTCGCCTGGAACCTGCTCGGCTTTCGGCAAAACCGCCTCGAATTCGCCAACTTTTACCACCACGATATCTTTATCTCGGCTCTGCTGGATAATCCCGGAAACCACTTCGCCCTTTTTATCCCTAAAAGAGCCCAGTACCTGCTCGTCCTCGGCTTCCCGCAGCCGCTGCATAATAATGGAGCGGGCAGTGGTAGTAGCGATCCGTCCGAACCCCGAAGGAGTGTCATCGAATTCGCCGATCTTATTGCCGTCTTCATCGATTTCCGCTGCCATCACCATTACATGGCCATTTTTGCGATCGACTTCTACTCGCGCGTCCTCAAGTGCTCCCGGGGCATTGTGGTACGCCTTTAGTAAAGCGTCTTCGATAGCAGCCATAAGGGTATCGAGACTGACGCCCTTCTCCGCCTCTACCATCCGTAAAGCGGCCATATCAATATCCATGATGCTCCTTACGAGCCTTAGAACTGCACCACCATTTGGGCGTGCGTAATATCTGTTAGAGCGATAGTGCGCCGGCCAGTGGCAGTTTCCAATTCGATGTCTTCAGTTGTTGTATCCACCAGCTTACCCTCTTCGCGGGTACCATCACATATTTTCACTTTTACCCGATGTCCAATTGCCCTAGAAAATTGGCGTTCCTCCTTTAAGGGCCGCTCGATTCCCGGGGTAGAGACCTCCAGGTTATAGGTTCCTTTAATCGGGTCAACTTCATCTAAATGCCGGGAAATCTCCAAAGTTACTTGTGATAGCTGTTCTTCATTCACCGCGCCCGATCCGCGCGGTAAATCTACCGTTACCACCAGGCGGGTGTATTTCCCGGCGCGCTTTAACGATACTTCCTCTAGGTAAAGGCCGACCGCTTCGCAATCTGGGCGCAGCAGATCAACAAGTTTATTTTCCAACTTGGTTCTAGGTTTCGTCATTTTTCCTCGTCTCTTGTTCGCCTTACCGTTTTATCATTTCAAAAAACATGTTACCCGTGGCAAACTTAACTTTGATGAAGAAAACCTGGATTATTCCCCTTACTGGGCTATTAGTTGCTTCGCTGAGCCTTTCTGGCTGCGGGGTGCGGATTGATGATGGTTCCAGCGACGCAGTGAACGCAAGCCTAACCCAGATGGCACGCTATCGTGCCAGTTACTGTCAAGAAGCGATTGCTAGTGGCATCGAAACTGTTTTTGGCTCTGACCCAAAGTTAGCGGCTTTTAAAAATCACTTCACAGCCCGCAGTAAAGTCCTGGGGCAACGCTGGCCCACCCAGGAAGTGAAACTTTCGGGCAGAGAAAAACCAGAGACCCTGCCAGAGCCTGCCGACTATCGCGTCCCCGGAAATGGGCAAGCTTTAGTCCATAAACTGGCTAATTGCCAGGCTGATATCTTAAATGACGCCGGGGCACTTACTTTACTGTCGCGCCAGCAGCTAGCAGCTAGTGAGGGCGACAAGGAGGATACCGCGCGTGCTAAGGAAACCGAGGACTTAGCAAAAGTGCTATTCGCTACCGGGGTGGCGATGGAGCGAGAAAATAAGCAGATCGCGGCAGCTTCTTCTCTTACGCTACCGCCTGCCAAAACCACCCCGCTGGAGGCGAAAAGCTACCGGGAAGGAAAGTGGCACCGCGCCACACCAGCCGCCAAAACCCCACAGAAGCGGGCCAATACACCCTTAAGTCAGCAGGAAAAAAACCAGATTTCCCGCAGTATTAAACAACTAGATTCCCTGCGATTTAATATCGAGAAAAACGTTGCGCATAGCCAGGATGTGCAGTTAAAAAACCTGGTTTCTAACGTGGTCACTCCCCTGCTGCTGCGCCAGATACAACAACTAGTTGCCCAGTTAGATTCTGATCCGCGTGAAGCGGCTTATCAGCCCTACTCCGGTTTTAGCGGTGCCGATAAGTCCGCAATTGCGAAAGGGTTAGGGCTTGCCTGCCAGGTGCAGATGGGTTTACTTCCCCTGGTTCCGGATGTGCAAGAAGCTCTACTATCTCCCACCCTGGCTAGTTTGGTTGATTTACAAGCCCAATTAGGGCATGATGCGGGGCCGCTGCCGGGCTTGGACGCGAAAGAAGCGAAGGTAAAGATCAGCCCGGCCTCAGCCGGTAACTAGGTTAGCTGCCTATTTAACGGTACTAAATAGCGTGAGAGTTCACACGCTGCTGCGCCCGGACAAAACCCTGGGTCACCACTTCGGTTATCGCTTGTCCAGCGCGCTCTAAAGCCTCGTTAAGGGATCCTTGTTCCCCGCGGGGAAAACGGGAAAGCACATAGTCAGCGGGATCTTGCCTCGGATGAGGACGACCGATCCCGATCCGCAGGCGTGCATAGTCTTTAGTTCCCAGGTTCTGACTGATGGAGCGCAGACCGTTGTGTCCGCCTTCACCTCCTCCGCGTTTAAGCCGTAAATCGTAAGCCACTAAATCGAGTTCATCGTGGACTACCAGCAGATTTTGGGTAGGATCGATTCCAAAAAAATTCACCAGTTTAGCGGTGGGAATTCCTGAGGTATTCATATAGGAATCCAGCTTCGCCAGATGCACCGTAGGTCCAGGACTGCCTGGTATGCCCAGATGTAAGCTTGCTACCTGGCAACCAGTTTTATGGCGTCGTAGCTGTTCTCCTTGGGATTGCGTCAAGTGGTCAATCGTCAGATGACCGGCATTATGGCGGGTTCCCGCGTATTTTTCTCCTGGATTACCCAGGCCAATCACCAGCCAAGATGACTCCATTTCAACCCCCAAATTAACGTCCTACCCCACTAAATTGGTTTCGGGGAGGGCTACCGCCCTCCCCGAACCATAAAAGCAGTGGTTACTCTTCGGATTCTTCCTTAGCTTCTTCCTCAGCAGCCTCTTCGCCTTCTTCGCCCGCTTCCGCAGCCGGCTCCTCCGGCATTTCTTCGGGCAGAGTAATCGAGAGTACGTCGTGATCGTCGTCCAACGTGGTGACTACGTCTGCAGGCAGCTCTAGCTCGCCAGCGCGTAGTACGTGGCCTTCTTCCCAGCCTTCGACGTTGATAACGATTTCTTCGGGAATCTCCAGCGGAGATACCTGTACCGGCAGGTCGAAGATTTCCAGGTTGACCACGGTGCCCGGGGCGGGCTCGCCCGTAACCGTAACCGGAACTTCCACTTCCACTTTTTCGTCGCGGCTTACCGCTAGCAGGTCAATGTGCAGAATATCGCGGCGTACCGGGTGACGCTGGATTTCCTTTAACAGTACCAGGTGTTTTTCCCCGTCAATGTCTAGGTTAATAATCGCGTTCGGGTTATCTTTTACGATCAGGAAAGTGTCGTGTCCCGGCAGGTTAAGGTGCAGGTTTTCTTCTACGGTGTGCCCATAGAGTACCGCCGGAATCTGGCCGGCGCGACGAGCACGACGCGCTGCGCCTTTACCGGTTTCATTACGTAGTTGTGCAGATAGCTCTGAAGCCATATTTACGCTCCTCCTTAGGATTACAGATATTTGCGGAACCCCGGAGGACGTGGGTTTCCCCACGGCCACGTCGATAACGGCGCAGATGCGCCCTCGCCGAGGCAACCTAGCTTTAGGATATAGTCCACAACCGGTCAGGTAAACTCGGAGGCTCTAAAGGTTTGGCAACTCACATTTATTGCCAAAGGATTTCTATTCTTGATCGAAGAGGGCGGTTACGGAGCCATCATCGAACACGGTGCGAATCGCGCTAGCTAACAGGGGCGCGATTGGCAGGATCGTTAGCTGCGGGAAACGCTTATCTGCTGAAATCGGCAGGGTGTCGGTAACAATAATTTCACGAGCCCCACAGGTAGAAAGACGCTCGGCAGCGGGCGGAGAAAGTACCCCGTGAGTGGCCGCTACAATCACGTCTTTCGCCCCGGAATGCAGTAACACTTTCACTGCTTCCGCGATAGTACCGCCGGTATCAATCAGGTCATCAACCAGAACGCAGGTGCGACCCTCAACCGTACCTACCACCCGGTGGGCGACTGCCACATTGGGACGGGTGGTATCCCGAGTCTTATGTACGAAAGCTAGTTCGCAGCCTCCGAGTTTATTTGCCCATTTTTCTGCCACCCGAATTCGGCCGGCATCGGGGGAAACAATCGTCAAATTGGTTTGGTCTACCCGCCTTTTTACATAATCAATCAGTACCGGCTGCGCATAAAGGTGATCCCAGGGGCCGTCAAAGAATCCCTGTTCCTGGGCGGCGTGCAGGTCGACACTCATCAACCGATCAGCACCAGCAGTTTTAAACAGATCGGCGATTAGACGAGCAGAGATCGGTTCACGCCCCTGGTGTTTTTTATCTTGCCGCGCGTAGGGGAAGAAGGGCGCTACTACAGTGATGCGCGCTGCCGATGCCCGTTTGAGGGCATCCACCATAATCATCTGTTCCATTACCCACTTGTTCAAAGGTGCAGTATGGGATTGCACCACGTAGCAGTCCGCCCCCCGGACTGACTCCGAGAAGCGTACGTAAATCTCGCCATTGGCAAAGTCATAGGCAACGGTCGGTAGCACTTCAGTATGGAGCTCTTCAGCAATTCCTTGGGCAAGTTCGGGGTATGCCCGTCCCGGCACAATCAAAAGGTGTTTTTGACCTGCAGATTTAATCCCCGTCATTGCGTGTTACCTTTCATTTTCGGCTAAAATCGCCATACCGTTATTTTGATTGTACAAGTCCTCATGCGTCTTAGAGATTGGTTTCGCATGTGTGGTTGGAACCGCTGGCAAGATTTACCGTCCGTAAATCGCACCTACGCACCCGCGCGCCCTCCCCAACTTTTACATCGGTGAGGGAAGTAAACGGCCCAATCTCCGCTCCGGGAGCAATCACCGTGTTTCCATGCAAATCGCATCCGGGCAAAACCAGGGCATCGGCAGCAATCTTGACGCTTTTTTCAATCCAAGTGGTTTCGGGGTCAACGATGCTCACCCCCGCTTTCATCAGTTGGCCCAGGATCCGCCGGTTATATTCGCGGTGCAATCCTGCGAGCTGAGCCCGGTCATTACAACCCTCGGCCTGCATATAGTCAGTGATCAGATAGGCTCCCGCCCGCCCGTTACTAGCCGCCAGGGCGATGGTGTCAGTCAGGTACACCTCGCCCTGATCATTATCGGTACCGAGGCCAGAAAGTGCCTGGTTTAAGAATTGGGCGTCAAAGGCATAGATCCCGGCATTAATTTCTCGGATACTGCGTTGGTCTTCATTGCAGTCACGATCCTCGATAATGGCGGTTACTGCGCCCGAATCGGAACGGATTACCCTCCCGTATCCGCTGGGGTCTGGTACCTGGGTGGTTAGCACCGTCACCTGATTACCGGATAGCTGGTGGCTTTCCAGCAATTTTTCCAGGGTAGAACTTTCTAGCAGGGGCACATCACCCGAAGTGATAACCACGGTACCTGTTAGTTCACCCTGCTGCGCCAGTTTATCGATAGCGCATTGCACCGCCCGTCCGGTTCCCGGAATTTCATCTTGATCAGCTAAGACTGCCTGTGGATAATACTGGTTAACATACTGGGCAACTGCTTGCCGTTCATGGCGGATTACAACACATAATGAGGTGGGATCCAAGGCAGCAACTGCATCCAAAGCATGCCCCAATAGTGCTTTACCTGCCAAGGGGTGCAAAACTTTAGGACGAGCAGATTTCATCCGAGTACCTTTACCAGCTGCTAAAACAATCGCTGCAGACGGCGTATTTTCCACGATTTGACCCCTTACAGGTAGCCGGATTGGAAATAGTAGGCACTCGAAATGCCAGTTCCGCCCCCAGGATTCGAACCCGGCTCTCAAGGCACCAAAAGCCCGCGTGTTACCTATACACCAGGGCGGAATACTTCCTCTATCTTACACATTCGAAAAAGTTTCCTAAAACCGCGCCCCTTCCCCTGCAGTTGTTCCGAATTATTTTGCCGACCTTTCTGCCACCCCAGTTCCGGGAAGTAACTCCACGCCAACAGGAAAAGCGAGAGCTAACCGGCATTAGAACCCCAGGGAGTAAAAATAAAAAATACGACAAAAGCACACATTTTCTGTGTCCAGATCCATATTTTAGGTAAACCTAACTTCGTGACCATATTCATGACAATCAGACATAGACCATTGTCTCGACTTCAAGTAAACTTAGCTTGTGATTTCACAGAATAATTCCTCCGATGCCACTGACGAAGTCGACCGTATCGTCCTTGCTTGGCAGATTGAACGTCCCGATCTGGATGTATCTCCTATGGAGGTTTATTCGCGAGTTGCGCGTTTGGCTCGCCACTTGGATTTGGCGCGTAAAGAAGCCTTCAATACTCAAGGTATGGAACCGTGGGAGTTCGATGTTTTGTCGGTGCTGCGCCGCGCCGCCGCCCCCTATTCTTTAACCCCGGGCACCTTGTTGCAGGAACTCTTGGTTTCTTCCGGCACGATGACTAACCGGATTGACCGCTTAGAAAAAAAGGGGCTAGTCAAACGCACCCCTTCCCCGCATGATCGCCGGGCAGTGCTGGTAACTCTTACCGAAGAGGGGGTTACGCGGGTCGATTCGGCGCTCAAGGAACTGCTGCAGCGCGAGTCAGAGTTAGTAGCTCCTTTGGACGAGGACGAAAGAAAAGAATTATCTAGCCTGTTGCGGCGATTATTGCTACCTTTCGAGGGCACCCCGGTGCGCCCTCTGCGCTAAGCCGGCGACTTTTCAACTACCTCTCCCCCTACGGGCTGTTTTTAGCTACCAGCCGGGGCACCCGGGACAACCCCGGCTTATTCCAAAGTTTCTGACAGGCGCAACCAGGCCTCTTCCAGCTCTTCGGCTTCGCTGACCAATTGGCCGCGGCGCTGATTAAGTTTTTGCAGGTGCGCTAATCCCTCCGGGGAAGTATCGGCTGCCCCTTCGCTTAACTCATGATCTAATTGTTGGAGCTGTTGTTGCAGCTTATCCAGTTTCTTTTCAATCGCCGAAAGCTCTTTGCGTACCCGATAAATCTCAGCCCCGCTTTTTTGCGCCTGCTTGTTAGTTGTCTCGCTATCCTGACCGCTGGTCTTATTGGCGTTAGTCCCCTTACCTGCGCCTGCGGTTTTCTGGGCGGTGGCTCGCAGCTGCAAATACTGTTCCACCCCGCCGGGCAGCGCCGCTAAAGTACCGTCTGCCAGCAGCGCCACTTGGGAATCGGTCAACCTCTGCAGCAGGTAGCGATCGTGGCTAACCACCACCAGGGTGCCGGGGAAAGAATCGAGCAGATCCTCTAGCTGCGCCAAAGTATCGGTATCCAGGTCGTTAGTGGGCTCATCCAGGATTAGTACATTAGGTTCTGCCAGCAGCTGGGAAGCAATCTGCAACCGCCGCATTTCCCCACCGGAGAGATCACTTACCCGCGTCCAGGCGCGCTCTTTACTAAACCCTAGTTTTTCTACCAGTTTGGCGGCAGTTATTTCTTGTTCCCCCCACTGGATTCGCTCTTTAATCTGGGAAATTGCTTCCACTACTCGTAAATCGGGATTCATACCAGGGATTTCGGGAGTTTGCTCTAAGGTGGCCAACTGTACGGTTTTTCCGCGTTTAACCTTGCCGGCGCTAGGGGTAAGTTCTCCGCTCATTATCCCCAGCAAAGTGGATTTACCCGCGCCGTTAACCCCGATTACGCCTACTCGCCCTCCGGGATTTAGTCGCCAAGTAACTTGATTCAAGATTTTTCGCTTTGATCCGGGATAGGAAAAAGATACGTCCTCTAGTTCGATCACTCGCTTACCCAAGCGTGCGGAGGCCAAGCGCACTAACTCTACGCTGTCACGCAAAGGGGGAACATCGCTAATCAAGGCTTCAGCAGCGTCAATGCGAAACTTCGGTTTCGAGGTACGCGCCGGGGCTCCCCGCCGCAACCAGGCAAGTTCCTTGCGCAACTGGTTTTGGCGTTTTTCTTCCGCCACTTGGGCTTGTCTTGCCCGTTCCATTCGGGCAAGCACATAGGCAGCATAGGAGCCTTCATATTCCTCCACGTGGCCGGGAATCTGCTCCCGGCCATATCCGGGATCAACTCCGGGAACTACCTCCCAAATCCGGTTACAAACTGCATCCAAGAACCACCGGTCGTGGGTAACCACCACTAGTGCCCCGTTTGCGGATCCGACCCGGTTATTGAGGTAGTCAGCTAGCCAAGCTACCCCCTCTACATCTAAATGGTTAGTGGGTTCATCTAAAGCCAAAATGAGGGCATCTTTGCCCAGGGTACGTGCCAAGGCTACCCGGCGTTCTTGTCCCCCAGACAATTCCCCACATTTGGTCTCCAGATCTATATCCGGCAGGATTCCCTCATCGATTTGCCGCAAATGCGGCTTAGATGCCCACTGGTAGTCGGGTATATTGCCGTGAACTGCTTGTTTCACTGTAAGAGCGGGATCGAGCCTCTGCTGTTGAGAAAGGCTCGCAAAACTTACCTCAGGGGCATAGGTAACACTGCCACTATCGGGTTCTTGAGTTCCGCTAAGCAGACGCAATAGCGTCGATTTTCCCGCTCCATTAGGGCCTAGAATCCCGATGCGATCCCCGGGAGACAAGCTGACAGTTATTCCCTCCAGGAGACGTCGCGGTCCGGCGAGGGCGCCGGCTTCATGGGTTCCGGCTAGAAAAACGCTCACGCTAACCACTGCTTTCCAGCTATATCGGGGTCACCAGCGCTAAAAGCCAGCGGCAAGGCATAGGCAACCTGCTCTAGCTGCGCCAGTGAGGTCGCCAATTTAGTTGCCTGATCTGCGGTTTCTACCAGACAGGCCACGCTGGGGCCGGAACCAGAGATAAAGGGCAACGCCCCTTGCTCTTTCGCCGCCTCTAAAGTTGCGGTTAACTCGGGAAGCAGTTTCAACGCCGGCAGTTGCAGATCGTTGAAAACTAACTCGCTTAAAGCCGCAAAGTCCCCGGTATAAACTGCCGTTAGCAGCGCAGCTAAATCCGCTAGTTTTGGAAGCGAAGCGCGCGCCGCTTCCTGCTGGTCAAATTGTTTAAAAACTTGCGGGGTAGGCAGAGTTTGTGGGGAAACCGCGACCACTAGGTGTAAGGGTTTTGCGGGCGGCAAGGGGGTAATCCGATCCCCATGACGATCCCCAAAACAAGTTCCCCCATAAAGACCAAAGGGCACGTCCGCTCCCAGGCTTGCTCCTAGTTCGGCTAATTCCTTTCGGTTAAGTCCGGCTTGCAGTACCTGGTTAGCGGCCAGCAATGCCGCTGCCCCATCAGCAGATCCGCCCGCCATACCGGCTGCTACCGGTACCTGTTTTGTCACCTGGATTCGAGCTCCCCCTTGGTAACCACAACGGGAGGCTACCAGCAAAAACGCCCGGGTTGCGAGATTGTTAAGCGGATCTAAGTCCGCAAGCGCCTCTTGATCACGAGCACTGTCATAACCCACCGCCCCAGGGGGCGCGCTAAAAAACGTCTGCAACTCAATATCGCGGGGCCGCAAAGTAATCTTCACGGTTTCTCGCAGGTTCACCGCTTGGAATACCGTTGCGAGGTCGTGGTAGCCATCTAGAGACTTGCCGCAAGCCAAAGCCAGATTGATTTTACCGTTCGCGCTGGCAATGCCGGTTTTCCCTTTGGCGTTAGCGTCGCAATTAGGCGTGTCATCAGGCGCGGTTACTGCTTCTGTAGGGATTTGCTCGCCGGGAGTTGCCACGCTCTCCGCTAGATTTTCAAAACCTGCAAGTAGCGCCTTCCGCAGCCGGGCAAGTGCCGCAAAATCCTTGATCTCCAGGTTTTCTGCGCGCTGGGTAGGATCGATTCCCCCGGCTTTTAGCAGGGGAACCGCCGCTAAAGGCTGAGCCCAAGTTTTGAGTCCTGCCCGCAGCATCTTGCGCCGGGAGGCAAATGCCTGGTCAATCAGATTGAAAACTGGTTCCCGCTCAGTTGCTTGTGGCGCTGTTGCCCCCGCCTGTGTCCCTAATGCTGCCTCACTTGACACGTCCTCGGTCTTATTCACTCCTGGGGAGGGCAAGCCGGGTTGGGTTTTTCGAGTAATTTCTACCAGCGCCGAATCCACGTTCGGTTGCGGATAAAAAACGCGCCGAGAAATATCGGATCCCATCCGTGCCCTACCGTACCAGGCGATTTTCACGCTCGGCACCCCGTAGATCTTTGTGCCGGGGCGGGCACAAAGACGCTGGGCTACCTCTTTTTGCACCATCACTAAAGCGCGTTCAATGCTGGGGAAAGACGCAAATAAATGCAGCAATACGGGCACTGCTACGTTATAGGGCAGATTAGATACCAAAACCTGCGGGGAAAAATCTCTACTTGCGGTGGAGGATGCAACCGAGATGCTGTCCCCGTCCTCATTCCCAGCCTCCTCAGCGTCCTCGGCAATACTAGCTAATCCCGCTAAATCTGCCGGGACTAGTTTTAATGCATCTTTTTGAATCAAGTACAGGTTATTGGCAGCGCCCGCGGCGTGAGCGCGAATAGTTGCCGGTAAAAAACTGGCGAGCCGCGAATCGATCTCGCAGGCCACTACCTGGGCTTCGGCTTCTAGCAGACCTAAAGTTAGCGATCCTAACCCCGGGCCAACTTCCAGCACCTGGTCGCCAGGCTGGATGCCCGCTTCCCGCACGATCTTACGGATAGCGCTAGGCTCAGTAACAAAGTTTTGTCCCAGCTGTTTGGTTGGACGGATATTAAGCTTGTGGCACAGCTGATGGATCACGCTGGCGGTCAGCAAGTTAACTGGGAGGTTTTTTTCCACTCCTCTAGCTTACTAGTACCAGTTGACCCGTTCTGAATGCTGCCAGGCACCGCAGGGGTCACCGTAGCGTCCCGCGATATAACCTAGTCCCCACTCGATCTGGGTGGCGGCGTTCGTACGCCAATCGGCACCGGCAGAAGCCATTTTGCCCGCTGGCAGAGCCTGGGGAATCCCATAGGCACCGGAACTGGGATTTCGCGCGGCCGCATTCCATCCCGATTCCCGGTTCCATAGCTTAACTAGGCAGGTAAACTGCCCTTCAGACCATCCGCGAGCAATTACCTTTTCATGGGCGATCTCTTGTGCCTGACCTGCAGGTACTACCGGTCCATAGTCAGCTTCTTCTGAGGTAGAAGTATCTGCCGGCCCCACCCGCACGATCTTCGGTTCGGCTTTAACCAGGGTAGTTACTTGCTCTGGCGATTGGAAAGCCACCGCACCATCAACTTTTTCGACAAAAGTACTTTTCGAAGTGACTTCTTCTTTGCCTTCATCCTCTACGATTTTGGTTCCGGGCGCTAAGGTTTCATCTGCTACTTCTTTAACGGGAGGAGCTGAAACCTTTTCCTGCTTAGTGATCCCGCGCTCCACGCGAGAAACCTTGATAGTGGCTGCATCAGAGCGGGTTTCCTCCACGACTACCCGATCCAGAGCGGCTAATTCAATCCCGGCGGCCTGCGCTGCTACCCGCGGATCTGCGCCCTCTTGGTAGGTACCGTTAACTTCCTTGCCGTCAACCCGGAAAGTTGCCTTTAGCTTGGGAGCATCGTGGTCGTCTACTCCCCAATCAATCTTCGCGTCCTTGGTTCCTTGTAACACCACCGGACGAGCATGGACAATTTTGATCTTTTGGTTACGAGACATCTGAGTATCGAGGGCGGGTACCACCTGGTCGTATTGACCAACTTTGATTCCCATATCCGAAACCACCTGTTCCACAGTCCGATTCATGGTTTGTACTTGGCGGCTAGCCCCATCAACCGTAACCGTGACCGTCTTGTATTCGCTGGCCACGGCGACACCCCCACCCAAGACGATGACGGCGGCGATACCAGCAAAGATCGCCGTCATTTTCGCGCTGGTGCGTCGATGTTTCCTGCTCACGTGGTTCCTCACTGTGTCGCTGGTACCGAGGACTCGGTAATATCTCTAACTTCCCTCTAACTGTAACCTGATCGTTATAAAATTACTACCTGTTTGTGACCTACAGCTATCGGAATACCAGCACTTATTTTAATACCTAAACCCAGGTTTGTGAAGATGCTTTAATCGTCCCCTAATCAGCGAAATCCGTGACCGCCCCTCCATAAACCTCGCGGGTATTATTTAGCAGCTGCTGTGCCATATCGATTTCCGTAGAACCAGTGATTTCTGCCAATTTGCGCACCGTCCACACCGTCATATAGGAGGCATTCGGCTGCCCGCGATGCGGATGGGGCGTTAAATAGGGAGCATCGGTTTCTACCAGCAAAAGCGAAGAAGGCATCGCCCGCGCCGCCTCGCGCAGCCACTCATTGGCGTTATAGGTAACCGGTCCGGCAATCGAGGCATACCAACCATTGTCCGCTAGCACCTGCGCCATCTCACTATCTCCGCTAAAGCAGTGAAACACCGTCCGTTCCGGGGCGCCTTCCTCGAGCAGAATCCGAATAGTATCCGCGTGCGCCTCCCGGTCATGAATCTGCAAGGGCAATCCCAGTTCTTTCGCTAAAGAAATATGCATTCGAAAACCCTGTTGTTGCGCCTGCCTGCCCTGCGGGGAAGTACGGAAATAATCTAGCCCGCTCTCCCCTATAGCTACCGTTTTAGTTGAAGAAGTTGCGGCCTCATATACCTGCTCAACCGCTTCTTCAAGGGAATATTGTTCGTGCCAAGGCTGCAGCTGATAAGTTTGCCCATCGGGGGCGGTAGCTACCACCTCCGCATGTAAAGCCGCCTCATTAGGGTGAATTGCCAAGGCGCAAAACACCTGGGGATGATCCTGACTCACCCGAATGGTAGGAGCTAGCTCATCTACCTGACAGCCTGAGGTGATCAGGGCGCTTACCCCAACTTTTTGCGCCCGCTCCAGTTGTTCTGCCAGACTCAGCCGCACCCCCTCTACCAGGGGAATCTGCTCTTCCCACAGGGGCAAATGGGTGTGGTTATCTACAACTTTGCCCGCCAAAGGCGCGGGCAGCTGGGGCCAGCCCCGTCGTTTACGTGATTTTCCCATCTAATTAACCGCCTCCTGAACTAGGGCGTGGATATGAACCTGGGTACCTTGTTCGGGACAACTCCACTCAATAGTGCCTTTCAAATTACCGCGCACCAAAGTGCGTACAATCGACGTCCCAAGTCCGTTTAGAGGCTCATCCCCCAGACCGCATCCATCATCTCGCACCCACGCATCCAGTTGGTTTCCATCTCGTTTAGCCTCCAAGGTTACTTTGCCACCGCGCTGGCCTAAGCCGTGTTCTACCGCGTTGGCCACCAACTCGGAAATCACCACCGCTAACGCCGAGGCCGCATCGGCATCCACCATCCCAAAACTGCCGGTAAAAGCAGTTTCCACTGCTTGGTCGGTAGTCGCCATGGCGGCCGCCATCCGCAACAGTCGAGAGATCATATTGTCAAACTCGACGGTTTCATCCACGGTTTGCGATAGTTCTTCATGTACGCGGGCAATCGCCGCCACCCGCCGTTCAGCCTCCCCCAGTGCAGCTTGCACCTCTGAGGATTCCGAACGTCTAATCTGCATACGCAAAAGTGCAGAAACCGTCTGGAGATTATTCTTGACGCGATGATGAATCTCGCGAATAGTGGCATCCTTAGTCATCAACTCACGTTCGCGGCGACGCATCTCCGTTACGTCCCGACACAGCAATAGTGCGCCGATCCGTTTACCATCCTGTTCTAGCGGCAACGCCCGAAAAGAGATAATCCCGGAAAAAGATTCTACTTCTGATACCCAAGACGCTTTCCCCATAACCACCACGGGTAGAGCCTCATCTACCTCAGTCTGCTCTTGAATCACTTCGGTGATTAGTTCCGCCAGAACCGCCCCATTAACCTCTTCACGTACCCCCAGGCGGCGCAGACAGGATCGGGCATTCGGGGTAAGATCCAGCACCCGCCCTTCAGCATCCAAATTAATGGCACCATCGATTAAGCGTGGCATCCCGTGAGTCGTAGCCGGCGGAATAGCAGTGTTAGGGAAAACTCCATCAGAAATCATTTCACACAAGAGATTCGCGGTTCTGTGAAACCACTGTTCTTGCTGTTCAAAAACCCGCAAAGATTGAATGTTTACCTCTTGAGTAAGTGCCGCCACCACTCGCCCGTTATGGCGTACCGGAAGGGCGCTGGCAATCACCGAATAGGATCCCGCCCACCGAACTTCGGGCACCGTTGGCCCAGAATTAGGGGCAAAAGCTGCAGCTAGCATCGCTGAACGTTTCGGAGAAGCTGATAGCCCCACCACATCATCAAGATGGATAGTAAACCCCGATCCGGGTCGAGCATGTGCAATCGCTACAAAACGCCCCTGGTCATCAGGTATCCATAAAATCAGGTCAGCACTGCCAATGTCAGAGAGTACCTGCCAGTCCCCAACCAACATATGTAGATGGTCGATATCGCTTTCTGATAGATCCTTACCGTATTGGCGGATCAATTCTCGCATCCCACTCACGACTACCAGTCTATGCTAGGTGCCCGCTTACGGAATCCGGGAGCTATTTGTTAAGCCTTTAAGCTGACTGAAAGCCTCTTAGCCAGCGTTATTAGCCAGCCAAAGTCGCGCAGCTGCTTCTTCTCCCCCAGAAAAAATTTGCAGATGCGACAGAAGTTCCCGTTCGACTTTCCCCCCGATAAGCGGCATATTCACCTGGAGCGTTCCGGAAATCTTTCGCAAGGTTTTCTCCGCCTCCTGCGGGGAAGCCTCCAGAAGACTCTTGGCTTTTACCTGCACCGGAACCTTGCCGAAGCGCACTTCAAAGTCGCCGTGAGCAATACGGTCGGGGCAGGGGCTGCTAAGCCAGTTCTCCACCACTTCGATCTCTAGCTGGTCGGGAAGTAACCGCGCGTAGGCAGCTGGAGTTTTTAGCTCCGCCAGGTCAACTTTTGCTCGGGACACAAAAGTTTCACTACCGGCCTGTTCCACCTGGACTTCACATTTAACCTGCGAGATTTGCCTCCAGCGAAACTCCAAGAACTGCGGATCAGTGAGCATTTGACAAACCCTTGCTGGCGAGGCCGGATACTCAACTTCTAGCTCGAAATCCCGCAAGCGTTCTTCCTTTCTACGGTACCTAATTTGCATTCAGGCTCGCCACGTCCCTCACAGGCGACTACCCTAAATAACCATAAGCTATTTCAATCGTATCCGCTTCAACTACTAAGTTATCCAGGAGAACCCCTAGATGTTTGATTTTAAAACTCCCCAGTTTTTTCGCTCCGAGAATCGCGTCTCCCAAAAACAGCTGGCGGCGGCGCTGCGCGAGTCGGTGACCAAAGTTCGTCACGCCTCTAGTTTTGGGGAAGTAGTGGATGCAGTCCTCGACATTCCTGGTGAACATGTTGACCACAAATTGTTACAACTAGCCAAGGCTAATCCGCAGGCAGATGCCGGTGATCTGGAAAAGATATTAACGAAGCAATACATTAAACGCACCGCCTACGCTTCCTCTGCAGTGGGAGCAGGAGCGGCTCTGCCGGGGGGTGGCACCGGGGTGGCGTTGGGGCTTACTGCCGGGGAACTAGCGGCCTACGCCGTGCAGACCACCATCTATATTTTGGGGGTCTCCCGCCTGCACGGAGTGCGTCCTGCCGATCGGGAACAACGCCGAGCCCTAGTGCTATCTAGCCTGCTAGGTGAAGAGGGCGCCGCGATTGTTTCCGATCAGTTGGGACTCAGCACTCTAGCTTGGGCACGCACCTCCCTGAAGAACCTCTCCTCCCCCACCTTGGGGCAGGTAAACAAAGCCCTGATGAAATACGCATCTAAGAAACTATACCGGCGCACTGCCGGCCGGATCGCCGGACGCCTAATTCCTTTCGGGATTGGTGCCGGGGTAGGTTATCTGTCCGGCAAGGCGGTAGCGCGGCGAACTGCCGAGGGTCTGAAGGCCGCCTTAGGACCGGTACGCGATATATCCGCCCAGGATCTAATGGTAGAGCTGGCACCGGTGATAGATCTAACTTCAGATCCTGCTACTTCCTCCAGTAAAAAAATAGATTTCTTCGCTGATTAAAGCGGTATTGTCTTAGGGATTGCCTGTTCGCCTCGTTCCCGCCTCCCAATAGCCCTAGCGCGAGATTGCCTAGTAACCGGCTAGAATATGGACAAACAACTAGCGAAAGGTAAGGGCGTGGCAGATAGACAATACGAGGACTTACTGGCCAAAATCCTAGATTCTGGCAACGAGAAAGCAGATCGCACCGGAACTGGCACCCGCTCACTTTTCGGAGCCCAGCTGCGCTACAACTTGGCGGATTCCTTCCCCCTGATTACCACTAAAAGGGTATTTATGCGCGGAGTTGCGGAGGAACTGTTCTGGTTCTTATCCGGAACTTCTAATGTCCGTCCTCTGCAGGAAAAAAAGGTTCACATCTGGGATGATTGGGCGGATGCCGAGGGCGAGCTAGGGCCAGTTTACGGAGTGCAGTGGCGTTCTTGGCCCAGCCCGAAAGGCAATATCGACCAGATCGAAAACCTGCTTTCTACCATTAAGAACGACCCGTCCTCGCGCCGGTTGCTGGTATCTGCTTGGAATGTTTCTGAGCTGGACAAAATGGCATTAGCCCCCTGCCACCTGCTATTCCAAGCCTACGTAGCCGGCGGACGCCTGTCCTTGCAGGTATATCAGCGGTCCTGCGATATGTTCCTGGGGGTTCCCTTTAATATCGCTTCCTATTCTTTACTCACCCATATGCTCGCTCAACAAAGCGGGCTGGAAGTCGGGGATCTGATTTGGACGGGCGGGGATTGCCATATTTACAACAATCATATGGAGCAGGTGCGCGAGCAGCTATCCCGTGAGCCCTACCCCTTCCCCACTTTACATTTGCGTCCGGCCGACAATCTTTATGCCTATAAGTGGGAAGATGTCGAGATTGAGAACTACCGCCACCACCCGACTATTAAAGCGCCAATCGCGGTTTAGGAGGCAAAATGAAGATCGGCATGATCTGGGCGCAGGCCGCGCACCGCGTAATCGGCAATGGTAAGGAAATGCTCTGGCACGTTCCGGCTGACTTTAAACATTTCAAAGCCACCACTATCGGAAGCCCGATTATTATGGGGCGCCGCTCCTTTGAGGCTTTAGGGAAACGAGCCCTGCCGGGGCGATTAAACATTGTGCTAACTAGCCGCGAGAATTACCAGGCCAGCGGAGCAAAAACTGCGACCTCTATTCCGCAAGCACTCGCCCTCTCCCAAGCAACGGGCGCACAAAAATGTTGGATCACCGGGGGCGCTCGCCTCTATGAGGAAGGAATGGAGATAGCTGACGAGCTAGTCGTCACCTACCTGGATTTAGATGTGGGAGACGACCCCAGCTACGCCCATGCCCCCATTATTTCTCCGCAGCTATGGGCAGTAGATCCAGATCGTTCCGATAGTCAGTTCCGTCCTATTTCCGGGGACTGTCGCTGGAAGGTTATTTACTATCAGAAAACCGAAAATACCGATAGTTAACGCCGCAAGCACGCCAACATATCGTAAGTGGTCAGATAAAAGGTGAGTCCAGAAAAATCGGAGGCACAATGGGGAAGAAATACCGTTGGAACACTCTTTCCAACATAGTGGTGATTCTCGGTATCCTGGTGATCCCGTTGATGTATTCCGGCCTGTTTACCTGGGCATACGAGGATCCAATGCAGCGGGTCAACCTGCTGAAAGCCGCAGTGGTAAACCTGGATCAACCAGCCGACGCCATCGGCGCTAATGGGGACAAAACTCTGAAACTGGGTGAAAGCCTAGAAAAAGAACTCTATAAAGATGATGCTCCCGGCTTCGACTGGACCAAAGCATCTCTGCCGCAAGCTAAATCCGGGCTAAAGGATGGCACCTATAAGGCGCTACTGCTCATCCCCAATAATCTTTCTAGTACTTATGCAAAACTCGCTGACCCCGAAAATAAAGTCCCCGCAAAAAAGGCTCAATTAGAGCTGCGAACCGATGACTCGGTGAACTATTTGCAAGGCACGATGGCCACCTCGGCAGCATTAGCTCTCCAAGCGGCGCTATCTAATGAGGGCGCTGCCGGATATATCGATCAGCTGTTGCTTTCTACCGGTTCGCTTAAAGAGGGGTTCCTCGATGCGGCCTCTGGCGCCGGGCAACTTAGCGAGGGCGGAGATCAGTTAGGGAGTGGTGCCGATACCCTGGTAGTGGGACTAGGAGAACTAGCTGATGGCAGCGTTAAAATTCGTAACGGTTCCCTGAAACTAAGGGATGGAATCACCGCCTATACTGGCGGAGTTTCCAGCCTCAATTCCGGTTTGGGGCAGCTAAATCACAATATGCCGAAGCTAGCTGCCGGAGCCAAACAAGTTGACGGCGGAGTAGCCCAGATTCACCAGCAGATAGCCGCTATGCAACCGGAAGTTAGCAAACTGGCTAAAAGCGGAAACGACCTGGTTGACCTGTTAACCCCGCTTTCGCAAGCCAATATCGACACCGCCAAAATCAATGAGTTGTTGAATGAATTAAAGCAGGCGGCGGACAAATGCGCACAGGTTCCCCCGGCGGCGCTTCCTACCTTCCCCCAATGCCAGCTGCTCAGTGAACTGGCCAAGAAACAAGGCATATCCCTTAAAGAACTGTCCGAAAATATCAGCAAAGGTCAAGGCCTACTGACCATGGCGGACAAACTTTCCCAGGTTGATCCGCAAGAGTTAAAGCACAAATTGAACGCCGCTGACCAGGGAGTAAAGGAACTGAGTAGGCAAACGGCTCTGACTACAAAAACGAAGAGCGGACAGCAAAAGCCTACCTTACGAGATGGTACATTCGCCCTCGCCAACGGATTAGAACAGGCACAACAAGGGATACAAAAGCTTTCTGCCGGAGCCGCTACCCTAGACAAAAACTCCGCGCAGCTGCGTACGGGAGTCAACGCTCTCAGCGGCGGATTGGATTCCCTAACCGCCGGAGCTGGAAAAGCCGCCGATGGCGGAAAACAGTTAGCGGGCGGAATCGACCAGTTAACCACCGGTGCTTCTAACCTAAAAGAGGGATTACGCGATGGTGCCGAGCAAGTACCCACCGTAGACCAGACACAGGCTAAAAAAGTCTCTGAAGCGGCAAGCGGAGTTGCTGATGTGGAATCGGTACGGCAAAACCCGGTACGCCATAACGGTGCCGGATTCGCCCCCTTCTTTATGGCGCTATGTCTGTGGATCGGCGGGATCGCCATCTTCTTGATCTTCCCCGCCCTAGATTTGCGGCGCCACCCCGAAGAAAGCTTCTGGAGTTGCGGTTTCCGCTCCATGTCCATAGGGACACTCTTCGGTACTCTGCAAGCGATTACGGTAGTAACTGGCATGCAACTATTCCTAAAGCTAGATGCCCAAAATTTCGGGGCATTATTGCTAATAGCAGTATTAGCCTCTATCGGATTCGTAGCGATCAACCAAGCCTGCGTAGCCGCTCTCGGATATCGAGGACGCGCCCTTTCAGTAATCCTGCTGTGCCTGCAAATCACCTCCACCGGTGCAACTTTCCCGGTAGAAACCGCTCCGAAGTTCTTCCAGTTCCTCAGCCCCCTGCTGCCCATGACCCATGTGGCACGCACTATCCGCGCCGCGATTGCCGGCGGAGAACTACATTTCGGCAAAGCATTACTGGTGCTAGCGATCTGGACGCTCCTGGCCTGGGTGGCAACCGTCATTTCCACCGCGCGCCGCAAAGGCCAGCGCCCCATGCCCTACGATCCGGCCTTGACTTTCAAGAAGGTTCCCCTGGTTTCCTCCCCGTTGGGGGGAAATTCTGTCAACAGCGTGGAGGATTACGACCAACGCACTCGCCAAGCCAAAGAAAACCTGCCTAGCTGATTGTGCGGCGGCGCGGGGCTGGACGTGGGG
Organism: Varibaculum sp. GTC20041; assembly: GCF_055387755.1. Taxonomy (NCBI): domain Bacteria; kingdom Bacillati; phylum Actinomycetota; class Actinomycetes; order Actinomycetales; family Actinomycetaceae; genus Varibaculum; species Varibaculum sp. GTC20041. The sequence goes on from NZ_AP041144.1 coordinate 1,470,698, forward strand.
AGCCTAGCAGGGCGCGGGGAGCCTGGGTTTTTCCTCCCGCCCAAGAAATTCGGAAAACGTAGCGGCGTTTTCCGAATTCTTATGCCCACCGCACCCACTCGGATAAAACCCAGCCTCCCCGCGATGTTACCGCCAGTGCCCAGCCGCACCCCGCTCCCACCTGGCACATCATCTCGCTTCAGCTATACCTTTCACACGGTTCTATAGCTAGCCGAGCGCGCTGGGCGCGTAGGTATTAAGCGGGACAAAATACCGGTTCCTGTACAACTTGCCCACCCCACCCCTATGCGCGGGAATAAGTTTTATCCGAGTCGGCTAGGCGGGCGTTAAATCCGAAAAGGCAATGCCTTTTCGGATTTTGGGCGGGAGGAAAAACTTATTCCCGCGCTGGACTTAGGGAGGAAAAATCTAGCCTGCCCGCTCACTCAACTTTGGCTACATGACTTTCGTTTTTTCAATCTTCTGGGCGGTTTCGTGGATCCGTCCGGCAATCGTATGCCGCGAAACCACCCCGAGAGCCAGGTTTGGAACTAGGAATATCAGGATTATCAGCAGGTTATAGGCAAAGTCCCCTGCATAAATCCCAGCGATAGCCGAACGCATCAGGTTAATCGCATAAGTGGCGGGCAGCAAGGGGCTGATGTTTTGAAACCATTGCGGCAAAAGTTCCAGCGGATAGGCTCCGCCAGCCGCAGAAATCTGTAGTACCAACAGTAAGACTGCTAAGGCTTTACCGGCATTGGCAAGTGCTACCACCAGGGTATAAACGATATTGGTAAAGACGGTAGAAATTACCCATCCCGCCATAATCAGCAGGAAGGGGTGCGCTGGTTCGATTTCCACGAATACAATCAGCCCGAGCATAAGCAATGTGGATTGAGCCATCCCAATCATCCAGAACATAAAGTAACGTCCCAAGTACTCTTGAGCTCCGGTGAATAGAGGTTTTCTTGCGGTGGCTTTCGTGGTCGCTTTCGCACCCGAAGTCGGTTCTGGTTCGTCAGGTTTCGTGTCTGCCTCTTCTGAGCGAGACGATTCGCCCTCATCCGTTTCTGGATCATCGGAAGTATCTGCAGGTTTTCGGGCTGCAGTCGTGTCCAGGTAGCGTTTACCTACATTCGTAGAAACGTCAGTGCGCAGAAAAACCCCGGCTAGGAGCGCCCCAACCCACAGGGCGATCACGGTAAAGAGTGGAGTCATACCCACCCCAAAAGTGGCGACTGGGAACACCGCCTTACGTTCTAGCGCTACGGGGGAAGAAATCAAACGGGCAAAACCTTCCGGGTCAGCTCCCAAGGTGGTGGCTATTTGGTTCAAGCCTCCTTTTGCCTGGGCGGACGTAATCTGCTCATGCGCTTGGTTCAAGCGACTGGCACCGTCCCGCATCTTTTTAGCGGTATTGTCCAAGGTTTTTTGGGAGCGGCGCATAGTCTCGATCATCCCGTCTGAACTTTCCGACAGGTCGGCTTGCACCGCCTGCAGATGCGAACGGAAAACCTCCACATTCTCTCCGGCAGATTCTAGGTTCTCCCGTAGGCTTTTTATTTTTGGCTGCAAGTTTTTCTCATAATTGGATCGAGCGGTGTCAATAGCCTGTTTTGCTTCTGCTATGGAACGTTTAGCCGTCTGCCTCAGCTCCCAATCACGAGTTCCTCCTCGACGCAGGTCAGCGGCTATAGCGCCCAGCTGTTCCGAAAGTACTTGTTGGCGCGCAATCGCCGCGTCCATATCTGCCAGCAACCGGTCAACCGCAGGCTTGTCCCCCTGCCAATCTGCCCCTCCTGGCCTCAGTACCTGCTCAAGGGCGTCCCGCGTACGTTGGAAGCCAGCGATTTGTTTATCTAGCAGAGTCTGCAACTCTTCGATGGTGGCAGCACTGCTTTGGGTGGTGCTATTGGCGGAATCCAGCAATTTATCCAACTGTTTTTGCAGGTTGGCAAGATTACTTCCTGCCAACTTCACCGCATCATCCAGCTCAGAGGAGATGGCCGCGAAGGGATTGGCGCTGCCCTGGGCACTTTTGCCCCCGGAATCGAGGGTGGATCCTATTGCCCCCTCGAAAGAGTCTTGTACCCCCGCAGCCAGTTGTTTGGCTCCGGTAGCTAGCGGCACTGCCGAACCTATCAAGGTGGACAAAGAACTGAATGTGTTCGCCCCCGAATTTAACTGTGCAGAAAGGGTTTCGAGGTGGTTGCTCAACCGATCCAGAGCTACCTGAGTGTCGGCAGTCTCTAGGTAATCGGACACGTCCTCAGCGATTCCTACGGTTACTTCAGCCAAGGTTTGCGAAAAAGTTGTGTTAATTTTCGCGGTGACGCCTTGCGCGCCTTGGTTGGTGAGATTTGCTGAAAGCGGGTTCTTCTTTTCGTTGGTGTACAGCGTGATATTTGCGGGGGCAGCCCCACCGGCATAGAACGTGAACATGGAGTGAGAAAAATCCTTGGGCAATACAATTGCCGCGTAATACTCCCCCGAGCGTGCCCCTTCCAATGCCTTATCTTCGCTGGTTAATACCCAATCAAACTGGTCATTTACCGCCAGTTCCTTGAGGACGGTGTCTCCCACATTGACTTTTACGTTCAGGATTTTGCTGGTGTAACCCTCATCGGTGCTGGCAACGGCAATCTGCAATCTTCCCGAGTTTGAGAAGGGATTCCAGGTGGCTAGCACGTTGAACCAGGTGAAGAACAAAGGCACGGTAATCAATAGAACTATGGAAATCCGAACCATGATACTGCTGCGAATCTGACGGAAGTCGTCACGAATGATAAAAAATATTTCGTTCATCGTGTCTCCTCGCTACTTGCCGAGGCATCGGTTTCGCTCGCCGACCTGTCTCCGCTTTGATCCGTCGTTTCTGCCGCTGGTGTTGCTCTTATGAGGCGATGTTCCCCGCTACCCCAGTTTTTTCCGCCGCTCAGACCCTTGGAGCTACCCGCAGTTTTGCTTGCGTTTACTTGTCGCTGGCGAGCCAGAGATTCGAACAGTTCATCTTGCGTCAAATGCGACAGCCTCTCTGCTCGTTCTAGGGAGCTTTTCAGCACGGCTATGCCAACTAAGGTTCCAATAATAGCGACTCCCCAAATAGCTAGTATTCCCAGGAGCACGGACTTACTGGCGGAGGTTATCCAGGAAATCATACCTAGTACTACCAGTCCTAATATCCCCACGATACTCAGCCCATTAATCAAAGCGGGATAACGGGCATTGAACCCCTCTTGACGCAGCTTAATCCGGGTGGAAAACTCTTTCCGGTTAGCCAGAAGTGCAATGATGTTACTCAAACGGTAACCGCGACTTTGCAGCTGAACGTCTTCATTCACTACCAGTTCAGTGCGAGCCAAATCGTCGTAGAACAATTGGGTGAAGTAACCGAAACGCCGCCTGCCCAAATACCCCAAGAGGAACATCGTGACGCTCATGAGTAATAGAACGGATATAACATGCCAGTAACGCCCGTGATAGAACCCGCCGATAGTTTCTCGGATTGCATCAATGCCGTAAGAAAATGGGAGTATCGGGGAAAGCTGGCGGAAGAATCTGGGCATGAGCTCGATCGGATAAATACCCGAGGCACCGGGAATCTGCAACACTACCAGCAAGATTGCCAGCGCTCGCCCCACGTGACTGAATGCAGCGGCCAAGGCATAGATAATTGCCAAATAACACGGCCCAATCAGCATGGAGGTAGCAATGAAAGCGGGAGCGCTGGCCGCTTTCACTCCCAACAGTAAACTGCCCACGCTAACAATCAACCCCTGCCCGATAGACAACGCACCGGAGAGCATAAATCGTCCCAGATAAGCCGAGCGCAAACTCAACCAGTCAAAGCCGTCTTTATCGACTTCTACTCGGAAAATAATGACCAGAATAAGTGCACCAATCCACATAGAAAGATTGATGAACATAGCTGCCATTCCCGAGCCATAAGAGTTGATGGGGAACAGTGTCTTTTGGTCGAATTTCACCGGCGCGGTCAGGTAGCGCCCAATATTAGTTGAATCCAGGCCGATAACTGTTTTCAAAGTGCCTGTCCGGAGGGCGGTTGCCAGCGCGGCCACATCGGTTTGCGCTCCGCGAGCCGTAGTAGACAACCCGTTTAGGTCCCCCTGCACCTGGTCAAGCACATTTTGCGTGTTAACAATCTGCTCATCAACGCCGCGGGTCAGCGCCGAAATCTCTCTAAGAGAAATCCGCGCAACACTCACCGCGGATTTAATGGCTCCCAGCTGTTGTGACAGCTGCGTCACCCGGGCATTTAGCGCAGAGGCGGCCTTAGCGGACTGTTCACGTAGACCAGTGGCGTTGCGTTGCGCATCGGATAGAGACTGGTCAAAGGATTTCATCAGCGTTTTTAAATCCTCGGCGGTCGTTGCCGCATCTGACCCGGTTTTCCCGACCACAGCGAGCAGATTCTCCATCTCATCCAGCTGGCTTTTCAGCTTGGTAGCAAGCTTTTGCGTCTGCGGGAATCTTTCCAAAACCGCAATCTGATCACGCATTTTCGTTATTGAATCATTCGCCCTCTTAATTCCTGACTGCAGCTGCGAATCCATTTCGGTGAGTTTATTCGCTGCATTAGACACCGCTGAATTAGCCGCCGCCGAGGACACAGTGAGCGCCTTTTGAGCGTTAATACTGGCTTGTCCCGCCTTTACAGCAAATTCGGAAGCATCGGATACCACCGTTCCTAGAATGCCTTGGGCATCCTGCAAAGCCGCCGAAACATCAGCCAATGCCGGATCAGCTGCAGAAAGCGCAGACCGGACTTTTTTCATAGTCTGTAAGGAACCCGCCAAAGAGGTATTGGCGGAGTCCAAGGCACCTTGCGCATCATTGAGATCCCGGTTGATACCGCCCAAGGCATCCAGAGTGCTTCCTTCAGCGCCAAGAATACTCGCGTCGATCTCTAAACCACCCTCACGCAGAGCCTGCGCAATGGCCTCGCCCACTTTTCCCCGGAAAGCTGAGGTGACTTGAATATCGAGTTCGTTTGCTCCGGCGTCGGTAATTTTGGGCGCAATAGCGCCTTTCTTTTCATTAACGCGGTATTCGACAGTCGGCTGCTTACGTTTGCCGCTAAAAATATCGACTAAGTCTTTGCTAAAGGTTTTCGGGATAACGAAAGTTGCATACACTTCCCCGGTTCTGATTTTGTGATCGGCAGTGTCTTGATCGGTAAATTGCCAGCCGAGCTGGTCATTGTCTGATAATTGTTCGACTACGAGGTCACCAACATTGAGCTTACCGGTCAGCGCAGAGGAGGCTCCCGCATCGTTATTCACTACCGCAATAGGCAGATTTCCCGTTTCCACATAGGGGTTCCAAAAAGCCAAAATGTTCAGCCAGGTATAAAGGGCTGGGGTAACCAAGATACCGAATACGATAATCAGGGAAAGCGGAACCGCAATAATCCGCTTCAAGTCCCGAGTGAACACCCGCCAACTATCTCTCACCGTCTAATCATAACCTCACGTTAGAATTCTGGCAGTTCCCGCTGCGCCCCTTAGTATTCGCCCCTGGAAGAATCCCGGTGCCACAGAGTTTTGCGCGTTCACCACCAGATTTAGGTCAGTAAACCTGCCCGATTTTAGAGTCCTAAAAACTCTTTGACCTTTGGGAGTTCACTTTGCATCTGCTGGTAGCCAGCGGAAAAATTCTCTTCCAGCTTGGCGGGATTATCTTCAAAATTCGCCACCCCCATATGCTGCGGATAAAACACATAAGCTTTACCTTCCGATTCCAACCTCTCTAGTTCGGCTCGGGTCCGGTTGTAATTGATAGGGCGTTCAATGACCGCCTTAGCAGCCTTCGGGTAACGAGTTAGCAAGCAGCGGTATGCCAAATCAGGTAAGCGGTTTTCTTTAACATATTCCCGCGGACGGGTCAGCAGAACCAGGAACTTTTCGTATCCATCTGCCTGCGCCACGTCCAAAGGAATTCCGCCACTGGGACCTATTGCCCCGTCCATGCAGGCCTCACCGGCAATATAAGTAACTCGGGTAGCTATAGGCATCGATCCCGAGGCCTTGCATACGTGGGTCAGCTTTTGCTCCGAATCCACCTGATTGCGTGAGAAATATAGTTCCTCTCCACGCTGCGCGTTATATACCCCTACCCGCCATTCGGCGGGATTTGCTGTAAAACGCCCGTAGTCCAGCTCGAGCATTCCCCCAGGTTCGGTCAGGTCGTAGTACATGTGGTGAGTGTCGAAAACCCCTTTACCTTTTATTGCTGTTTTCCATCCGCCAAAATCGGGGTCGGTGCTAATATCAATGAAGCAGCGTTTAGAACGCTGTGGAAGACGCGCCAAATAGTTCACCAAGTTGGTAGCACCTGCGGAAATTCCGGCGACATAATTCAAGTAGATTCCTGACTCCAAGAGCATATTTATTGCCCCCGCAGTGTAACTACCCCGCATTCCCCCACCTTCGAGCAGCAATGCAGTGTCAAAGACATTATTCTCAAACTGTTCCATACCGTCTCACCCCAATTTCAATCATACGGATTGACATAGTACTAGGCTCAGGTAACTTCAGCTCCCCAGTTTGCCTAAGTTTTATCTGAGCAGGTGCGATGGGCATAAGAATTCGGCAAACGGCACAAGGTTTCCCGAATTCTTGGGCAGGACGAAAAAAATTTCCGCGCTAGCAATGTCAGCAAGTAACGCTGCGGGCGCGGCCGATAAAAGATACGAGAGGGGCTTGACCTGCGTAGCAGGTCATGGGGTCCCCGGAGTGCTTTTATCGAGCCAGCCCGGCTCGTGGCAGTGACGCAATTACTGTCCTACGGGGCGGAGGGTTTGCAGCATGCGCTGCGCCCACTGGGCATTCGGCTCCACTTTAGAGCGCACTTTCGAGGCCGCCAGTTCATCACTGGCGAGCTGAGCTGCCACCTGTGCATCTAGGTGCTGAACCTTCATGGTGGCAGTGCCGGGTACCAAATCTAGGCGCACCCCTGCCAGTCCCAGATGCCGCTGCAGGGGACCGGCACTGGTAGTCACCGATTGTGCCCTTTCATGTGGGGCAAGGGTAACTTTGCGCCGTAGCCACCCATCGCGGTAGATTAGCACGGTGTCGGTGGCCGCGAAGGCGCGGCGAGTACGGGCAAAAGGATCTAGTATCTGGGCTTTTTTAGCAATGGCAGTGAAAAATCCAACCGCTTCCGAATCCGAGTTCGTACCGTCAAAAGCCTCCTGCAGCAGCTTTTCCCTTTCTGCGTCCTCGTTAATCCCTAGATCTCGAATCGCCATGTCTAAAATTATTTTTGCTTGCTCCAAAGTTCCTACTGGTAACAGCAGGTTATCGGCAGCTTGCTTCTTTTGGTCGCCACTGGTTTCCACCCCATGCCCGGCGAGGGTAACTTCGGCTTGCCACCAGCCGAAGGGTCGCCACAGTAGCGGTTGGATAAACCGGATGGCGTGAATCCGCCCCGGCGGCAAGGTCTGGGATTTGAGAGCGAGCAGACCCGAGGTGACCCGGATACCGTCGTGCGTAATATTGGCACTGAAATTGAAACCGGAGTTAAAACGCGACCAGGCATAAGACAGTATCATCAGGGGAATAATTCCAATGGAAATAATGGTGGGGATAATGCTTCCCGCGACTAGCCCCTGCACAGTTAGATCCGCCATGATGAACAGTACGATGGCGCCAACCGCCACGATCAGCGCCATTAGTAGCAACCAGACTGTTTGGGAAGTCAACAGCACAGAGGCGATCAGGCGTCCTGGGGAAACCCGATAAACTTCATACTCGTCCTGGTCTAGATGGTAATCGTCCTCGGCAAAAAGCGCAGTCCCCGCCAAACCTTGGCCACGCTGCTGTGGGGAATGCTCATTAGGGAGGGTGCGCCCCGCGATCCGGGCTACTACTTCCCGGCGTGCCCGATCTAAATATTTGTTCGCCAGGAACTGGATTTCTACCCGCGAGCCTTGCCCCCCTGCCGATTCTACACGCAGAGCTCCCAAGCCAAAAATGCGAGCAGCTAGCGGACGGTAGACGTCGACAGATTGCACGCGATCTAGGGGAATCTTCCGGTGCTTTTTAAAGAAAATCCCGCGGCGATACTGCACATCGGTAGCGGTTACTATCCAAGAGGTTGCTCGCCAGGCGAAATACAGGTAGATGATTAACAGCGCTAGCATCGCCAACGGCACCGTGATCACTAACAGCAATATTCCCGGATGCCCCGGCACGTTTTCCCGGAGGTTCTTGATCAGCATGATCACGTTATTAAGCGACTGGGTTAGGACGACTACCACTATGATCACCAAAGCCTGCCACACTTGCAGCAGCGGGGTGAGCCAGTGTACTCGCCGCCAAGCAGATTCTGCTACCCGAGCATCCCGGGCACTAACAGCATCGGCCACGGTCAGGGAATACTGTCTGTCAGCAGTTGTAGCAGCGGTCTCCTCGGAATATCCCGAAGAGTTTTCATTTGTTACTTCGTGGTATTGATCGCCCATCTAAATACCCTCAAGATTGGTTTCAGCAAGTTCCGAAATTTCTTCCCGCAATTGCGCGGCCTGTTCGCGAGGAATTCCCGGCAATTCTGCGTCCGTCGATGCGGAGGCAGTATGCAGTTTTACCTGTGCTATCCCGAAATGACGAGCAACCGGTCCTTCTTCTACGTCCACATATTGCAGCCTGCCCAAGGGAACCACAGTTAAGGACTTGAACATTATCCCCTTGCGAATCTGCAAGTCAGTTCCGGTAACTGCCCAGCCCATAGCGCGCACTTGTCGCGGAATTAGCCATAGCAGCCAAAGGGCTATTCCCAGCACCAGTGCGATCACCACCAGACCGATCCATTTTTCGGGGAGGGCTAAAAATAGAATTATCGCTACTGCTGCGAAGCAAAGTAGGAAGAATGCGACCGCTGCCAGACGTACCTTAATAAGTTCCAGGGAAACCGGACGAAACTTCACCCCTGCCGGTGCGAATGGATCTAACTGAGAGGAAACCATCTAATGTCCTTTTTTGCTTTTATCCTATCAGCACCATTCTCAGCACTCAGAGCGGGGGCATTAGTCTCTCCCATTGACACGGAGCCAGCGCCCCCTTTGACACTTGCCCTCGCAGAAGACCTATAGACAGCGACAGGCTATTGCCCATTTGTTAAGGACTACTGTCCTTTTTAGTGTCTGCTTATTTTGAACACATTTTTGGGCACAAAAAACCCCGGGCAGTTGAGGGATGCCCGGGGTTTTTTCAGGTAGTAAGAGGATCTACCCGATCATAAAGGAACGTGTAAGGCTGATAGCACCGGCTGCACCGATGCCACCCAAGATAACGATTCCGGCGAGGGAACCGGCGCCGCCCATGCGGTCAATCGCGGAGAGATTGTTGGCCGCATAAGCCGTAGCATCAACATCGTTAGCGGTTAGGTTGCCGCTAACTTCGGTCGTACGAGCCTGAATCTGAACGGTGGTCTGAACGCCCTCATTGGACAGCCCCTCGGCAGCCTGTGCGGTCAGCACGCCAGCAGGAATCAACGCTGCCGCAGCGATTCCGCAAGCGGCCATCTTCTTGATCGAAGTTCCCTTGTTCATTTCAGTCTCCCTCACGACCTGAATTCTTTCTTGTTGGTATTAATATTACCACCCGGTCAAATGAAAGCAAGCTAATTGCCCCCATTTATGCGTGATCTACGTCACGATTCGCAAAAACTTATGTAGTGGAAAGTAGGTCAGTTTTCGAATTAATGTTTCTACCAGCAGCTATAGACACTTTATGGATTGCAACAACCTGATAACGTCAATACTTACCATCCGGTAAATATTGACAATTTTCAGGGTTTCCTCCCTAAAAATCATTGAACTGTGACCTAGATTTAATAACTTTTTCATCACTTCAAATCTTTTAGTGCCCGCGCTCACATAAAGTGTTCTATGCACCTACCGCATTACTTCCACCAGAAGAGCTACCCCCGCCCAGGCTCCTAAGTACATCCTCTCGGGATTAGCTCTCTACGTATATATAGAGAGCGCAGAAAACCGAGCTTGCCCGGCTACTTCAACCCACAAGCGCGGCATAGTTGATAATCTAAAACCGTGAATGACATGGATAATTTCCTTCCCTTAGCTGCAATGGCCGCTGCCGCGCTACCCGAAACTGACTTCGTTTCGCTATGCTCGCCTCGATTTGAAACCGAAGATCTGCGCGTATGCGCAGTCAAAGATACCGCTGAACGCAAGTGGCTAGTAACCTGTCCTACCACTGAACACGCGGACAAGCAGCTACTAACCCAAACCCAGATTATGCAGGAGCTGTCCCACGACGGCGCGCGCCTGCCCTTCCACCTCCCCTGGCCATCCCACACAGTGCGAATAGTGGGAGGAAAACATGCCCTCGTCCATCCCGCTTTCTCCGGAAGGCCTGCTCGATCAGAAGATTTTACGGTTTCCGATAAACTCGCCGCCTCCCTAGGGGAAGCGCTAGCTGCGCTGCACGAGCTACCCGCCCGGGTTTTACAAGCCGCTGAGCGTCCCACCTTTTCTGCCGACCAGATTCGCCGGCGTTGGCTAAGCCTACTCGATGAAGCTGCCCCTACCCAGGCCGTACCGCCCCGGCTGTGGCAACGTTGGGAGGAACGCTTAGAAGATATTTCCCTCTGGCGTTTCGCTAGTGCCTTTATCCACGCAGATTTGCAAGAAAGCTACCTATATATAGATAAAGAAACTATCAGTGGCATCACCGGGTTCGGACAGGCTCGATTTGGTGATCCTGCCCGTGACTTAGCCTGGGTGGTTTCCTCATCCTCCGATGAGTTCGCCAAAGCAGTCCTAGAGCAGTATCGAAAACTCCGGCTTTACGAAGACCCGGAACTTAACACGCGAATTGAGCTTAATTCGGAGTTAGTACTCTTGGAATGGCTAATGCACGGGGTACACCAAAACAGTAAAGAAATCATCACTGATGCCCGCGAGTTAATTACCCAGTTAGCAGACACCCTAGATAGTACCGGGCTGCTACCCGCCCTCCGCGATGACTCTACCCAGAAGCATCATGACTCCCGCGAAGAAGGCGCCACCGCTAATCCGGGAGATTTCTCTGCCAGCGAGCCACTAGCGACTAGGGAAGAATCCGTAGCCGAGGACGAGGACGGGATAGTCACTGATAACTCAGTAGCTAACGAGGACGCGTAGGTATCGAAAGTACCTAGACCAGATGTGGGAATAGCTCTTCAAGTTTTTGGGGAAGGCTTAGGCGCTCACTCCATTCGTCCAGGTTGCATACTAAGTCATAGCGCACAAAATAAAGTGCCGCCTCTACCTCTTCCAAGTTCAGTCCCAGCGAATCGGCGTAAACCAGGCGATAAGTATTGATTTGGCGCATATAGTTCGCTACCGCATCTTCGTTTTCTGCGCTTATATTGCCGGAACTATCAAAGGTTAAGGCATCGGTTTTCCAGTCAATAATCGTAGGCTTGCCAGTAGCGGGATTGCGCATAATCGCATCGATGCGTGCCACTAATTTGGTCGCCATCGGCGCCGCGAATTCAATTTCGGACTCCAGATACTCCCAACCGCGATCAGGGTGCACGATTCCAGATTTCCATTTTTGCTGTAGTCTCTGCAGCGATTTAAGCAGCCCTTTATCTAGATCCTGAGGAACCGAATACACACAACCGCGCAGTTCTTGATCAACCCACTGGTGGAACAAGGTACCTACCGTAGCGCCTCCGGAAGGAAATGCTGGCAGTGGACGCCGTTGGCTCAACGCAAACCCCTCCGGATCCTCCTGTAATTTGCGCACCCGCGTAACCCCACTTGAAACCGGGAGCTCCACTTGACCCTGCTTTTCCTTTTCCACTTGTTCATCCCGAGTTAGCTGTACTGCTTGAAGCATCCAATCGGAATGTTTATCTGCGATAGTTAATAGTTCTTCGGGATCTTCGGCAGACAATAAACTATGGAGCCAGCGATCATCTTGCGCGCCTCCTATTAGCGTCCTCAGCTCATTTGCGGCACTGGAAAGTCGCGATAACTGTACAGATGGAGGCGTCGGCCAGAGGACTTCGCTGGGGACTGGCATCCAGTCATCCTCTTCCGCCGGTTCCCGGTTCCGCAATTCCCGCATTTTCCCACTGGAATCTATCTCCACTAAGAACTGGGAGGGTACCCGTTCAGTGCTGGTGGTAGCGGTGTGTGCGCTGCCGCCAATTAGTAGTTCTGACTCTGCGCGAGTAAAAGCCACATAGGCCAGGCGCCGGTCAGCTAACTGCGAGGTAAATCCCAAAGCACATTTATAGCTTTCTATAACTTTGGGATTATCGGAATAGGCCTGTTCTGCAAAGTCATAACCGCTTTTTTCCAGACCGCGCTCGATAGTTGGTAGTACTTCCTTATCTGGGCGTAAGTCATAGGGAATCATCGCGACATCGGTAATCCAAGATGATTCACTGCATTTACCGTTCCCCGCTTTAAAGGGAGCTTTGGGAAGGTTTCCCTGGTGGGTGCGGCTTTCATCTAGGCCCGGAATTGCGACCCAAGTCCATTCCAGGCCTTTGGCGGCGTGAATAGTCATTAGTTGAATAGCGTTGGGATCAGGCTCCTGTAAGGGCATGTCGAGGCCAGAGCCTTGTTCATCCGCGAGCCGGAGCCAGTCTAAAAAGCTGTGCAGATTCGCGCTGACTCCACTGGATTCATATTCGCGGGCGATTTTGACAAAGCTTTCTAGGCAACGCTCGGACACTCCCCCGTCTGGGCGGATTTTTACATCCAAGTCCAGGCGTAAAGCAAAAATCGTGCGTTGTACTAGCAAACCGAGGGGGTCATGGATATGACGACGCACAGTAGCCAACTGGGTGCGGAGAATACTCAGGCGCCGATGCGCTTCGGCGCTAAAGGCGCTGCCAGCTCCCGGGCACGTCCATCCCACTTCCGGGAGATTATCTAGCGCATCCATTAGGAAGGCTTGGGGATTAATATCGGGGTTTTCATCAGGATTGGCCAAATGCCTTGCCCATCTCCACAGCAGGTCAATATCTGCCGGGCTTATGCCGCACCCGGTAATTAGCCGCATCAGGTAATCCCCTTGTCCGGCATCTGCGGATACTTGCAGTGCCGCAATCACGTCGGCAACTGCCGGATCATAGATGAGTCCTGCCACCCCGGTGACCTCTACTGGAAGTCCCCGTCGGCGTAGCGCCTGAGTGATTAGCGGACCTTGGGAATGCTTGCGCAGTAACACTGCCCCCGTAGGCAGGCTTTCCTGCTTTTGCGGTGGAAGCTGCTTATTTTTGAGAGCTATCTCGTCGCGCTTCCTCCAGCGCTCAGCAAAAAAATCCGCCACCAGTTCGGCTTCTTCTTCGCAGTCTTTTGCAAAGTAGAGATGGACTTTTCCGGCCTCGTCCCGCTTTTGCGGACAGGTAAGGAGTTCTTTAGCTTTTACCGAGGACGCGGGAGCGGCAAAAACATCAGGAGCAGGAGCGGGATCTAGCTTATATTCCGGGTTAGGAACCTGAGTCAAGAAGCGGATTTGCTGCTCAACTTGCTGGGCGCTTTCTCCGTCCGCAAGTTTCTTTAAAGGCAGTACCACCTGATTTGCTACCTTTAAAACCTCTTCCCGGTTGCGATAGGTGACCGGCATATCCTGGATATGATTGGCCATTTCTTGAGGGGCAACCCCGAATTCGGTTAAGAAATTTTGCATTGAAAGCTCAGAGGCACCCCGCCAGTCGTAGATAGCCTGGTTAGGGTCACCTACTGCCATCGCGCCTTTACCAGTAAAAATAGTAGAAAATAGTTTTAGCTGCGCTACGGAAGTATCTTGAAACTCGTCCAGCAATATCACGTCATAGCGTTGGCGCAGCGCACCCCGTATATCGGGGAAACGGGAAACTAACATAGCCGCATAGTAGATTTGATCAGCATATTCGAGATAACCGTTTTCTTTTTTGTATTCCTCGTAGCTTTCAAAAATATTTAGTAGCTCACTGCGATGAGTTAATGAATCCAAGAATTCTTGCATCTTAGCATTCGGTTTCTGCGACCTTCCTTTCGGCTTGCCTAAGCTATAAAGTTCCCGCATCTGCTTTAACCCGGCTCGCACCTTTGCGATGTTTAATAGCTGGTCACGTACCTGGGAACCGATAGCTAAAGCCCTACCCGCCGTAGTGGCCACAGTTTTATCAGTAGTTAAATCTCCCGGCCAGGTACTGACAATTTCGTACATAATCTGCCAGCGACGCGCCTCATCTAATAGCATGCTTGCCGGAGAAATCCCCAAACGCGAACCATATTGGCGCACAATCTGGTTCGCAAAGGCATTATAGGTAGAGGTTACCGGCAGGATCGTCCCGCCGGTCTCCGGATCGGTTAATACCTCTGCTACCTCAGAAAAGTCGGGGTTAGCTGCTAAGACCTGCAGGTTATCTCGCAGGCGGCTAGCCAGTTCTGCATCCGCCTTATTTGAAAAGGTAAGCCCCAGCACCCGATCGGGAGCGACTAAGCCGTTGGCCACCAGATATACTACTCGAAACGCCATGGTGGCAGTTTTTCCGGCACCGGCACCAGCAATAGCCATCATTGGTTGATCAACAGGGGCAGTAATAACTTTTTCTTGATCTTCATTCGGCGAATACTGCCCAATGGCTGCCGCAATCTGCGCTGGAGAGTAGCGAATATTTGGGGTATCACTCATAGCACTTGTTCTCCTTCAGCCTTTAGGGGACAACTAGAACGCAGGGAGCAACGATCACATCGTGGGTTTTCCACCGCCCGAAATACCGACCCGGAAACCACTTTTGCCGCCTGGATAATATTGTCGAGCAATAATCCTTTTTGCTCATCAGTTAACGGCGATTGCACCATTTCTTTCGCGATTTCTTCATAGTCAGTTTCTCCCCTAGCTTTCCGTTTATGCTTGGAAAGATAGATCAAACTTGCGCTTTGAATCTGCTCTGGTGACCTGGCTAGCACTGGTGCCAGCATCTGGCGGGACCGGCTATCTCCACCTAGCAGCGCAGCTTCTAAAACCAATTGGTAGCAGGCAAGCTGCAAATGTTCCGCTAGCTCTTTTTCACTAGGAACCGTCTTGCCCGTCTTAAAATCGACTATTCTTATCCCGTCCTCGCCAGCTTCTAAACGATCTAGTCGGGCGGCCACCATCGCTGCGTCGGATACCACCGCATAGGAGCTAATTTCGGTTACCGCCGGCATTTTATGATCATCTAGATAGCGGCTGAGGCGGCGCACTATTTCTTCTCTTTTTTTCCCGTCTTGGCGCGAAAAGAAGGCTTCTGTTTCTTGTGGCCAGTGGGCGTAGAAGAACGCCAAACGCTCTGACAAGCTACTGTCTGTCATTTCTTCAGCAATCTGGTGCACGAGAGTTCCCCAAGCGGCGTGACCGGTAGCCTCGACTTTTTCCCCTCCCCGCCGCGAGAGCAGCCAGCGGAATTCGCATTCGTTCAGATTTTCTAAAGCAGAGGGCGATATTACTGCCCGGCTATCGGCAGATTTTAGTCCGGCGGGATTCGTCCACCAGTCACTATCTATTCCTACCTGACGCCAAGTATCAGGATTGGCGAACCGAGCTCCTTTAGAAGCTAGAAACGCTAAAGTTTCCACTGCTTTTTGGCGAGTTTCCCCATCCGTGTTACTGGCGAGTACTCCCCTTAGGTGTCCCACCAGGGAACGCAATGAAGGGAATAACTGATGATCACCGCGGTTTTCGGTTTGCAGATTCCCGCCGGCTCCCAGCTGTTGATCCCAATCACTGCCCAGGTATTGCGCGACAGAAAAATTGCTAGTTTCCAAGCGGGCATGCAGATTATCAAAAAATATTGAAGGGTTTTCCTCAGCGTCGCTGCGCACGGTAACCAACATTTTGCTGCGAGCTCGACTGAGGGCGGATCTTGCCAGGCATCGTTCCCTCTCTAAGGCACGACTGCGAGATTCCCCAGGAGCAAACTGTAGCTTTCCAGTGGGACTAAGCAGAGCGGTGGCATGGAGCAGATCCGAGATTTCCCCAGAGCGCAGCAGGGAACCGCGCTCGGAAATAGCTGGCCATTGCCCGTCCTGCATTCCAATGATTGCACAGGTATCCCAGGTGCGTCCGGCCGCAGAAAACACGGTTTCCAAAGCTACCGCCGCTCCTATCCCATGAGTGCCGGTTAGCACGTCCTCGGCTTGGGTTTGTCGCAAGAGCACCTGGCAGTATGCCCGCATATCGGCATTTAAGTGGCGCTGTGACCAAATCTCGGCGTGACGAACCAAGGCAATAACCGCATCTAAGGCTTGATCAGCAAACTCGTCGCCAGAAAGGGCGCGCTGACACCAAGAATCTTCAAGATTCAGCAAATCCCAAATTTTTTCTAGAACCACTAGCGGAGGCTCTTCCAACTTGGATAATGCTGCAGTTAAAACTTGGTGACAGAGAATAAAGATCTGTCCGCCCTCTACCATTTCCACCTGGGTAAGTGGGAAACGGGGGGTTCCGATGGTGGAATAAAAGTCTTCTATTTTTGCTTCTACAGCGATATCGGCGCCCACTAACGTGCGTTCCAAGCGCAGCATCTGCAGGGAATCCAAAGCGAAAAGCGGCGAGCGCAACAGGTGTCGAATTGCTTTACCTCGCGGAGAAACTAGCTTGTCATCAAGTAGATATTGCGAGGTGGTCCAAGAGATTTGCTCGGAGCTGGAAGGAGTGGGGTTATCTTTACTCCACTGTTTTGCGAGCTCGCTTTGTCCCGGCAAAGTAAACAGTGACAATATGGCGCCCGTAACTTGGTTCGCTTTGAAAAGTATCGGCCTTTGCCGCTCATTTACGGGAATCTCCAAGCCCCGTAAAAGCGAAACTATTTCGTCTAGCTGGGAGCGGTTCCGCGCAATAATCGCCATATCTGCCCACGGGACTTGCCGAATTAGGTGCTGATAGCGGAGATATTCCGCGATCGCCCGAGCTTGGGAGGAAACGGTAGAAAACTCCGCAAATTTTTGTTCGCGCTTACTATCGCAGTCCGCCTTAGCGCTGAGGGGATCTAAAAGCTGCAACCCTCCCGAAGTTTCCCGGAAAGACTCTTCTAGCGTGACCAGAGGGCATTTCAGCTGCTCGGCCAGGTAACTACCGCCGTGGGGGTAACCCCCACGGAAGGTTTCCACCGCCACCTCCGGATTGTAGAGGGCAAAAACTTTCGTGCCTCTCTTTCCCATTTCTGTTAGCAGACGCACAGTAGAGGCCGGGCAATCTTGCAGGTCGTCAACTACCACCCAGTCAGGAAGCTGGGGCGGTGATAGTAATGCGGCGTCGCGTTCCCAGCCGTTTAAGACTTGACCAGCGCGATCTTGCATCCGCGCCGCATCCCAGCTGTTGTCTTTATAAGAGGGCTCGTATTGACTAAGCAATACCGCCGCCGCCTGCCACTCGGCAACCGCGAGTTCGCTACCTAACTCATCTAGACGTTGCGCGCTGATTCCCCAATGGGCACAGGTGGCAAACAGGGCACGCATTTCTGAACAGAAATAATCAGTTTGCCTGACCTCAGGGGTGATATATTCCGGCCAAGGCGCATCTACCTGCTTTAATAGTTCCTGAATCCGGGCGTCTTCTTGTGATCCGGTCAGCAATACCGGTTCGGGGAGTTGTTCGCGCCGCGCGCTAGCAAAATCTGTAAGTACCTGGAAAGCCAAGGCAGTAGGGGTAATGAATGGACGAGAGATAGGAAGTTTTCGACTCGCCCGCGCGGTATTTAAGTATTCTGCTCTCGCGCGGGAAGGAGCTATTCCTATTATCTGTTTGTGGTGGCGGTGAAGTAACTCCATAGCTGCCAGAGCCAAAATGGTTTTCCCGCTGCCAGCTGGCCCCCGCACTATTAGCGAACTAGGCGATTGCAGCTGTTCGAGTAACTGTTTTTCCTTTTCTTCTAGCTTCGGAATCTCCAATTCGGCAGGGAAGGGAACGGCGTGCAGGCTAAAAGACATACAAATAATTATAGGAAAAACTTCAGTTCCGGTAGTGGTTTGGTTGCTCTGGCGCGATTTCCCGCTACCCGATTCGGATCCACTGCAGGTACCCCGGAAACTCGCCCTCAACTCCCAACACGCAGGCAGGATTTTGCGTAGTAGGTGGCAGCTAGGATTGGAAAACGTATCGAAAGCTTTAGCTATTAGCTAGCAAGCGGGCAGCGCCCGGTGGCAAGCAGGTAGGATAAGGCTAGACGATTGTAAAACGGAGGAAAACGTGAATATCTCACTGGGACTTAAAGGTGTAGCTAAAACTTTAGAGCTGGAAGTAGCTATGGATGCTGACCAGATTAAAACCACTTTACAGGCAGCTTTAGATAAGCCCGAAGAATTGCTATCGCTAACTAATAAGCAGGGTCAGCAGGTACTGATCAACCCGCGTCTAATCGCCTATTGCCAGATAAGCGAAGCGCAACCGCAGCGGGTGGGTTTCGGAATCGGCTAAACACCCGACCTGCCCGGGCGTTATATTTCTGCAGCTATCAAGCCTTCAGTCCGGTACGCTCCATCCGAGCCCGGTGATGTTCCTTGATCGCCTCGGGAATATCTTCCCCGTCCTCAGCCGTTAATTCGGGATAGCCCACAATGGCCTGACGGAAAGTAGAACGCACATCTCCGAGCACCCGCCGTCCCCACAGAGACAGCCTGGCCGGTACCGTCACCTGAGTAGCACACGCCTGAGTGATTACCGGCGCCGCCCAAGCTTCTTGCCCGCAGTCCCAGGAGACCTCGGAAAGCTCTGCTTGTGCTGGCGAAGAGAGTCCCGCAGTTAAGCTACGGTTAAAATCGGACATGGCTCCAATCGTTACGTAACTTTTGACGAGGCGTTCATACCAGTCAGTAGGACGCAAACGTTCCTCTAGCTGGACGGTCAGTCCCATATATTGCTTCATCTCTTCTGGTAGATCAACCCCGAGGTTTTGGCTAACCTGGGCTACTTTTTGATAGTTTTCCCAAGCCCGAGCCGACATGCCCCCTAAGGCGATTTCTTGATCCACCGTGGGGCATAGCGAAGCGTCTTTTGCTAGCCGCTGCTGCATAGCCAGGGTGAAGTATCCGATAAGTCCCAGTCTCTGTGCGTCACTCACCCTCTTAGACTAACGCGCCTTGGGGTTTGATTCTCGCTTTTGAACAGGCTCCAGTCGCTTCTAGCGTTCAAAGTTGCTTCTAAATAACTGTAAGTTGCGTTACCCATATTGTTTCCCCTCCCAGACGGTGGGTTAGGATGGAAGAGAAGAAGACGGGTTGACCGATCGTTTTCGTAAACGAAGTATTTTTAATAGGGAATCTCGCCCCGGCCTCTCATGTGCAGAGCTAAGATTTTTTGCGATCGGCTACCTCCATAGTTCCAGGGGACAATCCCCGTGAAAGGTATTCGATTGACAACTGAAGAAAATACACAAGCAACCAGTGGAATTGCTGACACTTCCGCAGCACACGAGCCACAGATTGAGCAGGCGCAAGCCGATGTGGTGGGCGATTCCTCTATGGATCTTTCCGAAAAAACTTTTGCTGATTTCGGGGTCTCTGCTCCGCAATGCCAGGCTCTTGAAGATGCCGGAATCATCCACCCCTTCCCGATTCAAGCCCTCACTTTGCCGGTGGCGCTCGAGCGCCACGATATTATCGGCCAAGCTAAGACCGGTACTGGTAAAACTTTGGGGTTTGCGCTCCCGGTTTTGGAGGACGTGGTGGCTCCAGATGAGGACGGTTACGAAGACCTGCTAGATCCTGGCCATCCGCAAGCCTTAATCGTCTTGCCCACCCGGGAGCTCGCCATCCAGGTAGCGAGGGAAACCGCGCAGGCAGCTGCCCGCCGCAAAGTGCGTATTTGCGAAATCTATGGGGGACGGGCTTTCGAGCCCCAAATCGCGGATCTGAAACGAGGAGTCGAAATTGTAGTCGGCACCCCCGGTCGCCTGATTGACCTCATGAAACAAGGGCATCTGAACTTGTCGTCAGTGCGCACTATGGTGCTAGATGAAGCCGATGAAATGCTAGATTTGGGATTCCTTCCCGACGTAGAGGTACTCCTTTCGCGCACCCCCGCCAATCGCCACACGATGCTGTTTTCCGCCACTATGCCCGGAGAAGTTGTGGCGCTAGCCCGCCGCTATATGGAGCATCCCACCCATATTCGGGCGCAAGATCCCGATGACCAGGGCGCCACGGTGAAAACCACTCGGCAAGTGATTTACCGTTGCCACGCCCTTAATAAAGTTGAGGTACTGGCACGGATTTTGCAGGCTCGCGAACGCGGCCTCACCATTATTTTCACGCGCACTAAACGCACTGCTGCCCGGGTAGCAGAAGATCTTGGCAAACGCGGCTTCGCAACCGCAGCCTTACATGGCGATTTAGGGCAAGGTGCTCGCGAACAGGCGCTGCGAGCTTTTAGACACGAGAAAGTCGATGTCCTGGTAGCCACCGATGTGGCAGCGCGCGGCATTGATGTTGATGATGTCACCCACGTAATCAACTATCAGTGCCCTGAGGACGCCAAGATTTATATTCACCGCATCGGGCGCACTGGACGCGCCGGGAATTCGGGAACCGCGATCACGTTCGTGGACTGGGATGACGTTCCCCGCTGGAAGCTGATCAACAAAGAGTTATCGCTGGGGGCAGAAGAACCGGTGGAAACCTATCACACCAGCCCGCACCTTTATACCGATTTGGATATTCCCGAGGATGCCGGCGGACGCTTACCGCGTTCGATGCGTAAACGCGCCGGACTGGCCGCCGAAAAACTTGAAGATCTCGGGGAAACCGGAGGTCGTGGGCGCGGTCGCGGACGTTCAGGGCGCGGAAGTAATTCTCGCGGACGCTCAGGAGGCGGACGGGGCAAAGGCTCTCGGGGCGGACGGGATCGGCGTCGGGAACACGATAGCCATCAGGGCGCCGGTACGCAGCGTCAGCCGCGTCCGCGGCGTGCGCGCCGGCGTCGTCGCAAAGGCAGTGAAGACTAAGATTTTTTAAACAACCACGAAGGAGAAATAGATGAGCCACGTGCAACGAGGTGATTGGGATCAGTGGTGGCGTAGTGCCGCCATCTATCAGATTTATCCCCGTTCTTTTTCCGATTCCAATGGGGATGGGATTGGCGATCTGGCCGGGGTCTTAGACAAAATCGACTACCTAGAAAAACTGGGAATCGATGCCGTCTGGTTTTCCCCTTTCTACCCTTCACCCCAGCAC
The DNA here is from genome assembly GCF_055387755.1 of Varibaculum sp. GTC20041. Taxonomy (NCBI): domain Bacteria; kingdom Bacillati; phylum Actinomycetota; class Actinomycetes; order Actinomycetales; family Actinomycetaceae; genus Varibaculum; species Varibaculum sp. GTC20041. Next base: position 1,491,864 of record NZ_AP041144.1, read on the forward strand.
GATACCGGTTATGATGTAGCCGACTACCTGGATATTAATCCCGAATATGGCGACTTAGAGACTTTCGATAAAGTTCTCGCCGAGCTCCATTCCCGGGGAATGAAAGCCATCATCGATGTGGTTCCTAACCATTCCTCTTGGGATCATCCTCTGTTTAAGCAGGCGCTAGCCGCCCAGCCCGGGGATCCGGCACGCGATATGTACATGTTCCGCAAATGCGCGGATACCACTCCCAATAACTGGGGGTCTATGTTCGGCGGATCTGCCTGGTCAAAAGTCGAGCCTCTAAGTGGCAAAGCTAGCGACCGCGACTGGTGGTATCTACATATTTTCGACGCCTCCCAACCTGACTTCAACTGGGAAAACCCGAAAGTTCACGAATTTTTCCGCTCCTACCTGCGTTTTTGGTTAGATCGCGGGGTGGATGGTTTCCGGGTAGATGTGGCACACGGCCTGGTCAAGGATCCCGCGCTACCAGATGACTTGGTGGGACCGGATCGTCTTAACTATGAAGGCCCTAATAGTGACAATGGCCGCGCCCTCGATGTGGGACCGTTCTTTAACCAGCCGGGAGTCCACGATATTTATCGCGAATGGCGCCAGGTGTTAGATGAATACGGTCGTGACCGGATGCTAGTAGCCGAGGCCTGGGTGAATACCCCAGAACAAGAAGCTATGTATGTGCGCGAGGACGAAATGTCCCAGGCCTTCAATTTCTCGGTGGTCAACTGCCAGTGGGAGCCAGCCGCTCTGCGGAAAGTAATCCGCCGTACCCAGGAGGCCTCGGCCTCGGTAGGCGCTCCCCCCACTTGGGTGCTGTCAAACCACGATAAAGTTCGCCACGCCAGCCGTTTCGGTTACCCCAACGGGGCTAATACCGAAAACGGGATTGGGGCAAGTGACCCGCAACCAGATAGAGAAATCGGCCTGACCCGAGCCTTATCAGCAACCGCTTTCCTAGCGGGACTACCCGGCTCTATCTACCTGTATAACGGGGAAGAATTGGGACTACCCGATGCCACCAAGCTGCCAGATGAGGCACGACAAGATCCCACCTGGCAGCGTTCAGGATTTAGAGTACGAGGACGCGACGGCTGCCGGGTACCGCTCCCCTGGTCTAATGACTCCCGCTCTAACTTCGGTTTTTCCCCAGTGGACGCCAGCCCCGCCTGGCTGCCACAACCAGATAATTGGGGTGAAATCTCGGTTAAAACACAAGAGGCTGATCCCGACTCGCCGCTAAACTTTTACCGCAAAATGCTTGCCCTTCGCCGCGACCTCGGCCTGGGGATGGGCGAATCTACCTGGTTAGAAAGCGATCCGGAGGTACTGGCTTTACAGGTTACCGGAGCGAACGGGCGTCAAGTAGTGGTAGTAACCAACCTGGGGGCAGGTTCGCGTCCCTTACCGGAGGTCGCAGTAACAGATTCGGCAAAAACCCTCCTGTCAACCCCAGGAATCGGTTCCTCCCATAACTTGGGTGACAGTAGCGAAGATAAAATCGCGCCCGAACAAACTCTCTGGATCGAAATCTAAGGGTTTTCTGGACTTAACTGCGCCGACTCCCCCGAAAAGCTGGGAAAACCGGGTCATTTATCCGCATGAAACCGGTGTAACTAATGCCACTGCCAAATTAGTGGATTTAAGTCGGTCATTTTCCGTTTAACCGATAGCCTTGGAATCGTAAGCCTTGTAAGGAGATTGAATATGGCAGACAACCTTACCCATTCTTTAGGTTCATTTACCCGTTCTATTTCTGGTCGTCGCGCCGAAGACTCCACCCCTATGGAGTTTTGGACAGGAATGTCGCAAGCGGTTGTAGAACGTATCGCAGAAAACTGGGAAGCAACCACAAAAAAGTATGCCGCGGGACGCCAAGAGCATTACTTCTCGGCGGAGTTCCTAATGGGCAGAGCCCTGCTCAACAACCTGGATAACCTGGAACTGCTAGAACAGGCGAAAGATGCCACAAACGCCTTCGGTATGAATCTCACCGACGTGCTGGAAGCCGAACACGATGCCTCCCTCGGTAATGGAGGCTTGGGACGCCTAGCTGCCTGTTTCCTAGATTCTTGCGCCACTATGAACCTGCCAGTGCGCGGATACGGAATCTTGTACCGCTACGGTCTATTTAAGCAGGCCTTTGAAAACGGTAACCAGCGTGAGCATCCGGATCCCTGGATGGAGGAAGGCTACCCTTTCGTTATTCGCCGCGAGGAAGAGCCCCGCTTTATTAACTTCGCAGATATGCAAGTGCGGGCGATTCCCTACGATATGCCGATTACGGGCTACGGCACCGATAACGTAAATACTTTGCGTTTGTGGAAGTCAGAACCGATGGAAGAGTTCGACTATGAGGCTTTCAATTCTCAGCGGTTCACCGATGCGATTATTGAGCGGGAACGGGTGGCTGACCTGTGCCGGGTTCTGTATCCCAATGACACTACTTTCGAAGGCAAAGTGTTGCGGGTACGTCAACAGTACTTCTTTGTATCTGCCTCTCTGCAGGACATGGTAGAAAACTACATCAACCATCACGGTGATGACCTGCGTGATTTCGCGAAATACAATTGTATCCAGCTAAATGACACCCACCCGGTATTGGCGATTCCGGAATTGATGCGGATTCTGCTTGACGATCACGGGATGGATTGGGAAGATGCCTGGCAAATCGTACAGAACACTTTTGCCTACACCAACCACACGGTGCTCGCTGAAGCTCTAGAAACCTGGGAATACGCAATTTTCCAGCGCCTATTCCCCCGGATCCTGGAGATCGTAGCCGAGATTGACCGTCGTTTCCGAATGGAACTAGAGGCACTGGGCTTTGACGCTGCCCGGATTGACTATATGTCTCCGATTCATGGTGGCCGTATCCATATGGCTTGGATTGCCTGCTACGCAGCATTTTCGATTAACGGGGTGGCTGCCCTGCACACCGAAATCATTAAGCGGCAGACCTTGAAAGACTGGTACGAGATTTGGCCACAAAAGTTTAATAACAAGACTAATGGGGTTACGCCCCGGCGTTGGCTTAAGCAGTGTAATCCTCGTCTAGCTAACCTGCTTACTGAAAAGCTGGGTTCTACTGATTGGGTTACCGATATGGATCAGCTCAAGAGCCTACGTAAGCTGGCTGATGACTCGGATCTAATGGCGCAGCTACTGGGGGTAAAGGCCGATAATAAACGGGACTTTGCCCAGTGGCTGGAGCAACGCTCTGGACAAAAGATTGATCCGTCTGCGATTTTCGATGTGCAGATCAAGCGGTTGCACGAATATAAACGGCAGCTGTTAAACGCGTTATATATTTTAGATCTGTATTTCCGGATCAAAGATAATCCACAAAAGCCTTGGCCACATCGAGTATTCATTTTCGGGGCTAAGGCTGCTCCCGGATATGTGCGAGCCAAAGCGATTATTAAACTGATCAACACTATTGGGGAACTGGTCGCTAGTGACCCTGAGGTTTCTAAAGTTATCCAAGTAGTGTTTGTCGAAAACTACAATGTTTCCCCGGCGGAACATATTATTCCTGCTGCCGATATTCACGAACAGATTTCTACTGCTGGTAAAGAGGCATCGGGAACTTCCAATATGAAGTTCATGATGAACGGAGCACTTTGCCTGGGTACTCTAGACGGTGCGAATGTAGAGATCGTGGATTCAGTGGGGGAAGAAAACGCCTATATTTTCGGCGCCAAGGAAGAGGAACTACCGGAGCTGCGACGCACTTACGATCCGCGCAAGCTCTATGAAACCGTGCCGGGACTAAAACGGACTCTGGATGCGTTTGTTGATGGCACTTTAGATGATGGCGGTACCGGCCTGTTCCATGATCTTTTGGGTTCACTACTAGATTCCAACGGCTACGAACCTGCGGACGTCTACTACGTACTGGGTGATTTCGCTGATTACCGGGAAGTGCGTGATCGCGCCGCCCTCGAATACGCTGACCAAATTGAATGGGCGCGTAAATGCTGGATCAACATCTGTGAATCCGGACGCTTCAGCGCTGATCGTACCATAGCTGATTACGCTAAAGACGTTTGGAAGATACAGGCGCAAAACATCTAGTTTGACCGCTAGTGCTACCTCCTGATAGCTCGTACTAGCTGCGATGGCTAGATTCGCGATGATAGCTTCAAATGGACGGATTTCTAGTCTGCTCGGAAACGAAAACTAGCTGACGAAGCGGATTATTGGCGATAAGTCAATAGCTAATGGTCGCGGGGTGGAAGAAAGATTCTTCCACCCCGCGACTATTTTTCTATCCGGTTTTCCTAGGACAAATCCGCTGCCCTGCCACGCGGTTTCACCCTGGCATTCGGCTCCACTAACCCGCTAGGCAGGAGCTTGCACCAACCGATACAACAGCCCGGAATGTACGGTAGGCCATGCTGCCAAAACGGAACCTTTCTGGCGCACATCCATGCTGGTACCATCAAAGCGGGACACTATGCATCCACTTTCCCGACAGATTAAAGTCGCGGCCGCTATATCCCAGGGGGATACCCACAGATGAATGAATCCCCCTGCCCTACCGGCTGCTACTTCCACCATTTCTAATGCGGCAGAACCGTATCGGCGATGTCCCCGCGATTCCTCTAAAACTTGAGCTAAGCGAGGAAGCGCTCGGATTTCCTTTAAATCGGTTAGCAGAACTACCTGGCGGTAATCTATATCCGAATTCACCGCCTCTAAGGGAAGATCGTTGCAATAAGCCCCTCCCCCTAAAGTCGCGGTATAGGTCTTATCAGCCACCACATCTTGCACTACTGCCAGAACCGGGACTCCGTTTTCACATAATGCCAAGGAAATTGCGTAATCTCGCTTGGTTTCTATGTAATTCATCGTCCCATCAATGGGATCTACCAGCCATACCCGTCCCTCGAAAGAATCAACCTGGTGTCCTTCCTCTCCGAGCACTGGGTAGCCACTAAATTCCAGTAGTTGATTCGCAATAAATTGCTCTATTGCTTTATCAACATCGGTAACTAAATCATTACGGCTGCTTTTAGCGGTAATATTTAGTTCCATTCCCGGTTCAAGCGCCATAGCTGCGGCTTTTTTAACGGTAGCTACTGCATAATCCAATAGTTTCAGTAATTCCGGCTTTTCCATGTTCCTCACCTAGTTCTGGCAGTTACTTAGCCCAGCGTCTATCAAAGTTTGAGCAATCTCAGGGGTAAGATAGTCAAAAATTAGCACCTGCGCCCTTTGCTTGCATCTAGCTTCGCCCTTGGTATAAATATCTAAAATCCACGGATTTAGCTGAGCAGCATAGGCATCGGGGAATCCTAACTGTCCATTGGTAGCGCTAATATGATTCAAACGTAGCTCACCAGTTCCAGATTGTTCCCCTAGTTGCAAGATTGCCTGCTGTTTAGCTTCTAGACTGGGACCATCCCATAAGTCTTGTAGCCGTATTTTCTCGGCTTCATGCCAGGGATATGCCCAAACACAGTCTGGTAAATACGTCGATTCATACTGGCTGGGGGCACATTCCAATGCCAGGATTTTTCCGCGTAACTGCCCCAAAGTTAGCTCACTGATGGGAATCTGATTTTCTTTCTTCCATAGGAAGAATAAATCTCTGTTTTCGGCAATCAGTTTCGTAATTTGCTGGCAATACTGCGGAAAATCATCCTTATTTTCATTTGCGTTTTGGAATCTAACCAAGAGGAACTCTTGTGGATGATTCTTGAGAAACTCTCGGATAGTTTGCAATATCTCCGTAGCTTTAATCGTGCTTATCCACTCGCGGTGAGCTGCAACCAGGCTAGAGCGAATCCGCAAATCTAAAAACCTGACCCCTATATCTAATTGTTCTGCAAGCAGGAGAGTCTGAGTTTTATAGTATCTTTGCGGACAAGTTGCGGTCATAGAATCATGAGTTCCCGGGATAGTCAGGTTACCGATGGGAACTGACTCTGGATGATGAGCCATCCAATCTGCTTGTTTAACAGCTGCTTTCATTTTGCCCTCAGTTCATTTGTTTTTGGCGGCGCTGCATTTTCACCATGAGGTGTGACATTACCGCTGCAACCAGAGCTAAAGCTGCCAATCCTAAGAATGCAGACCCCAGTACATTAGTAGAAGTTAGCACTTCGGTTATTACTTTTCCGTTGCTATCAGTAATGGAGGGGGTAATCAGACCACCGAGCACGATGGGAGCTAATAACGCCGGGATATATCCGACAGTGATTGCGAAAGACATAGCAGCTGAAGAGTTTTTCTTGGCAATGCCGAACTCTCCGATGGGAGCGTAGTAGACACCTCGAATCATAAAGGTGGTGGCAGATGCCAAGAGCATCATCACGATTAGCGCCCAGAACATTCCACTAGAAATCAGGTTCCCCGGTACTTGACCAGCTGGATAAGAGCTGATAGCTGGGCTGTTGGTGAAGAAGATTACCGCAATCAGCGACAGTAGAACTACCAGAACTATCTCCATAGTTCTCATGAACTTTACCGTTGATTTAAATACTTTTTCTACCAGAATCGTTGAAACCAGTGGCAACATACGCAAGCCGATTACGGTAGTTGCAAACACGGCGGCAGCCACGGCCGAAGTTCCGTATCCGGCTTGTAAGAAGCGAGCAAAATAAGTTCCGGCAGCTACGAAAGTGCCATAGATACAAAAAACGTTGATACCGGTGAGCCAGACTATCGGCAGTTTAGCTACTTTCCCAACCCCTTTGATTGCCTCTACAGTGTTAGCTGCTTGGGTGTCTTCACTGCCGACTTTTTGCCCTTTTGGTACCGCCCAGAACACCATTAACCCGGCTACCAGGACGATTATCGAGGAAGTGTACATGATGGTTCGAGCACTGGCTCCCGATGCCAGCATCAAGGTCCAAAGCAAAGAAACCAGGAACGCGAGCAGACCGCGTCCAAACTCAAAAAAGCCAAATGCAGTGCCTTGATGTTCTTCAGTGGTTGAGAGACTAACTGCTTTGAAGTTGGCTGGTTTGAATAATACCTCGGTAAACAGCAGCATCAAGAAGAAGCATACGAGCAGCGTCCCCAGGGAGAGATTAGGTGAGAATACGGTGATGAATAGGGAAATCCCTCCCGCACCCAGAGAAGAAATCAGCATGATAGTACGAATCGCGAAACGATCGCCTACCCAGCCCAAGGCAATGGTTCCCAGGATAATAACTAAACCTTGCATTGAATATAGGTTCCCTGCCTGAGCGTCGGTTACCCCCATGGCGGTAGGAAAATCTTTGGGAATGGTGTTCCTAATGTCCCAAAAAGCATAAATTAACTGCGCATTTACTGTGATTAGCACCAGCGACAGGAATGAAGTCGCCGTGAATCCCAGGTTATTCAACTTTGAACGCATATTCGTAGCTCCTTTGCTGCAAATAATTCCTAGATGTGCTTTAGCACATAGCCCTACAATAAAATATCCCTCACATTAAGTCAAACGTTTGAATGCGTGTTATCAGGAATCTTAATTTCCAAAGGAGTACAAAAGCGCTATTTTTAGATTTTTTTGCTTTAACGTTTTAACATCTTTTCCCCTCCTAGTTCTGCAGGAAGAAAGCTGTACCGGTAGAGCGCCTAATTACCAAAGAACTCTCCACAGTGAGCTCTTGTGCCGCTACCACCTGACCGGAAGCTCTTCTAATCGCCAGCGAAGTCACGTGCTCAGCAACTTTCGCCGTCCCCCTATCCACAGTGGTTAAATTAAAAGCCAGGGAGGACGCCCCCAGAGAGTTATCGAACCCGCTCACCGAAATATCAGCGGGAATAGAAAAACCAGCTCGATATAAAGCCACCATAGCCCCCTGCGCCACCTGATCGTTATAACAAGCCAGCGCGGTGACCCCCAATAAAGCAACCCGGGTTAAATCATTACGAGATTTTTGGCAACTCCAAGAATCAGTCAAAAGTTGCTGCACGACTTTAAAGCCATCATCGACAGTGTTACCTGCCAAAATCGGATGGACTTTTAAGCCCGCTTCCTCGCCAGCTCGCATTAATGCCTGGCGACGAATTTTAGATGAATAGCTTTTTGGACCATCCAAGTAAGTTATTTCTGCATGACCTAAAGATTTTAAATGCAAAACCAGTTCATGCAGCCCGCTATAGTTGGAAGAACGCACCAAGTCAGCGCCCGCCAGAGCGCTTTGCCCCACCACTACTGCGGGAGTTAAGTTTGCCGGGAGTTCCTCGCCGCTAAAAACAGGATTAATCGCTACACAAGTGTTAATCCGCAGCTGAGACAGAGCCTCTAATCCCTGCCGATAATCATTAAATAGGGAAGCGTTTTGAGTGATCGTACGATAGCCAGCTTCTTGGGCGCAACGGTTAATATTCTCGACATATTTGTTATGTAACTCTTGATCTAGCTGGGCAACTATTCCAATTATCTTAGGTTTAGAACTGCGAAGCATCGCCCCCGACAAATCCACTTGATACCCCAAACGGTGGGCAACTTCCTTAACCCGTTCACGCACCGGTTCGGAGATTCGCGAGTCATTGCGCAACGCAAGCGAAACTGAAGATATTGATAACTCAGTTTCTCGTGCAACATCTTTTAACGTAACTCTTTTGCGCTGCGCCATTTCGTCCTCCTACTAGCGTCTAACCCTATTTTCTCACGTTCAACCTCGGTAACGGGAAAACCGGAAATCTTAACCTTAGCCGCTAGCAATCCTTTCCGAGTTAGCAGGTGTGAAATAATGGAAGGGACTTTATCTAGCCAACGATGGAAAAGTCCTACCAAAGGAGATCTACATGCATATTGCGATTACCCCCACCCCCGAAGATGCCTCTAAGCTAGCGGCAAAAATTATTATTCCCCAAGTAAAATCGGGATTTAGGTTGGGGGTAGCAACTGGCTCTACCCCGGAAGGACTATACGCTGAGCTACGCGCCGCCCACGCGCAAGGACAATTTAGCCTGGAAGAATGCACCGCCTGGGCTTTAGATGAATATGTCGGAATCGCTCCCGAACATCCCGAACGCTACCGTAACGTATTGCGCCGCGAACTGGTTGGAAGCGAAAAGACCGGGCTAAAGGACGAAAATTTACACACCCCGGCTGGTACTGGTTCCGAGCCTCACCAGGCTGCACGCACCTACGAGGAAGAAATAGCTCCCGGAGTTGATTTACAGATTCTAGGTATCGGCGCCGATGGACATATTGGTTTTAATGAACCGACCGGCTGTCTGGCTAACCCCACAACTGTGGTGACCTTGACTGCCCAAACTATTGCCGACAATGCGCGTTTCTTTGATAACGATGAAGCTAAAGTCCCCAAGCAGGCAGTCACGCAGGGGCTATCCACCATCATGAAATCACGCCAAGCGGTTTTGTTGGCTTTCGGCACCCAAAAAGCCGATGCCATCGCCGCAACGGTAGAGGGTCCGGTCAGCGCTTTCTGGCCCGCCTCCATTTTGCAGTACCACCTAAATGCGATCATCATTGCTGATGAAGCTGCCGCCAGCAAATTGCAACTTACCGATTACTATCGGCAAACTTGGCAAGCTGAATACCCGGATTTGCCGCTCAGCTACTAAGCGACATACCTAACTGCCGTCCTGCCCAAAACCTAGACACTTCCCTGTCTAGGTTTTGGGCAGTTTTCACATCTAACAGGGTGCAACTTGTAGTATCTGGCTATGACTATAAAAGTGGCAATTAATGGATATGGCAATCTAGGACGCGCGGTTGAAAGAGCAGTTAATACCGCTGAAGATATGCAGGCGGTGGCGGTATTTACTCGCCGAGATCCTAAAGATTTAGAAACTGCCGGCACCCCGGTTTATTCTGTCTCGCAGATGGCGGATTTTTCTGGAGAAGTTGATGTGTGCATTTGTTGTGGAGGCAGCGCCACGGATTTGCGCACCCAAGGACCGGCAGCGGTTAAATACTTTAACACTGTTGATTCTTTTGATACTCACGCCGATATTCCCGCCTATTTTGCCGATATGGACGCTGCCGCCAAGGAAGCGGGACATTCTGCCCTGATTTCTACCGGCTGGGATCCGGGTCTGTTCTCGATTGCGCGCACCCTCACCGAGGCGGTGCTCCCGGCGGGCTATACCCAAACTTTCTGGGGGCGCGGAGTATCTCAAGGACACTCGGACGCGATTCGCCGGATCGAAGGGGTCGAGGGCGCAGTGCAATACACTGTCCCCAACCAAGCGGCAATCAAGGCGGTAGAAAGCGGAGAAAACCCCCAGCTGAGCACGGCAGATAAGCACTCGCGCCTGTGCTATGTTGTTGCCGCTGAAGGCGCCGATAAAGAGCGGATTACCCGCGAAATTAAAGAAATGCCGAAATATTTTGCGGACTATGAAACCACCGTCAACTTTATTTCTGCCCAGGAACTGGCACGCGATCACGCCGGCATGCCCCACGGAGGGCAAGTCCTCCGTCTCGGTCACACTCAAGAGGGCGTTAAACATCTAGTGCGCTTCCAGCTGCAACTGGACTCTAACCCCGATTTCACCGGGTCTATGGTGGCTGCTAGTGCCCGCGCGCTAGTTCGCCTACACCAGCATGGACATCGCGGAGCTGCCAGCGTCCTGGATCTTCCTCCCGCTTGGTATTCCCCGTCCTCCCCTGAGGACTTGCGTGCCCAATTGTTGTAGATTCAGGCAGCAAATTATTTGCAGTCAGCTTTGCGGGCAGCACTGTTAAGTGGTGCTGCCCGCCGCGATACCACATCACTTCCGCTGCGGGCAGGAGCCGGCTGCTAGTTTTGGGTTAACTGGCGACGGCGATTTTCTAAGCTCATTAATTCGGCAAAAAACTGTTGATAGCGCTCATCTTGAGGATCACAGCGTTGTAGTCGCGCCTTAATATCGGCAATTTGGCGGGCAAGATCACCGCGAATCATCGCCCCCCACACCCCGCGGGCATAGTCATTTAGACGTGCCGCGTCATCTTGCGGAAGAGGCGAAACTACCAGCGCTGACACCAAACTTTTTAGTTGCGCAGAGACATTCGATCCTACAAGCTCCACCCACCGTTTATTGGCAAGCAAGATCGCCCGTTGCCCTTTGAGCCCCAATTCGTCCTCGGCACCCCGCCAAAGCTCCGCATATTGGTCTAATCCACCCAAGGAAGAAAGCGCCGAAAACAGGGCGCTAAACATGGGTACTCGAAAAGCAGCAGGAGACACCGTTTCTACCCCGAGCCCAAAAAGGCTGGCTGGCAGTTGTAATAAGCACTCCAGAGCTTGTCTTTCCAGATTGGCAACTGGATCAGAGCTGTCCGGCAAGCCAATTACCCCGGGCACACCGGGGGCGACAGAGTCGCCGCCCGCTCCCGATCTGGCGGCTCCGCTGACCCCATAGGGGCTGGCAGCAGCGCCATTTCCTGCTCCTTGAGGGCTTCTAGGTTGAGCCCGGGAAGCATTATGCACAATCTGGCGCACCTCATTCTCTGGCATCCCCACCCACCCAGCTAGGCGGCGAGTATATTCCGACCGCAATGCCACATCCCGGATCCGTCCCACTATCGGGGCTGCCGCCCGCAAACCGGCCACTCGCCCTTCAGAAGTATCCAAGTTATGGGCTTTCAAAGTGGTGCGCAAAACAAACTCAAAAAGGGGACGCCGCGAATCCACCAGGGCTCGCACCGCACCGGCTCCCTGTGCTTGCCACAAATCGCAAGGATCTTTCCCCGAAGGTTCAATCGCCACGAAAGTTTGGGAAGCGAAAGCCTGGTCTTCCCCAAACGCATGCAGAGCCGCTTTTTGCCCCGCCTCATCACCATCGAAAGTAAAAATCACTTCCCCGCCGCGTGCCTTGCCCGAAGACAGCAACACCCCGGCTGCCGGATCAGCATTATCTCCTAGCAGGCGGCGCACAATCTGCACATGATCAGAGCTAAAAGCAGTACCACAGGTCGCAACCGCGCATTCGACTCCCGCGAGGTGAGCAGCCATCACATCGGTGTAGCCTTCGACCACCACAATCCGGCGCTGCTTGCTGATTGCTTTCTTTGCTCTATCGATCCCGTACAGCACTTTCGATTTCTTATAGACCGCAGTTTCGGGAGTATTCAGATACTTCGGTCCTTTATCGTCCTCACCTAGCCGACGCGCCCCAAAACCTACTACTTCGCCCGTCAGATTGGAGATAGGCCAGATCAACCGACCGCGAAAACGATCATAGGGGCCGCGCTGTCCCCTAGAAAATAGTCCCGATGCCGCCAATTCGGGCTCGGTGAAACCCCGTTTACGCAAAAAAGATAGCAGCGCATCCCAGGAGGCGGGCGCGTATCCCAACGAGAACCTGGCTGCTACGTCGGCATCGAAACCGCGGGCACTCAAAAACTTTTGTGCTCCGACTGCCTCTTCACTACCCAGCTGGGAACGGAAAAACTGGGCGGCGTTACGATTGGCTTCCAATATCCGCGAGCGCGAAACCCGGTTCGGATCCTTCTTTTCTGCAGCTCCGGTGTCTTCGTAATGCAAGGTGACGCCGGTTTTATCTGCCAGGTACTGCACCGCTTCGGTGAAAGAAAGGTGATGAACATCTTCAACGAACTTAATCACGTCCCCACCTTGACCGCATCCAAAGCAGTGATAGTACCCCTGGGCGGGGCGCACATGAAAAGAGGGGGTGCGTTCATCATGGAACGGGCAAAGCCCCTTTAGGGCGCCGACCCCGGCGGGGCGCAATGCTACCTGTTCGCCCACGATTTCATCAATGCGGGCACGCTCGCGCACCTGATCGATATCTTCGCGTCGAATTAACCCAGCCATGTCTTAATCATAGGCGAGGGCGGCGCGGTCGGGATACGGGTTCCGAATCTTACAGCGAACGGAACATGCCGCACAGGCGGGCATGCCACTGGTTAGCAGTAGTGTCGGTCAAAGAAGCGATTTGATCAACTAGCGCTCGCAACCGGCCGTCATCTCCCGAGGCTTCCCGCCAAGTACTGCGATGTGGTTCTTCCAGCTCCTCTGGGCGTTCCCAGAGGGCGTCGGCAAGTTCATAGATAGTGGTACGTTGCGCTAGATAAATAGGTTCGGTTTCTCGCGGCGCCATCATGTAGGCGGCAGCTATCCCCTTCAAAAGTTTAATTTCGGCGAGGGTCGCATCCGGAATAACTAAATCAGCATCATAGCGGCGCAAGGGACCGGTTCCTGCCGCTTGCAAAGTAGCGGACGAAACCGCAGAACAGAAACGCCCGATCAATTGGGACGTCATATTCTTTAGCCGCGCCATATCCCGATAGGAACCATCGAAACTAGCTAGCCACTGGGGCAGGGAACGAATCCGTTCCCAGGCGTCTTGAAGCTCATTGCCCGGGGCATCTCCGTACCAGTTAACTGTAGTTTCAAACACCAGCTCTAAAGATTTATTTTCCCCCAAGGTGGCCGGATCTAGCTCTCCGGTTTGGACACCGTCCTCGATGTCATGCACGGAATAAGCGATGTCATCGGAAATATCCATGATTTGTGCCTCTAGGCAGCGTTGATGCGGGGGAGAAAATTTGCGCATCCAGTTAAAGACCGGGGCATCTTCGCGGTAGCAATTGTATTTTTTACGCGAATATTCACTGTTCGCGCCCTGTCCTTTTAGCCAGGGATATTTACACACCGCATCCAAAGTGGCACGGGTCAGATTTAGTCCCAGAGGGCGCCCCTCGGTGCTCATAACTTTAGGTTCTAAGCGGGTCAGCAACCGGAAGGTTTGGGCGTTCCCCTCGAAACCGCCAATATCTTGGGCAACTTCATCGAGGGCGCGCTCCCCGTTATGCCCAAAAGGGGGATGCCCCAGATCATGGGCTTGACAAGCGGCATCTACAATATCGGGGTCACATCCCATTTCTTGCGCGATTGACCTGCCTACCTGGGAAACCTCTATCGAATGGGTCAGGCGGGTACGAATAAAAGAATCGGTGGCCGGCCCGAGCACCTGGGTTTTAGCCCCCAGACGCCGCAGCGCCGAAGAATACATTATCCGGGCGCGATCCCGAGCAAATTCGGTGCGATGCGATGATTTGGGCGGCTCTTCCTGACAGCGTTCGCGGTCACGGGGAGAATAGGGCGCGGTTTTCATATATTTCACTCTAGCCTGTGCGCAGGTATTTGCGTTTAATATCCGCCCTGATCTAGAGAAGTATCGAGCTTGGCTGCCTGGAGGACGCGGGCAGCCGCCGCATCTACCTCTCGGGTAGCTAACCACCCTTCCGGCAAATGAGTTTTGCGGGGGTTACCTCGCCGCCCGCGTTTGCCCTCGGCGGCCGGGGGGTAAGGCAAAGACGGATCCAGGGTAGAAAACAATTGGTCTAGCTCTTGCAGACTATTAGCACTGGTGAGGGCGCGGCGGAAGTCACCTCCGACAGCGAAGCCTCTAAAATACCAACCCAAGTGTTTACGCATATCCCGTAGGGCACGTTCTTGGTTACCCATCCAAGAACTAAGCATCTGCGTGTGCCGCAGCGCCATTTCACATACCTGTCCCAGGTTAGGGCGAGCGCGATTAGCTGAGCCGTTAAGCGCACTGGCCAGGTCATAGAATAGCCACGGCCTCCCTTGGCAACCACGCCCAATCTCTACCCCCGCACAATCGGTTTGCGCCAGCATTGCTAGGGCGTCCTCGGCAGAAAAAATATCTCCGTTACCCCAAACCGGGATTTCTAAATCTTGTCGCAACTGGGCAATGGCTTGCCAATTGGCGCTGCCCGAATAGTATTGGTTAGCGCTGCGACCATGCAGCACCACGGCACTCGCCCCCACTTTTTGCGCCAGTTTGCCGGCTTCCCGATAGGTTTCGTGTTCGGCGTCGATCCCGATGCGGATCTTGGCGGTCACCGGCACAGGGGTATCGCGCGGAGAATCTTTTTCGCCGGCCTCAGCTCCAGCGACCACTGCCGCCACTATCTGTCCAAAACGCTCTATTTTCCAAGGTAGCGCCGCCCCGGCACCTTTGCGGGTCACTTTAGGCACCGGACACCCGAAGTTAATATCCAAGTGATCTGCCAGGCTCTGACGCACCAACATCCGGGCACCTTGATACATAGTTTCCGGGTCTACCCCGTGCAGCTGAACCGAACGAAAGGTCTCTTCCGGGTCTGGTTTGATCAAATCTAGAGTGCGCGAATTGCCTTCCACCAGGGCGCGGGCTGTAATCATTTCGCAAACATAGAGCCCACTGGCTGCTCCGCTCGTGGGGGTGATCCTTAAGTCCTTTAACGCCTGAACGGCCTGCTCACGACACAGGCGCCGAAAGGGAGCGTTAGTTACCCCCGCCATCGGCGCCAGGGCGATGGGGGTGCCAACCGTTACTTCCCCTAGTTTAGTTGGCATCCCGACCGCCTCCTTTAAGCGTTGTTGTTATCGTATCCTCCTCTACTAGATGCGCACCTACCTGCTCATCTAACTTTAGATTTTCCGCGGAAGCAGAGTGAGACCCCAGGGACGGGGAGGAAGTCCGCACAAATTTTACGAGGAAGGTCCCCACCGCCGTAGTGGCGGGAATCGCCAACACTAATCCGATCGAGGCCACCAGAGTGCGCACGATTTCCTCGGCAATCTGGGAAACTGTTAGCAGCTCCAGGAAAGGACGCTGCGATAACATCGCCAAAATCAAAGTTGGTAGCGCCGTGCCCACATAGGCGAAAGCCAGAGTGTAAACCGTAGACGCAATATGGTCACGCCCAATCCGCATCGCCCGTGAAAACAGTTTTCTTCGCGGCATTTGCGGATCAGTCTCATCAAGTTCCCAAACGGCAGAAGCCTGCGTAATGGTCACATCATTTAAAGCCCCCAAACCGGCTACCACGATCCCGCAAATAAATAACGAGGGCAGCCCCAGGGCGGGTAGCTGGGTACCCAAAATCAGGGCATCCTCGTCACTAGCTCCGCTTAGCCCAGCTGCCCGAGTACCGGCATAGGCGAGTAACACCGTCACTATCAGCCCTAAAAGCGTGCCCAAAAGCGCGGTAGTCGTGCGGATAGTAATCCCATGCGCTAAGTAGACCGAGAGGAACATTATCGCCCCTACCCCCACTAAGGTCACCAACATGGGCGGTTTTCCGGCCATTAGGGATGGGAGGATAAAGAATACGATTACCAGTGTCGAGGCCGCCAGCCCCAATAGCGCTAGGAAGCCACGTTTGCCTGCCACCGCTACCACGATGATCACATAGAGCAGCCCCATAATAGCTAAGGCGTTCCCCCGTTTTATATCGGTAAACAAGAACGGGGTACCAGTAGCCATGGCATCGGTGTCATAGATCATCCACACCGCGGTGCCGATTCGGATCGCAGATCTAGACTCTTCGGGAACTCTAACGGGGACAACCTTGCCCTTCCACTGTCCTTCCAGCACTTTTACGCACACCAAAGGTTGGCGTTCTGGTAAGCCATTAGTGGGATCAGCAGACCCTTTGGGCATTTTCAGTCCCGCAATCAGACATTTTTCCCCGTTCAAGCCCGTCACCTGACCGCTCAAACGGTTAGGTGCTTGCTCAGACCAATCCTGCTGGGCATCCCCTATAGGTTTCGGGCTGTAAAGAGCGAAAATACCGATAATAATCGCCAGAAAAACTGGTACTATCAGCGCGGTTAAAATGCGTCTAGCCCGACGTAGGGCTCGCGAGTCCGGGCGAGCTCTACGCGAAGAACTTAGGTGCTGATGCAAACGCGTCCTGCCTTAGCAGCCCACCAAGCGGGTCGCCAAGTAGGAGGTTAGCTCGCTGATCTTTACCCGTTCTTGCTCCATCGAGTCCCGTTCACGCACAGTCACGCACTGGTCATCACCGGATTGGAAGTCATAGGTGATACAGAACGGCGTGCCGATTTCATCCTGACGGCGATATCTGCGGCCAACCTGTCCTGCCTGGTCATACTCGATATTCCAGTTCGCCCGCAGTTCTTGGGCAATTTCTTGCGCCGGGCCGGTCAGTTCGTCTTTACGTGAAAGTGGCAACACCGCAGCCTTAACGGGAGCGAGGCGCGGATCTAGGCGCAGTACCGTCCGCTTGTCGACTCCTCCCTTGGCGTTGGGAGCTTCGTCCTCGTTATAGGCCTCTACCATGAAGGCCATTAGCGAGCGAGTAAGTCCCGCAGAGGGCTCTACCACGTAGGGCGTCCAGCGCTCACCTTTTGATTGATCAAAGTAATCCAAATTCTTGCCCGAAGCCTGCTGGTGAACACCCAGGTCATAGTCGGTACGGTTAGCGATCCCCTCAAGTTCGCCCCACTTCGATCCCTGGAAGCCGAAGGCATACTCGATATCGACAGTGCGCTT
Source organism: Varibaculum sp. GTC20041 (assembly GCF_055387755.1). Lineage (NCBI taxonomy): Bacteria > Bacillati > Actinomycetota > Actinomycetes > Actinomycetales > Actinomycetaceae > Varibaculum > Varibaculum sp. GTC20041. The sequence goes on from NZ_AP041144.1 coordinate 1,509,099, forward strand.
GGAGTAATGAGAAAGCTTTTCTTGCGGATGCTCATATAGGCGCAGGTTATCTTCGCTTATCCCCAAGTCCTGATACCAAGCTAGGCGTTCATCAATCCAGTACTGGTGCCATTGTTCATCGGTTCCCGGTTCTACGAAGAACTCTAGTTCCATCTGTTCGAACTCGCGGGTACGGAAAATAAAGTTTCCGGGGGTGATTTCGTTACGGAAAGATTTCCCGATCTGTCCGATCCCGAAGGGCGGTTTCATCCGGGCAGAGGACATCACATTCGCGAAGTTGATGAAAATACCTTGCGCGGTTTCTGGACGCAGGAAGTGCAATCCTTTTTCATCATCGACTGGCCCTAAGAAAGTCTTGAGTAGCCCGGAGAAGGCGCGCGGCTCCGTCCACTGTCCGCGTTTGCCGCAAGCCGGACAAGGAACATCCTCCATGGATACCTCATCAGCGGAGGGTAATTGATGTTTTTCCGCGTACGCTTCCTGCAGGTCATCTTCACGGTGACGGGTATGGCAAGCGGTGCATTCGATCAACGGGTCAGTAAAAGCCTTCAGATGCCCGGAGGCTTCCCAGACTTTTGGCGGCAAGATGACCGAAGAATCCAGGCCGACCACGTCGGAGCGTGAGCGCACTACCCGGTTCCACCACTGCCGTTTAATGTTTTCTTTCAGCTCTACCCCTAACGGGCCGTAATCCCAGGCAGAACGGGTTCCACCGTAGATTTCCCCACAGGGGTAAACAAAGCCGCGTCGCTTTGCTAGATTGATGACACTATCCAACTTCGAGGGCGTTTCAGCCACTGTATTTCTCCTTAAGCTCAACTTGCTGCGCCAAGGCGCTACCACCCCAGATTCTACCGGGTTGCCTACACTTTCCAGAACCGGAGCGCTAGAGCGTGACTTACAACTCTAAAAGCTAGATTAATCCGCCGAAAAATCCCAGAAATTTGCTTTTACCTGGAGTTTTTAGCACTCTAGGCTATCTTCGCGCACCTTGGTCTTGAGAACGGTTATCGTTTATATTATGAGCTATGCAGCAAAGAATGAAAAAAATAGTTTGCGCCGCAGCGATTGCCGCTCTAGCTCTGGGCGGATGTTCCACGAGCGCAAAAAGCGGGAAAGAGGACGGCGGGAAAGTCGAGGCCGTAGCCTCCTTTTACCCCCTGGCTTACGTAACCAGCCAAGTTGGTGGAGAGCAAGTGGACGTAACCAACCTGACGCCCTCGGGTGAAGCCCACGAAGTAGAGCTATCCGCGAAAGACCTCACCACCATCTCGCAGGCGGATGCCCTAATCTACCTATCGGGATTCCAAGCCGCCGTTGACGACGCGGTAAAGGAAGCAGCCCCGAAGAACACTTTGGATGTAGCCAAGGCCGCCAAGCTGAAGAAACTATCTGCCGAAGAAGCGGCGGAACACGAAGCAGAACACGAAGCAGAACACGATCACGAGGGCGAACATAAAGAAGCCGCTCACGACCATCATCACGGCGGTTTCGACCCTCACTTCTGGCTAGATCCTCAGCGGCTATCCCAAGTGGTACCGCAAGTAGTTGCCACCCTTACTCAGGCCGATCCGGATCATGGCGACACTTTCCAGAAAAACGGGAAAGCGCTGCAAGACAAACTAGCTGACCTGGATAAAAAATATCGCGCTGGCCTGAATAAATGCGCCACCCCTACCGCAGTTACCGCTCACGAAGCCTACGGCTATCTGGCAGATCGCTACGGATTCGAACAAGTAGGGGTAAAAGGGGTGGATCCGGAAGCGGAAACCTCGCTGACTCGCCTACAGGAAGTGGCAAATATTGCCAAGGACAAGAAAGTCAACGTATTGTTTTCGGAGAGCGCCCTCGGAGATAAAGACACTAAGACTTTAGCCGAGCAACTCGGGATCAAATCTGAAGTACTCGACCCCTTGGAAATCCAAGTAGATAAGAACCGAGATTACCTGCAGGCAATGCAGGATAACCTGGAAAAATTGAGCAAAGCGATGAAATGTCAGTAACTGAGACCAATACATCTCTACCTTTTAGGGCGACGGATTTATCCGTCGCCCTACAGGGCAATTTGATCCTGGAAAATATCAATTTGCAGATCACCCCCGGCACTACCGTGGCGCTGTGCGGGGAAAACGGCTCCGGAAAATCCACTTTGGTGCGCGCCGCAGTGGGACTGAATCCAGTCAGCTCGGGGAGCTTAGAGATTTTTGGTGCCCGAGTGGGCGATAAAAACTATGCGAAAGCCCTCGCAAAAGTGGGGTACGTTCCTCAACGCAAAAGCGCCCTCGGTACCGTTCCGGCTACTGCCCTAGAAGTAGTCCGCTCCGGGCTATTGCGAAAAGGACGAGTAGGCCCCAAACGCTCCGACCGGGAACGCGCCCGCCAGGCGCTAGCAAAAGTGGGGTTAGCCGGATCGGAGAACAAAAAGTTTCAGTTTATGTCGGGCGGCCAGCAGCAACGGGTTTTAATTGCCCGCGCCCTAGTGCGCGATCCGGAGTTTTTAATTATGGATGAGCCCTTGGCCGGGATTGACCGGCAAAGTGCAAAGAGTCTAGCTGCAACCATTGCGGAGGCAAAAACAGCCGGGAAGACTATGTTGATTGTGCTGCATGAACATGGATCCTTAGCTCCCTTGATCGACCGCACCATAACTTTAGTTTCCGGACAGATCGCCAGCGATAACCCCAGAGAGGCTCTGTCTCCGCTTCCGGGAGCAGAGGGGAACGAAGAATGATTACTGCCACCACCAGTATTTCTTACCCGGCTCTAGCTACCTCCAGCCTGCAACTTAGTTTCGCGCCCTCCCCTAGCCAGCTTGCGTCCTCCGCTAGCCGCGGCGCTCTCGCGCCCTTACCGAGCTTTGAAGCCGATTGGGCAAGTCTATTGGCCTCTCCTTTCTTTCTCCGTTCCCTAATCGTGGCCGTACTGGTGGGACTGAGCGCCCCCATTATCGGCACCTACCTGGTGCAACGCCGCCTGTCACTACTGGGAGATGGAATCGGACACGTAGCTCTTACCGGAGTGGCGCTAGGTTGGGTAGTTGGTAATCTAACGGAAATTGCGGGCGGAGATACTTTAGCGATCCCGGGGGCAGTTATCGCCTCAATCGCAGGCGCGGTGATTATTGAATTGGTACGTGCCAAAGGTGGAGCCAGCGGAGACGTGGCGATGGCTTTACTTTTTTATGGAGGGATCGCTTCCGGGGTGCTGGTCATTTCCCTGGCCGGGGGCACCACCAATCAACTAAATTCCTACCTATTTGGCTCAATCGCCGCCGTTTCTTGGTCAGACGTTTACCTGACGATCGCCCTGTCGCTGCTGATCCTAGTGTTTGGCCTGGGGATGCGCCGAGAACTTTTCTCTATCTGCAACGATGAGGAGTTCGCCCTCGCTTCCGGGATTCCGGTAAGGCTGCTGACCATCTGCTTAGCGGTAGTTAGCGCCCTGACGGTATCGACTGCGATGCGGGTAGTGGGAGTGCTCCTAGTTTCCGCGCTAATGATTGTGCCCGTAGCCATCACCCAAATTTATGCTCGCTCTTTCAGCGCCACTATGGGATGGGCAATGCTGCTGGGGGTAGTGATGTGTATTGCGGGGTTAGTCTTTTCTTACTTCACGGCCGCCGCCTCTGGATCGGCGATCGTGATGGGGCTGATAATCCTGTACGCACTGGCGGCAGCGCTGCGTCCCCTGGTATATCGCCGCCATCTTCAAACCCCGCAAGAACCCGCTGACTGTGGACATCATTAGTCCTGCCAGGTCAATACCTGGGATCTAAACTAGTTTCCACCTTGAGCCGGCACCGGAGTTACTTCCAATAAATCCGCTGCGGCCTCTAAAACATCTAAAGAATTTATTCCTGTTTGCAGCGCTTGAAAAGCTGCCACCAGCCCCGGGCGATTAGGGTCTACTGCTAGCAATAGTCGATCTGGCCCAGCGATTTGCGGAATAATTTCCCAATCGGCTCCCGGCAGCACCTGCCCGATTACCCGGGAGATTCCAGCCAGTAAAGCGGGATTCTCCCAGCTGGGAACCCAGGTATCTGCACAGGCCAAAGCATTTAGCAGTGGGCGCGGTAACAGGTAAGTTTCATCTAGCAGCATTCTTCCGGGAGAATCAAGCGCAGCAATAGCGAGGGCGCGGGCGCCCACTGGTAGCGGTCGTGGCAGATTCTCCGCGCCCGCCGAGGGGTCGAGTTTGCTCCCCAAACCCGCAGCCACGGCCTCATTCATAGCTGCAAGCGACGAATAAACGGGAACTGCCAGCGCAGCGGAGGTACCTTTTAGGTGAATCTGGGGCAGCTGCCCGCTGGGGCAATCGCCCTCCGAAGAGGCTGTATGGGGTAATACTGGCAAGATTACGCGTCCATCCCCTAAAGCCGCCGCTATTGCTACCAGGCGCTGCCTTAGACCGCTAAGCTTCAAAGCCGCGGCCATAGCCGGTTCTATCTCGCCTTTATCGGCGGAATTATTATTACGAGCCAGGGCACGTAAAATCGCGTTTTCTTGTTTGGCGGGCAGAGATTTGCTGCCGCTAGATTCCGCGTTGGCGCGGCCTGTAAGCTCCAAGCTAGGCTCTCCCGCTAGCAACCGCCAGGGCTTGTTCTATGGTGAACTGCCCGGAATAAAGCGCTTTGCCTACAATCGCGCCCTCCACCCCGATACCGGTGAGCTCGCGCAAAGTACGTAAATCATCCAGGGTGCTCACTCCCCCACTGGCTACCACTTTCGCGGAAGTTGCCTCGCACACTTCGCGCAGCAATTGGGTATTCGGGCCGGTCAAGGTGCCATCGCGCATTACATCGGTGACTACGTAGCGGGTGCAACCAGCCTCATCTAGCCGCGCAATCATGTCAAAGAGGTCACCGGCGTCTTTGGTCCAGCCATGAGTCGACAGCGTATGTCCGCGCACATCCAGCCCCACCGCAATCTGGTCACCGTATTTGGAGATCACCTGACAGGTCCACTCGGGGTTTTCAATCGCGGCGGTTCCTAGATTTACCCGGCGGGCTCCCGCCGAAAGTACCCGTTCTAAGGACTCGTCGTCACGGATCCCCCCGGATACTTCTACCTGCAGATTTACCTGTTCAACGATTTCTTGCACCACTTGGGTGTTATTCCCCCGCCCAAAGGCAGCGTCTAAATCCACCAGGTGTAGCCAGCGGGCTCCGGCCTCTTCGAATGTGCGGGCAGCTTCTAAGGGCACCCCATAAACTTTTTCGCTACCCGCTTTGCCTTGATGCAGGCGTACGGCTTGGCCAGAAACTATATCTACTGCCGGTAAAAGTTCTAGCATTTTTCTCCCCTTAGAAGCTTTGTGTCCAGTTACGAAGCAGTTCCATGCCGGCGTCGCCGGATTTTTCGGGATGGAACTGAGTAGCCGAAAGAGGACCGTTTTCAACCGCGGCGATAAAAGGGGTTCCGTGGGTGCCCCAAGAAAAAATCGGGGGTTTCATCCGCGAGGATTGCCGATAATGCCCGGAAGGATCAGCCGTTACCCCGTAGGAGTGCACGAAGTAAAAACGCTCATCTGCGATCCCGGAAAAAAGCTGCGAACCCTGCCCTACCTGGATTTTAGACCAGCCCATATGAGGCAGAATCGGGGCGCGTAGTTTTTCTACGATTCCTGGCCATTCCCCCATCCCGGCGGTGTCTTCGCCGTGCTCAAGGCCGCGTTCAAATAGTATTTGCATCCCCACACAGATTCCGAGCACCGGACGCCCGCCCGCTAAGCGCCGGTCAATTAGGGTGTCACCGCGGCGAGCATGCAGATCCTTCATCACTGCCGCAAATGCCCCTACCCCGGGAACCAGTAGCCCATCAGCTTCCAGACAGGTGGAAAAGTCACTGGTCAGTTCGACGTCGACCCCGACGCGTTTTAAGGCGTTAACCGCCGAGCGCACATTACCGGAGCCGTAGTCGAACACCGCTACCTGTTTAGTCACCGCCCTTAGCCTCCCGCTTATCGGGGTCTTCCCCGCGATTAGTGTCTTCTTGCAGTCCCCGTAATTGTCGCAACAAAATCCCCGGTAAATCGCGCAGGCGGGGAGGGCGAATCTCGGGATAATCTTCGGGGGAAGTTCGCCCGAGTAGCAGATCTTCTACCCGCTCATCAGCGCAAGAAACTAGCGGGCCGGCTGGAATAGTACGGTCAAACCGTCCGTCATAGTACACGCGCGCGGTAATCTGCCCCTGTACCCCCGGGTCATCATCGCGATCCGAACGCAAAGTAGAAACAAACAGCACTGCCCCATAGGGGGTAATTTTTGAAACCGCGAAGGCGAGTTCCTCCGCCTCTGGGCAAACTGGCCGCTCCTCCCCTAGGAGCGCTTCTAACTCATCATCGGGAGTAGGAGTCAGGCGTTTCCACACTACACACCCGGATTCGGTTTCCACGATCCGGGCATCAATCTCGTGAGCGGCCATCATCGTGGCTAGCGGTACTGCCTCTAGCAGGTTGGTGAGCACCAGCGCCACATCTCCGGCCTCCGGAGGGAGCGCCTCTAAATGCTGCCAGGCCTGCAGATCCTGGTCAACTTCTTCGCTGAACCCATCGAGCTCTTCCCCACTAATGCCCGATTGCGCGATTACCTGGTCAAAGTAATCCTCTGGCTTAGAGGAGGATTCATTATCGCCCGCCAAGTTTTCCTCGCGGGGTTCTTTATCGCGCGGATCCTCCTGATCGGGAAAGTTCGCGGCGTTCACAGCGCACCCTTAGTGGAAGGAATACCGCTAACCCGCGGATCGGTTTCTACCGCGCCTCGCAGTGCCCGCGCTACAGCTTTGAACTGTGCTTCTACAATATGGTGCGGGTCGCGCCCCGCAAGTACCTCCACATGTAGACAGATGCCGGCGTTATAGGCAAAAGACTCCCACACATGCCGGGTCATCGAACCGGTGAAATGTCCGCCAATCAGGTGATATTCCTGGCCAGCTGGCTCTCCGCGGTGCACACAGTAAGGGCGTCCCGCCACGTCAACCACTGCCCGCGCTAGCGCTTCATCCAGCGGTACGGTGGCATCAGCGAAACGGCGAATCCCCGCTTTATCCCCCAGAGCCTCGCGCAGAGCTATTCCCAGGCAAATAGCGGTATCTTCCACCGTGTGATGCACATCCACCTCAATATCGCCGCGAGCAGCAATATTCATATCGATCAAGGAATGCTTGGAAAGCGCGGTGAGCATATGGTCATAGAAAGGCACGCCGGTACTAATCTGACTTTTTCCAGTGCCATCTAGTTTTATTTCTACCGTGATATCTGATTCCGCGGTTTTCCGGGTGACTTTCCCGCTGCGGCTCATTTGGTTACCTCCTCGAATGCTTCACGAAATGCTTGATCTTCTGTGGCGGTGCCAATACTTACCCGCAAGAATCCTGCCGGACCTACCTCGCGGATCAACACCCCGCGCTCCAATAAATCACTGAACACTTGATGTCGATCCGGGAAGGGACCAAATAGCACAAAGTTAGCCTGGGTTTTAGGTACCGTGTAGCCTTTACCCTCTAGCCAGGACGCCAAGTTATCGCGGCGCTCACGCAACTGTGCTAACTGTTGGAGCTGTTCTTCGGCATGCCCCAAGGCCGCAATCGCCGCCGCCTGAGTAAGCGCAGACAGGTGATAGGGCAAACGCACCCGCATAATATCGGCGATTACTTCCTTGGCCGCCACCAGGTAGCCTAGGCGCAGCCCCGCCATCCCGAAGGATTTCGACATAGTACGGGATACCGCCAGGTGTGGGAATTTTTCTAAGAGGGCGAGGGCGCTGGGCTGATCCGGATCCCGGAACTCCCCGTAGGCCTCGTCAATTACCACCACGGTAGCAGTGGATCTACCGGAAATCACCGGCCCGGTTTCTTTAGCTTGCTGCAAAATCTGCACTAGTTCAGCTTGGCTACTGGCAGTCCCGGTCGGATTATTGGGATTCGCCAGCAGTAATACGCTAGGACGGACTTCTCGCAGTCCCTGAAACAGGGCAGCAACATCAATATTCCAATCACTTTGCCGGGGAACCGTCACATATTTCGAGTGTGCACCCCGCACATATTCCGGATACATCGAGTAGGAATAATCGGTTCCCAACACTGTGCGCCCAGGCCCCGCATAGGCTCCCAGCAGCTGCGACATCACTTCATTGGAGCCATTAGCAGCCCAGATTTGCTCTACCGGAAAATCCAGACCAGATTCGCGCTTTACATAGCCGCCTAGAGCTTTCCGCAGGGCAGTGAAATCCCGATCGGGGTAACGGTTGAGACCCGTCGCCGCTTCGCTAACCGCGCGAGAAATATCGGCGATCATCTTAGAACTGGGAGGATAGGGATTTTCGTTTACGTTTAACCGGGCAGCCACATCCAATTGCGGCGCCCCATACGGGGTTACCTGCACAAGTTCTTCCCGCAGCGGCAGCAAGGGAGCCTGTTCCATAAATAATCGTTCCTTTCTGGCTCCCATTCTAAAGGCAATACCCAGATAATGCTTTGCCCTCGCCGATTAGCTGATTTCGTTTTCTAAGGACGAAACCGACCAAAAACGGCGAGGGCAACATAGACACTTACTTAGTCAGAGGCCGAAACCATGGTTTCGGCGGTGGCCATGGCTTTACCTTTTTCATTACCCAGCGAGCCGCCCGCCAGCCTATTCACCACTATGGCGATCGCGCCATCCCCGGTCACGTTAGTGGCAGTACCGATCGAGTCAATTGCCACGTACAGCGCAACCATCAGCGAATACAGTTCGGGAGAGAATCCCAAGAAGCCCATTAAAACGCCTTGCGCAGCCGCGATTGCGCCGCCGGGAACCCCCGGTGCCGCCACCATGGTAATCCCCAAGATAATGATGGCCATTGCCATTTTGCCGAAGGAAATAGGCTGCCCCGTCATCTGCATAACTGCCAGAGCAAAAGCGGTGATTTTAACCGTGGAACCACCCAGGTGGATGGTGGCGCACAGCGGAATCGTGAAACCAGCGATTTCTTCGGAGACCCCGTTGTTGCGGGCACACTGATAGGTCACCGGAATAGTGGCTGCCGAAGAGGCAGTACCCAGCGCGGTGAAATAGGCTTTCGCCATCCTACCTAGCGCCGTAAAGGGGTTAATCTTCGCAATCGCACCTGCTATCGCATATTGGATTAGCAGTAGCACCACGGTCAGAATCACCGACACCAGAATCACTTTGATCATCACTTTGATAACCAAGGCAATCTGCCCCGAATAGGACATGTTTAGGAAGGTGCCGAAAATAAATAGTGGTAGCAGCGGAACAATCGCCCGTTTAATCATCAACATGGTAATGTCCCGGAACTCCGCGTAGGCGCGATGCAAAGTGGGAGTGTTCAGAGCCGCCATGCAAATACCAAGAATAAACGCCAAAATCAACGCACCGGTAACGTCTAGCACCGGGGTAATGTTCAGGTTATCGCCTAGCAGGGATCCTACCGCGTTCTTAGGTTCTTTTAGTTCAGGAGCCGATTCGGTCAGGATCCGCGGGAAAACCACCGACGCAATCCCGTAGGTGCCGAACCCCGCAAAAAGAGTTGAGCCGTAGGCGATCGCGACTGTGGCCAGCAGCCATTTACCGGCTCCCCGCCCCAGGTCTGCTAAAGCCGGCCCCACCAGCCCCAAAATGATCAAAGGAATACAAAAACTCAAGAATTTACCAAAAATATCGTTAAAAGTGGCGAAAGGAGAAATAAATCCTTTAGGAAGTCCCGGGATCAGACCGATCAACGCCCCGGCCACGATCGCCACCAACACCCAAAACAGCAGTTGTTTAAACACGCTGGGGATACGTTCTTTAGAGTCAGCCATACTTGTTCCTATCTTTTTTAACTAAATCGGCAGTTCACAGCTTCTTCGTGTGCCGGAAGATCTTCGGCGTCCGCAAAGGCAGTCAAGGGACGTGCCATGGTTTCTAGCGCGGCGCGCTGGTATTCAATTTGTTGCACCGGCTTGAGATACGCCATTACTGACAATCCACCCTCATAACGGGCAGTACCTCCGGTGGGGAGTACGTGATTGGAGCCTGCCAGGTAGTCTCCGAGGGGAACCGGGGTATAGGGACCGACAAAAATCGCGCCGGCGTTACGGATTTTTTCCGCTACTACCTTTGCTTCTACAGTATGAATCTCTAGATGTTCAGGCGCATAGGCATTGACTGCGGCAATCGCGCTATCGATATCGGCTACCAGCACGATTCCCGATTGGGATCCGCTTAGGGCTTGGCAAACCCGCTGCGAATGTTTAGTCCGCTGCGCGGCCGGAATAATCTCTTTTTCTACGGCACTAGCCAGCTGGGGCGAGTCAGTAAACAGCACGGAAGCAGCGTTAGGATCATGCTCGGCCTGCGAAATCATATCTGCCGCCACCAAGGTAGCATTGGCGCTTTGATCGGCGATAATTCCGATCTCCGTGGGGCCGGCTTCGGCATCTATTCCGCAAACTGCGCGCACTAGTCGTTTCGCAGCCGCCACATAAATATTCCCCGGTCCGGTAATCACATCTACTGGCTGGCAAAGCGGATCGGGATCTACGCCCTCTTCCCCGCTAGCCCCATAGGCAAACATGGCGATCGCTTGCGCCCCGCCCACCGCGTAAACCTCTTTAACTCCTAGCAGCTGACAGGCAGCTAAAATAGTGGGATGTACCTTACCCCCGAAACGAGTTTGCGGCGGGGAAGCTACTGCAATCTGGCTTACTCCGGCCTCCTGGGCGGTTACTACATTCATTATTACCGAGGACGGATAGACAGCTAACCCGCCAGGAACGTAAAGACCTACCCGCTCAACTGGGATCCAACGCTGCCTAACGATCCCGCCAGGCATTATTTCGGTCACTCGCTCACTGGGAACCTGAGCGCGATGACCGGCGCGATTGTGGGCGATAGAAATATCCATCGCTTCACGTACGGCAGGATCTAGCTGTTCCAACGCTTGGGCGAGCTCTTCTGCTGGCACGCGCAGATTCTTTGGCCTAACCCCATCGAACTGTTCAGAAAGCTCCCGCAGGGCAGCGGCTCCGCGCGTTTTCACGGCCTGCATAACGGGACGAATCTTTTCTGCCGCGTCCTCAATATTCATTTGGGCGCGAGGTAGCGCCTGCCGCAGTTCCATCCCGGTAGGCATGGTCGTGCGGAAATCAGTAATTGACAGCATGGGGATATGTTATTAGTTTTGCGAAAATAAACCGCAGACTAGTCCAGTAAATAAAACCTATTGACTTATATAATGAAATTACTTCCGGTGCTTCTTCTGCAAGTTACCCATTACCCAATCCCGGAAACCGCGATAGGTCAAGTACAGGAGTACCGCACTGACCAGCCACAGCACCCAGGGATACCAGCCAGGAATCGGGGACACCAGATATAGGGAGGCAGCTACCACGATCAGCCCAGCTAAGAAGCCACAAACCACCCCCAGCAGGGTGCTGGTAAGGAAGGCGTTCGACTTTTCTTGGGCGTCCCCTTGATACCAAGTCACCAGAATCAGGGCGATCACCATCGCGATCAGCGAACCGATCCGCAGCCACATCGACATTCCGAAACCGTTGAAAACCATTACTCCGGCCAAGGACAAGGCCATCAAGGCATCCAACCACCACGGTGTCAAGGCCTGCTGCTGCAAAGATTGCTGAATCTCTGCAGCAGAGACCCGGGAATCATCTTCCGCACTTACGCTTCCCGCACCGGTTTTAACCGGCACGGCGTCCTCATTCGCGGACGCGGGAAGCGGATTCTCACTGGCAGCCTGCGGAACCGTTGCCTCTTCAGAAAGCGGAGCTGTTTGCGCCTGCACAGGTTGCACCGGTGCTGCCGCCTGCGGGAACTGCTGATTATATTGGGGAACCTCTGGCGCCTTGGGTGCACTAGGAGCCGGGAAAGCCGGTTGCGGCTGGGATCCAACCGGCTGGCCGACCGGTTGTGCCTGCTCAGATCTTAGAAAAGGCCAGTTTGCTCCGCTTTGCTGGTCTCCTTGCGGGAATCCGTGCGGTTCGGGGTTGCTCATCTAGCTCCTCCAACGTGCGTCAATAAAGTCATACTGCTAACAGTTTAGTATCATTTATCGCGTGGCAGATAATAACAGCGTGTCTTTACCGACGATTCCAGTGCGAGGAACCATAAAGCTAGGACAGTTCCTGAAACTAGCGAACCTGGTAGAGGACGGCGCCGAGGCGCGCATGCTCATCCAAGCCGGTGAAGTAACGGTCAATGGCGAGGTAGAAACCCGACGTGGCAGTGCCCTCTCCCCTGGTGATATCGTGCAAATAGATCTGCCCACCGGTACTACCGGAGCCCAAGTCTCCCGTTAATCTTCCCCGCAGATGTCGGGTTGTGGCCGGTAAAAGCGCTCGGGGGACCCCAGTGAGCCTTGCTTCGCTCGGCTCAAGCCCCCTCTCGCATCTTTTACCGCCCCCAACCCGTAAGCGGGAGCCATTTCCGCATCACCTTGAAAAAAGACTATTCAGTGGGTCACCTGTTTGGTGAGTATCCGATGCTCTCAGTTATGAGTTCTTGTTTCTCCTTCAGCACAAATCCGCCCCTGCACGCTCAGTACGTACCTTACGGGACTCTGGTACCAGCTGTACCCCTTTGCGTGAGGGAGAAGTTTTATCCGAGCAGGTTAGGTGGGGATCTGGCGGTTCTTGTCCCCGCTGAGGTGTTTACGCAGATGATACCAGCGAGCGGGGAGGCTGGGTTTTATCCGAGTAGGTACGGTGGGCATAAGAATTCGGGAAACGTCGCTACGTTTTCCGAATTCTTGGGCGGGAGGAAAAACCCAGGATCCGCGCGGGAACCACAGGAAAAACTTCTCCCCCGCGCCCGCCCGCGCAAACGGAAGTTATTTGCGCTTTTCTAGGCAGTGCAGGCCGAGCAGGGTTTTTAGCTGCCCTGCCAAACCGGATCCGCGATTCACCCGCAAATCATCACCCAGCTGCACGATAGTTATGCCCTTGGGGCCGCGCAGATGCATCCGAACTTCGCTTTGTCCCGGACTGGAACCCAGGATGTCTCGCAATTGCTCCGCTATATCTTCGGTAAGGCGATTGGCAGCGATATAGATATTTAACGGTCCGTTGGAGACTTGGCTGATATCGGGCAGCGTCATTTCTTGCGCATAGAGGGAAGCTTCTTCGTCACGAATTCGCACCCGCCCGCGCACACTCACGATTTCATCCGTCACCAAATCTTGGGAATACTTCTGGTAGGTCTGCGGGAAAAAGAGCACATCGGTGGAACCAGAAATATCTTCGATAGTGGCGATCGCCCACAGGTTCCCGTCTCGCTTGGTGGTTTTACTTTGCACCGCAGTAATCAGGCCACATATTTGAATCTGTTGGCCATCCCGTACCCCATCTTCGGTAGAAAGATCCACGATTTCAGTGTCGCTATTGTGGGCAAGAATCGTCTCCATCCCCTGCAAGGGGTGGTCAGAAACATAAAGCCCCAACATGTCGCGTTCAAATTTTAGTTTTTGTTGTTTATCCCATTCGGGAAGATCGGGGATTTGCACGGTGAAAGTAACTCCTTCATCGGCATCCATCATCCCGAAGAGGTCTTCTTGCCCCATGGCAGCGTTGCGTTTCACGTCAATTACGGAGTCTACGGCCTCGATATGGATAGCTTCGAGCGGACGGCGAGCGTGCCCTAAGGAATCGAAAGCTCCGGCTTTAATCAAGGATTCCACTACCCGTTTATTGCAAACCTCGATGGGTACTTTGTCCAGGAAATCGTGGAAGGAAGTGTAGTCACCTTTTTCTTTACGGGTTTTCACGATTTCAGCTACCACGTTGATACCGACGTTGCGCACCGCTGATAGACCGAAACGGATTGATTCGCCAACCGCAGTGAAATCTGAGGCGGAGGCATTTACGTCCGGCGGGAGGACTGCAATATTCATGCGGCGACATTCCCGCAGATACAGGGCTAGTTTATCTTTATTGTCTTTGGTGGAAGTCAGCAGCGCCGCCATATATTCGGTGGGATAGTTGGCTTTTAGATACGCCGTCCAATAGGAGACTAACCCGTAGGCAGCCGAGTGCGATTTATTGAACGCGTAGGAGGAGAATGGCACCAGGATTTCCCATAGTTTACTGACCGCGTCCTCGGGGTATCCGCGCTCGATCATCCCATCGTGGAAGCGCGAATATTGTTTATCCATCTCCTTTTTCTTTTTCTTCCCCATGGCGCGGCGCAAAATATCTGCCTGTCCCAGGGAATATCCGGCGACTTTTTGGGCGATTGCCATTACCTGTTCTTGGTAGACGATGAGGCCGTAGGTTTCGTCCAAAATATCGGCGAGGGCTTCGGAGAGGGCGGGGTGAATAGGCTCGATTTCTTGGCGGCCATTTTTTCGCAAAGCATAGTTGGTGTGTGAGTTCGCCCCCATAGGGCCAGGCCGGTAGAGGGCGCCGACCGCGGAAATATCGGAGAACTCGGTGGGTTTCATCAGCCGCATCAGCGACCGCATCCCCGCAGAATCCAGTTGGAATACCCCCAGGGTTTCTGCCCGGGAAAGCAGCTCGTAAGTGGGGCGGTTATCCAGGGGAACTTGCTCTAAATCCAGGGGTTCTTTCCCATTATCCACGATATTGTCGAGGGCGTCCGAGATGACGGTCAGGTTACGCAGCCCCAGGAAATCCATTTTCAACAGTCCCAAGGTTTCGCAGGTGGGATAGTCAAATTGGGTGATGATTGCCCCGTCAGCCAGGCGTTTCATCATCGGCACGATATCGGTTAAATCATGACTGGACATGATCACCGCGCAGGCATGCACTCCCCATTGCCGGGTGATACCCTCTAGGCCTTGCGCCATTTTGATAACTGGCTTTACTTCGCCTGCGTTATCGGAAACGTATTGACGAAATTCACTGGCTTCCCCGTAGCGTGGATGCTTCTCATCGTAGATTCCCGAGAGCGGAATGTCTTTACCCATAATCGCGGGCGGCATTTTCTTGGTGAGCTGATCTCCTAGCGCATAGGGTTTATCCATGATCCGGCAGGAGTCTTTTAGCGCCTGCTTAGCTTTGATTTTGCCGTAGGTGACTACCTGTGCGACCCGGTCTTTCCCGTATTTTTCGGTCACGTAATCGATGACTTCTCCGCGCCGGCGCTCATCGAAGTCCACGTCAATATCGGGCATAGATACCCGCTCGGGGTTGAGGAAACGTTCGAACATTAACCCATGTTCGAGGGGGTCGAGTTCGGTTATCCCCATCGCGTAGGCCACGATAGATCCGGCTCCCGATCCGCGCCCTGGCCCTACCCGGATTCCTTGCGCTTTCGCCCAGTTAATATAGTCGGCTACTACCAGGAAATATCCGGGAAATCCCATCTGGGTGATGATCCCGCATTCGTAGTCGGCTTGTTTTTGGGATTTTTCGGGGATGCCTTGCGGGTAGCGCCGGTGCAGGCCGCGTTGGACTTCTTTTACGAACCAGCTGGTGGTATCCTCTCCGGCCGGTACTTCAAACTGGGGCATATAGTCGGCGCCCTCGGCGGTGGTTTTGAAATGAACTTCGCACATTTCTGCGATTTTCAGGGTGTTATCGCAGGCTTCAGGGAATTCGGAGAAGAGCTCCCGCATTTGCTCTGCCGTTTTCAGGTAATATCCGGATCCTTCGAAACGGAAACGGTCAGCATCATTTAGACGTGACCCCGAGTTGATACACAGCAGAGCATCTTGGGTGGGTTGGTCACTTTCGAGAACATAGTGGGAGTCGTTGGTAGCTACCAGGGGGGCATCGATAACTTTTGCTAGTTTAAGTAGCTCGTTGCGCACCCGCCGTTCGATTCGCAGTCCATGATCCATCAGTTCGATAAAGAAGTTTTCTTTACCGAAAATGTCTTGTAGTTCCCCAGCGGCTTTTTTGGCTTCTTCCCATTGCCCTAGGCGCAGACGGGTTTGGATTTCTCCCGAGGGGCAGCCGCTGGTGCCAATCAGTCCGGTGGAGTATCGTTCCAACAGATCTCGGTCGGCTCGTGGCCATTTTTGCATCTGTCCATCGATGGAGGCTAGCGAGCCTAGGCGAAACAGGTTATGCATACCCTCGGTAGTGCGCGATAGCAGGGTCATATGGGTGTAGGCGCCGCGTGCCGATACGTCATCTGCCCGCTGGCTTTCTTCTCCCCAACGTTGCCGAGTTTGATCAAAGCGGGAGGTTCCGGGGGTTATATAGGCTTCGAGGCCAACTATGGGTTTAATGCCAGCGTCGGTGGCGGCTTTATAGAACTCGTATGCACCGAACAGGTAGCCATGGTCGGTGATCGCTACGGCTGGTTGACCGATTTCTACCGCTCGCTCCACTAGTTTTCCGATCCGGGCGGCCCCATCCAACATGGAATAGTCAGTGTGAACATGAAGATGAACAAAATCATTCGCTGGCGCCATGTCCCCCAGTTTAGCTTGGCGCCAACTTTGTTTCTTCCACGTGTGAAACTGCTCCCAATGCCGGTATTGGTTTCGCGAGGACGCACCTGGCGGGTTAGAGTTTATTCGTTGCGTTTAGCAGCGATGCGCCACTAGCTCAACTGGCTAGAGCATCTGACTCTTAATCAGAGGGTTCGGGGTTCGAGTCCCCGGTGGCGTACGAAAGTCATTTTGGCTTTTACCTGCGCCACTAGCTCAACTGGCTAGAGCATCTGACTCTTAATCAGAGGGTTCGGGGTTCGAGTCCCCGGTGGCGTACCACTAATCGATTCCCAGTTCTTTGCGCAACCGCGCCACATGCCCTTTGGCACGTACCCGATATTTCGCTAACACCACTTTTCCGTCTTTGCCTACTACTACGGTGGTGCGGATTACTCCTTTTACCAGGCGCCCGTAGGAGTTCTTTTCCCCGTAGGCGCCCCAGGCGCTCATTACTTCCCGTTCCGGATCAGAGGCTAAGGGAAAGTTTAGTTCTTGCTTGTCGCGAAACTTTTCTAGAGCCGGCATTTTATCGGGGCTGATTCCTACCACTGCGTATCCGGCTGACTTTAGCGAGTTCAAGGAGTCGCGGAAATCGCAGGCTTCGGTGGTGCATCCCGGGGTGGAAGCTTTGGGATAGAAATAAATAACTGCCCCTTTTTCGGATTCTTCCAAGAGTCCTTGCAAACTGACTTCCGAGCCTTGATCAGTGGGCAAGGTGAAATCTGGAGCCTTTTGACCTGCGGTTAACTCTGACATGGACACTCCCTCTTAAATAGTTAAACGTAGAGATACTAACGCCGAAGCGCAGTATTATTTTTAACTCTACCATTTTATTTAAGCTGGTCAGAGCTGCTATAGCTGGTACGCGAGGCGGGACTTGAACCCGCACGTCGTAAGACACTAGAACCTAAATCTAGCGCGTCTACCAATTCCGCCACTCGCGCTGGCTTGAATATATTAACCTAAGGAGCACCACCCTTTCCAGTCCCAGAATTGGCTACTGCCCCTTTTCCTGCCGAAACGCCTCTTCGATAGTTGCCTCACAGATTACGCGATCCCCGGAATAGACCACTAGGGATTGTCCGGAGGCGACCGCGCGGGTGGGGTTTAGCAGCTGGGCTCGCAAGGTGCCGTCTGCCTCTAGGTATACTTTCGCCGCTACTTCGCTGCCGTGGGCGCGATACTGCAAAGTTACTTCTGCCTGCCCGGATACTGCCGGATCATCTGGCTCGGTCAGTAATACTGCATCGGTGGCGGTGATTGCATCTACGTTCAGTAGTTCACTGACGCCGACTACTACCGTATTGGTTTTCATATCGGTACCGAGGACGTAGCGGGGACGACCGTCAGCGGCCGGTCGGCCCAGGTTTAGCCCTTTGCGTTGCCCGATAGTGTACTGATAGGCGCCCGAGTGGGTTCCCACTTCCTTACCGTCTGTGTCCACGATTTTTCCGGTTTTACTGCCCAGGTGGGAACGCAAAAATCCGCGAGTGTCCCCATCCGCGATAAAACAAATATCGTAGGAATCTGGTTTGGCAGACATGGGCAGGCCGCGCTGCTCGGCTTCTGCCCGCACCTGGCTTTTCGATTCATACTCCCCTAGCGGGAATATAACTTTCTCGAGAGCTTCCCGCCCCATTATCGCCAATACGTAGGATTGGTCTTTTTCAATGCATTTGGCGCGGTGTAGTTCTACTCCAGTAGGTCCGTTCAAAACGCGCGCGTAATGCCCGGTACAGACGGCATCGAATCCCAGAGCATCGGCGCGGGTAGCGAGTTCCTTAAATTTTACGAACTCGTTGCAGCGCACGCAGGGGTTAGGGGTGCGTCCCTTGCGGTATTCATTGAGGAAATCTTCTATTACGGTTTCTTCAAAGGTTTCCGCCATATCCCACACGTAAAACGGTATCCCCAGCATGGAGGCAGCCAGGCGGGCATCGGAGGCATCTTCTACTGTGCAGCATCCGCGCGAGCCGCAACGGTTTTGGGTCTGGTTAGCGCTTAGCGCCATATGTACGGCAGTAACGTCGTGTCCGGCCTCTTTAGCGAGGGCGGCGGCGACCGCGGAATCAACTCCACCAGAGAGCGCTGCTAATACTTTCATTTATTTCCTCTCCCGCTCTGCTAGTTTCCGGGAGGCACGTAGGGCTGGCGGTAGTGCCTGCAATAACCGGTCTACGTCCTCCGGGCGCGTGGACCAGCCAAAAGATATCCGTAAAGATCCGAGGGCGTCCTGTTCACTGTAGCCTTGCGCTAATAGTACCGGGGAGGGGCGGGCTACCCCGGTGTGGCAAGCCGACCCGGCCGAGGCACAGATTCCCGCCTGATCCAGGGCAAATAGCAACCCTTCGGCTTCCGCACCTTGCAGCACAAACTGGACGATGCCGGGTACTGCCGGGGCGTCGCTAGCTAGTTTTACTCCCGGTATCGCTAGCGCTCCTTGCAGTAGTTTTTCGCGTAACTGCTGGTGACGTCGGGTAGTTTCTGCTAATTCCTGCTGGGCCGCCGCGAATGCTGCCGCTGCCCCTACGGCGGCGATCACGTCTTGAGTGCCAGCTTTGAGCGCCCGTTCTTGTCCGCCGCCAAGCCGGTCACTAGCAAGGTTTACTTCCCGGCGCGCCAACAATACCCCTAGCGCTGCCGGCCCGCCCACTTTGTGGCAGGCCAACGAGACGGCATCTACCGGGGAGTCGGCAAAGTTTATTTCTTGGCGCCCGGCAGCGGCAATCGCATCGGTGTGAATAGCAAAACAGCTATCTGAGTCGCTCCCGATCCCTTTCCCGGCTGCAGTCTTATCGCCAGGATTATCCCGCGTATCTGCTGCTGCTTTTTCGCGCAGCATGTGGCACAGCTTGGTAACTGGCTGCACTACCCCGTTCTCGTTGCACACGCTCATCACGGATACTGCCGCTATTTGGGTGGTATCCAGGGCGGATACGGCTTCTAGATCGACTACCCCGCCGCTATCTACCGGTAGCACTTGCACCTGGAAGCCGGCCTCTTGTAGGTCGCGAGCATTAAGCCCAACCGCATCATGCTCTACCTGGCTGATTACCACTTGGCTGCGGCGGGGATCTTGGCGGCACGCTGCCCTAGCCAGGCCGCGCAAGGCAAGGGCACAAGAATCTGTGCCACCCCCGGTGAAAATAACTTCTGCCGGTTCGGCTCCCAGCGCCCTCGCTACCTGGGCGCGCGCAGTTTCTAATAGCGCGGCCGCTTTACGTCCAGCCGCATGTGCAGAAGACGGGTTAGCACCGATCCCGGAAAGCGTCGCCGCTGCCTCATTCATAGCCGCTAACGCTTCGGGGCGCAGCGGCTCGGAGGCCGCGTTATCGAGGTAGGTTAGCTGCACTATGCGTCCAGCGGTTTGATTCTAGAGAGGGCATCCGGGACTACGGTGAATAGGTCTCCAACTACCCCAAAGTCTGCCATTTCAAAGATCCTCGCCTCCGGATCATCACAGATGGCCACGATTTTCTTCGCACCGCGAATCCCGCATACATGGTGGTGGTCCCCGGAAATCCCCATCCCGATATAGAGGTTGGGGGCAACGCTAATCCCGGATTGTCCTATTTGAGCGGCACGGTCAATCCAGCCTTGCTCGCAAGCCACGCGGGTGGCACCGACCGAGCCTCCGAGCACCTCGGCCAGCTGTTCGGCCGGACCAAAATCGCCATTAACGCCACGACCGGCACATACTACTACTGGCGCTTCGGTTAGTCCCGCGTGTGAAGATCCGGTATCTTCCCTAGAAACTACTTGGATCCGTTTCGTGGAGTCGCGTAGCTGAACCGGCAGATTCTCGGTCTCTACTTCGCCGGCTTCAGCTGCCGGTACCGCAGAAAGGGCAGTAGTGCGCATGGCGACGATCGGGATACCCCGGCGAATGTAGTAGCTGGTTTCCCAGGTGCCATCGAGTACCGATTTACCGGCAACCAATTTCCCGTCAGCCACTTTTAGACTGGTGACGTCCACGCTGGCTCCGGAACCTAAAACGATGGCGCTCTGGGCAGCTCCGTCACGCCCCCAGGAGGTGGAAGGCAGCAGCACTGCCCCAAAATCTCCGGTACGAACCGCCGAAACCACCAGGTCAGCCAGGATTGCTCCGACTTGCCAGGTTCCGGTTTCTTCCGGATCAAAATAGCGCACTGCCGCTACCCCGACCTGGGAAAAATGGTGGGGAGAAATAGAGGAGGGCGCAAGCGCCACTACCTTGCCACTGGTGATTTCGCGCGCCAGGGTAATCAGACGCGCCGCCGCTACCGATAAATGTTGTGGCCGAGCCGCATCCGGGTGGGCAAAAACCAGGACGTCTTTTGCTATTTTTTCGCTCACGATTTCCTCCTACTTCTTCTGCGCAAATCCGGATTCGACTAGGTATTCGGCTAGTGCTTCGCCAGCGTTCGCCGAGTCGGTAACAATCGTTCCCTGGTTCTTTTCTTGGCTATAAAGCTGGGCATCCAATACTTCTGTGCCAGAATCAGCTGCCCCTACTTCTTTAGGGCTAAGTTCTAGCTGCGCTAAGTCCCATTGCTCTACCGGTTTCTTCTTCGCCGCCAACATTTCTTTAAATCCGGGATAGTGTGGCCGGTTGGCTTCGTCATTTACCGAAAGCACCAGGGGATATTCTGCCCGTAAAGTCAGAGCCGTACTTACCTGATAACTGGTGGCTTCCACGCCGTCGGCGCTGAAATCCACCTGCGAGGCATCGGTGATCACCGGTAACTGCAAGGTAGCTGCCAAAGCTCCCGGCAGCATCGAAGTCATCCCATCGAGGGAGGAGGTTCCGCAAATCACCAAATCTACGTCCTCAATTTTTTGGATTGCCCGCGCTAACACGCGGCCAGTCACGGTCACATCTGAACCCGCTAAGGCCGGATCGCACAGGTGATATGCCCGGTCTGCCCCCATTTGGAGGGCGCGCAGCAGGGCTTTCTTTGCCCCTTCCGGCCCCATAGTTAGGGCAATAATTTCGGCTTCCGGTACTGCCGCTTTCGCGCTGAGCGCCGCCTCGATGGCGTTTTCGTCCAGGTCGTTCAGAGTATCTTCTTCTCCGCGCACCACGTGACCGTTTTCGATTCGCCGCTCAGATTGCGGGTTGGGTACATGTTTTACAGTTACGACAATCCTCATACTTCTACCTTGCCACAAGCTTTCCCAGTGAAAAAGTAACCAGCACGTCCTCTTTGCTCACAGAGGAAGTTTTTCGCCATATGTTACTGCCGTCACGCATATACTTATTACATCCGTTCAAGTGATGCCTTTGGTAATCCGCCTAGATTGCTACTTCCGGTTAACACCCGGCTTTCCAATGAAAGGTTGCTTTTTGGTTATTGATAATCTTTCTTTCTCCTACCGCAAGCACCCCGTTTTTTCTAATGTCACCTTCGAGGTTGAAGAGGGCGTGACGGTGCTTTTAGGACCGAATGGTGCTGGAAAATCGACTCTTTTTAAGTGTATTACTGGCGCGCTGCGTCCAACTTCTGGCAACATACAAATACCTGAGCAATATAAAATCGGCTACGTCCCGCAATCTTCTGAAATGCCCGCGGGAGCTAAGGTAATTCAAGTCTTAAACTATGCCGCGTGGCTGTGCGGGAAAAATGGCGACTCCCAAGAGCAAAGCGTTAAGCAAGTTATCGATACCCTATCGTTAGAAAAACTACTGAAACGTCGGGTACGAACTCTCAGTGGCGGAGAACGACAACGAGTAGCCCTAGCGGTAGGAATAATCGACAATCCTCGGTTACTACTTCTTGATGAACCAACAGTAGGTTTAGATCCTTCGCACCGCTATCATTTGCGGCAGACAATCTCTGAACTATCAAAAAACCGTTGCATACTTTTAAGTACCCACTTAATTGAGGACGTTACCCAAATCGCCCAAAGAATTGTCTTACTCAGCGGAGGGACTTCATTTTTCGCTGGTTCAGTTAGCGATTTCGTCCACCGATTTACCGGCGAAAACAGTGTCACCAGTACCGCAATCGAGCGCGCCTATGACCAGGCAGTTAATGATTCTTTGAAAGCGTCAGTTGTATGAAGCTAAAACAGAATCTAACTTGGTGGCCAATCCCAAAAATTATTCTAGTTTTAGTATTCGTGATGATGGCTGCGGGAGCTTTCATCGCCTCCGTCTCTGCCCTCCAGGCAGATTATTTCCTTTGGTCAAAAACTAACCGTTTTCTTCACGATGCTTTGTGGATTCCTGGTTCTCTACTAGCAGGTGCAAGCAGTGCCATAGCTATTATGATTTGGCCTAGACAAGGAATTTTTCAGGTAAATAGTATCGGTAAAATGCGTTCTAAAGCCGCCATGTGACAACTGGGAATCATTGTGGCATTTGCTTTTACCGGGCATCTTCTTGGCTGCGCCCCACTGCTTTACTTCACTAGCCGTTACGGGAGTGGTGGAAGTCTATCGTGGGCGAGCTTACTCGTCGCTTTTTCTGGGGTTATAACCCTAGTCGCTATCGGTTTTTTCACTGGACTTGCCATAAAAAGAATCTTTATAGCACCCCTGGTATCGGTCGCTACTTTTGCTCTAATGGCAATAATTTCCGAGCCAATACTGCGTCCTTTGGCTCTGCTATTTCCGGTTCGGCAGGTATCGGATCGGCTCGTTTTGAAACCAATCCGGCAGTAGCAGTGTTCTCGCTGATATTTGCCTGCACGCTGCTTTTAGCAGGCTACAGCGCATTAAGTTTCCCGCTTACAGGTAATAACCCAGGTTCATCTGCGCACCAGAGAAATCTTCTACTCCCCCAAATAGTTTCCATAGCATGCGTCCTTGCGCTGGTCGGATGCGCTTTTGTATGGCGACCAGAATTGCTAACCGTTCACCGACCGGTGAAAACCACTTGCTTTAAGATTCAAGAGTTCCAGGTCTGCCTACATGAACAAAACCTGCCAGCACGCCCTTCGATACAAAAAAGTATCAACCGGCTGCAAAAGGTTGGAATCAGTTCTCTGCTAACCACC
This sequence comes from Varibaculum sp. GTC20041, assembly GCF_055387755.1. Lineage (NCBI taxonomy): Bacteria > Bacillati > Actinomycetota > Actinomycetes > Actinomycetales > Actinomycetaceae > Varibaculum > Varibaculum sp. GTC20041. The sequence goes on from NZ_AP041144.1 coordinate 1,532,475, forward strand.
ATTAGTGACGATGCCGCTGTTGAACGAGGTTTACCGAGAAACGGCGAGGCTTTCATCATTGTTGATTCCGGTCCTTATGATAGCGAAAACGTTGCTAATAGCCTGGAAGAAAGCATTGCTTGGCAGGTGGTGAGCGCGGCTACCACCGACCGTTGTATCGACAAGACGAAAACTATCGAAAGTCACGACCTCAATTCTGCAATCGCTCATGATCTGCTTAAGCGCGCCAAATACACCAATCTAGCCGAACATATTTCTCCGGAGGTAAACTCCACATTTGCGCATATGAACGAGAGGGAACTTAACTCATTCCTGCACACCCAAAATAAGCTCATCACCTCCTGCTCTCTGGAAAACAAAACGCTATGAACACCGTTAATGGATTCCTGCACGCCCGCAACGCCTACGTGGGTGCGTTGTTCCTGATTGCGTTATCCATACTTTCCCTATCTTTCCCCATGACCTACATCGGGGTTAGCGTGAAAGCCGGGTTTCCTGCCCGCGCAGTAGGTATCGCAGAGATATGCGCACTCATTGCTGCCAGTTTTCTCCCCACATTTACCAAGCCGCACTTCAATAAGGCTGAGCTTAAAGCTCCCCCAACCCGTCGGGCGATCCACAGCATTTTCACCGCTTTAGTGATCATTAGCCCTTGTGTGCCCGCTATCACCTGGTATTTACGCATCAAATGGAGCGAACTGGGCTATCAACTTCCCGGTATAATCGGTTTTCTCGGTACCCCTATCATTTTGGGTTCCCTGTCCATGCTCGCCCTCCTTTTAGCTGGTAGAGCAGTATCTATAGTTACACCCACGTTAGTTTTCTCTACTATCGTAGTGACGCAGCACCTGTTTCCCCTAGGAATTACCGCGCAAGTATTCGCTACCGCTAAAAATTGGCACACTTGTTGGCCGGTAGTAGGGATACTATTTTCTATTACCCTGTTGATTGCATACCGTAAAGGCTCGATACCTTCAGGCAAGTAGAAAAACTACCTGTTTGACGAAAACTTATTTAACTAGCGGAATAGCTCTATCGAACCCCAGCCGATAGGATTGGCTACGTGTCAAGACGAGTAATAGACGACTTTTTTAGGCCGTCCAGCCCCTATGTACATGACGGTGCCGCTGATCCGACCCGCCTGGGGGTACACCTAGAAGGCAACGGGGTGGATATCGCGGTGGTAGCCCCGAATGCCTCGGCAGTGGAAATCTGTTTTTTTACTTCCGCAGAACCAACCGCTCCCGAAACTCGTTATCGCCTCTTAGGCCCGGTGGATGGTATCTGGCACGGCCATGTTTCCGGGGTATTGGCCGGCACCTACTATGGTCTACGCACCTGGGGGGCTTGGAATCCGGAACGCGGGCATGTATTTAATCCCTATAAACTCGCCCTCGACCCCTATGCTCGCGCTATCAGTGGAAACGTACAGCTTTGCAGTCAAACCTACGCCCATAAAACCGATGATCAGCTCTATCCGTTACATCCTTTCGAGCTAGACCCCACCAACTCGGCTCCCTATACCGTGCGCGGAGTGGTCACCGGTAAAGAGTTTGACGTAGCGCCCGGCCCGGCCACTCCTTGGGAGAGTACCGTTATTTACGAGGCACATGTCAAAGGGCTTACCAAGCAACTGCCCGGAGTGCCCGAAGAGCTCCGTGGAACCTATGCGGGACTGGCACACCCGGCTACTATCGCCTACTTAAAAGATTTAGGGATCACTGCAGTCGAACTATTGCCGGTACACGCGAAACTTTCGGAAGCGTTCCTAAACGAGCGAGGTTTAAGTAACTATTGGGGGTACTCTACCCTGTCCTATTTCGCTCCCGAGCCCTCCTATGCCACTAAGAATGCCCGTATGCTCGGGCCAATGGCAGTATTGGATGAGTTCCGCGGCATGGTTTCGATCCTGCACCAAAACGGCATCGAACTGCTGCTAGACGTAGTTTATAACCATACTTGCGAGGGCGGAGGCGACGGTCAGGCACTTTCTTGGCGCGCCCTCGATAACGCTATGTATTATCGTCTGGATTCCCAAGGTGGCAATATCGATTATTCCGGTTGCGGCAATACTTTAGATACTGCCCATCCGCGAGTAATCCAAATGATCATGGATTCTTTACGGTATTGGGCAGGCGATGTAGGAGTCGACGGCTTCCGTTTTGACCTCGGCGTTACCTGCGGGAGAGGCAAGGAACATTTCACTCGTTTCCATCCTTTCTTCCAGGCCTGCCTAGATGATCCGGTTTTGCGGAACAAGAAAATGATCGCCGAGCCTTGGGATGTCGGGCCTGACGGTTGGCGTACCAGTGATTTTCCGTTGCCGTTCTCTACTTGGAATGATCGCTATCGCGACACTGTCCGCGGCTTTTGGATTGCCGATGGGCGCGCCCAGTCGCGGGGAGAATCTCGAGGTGCTCCCCCCTTTGAACTGGCTTCCCGGCTTTCTGGTTCCCAAGACATGTATGGGGTTGGGGATGTCCCGGCCGTGCGCCCTCCCCGCTGTTCGATTAACTTCGTAACCGCTCACGACGGCTTCACCCTGGGGGATTTGGTTAGCTTCGACCATAAACATAACGAGGAGAACCTGGAAAATAACCGGGACGGATCCCCCAATAACCTGTCTTGGAATCACGGTAGTGAAGGGCGCGCCTTCCAACTCGGTATCGAAAAGGAACTGGCTTTAGATGGCGACTCTCCACTGGCAGAACTGCTAAATGCCCGGGTGCGCTCTGCGCTTAACCTGTTTACCACCATTTTTATTTCTGCGGGTACCCCGATGATTTTGGCTGGTGACGAGTTTGCCCGCACGCAAGGCGGCAACAATAACGCCTATTGCCAAGACAATGAAACTACCTGGCTGAACTGGGAACTGGTGGATTGGCAAAAAGACTTTTATGTGGCAGTGCGAAAGCTGATTGCTTTGCGGCGCGAACACCCGGTTTTCCGGCCTAAAAACTACTTGAGCGGCCAGCGTCATCCGGGAGATAGCATCCCGGATCTTTCCTGGTATAACCAGGTGGGGCTGCTGATGGGCGATCGAGCCTGGCATGATCCGGCCAGCCGAGTTTTCCAGATGCTCCGTTCGGGACGCCCCTACGGGGATCAGGATTTGCTGGCGGTTTTCAATGGGACGCTTGATCCTAAGCATGTGCGCTTAGCTCCGGGACGAGGAACCGCCTATCAAGAAATTTGGGATTCTGCGGTTTCTGAACCGGAAGCGGAAGCTCCCCCGTTCAACCTCGCCGGTGACGATGTGTTCCTGGAGCCGTTATCAATCAAACTTTTCCTAGCCGACTCCAGCGGGGATTAACCCACATTTTCGAGTTAACCAGTGGAAAACTCTTTTTGCATTGCCCCGGCTATCCATAAATTTCGATAGTAAAAGCCGGCGGGAACCCTATAATTAGGGGGTTCCCGCCGGCTTTTGAGGAGTTTTATTTCTTATTCACGGTCCACAGGTCTTGCCAATCCTTAGCCTTGGCATAATCATCTCTTGTGGTCTTTGAGTTGTTCGCGAACATTTTGTCAAGATGCTTAGCAATACCTGAAGCCTCTTCGGGAGATACCTCGGCCTCTTTATTGGTAGAGATCTTTCCGTCGTCAAGCTGCGGCTGCATGCCTTCCTGGGTCATCATGAAATGCACGAATAGCTTTGCCGCATTCGGATGCTTGGTTCCACTAGCAATAACAGCTACCCGAGGAGTCAATTGTCCGATCCAAGGCTCCATTGAATCACAGAGACCAAGAGCAAAATTATCTTCTTTTGCATCCCGGAAAATAGATGTACTTACAAAACCGACGGGAGGATTTGCTTGGCCATCAGCACCAATGATCGGACCTGCATCGGTGTCACTTTTTACCACATTTGGGCTATTATTAGCTAATAGTTTTACCCATTCTTTAGTCGCGCTATCCCCGGTAAACTTCTTATGGAACTGGTCTTCATAAGCTGCCTTCATTTTATCTTCACCATAAGTGGAGATCTGATTAAACCAGAACATAGTCTCTTTTCGCAGTAATGGATCTGGCATTACAAATTTGCCTTTCCACTCTGGAGTAGTTAACGCCCACACATTTTTTACTGGACACTTGTCATATACTTTATTGTTGTACGCAAACACCCAGGGATTATTTTCAGTAATAGCCGGATTTTGGTATTCCTTGGGAATCACATTTTTCAAATCCGGGGGCATCCAAGATACACCTATGCCTTGGGGAATAATCTGACTGCTTACGTCAGGTAGATTACTCATATTAAAAACATCGCTCTGTACATTTTTAGCCCGGAATTCGCGAATGATAACTTCTTCTTGCTCCTGGGCTTTCATCTTTACCCCAACGGCCTTAATACCATATTTTGCGGTAAAGTTCTCAGCCATTTTCTCAATCTTACCCGTGGCATCTACTACCGTAATCGGGCCTTCCTTTTTAGCGGCGGCAACAAGTTTTTCCAGACTATAATCTTTATCTGATATCCCAATGTTAACCTGGGAAGCAGCTTTATCTCCGGCACTACCCGAGTTATCTTGACTAGCCGGGGCACAACCGGCAAGTAACATTGAAATTCCAATTATTCCTGCTCCCGTCATTGCGAGCATTTTCAGTTTATTCTTATTTGACATCCCCTTCATTCCTTTCATGTTTAAGTTTCAATGTATTAAAGACTATTTTTCATACTTGCGGTTCATAATCAGGACGAATGCGCTCTTTACGTCCGTCAAATAAATGTAAATTCTTTTTCTTTATTCTGAGATAAACCTGCTTATCGTCATGAAGTTGCGGAGTTCTACTAGTGATAGCAAAAATGCGTAAGCCTCCTGCCGAAAGCTGCAGAATCCAGCTACCGCCTGTGGGCAGAACACTCTCCAGCTTTGCTGCAATTTGAAAATCATCATTTGCGCTTTGCTGTGATTCGCTGGTGACTGTAATAGACTCCGGACGAATTCCCACCGAATCTGCCTTAGGTAGATCCGGAAGAACTCTCGCAAGATAATCTGATATCTTTTTTGCGAAGATTGTTTCACCTTGGGATATCTCCACGATGTTTATTGGGGAGGCTCCCAGGAACTCGGCTACAAAACGGTTTGTGGGATAGTCATAAATCTCAGTAGGTGTTCCTACCTGAAGCAATTTTCCTTCATTCATCACTGCGATAGTGGAGGCCAGTGTCATTGCCTCCCACTGATCGTGTGTAACAAACACAAAAGTGGATTGCCCTTCATTGTGAATTCTTTTCAACTCCGCTCGCATATCCAACCGAAGTTTGGCGTCCAAGTTACTTAATGGTTCATCTAGCAAAATCACGTCTGGATTCACAACCAGCATACGAGCCAATGCAACGCGCTGTTGTTGCCCACCTGATAATTCAGCAGGATACCTATTTGCATACTTGGAGATACCTAAAGCCTCCATTACCTCCAGACTTTTCTTCTTTCTGGTTTGCTTATCGACTTTTTTAAGACGCATGCCAAAGTCAACATTTTCAGCAATAGTCAGATGCGGCCACAAAGCGTAGCTTTGAAAGACTAGTCCGAGACCTCGTTTTTCTGGGGGAACAAAGATGCCCTTTTCAACCGAATCCACTACCTGATTTCCAATGGTTATAGATCCCGATGTTGGGTGCTCTAAACCTGCGATCATACGCAAAGTGGTGGTCTTGCCACACCCTGAAGGACCGAGCAAGCACAGAAATTCTCCGCTCTCAATCTCTAGGCTGAGATTAGAAACCGAAGGCGACACTGCCCTATCGTAGATTTTTTCTACTTGATTTAGTTTTATAGTTGCCATTTTTTGCCTCTTTCTAATTAGCCACCGAGACCGGCCGCAATACTAGTTTTTGTAAGTTTCTGCACCACGATGGTTCCCACCAGCGCAACGACACAAATCATCAAAGTTACAGCGTTCGCCGCCTGTTGATATCCATAGTCGAGCAAACGAATGGAATACGTGGTCATCAAATCTGTACCAGGTACCGCCAACAGCACCACCAGACTCAATCCTTTTATTCCGGAGATAAAAGGCATCAATATTCCCGCTACGATAGATCCTTTCTGAATAGGCACTAGCACACGAACCATTCGCTTTACCCATCCAGCTCCGGCAATTTGTGCTGCTTCTTCGGGATCCTTACCAAGCTGAATCATGGAGGCTATACCTGAACGAGTAGCGAAAGGCATTTCCGATGCGGTCATCGCAATCAGCAATATCCAAGGCGTACCGTATAGCGCTGGCACGGGTCCGCGCGGAACAGCGAATAGCGAAAGCACAGCTGCCGCAAAAACAATTTGAGGTACAAGATAAGGAAGGAAGGTGACGTGCCGTAAAAATGACCCCACGATTTTAACGGGGACCCGCATTACTACATAGCCCACCATCAATCCTAAAAATCCAGCCAAAATTGAGGTGATGCCTACCATCCACAACGTATTCCATACGGAAAGCCAAAAATCTTTTGTAAGTAGGATTCCATCTGGCATAACCGTAGTGGTGAGGTTATGCCCCACCCAGAAGTCCCAAGTAAAATTACTCCACGAGAAGTCTCCGGGATTACGCATAACCGTGGTCATGAATAGGATGAACATCGGGCAGATAGCGCATAGAACAAACACTAAAAGTACCAGGATACTTGCAGGAATTCGCATTTTACCCAGGGGACGTATCCTTGACATCGCACCCTTAGAGCCCACTGTTACATATCGTTTTGCCTGTTTTGCCATTCGGGCATCTATTAGAACGGAAGCTATTCCCAAAAGAATAATGCACAACGCTAATACGGCTGTTGCTCCAGTCTGTCGGGACGTCGAAGCACGGAATAGAGAGGTGGCGAGGACATCATAGTTGACTGGAACACCCAAGATATAGGTGACCCCGAAATCCCCTAGGCACCGCGCAAACACGAGGGTCAACGAAGACACCAGCGAGGGGCGCATTAAGGGCAGTATTACTAAGCGAACTACATGCCTTGGTGACGCTCCTAAAATTCGAGCGGAGTCTTCCAATTGCGAATCAAACCTAGTCAATGCATTGCCGAAAAGCATCAGCACAAAGGGCATGTAGTGAATTGTCAAAACAATGATGATTGGGACACTGCCATACGCCAACCAATCCGGGGGGCTGAAACCTGCGGCTTCTAACCAGCCGGGCTGTCCTCCTACCTTCCTATTTTTAAACAGAGATAACCATGCCAAAGCAAAAGTCCATGACGGCAGCATATAGGGGATAAGGAGACCGGTAGATAGCGACTTGCGTCCCCACAGGTTTGTTCGCGTGAGAACCCAGGCTAGCAGTCCTCCAATCAGTAACGAAAAGACTACTGTCACCAAGGAAATTGTCAGCGTATGTAGCAGGGGTCGCCAGAAAATCGCTTGCGAAACGGTGGAGCGAAATACCTGCCAAAAATAGTAGCTGGTAATAGAGCCTTCCGGTGCTCCCAAGCGCATACTGTCCTCGAACTGAAGCTTGGCGGAGTCCGTAAGCAAACTGATAACTGGCGCCAAAATAATGTACGAAAACAGAATGACCAGCATCAAACCGATGAGAGTAGTGGGTTCATTAATCGCTAACCGCAAATAATATTTAAAGTGTCGTTTCCGCTGTTCACCGGTTTTAGCACGACTTTTTTTCGTTATTGAGGTCTTCATAGTTTTACTCCCATGTAAACTCGCGCCGTAGCATGCCAGGCGCCCTCGACTGTCGATGCTTGAACAATGAAAAAAGAATAAATCAGATTTATTCTTGTGTCAAGGACTCTAGAGAGCTAATATTTTCTCAGGATCTTTTTCAGCGGAAACTGATTCTTAGAAGATTAGGGAATACATCATGCTAGGGGTATTTTTCACGAAATACTGCTTTCGGTGAGCGGTATACCAATATCTACCCCAACCAAAGAAGAGCAAAGGGGACATTCGTGGAAGCATCAGCAGCAGAGTCCATTCTCGCGGTCACGCGTACTTTAAAAGATCGCTTGGTAGAGACCCTCGGACTAAAAATAGTTCGCGGCCAGATTGCACCAGGTGAGATATTACAACTGGAGTCAGTAGCGCTTGAAGAATCAGTATCGCTTTCGGTGGTTCGCGAAGCTGTAGGGGTACTAACTTCTTTGGGGTTAGTGGAGTCACGAAAAAAACTTGGCACCGTAGTTCAGAAATCCGATTGCTGGAAACATGCCAGTCCCGAAGTAATCAGGTGGCGTTTGCTTGACCCCATGCAACGGTTAAAACAGCTCCACTGGCTAGTCGAGCTGCGCCATGCACTTGAACCCACCGCCTCTAGCTTAGCTGCGGCTCACCGTTCATCAGAAGCTGCAGCCCGGCTACTAGAGATTTCCTGTGAGTTAAGCAATTTCGTAAAAGACGACGATATGGAGGGATTTCTAAAAGCTGATGTCGAATTTCATGATCGGATTCTTCACGAATCCAACAATCCTCTCATAGCCAGCTTGTCCCACCACGTAAACACAATATTAAGCGTGCGACACATTTTTGGCCTCATGCCCTCAAAGCCAGATACGCAGGCTTTGAACTTTCACAAGATCTTGGCACAAGCAATTGATCAACAAGATGAAGAATTAGCTTTTTCTTCATCCTCCCAGATCGTTGAACAAGCTACTGAAGAGTTCATGCAAGCAGCGGAATTTTCCTACGGATCCCCTGAGGATCCTCCTAATTTTTCTTCCCTCAACGTTTCAGAACAAAGATAAACAAAGGAGTTTAACTATGACACAGCTAGCAGATGTGGGCGTTATAGGAATGGCAACTATGGGTTCCAATCTGGCGAGGAATCTGGCACGAAACGACTATAAGGTTGCCATTTATAATCGGGAATATGCGAAAACCCAAGCTGTGATGAAGAATCACAGTAAGGAAGGTGCTTTCATCCCCACGAAAAGCTTCAAAGAATTCGTTAATTCACTGTCCAAACCTCGTTGCGCGATCATTATGGTTAAAGCAGGGCTGCCCACAGACGAGGTAATTACCAAGCTTAGCGAGCTGATGGAACCGGGCGACATGATAGTTGACGGTGGTAACTCTCTGTTTTCCGACACTATAAGACGAGAAAAAGCGGCAGCGAGCAAAGAGTTAGAGTTCGTGGGATGCGGAATTTCAGGTGGCGAAGAAGGTGCTCTTAACGGACCGGCAATAATGCCAGGCGGTTCCATTGAGGCATATAAACGTATAGGCCCGATGCTGGAAAGAATCTCCGCTAAGTCCAGTGAAGACAATGAACCTTGCTGTACGCATGTGGGAGCTAATGGAGCCGGACATTTTGTAAAGATGGTTCACAACGCCATCGAATACGCTGACATGCAGGTCATTAGCGAAGCATACGACATTCTACGTAAATGCCTGCATCTTTCCGCTAGTGAAATCGCTGAAATTTTTGCTGATTGGAATAGCGGGGTTTTAAGTTCTTACCTGATTGAAATCACCGTTGATATTTTGCGCCACTGCGACCTAGAAACCCAAAAGCCTCTAGTTGACTTAGTTCTCGATCAAGCCCAACAGAAAGGTACTGGCAGCTGGACAGTACAGGTGGCTGCGGAAATGGGGGTACCCATATCCGGAATAGCCGAGGCAGTTTTTGCCCGCAGCCTCTCTTCTTCAGTTACGCAAAGGGAACTAGCGCAAGCAAAGTTAGGTACTCCCAATATCCATCAAGCAGATTCTGAGCTGGTTAACGATTCAGAATCATTCATTGAGGATGTCCGCCAAGCGCTATATGCTTCCAAAATAGTTGCCTACTCGCAAGGTTTAGGGGTTATTCAGGCTGGTGCTGACAAATATAACTGGAACATTGACTTAGGTAATATTGCTAAAATATGGCGAGCTGGTTGCATCATTAGAGCCAGTTTCCTAGATAAAGTGACCCAAGCCTATCGTCGTAATCCAGGCCTTTCCCTGCTACTTGCCGATGATTATTTCTTGAGACAAGTACAGAGGGCTGAAACTCACTGGCGTCGAGTGGTTTCTTTCGCGACCAATGCCGGTATTTCCATTCCGGTATTTTCGTCATCACTATCCTATTTTGATGCGATTCGTGATCCGCAGCTTCCAACCAATCTAATCCAGACCCAACGGGACTATTTCGGAGCACACACGTATCAACGCACGGATAAACCGGGAGTATTTCACACATTATGGTCCACTGCCGAACGTCAGGAAATAGAAGTATGAAGCTTCAAAACGCACTGTGGGATTTAGTGGTGCCTACTTCTGTTGGCGTGCGACTTACCCCCGAAAACCGGCAACAATTCGCCCATTCCTCCAGACTTTTTATGCAAGCTACCTCGGCAGAGACCAATGTAGCCTCGGTAATCTCTGGGTTGGGATTGCGCGCAAAAGTATTGACCAAGTTCGTGGAGGGATCCCCGGTAGCATCATTTATACGATCTGACCTACGCGCCCGCAGTCTAGATGTGGAAGGCTCCACAATTCCGCAAGGAGGCGCTTGGGGATACCGACACCAGTTCAACCTAGCTGATTGTGGATTTGGGGCGCGCGGACCCAGAGTTTGGAATGATCGTGCGGGAGAAGTCGGCACCTCTATGCAAGCGCAAGATTTTGATCTGGACAGAATCTTCGCGCAGGAACGAGTAAAAATCGTGCATATTTCTGGGCTGATCGCTGCGCTATCAGAAAAAACCGGGCAAATGTGTATCGATATTGTCAAATATGCGAAGGCTCATGACAGCATAATTTCTTTCGATTTAAATTACAGGCAATCCTTCTGGGACGGTCGCGAAGACGAACTTAGCACCGTGTTCCACGAGATTGCGGCCATGAGCGATATCCTTTTCGGCAATGAAGAAGATTTCCAGCTAGCCTTAGGTATCCCAGGGCCTGAAACAGGAGGTGGAAACCTGGAAGCAGAGGGGTTTCAACAGATGATAGGCCGAGTTAGAAATACTTACCCACAGGCTAAATACATCGCTACCACCCTCAGAAAAGTTCTGAGCGCAAATAGGCATCTTTGGGGCATGATGCTGTGGAGACACGAAGCAGCAGATATCTTGAACCCAAAAAATGGACAGTTTTTATTTGCAGATCCACGTGAAATTGAGGTTTTGGATCGGATAGGAGGTGGGGACGCTTCCATCGGAGGATTACTGTACGGGATCCTACGCGGATTTTCCCCCGAAGAATGTCTCAGATTCGCTTGGGGCTGTGGCGCTTTAGTCGCAGGAAATCTAACCGATTATCTTCTCCCAGCAGATGAAGATCAAGTTTGGAATGCTTGGAGCGGAAATGCCCGTGTTAGACGCTAGTTTCATCAGACAGGATGAACATGGTCAAAGTAGTTGACTCTGTGCCAATAGTGGTTCGGTTACCCGTAGATTTAGTGAAGCGTTATGACAATCTGGCTAAGACTACCGGCCGCAGTCGCGCCTACTTCTTCACAAAAGCAGTCGAAGAATCGATACCGCAGCTCGAATATCAATACGGGCTCCTAAAAAAAGTTGCGGACTACCGAGCAGGACGGTTAGAAACGGTATCGATTGACGAGTTAGAAAATCATCTCTGCTTGCTACAATAACTAGTTCATCAAAATGGAATAATCCGTTAAACATAGGGAAATTTCTACTGATGTGTATACCGCAGGGGCGAGACACGCTCCTCAATCCTTGACTTACGATATCGGAAACCTACTGTCTAGCCGATGCTGATACTTCTCATATCTTGCTTCTTATGCCCACCGCACCCACTCGGATAAAATCTCTCCCCCACGCAAACCTGTAAATGTCTGTCAGTGAAGTAGATCAGTGGCGGCAAGTTTATCGCTAGATGGTTACTAACTTTGTACGATAGAGGACGAGGCTGCGATTATCGGGAGGTTTACTTTGAAAGCTGCAACAGCGCAAACACCAAGCTCCAAAAGCGCCAGCAGCACCCCTAACACCGAGGTACCCGCATGAGCCACATAGAAGGTCTAATCTCCCACCACTGCCCTGATGGTGTGGAATTCATAGCACTGCAGGAACTATTCAATACTAGGAACGGCTATACGCCTTCAAGGAAGAATCCCGCGTATTGGGAAAACGGAACGATTCCCTGGTTTCGGTTGGCTGATATTAGAGGTGGCGACAGGATTCTCACTGAAGCGATTGAAAATGTATCTCCGTCTGCCGTAAAAAAGAGTGGTTTATTCCCCGCAGGCACCATAATTATTTCAACATTGGCTACCATTGGCGAACATGCATTAATGGAAGTACCTGGTTTGTGCAATCAACAGCTAACAGCACTAACTTTACGTGAAAAATATGCCGATCTTTTTAATATCAAGTTTTTGTTTTATTACACCTTTCTTCTAGCTGACTGGTGTAAGAAAAATACAATGAATTCCAGCTTTGCCTCTGTGGATATGAAGCAATTTAAACGTTTCAAATTCCCGGTGCCGCCACTGGAAGTGCAAGATGAAATCGTACGAGTTCTAGATTCCTTCACCAACCTAGAAGCGAATCTGCAAACGGAATTAGAAGCTCGTCGCCAGCAGTACGAATACTACCGCGCCTCGTTGTTTGATAGTGCGAAACTTCGCTCGACTTCTACCGAACTTGCTCTGGGAGAACTTGGCACCTGGAGTGGGGGTGGCACTCCCAGCAAATCTGTAAGTTCTTATTGGACCGAGGGCTATTTGTGGGTCTCTCCCAAAGATATGAAGCAGACGTATATTTTCCAAACAGAGGATCAGATCTCAGAAGAAGCAGTTAAATCTAGAGGGTTACGGATATATCCCCCTGAGACTATCCTGTTAGTTGCGCGTTCGGGAATCTTGAAACACTCGCTCCCGGTAGGAATATTAGAAAAGCAAGCTACGGTTAATCAGGATATTAAAGCCCTACGAGTAAACAATAGCGTGACGTCTAAGTACGCCTTGTACACTCTGCAAAACTACTCCCAGGACATTCTACGTAAATGTCATAAAGCTGGCGGATCAGTAGATTCTTTAGATATGAAAAAGCTCCTGGCATTCCAAATCCCCGTGCCGCCTTTGGCGGAGCAGGAAAGGATTGTGGGGATTTTGGATAAGTTTGATGCTTTGGTAAACGATCTTTCTTCTGGGTTACCGGCAGAAATCGAAGCTCGGCGTAAGCAGTACGAGTATTACCGCGACCAACTCCTAACTTTCACCCCCGTAAAGTAACTACGCGATTCGGGTCGCGGCCGGTAAAAGATACGAGAGGGACACACAAGTCGCCAGTATCTCTGCTAGTCGGAAACATAGCCATTAATCTCCTGTAGAAACTCCCTATCCTCGCCTAGACGAGGAAATCGAGGTCCCCGGAGTGCTTTTACCGAGCCAGACCCACAGCAGGTTGCCTGATAATCAAGCTTGGGTAGGAGGAAAAACTTTCCCTCGCGCGTAACTACTATCCGATTGCCAAGGCAACAGAAAATCAACTGCACTCGCAACTAACAGCCGACACACTCTGTTATTTAACTTCATTCCCGAAAACCCGGGTGCAACCCGACCTAGCAACTTCCAGGTATTGGGTAGGCGCGGGGGAAAAGTTTTATCCGAGTTAACCAAGGGGCGAGATTTTATCCGAGCAGGTGCGGTGGGCATAAGAATTCGGGAAACGTGGCCACGTTTTCCGAATTCTTGGGCAGGAGGAAAAATCTCGCCCCGGGTGATTAGCAGGAGGAAAAATCTCGCCCCCGCGCACAACCAACAACTAGAAAGACACTTATCAGTTGCACCCAGTTTTCCGGGAATATCCTTGGCACCGTAGACTGGGAACCATGAGCGATAGCGGCGAGAAACTAGAAAATTCCACTGATGCGGCTTCTTTGAAGCGGGCAGAGCTGAAATCTCAAGAGATTGAGGCAGCGATCGATAAGGATCCTTCCAAGTTCCGGGTACTCACTGGGGATCGCCCGACTGGCGCCCTGCATTTGGGGCATTATTTCGGGACGATTAAGAACCGGGTTACGATCCAGCGGCGCGGGGTGGAAACCTGGATTTTGATCGCTGACTATCAGGTGATTACGGATCGGGAGGGTACTGGTCCGATTCGCGAGCGCGTCCTCAATATGCTGGCTGACTATCTTGCTTGCGGACTGGATCCGGAAAAGACCACGATTTTCACCCATTCGTCGGTGCCGGCAGCTAACCAGTTAATGTTGCCTTTCCTCTCGCTAGTTACGGAGGCGGAGCTGCACCGCAACCCCACAGTGAAGGCAGAGTTGGAGGCTTCGGAGCGGCCTATGTCGGGATTGTTGCTGACTTACCCGGTGCATCAGGCGGCCGATATTTTGTTCTGTAAAGCGAACCTGGTGCCGGTGGGTAAGGATCAGCTTCCTCACTTGGAGCAGGCGCGGGTGATTTCGGATCGTTTCGAGCGGGTTTTCCGCCGTAAGTCTTCTTTGGAGCATCGGGTGTTCCCCCGTCCGGAGGGACTGCTATCTGGTGATGGTGCCCTGATTTTGGGGTTGGATGGCGAAAAAATGTCCAAGTCGCGGGGTAACACGGTCGAGCTGGGAATGACCAGTGATGAAACTGCGAAGCTGATTAAACGCGCGAAGACGGATGCGGAGCGCCAGATTACTTATGATCCGGAGAATCGCCCCGAGGTTTCTAACCTGTTACGGCTGGCCGGCCTAGCTAGCGGGCAGGATCCGCGTGCGTTGGCCGAAGAGATCGGAGATCAGGGTGCGGGCAAACTAAAACAGGTGCTCACGGAGGCTTTAGATGGCGCTCTGTCCCCGATTAGGGCGCGGCGCGCTGAACTATTGGCTGACCCTGGCTATCTGTGGCAGGTGCTAGAGCGCGGAAATCAACGCGCCAATGAGGTAGCTGACCAGACCTTGGCGGAGGTTCGCCAGGCAATGAACATGGTTTACTAGCCTTATGCGTGCTTTGCGGGGACTGATCCGGCTAGTGGTTACCCTGGTGGTGATTGCCGCTATTGTCGTGGCGGGAACTAACATTTATGTTTGGCAGAAAACCAAAGACCAGATAGTTTCGTTAACTGAGGCCAAGGACAAGAACGCCCAGGTGATCCTGGTTTTGGGAGCGGGGGTAAACCCGAACGGCTCGCCCTCGCCGATGCTTACCCACCGTCTGCAAACCGCTTTGAATCTGTATCAGGCGGGAGCGGCTAAGAAGATCTTGATTAGCGGTGACCACGGGCAGGTTCACTATGACGAGATCAAGGCGATGCGGCAGTGGTTGATTAACCATGGGGTTAGCGATCAGGTGATTTATGCTGATCATGCGGGTTTTTCTACCTATGAATCGGCTTATCGCGCAGAAGCGATTTTTTCGGTGCAACGCGCGATCGTAGTGACCCAGCCCTACCATCTGCCCCGCGCCCTCTATGATTGTCAAAGTCGCGGTATCGAGGTTTGGGGAGTAGGTGCGGCCGGTAATGCGTATCGGGGGCAAGTAGAACGTAACCTCCGCGAGTATTTGGCGCGCACCAAGGATGTTGCTTGGGTGCTTACCGAGCAAAAACCCACCTATCTCGGCCCTAAGATTTCCTTAGATGGCCCGGCTTCTGCTACCGATGGGTAAAACTGTTTTTGTCCAAAGTAGCGCCATTTTACGCTCACTTTTATCGCTAGCAGAGAGCGGAAAGGGCGCGAGGCGCACTGCTGCTTGTTAGGCTGGAGGGGAAGCAGTCCGTCTAATAAGGAGACACTATGGCCGGCGATACGCCTCGTTCCCGCAAAACTCGCTCAACTACTAGTTCAGCTGGTCAGAGGGCTAAATCTTCTAAGGTGAGCGCCACCAGTTCCCGTAAAACCGCGGTTCATGCCAAGGCCGCCACTACTACTCCCCCGGCGGGCGCTACCGCGAAAGCTAACGCAGCCTCCGCTAGTAAACCAAAGACTGCTACCAGCGTTCCTCGCCGGCGCGCCAGCCGGGCGAAAGTAGCCGCCCCCAAAGCGACTACCCTTAAACCTTTGAACCTTATTTCTCCCGAGGCTCGGCTGGCACGGATCCCGGTCACCGAAGTAGAACCGGTTTTCGAGGACGGTTTGTGGCCAGCCAAAGCAGTCGAGAATGAATCTTTCCCCGTGCGCGCCACGGTGTTTAGGGAAGGCCACGATGCTTTAGGGGCGGAAGTGGTATTGGTCGATCCGCAGGGTAAAGAAACGATGCGGGCGCGGATGTACGATGTCGCGCCCGGTTTAGATCGCCTGGAAGCCTGGATTAAGCCCACCGGCGTTGGGGACTGGAGTTTTAGGGTCGACACTTTCTGTGACCCCTATCAGACCTGGGCAAAGGAAGCCTCCATTAAGGTGCAGGCAGATCAAGATGTAGAGATGGAGTTCGAGTTAGGCGCCCGACTTTTTGAACGTGCCGCTAACGGGGAAGCCATAAATAATCCTGCCCAGCAAGCACCGGATCCCAAGAGCGCCGCTCGCCTCTTGGATGCCGCCAAAGCTATGCGGGATCAGTCGCGTCCGGTGCAAGAGCGTCTGTCGGTGGGGCTTCATTCTTCGATTCGAGGAATCTTCCGGGCTCATCCCCTCCGGGATCTGCTCGAGTCTTCTCGCACCTATCCTTTGCGGGTTGACCGCGAACGCGCCCTTTACGGTTCCTGGTACGAAATCTTCCCCCGTTCTATCGGTGCCTATAAAGATCAGGAAGGGCATTGGCATACGGGAACCTTGCGCACTGCCGCCGCTGATTTGCCGCGCATTGCCGCTATGGGGTTTGACGTCGCCTATTTAACTCCGGTTCACCCCATCGGAACTACTTTCCGTAAGGGACGTAATAATTCTTTGGAGGCTACCCCGGAAGATCCCGGCTCACCTTACGGCATTGGTAGCCCCGAGGGCGGCCATGACGCTATTCACCCTGATCTGGGCGATTTTGACGATTTTGATTACTTCGTTAAGAAAGCGAAAGGTCTAGGTCTAGAGGTAGCGCTGGATTTGGCGCTGCAATGCTCCCCGGATCATCCCTGGGTGAAGGATCATCCACAGTGGTTTAAGCACCGCCCGGATGGAACGATTGCCTACGCAGAGAATCCTCCCAAGAAATATCAAGATATTTATCCCCTGGTTTTTGATCAGGACTATCGCGGTTTGTATAACGCGGTGCGGGACGTGATTCAAAAGTGGATTGATCATGGAGTAACGATTTTCCGGGTGGATAATCCCCACACCAAGCCGGTACAGTTCTGGCAAGAGATTTTAGCGGAGTTCCGCAACAAGCATCCCGAAGTGTTGTTCCTGGCGGAAGCGTTTACCCGCCCCGCGATGATGCGCACTTTGGCGCAGGTAGGTTTCCATCAGTCCTACACCTATTTCACTTGGCGGAACACCCGTAAAGAGATTGAAGAATACTTCGACGAGGTGGCTTGGGAATCCAGCCCCTATATGCGGCCTTCTTTCTGGCCAACTACCCACGATATTTTGACCCAGGTCATGGTGGATGGCGGGATTCAGGCCTTCAAAATGCGGGCAGTTTTAGCTGCTACTGGTTCCCCTAACTGGGGTATTTATAGCGGATATGAACTGATTGAAAATGTGCAGCGTCCCGGCTTTGAGGAGCAAATCGATAACGAAAAATACGAGTACAAGCCGCGTGATTACTCCGGAGAAACCGCGCAAGAAATGATGGGTTTGCTCACTACTTTGAATGGGATTCGCCGCCGTCACCCGGCTTTGCAGCGCCTGCGGAATTTGAAGATTCATGAAACTACCCATCCGTCAGTAGTCTGTTTCTCCCGGCACCTGGATGCTTGGGAATCTCCGACCGGGGTGGCTGACACCGTGATCGTGGTAGTAAATCTGGATCCACACGATACCGCGATTGGCGCCATTCACCTGGATCTGTCGGCGCTGAAGATCAGTGGCTCGTCCTCGTCCTGCTTTAAGGTACGCGACGAGCTAGATGGGAAAGTCTACGATTGGGGCTCGGCTAACTATTTCGAGCTCAACCCCTACGATCGTCCTGCCCATATTATGTCCGTGGAAGCTTCCTAGACTAAAGCATTTAAGAGGAGTATTTGTTGAGCGAAGCCATAACCGAGGAACACGACAACCTGGGCAAACTATTGCTGCCGCGCCGGGATTGCCAGGCGGTTCCCTCCCCTGCGGAAACCCCGAACTGGTATCGCAGCGCCGTTTTCTACGAGGTGTTAATCCAGGCGTTTTCGGATTCTAATGGGGACGGCGTGGGGGATTTCCAGGGGCTGATTTCCCGTCTGGATTACCTGGCCTGGCTGGGAGTGGATTGCCTGTGGCTGCCCCCGTTTTATCCTTCGCCCATGCGCGATGGCGGCTACGATATTAGCGCTTACACCGATGTGAATCCGGCTTTCGGTTCGATGGAAGACTTCACTGTCTTAGTGGAGGCCGCTCACGAGCGCGGGATCCGCATCCTGGTCGATATTGTAGTCAACCACACCTCTGACCAGCATCCTTGGTTCGAGGCTTCCCGCAAGGATCCCGAGGGCGAATACGGGGATTTTTACGTTTGGCGAGACAGCGACCAGGACTACCAAGATGCCCGCATTATTTTTATCGACACCGAAACCTCTAACTGGACCTATGACGAGGTACGCGGACAGTACTATTGGCATCGTTTCTTTTCGCACCAACCGGATTTGAACTTTGAAAATCCGGCGGTGCAAGCGGCAGTAATGAACGTGGTGCGCTACTGGTGCCGCACCGGGGTGGATGGTTTCCGCCTGGACGCGATCCCCTACCTATTTGAAGAAAACGACACCAACTGCGAAAACCTCCCAAAAACTCACTGGTTTGTGAGCGAACTGCGCAAAATGGTGGACGCAGAGTTCCCGGGAACGTTAATGGTAGCCGAAGCCAATCAACCTCCCCTAGATGTGATTGACTATTTCGGCAGCGAAACCGAACCCGAATGCCATATTTGTTTCCACTTCCCCCTAATGCCTCGGCTGTTTGCGGCGCTGCGCACCGGCTCTTCCAAGGGGCTGCGGCAAATCCTTGCGGAGCTACCGGAGCTGCCGGCGGGTGCCCAATGGGGAACTTTCTTGCGTAACCACGATGAACTCACCCTGGAAATGGTCACTGACCAGGAACGTGAAAACATGTATTCCTGGTATGCGCCAGAATCGCGGATGCGGGCGAACGTGGGGATTCGCCGCCGCCTCGCGCCGCTTTTAGGGGGTTCTCGCCGCAAAATAGAACTCGCCCATGCCCTCTTGCTTTCTATGCCTGGCTCTCCCTTCCTCTACTACGGGGACGAAATCGGCATGGGCGACAATATTTGGCTCCCTGACCGTTTCGGGGTACGCACTCCCATGCAATGGGACACTTCGGCGACCGCTGGTTTTTCTTCCGCCGACCCCGAGTCTTTCCTGGTTCCTTTGATTGACTCTCCGGGTTGGGATAACCGCACCATCAATGTCCAAGAATCTCTGGGGCGTCCCACGTCTTTGCTGCACTGGTTGCGCGACGCCATCCATTTGCGCCGCCGCCTGACCTGCTTCGGGCAAGGCTCATTGTCACAGGTAGGTTCAGATCAAGACTCGGTATTGGCCTTTATTCGCCGTGACCAAAACTCCACAGTGCTTTGTATCTACAATCTGGGCGAGGGCGCGGTAGCGGCGCGGCTAACCTTGCCCGGGATGGCCACTTGGTGTTTGCGGGAAGCTTTCGATGGCGGCTGGTTCCCGGCAGTGGGCGCGGATGAAACCGTCACCGTAACCATGAATCGCCACGGTTTTTATTGGCTAGAACTTTTTGCTCCTGACCAGGCACAAGACCTGCAAGATAAAGAAAATGAACCGTCAACCACTACTACCTCTGTTCCGGTGATCGCCCATAGCGCCACCTCGGCTGCTGCCCCACAACCCGACACAGATGCCGAAACTACTGCCTATCGTTACCCGGCGCTAGATTTCTCGGTGTTAAAGGAGAACCAAGATGACCGCTGAGTCCCCCAATAGCCAGCTTAAATGGCCTGGCAGAGACGCTATTATCGACACTATCTGGGAGTATCTGATCCAGCGGCGTTGGTTTCCCTCTAACCTGGAGCGCTCCCAGGTGCGGGTTTTGGATTACCGCGAACTCGAGGATCCTGGTTTTCGACTCTTGATTTTGGAAGCGCAGGGCATCTGGTATCACCTGCCCCTGGCGTTGGTGGCAAATTGGAGTGGAGCAGGGATTGCTGGACGCACTTCCTACCCCAAGGAAAATCCCGGATACCTGGTCGACGGCCCCTACTGCCCAGCATACGTCCAGAATTGGATTCGCTCTACCCACCAGGCGGGCACTTTGCCCCTATTGCCAGAAGCTGACGATCTACTATCGAACCTGCTAGCTGCCAGTTTGGAAAGCAAAGTTTTATCCGGGGAACAATCTAATACTTCGGTGCTGTTGGGCGGAAAATACCCCACGATTATTAAGTTTTTCCGGGTGCTCGTAACCGGGTCAAACCCGGAGGTGACTGTCCCCCTAGAGTTGGCACGTACCGGCTGGCAAGGAGTGCCGCAGCCCCGCGGTTACTCCCAACTCAGTCTTTGGGATCAAGACGGCCAACCCCAAGAGGTCACTACCGCAAGTGCGGCGATCTGCCTAGATCAGGCTCAAGATGGTTTCAAGCTGATTTGTTCCCTGGCCGCGAGCGGCGAAGACCCCACGGAGCTAGCTCACCAGCTAGGAGCGTTTACCGCCGATATGCACCGCCACCTTTTGGAGGCTTTTGGGCAGGGCGAGGATCCGGCCTCGGGAACTATGCTCGCTACCCGTTTGCGCAACCAGTATCAGCAGGCGGAGACCGCTTATCCGCAACTGCGAGACCATTTAATCGGGGAGGAAGTCGCTCGCCTCGCTCAGGCACTGACTGGCCTGGGAGGATTGCCACCTACGCAGCGAGTACACGGAGACTATCACCTCGGACAGTGCCTGTATAGCTCGAAGAGTTGGTATGCGATCGATTTCGAGGGCGAACCTTTACGACCCTTAGAAGAACGTACCGCTCCTGACCAGGTAGAGCGGGATATTGCCGGGATGCTGCGTTCATTCGACTATGCCCGCGTAGAGGGCGGGGCGGATGGAGACTGGCTTAACCGTGCCCGCCTAGCCTTCCTGTCCGGATACTTTGGAGAAGAACAACTTCCCGGCCCCGCACTAGTGGTTTTAAGAGCCTTTGAAGTGGAAAAAGCTCTCTATGAAGTGCGCTACGAAGCCGAGCAGCGACCCGACTGGGTAACCATCCCCTTAGAAGCGTTGATGCTACTTCTACCACAATCGGTCTAACCAGCATAAACAATAAGTTTTTAAGGGCGAACTCACTAGCGGATCAACCTCAAATTCTGGTAGACTTGTTACAGAATTGTAATCTTTGTAACTTTGAGGAAACCAGCAGGAGTCCTGATGCGCAATCCCTTAGCTAAACGCCCCACGGCGCTAGTCCTCACCCTCTCCCTAATCGGATACATGATCGCCCTGATCGGCCCGGCTTTAGCGGTAGGTGTCGCTAACGCCGCCAACGGTAAGGTCATCAAATCCTGGAACCAGCTGGGTACCGTCCTCACCGAGGACATCGACCTCAGCGATTCTGCTTTGCCTGCCGACGCCTCAAAGCGCACCATCACTGTTGGGGGCAACGTCACCGTAACCGGCGCGACTAATAAGACTTTTAAGGGACTGTCTTTCCTGGTCACCGCAGGTCATACCCTGACGGTAAACAACCTCAATATCGATAACTCCTCCCACCCAGACTTGGCGATGGTCACCGCGGGGGACAACAATGCCAATAACCGCCTGGCTTTTAGCGGGACAAACACTTTCACCCGCCAGGACGCCTCCTCGGAAAATGCCACCAAGGAATACCCGGTTCCGCTCCCCTTGGTGCAGGTAAAGGCAGATACTACTTTGAATGTCGGCCAGGCGGGATCGGGTGTCTTGAACCTGAACAATCCCGGCTCTCCCCGCTCTCAAGCAGCCCTGATTGGAACCCAATACTTTTCAACCTTCGGCACCATTAACCTTGCTGGCGGCACCTTAAACCTCAAGGGATCTTCCGAAAGTGCTGCCCTGATTGGTTCCGGTGGTGCTTACTACGAGGTGAACCCGAACACTAACCCCAGCTGGCTCAACAACTACGATCAAACCCCCTGGAGCGCTGGGGGCACTATCAATGTCAAAGGCGGGTCTGTCAACCTGGCAAAAGTCGGCAACGGGTCGTACGGAGGGGCTTTCATCGGTACTGGTCGCGGTGCGGTTCAGCTTCCGGCAGGTGCACAAGCCGATTGGGCACAGAAAAACGCGACGGTAACTATCAACGTTAGCGGCGGACAGATTAACGCTACCGGGAACCACACCGCCCTGGGGGCAAGTAGTTTCACTACCCCCATGCAAGATTCTGAGGGACACATAAAGACTGCTTTCACCCAGCCGTACCCACGGGTAAATATTTCTGGCGGCCTTGTCCAGGTCAGCCCGGCTACTGCTGACACCGGAAATAGCGCGATGAATATTGGTTGCCGGGGGGTGGGCAACTGGAACGAAAACTTCGCTAGTCTCGGCTGGCCAAAGGCTCCTGGCTGTGAAGTAGCTATTAGCGGCGGCAAAGTCACAGTGGGCTCCGCGGACTCTAACCTCGATCAGGCCGGGGATATCGCGGCTATCGGGTCTGGTCCGGACAGCGCCAATGTAAATGTAAAAATCTCTGGCAATGCCCAGGTAACCGCCTATTCTAATGGTCGCGGCGCCGCGATTGGTGGGGGTTACGCCTCTGGAGCTACTAAGGTCACCATTTCTGATAGTGCCTATATTGAGGCTCTGGGGGTAGTAAGCGAATCTCCCGCTATCGGGGCGGGCGGTCTCCCTTCAGACGAGCTGTTTACCGGAAACTCCCGACTGAACGAGGATACGATTCGCGCCGCCGAGCAAAACCAGGTGGTTATTTCGGGGAATGCGCGAGTCAATGCCGAGACCGCCAGGGATTCCGCCGAAAAGTACACTGCGGTTAACGGAGCTATTGGCGCTGCCGCTAACCGTTCCGGACGGGTAAGCCTCACCGACCAGGCAAATGTGACTGCGAAAGTCTTTGGACGCCGTGATGGGGCGGTAATCGGTAGTGCCGGGTTTATCGATACCTACGTATCCGATCCCTTCCAGGTCAGCATTTCTGGCTCTCCCACCGTGCAAGTCGCCGTGCAGCCAGTATCGCAGCAAACTCAAAAGTTAGGTTACGGCTTCGGAGCAGCAATTGGCTCCGGGTATCGGAGTAAAGTTCCCGCTAGAATCACTCTTTCTGGCAGCCCTAATCTGGATTTGATTGGTGGACAGGCCGCCTCTGGAGTGGGGCTAGGTTTCCAAAGTTCCGGTGGGGGCAGCTCGGTAACCGCAAACTTGGACGCCGGCGCTAAGCTCCAAGTGACCTCGCCCGAAGGCTCTCCCCGCACTGATGGCAGCACGCAGCGTACCTACCCGCTTGCCGACCGGGAAAATATGCCGCTAGACACTAGCTCCGGCAAGGGACAGGTACTAAACTTGCGTTTTGCTGATGGCAAAGCGGACGGAGCCGGCAATCCGCAAACTTTGGGTCTGAGTACCGCGGTAGCTAAACTCACCCAAAATAAACAGTCAGTGCCTTTCTCCCTGGTCACTCCCGAGGGCGAAACTGTGCTTTCCTCCGCTCTGACCAGCACTCTTTACAATAATCTGGCACTGTCGGTTCCCAAGGCCGGTAACTATTACCTGCAATCGCGAGTGACCCCCTCACTGTTCGCCTATCACGGCGACAAGAACGCGGCGGATGCCTTTATCTTCCCAGTTAACGGCCAGATTTACACCCAGGACGGGTTGCTGTGGGCACAGGGGTACTCGTTGAAGTACCAGGTAGCTGGCGAGGGTGGCTCCCTCCCCCAGGCGTATACCACTGCGCGTTACCTGCCCCCGAATACTGTTATCGGATCGCTACCGGCAGTAACTTTACCCTCGGTTTCGGGTAAGACCTGCGCGGTGGATCATTGGGAACTCAATGACGCCCCGGTTGCGGAGGATCAGTTAACGCAGACCAAGCTGAGCGCCGATACCGTGGTGAAAGCGGTAACTAAGTGTGAGGACACGGTTACTCCCCCGGATCCCAAGCCGGAAAAAACCGCATTCACCTGGCAGCTGCAAGATGATAAGGGCCAGCCATTAACTGGCGGACAGTTTACTTTGACTGAAAAAGACGGCGCGGCAGTTACCGTTCCGGATTCTACTTCCGGTACTTTCACCGCCAATGACTTAGATCCGGCAAAGAGCTATGTGCTCACCCAAGCCGCTGCTCCAAAAGGCTACGACTTGCCGGAGCAGACCAGTCATACCGTTACTTTTGAAAAGACCTCCCAGGGCTACCAGGCAAAAGTAGATGGTAAGGCAGTAAGCAGGGAAGCGTTTGTTATTACTAACACCAAGACTCCGCTGCCTCCTCAGCCAGTAGCTTTCAACTGGAAACTACAAGATACCGCCAATGACCTGCTACCCGGCGGCAGCTTCAAACTGGTTTGCGGCTCTGAGGAGGTAACACTTCCTGCTGCAGGTAGCGCCTCCGGTACCTATAACGTTTCTTTAGATCCCACTAAGGACTCCTGCACCCTCACCCAGACTGCCGCCCCCGAAGGCTACAAGCTGGGTGACGCTACCTCCTATCAAATAAGTTTCGTAGAAAAAGATAACGCCAATGGGATTTGGGCTGCGGTGGTTGCCGGTAAGGAAACCAGTGAAGTTACCTTCACCAACGTGGCTCTACCGAAGCCTCCGGCTACTACTTCCTTCTCTTGGAAGCTGACGGACACTGCCGGCAAGAACCTTAATGGAGCTACCTTCACCCTGAGCGGTGGGGAAGCCCCGTTGACGGTTACCTCCCAGGACGCAGCCGATCCCGGGGTATATAGCGCTTCGAATCTGGATCCCGCCAAGACCTACACTTTGACCGAAACTACTGCTCCCAGTGGTTATAAAGCCGATACCGCCAGCTATACGCTCACTTTCGTTGCCAAGGGTGACACCTACCAGCCGCAGATAAATGGTGAGCCTTTGGCAGATCAGGGTCTGGTTATTAAGAACGTTAAACTTCCCACCAAGGCAGAGATTCGTTGGGAAGTGGTTTCTTCCGCGGATGCTAAGCAGTATGTGCCCGGCACTTCCTTTAAGGTGACTGCCTTTAAAGCTGATGGGCAGAACTTGGATACCACGAAGTCTTTCATCGTATCTGATGTCACCGCAATCGCCGGGGATCGGGATCTGAATCCAAATCTGGGGCAATACCGGGTAGAAGTTCCAGATGGTTCTCTTAAATACCAGGTGGAACAGCTAACCGCTGGCGCTGATTTCGTTCCCAAGACCGGCGCCCAGGTGGTCACCTTCAAGCTGCAAACCGATGGACGCTACAGCCAAAAGGTTGATCTGGGCGGACTCAAGTTTGAAAACACCCCAGTGATTAAGACCGCGCAGTTTACTTGGAAACTGGTAGATAAGGATTCTAATCCCCTAGAGGGCGGCAGTTTCGCCCTGAAAGATGGTAGCGATACCGTTCCGGTCACGGAGAATAAGGCGGATGCCTCTTTCCAGGCCACTTTGAATCAAGCTAAGACCTATAAGTTGCAGCAGACCGCTGCCCCGGAAGGTTACGACAAAGACACCAAGATTTACACCATCAGTTTTGAGAACGGAAAAGCCCAGGTTTCGGTAGATGACACCGGGGTTGACCTTACTGAGGGGACGCTGGTGATCAGCAATAACAAGCAGACCACCGATCCCACCCCGGATCCCACAGACGAGCCGACTACCGATCCGACTACCCCCGGAACTGATCCCACGGACGAGCCGACCCCTGATCCCAAACCGGTCAGCGGGGAACTCACCTGGAAGGTGGTTGATGGTAAAGGTCAGCCAGTAGCCGGAACTTCTTTCCAGGTCACTCCCCTGGGCAAAGATGGTAAGCCCGCCGCAGCGGCCTTTGAGGTCACGGATTTTGTCAGTGGCACCACCACCTTTGCGGTTCGTACTGACCAAGATCCCGCTACCGGTGCCTACCGGGTACAGGTTAGCGACGTGTCCTTACAGTACCAGCTAAAGCAGCTAACCACTGCCAAGGGTCTGCAACTGACAGCGGATCAAACGCTTTCTTTCAGTAAGGGAACGGATGGTAAATGGTCGCAAACCGCTGCGAAACCGTTCGTTAACCTGGCGGAACCGGAAGATAAACCGACTCCCGATCCCACGGATGAGCCGACTACGGAGCCTACTGAAAATCCGACTACCGATCCGACTACGCCCAGTACTGACCCCACCTCTGAAACCAAACCGGGTAACCAGGGAGGAACTACTACGCAGCCGTCAGCTGGCCAAAACGGTGGAGCTACCGAAGCACCGGCCGGTGCTTATATGACCGGTGGTTCGAAGGCCTCTGGCACTAGCGCGGGACCGGCGCCCTCGTCACTGAGAATTACCGGTGCGAACGGAGCCACTTTGGCTTTGATCTCCGCGATCTTGGCACTGGCCGGTGCCGGAGTGCTCACGGCTCGCAAACTGCGCCAAGACCGCTAGGAATTGCGTCCTTGGAGGGCTACCCAGGCGGAGGCTTGGGCACCGGCTTCTGCCAGGTTAACGCCTAGTTTGCTTTGCAGTTTTTCTAGCCGCTTAGCCACGGTGTTGCGGTGTAGTCCCAGGGTCTTGGCCATCTGCTGCCGGTTACCTTTAGTAGCAACATACTGTTCCAGCAGCGCCAGCAGGTCTGCTTCTCCCCGTAAGGGCAGCAGGAACTGCCGAGAAAACGCCGCTACCGTTTCTCTCCCCATTACCTGCAATAGTCCGGAACGGGAAATCTCCTCCCACCGGGCTACCGGCTGGGTATTTCCGGTGTGCCGCAAGGCTTGCCGCGCCCCCGCTAGGCCGGCATTAAACCGCGAGATCGGGTAATCCTGCCCCACCCCCGCCCGCAGAGCCGAAAATTCTTTGCGAGAGAAGTTCGACAAAGTTAGCGGCAGTGCCGCTACCGGAATCGCCATTTCCAGATTTTCGGCGCCAAAACGCCACAGCGGCGGAGGCATAGTCTTAGTCACTGCCCGCTCCACTCTGGCAGCTAAAGCCCGCAGGTCTCCCTCCTCCCCGGCCACTACTACCGGCACATAGCGTCCGCTCAGCGTGCGAGAGAGCGGAAACGCCATCTCGGTTAGAATCTGCGCCGCCCCCAGCTCCCCAGAAAGTAACAGTTCAAATGCCCGTTGCAGCAAGCGTCCATGATAGGAGGCAACAAAGCGGAAATTAGCTAACGCCGAGGCGACTAACAACCCCGCCTGCGAAAGGGCCTGCTGCTGCCACGGCGGGGGAAACACGCTCCAACAGGCTTGCAGCCAAGCGGTTTCCTGCCCGAGGGCATTTATCGGAGTGAAAAGACAGTAGCCTTCCTCAGTTTCAAAGGAAAGCTGCGCCGTATTGGCGGAAAATCTCTCCCAAGACTGTTCTGAAAACTCCCCTAAATCGGCAGGCAACGTGGGTGCGGCCGCTTGGGCTACTACCCTGCCCACCTTATCTCTGATAATTACCCGCGCGCCAATCCCCCGCGCTAGCTCCCTGGTAATCGTGTCTACACTGCGCGGTTGCGCAGATGCTTGGATCAGGCGCTGCTGCAAAGCCGTCAGTTTATATTTGCCCGAGGTGGCTTCGACCTCTATCATCCGCGCCACCTCTTGCGAAAGTGCGACAAAAGATTGATCGGCGGCAACCTCAATCAGATTAAGACCAGTTTTTCGGGCTGCCTGTACCAGTAGCGGGGGAACGGTATCGTGGCTTACCCCCAGGCCAAATCCTAGGGTAGTAATCCCCCCAGCCACCAGACGCTGGGCATACTCCAACCAGCCCGATGCCCCTTTCGGATTCCCCGCGGAAGTGGTTAGCAACAGTTCGTTTCCCTCTAAGAAAGTAGCGGGATTTATTTGTTCCGAGGTCGCCACCCACCGCAGCTTCGCCAAAGGATTTGGGCACCACAGGGACTGAATATGTAAATGCGGCCGCCCGAGCAGCGCCTGCACAGTAATCATATGTACATTATGCACATTCTAGTTCTAGATTTTATGCATACCGCATATTTACCCCTGACTTTCGTCCTAGATAGACTGCAGTTACCGCCGCTCAAAACGGAGGTGATGGGGCGCCGACCACCTTAGCAATGACGACAATCGTCCTAAATGATTCCTGTCAGTCAGAAAAACTAAGGCCAGACCCCAGTTGAAAACCTTAAAGGAGATCAAAACATATGTCCGAGGATTACAAACCGAATCCCTATGAGGACGCGAAGAATCAGCTACGGGAAGCCCAGAAAATCCTGGGATTTTCCGAGGGCGACTACGAGATGCTCGCTTCGCCGCGCCGTGAAATGAGCGTTTCCATTCCGATTCGTCGCGACGACGGCACCCATGAAGTGCTGCACGGCTACCGGGTACAACACAACTTGACGCGCGGACCGGCCAAAGGCGGCATCCGCTACAACGAACACGTCGATATTGACGAAGTTCGCGCCCTATCCATGTGGATGACCTGGAAATGCGCCCTAGTGAATTTGCCCTATGGTGGAGCTAAAGGCGGGGTCACTATTGACCCCAGCAAGTATTCGCAAGCCGAACTCGAGCGGGTAACTCGCCGCTACATTTCCGAGATTCTGCCGATTATCGGCCCAGAAAAGGACGTGCCCGCCCCCGACGTGGGAACTAACGAACAGACCATGGCCTGGATTATGGACACCTATTCGCAGTTCCAAGGCTACACCGTCCCCGGGATTTGTACTGGTAAACCGGTTTCTCTCGGCGGATCTTTGGGGCGCGCAGAAGCGACCTCTCTGGGCGTAGTAATCATGGTAGAAGCCGCTCTGAAGAAAAAGGGCATTAAGTTCGCGGACGCCTCCCTGGCGATCCAAGGCTTCGGTAAAGTAGGGCGCGGCGCTGCCGAAATCGCGCAGCGTCGCGGCGGCAAAGTCGTCGCCATCTCCGATATCTTCGGCGCTATCTACAACGCCGACGGTATCGACACCAAGGCTCTGGGCGAATACGTTGACGAAAAGGGCAAAGTCGTAGGCTTCCCCGGTGCCGAACCCATGGATGCCTCCCAGCTGCTACTGCTGGACGTCGACGTAGTGGTACCGGCCGCCATTGAAGGCGTGCTCACCAAGGACAATGCTCCCGACGTGAAAGCCAAGATTATTGTCGAGGGCGCCAATGGCCCGACTGATTCCGCCGCCGACAAGATCCTAAACGAAAAAGGCGTCATGGTGGTTCCCGACATTCTGGCAAACTCCGGCGGCGTAATCGTGTCCTACTACGAATGGGTACAAGGACGCGACAACTTCTTCTGGCCGCTAGAGCGGGTACAAAAAGAAGAAGAACAGCGGATCACCGCCGCCTGGAAAGACGTAGAAGCCTACGCCGAAGAAAAGGGCGTGACCTTGCGGGTTGCAGCTACCGTATTGGCGGTGGAGCGCGTCTTGCAGGCGCACAAACGGCGCGGTCTTTACCCGTGATCGTTGCCTAATGGCAGAAAATCTGCCCGTTGAGGTGACTTGATATCTCCCCCGAGCGGGCCGGCCGCTCGGGGGAGATACTTTTCCTGCCACCTCTGATAATAGGAATATAGAATGTGCGCGAGGGCGCAGAACAAGCGGTATCTTAACGAAAAGAGAAGAAGAGTTTATGGATAGCAAGGAATTAACGCAGTACGTAGCAGACTTGGAACCGGAAAGAGCAATTTGGATAAACAACTCGACCCGGCCAGCAGCTAGCGGGGAAACTTTCCCGGTAATAGATCCCGCCACCACTCGCACGATTACCGAAGTAAGCTCGGGCACCGCCGCCGATGCCATTGCTGCTCTCGATGCTGCAGCCAGCGCTCAACCCGGGTGGGCAGCGCGCTCCCCTCGCGAACGCGCCGAGATTTTGCGCCGCGCCTGGGAACTGATGATCGCTTCCGCTAAAGAACTCGCTAGTTTAATGAGCTGGGAAAACGGTAAAGCCTACACCGATTCTCTGGGCGAAGCCTCCTATGCTGCTGAGTTCTTCCGCTGGTTCTCCGAAGAAGCTGTCCGCTCTGACGGAGATTATGCGATTCCGCCCGCAGGCGGCTCGCGCACCCTGGTCACTGCCCGCCCGGTTGGGGTATGTGCGCTGATCACTCCCTGGAATTTCCCGGCCGCCATGGCGACCCGGAAAATCGCGCCCGCCCTCGCCGCCGGCAACGCAGTAGTCCTAAAACCGGCCTCCGAAACCCCCTTAACCGCCCTGGCCATCATGCGCATCCTAAAAGAGGCCGGCGTGCCAGACGGGGTAGTCAACCTGGTGCCTTCGCGCCACTCTGCCGAAATCTCTGAAACCTGGCTAGCCGATCCTCGAGTACGCCTAGTATCCTTCACCGGCTCAACCCCGGTAGGACGCACCCTGCTGGGGCTCGCCGCTCCTCGAGTAGTGAACACCGCCATGGAACTAGGCGGAAACGCCGCCTTCGTAGTGGGCGCTACCGCCGATGTAGACGCCGCTATCGAAGGGCTGATGGTTGCCAAGTTCCGCAACGGCGGTCAAGCCTGCACCGCCGCTAACCGGATCTACCTGCACAAAGACATTAAAGAAGAGTTCACGAAAAAGCTATGCCAGCGGGTAGAAGCTCTGAAAGTAGGCGCGGGACTAGATCCAGAAACCGAAACCGGTCCGGTAGTTAACGAAAAAGCAAGGCAGGGAATGAACGAGCTACTTTCGTCCGCCCTAGACCAAGGAGCAAAAGTCCTGGCGCAAGCAGCGCTCCCCAAGGATTTAGCCGGTTACTTCGTGGCACCCACAGTTATCGAGGTGCCCCGCGCCGACTCTCCTCTACTACAAAACGAAATCTTCGGCCCGCTCGCCCCCGTTAAGGAATATGCAGACGAGGATGAACTCCTCAAAATGGTAAATGGCACCGAAATGGGACTGGCCTCTTACGTTTACGGCGACCTGAACTGGGCGCTGCATTTCGCGGAAAGAGTCGAAGCCGGAATGATTGGGGTAAACCGCGGCCTGGTTTCCGATCCCGCCGCCCCCTTTGGGGGAGTAAAGCAATCCGGGATTGGCCGTGAGGGCGCCCGCGAAGGGATTAGGGAGTTCCAAGAGGTGCAATACTTCAGCCTCGATTGGTAACCTTTCCGGCTAATATCCGGCTGCCTGTGGGGATAATCGTTACGCGTGAGACATCGGTGATCTGTTTCCCTATCCCGGGGCTGGCTTTGTAATAGCGCTCCGGGATAAGCGCGGGGGAGAAGTTTTTCCTCCCGCCCAAGAATTCGGAAAACGTAGCGGCCTTTTCCGAATTCTTATGCCCACCGCACCCACTCGGATAAAACTTCTCCCCCACGCAAGGGGCACAGCTGGTGCGAGACTCCCGCGAGATACGCACTGAGCGTGCAGGGGTGGATTTATGCCGCAGGGTAGGCTGCGGGCACTAAATCCGTGAAAATGCCAGAGCATTTTCCGGATTTCGGGGCGGGCGGCAAAATCCGGCCCTGTGCGCGGACATTATCCCCCCCGTTGCTTAAGGCTATGCATGCTGCTGGAACTCGGGGTGAAAAAATAATTGGAAATCGGGGCGTTATTCTAAAGAATTATTGGGCGATTCGTGACACGCTAGAGGCATGAACGCAAAACCTGTACCTGTAGATCCAGACGTCCTTGCTAACGTGGCTCACGGACGCTATTTTGACCCCCATTCGGTGCTCGGCACCCACGTGGGGGAAGATTCCGTAACTATCCGCACCGTTGCCCACCTGGCAGATGCGGTAGAGATCATCACTCCCAAGGGCACATT
The DNA here is from genome assembly GCF_055387755.1 of Varibaculum sp. GTC20041. NCBI lineage: Bacteria > Bacillati > Actinomycetota > Actinomycetes > Actinomycetales > Actinomycetaceae > Varibaculum > Varibaculum sp. GTC20041. Next base: position 1,564,229 of record NZ_AP041144.1, read on the forward strand.
CCCCGCCACCCATGAGCAAGATGGCATTTGGGTGACAGTCCTTGACGGCACCGAAATCCCTGATTACCGGGTGCGCACCACCTATGGGGAAGAAACCACAGAGCTAGATGACGGTTACCGTTACCTGCCCACCGTTGGCGAATTCGACCTTTACCTGATTTCTGAGGGGCGTCACGAGCGACTTTGGGAAGTGCTGGGAGCTCACCTGCGCACCTACGAAACCGAGATGGGGCAAACCAAGGGGGCATCCTTCGCTGTCTGGGCACCGAATGCCCAAGCGGTGCGGGTAGTGGGTGACTTTAACTATTGGGACGGGGAGACCTCCTCGATGCGTTCCCTCGGTTCTTCGGGGGTGTGGGAATTGTTTATCCCGGACGTAGAAATTGGGGCTCGTTACAAGTTCGAGATTTTAAGACCGGATGGCACCTGGCAACAAAAAGCCGACCCGATGGCGCGCGCCTGCGAGATTCCTCCCTTGACGGCCTCGGTAGTTACCGATAAACACCACCAGTGGGAAGACCAAGAGTGGATGGACAAGCGGGCAAAAACCAATCCCCATAACTCCCCCATGTCGGTCTATGAGATGCATATCGGATCCTGGTCTTATGACACCCACTATCGGGATTTGGCTGACGATCTGGTTACCTATGTCAAAGATATGGGCTTTACTCACGTAGAAATGATGCCAGTTTCGGAGCACCCCTTCTATGGTTCCTGGGGTTACCAGCAGAGCGGCTACTATGCGCCCTCGTCCCGCTATGGTACTCCCGATGATTTCCGCTATCTGGTAGATAAACTGCACCAGGCGGGAATCGGGGTGATCATGGACTGGGTTCCCGGCCATTTCCCCAAAGACCAGTTTGCGCTCGCCGACTTTGATGGCACCAAACTCTATGAACATCCGGATCCCACCCGCGGCGAACAACCCGATTGGGGGACCTTGATTTTCAACTTTGGTCGCAACGAGGTACGAAACTTCCTGGTGGCCAACGCTCTTTACTGGTTGGATGAATTCCATATCGATGGTTTGCGGGTCGACGCGGTGGCCTCCATGCTTTACCTGGATTATTCCCGCGAAGAAGGCCAGTGGCATCCAAACCAGTATGGCGGACGGGAAAACCTGGAAGCGATTTCTTTCCTCCAGGAAACCAATGCCACCTGCTACCGCCTATATCCGGGCATCTGCATGATTGCAGAAGAGTCTACAGCTTGGCCAGGGGTAACTGCTCCTACCGATGCCGGGGGCTTGGGCTTCGGTTTGAAGTGGAATATGGGTTGGATGAACGATACTTTGCGTTACCTGCGTGAAGACCCAGTAAACCGGTCTTGGCACCACGGCGAACTCACCTTCTCCCTGGTGTATGCGTTCTCGGAGCACTATATTTTACCGCTATCCCACGATGAGGTCGTCTACGGCAAAGGCTCGATCCTAGCTAAGCAGCCAGGTGACTACTGGCGGCAACTGGCGGGGGTACGTTCCCTTTACGCCTATCAATGGTCACACCCAGGTAAGCAGCTGCTGTTCATGGGCGGCGAGTTCGCCCAAGGCGCCGAGTGGGATGCGAATCGTTCCCTAGATTGGTTCTTACTAGATGACGAGCGCAACCAGGGCGTGCAAGCACTGGTACGGGACTTGAACCAGATCTACACCACCGATCCGGCATTGTGGGATGACGAACACACCGGGTTTGAATGGATCGAATCCAACGATTCCGAACACAACGTGATCTCTTATGTACGCAAGTCCCGTGATGATCGCGGACGCGAACACAAGATGGTATGTATCTGCAACTTTGCGGGCAATCCCCACGAAGGCTACCGAGTAGGACTACCCGACGGCGGGGAGTGGGAAGAAATTATTAACACGGATGACGCCAAGTATGGCGGCTCCGGGGTCACCAACTTAGGTCAGGTATCTGCCGAAGATATGGAGTGGAATGGCCGCCCCTATTCGGTAGAGCTCAGGGTACCGCCCTTGGGTTGCCTCTGGTTACGTCCTAAAGAAGACTAATCTAATACCTCAGCCGTTTAAGGGCTTTAATAGGGTGAGTCCTCGAGAATGCTTAGTTCTCGAGGACTCACCCTTAATACTTTTGGATCTACTCTCCCGGATATCAAAACCAATCGCGAGGGCGCAGGCTGCTTTCCCGAGATAACCTACCTCTTTACGGACAGCGGTTTATACGTCAACTCCCATAAAAGTAAGCACCACCAGCAGCAGATTCAGAGCGATTATCAAGCCCGCGATGGCGCCCATCGTCCAACGCATTGCCTGGCTATCGGTGTAGCTGCCCATAAGTTCTTTCTTGCGGGTATAGGCTGCGAGCGGTACTACCGCTAGGGGGATCCCGAAAGACAATGCCACCTGGGAAACAACTAATGCCCAAGTGGGGTTGGGGTAGAGCCAAAGAATCAGCAAAGCTGGAAGCAAAGTAACCAGGCGTCGCGCAAATAGTGGCACCCGGATATGCAGCAACCCGCCCATGATTTCCGAACCCGCATAGGCTCCAACCGAAGTGGAGGCTAAACCGGAAGCTAACAGACCGATCGCAAAAACTACTCCGATTCCACTGCCCAGGGCATTTTCGATAGCAGCATGCGCACCCTCGATAGTATCGGTGCCACTCTTTCCGGCTAGCGCCGAGGCGGCCAGCAATAACAGCGCAATATTGACCGCTCCCGCGACAAATAGCGCATAGGCCACGTCATGTTTGGAAGCTCGTAACAGGTGGGGAATATCGCGAGAGCCTCGCTCCGGAAAACGGTGATTTACCAGCGAAGAATGCAGGTAAATAGCGTGCGGCATAACCGTTGCCCCCAGCATGGAGGCCGCGATCAGCACGGTGTCGGTGCCGGCAAAACGGGGCAGTAATCCCCCCAGCATTCCCGCGGGATCAGGCGGGCTAATCACCAGTCCCGACAAGAAGCCTACGGTAATGATTACTAGCAGGCCGATAACGATGCTTTCAAACTGTTTTTGCCGCCGTTCATTCTGAAAAACTAGCAGCGCTAAAGACACACAGCCTACGATAAAACCCCCTGCCAACAGCGGCAGCCCAAACAGTAGCTGCAGAGCGATTGCGCCCCCCACGATTTCGGCGAGGTCGGTGGCGGCTGCGATAATCTCTGCTTGGATCCAAAACGCGATGCGTTTACCTTTGGGAAGCCGATCCCCCAAAATCTCCGGTAGAGATTTTCCGGTAACTAACCCTAGTTTGGCGCTTTGATATTGAATGATCACCGCCATCAAGTTAGCCAGTACTAACACCCACACCAGCAGGTAGCCATAGCGAGCGCCAGCCGTGATATTCGCGGCGACGTTCCCGGGATCAACATAGGCCACTGCTGCTACGAATGCTGGCCCTAGGAGCGGGAGCAAACCTTTCTTGGCCGCCGCCTTCCCATCGACAGCATGCTGAGAATCTGGGGTCATTGCCTTTTCCATCTACACAGATTCACCTTTCCGAATCGGGGAAACTACCGCATCTGACCGGATTGGCACTTTCCCTTAGCCACTTTTACGGGTATCCCCTACATAAGTTTCGTATACCCGAAACTTTACTCCGTTTTTTCAGGAAGATAAAAACCAATCAAACATATCTCTGCTTGTAGGGCTTACGCGCTTTAGGGTCGGGAAATATCTCCCTGCCGCGCCGATATCAACCTTTGCAGATCTACAGCCGCAACTAGAATCTGGTAACCGCGTTTACCCGCAGATACGTAAATCTTTTCTTGCTCAAAAGCGGATTGATCGATCACCGTAGGGAAAACTTTCTTCATTCCCAAGGGCGAACACGCTCCTTTTAAGTAACCGGTGAGCGGAGTTAGCTTTTTTAACGGCAACATTGCTACCTGTTTCACCCCGAAACACCGAGCCGCAGCTTTCAAATCTAATTCGTGAGTAGCGGGCACTACCGCCACGAAGTGTTCCCCAGGTCCGCCCTCCAAAACTAGAGTTTTGTAGACCAGATTCGGATCGACCCCCAGAGCCTGCGCGACCGCGAGGGCATCCAAAAACTCCCCTTTGGAAGAAACCTGCGTCATTTGTGCAGCGATTCCCGCATTTTCGAGGATGCGCATGGCATTAGTTTTCACATGTTTCTTGCCCATAACCGCACCAGCTTTCCTAGGAGTTTTCTCAGCCAGTTTAACCGACTCGAATTTTCTTGAACGAAAATAGCTTCCTACCCTCAGCCGCGGCGGCGTTTAAAATCTGCAATAACTTTCGGTTAATTCTCGATTAACGTCGCCACGGTTGGGGGGGTACCGCTGACTAGCTTCGCTATAATTGCTTTAACAATAACCACCCCAAGAACGCGAGAACCGTCGTGACCAACATTATTGAAGTAGAGGGTCTAACCAAAGATTACCAGCAATTACGCGCCCTCAATAAGCTGACTTTCCAAGTTCGTCAGGGCGAAATCTTAGGACTACTAGGGCCTAACGGATCCGGAAAATCCACTGCTATCAACTGCATCCTCTCCCTGCTTCGTTTTAACAGCGGGAGCGTGAAAATCTTCGGAAAAGAAATGCGCCCCGATGCCTTCGACATTAAACGGCGTCTAGGGGTGGTATTCCAAGACGTAGCCGTATTCGACGAGCTAACCGTGGCGCAAAACCTGGAATATTTCTGTGGACTGTACCTGGAGGACAAGCGCAAACGCGCCGCGATGATTGCAGAGGCGGTTCAGTTGGTGGGACTGCAAGACTATTTAAAGTTTCGCCCTAAGCAGCTCTCCGGAGGCCTGTTGCGCCGCTTAAACCTAGCGTGCGGTATCGCCCATCAACCGGAGCTGATTTTCCTGGATGAGCCGACCGTGGCAGTCGATCCCCAAAGCCGCAACAATATCCTGGACGGTATAGTCACTTTGCGTGACCGCGGAGCCACGGTGGTTTACACCACTCACTATATGGAAGAAGTCGAGCAGATATGCGACCGCATCATCATTCTTGACAAGGGTGAAATCATCGCGCAAGGCACCATTAATGAGTTGAAACAGCTATCCGATATCGAAGAAAAAGTTACTTTGCAGGGGGTGGAGCTGCCTCCAGAACTTAAAGAAAAACTGGAATCCGATCCCCAAATTGAGTCAGTTACCACCAGAAATCGCACAGTCCAGCTAGTTTATCGGCACGGACAAAACCATGTTTCCGCCCTCATCGACCAATTGCGCCAGGCCGGGGTATCGTATGAGTCCATTTACTCCGAGCGCCCCACCCTAAATGACGTTTTCCTACAGCTGACCGGCAAGGAACTGCGAGACTAGCTATGGGACACCTGATCGGCTACAACCTCAAGCTATTGCTATCCAACCGAACATTGGTGTTTTGGACGCTCGCCTTTCCTATCCTGCTGGGACTGTTATTCAAAGGAGCACTCGGCGACATTGTTAATAAAGAAGCCTTCGATACCATACCCGTAGCGGTCGTAAACTCCCAGGCCTACCAAGACAGCACCTTCAAAATCGCTTTTACCGAATTAAGCAAGGAAGATTCCTCCCCCGTCAGCTCGGGAAACCAGCCCATTTTGAAACTGCGAATAGTCAAGACCTTAGAGGAAGGAAAACAGCTTTTAGAGGACGAGGAAGTTTCCGGAGTAGTCGAGATTACCGGAACTCCAGCTGCCGGCAAAGCCAAGGACGCCAAAGCAGATTTGACGCTGGATTCCAACGGGATGGAACAAACCATTTTAAAAGCTATTCTTGACGAGATCACCCAACGCACCGATATGATCAGCCAACTGACGCAGCGAGAGATTACTGCGAAAGTTCACGCTCACTCTCCACCTAGCTCTCAAAATATTCAGCCCGGCACCCCTGCCGCCTTTGATCCCGCCCTGATAGCGGCCTCAGTTCAAGACCAACTCGCTAAGAGTGGTTTTACTTTACGTGACCGCAGCCCCAAATCTATAGACATGCTAATGGCAGAATTCTTCTCGCTACTAGCCATGGCTGCGCTGTATGGGGGACTATTCTCCATGACGGTAATGAACAATGCCCAGCCCCCCTTGGGGGTAATCGGCAGACGGGTAGCAGTGGCACCGACCAGCAAAGCCAAACTGATCATTTCCGGGATTATCTCCAGTTACCTACTGCAATTGGTGGGGCTAATTTTACTGGTAGCGGTATGCTACTTCCTATTCGGTATTGATTTTGGCCCCAATTGGGCATTAACTTTCCTGCTGACTTCCCTAGGAGCCCTGGTCGGACTGTCCTTTGGGGTGGCGATTTCCGCGCTCGTGCCTGGCGGAGAGAATATGAAAGTGGGGGTCTTGATCTCGGTCACCATGTTAGGGGCAGTACTCGCGGGGATGATGGGGCCAACCATGCGCCACCTGGTAGACCAAAAAATACCCCTGGTAAATAAGCTAAATCCCACTGCCCTCATCACGGATGGCTTCTATAACCTGTACTACCACCCCGGGTTCGAAGGTTTTTGGCAAGACGTCACCTTACTGCTGACCATCTCCGCAGTGCTCCTAGGTGCCTCCCTGTTCGTACTAAGGAAACAGCGTTATGACAGTCTTTAAAAGTTTCCTGCAGGTACTGCTACGCAATATTGCTTTTGTTATTTTGTTTACCACCATCATGGTGGTCATGGGACTTACCGCTTTCCAGACCAGTCCCAGTTCCTCCGGTGATTTTACCGCATCCAAACCTACAGTTTTAGTAATCAACCGCGGCAACGATACTGCCCTCACCAAATCTTTTAACTCTTACTTGGCAGGGCAAACCACGAAAGCAGACACCGGCAGCAGTGAACGAGAAATTGATGACGCTCTCTATTACGAAACTTTGTCGTACGTCGTTTACCTGCCCAGCGACTTCACGGAAACCATCCTCAAAGGCGAAAAACCCGTTGTCGATATAAAAACTCGCGCCAGCTCCGAAAGTGCCTCTGCCGAGGTGTTAGTAAGCCGTTTCCTGCGGCTGGCTACCGGATATGGGCAATATTTATCGGATGAGGACGAGCTGGTCAAAGCGGTAAACTCTAGCCTGAAACTCGATAGCGAAGCCACTCTTACCTCGCGTTTAGATCAAAAAACGCTCCACAACGTGACCGCCCTGTATAACTTTGGCAGCTACACCCTAATGGCCGGCGCCACTTATGTAATCACCATGGTGCTAGCGGCCTTTTCGGTAATAAACGTACGTAAACGTACCCTGGTTTCCCCCGCCCATCCCTTCCGGATTGACCTGAGCCTAATAGCCGGCTGCGCCCTAATCGTAGCGTTCCTCGTGGCACTCAATGTGCTCTTAGTGCGACTGCTGTTGCCCGGCATCGCCGATACCGGACGACAAGGACTCTATGCGCTTAACATTGTGGCTTTTGGGCTGCCGGTACTAGCCTTAGGCTTCTTAATGGCAAAAATTACCAATAACAAGGAAGCCCTCAGCGCCATCGTAAACGTGGTGGCGCTGGCCAGTGCTTTCCTATGTGGAGCGTTTATTCCCCGGGAGCTAATGCCCGATGCGGTAGTAGCCATCGGGAGGGCGCTACCCACCTTTTACTACATCGACAACAACAATGCGTTAGCGGAAATGACCAGCTTTAGCGGCGCTGCCGCCTCCCAGTTCTGGGTAAATATCGGGGTGCAGGTAGTTTTCACGCTGGTGCTATGGGGCGTCGCCATGCTAATCACCCGCCTGCGTAGACGCGTCTAGAGCAAATCTGAGCCTGGTAGCACGGGAGTAGATTTTTCCTCCTGCCCAAGAATTTGGAAAACGTAGCGACGATTTCCAAATTCTTATGCCCACCGCGCCCGCTCGGATAAAATCTACTCCCGTGCTTTTCGTAATCGCTTATCTTGCACAGCTAGGCAACCAAGCTAGAGCAAATCGGCGAGGATTAGTACTCCTAGCAGGATAAGTACGCTGGGGAAAATAATCGCTTCAAAACGTTCCAAGACCTCTGCCAGCCCCATACGTCCAGTGATGAAACGGGCAAGAGCTAGCAGCACCCCAGCAAGCACTAAGAATACAGCGCAAAACAGGGCGATTTGCCACCAGGTGGAGAGGGCAAAAACTGGTAGATAGGCGGCTACTTCATCGCCCCCATTAGCCATAGTCACCAGGGCAACTGCGCCTACGCTGACCTTTTTTCCCTTTAGTTGTGCCTCGTCCTCGTCCTCGAAGTCCTTAGACCCAACCCGCTCCCGGATTTCTCCGATCGCCGCTTTTATCCCCAGTGCCAGGGGTATCAGCCCCAAGAAACGCAGGTACTCCTGCGGGATTACCAAACCAGAAATTGCGCTTAAGACTATGGCGGTCGCCAGGATAACCCCGAAACCGACATATTGTCCGGCACAGATGCGCGCAGTGGTTCCCGGACGGTTCTGGCCGTGTACAAACCACAAAGCCAGTAACGCCAAGTGGTCAATGTTGGTGGCTACAAATAGCACTAGCGCTTGCACGAGGGTCGAAAAAATCAAACTAGAAGTCACTCCGCCATTATTACCTAAGAGTGCAGAGGTGAAGAAACCGGGGCGAGAAATCGCAAAAAAGCCGTAGAAGAACGTAAGCTGAAGCACGTGAAAGCAATTATGACGGTTACCGGTATCGACCACACCGGGATTATCGCGGCGGTTTCTCAAGCGCTCGCCCAAAACCAGGTGAACATCATCAATGTGTCGCAGACCTTGATGGATGAGTATTTCACCATGATTATGCAGCTGGAATTCGATGAGGAACAGATAGGGTTAGCGCAGGTGCAGGCGGCGATGGCAACAGTAGAGAAAACCGAAGGGCTGGTTATTAAAGTTCAGGCCGAATCCCTGTTCAACGCCATGCACAAACTCTAAGCTGCTTACCGTAAACCTACGCGGGCAGCCTTAATCGCAAGGGAGAATAATGGGACTGGATACCACCGGGGAAATCCTGGAAACCATACAGATGATTGCCGAGGATAACCTCGATGTACGCACCGTAACTTTGGGACTGTCCCTGCTGGACTGTGCGGATACCGATACCAAGCGGGCGTGCGCGCGGATTGAAGAACGGATTTTAGGGGCCGCCTCCCGCCTGGTTGCCACCGCCGAGGAAGTCGCCGGTGAATTCGGGGTACCCATCATTAATAAACGCCTCTCAGTAACCCCAATTTCTCTGGTGGCAGCGGCTTGTCGCACCGATGATCCCCTCCCTTTTGCCCAGACGCTTGATCGAGTAGGCAAGGCCGTAGGGGTAGATTTTGTAGGCGGCTATTCCGCGTTGGTGCAAGCCGGTGCTACCCGCAGTGATTTAGCGTTGATAGAGTCCATACCCGAGGCGTTAGCCACTACCGATATCGTATGTTCCTCGGTAAATATCGGTTCCACCCGCAGCGGCATCAATATGAGCGCGACCGCAAAAATGGGTGAGCAAGTTCTAGCCGCCGCCCATAAAACTGCCGATAAAGACGGAATCGGAGCCGCAAAACTGGTGGTGTTCGCCAACGCGGTAGAAGATAACCCCTTTATGGCAGGTGCTTTCCATGGCGTGAGCCAACGCGATGCGGTAGTTTCCGTGGGAATTTCCGGTCCGGGAGTCATCGAGAGGGCGCTCGCGGGAGTACAGGGGCGGCCTTTTGAAGAATGCGCGGAAGCCATTAAAAAATCAGCTTTCAAGATTACTCGCATGGGGCAGCTGGTGGGGCAAACCGTAGCGAAGCGTTTGGGCGTCAGTTTCGGAATCGTGGATTTATCGCTCGCCCCTACCCCGGCAGTAGGAGATTCGGTGGCTGCGATTTTAGAAGAGCTGGGCGTAGAAGCGGTCGGAGCGCCCGGCACTACTGCGGCTTTAGCCCTGCTCAACGATGCGGTTAAAAAGGGCGGCCTGATGGCTTGTTCCCTGGTCGGGGGACTTTCCGGCTCCTTTATTCCGGTCTCCGAGGACGCGAATATGATTCAAGCAGTACAGCGCGGTTCTTTGAGTCTGACAAAACTAGAAGCCATGACCGCTATCTGTTCAGTAGGTCTGGATATGATCGCGATTCCCGGTGACACCCCCGCTGCTACTATTACCGGTTTGATTGCCGATGAAGCCGCTATCGGGGTTGCCAATGGGAAAACCACCGCGGTGCGGGTAATTCCAGTACCGGGTAAAGGCGTAGGCGACCAAGCGAATTTCGGAGGCCTGCTGGGCTGGGCGCCGATTATGGAAGTAACCTCGCTCTCCTCAGAAAAGTTTGCGGCTCGAGGAGGACGCATCCCCGCCCCCGTGCATTCCTTCAAGAACTAACACTGACAACCCGCATATACAGCTACGTCGCGACGGAATAGTTTCCGCCGCCAGAGTGGGCAGTCAATTGTCTGAGAGCAGCTACAAAAACCTTGGGCGCGTCTTTGGTTTTCCAAAGACGCGCCCAAAGTTAAGTTAAACGAGCTTATTGCGTTTATTGTTCCTCGTTAGTGAACAAATCGGTAGCTGCCGATTCTTCATCGGGGGTTACTGGCGATACCGGCGGTTCCACTGGAGCCGGCTGTTCGCCCTCGGCTTCCTCAGGTGCCTGAGCTAGCACTGCCGGCAGCTGCTGCATGGGGGTCAGCCCCTCGAGACCAGTAGCGGTCTCAGAGCCGAGCAAGCCCCGCATTTCTTCCAGGTAAGCAGCGATAGATTCGCGTTGACGCTCCAGGCGCTCCACGGTGCGTTGCGCGGCAGCCCGCTCTGCCTGAGCTTCGATGCGAGCAGCTTCACGCACCTGCTCGGCTTCGCCCTCGGCAGCCGCAATGGTGGCTTCTGCCGCGCGACGCGCATCTTCCTGACGGCGACGTACGACCGCATCAGTATCGGTCAGCAAGCGTTCTGCCCGCTGCAAGGTTTCACCCAAGTGTTTCTCTGCGTCAGCAACCTGAGCCTTAGCGGCAGCCACCATCGCGGAGGTTTCGGAACGAGACTGCTCATGAGCCTGAGCATCAGCCTCGCGAGCGGCAGCACGAGCAGCTGCGATCTCCGTCTCGGCCTCTTGACGCATCTGCTGGATCTCGGAACGGATGCTATCAGCGCTTTCCCGCGCTTCCTTCAAAATGCTTTCGGACTGGGTGCGAGCATCGGCCAAAGTCTTTTCTGCCTGTTCCTTGGCTTCTTCCCGAGTCTTAGTGGCTTCGCTCAAAGAGGATTCCCGCAGTGCCTGTGCCTCGGCGGTGGCGTCATTGCGGAGCTGGGAAGCTTCTTGCTCAGCTTTAACCCGCATTTCCACATAGTCTTTTTCAGCCTGAGCCCGCTGCAACTCGGTTTCCCGATCAACGGTTGCTTTCAAGTCAGAAACCTGGGTGTTGGTCTCTGCCCGCAGCGAGGAGGCTTCTCGCTCTGCCGCGGCAACCAGTTCATCCGCCCGATGCTGGGCGTTAGTCAGCACGGTCTCGGATTCGGTGGCCGCGGTAGTGGTACGTTCTTCAGCCTCTCGCCGCGCCTCAGAAATCAGGGAAGCAGCTTCCGCCTCTGCCCGCTCGGACATATCTTGAGCGTTCTTGCGGGTCTTTTCCATCAGCTGCTCGGCCTCAGCATTAGCCTTATTGATGACCGCGGTTGATTGTTCTTCCGCGCTGCGCAGCAGCTGTTCTATCCGGGCGCCGATCCCGGTGTAAGAACTACGATCGGAAGAACGCAGTTGCCTTTGTGCTTCAGCGAGTTGTTCCCCTAAATCCACATTGCGCTGGTCAACCGTGTCCAGCTTCTGCTGCAACTCGGTAATCTGGTTATTCAAAGTTTGAATCTGCAAATCGACCTGAACACGATCATAACCGCGCATTACGATCGGGAAATCAGTTTGTTCTTCCACCTGGTCCTCCCTGAAGATGAGCCGCTGAGATTAGGCATTACTCGGAACATTTTATTCCATTACTTGAGGAGTGCGAAACCCCGTATCACTGCCTAGTCTTTCACTTATTTACGCCTGAAACCAAACGTTACGGTAAAATTGACCCTAGTCACACCCCTAACCGGGTATAAGCATCACCGCAGTAAAGCAAGTAAAGTGTACTTATAGTTGTCCGGCTACGACTTGAGGGGAAACTGGTGAACATTTTCTTACGTAGATATTGGCTTCCACTGCTTTTAGTAATCGTGGGGGCTCTGGTTGCGCTAGGCGGAGTAGCAAGCGCGACCATTTGGAAGCCAACTCCGCACGTTTCGGCATCTTTGCCTACTAATAATCAAAAACAAACTCTGGCGATTACCCGACCGGGAATGTTTGAACTTTATGACTCCCCCACCAAAATCACCGTCGCCGGGCAAGGGAAAGTAGCCTTAGCGATCGGACGGTCTGCCGATGTGACTGCTTGGGCAGCTGACCAAAACTACGTGGAAGTTACCGGACAAAAAGATGACACCACCCTACTGACCGAACCACATCAGGGGAAAGCAGATCCGCGGCAACCCGGAGAAGCTGCCGGAAAAGATATGTGGGTCGAATATAAAGAAGTAGATACCGGCAGGATCAGCGAAACCTGGGATCGTTCCGAGGGCGCATGGTCTCTGATCGCTTGGTCAGAGGAAGGGAACGTCCAGCTGACTTTGCAGTGGACACAGCCAGTTTCTACCCCTTGGTTCTGGCCACTGCTGATCGCGGGTCTGCTATTGATGCTAATCGGAGCAGTCGTTTCTGTGGTAATCAATCGCCTGGCCATAGCCGCAGCTAAAGAAGAAGCAGAAATGCGTAAGCGCCGTGAACAGCGCGCTCAGGAAGCCGCGACTCAAGGAGAGCAAACCGTGCAGATACCTGCGCTCAATGCGGTTACTAAACCGCCCTCGCGTTCCGAATTACGCAAAGCCCGCGAACGCGGAGAAGCCACCATCGAAGTGGAAGGGGTAAAGTTCCCCACCGGTTTGGTGCCAGTAATCCACACTGATGCCGACGGACAAGCGATCAATCCCGAAGCCGCGGATTCGGTGCCCCCAGAAGTTCCGGCTACTGAGGAAGTTTCAGCTCCCACGATGCCAGCGGCAGAGCTGGCGTTGCCTGCGCAAAGCCCTCAGCCGGCGGCATATTCTCCGCTCCCTGAAGTTGCAGCCGAGGCATCTTTTAACCCGGCGGCCTCACCGCAGTCGGCACAGTCCTACCAACCGCAGGCCTCCTACAACCCAGCTGCTTCTCTACAACCGGCAGACTCCTACCAGCCACAGGCTCCCTACAGTCCCTCAGCCTCATTACAACCAGAAGATTCCTACCAACCTCAGGCTTCTTACAACCCAGCTGTCTCACCGCAGCCGGCACAGCCCTACCAGCCACAGGCTTCCTATAATCCGGCGGCCTCACTACAACCAGAGGCCTCTTACCAGCCACTGTCCTCCTACAGTCCAGCTGCCTCCCTACAACCAGCAGACTCGTATCAACCACACGCATCATATAACCCAGCGGCCTCACTACAACCGGAGGAATCCTACCGGCCAACGGACTCCTATCAGCCACAGGCCTCCTACAACCCCGCGGACTCTTATCAACCTCCCGCAACGCAAGCGGAGGTATCTCCTGAGCGCGCCGAAGAATGGTTCGAGGACGATGACTTCGACCTGGACGGACTGGGAGATGGTCCTGATATGGCAGATTTCGAAGGTGAATCTACCTTTGACCAGAGCCAAGGAGGTAACAACTGATGAGAAAAATGCGAGTATTATTGTCCGTTACCGCAGCTAGCTGCCTGGCAATAACCAGCCTGGCAGGATGCACTAGTGCCGCTGAGCGCAAAGAGGTACCAAGTTCTGCTCCCACCGAGACTTATCCAGCTTTGCGAGTCGAACAGGTAGCCCCCATCCTTAAGGCAGTTAACTCCGCTTTAGCAGCCGGAGATTCCAAATATGATGCCGGAGCACTAAAACCCAGAGTGGCCGGTCCCGCACTGGCCATGCGCACCGCGCAATACCAGATGCATCAAAAGAACAACCAAGCGGTTCCAACTGCGCTACCTGCGTCCTCGGAAATCACTACCGTAACCTCTGGAAACAAATGGCCACGCGCTTTGCTTAACGTGACGGGGGCAGATAGCAATGGTGCAAAATATGTGGAGATAATCCGTCAAAGCCAGGCAACCAGCCCCTATCAACTATGGCAGTGGATGCAGCTACTGCCCAAGGCATCCTTGCCAGAAACTGACGTGGTAGCACGGGGATCACAAACTTTAGATCTTGCTAGCGATGCCAACCTGATGTTTTCTCCGGAAGTAGCGGTCAACACTTGGGCGCAGACTGTCTTCGACGCCAAAGCAAAAAATGCCGACAAAGTGTTTGTGGATCCCCTCATGGAGGGCAAACGCGCAGAATTGAAGGCCTTGACCGAGGGAGTAGGTAATGCCGGTAAGGTAGCATCCACCGTAACTCCTACTGATTTTAAAAATAACACCCTGGCGATTAATCTGCCCGCGAAAAATGGGGCACTGGTGGCGACCACCTACACTCAAGAAGTTAAGCTGACGGACGTAGCTAAAGATAAACCGATCACCCTCAGCGGTGATGTGGTTAATCTGCTGGACAACGGCAAGGTCACCAAACAAGCTTCCTGGAGCCGAGTTATCTGCGTACTGCTGCAGATACCACCCAAGGGCACCAAAGATGGCAAGGTGCGGGTAATCGCGGCTTCTGAAGTGTTAACGGCGGCTGCTAAGTAAGGATGGTTTCGATTGGCACAAACACATGGAGCAGTAGATTTATCCCAATTTGCTGCTAAGACTGCAACGGATTCTCAACCAGGATTGGCGGATAATCCAGCCGTAAGCGGAGCTCCAGCTAATGCCGGGAGCAGGCTAAATCAAAATGGCGGTGCCGTGGTTGCAGGTCCTTTTATCCGTGACGCTGGCGATGACACTTTTGAGGAAGTCGCTGAAACCTCGCTTAAAGTGCCGGTAATCATTGACTTGTGGGCACCCTGGTGCGGACCTTGCAAACAGCTCGGCCCGATTCTAGAAGAACTGGCGCGCGAATATCAGGGACGATTCCAATTGGTGAAAATCAATGTGGATGATTCTCCGCAGTTAGCACAGGCATTCCAGGCGCAATCTATTCCCATGGTGGTGGCGCTGATCGGGGGGAGACCCGCACCTCTTTTCCAAGGGGCGCAGCCTAAAGCCCAGATTAAACCGCTGATTGATCAGGTCTTACAGATCGCCGGACAGGCAGGACTGACCGGCGTCATGGCAGGAGAAGCTGACTCGGGTCAGGAAGATCCGCGAAGCGAAGAAGAAAAAGCGGTGGAAGCGTTGGTCGAAGCAGGCGAATATGCTGAGGCTATGAAGCAGGCGCAAAAGCTACTGCGGAACCGCCCCGAAGAATCCTCCCGCTATCAGGCACTGGTGGATAAAGTATCTATTGCCCAGCGTTTGCAGACTGAAGAAGGACAAGACGATTCCGATCCCCTGGTTTTGGCGGATCGTTTTTTCCAAGCCGGCAATGAACCGCAAGCTTTCGATCTTGTGTTATCCCTTATCGCAAAGTCTGCTGACGAGGAGCGCGACGAGTATCGGCAACGCCTACTGGAACTATTCCGCCTGTCCCGCAACCCTGAGGCAGTGAAATTGGCGCGCCAGCGTCTGTCGCGGCTGCTATTTTAGAAACCCTCCCTGCGGGGGATAAATGCAAGGTAGACTGGTATACACCAGGCCAAATAGAAAGGTTCAAACGTAACCATGAAACCAGAATTTATCCCCGCGTATGATCCGCAAGAGGGCACACGCAGAGCTAGCGAGCTTTTTGAGGAAACCTTTGCAGCGAAACCGACAGGGGTCTGGCGGGCTCCTGGTCGGGTCAATGTAATCGGAGAACATACCGATTACAACGGTGGGAAGGCACTTCCCCTCGCCCTCCCCCACGCTATCTATGTGGCGCTGCGAGTACGTGAGGACGATCAACTAAAAATTGTTTCTGAAGATTTCCCACAGCTAAGCGTTCACAGTCTTTTAGAGTTAGCAAAAAACTATCCCGCTAGTGGCCCTGGCGCTTTTGTTGGGGGCGTTATCTTGGGGTTAAAACGGGTACTTGAAGATAACGGTCACCCAGAAAAAGCGCGAGAACTAGCGCAGAAAGTGCCGGGACTAGAGGTAGCGATAGCTTCCAGTGTTCCCTTAAGCGCCGGTCTGTCTTCTTCCGCCGCTTTAGAATGTGCGATCGCGGCGGGTATTGATGACCTGGCTTCTCTGGGGTTGGCAGACAGCTTTGAGGGAAGAAAACTGCTGGTAGAGGCAGGAAAGGTGGCTGAGAATCGCTATGTGGGGGCTCCTACCGGAGGTTTAGATCAATCTGCATCGATGCTTTGTGAACAAGATCGAGTCTTGGAACTGGATTGTGCCACCTGGCAAACTCGTTCCCATCCTTTTGATTTGCCAGCTTTGGGACTGTCCTTACTAGTGATTGATACCTGCACTTCCCATGATCTTGCTGACGGGCAGTACGGGGCACGCCGAGCTGCCTGTGAGGATGCGGCTCAGGTTTTGGGGGTGAAAGAACTTGGTGAACTGGTACCGAAGGATATTTCACCCTCCGATAACCTGACTGACTTAGAAGCTGCAGACTATCCTCCCTCTTGGGTGCAATCGCAGTTGGATAAATTAGATGACCCGGAGCAGGTTTCGCGAGTGCGACACGTACTTACCGAGATTGCGCGCTGCCAGCGACTATGCGAGCTTTTAGAGGCAGGCGCGGATCTTGATCAATGGCGCAAGCTACTAGACGCCTCCCACGAATCCTTGCGCTGCGACTACGAAGTTACCTGCAAAGAACTAGATGTTGCGGTGGAGGCAGCCCGGAAGGCCGGCGCCTATGGAGCCAGGATGACAGGAGGAGGCTTCGGAGGCTGCGCTATTGCCCTGGTTCGCAGCGACCAACTTGAGGCAACTGCCGGTACCGTACTAGACGCTTTCGCCAAAGCTGGTTTTAACCAACCCCGCTTCCTGAGCGCCTTGCCCTCCGCAGCAGCCGGCAGAGCGCAATAGTCGCTACCGATATTTTAAAAACAATAAGTTCCGCCGGGTAAAACTAAAAGAGTTTTACCCGGCGGAACTTTGCGGTTTAAAAATCAGCAGCTAACCCAACACTTTAGCTAGTGCCCGTTTGCAACTGGTCAGTCACCTTTCTCTGTTTCCTGGTTCTTGGAATCCGCGGTATCGCTATCTTCCACATTCGGTAAGCTCTCTGCATCTGGGAGTTTCTCCGCATCGAGCTCAGCTAGCTTAAGACCAAGAGATTCTTTAGCACCAGAGCCTCCCATAGCGTGACCTTGTACTACCTTTTCGGCAGTACTCTCATTGACGCTAACGCTAGGAACTGCGGCTTTAAGTGCCTGCGCATCCTGGTCATCAAGTTGCGCCCGCAACTGTTCGTTCTTCTTTTCCACGTCCAAGAAGAACAAGAGCACCAAGATCAATAGATTGGCAATCGTAGGAACCCACAGGTACATGAACTTGATCATCTGTAGAGCCGATTCCACTTGTTCCTTGGCTCCGCCTACATAGCCACCTACCTCAAGCAACCAACCGGCGACTGCGGTACCTACCCCGCTGCCGACCTTGACGCCTAAAGAAGAACAAGAGAACATCATGCCATCAATGCGTTTCTTAGTGCGCAAGAAGGTATTCTCACTGATCTCAGCAATCAGGGCGTTAAGGGTTCCCTGGAGAGGGCTCATTCCCAGCGAAGCTAATCCGGAGAAGAATAGCATCAGCGTGACTGAGCCCATCGACGCACCCAGAACTACCCCTAAGCGTCCGAGGACGGCCACTATGTACCCTACGATTGTAACCGGCTGCATCCGTCCGAGCTTGGACACCACCAACGGGGTTACTAGCAACCCCACAATCAGCGGAATGTTAATCGCCCAGGCAAATACGCCCAGTAATTTAGCGTTCCCCAGAATATAGGTCATAAAGTAAATTCCCATATTTAGGGTGGCGGTGAAGAACTGCATCAAAATAAAGCAAACTACGATAATCACGTAGTAACGGTTACCCATCAGCTTCAACGCTTCCAGGAAGGTAACATCGTCATCAGTCTTAGCTGCTTCCTCATCCCCCTCTGCCAATTCGGTGGGCGAAAGTTCTTTGACCGAGAACACCGCCAAAGTGTTCGACAAGATACCAATTATCGCGTAAATAATCGCGACGTTTCGCCAGGCAGCCGCACCACCTCCCATTGCTTGTACTACACTGACGGTGATGGTTTGAATCGTGAGGTTTGTACCAAAGGCGAACATGAAGCGAATCGACCCCATCTGCACCCGCTCGGAGCGATTCTTGGTAATTAGCGCGGTCAAGGCAGCGTACGCAATATTGTTTGCCGTGTAGAACACCGCATTCAACAGGGTATACGCGATGAAGAACCAGGTGTATTGGGCGGTTTTCCCCATAGAGGTGGGGATGGCATAAATCGCTATCAACATGGCGGCACACCCGAAGAATGCATAGAACATCCAAGGCCGCGCCTTACCCATTTTCGAATGGGTTTTGTCCATCAAGCGCCCAAAAATGATATCGGAGAAGCCATCGAAGAACTTCGACAGCATTATCAGGGTTCCTATGACTCCCGCGCTTAACCCTAGGGTATCCGTAAGGTAAATCATTACGAACGCCGAAAGGAAAGCATAAACCACGTTCCCGGCTATATCACCAGAGCCGTAACCTACTTTGTTGTACCATTTAAGGTATTTCTTTTCTTCCATGGGGTATCTTGTCCTTTGATTAGTTGGAGAAACGGATAGTGAAAGAGAACGTGGTGGTCTCGAAATCAACCCGATATTTTTCCAGCAGTTTCGGTCCGCAGCTTTGCGAACCGATCCCCGCCATCAGGTGATCCAGACACAAGATGGTGCTATCAGCTTCCGTTAACTGATAGTCATGAGGCTTAGCCGTGAGCTCCTCTTGACAGTAATAACTGGCGTTAAAGGAGAATACGTCCTCGCTGGCAACCTCGATCTTCAGGTCTTTTCCGGCAAGACACAGATAGTCGCAATCTGAGCGAGATCCGTTTTCTTGCGGACGTAAATAATTTTGGAACAAATCAGAAACCGAGGATTCAAAACATCCATGCCAGTTAGAACGACGCTTGTCGACATAGTTTTCATGCGGCCCTAGCCCTGACCAAGTAGCCTGCTGCAAGGACTGATCCAGGAAGAAACGCAACCCTAAACGCGGCAACTCGGGGAATTGAGTATCTCGGCGAACCTTCGCGTTTACCTGCAAAGCTCCGTCCGGCCTGACAATCCACTCGATATCGGCCTTCAGGAGCGGCTGCAAGGTTTTTGCCACCAGTGCCACTTTGGCGCTTATCACCGCACCTTGAGATTCGATATTTACGTGAACCTCGTAAGCGTGCGGGTAGGCACGGTCATAGCGCGCCCGCTCCCAGAGGGGACGAATATACATATCGTTATCGGTGGGAGCTCGCCAAATATTTAATTCAGCCGGCTGCTTTAATAGTTCTTTTCCACCTAGCTCAATCCCGGTTAACATTCCAGTATGACGCGAGAAGCGGTAAGTGTAATCCTCACTAACAACGCATATCTCTAGGGGATCTTCCGTTATCGTAGCTGCGCCCTCTCCCTCGACAGTAGTAACGGCCTTTACTAGCTCTAGGGCGCGGGGGGTGTGGGAGCTATGATTCTTGAGGAAGAACTCGTCAAAACCCAGCAGATCTCCGGATTCTAGGAAGGCTACGGGCTGGGTTAAGTTGGTTTCTACCCGAAGGTAGCAGCGTCCTTGTGCGGCTACTTCTACCACTAGGGGAATCTCCACGGTTTCGTGAGGGGGCAAATTGGGTACTTTCAAAGTGCCGCTTTCTTCTTGCCCATCTACCACTTTCACCCAGCGCAAGGCAGTGTAATCAACGGCGTTCAGATGGTCGGCGGTATTAGTTACCAGCAGTTTTCCGCCTTCTTGATCGTATTGGCAACGCAAAGGACGATAGACGTTCTTGGCTTCTAACAGACCGATATGAGGCACCCGCTCTGGGGATACCAACCCGTCTACACAGAAGTTCCCATCGTGAGGATCTTCGCCGCTATCGCCACCATAAAGCAGATGCCCATTGCTGTCCCGGACTGCATGGTCACACCACTCCCAGATGAAACCGCCGCACATGCGAGCATCGGAACGCACTTTGTCCCAGAACTCTTCGAGATCACCCGGGCCGTTACCCATAGCGTGACAGTACTCGACTAAAAGGAAAGGTTTGTCCCCTAGATTTTCTAGGTAATCGTCAATATCAGATAGCGGCGGGTACATCCGCGAATACAGGTCGATATTTTGGTAGTCATATTTGCGGTCGGAAGACCGATAGAACGCGCTTTCGTACTGAGTTACCCGGCTAGGATCGAATTGTTTTACCCAAGCCAACGATTCTTCGAATGTGCAGCCATAAGCGCATTCGTTACCTGCTGACCAGGAAAATACACTGGGACGATTCTTTTCCGAGTGAACGCACAGTTGCATGCGATCCATCGTGGGCTCGATCCAATCGGGATTATTGGAAATCGGATGGTTCCAATGTTCCTCAATGTTTTCTTCAGATTCGTCCTGTAACAGACGATTGCGAGTACCGTGGCTTTCATTATCGGCCTCGCTCATCACATAAAATCCCGCTTGGTCACAGAGGTGATAGAACTGGGGACAGTTGGGATAATGGGAAGTTCGCACCGCGTTGATATTGTGCCGGCGCATCATCCGCAAATCCCGCTTAATGTGCTCGATAGACACTACCGGACCGGAATCGGGGTCGCTATCGTGGCGATTAACCCCTTTGATTTTTATGGGGCTGCCGTTGAACTTTAGAACCGCGTCCTCGATAGTAACTTGCCGCAACCCCACTTTCTCGGCGATTACTTCGCCCTCGCTGACCATAACCAGGTCATATAAGTAGGGGTCGCCCGGATGCCACAGCCGAGGATTATCGACAGTAAAGCGGGCGCAGTGGGTGTAGATACCCTGCGGATCCGCAAAGGGTTCGAGGGCGCTGGTGGCTATCTCGCCCTCAGAGTCACAGAGCCTGGCGGTAATGTCCAGCGCCTCTCCCGTAAAGTTGGCACGCAGGGTTACTTCTGCCCGACCATCCTGCAAATCGGTAGTAACGAAATAGTCATTCAGATGTGAGAGCGGCCGTTTCAACAGGTAAACGTCACGAATAATCCCGGAAGTGCGGAATTTATCTTGGTCTTCCAGGTAGGATCCATCAGACCATTTGAAAACCAGCACCGCCAGAATGTTTTCCCCTTCCTTTAAATATTCGGTGATATCAAAAGTGGATTGGGAGTGCGTGACCTGGGAATAACCGACGTATTGTCCGTTTATCCACAGGTAGAAGCAGGAATCTACTCCCTCGAAAATCAAAGTGGCCTCGGGAGCTTGCGAGTCTTTTTCATAGTTAAAGGTATGGCGATAGGCTCCCGCAGGGTTATTATAAGGAACATGGGGTGGATCGAAGGGGAAAGGATAGTTGATATTGGTGTATTGATGCTGGTCGTACCCATGATGCTGCCAGGATCCAGGAACCGGGATACGCCCGGGTAACGCCACGGGCTCACAGGCGAAAAAGTCGGCAGGCACCGCGTCTAAGTTCGGATAGAAACCGAATTCCCAATCTGCATTCAGTAGCTGGAAACGATCAGAGGCCTCACGCTCTAGGTTAAAGTTACGTCCTCGGTTTTTTTCTTTGGCCGCCTGTAGCGGCGAGAACGGAATATAGTAGGCGCGCGCCGGGAGAGTATTTTCGTGTAAGACCTGCAGGTCTTGGTGGTGAATTTCCAGTTGCATCTGCTTCTCCTAATGAATGGGAGTTTTATTGCTTGTACCCTACACCTGCTTTGGTGTTATCGATGTCAACAATACTGATAACGATAACACATGTAGAAGCCGGGCAAGTCCTAAATGAATTAGGTTTTCACCTGGTACGCTTCACGCGTGACGGGAAATAAGACACACGGTACTAAATCTGCTTCTATCTACGATGTAGCTAGAGAAGCAGCGGTATCCGCACAGACTGTTTCCCGAGTGGTACGCGGGCACCAAAACGTGTCACCATTGACCCGGGAACGAGTGCTGCAAGCAATTTCCGACCTCGGATATAAACCTAACCGCACCGCGCGTGCTTTGCGCACCGGTTCCTATGGCGTTATCGGGTTACTCACACAAGAAATCCGACGTACCGGGGAAGCACATACCTCCAACGGGGTTTTCGACCGAGCTCGCCAACTAGGCTATTCAGTGAGCCTGGTGCAGGTGGAGTATCCTCATACTCCACAGATGCACCAGGCTATGTCGCTACTTTCCCAAGAAGATATTGACGGATTAGTGATTGTACAGGCCGGAGATGCCCATGCCGAGCAGCTCACTCTCCCCAAAAATTTGCCGGTTGCTTCTTCGGATTCCAATCTGGTTGACGTTTACCCATCTGCTTCTGCTGATCAAGTAGGAGGGGTGCGCGCGGCAATGCGGCATCTACTAGATTTGGGGCATCGCACCATTTATCACGTGAGCGGCCCAGAACATTCACGCTCTGCGAGGGTACGAGAAGAGATTTGGCGTGAAATGCTGGCTGCAGAAAACCGGGAAATCCCGACGGTAATTCCCGGAGATTGGTCAGCAAACGCTGGTTACGAAGCTGGAAAACAACTAGCGAAAAACCCGGAAGTTACCGCAGTTTTTTGCGCCAACGATGAGGTCGCCTTAGGACTGATCCGAGCGCTAAACGAAAGACAGATCCGCGTACCGCAGGATGTGTCCGTAGTGGGCTTTGACGGAATCGAATTATCTGAGTTTTCATTCCCACCGCTTACTACCATAAAGCAGGACTTTTATGCTGCCGGAGTGGAAATGGTGAACCTGATTAACCGGCAGCTGCAGGGGGAAACCAATAATCTTCATCTGACGATTCCAACGGAGCTAATAGTGCGTGCGACCTCTGCTCCACCCGCAGCCTAAGAATACTGGGAATATTGGTTATTAAAACCGCAGATAAACAACACTTTGCGGAGAGTAAGGGATTCGAACCCTTGATACCCTTGCGGGTATAACGGTTTTCAAGACCGTCTCCTTCGGCCACTCGGACAACTCTCCTGGCCTACGCTAAAGCGTAAGGACAAGCCCCATGTTACAGTTGCTAACCGCCAGACCTAAAATCCGCCAAATCTTTTCTTGCGACTTGGCTCCTCAGGCAGCGGTTTATCCAGCAACCCCTGCGCCAGAGCCATCGCGAATACCGGAGACAAAGGCAGACGGGGCAATAGCACTGCCTGCACGGCATGGTAAACACTGTCCCGTAACTTTTGGTTCTCTAAGTCTAGAGGCTGATTTTCAGGGGAGAGCCGATGTACGATTCTTCCGCCACGCACCAGAAAGTGCTCATAGGCGAAATCAAGCCAGGCACGATAGCAATGTTCATAATGGTCTACTACTTCTGCCGAGGCTCCGTCTTGTTGGGCAGCTCGCAACATCGTGACTGCCGCACCGATTGCCTCAAATTGCACCCAGGCCTGGCGATCGCGGATTATTGGTTTGCCTTCCCAATCCACGGTGAAGGCAAACCCGGGAGCCCCATCACGCCTCCAGGCATCTTCTCGCGCCCGCTCAAATATTTCGGTTGCAGCTTCACTGAGCCATTCAGGTACTTCTTTGTTGGTATTTTTCAACATGGCTCGTGCCTCTAACATTAGACGCGAGAACATGAAGGAGTGACCTACATCAGAGCCGTAAGCCCGGTGGGTTTCCTGCGGATTATCCCGGTTATATCCCAGTAGCGGCTGCCAGTCACTGTCATAATGCTCCGGGATTCGCCAGTTATATTCACGAGATACCCGGGCAACTCGCTCTAGAATCCGTATAGCCCGCTCCGTCCATCTACTGTCATTAGTAACCTGGGCTACCAGCATATATGCCTCTACCATATGCATATTAGAGTTCAGACCCCGGTAATCTTCGCAGACAGAATAGTCATGATTGAAGCTCTCGCAGACCATTCCTGCTTCCTGATCCCACCAGTGCAGATCGTTATCGCGAATAGCTTCTTGCATCAATTCATGGGCACCGATACGATCCGCAGCAGTTGCCGAGGCCGCTCCCAACAGTAAAAATGCGTGGGAGTAGGAACGTTTGTCGTCACGTCCTTGATAAGGGATCGCCTTTCCATCCTGGTCAAGTTCATGCTCAATGGCATCGAACCATCCGCCATTATCGGGGTCACGGAAATACTGGTTGAGGCAACGAATCCCGTGCTCTACCAGGCGGCGACATCCGGGCACCCCCAACAGCACCCCAAGAGAAAACACGTGCACCATCCGGGCGGTAAGATACAACTGAATCGGCTGTTCTAGGTCAACTTCGCCGTTCCGATCTAGGCAGGCAAATCCCGTTTTGACCTCTGATTTACGCCCGTAATCCAGCAAGTCCTGCAAACAGGCAGACAGCCAACGGTTATGTTCGATTGAGTCGAACCAAAACATTGTTCAGCTCCTTTGTCGATGTTTTCTTTGGGGCAGGTAAAAAGACTAGACAAATTTCATCTGGTGACGCAGGGGGGTAACCGCGTCAGTTAGAGCGGGCACCGCCAGATAATCCACCCCGGATTCGCCATAAGCACCGGCGTCTTCCAGGTCTATATCTCCCCTGACTTCCAGCAGGGTTCCGGGATTAATCGTCTGGCGGTGATCAGCTGCCAGGGTTGCTTGTTCAGGGGTAAATCCCTGCAGAGCTACCAGATCAACCTTCATTTTCAACAGCGGATCCAGGTCTTGCAGGCGATCTATTTCTACCTCGATCGGTTTACCCTGAGCCGCTGTACGTACGTGATTAATAACGTCTCCCAGCCCGGTTCCCAGTTTCAGATGTTCCACCGTTACCTGCGGGAAAGAGCCGACACCGAGGCGAGAAGTCATACCATCCCCCACTCTAACCGCATATTTTTCAAGCTCGCCTAAGCCGGGAGTAACCGAGAGAGTATCCCTGACTACCAGTTTCGTCTGCGAAAGTGCCTGTGCCCACTGTGCGGTCTTTGTTGCAATCCCTGACAGATGCGATAAGAACCACAGACATAGATCCCTGGCTTCCAAGAGGCCGCGAGTACTACCGCTCAGTTCCAAAACTGGAGTTCCCGCAGCTACCGTGGTGCCATCCGCAATTCGTAAGTGCAAGTCATAGTCTCCCAGCACTTGCTTTAGTACTTCGCGAGCAACGGGGATCCCACAGATTCGACCATCTTGGAGGGCAATAAATTGCACGCGGGCACGATCATTTTCTGGAACTACCGCGGCAGTAGCAATATCTTCTCCATAGCTTCGGCAGCTCTCCAGGGCACGCTCTACTACTTGAGGCACATAATCTCCCTGAGGATACTGCAGGTAATCAGCCATCGAATCTCTCCATCCTTTAAACCACTATCTCGGAATGCGCGAGGGCGCCCTGGTTTAATCCTTTCACGCTTTGCGCTCAGATTTAGGCGTTCGGAATTGGCTCCAGGATTTCTTTTCCACCCAGGTAGGGACGCAACGCCTGCGGTACATACACGGAGCCATCCGCTTGCTGATGGTTTTCCAGGATAGCTACCAGCCAACGTGTACAGGCTAAAGTGCCGTTCAAAGTCGCTACCGGTTGGGTTTTCCCGTTTTCGTCGCGGTAACGGATTCCCAAGCGGCGAGCTTGATAGGTGGTGCAGTTGGAGGTAGAGGTTAGCTCCAGGTAGCGTTCCTGGCTAGGCAGCCAGGCTTCACAGTCGAACTTGCGGGCTGCTGAAGTTCCCAAGTCCCCAGCGGCGGTATCGATTACCCGATATGGCAGTTCAACTTTTTGCAACATTTCCTCTTCCAATGCCAATAGGCGCTGGTGCTCGTCCTGCGATACTTCGGGCAGGCAGTAAGAAAACATCTCTACCTTGTTGAACTGGTGCACCCGAATAATTCCGCGCACATCTTTTCCATGGGAGCCTGCCTCCCGTCGATAACATGCTGACCAGCCGGAATAACGTAAGGGCTCTTCCCCTAGTTCCAAGATTTCCCCGCCATGGTAACCACCGAGGGCGACCTCGGAGGTACCTACCAGGTAGAGGTCATCGGCGGGTAGGTAGTAGATTTCTTCGGAATGCTCGGTCAAGAATCCGGTTCCGCGCATGGTGTCGGGAGTGACCATGGTGGGAGTGGTCATGGGGATAAATCCATGCTGCTCTGCCAAATCCCAGGCGCAGGTGAGCAGCGCCAGTTCCAGGCGCGCCCCGATGCCTCGTAGATAGTAGAAACGGGAGCCAGATACTTTAGCGCCTCGCTTAACGTCGATTGCCTGTAGCATCTCCCCGATTTCCAGATGGTCACGTACCTCGATGCCCTCGGCTGCAAAATCGCGAATCTTCGCGCCCCGGTGGGCAAGAACTGCATAGTCGTCCTCACCGCCCGAGGGAATCCCGGGAATGATGATATTGGGCAGTGCCGCCAGCAGATCCTGTGCTTTTGTGGAAGCTACTCCCGCCTCGGCCTCGGCTTCTTTAACTTTTCCCGCCAGTTCTTTAGCTTTGGCAAGTACTTGAGGCCGCTCACTGGGATCAGCTCGCCCAATGCTCTTAGATAGCGCCTTTTGCTCCGCGCGCATCGCTTCGAATTCTTGCTGTTTTTTTAGTCGGAGTTCATCTGCAGCCAGTACTTCATCGATCCGCGCGGGATCATCCCCGCGGGCAATTAGGGATTCTTTTGCTGGCTGCGGATCCTCACGCAACTGACGAATATCAATCATGTTTTTATCATATCGTTACTGGGCATCCCTTCTCATATCGCCTTTCCGATCGAGTGACTGGTGGCGGAATGCCTGGCAGTATTGGTCAGTTGCGCCCCGCCAATCCTCAGCTTGCTTCCTCGTTGCTTTAAGATCACTGCAAATGTTCTAAACTAGCAGCTATGACCACTGTGCTCTGGATTCTGGTAATCGCGGCGCTAGCCTTAGGGATTATTGCTTTGTCGTGGGCGATTAGTGCCCGCCGGATTGCAACCCGGGCAATGAAAATTGCGATTAAACAAGGATTTGCTGCGCCTACCACTACCTGCAGCAATGAGTCTTCAAAACGGGTGGTGGTGATTTATAACCCCATGAAGATTGCGGATCTTAATGAATTCCGCCACGTCGTTACCCAGCGCGCCCAGGCCACCGGTTACGAGGAACCGGTGTTCTTGGAAACCGACCAGGATTCGTTAGGGGCTAACCAAGCTAAAGAAGCGATCCGGCAAGAAGCTGGGCTGGTTATTTCTGCCGGCGGCGACGGCACTTTACGGATTATCGCAGCTACATTATCCGAAAGCCGGATTCCGCTCGGGATTTTGCCGCTGGGAACGGGGAATCTGTTAGCCCGCAATCTCAATATCCCAATTGATTCTTTACCCCGTGCCTGTGAAATTGCGTTTACCGGTAAGAACACCGGCGTTGATTTGGGGATTTTGAAAACTGAAACTGAAGAGGAGTTTCCATTTCTGGTCATGGCCGGGATCGGCTATGACGCAGAAGTGATGAACCGAGTCTCTAGCAAACTTAAAGAATCGATCGGCTGGGGTGCCTATGTCGTTTCCGGGATCGCCGCTTCAAATAAACCCCCGATCACTATGGATGTTGCTTTTGGAGACCAGTCGCACCCACGTACTCGGAAAGTCAATACCCTACTGTTTGCTTCCTGCGGGGAGCTAGTGGGAGGCATCCCCCTCTTGCCGGAGGCTAACCCGCATGATGGCTGGTTAGAAATATTAATGCTGAGTGTACGCGGCGGATTAATTGGGTTTTTAGAGGTAATCAGCGGAATATTCCGCGACACTTTAGGGGTTAAAAAACTCACCGCCGGATTGGTATCCAAAACCGATGTGATCCGCACCCGGACAGCCAGCGCCAAAGTGCATGGGGAGCCGCGGATGATTCAAGTCGATGGCGATACGGTGGGCAGTTACCGGGAGATTTCCGCATCTTTAGATCGCGGAGCAGTAGTAGTACGCATCCCCTAGGAAACTCCAAAGGGTCTGCATAGCCCATAATCGCGAACTCGTGACCTACCTACTTTTGTAAAATCGAATCCACCCAGCCCCGGGCACGCTGAAAATCACCGTCTCCCGTGCGGGGAGCATGATCATTTCGCACCTGGTCGGCGCGCGCATAGGAACCTAAAAATCGTAAGTCTTCACTGATCCGATACAGCCCCCGCAGTGCGGATTGCACTCGCTCTTCCCTAACGTGTCCATCCAGATCAATACTGAACACGTACCGTCCCGGATGCCCGGCAAGGGGCCGCGACTCGATACGGCTCAAGTTGATTCCTCGTGCCGAAAACTGTTGCAGCATTTCTAGCAGCGCCCCCGAACGATAATCATTAGGTAGACGTACTTGGATAGTAGTTTTATCGGCTCCGCAGGGCTGGGGTACCTGACCGGGATTCGCCACTTCCACGAAACGGGTAACTGCTCCGGGATTGTCGGCTACGTCCTCGTAAAGAGGCGTAAGCCCATAGGTGGTTACTGCCGCCGCCGAGGCTAGCACCGCTTGGAAACCCGCATTGCCCTCAGAAAGCATCCGCGCTGATTCCGCCGTGGAAGTGGTGGCCACATGAACCGCCCCCGGCAGATGGTCGGCTACCCAGTTGCGGCATTGCGCCCAGGCGTGAGAATGGGTGCCGATTCGGGTGATATCGGAAAGCTGCGTCCCTTCCCGCACCGCTAAAGTGAACCCTACCGGGACAATCATTTCCGCTACTATTTGCAGGCGTTTGTCCCATCCCAGGGAATCCAAGGTGGCGCTCACGCCTCCTTCAATGGAGTTTTCGATAGGCACCACTGCCCGCTCCGCTTTACCCTCCCGCACCTTATCCATAGCGAGGCGTTCCCCGGCACAGGGGATCACCTGGGCATCAACCGGTGCCACTTGTAGCAATGCCTGGTGACAAAAAGTGCCTACCGGCCCTAAGAACGCATAGTTAGTAACTGCAGTATTCATCTCCGCTTCCTTTATCAACTATTTTCACGATACTAGGAAAAATGCCCTTAACCCTTATCGAGACCGTAGAATATGGCTGTGGTGAAAACAGTAAGGCATCTTTCCCGTTTAGGTTGCGCCCTCCTGTTTAGTTTTTTCTTTACATTACTGGTATTACCGGTAGAGCCAGCGGCGGCAACTACTTGGGAACCAGAACCCGCCCCTAAAGCTCTAACGCAACAGCAACGTCTCTACTACCCTAGTCTGGATACCTATACCACCCCGCGGGTTAGGGATCCCCTACTGCTAGTGCTAACTCGGGATCTTTCCTGGCAAAAAATGACCCCCCAATTCGAGAAATACCCGCAGCTAAAAAAATATGCCTCGGCGGGCGCAGTCGGCACTCTAAATACCTCGGGATGCCTTAGCGAGTCCGTGCTAACCATACAAAATGGCTATCCTGCCCACTTGACGCGCCCCTGCCCTAGAGCTGCGGTAGCGGCCGGGAAAATAGCGGGAATTGACGCAAGTTACTGGCAAGAAACTCAGCAGGCAAGCCCGGGACAATTAGCAGGCGTTTTAGAAGCCTTCGGGATTAAAACGCGTGCAATCGGCTCCCAGGCCGGCTTATTATTGGCTCACGGTAACGGCTCCGTGAAAAATTATGCCGCACTACCAGAATCCGTCCCGGAACTGACGGCCAAAGTGAAAGCGAGTATTGCCGAGGGCGGGCTCACCGTAGTAGATCTAAGTACACTGTCCCAACCTGAACGGCAATTACCAATGTTGGAGGGGGCACTAGCGGGGTTGAGCCCCAAGTCGGGGCTGATTTCCCTGTCCCTAGTGGCCGATGCAAAAAACACTGCGCCCTATTTGCTGAGTTATTCCCCAGCTAGCGGTACCGGCCTAGCCACCTCCGCGAGCACCAACGCTGCCGGTCTAAGCACTTTAGCCGATACTAACGCTCAGATTCTTTCGCATTTCTCCCTGCCGGTGCCTGACGGAAACCGAGGAAGGGCGCTAAGTGCTCACAGTCTGCCCGGGCAGTCACAATCGTTAATAAACTTAGACAATACTGCCAGCAGTTCCGCAGAAAAAGACCTGCAACAGCGTTTAGATTATTTACAAAACCAGGTTCAACTTTCTACTGTCAACCTCGACGTTAAAATCTGGCTTTATCTGGCTATTACTTGCTGTCTCTTCTTGAGTTTTGGAGGATATCTGGGGAGCAGGAAGCGCGGACAGCTAAAGCGGCTCCGCATCCGAATTCCCCTGAGCGCCGCTGCAGTTTTCGCTGCCTTCCTTTCTCCTGCTTCTTTCTGCCTCTACTATCTATTAGGTGCTGACTGGACAGTATCGCCCGCCTGGGCTGGCGGCGCGATAGCTCTAGTTGCGTCACTTTTTACCGCCCTGTTAGCGCTTTTAGTTTCGGCGCTGCGACAGTCTTTCGCTTTTTCTCCTGCCCAACTGGCGCGCGGGGCAGGGATAGCTACGAGCGGCTTCACCTTGGGGATTATTCTCTGGACGCGCAAACAGGCTGAATATACACAAGTGGGAACCCCTTTGGGGTATAGCGTTTTAGACGGCCCCTTCTTGTGGCAACTATCTGCCGAAGCCGCCGCCTTGACGCTTAGCTGCATCCTACTAGCCGTGGTTTGCGCGCTTGCCTCCTTACCGCCTATAGATACTTTCTGGCGTCGAAACCGGGTTAAATGCCGAGCAATAACTGCGGTAACGGCGCTAGCCTTATTCACTGGCTTGTGGCTGTGGGCAGGAGTTTCGGCTCTGATCTGTGCCCTACTTTTCCTCGCTCCTTTAGCTGTGGCATTTTTGACTTATGCCTCTCCACTTGTTGCTTCGCCCTGCGCTTCGCGTTCGAGTTCGCATTTTCGAGCGGTTTCAGTAGTTGCAGTGCTGGGGGCACTATCCCTGGGGTGCGCCGGAATACTCGGGATCTTTGGAGTAAGTCCCGATGCCCCGGCCACCAAGATCGATGCCTTATCCCAATCCGCAGATACCAAAGTGGCGGTGGTTTTCACTTCGGGTCTTTCCTGGGAAGACCTAGTGGCAGCACAGCCGGAACTGGCACACCGTTCCTCGGCAGTTAGAAGCGGGGCTCTATTTACCTTAGCCCCCTACCCTTTTAAGGCTATGGCTTGTCCCCAGGATGCTTGGTTAACCTTTTCTGCTGGCCGCCCCTTGTCTCGATATTCGCTGGCGGGCCGGAACCTTTGCCTGGAGCCAGAGCCTTTGAGTGACGGTAAACGGGTACAGATGTGGGATTACTACCAGCGTTCAGCTATTGCTAGCTCCTTTGCAGCCAAGCCTGGAGTATTTGCTGAGCAGCTGCGGGAGGCGCAAATCTCTGCAGGAGCTATCGGAAATAGTGCCGCTTTGGCGCTAGCAGATCCCGAAGGAATTATCCGCGGAGAGGTAAGCGATATTGATCCCCTGGCTCCCGGCTATGCTCAGGCAGTACAGAGTATGGTTTCCTCTCACGCTCTGACCCTGATCGATGTGCAAGCTGGATCCCAAAACCTTAATCCGGATCGGCTAAGCCGCGAGGTAGGTGCACAGCAGCAAGATATCTTCTACTTCCTGGATCCTGCCACCGGAAAATCACAATTGGAAAAATCGGATATTTGGGATCCGATTTGGCTATTGCAAAATGGTGGTTCCCTCTCGGGAAACTCTTTGCAAGCGGGAACGCTAGTTACTGACTCAAAAAATGCCCGGCACCAGCTGCAAGATAGGAATAATCTGCGCCGCTCCGAAATGAACCCGCAGGTAAATCCAACTCCCGCATCCTCTGTGGGATTATTCGGCGATTCTGACAGTACTTTTGCTCCAGGCGCCTTACACTTGGTAGATCTTTCCACGGTGCTAAGTCAAGACCCCGGACTAGATCCGGACTACCTAACCCAGACCCGAAAACAAAATCACCGGCTGTTTCCTACGGTAGCTACCTATCCGGATCTGCGAGGAAAGCTACCGGATCGTATCAACCTAGCCCAACAGGAAAAACAGATTACCGCCCTCAAGCACACCTTAGCGGCGTTGCCAGAAAATACCCGCGCCCTGGTGGTATCAGCTAACCCCGATTCTGCCCAGCAAGGTTTACAAGCCGCTATAGTCTACGGGAAGGGAATCTCAGAGGGGATCATCTATTCTCCCTCTACCCACCAGATGGGGATTGCCCAAACTGCGGATTTACCGACCACGGTTCTGGACTGGTTAGGGGCTCGCGACCCCAAACTGAGTACCTCAGGTTCTCCCCTAATGATTAGTGCTAATGCGGCTACTAGTGCTGACCGCTTAGAACGTCTAGTGAGTACTTCCCAGCGCGCCGATGCTAGCTATGCGCGCCTGGGACTTCCGCCAAGCAAATTCGTTGCCTTCGCTGCGGGCGCTTTGCTAGTGCTAGCCTTATCCCTGGTTTCTTTGCTAGTCATAAGACCGAATCCGCGGCGTCCTCATTTGCAGATTCAACTCGGCATGCTCGGACAGTTCCTTTGCCTAGCGGTGGCTTCCTTACCCGCTGCTTGCCTGGGAGCTGCCATGTTACCGTGGTGGGAAGCTGAAGCGCCCACTAGCTTTTTCACTTCCGTAAGCATCTTGATTGCTACTTTACTAGCTCTAGTTGCCTGCACTGGCCCCTGGCGTGATCGCCCCATTGGACCGGCGTTGGTGATTGCCGCTTTTAGTACCTTTTTCATTTGTTTAGATGTCGCCACCGGTTCCCACATTTCCATGGATTCGCCCTTCGGGTCGTTTTCTCTGTTAGGAGCCCGCTTTTTTGGGTTTGGAAATGTTTATTACTCAGTATGTGCGATCTGGATATTGCTGCTATGCGGATGTGTTACCTCCCTGGGGCGCCCCGCAGCTTTCGGGGGTAAAAGAAATTCACGACTACCAGTCTGGTTAGCTAACCTATTTATCGCCTTCTTAGGGATAGCTTTTATGGTGGTAGATGGCCTCCCGCGTTTTGGCGCCGATTTCGGAGGGCCGATCTCCTTCTTGCCTGGCTTCTTAGTACTGGTGCTCTTGCTTAACGGAAAACGGATAGGAATAAAGCGGATGCTCGTGGTGCTCATGGTGGCGACCGGAGCTTCCGTTGGACTGGCATTTGCCGACTGGATGCGGCCAGCCTCCCAAAGGACGCATCTAGGAAACTTTGTGCAGTCTGTTATTAACGGCGACCTTCAGGTGATTATTACCCGGAAACTCCTAGCTAACCTGGCCAGTTGGGGATCAATAACCTACGTTTGGTCACTACTGTGCTGCCTATTAGTTTTCGTAATCCTAGTATTACCCGCGCTGTCACTAACCCCGATGCCGACGAATCTTTTCCTTCCCGATAATCTGGCTGCTACTCCCCTGTCTACCAGGTCAAACCAGGAGGAAGGCAGTCAGAAATACTGGCAGCGCGGTCGCAGCTATCTGCGAGATTTAGCAACCTTTGCCAACTGGTTATTTGCACGCGTGCGTCCTCAGCTGGGAGAAACCCCGCTGGCAAAGAAAGAAAGCACCCTGAGGATCACGCTGTTAGCAATCGGGATCAACCAGTTATTCGCGTATTTACTCAATGATTCCGGTACTCAGCTACCCGCCACGGGACTGTTACTTACTGCTTTGGCTTACTGTTCGGCACTCTTTGCGTCTTTACCCGGAACTTCGCGGGGCTTAGCTCGATAGACTCTGCCGGGTTGTTGTTTGACCGCTGCCTCTAAGAACTTATGGGGCTTAACATGTACCCGGCGGGCGCGCAGCCTGCCTAGGGCTTTCGCCACGTCAATAAACTGGTGCAGGCGATGCATCTGGGATTTGAAATCCCGCCGGCTAACCCGGTGGGTAAAGTTTACCGGCACCTCTTTAACCGAAAAACCTGCACTAAGCAGACTAATCGTCATATCTGTTTCGACTCCCCAGCCGGCAGCCAGGGGGAGGGCGGCTTGGAAAGCAGCGGTGGTTAGACAGCGTTGCCCCGACAGAGGAGCCTGTGGATTCCACCCGGTAGTACGTCTAATTGCCCATCTGGATAAGCCCAGTACAAACCCGTGACCGCCTGCCCCAGCCGGCTTAGGTAAAACCGCAATAGTGCAGTCGGCCTCTCCGGTAATAACGGGCTCGATTAGCGGAGCCGCTTCAGCAGCGCTATCAGCCAGATCAGCGTCTAAAAATAATAACAGTGGTGGTCTTTCTCCTTTGATAGCCCGCATCGCTACCACCTTGGCGCCAGTTTCCATGGAGGAAGCTTTGCCGCGATTTACGGTGTGACGGACGGTTACCGCCCCGGCTTGTCTGGCCACTTCGCGAGTATCATCTGAGGAACCATCATCTACCACTACGATTAAGTCCAGGTCGACAAATGGTAGCGCTTTTACTGCTCTAACAGTCATCCCAATACGCTCGGCCTCATCTTTTGCGGGAATAATTACCGCCACGCGCTGATCTGCCTGCCCACCGGGATCTACATGCATGTTTTGCCTCAGCTTTACCTATTCTTTTAGACCCAAACTTATAACTTTATTCTAACCATAAATAGGAAACTTGCGAACCTATTTGACTGCCACGGCAGCCTGTTTCCGGACAGCTATCAGTATTAATTACATTTTAACCTGGCCTTCCCTCTTAGATAATGTCCTGATTATTTGGGATTATCCCCCTCCGACTTGTTCGCTAACCGGCATATCCGCCACGCCATGACCGAGAAACAACCAGTGCGGGTTAGACTTAACTAAGTTGATTTGAAGTTAGCGGAAGGAAGGATGCAGTGGCTGGCTCCAGGCGCATCAAACGCCGGCTTTTCCGGCTGGTCATAGTAATTCTCACTCTCGCGTTATTGGCGATAATCGGTGGTGGAACCTTCTTATGGTGGCGTTACACCTCCAGGCAAGCACAATCAACTGGTTATTTTAAGGTTCAACCGGTACTGCAAGAGGATTTCCGGGCTCAAGACTATGAGATTGCGTCCTTTATTCCTCTATGGGGACAACAATCTTCCATTCGCCCAGTAACCTATGGAGATTACCGCATTGGTGCCGGTGTCACTGGCGATGGTAGTGGCGTGATCCTGCAATTAGCCGCCGATGGAACCTCTTCTTGGTCGGTAAACTTAGGAGCCCCCTTAGCTGCCTGCGCTCAGCAAACACTCGGAGGCGCCGATGGAGACCATCGCCAACTACCGTGTCTTTATCATTCGGGTAATGGTTCGGGGATAGCAATAGTGGATTTGAAAATGGGGACTGCCCGCTGGATATGGGAATCTACCGATTCCTATGCCAATATCGCTACCCAAGGAGCCCAGATCGTCCTCGTTGGGGAAGATCTTTCCCTCCTACGCCTATCGGATCAAGGCGAACAGCTAGCGGAAGGATTAGTTTCCCAGAAAGCATCCGACCCGCAGCTACAGCCAGATCCTGGTAATTGCAACCTTGACGGTAAACCTACGGAGCAAGCACCAGAAACTTTTGAGACTTTCTCCGATACCCTCTGGGTTATCGGGCATAAAGGAATCAACTATTTGGTGGATCCCGAAACTAACCAGATTCAGGCTGCCAGTCCCGGCAGATTGATCCGTAACGCTGACGATACTGCTTGGGCGCTCAGCCCTGCAGATGGCTGCACCCACTCCCTATTTATTCAGCCGCAACGCACCCATATCACTACCCTCCCGCAGGGAACTACAGTTCCCACCGACAACTCTGGGCAGCTATTAGACCTGGTGCAAAAGGGAGGAAAGCTTTTCCGCATGGATTGGGAAAAGTTACGGTCCCTTCGCACCCTATTTGACGAAACCGAAATGAAACTGGGAGAAGGAACCCAAGTGCTCCCAACAACCAATTCTCTGTATGTTTCCAGCAACAACCAGCTGAGCTGCTATTCACGAAAGAATGGGAAAGAGCTCTGGTCCTTTAGCGAGAAAGTAAAACAAATGCGTCTACACCAGGACGTTTTGCTTTACACCACTGAGGAGGGACTGCTTAAAGCCGTATCCACTGCTGATGGCATTGAGCTATGGAGCGTGAGCCCTGCAGACAACAGCTTTTTAGAATCCATAAAAGACAAGAAGCTACAAATCCTGGCTCCGGCGGGATTGCAAACTTGGGGGCGGCAAGTCGGGGAAAATCAAAGCGTAAGTCGTGGAGCCGCCAACCCCATGAACGCTGCGGAACCCGGTTTTACTGTCCCGATTGATTCTTGCATCCGCGTAAGGGATACCAATGGTTCTGGCAGTTCCTACCAGGTGCAATTCAATCGGGTATCCTGCCAACTAAAAGGAGCAGAAAAAGTTATCCGGGTAATCGATACCGGGCAAATCGATCGCGGAAAACCCGCGTCAGACTATCTTAAGAAGTGTCTAGAAGATCCCCAAGCCACGAGCGCAATCACCGTTACCAGCGCGATCGCCGACCCTAAAATATCTGCCCTGTGTACCGGCCAGGTGGCTTCAGGCCGCTAGGTACTATACAGGTTTCATCTCGCTGAACCTTTAACCCCACCTTCTGCTGAGACTGTTTCTTAGATAGGTGAATTCCCAATCCTGCCTCTGCCTGTCCGCTATATTCTTCGCTGCCCAGGCGCCAAGAGACTTCAGCCAAGTATTTTCCGCGTCGCACCCGCAAATCCCGGGCAGTAGCCGCAATCCCTTGCCCCGCGGGACACATTTTCAATCCTCCTGGCGCTATTGCCAGTTGCGATCCCTCCGGAATCTCTATCCCAAACTGCGCGGCGGCCTCAGCGCTAAGGAAAGGACGATACCCCAGGAAAACAGCTGCAGCTTTAGAACCGGGATGAGTCCAGATTTCCTCAGCACAATTTACCGCCAAGATTTTCCCTTCATCCATAATTACAATCTGGTCTGCCAGGGAAAATGCTTCATCTTGATCATGGGTTACATAAACAACCGTCAATTGCAGGCTCCGAATAAGGTTACGCAAAGTAATCACCAATTCTTCGCGCAGCGCCCGATCTAGGGCAGATAAGGGCTCATCCAGCAACAGCAGTTCAGGTTCAGGCGCCAAAGACCGCGCTAGCGCCACCCGCTGGGCTTGCCCGCCCGAAAGAGTATCAATAGTGCGATCTTGATACCCCCCTAAACCTACACTGTCAAGCAGTTCTGAAACTTTTTCTTGCCTTTGCGCTTTAGGAAGATGCGCAATCCCATAGGCAATATTGCCGCTTACATTGCGACTGGGAAACAGTTGTCCATCTTGGAATAACATTCCGAAGCGGCGCTGGTGTACCGGCACCTGTTCCATATTGCGTCCGCGCCAAGAAATAGTGCCTGCCGTTAAAGGTTCCAGTCCCGCAATCGCCCGCAATAACGAAGATTTACCGCATCCCGAAGGCCCCAGGAGCGCGGTTACCGTACCTGCGGGAACCTCGATACTAAGATCTGTTACCGCTTGCACCTGCCCATATTGCACCCGCACCTGGGAAACAGTTAAGCCGTCCATCAGTATTCACCAACTTTTCTTCTTCGCAGCGCTTCTACTGCGCTCATTACCAGGGAACAGGTTAAACAGAGGATAACCGCCGCGGCCATCGCCATCCCATTTTCAGCGGGTCCCGCGCTGCCCGAGAGTTTATAAATCGTCACCGGCAAAGTTAAGGACTCTGGCATCACCAGGAAGGAGGCCGCCCCAAACTCACCAAAACAAACTGCGAAGGCAAAACCAAAAGCCACGACTAGCGCTCCCCAAATATATGGGCCATCTATGGTTAAAAATATCCGGGAAGGAGTCGCCCCCAGAGTAGCAGCCGCCTGTCTTTGCTTAGGGTTAACAGTTTGTAGCATGGGGCGCATTAACCGGATAACCAGTGGGGAAGCTCCCAAGGCTTGCGCTATTGGCAGTAGAAAGGGACTGTCAGCCAGGTTCCAGGGGGGAGCGGCAAGGGTGATCAAGAATCCCAGGCCGATCACCACACTAGATACCCCCAGTGGCAGCATGTTTAGGGAATCAAAGATCTCGGCGGCACGAGAAAGGTGAGGATTGCGATAGTGGCGACTGGTTACGGCAGCCACCAAAGCTCCCAACAGGGTGGATACAATCGCCCCGATGAACGCCGCCCGCAGGGAAACCCCCAGAGAATTGATTACCGGTTGCTCGACCAATATCGAGGCATCCGGGCGGGTCAGGTCAAGATAGTTTTGCAGCGTCCACTGACCGCGCCGGCGAAATGAACGCGTCACTACCTGCGCCATTGGCGCCACTATCAACAGCGCAATCACCGCGGTAGCTCCCCAAATCGCCAGGCGCTGGCGGCCACGAGCGGGTTTTGAGTTCTCGACGGTAGCGAGTTTTACCCCGACACGCGCCTTACTTTGAAAATACTGCGATCCAACTAGCGCCACCGCCACTATCACTACCTGCAGCAATGCCAAGACTGCCGCAGCCGCCAAATCTAAATCCACCGAGGTGGTTTGGTAAATCTGGCTTTCTAAAGTAGCTACCCCGATGCCTCCTAAAACCATTACCAGTGAATAGGACGAAGAACAATACAAGAAAACTAGGGAGGCGGCAGAGGCAATAGCCCCCAGCAGCTGCTGCATGGTGACTGTAAAGAACGCACGAGTCCGGGTAGCTCCTAAGGTGCGCGCTGCCTGGTAGGCACGCTGATCGATACGCGCCCAGACCGGCCCTACAGTCCGGACTACCAGGGAAACATTATAGAAAACCATCGCTAAAATAACGGCTCCAAAGGTGCCGTCCAGACCTAACCCGGCTAGCCAGCCGTCCTCGGCCAGGAGCGCCTTGAATGCTGCCGCCACCCCGATGGTAGGTAGCACAAACGGGATGGTTACTAACGTGCGCAAGACAGTTCGAAAACGAAAATCTAAACAGTACAACACCCAGGCCAGTGGTAGACCCACCAGGGTAGAAAAGAAAGTTCCCCCCAATGCCAGGATTAAAGTGTCCCGGATTGCCCTCCAAGTGAGGCTATCGGATAGCACTCGCCCTAAAGTTGAAAAATATCCGGTTTCCCCGGCTTGGCCTACCCCCAGCCAGGCAAGAGCCAATACCGGATAGAAAAAACAGATCCCTAAAAAGACGAGCGGGATACCGGCCGCTAGGACGAGAAACACTCGTCCTAGCGGCCAAGTACGAGCAAAGGTAGGGCTCATGAAGGGTTATCCTATTACCGCCTGCACCTGGCGAATCCACTCACCGCGGTTTTGCTCAATCTGCGCCGGATCTAGTTGTTTGTCATTTTCAGGCCGGGGCGCGAACTTCTCCAGCTTCGGATCTAGTTTTACTTGTTCATCAATGGGGTAGGTAATGTTTTCATTCATAATGGCGCTCTGGCCTTCTTCACTGTATAGCCAGTCCAACACCTTTTCTGCGCCAGCGGCGTTCTTCGCGCCTTTCAGCACCACCCCATATTCGACCGCCGGATAGCAGGTGCCGGCGATATTGGCAGTCGGAGCCGAACTGCCGTCCTCGGAAACCGACCAATAGGGGGAAGAAGAATAAGACATTACGATCGGGAATTTCCCTTTCCCTTCCCCCTGGGTGAATTCTTGGTTATAGGCTTCGTCCCAAGTGTTTACCGCTTTGGTTTCATTAGCCATCAAGTCTTTCCAATAGTTAACGAAACCGTCTTTCCCCTTTTCCTGCACCGTTGCCAAAAGCATCCCCAAGCCAGTATCAGATTTGGCGGGATTTTCGATTACGGTCAAGCCTTTATATTCTGGTTTCAGCAGGTCATCAAAGTTTTCTGGTACTTTCAGATTGTGATTTTTGAAGTAGGCAATATCGTAGTTGGCGCACACATCGGAGCGGTCTAAGGGCAGCGCCCCCTCTGCTTCCTTAATCAAATACTTTTCCGCCGAGGACGGGACCTTTACTGTAGAGGGCGCAATCACCCCGGCCTTGGCAACCTTCACCACGTTATTGGCGGTCAATCCCACCGCCATATCTCCTAACGGAGAGTCTTTACGCAGGATCAACTTGGAATCGAGGGTGCCCGATTCTTCCCCATTGACCAGCTTAATTTCCTGTCCGGTAGCGGCCTTAGCTTTCGTCAAAGAATCTTTTCCTAGCGTCCAGCTACCATTGGTAACCATAGTTACCGT
Source organism: Varibaculum sp. GTC20041 (assembly GCF_055387755.1). Classification (NCBI taxonomy): domain Bacteria; kingdom Bacillati; phylum Actinomycetota; class Actinomycetes; order Actinomycetales; family Actinomycetaceae; genus Varibaculum; species Varibaculum sp. GTC20041. The sequence goes on from NZ_AP041144.1 coordinate 1,604,170, forward strand.
ATTGCTATCACCCTTGGTGGGGGTAGAACTTTTATCGTTTCCACAGCCACTTAGCCCCAGAGCCAAGGCTCCAACGGCTAGGCATGCGGTAAAGCGCGCGAGTTTGCGCATTTTTCCCTCCATTTGTCAGGAGGGGACTTGCGGGCGCAAGTAAGAGACTCGACTTCCTGCGCCAGCATTACCTGGTTCAGGTGCGAGGGTCTGTCCACCGGGACACTCTCAGCCTATTCGGCTCCCCTGTCGTTACGGTCTCCTAGAGCCTATCACCGGTAAATCTGTTGCCTCTACACCACTAGCCTGAACCGGGAAAAGGTGTCCTAGGGAAGTTAGTTACCTAGGTCGAGGACGTCTTTATGACGCCCTCCATACCAGCTATTTGTGCGACGCATCGCGGCACGCTGGATAAGGGTGACGGCCACTCCCGAAATAGCGGCAAACAGCACTACCTCTAGCAACGAGGACTGGGCTGCTTCCTCCCCATCTTGCGGAGGTTTGTGCCCGGTAACTAGTTTCCAACCGGTGTTTATCGCCAGATTAGCGATCAAACCCGCACCCGCCAAGCTGGCGGCACTTGCTACTTTCCAGCCAATATCCATGGTTCGCCTTTCCACTTCGATAGTTACTACTAACCTACCCTAGGTGGACATTATCTGTTCCCAAATCCTAGTTGCTCTTTCGAAGATGATCCTGGTCTTCACTCTTATCAGGGGAATCATCTTCGGTCTTAGCTGAATCTTTTTGCTGCTTAAGTTGCGCAAGCTCCCGACTTACCTGATCCTTCTCAAGGGCGCGGCGTACCAGTTCTCGTTCCCGTTCCGTCGCTTGAGGCCTTTGGGCTTCATGCTCGGCATATTCCGAAATCAGCTCGCTACCTTTCATGAGGCAGACGCAGACTAAGCCGATCAGGGACAGTACCAGTAGTGGCACAAAAATATCTCCTAGTGCGCTCGCATAGGCATCTCGGACAACCTGTTGCTGCGCAGCTGGCAGTTTATCCAGTTCCAGGGTAGATAGATCCGCCATAGCGGCACCTTTCTTCCCTAGCTTTGCCATCCCAGAGCTGACCGCACGCGCAATTTCCCAAGTGAACACGAAACCGCAGATTTGTATCCCGATCGCGCCGCCCATAGAACGGCAGAAAGTAACTGTCGAGGTAGCGGCCCCCATATCGCGTAATTTCACTCCGTTTTGTACCGCGAGCACCAGGTTTTGCATACTGGCGCCTTGTCCAGCTCCCAGCAAGAACATACCCAGCGCACTAAACCAGTAGGGGCTGTTTTTATCAATCAGGGTGATGAAGAAAATCCCCACACACATCACCACGAAACCGCCGACCACGAAACGTTTCCAGCGCCCTATTCGCGAAACCAATAACCCGATCAAAGTAGAGGCGATAAAGGTACCTACCATACCCGGCAGCAGCGCCATCCCCGCGAGTGCCGGATTCATACCTTTAGCGATTTGGAAGAACTGAGTGAAAAACAGCGGCGGGGCATTAAGCGCAGTTCCTACCGAGATTGACCCGAGGATTGCCAGCAAGGTGGTGCGCTTGGTAAACATCCACATCGGTATCACCGGTTCTGGGAAGTGCAGCTCCCAAAGCACGAAGGCCACCAGGAATAGTACCGCTAAAGTCAGCATTACTGCGGTTTGCCAGGAGGCAAAAGCGAAGGTTTTTCCAGCTAGGGATAGCCAAATCAAGGATGCTGATACCGCCGCAGTTATCAGCGCGGTACCCAAAAAATCAATGCGGGGTTTCGAGATTTGCGCAGCCGGAACTTTCAAGAAACGCCAAAGCACCGCCATGGCGGCCAGGGAAAACGGAACCGAAACCCAAAGACACCAACGCCACCCCAGCCACGGGGTAGCCACAATAAATCCTCCCACCAACGGGCCAGAGATATTGGAGATGGCCATGACCGCGCCAATATAGCCGTTATAGCGACCGCGTTCACGAGGCGGAATAATCAGCGCCATAACCACTTGGGTGAGCGACATAATCGCCCCCATTCCTAACCCCTGGACAATGCGGGTGAAAATCAGTTGCCAAGCCTCGGTAACCGCCCCTGAAAGCAGGGATCCTAAAGTAAACAGCCCGATTGCCCCCATCAAGAGTTTCTTCGAATCGTACATATCGGCCAGTTTTCCCGAAACCGGGGTTGCCACCGTGGAGGCCAGCATCATGGCCGTAACTATCCAGGTGTATTGAGATTCGGTGCCATGCAGCGCCGACATCATAGTTGGCAGCGCAGTCCCGATGATGGTTACTGACATTACTGCCACGAATAGCACCATTAGCAGTCCGGATAATACTTGCAAGACGTCGGAGGATCTATTGGGCTGAACGGCTTGGATTTTACGATTCATATATTTCTTCACACCCCTCATTTACCGTTTAATTCTAGTCACCGGTAGAAAAAACTCGCTATTAAAAAGAGAACTGTTTTCTCCAGGTCAGCGTTTACAGCTGTTGGCTTGTAGTCCTTGATAGTAGCTAAGGGGCTAAAAGATGCTAGTTCCAGGTAACTAAGAACGAGTCTTCGTCTACTACGGTTCCCTCAGCGGCTTCCGCTAATAGGCGGGCTGCGTCCTCAAACGCGTGAGTCACTTTCATCCGTGCCACCCGTTCTACCCGGTTAAGACGCCGATTCCCCTGAGGCTGCCCTAACCATTGCAGCTGGTAGATAGCAAACGGTTTCCCTGAATGGGGATGAAACCGTAACACCGACGGCACCTGCAAACTTGCTTCCACCCCGAGGAAGAAATCTGCCCCCATCCCTAGCGAGCCGTATAGGGCGTAAGCATCACCATTAGTTAGTTGGTTGCCCATCTCTTGATCAAAGGCGGCGGCCTCTGCCACTATCCAGTCCAGTTTCTCTTTGCCCAATTGGGCGGTAACTAAAGATTCAGCTTCTCGCTCCAGGCGCCGCTGAGAGCGACTAGGGCGTTCGCGGGATCCCGGGTCTAGACTTAACTCTCCCAATACTGGCTTTAGCAGTTCTTGAATACTGGTTTTTTCTATCCAATAGGGCGAGTACACCGCCAGATTAACCGCTGAGTCCGGGTCGGGGGAAAGGATCTGAGCCGGAGCGTCTTTGGCGCTACTACCCGCACCCACCCGCAGGCTCCCCCCGAGGCGCCGGCAGATAGCCAACAAGCCGCTGAGTGCTTCAAATTCCAACCCGATGGGCTCACTAGCAGCAAAAGCATCACTAAGTAGGTCAACTCCGCGCAGTTCTTCCGCTAGCTGTCCAGAACGCATGGGCGGACAGTCCAAGCGGAAGGCAATCTCACTATACGCAGGAAGGTTCAAGGCTTCGCGGACTGACTGGTCAAGCTGGAAAGGGCCGGCAAGTTCTGCCTGTCCGCTAAGCCGTAATCTGCCGGGAGCGAGCCATCCCGCGTCCTCCCAAAGCGAAACCACTAGTGCTTCCACTTCATCCGGGGTAACTTCTGCAGGGAAAACTACCAGCTGTGGGCAACCGGCTTGGGTAAACTCGCTAGCTGGCAACAATCCCCGAGAGCGCATATAGGATGCTCCCGGGTTAATAGCGGCCACTTGTTTTTGGGTTTCTAATCCCTGCTCGGTTATCCTGACTGCGCGAATTTTTCCGGTGTCTATTCGCGCGAAGGTCGAGGTGTCCGTAAGCGGGCTCTCACTCACTGCATTTCGTCCATTTCCGGCACTTCACTACGGTTAAAGCCCAGGTAAGAGCGAGAGGCGGTGGGGCCGCGTTGACCCTGGTAGCGAGATCCTCGCTCCCTAGAACCGTAGGGTTTTTCGGCTGAGGACGATAATTGGAAGAAACATAATTGACCAATTTTCATACCGGGGTAGAGCAGGATCGGCATAGTAGCGGTATTCGATAGCTCCAAGGTGACGTGACCGTTAAAACCGGGATCAATAAAACCGGCAGTGGAGTGAGTGAGTAAGCCCAGGCGACCTAGAGAAGACTTGCCTTCCAGCCGGGCAGCCAGATTCTCTGCTAGTCGCACCCGCTCCAAGGTTGACCCCAACACGAACTCTCCGGGATGCAGTACGAAAGGCGCGCTCTGCCCCACATCTACCAGGTGAGTTAAGTCATCTTGAGGTAAAGCCGGATCGATCACCGAGTATTTATGGTTATCAAAGAGGCGGAAGTAACGATCTAGGCGCACATCAATAGAGGCCGGCTGTATCATCTGCGGGTCGTAAGGATCAATCTCAATTTCCCCACTGTCACACAGTTTGGCAATGTCACGGTCAGATAAAAGCATGCCCCCAGTCTAACGCAGCCAGCAGCTCGGTTCGGAAAACTTCATGTCTTAAAGCAGCAAGCTCGGCAAGATAAAAGCGCAGGAGTCATCGGCCATTAACTTTTCAGTCATAAAACGTTTATTACTTGGACGCCTACTCCTAAACTTTTAGTTCCTGACAGTTAATACTGGTGGCTTATCAATGAGACGTGTCAACTGAAAACGTTAAGCGGGCCGGCTCTGTTTCCCCACCGTCCTCTCCCCCGGTACCCCCCAAAGCAGGAAAAAATCCCGCGAAGCCGGCGAAACGCTCTGACCGTCCAGACCGGAACGAAGGCTGGCTAGCAGCAGCGTTACTTATCCCCAACCTGATATTGCTGATGGTTTTTACCTACCGGCCACTGGTAGACAATATCCGCCTGTCTTTTATGGACTGGAACATTTCCTCTCCCCAGGCCACCTTTATTGGACTGGCAAATTATATTGAATGGTTTCAGGCTGATTCCACCGTGCGTATCGTACTAAATACGGTGATTTTTACCTTCGCCACCGTAGTTGGATCGCTAGTCCTGGGTCTGGTTATGGCGATGATCCTGGATCAAAAGCTCTTCGGACGTAACCTAGTCCGCTCCGTGGTTTTCGCGCCCTATATTATTTCCGGAGCCGCCATTGGAGTGGCTTTTCAATTCGTTTTCGACCCCAGCGTCGGCCTCATCCAAGACCTCATGACTCGTCTCGGGTTCACCGCTATCCCCGACTTCTACCAACACCCCAAATGGGCGCTATTCATGGTGACCGTGACTTACATTTGGAAGAATCTGGGCTACACCTTCGTAATCTATCTGGCTGCCCTCCAAGCTAGGCGGATAGATCTGGACGAGGCGGCGGAGATAGATGGAGCCTCCCCGTGGCGACGTTTCACTAAAGTCCTGTTACCACAGCTACGTCCTACTACGTTCTTCTTGTCGATCACCGTACTTCTCAACTCAATGCAAGTATTCGACATTATCAATGTGATGACCCACGGCGGCCCGCAGGGTACCGGCACCACCACGATGGTTTACCAAATCTACCAGGAAACATTCGTCAACTCCCGAGCAGGATATGGAGCCACCGTGGCCACCATTATGTTTTTAATACTGCTGGTGATCACCCTGCTGCAGGTGCGAGTTATGGACAGGGATAACCAATGAGTAAAAAACTGGCTTTCCGCAAACAGAAAGCGGAAGAGTATGTCCGCGAAGACACGGTGACTACCTCAGTCGCATTCAAAATAATCGGTTATATCGCGATGCTAATCGCCTTTCTGGGAATCATGATCCCGATTTATTGGATCGTGCTGACCTCATTTAAAACTCAAGGCGATATTTACACTCATCCGGCAACCTATATCGCCAACCCCTTTACCACGGAGAACTACCGGGCAGTAAGCAGTGAGATTCCCTTGCTCACCTACCTACGGAACTCGTTGATTATTACCATCGCACTCTCAGCGGTGAAAATCCTACTGGGGGTGCTTTCAGCTTATGCCTTAGCGCTACTGCGCTTCCCCGGCCGCAACCTGGTTTTCATCTTGATTATCGCCTCCTTACTGGTACCTAACCAGATCACCGTAATTTCAAACTATTCGCTAATCGCGGGTATGAACATGCGCAATACCTTTGCCGGGATCATCTTGCCCCTGGCCGGTACCGCTTTCGGTACCTTCCTCATGCGTAACCACTTCCTGTCGCTGCCTACTGAAGTGATCGAAGCAGCTCGCATGGATGGCGCCGGCCCCCTAAAGCTGCTGAGGCGAGTAGTGTTACCGATGTCCTGGCCAACTTTATCCGCATTCGCCCTGATCACCATCGTTAACGATTGGAACGAATACCTGTGGCCATTCCTAATGTCAGAGGACGAACGTACCGCTCCTATTCAAATCGGATTGACTTTCCTTCAAAACAACGAGGGTCTCACCAATTGGGGCCCGGTCATGGCTGGCACGGTGCTAGCTGTGATTCCCCTCTTGATCGTGTTTTTCATATTGCAGAAGAACATGATCAAGGGACTTACTACCGGGGCAGTTAAGGGCTGACCCGAACAAGCAGAAAGGTAAAAATGAATCGCACACGGAAACTGCTCCTGACCGGAGCCGCAGTTGCATCCCTGGTGCTGTCGGGATGCGCCGGCACTTCCTCCTCGGGATCGGTCGAGCAAAATGACCCGAAAGGTAAGGTAACCCTGGATGTTTGGTCTAACCACCCGGCTAACTCCAAAGATACCGAGAAAGAGATTATTGCCGCTTTCGAAAAGGAAAACCCCAATATCAAGATTAAGCTCACCGACGCCGGAAAAGATTACGAGGAAGTCGCGCAAAAGTTCAACGCCGCCCTCACCGGTGGACAAACCCCGGACGTGGTGGTTGCTTCCGACGTAACCTGGTACAACTTCGCACTAAACGATAATTTTGCTCCCCTAGATGACTTGATGAAAAAGGTGGATGCAAACCCCGATGACTACGTAAAGTCGCTTTACGATGAATACACCATTGATGGCAAGCACTACGCGGTTCCCTATGCGCGTTCAACTCCCCTTTTCTACTACAACAAAGACCTCTTCAAGAAAGCGGGACTTCCCGACCGCGGCCCTAAGACCTGGGAGGAATGGAATAAGGATTTCGCGCCTAAGCTAAAGGCCTCCGGAGTGCTCCCCCTGTCCATTCCTGACGGATCCAACTACTTGGATTGGTACTTCCAGGGCATGATCTGGTCGATGGGCGGTTCCTATTCCAAAGATCTGACCGTCAATGTTGCCGATGAAAAAGGCGTGGCTGCTGGCAAGTTCCTGCAAGACGAGTTCAAGAACGATTACTTTAAAGCCACAAAAGATGCGACTGTTCCGTTCACTACCGGACAAGCAGCCGCAATGCTGGAATCTACCGGCTCACTGCAAGGTGTTGAGGAAGACGGAAAAGTTAACGTAGGTACCGCTTTTCTACCTACTCCCGAGGGCGTACCCGGGGTATCTACCGGTGGGTGCGGCCTAGCAATCCCCGCTAACTCTAAGAATCAAGAGGCGGCTGCCAAGTTCATTGCCTTCCTCACCAATACCGAGAACACTGTAAAGTTCTCGCAGGCTACCGGGTATATGCCGGTAAGAACCTCTGCGGTTGACTCGGATGAAACTAAGTCCTATATCAAAGAACACCCGAACTTCCAGACCGCTCTCGATCAGCTACCCAAGACCAAAGCTCAAGATGCTGCCCGCGCTTATGTCTCGGGAGGCGGTCAAAAGATTGGTGCCGCTTTAGACAAGATCGCGCAAGGCGAGGACGTACAGTCCACTTTCGATGCTTTGCAAAAGGATCTGCAAAAGATCATTGACAGCCAGATCAAACCAAAACTCGATAAGAAGAAGTAACTATTAGGGCGCCTGGCGCCACAAGGAAAGGAAATGCCTTGGCTAGCGTGACTTTCGAAAATGCATCCCGCCTGTTTTCAGGGGCAGCTAAACCGGCGGTTGACTCCCTGAACCTCCATATTGAGGACGGTGAATGCGTAGTTTTAGTAGGACCGTCTGGCTGTGGCAAATCCACATCGCTGCGGATGGTGGCCGGCCTGGAACCGGCCACCTCCGGGCGCATCCTGATCGGCGGCAAAGACATGACCGGGGCGCGCCCGCGCTCGCGGGACGTGGCGATGGTATTCCAAAGCTATGCCCTCTATCCCAATATGACAGTCGCTCAAAATATGGGTTTCGCCCTGGAAAATAAGGGGATGCCCAAAAATAAAATTAAGGAACGGGTGCAGTGGGCTGCCCGGCTTTTGCAGCTGGAAGATTTGCTGGATCGCAAACCTGGTGCCATGAGCGGGGGACAACGACAAAGGGTCGCTATGGGGCGCGCTATTGTCCGCAAACCCACTGTATTCTGCATGGATGAACCGCTATCAAACCTGGATGCAAAATTGCGGGTTTCGATGCGGGGAGAAATTGCATCTTTACAAAGAGAACTGGGAGTAACCACCGTTTATGTCACCCATGATCAAGTGGAAGCCATGACTATGGGTCATCGAGTAGCGGTAATGGAGTCAGGGGTACTTCAACAGGTAGCTACCCCCACTGACCTTTACCGCAAACCGGTAAACACGTTCGTTGCTTCCTTCATCGGTTCCCCGGCGATCACCTTGTTCACTCTGCCTATTAACTCTGAAGGTCAAGCCCTGTTGGGGGACTTGCCAGTACCGATTCCAAGGGCGGTGCGCGCCCAGGTAAAAGAGCAAGTCATCTTAGGGGTGCGTCCAGAATCCTGGTTACCCGCCAGTAGCGGGGAGGCAGCTCTTTCCCTGACTACCCACATCATCGAACGTTTAGGCAGTCAGGCCTTCCTTTACGGGCAACCCCCAGAAAAGGTAGCTGCCACCCCGGATAGAGTTGCAGTGTTATTGCCTCGAGGGGTATTCCCCGATCGAGGCGAGATCTATCGGACGAAACCCAATTTAGAAGAACTTTATTTCTTTGATCCGGCTACGGGCCAGGCCGTGTCCGAGGGGGCATCTTTGGCGGTTTCGGAAGTTAGCTAATCAGGGCAATAAAACCGGGCAGTTAACTTACGGTCGCGAAAAGCAGACCGGGAGACGGCTAAATTTAGCGATCTCCTCCTCTAGGTAACGATCAGTTCAGAAAATAATCCCTTCCCCCGATGGTTTTGCAAATCTGTGCAAAACCATCGGGGAAACTAATTGCACCTAAAAGCCTTTCGGCTTATGAGAGGACGTGTATTTATAAAAAATCCGGCGCGAATATGTGCAAACTCTTCACTATCCGCACGAGATTTAAGCGTGAGCGATAACCTAAAAAAGAGCCGCAGGAGCAGATTCTGGGGTAGTTATTGACGCGCGGCAGCGAGGCTGCGTTCGATTCTGGAGGCAAAGGGTGAGAAAACTAGAAGTCGATGTGGTGGTGATTGGTGGTGGAGCCACCGGCAGTGCCGTAGTACGCGACGTTGCCATGCGCGGATTCAAAGCCGCACTGGTAGATCGGGTGGATTTAGCCCAAGGTACCACTGCTAGGTTCCACGGATTACTGCATTCGGGAGGACGCTACGTAAAATCGGATCCCGAATCCGCAACTGAATGTGCGCAGGAGAACGAAATCTTACGTAAAGTCGTTCCCCATGCCATTGAAGATACTGGCGGACTGTTCGTTACTACCTCGAAAGATAGCGAAGAGCACGCGGATATATTCCTGGAGTGCGCTAATAAAACCAAAGTTCCGGCCTACGAAATTTCCGCGGCCGAAGCGCTAAAACGCGAGCCTCGTCTCGACCCGAAACTCAAGCGAGCTTTCGCGGTACAGGACGCCACTATTGATGGCTGGAAAATGGTTTGGGGATTTGCCCATTCTGCTAAAGAATATGGAGCCGAAATCCTCCCCTACCACTGGGTTACTGGCATCGAAGTCACCAATGGAGCGGTCAGCGCTGTCACTTGTGAGGATCACAAGAACGGTGGGGAAAAAGTCCGCATCGACTGTAAGTTCATCATTAACTGTGGCGGTCCTTGGGCCGGCGAAATCGCCGCTATGGCAGGTTGCCATGATGTGAATGTGGTTCCGGGTGCCGGGATTATGATCGCCATGAATCACCGCATCTGCCAACACGTAATCAATCGGTGCATTTACCCTTCAGATGGGGACTTGATTGTTCCTGCCCATCAGGTGGCAATTATCGGCACCACTGACCAGGTGGCGCCTAGCGCTGACTTCCTACAGATAAAAGACAAAGAAGTACAGCAAATGTTAGACGCAGGGGATGCTCTCCTGCCAGGGTTCCGTCATTCTCGTCCTCTGCACGTATGGGTAGGGGCTCGCCCGCTGGTTAAAGACAACCGGGTGGCAGCTACCGATTCGCGCCATATGTCCCGCGGTATGTCAGTTATGGATCACGAGGAACGCGACGGGGTCAAGGGCATGCTTACCGTGGCGGGTGGCAAACTAACTACCTGCCGCCTGATGGCTGAACGTGCCGTAAATATTATGTGCGACATAATGAAAGATGAGCGTCCTTGTCGCACCGCCCAGGAAGCGGTTCCCGGACAAGAAAACTCTAGGCAGCATCGACTCACCGACCGTCTGCAGGCACGGGAAAAAGAGTGGAATAAAGACCAGATTATTTGCGAATGCGAACTGGTGTCGCGGCGAATGGTGGAAGAAACCATTAAAGAATTCCCGAATGCTTCTCTCGATGATCTCCGCCGTCAGCTCCGCATTGGGATGGGGCCGTGTCAAGGCGGATTCTGCTCTATGCGTTGCGCCGGCATCGTTAATGACCAGGGAGCCGCCTCGGTTGAGCGGGCAACCAATATGATTTCCCTATTTATGAAGAATCGGTGGATTGGTATTAAACCGATTCTTTTCGGGGAGTCTGCCCGCGAAACCGCCCTCGATAGCTGGATTATGCAGGGCATTTTCGACCTGGAGCATGCGCCTGGAAAAGGCCAGCTGAGCGAGGTTGCCCTCAATCCGGTCGAACAAGAACGCGATAAACAGGAACGTGAAGCCGTAAAGGAGGCACTAGCGTGAGAGACGTAGTAGTAATCGGTGCTGGCCTTTCTGGTCTTAGCGCTGCGCTTCGGCTACTTAAAGCCGGGCAGGAAGTTGATTTAATAACCAAGGGGATCGGCGGCATCCAGCTGGGTCAAGGCACGATTGACCTGTATGGATACAGCCCAGAGCGGGTAGATAATCCTCTCGAGGCGATCGCAGGGTTACCTCAGTCCCACCCTTACAGTAAACTGGGCTCTCAGGCGGTAGCCGATTCTGCTAACTGGCTAAAAGAGCAGCTAGGGGCAGATTTGCTTGCCGGCAGTCCAGATAAGAACGTATTCTTGCCCACCTGCCTGGGTGCTTGGCGCCCCACCTGCCTACCCCAGCCGTCAATGCTGGCGGGCGCGCCTGAGGACGGAAAGAAGTACGTAATCGTGGGACTGCGCCGTCTCAAGGACTTTTATCCGCAATTGGTAGCCGAAAATCTGGAAAAGGAAGAAATTCCCGGCGGAGGTAAAGTTTCGGCTCGCCACATCTGGATAGATATCCCGGTACGCCCGGGCGAGGCCGACACTTCCGGGTTGAATTTCGCCCGCGCCCTCGACACCGAGGATTTCCGCGCCAAATTCTGTGACGAGATTAAACGCTATTTGAAAGACGGGGAAGTAGTCGGTTTCCCCGCGGTGCTGGGATTGAAGGATCTGGGCGCCTGGAAGGACATCTCTCGTCGCCTGGGACATGAAGTGTTCGAGATCCCGATTCTGCCGCCTTCCATTCCGGGGATGCGCATCAATGAGGCTCTCACTCAAATGGTACGGGATCTGGGAGTACGCTACATTATCGGCAGTGAAGTAACCGGCCTTAACGTTAGTGATGGCCGGGTTGAATCCGTGACTTTTGATTCTGCCGGCTCGGAGACGACCCTTAAAGCTAAGCACTTCATCTACGCTGGTGGCGGCTTCGAATCCGGTACTTTACATGTGGATTCTTACTGGAATGTTACTGAAAGAGCCTTTAATTTACCGCTCGCAATCCCGAGCGGACCGCTGGTTCACGAAGACTATTGGGGACCAGACCAGCCCCTGTTCGAAGTGGGGGTACAGGTCGATTCCCAGATGCGGGTACTGGATGCTTCCGGGAATCCGCTATATCAGAACCTTTACGCCGCTGGCGGGTTGCTAGCGGGAGCCACTCGGTGGCGGGAAAAGTCCGGTGATGGCATTGCTCTAGCTTCCGCTTTTAGGGCTTGCGAGACGATTTTGGGGGATACCAATGACTAAGGATTTACGTAATAAACCCGAGTTTAATCCGTTGATGCGCGCCAGCTTGGATGCTTGCGTCAAATGCACGATTTGTGAAACCCAATGCCCGGTAGCAGCGGTCACTCCCCTGTTCCCCGGTCCGAAATACGTGGGGCCACAGGCGGAACGTTTCCGCAAGGGAATGTCGGTTGACCACACCATTGATTACTGCTCCAGCTGCGGTACTTGTACCTTAGTGTGTCCGCAGGGCGTGAAGGTGGCTGAGCTAAATAACGTGGCTCGCGCCGCGATGAAGCAGCAAAACGGCCGTCCGCTCCGCGATGTGCTCATCTCCAACACCATGTTTATGGGCAAGGCGATGACCCCGGTGGCTCCGCTGGCGAACTGGGCACTGAAGCAAAAACCGATTCGTCAGATTGTAGAGAAAACTTTCGGGATTCACCATGAAGCGCCGATGCCGGTCGCTGACGGGTTTAGTTTTGAAAAATGGTTCAAGAAGCATACCCGCACTGCTCCGGCTCCCACTAAGGGCAAGATCGTGTTCTTCCACGGTTGTGCGGGTGAATTCTTTGAAACTACTACCTCGATTCGCTCGGTACAGATTCTCGAGCACCTAGGATACGAGGTACTGGTACCTCCTCACGGTTGCTGCGGATTGGCGCAACAGTCTAACGGCCTCTATGACGGGTCAAAGAAACTGATTCGCAAACTGGCGCATGATCTGAACGTCCCCGGGGATGACCTAACGATAGTTGGTTCTTCCGGTTCTTGCGTGGGCATGGTCAAGCATGAGGCGCGCGAGATTCTGGGTGTCCAAGACGAGGAGCTCACGCAGGTGTCGCGGCGTATCTGGGATATTTCGGAGTTCCTGCTGGATTTGTATGACCGGGGCGAACTGGATCTGGATAACTTGGAGCCGATGAACCTGACGGTTACTTATCACGCGCCCTGCCAGCTAAAATCCACGGGGATTGGCACCCCCGGTAAGCAGTTACTGGATAAGATTCCGGGACTGACGGTTCACGAATCAGGCGCTACCTGCTGCGGGATTGCCGGCACTTACGGTTTGAAGCGGGAAAAATATGACATTGCGCAAGCAGTAGGCAAGACCGCTTTCGACAAGATTAAGAGCACTAACTCTGACCTGGTGGTTTCGGACACCGAGACTTGTCGCTGGCAGTTGGAGAAGGGCGGCGGTAAGCCTGCTGTCCACCCAATCTATCTGTTGTTTGAGGCCATGGGGCTAAAAGATAGCTAACACTAAGTTAACCGGGGTTTAGGCTCCGGTTACTGGGTATCTATTTTTGAGGACGCAGCTGGGCTGGTTATTTCAGGACACGACTTAACGCTTCGGCGATAGGTAAGTCGGGTTCTAACCAGTCTAGCTGCGTTACTTTTTCTGCCGGGCTCCACTGCAGGTGGAGATGCGAATCCCCTGCTTGCAGGACTGGTAGCTCACGGGGATAGTAAAGCATTACTCGCATTTGGGCGCCTTTTAGTAGCGGCCAGTTTCCCGCCGGGAGCGGGCCGGGCAAGATTTGTTTCAGCCCAGCAGGAGGAATCTCCCAATCGAGTTCTTCTTTTATTTCCCTAACTAACGCTGCTACCGGTTCCTCGCCCTCGCGCGCTTTTCCGCCTGGAAGTTCCCATTTGCCGCGTAGTTTTTCCGGGTAGGAGCGCTGCGCACAGAGTAGTTTGCTATCGCAGATGGCCGCGAGTGCTACTACGAAAGTCATTGGTACCTCCCTGGTGCCGATGAGCATAAGATAACCGCTTAGGCTGTTGCTCCCAGTCATTTATTCTCACTTTTGTCCACTAGTTTTGAGCGGAGCGCTGCTACTGGTTATACTCTAAAGGCGGCTAAATGCCAACGCGGGTGTAGTTCATCGGTAGAACGACAGCTTCCCAAGCTGTAGAGGCGAGTTCGATTCTCGTCACCCGCTCTGAACGGAGGTGCAAGCACAAGCGCGGAACGCGTTTGAATGCTTGTGACCGGAGTGAGGAAGGGTAGGCACCGCAGGTGCTACTACCCGCTCGAAGTGAGGAGAGCAAGCAAAAGGAGCTTGCTCTTTTTGCTTATTCGACGAACGAGGAGGGTCGTAGGGAGCGCAGCGACCGAGCACCCGCTCTGAGTGAGGATCGTGAATATGAAAGCTTGCTTTCATATTTCTGATCCGAGCGAAGAAGGCTATTTTATCTTTGAGTCGCGAAGTAAGATAGCAATATGACAATCACGACCAATCCGGTTGCAGCGACTGCTCCGTCACTAGAACGGCTTCGTGCTGCAGATGATGAAGTACGTGATGTTATCAAGCATCATAAAGGCACTGGAAAATACTGGGTTTTTGGTTCGGTTTCCAGGGGCGAAGCAACCAGAGATTCGGATTACGACCTGTTGGTGGAGTTCCTTCCCGGAGCAAGCTATTTCAACTTGGCTGCTTTAGAAATTGAGTTAAGCAATCTGCTCCACAACCCGGTTGAAATTATGCCGAGCTCTTCTCAAGGGTACGCGGCAGATCATGCCCGTTCCCAGGCAATCTCGGTAAATCATGACACCTGATCCGAAAGTTGTGGCTACGGCTCTTAGCGAGCTCGCCGAGACGGTAAAACATGTCATCAGCCAGGGAAGAGAGCTTTTCTTGTCGGATTCTTCCGACGCGGAACTCCTCTACCTTGCCTCTTGTCAAGTGATTATTCGGCTACAAGCAATGCTTGAAGACCTTCCGGCTGAAACCTTGGCTCGATGCACAGATCTACCGTTAGCCGAAGTTCGTGGTATGCGTAACCGCATGGCGCACGGCTACCTTGACATTGACAAGTCAATGCTGTGGGAGACAATGTCACACGAGATAATTCCGTTAATCGAGAATATACTTCGCAAAATTGAAAATTATCGCAAGCCCTAACGGATATTGATTTTTCTACCTTGCCAGTGGTTGATTAGCCACCGGTCATGGCTGGCTACCACCAAAGTTCCCGCCCACGCCTTCAGGGCTTCTTCCAACGCTTGCATCGCCTGCAAATCCAGGTAGTTGGTGGGCTCATCAATTATCAGTAAAGAGGGCGAGGTAGCCAGCGCTAACGCAATTTGGGCTCGCCGCTGGTTTCCGGCCGACAGCTCCGGGATAGGCGTAGCCCACAGGGAAGGATGGAGGACACCTTTGCCGACCTCGCCAATACCGTTTTCCCAGATGGTGCCAGTGAATCCGGGGTCGCCCTCCTGGGGAAGCTGCTGAGGAACCAGCCCGACCTTCCGCTCGCCGGCAATTGTGCCGGTACTTTGCGCACCCGCGGGTGGATGCCCGCGATAGATCCAAGTCAAAAGGGTAGATTTTCCAGAACCGTTAGCCCCAGTAACCAGTAGATGCTCTCCATAGAACAAATCGAAACTGAGCGGCGCCAAGCGGCCGGCAACTGTGGCACGACGCGCAGCTACCGCTACTCCGGTGCACGTAGCAGGTTGCTTAAACTCGAAAGTCAGGTCGTAGCTACGGGGTTTGCGCACTTCCTGTTCGTTAAGGCGTTCACCTCGCTTATCGTCATTTCGCATTCGCCGCTGCGCGGTGGCAGCGGCGCGATCTGCAAAAAACTTCTTGGCTTTACCCTCAGCGCTCGCCAGGCGTACGCCCCCGCGAGCTATCTTGCTAGCTTCCTGGCGATGTTTTCTCAGTAACCGTTTCTCGGCCTGCTGTGCTGCATGTAATTCCCGATGCTTGCGGCAAGCACTCGTTTTTTCGGCTAAATATTTTGAGTAGGCACCCGCGCAGCGATAGAGACCAGTAACCTGACTACTACCAGTAGCTTTAGCTAGTTCATTCCATAGTGCTACGTCCATATCGTAAATAACCGTGGCAGTGTCCTCGATAAACGCCCGGTCGTGACTCGACATCAAAACCGCGCCTCTCCATTTATTAACGGTTTCTACTAGAAAATCGATTGCACGAGCGTCTAAATGGTTGGTGGGTTCATCCAAAATCAACACTTCGGGCTTCATGATTAGCGTGACCGCCAGTTGCAGTCTCCCCCGCTCCCCCGGGGACATGCTGCTTAAACTGCGGTCATGTCCTGATCCGGTGAGCACCCCCAAGCCCAGCCTCGCTAAAACTTCAGTGAGCCGCGCCTCGAGCGACCAAATATCAAAACAGCTCATTAAGGCAAGCAGCTGGTCATAGCGGCGCTCCGCCTGGGTATCACCAACACCTTGACTAAGTTCAGCCGTTGCGTCCTGAAACTGGGTAGCGATATTTCGCAGAGGACGCAAAGCACAGCCGAGGTAATCTCTGACGCTGCCACGAAAATGTTCAACAGCGGGTACCTGGAAGAACTCAGCGTTTGTTCCCACGACCTTAACCTTGCCTTGTTCTGGCAAAAGATCCTGGGAAGCGATGCGAAGCAGGGTAGTTTTCCCGCAACCATTGGGACCAATCAAACAGGCGCGCTCGCCCTCCCCTACCTGCAAATTGATGTTTTCGAGCAGCGGTTTAGAGGAGTATGAAAAAGAAATATTTTCGAGAATGATGGCAGGCATAATAATCTCCAGGACGCAACGATTAAGGGCGGCGTCTCAGCTGAGCTGAGTAGAGATTACAATGTCATCGGAAATTAGCTCCCCACTTGGATAACATAACGAGCACCTAGCCCGTTACCTACCTTGATTTTAGCCAACCCCTTGCCGAATAGCTACAGCTTATTACCCGCTTCAGGTAGCCTACAGGCAGCTAGCTACTTAAAGAGGGCGCACTCTCCCCTTTGGGTAGTGGCAGCTCTACCTCTGGGTAGTTTTTAGCAATACCTAAAAATCAGTTTCAGCACTGTTCCCTGCGCCCGATGGGCGGACTGAAATAGAAGGTATGAATCAATATAAAGAAAAAGAGGTGCTCAGCACCGATAACATCACTAAAAGTTTCGGAAACGTACACGCTCTCGCCGGGGTTTCTCTACAAATTCATGAGGGCGAGTCGGTGGCAATCATGGGGCCATCGGGGTCAGGAAAATCGACCCTTTTGCATTGCCTATCCGGCGTCCTCGTTCCCGAATCCGGAAAAGTTTTATTCCGGGGCGAGGATATCGCGGCACAAAAAGATGTAACGCGCTCCCGGCTGCGGCTTAGCCAGTTCGGGTTTGTGTTCCAAGACGGGCAACTCATCCCCGAGCTGCCTGCCCGCGAAAACGTGGCACTCCCCCTTATTTTGACCGGAACTCTGCTCCCGAAAGCTTTAACGCGCGCAGATAAACTACTCGCTGAGCTGGGACTTTCTGAGCTGAAAAAGCGGCGTCCCGGAGATATGTCCGGGGGTCAGGCACAGCGGGTAGCAATCGCTCGCGCCCTCATCGGTAGCCCGAAAGTGGTTTTTGCAGATGAACCTTCTGGCGCTCTTGATCAAGCTACCGGATACGAAATGATGGAAACTTTAACCCGGGAAACACAGCGCTGCGGGGCAGCATTAGTGCTGGTTACCCACGACATTAACGTTGCGCAATGGTGTTCACGTCTGATTGAAATTCGGGACGGTAAAATCCACTCCGACCGCGCTCTAGCGCCGCAGTCTAGGAGGGCGTAAATGTCGACCACTAACATAGCCAGCCCAGCTACCTCCTCGCGCGCACAAAACCTAAACTGGTTAACCTGGCATCTCACTAAAGCACGTTTCCGCTCTCGCCAGGGCGAATCACTACTTTATTTGGCGTCAATCCTGGCCTATACGGTGTGTGCCGGGTTAGCGTTAACGGTTGCTGGCGGCACCTACATGTTCTATAACCGCTGGCAGACCCCCACCGGAATCGCTGCCCAGTTACTTGAAGCCGATGCGAGTTTCGAAATCATGCTAAAGTTCTATTTCCTCTTAGCCATTTTGGCCTGCGCTCTAATAATCCCATCTTTAAGCTCGCTCGCCACCAAGGCGGCAGTATTGGGGGCACGAGGACGCGAAAAGCGTTTAGCCTCCTTGCGCCTGCTGGGTGTGTCCTCTGCGGAGGTCACCAAGATGACCCTGCTAGATGCGCTGATCCAAGCGGTTATCGGTTCCCTGATCGGTACTGCTCTTTATTTCGCGACCCTTCCTGCCTGGACTTTTCTTGAAATAGAAGCCAAATATATAACGGTTAAGGAAATGCTGCTGCCCTGGTGGCTACTGTTGATCGTGCTAGCAGTAATTATCTTGCTGGGACAGATTTCTGCCTGGTGGGGAATGCAGCAGGTAAGAGTTTCTCCCTTGGGAGTAACCCGCAGAGCGAGCCAACCGGCGCTGCGCATTTGGCGCCTGGTAGCTGCGGTAGCTATTTTTATCGCCGCTTTCATAGTCAGTCAGGCAACCTTAGGGCTATCAAAAACCCGGACGATAGCGATAGTCTCCGCCGTTGTTCTGGTAGTTATTTTGGGGTTTAACTTGCTGGGACCCTACCTGTTGCAACTAAATGCTCGCTTGCTGGCAAAGGTGCCGATTCCTGCGATGGTACTGGCGTCTCGGCGAATAGTGGCCGACCCCAAGACTACTTGGCGGCGCGTCAGCGGTATGGGGTTCTTAGCTTTTCTCGCGGGTTTCGTAGCCATGTCGCCAGTACTGGTCAATGGGGAAGGTTCTGATCGCCTGGCTGACAACTTTATTGCAGCCACCCGTTGGGATTTCCAAACTGGCGCCATGATTACCTTGGCGGTCAGTTTCGCGCTTTGTGCCTGTGCCATGTTGATTACCCAAGCGGCAACGGTGATTGAAAATGCCGAGCAGTCCCGGGCTCTGGCGAAAATGGGCGCCCCGCGCGGCTTCGAATTGCGCTCGATGTGGCTGGAAACTTTGGGACCACTAGCGGTATCCGTGCTAGGAGGAGGCATCTTAGGACTAGTAGCCGCTATGCCGATGGTGCAAATGTTAAAGGAACAAACCGGACAAACCCCTGAGAATTCGGTGACCCAAATGTGCCTGTTAATGCTGGCCGGTTTGGCGGTTACGGCGGCCTCGATTTTCGCTAGCCACCCCCTGCATCGACGTTTACGCCTGCTGCAGCAACGCGCCAACGACTAACGGCCAGTTCTACTGGACGTTCGCACGGTTACATAACTAGCGCGGAAGCCTAGAGAAGTTACCAAGAAATCTAATCCCCCAGCAAGGATTTTGCCGGACTTTCCCATATAGGAAAGTCCGGCAAAATTAATTACTAACTCAGGATCCCCTAAATCTATGCCACTCCAACTATTCACCCAAAACCCGAGAATCACCAAAAGCCCCTAGTTTATGAAAAAACTCATACAACAGGAACTTTATGCAGGTCAACACAGCAAGCACCCCCTATAGGACAAACGTCAGTTTTCTTTTTCCCAATTGATAACTATCTTTATTATCAGGTTCACCTAACCTAAACTAATATTTCGGGTACCCGAATAATATGAAAGAGGATGATAAATGAAACTGAAAGCCGTGGTCTCCGGAATCTGTGCGCTAGCCCTGGCAGCTTCCCTGGGAGGTTGCGCCAAAGATGGTGCCGCCGATAATGCGGATGGAGCTAATGGAAAGCTAAAAATTGTTGCCACCACCGGTTATCTTGCCGACGCGGTGAAAAACATAGCCCCCGACGCCGAGATTACTACCCTGGTAGCCCCCGGAGGCGATCCCCACACTCAAGAACTCACCACCAAAGACACTGAAAAAATCCAAAAAGCGGACCTGGTGGTTTGGACCAGTCACGACATGGAACACAAAATGATGGGTCAGTTCGATGGTCTGGGTGATAAATCCTTGCCCGCCGCAGAAGCCATTCCGAAAAAAATGCTGCTGGACTGGGAAGAAGATGGCAAGATCGAAGGCCACGACCCCCACGTGTGGAATGACCCGATCGGATGGCAATACGCGGTAACCGCTACTGCCGAAAAAATTGCGAAACTAGATAAAGCTAACGCCGACAAATACCTCAAGAACGGTAAAGAATATAACGCCAAGATTCAGGCCATGCATGAAAAGGCCAAGGTCGCATTGGCAAAGATTCCTGCCAATCGCCGCACTCTGGTAACCGGTCACGACGCCTTCAACTACCTGGGACGCACCTACGGACTAGACATTATGGCTACCGATATGGTTTCTTCCGAATCGGAAATCTCTGCGGTACAGTTGGAAGAACTGGCAAACACTATTGCTAGCAAAAAAGTTCCGGTTATCTTCTATGACAACCTCAAGAGCCCGGAAGTAGTAAAGCACCTCCAAGAAATGGTGAAGTCCAAAGGTTGGGAAGTTAAACTCTCCGACACCGAACTCTATGCAGACACCCTCGGCGAGAAAGCCCCCACCAACACCTATCTGGGAGCTTTCCAGCACAATGTGGAAGCTATTGTAAAGGCACTCTCATAGAGAACGCGACCTGAGTGCCAGGATGGGCGCTAGGTTTCGCCGTCTCCAAGTTTCCTAGCGCCCATCCTCTTTCTTCCCAAATCATTCAGTTATCTTCGTTAAAGGTATTAACTCCATGACTTCCAAAAACACTTCTTCCCCAGAAGACTCCCGAGAAAAGACTGCCAGCGTACCAGTGAGCACTCCCCCTTGCGTGGTGGAAAACATCAGCGCCGCTTACCGAGATCGTCTTGCCCTCTCCGGGGTGAGTTTTACCGTCCCCAGCGGAGAAATCATGGCGATTCTTGGCCCTAATGGAGCCGGAAAATCTACTTTGATCAAAGCGATGCTGGAACTGATTCCCCGGGTCAGCGGGAAATCTGAATTCTTTGGGAAAAACTTGAGCCGGGTACGCAAACGTATTGCCTATATGCCGCAGTCTGCCTCAATTGATTGGGATTTTCCCGCGCGAGTAAAAGACGTGGTGTTAATGGGAACCTACACCCACTTGGGATGGCTGCGCCGCCCGGGGAAAAAAGAGCATCAGGCGGCGCTAGCCGCTATGGAACAACTAGATATCTCCGATCTCGCAAACCGACAGATTTCTGAGCTTTCCGGGGGACAAAAACAACGCACCTTTGTGGCGCGCGCCCTGGCCGCCGATGCTGATTTATTAGTTATGGATGAACCCTTCGCGGGGGTTGATATGAAGTCCGAAAAGACGATTTTACAGGTACTGCGTTCTCTAGCTAGCTCCGGGAAAACCGTGCTCCTGGTACACCATGATTTGGCTACTGTAAAAGATTTTTGTTCCTCAGTATTGCTGCTTCGCGAAGGAAACTTGGTGGCCTCCGGTCCTCTAGACACTACCTTTACCGCTAAGAACATTTCCCAGGCATACGGAATCGAGGGAGCGCTGGCATGAAGCACGCCCTCACCAACCTCTCTAGCCTTTTCCCCCAGGAACTAATCTCTCTAAGTGATTTTTGGGGAACCTACAGTTTTCGTGTGATGACCGCGGGAGCAATCCTGGTGGGTTTCTTCGCCGGAACCCTCGGATCCCTACTTTACGTGCGTAAACAATCCCTAGTTTCTGACGTTATTGGACATAGTTCTATTGCCGGGATTGTGGGAGCCTTCGTAATTGCTTCGCTAATGGGCGCAGATGGACAATCGATCCTGGTTTTGACGATTGGAGCCACAATTTCCGGCTTGCTGGCTGTTGCCACCACCAATCTAATTGCAGAAAAATCCAAAGTGGGAGTGGAAGCCGCCATGGCAATTTCTCTGGCCATCTATTATGGCGGCGGCATGGTGGCCTTGAGGCTATTATCCTTTTCCCATTTCTCCGGACGCTCTGGTATTGCACAATATCTGTTCGGCAATGCCGCCACTATGCGTCAAATCGATGTGTTCACCGTTGCTATCCTAGGTTTTACTACTCTATTGATCGTCGCGATTTTCTGGAAGGAGATCGCGCTCTTTGCTTTTGACCCCGTAGGCGCCCAGGCAGCTGGCTTTTCCGGTAACCTTTTGATCGCCATTGTCACCTTGTGCACCACCGTAGGTATCGTGATTGGGGTGAAATCTGTAGGGGTAGTATTGATGGTTGCTTTTGCTATTATCCCCGCAGCTGCTGCACGGCAGTGGACCGATCATCTACCGGTATTATTCCTAATGGCGGGAGCAATAGGTGCACTTAGCGGCGGTTTTGGTTCTTATCTGGCAGTATCCATCGGTAAGGTGCCTACTGGACCGGTAATCGTAGTCATCCTTTCGCTGGTTCTAGCTATTTCTTTAGTTTTCTCTCCGCACCGCTCTTTGCTGGCTTACCGGTATCGCCGCCGCCGGCATATCCAAAATTTAAAGCACGAGCAGGAAGATAATACCTCCCCCGCTCAGGGTAATTCCTGGAAAGAGCAGCCTACTAATCCTGCGGCAATAGCTAACCAGCTGTGTTTCTCACCGACAAAGGCGCAGGAAGGCGACACTCCCTCCCCAATTCTCCAATCAGCCGGAACATTAAGCCACAACTCCCAGCTAGACCCCGAGGTTAATCTGAAATGAGTTTTGTACTTGCAGCCTTATTACTAGCAATTACT
Organism: Varibaculum sp. GTC20041; assembly: GCF_055387755.1. Lineage (NCBI taxonomy): Bacteria > Bacillati > Actinomycetota > Actinomycetes > Actinomycetales > Actinomycetaceae > Varibaculum > Varibaculum sp. GTC20041. The sequence goes on from NZ_AP041144.1 coordinate 1,626,610, forward strand.
ACCTCGGTAACTTGCGCCCTACCCGGCACCTTCTTGGTGTTGCGTCGTCAATCCATGCTGGTGGACGCAATGAGCCACGCAGTCCTACCCGGAATCGTGCTGGGAGCGTTGCTTTCTGGATCCACTTATTCTCCGATAATGGTGGTTCTTGCCGCTGGTTTTGGGTTAATCGTAGTTTTGGGAGCCAACTATCTGCAATCCACCGGTCTACTACCTAAGGATGCCAGTCAAGGAGTTATCTTCCCCCTGCTATTTTCGGGCGGAGTAATTTTACTGTCCACTGCGCTGGCGCATGTACATATCTGCGAGGATACGGTACTGACCGGCGACCTGAACCTGCTGGCTTTAGATACCGAAAGGTTGATAATCAGCAATTATGATTTTGGTCCCCGCGCCATGTGGATGCTGCTGATAATTTTCGTAGCGAATACAATATTTTTACTGCTTACCTATAAGGTTATGCAGCTTGTGACTTTCGATAGGGAATCAGCCCGAGTCATCGGGTTCCCCATCCGCACGGTGGAAACTATATTCATGGTTCTGGTGGCCTTAACTATTGTGGTGGCTTTTTCTACTGCGGGCGCCATTCTAGTGATTGCCCTACTGGTAACCCCAGCAGCCACTGCGATTCTACTGTCTAATTCTCTCCCAAAAATATTTGCTTTCACCCTGATTATTGCGGTAATCAGCGCAATTATCGGTTTTATTACCGCTTGGCATTTCAACCTTGCCACCTCGGCGATGATGGCATTTACCGATGGGGTCTTATTCCTAATAGTTCTACTGATCAGCCGGGTGCGCACCCGTGTCAAGAAGCACGCTTAGAGCTATCCCAGCTGCTACCTACTCCAAATAGTTGCTAAGGGCTGTCCCGGTAACCAATGACGGTTACCGGGACAGCCCTTACTGACCGAATACCTCCATCTAGGCATTAACTGCATTTGCTAAGATAAGCAAAGCTGGTCATTCCTAATCTTCTTCCTGTGCATGTGCGGTCAGCTGCTGTGGGTACTGAAAGTCATGCCGGAAACCAAGGGGATTCCCCTTGAAAAAATGTCCAAGAAACTAGGTGTGGAGTAGTTATCATGACCGATATGAAATCAACTGAGTGTCCCGTACTTTGCCTGGGAGAAGCCCTGATTGACGTTATTAAACGTGCAGGTAATGTGGACGAGAAAGTGGGGGGCAGCGTTTTTAACGTAGCGTGCGGAATCGCCAGTTTAGGTCACCCCACCTCCTTGGCTTCTTGGTGGGGCGAGGACGAGCGTGGTAAGAGCCTAGAAGAAAAACTAGCCTCCGCCGGAGTAAGCGTGGTGCCTGGTAGCACTAACGCTCAGAAAACCCCGATAGCTAACGCTCAAATCGACGATAATGGGCAAGCAACCTACAGCTTCGAGCTGGAGTGGCAGGTTCCGCCCCTGCCGAAGGTCAGTACCCTCAGCCACTTGCATACCGGAAGTTTCGCCGCTACTTTGGCACCGGGCGCCTCTGCAGTGGTCAAGGCGGTCAAGGCCATGGCAGCTGGGGGAACCGTAAGCTATGACCCCAATGTACGCCCCTCGTTAATGGGCAGTCCCGAGGAAGTACGCCCGCGGATCGAAGAGCTAATCAGCCTCGCTGATCTGGTTAAAGCCAGCGATGAAGATATCGCTTGGCTCTACGGCAAAGACACTCCGATTGAGACCGTGTTACACAAGTGGAAAGACCTGGGACCAGGCATAATTGTAGCTACCCGCGGACCGTGGGCGTCCTATGCGTTTTGCGCCAATGACCGGGATATGTTGGCGGTAGATCCCCTAAACATCAAGGTCAAAGACACGGTGGGCGCCGGAGATTCCTTTATGGCCGGCCTGATTTCGGGACTGTTAGATGCAGGCCTGCTGGGTTCGGCGGAAGCCAAACAGCGGTTACGGCAAGCTCGCCTCAGCGATATCCAAGGTGCTCTCCACCGGGCAACCATCACCTCGGGAATCACGGTAAGTAAGGTGGGAGCCTATGGTCCTACCCAAGCTGAGGTAGCAGAGGTACTTGCCGCTGACCCCACCCTCTAGCTAGAGCGAACGCGTTAGAGACAACAGCGAATTTAGGTGGGCGGGGGAGCTATGACACCTCCCCCGCCCACCTATATCAGGGGTTAAGAAACAAACTTTTTCCCGTAGTAACAGACTTTAAGCATGTTTTCTATTTCCGCCATGGTAGCTTTACGGGGCGTACCAGTATAGGACTCGCGATCGAAAGTACGCTGGGCTAGCTCGGGCAGTTGCGCCAGGAAATCTGCTTCCGAAATCTCAAAATCCTGCACCTTTAACGGCACCCCAAAGGTGGAAACCAAGTTTTCCAAAGCCTGGGCAAGAGCCGCACCGGCGTCCTCTTCTCGCGCCTCAATTCCGAGTCGACGACAAATTTCAGTCAGCTGCTGGGGAGCCTGGAAACGCAGATAGTTCGGGGAAGCCACAAACTTGCGCGGCCGTCCTCCTAAGAACCGCACCACATTAGGCAGCACTGCCGGGAAATATTCCTGATTACTGCCTCCAAAAGCGGCTGCAAAAGTCTTGGTCAATGAATCCGCCAACCCCATTGTGGTGTTACCCTGCGCTGTAGAAATTAAGAACGCCCCTTCGATAACCTTTTCTCGCTGGTCAGCCAATTCTTGACTCTCTTCTGCGGCACTAACTACCCGGGGCAAAGTCTTATATACATTCTCTAGGCCGTGCAGCGCCAAGGAATCGGTATATTCACTGGCTTGGGTAGAAGTATAGGCTTCGATAGCGCAGGCGACACCCTGGAAACCGCGCCGCAGAGTATCTTTTCGGCTATAGGGCGCCAAGGTAGTATCCATAACCACAATTTGCGGCAGGAATGCAGTCGACTTAACTGGACGAGCAAAACCAGTATCCACATCGGTAATAGCAGCCGAGGGTGCGACCGCAGCACGCCCTCCGGTAATAGTAGGAACACAGATAAGCTGTGGCGAATTAATGTGAGCTGGTAAGGAGATATGCCCGGCACAGACCTCCTTAACCGATAACTCGGGGCACGCCGCGAACAAACGTAGGAATTTAGCTGCATTGATAACGCTTCGCTCCCCAACTGCAATAACCGTCTGCGGTCCGTAACCAGTGATTTCACGTACTTTCTTCTCTAGATATTCGGTACTGAAATGCCTTTCCGCATCATCAATAACCTGAACAGATATTTTATTGCTGCGGGCATACAGTAGTTGCATCACCACATCCAATTGCCCGTTATTAGCGGCACGTTGATTGGTAATCACCGTAATTTTGGTACCTAACTCCAGATTGGCTAGCTGCCGAATATAGCCAGATCCGAGATAAATTTGATTAGGTACTTGGAAAGGCATCATTACCGGGTTCCTCCTGGCTAGCCGTTTGACATTAAGCAGGTTAACTGCACTGATATTGTTCGATACCGAGTTATGGCCATAAGAACCACAGCCGAGAGTCAACGAGGGCACCATCGCGTTATAAAGACCTCCGATAGCACCGAAAGCGCTCGGGGAATTTTCAATAACCCGCACGGCGTTAACTTCTTTGGCGAACTTGTCAATAACTTCCCATTCGCGGCAATGAATGGCCGCGCTGTGTCCCAGCCCGTCTTGTTCTACCATCTGGCGGGACAAATCAATGCCTTCCGTGGCATTTTTCGCCCGCAATACCGCCAAGATTGGGGAGAGCTTTTCTCGGGTCAATGGCTCTTCATAACTTACTTCCGAGCAGGGCACTAAAATAGCTGGGGTATCTTCGGGAACGCTAAAGCCGGCCATTTCTGCTATCTTCGAGGCTTTCTGTCCCACAATCGCCGCATTCAATTTGGCGGTCTTGCACCCTTCACTACCCGCACGTGCCCCGAAAAGCAGCTCTTCTAGCTTCGCTTTCTCCTCCGCGTTTGCCAGGTAGCATCCGAGATTTTCAAACTCTGCCAGCGCCTGATCAGCAATGGTCTCGTCGAGGATCACCGCCTGCTCGGCAGCACAAATCATGCCGTTATCAAACGACTTCGAAATAGTGACGTCATTTACTGCATTTTTGACCACGGCGCTTTCGTGGATATAGGCAGGACAGTTTCCAGCTCCCACCCCTAGCGCCGGTTTCCCGCAAGAATAGGCACTCTTGACCATAGCGTTACCACCGGTAGCGAGAATAACTGCTACTCCCGGATGGTTTATCAGCTTCGTAGTAGCCTGCATTGAAGGAGCGGTAATCCACTGTACGCATCCCTTAGGCGCCCCAGCTTCTAGCGCCGCCTCGTAAACTATTTTGGCGGCATGAGCAGAACAGTTCTGTGCGAATGGGTGGAACGCAAAAATAATGGGGTTGCGAGTTTTTAGGCAAATCAGTGCTTTAAAAATAGTGGTGGAGGTGGGGTTAGTGACCGGGGTAAGAGCCGCCACCACCCCGACTGGTTCTGCAACTTCCACGATCCCGGAGAACTCATCACGGGAAATCACCCCTACGGTTTTTTGCCCCTCTAAGTCGTGGGCAATAACTTCGGAGGCAAAAATGTTTTTTACGGTTTTGTCTTCAAAGTTACCGCGTTTGGTTTCGGTTACCGCCTCGGCGGCCAGCACCGCATGGGCTTCCCGCGCTTTTCGGGCGGCGGTTTCTACAATAATATCTACGGTACGCTGATCAAGACTCTCAAATTTTGCCAGTGCCTGCTGGGCATTTGCTACGAGTGCATCGATGGCTGTTTCGTCGGCAGCCTGTTCGATTGGGGCCGCACTCAACTCTTTTTGGGACATGGTTAACTCTTTTCTGTACACCGATTAAATAAACTGGATCTGCTTTACTACGGCCAACAACTCTGTTTAGAAAAATTTACCTAATAAAAACATTAACTTGAATAAAAATAAATTTGGCTCATAGCATAGGTTTTCAGGCCCCTAAGCCTTTATGCACATTTATGCATACCTATGAAGCATATGCCTAAACCCAGAGATACACAGCCCTAGTATCCCGCAGACACTTTTCTTATCTCGCACCAGCTGCTGGGAAGGAAAGAATTAATATCAGTATGCAATCCCAGTTAGTGAACCATTCGGCGAACTAGCCGATATTGCATAAACGCCATTACCCCTAAAGCAATACTCAAATACACTGGCAGCAACCCCACTGATAAACGATCCGCCACTATCCCGAATAGTGGTGGCATAATCAGGACTCCCACAAAGAAACAAGACATTTGTACCCCGGTGATTGCCCGCGAGCGCTCCCTCCCAAAAATCTGCGGGGTGGAATGGATCATCGCCGGATAAATAGGAGAACACCCAAGTCCAACCGCCATTATCCCGCACACTGCCAACGCGGCTGACCCGGGAATAATCAGCATTAGCAACCCCAAAGCTGTCAGTATCATCCCCGAGCGAATCATCTGTTGATCCGAGTAACGCATAGCCAAAAAACCGCTGATAGCACGCCCTAAGGTGATTCCTAAGAACACCATACTGGCGAAGGCGGCCGCCGCAGCTGCATCCATATTTTTAAACAACCGCAAGTAAGTTGCCGCCCACAGCCCGATGGTGTGTTCTAACGCGGAATAACAGAAGAAACAGACCATCATGGCTTTCACTCCCGGAATCTGCACCACTTCGGAAAGCTTCAGGTGTCGAGGTCGTGCGGACTGAACTTTCAGCTCCGGGATTTCCTCGGCCTTTCCGGAGCCAGCATTTTCTGCCCCTCGGTCAGGATAGTTGCTAGAAATAGCAGCGGAGTCGGCCTGCTCGCCGCGTTTCCACAGAGGAAGACTTAGGAATAGTACCGCGGTTATGCCCAGTTGTATACAGGCGGCATACCAGTAGCCCCCGCGCCAGTCGCTGCCTCCCGCAAGGGCAGCTCCCATAATGTAAGGACCAATCGTGGCACCAATCCCCCAACAGCAGTGCAGCCAGTTCATATGGGAACTCTTAAAATGTAGTGCCACATAGTTATTTAACGCCACATCTATACTGCCGGCTCCCAATCCGTAAGGAATCGCGCATACACAAAGCGCCCAGAAGTTGGGAGCCATTCCGAACCCCAGGATAGCTACCGCGGTTAGCCCCACCGAAATGGCGGTGATTTTTCCGGTGCCTAGCCAGGAAATCAAACGATCTGAGAGCAGGGAGGAAACAATGGTTCCTAGGGAAATAATCACCGAGACAATCCCGGCGTAGGAAACCGTTACCATAAAATCTGAATAAATTGCTGGCCAAGCCGACCCCAGCAGGGCGTCAGGTAGTCCTAGGCTAATGAAAGCCAGATAAATCAGTGCCAGTAATAAGTTAGTCAAGGGTGCCTCCTGGCTTAAAACTATCAGTTTTAAGCATCCACATATTGCCTGAAAAGGCTACATTTTCCTGGTCCTCAAGCTGGTGCAAGCACCACTGTTAGACATACAAGGGAGCCAAGCGGCGCTGCATCAAGGCGAATACTCCCAGAGACAGAGCCAGGTAGACAGGTAAAAAACCGACAGATAAATACTGCGCTATCAGGCCAAAAAGGGGCGGCATCACGAAAACCCCCAAGTTACAGCTAGCCATCTGCACGCCGATTACTGCGCGCGAGCGATCCCTCCCAAAGATTTGGGGAGTTGCGTGAATCATCGCAGGATACATCGGCGAGCAACCCAGACCAATCGCCATAAGTCCGCAAATCGTGATGGTTGCCGATCCCGGTATTAACAACAGAACTACTCCCCCCGCTACCAGACTTATCCCCAAACGGATTAATTGCTGGTCAGAGTAACGAATCGACAAAAATCCGCTCGCTGCTCGCCCTAGGGTTATCCCCAGGAATAACATTCCCGCAAAGGAGGCGGCGCTCGCGGCATCCATACCTTTAAATAACTTAAGGTAGGTTCCACCCCAGACCCCAGTTGCTTGTTCCAATACGGCATAGCAGAAGAAACATGCCATTACCTCTTTTACACCTTTAACCCGCACTGTCTGTGAAAGCTTGAGAGGGCGCTGGTTAGCTGCAGAGGAATCCGATTCGGGCAACTTCTCACTACTGGCAGGAGAGCTTTCCTGTTCGTGGCGTTTCCAGAGCGGCAAACTTAAAAATAGAATCGCGGTAATTACTAGCTGTATCAAGGCTATATACCAGTATCCGCTCTGCCAGTTACCTCCCCCAGAAAGTGCTACCCCCATCACATAAGGACCAATCGTGGCACCAACTCCCCAGGAGCAGTGCAGCCAGTTCATGTGGGTACTCTTGAAATGTAGCGCTACATAGTTATTGAGAGCCACATCCACGCTGCCCGCTCCCAGTCCGTAGGGAATCGCGCAGACGCACAGCACCCAAAAGTAAGGGGCAAAGGCGAAGCCCAGAATAGCCAAAGCAGTCAACAACCCCGAAAGCACGGTCACTTTCCCGGTACCAAGCCGGGAGATTATCCGATCCGACAGCAGACTAGAAGTAACAGTTCCCAAGGAGATAATCATAGAAATAAATCCCGCATACGAAACCGGCACCGCAAAATCTGGATAAATCTCTGGCCAGGCTGAACCCAGCAGAGAATCGGGTAATCCCAAGCTGATAAAAGCCAGATAAATCAGTGCCAGTAGTAAGTTAGTCAAGAGCGCCTCCTGAAATAAAACTATCAGTTTTAGGCACCCATTTACCGCGCCCAAAATCAGCATTTCAGTGACCATAAAATTTGAGGAGGCATCAATTTAACAGGCGGTGACGGAAACTTTACGGGAAAACGGGGGCAGTTGAAAATACCATTTTTACAGCTAGTGGTAAAACAGTGGCTAAGTTTTAGCTTTATTAAGTGGCAGAAAAAGTTGCGGGTCTTGCTGAAAGCAATCAGCAAGACCCGCTCCCGGTTTTAGGTTTCCCCAAAACCTATTTTTCTGGAGGTTACAGTTTAGGCTTCAAAGAGTTTTTGCCCCACGTAGTCTTCTCCCTGCCCCACACCGGGTGGCATTACCCACATACTGGTAGCTATATGCTGCAGGTATTCGGTCATGGCGTCCCCCGACATCTTCTTCAGAATGGGAATGAAGTTGGTTTGGGGGTTACGAACATAGGCGATAAACATCAGCCCACCTTCCAGACGCCCCAAGCTGTCGGTACCCTCCATATAGTTGTATCCGCGCCTGAGCATCCGGGCTCCCCCGTTGTTATCGGGGTGCACCATCGCCACGTGCGAATCCACCGGGATCAGCGGTTCCCCGTCTTCGCCCTTCTTCTTAAAGTCGGGATCGGTGAACTCAGTTCCTCCGGACTGGGGGGCTCCCTCTAGTTTGTCGCGCCCAATGGTGTCTTCTTGCTCTTGCAAGACCAGTTCGTCCCAGACTTCCATCATCTGCTTGATTTTGCGAGTACAAAGATAGCTGCCACCTGCAAAATACTTTCCGCCCGAATCACCGGGCTGAATCCACAGATGCTTATTTAGCTCCGCATCGGAATCTTCCTTTTTGATATTGGAAGTTCCATCCTTGAACCCGAAGAGGTTACGGGGAGTTTTTTGCCCGGTCGAGGTAGAGGAGGTGCGTCCATAACCCAGTTGCGTCCAGCGAACGGTTGCGGTGCCGAACGCCAAACGACTTAGGTTGTGGATTGCGTGCATAGAGATCATGGGATCTTCCGAACACGCTTGCACCACGATATCCCCGTAGCACTGATCGGGATCCAGTTTCTCTGCTGCCATCCTCGGGATCCCGCCTTTTAGCGGCTCCGGCATCCTATCGGCAATCCCCAGGCGGTCTTTCCCGTCTTTCAGGAAGAAACTTTCCCCAAAACCAATAGTGATCGTGAGGGCGCCTGGCCCGAGATCATAGGCTTCGCCCGTATCATCCGGGGGTGCCAGTTTGGACACTTTGGGATCGTTTACCGGATTACCAGCCATCATCCGTTCAGCCGCCAAAGACCAGTCTTTCAGCAGCTGAATAACCAGTTCCCGGCTCTCAGTGGTCAGGTCATAGGCAGCCATCATCATCTGCTGCTGCTGAGGGGTGAGAATTCCCGGTTGATGTTTACCTCTAAAAGGATAGGAAATCTTCATTACATCGGAAGCCGCTTCTCCGGCGGCCTCACCTTTGGATTTACCGTAGGCGAAACCTCCGAATCCCCCGATGCCGATACCGGCGAGGGCAGCGATCCCCCCACCGATTAACACGTTGCGACGGGAAATCCCCGGAGCAGAAGCAGTTTCTTCTGGGGTTTCCCCCGAGGAGGCAACCTTTGAGGTTTCCTCCTCGGGGTGATGGTTAACAGAGTTATTACTCAATGAATATTCACCTTATTTCAGGATAGATTCCGTCAACTTCGCCAGCGGAGCACGCAGCGCATTTACCTTATCGGAAAGCTCTTTTTGCTTCTTGGTGTACTTTTCGGGAGTTTTCTCCAAACCGACAGCGACCGTCGCGATATCAGTGTAGGGCGGGAAATCCCACTGGTTATCCCCACTGGCCCGGTTATAGGAGGAAATAGTAGCTTCTAGATCCTTCATCTTGGCATCGATTTTCTTCGCCAGTTCTGGATCTTTCTTCTGCGCTAAGGCCTGCACATTACCGTAAGCTACCCGGGCACCCTCCACGTTGGCCTGGAAATCATAGAGGTCAGTGTGCGAGAAGATCTCTTCCTCACCCGTGATCTTGGTGGTAGCTACTTCTTCTAGCAGACCAATAGCGCCATTGGAAATATCGTCCAGCTTTAGTTTGAAGTCAGCAGCATAAACCGCTTTATGTAGATCCTGAGTGTCTTTCATCAGCAAATCGGCAAACTTGGTGCGATCGGCAGCAGAAAGCTTCTGATCGATCCACAGATCTTTCTCTAAGCGGTGCCAACCGGTCCATTCCCGCCCGTCAGCGTCATCAGCCTGCTGATAGTCGGTTTCCCGCTCGTCCAGCTTCGGATCCAAATCACCGAAGGACTCCGCAGTGGGCTCGATCCGCTCGTAATGCATACGAGCCAAGGGATAGAGCTTCTTAGCTTTTTCGTTGTCGCCCGCCTTGTAAGCATCTACAAATTCTTGGGTGGCTGCTACCAACTGGCCAGCCTGATCCTTTACATAGGCGGTGTACTTGGTAACCGCGTCATCGCGCAGTTTTTGCTCATCGGCGCTGACCTTAATCCCTTCACCCTTGGTTACTTTGAACTCTTTCAGCCCCACCAAGGCGCCTACCATGTTCTTCTTGCAGGCGGTGTAGTAGGTTCCTTCTTCTAGCTGCACGGTGAAGTCGCGTTTATCCCCGGCTGCCAGGTTCTCCATTTCTCCCATAATCTGCAGCTTGTCTTCAGCAAGTACTTCAAACTCATTGCGGGCAGGTCCCTCGTTGTTTAGGGAGAATTTGATAGTACCCGCCGGCGCAGTATTGACCGCTAGCTCGCACTTGTCGTCAGCGATTTTCACCTCGATGGGTTTAGCGCTACCCGCCGCACCATCACTGGCGGCGCTGTTGTCGTTCTTTACGCAACCAGTCATCGTGACTGCCAGCGCCGTACCCACGAAGGCTACGGCAATCTTACGCATTTGCATTTATTTGTCTCCTTAGGTGTGCATTTTTGCGTCGAGGACGCGAGCGCGCCCTCGGGAAAACGGTCAGTCAACTGCAACTGACGTTTTGGTCTTGTGAATTGTTCCTGCTGGCGCGTCCTCAGCGGACACAATCGCCGCTGTATCCTTGTCTCCCGCGTCAGTTCCTCTCTTTTCCGGCGTAGCAGCTTCTTCTTTTTGCGCCCTTTTCACTGCTAAAAACAACTTCTTATTGCGGTTGTAAAAGTAGAACAGCGCCCCCACTACCACCAGGTAGATCAGCCAGCTAAAGAACTGCAGGGCGGTGGGGCTGGGCGAGAACTGGAAAATGGCTACCAGCACGTCATAGAGACCGCCGTTATAAACCAGGGTGGGAATATAAGTGGTGAAATCGAATAGGGGTGCGGTCATGGGGATAACCCCGGCTTCTTGTAAATCGTGGAAGCCATAGGAGCATACCCCGGCGGCCACAAAAATCAGTAAATACCCGGTTACCTCAAAAAATACCCGCAAGTCGATACGGGCTACTCCCCGATAGATCAGGTATCCCAGCGCGATGGCGATTGCTATCCCCACCAACATTCCGACAACCAGGCTGGTGCCATTTTCGTTGTCGCTGGCATTCTTGAACATCGGCCAGATAAAAATCGCGGTTTCTAGTCCTTCTCGCCCCACGGTGATCAGGGCGATTACAAACAGCGACCAACCGGCTCCGCTACCTTTCGACAGCGCTTCCTTGACTTGGGATTGCATCCGGGCAGCCATCCCGGCGGAATGCTCGGCCATCCAAAAAATCATCCAGGTGATGAGGGCGACCGCGAATAGGGAAAGAAAGCCTCCGAGCGCCTCTTGGGCTTGGGTGGTAAGGGTGTAGGTTCCCCAAACCAAGTAAGCACCCACGCTCATGGGGACTACCGCCCCTACGACTATCCCTAGCCATAGTTTTGGCAACAGATCTTCACGCTCAACTTTCTTTACATAGGCATAAAGAATGGAAACTATTAAAACAGCTTCCAAACCTTCACGTAACGCAATTAGTAAAGCGCCGAGCATCTTCTCTCCAGTCCGCGAATTAGTTAGCTAAAACTTATAATTCCTTAGCTAAGGCAAGCCTAATTTATTCAATTCGTCTCACCCTGTCAAGGAGCTTTATTCTCACAAAATTTCACTATAAACACTGGCCAAAGCATCATACAGTCAATTAGTGCAGCTTATGCGAATTTACGTTCTCGTTCCTAAAGTAGGTTCACCTATCTATTTACCTGTTATCTCGATCGGTAGGCTCGCAGGCGGTCACGGCTATTTCGGAAGTGAGGATATGCGCTATCAGCTACCTTCCAGCCGGGAAGATACTTTTAGTAACCTATAGAAGCCAAGCGGCGCTGCACCAAGGCGAATACTCCCAAAGGCAAGGTCAGGTAGACAGGCAAAAGGCCTACTGATAAATACTGCGCTATCAGCCCAAAAAGTGGGGCATAATAAAAATCGCCAAATAGGAACTGGCCATTTGCACTCCGGTGGCCGCCCGTGAGCGGTCTTTCCCGAAGATCTGGGGAGTGGCGTGCAGCATCGCGGGATAGATCGGCGAACACCCTAGGCCAATCGCCATAAGCCCACATACTGCCAGTCCCGTCGATCCCGGGATTATCAAAATCGCTACTCCCGCTGCGGCCAGTAGCATTCCCAAGCGGATTAACTGTTGATCGCTGAGGCGAATTGCCAAGATTCCGCTGACAGCTCTGCCTAGAGTCACTCCCAGAAACAACATTCCCGCAAACGCGGCAGCAGCGGCCGCATCCATCCCCTTAAATAGCCTCAGGTAAGTTCCTGCCCAAAGCGCAGCGGTTTGCTCCAAGACGGAATAGCAAAAGAAACAGGTCATCATCTCTTTTACTCCTATAATCCGCACTACCTGCGAAAGCTTTAGGGATTGAGGGCGTGCGGGGGCATTAGAGCCAGGCGACCCCTCGGAGTTAGTAGTTACCTCTATCCCTTCATGGTGTTTCCTAAGCGGCAAACTCAAGAACAATACTGCGGTGATTGCCAGCTGTACCCAAGCAATGATCCGATCCGATAACAGACTGGAGGTAACGGTACCCAGGGCAATAATCATAGACACAATCCCCGCATAGGAAACTGGTACCTGAAAATCTGAGTAGACCGCTGGCCAGGCTGAACCCAACAGGGCATCGGGCAATCCCAAGCTAATAAAAGCCAGATAAATCAGTGGCAACAATAGGTTGGTCAAATATCCTCCCTCAAAGCCACTAACAGTACCGCGTTTTAAGCTACCACTATCGCCAATATGTTAGTGCGTCAAATACGATTATTTATCGCTGAGGTTCAGTCGCCACCTCACCCATAAAATGCGTTTCCCAACAAATATTTTGCTAGTTACCAGCTAGGAGCCCCTTTTCTTTGTCCGCCTCAAAACTTCCCACTACAATCTTTCGAGACGATTAGATTAAAAGTGTCATTAAATGAAAGAATGTCTACATGCCAAGGATTATCGGGGAAACTCTGGAAGAACATCGCGAGAAAACTCGCCAACAGCTATTTGATGCCCTCTCCCGTCTCCTCCAAACCAGTACTTTTGCATCGCTAACCATGGCGAAGATTGCTCAAGAGGCGGGAGTGGGGCGCACTGCGGTCTACAACCATTTCCAAGATAAAGAAGCACTGCTCCTGGCATTCATTGCCTATGAAACGGGACAGTATTCGGTGCGTTTGAACCACGCTCTGGCGGGGGTGTCCTCCCCTATAAAAATGCTACGAATTTACATCCGGGAACAGCTCACTCTGGGATCTTCTTACCACCTAGCGCCCGGGCTAGATCTACGCCGGCAAGTATCAAATGAAACTAGCAGCGAACTACGCCTTCACGCGCAGATTGTAGAAAATATACTGCGTCAAATCTTACGAAAAGCCATTAATGAAGGCACACTTCCTCCCCAAAACCTACCCATTGCGATCTCGATGGTGAATGCGTCTCTAGCAGGCAGATCTCTCCCCAAAGACCCGATTCACCGAGAATATCTGATCCACTGCATACAGGCGTATGTGCTGCGTTCCTTGGGCGCGAGCCACACCTTGGCTCCGCTACCCAACGCAAAACGTTTCTTGGGACGCCGGTTAGATCTCGACGATAATCCGTTTGCTTCCCGCGAAGGCGAGGGAATGGTGATCTCCGCCTGTCCAATCCATCGAGCCAGCTAGACGCAGCTTTGTTGCTATCTGGCAAGCCGCACGTTTATCTTCCTAGGCCGTAAGCCAGGAGGTAGTGCCGGCATTTATTTGCTGAGCCGGCAACTATGGACCCGAGGGAATCATTTTGAAGTCCCAGTAATCTATAATCGCTTAAGAGAGTCAAAGGAGGAAACATGAGCACCGACCCGGTTCAGCGGGCAAGCGACCCGGCGACGCCCCTGGAAGAATTGCAGTATTTGGCTCAAAACCATCCCTCTTTGCGTCCTCTCATTGCTGAAAACCCCTCCACTTATCCAGAACTTCTAGAGTGGTTAGGCGAGTTTTCTGATCCGGAAATTGCCGCTGCCTTACAACGCCGCCAAAACCGGCTAGACCGGGCAGCTCGGGCAAAAAACCATTCCCCTATCCCGGCATCCTCTCCCGCTCCCCAGAAGGCACCAGCAGAAGAACCCCAGAGCGCTTCCCCGCTGACTCCTACTAAAGCCAGCGCAGCTGTAGACCCGGTTAGCAGTAAAGACACCCAAGATTTACCTACCACCCCCCTCGAAGCAACCGCGGAAACGACAACCGCGAAGCCAGCGGATGAACCAGAAACCGCAGTTACCGCTGAAACTGAGGTAGCGGAAAAAACTAAGGCTGAGAAACTTAAACTTGCTGACGAGGAAGATTTAGAAGACTTTTCACCGGTCGAGGAAAAAACCGCCTCCCGAAAAAGCAAGATTTTCGTGATCGTGATTGCCGTGTTGATCGGTTTAATACTATCGGTCGGAGGTAACTTAGCAGACCGCCTAACCGGCGGTGACGGCTCGAAAAGCTGGTACGGGAAGGACGGAGTGATCGCGCGCATCTTCGGAGATTCCGATCTAAATCGCGACCACAACAATAATGGGATTCCCGATGATCAAGAAAATGGGGCAAACGGTGCCGGCAGTAAGAACGCTGCTGGCCAAGACACTAAGCAAAAAAACAGTAACGCCGGCGCCCAACTGGACGTGAAAACTGAGGGACGCCAGATAGCTCCCGCTCCCACCAACCAGATAGGGCAAGCAAAAGGGCTACCCAACGGCGCCTACCAGGTCGCTGAGTTTTCACTCCCTGATGCCCCCATCAAGTGCACCATCGGCAACGAAGTGGTTTGTAACGTCTTTAGTTTTACCGGAAATATCGGGCAAAACCCGGGAGCCACCGTCAAGTTCACCCTGGGAGCAGATGGCGCAAAGCCCCCCGAAGATTTAGGGGTTAAAGATAACGAAGTTTCACAGACCGTACTCGCTAGCGGTGCTGCGGCAGCCTCAGGAGCCTACGCCTGCGAGTCTTCCGGATCGGGGGTTGACTGTTGGAATCTGCAGACCGGATTCGGGCTGAAACTAACGGTTAATAGCGCCGAAGCCTACCAACCTAAAGTTAAAGCCCCCGGCAACTAGCCTTTCCATTACCCCGGGAGGCAGCGCCAGTGAAATCTATTAGCTTTCTCCTCCTAGCGGGCAAGCAGCCAACCTGACACCCGCAGGTAGCCGGAACTAGGCTTCCAAAAGTTCGCGGGCGACCAGCTCTGCGATCTGGATGGCGTTAAGTGCCGCCCCTTTACGCAGGTTATCGGCGCAACAAATGAACGCCAGCCCCTTTCCATCCGGAACCGATTGATCGATACGCAAGCGTCCAGTGAAAGTCCCATCTCGGCCAGCAGCATCCAAGGGATTGGGTACCTCTACTAGTTGTACTCCCTCAGCCTGCTCTAATGCCGCCTGAGCTTGTTCTAAATCTACCGGGCGAGTAAAACGTGCGTTTAGGGACAGTAGATGCGCGGTCATCACCGGGATTCGCACGCAGGTGCAAGAGGCCGCGAGCTCCGGCAGGTGCAGGATCCGCCGCGACTCATTACGCAGCTTTTGTTCCTCATCGGTTTCGGCAGAGCCGTCATCAACAAAGTTTCCGGCTACCGGAACCGCGTTGAACGCGATCGGGCGCACATAGGTTTTAGGCTCGGGAAACTCAATAGCTTGCCCATCTAAAGCCAGTTCTTCGCAGCGCTCTACGCTAGCTTCCAGCTGGGAAGAAAGCTCTTGCACCCCAGCTCGCCCCGACCCGGATACTGCCTGATAGGAGGACGCCACTAAGGTTTCCAGCCCAAAGAGATCATGGAGCACTTTCACCGTGGGCATTGCCGCCATCGTGGTGCAATTAGGGTTGGCGATAATCCCTTTAGGGCGGTCCTTGATATCTTCCGGGTTGACCTCGGAAACTACCAGGGGCACCTCGGGGTCTTTGCGCCAGGCGGAGGAATTATCGACTACCACTGCCCCGGCAGCGGCAAAACGAGGAGCATAGGTACGCGACGCTGACCCTCCGGCGGAAAAGATCGCAATATCGATCCCCTCCAGGTTCGCGTCCTCCACGTCCTCTACAGTTATTTGCTGACCGCGGAAAGAAAGCTGCTTGCCCGCGCTACGCGAGGTAGCAAACAGGCGAATGCTAGCGGCGGGAAAGTCTCTTTCTTCCAGCAGAGTACGCATTACCCGGCCGACCTGTCCGGTTGCTCCGACTAAGGCTACGGTTAGTTCTTTCATCATCGTCCGGTACCTCCATAGACCACGGCTTCAGTTTCTTCGGAATCTAAATCGAAAGCTTTATGGATAGCCAACACTGCATCATCCAGGCGATCTAAATTGATCAGCACGGAGATACGCACTTCTGAAGTAGAAATAATATCGACGTTGATCCCGGCATCCGATAGCGCCTGGAAAAAACGCGCCGAAATCCCCGGATTATTGCGCATACCTGCCCCAACTAGCGATACCTTCCCCACGTTGGTGTCGTGGTCGATGCGGATGAAATCCAAAACGTTCTTTTCGTGCTGCAGTTCTTCCATCACTCCCGGAATGTCTTCCGCCGGCATAGTGATCGAAATATTAGCCCTACCAGGGCGTGCCTCGGAAATGTTTTGTACGATCATGTCGATATTGGCACCGACTTTTGCCACCGCTGCAAACAGGTCAGCGGCCACGCCCGGTCGGTCAGGCAAGCCCACTACGGTCAGCTTTTCCTGGGAACGATCATGGGCAATACCAGAGATAATGGGAGCTTCCACGTTTTCCTCCTCAAGGGCTTTAGCGGGGACAATCCCTCGCAATGATTTCGGGGCCGGACCTTGGGCAATCCAAGTGCCATCTTTATCGGAAAAACTAGACCTTACATGCAAGGGCACCCGGTAGCGCCGGGCAAACTCTACTGCTCGCAGATGCAAAATCTTGGCGCCGTTAGCTGCCAGCTCTAAAGTTTCCTCATAGTCGAGGGAGTGCAATGCCCGGGCAGTCGGCACCAGGCGCGGATCAGCGGTGAACAATCCGTCAACATCGGTATAGATTTCACACACGTCCGCATGAAGGGCAGCTGCTAGCGCCACCGCGGTAGTATCAGAGCCACCACGCCCCAGAGTGGTCACATCTTCGGCATCGTTAACGCCCTGAAACCCGGCTACAATCGCCACATTATTGTCTCGGATTACGCGGGCGATTCTTTCCGGAACCATCCCGACAATCTGGGCTTTACCGTATTTAGCGTCGGTACGAATACCGGCTTGTGCGCCGGTAAAAGCCATCGCCGGTACTCCTTGCGCGGAGATGGCCATAGACAGTAAAGACATAGAGATACGTTCGCCAGCAGAAAGTAAAATATCCATTTCCCGGGCGGGAGCATGAGCATTAAGTTCGGCCGCCATATCAATCAGGTCATCGGTGGTATCTCCCATAGCGGAGACCACGACCACCACTTGATGCCCGGCTTGACGGGTTTGCACAATTCTGCGCGCAACCCGTTGCAACGACTGGGTGTCGGCAACCGAGGATCCGCCATACTTTTGCACAATCAGTGCCATTTGTTCCCCTTGTATGCCTAGCGATTAGCTGTCTTCTGCAATTATTGTAAGAATTTGGCGCAATCTCGGCTTTAGCGTCTCAAATTTGCTGGTAGGTAAGCAAACACACAAAATCGGGCACCCCGCCCGGGTTCTTCCTGGGACTTTTGCCACCATTAAGCGGTTTGCGTTTTCTCGCGGAAATTCTATTCGGCCGAACGCCTTCCCTCCAAGGCACGCCCTAAAGTAACTTCATCAGCGTATTCCAGATCTCCACCTACCGGTAGTCCCGAGGCCAGGCGGGTAACTTTTAACCCCAGGGGGGAGATGGTGCGGGTCAGGTAGGTGGCCGTAGCCTCGCCCTCAATATTGGGATTAGTGGCAATAATGATCTCTTGTACGCTGTCACCCGACAGGCGGGTTAGCAGCTCCCGCAAACGCAACTGTTCGGGGCCAATCCCGTTTATCGGATCGATTGCCCCTCCGAGCACATGGTATAGACCGCGATAGCTGCGGGTGCGTTCAATCGCCCCCACGTCTTTGGCTTCTTCAACTACACAAATAACCGCCTGGTCTCGTTTTGGATTGCGACAGATAGAACACAGTTCCTCTTGGGCAATATTGCCGCATTTGGTGCAAAAACGGATCTTTTCTTTCGCGTCGATTAAGGCCTGCGCCAATAGTTCTGCTTCGGCTTTCGGGCGCGACAGCACATAGAACGCGATGCGCTGTGCTGATTTTGGTCCAATCCCCGGCAGCCGCCCTAAAGCATCGATTAGATCTTGCAAAGCGCCGTCATACATATAAGTTAAATACCCGCTTTCCCGCTGCCGCCAGAATTATCTACCGTCTCAATTATCTTGCCACCAAGCATAGATTTTGCGACCTCGACCCCCCAACGTCCGCCGCTTTCATCGAGCGAAACATCAGGATCGGAGAGATCGGGGATATCTTCATCTTCATAGCTGGGAGGTGCGCCCGGCGCTGGGGACGCAATTCCATCGTCCTCGCTTGATGCAGCCGACATCCGCGGAGCAGCCGGGATATCCGGCTCGAAAGTCTGCTCACGCGGCGCTGCTAGGGGCGCAGAGCCACTAGCTTCAAAGGGGGCCGCGGATTGGTCTGCTCTGGGAGCGACTAGTTCATCGGCAAAGTCACGGGGCGCCGCCATCACTGCGTTTTCGCTGCCAGGTGCCGGCGAAATAGAGGTTTCGGGGCGAGGCGCTGCCATTTCTGCCGCTGGCGCCTCGAACGGTGAGGGCGCTGCCGCAAGTGGTGTCACAGGCTCCGACATTGTCGGATGCGCCGCGTCCTCTGCGCCCTGATCGTTTTCCTTAGAAACGGAGTCTGACGCTTTGGGGTTAGCGATGATCCAGTCAGCATTGGAGGATGCCGGCTCACTTTCTTGCCCAGGTTTATCCCCGGGCTTATCCGCTGCTTTGGGGGTCTCACCTGCAGTTTCCGCAATTGCGTTTGCGGCGTCCGCGGAGGTGCTAGGGACGGGATCAGGGTTTGCTTCACCACCCACTGGTTCTGGATAGGAAATCTCTTCACTGCCATCTGCCGGATCCGCGTCTTCGGGAGGATATTCCTCTTCTTCCGGGGGTGCCTCCTGGGGCAGAGTTTTCTCTACTTGCGAGGAAGCATCTAGTTTGAACCGGGATAGCACCTCGCTCATAGCGGGCGCACGGCTATCATCGCTTCCCGGAAGTACCTGCACTGTCCAGGAATCTGACAGCTCCTCCTGTAAGCATTTCTCTATCGGGGCCAGCCGTTCCTTCAAGTATGCAACGGTCTGCGGAGTATCTGCTAACAAGGTAACTTGCTGGTTTTGGGCACCTCCAAGCTGCAGATGGCGATTGCAAGTTGACCACAGTCGCTGATCAGAGTCCCGCAAACGCGCAGAAACCCTACCCCAAGATTCCAGTAACTGCCAGTATTGTTCCCCTTTTTCTACTTCCGGCACCTCGCGCAGGGAAACGCTAGCCGCCAGTTCTTTGGGAGAGAGTTCCTGCTCCGCTACTTCATTGCGGGGAGCCTGTTCTGGTTGGGTAATCTGCTTTCCAATAACTGGAGCAGACTGTTTATTATCAATAGTTTCCGGGCGCGGAGCAGCCAGTTCTGGGGCCCCGCCACCTGTAGGGGAAGCCGCCGGAACCGGGTTCGCGCGAGGAGCCGCGGGAGCCGGTTCAGTAGGAGCTTCAGGGGCTCTAGGAGCCACGGCATCTGGTCGGGCATTTGCGGTATTTTGAGGACGCTTCCGTCCCGGACGATGCAGAGCGGCCATTGCGGCCTCAGCCCCGCTCAAAGACCCAGAAGAGGCAGAATCGTGTCCACCTGCAGCTACCTGGCTCTGTTCGGGCAATAAAAGCCGCGCAGCCAGTAGCTCAACTTGCAGGCGCGGAGCGGTAGCTCCCGTAAGCTCGGTTAAAGCAGTATTGGTGAGATCGCTGGCGTGGGAAATCCCGGCGGTTCCCCAACGCTGCGCTTGGGTTTGCATCGCCGCTAATTGATCGGCGGGGGTTCCCGCTAGTACCGTCTGAGTATCCTCAGCGGATGAAACCGAGAGTACCAGCAGATCCCTAAGATGTAGCAGTAAATCTTCCAGGTAGCGGCGAGGCTCATGCCCGCCCTCCACCATTTTGGCGATCACCTCGAATAGGGCGGCTCCGTCACGGTCAATAATGGCGTCTACAGAACGCTCTAAAATCGCACTGTCTGTGTATCCGAGCAGCGCGGCGGCAGTCCCATACGCTAGTTTGCCGTCCTCGGCACCTGCCATCAGCTGGTCAAGCACCGAAAGTGAGTCGCGTACTGAACCCGCGCCTGCCCTCATCACTAGCTGCAGCACTCCCGAGTCAGGTTCGATATCTTCGGCCTGGCAGAGCTTTGCCATATATTGTTCCATTGTTTCCGGCGGCACCAAGCGGAATGGATAGTGGTGGGTGCGGGAACGGATAGTACCGATTACTTTGTCAGGTTCGGTGGTCGCAAAAATAAACTTTACGTGTTCGGGGGGTTCTTCCACGATTTTCAGCAGGGCGTTAAATCCTTGCTGGGTAACCATATGAGCTTCATCTAGGATAAAAATCTTAAAACGATCCCGCACCGGGGCAAAGCCTGCCCGCTCTCGCAGTTCTCGCGCGTCATCTACCCCGTTGTGGCTGGCGGCGTCGATTTCTACTACATCGAGGGACCCTGAGCCCCCGGTCGCTAAGTCTTTACAGGATTCGCATTTTCCGCAAGGAGTGTCGGTAGGGCCTTCTACGCAGTTCAGACAGCGCGCCATGATTCGCGCCGAAGTGGTTTTGCCGCATCCGCGCGGCCCAGAGAAAAGATACGCGTGGCTAATCCGCCCAGAGCGCAGCGCCGCCATTAACGGTTTGACCACATGATCTTGCCCAATCACGTCTTGGAAAGTGTCTGGCCGGTAGCGGCGATAAAGTGCGATGCTCACGGCTCTACTGTACTAAAGCCCAGCGATAAGCGGGGTGCCTGGAGAGGAATGCGATAAAAAAGACCCTTCACGCACCCGATAGCGCACCCTTATCCTTGCTGCCTTCCGGCCCTGGGGAGGTTCGAATGATATCGCCGCGTGAAGGATCTCCCCCAGTTTAGCTTAGGAGGGCGCTAACTGGAAACGGTGCGGTCAGCACCGAGGCGAGAAGGTAACTTCCGAGGACGCGGGCGCGGTTTCTACGGAAGTAACGTCGACTCTTATTACCGGGCTGTGTTCGACTCCTCATTTCCAGAATCGACATTAGCGAGAGCATTTAGGTAAACTCAAACTTGTGCCTGGAGGTATCGCCTAGTGGCCTATGGCGCTCGCTTGGAAAGCGGGTTGGGTGCAAGCCCTCGGGGGTTCGAATCCCCCTACCTCCGCCAATGCCCTCACTGGAAGTTATTTCTGGTGAGGGCATTTACTGTTTTTCTAGGCGTTTTACCTGGTGGTAATATATTTACTCTTTGCGCCATTCTGAGACATCGAAAGACAGCGAGAGACAGAAAAAGACAAAACGCGGGCGTCTAATGGTACATTTAATGGTACATTTCAGGAGGCGCAGACATGGGACGGACTAGATCATTCGGATATATCAGGACACGCAAGCGCGAAAACGGTAATTCTTACCAGGCGTCCTATATAGACCCGGCGACAGGTAAAAGACACACTAAGACTTTTAGGGCGAAAAAAGACGCCGCAGCATTCCTAGCGAAAACCGCGCTAAAGATTGATGCCGGGGAAACCCTAGATAAGCCAGCCCCGCGCCGTGTGCCTACGGTGAAAGATTGGGGGGAAGAATGGCAAAAGCGGCTTAAGGATTCGGGGGCTTCCCCCAATACACTCAGGTCTTATAAATCGGCTTTGAATCGCTATGTGTACCCGGCTTTCGGTACGCGCGCGCTCAATTCTATTACCCGCCCTGAGGTCATAGACTGGTACTACAAGACCGCGCCGGGGCATCCGGGGGCGCGCCGGAACGCTTACCGCAGCTTTTCCGCGCTTATGAACGCGGCGGTAGAAAATGAATTTATTGAGGTCTCCCCCGTACATATTAAGGGCGCTGCATCTAAAAAGCGGGTGCGTGATGAGGATAGGGAGCGGGTCGCGACTGATGAACAGGTGAAGCAGATCGCGGGCGCGATGCCGGGACGGCTCGCTATCATGATTTATTTGGCGGCATGGGCGGGGCTACGCTACGGGGAAATAGCGGCGCTACGCCGGCGGCATATTGATCTAAAAGAGCGGCGGATCATGGTGAGGGGCGCGGTTAAGCGCGGCGAAACCGGGAAGCTTGTCGAGGGTGTGCCTAAGACGGCGACGGGACGGCGTGACGTGCCTATCTCAGACCCTCTAGCCGCTAAATTGAAAGACCACCTAGCCGCCTATGTAGGCAAGAGCCAGGACGCTTTAATTGTGTATTCGAGGGCGGGAACGTTCCTATCTAATAAAACGCTGCATAACAGCTATAACCCTGCTGTAGCCGGGGCGGGGTTACCGGGCTTCAACTTCCACCAACTCCGCGCCACCTGTGCAACCATGCTTGCGCGCGTGGGCGCTACGGAGGCAGAGATTCAGGCGATTCTAGGGCATTCGACCTGGTCGATGTCGCAGATTTACCAGCGAGCCACTAGGGAGCGGCTAGTCGAGGTAGTAAACCGAATGCACGCGGGCAGGCTATAAATATTTTTTCTTAATCTTGATCTTCCCGCGCTTAGTCACCGTATAGGTGGTGAGAGTCCCCGATTCCCTGCCTAGCTCTACCAGTCCTAGTAGTAGGGCGAGCCCTAGAGATAAAACCGTGAGCGCTAAAAGCACTAAAACCCAGCCGCAGCCGCGTTGCTGCTTTTTGAAAGTCACGAGCCGTTCATCGTCGGCGTATCGGATTTCTAGTCCGTCTTGTAGGGCTTTGTCGTAGTATTTCGCTAGTTTTGGGTGGTTGGGGCGTGGCCAGTTTTGGGCGGGGGTTTCCGGTGTTTTCGCCATAGCGGGTTTCCTTTCTGTGGTGGTTTCAGTCTATATAGTAGCCGGTACGGTTTTTGCGAGTTTGCGGCGGTACGCTTCAATCACCCAGCGGGGCAAGTTTAGAGCTGACGCGATCCCGCCAGTTGACCACCCGTACTGCGACTCCCAAAACTCATAGTCAGCGGGGTTGATAATTGCGGCGGCGACGGCTTCGTCAATGCGGGCTTCTACCGGGGCGGTTTGGTGTCCATCATGCCTAGCGGCGGCGTGAAAAGTCTCGTGAGCTAGGACGGGTGCCACCCACGCGGAGGGGGTGCGGCGGTTAATGTAGATAGCGCGCAGGTCGTCTATATAGATGCCCTGCCAATCGCCCGGCATTTCTACATCCATAAATAAATCTACCTGGTGCTTTTCGCACCAGGCGCTTAAAGATTCTAGGGAGGGCGGCGATTCTTCCCACCAGTCGGGGTAGATCACGGCTGATTATCCGCTTCGCCCTTGAGTTGATCCTCGATTGAGTACCCCGGATTCTTAGCTGCGAGTTTCCAGACGGGAATAATGTGCGGGTCTAGTCTCTTGCCTGCTTCTAGGTCTAGTAGGTCTTGATAGGCGCGGTTAACGATTTCGGCGGGGTCGCGGTCTATGGCGGTACATATGCGGGAATAAAAATCAGTAGGCAAAATCCGTATCCCGTTTAGGTACATATTGATCTGCTTGGCGGTTGTGCCTGTCGCTTTACCGAGTTCCCTTTGAGTGATTCCTTTTTCTTCTGCGGCTTCTTTTAGTCGTGCTGCTAGGAGTGTCGCAAAAAGTTTTCCGCGCTTTTTTATATCCATGTGGACAATTATACCCTATTTTATTACCCAAATGGATAACAACAGGTGTGACCCATCTTACATGACGTCCACTTGAACAACTGCCTCCAACCCTTTATAGTTGTTCACATGGACAACATAGAACCTAATAAATGGATCGCTCACCAAATCGAGACAGCCATCCAAGAAGAACGCACAAGTTCTCACGCAGTCGCAAAGGCTGCCGGCATTGCGTGGACGACATTCCAGCGTCACCTTATCCCCGTCGGCAATTTCGACTGGGACGAGCTAATGCGAATAGCGACCGCGCTAAACCGTCCCCCCGCATACTTCACCCCGCCCCAGTTCCAACACTCAAAAGAGGCGGCATAGTCATGCAGGGCACTCTATTTGACACAGCCGACACAGACCTGGCAAGCACCGGGTACAGCGGGGAACAACTCGCGGGCGTAGACCGGGACGCTTTAGGCAATCTCGCGTTCCTATATACAGCCAGCGAAAAAGGCAACTCATCCGGGATAAGATTCGCCGCCACTATCGAGGACGCACAAAAATGGTGCGCTTCCCCGGTATCGCGCGGACAATTCCACGGCGTGCAATGGGCATATTTTTGGACTTCCGCAGCCAATTACATCAATTGCCACTGGGATATTAAAGACGCCCGGCTTGACCTGAAAGGCTTTACAGATTCGGGAGAGTGGGACGAGAAGATCGCCGCGACTGGGTGCAAAAAAATAGCGCTCTGGGAACTCCCCGCCGTGCTTGCGAAAGCCGGGATTGAGGTGCTTAACGCACCGGCTAAGCCGGGGAGGTTTCCCCTTGGCTAGAATCCCGCTTTGTGAGTTATTGACCCGTGATGAAGCCGCGAAAGCCGCGAAACTTTCCCCGCGCACGATTGACCGGCTGGCGCAAGCCGGGATAATCCAGAAGCGCTATTTAGGGCGGTCATCACGGATTTGGATTAAAGACCTTGAAAAACTTCCAACTTTTACCAAGCGACCCACTACCTAAAGGAAAACCCGCAATGAAGCATGAAACCCCGCCCGCAGTGTTTTGGGCGCGCCGTGCAGGATTAGCGCTCATACTGACCGCCGCCGCGATGTATACCGCGTTCTTCTTCGCCCCCGTGGCAGAGACCGAAACCGTAACTGCTGCCGCCGCGTTTTGGGGCATGGTAAGCGCTTACCTAATCGGCACGGTACTGCTTTTCACTCCCACGAAATGAACCCACGAAAGGAAAAACCCACGATGTCAATCATCTGTATAACGCTCAAGATTTTAGCGATTATCACGTTCGCTTTCGCGATAGCGCTGGCAGTCCTAGCAATCCAAGAGCGGATCCGGCTAAAGCAAAACCCACCACGACACCTAAAAGACGTGCACACTCCGACCGTTAAGGAGGCAATCAAAAATGACTAGCCGAAACAATTTCCCGAAGCCTGTAACTACCCAGGACGCGGCGCGGCAGCTCGCAGTGTGCAAGCTGGTGAAAGACCAGGTTAAAAAGATTGAAACCCCCGCCCGTGCCTTGATTGAGGACGCTTTGAAGCCGGGCGACCGTCTTTATGCGCGCGGCGTAGACGGTGAGAAAGAAATCGCTGTCCTAGTGCGCTCTAAGCCTAAAGGCGGGCGGTACAAGGTTAAAGACCCGGTGGCTTTCGCGAAATGGATTAGCGAGCATGATCCTGAAATCGCTTATTTGCACGTAGAGACCACTATTAAGAAATCTTCCCGCATGAATGACCCGGATTTTCTTGAGGGCTACATGGAAAAGCACGCCGGGGAAATCCCGGATGGTGTGGAGGAAGCGCCCCCCGCGCGATCCACCCTTACTGTGCGTCAGTCTTATGAGCAGGCAGAGAACTTGCTTGAGGATGCAACCGCAAGGGGCGGCATATCGGGGTTGCTGGAGGCGGTGAGCGAAAATGAGTAGTCAGGAGCTTTCGGTCTATTCCCAGCCGCTAGACCAGCAGATCAATTACGCGAAAGCTATGGCGGTTTCAAACCTGCTGCCTGTGGCTTACCAGAACCACCCTGAGAACGTTCTAGTAGCGCTTGAGCAGGGGCGGGCGCTAGGTATCGCCCCGATCCAGGCCATGAACCAGATAAACGTTATTAAGGGTAAACCCGCGTTATCTGCTGACCTGATAGCGGCATTAGTGCGGCGTGCAGGGCATCGGCTACGGGTTGAAGGTGACGATACTTACGCGCAAGCGACCGTTATCCGTGCTGATGATCCTGACTATATTCCTAAGCCTGTGCGTTGGGATATGGAACGCGCGAAACGCGCCGGGCTATTGGGTAACCCGTCATGGCAGAAATACCCCGCCGCAATGCTCAGGGCGAGGGCGATTAGTGAAGCCGCTAGGGCATGGGCTAATGACGCGCTTTACGGATTTATCTATACGCCGGAAGAACTTGATAATAACTGGCTGCCTGACACTGACCCGGACACGGGCGAACCCGCCCATAACGCCCCTGCGCCTGTCCCCGTGCAGTCTCAAGCCCCGCAACCGCACCCCACAGCCCCTAAACCCGACTTGCTAAATCAGGCACAGATAGACGGCATACAAGGCGGATTCGCAGACCTAGGATTAACCACCGTGAAAGCAGCCGAGGGTATTCGCTACTACACAAAGGGACGCACTTCAAAGCTCTATGAAATGACCGTTGAGGAGGGTAAGGCGCTGGCACGGCATATTAACGAGAGACTCCAGCAGGCACAGGAAGAACCCCCTGTAGACGAGCCGCCACCGCTTGATGTGGAGGTGGTCGAAGAATGAGCAGGACTATCCAGATTAATTGCGCTAAATGTGGCAAGAAAAAGGCGTGCAGAGGCTACCCGGCACGGGTGGATAAAAGTCACCGACAGGAACGGGGTTTCTAGCACGGGGCGGGCATGTCGCCGCTATGAGATCACCCCCGCCGGTATCGAAGTACTAAAGACCGCTAAGACCGAGGCGGAGTGGAAAGCCGAGAGAGAGCGCGCGTCATGAAATGGATTAATTGGACGGCACTGGACGGTATAGCTTTCACGGTGCTAGGTGAACCAGTCTCGCAGGGATCAATGAAAGTCAACCGGCGTACCGGCAGCTTGTATCACGTGAAAAATGATGCCCTGGTGCTTTGGCGTCACCGGATTCTGCAAGAAGCGTTTTTACAGGCTCACGCCCACCGCTGGATTCTGCCAGATGATGGGACAGGTCTAGATGAGCCGGTTTTGATCTCGGCGCGGTTTTATTTGAAAAAGCCGATGCGCCCCCGCTTCCTATATCCCGCCGTGAAGCCCGACCAGGACAAGCTATTGCGTGCTGTGCAAGACGCTTTAGCACCCCGCAAGGGTAGGCGTTTCCTTTTCGATGATTCGAGGGTTATCGGGTCGAGGGTGCAAAAGGATTACGCGAAATCCCGGCGGGTCGGGGATAAAGACGGGCCGCGGCTCGAGTGTGCGGTTTATAGATTCCCAGGCGGCAGTAATGGGGGTTTTTAATGTTAATGATCTTGATGAAGAAGCCCGGAAAGATATTAAAGAAATATTGAAAGCACTTATTGAAAATGGGCTTTTAATTCCGGATCCTAATCCGGAATTCTGCAAAATATCGACTGATTTTCTAAAAGTTTTGGAAGAAATGGGAGGAGGAAAAAGAAATGAGCGAGCCGAAACGGTGGATCAAAATATCCCAAGATTTACCTCAGCACCCTAAAATGTTGGTCGTTTCGATTCCGGCGCGGTGGCTTTTCGCGGAACTGCTTTGCTACTGCTCAAGATTTTTGACGGACGGGGCAATCTCTAGGGCTTCCGCTAATGCTTTAGCTATGCCTATAGCAATGCATACAGCAATGCTTAAAGCATTACCTAAAGCAATGCGCGAAGCAATGCTTGAAGCAATGCCTAAAGCAATGCTTGATTTTGAGGAAATCGCAGACGCGCTACTTGATGAGCTATGCACCAATGACCCGACTAAGCCGACCCTAACTAAAACCGAGGACGGTTTTAAGATTACCGATTATCTTGATTACCAGGAGGCAAAAAAGGATGTTCTAGCACGTCAAGAGCATGGGCGGAAGATGGCGCGGGCTAGATGGGGCAAGAAAAACGATACTGCAAGTAATGCTTCAAGCAATGCGCAAAGCATTACTACAAGCAATGCGCTAGGCAATGCTGCAAGCAATGCTTTACGCAATGCAGATAAAGATAAAGATATAGATATATCTAAAGAAAAAATATATAAAAAAGAAACCGAGCCGCTCCCCGCTAAGACCCGCAAGCGCGCTGTCCCCCTCCCTGCTGATTGGAAACCCAACCCGACACACGCCCGGATCGCTTTAGAACGCGGGATTGATCTAGAAGCCCAAGCGGAAAAGTTCAGGGATTACGCGAGAGCACACGGGAAAGCCTATCGGGACTGGGACGCGGGGTTTAGAAACTGGCTACGCTCCGACTATACGAAGCCGGAAAATCCTAGCCCCCGATACCGGAACCAAGAAGACCAGCTCGAGCGCATGTTCCAAGTCGCGGCAGCCTCAGACCTAGCAGATCAAGCCGCAAGCGATAGCGCGGAAATCTTCACGCTACCAGCATCAACAGGCGGTGACGCGGCATGATTACAAAAACTCTAGCCGCTGAGATTATCGGCTATCTTGCCGGGTGCGGCGTGCTCAACGTCAAAGGCGAGAATCAGGCGTTGATCTGGGCGGATTACCTGAACACGCACGCCGGGGCGGGCGTTAGAGAGGCGCTTAAACCCGATATTGAAGCCGCGACCCGAAACCTAGTTGTGACCTGGCAAAACTCGCGGGAATACGCCCCGAGGATCAGCCCCGAAGCGTTAGCCCGCGAAATCCGAAAAATCCAGGCGGAACGGTTAAACGCCGTGGAAAATGCCAACCCGGAGAACTCGCGGATCAACCCACCCGATGACCCTAACGCCTATGTGACCTGGGAAAAAACCCGCCGGTTCTTGATCGCGGTGAAAGCGCTACCGGTGGAGACCGCGGAACGCGAAGCACTCAAGCAAGCTAGGCAGGCTCTAAAAGTTACTGCGCCCTCAACCCCCAGCACCCCGCCAGAGCAAAACTACGGCGCACAGAACAGCCTAAAACCCGCTATCCCCACCCCCTTATAGGGTAGACGATTTTAAACCCGCCAAAACGGCACACAGGCAACCTGGCAGACAAGAGGCGACAACCCACCAGACCAACTAGCACCGCTAAGAATACGCGGGAAAACAATTAAATAAATCTAAATAAAACCCACAAAATAAAGGAAGATTAAAATGACAGAAATGACCGCAATTGAAATCCCACAAATGACCACCCAAACGGCTGTTATTCCAATCAAGGGATTAAGCCCGCTGATTATGCATAAATGGAGCGAGAAAGCTAAAAAACAAATGCTCGACAATATGCAGGGCAAGAAAAAGGGGAAAGAGTTAAAAGACCCTGAGGCAGAGTATCGCGCCGCGATCTACCAGCTAGACGAAACCCGCTACGGCTTCCCGGTGATGGCATTCAAAGCCGCAACCGTACGCGGCGGAAAACTCATGGGACAAGTCATGACCGAACTCCGACAACTCATGAGCTTTAAGGGCGAATACTCTACGATCTGCGACCAAGAACTAGCGGAAATCAAGGGCGAACCGCACATGCGGGAGGACACTGTGCGCCTATCACGCGCAGGCAGCGATCTACGCTACCGCCCACAGTTCGACGAATGGGAAGCAACCCTAGTGATTGACTTCTTCCCTAACCTGCTGTCCCTAGATTCCCTAATCGCGCTAATCAACTTCGGGGGCAAAACCGTAGGAGTCGGAGAATGGCGACCCGAGAAAAACGGACTGTACGGCACTTACGAGGTTGTACCGGGCGACATCAAGATCATCAAGGAGCAATAAATGGTAAACGCGACGATTGAGAAAGAGTTGCGGGCGTTGCATTCGCGCGACGGGGTACTCACCTGCGAAGCGGTAGTAAGAGAAGCCCGCGCGAAATCCTCACCTCTACACGACTACTTTACCTGGGACGATTCACGCGCCGCCGAAAGATACCGGCTAATCGAAGCCGGAAAGCTAATCGCCACCGTGCGGATCGAATACACCCCGAAAAAAGCCGCGCAGGTGGTCTACACTCCCGCGTTTATCCCTACCGGGACTAATAGCGAGGGTAAGCGGCAATATTACCCGGTCGAGGAGGTGACAAGAAACGATTTTCTAAGAGAGAAAGCACTGGCGGATGCTCGCAGTGAAATGGAGGGCACACGCGCCCGATATTCCCACCTAGTCAATCTACTGGAACTATCCACCGAGGTATTCGCCGCCTAAACGATAAGCCTGCCAAGGCAGGCGAGGCGTGTCCGGGTCTGGCTCGGTTAGGCGCGGCAAGGTGTGGCTTGGCAGGCATGGCACGGTGCGACCCGGCGCGGCAAGGTCAGGCGAGGCAGGGCGAGGCACGATTAGGCAGGCACGGCGGGGTAAGGCGGGGTCAGGTGTGGCTGGGATTGGTATGGCAAGGCAAGGCAGGCGAGGCATGGCGAGGCACGTCTAGGAACGGCGAGGCGAGGCTAGGCGTGGCGCGGCTTGGCAGGCGCGGTCTGGGCAAGGCAAGTCAAGTTTTGGTTTGGCACGGCAGGCATGGTGGGGCGAGGCAAGGTCTGGCTCGTTCGGGCTGGACCCGGCATGGCGTGGCAGGCGAGGTTGGGCGCGGCATAGCAGGGACGGGCTAGGCAGGGCATGGCATGGAAAACCACAACACACAAATCAAGGAGAAAAAATAATGGCAATCAAACATATTTCCGGCACCGGAAACCTGGGATCAGACCCGAAGCTCAGATACACCAACAACGGGATAGCGGTCTGCGAATACTCGTTAGGCGCAACCGCATCCCGCCAAAACCAAAACGGCGAATGGGAGGACGACGGCGCACCCCTATGGCTCTCCCTAACATTCTGGGGAGAAGAAGCCGAACACTACGCCACCGCAGCCAAACGCGGGCAAACCATCGAATTCCACGGAACCGGGCTAAAACTAGACCCCTGGAGCACCCAAGACGGACGCGCCGGAATCACCTACCGGGTGCTAAAACCGGCAATACGGATCAGACCACCCAAGAACCAACCCGCCCAACCCGCCGGCAGCGGGCAGGGGCAATGGGGCGCGCCTACCGATAACCCATGGGCGCAACAACCCAAACAAGTTACACAGCAAGCCCCAGCGGATCAACCCCAAACCGACGCATGGGGAAACGTTGACAACACTCCCCCCTTCTAAACCACCAAAGGAAACCGGAAAATGATTACCGATAAACCGCCCCTAGAACGCATCTGGTCATGCCTGCTCGCTATCCAATGCGACGCGGGCGCGGCACAAGACACCTGCTCAAACCTTTTATTTCTCATACCAGACGCACTCGGTCACCTGACACCGCTCACCAGACAAAAACTCATTACCGATGACCCGTCACGGTTTGAGCAAAAAATCCAGGTGATAGAGAACTACGCCGATTCCGCCGCCGCCGACCTTTCAGAGATACACCGTTACACGCGGCTAATCCGAGGCGCACTAGACCAAATAAGAAAAGAGACCCAAAATGACTAACACGCCTGAGACCCCTACCCGGATTATCTCCGAAACTGAGGCTCAAATAATCTCCCAGAAGCTTGAATATTGGGACGACGGGGTGAGCAATTTCGCGCTGCAAGCATCCCAAACTTTGCGAGAGCTACAGGAAAAACTCAAAAACCCCACCCGCGAAAACCTAGAAGCCATCATTGACGACCTCAAAGCGATATTTACCGGGCAACGCATGATCCAAGACATTAACGCCGCATACCTGGAAGGGCTAGAAAAAAGAATCAAAAGATTTGCCGCGATCTGGCTAAAGGAAAACCGTAAGAAAGAAGAGGGCGAAAATGACTAGACCCGAAAATAATAAAGAGATAATCGCGACAGCTAGGCAACTCATCATAAACATTTACAAGCACTATCAAATCACGCTACAGCTATCCGCCGCTAGTAGGGAAATTGAGGATTACTTCGACAACCCGGCATCTAAAACCCGTTACAGGCTAAAAGGACTTGTGAGCAAGGCAGGAGCAGCGGCAAGCCTCACCGCCGACACCTCCGACCGAATCCGATACCTGTCATACCAGCTCAGAACGCTACTAGACGGAGAGGTGGTAGAAGATGAGTAAAAAACGAGGCTCTCGCATGGATACCCCGCAAGACCGCATATGGCATACGCTCACCTATACCGCCGGGGCTATCCAAACCGCGCAACACCTGCTAAGCCTTGCTCTGGAAAATGTACACACCGCTATGGAGACCTGCACCCCCTACGCGGGAAAAGACGGTACTTACGATTCGATTTTTACCGACACGGATGACATAGAAAATGCGCTCAACTGGATGAACGACCTGTCCGCGCAGGCACAAGTCGAAATAGCAAGAATCCCTAAATCTGTGCTCGATATTAGGTACCTACTCACAGAACTAGACAAGAAGGAGAAGGCTAAAAATGGTTAGCCAAGAATACATGGACACCATGCTAGACATCCAGACCACCGCAATGGGTCTTGGGAACGCTGTCGATTACGCACAAGAACTCGCAAAAAAACTCGGGTACACGCTGGGAAAGACCGAGGGATATTTACAAGCTGCCACCCCTGAATTCTTAATAAAATTCCCGATACTCATAGACGAGCAAATTGATAAATCGATTATTTTAGCGGGCAATCTAGAGACCATAGCCAGCCAGCTAGGTAAGCAAATCACCACGACTAAAAATCTCATCAAAACCGCCCGCGCCCTAGCTGATAGTGAGGAGGCCGGAAATGCTGAGGAATAAAGACCGGCAACTCACGCATAAAGCCCGCGCACAATCTGAGCGATTAGCGTTCCCCGGAGGCGACACAGACCGCGCGGCGAGGCAACTACAGATCGCCGGGCAAGACTTCAATCATTGGCTAGACGGCCTCACAGATGAGCGACTAATTGAGAAAATCCCGAGCATAAACGAGCGGCTCGACTATGTATGCAGTCTAGCGGTGGAGGCACAAAAAGACTCCGCTGAATTTATCGGGCGAATCTGGGACATTCGGATAACCCTCGGAAAACTCGCTACACGCGCTAAAAACCGGCATAACCAAAAGGAGGGCGGGGAATGTTAGACAATACCCAAAAAAGAGCCGTCGCGAATCTGAGAGACGCAGCCAAATATCTTGCTCAATCCACGACAGAGCTAAACGCCATAGTCTACGACTACGCCCGGGCATGCCAGAACTTCAATCGGCAGGTTTTTGAATCCAGCGACAAGAGACTCATGGAATGGCTTCCGGAGATACAGGAGAGCTTAGATTGGCTCACTTTCCTAGCCTCTAGCGTGCAAGTTACCGCCGCCGAGCGAGTAATCGACCTGTATAGGGCGGGGACGCCTGTCGGGATTCTAAAAATGACCAAAGCCAAAGAGAAAAAGAGGAGAAATCGAAAATGAGCGCTTGGGAAGAAGAAACCCGCGAAAACCTTAAAGATGATGCTGAGCGGTGCATTACCGCGATCCGGCTCCAGCTCTTAATCCTTATGGAAGCCTTGGAAAATACGGATGAGCGGCAAGCGATTATCAAGACGGCACTGCAAGATTCCACCGCCGCCCTTGTACCAGCTACAGAGCTAGCCGACCAGGTAAAAGAAATGCTCGGCCATACCCACAGGCTGAAAACTCACGCGGCGCTAACCCACGAAAATACCCTAAAACTCGACCAGGATTTAACCCAGCTAAAGACGCTAGAGAAAGAGGGGAATCAATGCGAGACCCGCTAGACCCACCCATATGGGCAAAAATCCTGTTAATCCTCACAGTAGCGGCGCTAATCATCATCGGTCTAGCGACCCTAACCGCGCCCACCTGTGACCCGGTAAGCCGCCCCGCCTCGGTCACTTCCGAGACCTGGTGCCGGATCCTACACGATACCGGCTCGCGCTTGTCGTGCGACTGGGACAACCCAGACCTACCAGCCCGAGCGCTTGCCGAATACCAAACCCACCCCGGCATCACGATTGAGCAAGCCACAATCAACGCAGCAAAAGAGGGGCAAAAATGATCCTTGTAGATACCCTAAAATTTCTTAAAACCGCCGCCGAAAAAACCGCTGAAATCGGCTGGATTCTAGAAGCCCGATACGACAAAGACACCACCCGCTACTATAGCCGTCACGTCCACGAAATTGGGCTACTAGCCTGCCTATTAGGTAATCTCATCTCGACACTAACCGGCAACGCTATATCCAGGATCATCTCGAAGTCCGGCGAATACGACTACATAAAAGCCGACTTCGAGAACGCTCTAAGCTATACCGAAGCCGTCGCCGAGCTGACCCGCCAATGGTACAACTACACGATTGACATGCTGCAATGCGCTGACCCAGAAAAGCTAGTCGAGACTTGGCGGATGGACGGCTACGATTCCCCTTATTTGGTGGACTATCGCGAAGCCTGCGACGAGCTAAAAGCAGCGGTCAACCTCGATGAAACTATAGGTTCTGAGCTGACACTATATGCGGAGAAAGTCGAACAACTAGCCCGCCTAGCCGCCGCATACGAAGCCCAAAAGAAAGACAAAAAATGACCGCTAAAACATGGGCGCTAGACGCTAAATGCGCCACCCCCGCTGGCAGAGCCTTAATCGACCTACTAGCAGACCACCCTTCCACATGGGACAACCCGTATGTACAAAAACGCATACACACCCTATGCGAGGCTTGCCCCGTCAAAGCTGAATGCCGGCGCTTAGGGGAAGAAAACGCGCGAGGCACCACAGACCGATACATGCGCCTAAACTACGGCATGCCCTACGCCGGGTATCCCCTAAAACAATACAGACAAGAAACCGCCGCCTAGGAGGATCAAGCCATGAGCACCACCCCCGCCAACAGTCAAGAAGAAGATAATACGATTAGCCCCGCCCAGGCACACGACTACCTCGACAGAATCCAGGAATGGGACGGCAAATATTTAACCATCACCGAGCTAGCCACCATGACCCTAAACGCCGACATAGGCAGGCACGGCAAAAACTCTAGACTCTACGCCCTACCATTCCACGCCGAACGCTGGCTCGACGAGCCACAAGACGGGGCAGACGGCGCTAAAACCTGGGACGCCATGCGCGCCACCCTCGACGATTGGGCAGCAACCCTAACCGAAACCCTCCAACTAGACCCCGCCGACACCTGGGACACGTTGCATGCCGCCATTGATGAAATGCTTTACCTCAAGCATGATGATCTGCCGCTACTACTAGAAGAAATCGGCACAATCTGGAAGCGAATCCGGCGGAATGTTGAACCAGCCGCCAAATCCTACACATGCCCCAAATGCGGCAACCCAACCTTTTTGAAATACGGGGTGAAAGGCTGGGACGAAAAATACACCTGCAAAACCTGCCGCATCGCCTGGAAACCCGCCGATCTCTACACTGCGACCCGACAAAAAATCGCGCGCTCCGACCAATGGATAGACACCGCCCACGCCCTTGCAGCATTCCCCGGACTAACCCCCGACCGGCTCTGGCAATGGGCACACCGGGGACAAATCGAAGTTAGGAAAAATAATAAGGGGCGAAACTTGTATCAGGCGTCCCAGATTAGGGAAAATCTGCTATAATGTCAGGCAGTGGGCGTATTTCGCGCACCCAAAAACTCTATTTATTGACCGTGGTTACCTTTCCCGGGGCGTCCTTCATTCCATTTAACGATTGCTTCCTTACGCCACCCAGCTACCGCCCGGTCGTCAAGACCAATCGCCACATCAGGCTCGGGCAGCATCCCTTTAGCTTTATAAGATGCCGCCGTCCCCTTAGTAACACCGATTAGACGCGCCACATCACGCAACGCTAAAAAAGTCTCACTCATTGCCTTTACCTCCAGCGTTTAGGTCATAGAGACATACCCCCATAGCGATAACCCAAATAACCCACATGGTTACCGTCTTCCAGGTGGCTGCCTGTAGGTCAGTGATGGCTAGGTTAGCGCCACCGATAGCGATAAGGCACCCCAAGGTTCCTAGGTTCCCCTTAAACTTTTTTCGGTTCATGGCTCGTTTAGCGGTGTTGGCTGGTAGAATCTGACCTAGGCGGGGTCGAAGTAGCTACATTCTATTTCGACCCCGCCAGACCTTCCCGGCTACTTTTCGTCTTTATGGAAGTGATCCCACAAGGCAAGTAGCAGACCGGCTAGGGCTAACAGGTTACCCAGGTCAGTTCTATCTAACACCGCTTTCTCCTTTCGTTTTATCTTTCCCCTTACCGGGGCTTACATATATTATTATACACTATACACACAGCATAACGCAAGTATTACGAGCAGAACCGGCACATAAAACACCGGAGAGCCTCACGACTTCACCACACAGGAAGAAACCAATGAATAAACTCACCGCTCCCCGCGCGTTAGGGAAAGCCCTAGAAACCTCGATCAACCTAATAAAGCCCGCCCCGGATAATCCTAGGGAAATACCCGAAAAAGCCATTGAGCAAGTCGCTAAATCCATCCAAGAGTTCGGGTGGCAGCAGCCCCTAGTTACCGATAATGACCGGGTAATAATAGCGGGACATACCCGCTATTTAGCCGCGAAAAAACTCGGCCTAAAAACCGTGCCATGCATCAAAGCCACCCACCTCACCCCTGAGCAAGCCCACGCCTACCGCATCGCCGACAACCGCTCCCACGACTACACCACCTGGGACTACCCCGAACTAATCCAACAAATAAACGAACTCGACGACTTCAACGATGTTTTAGATGTGGCAGATTGGGAAACCGTCCTAGAATCCATACCCGACCCCGAACCCCTTGATCTAGAAGACGAAACCGCGCCCGCGAGTTCTCAGCCCGCACCAGACACGCCCCTGGATCTAGACGAAGAAGCCGCAGCGCTCATCAAAAAAGAATACATTCTAACCATCGAATGCCTAGATGAAGAAACCCGCGACGAAATAGAGTACACCCTCGCACATACCCCAGGAGTGCTAAATGTCCGCCGCAAACGCGAATAACATTAATCTCGCCGAAAACCTCCAAGTAGCGATAATCAGCGGGGGAAGACCAAAACTAAAACAACGCGCCACCGCCCGTCTACTCGCACCCCTCAAAGACGCGGGCATTAAAAACATTGCGTGGGTCGTGTCAGAAAAAGACGCCCCCCAATATGAGACAGACGAGTATCCAATCGAAACCTACAGCACCGAATGGGCATACAACTACGCCGCCACCCACTGGATGAAACCCACCAAACCAAAAACCGGGGACTTCCTCGGAGCATTCCCCGGGCGAGAATGGGCATGCCACCTAGCCGCGCGAAACCATTGCCGCTACCTACTCCAACTCGACGACAACATCCAGCGCCTATCTATAGGCAGCAGAGACACCGCCGCCGGCGCTGAAACCGCGAAACAACTAAACGGACTAGTCTTCTACGCGCAAACCCTAACCAACATAACCGCCGCCACCAACACCCGAATGTGCGGTGCACAACTAACAGCCGTCGCCGGAAACAAGAACCCCATCCTAGCCCGCACCGGCTTCCCCTACTCCCTATTCATCGAACAAATCGACCACAACCGCGCACCCTGGTTCGGGCCATTCGAAGACGACATAACGCACGCCTACCAGTACGGGACAAGAGCAGACGGAGCGACAGCGACCCTAGTCCCCCTATTGAACTACCGGAAAGAATCAAAAGCTAAAACCGGGATGCGCTCAAACTACCAGCACGACCGGGCAAGATACCTACAGCAAATCTTCCCCGAAACCGCCGGCGTTACTTACATAGGCAGCACAGCCAACGGGGCAGGAGGCGGGCGAATCTTCCACAAAATGAAAACCGGAGCAATCCGCAACCCCCTTACCATCACCAACCCCGAGCTATGGGAAACCACCCGCAAACAAGTCGCCGACGCCCTCAACCTATGGGGCAAACTCGAAGCCGTGAGAATGCGCGAAAAAGTTATAAAAAGAATCCGAGGACACCATGCAACAACCTAACCGCTCAACCCGCCGCCACATACAACAACGCAAAGCCTTCCAAACCCACGCAAAAAAACATAACCTACCCTGCTGGATCTGCGGCCAACCAATCAACTACGACGCCCCATACAACAGCACCGACCCCGACAGGCTACAGCTAGACCACCTGCTCCCCGTCTCAACCCACCCAGAGTTGCTAGAAGACCCCGCCAACTTCCGCCCCGCCCACGCCTCATGCAACCAAGCACGCGGCAACAAAGCACCCCGCCCCGGACTCGGACACACCAGCCAAAACTGGTAAACCCCTAGACCAGCACAAACACAAGCTAAGGGGTAAGGGGGATAACATCACAAAACCCCCTGACCAGGTAACACTGTCCGGGTGGTGCTGTTCCTCCCCCCAGCAAACACCGACCCCTATCGCACCCACCAGGGCTAACCCACGATTGGAGGCTAAATCATGGCAGCGAAAACCGATAACACCGCGCGGGATGAAAAACGCCGTGAAAAAGAGGTTTTAGAGAATAAAGCGCGCGGGATGATACGCGCGGGCGCTAACTTTGACGAGATTGCGAATAATTTAGGGATTTCCCCGCGTAAGGCACGGCAGGTGGCGGTGTCGTCTCTTACTCGTAAGGCTCGGCCTACCTCGGAGCAGCAACGCAAGATTGATTTTGAGGTGTTGCGTGGCTTGGCTTTGAAGCTGCAAAAGGCGGCTTTTGAGGGTGATGTGGCGGCGGCGCGTCAGTTCTTGGACGTGCAAGACCGGATGGCGGGGCTAAACGTTCCCGGCGATGATACCTTGCCCCTTGTGGAGGCTTTCGATAAGACTGTGGCCGCGTGTGCTAGTGAGGGGCTGGACGCTGATGGGAAAGATGCCGCGCTGGTTTCTTCCGGGCGGCGGATTGCGTTTCAGATCGACCAAGTTGTCGCCTCGGGGCATTCCCTGGAGGTAACTAAGGCGCTTTATCTTTTGCCGCATTTGAAGGGGATTCTTGCTGATATGCAGGCTACCCCGGCGGCTCGGTTGGAGGCGGCGGCGAATGCTAGGGATAAGGGTGAGGCGGCGGAGGCTACGGCGCTTGGGAAGATGCGGGCGTCGCGTGACCGTATCCGGCTAGTCAAGAGCGATAGCGAGCAGGCGGGTTAAGGCATGGGGGAACCTCGTTTTGGGGTTACTGAGCCGCGAATCTGGACACGCCCCCTAAGACCCCTCACCCCGGAAACTACCCTCGGTTTTGACGTTATTGATTTCGCGAAAGAAATCCTAAGGGTTGAGCTTTTGCCTTGGCAGAAGTGGGCGCTAGTCCACATGCTCGAAATAAAAGAGAACGGCGAGTACCGGTTTAGGCGGGTTTTGATTGAGGTCGCCCGCCAGAACGGGAAAACGACGCTCGCGGTTATCCTCACGCTTTGGCGCATGTATGTAGACCACTCAACCTACGTGCTAGGCACGGCGCAGAACTTGGATACCTCGCGGGAGACCTGGTTAGAAGCTGTGCAATACGCGCAGCATACCCCGGAGCTTGCCGGGGCGGTTGAGCAGGTGCGTCAGGGCAACACCGGGCTAGAACTCAAGTTAACGAATGGCGCGGTCTATAGGGTCGCTTCCGCAAGCCGCCAGGGCGCTAGGTCGAAATCTGCGGACACGATCATCATGGACGAGCTGCGCGAGCATTACAACTGGGACGGTTGGAACGCAGCGACCAACACGGCGATTGCGCAACGCAACTCCTTAACCCTATGTCTATCCAACGCTGGGGATCATAAATCCGTTGTCCTCGCTACCTTACGTAAACAGGGGATCGCGCAAATAAAGGCGGGCGGATCTTTCGCTTACTATGGCTGGTCTGCACCGGAAAAAGCCAAGGTGGACGACCGGGACGCATGGGCGCAAGCCAACCCGGCACTAGGCTACACGATCACGGAAGATGCGCTAGCGGCTCAGCTTGCAGACGTCGGGGACGCTATCGAGGGTTTCAGGACTGAAAACCTTTGCCAATGGGTCAAAGCTATCCGTGAACCTTATTTGCCGCGTGAAGCCTGGGGCAAATGCCTAGACGCTGATTCCCAGATTATGGAGGGCTCGCCGCTTGCTATCGGGATTGACACGGCGGTGGATAGGTCTTTCTCTGCCGTGGCTGTCGCCGGGTGGCGTGCCGATGGTGTCCCGCATGTGGAAGTAGTGGCGGCGCGTTCCGGGATGGTTTGGGTGCCGGACTGGGTACAAGAATTCATCGAAAAGCACGCGCCCGGCTCGGTGATGATTCAGGCGCGGGGCTGTCCCGCCTCAGAACTCACCGAACCACTAGGACGCTTGCAGATTAAGGCGCGGCTAGTGCAAGGCACGATGCTAGGGGCTGCGACCGGGCAATTTAAAGACCGGGTGCTCGCGGGAGAACTGCGGCATATCGGGCAACCCGCCCTAGATGTCGCGGCAGGCGGGGCGCTAGTGCGGTCAGTAGCGGAGGCGCAAGCATGGGCAAGAACATTATCGAAGCCTGTCGATATTTGCCCTCTAGTGGCGGCGTCTTGGGCGCTTTATGGGCTGGTGAACCCAGTGGAGACAGATAAGAGGCTTTCGGCGTATCGGGAGATGCCGGGCGATTGGTGGCTAACCCTCCCCGCGACTAGCGGAACTAGGGAGGAGGGGGAACCCACTGGGGACGCTGATGAAGAAAATCGGGATTGGTGGGAGGATCTATGAGCCTTTTGGATAGCCTTAGAGCATATACGGGGCGGATTAGGTCGCGGCAACCCTCCAAAATGGTATCTATCTGGCGCGGCATACCCCTAGAACTCCAAGTGCTTGAAGCCCCGGTTGATGATGCTGGGCTTATTGGTAAAAGCGTTGCCGATATTTGGCGGACAGAACCGCACCTGCGAACCGTCGTGGACTATATCGCAACGAACGTGGCGCAGCTAGGGATTCATGTATTCGAGACTACGGCGGCAGGAGACCGGGACAGGGTACGGCAAGGCGTTTTAGCGAATGTTTTTAAGCGCCCGAACCCTAACCAGACTCTCGGCGAATTCCTACGCGCCCTAGTGACCCAGATCGCGCTTTATTCGGATTCCTATGTGTGGGTCACTATCGGGAAAGATGGGCAACCCGAGCTGCGACTACTCCCTAATGAGTGGCTGACGGTCGAGATGGACGCTTTCGGCGCGCCTAAAACGTTTTTCGCCGCTACCGGGGATAACCCGCAATCGGTAGAAATACCCGCTAACCAAGTTTTGAGCTTTCCCGGCTGGTCTCCGGACGGTATGGACGGGAACGGGTCACCAGTAGAAGCGCTACGCACAACTTTAGAGGAGCAGTATCAGGCGCGGAATTTTAGAACCCAGATATGGAAATCGGCGGGGCGCTTCAACGGGTATTTAACACGCCCGAAAGATGCCCCGGAATGGGACGACGCGGCACGGCGCAAGTTCTACCAGATGTGGCTAGACTTCACCGGGACGAACGGGAAAATGGCAGGAGCTAACCCGCTGCTTGAGGACGGGATCGAGTTCAAGCGGACTGCATTTTCAGCGAAGGAAGAACAATGGGCGGAAGCCACCAAGCTCTCACTAGAAACCGTTTGCCAGGTCTACCACGTCCCGCCCGTCATGGTCGGGATTACGGATGATGCTAACTATTCCAACGTGACCGCATACAGCCGGCAGCTTTACACGAACACTTTAGGGTCTTGGATCGTAGCGCTAGAGCAGCGTTTTAATACTTTCCTAGCCCCAATGATTGGAGCACCACCGGAACAGTTCGTGGAATTTAACGTTGAAGCTAAATTGCGCGGCGATTTCGCGGAGCAATACAAGATTCTACAAACTGCCGTCGGTGCTCCGATTCTTACCCGGAATGAGGCGCGGCGGATGCTGAATTATAAGCCGGTTGAGGGAGCGGACGAGCTAATAACCCCGCTCAATGTGCTTGAGGGTGGTCTTGCGTCTCCGACTGACGGCGGGGACGGACGCCCTGAGGAAATCGGAGAACAAGCCGCCCTAGAAATAGTGGCTAGAACGGCGGATAGGTTGAAGCGACGCACCGACGCCGGCGGCAGCGTGGATTGGGGGCGATGGGTTAAAGAGCTAACCCAAGACCTCACAAAAACCGGCACCCCCGCTAAAGATGCTGCAACTATCGCCGAACGTTTCAAGGGGATTATTACCGAGCACCAAGAAAAAACCGGGGAAACCCTAAACGGGGCGGGACTTGTCGAGGTGTGGGAATGAAAACGCTCATTATCGGCGCGCCTTGTGCCGGGAAAACCACGTATGCGCGGCAACACCGAAAGGCTGGCGATCCGCTCATTGATTTTGACCGGCTAGTCGAAGCCACAGGCGGTACAGCACACGCACAAGGCCAGGACGATATCCGCCGGGTGGCGGAAGCTATGAGGAAAGCCGGGCAAGGGCGCGGATTCGCGGATGATATTAGCGCGGATGTGTGGGCAATCTACACCCGGCCATCTAACGGGGCGCTCGCGGATATGGCAGAGCGAGGAATCCGGATTATTTGCCTAGACCCCGGCGAAAAAACGTGCCTTGAACGCGCCGAAAAAGAAGCCCGCTCAAACTCCTCAATCGAAGCAATCAAAGCATGGTACGAGAACCCCCCGGTGCTCCCGGCGGGAGCAGAAAGGAAAAAAACGGTCATGAAAACCAAAAAACTAAACCTGAAAATTGACCGGATAGGCGCGAAAGACAACCTAACCGCCGGACAATTCACGGGCTACGCGTCCGTCTTCGGAAACGTTGACTCCGTGGGCGACAAGATCATTAAGGGCGCTTTTGTGAAGTCGCTAAAAGAGTTCGGGGACGGCGGGGCTGGTATCCCCTGCTATTGGTGCCACGAAACCTCCGACCCTGAAATGAACCTCGGCACCACGTTAGAAGCCACTGAGGACGAGCATGGGCTTTTCGTGAAAGTCCAGCTAGATTTAGATAATCCTAAAGCCGCATATGCCTACAAACTGCTGAAAGAGCAGCGGGTGCGGCAAATGTCTTTCGCCTACCAGGTGACGGATGGGGAAAATAAAAAAGATTGCTTTGAGATTACCGGCTGCAAAATCTTCGAGGTGTCCATCGTGCCGGTGGGCGCGAATCAAGCCACCTCGATTGAATCTGTGAAAGCCCTCCAAGAAGAAGACACCCCGGAACCTAGCGAGGACGAAGCCACCGAGGATGAGGGCGGGGCTAGCGAGGAAGAACCGGAAACGGATTTAACCGCTGACCTAGAGACCCTAGAGGATCAACTCGCAAAAATCGTTGACCTAGTAGCAACCATGATCGAAAAAACCCAAGGGGAAGAAAACCCCGAAGAAGATAAGCCTACTGATGAACCCGGCGGAACCGGGTCAGAGACCGATAACTCGGAGACTGACCCGCGTAAGGGCGGCAATGTGTCAGTGAAGAAAGAAGCGGACGCGATAATCGCCCGCGCTAACCGTTTACTAAACATTTAAGGAGAAAAAATGAATTTGAAAGAAATGTTAGCCGCCGCCCTAAAACGCTTAGAAGCGGCACAGACCGCGCTAAACAGCGGGGTGGGCGACGTTGAAACCGTAAAAGCCGCCTCCGCTGAGGTCAAGGAACTATCCGCAAAGCTAGAAGCTCTGAAAGAATCCGAAACCATTACTAAGGCGCTAGGGGAAAAGAAACAAGAGCATAAGGACGTCCCAGCTAAGAGCTTGGGGGCTCACGTGGTGAAAACTTTAGGCGCGAGACTCAAGAAAGCGAAAACCGTCGGGGAAAGAGACGCAATGTCTATCACCAGCCCGGAATATAAAGCCGCGACCGATACCCACGTAACCGGCACTCTACCGGAGCACTTAAAGCCGGTGACTATTGACCGGAATATCGTCCGGGAATACGAGCCGCCCCTACGTGTCGCTGATTTTCTTGGCGCGGGCGCGCTAGATTCCCCGACCCTGGTCTATTTCACCGAACAGCTAGGCGCGGCAGTCGAGGGCGCTTTTACTACCGTCGCGGAAGAGGGTAAGAAACCGCAATTGCATTTCCCCGGCTACAAAGAGATAACCGAGACTGTCCGCAAGATCGCCGGCTATATCAAGCTGTCTACCGAAATGCTAGAAGACGAGGCGTTTTTGGTGACCGAAATTAATAACCGGCTTTTGCGTGAGCTAGCAAAGTTCGAGGAGCACCAGTTGCTACACGGAGACGGGCAGGGGACTAATGTCCTTGGGCTTTTGAAGCGTGAGGGCTTGCAGAAACTCGAATCTAAGGCCGACCTAGTGGATGACATTTTCCGGGCTTGCTCCAAAGTCGCCGAGACTACCGGTCTAGAAGCTGACGGGATCTTGATTAACCCTGCGGATTATCAAGAGCTACGCCTCAAGAAGGATACTAACGGCCAATACCTCGCGGGCGGTCCATTCACCGGGCAGTACGGTGTGGGCGGTATCCTCCAAAACCCGCCGCTATGGGGCAAAACCACGATCGTAACCCCGGCAATCGAAAAGGGCAAAGTCCTTGTCGGTGCGGGTAAGCAGGCTGCGACCGTGTACCGCAAGGGCGGCGTCGCGGTGCGTACCGCGTTCCAGAATGAGGACGATTTTACCCATAACCGGGTCACTATCCTGGCTGAGGAACGCCTCGCGCTCGCGGTGTATATGCCGTCCGCGTTCTGCCTGCTCGAAAAGACCGCCGCATAACCTGAGCGGCAAATCAATCTAGGTGCTATTGCCCGCCCTAGCGGGTAGTTTCCCAGGCTCTCAAATAGTCTGCGGCTGATAGTCACTAAAAAAATATCAGTGAGAAAACCGGGGGAACTATCCAACGGGGCGGGCATGGCACCACCTACCACAAGGGGGAAATCTTGGAGATTGTGACGATTAGGCGCGCGGGGC
This sequence comes from Varibaculum sp. GTC20041, assembly GCF_055387755.1. Classification (NCBI taxonomy): domain Bacteria; kingdom Bacillati; phylum Actinomycetota; class Actinomycetes; order Actinomycetales; family Actinomycetaceae; genus Varibaculum; species Varibaculum sp. GTC20041. The sequence goes on from NZ_AP041144.1 coordinate 1,671,315, forward strand.
AACCGGTACGGATTCAGGTCAACCCGGCAACGGCGGCGGATTTACGCGCTAAAGGTTTGCTGATTGAAGAACCTAAGCCGCGCCGTAAAGCCGTTAAACCGGCTAATAAAGCCGTCAAACCAGCAAACAAATAACCAAAAATAAGGGGGGGTAATGATGGGGCTAGACCGGTATTCCATACCAGATACGCCGCCAGCCGGTAACAACGATACCCGGGGCGCGGCATGGGGGGTTATTCGCGCCTACGCCCGCTGGCATATCTGCCCGATCATCACCGAAACCCTCACCCTAGACGCGACCGGGACACGGACGATTAACCTGCCCACCCTCAGACTTTTAGAGGTGGAGCGGCTCGAGTATGCGGGGCAAGAAATCGCGCCGGAAAATATCGAGTTTTCAGACGCGGGGTTAATCCGTGTCGGTAAAACCTCGCTACCCTCCCGGCTCGGAGGAATAAAAGCCACTATTAGGCACGGCTATGACCCGAAAGAATGCGTCGAAATCTTCCAAATCGTGCGAGCACTCGCAGACCGTATGCAAACAGGCAACGCCTCGCAAGGGATCGTGCAGCAGACCACGGGGCCGTTCTCGATGCGTTTCGGGACGCTCACGGGCGGTATGCCACTATCCCAAGCGCTACTACTAGAGCCGGAAAAGCAGGTTTTAGCCCGGTATCGCCTGCCACTCGGTCCAGGGTGGTGAGAGGATGTTTTTTAATTACCACAGTCAAGAAATCTATAGGCTACGCCGCCGCCTTGTCACTGACAGGTATGACGGGACTAGGAGGCTCGCAGACTGGGACGACTATCCAGAGCGGGAAAGAATAAGCGGATTTATCGCACCCGGCTCTACCCTCTCAACCGACCAGGTCGGGCGCTTGCAAGTGCAAGACGCGTGGACGCTCTACATGCCAGACGAAACCGCAGATATTATGCCCGGCGACAGAATAGAGGCACGTCTATGGGATCGCGACCGGGTCTTTGATGTGGATGGGCATCCAGAGTATTACGAAAACCCGCTACCAGGCGCGAGCCTACGCGGAACCGTCGTGCACCTGAAAGCATCCACCGGATAAGGGGAGGGTGAAAGATGTCTAAAGCCGTGAACGTTGAGGTCGAAATAAACGAGGATTTTTTTAACCAGATCGGCCACGACCAGGCGATATCGCAACTAACGCACTCAATCGCCGAAGCCGCCGCGATCGAAGCCCGCGCAACCGCACCCTACGACACCGGCGATTATCAACGCTCAATCCACACCCGCAAAGTCAAATCAAAAAGGCGGACGATGTGGCAAGTAGTCGCGGATGATTGGAAAGCCGCGATCCTCGAAGCGAAAACCGGGAATCTTCGCAGAGCCGTGAACAGGGCTAAAAAATACTAAAAAATAGGGGGTTTTGATGCAGGTCGCACACTATGAAAACCCGACACCCTGGCTAATCCAATATTTTAGGGAAAACCTGCTACACCACCCGCAACCGGAGTTTCTCGCGGCATGGCCAGAACCAGATAATCCGCGTACCCCGCCCCGGTGGGTGGTAGTCCGAGACGACGGAGGCACAGACCTGCCGGATGGGGTGCAGCAAGCCCGGGATATCGCTTTTACAGTATCAGCCCCTACCCGCTGGAAAGCCGACCAGGACGCCGAAAACCTGTGCACCCTAATCCGTGCCTTACCATACGCAAAAAATACACCGGTAACCCACCTAGCTAGCTTGGTCGGACCGCAACCAATCACCGACCAGACATATCCGCATCTGCGGTACATAACCTGCTCCCTATACATCACGGGGGCTCCGACAATAATAGGAGGAAATAATTATTATGGCAGCTGACGCACAAGGTAACGACCTTAAAGCTGTAAATATCCCCGTGACCGGCGCAATCGCTTTCGCACCGTACGGGACTAAGATCCCCACCCCCGAGGAGGGAGGGAAAAAAGAATACAAACTACCCACCGAGTTCAAGCGCCTAGGGCTGATTACTAGCGACGGCGGTCCGGAATGGACATTGGAGGCTGACGGGGACGCGCAGGAGTTTTGGCAGGAGGGCTATTCGATGCCGTCCGGTCTCGCAAATTGCACCCTGACTTTCACCCTCGCACAAACTGACCCGGTCACGGTGGAGTTTATACGCGGCATCAAACCGGATGCTAACGGCTTCTTTGTAGTGGACGCGGGCGGGAATCCTAACCGGTACGCCCTCTATGTGGAAGAGATTTTTAAGAATTCGATGATTCGCCGCCGCGCCGGCGCTAACGTCCAGATTCAAGAGGTCAAGGAATCGAAGTCCGAGCGCGGCAGCATTCTTGGCTACGAGGTGACCGTAAAGTTCGGGACTGACCCGCAGCATGAGGGCGGACAATTCGGCGAATGGAATATTTTCCCCGATGGAGTGAAAGGCGACGTGACGCCCGCAGCTATCACTAGCTAACCGCCCCGGGGATTTTTAGACTGCCCCGGCTGGAGAGAAGAAAAACCGGCCTTTTAGCGTCCTTTCGCACCCCCTCGTGCCTGTGTGGATTTTTTGTGGGTTTCCTTTACCACACGCGCCGCGCGGGGGTTTTGCTAAAGGGATTTTGGGTTTTTCTTGCTGGTGGCTCTCCGGCCGGGGCTTCCCTATACCAAAACCGCCAGCAATACCAGTAAAAACACCTATTTGAAAGAGAAATAATCATGAGCACCAGCAAGCCAGCTTTTAAGATTCCAACCCGCGCAGACCTAAAACCCGTTGTACGTGGGCAATATATTACTTTTCAGACTTCCGGCGGTGTCCTAAAACTACCGCTCGACATTAAAACCAAGGTTTTCAAAAAAGTACGCGACATTGAAGACCAGACCGAAGCGTTTTTTGAATTATTGGAGGCGCTAGGGGATGAAAAAGCGTCCGCGATCATTGAAGAAGTTGGCATGACCGAATTCATTGTGATCATGACCTGCTATTTCCAAGAATTTACCAAGTTTGCGGATGAAATCGGGGCGCAATTGCCATCCTCAGATATTTTGGGGGATGAGCCGGGGGAATAGTCGCGGTCGCGGCACTCTCCCTATGTCTTGAGCGTCCCCAGCTTTTCAATCTCGATTTATTAGCTCGCTACCACACGCCCCTTTCCACTGTCATGGATTGGGGCGTGTCGTATGCGATAGCGGCAGCGGTCGAGATAATCACCGACCCGGCTAGCCGGGTTTTTGCGTCCGTCACTGGCTGGGACTACCCCATGAGCCGCACCGAAATATGGGAGGCGCGTGGCTGGGAGCGGGTGATGAACGCGCTCCTGGGCGAAAAAGAAGACCCGATTTTATTTGAGTGGCCGTGGCCGAAAAATAGCGCGGATCAGGCAGAACGCGCCTTAATCGCGGGTATGGATCCGGAAGAAAAAACCTGGTTCGAGGACACGCTGAAAACGTTTTCAGCAATACCAGATTAGACAACAAAAAACTAAATAAGGGGGCTGTTTTGGCGGGTTTCGCTTCGACTGCATGGATCACGATAGCTCCCTCTTTTAAGGGTATGCGCGCCGGGGTTGCGCGTGAATCGGTTCGGGCTGGTAAACAGTTCGGCGGGGCTTTTAATAAAACCTTTTCCGCTGCAACTAAGGGCTTAGGTAAGAACTCTTTTAAGGCGCTGGAAAAGTCCGCGAAAGTCACCTCCAACGCTTTAAAGCAAGCGAAAGCGGATCAGGCGGCAGCATCCCTAAAGCTTACGGTCGCGGAAAACAGGGTTGCGGATGCGGCGGGGCGTGTCAAGGTTGCGCAGGCACAGTATGCGGCGGCGGTTCAAAAGTTTGGGGCTGATTCCCCGCAAGCTATAGCGGCGTCGGAGCGGCTTGCTAAGGCTCAACGCGATCATGATGTCGCTACTCAAAAGGCGGCGGCGGCACAAAAGGTTTACGATGCGGCGCTAACTAAGACTGCTGAGGCTTCCAAGCTCGCAGAGGCGGCACAAAAGAAGTTAGCCGCGTCTACTAGCCTAGCTGGCGGGGTGTTTAAGACTGCGGCGGCTAAAGCGTCTCAGGTGGGCGGGGCGTTCAAGACCGCTTGGGCTGGAAACAGCGAGGCGGCGTCTAAGTCGTTTAGTCAGGTTTCGGGGTCGCTCGGCGGATTCGTAAATAACGCACTGGCAAAAGCCGGGGGGCTTGGAAAAGGTTTCGGGAAAGCCGCGACTATCACCTCGCAGGCGTGGTCTAAAGTTTTCCAAAATGCGCCCCGCTGGATACAGCCATTCACGGGATCAATCGGCAAGGCTTTGAGTGTCTCGGCTAGTGCCGCGACTAAAACCGGGGGACTATGGGCGGGCGCTTTCGGAAAGCTAGGCGGGCTCGCGGATAGCGTCTTCGGGAAAATCGGGGGGTTAGCCACTAAAGCATTTAGCCTAGTTGCTCCCGGGATTAGTAAAGCGGGGGCGGCATTCGGGCGGCTCTCTGCTATGGCAGCCCCGGCAGTGTCCAGCATTAAAAGTTCTTTCTCTAGTCTTGCCCCTCATTTCCAGGCAGTGGGCGGGCGGATTCACGGGGCTATGTCGGCGTCTTTTTCTAAGATGCGCGCCGCTGGGTCTAAAGCATTCGCCGGTCTGAAATCGGTCGCAGCCTCGGCGGGGCTTGCTATCGCCGCCGTCGGTGCTGTAGCGCTTAAAAAAGGTTGGTCTAGGGCTACTGGTATTGAATCCGCGCGCGCCTCCCTCAAGGGGCTGGGATTCGATGCTCAGCAGACCGAGGGCATGATGAACGCCGCCCTTAAATCGGTAAAGGGGACGGCTTTCGGGCTTAATGATGCGGCACAGGCTGCGGGTAAGCTCGGCGCGTCCATTCGAGATACCGAAAAGATGGAACGCTCCCTAAAGAATATTGCGGCGTCGGCTCAGATTTCAGGTAAAGACTTCGGGCATATCTCGACTATTTGGGCAAAAATGGCTGGCCAGGCCAAAGTTACCGCTGCTGATTTGACCCAGCTTTCTAAAAATGGTGTTCCTGCCGCGTCGCTTTTGGCGCGGTCTATGGGGGTCACTGAGCAAGCTGTCCGCGAAATGGCATCCAATGGGCAATTGGACTTCGAAAAGTTCGATAATGCTATGCAGTCGGTGCTAGGCAAGGCGGCGGTTGAAGCTGCCGATACCTCGACCGGTGCGATGAAAAACTTCGGGGCGGCACTAGGGCGGCTAGGTGCGTCTGCTATCGCCCCGATGCTACCCGGCCTCAAAGAACTGCTAAAACACCTAATTGATGTTGCTGATGCTGTAACCGAGAAATTACAGCCGGTCTTTGAGAAAATCGGGCAAAAGTTTGAGGCATTCGGTAAAGGCGGACTATCGGGGATCACGTCCACGCTAGGCAAGTTCGCGCCGCTAATCGGTGCCGCTGTCGGGGCATTCGCGCCGCTCTTAGCAAAGATTCCGCTAGTTGGTGTCGCTTTCAAAGGATTGACCGGGCCAATCGGGTTAGCTATCGGGATTATCGGGAAGATTATCCAGTCCTCCCCGGCTTTGCAGTCCGCGCTTGGGGGGCTTTTCTCAAGTATAGGCGGGATGGGTGACGGCCTTAAAGGTGTGTTTTCCCTGATAGGGTCGTTAATGGCGAAACTTGAACCGGTATTTAAGACGATCGGGGACACTTTAGCGGGGGTAGTAAATCAAATCACCCCGATAGTGTCTAGCCTTGTCCCTATTTTCGGGCAGGTTTTTGCCGCGCTAGGTGGCGCGTTGCAAAGTATCATGCCCGCGCTAGGAAACCTGGTTAGCGCGTTAGTGTCTGGGCTTGCCCCTATCCTCCCAATGATTGGGGGGATGTTGCAGCTTGTAGCGGCGCAGCTTGCGGGGGCGCTTGGTGGCGCTTTAGCAATATTATTGCCGGTATTGTCGCAGGTAGTGTCCGCGTTGATAGACGCGCTCGCACCAATCCTGCCGCAGATCGGGGCGGTGTTGCAGGCGGTGACGCAAGTGGTTTTCTCGCTAGTCTCCGCTATCGCCCCGCTCTTGCCCATGCTCGCTGAGATTATCGGGCAAGTCCTCGCTGCGATTGTCCCGGCACTGCCTAGTATTGGTGAGCTTATAGGGCTACTAGCTGGGACGATAGCGACCCTAGTGACCGCGCTTGCCCCGATTGTAGAGATTATTGGGAATATTCTTGCCGCTGTCATGCCGCTAATCTCCGCTGTCCTATCCGTGCTAGCCCCGATACTATCCGCTATAGCCTCAACCATCGCGACCGTCCTAAACGTTGCGTTAGCGCTGGTAGTGCCGCTAATAACCGGGATTATCCAGGTCGGGATGGGGCTAGTCAACTTCTTAACCGGTGCGCTTTCCGGGGCAATACAATTTATTGCCGGGATTTTCTCGACCGTTTTCGGGGGTATCGCGTCCCTAGTCTCGGGCGTGTGGTCTGGGATTATGGCTGTGATTTCGTCTGTGATGGGCGGGATCGGGCGGACGATTAACGGCGGGTTGCGGACAATCCAGAATATTTGCTCCTCAATATGGGGGACGGTTAAGGGGATTTTCTCGGGCGCGTGGAGCGCGCTTCGCTCTATCGTGACTGGCGGGGTCGGCGCGGTATTATCTACAATCCGCTCTATACCGTCAAAGATTCGCAGCGCTTTTTCTAGTGCAGGGTCGCTACTGTCCGGGGTGGGTCGCAAAATCATTCAGGGCTTGATCAATGGGATTAAGTCGATGTTTTCCAGCGTGAAAAATATTCTCGGTAATCTGACCTCGAAGCTCACAAGCTGGAAGGGGCCGGAATCTGTAGATAAACGGCTTTTGCGTCCTCAAGGCCGCTGGATTATTGAGGGCTTCGATAAGGGTCTGCAGGATCGGGTAGCGAATGTGAAAGCCACCCTAACCGGGCTAACGTCTGACCTGCCGGGGATGATTGCTGAACCGGATTACAGTCAAGCTAACCGCGTAACCGGGTCAGGCACGGGCGTGGCTAGTGGAAGCTCTGGCGCTCCGGTCACGATTAACAACACTCTCCGCTCTGATGATCCGGTCAAAATGATGTCGATGTTGTCCCGCCGCTTACTGGCTGTCCCTGAAACCGCTAATGCTCTTGGAGGTGCTTATGCCTAGCATAGACAAGCCTTTGCAGGCTGAGCCGGTCACGCGGTGGCAAGAAACCGCCGCTAAGCTAGGGGGGCTGACTTTCGGGGTACGCGATAGCGACGGCATATTTTGGGTGCTCAATGGAGCACCTAAAATCTATGATGTGACCCTAGAGGGAGAAACCGGGGCGCGGGCTTGGCGGGATGGTGACTGGATAGGTCGCACCTGGATACGTGCCACTCGCATGAGCCTTAATGTCGGGGTCAGGGTGCCACCTAATCGCCCCGGGCTGGTCAATGTCGCGGTGGATAAGATTAAAAACGCTTTACCGCTCCGCGACCCCGATATTTTGCGGATACGGGATTACCGGGATTACCCGCTCGGCTGGCAAGTCAGGTGCGAGGATAAAATCCAGGTGAAAAAACACCGGGTCGGGGCGTCTCTTGAGATTCCGCTAGTGGCGGCGTCGCCTTTCGCTCACCCCGTGGATTGGGACACGGGCGCGACCGTCTGGGATGTGTACGAAACCGGGCTACCTAAGAAGAGTGGCGGACTGCGTATCCCGTTTACGGTGCCATTTATTATCAAGTCGGCTGTGGTGGCGGGTGAACTGAGGTTTATAGTGGGCGGCTCAGCGCGTCCCTTGTCGCAGATTATTATTAGCGGCCCCGTGAAGAATCCGGTTATTCGTGATGCTGTCGCGGGGTGGCGTGTCGCTGTGAACCTGGACATTCAAGAGGGTGAGCGTCTCGTGATTGACCCGGGGTCTAGAACGGTGGAGCTTAACGGGGCTTCCCGGCGCGGCGCTATTTCGGGGGGTTTCCCGGTCATCGATGTCGGGGAGCATTTAATCACGTGGTCGGCTGATGGCTACACGCCGGAAGCGCGGTTGAAGATTCGGGTCGCGGAATCCTACCTATAAGGAGAAAAATTATTATGGCTGAGGCAAATAAAGATCTTTTGATTCCCTGGGCGCTCGATGCCGGGACGGACAACGCGCCGGAATATACCGGCAGGGATTTGCGGGATCTTTTCGCTGTGTTTTTTGAGCCTAAATCAGACACGGAGCCTTTCCAGGCCGCGCCGGGTATCCTGCGAGGCTGTACCGTGTCCGCGTCCTCGACTGAGGTTAATGTGCAGCCGGGGCATTGCATAGTGACCACCGCCGGCGGGTCGTACCTGACCGGGGTCAAGAACCCGGTTACGCTGCCTTTGTCTGCGCCTAATGCGACTTTTTCCCGCATAGACCTGGTCGCTCTCATGATCGAGGAGACCGCGGATAAGGGACGGGGCGCTAAAATCCGAGTTATCGAGGGTACCCCGGCTAGCTATCCCAGCACCCCCGCTACCCCCGCCGGGGCGCTAGTTTTAGCCACTGTCCGGGTGCCTACCTCTGGATCCCCACGCGTAACCCCAGGGATAGAGGCCTCCCTAGCAGGGGCATCAAAAAAAGAGGACGAGCAGGTTACTAACTACCCATTTGCTCCGACGGTGGAGTATGGGCAGGTGCAAGGCACGACCCTACCGGGTGGAGCCGTCCTAATCACTGTAAATGTCACAATGAGCGGTTACGGGAACGACATAGCGACCGGGATGTCAGGGCTTACGCCCTGGCACGGGCCTTTAGGGGATGGCGAAAATATTTGGTGGTGTCAGCTATATAGAAACGGCCTCTCGGTGCTGGGTGATACCCCGCCACAAGGTACTGAACTTATGGGGTCTTTTGTTGTGAAACGGCAGGACTAGAAAATAATGTTTTTTTTGGCGTGTGATATACAGACCGGGCAGATACATGCCGAACTGCCGCTCGCGTCTGGCGATTCTTTTGAGCGGGCGATGCAAACAATCTCGACCGCTAACTTTTCCCTACCGGTCTATGACCCGGCATGCCCACGGGACTGGGAGGCGTTGACTGCGCCATGGCGCTTCTGGATTGTAGCGGTGCTTGATGATGGAACGATTGCTTGGGGTGGGATTATTACCGGGCGAAGCCGGTCTGCCACTAGCGGGGTGGTGTCGATCTCGTGCTCATCCCCGGAGGACTATCTAGACCGCCGCTACACGCCCGCAAAAAGGTTCGACCAGTGGGATCAGTCCGATATCGCGGCGTGGCTGGTACGCCAGGCTATCCCGGACGGAATACCATTCTTGATTGACGCCCCTAAGAGCGGCACTAAAAGGGATCGGGAATATAATGACGACGACGCAGCGACGCTTTATAAACGGCTTTCGGATTTGTCGGGGGTGATTGGCGGCCCCGAATGGCACATTAGTATCGAGTGGCAAGACCGGCAAAAGCAATCGGCGATTATCCCGGTCTTTAAATGCGGAACGCCCCGGATAGGTATAGCTACGGATTCCCCGCAGGCGGTTTTTGAGCTACCCGGCGGGCTAATCGAGGCAACACTCGAGGAGCGTTTTGGAGAGTCGGAGTATGCGACGCACGTCATGGCGGCGGGTGGCGGTGAGGGCGAAGATCGCCCCTTATCGTCTCCGATGATTGACGCGGCACGCGAGAACGCTGGCTACCCTAGGGTTGAGGTGCGGAAAACTTTCGACTCTGTCACCCTAAAACCGACCCTAGACACGCACGCTAAAGGCTTACTGGCGGCACTGTCGGGTGGCGTGCAGGTTTTCACGCTCACGCAAAAACTGGATGAATATCCCCGGCTCGGTGTGGATTGGCATATGGGTGACGATGTGCGGCTAGTGATTGATACGGACACGCTCAAGATCGACCGGAAAATCAGGGTTGTGGGTTGGTCGCTAGACCCCGCAAAAGAGCTAGTAAAGCCGTATGTTGCACAGATTGGGGGCTAAACGTTGCTTGGTGATGGCGCGCCGTTGCCGGTGACGGCGGAAACCCCGGCACGGATATTACGGACGATAGAAAAAGAGAATAGCTACGGCGGGCGGCGGTTATCGTCTGCCACGATTTCTAAGGGCGGGGTGACGGTACGCGGCAAAGGCGTCCTCGAAGTCCTAGACGGCGGCTCCCTCGAGATCGTGACCGGGAACCTTATCCTCGCCGCGGGGATGATAAAAGCCGACATGCTAAAAGACCACCTATTCCCCGAAGTATTCACAGCACCTAGACGCACCCTAACCACCCTAAACGGGGCTACTCGGGAACGTTGGTCTACCCCTCAAACCTTGATAACCGCGACCGCCCCGCCCTGGGCGAAAGCCGGGATTATTTTCGCTGTCGTCTCAGAAATGCTAGTCGTAGATAACCGCGACTACGCGCCGCGCTTCACCGCTGCACTTGCGACCCACGCGGAAGGCAACCGGGGAGCTCAAAGAAATTTCGACACTAACGACCCCGGGATCACTTTTATAAATATGAAGTTTTTCGGGCAATCAATGAATGGGCATTTCGTGACAGTCCCAGAAAGCCGCGCCGTAAAAATCGGGTACACACACCAGGTGGATAATGCGCCGCATATCGTGTTGTCTCGCTCATGGGTAGAAATGCAAGCATTAGCAATCTGGATTTAAACACTAGGGGGGCGTTTTGGGGATTCCTTTACCGTCTGGGATAGACGCCGCGCAACGTAGGTTTCGAGAGATTCAGGCAGCTGTAGATAATACGGGGACACGTACCCTAGAAGCGGCAACTATTAGCCAGGGGAATCTACGGGTTAGGCATGGCGGAAATATTGTTATTGGTGATGGGGGTTCGCTGCGTATCACCGGCGGCGACCTGATTCTTGGGCAAGGCAAAATCCAGGGTGACGCGCTCGCCGAACAATTCACCGCTAAAACTATCTCTTTAGGGTCTGAAAATAATTCTGGGAAGAATCCGGGGGCAGCTTGGGCGTGGGTTAATGATGCTTTAGTGTCGTGCCCGGCGTGGGCTCAGAAAACTTTTATTATCGCGTCCTGGTATGTGCAGCAGACGCGGAGCTCCGCTTTTGATGATACGAACTTCGGGGCGTTTGCCCGGATGCGGTGCGGCGCGCAGTATTCCAGCGATGTGCTTTTGAACTACGAACAGAGACTAGATGATGGGGCTTATTTTCAGTATGCGGCAACAGGTTTCAGCATTTTTGAGCTGCCCGGCAATACTGATTTTCGGCTTGGTGTAGAGGGACGGGCTACGCGGGCAGTTTACAAGATGATCGGTACTGTAAACGCACTTTGCCTTTTCACTAGAAACAACTCATAACACGATTTTAGGGAGGTTATATTATGGCTAGTAAACCTTTAGCGCATGTGGAAACTGAGACGCGGGAGCCTTTTATTATTATCGACGGCAAAAAATATCCGCTATCCGGGGCGATCAAGCCGCCAAAGTTTAGCTTTAGCGCTAATTATTCGAATAATTTTAACGGCACAATAAAGATTCCCGCGCCATATCGCGCACCTGAGGGATTTACATTTCAAGTATTTTGTCTAGTGAGTACGGGTTTTACTCACATATCTACATGTGTCTATAACCGGGATGCTGGCACTATCGATGCTCGTATCTATCAGGGCGGATCAAACCAAACAGTGGCGCTTGATCTTATCGGGTGGCGGCTCGTGTCCCTGTCCGAAAACCCGAACCGTCTCCAATAGAAAGGCTTAAAATGACTACCCCCCCCCCCGCTGATTCACGCCATGGCAACTAACTCTAAATATGAGGTCGAAAAGACCTGGCAGCTTATAGAAGCGTCCGATGGTTTTAAGGGCTTGCGGATTGAAAAGCGCGGCGGCATGTATCGTATCCCCGGGTCTTGCCTCATCAATTTTGATATGCAAAAGATAGGAGCCAGGATTGTTGCATCTTTGCCTCCTGGGGTGTCTATCCCAAGAGAGGGCGTAGCCACTACCGGTCTAGCGATATTCAAAAATGGTGTCCGGCACGTATACCAGATGCTCGTGAATTATTTAGGGCAGATTGTGATTATGACTAATTCTGGTGGGATCGCGAACTTTTATTTTTCAGACCTGATCTGGTTTGAAGACGAATGTAAATAACCTGGCTCTCAGTTCTTGCCCCGGCTTTGTTCGGGGCTTTTTTCATACCCAAAACAAGGAGAAAACAAATGCCAGAAAACCTAGACCCCTGCGCGAATTGCGAGGGCTGCGAGGAAAGCGCAGAACTACTCGAGCCGTCCCCGCTACCCGTAGACGACGAAGAAAACGCGGCAGACCTACCCCAAGACCCCGACAGCGTGGCAAACCTTGACCAAGAGGAGGCCGAATAATCATGGCTACCGCAAGTGATGTTTTACGTGTCGCCCGCTCTCAGCTCGGCTATACCGCCACCTCGACTAGCGGCAAGTTCTGCGACTGGTACGGGATGCGCGGTTATTGGTGCGCAATGTTTGTGTCATGGGTCGCTGCTCAAGCCGGGGCAACCGCGATCATTCCCCGCCACTCATACACCCCCACCGGGGCGCAATGGTTCAAAAACCGAGGCAGGTGGCATTCTGGGACGCGCGGCCTCACCCCCGGCGACATCGTGTATTTCGATTTTGGTTTAGGCCGTATCTCGCATGTAGGGATTTTTGAGGGCTGGAACCGTGGCCGCGTGGTGACGATTGATGGGAATACCGGCTCTAGCGGTGGGCGCTCAGGTGGCAGGGTTTTACGCCGCGCCCGCGCCCCCCGCTATATCGTCGGGTATGGTCGCCCCGCATACAGTAGCGGCAGCACCTCCCGGCCTGCTGCTAGTGGTCTTGCCGTGGATGGCTGGGCTGGCAGAGCTACTATACGCCGCGCCCAGCAACTCGCGCGATCCCCTCAAGATGGTTATATATCGGGGCAATGGAAAGGCAACCGCAAGGCTCATTGGGCGGTCACGGTCATGCGGTACGGGCGGGGAGGGTCAACCCTCGTGCGCCGTATCCAAGCCGCCGTAGGGGTCAAGCAGGATGGACACTGGGGCGCGGCTACCTCTAGGGCTATGCAACGCCGCCTCGGCGTCACGCAAGACGGTTATTTCGGTAATGCGTCCGCGAAAGCCTGGCAGCGTCGCCTGAATGCCGGAAAACTAATTTAACGATTTTTTGGAGGCTAAAAAGATGAATAACCACTACACCTACACCGACACCCCGCGCCTCGCTGAATGGCTAACCCCCACAGTGCGGGCGTGGGCTTACTCGGTCGTAATTGCAATAATCGCAATCCTAGGCGGCTACGGGATAATCACTGATACCCTAGCCCCGCTCTGGGTCGCACTCGCAGCGGCACTACTAGGCCAAGGCGCGGCATTGGCACACACGCCTAAAAGAATTGTTGAGCCTGATAGCGGGGATTCTTACGCTCCGGCTCATCGCCTAGACCCAGAAGCCTAGACGAAAAACCATTATCAGGCTTGCCCCGTCCCTTTTTCCTGCAAGAGGGGCGGGGCGCTTTTCCCATATATGGAGGAAAACACTTTGCACCAGATTTTTACCGCCCCGGAAGTCATCGCCGCCCTAACCGCCCTCATCGTCGGTGTCCTCACCTACGTGCTCGCTAAAATCAAAAAAGCCACCGAAGACACCCGCCGCCAAGTCACCAATACCCACAAGACCAACCTGCGGGATGATATCGACGCTAATAAACGGATCATGCTACTGGGACAAAATGACACGCGCGCCGGGCTAGGGCAAATCTTAGGAGAACTCGAAGATTTTAAACGCGTGAGGGATCAGCAGGCAGCAGAATCGCGGGAGCGCGCCGCTTTTATCCGCCGCGATATTTACCAGCTGAGAGAATCAGTAGAAAACCTCACCACTAGGATGCAGGACGCAGAGCAAAACGCAGACCGCGACCACCGCGAAATCTGGGACGCCATACACACACGCACACAAAGCCCGCGGCAAGACGATTAATCAGCTAGCCAATCACTCAACCTGTGGGAAGCATTCCGACGAATAGCGGCATGCGCCCTGTCATAATAAGCCACCATCGACATATCAGCATGCCCCGTCGAGGCCATGACGTCCCGATATGGCACCCCGGCATCTAGTGAGAGGGTCACGAATGTCGCGCGGAGCTGATGCGGTCTTACAGGCGTATCTAGCCCGCAAATCTCACTCATTTGATTGCATAGCGTATAGACCCGCGACGGGGTGAGGACACGACCACGGTCTAAAAGAATCCGCCCGTGCTTGCGTTTCCCAATACAGTCGCCAAGAACTTCGACGGTGGCGGCGGGGAGGGTTACGGTATCCATGACCCCCATTTTTCGGTTCGGTAGGGTGAGCGCGGTCATGTGGTCTATCGTGGATAGGTGCTCGATCCGCGTCGCTAAAGTCTCACCCAGCCGCAAACCATTTAGCAAAAGCAGGTGGATTAGCCCGTTTGTGGGTTTCCCCATCTCGATCGACGCGGCAAGAATCCGCTTTGCTTCTTCCCGCGTATACCATTTGAGGCGTGAGCGGCGCGGCCTGGAATAGCGCCTAACGTATGCCCCGTGATCCGTTTGGGTTAGCCCCTCTTGGAATGCCCATCTATAGAATCCACAGATAGGGACTAGATAGCCGCTTACGGTGCTTTTTGATAGCCCGCTTTTTCTTTTCGCCGCTGCGTATTGCTCGATAAAAACCCTGTTCACGTCCAGCATGTGAATACGGGCGTTGATGCACCAGCCGAGAAAATCCAGCATAATCCGGTAATATCTTTCAAGCGTTTTACCCGTGTAAGGCGCTAAAAACTCAGAGATTAGAACCGTCTCGTCTAGCGTCTCCACACAAAAACCGTCTCCGACGATTTCAGGGGCGCGCCCTCCGGTCCTTTCAGATACGGGGCGACATACACGGGGCGGCGCTGCCCCAGTTTCTCCCCGCAGGCTTGATTTCTCCAATGCCCGCGCACCATGAAACGCACCGAAAGACCCCATTTCTTTTCTCCCTCGCTTAGTTCTTCTGTGGGTAATCGCGCCACATTTTCCCGTAAAGCCACCAGGTTTACCCCGGTAGTTATATCGCCGGGACCGGGAGGGACATACCGCCTCCGTCTAGGTGTCGAATCGTGCCGGGTAATTTGCCCGATACGGGGCTGAGTAGCCAGCAGGAAAGTTGCGGTTAGGTACGCTTCGAGGTCTTTTTTCAGCTGCCCAATGTACAGATAAGCGGTAAAAGGCATATAGCAAAGGTCTTCCGCGCCGGGGGGATCATAGATTAGAGTTCCTACTTCTACCCCGCGCGCCGTCACCTCCCAGGTAACCCCGTGGATCGGGGTATCGCGCTGTTCATCCCAGTATTTCGAGGTGAGAAGCACGCCAGACACTAGCGGGGTGCCTTCCCATACTAGGATGCCTTTCGGGGCAGGGATAGCCTCTAAAAGACGGGTATTTTCTGGGAGGGTCTTGGCCGCATCCCATGCTAGGCGCGCCATATCGGGACGCACCCACCATAAAGTAGTATCGACCGGATTGAACGGCCGCACTGTTTTGGCCATGACCTGGTCAGAGGGGTCAAAAGTTGCGACCTCGCGTGCATAATCTGCCGGGGAAAAGTCGTCGAATTGTTTTTGTAGCGTATCGCGTAGGCGCGGCATTTTCGACGCCGTGAGCTTTTTCGTCATGCTAACCGCCTAGTGGTATAGGGGGAACTTGTCGACAATTTCGACAAGTTGAAGGGGATATGAGTTTCCCCCCGCCGGGGTGGCGGGGGGTATCTTATTTAGATTTCGTTAGCTGCTACGATTTCCCAGAACTCGTCTGCGTCGACTTTCTGGTAGTAGCGCCCTCTTTCGTCTACGTCGCTGATTGCGTCTGCGATTGCGTCTATATCGTACTCATCGCGGGTGGTGACCCCGTTTTCAATGGCGGGAAGAATGGCGTAGTCGATGA
This sequence comes from Varibaculum sp. GTC20041, assembly GCF_055387755.1. Classification (NCBI taxonomy): domain Bacteria; kingdom Bacillati; phylum Actinomycetota; class Actinomycetes; order Actinomycetales; family Actinomycetaceae; genus Varibaculum; species Varibaculum sp. GTC20041. Next base: position 1,687,116 of record NZ_AP041144.1, read on the forward strand.
GGTCTTTTTTAGTGGTGAAGAATTCCATTTTATTTTCCTTTCAATCCAAGCGAACCATTTCGCTTTCTTTTGATTACATTTATAGTATACCAAAACAACTATAAACTAACAAACTCCTAACCTGTAATCTACATCACAGTTAGGGTTAGTGTTATCGCCTATCGTGCACCACTCGCTGCACAGTAGTAGCAGATACGCCAATAGCTTTAGCGATTGCGTATGCCGATACGCCGCGATCTGCAACCTCACGCCAAACCTTATTGCGCGCCGCGATAGCGTCATCCGCCGCTTTTTTCGCGTCCTCAGCCTGCTGATGCGCCGCGCCCGCTTTTGCTAGTAAATCTTGCTCAATACTCACTTTTCCTCACCTCTGCACCGCTTCCCAATATTCTTTGCTGCCTGGATGCTCAACATAAAATTTACCGTTTTCATCTTTTAGGATCAGCCGCTGAGCGATTCCGTCAATATCTAAATCTTTATAGTCCTCATCGTAATAATCCGGGTAGTTCTCGATCAGCTCTTCGATTTCGTGTTTTTTCGCGTCCTTGAAAGTGTCGTAACGGTTGGAGCTGCGATCATATTTAGGCATTAGCTCATCGAGTGCATCCGCGCGTTTTTCGTAATAATACCCGCAGCACGCGTTATAACCGAGACCCTCCTCCAGGACTCCGTCAATATCAAATTCGCTTTCTAAAAACTCACCAAACTCCAGAGACGATACTAAACCGTCGTATGCCTCGCTAGAGCTGTCGTAAATCCACCCGAAAGAGCTTCCCCAATCGTTTACGCGTTCCTCGTCCCGGCTTGCCCAAATAGCGTAGCGCTCAAGATTTCTTAGGAGTTCCTCAGGGGCAGAAACATTTTCGAGTTCATATCGGATTTCCCAGATGATCTCGTCGCATTTTAACTGCTGCCTGGATTCGCCAAAAGCTACTAGATTGTCTTTTAGCCAGTCGCACAGGTCACAGTAAACCTCATCCGCAATACCATCAGGGAATGTGGCGTTAAGGGCTTTATCGAAGCGGGTAAAAATAGTTGTGATTGCGTCGCTGATAGCTGTGTCCTCGTCGCTGTCACCATCGGCAAGTTCACTAGTCAACTCTTTTTCTTGCACGCCAGCCCCGTTAGAGTATCCAGGGTTTCCTTCATTAGTCGTAGGCCAGATATCCTCGGCGTCTTCGGCTTTATCGGTTAGAGTCTCTGCTAAAAATTGCTTGTTCATTTCTAATCCTTTCAATCCAAGCGAACTATTTTCGCTTTCTTTTGATTACACCTTTATTGTATCATAGCCAACCGCCAACACCTAACCTATATAATATAATCTGCGTCACATCTACTAGAGTTGGTAGTATAAGCACATGACACCAGCACAATTTCGCGTCTACAGACAAGCCCTAGGACTATCAAACCGGGCATGCGCCGACGAGCTACATGTTAATCTGCGATCCGTCCAACTATGGCAAAAACCAGACGCAAGCGTCCCGCCCTTTGCTGCTGCCTGGCTAACCAAAAAATGGGAAATTATGCTAAAACGCGTAGAGACCGCCTTAGATGTGTCCGATCTGGATATAGTAGGAACCCCCGTAAAACTCACGCTCTCGCGTACTCCCTCGCAGCTAGAAGCGAGCGGGCTTAAAGACCTGTCCCCGGTAGAGGCCGCCGCAATGGCAGGCATATTAGCCGTATCTTGCGAGCTGGCAGGTAGAGATGTGCAGATTGAGTACGCGTAAGAATAACCCACCTACCCGGCTTAACCTCTGATATTATTAAAGTGCCTAGGCATTAATCACCGCCAAAGAGCCGGCGACCCTAGCCGATACGGCTTGCAATCGCTGACTATCCCAATAATCGGGGTGCGGATACACACTAAAACTAAAGCCCCGCTGACCCATAAAGGCCGGCGGGGCTGTTTTCCTATATAGTACTGTAATAGTACAAACTACCTATTTACCTGCGTTTGCGCAGTTAGTGACGGGGATGGCGTTTATTCCCCCTACCTCCGCCATTAGATAATCTTTGAACAGCAATAATGCAACTATCGAGTTTGCAATTATCATTTCATGTAATATCTCTGCGGCATCACATGAGCTGTTTTGAATGCTGCCAGTGGCGAATCAGTGAGGTTTTTCGTCGCTTCACCATTTAACCCAGCACCGAACGTTGAAGGAACTCCCACTTAGCTGGGATAATCGTCCATACTAACTAAGTTGTTTCACTCTCGTTCGGCTATAATAACCCTAGTTAATCAACCTTGGTTTTATTGTTGGTTTAACTTTAAGAACATCGTCTAGCCTCAGCGTGTCATCGAACCATAGCAAGGCTTCCGGATCTACCCACCGCATCAAGCATCTTGCCTCTGCGATATCCCGGGCGATATTGCGCCGGAAAATTGGTTCCAGGTGAGCGGCACGATTCCTAAGGAAATTCATATTTCCTAGCAATCTGGCTGTTTCTCGCTGGCGTTTGCGCAGGTCTGAATCCCCAAAAGAGAATGCCTTGTGAAGTGCGGGAACCCATATTGATGCGTGATACCTGCGGCTTGTCAGAAATCGCCAAAAACCAAAGGACAGTTCGGCCACGATTTTATCGTGATTAGGCGTTGAACCGTTGCGTTCTATACGAGCGCGAGCTTTATCCACGTCTTCTCTAGCCCGAGAATCGAGAGCAGGGAGAGCGAACCAGTCATCATATCCGTGCCTCGTCGCATTCCAGGCAGTCAGGGTGCGGTCGATTGAGTTGCGCACCACCACCTCAACCATCGCAGTAGCACTTAGCATCGCCCCAGCCAGTTGAGTATTCCAGGCATAAAGCTCAAATGCAGTGTCAAGGACACCATCGGTAGCTGCGAGATATGTGCTCAAACGCTTCTCAGAAAGAAGACCGACCATAATAGTTCGATCCCATTCCTTGTTGTGCACCTGTGACACCCCTGCTCCCTGTGGTAAACTCAATATCGAAGACCCCGGAACGATCCCCAGCCTAGGCTGAATCGCCGGGGTTATGTATACCTCCTATTTTACGGATTAGTACTCGAATATAGGGCTAAATACCCGAAAACTCACCTTGATGCAGCATACTCACTTCAGGGCAATCTGAAGCTGTTCAAAAATAGGGCTAATGCCCGAAAGTTAACCTCACCATTACAGGATCTGGTGAGGAATGCGAATGCTAATATCCCGCAGTATTCTGTGGGATATTAGCATTCGGTCTTCTAAAACTGAAACGCCAGGAAAGAATGTGCTCAAGAAGATCAGTACGGAATAACCATCCCCCTACGCACCGCCCCATGATTTCCTCAAAGTTTTCTGCTCCCAACAGACAACTAGCTTCAGTAGCGAAATCATAGAAAAAGTGGATCGCAGCATTCCTCGGCGACTTATTTCTCTGGTGAACTAGCCGTAACCAGTTATCCTTAACCACGGCCAAGTAAAATCACCTTTATACGCATTGGAACGAGGAGGCTCAATCAGCATGGGCAGTTTAGTAATCGCAGTAGATTCCTCTACCACCAGTACCAAGGCGATAATTGTCGACAGTGCCGGATCGGTACTTTCACAGGCGAAGGTAGAATTTGCAATGTCCACCCCAAGAGTGGACTTTTATGAACAAGACCCTCGCGACTGGTGGAAGAGTACCAATGAGGCGGTAGGGCAGGCAGTTGCGCAGCTTAGCGACACTGATCGTAGTCGCATCGAATTTCTCTGCGCTACCATTCAGCGCCAATCATTCGCTTTGGTGGATTCAGAAGGAGTCCCTCTTCGTCCCGGGATTTTATGGCTCGATGGCAGAGCCGCGGAGCAAGTTAAAAAGATTGGTAGCCGGCGAGTACATGAACTTTCAGGGTTCCAACCCGATACCACTCCCTCGATATACAAGATCGCCTGGTTAAAAGAACATGAACCCGAAAAACTAGCTGCTGCCCACAAGATAGTAGGGGTGCACGGCTATCTAACTCATGCCTTGACCGGTCAATGGGTGGATTCGGTGGCAACTGCTGATTCCTTGGGATTCCTGGATTCCGCGAAGTTGGATTACTCGCCGGAACTGCTCGATCTAATCGGAATCAAACGTGACCAGCTAGCCGATCTGGTTCCCGCAGCCTCGATAATCGCCCCGATCAAGAAATCGGTGCTAGCGGATTGGGGAATCAAACAGTCAATTGAACTGGTAGCTGCCTGCGGAGACGGGCAAGCGGCAGCATTGGGAGCCGGGGCTACCGGAATGGAAGAAGCCTACCTAAATATGGGGACTGCCCTGGTAGCCGGGGTGCATTCACCCCGCTACCAAATAGCCGACGTGTTCCGTACCGATGTGGCAGGTATTCCCGGCCAATATGTGCTGGAAATCGTGCAAAACTCTGGTGCCCACTTGGCGGGTTGGTTCCGTAGCGAACTGGGCAATCCGGCACTTGCGGGGCGCCCCGATCCCGAACTAGAAAAAGCGGCCGCCCAGGTGGCGACTGGATGTGGCGGGCTGGTGACCATGCCCTATTGGAATGCAGTCCAGTCACCTTTCTGGGATCCGATTGCCCACGGCGCCATCATCGGGCTGGCAGGAGCCTATGGGAGAGCGGAAATCTACCGCTCAATTCTGGAAGGTATTTCATTGACCATGGCTACCAATTTGCACACCCTTGCCGACACTACCGGAGTGCCTTTGCAATCGGTGCGAGTAATGGGAGGCGGGCAGCGCTCTCCCCTATGGCGCGCGATTATGACGGACTGTATCGGACTTCCCCTCACCAGCTGCGAAACCGAAGAAATCTCGGCTATGGGCGCCGCGGTGATGGCGATGGCACAAACTGCTGCTTACGCTTCCGTAGAAGAGGCCGCAAAAGGGATGGCTGCCTTGGGAGACACCTCGGAACCGAACCTTAAGAACCATGAAATCTATCTGGAACTAGCGGAGCTGCAAAACCAGGCATATCCGGCCTTGAAACCGATTATGGATAAGCAGTATCAGTTCTCTCTACGTCACCCCTTGCACTAGGTAATAGGACGTGATGCGAGAAAAGCAATAAATTTGGGTCGCCCCTTTTGAGGGGCGACCCAAAACTGTTATTTAGTTATTCTTAATGGTTAATGCTGTTTACGGTTGCGAACCAAGACTGCGCCCGCGCCAACGGCTAGTAACCCTAGCGCCAGCGCCGGAATCCCCGCGGAACCAGTCTTGGGGACTTTCTGCCACACGGTGTTACCTTTGTTGCGTTTACCTGGTCATTGAATTCCATCTATGGTGCGAATAGTTTGTGCTAGCCACTGTCTCGCATCGGAAAGTGAGGACAGCATGTCCGTAGCTTCATTGACCTGAGTCTCAGCGCGCGCTTCCAGGTATGCACTTTCCCAACCACTCATATCCCGCAAAGGTAGAGGTGGCCAGGCTTGCGCTTTTCTCCATGAAAAAGTTCGTACACATAATTGCTTAAGTTCCGCCAAGTCCAGCTGCATGCGCCACAGCACCTGCAGATCTACCAAATCATGGGCTCTGGAATATGTCAGATCAGTAACTGCATGAAGCTTCTGCGCAAACTGAGCTTCAGGAGAAATCAAACTTACAGGCCTCAACTCCCCAAAGCCGAAACGGGCATTAAAATCATATAAATCACTATCTATGCGAGTACCCTCATACGTACTCGTCTCAATCTCTTGAGCTGACACTTCCACCTTGAGCGCAGACCACTGCTTCCCAAGAAATTTCAATGAAACCCGGTACGGTTGCACCAAATACTGAGGGAGCTTCACCCCAGGGTCGTGAATTGGTAAAGCAACCAAAGCCCCCGTGAAAGCTGTTCGGGGCGCACTGTTTGGATTATTGTGTAGCTGTGCTTTTGATGGTGGGACGAAACCCCAGCCTTTCATCAACTTAACGCGCAGCGCTTCTTCGAATCTGCGGGTTTGCTCAGAGATAAAAACATCAAGATCCGAGGTCGCGCGAGTTCCAGGCTCGCCCGCGCGCAGCTTCATGCCCATACCACCTTTTATTACTGTGAACTCTGGAAGCATCTGGGATACAACCAAGGTAGACAGCATTAACCGGGAGCGCGCAACCGTAATCCCCCGAGCAGCGGACACTTCTTGCAGGCGTTGCTCAAGTTGAGCAATGTTTTTGGGAGGAACGACCCCGCTCATACAGCACTTCCTTAGCCTTGAGTTCCTTTGCGGTAACAAAATCTTTACGGTAGCACTCGTGCACTAAGGCCAGCCATTTTTCATTTGGTAGTTGGGGAAAAACATCTGTCAGTGCCTCATTAACCGAGGTGGATGGCAGATTGCAGTACTCAGTAATATCTGTTTCCACAATGTCAACGCGATCGGTAAGCTGCATCCATTGCGGTAACTTTCTACGTACCCGTCTACGGGTAGCAACCCGGATCGAACGCGGATTAAAATCCCCCAGTTCCAAAAGAGAAAAGACCGCATCTCCCCATAAAAACCCGCCTTTACCAGCTAGCGCCACCGCTATGGCGAACTGGGTAAAACGCGTGAGCGGCACCCCATGATGTACGTATACCCCGTTACCATAGCTACGCAGCGTGCCTCTATAAGCTAATTTTCGTACCTCAACAGCAGGTACACCGACAGAAATCGCCTCCGAAACGGTTAATACCCCGTGGCTATAAGCCGCAACCTCCCATAAATCGTGCGCGTAGGTCAAAACATTCACCCCCTCCTTCTTTGTCAATACCGTACCACTATTAGTACGGTATTGACAGATAAAAATTATTCCCCCCCCCGTTCCTACTTGCCACCCCTGCGCTAGGTCGGGTGGCGGGTTATGGTTGAGGGTAATAACCTTCTCGCTTACAAGGAGCAGCAATGACCCAGGTAAAAGCCTACGCAATGGATTCGGCCACTTCGGATTTCCATCCCGTAACCTTAGAGCGGCGCGAACCAGGACCAACCGAAATCTATTTCGAGATCAAATATGCCGGGGTCTGCCACTCCGATATTCACACCGGGCGCGCGGAGTGGGGAGAGGTAATCTACCCCCTCACCCCCGGTCATGAAATCGCCGGAATCGTCACCAAAATTGGCTCGAAAGTAACCAAGTTTGCCGTTGGTGATCGGGTAGGGGTCGGCTGTTTCGTGGACTCGTGCGGCAAATGCGAGGCTTGCCAAGCGGGAACTGAACAATTCTGTAATGGCGAGGGCGGGACTATCTGGACTTATAACTGTATAGGGCGCGACGGCGTCCCCACAGCCGGCGGTTATTCCACCGGGATCACCGTGGAGCAAGACTATGTTTGCCGAATCCCGGACGCGATTCCTCTGGAAAAAGCCGCCCCCATTATGTGTGCCGGGGTGACCTTATATTCCCCGCTTAAACGCCTCGGGGCAGGCCCGGGCAAGAAAGTCGCCATCGTGGGCATGGGAGGGCTCGGCCATATGGGGGTGCAGATTACCGCCGCCCTGGGAGCCGAAACCCACGTCATTTCCCGCACTCGCGCCAAGGAAGAGGACGCGAAACGCTTTGGGGCAGTTGCACTGCACCCCACTTCTGAGGACGGGACTTGGGAAAGTATGCGCTCCCAGTTTGACCTGGTGGTATCGACTCTGTCTGACGGTGTGGAAATCGATCAATTGCTAGATTGTGTAAAACCCGAAGGGATCGTAGGGATTGTGGGGCTACCAGAGAACCGCCAATCCTTCGCCATGGGTAACTTGGTGGGCAGGCAAAAGATGCTTGCCGGCTCCAATATCGGTGGCATCGCCCTCACCCAGGAAGTGCTAGATTTTTGTGCCGAGAAAAATATCGGTCCCCAAGTGGAGATCATTTCTGGCGATCAAATCAATCAGGCCTGGGATAACGTGGTAGCCGCTAAGGTGCGCTACCGCTACGTGATCGACACCGCCACCTTCTAGAGCGGGCAGTTGCGTTGGTTTTCGATGCCGATGCCTCGATACTACTTGATGCTCGCGCGAAACTGCCTGATGAAAACAAGTACGCTTAGCGATAAACTCTTCAGAATCTGAAGCCTAATCAGTACAAACCACCAGGATAATAAACAGTACGCTCTAAGGAGCGCTCAGCTTTACCCAGATTTCTTACTCTCAGCTTTCACTCACCGTGATGGCAATAATGCCGTTACCCTTCCTACCCCGTGGAGAAAGGGTAACGGCATTATCAAGCTGGCTGGCAAGGAACCGAATAATATGCCCTCGTAGTTTTGATGCTGCGTGCGCTAATCTAATGCGACTGCGCATATACACTGTTCATGCCAACCAAACTGAGCCTAGGATAACGGTGGACTAACGGAGGTTTAGCTCTTCAGCCGTAGCATAGGAAGTTTGCGTACCCCGCTTAGTTACTGCATCGCCCGCATAGATATTAGCCTTGCGAATCGACTCAGCAATGTCCCCAGTCTGCGTCCAACAATGGCTAAAGCAACCAATGAAAGCGTCACCTGCCCCGGTAGTGTCAACTGCCCTGTCAGAGGTTCCTTCAATTAACTGTTCTCCGGCTTCACTAATCCACAAGGCGCCCCGTGAACCCAAAGTGACAATCACATTCGGAATTCCCGAGTGAGTAAGCACTTGTCCTGCAGCACGTATATCTTCTTCGGATTCTACCGGCATCCCAGTTAGTAAAGATAGTTCACTCTCATTTGGCACGATGAACTCCACGTTTTTTACCTGCTCTAACGATAGTGAGGGATCGGCTGGAGCTGGGTTCAACAGAATCGGAATACCTAATTCATTGCCTAATCGTATAGTCGCATATACCGTTTCTAGCGGAATTTCCAGCTGCATCACGATCAGTTTACATTCGGCAATTTGCGCCTTGGCACGTTCCACATCACCGGGAGTTAACAATGCGTTTGCTCCCTTGACAATTATGATTGAGTTACGGGATTGGGGATCCACAAAAATTGGGGCGACCCCCGAGGTAGCATCCGTACGCATAACAAATTTGGTGTCGATACCGTTCTCAGCAAAGTTTCTTATGGTGTTGTCTGCAAACATATCGTTGCCTACCCTGGTGACCATCAAAACTTCCGAGCCCATCCGAGAAGCTGCTATGGCCTGGTTCGCACCCTTACCGCCACAACCCATTCGAAAATCTGGAGCCTCTACGGTCTCGCCTTCATGGGGCATTCGATTGATATAGGAGATTAAATCGACCATATTCGAGCCAACTACTGCAATATCCATTTCTAGTTCTCCTTAATGCCGGTAGTTACTTGGAAAGTGCGAGCTTCCCCAGGGGCAAGTTCAATTAACGTTCCAGCTTTACGAGCCGCTTCGCGCCCTTCTGGACGTGATGTCCCGGGAAGCGCAAACGCAGCAACTTTTTGATCTTCGTTATGCAATATCCACCGCGTTATCACTGGGAAACTCTCGGTACTAAAACGGGTTTCAAATACCGTTCCGTCCTGGCAGGTCATTTCTAAAATTGCTTCTTCGGTCAGTTTGTCTACTCCATCAGCGAAATACACAATCTCCGGATCGAACTCTTCAGCCCCTTCCAAGGAATTAGCGTCCCGATTACCGGCTTTTATATCTGCGTTCAACTTCAACCATTTTTCAGTTGGTTTAACATGCGCCGGCACAGATTCACGCAATTTGAACGCATCTGCAGGCAAGTTTTGGGTAATTTTTCCGCTTGGTACGAACGCGTAGTTCATATGGCACATATATTGCAGAGGCATAGAGGCGTACTTAGACATGTTTTGCACCCGTAGCTCAATATCGAACATGGATGAATTCTGGTGCAAAGTCACCGAGGGATTGGCTACATAGTGATCACCAAAACCCTTCAAGTACTCGCGGCAAGAAACTACGCGAATGGCATTGTTTGAAACAATCAATTTCGCCGAGTCCATGGGAGCGCATGCAAATTCACCATGCAACGGATGGTTATCCCCTTCGCCGGGGCAACCAGCGGCAAGCAGCCCCGAATGGAAAGCAAAGCAGCCGTAGGTGTCCTCAATCAAGGTCGCCGGTTTAGGCTCTGAAAACATGTTTTCCATGCGAAGGCTGTGACCGCAAAACTCTGCGTCCCAGATAATTTGCCCCATGAAGGGTAGAACCTCAACATATCCGAGCGAGTTACGGATAGTTAGTGAAGCAACTCCGGATGAGTAAGTTTTCGTGGTTACCGACCACTGCTCTGAATGCAGTATTTCCGTCTCTAACTGCGTAAATAGGGATCTTGGTAAATTCATTTCATATTGCATTAGATTTCACCCTTTGGAGAAGTTTTATAAGAGGAATAGAAGTACATCAATACGGCACCGAAACAAAAGAGATTAACGGCAAAAGAAATCTGCATCGAGCCAGTCAGGTCAGAGACCAGCCCCTGTACTGCAGGAATAACCGCCCCACCAATAATCGACATGACGATTATCGCTCCGCCGGTTTCGGTATAGCGTTTATCTTCGATCGAATCTAGCGTGCGCGAGTAGATAGTTGCCCAACACGGCCCGAACAAAAACGAAACCAACACCGCAGCATAAACTGCTGTCATATTAGGAACCAAGATCACATACGCTAACGCACCCAATCCACAAAGAGAGTAGCCGACGAGAACTAAATCTTGATTAAACCGGGTCATCAAAAGATTTGCTAGGAACTTTCCTAAAAAGAACCCAATAAACGCAAAGATCATGAAGTTAGAGGCTGTTCTCTCATTGAGGGAGTGATCCAGATTAAGCGCGAGCCTAATCGTAAAGGACCAAACCGCTGTCTGCATGCCAACGTAAAGGAACTGAGTCAGAATACCAGCTTTAAATCTACGGTTTCCGGCCAAGTATTTTAGGGTCTGGAATATGGTTGCCTTCGTGGTCTCTTTCGCGTTATTTACCACAGGCTTACACTTTGGGAACTGCGTAATCATCACTAGAATCAGGATTACCAGCAAGATTAGAATGATTACCCGGTAGGGATGCAGAGTGCGTTGTAGCATTTCCCGAGCAAACTGTTGCGACTCTGCAGCAGTAAGATTTGCCATCTGCTCATGCAGCGCGGCACCTTCGGAAAAAATCAAGTACTTGCCCAGTAAAATTCCCCCGATAGATCCGAGAGGATAGAAAGTTTGGGAGATATTTAGTCGTAGCGTGGAATATTTTTTCGGTCCAATCATCGACGAGTAAGTGTTACAGGACGTCTCAAGGAACGATAATCCAATTGCAATCGCAAACAGTGAAAACAGGAATACTGAATACGTCGCCATGTGGGAAGCCGGGAAAAACAAGGAGCAGCCGATGATATACACACTCAGACCAACCATGATTCCAACTTTGTAGGAGGTGGAGCGGATTACTCGGGAGGCAGGAATAGCAATAATGAAATACCCACCGTAGAATGCTGACTGCACAAACGCGGAAGCAAAGTCAGAAAGAGTAAAAATTGACTTGAACTGTGTAATCAAGATGTCGTTGAGGCTGGCAGCTATCCCCCACATGGGGAAGCAAATCGACAGTAAGAGATACTGAAAAATGGGGGTTCGCGAAAGGTAACCGTCGGCTAACTGTTGCGTATTATCCTTTATCAACCCTCGGCTGTTATTTACTTGTCCTTCGGGTGTTTTTTGCCTAGGCAATGATTGCTTTGGCGAAGTTTCCACATCTATACTCATTTGTTCCCCCCCAACAGTTTCATTCCGGCAGAGGCACCAATACGGTTAGCTCCTGCGGCGATCATTTCGTCCATGACGGCAGCGGTTCGAATCCCGCCAGATGCTTTAACTCCCATATTCGAGCCAACAGTTTTACGCATAAGCTCCACCGCATGCGCACTTGCACCTGATTGTGAAAAACCTGTAGAAGTTTTTACAAAATCTGCGCCAGCCTGTTGTGCGCATTCGCATGCATTCACGATTTCTTCATCCGTTAGCAGGCAGGTTTCCAAGATGACCTTCACTAGAACCCCAGTACCAGCTGCTTGGACAACACCAGCAATGTCTAGCTGAACTGCGCGCCAATTCCCATCTTTGACTGCCCCCAGGTCTATTACCATGTCGACCTCTTGCGCTCCGTCTGCAACGGCATGGGCAGTCTCAAATTTTTTCACCTCTGTGCAATGCGCACCAGAAGGAAATCCGATTACTGTACATACTTTAATATCACTACCGGAAAGCTCACGCTTAGCCAGCGAAACCCTATTGGGGCTTACACACACCGACCAGAATCCTGCGGTTTTAGCCTCTTCGCACAGCTTTTTTACCGCTTCAGCTGTTGCATCTGGCGCAAGCAGGGTATGATCAATTAGTTTTGCTTTATTGGTCATGTCTACGTCTCCTTCGACTTCATGCAAGTCTTGGCTGACTTGTCACTGGTCTCACGCTACTTTGCTGCCCCAGCCTACAGAACGAATTTTTGGCACATATGTGCCATTTTGGCTATTTGCCTTGTTTCTTTTTCGTCAAGGCATGTAGCTTACGAGCCGTTACCGTATCTATAACTAACCGGTTAGCATAACCACGTAGCAATGCAGCATAGACTACTTGCAACTTATCGGATCCTCCGGCTACCAGGATCTTTTGCTCGTTACGCCGTAAATCCGGCAAGGAAATTCCCAAAGTGCGGTTGTTAAGATCCGGCAGACAGACCCTGCCGTCTTCATCGATGAAGTGCGCACATATTTCCCCCACCGAATGTTCGATCAAGAATTCTCTTTCGTCCTCATTAATGAGCGGACTATGCAGCAGAGTTGCCACGGAACTAACTGAGCCGACCGAATAAAGCACGATACGTGCTCGGCGCGCAAGTGCCATAACCCTACTGACACTCTCTTCTCGTTCAATCGCTAGCTTCGCACCTGCCGATTCCAACACGATTGGATGCCCTACCATGTGCACCTTGGCCTGCAGAGATTCTCGTAACTCCCGGAAACTGGTTAGAGTAGATAAATCCAGGGACGGCATCCTTAGATTGCCACCGACCTGGACTACATCGACCCGCTGTAAAGATTTCCGCTGTAAGCTCGCAGTCAATGCCTGAATGGTTCGAGACCAGTAAACTCCAACAGCGTCTCCATCACGCACCATCCCCATAAAAAGGTCTGCCCCCGCCTGTCCCAGAGCCTTGCGAATATCAATGTCGCGTCTTCTAGGTGGAGACACTAAACGTACCTCGTCAAGTGAAAAAGCAGACCGTAAAGAATCGATGAGCTCTCTGTCTTGCTCTCGTGGATCATCTATTCGAATTTTCACGAACCCGCGTGCCTTCGCATGAGTGAGCAATTTGGAAACATTTGGTCGTGAAACATGCAGTATATTAGCGATTTCGCTCTGAGATAGGCCGCTATAGTAGAGCTTTGCCACATCCAGGGATTGATGATCCCTGCGGGTCATTCCCAAGCGATCTTTTTTCACCATGAGCCTATCTAATCAGTCTGGAGTCTAGTCTGAGGAAATCTGAAAATCAGCCTTTCAGAAAATACAGTTACAAAGTTTTCAAGAACTAAACGTTACACTCCTCGGGGTGAAGCTATCGTCAGGCGTTGAGCTAATCAGAAATGCTGCAGCAGCTCCAACACAAGCCGCATTAAACGCTTCGCGGCGGTACCACATACACCCGCCCTACAGCCAAAACCTCATACTCGCGTTACGCCCGGCGCCGTAGCAGCACTAACGCACCTAGAACACTGCTGGCTCCTGCAAGTAACAGCAGCCCTAAGGGCGAGGAACCGGTATTTACCATTTCTTCTTTGGGCTCAGCATTGGGGCTAGCTTTCGGCGTGGGAGTCTTTTCGGAATCAGCAGTTTTAACCTTGCTGGTGGTAACGGATTTCTCCCAGGTACCAGTTAAAGTAACTTCCAGCGGATTCAACCTAGCGGCGTACCTAACTTTTATTGGCAGTTCACATTCCTGACACCTCGCTTAGGAAGATCACTCGCTGGATTCCAGGGAAATGTCTTTGATTACCGCTAGGCGACCGCACAGAAGGAGCCATCTTCGCACGGTGAGTAAACCACTTAGCATCCCTTAGACAATCAATCTTCCCCGTCATCTAAGGTGACAGTAAAGGGAAGAACTATTCACGTGACGGGTGAGGAACCAATTTACGGCTACTGATGACAGTAGCCGCTACTAGATTCGTGAGACACTAGACTCGCTGGGCATGGGAGCCCCTGATCCGGGCGCTACTTCCTTCGCGTTACTAATGGACACGGTTCCGGAATTTCTTTAAGGAGAGGAGAAGTCATGCGGGCAGCAACTTTGAATGCACCGGAAGATCTACGGCTGGTCGAAAAGGAAAAAACAACCCCGGGCAAGCATGAGGTCTTACTGAAAATCGAGGCCAACACCATGTGCGGCACCGATTATCGGCTCTATACCGGGGCGAAAACCTCCGGGTTTTCCTATGGTACGGTTCCCGGACACGAAATTGCAGGCAGGATCGTGGAAATCGGCGAGGGCGTCGAGCAGATTCAACCCGGCTTGCGCATTGGGCAACAGGCGACGGTTTCGATCGTAGTATCGTGCGGTCACTGTCCCAACTGTCTACAAGACCGCGAACACCTCTGCTCAAACCTAGAGCTGTTTGGCTACGCCATCGATGGTGGCTTACAAGAATACCTGCTGGTGCCAGAACGAGCCCTGCGTAGAGGCAACCTGATCACTACCAGTAAAGAACTTGACCCTAAAGCTCTTTGTCTAGCCGAACCTATCTCTTGCTGCTTAAACAGCCTCGATCAATTCAAAGTGAACCTGGGAGAGGTAGTGGCTGTTCTAGGAGCCGGCCCGATCGGACTAATCCACGCGCAACTAGCACTGGCCAGTGGGGCTAGACAGGTATTCGTATCTAACCGTTCCCGTGGGCGGCGCCAAGTGGCAGACCGGCTGGGCGCGATTGGGGTCAGCCCTGATGAACTTGAGGATCGGGTCAGGGAAGTAACCAACGGAGCGGGAGCCGATGTGGTGATCGTGTGTATTGGTGCCTCGGATCTAGCCCAGGATGCCTTAGAGCTTGCCCGAGATGGAGGGCGAGTCAACTACTTCGCGGGATTCCCGAAGGGTTCGATGACTCAAATGGAGCCTAACCTGATTCACTATAAAGAATTGCAGGTTACCGGGGGTTCTAATGCTCGCCGTCGCGATGTAAAACGGGCGATTCAAGTGCTCGAAACGGGGGCTATTAATGTGGAGGAAATTGTCACCCACACCTTCCCGCTATCAAAAGTGCATGAAGCGTATCAGGCGGTACACGATCGGGTTGGCGTAAAAATTGCGGTAATACCCGACTAAAAAGCAGTTCCGGTTAACCTGTGGGGAACGAGACAGACCTATCTGTCATTCTTACTGCCGGATCGTTTTGACCTTGTGGTATATATGGCAAGTGATTTCTTTGAATAAGCTCAAACGGCTCTTACCGGGAATAGCATATGCGTGCGTGATCGCCGGAATCGCTTGGCTAATAAACCTGTTTCTTCCCCTGCTGTCATCGATGCTGGTGGCAATCCTGCTGGGGGTAGCCGTCCGCAACACGAAGCTAATTCCTGCTGTCTGCGAACCCGGTATCGGTTTTTCCGCGAAGACTATTTTGCGCTCCGGGGTGGTGCTGCTTGGTTTTCGGCTGTCGCTACCGGCTATTGCCGCGCTAGGTGCCGGCACCATCGTGACCATCATCTGCGCAGTCGCGGTCACTATGGTGGCGGGTTACCTGTTGACCTACTTTATGCGAGTCAGTCACGCCACCGGGATTCTCACCACCTCAGGTACGGCGATTTGTGGGGCTTCTGCCGTTGCGGGGATATCCCCGGTGGTGTCTGCCCGCAACCGCGAGGATGCCGATGACGCGGTCGCGACTGCTATCGCTTGCGTTACCCTATTCGGGACGCTCTCCCTCGTCGCTTTACCGGCTGCCGCCCACGGGCTGGGGTTATCCCCCACGCAAGCAGCCGTCTGGCTGGGAGCTTCTATTCACGAGGTCGGCCAGGTAGTGGCGGCCGCAAACATTTACGATCCGACAGTCTCTGATTTGGCCACCGCCACCAAGCTGGGACGCGTGGCCTGCCTAGCGATCGTAGTAGCAATCGTGGGGATAGTTGAGCGGCGAGTAGTACAAGTACGCCACAAACAGGCAGAGAAAACCAACTCTGGCAAGCGCCCGCCCCTGATTCCCGGATTCGTGGTGGGATTCCTGGTCGCAGTAGCGCTAGCCTCAGTGTTTGCGGGCATCCCCACTGTCAATAACATTTTCAGTACCCTAGGGGGCACGGTTGCTACCCTGCTGCTGACGGTAGCGATGGGTGCGATGGGAGCCGGAGTGAACCTGCGTAACGTGATTAGATCCGGAGGGCGCGCCCTCGTCCTCGGAATAATCCTGAGTGTCCTAATCGCCGCGGTCTCGCTGGGAACGGTACTTCTTTTAGTTGACTAACATCCGACTGGAAGCGCGAGGGAACAGGATCCCTCGTTCAAAACCTAATGAGCGGGAAAGATACGAAAATTCGTCGGCAATATCCAACTTTCGCCCATCACTGGCAAGAAAATCCTCCGCCCATCCCTTGATCTGGAATTGCAAAGAATGAAACCGCATTAGCTGCCCCCTCTCCTAGCGCCCATTTCAAGTCTTCTAAAAAGAGTCAATAGCTGAATTATGTGTATAAATTTGTTGTTTTTGGGGGTTTGCTCAGAGGTTCAGGTACTTTAAATATGCTCTGAAAGCATGTGGATTGTAGAGTTTTTTGACCTACGCACCTGAGGCGCGGGGATAAGTTTTTCCTCCCTTTCCCTTGTCATGCCTGCGATAGCAATCGCACCCACCATGGCGCACCGCCACCGAAACCATCTAGCGCTAGAGGAGAAACCTTTTTAATTTATTTTTATCCTGCGCGGCAAGCAGCCACATCGAAGCCGGAGAGGTGCAAATACCTATTGACTCTGGATCAAATATTAGCCATAATTTTGCTAAGTCAAGAAGGGGAATGTCAATGCCTGCATTTACAATGGGTCTAGCGGAAGCTAAAAATAATTTTTCCCGGGTCACAGCCGAAGTGAACAGGACGGGAAACCCCTCACCATTTTGAAGAATAACCGGCCGTGGGTAATTATCCAACCGGCACACGGTACGACCGAAGTAGCCGACGTTGCAGTCGACTTCATGGATGAATATGCCGACGTATTCCAAGAACTGGCCAAATGAACGGATTTGCGTTTTCGCAGCAGGATGTCCTCGCTATTCATGCTGCGGCAATCGCTCGGTTCGGCGGAATCGGCGGAGTTCGCGATGAGGGGATTTTAAAGTCCGCGCTCGCACAGCCTTTCCAAACCTTCGGTGATAAACATTTGTACCCTGACCCAATTGAGAAGGCGTGCAGATATGCGTTCGGAATTATCTCCGGTCACCCATTTCTAGATGGAAACAAGAGAACTGGTGCCGCACGCTTAGGCACATATCTCAGAGTATCCGGTATAGATTTCAAACCTGATCATGCTTCATTTCTCGAGACTATTCTGGGCGTGGCGGATGGTTCTGTTGGATACGATGAGCTCGTACGCTGGGTGAGAAATGCAGTGGAGTGACCAAACCTCAGGTTTATCCAGGGGCTTCTATTTAGTGCCACTAATCCCTGACGGGATTACGCCAACGAAGTGGAGCTAGCGGGAATCGGCGGTGCTGCGCAAGCCTGCAACGCCCTGCTCCTATCACGGATTCCCGCACCTCACGCACGACAGGTATTGCGATGGGCACGCCAAACTCGCCAAACTCGCCAAACACAACTATCGCAAGTACGAGTGCGACCCAGCTATCAACAAACGCTACGGACGCCAGTGGTGGAGAATTCGCGCCCGCTATGTCGCCGAACACCCGCTATGCGAGCAGCGCCAGAAAGAAGGCAGGCTCACCCCAACGCAGGAAGTCCACCACATCCTCCCGCTCTCGCGCGGAGGAACCCACGACTTCAGCAATCTAATGGCGTTATGCAAGCCCTGCCACTAACAAATCTCTGCTCTCGATGGTGACCGGTGGCGAAATGGCAGGTCAACCAAGCGCGAGTATCGCGGGTAGGGGCGGTTGAATCTCTACAAGGTGGGTACCTAGACAGCGAGCTCGGCCAACCGCGCACGAAGTTTCCGAATCAAACGGGGTATCACCTGTAAGTCTTGCAGAGCGGAGTATTACCCGTCCACTAGCTTGTCTATAGCCGTATGAAGTTGTTTTTTCGACGGGAGAGCATGAACGCGCTCAACCAGACAATGATTCCCAGGAGCATATTCGCCGCGATGAAGAAGAAAGCACTGTTCACTTGATCCCCGAGCCCGATAACAGTGACGGGGAGACTAGCTGAATATAGGTTGACTATCGAGTCGCTCGAGGTCACTCCTAATAGCCATTGAGCCTTTGGCGCAACCTTTTTAAGCATCAGCACACAAGCAATCACCGCGAACAGTATGGTAACCGAAAAAACAAACCAAGCCGATAACAGATAAGGAAAACGGGTGCGAATATTTTTCAATGTGTACGATACGAGCAGCATCAAGCCAAGGCCAGTGAATATCGAAACGATATATCCGAGAAGATTAGCTAACTGCACCATCCCATCAACCGATGAAGACTTTGCTAATGGTAGGAACGTAGCACCATAGCTGCATAGGAGGTACAAGGAGAGTACAAGCATATTGCAAACAGCTAAACGCCAGCGCGACAAAGGAGAAAGCAAGAGCAAACGATCATCACAAGCGCCAGTGAGCCGAAGCACAGCATCTAACGCATACAGCGTTATCGCAATTTCGACAAGCATAACGCCAATACCGTATATTTGCTGCACCACTAGCTCATCTGACACAACCCGAACGATTGCTAGAGCGATAATGACCATAATTAACGGAATCATGACTCGCCCATGTTTGGTTGCCAAAAGACGAAAATCAGTCATTCTTAACATAGCCCGATACGCTCCTCTTATAAGCCAGCTCTAAATCGCCATCGCCGAAATCTCGCAGATGGCTAGCAGTATCATGAGTCAGCAGTTTCCCATCTGAAATAAGAACAACCTCATCGAAAATAGAATCCACGCCATTGATCAGGTGGGTACTAAGCAACAGCGGAGCGCTAGGAATACGATATTTCTTGATCAGAGCAAGAAGATGATCCCTCGTGAGCGGATCAACCCCTGCCAGCGGCTCGTCCAACACATAAAGCTTAGGAGCCCTAGACATAATCAACGCAAGATGAAGGCGTTCACTCATCCCTTTTGATATCTCACTCACTTTGGTTAATGACGAGAAAGAAGCCCCCTCAAGAAACTCTTCAAAAGCACCAGTTCTGAAATCATCGTATCGGCTACGAAACAGATCAACGCATTGCGATACTCGCAACCACGGATACAAAAAAGGCTCATCGGGAAGATAGCTTACCGCTACACGATGAGGAGCCACGATTCTCCCCTGAATCCTAGCAATATCCCCCACAATCGTGCGAAGCAACGTGCTTTTACCGGCTCCGTTCGGACCAAAAAGCCCCACCACTCCTGCCTCGGCGCCAATGCGAAAATCATCCAAACGTAGCGCAACATGCTTGCCATAGCTCACAACCAAGTTCTGCGCTTTAACCACAGCATCCATTGACCTCACCCAACTCGAAACAGTAAAACCAGGCTGAGACAAAAACGAAGAACAATTGCCCCAGCAGCAATAATCAAGCGTACTGGGTATTAACCCCAAATGCCGCCCCGACTGTGGGCGCGCCGTCTAACGAGTCACCCTCGTCCATCGACTGCGTCCTGCCACCTACCTCGTGTGAGGCGGACATCCCGGCCTGCTCGATCGGCGAACTCATCTGCGCCGGCCCGTCGGTCACTCACGGGTACTGGAATGACGAGGAGTTCAACGCGGCTTCTTTCCGCGGATCCTGGCTGCGCACCAATGATCTGGGCTTCATTGACGAGGGAGGCTTTGTTCACATCGTGGGACGCAAGTGGCCACGGTCAACACCGGCGGCGAAAAGATACTCCCCCACGAAGTCGAGCAAGTGCTGGCCAGAATGGAGGGAGTGCAGTCGGCGTATGTGGTGGGCGTACCCGATATGAAGTGGGGTGAGGCGGTGAATGCGGTACTGGTGATGGAGGATGGGTACGCGTCTCCGTCGCTGAGCGAGGTGCGCGCTTTTGCCGGACGGTATCTTGCTCGGTTCGAAGCGCCTCAGCGTGTGTCCGTGGTCGATTCGCTACCGGTGTCTTCGAACGGAAAAGCCACTGTTTCCGCGCTTCGAGCCGTATTTACACACCAAGATTGACACTATGTCAACCTTGTATTAATATTTATATTGAGCGTTGACACGGTGTCAACATTCCTCACGAGGCTGTGAGAGTTTTCTGCAACGAATCGAGTTGCCATGTCAGATAGGTCTGCACCAACAGGCGCCAAACGGGATTCCATCGTGCGCGCCGCATACGACCTCGCCCAGGATAAAGGGTTCGCACGCCTGACAGTGGGTGAGATTGCACGAAAAGTGGGGATGACGCGGTCATTGTTTTATCACTATTTCCCTGATCGCAACGCTCTGGCTGACGCAGTTCTGGACCTCATCATTGATTCAATCGTGGACGAATTGACGTCATGGAATACCGGCCGAGAAGAAGGCAATATTGACCACGCGCTCGATGATTTCATCACGCTGATGCACACCATCGCGCAGCGCGAAAGTATTTTCACTCGTCAGCTGATTCGTGGCGGCAATGCAGAATTATATGTCCGCTTTATTTCACGTGCTGCGGACCGCGCCTCTGACTACATCGGACGCACGACTGTTCAGGATTACATTTCCCGCCACGGAGCTCCCATTACGGATATCCATGAGACGTTCTATATACTGCTCGTCGGATCAATATCACTCATGCGTACGCATCCTGATGTCTCGCACGAAACTCTCAAGCGCATCGTCGCGCAAATGCTCCATATTGAAAATGGCATCATGTCCGCTTCCTCCCCGCACTCCAACTGAAAAACACTCAACACAGAAAGGTTCGAAACAATGTTGTTTCAAGTTTATGGAGACACCGCCGCATATCAATGGCTTGGCTGGTTATTGGTGTTCACTGGCCTCCTAGTGGCCAATGAATTTGCCCGACGCACCAAGACAGGCGGAATTATCTGTTTCCTTATTATTCCCGCAATACTGTCGGTTTACTTCATCTCAATTTATATTGGGGCAGCCGTAGGCGCGGACTGGGCTCTCACCAACCCAACCTATGTCCACATGTCGTCATGGTTCCACTACGCCAAGCTGTACGCTGCAACGGCCGGATGTATCGGCTTCATGATGCTGAAGTACAGGTGGGGAGGAATTGGCAAATCTGAATGGTTCAAGTGCTTCCCCTTTGTTATTGTGGCGATCAATATCCTGATTGCTGTAGTCTCTGACTTCGAAAGTGCATTCCGTGCCTGGGGAACTACCTGGGTGTCAACTGAAGGTGTCACCTTGATGGGTGGATGGCACAACGTCTTCAATGGCCTTGCTGGCCTGATCAACATCGCCTGCATGACTGGGTGGTTCGGCATCTACGTGTCAAGGAAGAAGCAGGACATGTTGTGGCCCGACATGACGTGGGTCTTCATCGTTGCCTACGATTTATGGAACTTTTGCTACACATATAACTGTTTACCCACACATGCATGGTATTGCGGTCTGGCATTGTTACTGGCTCCGACGGTGGCAAATCTGTTGTGGAATAAAGGCGGCTGGATTCAAAACCGGGCATTTACGCTCGCCTTGTGGTGCATGTTTGCTCAGGTTGTTCCCGCCTTCCAAGATTATTCTGTGTTCTCCACGCAGTCGGTCAATAACCCGAACACCAATTTGGTCGTGTCGATTATCGCGTTGATCGCCAACATTCTCGCCTTCGCCTACATCATGTACCGGGCTCGCAAGCTCAGAGTCAATCCTTGGCTGCACGAAGTATTCCAAGGCACTCGAGACTTCGAGAAGGCAATGTCTCGCCGTGAGGACGCGAATCAGGTTTCCAACGTCAAGGCACACTAGGGACGGCATGGGGCGCGATGACACAAGACGCCCTCTTGCCACCGATTCCGATATTCGACGTGGAGGAAGAGCCCGCAGGCACCAGCAACGTGCCAGTCATCTCCAGCAACCACCACGTTGAGTACGCCTTTTCACCCAAGTCCTGATCGAATCAGTTAACCGATTGCTCAACGCGCGTCCTGTACTGGCTCATCGAGCCCCCAGGGCGCGCGTTGGAGTTTCCAAGCTCTAGATTGCCGACACGAGTAGCGGGCGTCCCACCAGCGAACCGGATGCGGGAATGTCAGACTCAGCCGATGCGGAGTGAGCACATTCTCAGGCGACATACGGTCCAGAACAGCTGATGCTTCCTGACGCGCAGCCCCAGCTGATGTTAGTTCAACCAAGCCGGTAAACTCAGCGGGGATCTCGCGGCCAAGGTTCTTCATCGCTTCGGCCCACAGCTTGCCTGAGCGATACGAGGAGCGTACCAACGGAACCGACCTGCAGGCAGGGAAGCCCATCGAATATGCCAGATTGCGCAGACGGACAAATTCTTATGGTTTGACCCAGCGGACAATCGGGTGATGCAAAGCGGATGGACGAAGATACTGTGTGACGGTCAGGATGTCGCATCAGGCATCCAGCAAATCACGCATGGTCGATTCAATTTTTTCCGTCGTCTCCCCCATACCGAGAATCAGATTCGACTTGGTCACCAGACCAACCTGTTTGGCGGCGTTGGTGACGCTGAGGAACCGATCGTATCGAAATGCAGGCCGGATCGTCTTCATCAGACGCGGAACTGTTTCCAGGTTATGCGCGAATACCGGGTTAATACCCCCAAAGGGTATTAACCCCAAATTTTGGAGCAAAATGACAAAACAAAACCTGCTGGCGCGAAATTGTATCAACACCAGCAGGCATTTAGTTATGTAGCTGCTGAAGATGATACAAATTATTCGGCTCGAGGGCGACGGTGCAAGCAGGCTTTTCCGCCTGATAACAAGCCAAAATGCCGATTACGGACCTGAGTCGGGAGGCATTGGTTTGGTTGCAAATGATCCGAGCACATCACTAATGGATTATCTGTCTACGAATTTTGGAGCGGGCTTTACCCCGCGAAAGCCGTGCCGCGAAAAAGTTACTCCTCCCGCGTAAAGGTTGCTCCACATTCTTCTGCCGGATCGTTGATTCTTCCGTAGTAGACGCAGACGGCATCATTGTATTCACTTTCCGTGACGGATTGTCATTCTCGTGGTGAAGCTGACGGGAGTACAGGATTTAGATGAAGGCGATGACCGTGCCAGTGGTCAATCAGCCAACGGTCGTGACTGGCGATAATCCACATTACCTGGCCAATTGTCTGGTATTTCATCAAACCCAAAGCTCGTTGACAGTTTCTCTTGGGGCAAGAATAGATGCTTGTATAAGCTATATTAGCAGTCAGATATATTTTGGAGGAAGTCATAAAATGTCCATCAATAACATAAATAACTCTGGCGACGGAAACATTTTCAATCAAAATATTGGCGGCAAATCCATATATGACCTCTTTGATATTGATGACCTGATAAAGTCCGTATAATTGTGTAAAAGTAAAAAGGCCATATAACAGTCCTTTTACGGTACAATGTTTTTAACGACAAAAACATACCCAGGAGGACTTTTACATGACCCAAGTACATTTTACACTGAAAAGCGAAGAGATTCAAAGCATTATTGAATATTCTGTAAAGGATGACGTTTCTAAAAATATTTTAACAACGGTATTTAATCAACTAATGGAAAATCAACGAACAGAATATATTCAAGCAAAAGAATATGAACGAACAGAAAACCGACAAAGTCAACGAAATGGCTATTATGAGCGCAGCTTTACGACACGTGTAGGCACGCTAGAATTAAAAGTACCCAGAACACGTGATGGCCATTTTTCACCCACAGTGTTTGAACGTTATCAACGAAACGAAAAAGCCCTCATGGCTTCAATGTTGGAAATGTATGTATCAGGCGTTTCAACTCGTAAAGTATCAAAAATTGTGGAAGAACTTTGTGGTAAATCCGTCTCTAAGTCCTTCGTTTCTAGCTTAACAGAACAGCTAGAACCTATGGTTAACGAGTGGCAGAATCGTTTATTATCAGAAAAAAATTATCCTTACTTAATGACCGATGTACTCGATATAAAAGTACGAGAAGAAAATCGAGTACTCTCAAAAAGCTGTCATATAGCGATTGGAATAACCAAAGATGGCGACCGTGAAATTATCGGCTTCATGATTCAAAGTGGCGAAAGCGAAGAGACCTGGACAACATTTTTTGAATACCTAAAAGAACGCGGTTTACAAGGTACGGAACTCGTTATTTCTGATGCGCACAAAGGATTAGTCTCTGCCATTAGAAAATCCTTCACCAACGTAAGTTGGCAAAGATGCCAAGTTCACTTCCTAAGAAATATCTTTACCACCATTCCTAAAAAAAATTCAAAATCTTTCAGAGAAGCTGTTAAAGGAATTTTTAAGTTCACAGATATTAACTTAGCGCGTGAGGCTAAAAATCGATTGATTCATGATTATATCGATCAACCAAAATATTCAAAAGCTTGCGCATCATTGGATGATGGATTCGAAGACGCCTTTCAATATACCGTACAAGGAAATTCCCACAATCGACTAAAGAGTACCAATCTAATTGAACGACTGAATCAAGAAGTACGCAGAAGAGAAAAGATTATTCGCATCTTCCCCAATCAAACATCAGCCAATCGCTTAATTGGAGCCGTTCTTATGGACCTACATGATGAATGGATTTATTCTTCAAGAAAATACATCAATTTTGATAAGTAGAAATGGTAAAAACATTGTATAGCATTTTACACAGGAGTCTGGACTTGACTCACTTCCTTTATTATTTTTCATTTTTTTAAACTATTTAATACTAATGTCTTTTATAATAGCTTTTCATATATTATATAATCAATCTTTATAAGTCCTTTTATAAATTTCTTTTCTACCATTTTCGATAAATTCCTGTTTAATATTTTTAATTCCATAAACAATAGTTTCAATAGGATAATATTCTTCAACTATATCTTGATATTCTTTTGCTTTCTCAATATCTATATTTCCATACATTCTTAATATATCTTCTCCAAAATTTGTTCCTATTTCTTCTTCACTATCTTCAAGTAAGTATATAAAATCACAATATTCATCTATAATTCCAGAATCTCCAAAATCAATTATTCCAGTTAATCTATTATTGCCATCTAACAATAGATGATTACAACTAAAATCATTATGGCATAAACACTTTTTACCCTCAAAAACTGTTGTTGCATTTAGTCTTTCCATAAAACTTTCTATATAATCTTTTTCTATATCAGTTAAATCATTATAAATAGTTTCACGCAACAATATATACTCTTCTAATACATTTTGTTTATTATCAATAGTACATTCACTAATATCTGTATAATCTAAACCGTGCATTTGTCTTAAAAAACTGGCAATATCTCGTTTTAACAAATTTTGTTCTTCTTCTGACATAGTAGAATAAATTTCTGGTGTTAAAAAAGTTCCTTTAATTTCTTTATAACCTAGTATAGATAATTCATCACTAATATACGAATATTCAATATTAGGAATTTTTACATTAGTTTCTAAATTTGTATTTAAAAAATTATATATTGCTTTTTCTTTTGCATAACCTTTTTTCTTATTAGTACTAAATTTTGTTTTAAAAATGTATTCATTATTAACTAAATATGCCACACTATCATAACCACTACCGATTATTTCAATACTATCTACTTTGAAATTATCAAAGTAATGCTCAATTAAATATTTCATTGCCTTAACATTTGTGGCATTATCATCATATCTATATTCCATTAAATAACAATCTTCTTTTTTGCCCTCGTGTAATTCATGTTCTGGCAAATCTTCAATAATTCTAAAACCAGATTTTTGGTATGCCCTTATTGCTCTTGGATTATTTTTATGAGGGTCTAAAATAACTGCATTAGCATTTCTTTCTTTTTTCAAAAATTCAAAAATCAATTTAATATATCTTGTACCAATTCCTTTACTCCAATAATTTGGCTCTCCTATAAATTGATCCATACCATAGACTATCTCATCAGTTTTTGGATAATGATAATCAGTATATAACTCATCATACATTTTATATATTTGTCCATATCCAATAGGAACATTGTTATATTCAATAATTACTCTAAAAACTTCATCTTCCCAAGGCTCTGTATAATGTTTTTTTAATGATTCTAATGTATATTTTTTATCTCTACCACCATAAAATTCTAATACTCTTTCATCAGTTAACCATTTTAACATCAAAGGAAAATCATCATCTATTAAAGTTCTTATACATATTTCATTTTCAACTATATTCATTTATTTATCACCTTTTTCATAATCATATACATATACTATTTCATCTTTATAATCATTTTTACCACCTAATTTTTCATATACATGGCAAGCTCTAGGATTACCTTTATCAGTTATTAAAAACATTTCAGAACAACCAATCTCTTTAGAATATTCCTTAATAAAAGATAATAATTTTGAACCATAACCTTTGTCTTGATAGTTAGGTAACATTCCTATTGAGTGTAAATAAAACATTGTTTTTCCATCAGGTCTTAAAAGTGTATAGCAATATGCAAATCCTATAATTTTATTATTTTCTTTAGCTATAAACCCAAATGAACTGGTATCATTAAGAAATCCTTTTAAATTATCAATATCAAAAACCATATTATCATCAATTAAAACTTCTTCCATAAAAAACTCAGTCAAGTCCAGACTCCTGTGTAAAATGCTATACAATGTTTTTACCATTTCTACTTATCAAAATTGATGTATTTTCTTGAAGAATAAATCCATTCATCATGTAGGTCCATAAGAACGGCTCCAATTAAGCGATTGGCTGATGTTTGATTGGGGAAGATGCGAATAATCTTTTCTCTTCTGCGTACTTCTTGATTCAGTCGTTCAATTAGATTGGTACTCTTTAGTCGATTGTGGGAATTTCCTTGTACGGTATATTGAAAGGCGTCTTCGAATCCATCATCCAATGATGCGCAAGCTTTTGAATATTTTGGTTGATCGATATAATCATGAATCAATCGATTTTTAGCCTCACGCGCTAAGTTAATATCTGTGAACTTAAAAATTCCTTTAACAGCTTCTCTGAAAGATTTTGAATTTTTTTTAGGAATGGTGGTAAAGATATTTCTTAGGAAGTGAACTTGGCATCTTTGCCAACTTACGTTGGTGAAGGATTTTCTAATGGCAGAGACTAATCCTTTGTGCGCATCAGAAATAACGAGTTCCGTACCTTGTAAACCGCGTTCTTTTAGGTATTCAAAAAATGTTGTCCAGGTCTCTTCGCTTTCGCCACTTTGAATCATGAAGCCGATAATTTCACGGTCGCCATCTTTGGTTATTCCAATCGCTATATGACAGCTTTTTGAGAGTACTCGATTTTCTTCTCGTACTTTTATATCGAGTACATCGGTCATTAAGTAAGGATAATTTTTTTCTGATAATAAACGATTCTGCCACTCGTTAACCATAGGTTCTAGCTGTTCTGTTAAGCTAGAAACGAAGGACTTAGAGACGGATTTACCACAAAGTTCTTCCACAATTTTTGATACTTTACGAGTTGAAACGCCTGATACATACATTTCCAACATTGAAGCCATGAGGGCTTTTTCGTTTCGTTGATAACGTTCAAACACTGTGGGTGAAAAATGGCCATCACGTGTTCTGGGTACTTTTAATTCTAGCGTGCCTACACGTGTCGTAAAGCTGCGCTCATAATAGCCATTTCGTTGACTTTGTCGGTTTTCTGTTCGTTCATATTCTTTTGCTTGAATATATTCTGTTCGTTGATTTTCCATTAGTTGATTAAATACCGTTGTTAAAATATTTTTAGAAACGTCATCCTTTACAGAATATTCAATAATGCTTTGAATCTCTTCGCTTTTCAGTGTAAAATGTACTTGGGTCATGTAAAAGTCCTCCTGGGTATGTTTTTGTCGTTAAAAACATTGTACCGTAAAAGGACTGTTATATGGCCTTTTTACTTTTACACAATTATACGGACTTTATCGATGACCTAGCGTACGAATGGTGTCACAGAAAAAATGTTGTTACCAAGACTCGTAAATCACGGGTTAAAAGTTCAATTTTGAAGATTGTTCTGGGTTAATGCCCGAATTGTGTGTCTTTTTCCGGGCGTGTCGGGGTGGTTTAGTGTCCTGCCCAGCCTTTGCGGATGTGTAGGGATCCGTCTTGGTATTTGGGGTTGTAGTCGATGGCGTTGTCCCATAGTTTCGGGCCTGGTTTCGGTTGTTCGGGCCCTGGTTTGGGGTCGGGTTTTAGGTGGTGTGGTTGGATTAGTTGGTGTGGTTTGAGTGGGTGTTCGCTGTGGAGGTAGCACCACCATTCGGTGGCTTTTTTCATGTGGGGCTCGGATAAGCCGCGATGGTTGTAGATCAGGGTTTTGATGGCGGCGTTTATAGCGCCTTCTAGCTCGTTGGTGGTGGCGGGTAGCGTGGTGGTGGCTTGTTTGTTTAGGGTCGGGTCTAGGAAGGTGAACAGGGTTGCTTTCCTGGTTTGTTTGGCGAGTAGGTTGTAGGCTCTGCGGGCTTTTTGGTGGGTGTACCACCATTGCTGGTTAGGGCGAATCCATAAGGGTATTTGGTCTTGGGGTACTTGGTTTTTATAGGTTTTATGGTTTAACCATTTTCCCCATTGGTTATGGAAGGCTTGCACTAGCCCTATCCATTGGTCTGCTTGGTTTAGATCCTTTATTGTTACCAGGCGTTTGGCTAGACCCCATAGTGCTTTGTGTGCCGGGATTTTAGGGTTGGTTGTTGTAAGGGCACGGATGTTTCGTTTTATGTGTACTAGGCAGCGTTGCACGCGCGTGTTTGGCCATTGGTCTTTGATAGCGCTTAACGCTCCGGCTTGCCCGTCAGTTATAACCATTAAGGGCTCTGGTAAGCGTTTTAACAGCTGTTTATAGGCGGCCTTGTTCTCTTGGTTGCACCATTGCCAGGCCAGGACTTTACCACTGTTTACGGCGGTTAGAAGACACCAGCCGTAAGGCAGGTAGGTGCCATCTATTTGTATATAGTCATAGATTTGCCCAGTTGGTACGATTACCGGTTCAACCCGCCAACACCAGTTAGTTCTTCGCTGCCAGGTAGAAGAAGAAACTTGCAGGTCGCCTATAGCGTCTTTCCCGGTTAACCATTTAACGAACTGGTCAAGCTGTGCCTTTCTGGAAATATCTGGCCGGGTATTACAAAAAGAGGCCCCGCACTTGGTACAGCGGTAACGCTGAAGTCCTTTTCTGGTTCTACCATTCCTTTTAGCACCCGCCTCGCCGCAGGTAGGACACTTTCTTCTGCTTGATCTACGACCCATAAATCAAACAAAAGCAGACCCCTACACCAAAAACACGGAAAGTCAACAACCCGTAGAAAACAAGCCCAAAAAGCTAACCAAACCCCAAATTACAAGGTTCCACCAGCCAAAACACCAAAATAAAGACACACAAAATGGGCATTAGCCCATTGTTCTCGGCTTGGTTCTACTGGGGGTGTGTCTTTTCGTTGCTTTTTCTGAAGGCGCCTTCGACAGTATTCCAGCATTCTTTTCCTTCTTAAGAGAGCTGTCAAAAGAAGCCATCATCACAATACTAACTTTTATAGTGGGAGCTGTTGCAACGCTGGTGGGAGGCTCAGATGCTTGCCACCGCAGCGATGCTGAGAAAAGAAATAGGGAGACTATGGATCTGATCGCACGTCGCGTAATTGATCTTAATTTCTCAACGAGACAGTGGAAGAATGCCAAGAAAAGAGCGGAAAACTTGTGGTATAAAAACGTGTAACCAATCTGGGGAAGACTAGCTTAAAAAAATTAAATCTAAAGTTCACTGTTTTAGAATATTCTCTCGAAATAAAAATTTGTGTACCCAGGCTATTGACTTTTGTACCCGCCCAGCACTCTGTACCAAAATGGGTGTTCTCTTGTTTTGTCGTATGAGGCGATTTTTCCTTGGCAGCGCTGGTTTCTGCTGCGGTCGCGGAACATAGTAGCAGGCTGTTCTGATTTTCCAGGCAATTTGTAACCGGATTAAAACCACCCAAGTGAGAACTTTTCATGCGGAGAACACGCCGCAAGCTCTTAAACGCTACCACCGGCTTAGACTACATTCCTTTTGAATCTAACAAATCCAACCAAAACCGAAATCACGGGATACGCTATAGCAGCACAAAATAGGAGTGGATAGTTCAATGTGCCTGTCATCACAGGATCTTGTGTAATCAAGTATCCGTAAACATTGTTGGGCAGCCAAGAACTGATTGTCTTTGAAATGTCTAGCGGTATAAGACCAAATACAATAGGAGCTATCAGGCTTATCGCAATATATGATCCGATCGCGGAAGCAGCATGGCGAAAGATAAACGCCAATCCACCCGCAAACAACACACTAGTAGCCAAATTGAAACACGCGACTAGGATCTGCCTCCAAACTGTAGCATCAGCTAGAGTGATCGTGTATGGCGTGTCATGTGATACTAAGATGCCTTCGAGAGGAATAATCGCCATTAGAATTACAAAGAACGTTGATAGCGAAAACGCTAGTGGCCAAAAAAGTTTAGATGCGATAAACCTTGCAGGTCGACGACTTGCCCCGAAAGTAGTATAGATAAAACCAGAACCCCACTCGGCACAAATGTAGGCGATTATTGCAGCTCCAAAAAAGATTTGCGCAAAAGAAAAACCAAAAAGTGGAATCTCGTAAAGAAACGAGACGTCTTCAAGCGGTTCTCCTTTACTATAGGAGAGGGCTATGCTATAAGATACCGCTATTGCGATCGCGAACATGATAACAAGGCCCGTATAGATCAGCAATCGTGCCGAACGTGACCCCTTGAATACGATCATCTGCAATCGAAAGTCACTGAGAGTGCTACTACGATACTTAACATCAGCCATTACTTTCCACCTTCCGAAGAAAAGGACAAATAGACATCCTCGAGTGATCTATCCACTTCCTTAAGGCAAGTTATTGGAACACCAAGGTTTACCAATTTCGGTCCCAAGACAACAGGTGACACCTCTTTAACAAAAATGCCATTTGCAACGATTTCGACCGCATAGTCAAGACGCTTTAGAGCATCTACCAAGACCGATTGCTGTTGCGCGGTTACGTGCGTAGTTGTACCAGAGACAAGCTTTTCCTTAGTACCTGTCCAGACTGTTCGCCCATTCTTTATTATCACAAACACGTCTGAAATGATTTCAACTTCCGAAAGAGTATGCGATGATAACAGCACTCCCCCACCCTGGTTGCGATAATTGGACAAAAAGTCACGAAGCCAAAGAATGCCATCTGGATCAAGCCCGTTCATCGGCTCATCTAAGATTAGATAGCTAGGCTCCGCCAGTAGCGCCAGAGCAATATTAAGCCTTTGTTTCATACCCAGTGAAAACGATTTAACTCGTCGATGCTTTGCGTGGTCTAGTCCAACAGTCTCTATCAGCGACATAATCCTTTCGGATGGCACACCATATGCGGCTCCCAATGCGCTCATGGCATGCATCGCCGTTAGTTCGCCATTGACCCCCTGACGGTCAAGAAGTGTTGCAAGCTTTGACCATGGGTCAGCTAGCTTGCCTGCCTCGACACCATCAACCGTGCAGTCTCCACTATCTGCCTTTTCGAGCCCTGCAATGATGCGCAAAGTCGTAGACTTTCCAGAACCATTGGGACCAACGAACCCAACAATCTGTCCGGTTTCAACAGTGAGAGACACATCTTCAAGTGCACGGATGTCACCGTACTTCTTTTGAAGGGAAGATACCTTTATCATCACAGCCCATCCTTCGTTGACTCTTGATATGCGA
Organism: Varibaculum sp. GTC20041; assembly: GCF_055387755.1. Classification (NCBI taxonomy): domain Bacteria; kingdom Bacillati; phylum Actinomycetota; class Actinomycetes; order Actinomycetales; family Actinomycetaceae; genus Varibaculum; species Varibaculum sp. GTC20041. The sequence continues at coordinate 1,718,977 of NZ_AP041144.1, forward strand.
AATACATTTTGCTGAATAGTCCCCCGCCTTCTAACAGCGATTCAAAAGATCCATTCTCCACAACTATTCCTTCATCCAATACTACGATTTCATCGAAGTCTCGAATTGTCTCGAGGCGGTGCGTAATTGTCACAAAGGCACAACCCAATCTACTTAACGACTCGTATAGACTTGCCTCAGTTCTCTGGTCCAGCCCCGAGGTAGCTTCGTCAAGAATAAGTAACCGAGGTTCTTTGAGTAGAGCGCGCGCTATACAAATGCGTTGCCTCTGTCCGCCTGAAATATTCTGACCACCGTTTATCAACATTGTCTGCAGACCTTGGGGGAATAGGTTCGGGTCGAGTCGAAACTGAGCGAGCTCGAGGCACCTCACCAGATCAGCATCTGTATGCTCATTTCCCCAGGATAAGTTGTCACGAAGCGTAGCATTTCGCAGACTAGAATCTTGAGGAACATAGGCTACGCAATCATAAAAGCTGGACTGCGATACATTTCGGAGCCGAACGCCATTGGCTTCAATCGAGCCAGATGTAGGCAGCAATAGACCACCGATAAGTTTGGCTAATGTTGACTTTCCGCAGCCAGTTTTACCAACGACCGCAATTCTTCTTTGCTCACCAATCTCGATACTGATGTCTGAAACCGAGTCTTTCGCAAATGCTCCATATCTGAATGAGACGCTTTCAAGACGAACGGGTAACTGAAACTGCGATGATGCATCAGGGGAAAACATTGGGGCATCCATATAATTCACCAGATCGTCAACGCGACGTAAGGCTGACGATGTTTCCCCGATTTCGGCGCCCATTTCAACGATCATAGTCACTTGCGCCAAAAAAACTGTTGCAAGCAGTTGCAACTGTACGGCCTGCCCCAAGGCGTCAGGCCCGAAGGAGCTAAAAAGGTTTGTAAGGAAAACGACAACAGGCAAAAAGGTTTGTATTGCGTTTACCAGTGAACTTATAGACCCCCTTAGAAACAGCTTCTTGCGCTCTAGTGACACAACTTTTGCGTTGTGTGCTGCCCATGATTCAAATATTTTCTCCTCGTGACCTCCTGCCTTGACCTCTTGGATCGAGCTAATGGAGTCAACCAGAACTGAGTTTGCTAAAGAGTCTTCCCTATTTTGCTCATCCGACAGCTTCCTAATTTGCCGCTGTGAGAAATTGAAAGCTCCAAGGTAAATCAAGGTAGCCGCTAATAAGAGAAGAAAGCTCCTAAAGTCCAGCACGCAAATGTATATGAGACACCCTATTCCTGCAACGCTACCGACAAATAGCTTGGGCAGAACTCCAGACACAAAGGACTCTAACTTCTTGATTAGAGAAACACGGTATAGCAGCTCACCCCGAGGACGAATATTGAAGTAACTTAAGGGTGCACGAAGTAAAGTGTAATATATGATCTCAGTTAAGCGTTTACTAATTGTCGTCGAAGCTACCGAACTAATAGCAGTATTCAACAGGTGAACTAATATGAAACCGAACGCAAGGCTGACGATTGCAGCTATTATTGATGCTTGATCCATACCTCCAAGCTGCTTTACCAGCCATCCGGTGATTTGAGGGACTGCTACGGTAACACCCGTAACGAGAATGACGCCAAGGAGTATAGGAAGAAGTAAGAATGCTTTCCCTGCCAAGAGTACTGCGAGGGACTTCCATGATGGATCATCTCTAACTTGACCTTCGCTAACTTTAGTATTCCCTCTTGCCGCTGTTACACAAAAGCTTCTGAAATTAGCCTCAATTTCCTTTTTGCTACACCAACGACGGCCGGATGATGGGTCGACGATGCGCCAACTATCGCCAAGTCGCTTCTCAAGTACGACATAATGCGCGGGTTCCCACGCAATGATCGCAGGCAAGGGGACACGGGACAGATTTGAATAAGAGCACTTTACAACTTTGGAGTTCAAACCAAAGTCACTAAGTATCTGGGTTAAAGCTCGAAGAGACAATCCGTCACGTCCTGGCGCATATGTCACACGCATTTTTCGAAGCGAAGCGGAGATCCCAAATGACTGAATTAGCATGTGAACACAAGCAAGCCCGCAGTCCGATTGCGCCACTTGGTACGATGGTCTCACTCTAACCATAGCGGACACCTCACAACTTCCTCAGACGACAACAGGTACTCTCCATATAGCGCTGTTCCAGCAATTCCAGCGAAGAGGCTGTGTGAAATCGAAGATCTTGATAGCGACCGTAGAAAACTAGGGAGAACGTTTTGGAGCCAGAAGAGGCCGGCCTCGCGACTTCTTGTAACCAAGGCATGGTCCCCTATCAACTCACCAACTTTCTGTAGAATCCAGAGATTGCCCACGTCCCCATGGCACAATGTGGGATTACCGCCGAAGGTTTCCTTCTTAACTACATCGGTGAGAAATTCAATCGTGGGAGCAAGCTCATAACATTTTCCCAACTCGCTCTCGTGGAATTGAGCTAAGGCTAAAAGGACACCTGGAGTACCAGAACACCAACCTCTACCGATGCCAGTTTGTTCAAAGCCGATTGGCCATAATCTCGATTCACTCTCACGGAAACTCAAGAACTGGCTAAACAATCTACTTACTGAGCTCTCGAGCCGATCCCTATTCGAAATGTGGTCGCAGAGCATAGCAGCGGAGGCTAAAGCACCGGCATGACCATGTGCATAGCCGGATAACCAACTACAACCACTCGAGGTCGATTCAGCCAAACTGTCTAGAGCATTTAAATAGTCATCTTCAATTTTGGTTGATTCGAATACACCTAAGGCCTTTGCCAAAACCGATAAACCGATAGTGCCTCCAGTGAAATCGAATCCGTCGTGCGAGGCACACGAAATCATTTTATTGGCTAGTGACTTTAGTCGCTCGAGTCCACCGTTATCCCCCGCGGCGGAATAATGACAATGCAATGACCACAACACAGAGTGCGCACCAGACAAGGCTCCCGTATTTAGCGTAGCCAACTGTGTGGTATTTAGAGATTCAAGCTTGGTGACTAGTCCATCAAAGTAGTCATGTGCCTCTTTTCTTCCTCGACAGGAAAGACCTGCAGGCCCCGAAAACACAAGCGGTAAAGCCAAGCCGGAGGATCCGGCATATAGATCCATGGAGACTTCGTCGACGTACCAGTACTGATGAGCCTGGTTGCTAAGTCTAGCGCCAATCCAAGTAGCCGGGGCACTTCCTGAACCGTAAACATACCCATTCAACAAAGATGTAAGTGCCTCATTTAGTGACACTTCGATATTATGTGAAACGTTAGAAAGGCTGTCGGAATATTTAAACTGTGTGGCATTGGATGATTCATCATAATAACTCGCGAATGATATCTCGATTAGCCAGCAGTCCAGCTCAATGGTTTTGGAATCCATCTTTTGCACACGACCTATTGCATTTTCGATGGGCGACTCGATAAAGTAGTTCTTTTTGACTGTTTGAACAGACCCTTCGAGGTCACTCGATGTTGCTGAGACCACATATCGAGGAATATCTCCAGAAATGAGGCTTGCAAGCTCGTTACGCAATAGTAGCCGGTCGCTGTCGAAACGCCCAATAGCAAAGCGTAGCAGGGCTCCAACATAAAGACTAGGACTACTTAGACACTGATGATTTGTTGCCAGCTGAATAGCATTAACGTATTTTATGGTGTCCTGCACCACTACACGAAAACACGACTTAGAAAAGCACTCTCGTAACAAGTTAGAGATCGATGCCTTTTTGTCAACGACAGCTTTAGTAAGTTCTCTGTAGCGTTCTGTTAAACTTCTGACGTAGTCGGATGAAAAACGGAAACTGGACGCGTTATCAGACATATGCTTGGCTACATCCTCATACACCAAGTGCATCTTATTTGTAAAAGGATTCTTTAATACTAGCTGGCGCTCAGTAATAAGGTTCTTATCGCGTCTACCAAGTACGCCAACATCTACAAAAGTTTCTCCGCGCTTTTTGGGGATAACTAGCGGTGACGGGAAAAAGCCTGTTGAGGTGACAGTCTCGGATAGTGCAGCGTGTATTGGTATACCCTCACTGTCACGACGACAGAGACCCGAGGTAAGGGCGGTCTCAGCGTCTACCAGGATTGGGATACCATCGGCGCTAAAGCGCACGTTCTCGTAATGAACATCGGTAAAACTTAGAAGCTTCAGGAGTAGGGCAAACTCGGCTGCTGCCCTTGGATTATCAAAGCGGCTTTCTTCGACGTGTGGGACATGCTCTGCCCAGCCGTATGAGCCCCGAGTGATTACCTTTCCGACGAACGGGCAGCTAAATCCAAACATTCGGCCCAACTGCTCGGCAAACCTCGAGCAAGACTCCTCTACATCTAGAGGTCGCGGTTTGTGAAAAATCTGTTGTCCATCATCCAAGGTCACAACTGCAACGCTTTTGCCATCATGCGTATCACCCAGTTCAAAGGTGATGTTTGATACTTGTAAGTCCTCTGTCAGTCCGAACCTTGACAGTCTAGACCAGTCTTCCTTCAAATGGTCTAGTATCTCTGACAGGTACCTTAAACTGCGTTCACACTTACGGTTTGCCAGGTACCACGCAATTGGATAGCGTTCCTTAAATTGTGCCAAGCTTCGGAAAAGTGCTTGAGAGGACTCTTCATAAGTCAGTTCTGGTCCGTTGCTACTTATTTCCTTTTCAACGAAATCGAGTTGACATCTCAGAAGAAGGCGTTGAAGTGCTGAACAATTTGCAGATACGAATGATTTAATTACAGCGTCGCAGTCGATTCTGTGAGGAAAAGCATCAATCACGTCCCTGATGGATGATATTTGCAAGTCGGATAGTGCCCATGTTGAATCAAGGAAGGGGATAGGTTCGCGTTCGAAGAATCGGTAGAGTTCTGCAAGATTGTCAGCGAGTACCTCTTCATCAGTCTCACTGTTCTTTTGTGTGAATTTGTCGATCTCTCCTTGGAGCGAGGCCACACCGTGCTCGTAGGCAGCACTAGTCAATAGTTCTTGGAACAGATCATCTGTGATCTCTGGGAAAAATTTCCTAATGCTACCCACAAGCACGGCGTGAATCTCTCTCTAGCGATCCAAGTACACTTCAAGTGGAGGGACTAACGCAGTATCTCCACCCTCACGCTGTGTAACTTAGCCACAGAGGAAACCCCAGCACTCCCACGACATGGTGCAAACGCGACCAATCGTGCGAGTACCCGGTACGGTCCAGGCACCGCCCGTGAAGGAGTTTTGGTTTTCACTGAGCTCCTGTTCACTCAGTTCTTCAAAGAAATTAATGCCGGACATATGAGACCTCCGAGTTCTAGTAGGTACCCACAGCTTGTGCTGTGGTGGGTCTAGGGTACCAGGTACGCCAAAAACGCGCAAGTGGATTTTGAACACTTACGCGTTGGCTTGCCTCGAGGTCTCATTTTGAGGCACTCGAAGAGCTTAGCTAGGTTTAGGTTCGCATGCAAGTCTGGAGGCTCCCTTGTTGCACATCTCACGTGCAACAAGGGTCACTTCCGGATTCTTATGGAGCCAAAGTTGCGTTATGCTTGATTGCGTGTTAGCGTTTATGCGAACACGCTTAGGAGGTGAACGATGCAGCAAGATACATTCGGATTTGGACAATTTGTGCAGGAGCGACGTAAGAAGCTCGGGATCACTCTTCGGGGGTTCGCTGAGAATCTTGACGTGGCACCGGCATACATGAGTGATATTGAAAAAGGGCGCCGTTACGCTCCCGATGGGAAACTTGAAGATATCGCCGATCTTCTACGCTTGACTCAGAGCGAGCGTGAGGAGATGTTTGATCTAGCCGCTCGCACGCGATCTGACCAGGTGTCGTCGGATCTGTCTGGTTACATTATGGATACTGATATGGCTCGTGTAGCCCTACGTCGCGCACGCGACGCTCAGCTTGACGATGATGGCTGGAAGAAGATTCTTGATGTCATCAACCAATCCAGGAAGGCTGGTGACTAGATGGCGCACAAGGTCTACAAGAATATCGAGTTGGACGTAATTGTCGAGCGACTCTTGGAAGAGATGGGCGAAGTTGATGTGCTATCAGGGCTCGCTGCTTTGGATATTGAGCACTTTGCGGAGTTTAGGTTGAATGCTGATATTGAATACCGGTGTTTATCCGAAGACGGCAAGACTCTAGGCATGACGGTGTTATCAAATGGGCCGGTCGAAGTGTGGGATAAAGAAAACAAGCGTCCGCTAGTGGTCGCCGCCACCGCTAATACGATTATGTTAGATCTTGAAAGTGAACACTGTATTAACGAGGGTAAAGCTCGATTTACGCTCGCACATGAGTGTGGACATTTGTTTTTACATCGACCCCTCGAGCCTGACAGCTGCCCGGATTCCCGTACCTTGGTCGCTAAGTGTGGCGTGGACTTCTATACTCGCCCTACCAATTCTCGACGAGATGAGCAATTTCGAGAACGGCAAGCAGACCGCTTAGCTGCGGCCTTGCTCATGCCTGTGAGTGGTGTGCGTGCAGTGGTAAATAAGTACGAACGGGAATGCGCAGAAGATCCTTTCGCGTCAGCGATTCCCATCCAGAGCCATATAGCCGATGTTTTCAATGTCTCACAGGAAGCTGCGAGAATCCGCCTGGAGTGCCTCAACCTGATTTAGAGGTGTTCCAACATGTCGCCGATGGCGGGCTAATACCCAAAATATGTGTCTTTTGCCGGGCGTGTCGGGGTGGTTTAGTGTCCTGCCCAGCCTTTGCGGCCTAAAAATCAGGAGGAAAACTGTCAACCAAACCCTCAGCAGACCCGTCCAAAAAACAATCCGCACCCCCATTTTTAGGTATTAACCCGGTATTAGCCAGATTTCCAAGGGCGTGTAATTGAAAAGCGCCTGCGAAGTATCTGCTTCTCTCGTACGCCTGCTGCTTCACGGAGCTGTACTTTGTTCATGTTCTTGTCTAAAAGGATTTTCCGGAGTTTGTTGTATTGGATCTTCACGGGCGGTCCTTTCGGCTCCACTTTTCGCCGAACAGGGCGTGCTCGTTGTTGTCAAGCTTAAGTACCATGGTGCGCTGAATGATGGCTTTGGCCTCGTCAGTGCAGTCACTAACTTTGTCAACGGCTATGAAGATTTGCTTTTCTACCTGGTCGTTGTATACGCGGATGAGGTTGCTGAGGTCGGTGCGTGACATGGAGTCGAACATGATCGAGTCGTGCGCGATGGCCGGAAGCGCCGTGTTCTGCGCTATCGCCAGGTCGTAAATGATGACTCCACGATGGTTAGTGCCAGTGCCTTTATCTCTCGGGGTTTCAAAGTCGTAGCTGTTGAACGCGTTAAGCGAGAGCCTTGGAGCGTTGTATTCGCCGCCGGTTACTTCTTCATTGATGGCTTCCATCTGGCTGTCGATTGCAGTTTCAATATACGAGAGCACCGCATCGAGCTGTTGTTGGTAGCGGGTGTTCGCTTCTTGCTTTTCTTTTTGGAGCCGATCGCGAGTATCAAAAGCATCGTTTTCGTCTTGCAGCTTGTTGATACGGCGGTCTAAGGATGTGTAGGCATCCAAGAATTCGTCTGTGAAAGCTTTTGAAGCTGGTATGGAATCTATGCTAGATAGTAGCTCGGTGGCCTGCCCCTCGAGCGTAGCGAGTTGCCTGGTAACGTGGGTGTGAGCGGCTTCAAGTTCTTCACCTAGGATTGCTTGTATTTTCGTATGGAACTTTTCGATTTCCATGAGCTTTGCAAGGTTGGCATACGGGAAGAATTCTTGCAGACTTTTGAGGTCAGCTTCGGTTGGGTATGCGCCTTGGTGGAGATTCAGGTCAAGCAGGTGTAGCTCGTCTTGCTTGCTTGTAATCTCGCGGTGCAGATCATTGAGCTGGCGCTTGAGCTCGTTACGTTCGTTCGCTTTCTCGATTTCTGCCGGTTCTACATCAGTCTCATCGGATTGGGCGAGTTTGCGCCGGTCTTCCTCTAGGGCAGCGATTTCTACTACGTTCTGCTTGTATTTGGTCATCCCATCGACAGCTGAGGGTATGAATTCATAGCGGCGTGCCATTTTGAATGCTGAGATTTTGTTTTCGGCTTGTTGCAGTTGTTCTTTGAAGTCCTTGATTTCGTCGTAGTACCCGAATAGCGCGATTAGGACGGTAATTGCGTCCTTTTGGGATTCGTCTCCTCCTCGGGTTTGGAGAGGTTTGAGTTCGTTGTGGTTGTTCTTGCCGTAGATTCGGAAGAAGCGGCTGAGCGTATTCCTGTATTTCAGTCCTGACAGGTCCATGTGGTATTTCGCTGCAAGCCACGCGTTGAACTCTTCAATTTTCATTGTGCCGATGAAGGTTTGGTTTTCATCGACTTGTGCGACAAGTTTTGGGTCGGTGGGAGTTCTCGCGAAGTGGTACTGCCCGTCAGCGAATTCGAATGTGAAGTATATCGTGTGGTCGTCCAGTTCTTTGACAGCATCACTACCAACATACGTGTTGCCGCCGAATGCGAAGTCGATGATGAGCATCATGGTTGATTTGCCGATAGAGCCTGCTTCGCCTTTGATCGCGCCGAGGATGGTGTTCAGGCCTTTAGTGAAGTTGATAGGTGGGCGTAGTTGTCCGTCTTCACGGAATAATCGGCAGCTGATTTGTTTTAGCATCGGTGTAGTTTCCCTTCTTCGCTGAGCGCAATCCGGCCAAGCGCATACAGGCAATCTAGGGCTTCAATGAGCCTAGTTGGATCAGTATTGGTGCTGGCAAGAGCTAGGGCGATTTCGTTGGGTGTTTTTGGTGTATCGAGGTGGCGCAGGATTTCTGGTAGCAGTGGTAGCACGCTGTCTTGGTAGGCGAAGAGTTTACTTGGTAGCAGCATCGAACACCTCGCAGGATTGAACGAAATAGGAGATCACGTAGGCGCAGTATCTTTGGTCTTGTTTCGTGATTTGGCTCAGGCGTTTTGATAGTTCGCCGTGAATGATGAGCTTGTCGAACTTCTTGTCCGCGAGCTTTCGATAGGAGGCTTTTATTTGAGCGCGCAGGAGTTCTTCATCGAAAGTTTTAATACGGGCCTGTTCTTTTAGTTGGTTTTGGATGAATCTGAAGAATCTTGTCACGTGCTGCATGACCTCGTCGAAGAGGAAAAAGTCGGAGGCCTCGTCTATTTTGCTTTTAACCGCTACGGGATCGAAGTTAAGTGGTTCGAAGTCTTTCGGATTCGCGCGTGCCAGGTTTTCTACTACCCTCGTGATGCCACGCTCAATCTGGACAGCGCTGAGGGTTTGCCTAGCTCTGGCGCTTCGTTCTTGAATTTCTTTAATCTTTTTCAGTTCTTTTTCCTCGGCCTTTTTATGGCCGAGAACATACTGATTGAAGCACTTGGAGCACAAAGCCACGAGGTTTCCGTATTCGGCTTTATCTCCGGCGATACGTGCGGCTTCATATACGGCCTGCGATTGCCCACTAGGAGCAACATTTTGTAGAGATTCTCCGCAACCGGGTTTTGAGCACACGTATTTACAGTCTTCGAGGAGACGCGACCCGTGTTTATTAATAGCTGCCATCGAGCCTGTTTTGGCTCGCTGCAGCTTACGACCAGCTTCAAGAGACGGATCGACAGTTAAACGCAGCGATTCCTGAATCAGATCGAAGAATACGTCTCCAACGTTATCGACGCTGACTTCCTTGTCGATAAATGGGGCGATGGATTTGGCTAGAGCCGCTTTTACCTCATCTGCGGCCTCAGTTGGGACGCCCTCAATATAATCAAGCGAATCAACGAACTCCCTGCGGGTTGGATTGTTCAGCATTTCCCGCGCTAACTTCTTCGATGCTCCGCGTTTGTAGTACTGCTCTAGGGTTGTATCCGCCCGGGCAGCGTCTGGGGTTTTGTCTCGTGAGGTGTACCAGAGTTCTTCGGGCACAGAACAAAGTCGACTAATCATACTCCGCATATAAGGAGCAACGTTCATTCCCTCGCTCAGGTGCGGGTAAGCGGCTTTCATCAGCTCTGTGAATAGGCTCATCGCTCACCTCACTCCGAAATTTTTGTCCTGCCTGTCCTGCACTGTCCTAAACCATACCGATCGGCGAATGTCTGTTTTCTATCGTAGAAGCCAAGCGAATCGAAGCCTAAGTTGTGCGAGAGATTTCCAGAGTTAATTCTATCGAAATTTGCTCTAAAAATAGCTCAGCTCGCTTGGTGCGCAAAGCTGGTGGCAGGTTCGCCCAGCTAGATCGCTGATGGTTGCAAACATCGGCGTGTGGCTCCACTGATGCCGGTGCAAGCTACACAGGCAGATTCCTCTGTAAAACCGAGGGAGCCAATTGAGTGAGCTGACGCTGGCGGGCAATCCGATTATGGGTTGCCCGCCGCTTCTTTATCAGCGCTCAAGACGACTTCGGTTTACAGACACAAGTGAATAACGGCAGCTCGCTCATGCGGCTCTTTCTGACAAAGAAAGGGCGCTGCCATGAGCACGACCGACAACAATCAAAATCACGTCACTTTCAGCTTCGATTACGTCACTGACGAGCACATCGAAGTCCAACTCCCATCCGATAGCCCGATTACGCAGGCGCTGCTTGAGCATGATGCGCGGTGGAAGAAAACAAACCGGGCAGACACCCGCCGAGATCGGCACTCCTCCCCATCCGAGTTTCCCAAGGAGGGTATGCATTTCGCTGCCGATATTGATATCGAACGCGACTTTCTGAACAAGCAGGAGGTTGCTACTGCATTCGCTGGCCTGTCTGAGCGTCAACGCTTCCTAATCGAAGCAGTCGTCTTAGATGGATACTCCTTTGCCGAAATAGCGCGAGCTGAACACAAGGACGAGTCAGCTATTCGTCATGCCTATAACCGTGCGATTAAGCGGGCACGAAAAATTCTCGAGGCCGACCGTCCGGAATCGAGCTTTGGCGTGGCTTATAGAGCAAGGCAACAAAAGCAAGTCAAGTGAAGGAGTAATTGCGATGCGAAATAAGCGGAACGAAAGCCGGTTGAGCCGCCTGATGCGGCGAATCACTGGACGCACCGAACGCACCCCTATCGGTAAGTATTCGATGCGTCGCCCCGTGTCAGGAACGGTCAGCCTCGTGGATGACGATGACGATTTGATGGCTCTAGCGCGCGCCCTCTACCCCGAGCGCTACAACACCACCAAAGGTGGTGAGCAGAAATGAACATCCCCACTGCAAACGCCATCATTGGGCTGATTAATTCGATTGCTGAGGATGTGACTCGCCTCGGCGCGATTGTCGAACAGGCCGCGTGGGACGGGATCGAAGATCACGCCGGAATGCCAGGGCAACGCCCAATCACGGCGGCGCGCCTCGAAAGCCCCTATGTGGATGAGGACATTCTGGAGACAGAACTCGTCGAAGATGAACCCGTCGAGGAACAAACCCCCGCCGAGCCTGAGCAGGTGCCGGAGTTGCTGCCAATTGAGCAGGTACGTGCCGCACTGGCGGATTATGCACGCTCTGGATTGAGCGAATTCATTAAAGCTCAGATTCGAGAGCATGGACACACCAAGCTTTCCCAGTTGACGGTGAAGCAAGCTAATGCGGTGCTCGCCGCCGCCGAAGCTGAGGCTGGTGGTGCCTGATGCCACCGCAAGCACACGCACTCTTGAGCGCCTCGTCGGCGCATCGATGGTTGCACTGCCCACCCTCCGCGAAACTCACGGCTGGGGTGACAGAGGCTCCAAGTGAGGCTGCACTTCAGGGCACGGCGGCTCACGCGTTGGCGGAGCATAAGCTGCGCCGGGCATTGAAGCAGCAATCTAAACGCCCCGTCTCCGAATTCGAAGATGACGAGATGGATGCCTACACCGACGATTACGTCTCCTATGTGCTCGAACAATACGAGCAAGCTAAACAGGGTACCCCTGACACCGCAATCTACATCGAGCAACACTTGGATTTCTCCCACGTTGTGCCTGGTGGCTTCGGCACCGGCGACTGCTTGGTCGTCGCAGACGGCACCTTGCACGTGATCGATTTGAAATATGGCTTGGGCGTGCTGGTAGAGGCTGAGTGGAACCCGCAAATGATGCTCTACGCGATCGGTGCACTTGTCTTGTTCGACGCTCTTTATGACATTGAGCAGGTGGCATTAACGGTTTTTCAGCCACGGCGCGAAAACGTCTCCACCTGGACGATTAGCGTCACTGAACTGAATGAGTGGGCTGAGCAGACGCTCAAGCCTGCAGCCGAGCTAGCAGCTAACGGTGAGGGCGAGTTTTGTGCTGGTTATTGGTGTCAGTTCTGCAAAATCGCCTCCACCTGTAGAGCCAGGGCTGAAGCGAACCTTGAGCTGGCTAAATTCGAGTTCGCCCCGCCAGCCGAACTCAGCCCAGCCGAGGTGGCCAAGGTGTTGACGCAAATACCAGAACTAACGCGGTGGGCGTCAGACGTGCAGGACTATGCACTCAATCAAGCCCTAAGCGGTGAGCTCTACGAGGGGTTCAAGTTGGTTGCTGGCCGCTCGATCCGCAAATACACAGATGAGACTGCGGTGGCTGAGGCTGCTAAAGCTGCAGGCTACAAGGACATCTACAAGCAGTCCTTGCTCACTATTACCGCGATGGAAAAGCTCATGGGAAAGAAGAACTTCTCCGAAATCCTCGGGAATCTAGTGGTCAAGCCTGAGGGTAAACCCACCCTGGTTCCCGTCACTGACAAACGCCCAGAACTGCAGGTCAGTACTGCGGCTGACGATTTCACAAACATCGACAATCAACAGAAAGAAGGCAAATAATCATGTCGACCCGAGTGAACCCGAAAACCAAGAAAAACAACCCGACCAAGGTCATAACCGGCGAAATACGCTTGAGTTACGCGAACGTTTGGGAAGCAAAATCTATTAACGGCGGCAAACCGAAATTCTCGGTATCACTTCTTATTCCTAAGGATGATGCTGCAACTATCGATGCAATTAATACTGCTATCGAGGCCGCGATTCAAGAAGGCATTGGGAAATTCGGAGGGAAGATCCCGCCACGCGCATCACTGAAGCTTCCGCTACGTGATGGAGATACTGAGCGTGACGATGAGGCTTATGCCGGACATTTCTTCGTAAACGCCAATAGTATTAATGCTCCGCAGATCGTGGATCAGGACGTAAATCCAATCCTCGACCGCTCCGAAGTCTATTCAGGCTGCTACGGGCGAGTTTCCATCAATTTCTACGCTTTCAACACCAACGGGAACCGTGGCGTGGCCTGCGGGCTTGGCAATATTCAAAAGACCCGTGATGGTGAGCCACTCGGTGGCCACGTGAGCGCATCCTCCGAGTTCGATACCTGGGATGCAGACGAGGACTTCCTCGCCTAAAGCAAACCAATCCACTCAAGGGGCGGAGCCAAGCCGCTTGGCTCCGCCCCACCCACTCGTTAAGGAACACTATGCGCACGCTCAGTATCGACATCGAAACTTACTCGCCAATCAACCTCGCCAAAGCCGGAGTCTACAAATACTGTAACCACCCTGACTTCGAGATTCTCTTGTTCTCCTACGCGATCGACGGCTGCGCGGTGCGCACGGTGGATCTAGCATCCGGAGAGCAACTTCCAGCAGAGATTCTCCGAGCACTTGATGACCCTGTCGTGGTTAAGTGGGCTTACAACGCTGCTTTTGAGCGCGCCTGCCTCAGCGCATATCTGGGCAGGCGGCTTGATCCTGCTGGGTGGCGATGCTCCATGGTGTGGGCAGCGACTCTCGGTCTACCGCTCTCCCTGAAAGACGTCGGCGCGGTACTGAATCTCGATGCCCAGAAAATGGAGGCGGGCAAGAGCCTCATCAAGTATTTCTGCGTCCCCGACAAACACGGCCATCAGCGTCTGCCGGGTAGTGACCCGGATGGCTGGAGGCTGTTTAAGATCTACAATGCTCGCGACGTCCAGGTAGAAACAGCAATCCGCCACAAGCTCGCTCATTTCCCAGTACCTGATTACCTCTGGGGCCAGTATGAGGTCGATCAACGGATCAATGACCGTGGTATCCGTATCGACACCACATTGGCCACAAACGCTATAACGATTGACGAATCCCATCGGGCGCAAGCACTCGCCCGTGCGCAAGAACTCACTGGCTTGGATAATCCTGCCTCACCGTTACAGCTCCAAGAATGGCTAAACCAGCATGGCTGCACGATAGAGTCTATGGCGAAAGAATCAGTCGATGAAGCCCTAGCATCTGCGAGTGGTGAGGTGAAAGAAGCTCTCGAACTGCGCCAAGAGTTATCACGCTCATCAGTAGCAAAGTACCGGAAGATGATGGATGCCACCTGCACCGACCAAAGGACGCACGGACTCCTGCAGTTTTATGGGGCTAACCGTACAGGGCGGTGGGCTGGACGTCTCGTGCAAGTGCAAAACCTGCCGAGGAATTATCTGCCGGATCTCGCTCAGGCACGTAGTTTGGTGCGTGCTGGTAACGGTGATGCGCTCGATATGCTTTATCCTTCCGTGCCTGATACTCTCAGTCAGCTGATTCGCACCGCATTCATCCCCTCGGAAGCTCACCGGTTCATCGTCGCCGACTATTCGGCGATTGAGGCACGCGTGCTGACGTGGCTTGCTGGTGAGAAAACCACCCTGGTCGCGTTCAAGAACGGTGAAGATCTCTACTGTGCTACAGCGAGTGCCATGTTCGGTGTGCCTGTGGAAAAGCACGGAGCCAATAGTGAGCTTCGGCAGAAAGGAAAAATCGCTGTCCTTGCTTGTGGCTACAACGGCTCCGTGGGCGCACTCAAAGCCATGGGTGCATTGAATATGGGGCTCAGCGAGGGCGAGCTGCAGCCGATTGTGGACGCTTGGCGGCAAGCCAACCCTAATATTGTGCAGCTGTGGCACGAGGTTGATAATGCCGCTACCAGAGCAATCAGCACGGGTAGACCTGTGACCCTACGGAACCTCGTCTTCGAGAAGAAATCTGGAATGCTCTTCATCACCTTGCCAAGCGGTCGGTGCTTGGCATATGTGAAGCCAGGTATTGGTGTGAACAGGTTCGGCGGCACCTCGATTACTTATTGGGGTCAAGGCGTGAGCCGCAAGTGGCAGAAGCTCGAAGCCTACGGCGGCAAGCTAGTGGAAAACATCGTTCAAGCCATCGCCAGAGACCTCCTCGCAGAAGCCATCACCCGTATCGAGAGTGCCGGGCACCGGATTGTGATGCATATTCACGATGAGGTCGTCATCGACGAACCCATCAATTCTGACATCACCGTTGCTGACATATGCGCCCTCATGAACGAGCTACCCGAATGGGCTGAGGGTTTACCGATTGATGCAGCCGGGTACGAATGCGACTTCTATCAGAAGGATTGAGTGCACGGCTCGCGATCTAGTAGCAGGTGGCGTAGTTGCCGAGGAATTTCGGGTAGAGATCTTTCGTGGCGCTGCTTGCGGCGCGGATTTTGGAGTGTTCGCTCGTGATCTTGCTAAGCCGGTCGCCAAAATACTTGAGTGCCCACCTATATTCAGCAAAATTCGAATCATACTTGTATGCAGCAATACGACCAAGGATTGCACATATCCAGTCCGCGCATTGAACCGTTTGATAAAGATGACTCTCCACCTCCATCGGCGGCTCCACAAGTTTCGTAGCATCTTCACTGCTGAACATGAACGCTGCTGCGCCAGCGAAAACCTCCAGCCGCTCCTTCTCGCCCTGTTTATCGAGCACCATCAACAGATTCTCAGCATCAGGCAAATCCCAATTCACTCGTTGAATCAGCTGCTTCATCGTATGGTCGTAACGCTCAGCATTCGTCTCAGGGGCCTCAATCGGAGTACCGCGCAGTTTCTCCTGCCCATAAAACACCACGCGAGCATCCAACGATTTCAGCGTTTCTAAAACCCTGAAAATGAGGCGGCGAGTTTCCCGATACTTCTCGATATTCTTCGTGGTGAGCAGCGCTGAGCCTTTCTTTTCCCAATGCTCCACGCGCTTACCTGCCGAGATTACTTTCGCCTCAATTTCTTCACGTAGCCCACGCTCCTTAACGAAACGGAAAATACCAGATAGCTTGCGAATGTTCTGGGCTGGGATCACGAAACCGCCGAGTCCGAATACTGGGTGAGTCTTATAGGACGGGTCGAATCGACTCACGTATGCACCGTTATGCCCAAACTCATCGAAATACCCGACGTACACGTCACCTCCCGCTACGAACACGAAAGCCCGCGAAATCGCGGGCTTCGGAAGTGGAGCACCGAAATGCGTCCACAGGTAAATATACCAGAGCCCTGCCGTCAACAGCAATAGCGAAATACTACCGCTTCGAAACAGTCCGTTTTTCTTTTCTCCAACCCCGTCCGGTTTTGGGTCTTGCCATGGGCGTATTGCGCCATTGCAGGAAAACGAATTGTGGCGCGCCCGTCCGGATTGGGCTCCTGCCGTGGCTTATAGCGAGATCCACACAAGGTGGCTCTCTGTGAGTCCATGAAAGGAGCCAGGAATGGCTGCTGACCTTCAGATTTTTACCAATCCCGTGTTTGGGCAGATCCGCACCATCACCGTGGATGGCACCACCACGTTTGCTGGTAAAGACGTCGCCATCGCACTCGGCTACAAAGACCCGGTAAATGCGATCAAACTGCACTGCCGTGGGGTGGCAAAATACCACCCCATCGTCGATAGCCTCGGGCGCACCCAGCAAGCCCGCTTCATTACCGAGGGTGATGTTTATCGGCTGATTGTCTCCAGCCACCTGCCAGCGGCAGAGAAATTCGAAGCCTGGGTGTTTGATGAGGTGCTGCCATCGATCCGCCACCACGGCCTGTACGCGATCGATGAACTACTCGACAACGATGAACTGCTCGAACAAGCCCTCACGCATCTGCGTGCCGAACGCGCTAAACGTCTCGCTGCCGAGCAGGCTTTGCTCGAGGCAGCACCGAAGCTCTCCTACTACGATATCGTGCTGCAATCGCCGTCGTTGATGCCGATTACTGCTATCGCCAAGGACTACGGGCTGGGTGCGGAGAAACTCAACCGACTGTTAGCTGATGAACATATCCAGTTCAAACAGTCAGGCATCTGGTATCTGTACGCCGAGTATGCGAAATGCGGCTACACCCAATCCAAAACCCACCTGCTGGAAAGCGGCAAGACGGTGATGCACACGTATTGGACGCAGAAAGGCCGCCTGTTCATCTATGACCTGTTGAAAAACCGCTGCCACATCCTGCCGGTCATCGAACGACAAGCAGGTGAAACCAAATGAACACACTCCAAAATGACCGACCACTAATCAGTGATCTAACACCGTGGCGTAACTCCAAAGGCTACGCAGACCCGACTGCATATAGGGCGCTGCGGGCTCTGGAAATATCCGAATTCGGCCACCGTCCCTTGACCTATATTTGCTCGCCTTACTCCGGGGACGTTCAGATGAATGTGGAGTTGGCAAGGGATCTATCTGCCTATGCGGTGCGCTGCCGCCGCATCCCACTCGCACCCCACCTGCTGTTTCCACAGTTTATGGATGATACAGATCCGTGGGATCACGAGCTTGCCATGTTCTTTAATCGCGTGCTTCTTTCTAAGTGCGAGGCCATGTGGGTGTATACGCCGCGTGTTTCGCCGGGCATGAAAACTGAAATCTCCTGGGCTCACCAACTCGAACTCTCGATTACTTATTTTGACCACAATTTTGCGGAGGTGAACCTAGATGACTGACTTCATTTTGTGCACGACTAGTCTGGTGAGCGCGCAACGCAACCTCAAATACCCGAATCACCGGCACATAACCAATGCGGCTGATTTGAAGAATGCCGTGACACATGACCATGTGGCGGCCGAATATGAGGGCGATATCCGTTCTACCGACAAGTTCTTGCAATCCACGTGTGTGGTGATGGACATCGATAACGACCACTCCAATTCACCGGCTGATTGGGTCACCCCAGAATCCTTGGCGCTCATCTTCCCAGGCGTCGCTTTGGCGACCGCGACCTCGCGTAATCATTTAAAGCCGAAAGGTGAAAAGACCGCCAGGCCGCGCTTCCACGCCTACTTCCCAATCAAACCGGTTACTGACGCTGCAGTCTATACGGGAATCAAGAAGAAGCTCGCCTCCTACACCGGAATCTTTGACCGTAACGCTCTCGATGCCGCCAGATTTATTTATGGCAACCCCGCAACCGAGGTCACCTGGGTAGACGGTTCCCTATCCATCACCGATTTTCTCGATGCTGACGCGTTCGCCGCACTCGAAATGGCTACTGGTGAGATTCGGGAAGGCGCACGCAATGCGACCATGAGCGCTTTCGCTGGGCGAGTGATTGTGCGTTTTGGTAACACCGAGCAAGCACGCCAGCTTTTCGAGACGAAAGCACACACCTGCGTGCCACCCTTGCCCGATGCCGAGCTGGAGGCAATCTGGACCTCGGCATTGAAGTTTGGTGCAAAAGTAGCTGCGACACCGGGTTATATTCCACCAGAACGCTACGCCGAAATCCAAGGACTGCGTCCCACCGATTTCACCGATGTCGGTCAAGCCACCGTCCTGGCAGACGAATATGCACAAAAACTCGCATTCTCTGAGGCCACAGATTGGCTGGTGTATAACGGCTCGTTTTGGGAAGAAACCAGACCGGGCTCGCGCGCCATAGCCCAAGAACTCACCACGCGCCAGCTAGAGCAAGCCACAGACCTGTTGGAGAAAGCCCGTGAGGCGTGTGATTCCACTGGGGTCACTCAGTTGCTGTCGGCAATGAGCCTGACCAAAGCGAAAAACCTATTCACTAACGTGCAGTGGACCGCTTACGAGCAGCTTCAAGACGCACAAGCCTACGAGAAATACGTGCTCAAACGCAGGGATAGCAAGGCGATTACAGCGTCACTCAAGGAGGCAGCTCCGATGCTGCAAGTCACCCAAGCAGACCTTGACGCAGACCCCTTCGTCCTCAACGCCCCTGGTGGCACCATTGACCTCACCACCGGGCAAATTCACGAGCACGACTATGGGGATTTCATCACCAAGCAAACCACCGTTGACCCCACCGGTAAGGGCCAGGCTACCTGGTTGGCGGCGCTTGAGGTGTTCTTCCAAGGCGACCAAGAACTAATCGACTATGTGCAGCGAATCGTGGGGCTGACCGCGATCGGCAAAGTCTACGTCGAAGCCCTCATCATCGCCTACGGCGACGGCAGGAATGGCAAATCAACGTTTTGGAACACAATCGCTCGGGTGTTAGGCACATACGCGGGCAACATCTCCGCCGATGCTCTCACTGTGGGTGTGAAGCGGAATGTGAAGCCTGAGCTGGCAGAAGCCAAAGGCAAACGCCTGCTGATTGCAGCGGAGATGGAAGAAGGCATGAGGCTTTCAACCTCGAACGCGAAACAGCTTTCTTCCACTGACGAGATATATGCGGAAAAGAAGTTCAAGGCTCCGTTTGCTTATCAACCAACCCACACGCTCGTGCTCTACACCAACCATCTACCCAAGGTTGGTGCCATGGACGCAGGTATCTGGAGGCGGCTGATCGTGATCCCGTTCGAGGCAAAAATCGAAGGCAGCTCTGATGTCAAAAACTATGCAGAGTTCCTATTTCAGGATGCTGGCGGCGCGATTTTGCAGTGGATTGTGGACGGGGCCAGGAAGATTATCGCCGAGGACTACCACCTGACTCCACCGCCGCGAGTACAGGCCGCGATTGATTCGTATAAGTCATCGAATGATTGGCTGCAGCACTTTCTCGATGAGCGTTGCGATATAAACCCGGCTTTTGAGCAGAAGTCTGGTGACTTGTATGCCGACTATCGGGCTTTCGCGCTCTCGATTGGCGAGTACGCCAGATCCACTTCCGATTTCTACACCGCACTCGAACAAATGGGCTTCAACCGTCGCCGCACCAAGAGCGGGCGCTTCGTTGATGGCCTGCAGCTCAAGAGCGAATTCGACCTCTAACAGTGAGCGGGTGACGGTCAGTGCCAGTCGTGTACTAGTCCTTACATAGGAAGCAATTTTTTACTAGTTCTTTCTATAAAAGGTTATGTAGACGACCGTCATAGACCGTCACCACGTGAGCAGAAAGCTACGTGATGAAAGAACAACATTTAGAACAGCAGCTCGTGAAAACCGTGGAGGATTTGGGCGGGGTCTGCTGGAAACTAGTCAGCCCTGGAACTACTGGTGTACCTGACCGAATCGTGCTGTTACCTGATGGACATGTCGGCTTCGTGGAAGTCAAGGCACCCGGCGGCAACGTCCGCGCGATCCAAAAACACAGGCTCAGGCAGTTGAAGTACCTCGGCTTCACCGCACTCGTACTCAACAATCCTGACGAGGTTGAGGAGGTGTGTCATGCAATATCAGCCGCATGATTATCAGAAGCTAGCAACGGCTTTCATTGAGGAACACCCGGTTGCAGCACTGCTATTGGGTATGGGGCTTGGCAAGACCGTCATCACCCTGACAGCAATACAAGATCTCCTCTTCGACAGCTTTGAAATACACAAGGTGCTGGTTATTGCTCCGCTGCGCGTAGCGAGAGACACGTGGCCTGCTGAGCAGGCAAAGTGGAGCCACTTACGCCAGCTACGCCTGGCGGTGGCTGTCGGCACCGAACGTCAACGCCGAGGCGCGCTCAACTCTGGTGCAGATATCACAGTGATGAACCGGGAGAACGTTGACTGGCTTATTACCCGTAGTGGCATCAAGTGGCAGTGGGATATGGTCGTCATCGACGAACTCTCCTCATTCAAAAACCATCGCGCCAAACGCCATGCCGCGCTCATGAAGATCCGCCCACAACTCAAGCGCATCGTCGGGCTGACTGGCACACCGGCCAGCAATGGGTTGATGGATTTATGGGCGCAGTTCCGCCTGTTGGATTTGGGCGAACGGCTCGGGCGCTACATTTCCCGCTACCGCGACAAATGGTTCGACCCTGACAAGCGCAACGGGATGCAGGTGTTCACCTACAAGCCCAAACCTAGCGCTGAAGAGCAAATCTACCAGGCAATCTCGGATATCACGTTGTCGATGCGAACCAGCGACTACCTCACTCTCCCACCACTGACTGTCACGACCACCGAGGTGACCATGAACGGCAGGGAGCGCAAGGTGTATGACCGGTTAGCGGCAGAGATGGTAGTCGAGCTGGGCGATGAGGTGATTGACGCGGCCAATGCTGCCGTCCTGGCTGGCAAGCTCACCCAACTCGCGTCTGGTGCGATCTACACCGAAGCAGGCGACTCTATCGTGGTACACGGCCGCAAACTCGATGCCCTTGAAGACCTCATTGAAGCTGCGAATGGGAATCGCGTGCTTGTGGCGTATTGGTGGCAGCACGACCTGGCACGCATCCGGCAGCGCTTACCGCAAGCCAGACAGTTAAAAACTTCAGCGGATATTGAGGCTTGGAATGGCGGTGAGATCCCGCTGGGGTTGATTCACCCAGCGTCCGCTGGGCATGGGCTTAACCTCCAACAAGGCGGCTCAATCCTCATCTGGTATTCCCTCACCTGGAGCCTTGAGCTCTATCAGCAGACCAACGCCCGCCTGTATCGGCAAGGCCAGACCAAGCCGGTGACTATTACGCATATTGCGACCAAGGATTCGATTGATCAGCGGATCTTATCGGCACTCGAATCGAAGAACATGACCCAGTCGGCGCTCATCGACGCGGTAGCGCAGACCTTGAAAGGAGAAACCAAATGAGCGTTACGCATCAAGAAACCGACATCACCTGGCGCTACGTTGACCGCCGCGCCGCTGCTATCAACGCGCTGCGCGACTACGCTACTATGGAAACCATCATCGATAACACTCCCGATGACCTGAAAGCTATCGAAGCCGACCTGCCCGGTCTATCCTCCCCCGTCTTGGATGGCAGTCGCCGTGCGTTTAATCCCACCGCGGCCGAGGACAAAATCCTTAGACACTTGGAACGGATCGATAACCGCACCCGCAAATATCTGCAAGCCAAGGATTACATGGACTGGTTCAATCCCGCATGGCAAGCGCTCACCGATGAGGAGCGTGACGTGCTGGAGGTTTGCTTCCTTTCCGGGTACGAGTCCGCCACTGATGCGATTTATGAGGTGCAAGAGCGGCTAAACGTGGAACGCTCTACCGCCTACAACCGGCGCAAAACCGCCCTAGACCACCTCACCAGTCTCCTGTACGGACGCTAAGATGCTTGGACAAAACGCGGACGACATTCCCGTTTCGAGCCTGATATAGTGTAAATAGTTAGAAAAAGGTCAAAGCCCCGAACGGATACATTCCTTCGGGGCTTTACCATCACCACAGGAGATAACGGGAATGCCACGCAAACCCAAACGTCCCTGCTCAGCACCTGGCTGTCCCGAACTAACCCGCGAAAGGTTCTGCCAGCTTCACGCCAAAAAGGTAGATAAAAACTACCGCAAGTACCAGCGTGATCCAAAGATTAACCGCCGCTACGGCGGGCGCTGGCGTAAGATTCGCGCCACATATATCGCGCAGCATCCTTTGTGCGAAGACTGCCTGGACAAAGGAATGACCACCCCAGTGGCCGAAGTCCACCACGTCCTACCCTTAGACCATGGCGGCAGCCACGACTTTTCTAACCTGCGCAGCCTGTGCAAACCCTGCCACTCCAGGCAGAGCGCGTTAGACGGTGACAGATGGAGGCAAGCCCCTCAGGTCTACACCTACTAGATTTCTTGAAAACCGCAACACAACCATTGGCACTTCCCCACCCTAAAAATATTGACCTTGTTCCCACGCCAAGTTACGGGACAAGTCGAGGGTTCGGTTAGGGGTTGGGGGCCTCGAATCTCTACAGCTTTGGCGAAGGTCAGCGGGCGGGGCCAACCGTACGCAAAAAGACCGAATCAAACAGGGTATTAACCTAGCGCATATTTGAAGGCCGTTTTTTCTGGCCACCGCAGGTCAGATAGGAGGCCGATAGCCGTGGCAAAAGATGGAACTAATCGCGGTGGGCGCCGTGTGAGGGCTGGCGCGAAACCCGACCCGCTGAGTGAGAAACTCGCGAAAGGTCTGCCGGCTACTCGCCTGGAAGATCCGCTAGCGAGCCCTTTCGATTTCGAGGGCGCAGATGTTGGTGATGGCGCGGTGCTTGCTGGTGAGGTGATGCCGGAGCCTTCCGAGTATCTGTCGGAAGTTCAGCGCGATGGCAAACCGCTGGGTGCTGATTTGGTGTACCGGGAGACGTGGCGCTGGCTTGATGAGCGTGGTTGCACGAGGTTTGTTTCTAAGCGTCTGATTGAGGCCTACGCCCAGGCTTTCGCCCGGTATGTGCAGTGTGAGCAGGCGATCTCCAAGTTCGGTTTGCTCGGCAAGCACCCGACCACTGGGGCTGCTATCGCTTCCCCGTTTGTTGCGATGTCCCAGTCTTTTGGTAAGCAGGCGAATGTGTATTGGTATGAGATTTTTGAGATTGTGCGGGCTAACTGCACTAGTGACTATTCGGGTACGGCCCCGGGTGATGAGGTTATGGAGCAGTTGCTGAAAGCTCGGTCTTAGCAGGCAGCAAAAGCTTCCGTCGTTACCGTTGAGCGATTTTTGCTTGGTTATGATTTCTGGTTTTTCTTCGCGTCCCCGCCTTGGGGGCGCGTTCTTTGTTTCCTGTAGTTCCTCTCTATGAAAGGTGCGTATTATGTCTGTGGTTAAAACTGCTGAAGCAGTGTGTATCGGTCACCCCGATAAACTGTGCGATTTAATTGCTGATCAGATTCTCGACGACATCCTGTACGAGGACTCCAACGCCCGCGTCGCGGTAGAGGTCATGGCTACTGGGCGACGCATTATTGTCACTGGTGAAATCAGCACTAATGCTCGTGTGGACTTGCGTGATTGCGTACGAACTGCACTTACTGCAGCTGGCTATAAGCCGTGGAGATTTTTGGTGTACGTATGGGTGCGGCGTCAATCTAGCGATATTAACGACGGGGTGACCACATCTTTAGAGGCTCGCCATGGCGATGAGTCTGCTTATTGTCTTCAGGGTGCTGGTGATCAAGGCACGGTCTACGGTTATGCCTGCACTGATACTCCTGAGCGTTTACCGTTGCCTCTTGTTTTAGCCCACGAGATTTGTAAGCGGCTAGATGACGCGCGCAAGCAAGGAACCATCACTGAGATTTTCTCGGATGGTAAAGCACAAGTTTCGGTGCGCTACGACAACGCAGGAAAACCGCAAGCCGTAGAGACGGTGGTGGTTTCCGTCCAGCACGATGAACACAAGGATTTCGAGGTGTTGCGCCGTGAAATAACTTCGCTGATTATCGGTCCAGCATGTCAGCGGTATCTACCGGTAGGCCCGGACACGGTTGTGTTGGTGAACCCGTCCGGGCGGTTCGTGGAGGGCGGCCCTAAAGCTGACACTGGACTCACCGGTAGGAAGTTGATGGTTGATACCTATGGTGGGCTGGCCGGACATGGTGGTGGAGCGTTTTCCGGTAAGGATCCGTCGAAGGTTGACCGCTCGGGTGCTTATATGGCGCGTTTGATCGCGAAAACGATAGTGGATGCGCACCTAGCTGAAGAGTGCCAAGTGAGCATTTCTTATGCGATTGGTAAAGCCGACCCGGTCGCTTTTGCTATCGACACGCTCGGCACCGGTGAACATCCTGATGAACTAATTACGGCTGCTGCGCGCGATGTCTTTAGTCTTCGTCCGGCTGCGATCATCGACCAGTTACATCT
The DNA here is from genome assembly GCF_055387755.1 of Varibaculum sp. GTC20041. Classification (NCBI taxonomy): domain Bacteria; kingdom Bacillati; phylum Actinomycetota; class Actinomycetes; order Actinomycetales; family Actinomycetaceae; genus Varibaculum; species Varibaculum sp. GTC20041. Next base: position 1,743,568 of record NZ_AP041144.1, read on the forward strand.
CAAATCTCCCGGTTACGTGCGGTATTCGACGTATGGGCATTTCGGGGATTGCACACGCAAGTGGGAAGACACCTGGACTACTAGCCGTGAGCTTGTCAAGGCGGTGAAAAACCATGCACATCAAACAAATAGCGCTAACTGATCTCACCCCAGCTGACTACAACCCCCGCAAAGACCTACAACCCGGGGACGCGGACTACGAAAAGTTGAGGCGCTCCCTTACCGAGTTTGGGTATGTGGAGCCAGTCATCTGGAACAAAACCACCGGAAATATTGTAGGTGGGCATCAGCGTCTGAAAGTACTGGCTGATCTGGGATACGAAACGGTCGACTGCGTGGTCGTTGAGCTAGACGAAACCCGCGAAAAAGCGCTCAACGTTGCTCTAAACAAGATCAGTGGCGATTGGGATGATTCCAAACTCGCCCTACTTATAGCCGACCTGGATGCTTCCGATTTCGAGGTTGAACTCACCGGTTTCGACGAAGCCGAAATACAACAGTTGATAGGTTCTCTTGACGGCGACAGTATCGAGGATGATAACTTCGACCTGAACGCCGCCCTAGAAGCGGCAGCCTTTGTCGAAAAAGGCGATATCTGGAGGATTGGTAGGCACCGCCTAATGTGCGCGGACGCCACGAACCCGGCCGATGTCGAAACCTTGATGGACGGCAAACAGGCTAATCTGGTGGTCACAGACCCGCCTTACAACGTGGACTTCAAATCGAACAGCGGCCTGAAAATCGCAGGCGACAAACAAGACGCAGACACCTTCTACCAGTTCCTGCTGGCTGCATTCACCAACATGGCGGCATCCCTAGATAAGGGCGGGTCAGCCTATGTTTTCCATGCCGACACCGAAGGCCTCAACTTCCGTCGCGCTTTTCAAGATGCTGGCTTCTACCTGTCGGGGTGTTGTATTTGGGTCAAGGACTCCCTGGTACTTGGTCGTTCCCCATATCAGTGGCAGCACGAACCGGTGCTGTATGGGTGGAAGAAAGACGGCTCTCATGCTTGGTATGCCGACCGCAAACAAACCACGGTGTGGAATTTCGCCAAGCCCCGCAAAAACAGTGACCATCCGACTTCCAAGCCATTAGACCTGTTGGCTTATCCGATTCGTAACTCCACCCAAACCAACGCAATCATTCTCGACACTTTTGCTGGCTCTGGTTCCACGCTCATGGCTGCAGAAGCTATTGACCGCACTTGCTATTGCATGGAGCTAGATGAGAAATACGCTTCCGTGATTCTGCGCCGCTATGCCGAAGCAAGTGGAGACGCAGCAGGGATCACTTGTGAGCGCGGTGGCAAGCAGTATGCCTACCTGGATCTGGTGAAAGAGGTAGAGCGCCCCAAGCAGAAAGGCTAACTCGTGAGACAAACTTTAAGGCTTGGCTCGCTTTTTGATGGCTCGGGAGGTTTCCCACTAGCGGCAACCAAGGTTGGTATCGAACCTGTGTGGGCGAGCGAGATTGAGCCCTTCCCGATCCTGGTCACCACCACGCGTTTTCCGCAAATGCAACACCTGGGCGACATCTGCGATATTGACGGCAGTCAGCTAGAGCCGGTGGATGTGGTCACGTTTGGTTCTCCTTGCCAAGACCTGTCGGTGGCAGGTAAAAGGGCAGGTTTAGCTGGCGAGCGTTCGGGTTTATTTCTCCAAGCCGTCAGAGTCATCAAGGAAATGAGAAAGGCAAGTAGTGGACGGTATCCAAGATTCGCTGTTTGGGAAAACGTGCCCGGAGCTTTCTCCTCCAACAAAGGCAATGATTTCCATCAAGTCCTGCGCGAACTCATCAGCGTCACGGACGAGCAAGCAGCAGCTAACCTACCTCGAGCTGACAAATGGCAAAAAGCTGGAGCGATCGTGGCAGACCAGTGGAGTATTGCGTGGCGAGTATTGGACGCGCAATTTTTCGGCCTGCCCCAACGACGCAAACGGATCTTCCTTATCGCAGATTTTGCAAGCGGGCGTGCCGGACACATACTCTTTGAGCCCCCGAGCCTGCGCCGGAATACTCAGGCGGGCTGCGACCAGGGGCAAGCCGCTACCTCCAATCTTGCATCAAGCCCTCAAACAGCAAGCAGCAGAAATGGTGTAGCGCGCTCGTTCACGCTGCGGATGCGTGGCGGGAAACCTGGTGGCGGTAAAGGCCCGCTTATCCAAACTGATATTTCTGGCAGGCTTGGTTGTAATAACGATCAGAGGATTTTTGAGCCGATCGCTTATGGTTTCAACGCTATACATGCCAAGCGTAAAAACCGGACTGGCAGGTACGGCTACGAAACCGAGGTCGCAAAAACTTTAGATACGAGCGGTATCTGCCCGACCTGTAATCAGGGTGGGATCGCGATAGTCGACACGGTGGTTTCGGCATCAAAGAGTGATTTCTTTTGCAAAGGCAGCAACAACCTCACCGGGCCTCTACTTGCATCGGATTTTACTGATCCGCCTATTGTCACCGCGCCACAACCTAGCGGTTATAGGGTGCGCAGGCTTACGCCCACCGAGTGCGCCCGCCTACAAGGATTCCCTGACGATTGGACACGAGATTTAGCAATCAGCGACCCTACAGATTCACAGTTGGATTACTGGTGGCAAGTCTGGACCAGCTGGGCCAAGGCGCAAGGATTGAAAAAACCTAAAACCCGCAACCAAGTACGCTCCTGGCTCACCAATCCTGGAACCGACCGGGCGTTATACAAGCTGTGGGGAAACGGGATAGCTTTGCCGTGCGCCAAACTCGTGCTTTCCCAGATAGTGGCCGAGACCACTAAAACTCCTTGATTTTAAGGCGAAAATGACTGGATAAGCCCGCGAACCTATGGCTGTATGTACATGACCAAACAACCAGCAAGAAAGAGAGGGTTTGGTGATGATGGGACAGCTATATGTCGATCTAGAAGAAATCGAAAACCTCGGAGTGGACCTGACCGATATTGGTGCGGTGTGGGATGCAGCCGAAGACCACGGCTACGAGCACGTAGAAATGATTGTCTCCAATTTCCCGCACGACTTCATGTGCCTCATCCGCACTTGGCTGGGCGTTCAAAGCATCGAGTTTGATGGTGAGGAGGATGTGCAATGGTGAGCACCAAAAAGGCTGAAAACTACGGGCTCGTAGTCACCCTGCCCGTCACGCTTGATGAGGCTGAGCTGGCAAGGCTGCATGAACTTATCGCAGCCAAGAAAGACTTGATCGCTAAAGCGCTCGGCGCGAGCCAGCTCGACATCACCACCAGTAGTGAGGGGCTGAGTTTCCCGTGGTGGGATAAGCTCCCAGAGTTTGAGAAGATCACTGCCTACACCGAGTTTTTGACGAAGCTGATCACCTACGCCAAACGGATCCACCGCACCGTAAATCGCAGTACAAGCCAGGTAAGTAATGAGAAGTATGAGCTGCGCTCTCTGCTTTACCGCATCGGACTTTCTGGTAAAGAACATAAGGAAGTACGCAAGATTTTACTTGCACCATTAAGCGGTGATTCTGCGTGGAAAACCCCGCCACTAATAAACACTAGCCGAGAGATGTAAACCACTATTTATTAGGCAAAATAAACGGTGAAATGACTGGATAAGTAGCGAAGTCTATGGCTGTATATACATACCGAAACGGTACACAACAGAAAGGCACCAGCCATGAACACCAAAGAAGCTGAATGCAGCGTCGAGGAAGAAAACACTGAACGCCTTATCGGGCGTGCTAACCGGTTGGGATACACCGTCACCAGCATTGAGATTGAACCTGGTCGGGTTGCGATTTCTATTGTTCCTTCCCCTCTGTTCCCCTACACCCCGGAGCTTGACCGGGATTTTGAAACCGATCAATGGCGGGTGCAAACCACCGCCTACGGAGCGTTGAACCTAGACGACATCGAACAAGTCACCGAGGGATACGGACGGGCAGCAGCGATGGTGCGTGAACTTGAGCATGCTACACCGGGAAACGTTGTCAACTACCATCTGACTCGTTAAAACTAAACACAAAGGCAACCCCACCTGGCGTGGGGTTTGCCTTTATCGTGAAGCGTTATGACCTAGAGATGTACATCTCTAAGTTTTCTTGAAAATAGGCGGAAAATGACTGGATAAATAGGCGTGTCTATGGCTGTATATACATACCGAAACGGTACACAACAGAAAGGCACCAGCCATGAACAGCACAAAGGTCACCAGCGAAACCCTCCAGATGAGCGTTGATTCCTACGGGACGGTTCTTGCCTACGGAGGCTACACGCTAGCAAGTTTTGCTACCTGGACCAAGACTGAAGGATTTGGCAATAACGCCCAAATCTACCGGTTGATGGAAGAACCCGTCAGCGGGTTCGGGCCTAACTCGAGGGGCCGCGCAGAATGCGAACTCGAACTCATCGCTGAGTCAGACCATCTTTTCGCTGACGCCGGACATGCGATCGCCTGGGCGTTAGCTAATCTGCCCCAAGCCTAGCCCTACAAGGCGCGAGGGTACCTGTTATCGCTGGTAGTAACTGATTTTTTAACCAATAGAAGGTAACTGATTCGTATGCGTGAGCTAGCTGATTATCACCCGAGCCGGTTCATGGCTGAAAGCTCGCGCTATGACAAGCGCCGAGCCGATTTTGCGGTCGCGTTTATCGAAGCTTTAAAGCATACGAAAGGCCGGTGGGCAGGAAAACCTTTTAAGTTGATTGATTGGCAAGAACAAATCATTCGCGATCTTTTCGGGGTGGTAAAACCTGACGGGTTTCGCCAATTCACTACCGCTTACGTGGAGATCCCTAAAAAGCAAGGCAAATCTGAACTAGCCGCCGCTATCGCACTCTTGCTGTGTTGCGGCGATGGCGAGGAACGCGCTGAAGTTTATGGGTGTGCTGCTGATCGGCAACAAGCATCCATCGTGTTCGAAGTGGCAGCGGACATGGTGAGAATGTGTCCCCCACTAGCCAAGCGGGTAAAGATCCTTAGAAGCCAAAAACGTATCATCTACTCCCCCACTAATTCCTTCTACCAGGTACTATCGGCCGAGGCCTATTCCAAACACGGATTCAATATTTCCGGAGTGGTATTCGATGAGCTACACACCCAACCCAACCGGGCGCTCTTCGACGTGATGACCAAAGGCAGTGGGGATGCTCGCACCCAGCCGCTGTACTTCTTGATAACAACCGCCGGCACCGACACCCACAGCATCTGCTACGAGCAACACCAAAAAGCCCAAGACATTCTAGATGACAAAAAGCACGACCCCACCTTCTATCCAGTCATATATGGGGCGGGGCAAGATGATGATTGGACCGATGAAGCCGTGTGGCATAAATCCAACCCATCCTTGGACGTGACGGTGCCAATCCAGAAAGTTAGGGACGCTTGTAATAGTGCCAGGCAGAATCCGGCTGAAGAAAACACCTTCAGACAGTTGCGTTTGAACCAGTGGGTCAAACAGTCTGTGCGGTGGATGCCTATGAATACCTGGAACAAAAACGATGGCCCAGTCCACTTGGATGAGTTAGAAGGTCGTGTTTGTTACGGCGGGCTCGACCTGGCATCCACCACCGATATCACTGCGTTCGTGCTCGTCTTCCCACCCGACGGCGAGGATGACAAATACACGGTCGCGCCCTGGTTTTGGATTCCCGAAGACAACCTCAAACTCAGAGTTTCTAGGGATCACGTGCCCTACGACCTATGGCATCAGCAAGGCCACCTACTCACGACTGAGGGCAACGTGGTGCACTACGGGTATATCGAGAAGTTCATTGAGGATCTTGGCACCCGGTTTAATATCCGAGAAATCGCTTTCGACCGGTGGGGAGCTGTCCAAATGAGCCAAAACCTTGAGGATGCCGGGTTCACGGTGGTGCCGTTTGGGCAAGGATTCAAAGACATGTCCCCACCCTCCAAAGAACTCATGAAACTCGCCCTAGAAGGCAAGCTCGCCCATGGCGGACACCCGGTGCTGGCCTGGATGGTCGATAACATTCACGTGCGCACCGACCCAGCCGGGAATATCAAACCCGACAAACAAAAATCCACGGAAAAGATTGACGGAGTCGTCGCTACCATCATGGCCTTAGATCGGGCAATAAGATGCGGCAACACCTCAGAGGCGAGCTCAGTTTATGATTCGCGGGGACTATTGGTGCTATGAGATTTTGAATGAAACAAGCTGCCAATCTTGTTAGCTGTTACTGCTAGTAGCGAATAGATGGCTCCGTAGATGAGCGCGGATTCGTTGAAAAAGATAACCGTGGGCGCAATGAAAAACAGTATCGGCATCACTATCCATAAAGCAGTGAAGCCCTCCTTGACTGCGTCCCAGGCAGCTAGCGCAATAGTGGCGAGTGGAAATGCTATGAACAGCATCAAGATAAACAGCATCATGCCTGAATCAGGGGTGCTGAATAATCCGATGGCGGCTGTCGTGAGAGCAGGCAGTAAAAGATAGCAGGCGAAAAGTACGCCAAGTCGTGCCCAGGTGCCGCGTCTTTTCCACCTTTGCATGTACTCATTTTTTCATGAGCAGAAGGGAAAAACCATGGGTCTTAGAAACTGGCTACGCGGCAGGGTGAAACCAGTGGAGAATCACCAGCTGTCCACTAGCTACAGCTTTTTGTTTGGGCCGACGTCTGCTGGGCGTCCGGTGACCGAACGTAGCGCGATGCAGATGACTGCCGTGTATTCGTGTGTGCGGATTTTGGCTGAGGCGATAGCCGGACTCCCACTGCACGTCTACCGCTATAAGGACGGTGGCGGCAAGGAAAAAGCCCTCTACCACCCCTTATACCGGCTTCTTCATGATGAACCTAACCCCGAGATGACGAGCTTCGTGTTTAGAGAAACGCTCATGACGCATTTGTTGTTGTGGGGGAATGCGTTCGCTCAGGTAGTGCGTAACGGGTTAGGTGAAGTCATTGGACTGTATCCGCTGCAACCGAATCGGATGAGCGTAGGCAGGGATCTGGACAGCAAGGCTTTGTATTACGAATACCAAACCAGCTGGGACGAACCCGCAGGACAATACCAAACCATTCGTCTTACCCCTAACGATGTGCTTCATGTTCCAGGTCTTGGTTTTGATGGGTTGGTTGGTTATTCCCCGATCGCGATGGCAAAAAATGCTATCGGGCTCGCGCAGGCCACGGAAGATTACGGTGCTTCATTTTTTGCTAACGGGGCGGCTCCTGGCGGGGTGTTAGAGCATCCAGGCACGATCAAGGATCCTTCTCGGGTGCGCGAATCCTGGCAACAAACCTTCGGTGGCGCTCGTAACGGTAACAAAGTTGCGGTGCTTGAGGAGGGAATGAAATACACGCCGATCTCGGTAAGCCCGGAGCAGGCACAGTTTTTAGAAACACGGAAGTTTCAGGTGGGCGAAATCGCTCGCATCTTTCGTATCCCGCCCCATATGATCGGTGACCTCGAAAAATCCTCGTTTTCCAATATTGAACAACAGTCTTTAGAGTTTGTGAAGTACACGTTGGATCCGTGGGTGATCCGCTGGGAACAAGCCATCAGTAGAACCTTGCTCACCCCGAGGGAAAAGACCGAGCTGTTTGTGAAGTTCAACGTTGAAGGTCTGCTGCGCGGGGACTACCAGTCACGCATGGAGGGATACGCGGTAGCTCGCCAAAACGGGTGGATGAGCGCCAACGATATCCGCGAGTTAGAAAACCTTGACCGGATCGAGGCGGCCGATGGCGGGGATCTGTACCTGGTAAACGGGAATATGCTTCCGCTTCCTATGGCTGGGGCTTACAGCGACGCAGGCCGAGCGGTGCAAAGCCCGGGCTTTGATACCCGAGGCTAAGGAAGCTGCTGTAGAGAGGCGAAGCCGAACGAACATGCCGGCTCTCAACAAGCCGAAGAAGGCGATCCGGGTGATGAAGTGCCTGAAGAACCTAGAGAGAACCAAGTATTGAGGAGGAGAATGTGAAGCGTTTTTGGAACTGGTTAACCCCACAGGCAAGTGGCCCGAATAGTGATGGGGGTGAAAGGGTTTTGCGTATTAGCGGGGTTATCGCTGAGGAATCATGGCTAGATGATGACATAACTCCAGCGGTTTTTGCCTCGGAGTTAAGCGCGGGGTCTGGGCCGGTCACTATCTGGTTGAATTCGCCTGGCGGTGACGTAGTGGCAGCTGCTCGTATCTATAACATGCTGCTGGATTATCCCGGTAAAGTCACGGTGAATATTGATGGGATCGCGGCATCGGCGGCATCTGTGATTGCTATGGCGGCGTCCACGGTGGCTATGAGCCCGGTTTCGATGCTCATGATTCATAATCCCGCCACGCTTGCTATGGGTGATAAAACCGAGCTGTCGCGTGCCCTCGACATGCTCGAATCGGTCAAAGACTCGATTATCAACGCCTACCAGCTAAAAACTGGCTTGTCCCGGGCGAAGCTTTCCAAGCTCATGGACGCTGAGACGTGGATGGACGCAACAGCTGCTATCGACTTGGGGTTCGCAAATGAAATCCTCACCAGTAAACAGGGCTCTACTCCAGACAAAGACGACGAACCCACCAAGACAAATCCCGATAAGGGTGATGATCCTGGTGATGGCCAGGATGAAGAATCGGTGAGCAAGAAAGTACCGGGGCGAGCGAAAAATGAGCGCGGCGTGGTGTTTTCCAGAAAGGTTTCAGAGCAAAAACTTGTTGCCCAACTAGCTATGCACGGCAAAAGTGCTGCCCCTCCCGGGCCGCCGCCTCCTGTAAGTGAGCATCCTTGTGTAAAGCCCGCTGGCGCTTGTGGTCGGCGGGTTGTTGATTTATACGCCCATTTAACCAACCAACCCCATTAACTAAGAGAGGAAATATTCCATTATGACTACTGTTACTGATTTGTATACCCGGCGTGCCCAAACCTGGAATAAGGCTAAGAAGTTTCTAGATGAGCGGCGCGATAGCGAGACTGGCTGTCTAAACGCCGAAGATGACGCGGCCTACGCCAAAATGGAGGCCGAGATTGAGGCACTTAGCGGCGAGATTGCTCGATGTGAGCGAGCCGAACGCCTAGAAAACACTCTTGCCAAGGCGACCTGTAATCCCATCACTTCCGCTCCTGGAAGCGCCATGGGCGAAGACAGTAAGGTCAAGCCTGCCCGTGCTACCGCTTCCTATAAGCGGGCGTTTTGGGATGCGATGCGGCTTAACACCTCCCCCATGGAAGTAAGGAATGCGCTAAGCGAGGGGGTGGATTCTGAGGGCGGATACCTAGTACCTGACGAGTTCGAACGCACCCTAGTGCAGTCTTTAGCTGACCAAAACATCATGCGAAGCCTCGCCAAGGTTATTCAGACCACTAGCGGGGATCGTAAAATCCCTGTCGTGTCTACCCATGGCACCGCGACCTGGCTGGATGAGGGTAAACCATATAGCGAGTCCGATGAAGCCTTCACCCAAATCTCTCTGTCGGCGTTCAAGCTGGGCACGTTCCTCAAGATTTCTGAGGAGTTGCTCAATGATGCCGCGTTCAATGTTGAGCAGTACCTGGCTAGTGAGTTTGCTCGCCGTATCGGTGCGGCCGAAGAAGAAGCATTCCTTGTAGGCGACGGGCAGGGTAAACCCACCGGCATCTTCAACGCCACGGGTGGCGCCGAGGCTGGCGTCACCACTGCAAAGCCCACAGATATTAGCGCTGACGAGCTCATCGATCTGCACTATAGTTTGCGTGCCCCCTACCGGGCGCGCGCGGTGTGGCTGATGAACGATGCAACCGTCAAAACCGTACGCAAGCTCAAAGACGGTAACGGGCAGTACCTGTGGCAGCCAGCGATAACTGCCGGCACTCCCGACATGATCCTTGGCCGACCCGTCTACACCAGTGTTTTTGTCCCTGAGCTTAAAGCAGGGGCGCGCACAGTAGCGTTCGGTGACCTCGGTTTTTATTGGATTGCTGACCGGCAAGGCCGCTCCTTCAAACGCCTAAACGAGCTATTTGCAACCACCGGGCAGATCGGGTTCCTCGCCTCCCAACGCCTAGACGGCAAGCTCGTCTTACCCGAAGCGATCAAGGTTCTTACCCAAAAGACCGCGGGGTAAACCATAAAAATAGTTAGGAGGTGGCAGCCATGAAAACAGACGAACTCATGGCCTTAGTCAAGCAGAATCTGCTGGTCAACCATAGCGAGGATGATTCTTTGATTGCCTCGTTTGTTTTGGCTGCCATCTCCTATGCAACCGCTTACCAACATCTGCCCGAGGGCTACTACGACAAACAGCCGATGTCGGAGGCAACCCGGCAAGGCATTATTATGCTCGCCACCCATTTCTATGAGTCCAGAGATGGAGCAACCGCCGGGTTTTGGGCAGACAAAACCGATGCTGCCCGCGCCGTGTGGAACGCAGTAAACACCCTGCTACGCCTAGATCGGGACTGGAAAATCTAAAGAAAGACACCTCCATGGCAACGCTAGGAAAAATGAGCGAGCACATCGACCTAATACAACCTGTAGTGGTTAAGGACGCTGCCGGGTTCGCCACGACTGGTGATGAGGTTATTGCTTCGGTGCGCGCATATATGCAGGTGCGGCACGCTTCACCGGCTTGGGTCAACCGCGCCGCCTACACCAAAGCAGACCTGTTATTTAGGATCCGAGCAATACCCGGCATAAAAATAACCGAGGCGATGCAAATCAGCTCCGCACATGGCAGGTACGTTATTGATGCTGTCGAATACCTCGGCCGCTATATCGAGATTTTAGCTCACCGCACCGAAGCAGAAGGAGCACCCTGATGGCTAGAGTACAAATCAAGCTTCCCAACGATTTCATTGACGCACTCGACTCAGCCAGCAACATCCTTGATAACTCCGCTGAGCAAGTGCTTAAAGCCGGGGCTAACATAGTGGAGCCGCGTATGCGCTCTAACCTTTCTGCAGCAATCGACAGCTCAACGAAACAGCCCTCCCGCTCTACCGGTCAGCTCGCCAAAGCGCTAGGAACCGCGCCAGTAAAAGTCAATAGCCGCGGAGACTACAACGTCAAAGTCGGTTTCGCCGAGAACCGAGACGATGGTAGAGCTAACGCACTAATCGCTAACGTCCTCGAACACGGACGCTCCAACCAGCCCGCTAGACCCTTCCTAGCCCCCACGCGTTCACAAACCAGGCGAGCCGCAATCACCGCAATGAAACAAACCCTAGCCGCGCGAATCCAGCAGGTGAAACCATGAGCGGACTTTTAGAAAACCTAAGCCACATCGCTAAACAACTTGGGCTCGCCTATGCAGTCAGCTGCTACACCGATTCCCCAGCCCCAGACACGTATCTAGTCTTCACCCCGTTAACAGATTCTTTCGACATCTTCGCCGACAACACCCCCGGTATCGAAATAGAACAAGCCCGAATCAGCCTGTTCACAAAAACCAACTACCTGGCACTAAAAGACCAGATCACGAAAACTCTAATCAGCGCTCGCCTGGTTATCACAGGCAGGCGCTATATCGGATACGAGGACGATACCGGCTACCACCACTATTCAATCGATGTTTCGAGTTTTAGAGCCTGTCCTTAAGAGTTTGCAATGAGCAGGAAAGTCAAAAATCCGATGAACAAGATCTCCAGGACTAACCCGATGACGTTAATGACTTTTTCGCTCTTTTCAGGCCAGAATCTGGCTAGCAGAGCAAAAACTGCTAAGCCAGTAGCGGCTCCAGCAGTGTTCATTATGACATCGGTGATATCGCTGACCCCAATAGCGAAAACGTACTGAACGACCTCGAATGCCACGCTTGCTAAAAACGGTGGGAGCAATTGAATTAACCATGAGCGCCGTTTCAACAACATCATCATGTACAAGCCAAACGGGATGAAAACAAGGAAGTTGACCACGATCTCATCAAAGAAGATCGACCCGTAAAGATTCGCAGAATCTGCAAATGGGATCAGATTTAAGTAGCGCACATGCCACATGCCCAGCATGTCGTCAACGCTGGTGGCGAATTTGAACAGCACCATCCACAACAACAAGAGCAGATAAATCCCGAACACCGCATAGGTCAAGCATCGCGTTTTCTCTCTCATGCCCCAATTCTATCTCTCGATGACATCTAAAGACCCATGTCACGAAAATCACTACCCAAAAGGAGAAATACTCATGGCCACTATTGGTCTAGACAAGCTCTACTACGCGAGCATTAGCGAAGATCCCACCAGCGGTGAGGAAACCTATGCCGTTCCTAAACCGCTCGCTAAAGCGATATCTGCAGAATTGTCTGTGGAGGTGGCTGAGGCGATTTTGTATGCCGATGACGGGGCATCCGAGATTGTCAAGGAATTCAAATCTGGAACGCTTACTCTTGGGGTTGATGATCTCGGGGCAGAGGCTGCAGCTGCCTTAACTGGTGCGAGACTGGACGCGAACGGGGTACTTATCAGCACTTATGAGGATGGTGGCGCACCCGTGGCTATCGGTTTTAGAGCTGCACGCTCTAACGGGAAGTACCAGTATTTTTGGCTTTACCGCGTCAAATTTGCTCTGCCGGGAACCACGCTGGCGACCAAAGCTGATTCGATCACGTTCTCTACCCCGAGTATTGAGGGAACGATCCTGCGGCGTAACAAACCAGACGCTACCGGCAAGCACCCGTGGAAAGCCGAAGTCACCGAAGGAGCAACAGGCGTGAAAACTGAGACAATCTCCAGCTGGTACACCCAGGTGTATGAGCCTGCCGCTACAACCAGCATTAAACCGACAAACAACTAGAAATACAGGTAAGCCATGACAGCGAAAACCCAAACCAGCCCGGCCGATAGCCCCTCTTTAAAAAGCGCGACAATCACTATCGCAGGTCAAGAATACGAGCTCGTCCTCACTACCCGCGCTACCCGCCTGATAGCTCAACGTTACGGAGGGCTAGAACATTTAGGTCAAGCACTGGAAACTAGCGAAGATATGGATAAGTCACTCGGTGAGGTAATCTGGCTCATCGCCCTGCTCGCTAACCAGTCCGTACAAATACACAACCTCACCCATCCAGACGATAAGCGCCCAGAGCTGACCGAAGAAGCGGTCGAGTTACTAACTGTGCCTGCAGATTTAGCTGACTATCGAGAGGCTATCGCCCAGGCATTACAGCGCGGCACCCGGCGAGCAATCATGACCGAGACACCCAACCCAAAAGGGCAAACCAAGAAAAAGGACACCTAATAGATAGTGAAGAGGCAATCTTTACCCGCCTGACCTATATCGGGCTCGCCCACCTGGGACTGACCCAAGCAGAGATCGAACTGATGGTGTTCGGACAGCTACTGGACTTGGTGGATTGTTGGCTGATTGAGACCGGCCGGGCTGAAGCGAAACGCCAGTGGTTTATTGATGATGTGGTCCCAGAGGGTATTTAAGGGTTGCTTGTGGTAGGCTGGGTGATGAAGAAGGTGGGAACAAGGTCTCCCATCATGTCTTAGGAGAGTCTGGTGGACGTAGGCGCCGCTAGGCTCTTCTTTCATTATGCAGTGGCGGGTTTTCGTCTAAGTACTGCGCTGACCTGCGAGGTGCCGGTGAGCCATTGGGCAACTGTCGGGTTGATAGAAGTGACGAGATCAAACGCCTCTTGAATATGCGCGCGAACATCCATGTCCAGTAGCGGTTCTACGTGTGAGACCCGGTTACGCAAGCGATGCAGGTGCGCGACTCTCCAAAAGGTTAGTTGTCCGTCAGGGTCTTCGGCATTTGGGAAAGCGTTGCGCAGAGCCTCGTCCCATAGGCGCATCCGATTATGGTTTTCCCTGGTTTCAGGGTTGGCATCGGGCAGATGATTGGGCAACAGGTCACGCCACATGCCGAACATGATTTGCGCTAACACGTCATCATGACTGACTGGCTGATTGTAGCGGCGGTGGTCTGCAGGTCTGGCGGTCGCTTGCTTGTTTGCCCGCCGCAGTGCATCTTTACGTTTGGCCGCGCTAAGGCTTCTTAGCGGAGCGGCTGGCTCGTCGAGCAGCCAACTCGTGGCTCCTGGAAGGTTGGCTGTATTCCAGGTTTGTAGCCGCGCGTCGATGGCGTTGCGCAGTATTACTTCAGTGTTACCGAGCACGGCCTGAACACTAGCGGTGAGTTCGCCGTGCCATTGATAAAGCTGAAGCGCCCTCTTCTGGTTACCCGCACACCGCTCAAGATAAGGCGCCATTCGGGCATCAGACAACGCATCAACCACTTGCCCGCGCCAATCAGTACTCACCAACTCATTTTCCCACAACCGACCACCCCTTGGCCAACCTATGCAAAAGGACACCACACATGGCTGATAGCTCTTTTGGTTTGAAGATTGGCCTGGAGGGTGAGCGGGAGTTTAAGCGCGCGATCACGGATATTAATCGTGAAATGCGGGTTTTGGGATCTGAGATGAAGCTGGCTGCGTCAGCCTTTGATAAGAACGAGGTCTCGGTTTCGTCTTTGACGGCCAAAAATCAGGTGCTGGCCAAGGAGATTGAGGCGCAGCGCTCCAAAGTCGAAACTCTCAAGGCTGCGTTGGATAATGCTGCGGCTTCGTTTGGTGACAACGATTCTCGTACGAAGAATTGGCAGATTCAGCTCAATAACGCCCAGGCGACTTTGAATGGTCTTGAGGGCGAGCTTAAAGAGAATAATTCTGCTCTTTCCAAGTTTGCCGATGAGGCTGACGGTGCGGGTGATGATGCGAAAACTGCAGCTAAGGACACCGGACACCTAGAAAATGCTGTAGACGAGCTGGGCTCTCAGATGGACGGTACCAGTTCGAAGACCCGCATTTTTGGTGACGTGCTTAAAGCCAGCCTGGCAGCGGAAGCTGTTGTTGGTGGGGTGAAAGCTATCGGGCACGCCATCGCGGGTATCGCTAAAGGCTTCGGCTCAGCGATGAAGGATGGCTTGGACTATAACGCCCGGATGGAGCAATACACCACCTCGTTTACCACGATGCTGGGTGATCAAGCCAAGGCTCAGAAACTGGTTAATAACCTCAAGTTGGAAGCGGCTCGTACTCCGTTTGGGATGGAGGATCTAGCCAAGGCCACCCAAACGTTGATGGGGTTCGGCATGAGCGCTGAAGAATCCCAGGTACGCCTCAAACAGTTAGGTGATATCAGCCAGGGGGATGCTGGAAAGTTCGAATCCCTCACGTTGGCGTTTGCGCAAATGAGCTCTACTGGCAAGCTGACTGGTCAGGATTTGAACCAGATGATTAACGCGGGGTTCAACCCTTTAGAGGAGATTTCCCGTAAGACCGGTAAAAGTATTGGTGAGCTTAAAGAAGAAATGGCTAAGGGCGCGATCAGTGCGGATATGGTTGCGGATGCGTTTGCTAGTGCCACAAGTGAGGGTGGCCGGTTTTATGGGGCGATGGATGCCCAATCCAAAACCTTCTCTGGCCAACTCGCTACGCTAAAAGACGGGGTCGATAACCTTAAAGGCCTACTTGCTGGAGGTTTGACCACGGCTTTGGCTGGCACGGTGATGCCGATGGTTAATGGTTGGGTCGATGAACTCACCGGCGCGTTCGAGACCGGGGGCGCACCGGCCTTTATCGACACCCTCGGAGAAATCTTGCAAGAGGCTCTGGAGTTTATTTCTAGCCAGCTCCCGCAAGTGGTGGATACCGGGATGAGTATCCTCACCTCTTTGTTGGAGGGCATTATCGCTGTTCTGCCTTCCTTGGCGGAAACTGCCGTGACGTTGATTGTGGCATTGGTGGAAGCAATTATTGAGGCGCTACCTTCGCTTCTTGAAGCGGCGGTGCAGATCATCGCCACACTCGTTTCGGGTATTGGTGAGGCGTTGCCGGAGCTGATCCCGGCGGCGGTAGAAATGCTGATGACCATGATCCAGGGGCTCATCGATAATTTGCCCCTTATTTTGGATGCAGCCCTGCAGTTAATTATTGGTCTTGCCCAGGGTTTGATTGCGGCTATCCCGGTGCTTGTTGAGGCTTTGCCGGAGTTGATTGGTGCGATTATTTCTTTCGTAATCGGAGCCGTCCCCCAGATTATCGAAGCTGGTATCGAGCTGTTAACCGCGCTGGTTGGTGCCTTGCCTGAAATTATTACCGTTATCACCGGGGCTTTACCGTTGATTATTACCGCTATCCTTGGCGCGATCATCCAGGCAATCCCCCAGTTGATTAACGCGGGCGTGCAACTATTGACGGCTCTTATAGGGGCGTTACCAACTATTATTAACGCGATTGTGGCGGCTTTACCTCAAATCATCTGCGCCATATTGTCTGCTATTGGTGGGGCTATCCCTCTTCTTGTACAAGCTGGCATCCAACTATTAACCAGCCTCATTCGGGCTTTACCGACCATTATCGGCACTATAGTTTCAGCTATCCCGAGGATTATTTACGGCATTGTTAGAGCAGTGATGGGCGGGGTCGGACAGATGATCTCAGCTGGAGCATCCCTGGTTTCTGGGTTATGGCAGGGTATTCAGTCACTAGCGGGCTGGTTGTGGAACCGGGTCGCTAACTGGGTGTCTTCAATCTGGAATGGGATTCTCGGGTTTTTCGGTATCCATTCTCCTTCTAAGCAAATGGCGTGGGTTGGCGACATGCTAGTTGCTGGTCTAGCCGGAGCAATAACCACGCGCGGCCATAAGGCTGTAGATGCGGCAGCGAACATGGCAAAAGACACCATGGATGCTATGGGCGAGTTAACTAACGGGGTTAACGTACCTATCAAGGTCAGTAAGGATTTGTCTTTGCCAAACACCGATCTGACCCCTGCCCTAGCCGGCCAAATATCGCATACTGAAAAGGAAACTGAACCTGGCAGCGTTGATGTTCAAGGGGTAGCAGATGCTACAGCTGCCCGGATTCTTAAGGGTTTGGATATCAAGGTTGTTTTAAGTGATGGGACGCTGGTCGGCAAACTCGCACCCAAAATTGATCAGCAACTATCACGGCTATCTCGGCGAGCCAATCTTTTAGCTGCGGGGGTGTAAATCAATGTACGGGTTTGTTCTCGACCATAAGGTTAGCTCTAAAAGCCTGGGTATGCGTTTTTGCGCACCTGTAGAAATCCCTACTGCCGCCATGGGCGTGGATGATATTGAGGTGTCAGGGCGGGCCGGTACTCTTACCCGCTTTAAAGGGTGGCAAGATGGCGAAATAACTTTGAAACTAGCGGTGCGTGGCGGGCTGGAAGCATTCCGCAAAGCCGCCTACGCGCTGACTGGGGCCCACACGATTGGGTTTAGCGGTGAGCCTGGCATGTTCAGGTATCTTAAACACGTCAAAATATCACCAGCGCTAGGCTCGCTGTCCACTTGGGTATTGTTTGAAGCCGAGCTTTGTTGCCAGCCGTTTACCTACCTGGAAACCGGGCTTAAACAGCTAACTTTGAGCGGTTCGGGCACGATTAGTAATCCTGGTCTTTTAGCTTCCGATCCGGTAATAACTGTTTTTGGTACCGGGGATTTGGAACTAAAAATAAACAATACCGTCTTGATGGTTTCTGCTCCTAGCGGGCAATTAACTATCGATAGTCCCCGGCTTACAGCCCACGTTGCAGGTAAAACCCAAACCGATGGGATTTCAGGGCCCTTCCCGCAACTTTCTCCTGGTGCTAACCACATTGAGCTGGGCACCGGTATTTCAAGAATCGAAGT
Source organism: Varibaculum sp. GTC20041 (assembly GCF_055387755.1). NCBI lineage: Bacteria > Bacillati > Actinomycetota > Actinomycetes > Actinomycetales > Actinomycetaceae > Varibaculum > Varibaculum sp. GTC20041. The sequence continues at coordinate 1,761,135 of NZ_AP041144.1, forward strand.
TAAAGGTAACTGGCGTACCTTGTAGAAAGGAATAACCCATGATTACGATTCATGATCGTAGCGCTAGGGATTTTACTGCCAGTGGGTTAGCGGTGCTAGATCGCCACGTTATCGACCCGATGGTAAGTCAGGAACTAAACGGCAAGTTTTCCCTAACATTTTCCTACCCCTTTGATGGGCCAGCAGCGAACCTGTTGGTAATAGAAAACATCGTGGCCGCCCCGGTTCCAGGAATAAACCTCCGGCAAGGATTTCGTATCAGCGAGGTCACCACCAGCCTTGACGGGATACTCGAAGTAGTTGCCCATCACGTGTTTTATGACCTTTCTGCAAACCTTATCGCTGACACCTATGTGGTAAACAAAACCGCTAAAGCAGCCTTAGATCAGCTGCTAGGGGCAGCCAATAGCCCGCACGGTTTTAGCGCTTCTAGTTCAGATAACTCGCGTCGATCCTCTGCACGCATAGTTAGAACCCCACTCAGCGCGGCTCTGTTAGGTGACAGCGACAACAGTTTTATTTCGCGTTGGGGCGGGGAGCTTACTTTCGATAACTGGCATATCCACCACGCGCCCCGCATAGGTGCTAATCGTGGCGTGGTTATTAGGGATCGTAAGAACCTGTCCGGATACGAATCGAGCCTGGACTACACCACGATAGTTACCCGGATTTTGCCGGTTGGTTACGACGGTCTGCTCCTACCTGAACTGTACGTGGATTCTCCGCGCATAGGTGATTATGTTGCGCCGCGTATCAAGGTCATCCGCTATGGGCAAGTCAAAGCCATCAAAGACCCAGGCAAGCCACGTGAGGACGAACTTCCCCTAGAGCAAGCTCACGCGAGACTGCGTGAACTAGCGAAAGCTGAGTTCTCTAGTTGTCATGTCGATCAACCGCATTGCGCTTACAAGATCTCGTTTGTGGATCTGGCTTCGACGAAAGAATATGAGGGTTTTTGCGACCTAGAAACCGTGACCCTAGGCGACACAGTAACCGTCCGCCACGATGACCTCAACGTGGCACTCACCGCCAGGGTTGTTGCTTATGACTTCGACCCACTCGCAGGTGAATACATCAACATCGAACTTGGCAGTACTGCAGGAAAATTCACTGACATCACCCACACCATCACCGCTGCCCGCAGCGAGGCTATCCAAGCCCAGCAGGCAGCAAGTATTGCGCTAGCTAGCGCGGACGGGAAAAACACCAACCACTATGGCACCACCCAACCGGTATTAGCGCGGCTTGGGGATGTGTGGTTTAAAGAAAATGGTGAGCAAGTAGGAATCTGGATCTACCGCGTTACTGATACTGGCCAGCCTACGTGGGTCAGTCTTGCTACCGATTTGAACGCGGCCGAACTGGCGGCAAACCTGCAAGCAGCTAAAACCCAGATCGCGCAAGCAAACGCTAGCGTTGAGCAAGTCCAAGCAAGCCTTAAACAAACCCAAGGCGAGCTAGTAAAAACCAGTACCGATACAGCGACTGCAAAAGCGCGGGCCGAAAAAGCTCTCCAGGATGCAACCAATACTCAAAACGCTCTAGAAGCGTTCAAAGTGCAGGTAGCAGATGAAACCAACAACATTAACTCCTCCTTGACGATGGTTTCAGACAACGTGAACCTGAGAGTTAAAAGAGCCGAGATTATTACCCAAATCAATCTGTCGAATGAAACCGTGCTGATTGATGCAGCAAAAGTACACATCAGTGGGCAAACCTCAATAGATGATGCCGTAATCGGTACCGCAATGATTGCCGATGCGGCTATCACTAACGCTAAAATCGGTGAGCTGTCCGCAGATAAAATAACCACCGGTACCCTAGCGTCCGCGCGGATTGCCGCCGGGAGCATCACTAGCGATAAGCTCACGATTGCTAACGGATACATCCAAACAGTCATGATCCGCGACGCTGCTATCACCTCGGCGAAGATTGCTTACATAGATGCCAGCAAGATCACCACTGGTCTGCTTGATGCCAACCGGATCGGAGCGGCATCCATTACGGCAGATAAGCTTTCCGCTAACGCTATCCAGGTTGGTCTTGCCGGGTGGACAAGTAATATTCGCATCAACCCGACCCAGATTTCTTGGTATAACGGTTCGGAACTGGAAGGGAAAATCGCTAGTACCGGGATGCAGTTTTGGTACGGGAATCGATATATCGGACAGTTAGGCAGGGGCCATAAAAAGGATCATGAGGAAATAGAGGGTATCTCCACGTCGCTAGCTAACGAGGGTGACTATGTTGCCTGGACCTACCAGGACGCTCCAAACGGGGACTATTTCACGTGTTTGACCCTAGACCCAAAGGGAAGGTTTTATGATTCGGCTGGCATCCACCTTGGGGCTGATCTGCGCACGAATGGTTACAAGTTCTATACCACCGAAAACAGATCGGTCACCTTGGAAGATTGTGTACTAACCGATAGGGGCACGCATCCAGGATGGGTCGGGCCGACAAAGCTAGCCAAAGTAGTATTCCACACCTATGACGTCATGATCGTCACCAACGGCACGTTCTATAACATGACCCGACTTTTCGACCGGCTCTCAGACCTTATGAGCCGGGTAAACGGGCTCATCGGGCTGCTTAACCAGGGATGGATCAGCACCATAACCTCCAAAGCCGATGGCACCATCTCCTGGACCTACTTCCATAACACCGGGTATCAACCAATGTCTACCAACACTGCCTAAACCAGGCTGTATACAAAGAAAGGAATACGTCATGAAAATTTGGATAGCTAACAAGCACCTAACCGGACTAACAGAACTATTAGCTGCCATGAGTCTTAAACCTGGCCCTTCTAGAGCTAGAACCAAACTGCTAGACCTAGTAAGACAGGCCACCAAGCGTTTTAGCGATGACGAATACGAACTGGTAACCCAATACGCCTCCCTAAACGAAAACGGCAAACCCCGCATCGATGCTGGGGGAACATTCACCCTGGCATGCCCAGAAAAAGCCCAAGAATTCTTCACCGCTCGTCAAAGCCTATTCGATTCCCTGGCCGAAGTATCTGGGCCGACCTATCAAAACCATCTCCAAGAAGTAAAAAGCCTCATAGAAACCTACGACGGCGAGCTCGCCGGGCAACAAGCAGAAGCATTCTGTGCGTTAAGCGAAGCAGTAGAACAAGCCATAAGCAAAGGAGAAACCTCATGATTGAGCAAGCGATAATCCCGATCCCCTCTGACCCAAAACCAGCCCCGCCAGGAAAAACAAAAAACACAGACAATCCCGTATTGGTGGCACCCAGAAAAAACACTATGGATATCACCCGCCTCACGCTGCAAGCCCTAAAGCGCCCACATATACAAACCGAATAGCACCGCCTTGTTTGAAGTTTCAATGCCTGCCTTGTGCAGGCATTTCCTATATCCGCAATCCCCCACGCTTTCCCTAACCCGTTAACTATTTTGAAAGGACAGCAAGAATTTTGTCTATCAAAACCATTTGGATGCTATTCCAAGGCGCCATGACCGCTATAGGTGCTTGGCTAGGAGCCTTCCTCGGTGGAACCGATTCCCTGCTCTACGCCATCGTAGCCTTCACCATCATCGACTACGCCACCGGAATACTAGCCGCAATCAACGCTCACCGACTCAGCTCCTCGGTTGGGTTTCGCGGTATCGCCCGCAAAATCCTAATCTTCGCCCTCATCGGACTAGCCCACTTATTGGATGTGCATATTCTTGGCACCCCCGGAGTGCTACGCACCGCCACCATCTTCTTCTACCTATCCAACGAGGGCATCTCCGTCCTGGAAAACGCTGCACTGTTAGGTCTGCCGATCCCGGGCGGACTACAACAAGCATTAGACACAATCAAGCAAACCGGTCAAAACCAGCCCGCCTTAAAAACCGGCTCAACCCCGCCCGCTAAGGCGAGCAATCCAGATAAATACTCCCCGCCAACCCCTCAGGCAGGCCAGATTAATCCAGGCAAATATCTGCCCCAACACGCCCTCCCTAACGAAATAGAAAAACCATGAAAACATTCCTTAAATTCCTGGCACTCCTAGCAGTCTTAACGCTACTTACCGCCGGGATCTGGCTCCTTTTCGCCATATTCCTTTCATGGATACTTACCCCCCTTATCTACCTGATCGCACTTTTTATCCTGGCCACCAGCTAAACCAACCAAAAAAGAAACGGAGAACCCAAAATGAAGAACTGGAACACTCTAGAAGCTGACCTGAACCTGCTGATGAACAAACACTTCACCAAAGGCAGACAAGGCCGATCCATCAACAAAATAATCCTGCACCACAACGATGGAAACCTTTCCATACAAGGATGCTGGAACGTATGGCAAACCCGACCCGCCTCCGCGCACTACCAAGTAGAAACCAGTGGCCGCATCGGCCAACTCGTCTGGGACCGGGACACTGCCTGGCACGCGGGAAATTGGGTAGCCAACACCACCTCCATTGGAATCGAACACGCAGACGCATCCACCCACCCCTACCGTATCTCCGATGCCTGCCTAGAAAACGGGGCACACCTTCTCGCCGCGTTGTGTCACTACTACAAGCTCGGCCGACCCACCTGGGGCAAAAACGTATTCGGACACCGCGACTTTTCCGCAACCGAATGCCCCGCCTCCATAGCCGGATCCCAACACGCAACCTACATGGCCAGAGCCAGCTACTGGTACGACCAAATGGCCTCCAGCAAAGTATCCGCTACGCCAGCACCTGCCTCGAAGCCTGCGCCTGCGCCGAAGCCAACCACCACTGGTGGCAAGAGCGTCGACACGCTCGCACGTGAAGTCATCAATGGTTCGTGGGGTAACGGGAATGACCGCCATCAGCGGCTCACCGCGGCCGGGTTCGACTACGACGCCGTGCAAGCCCGCGTCAACGAAATCCTCGGCCTTAAAGCCAAACCCGCAGGCAAGAGCATAGAGACCCTCGCTCGTGAGGTGATTCGTGGGGATTGGGGTAACGGGAAAGAACGCTACAACCGCCTCATCAATGCTGGCTACAACTACCAACAAGTACAAAACCGCGTCAACCAAATCCTTGGCTAACAAGCCGAAGGCAACAACTGAATAACCACGCTGAATAAGAGCCGCCCTGGCGAGACGTCACCGTCTTGCTGGGGCGGCTCTTTTTCGTTTCTACCCGTCCGGTTCGCTTCTTCTTCACGGGCGTATGGCGCCATCACAAAAATGGACCGTCCGGATTGGGCTTCTGGGGTGGCTTAAAGCGACAGCAGGTTCATCGAGTTAGGAGCACGCTATGGGTTTTGATGCCAGAGAACAGCACGCAATCCAGCAGGTGCACGCTGACCACGTACCATATCGGCGCATTAGCCAGATCCTGGGTTTGCCACCAACATCGGTTCTTCGTTTTATTAATGCCCTACCAGCAAGCACCACCCGTGTTCCTGATGATGTGCTCGGTTGGTGCCCGTGGTGTGGGGCTCGTCTATATCGACGCACTGACGGCAAAAAGCAGCGATTCTGTTGTAGCGAGCATCGGCGTGCCTGGTGGAAAGCACACCCTGAGGCGAAAAGGCGCACTGCTATCTATAGCTTTACCTGCGCTGGTTGCGCAACCACATTCACTGCCTACGGAAACAAGAAACGCAAGTATTGCTCCCATGCCTGCTACGTGACCCACAGGGGCACGGTATGAAAGCGGTTCAGATGAAACATGAGGCAGTCTGCAGGGTCACCCTTGCACTTGCCGAAAAACTCCGCGTAGCCGGTGCCATCTCTCAGGCTGATTATCAGCGGATACGAGAGACTCTCATCAGCTCTTACCAGCCCCTGATTATGGGGCTTTTACTACCGCAGCGACTGGATAAAACAGGCGTTCAGAGTGATGTATAGAAGCAAAGGTTCACACCGAACGTGATACAAGGAGACGAGCATGGAAATCTGCACACTACCACCCAAACCCGCCCAGCTACGACTGACGCGGGTGGCGGCGTATGTGCGGGTATCACGCGAATCTAAGCGGCTCACTCACTCGTTTTCTGCCCAGGTTTCTTACTACAACAAGCTGATCAGCTCAACGCCAGGCTGGGAATATGCCGGGGTCTACAGCGACTACGCAACGACAGGTACGTCTATCTCGGGGCGCGGCGAGTTCAACCAGATGATCGAGCAAGCACTCGCAGGGAGCATCGACATTATTCTCACCAAATCAATTAGCAGGTTTGCCCGCAACACTCTCGATCTACTAAACACAGTGCGAGCATTGAAGGCTGCTGGGGTGAGCGTGCGTTTTGAACGTGAAAACATCGACACCGCCAACGCTGAGGGCGAAGTCCTCCTCACTTTACTAGCCTCGTTCGCGCAAGCCGAATCCGAATCTATCTCGGCTAATGCGAAGTGGGGAATCAGAAAAAAGTACAAGGATGGACTGTTGCATTCGCGCCAACCCTACGGATACCACTACCACCACGGCCAGCTCGACATCGTTGAAGAAGAAGCCGTTATTGTGCGGCGTGTATTCAGCGAGTTTCTTGAAGGGATCAGCCCAGAGAAAACCTGCAAACACATGAACCAAGAGGGATTGCGTTCACGTGGTGGCGGCAAGTTCCGTGCCTCGGTGACCCGCGATTGGCTGGAAAACCCCACCTATATCGGTACCGCAATCTTGCAACAATACTTCAGTGCTCACGCCGGAGATAACACACCGACTCTGAATCGTGGCGAGCTCACGAAATACATTGTGGAAGACTCCCACCCAGCCATCATCACGCGAGAAGTGTTTGATGCTGTCCAGGCAGAACTAGCTAGGCGGCGTGCTACGGGCGGACGTAGCTTGACCCCAACCGGTGGGAGTAGCGCTCTTACACACCGCATCACCTGCACTATCTGTGGCAGGAACTATCATAGGCGTACCCGCCGCTTGGCACACTCGACCTATAAATACTGGTGGTGCGAAACCGCCACGAAAGGCAAAGGCAACCCCTGCCATGCTCATCAACTACGAGAAGAACACCTGCACGCCACCATCAAACGCCTGCTTGGGCTTCATGCTTGGGACGACCAGCAGATGGTTAATCGTATCGAACGGATTGAGGCCAGCCCGAACTGGCTCCTCACCATCCACCTCAGCAACGGAAACACTGCCACGATTGACTACCGCACCGGTGAGGAGATGACTGCCTGATGCCACGGATTACCACTATCCCTGCCACCAAAAAGATACACACCTCATCCACGGCTTTGCCCTCGCTTCGCCGCGTCGCTGGTTATGCTCGCGTCTCCACCGATGATACTGACCAAGCGAACTCCTATGAGGCGCAAGTGGATTATTACGAGCACTACATCAACAACCACGACGACTGGCAATACGTCGACATCTATACCGATGAAGGAATCTCTGGCACAAGCACAAAACACCGTGACGGATTCAACCGCATGATCGCCGACGCCTTAGCTGGCCGTATCGACCTGATCGTCACCAAAAGTGTCTCCCGGTTTGCTCGCAACACCGTCGACTCCTTGACAACCGTGAGGAAGTTGAAAGACAAAGGCGTGGAGGTATTTTTCGAGAAAGAAAACATCTGGACACTCGACTCCAAAGGCGAACTATTGATCACCATCATGTCAAGCCTCGCCCAAGAAGAATCCCGCTCCATTAGCGAAAACGTCACCTGGGGTCAGCGCAAACGCTTTGCCGACGGGAAAGTAAATATGCCATTCAAGAACTTCCTCGGCTACGACCGCGGCCCAGACGGTAGCCCGGTTATTAACCCCGAGCAAGCCGAAACTGTGCGCCACATCTACCGCCACTACCTCGAAGGCATGAGCATCCCCCAAATCGCAGCCTCATTAGACGCGGACGGAATACTCACCCCACGACGTAAACACAACTGGAGCCACACCACCATCCAATCCATCCTCACCAACGAAAAATACAAAGGCGATGCTCTGCTGCAAAAATCCTTCACCGTAGATTTCCTCACCAAAGAGATCAAACCCAATCACGGCGAAGTGCCCCAGTATTACGTGACCGACTCCCACCCAGCCATCATCGACCCTGAAACGTGGGAACTCACCCAAGCGGAATTCGCGGCTCGAGGTAACGGTCGGCGCGAGCGAGTGTTCACAGGCAAGGTTTACTGTGCTCACTGCGGCGCAGCCTATGGCAGCAAAACGTGGCACTCCACAAGCAAGTATCGCGCCGTCATCTGGCAATGCAACCACAAATTCTCCACACCCCACCCAGGCAAAATGCCGATCCTGCGCGATGAACAACTCCAAGCCATGTTCCAGAGCGCGCTCGCCCCGCTCATCGAGCAACGCGGCCTCATCGACTGGAGACTCCTCACCGCTGTACTCACCGACACCAGCGAGCTAGAAACCAAAGCTGCTGAGCAAGCTACTGAAGTAGAGATCGCCACAAAACTGATCGAGCAAGCTATCAACACGAATGCGCATCAATCCCAAAATCAAGATGACTACCATCAACGCTTCAAGAAGCTGGAACAACGCCAGCGTGAAGCCATCAACGCCTACGAAGCAACCACGGCAGAGATTGAACGGCGCACAGGCATCAAAGCCACACTCAACCACTACCGACGCACCCTCACATCGCTAGAGAAAGCAGGCAACTTTAACCCCGCCACCTTCCACACCCTGTGCCAACGCATCGAGATAGCACCAAGTGGCAAAGCAACCGTGATCTGGAAAGACGGAACCAGCACACAAGCGCAATAGCCAGAAAGCTCCCCAAATAGAAAGCCAGCACCGATCATTTCGATTGCTGGCTTTCTATTTACCCAGCTCAACACAACAATTTCGCGTAACCCCTATTTTGGAGCAAACAAGCGATTTTTGGAGCAAAAAGGCAAAACAAAACCTGCTGGCGCGAAATTGTATCAACACCAGCAGGCAGTTAGTGGAGCTAGCGGGAATCGAACCCGCGACCTCTTCCATGCCATGGAAGCGCGCTACCAACTGCGCTATAGCCCCGAAAGCCATGTCCTACCTTCACAAGCCCGCTCGGTAGGCACCAAATAACTTTAACTAACAGTGAGCCTTTACTTCAAATCGCCCGTCTGTGTATTCCGACATAGTCGTTACTACCACAGCTCATACCCTGCCACACGCCCTAAGCCAAGGAAGGTAGCGCCGAACCGGGAACCTCGGGGGCTCCAATATTGTGTGAGACCAGACGCCATCCCGGCTTTCGTGAGTAAGGAATCACCGTGGACCAGTGGCAATTATCTAACCCTCGCAGTCCCTGCCAGGCCAAAGGATCCAAGCCCATAATCTTCACCAATCCCTGCGTCAAAGCTGAACCGTGAGACACCACCACTAAGACGCCCTCTACCTCGTCAAAATGATCAGCAACGCATTCGGCAACCCGCGACCCGACTTCACCGCGCGACTCTACACCCGCCAGGGGACATTCCCCGGTTGCCCGCCATTCTTCATAGCGTGCCGCAAAACGATCTTGCAGTTCTTTCACCGAAAGACCCTCAAAATCCCCGAATGCACGTTCACGTAGGCGCTCGTCAACCCCAAACTGAACGCTCTCGCCACACAGATCAGCCAGAGCCTGTCCCGTATCCTGAGCGCGCCCCAAGTCAGAACACACAATCCGCTCAGGCTTAAGCTTAACTAGCTCTTCCGCGGCCGCCGCGGCCTGGGCTACCCCCGTCTGATTAAGGGGAATATCCACCTGTCCTTGTACCCGTCCCTGCAGGTTATAGTCAGTTTGACCGTGTCGCCAAAGGACAATCCTCTTCGCCATGAGTTGCCTAATCTAGCCCTACAATCAAACTCGCAGCGTCCCCACGCACCCCTTGAGCAGCTACCCGAGCCTGCTCCGCCTGGACTGCTTCCTCCAAATCGGGCAATTCGATGCGTGGGCAGTCATTCCACAGTCGTTCCAGCCCGTAATATTCGCGCTCTTCAGCCAGGAAAATATGCACGATTACCCCCGGTATCTCCATGAGTACCCACCGGAATTCATCATTACCCTCAATAGTGGTCGGATCAGCGCCCGCATCATGGCAGGCATGATCAATTTCATTCATAATCGCTCGCGCTTGGCGCGGATTATCGGCCGAACAAATCACGAAAATATCCGTAATGATAGTTTGTTCGTGAACATCAATCGCCACCACATCAGTCGCCAGTTTACTGGCAGCCGCCTGGGCAGCGATTTCAGCTAATTGATGCGGGTCAAGCTTTTCGACCAAGAAGAACTCCTATATTTGAGTAACGGTTACATTATCTACGATACCGGGTTGGAAGATATCCTGCCCCATCGTTTGAGAAATCACTGGTCGATCCATAGTAAGCACCATTCCCAAAGCAATAATCAGCAAGATAGATAGCCTAAGCACCCAACGCAAGAACGTTTGGATAAACGTTAGTGGCTCTTCCTCGCCCTCCTCATCAGCGGATTCTTGCCACGCCCCGGCGCGAATGTCTTCCTGCTCCGGGGCCTCAGCTTTTTTTGCTTTCCTTTTCCGCTGCCACCACCGGGTTTTCTCCTCTTGAGGAGACTCGCTTTCGGCGGAAACGGGCGAGGCATCGCTCGGTTTAGCTTCCGAGGAATCGGCTAACGGCGCTAGTGTCGGACTGTCAGCCGCAGCAGGAACCGCTAGCGGACTTGTGGCAGTAACCGCGGGGGCTGCAGCAGCTGGGGCAACTGGCGCCGCAGCCGGTGCGGAAATAACCGGCGAGAGTGGCTGTGCATTAGCTGACGGCACTGCAGTCGCTCCTGGTACAGCTCCTGTACCTGACGTAGGCGCTGGCTGCGCTGGCTGTGCCGTCGGAGGGGTTACCACTGGCTGCGTAGCGCCTATTGTCTGAGGCGCTGCTTCTGGCCGCGCCAAAGCAGGCTGGGGCAGCGCCACGTTAGCTTGAGCAGCAACATCGGCTCCAGCGGGAACAGCGGCTCCAGCGGGAACAGCGGGAACAGCGGGAACAGCGGGAGCTGGAGAGGCGGGCTGCGCGCTGGGCGCAGGAACAGGAGCTGAAACGGGAGCGGACTGCACCTGCGAAACTTGCGGTTCGACCTGAGTAGCAGCGGGAAAAGCTGAAACTTGACGCTGCCCTGCAGTAGCGGCCGGGGGCGCCGGAGCTGGACGCACAGATGCCTGACTTCCGGTATGCCCCGCTAAGGTGAGCGAAGCGGAAGGGGCTGCAGCCGGTTTGGTTACCCCCAATTTACTCTGCGCCAAGGCCTGTTGGAATAGCTCAGCAGCGGAACCAGCTTCACCAGCGGCTATATTTAATGGAGATAAGTTAGCCGCGTTGGGCGCTAATCCCCGCGCAGAGGTTTGCGGGGGATTCTGCATGCTAGTAGCGGCCGGCACTGCCGGTACTGGCCCGGCTGGAGCCATCGGAGAAGTTACCTGTGAACGAACGTCTCTTCTTTCCTGTCCCCTAGCCTGGGAGGAAGCAGAGGTTGAGGACGCCGGGACAGCACTAGCAGGCAGGTGAGCCGGCATCTGCGGAGCCCGAGCCGCAGTCGGAGCCGGAACTGACCTAGTTTCCGCAAGATTCTTACTGGTAGCTGCAAAAGCTAAACTATCGGCGAGCGCCCGGTCGTCGGCCTTATCAGCTAGAGCGTCAATCGGACTTACTCTCACGGGTTGGGTAGTATCGACATCAAGAGCCGCCCCCGTCCCTGGGGTGGTGCCAGAAAAGCCCGCATCGGCATTTGCTGGCGAATAAACCGATTTACCAGAGCCGCCGGGGGCATCTGCAAAAATACGTGAGGTGGCCTGCGAATGTCTCTCCTCTGAAGGTACTGAAGCAGCAGCTACCCCCGCCTGCGTCCTCGCCTCAACTGCGGGAGCTTGTCGGGGGGATCCCGGTTGCGGAGTTGACGCGAGCGGCGCTGCCGGCTCCTGCGGGACAGCGCGAGGGCGCGGTTTGGTTAGCGAATCTCGCGGTGAAGACTGCACCGGCCCTTGCGAAACCGGTTGTAACTCTTTGGGGATAGCCTGTGCTGCCCGCGGCGTAGCATCAGCTGGAGCTGCAGGGGCACTTGCGGGTGGTTGCCCAGATCCCGCCTGTAGATTTTGAAACGAAGCCAATAGCTCCGCCATTTTTTCGGCTTCAGTTTTTTCTTCCGCGACCTGCGTGTTTAAAACTTGTTGTTCCCGCTGCTGCTGTTGACGGGCAGCAGTACGCAAAGCTTCCTGCTCGGCATCCTCTAATTGGCGTAAACGTTCCGCAGCCTGAGCCGCTAAACGTTCCTGTTCCCGGGCGTATGCTTGAGCTTCCTCCCGTTCCTTCAATAGCCGCTGTAAATCCGCCTCTGCCTTTTCTCGCGCTTCTCGCGCGACTTTACGCATCTGTTGCTTTTCTCGATAGTCTTGTACCCAACTGCGCCCATCCTGTTCCGGGCTAAGATTGCGATGTGTTTGCTGCGCAGCTGCCAATGACTCCTGGCGTAGCTGCCAAGAAATATCCCCCTCAACCTGGCTAAATCCTTCTTGGATCTGTCCCCATTGGGACTCTTGCGAAGTCGGATGGGCGCGATAAGTTGGACGTCGTCCTCCGGTGCGGATCTCCTCCAGGCGAGCTAACTGTTCCGCAATCGAAATCTGGCCGTACTTAGAAATCGGCGAATAGGTCTGCCCCTCAGGGCGATTCGGAAAGTCTGCTTCGCTCATTAGTGGTTATCCTCCAGATAAAGACCATATTTCGCGATGTATTGCACAACCCCATCCGGAGTCAAGTACCAGATCGGAGCCCCGGATGCCACCCGCTGACGGATGTCGGTCGAAGAAATAGCCATGGCAGGAACCTCTAACAAAGACACCCGCTCGGCAGGTAGTTTTTCGGTGTCACCCCAGCGGTGACCGGGGCGGGTTACCCCCACGAATCGCGCCAGTTGGAACAGTTCGTCCGCGTTTTTCCAATCCATGATTTTACGCAAAGCGTCCGCCCCAGTAATAAAAAATAGGTCGCAACCAGGACGTTCCCGCTTTAAATCCCGCAAGGTGTCTACCGTGTAGGTGGTTTCGCCCCGTTCAATATCCACGCGAGAAACGGTAAAACGCGGATTGGAAGCGGTAGCGATAGAGGTCATTAAATAGCGATGCTCTGGCACTGTAACCCGCCGCCCTTTCTTAAACGGCTGGGTAGCTGTCGGCACGAAAATAACTTCATCGAGGTCGTAGCGGTGCTGCACCTCAGATGCCGCCACCAAGTGGCCATGATGAATCGGGTCGAAGGTACCACCCATGACTCCGATACGCCTGCCCGTGACGCCAATGCCTACCGCCATTAATACCCCTTCTTGCCAGCTTTTCTGCTAGACCGGTAGCTTCAATCCTACCAAAGGTGAGCGAGTCCTAATATCCTTTACCGCTCTTCGTGACGGAAGTAAATATTTTGTCGACAAAACGACTATCTCGACTCGTTAGCCAGCTAGTCCGTAGAAGGATCCGTCCACAACCCCTGTTCTGCTTCTCGCCGCAAATTCTGGCGAGCTGCTTCTTTCCCATCCATCATCTGATGATATTGCTCGCGCCGCTCCTGGTTAGTACGCCGGCTAGATCCCCCTAAACGTAAATCTTGTCCGCGAGCACCCAGCAGTTCGGCACCGGCAGATTGCATAGGTTCAAAGTCGAAGATCACTCCGCCTTCCATCTCGCCGATAACCACCGTATCTCCGCTCTTAGCGCCTGATTGGAGCAGCTCTGTTTCCACCCCTAAGTTATAGAGTCGGTCTGCCAGGAAGCCGATCGCCTCATCATTGGCAAAATCAGTCTGCTTAACCCAACGTTCGGGTTTTTCTCCCCGCACCTGATAAACCAGTCCTTGCCCAGTTTTTTGCTTCGTAACCGTAAAGCTAGAATCCCCCGCGGCCTGTGGTCGCAACACCTGCACCGGCTGGACTTCGCGTTCTGGCTCCGTTTTACGCAGCCGCAATACCATGTCTGCCAAGGCGAACACTAAAGCCTCCAGGCCGCGGCCGGTAACCGCGGAAACTGCATACATGGGCCAGCCAAATTCGGCTAATTGTTCTGCTTGTAGTTTCGCCATCTCTGCGGCATCGGGAATGTCCATTTTATTCAGAACAATTACTCGAGGCCGCTCGCCCAAAGGCACATATCCCGAAACTTCGTCCAGGTCGCTTTCATAGGCCGCCAATTCGGCCTCTAGAGCTTCAATATCATCGACCGGGTTGCGCTCGGACTCCATGTTTGCACAATCCACCACGTGCGCAATCACTGCGCACCGCTCAATATGACGGAGGAAGTCCAGTCCCAGTCCTTTCCCCTGCGAAGCACCGGGAATCAAACCGGGGACATCTGCCACTGTGAAACGTTCATCTCCGGCCTGCACCACCCCCAGGTTTGGTACCAAGGTAGTGAACGGATAATCCGCAATCTTCGGTTTTGCCTCGGAAATAGCTCCGATCAGGGAAGATTTACCGGCGGATGGGAATCCTACCAGCCCCACATCGGCTACCGACTTTAGCTCTAGGATAAGGACACGAGACTCGCCCTCCTCCCCCAAAAGTGCGAATCCGGGGGCTTTCCGCTTGCGGGTAGCCAGCGCGACGTTGCCTTTACCGCCAGTTCCCCCGCGCGCAACCTCCAAGCGTGAGCCGGCTCCTTGCAGATCCGCCAGAATCTGGCCATCTTCAGATTTGACTACCGTCCCGGGAGGAACCGGGAGTACCAAATCTTCTCCGTTCGCGCCCTCGCGATTGTCTCCCATCCCGGGAGTGCCGTTAGTGGCTTTGCGGTGCGGTAAATGGTGGTAATCGAGCAGGGTATGCGACTGGGGATCTACCTCTAAGAACACGCTGCCGCCGCGTCCCCCATCGCCTCCATCGGGGCCGCCCAGCGGTTTATATTTTTCGCGCCGAATACTGACACAGCCATTACCGCCATTACCGGCAGTCACATCGATTTTTACTCGATCAACAAAACTGGCCATGCTTACTCCTTAGAGGTGCGGCGGAAAAGTCACTAGCAACCGCCCGTTGGTCACTATACAAGTGTAGCGGGGTCGTAACCCGACCCCGCTACCTAAAAAAGTATTTGCTTTGCTTTAAGCCGAAACTACGTTTACGACTTTACGACCGCGTTTGCGACCGAACTCAACGGATCCGGCGGCCAAAGCAAAGAGGGTGTCATCTTTGCCCATTCCCACGTTAGTCCCGGGGTGATACTTGCTTCCCCGCTGACGAACCAGGATCTCCCCGGCGTTGACGTTTTCTCCACCGTAACGCTTGATCCCCAGGTACTGCGGGTTAGAGTCACGGCCGTTAGAAGAGGAACCTAGCCCTTTCTTATGTGCCATTTTCTTTTCCTTTCTTGCCTGAGGTTAGGCGATCTTAGTGATCTTTACCTGGGTCAGCTTGGCGCGGTGGCCCATGCGGCGAGTGTATCCGGTCTTGTTCTTGAACTTCAGAATCCGAACCTTCGGTCCTTTTGTCTGTTCTAAGACCTCTGCCGTTACCTTGATTTTCTCTAGATCAGCGGCGTCGGAGGTGACTTGGTCACCGTCAACTACCATCACTGGCTGGAAATCGACGGTGTCGCCAACTTCTGCTGCCAGCTTGTCGACGACGACTACATCCCCGACGGAGACCTTTTCTTGACGGCCGCCCGCCTTGACGATCGCGTAGACCACTTTGCTGCTCATTTCCTTAGTCACGTACATTTTCTTGTGTCCGGAAAACCGAACCCCGCCGGCCTTCCAAACAACCAGCACCGACTAACCAGGGTAGTCGATACCGGCGGCAATTTTCAAACAAAATCCCTGTCCAGACAGTGTGTTATCTGCCACCGCAAGTTCAAGGAACTATTTGAACCGCCTATGCGGCAAACTGCAGGACAGTTGCCGTATGGGGTGGCTGACGGGGCTCGAACCCGCGACCTCCTGGACCACAACCAGGCGTTCTACCAACTGAACTACAGCCACCATTTATCGCATAGCGACGAATACCCACTTTATCTAACCGGGGGCTTCAGATGAAATTATTGCGACACTTGCGGGCTATGTATCCGCTCACACCTACTATCCTTGCAGGTAAGAATGGAGCTTTACCAGAAAACGCGGTTACAAATTGCGTCCGCGAAAGTACCGATCCCGTCCTCGCGAGTACGTAGATACAACGAACCGTCTACCGGGGACACTTCCATCAGGTAATAGGATCCTTTCCCATCAGGAACAATGTCAATCCGCAAGAACAGCAGATGCTGATCGTGTCCCAGGCGCTGTTTTATCATGCGATGAATCGCCGAACGTACCTTTTCTCCAAAAATCCATTCTTCGGAATTTGGCTGCCGGTTACCGGTTACTGTTTCTTGCGCCTGCACCTCAGTGGTATTGGGGTTGGTGAGCATAGCGGCCTTTTCTACCGAGTGCGATAACACCCCGTTCATATAAACCAGAGAGTATTCACCGTGCTCATCAACTTCTGATAGGTAACGCTGCACCATAACCGAACGCCCCTCTTGTAGGAGACGATTGGCGTGGGTTACTGCTGCCATTCGTGCCATACCGTTATTGGCATCATAACGGCCCATTTCCCGTCCCCCGGAAGAGACTGCCGGTTTGACTACGAACTCTCCATAAGCAGGGAATCGGGTGTGCACCTGGTGTTTATTCAGATGCTGTTCCGGTTCTAACCAGGTAGTAGGGATAACGGGAACGCCTTGTTCTTGCAGGTTAAGTAGATAGTGTTTATCGGTTGCCCACTCGGTCACATCCGCCGGATTCAACAAACGCGGAACCTGGTGCGCCCACTGCACGAATTCTTCGCGGTTGGCGGCGTAATCCCTCACGGCGCGGATTACACACACCCCCGCTTCTTCCCAGTCCACGTGGGGATCATTCCAAATCGCGATCCGAGCATCGACCCCCCGCGAGTTCAGTTCATCAACTAGCCCGGCCTCGTCCTCGGATAGCTCCGGATACTGCGCACAAGTCACTAAGGTAACGCGTTTTTTCGCCATATCTCCAACCCTAATTGTTCTGCTCGTCATTAGCCTAGGAAATGATCCCTATTCTTTTGAAATAACTTATCTCAATCCCACTGGACGCGATAACGCCAAAGTAATCAGTTCTTCCATCAACTGCGAATACCCAATGCCCATATATTCCCACAGTTTAGGATACATAGAAAACGGGGTGAATCCGGGCATGGTGTTAACTTCGTTGATGACTACCGCATCTTTTTCCGGATCAACAAAGAAGTCCACTCGTGCCAGGCCCTCACACCCAAGGGCTTCAAAAGCCTGGGCAGCTATCTCGCGCACCTGAGTAGCCAAATGCCCGGGGATCTTTGCCGGGATTTCTAAGCTGACGGTATCTTCCCCAAAATATTTGGTTTTATAGTCATAAAATGGCACGTCATCACCCATGGCGATGCGTCCCGGCTCGGTGGTACGAGGACGCCCATCTGCTCCCTGCAGCACCGCACATTCCACCTCAAAACCGGTAAGTTCTTGTTCTACAATCACCCGCGGATCTACCGCTTGCGCCTTGGTGATCGCTGCTTCTAGGTCAGCAGCGACGCTAACCTTGGTGATCCCCAGGGAGGAGCCAGCCCGTGCCGGTTTTACAAATACCGGCAACCCCAGGCGTTCTAGACGCTCAGTTACCCCAGCACGGTCACGCTTCCACTGCCCGGCGGTTACGGTTTCCCATTTTCCGGCCGGCAGCTCGGCCTCATGCAAAAGCACCTTGGTGGTGGGTTTATCCATAGCGGCCGCCGATGCCAGCACTCCGCATCCCACATACGGCAGATGCATCATTTCTAACAGTCCCTGTACGGTTCCATCCTCACCGAAAGGTCCATGCAGCAGCGGGAATACTACGTCAAAATTGCCGAGATCGCTCAAGGAAAATTCTGCCCCCAGCTGGGTGGGTAGGCTCACCACGTGTCCATCTCCCGGGGATAAGAACAACTGCCGATTGGCAGCAGGAACTTCCGCGACACCGGTATCAGATATCTGGAACTGGTCGGAACTAAAATCTATCGGCACCCACTGACCCTGCGGGGTAATCCCTACAGTAACTACCTCGAAACGGTCATGGTCGATGGCTTCTACTACCCCGGCAGCGGTCGCACAAGAAATCCCATGCTCCCCCGATTCTCCCCCGAACAGCACTAATAGCCGAGGTTTACGTTGATTGTTTTGCATCACGGTTGATCCTCTCTACACCATTCGTGCACTGGGTCCATCGGTTACCCGCGGCCCGGCAGTTAAAGATACTAACGCTTCTTCTAAGCTTTGTTTCCCGCTAATCACCCGATAGGCAGCCGAGTTGATCGGCATAGAAACTCCATGTTTATGCGCTAAATCGCGCACTACTGGGCAAGAGCGGGCCCCCTCAACCGTACCTGCCGAAGCCTCCAAGGCTTCCGAAACGCTCATCCCTTTCCCCAGACGATACCCAAAGGAAAAGTTTCGTGACGAGGACGAAGAACAGGTAGCTACCAGATCGCTGAGCCCGGCAAGTCCCAGGAATGTCTCTGGCTGGGCACCCATCGCTACCCCTAAACGCACCATTTCTGCCAGGCCACGCGTAATCAGGAAAGAGCGAGAATTAACCCCTAACCCCAGACCATCAGCAGCCCCTACTGCCATGGCGATAACATTTTTTACCACTCCCCCGATTTCTACCCCAACTATGTCCTCGGCCACGTAGGGGCGGAAATAATGGGTGTGGATACGCGATGCCACCAGCCCGGCGCGCCAGGCATCTTCCCCCGCAACCGCCGCTCCCGTAGGTTCATGACGGGCAATCTCCCCGGAGAGATTCGGCCCGGACACCGCCACTATCCGGGACGGGTGAATCTCGCCAGCCTGAGCGATTACTTCGGTCATGGTTTGCAAAGTGCCTGCTTCTAGCCCCTTTACCAGCGATATCACCGTGGCGTTTAGGGGGAGGAAGCTCCGAACTTGCTGGAGCAAAGTGCGTACCCCGTTGGAGGGGATAGAAACCACCACCATTCCGGCGCCCTGACATACCCATTGCAAGTCGCTGGATGCCTTAATCCCTTGTAGAGTTGTTCCCGGCACGTAGCGCGGATTTTCCCCCGCATTAATTTGGGCAGCTAGTTCTGGTCGCCGCGCCCAGATCCGCACTTCATTGCCGGCATCCGCTAATATTTGGGCAAATACTGTTCCCCAGGCTCCTGCACCCAGCACGGCGACTTTGCGAGCCGCAGAGGTGGCCATTATCAGTTATCCTCCTGCGTTGCCGGATTAGCGGCGTTAGATGCAGCTGCTAAATATGGGTCAAGCTCTCCCAGGCTGCGCGCGGTTACCAGCTTTCCCGGATGATCTGCCCGCCATGCCTTAGCGGCTATCCCTAGCTGTTTCTTCGAAGGCATCCGGGCAGATTTGCGATCTAACGGCCGGTGCGGCATTTTTGTGCCCCGAATCTCTTCCACCCCGCGGCAAATCGCCTCTTCGATTCTTTCGGTTGCCTGATACCAAACTTCTGGTTCTTCAGCCCGGTCATACAGATCCGATAGGTCAACTTCCGGCAAGGCCTTAACCCAGACGTCCTTTTTACCTTTCAGATTAGGGCGGCGTCCATAGCGATCAAGAACGTCTTGCGCCCCCCATTGCACCACTGGCACCAGCGGAACCCGGGCGCGCAGCGCCATCCGCGCTGCCCCCGTTTTCATCCGCATCGGCCAAAAATCGGGATCGCGAGTCAGGGTTCCCTCCCCGTAGACGGTTATGCATTCACCGGCTTGCAAGCCCTCAATCGCAGCCGCTAAAGCATCTCGGGAGTGGGTAGATTCCCGGTAAACCGGGATTTGCCCACAGGAACGCATAATCGACCCCAGGATCGGAACTTTAAAGAGTTCCTCTTTGCAAAGAACCCGCACCGGATAGCCGGCGCTGGTCATGAAGTGCATGAGGGTCATGGAGTCGAACTCGGAAATGTGGTTGACTACCGCTACGAACCCGTCTTCTTTGGGCAGATTTTCCTGCCCTTCCCAATGTCGGCGGGTAACCGCCCCTACTGGAACGCGCGCCACGCGTACACAAAACTTATAAAAGCGAGAAAACTTACCGGCCATAGTTACCCCTTATTTTTCCAGCTTGACTTGCGCACCTAATGCACCCAGTTTAGTAAGGAAATGCTCATATCCGCGGCTAATCATATCGATTCCCCGCACCGTAGATTTTCCATCAGCCGCCAGTGCCGCGATCAAATGAGAGAATCCTCCCCGCAGGTCGGGGATAGTAATATCGGCACCATGCAGCGGAGTCGGCCCAGAAATTGCCGCCGAATGATAATAGTTTCTTTGCCCGAAACGGCAGGCCAACCCGGTTAAACATTCCCGGTACAGCTGGATTTGGGCTCCCATTTTATTTAGAGCCTTGGTAAAACCAAAACGCTGCTCATAGACAGTTTCATGCACGATCGACAGTCCCTGTGCCTGGGTGAGAGCCACCACCATAGGTTGTTGCCAGTCAGTCATAAAACCAGGATGTACATTGGTTTCTAGCACGATCGGTTTGAGTTCTCCGCCCGGATGGTAGAAGCGAATCCCGTCAGGTTCGACCGAGAACGCGCCCCCTACTTTGCGGAACATGTTTAGGAAAGTAATCATTTCCGGCTGAGAAGCGCCCTCGACAAAAATATCGCCGTGAGTAGCCAGAGCCGCAGATCCCCAAGAGGCTGCTTCGATCCGATCTGCCAGGGCGGTGTGGGTGAATCCTTCCAGATTTTCTACCCCTTCGATCCGGATAGTGCGATCAGTATCTACGCTGATGATCGCGCCCATCTTTTGCAGCACATTGATCAGATCCATGATTTCCGGTTCAATGGCGGCGCCTCGCAGCTCCGTGATCCCCTCGGCTTGCACTCCTGCCAGCAGGGTCTGTTCAGTGGCGCCCACTGAAGGATAGGGCAGTTCAATGACCGCTCCCCGCAGCCCCTCCGGAGCGGCGATATGGATACCCGATTTCAGTTTGTCTACCTGGGCTCCGAAAGAGCGCAAAATAGACAAGTGGAAATCTATCGGACGATCCCCAATCACACATCCCCCCAAATCCGGGATGATGGCTTCTCCGAGGCGGTGCAGTAGCGGACCACAAAATAGAATCGGAATCCGTGACGATCCCGCTAAGGTATCGATACTGGCTACCTGGGCGGCCTCTACATTAGAGGGGTCGATAAGTAGCTGTCCGCTGCCCGAATCGTAGTCGGTTTTCACCCCGTGCAGTTCCAACAAACCGCAAACGATATCTACGTCCCGGATTAGAGGCACATTTTTCAAAATAGAAGGGGTAGTGCCTAGCAGCGCCGCCACCATCGCCTTGGGGACAAAGTTCTTTGCCCCTCGTACCTTTATACGGCCTGTCAGCGGATGTCCGCCTTGCACTTCTAGAACCGGTTCCACCTGTTATTTCCCTTTCCGCTTTCCTCAATATGCCCAGTGTACCCGCCCTCGCACTTGCAGGCAGACACCTGGCAGGAATTGCGCTTTGGGCGAGGGGAATCGCACCAAAATATCGGGTAGCGAACAGGATTAGCAGGTGAAAGTTCTTTCGGTGGCTACTGAGCGTATTAGCCGGATAGCAACATGCAACTATGGCTGGTTAAACTCGGGTATTCTCAGGGGCATTTCGCGCGCAGAAACTACCTCTCGAGGGGGTAAATGTTTCGTCGGCAGGGTGCAGGGATAAAACTTAGGCCGCGCCGTTTCGAAAGCACTAATGACGTCCTCATCTCGCAAAGTGAGATCAATATCGTCAAGCCCTTCCATCAGGCGCCAGCGGGTATAGCTATCTATTTGGAAACTGCAGGAAAAAGCCCCGCAAGTAACGCTCTGTTCCGCTAAGTCGACGGTAACAGTGCTCCCCGGTTCTTCCTCTAGCAATTTCCACAAAGTCTGGCAGTCTTCCAGGCTAATGACCCCGGCCACCATGCCATCTTTTTCGCAGTTTCCCCGAAAAATATCGGCAAACTTGGGAGCTAAAACCACTTTGAATCCATAGTCCCGTAGCGCCCACACTGCGTGTTCTCGGCTGGAGCCGGTACCAAAGTCGGGGCCAGCAACCAAAATAGATGCCTCCCGGAAGGGAGCTAGGTTTAGCACGAAGTCTTTATCTTGCCGCCAGGCCGCGAAAAGACCGTCCTCAAACCCCGTTTTAGTCACCCGCTTTAAATAGACTGCCGGAATGATCTGATCGGTATCAACATTCGAACGGCGCAACGGGGCAGCAATACCAGTATGGGAGATAAATTTTTCCATCATTTAGTCCTCTTTCCTGGTGGTTACTTCTGGTAGATCTCGCGGACTTGATAAATGCCCGGTCACCGCAGTGGCGGCCGCGATCGCCGGGGAAACCAAATGGGTACGTGAGTTCTTACCTTGCCGGCCTTCAAAGTTTCGGTTCGAGGTAGAAGCCGAACGCTCGCCCTCTCCCAGCTTATCTGGATTCATTCCTAGACACATGGAGCAGCCAGCGTTACGCCACTCGGCCCCGAAGCTAGTGAAGATTCTATCTAATCCTTCGGCTTCGGCCTGCAGTCGCACCCGCGCAGATCCCGGTACCACTAGTACTCGCACGTCCTCAGCTTTCTTACGTCCTCGCCAAACCTTAGCTACGGTGCGTAAATCTTCGATTCTTCCATTGGTACACGAGCCAATAAAAACCGTGTCCACTTTAATATCACGCATCGGGGTACCCGGGGTTAGAGCCATATATTCTAGGGACCGCCGGGCAGCATCTTGCTCACTATCGGTGTGCAGCTGCTCGGGATCAGGTACTTGCCCGCTCAGCCGCACCCCTTGCCCAGGATTGGTGCCCCAGGTTACGAAAGGCTCGATACTTTCGGCGGGAATCGTGACTTCCCGGTCGAAGTGGGCATCTGGATCAGTACGCAAACTCTGCCAATAGCGGGTAGCGGTTTCCCACTGCTCACCGCTAGGGGCATGAGGACGCCCTTTAATATAGTCAAAAGTGGTCTGGTCAGGGGCGATCATTCCCGCGCGCGCACCCGCCTCAATAGACATATTGCAGATGGTCATCCTCCCTTCCATAGAGAGGTTTTCGATGGCCTCACCGCGATATTCAATCACGTAGCCCTGCCCGCCGCCAGTGCCGATCTTGGCGATAATCGCCAAAATAATGTCTTTTGCCGAAACCCCGGGAGCTAGCTTCCCGGGAATGTTAACCGCCATAGTTTTAAAAGGTTTAAGCGGCAAAGTTTGGGTAGCTAAGACCTGCTCCACCTGGGAAGTGCCTATCCCAAAAGCTAACGCCCCGAAAGCTCCGTGGGTGGAAGTGTGGGAGTCTCCGCAAACAATTGTCATCCCCGGTTGTGTAAGTCCCAGCTGGGGGCCAACTACATGCACGATGCCTTGGTCGGCGTCCCCCAGGGAGTGAAGCCGGATTCCGAACTCTTTAGCATTTTCCCGCAAGGTACGAATCTGAGTAGCGGAGGTTTGATCTTTAATCGGTAGATCAATATCCACGGTGGGGGTGTTGTGATCCTCGGTGGCGATAGTCAGGTCGGGGCGACGTACTTTTCGCCCCGCCATTCGCAACCCGGCAAAGGCTTGCGGGCTGGTCACCTCATGGCAGAGATGGAGGTCAATATATAGCAGGTCGGGCGCCCCATTTTCGCCGTGTTTAACCACGTGAGCAGCCCAAACTTTTTCCGCTAAGGTCTTAGCCATGTATGCCTCCTCGATCTCGTCCCGATGGATTTGTAATGTCTTTTCGAAAGTGTAGTTGGAATTCCACGCTGTAAGATGGCAATATCAATACATGGACAATAAAAGTGAAGGCAGTGGGGTCGGGGTTCTCGACAAGGCCACTCTCGTCCTAAGCGCCCTAGAAGCAGGGCCTGGTACCTTGGCTCAGCTGGTGAACAGTACTGGTCTGGCGCGTCCGACGGCACACCGGCTAGCGGTCGCGTTGGAGTATCACCGTTTCGTAGCGCGAGATGTACATGGCCGTTTTATTTTAGGCCCGCGAATTGGGGAACTAGCGTCGGCAGCTGGGGAAGATCGTCTCCTAGCTTCAGCTCGCCCAATTTTGAAAGCGCTTTGCGATCACACCCAAGAATCGACGCAAATGTATCGCCGCCAAGGAGATCAGCGAATTGTGGTCGCCAGCTGCGAGTCTCCTCTGGGGTTGCGTGACTCGACTCCCACCGGTTCGGCACTGTCCATGAAGGCGGGTTCCGCTGCGCAAATTCTACTAGCCTGGGAGGAACCTGACCGCTTGCATCGCGGCCTGCAAGGAGCCTCTTTCACGGCCACCCAACTATCGGTAGTCCGCCGCAGGGGCTGGGCACAATCTATCGGAGAACGCGAACCCGGATTGGCCTCCGTTTCTGCGCCAGTACGGCTAGCCTCGGGAAAAGTGGTGGCGGCTTTGAGTGTTTCTGGTCCCATTGATCGCATGGGACGCCAGCCCGGCAGGATTCACGGCCCGGCAGTGGTGGCTGCTGCCAGTAGGCTCTCGGATTTTATGCGCCGCGCAGAAGGGATTATGGCAGCAAAGAAACAAGCGAAGGGCAACTAGCTTTATTTTTCCCGAGGGCGTGCCCGCAACTCCAGGGACAGAGCCCGGGGTTGATCGCGGTTCTTTCTATCGCGTCCTGGGGCAAATCAATTCTGCTAGGGATCGTCCCTATTTGTTTTAAGTTTGTTGCAGCGTGAAGCTACTTTTTTCGGCGATACTCTATTGCCTGCTCATAGGCCGCCAGCGTTGCCTGGAGGCACCGTTCCCAGGAGACTGGGCTAGGCTGCCGCTTGCAGTTGTCGCGCAGATTCTTCAGCTTTCCATTTAAGAGGGCGGCGGCGGTTTTTTCCGCTAGCTTCTGGTCAGTGTCAGCGGTAATACCGGTGACACCCTCGGTAATAAAGTCGGTTATGGGGCTTTGTGAGCGGACGATTACCGGTAACCCGCTAGCTCGCGCTTCCGCGGCCGCGATCCCAAAACTTTCATGCAGGCATAGGGTAATAAAAAAGTCAGCCTGGCGGTAAACGGTTAACAGACCAGAGGGATCCTGCCTACCTGGTAGGATAACTTGTCCCTGGCTAACTTGCCGCTGCTGACGCAGCAGGGGTTGCAGCGCCCCTTCCCCAAAAATCTTTAGCTGCAAATTTCCTTGACTACCCAGGATTTGGTTTACTCTTTCGGTAAATTTAATAAGCGCCAGTGGTCGTTTGCGGGGCATTAAACGGATAGCACTGACTGCGTGAAAAGTGTTAATAGCGGGAACCTCTAAATTTGGGTCAGTAGCTGTTATCGGCGAGCCTGGTCTATCTATATTTTCGCGCCCGGACGCCGATCCCAAGGCAGGTGCTGGAGATGACCAATAGTCGGTATCGACCCCGTTTGGGGTTATCGGCCAAGACTGCCGATTTTGGGGCGCTAGTAACTGGTTAATTTGGGAGTTCATTAGCGAGGAAACTCCAGAAAACAAGATTCCCACCTCCACCCAGCGGTTGAAAAAGCCGCTGCTGCGCATTAACGGAGCCCAAGCGGCCAGTTCGCAGTGGAAGGTAACTAAGGTGGGAATCTGGCTTCCGGCAGCAATTTGCAGAGCCAAGTGTGCAAAGGGCGACAAGACTCCCACATGTACATGCAAGAGATCGAAGCGGAGAAAAATAGCCCGAAATAGAGGGGCAGCAAAGGGATTCATAGGTGTAAACCCAAGGGTGGGCATGCCTAAACGATGCACCGGAATGTTATCTTCTATACGACGCCCAACGAAGGATCCGTTTCGGGTGGCAGTGATTACTTCTGGTAAATGTCCAGCTCCTTTCAGGCGCTGCGCTAGATTGTAGGTTTGAGTTTCAATTCCCCCCATATGTGGCGGGTAGCAGTCTGTAACTATCCCGATACGCATGCCTTTATCCTACCTATAGTTCTCGCCTCGTTTACGACCAGTCTTGACCACGCCTAGCTACCAACGGTCTGCAAAAAGTTCTACATACAGTTAGGAGGCCAAGCCCTCCTAGGGCTTGGCCTCCTTTTTAAGATGGTTGTGGTGGTTTCTTACTCTCCCGCGCTCGTTGGGGCGTAGTACCATCAGCGTTGCCTAGCTTAGCTTCCAGGTTCGGGATGGGACTGGGCGTGTCCTAGGCGCTATGACCACCACAAGACTATGTGTTCAACCCCCGTGCTTGTTGCTAACTTGTTTTGGTTAGTTTCCTTTTTTTGGGGGGTACCGTTCTTGTAGACGGTGTTTGAGAGTGGGTGTGAGCGTCTTCGTGACGATTCGTATTGTGGAATGCTTGAACACACGGTGTGTTTTAGTGTTGTGATTTGTTTTTTAATGGTTGTTTAGTACCAGTCAGCTTTGCGTTTTACAACGTGTACACTTCTGGCCTATCTACCCAGTAGTCTGCTGGGAACCTAAAAGACCTCATCTTAAAGCAGGCTTCCCGCTTAGATGCTTTCAGCGGTTATCCTTTCCGAACATAGCCAACCAGCCATGCACCTGGCGGTACAACTGGCACACCAGAGGTTCGTCCATCCCGGTCCTCTCGTACTAGGGACAGGACTTTCTCAAGTCTTAACGCGCGCAGCGGATAGGGACCGAACTGTCTCACGACGTTCTGAACCCAGCTCGCGTACCGCTTTAATGGGCGAACAGCCCAACCCTTGGGACCAACTCCAGCCCCAGGATGCGACGAGCCGACATCGAGGTGCCAAACCATGCCGTCGATATGGACTCTTGGGCAAGATCAGCCTGTTATCCCCGGGGTACCTTTTATCCGTTGAGCGACAACGCTTCCATAAGCCATTGCCGGATCACTAGTTCCTACTTTCGTACCTGCTCCACCCGTCAGTGTCACAGTCAAGCTTCCTTGTGCACTTACACTCGAACCCTGATTACCAACCAGGATGAGGAAACCTTTGAGCGCCTCCGTTACCATTTAGGAGGCAACCGCCCCAGTTAAACTACCCACCAGGCACTGTCCCTAACCCAGATAATGGGTCCAGGTTCAGATAACCAGCAACATCAGAGTGGTATTTCACTTGCCGACTCCACAACCACTAGCGTGACTGCTTCAACGTCTCCCACCTATCCTACACAAACACAACCAGCCACCAATACCAAGCTATAGTAAAGGTCCCGGGGTCTTTCCGTCCTGCTGCGCGTAACGAGCATCTTTACTCGTAATGCAATTTCGCCGAGTTCGCGGTCAAGACAGCACAGAAGTCGTTACGCCATTCGTGCAGGTCGGAACTTACCCGACAAGGAATTTCGCTACCTTAGGATGGTTATAGTTACCACCGCCGTTTACCGGGGCTTAAATTCACCGCTTCGCCAAAAAAGGCTGACAGCTCCTCTTAACCTTCCGGCACCGGGCAGGCGTCAGTGCGTATACATCGCCTTACAGCTTCGCACGCACCTATGTTTTTGATAAACAGTCGCTTCCATCTTGCTATTGCACCCCACACCCCCTAGAACAGAAAACGCTCTTCAAGGGGTGGGGCCTCCTTCTCCCGAAGTTACGGAGGCAATTTGCCGAATTCCTTAACCACGATTCACTCGCTCGCCTTAGTATTCTCTACCCAACTACCAGAGTCGGTTTAGGGTACGGGCGGAAACACACCTCACAACGCAGCTTTTCTCGACAGTACAGACCAACCCTGTTATCAACCCAAAAACGGGCCTCACCATCACCCCTCACCATACACGCCTTCCGGATTTGCCTAGAAGACAGGCTACAGGCTTGAACACGGTAAACCACCACCGCGCCAGGCAATCTCACTGTGTCACCACGAAGCTAAAACACTCAAACCAAAAACCCAAAACCCAACGACCCTTATCAACCCGAAGGAAGACAAGAACCGAAAAGGGCGTCAAGCTCAAAAGAAAAAGCGCTATATACGGTCTGATCCCGGTAGCAGAATATCAACTGCTCAACCATCGACTACGCCTGACGGCCTCGCCTTAGGACCCGACTAACCCAGGGCGGATAAACCTTCCCCTGGAACCCTTAGTTTATCGGCGCCAGCGATTCTCACACTGGACTCGCTACTCATGCCTGCATTCTCACTCCCACACCACACACGACCCATCACCAGGCCGCTACAACAATGCAGGACGCTCCCCTACCCCACAACACCAAAAGCATTGTAGTCACAGTTTCGGTGGCATGCTTAAGCCCCACTACATTATCGGCGCACAATCACTCGACCAGTAAGCTATTACGCACTCTTTCAAGGGTGGCTGCTTCTAAGCCAACCTCCTGGCTGTCAACGCAACTACACATCCTTTTCCACTCAGCACACACTTAGGGACCTTAACCGATGATCAGGGCTGTTTCCCTCTCGACAACGAAGCTTATCCCCCGCTGTCTGACTGCCCCACCAACTTAACGCGCATTCGGAGTTTAGCAGATCTCAGTAACCAACAAGGCCCATCAACCAACCAGTAGCTCTACCACACGCAAGCAAAAAATGGAACGCTATACCTAAATATATTTCGGGGAGAACCAGCTATCACGGAGTTTGATTGGCCTTTCACCCCTACCCACAACTCATCCCCCCAGTTTTCAACCTAGGTGGGTGCGGTCCTCCACGACGTTCTACCGCCGCTTCAACCTGGCCATGGGTAGATCACCCCGCTTCGGGTCTATGCCACGCTACTATTACGCCCCCAGGACTCGGTTTCCCTACGACTACCCCACAACAGGTTAACCTCGCAACGCAACATAACTCGCAGGCTCATTCTTCAATAGGCACGCCACCACCACACCAACCCCCGAAAGGATCCCGCGGCTCTGACGGCTTAAAAACGCTTGGTTTCAGGAACTATTTCACTCCCCTCCCGGGGTACTTTTCACCATTCCCTCACGGTACTAATCCACTATCGGTCACCATGCCCGTCCAGGCTTACCCAATGGTCTGGGCAGATTCACACGAGATTCCACGAGCCCCGCGCTACTCGGGAACAAAACCCAACGCCACGCATGCACAACCAGCTACCCGACTCTCACGGTCTACGGCCAGGCATCCCAACCTGTTCACCTCGCACACACAAAAACGCTCCAAGAACCGGCAGATTCTCAACGATTTCGTCCCACAACCCCGCCTACGCAACCCCTGCCGAGTATCACACGCAAACGGTTTAGCCAACACCCGCTATCGCTCACCACTACACACGGACTATCTCACAAAAGGCGGTACTAAGATGTTTCACTTCCCACCCTACCAACACACACCTATCAAAACTTCAGTGCGCGCCAACCACACACAACTATGGTCAGGTTACCCCATTCGGAAACCCCCGGATCAACGCACGCTCGCTAACTCCCCGAGGCTATCGCCAGCCACAACGTCCTTCATCGGCACACGATGCCAAGGCATCCACCAAACGCTCAAAAACAAAAAACAAACCAATAAACAAAAAACACCAACCACCCCAAAAAACAGGGCAGTCAACGAACAAGATTCTCACAAAAAAAGCATCACAAAGACACTCACATCCACTCTCCAAAAAACAAACAACCAACCCAAAAAACCCCAAAACCAACGGCCTTGAAAGTCAATGAGCCAAACAAACAAACCCAAGGAGCCTGATTGTTCCTATACCCGACAGCCCCCCAAAACCAAACCCAAAACGATTAAGCCCTGGGGGGAAAGTGTTTCCTCGTTCCGCTTGCGCTTAAAAATAAAATCTCCCTAGAAAGGAGGTGATCCAGCCGCACCTTCCGGTACGGCTACCTTGTTACGACTTCGTCCCAATCGCTAGCCCCACCTTCACCCGCTCCCCCTCAAAAAGAGATAGGCCACAAGCTTCGAGTGTTACCAACTTTCGTGACGTGACGGGCGGTGTGTACAAGGCCCGAGAACGTATTCACCGCAGCGTTGCTGATCTGCGATTACTAGCGACTCCACCTTCACGGGGCCGAGTTGCAGACCCCGATCCGAACCAAGACGCCCTTTAAGAGATTCGCCCCACCTTACGGTATCGCAACCCTCTGTAGACGCCAATGTAGCATGCGTGAAGCCCAAGACATAAGGGGCATGATGATTTGACGTCATCCCCACCTTCCTCCGAGTTAACCCCGGCAGTCTCCCACGAGTCCCCAACACAACTTGCTGGCAACATAGGACAAGGGTTGCGCTCGTTGCGGGACTTAACCCAACATCTCACGACACGAGCTGACGACAACCATGCACCACCTGCACACCAGCCAAAAAGGAAAACCCATCTCTGGGCCAGTCCAGTGCATGTCAAGCCTTGGTAAGGTTCTTCGCGTTGCATCGAATTAATCCGCATGCTCCGCCGCTTGTGCGGGCCCCCGTCAATTCCTTTGAGTTTTAGCCTTGCGACCGTACTCCCCAGGCGGGGAACTTAACGCGTTAGCTACGACGCAGAAGACAAAAAAGCCCCCCACACCCAGTTCCCACCGTTTACAGCATGGACTACCAGGGTATCTAATCCTGTTCGCTCCCCATGCTTTCGCTCCTCAGTGTCAGTAACAGCCCAGAGACCCGCCTTCGCCACCGGTATTCCTCCTGATATCTGCGCATTCCACCGCTACACCAGGAATTCCAGCCTCCCCTACTGCACTCAAGCCAGCCCGTACCCACCGCAAACCCACAGTTAAGCCATGAGCTTTCACGACAGACGCAACCAGCCACCTACAAGCCCTTTACGCCCAATAATTCCGGACAACGCTCGCGCCCTACGTATTACCGCGGCTGCTGGCACGTAGTTAGCCGGCGCTAATCAACCCCTACACTCAACACACCCACTAGCATGCCTTGTTCAGAGCAAAAGAAGTTTACAACCCGAAGGCCTTCATCCCCCACGCGGCGTCGCTGCATCAGGCTTGCGCCCATTGTGCAATATCCCCCACTGCTGCCTCCCGCAGGAGTCTGGGCCGTATCTCAGTCCCAATGTGACCGACCACCCTCTCAGGCCGGCTACCCGTCAAAGCCTTGGTAAGCCATCACCCCACCAACAAGCTGATAGACCGCGAGCCCACCCTTCACCGAAAAAATCTTTCCCACCCACCCCATGCGAGGCAGACAGAACATAAGGTATTAAACACCCTTTCAGGAGCTTATCCCAAAGAAAAGGACAGGTTACTCACGTGTTACTCACCCGTTCGCCACTCTCACCAAGGATGCAAGCACCCTTGGATCCCGTTCGACTTGCATGTGTTAAGCACGCCGCCAGCGTTCATCCTGAGCCAGGATCAAACTCTCCAACAAAAACCAAAAACAAACCCACCAAAAAACAGCAGGCAAAAAATCAATGATTCAAGCCAGAAAACAATCCAGCAAAAACAAACACCAACAATCAAAAAACAAAACGTTCCAAAATCATCAGCATCAAAAAAACAAAAAACAGAAAAAACCAAAACACCCACCAAAACCAGCAGGCACCCCAGTCAATCCCACACAAACAAAACAAAAAAACACACTATCGAGAACACAAACAACCAAACCACAAACCAACCAAAAACGATCAGTAAAGGTCGCTGCGCGAAAAACGCGCGAGTCTCAGCCTAACAGATTTGGTTTTTGGCTTTCAACTTATTTGTAAGTGAAACAGGCCATAAAACCAGTTCTTATCTGTTAAGTACTAAGTCAAACAATCTAGCCCACTGACCCAGAACCGAAGCTCTCTGCCGGGGCAACAGGTATTAACTTACCTACTGCAGTTAGAAAACTTCAAACTGAGACGTGGTGACCTCTCACACACCGCCAAAAATAAGCTATTTTTGCAGGTAAGCGACAGCTAGATTGCGCTTGCCTTTCCGGAAAAGCACCAAAGAACCCGGCAGCACGTCCTCGGAAGTGATAAGCCGATCCGGGTCGGTAACCTTCTGATTGTTCAGATAAGCGCCACCGTTCTTAATGGTGCGCATCGCCGCGCCGCGCCCCTTCTCAAAGCCGGCGGTTATCAGCAGATCCACCAGGTTAGTTTTCCCGATTTCTACCGTGGCACTGGGCAAATGGGCTGTCGCTCCCTTCAGAGTCTTGCCGTCCACCTGACGCAGATCGCCACTACCCCACAGGGCTTCGGTAGCTGCCAGCACCTGATCTAGTGCCTCTTGACCGTGCACCAGACGGGTCACCTCCGCGGCCAGCGCCTTTTGAGCTTCGCGTTTATGAGGACGCTCAGCTACCTCTACCGTTAGTGCCTCGATTTCCTCGCGGGATAGGAAAGTAAATACCTTCAAGAACCGAACTACGTCCGCATCTTCGGCACCCAGCCAGAACTGGTAGAACTCGTAGGGCGAAAGCATCTCCGGATCTAGCCAAATTGCCCCTCCCTCGGATTTACCAAACTTGGAGCCATCGGCCTTGGTAATCAAAGGGGTGGTCATGACGTGGACGTCTTTGCCCTCTACCTTGTGGATTAGATCCATGCCGCCCACCAGGTTGCCCCATTGATCGTTGCCTCCGGTTTCCAGGGTGCAGCCGTAGCGGCGGTATAACTGAAGGAAATCGTAGGCTTGCAGGATTTGGTAGCTGAACTCGGTATAGGAAATTCCTTCTTCGGATTTTAGACGCCGCGCCACCGCATCTTTAGACAGCATGGTTCCCATCCGGAAGTTCTTCCCCAGGTCACGCAGGAGTTCAATCGCTCCTAGATCCTGGATCCAGTCCATATTGTTAACCATGATTGCCGGGTTATCGCCCTCGAAATCCAGGAAACGACTGATTTGCCCGCGCAGGCGCTCTACCCAGCCCGCCACTACTTCTTTAGGTTGCAGTTGCCGCTCCGCGGTCATCCGGGGATCCCCGATCAAGCCGGTAGCACCCCCAACCAGGGCAATAGGCCGATGCCCCGCCTTCTGCAAATGCCGCATCATCAGCACTTGCACCAAGTGTCCATGATGCAAAGAAGCAGCAGTAGGATCAAAACCGCAATAGAAAGTGACCGGTCCATTGGCAAGTGCTTCCCGCAGTTTCGCGAGATCAGTGTGCTGGGCAAGTAGACCCCGCCATTCCAGCTCATCAATAATATCGGCCACGATATTCCTTTCTTATGCAGGTTAAACTCGTGATCCCCCTCGGGGTGAACACGTCTATATTCTTCTCGGGCTTAGTCTAACCTACCTGCGGACGCAGCTGGGGGTTTGCTTCCTATCCGGAATGCTGCCTATTTTTCGAGCAGCATATCCCCGGCCTTAATCCAACCCTGCTTCCGCATAAACTCAGCAAATAGCAAAGAGAGGGCGGCGGGGGCAATAAAGTGCAGCAGCAAGATCATTCCCAAAAGTGCTGGCCAAGATGTAGTTGGCCCCATTACATTCCAGGTCATAATCTGTCCCACTAAACCGGAAGTTCCCATTCCGGAGCCGGCAGCATTCGATTCCATTTTGAAAACCATAGTGGCAATGGGACCGAGAATCGCAGATGCCAAAGTGGGGGGAACCCAGATTAAGGGATGTCGCATAATATTGGGGACCTGCAGCATGGAGGTACCGATTCCCTGCGAGATTAGGCCGGAAACTTTATTTTCTCGATAGGACGCTACTGCGAAACCTACCATCTGCGCGCTACACCCCACGGTTGCCGCCCCGGCCGCTAACCCGGATAGCCCCAACACGATTCCGAGAGCTGCCGAGGAAATCGGGAGGGTTAGAATCATCCCCATCAGCACCGACACAATAATGCCCATTAGGAAAGGTTGCCGCTCAGTTCCCCAGTTAATGATGGCTCCGAGAGCGGTCATCATCTGCGAGATTCCTGGCCCAATGAGCAGACCCACAATGGCTCCAGAGGTAACAGTCACGAAGGGGGTAACCAAGATATCTACTGGGGTTTTACCGGAAACTAGTAGGCCAAACTCGACCGCCACGAAAGAAGCGATAAATGCCCCCAACGGTTCTCCCGGCCCCTGTAGCTGCATGGAAAGACCGTCCACGATTCCCCCGCTCAAGATTTTGGCAGCATGGGCTCCGATCATTCCGGCTAGCCCGGTTCCTACCACTACATAGGTAGAGGCGTGCAGGCGGTGCGCTACCCCCATCCCGATGCCGGCTCCGGTAAGGACCGAGGCCACCGAACCTATTAACACCAGTCCCCGCCCGATTATTCCGGGGATAAAACCGCCTACCTGCACCATGATGGTGCCAATAATCAGGGAAGCGAATAGCCCGTGTGCCATACCGGTCATTGCGTCAATAAAAAATAGCGATAGCCAGCCTTTAATCCGTTGTTTCATCTTGGAAACTTTCCTTGTCGAGGTATCTCTTTTAGTTTTCGCCTAATAGTCGAAAACTAAAATTTAAGCTACCATAAGGTTTTGTGAGAACCCAATTGCGAGACGCCGAAGATGTTGCCGTCTACCGGCATGAGGCACTCAGTGTAGTCTTGCAAATCCGGGGAGATTCCCCGCAGCTAATGGTGCTGGTGGCGCGCCGTGAACACTCCCCCTTTCAGGGTTTGCCCGCCCTCCCCTCCGGTCCTTTAGAACCAGAAGAAACCCTGGGTGCCAGCGCTTTTCGCCATCTATCCGAAAAGATGGATATTGGCGCACTTTCCTATATGGAACAGTTAGGTACTCGTTCTGATCCCCGCCGCGACCCCAGTCAACGCACCGTGGCCACCGCCTATTTAGGGTTAGTACCTGCCGACGTTACTACCGCAATTCCGGCTTACGCCCAATGGGTGCCGGTAAACAACCTGCCGCAAATGGCTTACGACCATGCCGACATTATTTCCGAGGGCGTAGACCGGTTACGATCGAAACTTTCCTACACCAATATTGCGTTTGCCTTGGCGCCTCCGGATTTCACTATGGCGGAACTAACCCGCCTCTACCAGGCAGCTTTGGGGCATGAAGTTTCCCCCACCAACTTGCAGCGGGTGCTCAGTCGCCGCGGGCAACTCGCCCCCACCGGTCAACGTAAAGCGCCCGGCACCAAAGGCGGGCGCCCCGCTCGCCGTTTCCGCTTCACTAATCACTGCCTGCAGGTAACCGACCCCTTCGCCATCCTCCGCCCTTCCTGAAAACCGCAGAGCACAGACGCTAGTTCCCCGTCCCTTCCACGCGAGGGCTAGGTTTTTCCTCCCGCCCAAGAATTCGGAAAAAGCCCTAGGCGTTTTCCGAATTCTTATGCCCACCGCGCCCACTCGGATAAAACCTAGCCCTCGCGTTTACCGAGCGGCGTAAGCGAACAACAATAACGCCGTTCCCTTACGCTTACGAAGGCATTTGCATCACAACCAGCAAGGGACGCGCCGACCGAAACATCGTCCAAATTGCCAGTGGGCTGAATTATTCCTCTAGCGCGAGTCACCGATTTCCGGAAAACAACGACGGGATTAAAAAGTAAGAACATCCGGCACCAGATAGGACTAGGAAGCAGCGCTTTTGCAAGTACGCCTGAAGGAGAAGTTGTTTGGTCGAAGAATTAACTGAACGCGGGGGCTAGGTTTTATACGAGTGATTGCAGTCGTGATTGTGCCACATACGGCAAGGGGCGCGGCCGGTAAAAGATACGAGAGGGGCTTGACCGGCGAAGCCGGTCACGGGGTCCCCGGAGTGCTTTTACCGAGCCAGACCCGCCGCCAACAGTGCTGATTAAACAGACAACCTAGTTCGGGGGAAACCAGCTGAGCGCGTGGGGGCGGATTTATGCCGAGGGGTAGGCTTCGGGCACTAAATCCGTGAAAATGCCAGAGCATTTTCCGGATTTCGGGGCGCGAGGCAAAATCCGCCCCCACGCGCGGAAATAGTTTTTCCTCCCGCTCAGCAGCAGGGAAGGGACTATTTGAATTCCAGGCGTTTGCCGGCGAAATCGGTGCGGATGCGCGCGATCTGCTGCTCGGCGGATTGCAACTGCCGCGCGACCTGCGCGGGCGCCGTACCGCCGCGGGCGGCGCGGGCGCGCACCGAACCGGCGGGGCTGAGCACTTCCCGCACTTCGGGAGTTAGCAGCGGGTCGATGGCGGCGAACTGCTCGTCACTCAAATCCGCTAGTTCTATCCCGTTTTCTTCGCATTTGCGCACGCAGGCTCCGGATACTTCATGTGCTTGCCGAAACGGCATTCCCCGCGCCACTAGCCACTCGGCAATATCGGTGGCGAGAGAGAACCCTTGCGGCGCGAGTTCTTCTAGGCGAGCGTAGTCAATCTTCATAGTGGCTATCATGCCGCTGACTGCTGGAAGTAATACCTCTAAAGTATCAACCTGGTCAAAGACTGGCTCTTTATCTTCTTGCAGGTCACGAGCATAAGCAAAAGGTAGACCTTTAAGTACCGCGAGCAGACCGGTTAAGTCCCCAATCATGCGACCGGCTTTACCGCGCGCCAATTCTGCCACGTCCGGATTTTTCTTTTGCGGCATGATTGATGAACCGGTAGAGAACGCGTCATCTAAGGTGACATACCCGAACTCTTTGGTATTCCAGATAACGATTTCTTCTGCGAGGCAGGAGATATCGACCCCGGTCATGGTGCAGATGAACGCGAACTCGGCTACCACGTCGCGGGTGGCGGTTCCGTCTATGGAGTTTTCTACTACCCGGTTAAAGGCTAGGTCTGCCCCTACTTGCTCCGGGTCTAATCCCAGGGTGTTGCCCGCGAGCGCCCCGGATCCGTAGGGGCTGGTGGCGGCGCGCCGGTCCCAATCTTCAAAACGCTGAATGTCTCGCAGCAGCGGCCACACGTGGGCGAGTAGCTGGTGGGCTAGCAATACCGGTTGGGCATGCTGCATATGGGTGCGTCCCGGCATTACGGTATCCCCGGCGGCTTTCGCTTGGCTCAAAAGCGCTTCTGCGACCTCAATAATTCTCTCGGCGAGGGCGCGTGCCTGGTTTCGCAGGTACATCCGGATGAGGGTGGCGATCTGGTCGTTGCGGCTACGTCCAGCGCGCAGTTTCCCCCCTAAATGCTCACCAGCCTCAATCAATAGCCCCCGCTCTAAGGCGGTATGCACGTCCTCATCACCGGGGTCGGGGGTGAAGGCACCGCTTTTAACTTTTTCTTCCAGCCGCCCCAGAGCCGCCAGCATCTGCGATAGTTCCTCGCCGTCTAGCAGGCCGGCTCCCGCGAGCGCCCGAGCATGGGCGCGCGAACCCGCTAGATCATAGAGCGCCAGGCGCCAATCGAAATGGGTGGATACTGAAAGTGCCGCTAAAGCCTGGGAAGGTCCGCCCGAAAAGCGTCCTCCCCATAGCGATACCTGTTCGCTCATAGTTATTTCTTGCTTTCTTTTTGTTCCCGCGCCGCTGCCAACTGGGTTGAGAGCCCATAGATTCCGATGAATCCGCGCGAGAGGGACTGGTCAAAGCTGTCTCCTGAATCGTAGGTCGCCAGGTTGAAGTCATACAAGCCGACTTCGGAGCGCCGTCCATCAACTACTGCCCGCCCGCCGTGCAGAATCATCCGGATATCGCCGGTGACATATTTTTGGCTGTCTTCTACGAAGGCATCGAGCGACCCTTTGAGCGGCGAATACCATTGCCCCTCATAAACCAGTTCTGACCAGCGTTGTTCCACTTGCCGTTTGAAGCGTCCCTGTTCGCGCTCTAGGGTCAGGTTTTCTAGGTTTTGGTGGGCAATAATCAGCGCCACCGCGCCGGGAGCCTCATAGATTTCCCGCGACTTAATCCCTACCAGGCGGTCTTCCACCATATCTAGGCGACCTATCCCTTGGGCGCCTGCCCGGCGGTTCATTTCTTGAATGATTTCCAGGGGCGACATTTTTTGCCCGTCCAAAGCTACTGGCACGCCCTCTGCAAAACTAATAACTACCTGATCCGGGATCGGAGGGTAGGCGGGGTCATCGGTGTAAACATAGACGTCTTTAGTAGGTGGATTCCATAGATCCTCCAGGTATCCGGTTTCTACCGCGCGCCCCCACACATTCTGGTCAATAGAGAAAGGATTGTGTTTAGTGGTTTCGATCGGCAGTTCGTGTTCTTCCGCGTATTTAATCGCCACGTCCCGGGTGAGCGCCAGATCCCGTACCGGGGAGATGCATTTAATCTCCGGGTTTTGGCTGGTGAGCGACACCTCGAAACGTACTTGGTCATTACCTTTACCGGTACAACCATGAGCCACAGTGTCGGCGCCAAAGTCTTTCGCTACTTTCACCAAGTGTTTACAGATTAGCGGCCGAGAAAGCGCCGATACCAGCGGATATTGATCCATGTATAGGCCGTTGGCTTTGATTGCCGGTAGGCAATATTCTTCGGCGAACTCGTCCTTAGCGTCAGCCACATAGGCATCGACTGCCCCGCAATCCAGGGCACGCTGGCGAATTACCTCCAGGTCTTCCCCGCCTTGCCCTACGTCTACGGCGCAGGCGATCACCTCTTTGCCGGTTTGCTCCCCGATCCAGCCGATGGCCACCGAAGTATCCAATCCGCCCGAATATGCCAGTACTACCCGATCTTTACTCATGGTTATTCTCCTTTTTCTAGGTCTAGTTCTACCTGCGCGAGCGCTTCTTTTAACGCCGGTATCAGGGTTTTTGCTTCGTCAAGTTCAATAATTAGGGGCGGCGCCAAGCGAATTATGTTCGCTGCCGGAGCATTAACGATAAAACCCGCCTTAAACAGAGCCTTCGCCAGTTGCGGGGCAACATTTTTTTCGAGGACGAGGCCGCGCAGCAGCCCTTGCCCCCGGGTTTCTTTTATCCCTGGGATTTGGGCCTCGGCAATCGCCTGCATCCAGGCGTCCCCAATTGCGCTAGCGTGCGCCGGTAAATCCAGTTCCTCCATCAGGGAGATGGTGCGCGCCACTACTGAAGTTACCAGCGGGTTTCCCCCAAAAGTGGTGCCGTGACTTCCTGGTTTTAGGGCACTGGCAGCGCGTTGGTTCATCGCCACGCAGGCCCCTACCGGCACTCCGGCGCCCAGTCCTTTCGCCAGGGTTACCACATCCGGGATTATTTCTTTTCCGTCATGATAAATTCCCTGGTGGGCAAGCCATTTTCCGCATCTGCCCATCCCGGTTTGCACTTCGTCAAAAATTAGCAGAGCGCCGGTTTGGTCAGCGAGCTGGCGTGCTGCCGCAACAACTTCCGGTGCTAGGGGGATTACCCCCGCTTCTCCTTGCAGGGGTTCTAGGAAAATCGCGGATACGCCCTCGGGGTCTACCGCTTCAATGCCTGCTACCGACGCCTCCACAAACTCGGTAGGCCCCACAAAGGGCACGAAGGGTTCGCGGTAGGGAGCTTTATAGGTTAGCGATAGTGCCCCCAGAGTACGTCCGTGAAATGCGCCTTTAAGTGCAATCGCGCGCCCTCCCGGCCGGGCGGCTAACGCCATTTTCAAGGCGGCTTCATTGGCTTCGGTGCCCGAGTTTACAAATAGCACTCGCGCCTGGGAGACGATTTCCGCCTGCCGCCCGCTACCCCACCCTTCGGCACAGATTTTCTTAACTGCTTGCGCGGCCTCTACCTGCTGATGGGTAGTAAAAAAGTTCGATACGTGAGTAAAACGGCTGGCTTGCTCGTGAATAGTCTTCACTATTTCTGGGTGAGCATATCCGAGGGCGTTCACAGCGATTCCACCCAGTAAATCTAGATATTCCTTGCCGTCTGTATCCCACACCCGGGTGCCTTGTCCGTGAGTAAAACAGGCCTGCGGCTGCCCGAACACCCCTAAAAGATTGTCCTGATAACTGGCTTTCCATTCAGAATTAGTCATGGCTATCTCCCATCACCATAGTTCCAAATCCGGTATCGGTGAAGATTTCTAGCAGCATCGAGTGCGGCACCCTCCCATCAATAATGGTGGCGCGAGGTACTCCCTGCTCACAGGCTTGGATACAGGCTTGCACTTTGGGGCGCATTCCCGCTTCCAAAGTAGTCAGCATTTGGGCGGCCTCGCTCGCCCGAAGCTGCGAAATCCGACTATCTGGGTCTGGCCAGTTGCGATAGAGTCCTTTCACATCGGTGAGGACGATTAGTTTCTTCGCCCCAATGGCGCCTGCGACTGCCGCGGCCGCCAAATCCGCGTTGATATTTAATACCTGCGTAGGATTGTCTTGGTTTACCGCAATGGAGGAAACCACCGGGATACGCCCCGATTGCAGTAAATCCTCTATCGGTCCAGGATCTACGGCAGTTACTTTACCCACTAGCCCCAGGTCTACGGGTTTTCCATCAACGGTCGCCCCCTGTTTTTGGGCACGCAAAAACGCCCCGTCCTCGCCAGAAATCCCGATTGCCGCGATGGAGGATTCGTTGAGTAGCGAAACCAGTTCGCGCTGCACTGTCCCGGTAAGCACCATGCGCACGACTTTCATTACTTCTGGGCTAGTGACCCGCAGACCGGAAACAAAGGGAGCTGCAATCCCCAGGGTTTTCAGCATGGAGTTGATTTGCGGGCCACCCCCATGCACCACCACCGGTTCAATCCCCCATTCATGCAGGAAACTTACATCCTGGGCGAAAGCGGCTTTGAGCTCTTCCGAAATCATGGCGTTTCCGCCGTACTTGATCACGATCCGCGAGCCGGAGTATTCGCGCAGCCACGGCAAGGTTTCTAGCAGTACCCCGGCTTTGTCCCAGGCTGATAATCCTTTTGTGCTCATGATGAATAGTCCGCGTTGATATGAATATATTCGTGGGTAAGGTCATTGGTAAGTACGCTGGCCTGGGCGTTTCCGGCTCCCAGGCGTACCTCCAGATGCACGTCGCGGCTTTCAAAGGGAACGTCTTGCCGGTTTCCCCAAGCGGCACCGTTTTTACATACTTGCACCCCGTTGAACAGCACCGATACCGCGCTCGGGTCGTAGGGGCAGACGCTTTCGGGCACGGTTCCCAGTTCGGAAACGATTCTTCCCCAGTTGGGGTCGCATCCGGCGATGGCGGTTTTCACCAGGTTTGAGCGGGAAATGGTTTTCGCGGCGATTAAAGCCCCGGCTTCGCTTTCGGCCTCAGTGACTGCGATTTCTACCGTATGCTGCGCACCTTCCGCGTCATCAGCTAGTTTGCGCGCCAACTGGGCGCAAGTTTGAGTGAGCGCTTCAGTAAATCCACTGGGAACGGTTCCACTTTCTCCGGAGGCCAGCAAAAGCACAGTGTCGTTGGTGGACATACAGCCATCGGAATCTAGCCGGTTAAAGGTTTTCGCGCAGGCAAGCTCTAGAGCCTTTTGGGCAGTTTCCGCATCGAGGAGGGCGTCAGTGGTGATTACACAAAGCATGGTAGCGAGAGCCGGAGCAAGCATTCCGGCTCCTTTCGCCATTCCTCCGATTTGATAACCTTCAGCCTGATAGTGAACGGTTTTAGGTTCGTTATCGGTGGTGAGAATAGCCCAGGAAGCATCGGCACCGCCCTCTTCAGACAGGCTCGCGGCAGCGATTTCAATCCCGGAGAGCATTTTGTCCATCGGCAGGGGCGTCCCAATCATTCCGGTGGAGCACACTAGGACTTGCCGCGGATCGATTTCTAGAGCCTTAGCGACTGCCTTGGCGCTGGCCACCGTATCTTTAAGACCGTTTTCCCCGGTACAGGCGTTGGCGCTGCCCGAGTTTAACACCACCGAGCGCATTCCAGTGGCGCCTTTTGCGAGGACAGCCCGCGAGTAGAGTACGGGGGCGGCGGCGAAACGGTTGGAGGTAAACACCCCGGCGGCTACCGGGTTTTTCCCGGTGTTGAGGACGAGCGCTAGGTCTTTGCGTCCTTTGCGGCGCATTCCGGAGGCGATTCCGCAGGCTTTGAATCCGGGTACGCTGGTTACGCCTTGGAGGCTTTTATCTTTTTTCACGGGGCAACTCCAATCTGGTTAATGCCGTTATATTCGGGCAGACCCAGCGCCAGGTTAGCTGACTGCACGGCCGCCTGCGCGGTACCTTTACCTAAGTTATCGAGGGCGCTAAGGGCAATAATCTTGCCCGAACGCTGATCTAAAGCCAGCTGTACCTGCACGTTTGCGCTGCCAGTCACGGCTTGGGTTTGTGGCCAAACGCCAGGATCAAGTACCTGGATAAGGTTTTCTTCCTGATAAAAATCCTGATAGAGGGCGTGCAGCTGCTTCGTAGAAGTTTTTTCGGTAGCCCCGGCGGTTACGGTTGCCAGGATTCCCCGCGACATGGGTACTAACACCGGAGTGAGGGTGATTTTATAGTCCTCGGGGTTGTTTCCGCTGCTAACCGCAAAGTTTTGCGCGATTTCAGGGATATGGCGATGGGTTCCGCCTACCGCATAGGGCTGGGCATTCCCCAGGGCAGCGGTGGCCAATAGGTGCGGTTTTAGGGATTTCCCAGCTCCGGAATACCCCACCGCTAAAGTGGCGACAATATCGTTTGGATCAATCAATCCGGCTGCTACCAGCGGTTGAAAAGCGAAGGTAACCGCAGTTACGTTACATCCGGGAACCGCAATCTGCTGGGCGGCCGCCAGCTGCTCGCGCTGCGACGACCCGCAAGCACATTTAAGCTCCGGCATTCCATAGGTCCAGGCCGGGCAGTATTCACCGCCATAATAACTGTCCCAGGCTGCTTTAGAGGTAAGCCGATGGTCGGCCCCGCAATCTACTAACAGGCTCTCTACCCCACCTGCGCGTAGCTGCGCTGCTATTTTCCCGGATTGTCCGTGGGGTAGCGCCAAGAAAATCGCGGCGCTTTCTTGTAGCGCCTCCGGGTCTACTGCTTTTAATTCTTGCTTGGCTAATTGGGGAAGCTGGGGATGAAACTCCCCTAGCTTTTTTCCTACTGAGGAGGACGCGCATAGCTGATCGACCTCGAAATTGGGGTGGGCAGCTACTATCCGCAGGATTTCTCCTCCGGCAAATCCGCTGGCACCAACAATTGAAACCTTCATAGTGCATATTTATATCAAGTTATGAATAACTATGCATAACTTTAAGACCCGGTTGTGAGCAGAGATACTTTTATAAAAATGATCGGCAGGGAGATTACCTCCCTGCCGATCACCGGTCAGATATCTATTACCTGCTCCAGCTCCATTGGCAGAATCCCGGCATCGGTAATTACACCCGACAAACGAGAAACCCGGCTGTCTGTCCTGAACATTTGCCCAGGCATCGGAGCCGCCACTGGCTTACCTAACAGCGGATGAAGCTCCCGATGAGCGCTTTTTTGAACTAGAACCAGCCAGACACGAAACCGGTGACTAGGGATCCCTTAAGCATTACTGTCCGCAGGTTGGCGCCTGGCGAGGTATCCCTCGCCAGGCGCCAACCTGCGGACAGTAATGAAAGAAAGATTTATGCCTTGATTTCTTTAATGACTTTCTTTGCCCAGTCACGAACTAACTGGTCATCGCGGAAGTCGCCCTCCACTGCACCCCCTAGGCGAGCCACCGTGCGCTCCCGCAAAGATAGCTCCTCTGGATCCAATCTGCCTGGGAAAGTCACATATTCTTTCGGATCAATATTCAAAAGCACTGGTCCTACCCGCGAAGGATCTTGCACTTTGTCTTCGGGAACCCCCGACAGCCCCACTGAGAATGCCCACAGCGGAGTGCGGCGCAGT
This sequence comes from Varibaculum sp. GTC20041, assembly GCF_055387755.1. Taxonomy (NCBI): domain Bacteria; kingdom Bacillati; phylum Actinomycetota; class Actinomycetes; order Actinomycetales; family Actinomycetaceae; genus Varibaculum; species Varibaculum sp. GTC20041. The sequence goes on from NZ_AP041144.1 coordinate 1,804,478, forward strand.
TCCGAAGCAAAGCGGCGACAAAAATCATTGGCAGTATCCATCCATTTGGTTAGATAAACCGCTGAGCCAATAATGACTGCCCCGTATCCATCTAGGCTGTAGACCTCTTCTGGTTTTTCCAGGTCCACTTCCAGACCGGCATTCTCCAGTTCCTCTACAATAACTTTTCCAACTTCTTCAGTCGCTCCATGCTTGGAGGCGATAGTCACTAAAACCTTCATGTCTCTAGTATGACCATTTTTTTCTTTCTTGTCGCGAAAAGACCGGAATTCCTAAAATTCTCATAGACTTAAAACCATGGCGATGGTCGATCCTTCCTTCAAAAATGGGCAAAAGCTCACCGATCTCGCTGTGGTATCCAAATATGCCCTGGATCCGGTGGTTATTTGTCGTAGTGCCGGCCTTCATCGCGTTTCTGAACTGGGGCGCGGGTGTACCCGCGATATTTCTTGGCTTTTTTCCCTTCCCGAACAATGCCTTGACCATTTCCTGGCCTCTAAAGAGGGCGAGCGATTCTTAGGGCAACTACGTGCGGATTTACAGCGGCCGCTAAAGGTGTGGCTGGGAGGGGGTACCCGAGCAGAAGCCGAACGTTTCTCGCGGATGCTAGGTACCGGAAGAATCTTAGATACCGCGCAATATCCTGAGGGCAGGGATTATCCCCAGCGACTAGTGGGAGCGATTCTTGCCTGCGAGCAGGAAGAAGATACCAAAATTCCCTGGCTGCTCGATCCTGAAGACCTGGTGGAAGCCCTTATTGAGCGTTGGGAAGATTTGAGTGTCCACAGTCGGCAGCGAATACGTCGCGCATTCTTAGGAATTGACGCTACCCATCTTCCTCCTAAGATCGCCAGCGGCCTGAATGCCTGCGGGATTATCCAGACTCGGCGTTCACCGCTAGTAAAATGGTTAACTGACCCCAAAGTGTTGGCCTACCTGGTGGTAATTACCTATTCCAGCCTGCGAGTTTTACCGGTGAGTCTGGTAAAAGAGTTTCATGGATCTCTGCTGGTGCTATGGACCATGGATATTGTTACCGCTATCCCCTACACCTGGGGAGTACTTGCCATGTTTACCGCCAAGCGCCAATTGGTGCGCATCATAGGTACGTTTACTACCGCGATTACTTTCGCGGCTCCCTACGTATATTTCGCTATGACCGGCAAAGACTACCCCACCTACGTGATAGTAATCGTTATTTTGTTTATTATTTCGGGGTTCTTTGTAGAAGGCTCGAAATATCTACGCGAACGTTACCTGGTGAATTTTTTGCAAAAACCACAAGAAACCGGCACTAACTGACATTTTTATGGTTTAGTTGCTTCTGCTTGCGTGGGGCTTGCGGACCTACAAAAGTACGGATCACACCGTTGCCAATAAAGTAAACGCCGCTAATCCACCATGCCCACCACACCAAGGGGTTACGTTCGGGGAAATAAATAGTGAGCCAAATAATGCAGGCTAGCCAAATCACCACTGACAAAATATTGAGCCACCGCAGTTTTTCTACCCGGAAAGGATGGCAGAAAGTAAGCGGAGATAGCGTTAGCACAATAAAGAGCAGCACGATGGTCAGGTTGAACCACCAGGGCAGTGCCACCAGATAGAGATAGAGGATTACGATATTCCAGGCTGCCGGGAATCCCACGAAATAGTTATCGGAGCTTTTGGCTTTCTTATTGCAGTAACAGAACATAGAGGAGGCACAAACCGCTACCATCAGCAATTCGGTCACCACTAGATCCATTCCCTTACCGGGGATTCCCGGAGCGAACACTAAGGTTTGGGACATGAAAATCGCGGGGATAAACGTCCAGGTCAAATAGTCTACGATCAAATCGAGAGCGGAACCATCAAACCAGGGAATTACCTCCTTCACCCGGTAGCGCCGCGCCAGAGTGCCGTCCAAGCCATCAACAATCAAGCTAATCGCCAGCCATCCCCACATCTGCAGGTAGTCGTGGCGCATTAAGGCAAGTACCGCACAACCAGCCCAGACCACCCCAGAGGCGGTAAAGACATGAACTGCCCAAGCTTTTAGATAGTCACTGCGCGTGAACTGAGAATCAACTGTCGCGGGGATCTGTTCCATAGTCCCTATTTTGCCTTAGGCTTTCAAATACATAAAAACCTGTGAAACCTTGGCTCTTTGTTTCTTATAACGAGCGAGGGCGCCTAGCCCTCAGTAAACAGGGCTTTGCCCGGCTCGCCGCTCCATACATCGGTGGGTAACTTTGCCGGCAGATAGGGATTGTTATTAGCTACGAACACCGGTACCGCCTCTTTATCGCGCCGAAGCGATGCCGAATAATCCTTTAAGGCGCCCACTGCCCACTTCCACAGCAGGGTAATCGCTATCAGATTGGTGATGGTCATAACCGCCATGGCGATATCGACCGCGTTCCACACTAGCGGCAGGGATACCACTGCTCCTAGCACCACCGACGCCACGGAAACCATTCGCACCAGCCAAGATGCCCAGGGTTTAGTAGTCACAAACGACATATTCACATCAGAATAGACATAGGCGGCAATAATTGAAGAAAACGCCAGTACCGAAATAATCAGCAACATTAAATAGGTTGACCAATCCCCCAGCTGGGAGGCTACCGCCACCGTAGTCAACGAGGCCGCCTGGGAAGGATCGGTACCGGTAAGCACCGCTTTAGGAGCACTCAAAATGATAATGGCGGTGGCAGAACACACGATAATCGTGTCTACGAAAACCCCTAACGATTGAATGAGGCCTTGCCGCACCGGATGGGAAACCGTGGCGGTTGCGGCCGCGTTGGGGGCGGTTCCTTGCCCGGCCTCGTTAGAAAATAGTCCGCGCTGTACTCCGTTGATCAGGGCAGCAAATATTCCTCCGCCAACGCCTCCCCCAAGCGCTCCACCGGTGAAAGCACTTTTTACGATTAAAGCTAGGATCGCGGGAATCTGCCCAATATTTATTACCAGGATAATCGCCGCAATAATCACGTAAACCACGGCCATAATGGGAGCCATCCATTCGGTTACCCGCGCTACCGAACGAATTCCTCCTAAAATAATCGGAGCCGCAAACACGAACAGAATCACCGCAATGATCGCCGAATGCGTGCCTTGCTGGGCTTCGGTAGTGCCGAGGGTGGCCATAATCGAGCCGGCAATCGCATTGGACTGCACGGAAGTGATCACGAAACCACAGGTAATGATAGCGATCACCGCAAAGATGGAACCAAACCAACGTTTGTGCAGCCCCAACCACATATAGTAGGCCGGACCTCCTCGGAAAGTACCGTCCTCGTTCTTGACTTTAAAAATCTGCGCCAGGGTGGATTCCATAAAGGAGGTAGCCATCCCCACTAGCGCTACTATCCACATCCAGAAGATCGCGCCCGGCCCGCCGATGATGAGGGCGGCCGCCACCCCGAAAACGTTGCCCACTCCCACGCGAGCCGCCAGGGAAATAGTGAAGGCTTGGAAGGAGGAGATTCCTCCGCGGGAATCTTTACGAGAGGACAACACTACGTGCCACATATGGCGGAAGAGCCGGAATTGCACTCCCCGGGTAATCACCGTGTAGAAAATCCCCAGGCCGATTAGGATCCAAATTTCGCCGTAGAGGGCGATGGCATCGGCTATCTGTTTGACGATTGCGGCGGCTTGATCCACGCTATTCTTTTCCTTTCATCCGCCCAAAAATCTTTTCGGCGTCCTTATTAGGACAATCCGGCAGGATGAGGTTACGCAAACGTGTCCACACTGCGGAAGCTGGTTACAATAGCCGCATGAGTATTGCGCCCCTAAATCAGCTACTGGACGATTTAGAGGACGCGGGTAAGCTGGATGACCCCTTAGAAGTCCTGGCGGGGTTCAGCAATTGGGCAGCCTCTACCCGTCGAGCGTTATATCCCCATCAAGAGGAAGCCGCTACCGAAATTTTTGCCGGTCACCACGTGATTGCGGCGACTCCTACTGGTTCGGGAAAATCTATGATCGCTTTGGCGGGGCATTTGGCGGCGCTGGCGAAAGATCAGCGTTCTTACTACACCGCCCCTATTAAAGCGTTAGTGTCTGAGAAGTTTTTTGACCTGGTAGAGCTGTTTGGAGCCCGGAATGTGGGGATGATTACCGGCGATATTTCTCTAAATGCGGAAGCCCCGATTATTTGCTGCACCGCGGAAATCTTGGCTAACCAGTCACTGCGTGATGGCGCTGAGCTAGATGCCGGGGTAGTCATCATGGATGAGTTCCACTTTTACGGCGACCCTGACCGCGGTTGGGCTTGGCAGGTCCCGCTGCTGGAACTGCCGAAAGTCCAGTTTGTGTTAATGTCGGCGACCTTGGGGAACGTCGATTTCTTCATCCGGGACTTACAGGCGCGCAGCGGGCGGGAAGTGACGCTCGTTGACGGAGCCTCCCGCCCGGTGCCTCTGGAAATGGAATATAGCGAGGACGACTCCCAGTACCTGTTAGAAAGCCTGGTCAAGGCGGGACGCTGGCCGATCTACCTAGTGCATTTTGCCCAAAATGATGCGGTGAAAACCGCGGCGGGGTTGGCGTCTGCTAATCTGCTAGACCGCGAAAAGCGGGAAAAAATCGCTGCCCACTTAAAAGGAGTCCATTTCACCAAGGGATTCGGGCAGACTCTCTCGCGGCTATTACGTCTGGGGGTGGGGGTGCATCATGCGGGTATGTTGCCTCGTTACCGCCTGTTGGTGGAGCAATTGGCGCAACGCGGCCTACTGGCGGTTATTTGCGGGACGGACACTTTAGGGGTGGGGATAAATGTCCCTATCCGCACTGTGGTGTTTACTTCCCTAGTCAAGTTCGATGGGCGGCGCCAGCGGCATCTCTCGGCGCGGGAGTTTCACCAGATTGCCGGCAGAGCCGGGCGCGCCGGGTTCGACACTATGGGGTTTGTGGTGGTGCAGGCGCCGCCCGAGGTGATTGAGGCCAAGAAGTTGACGGCGAAGGGGCAAAAGCGTAAGGGAACGTCCTCTTCCAATAGCCAAAAGCCGAAGGTGTCCTGGGGACGTTCTACTTTTGAACGCCTGGTCGCTGCCCAGCCAGAAGCGCTACGTTCTCATTTCCGGATTGACCATTCTTTAGCGCTTAACGTCCTTTCTGGGAAACGGGATGCCGGGGAGCATTTGCTGTGGCTGGCACGCAATAACCATGACGCTCCGCAAGAGGCCAACCCTCATTTGCGCCGTTTAGGACAGGTTTATTCCTCTTTGAAACAGGCGGAAGTGGTTCGACATTTACCTGCTGAAAAGGCGGGCAGCCGCGGGCGCCTAGTGCTCACCCATGACTTGCCGGAAGATTTTGCCCTTAACCAGCCGTTATCGCCTTTCGCTCTGGCTGCTTTGGATCTATTGGATCCCGATAGCCCCGATTACGCTCTAGATTTAGTTTCGATTGTGGAGTCGGTGTTGGAGGATCCGCGCCAGGTGCTGATTGCCCAACAAAAAGTCCAGCGTGACCAGGTGTATCAAAAGTTGCGTTCCGAGGGCGTGGAATACCACCAGCGTCAGGAAATCCTAGAGGAAACCACTTGGCCGCAGCCTCTGAAAGAGCTGATTGCCGGGGCATTTAAGACTTTCGCGCATTCTAATCCTTGGGTTTATGGCTCTGAGCCCTCCCCCAAATCGGTGGTGCGCTATCTGGTAGAAAATGCGCTGACCTTTACCCAGTTTATTTCTCGTTTCGAACTTGCCCGCAGTGAGGGCGTGGTACTGCGCTACCTGACCGACGCCTATCGCTCCCTGGGACAAATCGTGCCGCCGGAGAAGCGCAATGAGGACTTCGACCAGTTATTGATCTGGCTGGGCAACACGGTTAAGGGCGTGGATTCCTCGCTGCTAGACGAATGGGAGGCGCTGGCCAACGGGAAACGCCGGGAAAGCCTCGCGGAGGATGCAGAAGAAGAACCCGCCTTTGGGAGCGGAGAAAACCAGCTGCCCAGCGCTAATCCTTTCGCTTTGCGCCGCCAATTCCGCAATGCCGCCTGGCGGCGGGTAGAAGCCATAGCCTTCGATAGCCTGCCTCGCCTTAAAGATTGCCAAGATTTACATCCCGATGGGAGTGCCTGGTCGGATGAGGATCGCGGAGCCCTGTTGGATGATTATTGGGAACGCTACGATGACTTGCCACTGGATCAGGGGGCGCGCGCCAGCAGTCACGCGGTAATTAGGGAGGGCGACCAGGCGCGAGAGCTGCTTTCTCGCTACCTTCCTGCCGATAGCAACTTGCTGGACGGCAGGAAGGTTTGGGCGTTACTGCAAGAAGTGGATGACGGCAGCGGGCTATGGGAATGGCGAATGTTATTTGCCCTGGATATCGCGGAAACTGATGAGAGTGGGCAGCTACAACCGTACTTGGTGGTCTACGGAGATATCACCTAGGGCGCTGCTGGCGCTAGCACCCTGTCAGCGATTTGCCACGCCCAGTAGAGTGGAGTTATGGATATCGCAACCGGGATTGAACAAGTAGACCAGCGGATCTCTAAAGCCTGTGAGCAGGCGGGGCGGGAGCGCAGCGAAGTTACTTTAGAGCTGGCGGTGAAAACCCGCACCAGTGAGCAGATTATTGCGGCTGCTAAGGAGCTGAAAGCGCGCGGTCTACCGGTAGTGCTAGGACATAATCACGTGCAGGAAGCCGTGGCGACTAATGAGGCCGTGCGAGCGGCAGACTTGGGCGCGGAAGTTCATATGATCGGTCATCTGCAAGGCAACAAGATCAGTGCCGCCTTGCAAGTTTGTGACCTGGTCGAAACGGTGGATTCTCTGAAAACTGCCCAGCGTCTGGTGCGCCGGCTACAGACCAATTATCCGGAGCGCGTCCTGCCGTGTTTTATTGAAGTAAACTGCTCACGCGAAGCCTCCAAAGCGGGAGTGAGTCCCGATGATGCCTGGGAGTTAACCCAGCGAGTCCTACAAATGGAGCCGCTGAGTTTGCGGGGATTTATGACTATTGGTGCCCTTAACCCTGATGAAGAGCGCATTCGCGAATCTTTTAGGATTTTGCGGGATTTGCGGGATCGCACGCTTACTGCCGGAGGACGCGGTCAGGATGCCCGCGAACTGTCGATGGGAATGTCAGGGGATTTAGAAATTGCGATTAGCGAGGGGGCAACTATGGTGCGCATCGGAACTGATGTTTTCGGCGCGCGCGATTACCGTTAAGATTTTGTCTGTCGCTCAATGGGCAGGCGGTTAGTTTGCAATCCGCCGGTTATCTAGGATTGCTTCCACATCTACTGGCTTGCTTTGTGCTACCAGCTGCGCGGTAGTCAAAGACTCCTCGCTATGCGGATGCGGACGTGAAGGACGATAAGGAGCCTTGCTTTGGGTCGCCAAATGCTCCGCGAGCAGCTCAGAGGCATCTACGTCACGGCGCGCTAGTCGCGGTTTGAGGGCGTAGATTGGTTTCGGCATCGGCGTTGGCGTCCAAGTATGGTCAGTTTCTGCCTGGTTTTCTGCTGCCTCCTCTGTATGACTTGTAACTGCCGCGGTCTCCGCTTTCTCGGTAGCATCCGCGCTGCTGTCCTCAGCCGAGATTTCGGTAATCTCCGCTAACGTAGTGGTTTCTTTCTCGGCTACAGCGGCGGCAACGGGCTCTTTATCCTCGCTGACTTTTTCTTCCGCTAAGGTAACTGCTGTGTTTTCTTCGTTCGCTTCGAAGTGGCGCTGCGAATGGCTGGAGGCTATTTCCCGAGTAGTTTCCTTAGCCGTTTCTTCTGCTTGCTCTACGGTTTCGTCCTCGTGAATTACAAAGTATTCTCGCAACGTGGCGGCGCGCCGAGCCGCGGCAGCTAGTTTGCCGAGCGCCATGCGACCCCGGTTTTCCCCGGCTGCTTCTGCCTTGGTTTCGCTGGCGGTAGCTGCGGCGCTGGTTTCGGACTTTTCGACGCTGACAGCGCTCTGAGTAGATTCGGCCTCGGCGTGCATTTGGGCGAATTTCTTTTCGCTGGCACTCACGCGATGTCCTTTTGCGGGACGGGTCTCGAGGGCGCGGATAACTTCTTGGGCACGCTGATCATTTTCACGGCCGGCTTTGGCAGCTCGCGCTCCCAGAAATAGCGTTCCCGCAATGGTCGCTAGTGGAATAAGTGTCCACCACCAGGAAAGGAGGCTAACGGCAGCTGCCGTTACCAGCACCATACCTATCGCGAACTGTACCGTAACTAAAGTGAGACGGCGACGCGCAGCTTGTGAACGCCGCTCAATCTGCCGAGCCCGGGTAAGCCGAGCGGCCATCAGTTCACTGTGGTCACGCTGGGTTGGTGCTACTGGTCGTTGCATAGTTCCTCCTAATACTGGGGGGTTTACGCTGTAACGTCGCCGCTTTTGCGCCGATTGCTGGGTGTTAAGTACCCGCAAATTTGCGCTAAAACGATCATCGCCATGAGACTGGGTTTGCCGCCGCTTGGAGTCAATTAAGAGGGGCAGGTAGATACCTCCCAGAATTAAGACCAATATTGGCAAAGCCAATCCAATAAACTCCACATATCAAAAATAGGGGATTTAAGCGCCAGATTCTCTCTTCATAAAGGCGTGTTGAGCAGGGAAAGTTATTAAATCTTTAGCAAATCGCAACATCTATAACAATCACACCAATAGCCACAATAACTACGGAATTTTTCCACGTTTTACCGTGGCAATAACCATTGTTTTAAGCAATCTCACGTTCGGGGAAACGCTGGTTGGTGCGGAGGAAAACTAGTCTCCAGTCGGGGCAAGCCTTACGCCTCCTTCTTTTTCAATCGCGCTCTTTTTTCTAGTTGCGCCAGGTATCCACCCGCGGGGATTTCCTCAGCGGTTGCCGCATACCCCAGGTGATCAGCCCAGCTTCCCGCAATGCAATAGAAACTGTTTTTTCGCCCCTCAAACCGCAGCCCCAGTTTCTGTACTACCCGCAAAGACACTTTATTTTCGGGACGAACATTTATTTCTACGCGGTGCAGGTGGGGAGCCCCTAAACATAAATCCAACACCATCGCCACCGCCGTAGTAATCATCCCGCGGCCACTATATTCTTCGGCTACCCAATAGCCCAGGTTTCCCGAGTGTGAGGCTCCCAGGGCAATATCTCCGATAGTAACCTGCCCCACTAGCTGCTCATCAGCATAAACACCAAATGGATAGTAACGGCGCTGACGCACCAGGCGGGCACTACGGCGAATGAACGCTTCCAGCTCCATATCGTCTGGGGGATAGCCGGGAGCAATGCTGGCTTCCCAAGGCGCTAACCAACGCTCGTTATCGGCTCTTACCTGCGCTGCCTGACGATGATCTCGCGCCACCATTTCCCTAATAGATAGCTGATTTATCGGCGGATCACCCGGTTTAATCAGGCCGCGAGCTACCGGACTATCCAAGTGCGCATAGTAACGCGGCCTGCGCCTAAAAGTTAAACGCTCGTAAAGCAACACGGTGCCCTAATCTAGCACCATGCAGTGGAAATAGTCGCCCTCCGAGACGGAAGTTACCGCCTCGGGAATAACCGCCAGTGCATTCGCCCTCGCCATGGTAGAGAGTAAAAGATCTTCTGGCTCACCGGTTAGTCGCGCGCGATAACCACTATCGGGTGCACCCACGATTTTCACGGGCACAAACTGGCGCCTACCAGCCGGGGAACGCCAACCGCGATCTACTCGCGCCCGCAAGGAAGGGCGATACAGTTCATCCCAACCGGCCATATGCCGCAGGCAGGGGCGCACAAAAATCTCGTAGCTGATCTGGGCGGCTACCGGATTTCCGGGGAGGCAAAAAATCGGGGTACCCTCCCCGACAGTGCCATAACCGAGCTGTTTGCCGGGAGTCATCGCCACATTGTCGAAGCGGGCAGTCCCTAAAGGAGCTAGCACCTCTTTCACCGTGTCGGCGCTACCGTAGGAAAGTCCCCCAGTGGTGATAATAATATCTGCCCGAACTAGCTGGTCTTCAATAGTTTCAGACAGCGCCTTTTGTTCATCAGGCACTGCCGCCACTCGGAAAGTGTCAGCGCGCGCATCGGCTACCGCAGACGAAAGCGCGTGCCCGTTAGCATCGAAGACTGCCCCGGCGCGGATCGGTTTGCCCGGTTCGATAAGTTCATCTCCGATAGACAAAATCACTACCCGAGGACGGGGACGCACCGTCACCCGCAGGCGCCCTACCCCCGCCAGTAACGCTACTTGCCGCGATCCAATACGCGATCCGGCACGTAAAATGGGGGTGCCCGCACTTACGTCTTGGCCGCGTCGCAAAATGTTTTTTCCCTTGGCGCAGGCAGATAAAATTTGTACCCGCGCCGGACCTTGGTCAGTTTCCTCCAAAGGCACCACCGTGTCGGCTCCCACCGGCAAGGGAGCGCCCGAAGCTATCCGGACTGCACTGTTTTCCACCAAGGTGCACGGTTCTGCATCCCCGGCTTTCACCTCAGCGATCACATCCAGGAAGACCTGGCGCATTTTGCCGGCTCCCCCCACGTCTTGGGAACGCACCGCATAACCGTCCAAAGTCGCCTGGTCGGTGACCGGTAAATCGAAAGGTGCACTCACGTCCTCAGCTAATACACACCCCACCGCGTCTGGCAACAACACGTCCAGGGGATCCAGCGGAGCCACTAGGGAAAGACAAGTATTCAAATGTTCCGCAACCGTGCGCATTACCCCTCCAAAGTCTAGTACTATTACCAGGTTACCTGCCGGAGTCTTTGCCGCGATGGCGAAAAGCCGACTGTGGTTAAACGAGCGACTATCATTGACTCATGGGTTCTGTGAACAGTAAGCCGGAACTGCGAAAAAAATTTCTTGACCGGCGTCGCTTAACGTTTTCCCCTACCCAACGTGTCCAGGCAGAATCGCAAGTGCTCCAGGCTGCCAGGCCACTATTAGCTTCCCTAAAACCCGGCGAGGTCGTAGCCAGTTATATTTCTTTCGACACCGAAGTTCCAACCTTCTTACTCAACGAAGCCATTTTGGATTCCGGGTTGAAACTAGTTGTCCCTTGCGATTTGGAGCAGCCCCGTTGGGGACAATTAGATCCGGTACAACATAGTCGCGCCCTATACCGCCGTTTCAATCCCCACCCGCCGCTGGTGTCTCGAGAAATGCAGTGCGATCACCTGGCGAAACTGGGGTTAAAGGTGATTTTCTTACCGGCTTTAGCAGTAGATAGGACGCAGGTACGTCTGGGACGAGGAGCCGGTTGGTACGACCAGGCTTTGGCGCACTGCGATTTGACTGGTTCCACTCGCCCCCAGTTGATCGCCTTAACCCATGACTGGGAAGTTTTACAGGCAGGAACGCTACCCCAGGAACCGCATGACCAGCTAGTTGACCAGGTGATTACCTCCTCGGGGCGGATACAAAAATTAGGAATAACCTAAAGCGGGCGACTCCAGTTCTGTTTGTCCCCAAGCAAAGATGACAGATAGTTTTTCCGGCTGATTATTTCAATATTGCTTGGCGATTTTACTCGGATAAATATTCTGGCTATGCGAGAGTTCCTTTGGCGCTGGCGGCGTACCATCGCCCTGGCAGCTACTGTTGCGGTAGCCGTAACCTTACTTCGTTTGCTGCTACCCCAGGTGGTCACGAAACCTCTATTAATTGCCGCCACCGATATTCCACCAGGAACCATTATTGACGCTGGCCAAGTAACTGTGAAAGAGATTCCCGTGGCCGCCCTGCCACCTCAGGCTTATAAGAAACCTTCCCAGGCAGTCGGTCAGCGGACAGCCGTTCCCATCGCTGCCGGCACTACCCTGTTTCCGGCCTTATTTTCTTCTTCTCCTTTTTCACGACAATCCTATAGAGGGAAAGTGATTTTGGCACTACCTTTGCGGGAAAGCGATCAAGGCCTGGCCGGCGCCGGTGATGAAGTGATTTTTTTCCTCGCAAATGATCAAGATAGTAGCTCTGTCCCCGATACCAGCCCGGACACTACTAATCCGCAAACCATTCCCGAGGGCGGGGCGAGAAAATCTGCGGAGAATACGGGACTCTCCGCGCAAATCACGGCGCAAGTATTATCAGTCAGCGCCGCTAGCGGATCTTTGACGGGGGAACAAAAAACCGCCACCATTGAGGTTGCGGTTAACCCCAGTGAGGCTGGACGCCTGGTAGAAGCCAGCAAATCAGAACCGCTACAATTGGCCAGGACAGGTTAATTACAAAAAAATGAGGAATGATGAGTAAAGACAATACTGGTTTCATTGCTGGATTCAAAGAGTTTATTTCCCGTGGAAACGCCATCGACCTAGCAGTTGGGGTTGTTATTGGTGCCGCTTTTGGCGCAGTAGTCACCGCCATCGTTGACAAATTCATTAACCCGCTGATTGCAGGGCTGGTGGGTAAACCTAACTTCGATAATGTTTTAGAGTTCCATCTCGGTAACGCTACCGTGCAACCGGGAGCGATTATTACCGCCCTGGTTAACTTCCTGCTAGTCGCCCTGGCGATTTATACCTGCATTATTGTGCCGATGAATAAGCTCATGCGGATGCGTGACGCTAAAGCTAAAGCCGATGAAGAAGCCGAAGAACCCAAGGCAGATCCCCAAGTGGAACTGCTAACCGAAATCCGCGACCTCCTACAATCCGAAAAATCCGCGTCCCAAAATAGCTAACCTAGTCCCGGTCTGGCTCGGGTTGCGCGGGGGAAAGTTTGTCCTCCCGTAGGCCTCCGCGCACAGGGGCGGATTTTGCCTCTCGCCCCGAAATCCGGAAAATGCTCTGGCATTTTCACGGATTTAGTGCCCGAAGCCTACCCTGCGGCATAAATCCGCCCCTGCACGCTAATTGCGTACCTTACGAGAATCTCGCGCCAGCTATGCCCCTTGCGCGGAGGAGAAGTTTTATCCGAGCAGGCTAGGCGGGTATCTGGCGGTTCTTGTTCCCGTATAGCCCCTTACTTAGGTGGTACCAGCGAGCGGGGAGCCTGGGTTTTATCCGAGTGGGCGCGGCGGGCATAAGAATTCGGAAAACGCCGCTACGTTTTCCGAATTTCTTGGGCGGGAGGAAAAACCCAGGCTCCACGCGGGAACTACAAGAAAACCCAAATGATGACTATTGGTTACGCTCGCGCCAATGAGGGGGCATTTCGGATAGGTAGTCTATTTCCGGGTGCTGATTAGCAGTTTCTCGGCGCTCGCCTTGATCGAGGATGGGGTCAGAGCTTTCCTGCCAGGAGGTAGGTTTACCTTCGCGGATGCGCTGCCGGTCAACCTCGGAGTAGCTACGCGCGGCCGGATGTTTCATGGTTAAGCGTTCCGGGTGACGACATTCTTCAGGATCGTTTCCACCTGACCATCTCGGCGCTGCAAACCTAGCTCATTAAACAGCAGATCTACTTCTTCCTCCACGCTGCGAGTCTTATCGTCCGAACGAATCCAGGCGAGCAGATCATCTAGCTGGTCATCACCGTAGGCGGTTAGAGGCAATCCTCGGGAGATGGCGGGACGCTTTACACTACGCTGTTCTTCACCTGTTGCCTCGTGCGAAACGGGAGAGGAAGCCGGAAGTGGCGCTACCCCTACCGCGGGCGCAGGGGAGGCAGCTGGCGCGGGAGCTGCCACTGCTTGTCGCTGTGCCTGCGCTTTTTTGCGTTCCTCAACCACATCCACCACCAAGTCTAGTAGCTGCTGAGCCTGTACGGCCGGATCCATAAATACCGCGGTGGAATAGACGATGCTAACCACCCATCCGTATTCTTTGAGTCGTTGCCGCCAATGACGTTCCCGCCGCCGTAAAGATTTCTCGGCGACATAGTCGGGGTTGTCGGTCAGCACCGCCACCAGCAGTTCATTGGGATAGTCCGGGTGCCCGATGGCTAGGGGGATCCTCATACCGTTCTTGGGCCCTAAGTTGGGAATCACGGTCAGCCCCACTGAATAGAGCCGTTCGGCGAGATCAAGTAGTAACCGATCAGGTTGAGATTCTTCCTCCCCCATCGCCTGCGCGGCCTCAACTGGCCCTACAGTTTGGGCTTCGGCTCGGGCAGCCTGCAGCAAATCGTATAGCATCTGGGAGCCCGGATGATGCAGCCGTTGCGGATCGATAGCTTCTGGCGCCATCGATGACACCAGAGATAGTTCTTTGCGCACCATTGAAACCGCGTCTACCAGTAGTGCCGTACCATCTGCTGCCGAGATAACTCCAAAGTCATGTAGTACTTGACCATGGGGAGTCTTGGCGAAACCTACCGATAAAATCACGTGGTCGCGACGTAAACCTGCGGCTCCGGCTGCGTCAACTATCACGAAGGGTTCTTCTTGATTACTACCCAGGAATTTATCTAGCTGTGGGTTACGAGCTACTTCACTCATAATCGCGGCACTGATTCGCCGGGCATGTTTGACCGTCAAAGCTACCACCCCCAAAGACTCCTTGCTTTGAGACTGGGCGTGTAAACAAACTTGCCGCACTACCTCCTCAACTTCCTGGGAAGAGGTTTCGACGCATTGGGCACCGGGAGCGGGCATTCCGCGTCCATCGACTATCGTCAAAGTCACCGGGCGAGAGGGACGGGGTACGGTTACCGGCATCACGTCTCGTCCGTAGTCGTGATCGGCTAGGAAGGAAGCCACCCACTCATTTACTCGAGATCGGGTAGGAGGCGCGGTTAGCTGCGGGAATATCCCCGCAAACTCCGAGATGGTACCTTGTTCGCTGCGACGCACATCCCCTACGACGACCACTTGTTTTGCTCTCGCAATCGCAGGAATAACTTCTGCCAAGTCGGTGTTTTCCACTCCGTCCAGTACCAGTAAATCCACGGGGTGATCATTACCGAGAATCTGGGGTACCAGTACCGGAGGAATCGCGCGAATCGGACGCAACCGCTCCACAATCGGGAATTGCCCGATTACTTCTGGCAGATCGGTGCGAGCATCTTTCAATACTTGTTCCAAGTCAGAGACCGTTTCGGACTGGGTGTCTACCAGTTTGGCTACCTGGTGACGCACCTGGCGCAAGACTTGTTCCGACAGCGAGTTCACCTGGGCAAGATCGAGGTCACGCAGCCGCGTAGATAACTCGGCCAGGCGTTCTCCATCAAAATGAGCCAGGCGGTCATCTAGACGCAGCATTTCTGCCAATGCTGATGCCCACCAGGAAAGGTCTAACTCTGCGCGCAACAAATCGAAAGGAACCCGGCGTTCTCGCAGGTCATCTACTAATTCATCGAGACCTAAATCGTGGAGTTCTTTCAGAATCGCTACCCGCTGTGGTAGGCGCTCGGCTCCTTGTTCGTCTTGAGACAAGTTATCAATCAAACTGGCTAACTCGTCGAGAGGCATTTGCATTAAATCGCCAAATCCGGTGGAGAAGAACGGCTGTATGCGCGTGATATGGCCGCGTAGCGCCTCCTCTGCTTTTTGCATCTGGTCAAGCCGCCCTGGCAACACTGGCCAGCCACCACCGGGAGAGTATTCGCGCCAAATACGACGTTGCTGTTGTACTCGAATCAGTTCCCGATGTAGATCTTCTACTTTCCGGCCTGGCCGCACCATGTCTTTAGCCTGTTTAATTAGGCGTCGCCGGTGAGATTCCTTCATATTGAGCGCGCGTTCTTTACGCCATTTCTTGGTAGCGGTGGCGATCACCATATCGGCAGCTGAGCGCTCGAAAATCTGAGGCTTAAACACATCCATGGCTTCGCGCAAACCGTCTAACATGCGCAACTGGTCATGCCATTGGTTAAGATTCTTGGCTCGCAGCAACCCGGTTTCTTTTTGAGCGCGATCAATATCTGCACGCACCTGCGGCAACATGCGACCCGCTAACTGGTTGACTCCCTCGACTGCGGTATCAACCATTTCGGGGGAAGAAATTACTACCGAATGCCAGGGATTTGTTGCCCGTGTTTGCGAGAAAATTCCTTCTTCGGCGGCTTGTGCCAGTAACTCTTGGGCACGTTTAGCGCCATCGGAGGCAATCCGATGCAAAGTTTCTAGGTTAAATCGGACTTTAGTGCGCGGTCCAGGCTTCATAGAAGTCAAATCTGCCAGCACCTGCAACGCGTCATAGGCGGACACCTGCCAGGGGTCGCGTTTGCGATGCAGCTGCTCCATATAGCCACCCAGCTGGGAACGCACCTGCGTCAGTTCGTTACGCATCTTAATAGTGACTTCGTCAGCGGCAGGATCCACTGATTCCACCGGAGCGCTTAAAGATTCCAGCAACTTGGCAGGAATGAGGTCGCGCCAGCGGCTGCGACTGGACAAATCCAGGGTGAGACTCTCTAGCCCTAAACGATTAAAATACCCCAACACCTGCTGTAGGCGACGCCGCGCGCCCGGCACATAGGCAATGGTGCGCCCCGCACTGGCAGCATCCGCTAATATTGCTGCCACCGTGGAAGTCTTTTCCGATTCCGGA
Organism: Varibaculum sp. GTC20041; assembly: GCF_055387755.1. NCBI lineage: Bacteria > Bacillati > Actinomycetota > Actinomycetes > Actinomycetales > Actinomycetaceae > Varibaculum > Varibaculum sp. GTC20041. The sequence goes on from NZ_AP041144.1 coordinate 1,820,828, forward strand.
GGCGCATCTAGCAGCAGATTCGCTCCGGAGGCCACCGCATCTAGTATGTTATGCTGCGCGGGATCCAAATCCCCTACCCCATGTTCGGCCAGAGGATCCCGGTCGGTCAACACTGGTTGCGGTAGCGGCGAAAGCACCTTCCCAGCGGCATCTACATCTCCGCAAAGAGCCGCGGTCACGTCCGACTGTTCCAGTAGATCTTGATTGAGCGCAAAATCTTTGACCAGGTTGGAGAGAGGATGCAGGTATTGCCCTACGGTAAGCGAATCGTAGAGGTCAAATCCCAGCAGATGCCGTAATCCCAGACGTCGCAATTCGTGCAGGGCGTTGGTGGGGCTGAAAGCTACTTCTGCTTGCAGACCTTGCAGAATGGAAACAATTTCTGCTTGCTCGCCCTTTTCTCGCAGTGCCGCTTCCAGAGGCGGCCAGACTTCTACTGCACTATCTAAAGTAATCAGTACGTCCTCGTCCGCGGTTAAAGACAGCTCTACCGGGCAGAGTAATGCCGGTCCGGTGATAGTGCGCGGCTCGCTGGCGCGTACTTTTTCAATATCGTAAACCGCGCTATCTTCCGCCTGTTCCTTAGCGGCGTCCTCACTGCTAGAGAGATTATTTTCTGCATTTACCGCCGTGGCAGCGGTTGCCGACATTTTCGTGGTCGAGGACGCGGATTTGCTCGCGGCGCGTTCCCAGGCGGCTCCTAATGTGCCCCCTTGTCGCCAGGAGGCGGTGCCGATCGCGAGATAAACCGGCGCGCTACCATAACGGGATTCGCGGTCTCGGGAAGCAGACAGTACTTCGCGAGCACGGATCCGGCAATGGGATAGGGCACGCGGTTCGCGTACCAGATTAGATAACCGAGTCGGACGACCTCCATATAACTGCGCTAAGCCCCCGGGGTGGGCAGCAGACAGCTCTAGGTAGCCGGAGGAGGTCTCCTCGGCGATTGTATGCTCTAAGTTGGCATTCCAATGCGAGAGCATCTCCTGTACCAGCTGTTTACGGTTTTTGGGCGCCGCTGTTTCCGCGACGGCCTCGCTGGTAACGTCTTCCGCTGTAGTCATCTCTGTTTCCGGGTTATAGCTCACGATGCCACCATACGCGAAAGCGGGGGTTTGCCCTGGTTGCCATGCCCTAAGATAGCGAAAACGACAATTCTCACGTCTCGGTTCGCCCTCGATAAACCTGACTGCAATTTTGAGGCTAGTAAACCAATGCTATCCTGGACTGGCTGAGGCGCTGACGGCCGCCTTGCGCCCTCGTAGCTCAGGGGATAGAGCACCGCTCTCCTAAAGCGGGTGTCGGACGTTCGAATCGTCTCGGGGGCACTATTTGACGACGGTACTTACGGCGCCTTCTTCCTCTAAAAACCGCTTTGGTCAGGTACCGCGAGGACGAGCCTCGAGCTACCTGACCAAGTAGGGGTAACTAGCGGTTTAGACCATCACCCGCAATACGCTGACCGTAATCGCGGAAATAACCGCCGCGGCCGGCAAGGTAATCACCCAGGCCAGCGCAATCGGTTTCATTAATGACCAGTTGGCAGCTTTATTAACGATCCCGATGCCGAGCACCGCACCAATCAAAATGTGGGTGGAGGAAACCGGCAGACCCAACAGCGAGGAACCCATAACCACCGCCGCAGCCGAAAGCTCTGCCGCGAATCCCGAGGCCGGGTGCATTTCGGTAAGTCCAGATCCTACGGTCTTAATAACGTAGCGGCCAATGAACCACAGCCCCGAAATCAGCGCGATCCCCAAGGTGAGCATGACTGCTCCCGGGACAGCGCTTTCTGTGGAAATACCCCCGGTTCGCAAGACGTCTAGCACCGCGATGAACGGGCCAATAGCGTTGGCGATATCGTTCGATCCATGCGAGAAAGCGAACGCGGAAGCGGTAAAGACCTGCATCCACGAGAACAACAGGAAGGTTGAGCGGGAAAGATCGCGTCTCTTGAGGGAACGCGCAAAAATAAAGACTGCCATCCACACTGCTGCCGCCAGCATTGTCAGGATCAGGACATTCCCCAACATAGATAGGCTGATATCCAGGTTATCCAGCCCTTTAAACAGCATGAGAGAACCAATGATGATCGCTCCAAATGCTGCCAACAATGGCACCCAAGTGTCTAGAGCTTTATGGGCATTGACATCATCTTTTTCTCGGTTGATACGTTCGAGCTCTTTGAAGTAGTCAGATTCCAGGTCAGAGGGATCATAGTCCCCCATATTCATGGTGGTGGCGTCACGTACCATCGCGTTGGTGTAGGAAACCTGCTGGATTTCATTGAGCCGCTCAAACCAGGCCTTATGACGAGTACGCAGGTCTGCACGTTCCTGCTTGATTTCACGTAGACGCTGGTCGGCGCGTTCATTGTAAACCAGGATCGAGGATTTAATAGATTTGAACAAAATATAGGCCACTACCCCACCCAGTACCGGGGACAGCACCCAGGAGATCGCGATTTTCCCGATGCCTCCCCATTGCACCATGTTCCAACCTCCAGTGTGGGTGGTAAATCCTACCGTGAGGGCAGCCCCAACGATGCCACCCACAATGGAGTGAGTGGTAGACACCGGCCAACCCATACGGGTCGCTAGCAGCAGCCATACTGCCGCCCCTAGCAGGGAAGACGCCATGATTAGCGCAAAGTCCATCGCCTGTAGATTCGAGATGGCCGATAGGTCGACGATTCCGGAACGCACCGTATCGGTTACTTCTCCCCCGGCAATTACTGCCCCGGACACCTCAAAAATCGCGGCCACTACTAGGGCTTGCTTCATTGATAGGGTTCCGGCACCTACAGATGTCCCGAAAGAGTTGGCCACATCGTTACCGCCAATGTTGAACGCCATGAACACGGCGAAGGCGATCGTGATTACTAGCAGTAACGCTTGATCAGTTTCTCCTACATAATCGAAAGCCCAAAAAATGAACCAAATGGCACTACCCAAAAGCAGGCCACCGAAAGCCAAATGCCAGTACACATCTCTTTTCGCCAGTTTTTGGAAAAAAGTCAGCTGTCCCAAAGGTGCTTCGGCCTCTGTTGGGGGCATATCAGTTTTAGCCACGGGATTAACTCCCTTCAGATGAGAATTTTTAACTTTCACCTGGAAGTTAACAACCTAAGGTTACCTATTGGTTAACAAAGTGGAACCGCAGGAAAAACTGCTAAGAGGAAGAGTAACCCAAGAAGTATGACCACACCTGCGTATTCTCACGTTTTGTGACCGCGAAAGCAGTATCGATGGCGGGACCGCTACCTTCTAGGTTCCGGTGTCGCGTGACTGGTTATCCATAATCCGCTGCCGTTCCGCGCGTTCTTTCCGACGCCGCATCGCCCGCTCCCGCGGCCCTTCGATGCTGACGAAGGGGCGGGACGCGCGCAGAGTAACGTCTACTCTCCAATGTCGCCACAGCCAAAACCCCACTATCAGCGCAACCAGCAAGGAAGCTATAGCGCCCACCCCTAGTGACCAACGCGGCCCCCAATGTTCAGCTACCCAACCGATTATTGGCGCTCCTATCGGGGTGGTTCCCAGGAAGAAGAGGAAATAGATAGACAGAACTCTGCCCCGAATCTCTTCATCGGTGGAAATCTGAATAGCAGCATTAGCGCTGGTAAGCAGGCTTAACATTACAAATCCGGTGGGGATAAGTAACAGAGCAAACACCTCATAGGTGGGAGCTAGCGCGAGCGCGCCCTCTAAAACTCCAAATAGTACGGCTGATACCACTACGGTGAACACTCGGGGCTGGCGCCGCCGGGCAGCCTGCAGGGCTCCCGCCAGAGCTCCGATCGCCATAATCGAGCCCAATAACCCATATTCACCCGCACCTTTACCGAATACCCGGGTAGCCATGACCGCTTGGGTGAGCTGGAAATTTAACCCCAAGGCCCCCACTACCGTAAGAATGGCGATAATCGCTTTAATATCGGTACGGTTTTGGACATAACGCAGCCCTTCCTGCATCATTCCTTTAGTGCGAGAAGTCTTTTCCGGGCGATAAAGCCGGGCAGGATCCATCAGTGCCAAGCCGAGAACTGGAACGATAAACAGGACGAAGTTGGCGATAAAAACCCATCCGGGGCCGATACCAGCGATCACAAATCCGGCAAGTCCCGGACCGATCAGACGTGCCGAGTTAAAGGCGGTCGAGTTTAGCCCCACCGCATTAGGCAGGTCTTCTTTAGTTACCAGTTCGGATACGAAAGCTTGCCGCGCTGGGGAGGTTAGGCAGTCTGCAACCCCGGTTATCAGGGCGATTATATAAATATGCCAGAGAGCGGCGACTCCCGTGAGTAGCAAAATCCCAGTTAGGAGCCCGCAGAGGGCAACTACGCATTGGCAGATCTGAATAATGCGGCGCCGATTGAAGCGGTCAGCCACCATCCCCGCCGGTATCGACAGCAACAATTGGGGCAGGAATTGCAACGCAGTGACTACCCCGACTGCAAAGCCGGACTGGTCGGTGAGTACCATCAACACTACCCAGTCTTGGGCGACTCGCTGCATCCAGGTGGCGGTGGAAGCAAAAATATTAGATATCCACCAGATCCGATAGTTGTGGTATTTGAAGGAGGTAAATGTGCGCGACAAAACTACCTCCTCAAACCTTGCAATCTATATCCCTGCTTATTTAGCCTAGCTCTATTGGAATACTGCCCGCAGCTTTCCACGCTTTAAGCGTAGCGACGCCAGCTGCAGGTGGGTTTTAAAGAGTAAAGTGCGGCGTTTTACCTGTTGAAAGCGAGCGCCCCGACAACGGCTTACTAGGTAAACAACTGTGATAAGGGAGCTAGTGATCGGATGCACGCGAATGGTTTTTGCCGCTAACCTTGCTGTCCGCTAAACTATGGGGGTGCTTTGACATTGGAGATGTCGCATAGTGGCCTAGTGCGCTCCCCTGCTAAGGGAGTTGGGGTGGATAGCCCCTCGAGGGTTCGAATCCCTCCATCTCCGCCAACAGACCAGATTTTACCCCCTATTTATGTCAGTTTTTAGGGTGGTTGTTAGCGCTTCTCACCAGTTTTAATGCCAAAGCGGAAGAAAACTGCGCGAAGATTTTTAGGCACTAACCAGGTTTCGCCCCCAATACGCGGCAAATCACGCCTATCTGGGCGTTATTAGTTTACTCCCCGCTATATATATGTTTTGGCCACGCCATCACTCGGCGGAGATTACGCACCTGGAAGCGTTCGAGCAGTTTTCCTCCGCCGTAGATTCCCCCCACCAGCACCGCAGCGGTAATGAGGGCAGCTATCAAGAGCGAGACCCAAGAGGTATTCAGGAGCACGCAGAACAGCATGATTAATCCCGCGGGGAGAGCGCACAGCAACAACGCCATCATTGAGGATGCCATGGCAGCCAGCATAGATTTTCCACTTCCTCCCGAATTATTACGCAGAGCCGACTGTCCCGGTGCCGGGCCGGGGATAGTAACCACCGTAGAAATCAAAGAATTTGCACCTAAACCCACTAACAGGTAGCAGCAGGCTAAAATGGCAGATTTCAAAATCGCGGAGGTGTCCATTTTCAGCGCTAAACCAAAAATCAAAGTAATCGCCACCATTACCGGAAGTTGATAGCTAGCAAGAACCCCAACACGCACGGTTCTGTCAGTTTTACCGGCAACCCCGGCAATAATCTGATACCAGTAGGCGGAAGAATCATGGGACCACATATTCAGCAGAGCAGTTGCGGCCGTCACCGCTACCAGCAAGATAGTTCCGTTTAACGCCCAAAAAACCATTTCTCCCGAGGGATGGTTTACCCACAACATAATCCCAAAAATAACTGCCACATACAGTATCGAAGATAGGGAAATAATTTGGCGCGGGTCTTTTCGCTGGTAGTAACTGATTCTTGCCCAATGGATTTGTCCTACCGGCGACAGGGGTAACACCCGAGCTAACAGAGGAATCCTCCAGACGTCCTCACCATTTTCGTTAAAGGACGCAGCTAAGTTTTTTGTAGCGGATACCTCCGCTAAAACCTGCCCCCGCCCCATTAGAGCGTTCGCAAAAACCTTCGGCCACGCCCTCAAGATTAGAACCCCATAAAAGCAGGTAGAGGCGAGGGAGAGCGCCAGCCCCCAATAAAAATGAGCCATCACGAAAGGGGCAAGCAGGAAAGGAGCAAGCGGAGTAAGTGCCAAGAAATACCAAAAAATCTGTGCTGTACTTCCGGTCAGCTTTTGCACCAGCAGCGGGAAAAACGCGGTTGCGCCACCGCTATCAGCAAACCAATGCGGAATCGTAGTCACCAGCAAGTATCCCAAGGCGATTACCACCATCAGCCCAATACCGGTAAAAAGCTGGCGAGAGCTAGCGCGCTTCGCAGTTAATCGCGATACCAGCCGAGTTTGCAATATCTGAGTGAACGCTGCAATCAAAAATACCCCTAGCAGCCCACTTAGCACGGTAAGCACACTCGCGCCAAGGCTACCGGCCGCTAGCCACCCCGCCAGCGACACCTCGTAGATAACGAAAACTACGCAAGAGGAAACACTGACGATATTAGCCGTGAGCAGCCCGTAAGCGGCGCCCCGGGTCGGACCAATATAGGGGCTTAATGCCTGGGGAGTCAGGCTTTGCTCACCAGCTACCGATGCCGATACCATCATCATCCACACCAGGACGATAAGCAGCGCGTAATAGATTTGAATCGGAGCGGTAAGCCCTGCTTGACCTGCTTGCCAAAACCCGGTTGCCACCCCAAGTAATATAAATGCCACGTAGATGATAGCTAGGACACCGAGGACTATTCGCCACCACTGTTTAGTGAACTGTTTGGTTTGCAAACGCAGGTTTAGCCGGATTAACGTCCCAACCATGACAGGTCTCCTTCGCGTTGCTGATGTCCCCCTACTAGCTGTAGGAAGCGCGAGTTGAGGTCTTGTCCTGCCGCGACTTCTTCGGTGGTTCCGGATACCAGAATACGACCCTGATTAATCACTGCCACATGGGTACACAACGATTCCACGGTCGCCATCACGTGAGAAGATAAAACTACCGTCCCCCCTAGCTTCACATATTCTTTTAACACCTGTTGTAGGGTGTTTGCCGAAACCGGATCGACCGCTTCAAAAGGTTCATCCAAAACCACTAGGCGCGGGGAGGTAACCAGCGCTAAAGCTAAGCCGATTTTCTTGCGCATACCGGTTGAGTATTCGCTTATCGTCTTCTTTTTATCTAGTGGCAGTTCAAATGCTTGCAAAAGTGAACGAGAGCGCTGAATTGCGGTCTGTTTATCGAGGCCGCGCAGCTGAGCGACAAATGTTAAGTGTTCAATCCCGCTGAGACGGTCGAACATATGCATCCCGTCGGGTAATACCCCCAACGCTCCCTTTGCCGCTACCGGTTCGTCCCACATACTGATGCCATTAATGAAAACTGAGCCTCTGTCGGGTTCTAAAAGACCGGTAGCGATAGACAGAAACGTGGATTTTCCAGCCCCATTAGGACCTACCAGCCCGAAAAATGAGCCAGCCGGTATTTGCAAATAAAGATGGTCTAAGGCAAGGTTATTGCCGTAGAGTTTCACTACGTCCTGAGCATCTATCGCATTACCTATCCCCGCGGCTTGAGGTGCGAGCGTCTGCGGTTTTTCTGATGAATCCAGCTTAGGTTTGGGGAGTTCATGTTCCATGGGTAAAGACTAACACCCCCCATTCGCCAACTGTGCGACACCCATTTTCTAGGGGGCAAAGCCGCTGCCGGCGATTCCAAGAAGAGCGAGAAAAATACAGATAACAGCAAGCTGGCTATCGGAAACATCATAGATAAAGAAGCCACGGCTACTTGGCTACTGAAATAGGTTCTTAATTTAAACTATTTTTATCTCTCATTTTTAGCTACGTATTTTCCGGCTAGTTAATTGAGTAAAAGTTGTCCCCGGGGTTTCTAAGCCCGGGGACAACTTTTAATTGCTTAGGGAGGTTTGACTTCCTAGACCTCCTGGGATCGGCGACGACTGGCGGCTACCAATCCCACTCCGGTGATTACCGCTAGCGAGTTCAACGCCAGCAAGGTAGTTACCGACACCCCGGTCACTGGCATTTGCTCGCCGGCAGCCAGTTTCCCGGCAGCCGGTTTGCCGGTGTTAACCTCTTTAACTACGACAGTTTTGATGGTTTTCTTTCCCTTGGGTTTCGCCGGTAGTTTCTCCCCTACTTCGAATTGGAAGCTGGCGCGCTCACCCCATTCGTTGGTAGCGGTGATGGTGTGTACACCTAGCTCCCGTGGCGCCTGCACGGATACCATAAATTCGCCTTTTCCTACCGCCGGATGTACCCCCAGGTCAACCACGGTTGAATGCATAATGACGTGGTTCTGGCTATTAGGACTAAAACCGGTGAAACGTACCTGGAACTTGGTTCCCGGCAAGAACTTGCTCTGCCCATTGGCCGATTTGGCTGCCTGCACCTGATGGTATTGTTCGTAGACTGCCTGGGCAGCTGCCAGCTGAGCTTGAGCTTCCCGATTAGCCACGGTGGCTTCCTCCAAGATATCTTGCGCAGCTTGAGCCAGTCTCGCTAGTTCATCTGCTGCTTTCTGCGCCTCCTCGGCAGCGGTAGCCGCATCGCGATAAGCAGCAAAGGAAGCGGGCAATCCCAGGTTGTTGAGATCGCTATCGCTAGCATCCAGGCCATTGTCCAAGGCGGTCTGCCCATCAATAGCCGCCAGTTTATCCGCTAGTGCCTGCTTGGCTTCCGCTTGTTTTTGCAGGTCGTCCGCCACCTTAGTGACGGCTTGCAATTCTTTATTAGCTTTGGCGGCGATAGCTTCAGCCGCTTTCAGATCTTGCTCCGCCTTTTGCGCCTTTCCAGCTGCCTGATCATGGGCTACCTGCTGTTCAGCTAACGGATTTAGCGCCTGTTGCGCGTTTGCACGCTCGCTTTCAGCCCGGTTGGCAGTCTCCGCAGCCTGCTGATTTTCGGTTGTCGCCTCCTCTAGCGCAGTATCTGCAGCCTCTTTCGCTGCCTGCGCCTGTTGGAGTGCCTGGGTCGCCGTTTCCAGCTGGGTGGCGGCTGCTTGAGCTTTGGCTTTAGCCTGGGTTAAAGCTGCTTTCGTCTTGGACAACTCTTGCTGGGCATTTCCTAACGCCGTGCCTTTAGCCAGCTCTTCTAGTTCTTTTTCCTTCTCTAGTTGCGCTGCCTCTTTGTCTTTAACGTTCTGCTTTGCCGTTTCCAGGGCTTTCTGCGCAGTAGCTAACTCTGCCTTAGCATTCTCGAGGGCGCTCTTAGCGTCAGTAGCGGCCTGAGTAGCTGTCTGCACCGCCTGCTCTTTTTCCTTAGCCACGCCCTCGGCAGTCTGCTTATTGTTCTGCGCCGCCGTAACCTTTTCTTTTTCGCTTTCTAGAGCCGCAGCGGCGTCAGCTTCTTTGTTTTGGGCATCCTTCCAGGCATTATCCTTTTCCTGAGTTTTAGCTTCCGCCTCTGCTACCGCTGCTTCAGCTGTAGTTATATTGTCACCGGCAGTCTTTGCCGCTGCTTGCAACTTTGCCAGTTTTGCTTTCGCATCCGCTAGCTTCTGCTTTGCGCCCTCGGTAGTCACCGAGTTGTAGTACTCCATAAACCGTTGTTCGTATTCATCAACGGTATAGGTTTTTTCTCCTTGCCGGACTCCGCTATAGACTTCGCCCCAAACAGCTCCATATTTAATCCCCTCACCTGCTGCACCCGCAAAACCGGTGGCAGTAGAGTGACCTACGATATTGAGGTAATGCCCTACATCGAAATATATGCTGGGGTACTTCTGATAAATCTGATACGAGGACATATTCGCCATATCGGGGTGCTGTTTCAAAGCTTCTTCATAGAGGGATTTCTCGTCGTACCATCTAAATACCGGATCACTCTTGCCCCATGCCAGGTTTTCTGCCACTCCAAAGGCACTAGAGTGCTCAATCTGGTACCTCGACCAGTTAGCTTGCGCCTGAGCAATCGCCATTAAGCGGTCAGTAATCACGTAATCATCAAGCTTTTCACCATTGCGTCCGCCTTTGGCGCGATACTGATTAACTACTCGCACCCAGGCAATGGCCTCTTTCATATTGTCTAAGTTGGTGGTGTCATTGGCGGCTCCGGGTTTCAAAGTGCCGTTCACCAAGGTGCCATCGTCAGCGGTAGTGGTTTTATCATTCAAAATCTCAAGAGCATCCGTTGCCCCTACACTTTCAAAGAACCCAAAGCTGCCCTTCTTGAATTTTTCGGCAGCTTCTTTCACCGCTTTTTCAGCGTTCGCTACTTCGGCTTCGGCGGCTTTTACTGCTGCGTCGGCTTGCTGTTTCTTAGTCTTCGCTTCTTCGAGATCTTTTTCTGCTTTAGTTTGTGCGGCTTTAGCCTCATCCGCTGCCTTCTTGGCAGCCGCAGTTTCACCCTGGCGGGTCGCTAAAACCGCCTCTGCTTTACTCTGCTCTGCTTGCGCGGCTTTTACCTGTTCCCCGGCAGCTTGCACTGCTTGGTCTGCGGCAGCTTTATCCTTTTTAGCCTGTGCAACTGCTGCCTGTTTTACTTGCAGCTCGTTTTGCGCAGCCGGGACTGCCTGTTGGGCGTTTTCTAGCTCTATTTGCCGTTGCTCAACAGTATTCTGAGCTGCCTTCACCTGTGCTTTAGCTGCCTCTACCGCTGCCTGCGCGTCCTTTAAGGCCTGCTCGGCGTCCTCACTCAGCTGTTTAACTTTGGCTTCTAGCTCGCTAACTTTTTGTTCCTTGGCGCGTACATCAGCTTCGGCATCTTGTTTTGCTTGGGTAGCCTGATTGACCGTTTCCGTGGCGGATTGCAAAATCGTAGCCGCAGTTTGCGCGCTTGCCTGTGCGTCTTGCAGCGCTTTTTGTGCTGCGGCCGCTTTGGCGTCTGCCTCTTGCTTGGCTTTTTCGGCGGCAGCTACCTTGTCTTTGGCTGCCTGCAGCTGTCCAGCATCGGGGGCAGGATTATCTGCGACTGCTTTATCTGCTTCCGCCTTTGCTTGCTCGGCTTTGGTTACGGCTTCACCCGCAGCTTTTGCGGCGCTCTCGGCAGCCGTTTTCTTCTCATTGGCTTTTTCAAGCAGGCTGGCTGCATCACTTGCCGCTTGCGCGCTCTCTTTCTGCGCTTTCACTAGGGCATCGAGGGCGTCTTGCTTCGCCTTTTCGCTGGCCGCAGACTTTTCTCCGGATTGTTCGGCAGCTTCCTGCGCTTTCTTCGCAGCTACTTGCGCTTGAGTTTCCGCCTCCGTGGCCTTATTTGCGCTCTGCTGGGCGGTATTCTTCGCGGCTTCCAGGTTCTTTTCCGATTGAATTTTCGGATTGGTTTGCTGGTTTTGCTGTTCAGTACCTGTGGGATCAGCGGGCCCGGTAGGCTCGGGAGCGGCTTGCGCGATCCCTGTGGCCGGTAGAGTTCCCGCCAGCGCCAAAGCGAATCCGGTAGCAGTTAGTTTTGTGGCATGCTGCTTCATTACGTAAAAATCTCCTTTAGGTCACCCCTCAATGACCTATCTCAACCCTCAACTTTGAAATTTGGAGCGCTCATTACGGTGCCTCAAATCACCAGAGCAAACGATTAAAATCTTATCAGACTGAGCAGCATCCCTCAATGGACGTAAGTCTCATGCGCCATTAAGAACTAAGAGAGCTCTCTGCCCTCACCCCACTTCCTGCCGCTCACCCCATGGGATAGCAGGTTTTTTAGGCAGCGAACTTTTTCATTGCGCCCTGCCGGGTCATACCGATAATCTCACCGATCGCCTGCCAGGTTTGACCTTGATTACGAGCCTCGTTAACCGCTTCGTCTAGCTGTCTATCTGCTCTAACGGTTTCAATCAGCGCCTGATAAACCTTAATTAAGGAGGGATCAGTAATCGTCATTTCCGGCTCGGGATCCGCCGCGATTTCTGCTAGCAATTCTTCGTCAGTTTTCATTTCATCCATCCTTTCCTCAAAAATTTCGCCCTGGCTTTCATGGCGTGAAAAATATCCCCGTCTTGATTAACCCCTATTTCCAAGAGTTTGCCACCGGGGGTTGGTCCGATACGAATCTGACATCCGTCCAGGAAGTGCACGATAACAGCATTCCGATAAGCATGAGCTATCTCCTGATCAGTGCAGCTTTTCTTAGCCTAGCTATTTGCGCTGGTTGATACGATATATTGCAGCATTGCCGGGGCTATGTCTTCTTGGAATCAATATCAAAAGGAGGATACCAATCCCAAAATGTTTCCATCGAAGTTACTATTTACGACCCTTTCGGTCTGCCAGGTTTGCCGGGGCGTGTGGCTTGCCAATGGTCTAGCGTCTCCTGAGACCACCCGAAAACTTGCGCTTTTCCCTCTCCGATTATCACGTCAGGAGGTGGGAAGATTCCTCTAGCACGGTAGGTCGCAACCGTGCTAGGAGATAACCCTAGATACCCAGCAGCTCCAGCACTTGAGAAATATTTTTTAGCCATGCTGTCGGATCGCTAAGAATAGGGCGGATACTCCACCAATCCCAATAGCTAGGGATAGAGCTGTGTTTGCCACTGATGGAAAGCTAACTATTTCGGTCAACACGAAAATAGCGAAAGTAGCGAACGCTAGGGACATTGCTTTTATCTTCATTTCGTTTCCTCCTCACTAGCCATAATATCGGACATAGAGCTCTCCTACCCCTTACCCGATAGCTTTAGATACTCACCCTTGAGGTGATTCCAAATAAGGTTTACAACGGCAGCTATTCCTGTTACATACGTCCCAAGGACTATTAGTATTTCAACTAAAGTTCCAGTAAGCACCTTAATACGGTCACTTTTTACTATGTCTCTATTGCACTGAATGAGGAGAATCTGGGGATTCAGTTCTTATTTACCCCTGATATGCTTGAGGGACACGAGACGCCAGCCGATAGTCTGCTGGGATTCAGTTCTTATTTACCCCTGATATGCTTGTTCCTCACCGTTACCCTTTACCCCCATAGCTGGGATTCAGTTCTTATTTACCCCTGATATGCTTGGGTAGGAATGGCTTCAACTACCGCTAGGAGCTGGGATTCAGTTCTTATTTACCCCTGATATGCTTGACCATCAACAATCATTTATTTTTCCTTTGCTGGGATTCAGTTCTTATTTACCCCTGATATGCTTGCCAAAACGGCGCGGGGATTGCCACCGGGGCTGGGATTCAGTTCTTATTTACCCCTGATATGCTTGGTTTTAGCCGAAAGGTTTTCTAGCGCGTGCTGGGATTCAGTTCGTATTTACCCCTGATATGCTTGACTTTCCACAATGTTCCTCCTTTCAGAAGCTGGGATTCAGTTCGTATTTACCCCTGATATGCTTGGAAACAAGAACCGAGGTAGGAGCGCCCGGCTGGGATTCAGTTCGTATTTACCCCTGATATGCTTGAGTAGGGGTAAATAATCCCAGTTTACACGGGGTTTCACGCTCAATTTTTGCTCAAAAAATTGATAGTTGTTCCGGTTTTTCCTCTGCTTTGCTAGGAGTTCCGTTTGAAAAATGGAACGTTCGAGACCATTGTTTATCTGTTAAGAAAATCATGCGAACGTTTCCTTCGGGAGGAATACCGGCACGGACTTTACCGATGGTGGTTACGTCGCTTAATCCCGCAGGAGTATATTTTGCGTAGACACTAAACTGCACCATGCTGAACCCTAAATCCAACAGCATTCGCCGGTATGCGTTTGCTTCGCGCCGATGGCGGGCGGTATCCACCGGCAAGTCGAACATCACCAGACACCACATGGGCTTCTTACTCATAGAAACTACTTAAACCATTTAGGAGGAGAAAAGCTTTTTACTTGACTCTCAACGTAAAGGCCAAATAACTGAGCGAGATCCTCAAATGCTGTGGGAATACCGATACCATCATCTCGATACTGACTACTGGCAGCCGCCACCAACTCGGCTTTACAATCAGCCGCCGCGGATTTACCGGCCTTTTCAAGGCGGTAAACCTCCAAATCAATTAACGGTCGAAAGATTTCCATCAAATCGTCAACTAAGCAAAACAGATTAGCTCGATTGTGATGGAATATCCCCAGTGACGGTTCTAACCCGGCAGCTAGCACCGCTCTAACCCCGTGACCGCGCACAATCGTATAACCATAATCCAACATGGAATTAATGCCATCACCCAACCCCGGTTGACGCGAGAACTCTTTCCCGAACAGCGCCAACCAATAATAGCGGGCTGCTCTGCCTTCGGTGTTATCGGGATCGCCAGAACGTACCAGCCTTACTAACTCCAGCAGCTTTTTACTGTCTATATCTTTCCCACACAGCAGCAAAGTTTTCGCTTGATTTTCTATTTTCCGCCTCACCACTGCTTTCCAGGCAGTTTTTTGTTTAGGAACGCTCATACCCGCCTGTGCCACCCGCCGCGCTGCGACCCGAGAGTGAGGCCGCCAAGCAAAGGCTCCCGCCTCGGGAATCCCCCGCCAATCGCAGAGCAAAACACACACATCTGCGGCGGTTAAACGGTGCAACACAGCTCCGGAGAGGTGAACTCCCATCCCGATAAGAACTACCGCAACATCAGCCACTGGTAGAGTCACCTGCGGTTTATCTTCTGGATGTAAAACTATAGCTCCTGTTTTCGAGGAAACCGACCCAGAAAACTGCGTTAAATCAATAATCCGCCAGGAAGCCATGGTTTCCCCCTTAAATAGACCAGCTATTGGGTAGTCGCGAAGAATTATCGCGAATATTTCCAAGCACGTCCCGGCGAATTACCCTTGGTTTTGCTGCGTTAAACAACTTGTTGATAGCTGGCCACCAGCCTCGACCCTGTAAAATTTCTTTGGTTCCCGGCAAAGCATCCTCCGGCATTCCCTCTCCCGCCAAATAAAGTGGACGCAGTCTGAGTGTGATTTTCATGGGAAACCCATCTACCGACCAATGCGATATTCCAGGATACTCCGATAGCAACTCGGCAATTGCCCCTTTTCTTTCCGCAGATAAATCCAGTTCCAGCTCGTCATCGACTACTAGCCAACCCAGATACTTGGCATTGCCTTCCCGAAAAGCCTCACGCAACTTCATTTCGGCATTGCGCATCGAAATACTTTGTTCTGGCAAATGAACCTGAAATAGATCAACCCCAGCTTTATTCGGTAAATCGACCGTAAACACTCTAAGCATGGCATATACCGGTTTTTTGCGACCCAAAATTCGGTAAATCCGCGCATGGTGGATAGAAGTTCCCACCTCCACGCATCCGTTGCGCAACTTCATCGTAGGGGCATTCGTTGGGAAAATTCCGACACTGTCATCTGCAGCAAAATGACTGCCGTTAACCACTATTTTTCGTTCCGGATTAGCAGGTAATCCCTCTGCCCACACAAAGTCAGGCAAGCGGGTCAACGCGCACCACAAAGCGGGGGTTTCTGCCCGATCAATATCATTCATCGACCAAGCATCCCCCAATTGTTTACTATGCAGCTTTTTCACTTCCTCATGCAGTTTCCCGTCCCCGAGCCGTAACCTGAAGTTAGAGAACACCGGAATCTGGTCATCAGCCAATGCTTGGTTATAAATCTCTGCCAGATAACGCATCTGCTCTAGCCAAACTGCATAGATCTTTTGCTGCGCAAAGGTGCTACCTTTCCAGCTCTTCCAATTTTGCTCACCACCAGCCATAATCTGGCCACGCCGAAGGTTTTCTCGTTCCACCAACGTCTGCGCTACTGCCGGGCGCATCATCGCGATGGTGGCGGCATCCATAGCATGATGACGCCTGTCCAGACGGGTTTTTCCTCGTCCGCCAATCAGATTAACTCGCCCTTCAAAACCTGAAGCTCTGCGGGCAGCTGCGGTAATCGAGCCGTTAAACACTCGTACCTTAACTTTATTTTCAGAGTCCGCGTCCTCCCCTTCGCTAGTATCAATTGCTGTCGCCGATTGACCTAGCGGGATGCGATAGCGCTGCTCAATTCGATGAGCCAGTTCGCGCGCCATCCAACTGACTGCTTCCATAGAGCGGTTGTCAATTTCGGGGTCTGCTTTGGTACGCGATAACCTGTCAATAACCCCCGCCCGTAAACTTTTGTCATCTTTAACGGAAGTATCGGTAAACCAACCTTTGACTCTAGAAATCGCTTCTTTCTGACTAACCCCCGGGATATTTGTCTGCGCGGCCCAAACCGCGAAAGGAATATTGCTTTTCTCTTGGTTACAGCGCCTGCAAACTGCCACCAGATTATCCCTGGTATTCGTAGATCCCACCCCTCGCCGCGGGACGATATGATCCATTTCGGCAGTAGCAAATGTAATATGGGTTCCACAGTACAAGCATTCACAATGTTGTCGCTGCAACGCTTGTTGCTTGCGAATCGCAGCGATACGGGGCAACCCCGAAAGATTCTGGCTTCCCTCTATCTGCTGCCGAGCCTCCTCGTTCTTCTTAAAACGCTGCGCTTGAAAACGTTGCAGTTCATTTGCCTTCGCCTTGGACATGAATGCTTCGCGTACGTGCTCTATATTGACCTGTTGGGGAATCCCCCACTCGGCTTCGGCTCGCAGTAACCAGCGGTTAACCCCTTTCAAAACCCTGTCTACCACTGGATTTCCCACGGGTTCACCCACCGGAACTGCGGGAGGCTTCCACTCCGGCGAAACCCCGAACTCCACTTCCCGAGCCTGCTGCAAATCGACATTATCGACTAAAATCCGTTCCGTTATTCGCTCCAAGCTCTCTACCGAATAGGCCGCCCTGCCGATCGGGAGCCTCACCGATGCCTCTAGTTTCTCTAAGTCTTCATCATTCAGGCTGGCGATAAAATCAGCAGCTATCTGTTCTTCACGATTGGTAGCTTCCCCGGGTGAGGATGCGCGAGATATCTGATCAATAAACGCACACCTTTCCAGGTAACTTGCTGCACGCCACCACTGTTGCACTGGCTTGATACCACACTTAGTCAAACGGATATTCGTTTCATCTACTGGCGGAGTATTCCCGGTTCGCTCCCCATCCGCCGTCAATTTCCCGGTTCCGAACAAATCCTGGCGTTCGATCCCTAAAACTTTAGCCACCTCTATCCAGGTGGGAAGCTTCTTGCGATCTGGGTTGCTTAAGAACTCGAACAAGGAAGTTGTTTCTTCGCCAGTCAAGCGGCGTTCGTTCTGTCCACCCTCACCCTCGCGAATCCGCAAATTAGCGATAATGGTGGCGATTCGATAACGCTGAAAAACCGGATGTGCCTTTTCAGCGCGATCTAGATGCTCTTGCCCTGGCAATGCATCTTTCCCTACCTTTTCGGCAGCACTACCTTTGGGGGACTTTACGGCAAAAACCTTATCGATTATCTGATTGCCAAAATCTTCGCTAAGTCGCTGACGAGAAAAAATCTTTTTAAGCTCTGTCGCGTAATCAGTTTGTAAGAGTTTACCAGCCAAAATACCGGCATCACCACGTATCTTTTCCCCACTATCAAGTAGATAAAGCAGCTGCCCCGGAGTCAACCCTGCGGGCAAAATCCGCCCAGTTTTTTCTGCTACTCGCGCCCGCAAAGCAATGAGTTCATCAGAATCGGGATGCGAAACATGCAGACTGCTAACCGACACCCAAGGCGAGCGCCAGCCTCGATGCCGCGCTATATGCCGGATCGCAATCGCCAGTTTTTCCTGGCGTAGCCGCTCATCCTCTATGTATTCCTCAACCAGCAGGGCACGGACTTTCCACGGTTCGTGCGGGTCGGGATACTTTTCCAAATCGGGTAGCGGCCAACCGAGCTCAACCAAAAACTTATCCAACTCCGCGAGCCGTCTCCGCCTGTTCCTAATCAGACGGCGCGCTCGGCGAGTTCTTCCAGAAATAGCCTTCCGAGTTTCCTGAATTTTACCGCCATCTTTACCAACCCCGGCATCGTGCAGCAGCACTGAAAGGTTCAAAAAGGAAATCGGATTGTCATCATCATCAATCTCGAGAGCACAGAAGCCAGTAGAGTTCCGCCCTACATCAATGCCAATCCGATAACGCCGCCTATCTTTAGGGGTATTTTCCTTCTCGTTCATAGAATAAGGATAAGCAAACCATGCAACAAAGTGGGGTAAAACACACTTACGCCACAAAAGATGCAGTGGAAATAATAGCCAAAAGGCTGAGCATTCAACTTCGCTAACGAGGCGAAGCTTACTGAGATTCAGTTCTCTTCAACTCTAAGTTCAAATTTAAAAAAGAGCAAGCAATTCTGCTTACCAGCGCTATTTATCAGGGAAAATACCCACCTGACATTAGCTTCGAAAGCCTCTACCACCGGAGCTAAAACAAAAATCCTCAGTGCCTGCAAGCACTGAGGTTTTAAGCTCCCCCAACTGGATTCGAACCAGTAACCCTTCGATTAACAGTCGAATGCTCTACCGTTGAGCTATGGGGGATCGACTTGAATAAGCCTACCGTGAGAGGGCGAAAACTTCCTAATCTTCGCGTCTCAGAACAATTCCCAATTTCTGTTCCCATTCGCTCACTACTGAACGCAAATACTGCTGGTCATCGGGGTTTTGAAAACTAGATATCGGCGGATGTAAACGTAAATTGCGGTTATCGTCACGCAATATCTGTGCGCTAACTCTCTGTCCGGAAGGCAGCTCTAGAGGGGTAATAAACACCTGCGCCTCGCTCAGCGCCTCCCGGATGATGTCCATAAAGTTGTGTTTGGGAGCTTCAATCGGGGTAAGAACCAGATCTTTGCCCTCATGGAAAACAATCCGCAGCGTTCCCGTCTCGCTATCCCAGCGGGCGTGAGA
Organism: Varibaculum sp. GTC20041; assembly: GCF_055387755.1. Lineage (NCBI taxonomy): Bacteria > Bacillati > Actinomycetota > Actinomycetes > Actinomycetales > Actinomycetaceae > Varibaculum > Varibaculum sp. GTC20041. The sequence goes on from NZ_AP041144.1 coordinate 1,839,548, forward strand.
AACTTCATCCCAGCCAAAACGTGACTTTACCTGCCCAGATTCCACTTCAGTTAATGCCTGCATGGTCACAACCAGAAAGCGATCCTCCGCTACCGTTAGGAATTCAAAAACTCTATCCGAGGAGGTCAGGACGGCTTTTACCGCATCCGGGATCCTGCGCCCCCGCAATTTTCGCAAAATGTTAGTCACGTTCCCCACCCTAGACAAAATTCAGTATTCTGCCCACCATCCGGTAGGCTAGATTCGCCCCGTTAGCTCAGTTGGTTAGTAGCAGCGAACTCATAATTCGTGGGTCGCGGGTTCAAGTCCCGCACGGGGCACCCCTGCCTTCCCGGTTTCCAACTTCCTCGGCCTCTATATTTAGCGGTGATGAGGGCGAGTTTGCACCCTCATCACCACCAGCGATTATCCCCGTTAAGCTCGCAAAGTCGCCTTGAACTTCTTCGCGGTAGCCTTAATAATCCGGGTGCGCACCGCTTGAATCTCACCGGCACTCAGCGTGCCTTCCCGGGAGCGAATCTTCACCGAGAACGCCAGTGACTTCTTGCCCGCGCCTAGCTGCTCACCGCTGAAAACATCGAAAATACGTACTTCTTCCAGCAGGTCTCCCGCCTGTTTCTCAATCACCTGCTGCACGTCAGCCGCGGGAATATCCGCATCGACTACCAGAGCAATATCTTCTTTTGCGGGCGGGAAGGACGATACCGACTTTACCTGCAAATCTTTCTTCGGCATCGCGGCAGTGAACTTCTCGAAGTCGATCTCGAAAGCGCATGCAGATTCCGGCAAGCCAAAGTTGCGGCAAACCGCCGGGTGGAGCTGCCCAGCCAAACCAACGCAAGCGCCCCGCACCACGATCCGCGCACAGCGACCCGGATGGAAAGGCGCGACTGCCTCTGGCGAGTCCGGCTCCCCCATCATATTATCGTTAGCTACCCGCTGACGTCCATCTTTACCTCGCACGCGCATCGGTACCGCCAAAGTTTGCGCCACCGTCCGCACAAACTCCACTGCGTCCGCCCAATCATAGGAGCGGCCTGCACCCAGCGCGCCGGCCAGTTCCGCCTGTCCCACTAGCACCCCAGCAATATGTTCTGGCTGGTAAGGAACTCCTTTTTCGAGGGCGTGCTGCTGGTCAGGATCCGGTTTCCCCGCTACCCCGAAGGAACCGGTAAGTTCAGTTCCCATTCCTCGGGTCACTAAACCGGTCTCAAATATCGCGCATTGCTCATTACCACGCGCGATATTGCGCTGGGCTACCCCCAGCAAAGTATCGAGCAGCGAGGTGCGCAGCAACGGTTGATCATCCGCCAGCGGATTCGCGACCCGCACCGCTTGGCGGCGCACATCCTTTTCTCCAAGTAGTTCAGCGTCAAACACATCCTCGGAAATAAAGGGATAAGAAAGCACCTGGACCAAGCCGCCTTGCGCTAGCGCCCGTCCCACATCCCGGCGAGCCTGCTGCTTCGGGGTGTATCCGCGTCCAGCAATCGGGCGCGGCCTGCGCGAAGGAATCGTGTCATAGCCAGCCAGCCGAGCAATTTCTTCTACCAAATGCGCTGATCCGGTTAGATCTGGGCGCCAAGAGGGCGGCCGGGCAATAACTTTGCCGTCCTCAACCCGCACTTCACATCCCACGTCTTTTAGCAGGCGGGTGATGGTTTCCTGATCATATTCCACCCCGGTTAGCCGTGCCGGTTCATGCAGTGGCATTACGATTTCCGGGAAAGGCTCGGTGTTATTGAGGTCGCTAACCCGCCCACTGTCGTTACCCCCGCCGTATTCCACCAGAATGTCCACTACTCGCTGGGCAGCTACCGGAGCTAGCTCGAAGTCCACGCCACGTTCAAAACGTTTAGAGGCTTCGGTGGGCAGTTTATGTCGCCGCGCAGTACGCGCAATCGAAGTAGGCTGGAAATGCGCCGCCTCTACCAGCACGTTCACCGTATCTGCAGTAACCTCGGTGGAGGCGCCTCCCATTACGCCTGCCAGCCCCAGCACGCGGGAGCCCTCTGCACCTTCCGGGGAGTCGGTGATCAGCAGATCTTCGGGATCTAAGGTGCGCTCTACCTCATCGAGAGTAGTTAGCTTTTCCCCGCCTTTCGCCCGGCGAACAACAATCGGTTCGCACACTTTATCCAAGTCGTAGGCATGTAGGGGCTGCCCCAAATCCAGCATCACATAGTTAGTGGCATCGACTGCCAAAGAAATAGAACGCATGCCTGCCTGTTCTAGGCGGCGCACCATCCAGTCCGGGGTGGCAGCTTGCGCATCAACGCCGGTCACAATGCGAGTCACAAAGCGGTCACACCCAACTCTGCCGTTTACCGGAGTCTCATCTGCAACTTTAACCGCAAATCCGTCCCCAGTGACGGTCGGGACTGCCCCGGAAGGAAGGTTTTCCGCCAATCCCAGATCGGTAAACTTAGCGCCGGTGGAATGAGCATATTCTCGCCCCACCCCGCGCATCGCGAAACAGTAGCCGCGGTCAGGGGTGATATTGATTTCTAGGGTTTCCTCCCCCAATCCCAGCAGTTCGATCACCGATTCTCCGGGAACAGGTAGCTCTCCGGCTGCGGCCTTTTCCGGCAGTAACTGCTCCAGGACAATAATGCCGTTGTGGTCGTCGCCAATCCCCAGCTCCCGCTGGGAACAAATCATTCCGTCAGAAACATGTCCGTAGGTTTTACGGGCGGAAATCTGAAAATCACCGGGCAAAACTGCGCCCGGCAGCGACACCACCACTAAATCTCCCACTTTAAAGTTGTGGGCACCGCAAATAATTCCGCGACTGGGCAGCTCGGAGGGCTCTTTACCCTCACCGGGACGGTCATTAAACTCGCCTACATCGACTCGGCAATAGTTAATGACTTTCCCATTGGATTGCTCTTTGGCATCCAGGGTCAAAACCCGCCCGGCCACCAGAGGACCGATTACTGCTGCGGGATGGATGGCTTCTTCTTCCAAACCTACTTTCACCAGGTCATATGAAAGCTGTTTGATGTCCGTGCCCGGCACTACCTCGACGTGATCTTTGAGCCAATCAAGCGCTACAAATGGCATTGCTAGTTACCCCTTCCGGTAGTACCGAACTGTTTAGAAAATCGCACGTCGCCCTCGACAATATCGTGCATATCGGTGATTCCATGCCGCAGCATCAACGTGCGTTCAATGCCCATACCGAAGGCGAACCCTGAATACACATTAGGGTCAATCCCGCACGCTACCAGCACATTTGGGTTAACCATGCCGCAACCGCCCCATTCGATCCAACCCGGTCCGCCTTTCTTTTGCGGGAACCATAAATCCATTTCCGCGCTGGGTTCAGTAAAGGGGAAGAACGAGGGGCGCAGCCGGGTTTTCGCTTCCATCCCGAACATGGATTGTGCGAAATGATCCAAGGTACCCTTCAGATCTGCCATAGTCAGACCTTTATCCACCGCCAGGCCTTCTACCTGGTGAAATACCGGGGTGTGGGTGGCGTCTAGTTCATCGGCGCGGAATACTTTCCCGGGGCAAGCGATATAGACCGGGACTCCTCGCGAAAGCATCACTCGCGCTTGGACGGGCGAAGTGTGCGTGCGCAGCACCAGGTTGCCGTCCCCCGAAGTTTCTCCTCCCAAGGAACGTCCATCTATATAGAGGGTGTCCTGTTCTTGACGCGCGGGATGATCCGGGTCAATGTTGAGGGAATCAAAGTTGAACCATTCGTGCTCGACCTGCGGGCCTTCCGCGATTTCCCAACCCATAGACACAAAAAAGTCGGAAATATCTTCCATCAAGGTTTCCAGGGGATGGCGCGCTCCCTGCGGATACCGGCTTGCCACCTGGGTTACGTCTAGCGCCTCCGCCGCCAAAGTTTGGGCTTCTTGTTCCTTTTCGAGGGCGCAGCGCCGCTGGTCATAAGCGGCGTGCAACTGTTTCTTGGCGTCGCCCAGATTCTTTCCCGCCTGGGCTTTGTCTTTCTTTTCGAGGTTGCGGATTTCCCGGTTAGCCAGGATGATCGGGGCGTTATCCCCCAGGTGCGCTCCCCGCGCCCTCTTTAATTCGTCTAGTGAGCCCGCCGCAGAAAAATCCGCTTTCGCGGCCTCAACTGCCCGAGCTATCCCCTCTTGATCTAACGGAGAAATAGGTGTGGTCGCCTCAGACACAGGTTCACCTTTCTTAAATAATTCTTTCCCTTTTGTCTTACACTCTAGTTGCCGAGCAAATTCAGGGCTAATTTCCGCCCACTAAGCGAACCCCCTAGAGATTTCACGCCTTTGGGGACATTAAAAACCCAAGATTATCGGTATGAACGCCATTAATATGTAGAATGGAATCACACTTGTAATTGAGGAGGCATTTTGGCGACCCTGGCTGGAAAAACGAAAGTTGATCTCGTTGTGCCCTGCGTTGATATCGGCGCCATTAACTCTGCTTTGCTGCGCGACATGACGGTGCTGCTAGCCCAGGCCGGGGTTAGTGTAGTTTGCACCGTTCACCTCGAAGATCATCCGGAAAATCTGATTTCCACGATTAAGGAAACCGACGCGGCAGTTTTACCGCTCCTGCCTTTAGATCAGAACACTCTAAAGCAGCTAGAACAGTGTGGGGCTACGGTTCTTGACTCCTTAACGCAGGGCAAGGATCGGCAAAATCCAACCAATTTAATGACCTTCCAAATGGTGAAAATCCAGGTAGATGCCCTGGCATCCCGTAATCGGCGTAACTTGGCTTTCGTGCATTGGCGCGGAAAATATCCGGAAGAGGGCGCAACCGTTTACTACTTCTTTGCACAAATGGCTTGCCAGGCGGCGGGACTTTCTGCCCCCACCCAACTGGTGCTTCCTCAAGATCCCGAGAACATTCCTTCCTATCTTTTGGGGGCGCTGCAAAAGCATCCTGGTTTAGATGGGTTCTGCGCGATTGATGATATGACCGCCATGGCGGTTGTTCATGGCCTGCGCGAATGCGGCAAGATGGTTCCCCAGGACGCTTCGGTAGTTGGGGGCTTCGATTCGCCCTCGGGGCAGGTTTCCCGTCCACCCCTTTCGTCGGTGGTGGTAGACACCCCGGCTTTGGCCTATCAAGAGTTAATACATATCGCACAGCGCGAGGGCGGCGATCTAGATTTAGGCAAAGCCCCCAGCGGTCAGATTTTGCAATACGTGGCTCGCGAGTCTGTCTAGGGTTTTCACTGCCGTTATTTTTGTTTGCTACGGATGCAGTTTCACTAGCTTGGTCTGCATTTTCTGCGCGCCCTCTGCTATGCCTGCCTGCGCCCTCACCCGATATCCTCGTAACTGTGCGATAGAATCCTGGAAATCCGAAACATGTACCTGAACGCGTAGAATGGCGGTATGAATGAATATCCAGGACTTAGCCTTAAAGAACTTGCCGAACGTGCCCCGCTGGGAAATCAGGAAGCCGGAAATATCAGCCCCGAGCTTGCGGTACCTAAAAATATTGAACGCCCAGAATACCTTTTCCATGACGGCCCCGAAAAGGTAACTGCTTCCGATACCAAATCCGCCGAAACGGTCGAAAAGATTCGCGCTGCCGGACAGGTCGCTGCCGATGCCCTCGCCGCGGTAGGAAAAGCAATTAGACCCGGGATAACTACCGATGAACTCGATAAAATCGGTCACGAGTATATTGTTTCTCAAGGGGCATACCCTTCTTGCCTAAACTATATGGGTTTCCCGAAATCCCTGTGCACCTCGGTAAACGAAGTTATTTGTCACGAGATCCCGGACGATAAGCCGCTGCAGGAAGGCGATATTGTCAACGTGGATATCACCGCCTATAAAGACGGGGTACACGGGGATACCTGCGCCATGTTTAGCGTGGGTCAGGTCGATAAAGAATCTGAGCTGCTGATAGAACGCACCTATAACGCCATGATGCGTGGGATTAAAGCCGTGAAGCCGGGGCGGGAAATCAACATTATTGGCCGGGTAATCAGCGCCTACGCGAAGCGTTTCCGTTACGGAGTGGTACGCGATTTTACTGGGCACGGCGTGGGAGAGGCCTTCCATTCCGGTCTGATTGTCCCTCATTATGATTGCGCACCCTCCTATGACACCGTAATGGAGCCGGGAATGGTGTTCACTATCGAACCGATGCTCACTTTAGGTACAATCGAGTGGGAACAATGGAACAATGGCTGGACAGTAGTAACTAAGGATCGTTCCCGAACTGCCCAGTTTGAACACACCGTTGTGGTAACTGAATACGGCGCAGAAATACTGACTCTGCCTAGCAAGGAGTAACAAATGGCTATCGCATTTGGCATCGATATCGGCGGATCTGGAGTTAAAGGAGCGCCGGTCGATTTAGAGACCGGCGAGCTAACCCAGGAGCGTTTCCGGATAGAAACCCCCTACCCGGCAACCCCGCAAGCGGTATCAAAAACCTCGGCGGATGTCCTAGCCCATTTCGACCTTCCCGAGGACGTGCCAGTTGGGGTTTGTTTCCCGGCTCCCCTCCCGGGAGGGCTGGTTCCTTTCATCGCTAACCTGGATCAAGAATGGGTAGGTTGTGACGCAGCGGAAGTGTTCTCTAATGCGTTCGGGCGCCCAGTTACAGTTCTAAACGATGCTGATTCTGCCGGGGTGGCAGAGCAAGCATACGGCGTTTTCAAAGATCAACCTGGGGTTACTATTTTTACTACCTTAGGAACCGGGATTGGAACTGCTCTGTTTATTGACGGGGTGCTGGTGCCTAATACTGAACTCGGTCACATAGAAATTAATGGTCATGACGCAGAAACTCGAGCAGCTGCTTCGGTGCGTAAACGTGATGATTTGGGTTGGAAGAAATGGGCGAAGCGCCTGACCCGCTACTACCAGGAACTCGAGAAACTATTTAGTCCGGATTTGTTTGTAGTAGGTGGGGGCGTTTCTCGTAAACACGAGAAGTTCTTGCCGCTATTGGATATTAAAACTCCGATTGTTCCGGCGGAACTGCGTAACACCGCCGGGATTGTAGGGGCAGCGGTTAGCGCCAGTAAAGCCGCTAAGTAAAACCGTCGCACCTTAGGGCGCGCCGGCCTTACCAATTACTTTTAACTACTTGGGTAAGGCGGGCGCGTCCTCTCGCTTTTATTGGGAGTTGCTCTCACTGGGGGCGGGCCGCTCGCTAGGCTGCTCGCTGGGCTGCTGACTTCCGGTGGGTTGTTCGGCTGGTGGGGTTGGATTTTCCGCAGTAGGCCGGGTGGTGCCAGTAGTCTTCGTAGGCGCTGGCTCTCGGCTGGTAGTTTGAGTTTGTGAAGGCTCGCTGGAGGTTTGCTCTGGCGTCTGGGGCTGGCTACGGGTAGTTTCCGGAGTTGAAGAACTGGTAGTAGCCCTTTGGGAAGTGGTGGTTTCTTGCTCTGCCGGTGGTAAGACTTGTCGAGAGGAAATCATTAGCGCCACTACGACTACCGCTCCCGTTAGGAGCGCCACAATTGCAGTCACGATTCCCACTACTTTCAACAGGCGGCGTTTATCGGCGCGTTCTTCCTCGTATTCTTGCTCTTCACGTAGTTTTTCTGCGTCTACTTTAGGATCGTAGGCGGGAGGAACCCCTTGCGGATAAGAATCTACTTCCGGGGTGGCAGCAGCGGGATCAATCGGAGGCAGCTGGGTAGTAGCTGCTCCCGAATCCGGATAGGGATTCCCTGATCCGTCAAGTACCCGGGTACCCGCCGCATGGGCAGGAACATAACCGGTGCTACCTGGCGCGCTAACGTTTGCTGCCGGGATCCCTTCCGTTTGGGCATTTGCGGACAGGGCGGCGGCATCTCCAACTGCCGAGGGCGCGCCTGCCGGCGGATTCGGTACCGAGATTTTCCTTTGCGCGCCGCTGTCAACATCAGGCTGAGCTACCTGCCGAGTGATCCGTCGATTAGTTTGCCGTCCCCGAGGAACGTAGGCGTTTGCCATCGCTCCCCCCGGTAGGTACTCGGTAGGTTTATCGTCTGAGGCATCTTTGCTCATGGTGCTCCCACTTTCTGTCGTTACTTCCAGTCTAAGGGGCTACCACCTCTAAAATCACACCTGCAGCAAATTTCAAGACTTTTCCCCGGATTTTTAGGACGTTCTTCGTACCTAACCCAGGTAGGCTAGTAGCTAAGTAACCGTTTATCACTAACATCAAAGGAGCTACACGTGAGCGAAGAATATCGGATTGAACATGACACCATGGGGGAAGTTCGGGTACCTAAGGACGCCCTCTACGCAGCCCAAACTCAAAGGGCGGTAGAAAATTTCCCGATTTCAGGTCGCACTCTTTCCAGCCACCATATTGCTGCTTTAGGGCAAATCAAACGGGCCGCGGCAATCGCTAACGCCGAACTAGAGGTAATCGATACCGAAACCCGTGACGCCATTGTTAAAGGCGCAGAAGAGGTTATCGCTGGTAAACATGACGACCAGTTCCCGATCGATATTTTCCAAACCGGATCCGGTACCTCCTCGAATATGAACACCAACGAGGTCGTCGCTACCCTGGCAACCGGATTTAAGGGCAGCAAAGTTCACCCCAATGACCATGTGAACGCTTCCCAGTCTTCTAATGACGTGTTCCCCTCCTCCATTCATATCGCCGCTTATGAGGCCGTAGAGCACGCCCTCCTGCCGAAACTGGATCAGCTGGCTACCAGCCTAGAAAAGAAAGCTGACGAGTTTGCAAACATCGTCAAGGCGGGGCGCACCCACTTGATGGATGCCACCCCGATTATGCTGGGGCAAGAGTTCTCCGGTTATGCCGCGCAGGTTCGCAAGGGCATTGACCGGGTAAAGGACGCAGAGAAGAACCTGGCAGAGCTACCTTTAGGTGGTACTGCCGTCGGTACCGGGATTAACACTCCCGAAGGTTTCTCCGAGCGGGTGATTGCCCTGATCGCCGCGAATATGGATCTACCGTTCCGTCAGGCAGATAACCATTTCGAAGCCCAAGCCGCGCAGGATTCCTTGGTAGAAATGTCGGGGGCGCTGCGGGTAGTAGCAGTTTCCTTTGTGAAGATCGCCAACGATCTGCGTTGGGCTTCCTCGGGGCCGCGTTGCGGACTCGGCGAAATCACCCTGCCAGATTTGCAGCCCGGTTCTTCGATTATGCCTGGGAAAATTAACCCGGTATTACCAGAGGCCACCGTGCAGGTAGCGGCCCAAGTAATCGGTAACGATCAGACGATTGCTTTCGCGGGTGCACAAGGCAACTTTGACCTCTTGGTGATGCTGCCGGTAATGGCAGTCGACCTGCTAGAGTCGATTAACTGCCTGGGAGCAGTTGCCGGTTTGCTAGCGGAGCGTTGCGTGGATGGCATCGTGGCTAATCCGGAGCGCTGCCTAGAATTGGCAGAATCTTCGGCTTCGATTGTTACTCCGCTGAACCGCTACATCGGATATGAAAATGCCGCTAAAATCGCGAAGCACGCGGTGAAAGAGAAGATAACGGTCAAGGAATCTGCTCTGGATCTGGGATTTGTTGAGCGCGGGGAAATCAGTGAGGAAGATTTAGATAAAGCTCTAAATGTTGCCGATATGACTCACCCGAAAGCCAGCAAGTAATTAACTACTAACCAGGTCGCGCTTGCCAGTTGTTATCACTGGCAAGCGCGACTTTATATTTCGTAAGTAACTACCACCGGGGCATGGTCGGAAAACCGCTGGTCATAGGCCGCGGCGCGATCTACTTGCTGGCTGCGCGCCGCCTCCGCCAGTCGCGGAGTGGCTAAGTGATAGTCGATACGCCACCCGGCATCATTATCGAAGGCTTTTCCCCGCCACGACCACCAGGAATAAGGGCCTTGCACCTGACCAGCTAGGGTACGCACCACATCGACCCATCCCTGCTCGCGCCAACGATCCAAGAAAGCGATTTCTTCGTCTAAGACTCCGGCGCGTTTATTGTGGTTCGGTTTCCAGTTTTTTATATCGAGCTCGGTATGCACCACATTGAAATCTCCGGCTACCAGCACTAGGGGTTCGGTATTTTCCGAGGACGCGGCTGGGGACATAAGCTGCTCTAGACGTTCCTCGATTCGCTCTAAGTGCGCCATTTTATGGTCTTGTTTTTCAGATCCCACTTCCCCGGAATGAAAATAAGCAGAGATTACTCGCAACCGCGCGTCCTCACCACCCCCGGTTTCATTTTCTTTTACCAATAAGGCTTCTAACCAGCGACCGCCATCTTGGGGAACCTCGACCGGTACCGTGTCGGCTTTAGAATCTTCTAAGTGCCAGGGCGAGGATTTACGCACCGCGACCGCTACTCCCGCGCGCCCTTTGAGCTGCGAGGCATTTACTGCCACCTGCCATTCATCCCCAAAAAGTTCCTGCGTGATTTCTTCGCTAGCCCGTACTTCTTGCGCCAACACTACATCGGGATTTGCCTGTTCCAGCCAGGTATCCATTCCTTTTCGGAACGCTGCCCGGATCCCGTTTACATTAACTGTGGCTATCTTGAGCATATTTCTCCCTTACCTGGTGCCCGCTACTATCCTTGGTGAGCTGCAAGTTTGGTGATATCAATTTTTTTGCTGTCGATTTGGCTGCGAATCCCTGCCAATTCCGCGGTAAGACTATCAGAAAACCTAGGAGCATATTCACCCCAACCAGCGAGTTTAACTCCGGAATTCTTGAGAGTTCCCCGGTAATCGTTCCCGGCAATCGAACCGGTTTGCAATTGCTTAAGCAGCTTTTTTACACACCCGGAAGGATCAACCACTGTCGAAGTGAGCACGTCGCTCTGTAACTTTGGGGAGGCGGCGGCCAAATCCTGCCCGTTCCAGATGGCGGTGGCCTCTTTCGCCGCGAGTCCCTCTACCACTCCAGATTCACCCGGGGGTGCCATTACAAAAATAATGTCCACCTTTTTATCCGCTAGTTTGAGTAGCTGGTCGCGCAGCTGCACACTTGTCACCTGAACTGGCTCTCTAGAGTTTTGATCCCAAGCGGCAAGTTTTACTCCCGAACCTTTAAACTGGTTATAGTACTCCACCCCCAGACGAAAGCTATTTGCCCAGGAAGATGGGGTATAGATACCGGGAGAACCGCCTGCTTCTTTAGCGGTTTTATCTACCTCAAGGTCACTTACGGCTCCCACTAATCCACTTTTCGTGACGCCGGCAGCGGCATACCCAGCAAGGAAAGCTGGTTCCCGCAAATCAAAATCGATCCCACTGGCATTAGTTAATGCTTCCGTTTTCCCGACCGCTCCCATGACCGCAAAATTCATATCTGCGTTATCTCTAGCGATCTGCAACAGAGCCCACGCAAATCCGGGTTCTAAAGAAAGCACATTTTTGCATTTCTTTTCCTGGAGTTTTCCCGCGATTTCTTCCGCGGTTTTCACACTGAGATTAACGACCTTGGCTATCTGCTTATTCTCCGGCTTTGCCAGTGCCTCCTCCATTTCTTTCCCTAACGCCACGGCTCTTATATCTTGCGAATTCTGTTTTTCTACCACACAAAACGCTTTATTTACCTGAGTGTTTACCGGTGACGAGGTACTAGGAGTGGCCTGAGGCTTGGCAGTACAAGCACCCAGAGTTAGCACCAAAGTTGCCGCCCAGGTTATGGCAGTCGAAACTTTCCAGATCCGCATAGAGAATTCTCCATCTAGTTGGCGTGTCTCATCGCGGTTTCTACCACGTTGAGCAGCAGATTAGCCCGGGTCATGGGACCGATTCCTCCCGGGTTCGGCGAGAGCCAGCCCGCTACCTGGTCGACGCCTTCTGCCACGTCGCCCTCTAGCCGGGCTTTCCCGGTTTTAGGATTGATGGCGCCGCGGGAAACCCCCACATCCAGTACTGCTGCGCCCTCTTTAACCATCTCGGGTTTAATAATTCCCGCGGATCCCGCGCAGGCAACAATCACGTCCGCCTGGCGGGTATGGGCAGCTAAATCCCGGGTTCCGGTATGGCAGCAGGTGACGGTGGCATTAATGTCTTTGCGGGTCAGCATGAGTGGCAGGGAACGTCCCACTGTGGTCCCTCGTCCCACTACGCACACTTGCGCGCCCTCTAGTGGCACTTGGTATTGCTGCAGCAAATCGATACAGGCGCGCGGGGTACAAGGCAGCGGCGAGGTTACCGGCTCTTTGACTCGCAGCACTAAGCGTCCCAGGTTCATAGGGTGCAAGCCATCAGCATCTTTATCGGGATCAATCGCCTCTAGCACCTGGTTAACGTCGACTTGGCGAGGCAGCGGCAGCTGCACAATATAGCCGGTACAGGCCGGATTCTCGTTGAGCATTTTGATCTCGGCTAATACCTGGGCAGTCGAAACGGTATCTGGCAGTTCTACCCGAATTGACTCGATTCCTACCTCGGCACAGTCGCGGTGTTTACCTGCCACATAGGAAACCGATCCCGGGTCGCTACCCACCAAAATAGTGCCGAGCCCCGGCTTAATTCCCTGGTCATGCAGGCGTTCCACCTGCTGACGCATTTCTTCCTTCAACTGTCGAGCCCGCGCCGCCCCATCCAGCAGCACCGCGTCCCCGCTCCAACCTTTACGCATTTATTCTCCTTAGTTTGCGGAGCGGGCAGACCCTACCAGTCTGCCCGCTCCCCCATCGACTTTTATTGCGTTTTACGCTACCTGATTGAGTCCCACATACAACGGAAAACGTTTAATCAAAGCATTTACGCGCTCGCGATAGCTGGAAGTGTCGATCTTCCCTCGGCAAGCATCTACCAGCACTCCGGCGATAATCTCTGCTACCTCGGTGAATTCTTTGCGCCCGAAACCGCGAGTAGCGAGCGCCGGGGTGCCGATACGGAGTCCAGAACCTACCCGGGGAGGACGCGGATCGAATGGCACGGTGTTGCGGTTAATGGTAATTCCGGCTTCATGCAGCAGATCTTCTCCTTGCTGCCCATCTAGCTGGGAGTTACGCAGATCGACCATCACCAGGTGCACATCGGTTCCTCCAGTCAGTAAGGAAATCCCGCATTCGGCAACATCTGGTTGGGTTAGCCGTTTGGCCAGGATCTTCGCGCCCTCTAGGGTGCGTTTTTGCCGGTCTTTAAACTCATCGCTGCCGGCAATCTTCATGGCGACTGCTTTCGCTGCCACTACGTGCATCAACGGGCCGCCCTGTTGGCCGGGGAAAACCGCGGAATTAATTTTCTTTCCGAGTTCCTTATCGCGCGACAGAATCATCCCGGAACGCGGCCCGCCTAAAGTCTTATGGACGGTCGTAGAAACCACATCGGAATACGGCACCGGGTTCGGGTGTAATCCCGCAGCTACCAGTCCCGCAAAGTGCGCCATATCTGTCCACAGGTAGGCTCCGACCTCGTCCGCGATCTCCCGGAAGGCTTTGAAGTTTTCCTGGCGGGGGTAGGCCGACCAGCCCGCGATAATAACTTTGGGACGATACTTTAAGGCCGCATCGCGCACCTGATCCATATCCACCCAGTTGCTCTCTTTATCTACCTGGTAGGCGGTGGCGTTATAGAGTTGGCCGGAGAAATTGATTTTCATGCCATGGGTAAGGTGACCGCCGTGATCTAGCGCCAGCCCCATAATGGTGTCCCCTGGCTTAGCCAGTGCCGATAGTACTGCCGCGTTGGCTTGCGCACCCGAATGGGGCTGCACATTGGCAAACTCAGCGGAAAAAACTTCCTTAGCGCGATCCCGGGCCAAGTTCTCGGCTACATCGACCGCCTCGCAGCCACCGTAGTAACGTCGGCTTGGGTAGCCTTCCGCATATTTATTGGTGAGGACGGATCCTTGCGCCTGCAGCACGGCGCGTGGCACGAAGTTTTCGGAAGCGATCATTTCCAAAGTGCCGCGTTGCCGCTCTAGCTCTTGGTTTAGCACCGCTGCAATCTCGGGATCTACTTGTGAAATGGATTGAATAAGAAGCTTGTCTCCCATTGAGTTTTCCTTATTTTCGTAGCGCCAAATCAGCCCAGGCGAGCGACTGATTGACCACTTGTTCCCCGGTGGTATCCCACCTACGCCAGTCACGGTTACGCCCTAAGTCTACCGTGACCGAGGGGACTTTTACCTAAATATTTCCTGATATAAATATCTGATTCCACATGCTGACTACCTAAAATGTCTGTCACTGCCCTAACTTATACTCCCTATGTGCTCTGATATCGAGCATCAAAGGTAAAACTTAGGAGAAATCTAATGAGCGAAACTCAAAAACCGATTAGCGGTACCCCGCATCGTGATAAATCCGATGAGGGCTACCGCAAAGGGTTAAAGTCTCGCCACATGCGCATGATTGCGCTGGGCGGGGCCATCGGGTCCGGCCTGTTTTATGGCGCATCTGGACGTATCGCTGACGGGGGACCGTCAGTTGCTATTGTTTACGCAATCTGTGGGGGGATAGCTTATTTAATGCTTCGCGCCCTCGGAGAACTTAGCCTGTATCGCCCCTCTTCTGGAGGATTTATTTCTCATGCTCGCGAGTTTATGGGCGAGCGCGGCGCCTATTTCACCGGATGGTTTGCCTTTATTACTTATTCTTCTGCTTTGATGGCGGATATCACCGCAATCGCTAACTATATGCATTATTGGAAGCCCTTCCAGATTGTCCCGTTGTGGGCGTGGGCGTTTATCGCCTTGGCCTTAATGGTGATTGTCAATCTGGCCAGCGTAAAGTTTTTCGGCGAATTCGAGTTTTGGTTCGCGATGATTAAAGTCGCTGCGATCGTAATCTTCATGATTTTGGCGGTAGTGGCGATTGTTTTCGGGATTTCCTTAACGGTCAATGGCAACAGTTACACTCCCGGCGTGCACGCAATCACCGAGCATGGAGGACTATTCCCTAAGGGTGCATTCACTATGGTGACCCTTTCTTTAGGGATTTTGTTCGCCTACGGGGGCTCTGAATATTTGGGGGCTGCCGCTGGTGAGGCCGAGGATCCCCAAAAGGAAATGCCACGGGCAGTTAACTCGATGATGTGGCGTATTTTGTTGTTCTACGTAGGGTGTATTGTCCTGTTTACTTTGCTGTTGCCCTATAACGTATATAACCGTAACGAGTCGCCGTTTGTGACTTTCTTTAGCGGTCTGGGTATTCCTGCTGCTGGTCACATCATGAACCTGGTGGTATTGCTGGCTGCCGCTAGCGCTATTAACGCAGAGCTTTACACTTGTGGACGGGGTCTGCGTTCCCTGGCGGTGTCCGGGTCTGCTCCTCGTTTCTTGTCCGGTATGAACCGGAACGCGGTTCCCCATGCGGCTATTATCGCTGCTGGCACTATCGGTTTAGTAGGCGTGATGGTGAATCTGTTCTACCCCAATGAAGCCTTTGACGTGATTGCCAATATGGCGGGGATTGGAATTTGTGCCATGTGGGGATCGATCATGATTTCAAATATTTTGTTTGTGCGTCACTGCCGTAAGAATGGTATTGAACGCCCCAAGTTCCATGTGCCTCTCGCTCCCTACTCTAACTACCTGGTATTAGCAGTTTTGGGAGCAATGATTGTGCTTATGTGGTTCGAGGGCGGGCTGGGGCCAACCGCGATTATCGCTTTCGCGTGCGTAACCGTAGCCCTGGCTCTGGCTTGGCTGATAGTGCGTAACCACGTTGACCACGACATGTTTACTGCTAGTTAAGCAGCAGCGTGAATAGCGCAAGATACCCCTAAAACTATGCGTGAGGGAGAGTTTTATCCGAGCAGGCTAGGCGGGCGCAAAATTTGGAAAACGTTTCTACGTTTTCCAAATTTTTGGGCAGGAGGAAAAACTCTCCCTCGCGCAGTTAGCGTGCACGTAAATCATTGCCCACGCTATTAACGCGTAATTAGCACAGAGAGATTCCTGAACGGGGCGTGGGGGAAAGTTTTATCCGAGTAGGCGCGGTGGGCATAAGAAATCGGAGAGAGACTGGGTCTCTCTCCGATTTCTTGGGCAGGAGGAAAAACTTTCCCCCGCGTCCTCCTAAAACCTGTACATTTACGGATTCGCGCGTTTAGCGGGCGCGGGCTTTCCAGCCTTTGACCCCGCGTTGGTGCAGGGATTTATCTACGAAACATTCCGGATTTAAGGGCTCTCCGGCCTCCATTTCGGCTATTAGGAAGGCTACTACTGCCTCGTAAGAATTGGTGCGGTCAAAAATGATGCGTTGCCGCTGATAGCCGACACCGATTTTCACCATTTCCATGATTGACCAGAGTTCTTCTGCGCAATCTAAATCTTCGGCGGCAGGCGTCAGTTCCTCTAACCACGCGGGTAGGGAATCTGTTAACAGTTCTTCTTCCCCGTGTGCGTCCTCGATCAAGATGGCATCCATCCCGTAGCGGGCTGCGCGCCACCGGTTCTCCCGCACGAACCAATCCGGTAAAACAGGCAACTCTTTACCGGCATCAAGCTGACGGGAAGCCGTTTCTACCAGGGATTGGGTGAGTGCGGCTGCGGCGGCGACCTCTTTAATAGTGGAGGAGGCATCGGCTACCCGCGCTTCAATGGTGCCAAACTTGGGCGAGGGGCGAATATCCCAACGCACCTCATCAAAGGAATCAATCACCCCGGTTTTGAGCATCCCCGCGGTGAAATCTTCCAGTTGCTCCCAGGTTTCAAACTGATAGGGCTTGCCCGCGGTGGGTAGCTGCTGGAATACCATTGCCCGATTGTCGCAATATCCAGTGTCGACTCCCGCCCAATAGGGCGAGGACGCAAATAGCGCCTGCATATGGCCAAGTTTACTGGTCAAATAGTTTTGGATCGGTAAGACTTTGTCACGGTCTTCTACCCCCACATGCACGTGGGTGCCAAAAAGTAGCATCTGGCGTCCCCAATACTGGGTGCGATTGACCAGTTCTTCATAACGTTTAGAATCGGTGACCTGTTGATAGCTGGGGTTAGCGAAGGGGTGGGATCCGGCAGCTGCTAGCTCTACTCGCAGCGCCGAAGTAACCGGACGCACCAGATTGATACCCTCTTTCAGATCCATGATGCAGTCACGAACGCTGTGACGAGGACGGGATATTACTTCTACCGTATTCAGCAGCATCTCCCTATGCACCAGGGGGTTTTGGGGGTGGAGCCGCTCCACTTCCTCCATCACCGCACTAGCACATTGTCGCAGGTCGAAAGAGTCTTTATCAATTAGTTGTAGTTCCCATTCGATCCCAATGGTGGATCGTTCAGAACGAGAAAAATTGATGGTCATAGCAGGCCTCCTAACGGCGGTAATGCTCAGTAAATGCGGACAACAACCGGTGCGAGCTGGTCACATCTTGACTCATGCAGCGGGCAATGACTGCTTCGCGTTCGGCGGCCGCATAGTAGGCGTCCCCATATTGGTCGATGCGGATCTGCATTCCCGCAGTAGTGATTTCCGGATGAAACTGGGTGCCATACAGATTATTTTGTAATCGAAGTAGCTGGTAGTGGCAGTGTTTCCCGCTGCCCAGCGAAGTTGCTCCCTCTGGTAGTTCCGCCAGGGAATCCCCATGCCCGGTGTAACCGCGGATTACCGGATCTAGCTGCCCGGTTACCGGGTCTTGCTGTCCCTTCGCGGTTAAAGTAACTTCCACCGCCTGCAGGTCTTCCCCGGTGCGGTCAGTCAAAGTGGCGCCAGCCGCTTGCCCCAACATTTGCAGCCCGTAGCACAGCCCCAAGGTGGGAAAATCCTGGTCTAGTAGGTAATGCATGAGTGGCATTAGCTGGTTATATAGCTGCCCTTGCATGGGAGCTTCGGAGCCATTTGGCTTCTGCGCCCGAAAGGGAGATCCGGAAATAATAACTGCGCTATACCGGTTCTTAAGGTCAAGGTCGCGCACCAGGTCAAGGTCAGTTTCTTCTGGCAGCAGGTAAGAATGTAGTTCCTGGCCAATCTTTAGTCCGGTGACCTCGGCAATGGTTTGCAGCTCATCACGCGCTATTTTTCCGGCGGGACGGCACTGAATAAATAAAAACGGCAGCCTTTCTCGCATGACTCATAGCTTACGGGTTAGCGCGCCATCCGTCATGCCAGACTCTTCAGGTTACGTAACAGTTCCGGAATATCATCGCGCACGGTCTCATAGACAACCGAGAGATCAACATTGCCATATTCATGCACGATACGGTTACGAAGACCTTTCATAGCGCGCCAGGGGATGGATGGATGCTGCTGCTTAAAAACTGCGGAAAGTTTGTTCGAATTTTCAGAGACCTGGATTAACCGAAATAGGGTCGAGTCCACAAGTAACTCATTATGCTCAAACTCTGTTTGCGAGTAACCTTCGGTGTGCGCGATGACGAACTCTAGGTCGAGAATAATCCTGTTTAGGTAGTACTGGTTTGTTTTGGAGTTATCCATAGATTCTAATGCCGTCTCTTAGTATTTCGTTCACCAACTCAGGATTATCTTTCAGCTGCTCAAGTTTTAACAGATCCACTTTTTTATTGAGCGCTTCCCGCAAGGATTCTGCCAAATCATAAAATTTAATGCCGGAAATATCTGTGGATATCAACAAATCCACATCACTTTCCGGTTTAGCTTTCCGCTTGGCATAGGACCCAAAGAGATAGCAGTACTCCACATCATAGGAGGCGAATACTTTTCGACAGATCTCCTCGATTTTTGCGATGGTGAGGAGCCCGTGTCCTTCATCGATGTATCCGTATCGCTCCAGTTTTTCCATCATGTACTGGTACTTTAAAGATTTTCTCTTCTTTTCTTCGTTCTCGTAATTTTGGTACGTGCGAATCGGAATATCTAAGTAGGAGGCGCATTCGACCTGAGTTAGTTTCTTTTGTTTGCGGAGTTCCTTCAGGGTCACGCTCATCACCTCGCTTGGACTATCTCGCCAAAATTGAAACTACGCAACTATTTTACGCAGTTCTTGCGTGTTTTATCAATAGTTAATACGCAATTCTTACGTATTTTTCTTGCGTGTTTACCGGGAAGCTCGGTGTATACCTATCTACCGCAGTAATTCAGAAGTCAGCTTAAGGCGCCTTTTGCCCAGGTGGGGGCGGGGGCGGTAACGGTTATTAGGTTAGCGGGATTTTCTGGGTCGGGAAACTGCAGTTCTTGGGCATGTAGGCACAGCTGCGGCTTAACATTTTCTGGCGCTTTCGCGGGCAAAACTTCCGGATAGAGGGGGTCGCCCACGAGGGGATACCCGAAATGAGCCAAGGTGGCGCGCAGCTGATGAGTGAAGCCAGTTTCCGGCTCTAACTGCCACAGCAGTTCTTTTTCTGGTGCGTTTCCCGGGTTGCCCGGGCTTGCGTTTTCCTCTCCCTCCGGCTTTTCTATCTCTTCGGGGAGGGGGATTTTTCCGAGGACGAGGCCGTGGGTTCGGCTTTGGCAGCTGGCCACTTTTGAACCTATCGGGGGCGTCCCTATCGACACTGCCAGCGAGCCAGTTTCTTTAAACATAGGGAGCTGGAAATCGAAACTCTCTCCCACCTGGGGAGACGACCCTTCTGTCCTGCCACCGCCGCGGCTGCGCGCCAGGTAGATTTTCTTTACTTGTCGGCGGTCAAATAGTTGCTGATAACGCGCCCGATACTTCGAACCTAGAGTCAGCAATAAGCATCCGGTAGTCAGGCGATCTAGACGGTGCGCAGCGGTTATTTCATCATTTCCAAATTGACGGCGGGCAGCCACCACTACCGAGCGGGTAATCCAGGAACCGCGGGGAATAGTTGCGAGACTAGCGGGTTTATTTACTACGATTGCGCCCTCGCCCTCCCAAAGCACCTGCAACTTCGGTAAGGCAACGCCCTCATCGGGAGCTACTCGATGCAAGTAGTAGCGTTGCCCCGTCAATAGTTTGGCGTCCGGGGATAAAGCGACCCCCAGGGACGAAACCACATCCCCCGCCGCGAATGCTGTAGCGACAAAATCGGCAATCTCGGCGGCCGACAACGAGAGTTTGCGTTCCAGCTGAGTTTGCAACTGCCTTTCTAAAGTATCTTCGCCGATAGAGGTAAATGCCACCGGATCGATTCCGCCCCGTGCCGGTGGACGCGTCCCCGCCCTCCGCTTGTTACGTCTTCCCACCACACCCCGCCTATTCGCCGTCTTGACCGCAGCCGCTACTGCCTTTTCCACCCTAACGCATCCGACTGCAAGTAAATCCTTATGCGGAGGCTAGCTGACTGCTTGTTCTGTTAGCTTTTCTGCCAGGTAAGTGTTTATTACTGCATTCCTAGAAATCGCGAGGTCAGTCGCTTGCTTATCCAGCCTCTGAATCATCCACTCCGGCATGGTGAGAGTCACCCTCTTCTGCTCAATCGAACGCAGCGGGGCATTTACTTGCGGATTTTCTAGGTCAAAATATTCGAGGACGTCCTCACCG
The DNA here is from genome assembly GCF_055387755.1 of Varibaculum sp. GTC20041. Lineage (NCBI taxonomy): Bacteria > Bacillati > Actinomycetota > Actinomycetes > Actinomycetales > Actinomycetaceae > Varibaculum > Varibaculum sp. GTC20041. Next base: position 1,859,781 of record NZ_AP041144.1, read on the forward strand.
TCGTCGAATTTTTTATCGATCTGCTCGGCGGTCAAGGTATCAAATGCTTTTCTCATAAATATCTATCTCCCTCTGCCGGGCGCGCCGCACCGAAATTATCCGCGTGCGCCCTGCTCTCTGAGTAGTAATAGCGCTATAGTATTTACCTTCTATTATTCCGATAGTTATTTGTCTCGATTCGTCATTACCAGCATTATTCGAGTTAAAAGTTACCGTTTTACCTTCTGTCCAAAGCTTCTGGCTTTGAGCAAAACTAATGCCATGCTTAAACAGATTAGCCTCGCTCTTGCGCGGGTCATACTCAAATTCCACCTCAAATACTCCTACTTTCAACATCTATTATACATCAAATCGATGTTCGAAATCCAGGTTTCTGGGTTATTACTTGAATTGTGTGTATGAATTCGTTATTTTTTGGGGTTTGATCAGGGGTTATGATGGTTTGAATATGCTTTGAGAGCATATTGTGTGAAGAGTGCTTGTAATCGACCAGTTTGTGGTGTATGCGGACAAAAGCTTGTAAAGAACGGTAAGACTAGCTCCAGGCGAACCCGGTGGCGTTGTCTGGTCTGCGGGACTTCGACAGTTAAATCACGTCCTGATATTAGCGCTAGAGCCCAAGCGGACTTGTTTATCAAATGACTATTAAAAGGCTATTCGGTTAACCAATTGGGCTTGTCAAGAAGCCTAATCCCAACAAGGATTACAAGCCACCTGACTCTGATAAGAAGGCCATGGAAGATGCCTTCAGCAAGTGCTTGAGCATCAAGTAGTCTACACCAAGTAATTATTAACGATTCTTCATCGTTATATGCGTGTGGGGTTGGTTCGGACCCGAACCAACCCCACACGCATATTTATGTATATCGAAGGCTGAACGCCGTTTTGGGAAGAGGTGTTACTATATAGCGTAAATTAGACAGATTAGTCTGTCAGAAGCCTTCTTGGATTATCCACCAACAAGGCGTGAGTTTGTTCTTTGGCGATGCCTTCTTGATGAAGAAGATCGACAAACACAGCAGGAACAAAGGCGAAGCCATTTCCACCATTTTGTGTCCACATTTGCTTAAGGAAGAGATCGTGGCTCAACACAATCTGGTTTCCATAACCGGCTTTAATGAGGTTTGCAACAGCAGTTACTGTTTCATTAACCGAAGGCGATACTCCTTCCTTCGGGAAGGTGATATCCAGGCCGATCATGTCGAATTCTAGCCAGACTCCCCTATCAAGCATCCTGTGCTGATACTCCACATCAGATCCAGATGGATCCGAATGAGCGAGGGAAACCTTGTGTGGGTTAACTCCATATTGTCCTAGAACGATATCGAGCACTTCGTCACCGCGGCGTTGCCATCCGGGCATATGAATATTTAATACAACCGATGGGTTGTTGGTTTGCGCCAGAGCGCCCGCTTGCAAAGACTTGTGCTCCGCTTGGGTGAAGCTTGGAGAAATGCCGATCTCACCAATCATTCCGGCACGGATTCCGGTATCTCGAACACCGTCGTTAATATCAGAATCAATGCGCGAAGCGATTTCTTCTACCGAGTGATCAACAATCTGTGGGCCTTCAAACTTTTCGAGATAGGGCCCGGTGGACATCACGATGTTCAGTCCAGTTTTTTGTGCGACGGTGAGAAGCCGTTCCGGATTTCTTCCGATCGATTCAGTTCCCGTTGCGTCAACAACCGTTTTCCCGCCAAGTTCTGCGAATTGTTGTACTTCAACAATCACATCTTCGGTGGGTTTATCTGCCATGTTATCTGCGCAGCAGTACGGATCCTGGCGCAGCCCCCACATGAGATGCGGTGACACTTTTTTACCGACAAGGCGTGAGGAAAAATCGTAGAACGGTTCATCCACCACGGACGAAAGATCATTGAACAGGTGCTCATGAGGTAAGGTCATACCCATGTCAGAAGCTGGTATAATACCTGTTACTGTCTGTAAATATCCGCTTTTGAGCTCAGAATTAGGCACTTTCGGTCCCCTTCCCGATCTTTCTTGACGGGATCATGGCAATTGCTGAAGCCACAAGTGCAACAATGGTACCCACGATCGTCATGGTGTAAACGGTGTGACCGAGCTGCGGGAAGGAAAGATCGATAGCAACGGAGCCGATCAGCTGGCCTGCGGTTGAGGCAAGAGCAAGAAGAAGCAATCCGAGCTTGCGAACGAGCAGAGCCATTAACGCGATGGAAAGCAAACCGAGCGGACCACCGAGGAACATCCACCACTTAGTAGGCAAAGCAAAGGTTGCATGCCCCAGGCCGAGGCGGACGAGGAAACCGATGGTTAGTGCCGAGAAACCGATAATGAAGTTCCAGGTAATGGACACGAGCATTGAATCTGCGATGTGCCCAATTTGCGAGTTACCAGCTGGCTGCCAACCTGCGAGCAAACCACCAGTGAATGGAAGGATTGCAAGAACGATCACGTGAGGTGCGGTGAAGACGGGGTATACCACCAAAATTGTGGAGACGATTGCCAAGATAGCACCGAGAACACGTGGGATATTAAGAGCTTGCTTGAATTCAACACCGATTCCCAGACGATCACAGACAATACCCGAGATCACCATGCCGCAGATAAGTGAGGTTTGGAAAGTAGCAACACCTAGAGATCCAACAGAAATACCTTCAGAAAGAACAATCACCGCCCCGCAGCATCCTGCGAAGAAGTAGGGCCAGGGAAGAGTTTTGTTCTTTAGTTGGGAAGGAAGGCGGAAGAGAGCGGTGCGCAGCTTCTTCTGAGGAAGAACGATGGCGAACATGACAACCAGTCCCGAGAAGAAGGAAATACATGCTGCTAAATGGCCATCTCCAATAACGCTTCCGAGCTGCCCGTTCACTGTTGATTGAACGGGGCCGAGCATTCCGGCAAGAACTGTGAGGATAACGAAAAGGCCTACAACGGTTGTTGTTGCAGCTGATGGCTTAGTGGAAGGTTCCTTAGCGATGTTTGGCTCTGCAACTGGTGCTGATTGACCGTGCGCAGAAGTACGCATTGTGTTGTCTAGCGAGTTATTCATTTACGCCACTTCCTTTGCCAACCAACGAACAATGTTGTCAAAGAGAGTCTGGTATCCGGCCCAGCCCATGAATTCTTGTGGTGCCCAGTGTGGGGAAATATCTGACGCGAAGGCAACGGAACGACCGCGGCCGTACTCTCCAACTACAAGGAGAGGATCGCCATTTACTTCCGCCAACACTTGTGTATCAGCATCAGCTACGAGCTTCTGGTATCCCAGGAGATGGGGCCAATTTTCATCGAGATCCTTGGTAATAGGATGTACAACCTGAGTGAGCTTGCCTTCTACACCTTGTGGTGCTTCAACTCGATCATCCCAGCGTGAAATACGCACTGGTAAAACATCTTCAATTGGTGTTCCAGCGTAGTTAGCCATCGCTTGGAAACCTTGGAAACTTAAGTATCCGCCGGCCATCATGAGTGCACCGCCCGCGCGGACCCAATCACGGAGAACCATTAAACGATTAGGCATGCGCTTACCTTCTTCAAAAACTTCAGGCGGGAGAAGAAGGGTGTTTACCCCGACGTCAGAAAGAATGACGACGTCGTATTCATCTAATTCTTCAGCAGTAAACGGGAAATCTACCGCTACATCATGTGACCGCATATGCGTCACTTCGTGTCCAGCGTTGCGCAACGCTTCGAGAAGCTCTTTGCACCCGATATGGACTTGCGTATGTGGGAAATGATCAAAGCCTTTGTGGTCAACGACGTCGCTAACCCAGGATTCCCCAGCTAACAGTACTTTTGACATAGACACTCCTTTGTCTCTGTAGTGCGCAACATTGCGCAACGATTACGTTTATTACTGTAATATACTCAGCATTAAGACGCAAGCAGGAAAAGGAGGAGTCACTTGCAGTCGTCCCTCACAGAAGTTGCCCGCGTAGCTGGTGTTTCAGCTTCTACAGTTTCGCGTTATGTGCGTGGACAATTAAGGGTCACTCCTGAAACGGAAGATAAAATTCTTCACGCCATGGATAAAGTTGGTTGGGAACGCCCATGTGATTCATATACGTCTATCACTTCGGTTTCACTGATAATTCCCGAGCTCACGAATCCTTTTTTACATTGCTTGCGGATCAAGTCGTTCGTACCGGTCGCGAACGTGGAATCGATGTGTTCCTGCATGTCAGTAATGGTGTCGCGTCCCGTGAAGTCGAGCTGATTCGCAATTTAAACGAGGATCAGCATGTTCACGGGATTCTTTTTGTAGGATCGAATTCACTTGATGGATTGATGGATCCCCGGTTGATTACTAAGCCGTTCATCATGGTGGATGAAGAAGTGTTCGATTCTGCACATAATGATTTGTGTTTAATTAGTTGCGATAACAGGAACGGTGCCTACCAGGCAATTAATCACCTTGTTTCTTCCGGACATTCCCGTATCGCTTTTGTAGGTGGACGAACTGAACTCCCCACTGCTCGCGCCCGAGAAACGGGATTCCGAGAAGCGATGGCATTTCATGGGTGCACGGTTGATGACCGTTTAGTTTTCCACGGACCTTTCAGCGAAGCCTTCGGTGCGTCAATTTTGCCAAGCATTATTCAAGCTGATCCACTCCCCACCGCTGTCTTCACGACGTCCGATATTGCCGCCATTGGGATACTCAGTACCGCTGAAAGATTCTCTCTACGAATCCCTGAAGATTTATCTATTGTGAGTTGCGACGATATTAATCTCTGCGATTGGTTACGCCCCCGATTAACATCAATTCACCAGCCCATCGGAAGCATGGCGAAGGGTGCTTTCGACACACTGTTCGCAATTAGTGCAGGTAAGCGCGCAAAAAGCCAGTGGTACCCCATGAAGCTAATTATTCGTTCCTCTGTAAGGGCAATTGAAGAGAATTAAACCTAGAAATTCTTCGGTGTATCCCTACATAGCCCCCGATTTCCCCAGTGCCTGGGATTGCCGGAGTTGATTAAAAACGCGGTATGAAGGCTGAGCTGAGGGATCATCTAGGTTACGACAAGCATGATCGGGTCGGGTATGGTAGCGGTAATTCGCGTAATGGCACCACGGCTAAAACGGTTCATACCGAGGTTGGTCCGGTTAAGATTGATCAGCCAAGGGATCGGGCTGGCAGCTTCAAATCGTGTCTGTTGCCGCCGGGTCAGCAGCGCTTGGCGGGTCTTGATGACATCATTATCTCTTTGTATGCCGGTGGCATAACGATCAGGGAAATTGGTCATCACCTGGAGGCCACTTTCGGAACCCAGATTTCTCACGAGACGATCTCGAATATCACCGATGCTGTCCAAGACGAGGTAGCTGCTTGGCAAACCCGCCCGCTAGAGGCGTTTGGGTATTAACCCCAGTTTTACATACCGCTGCGTCGAAAAATGCCCCAAGCGCAAGCGCTTGGGGCACACACCCAACAACCAAACCCCACCTGAAACACCTTGCGGCAAACGAAAAACCGCTACGCAGTTTTACATACCGCGATTGCAAAACCCAACCTTGCGGTATTTGTAAAACCGCTACGCAGTTTTACATACCGCTGCGTCGAAAAATGCCCACAAGCGCAAGCGCTTGGGGCATTTTTCTCCTTGCGGTAGCGGTGGGATTTGAACCCACGGTGGGTTGCCCCACACAGCATTTCGAGTGCTGCACCTTCGGCCGCTCGGACACGCTACCTAATACTGAGTTAACAGACCTTCAAAAGTTTAGCGGATTTGTCCGCCAGAACTAAACTTTGGGTGCGAAATGTGATCACTCCCGCGGCTAGTCCCATCCAGTTGCCTCCTCAGCAAAACATTCACCGCCGCGTAACCTCGCCAAACAGCGGCAACAGCACGCTGCCTCGTAACCGCGCTCGACGACTATACGCGCTACTATTGATCTACAATTCCATACAACCTATCCCCGGCATCGCCCAGACCTGGGCGAATATAAGCCTGCGGGGTAAGCCCCTCATCCAGAGCCGCCACCACCACGGTAACGTCTGCCCGCTGACCGATATGCTCTTCTACGTGCTTAACCCCTTCCGGAGCCGCCACCAGGCAGATGCAGGTAACATCCCGCGCGCCTCGCTCCAGAGCGTAATCTATGGCCGCTACCAAGGTGCCGCCGGTAGCCAGCATGGGATCAACCAGGAACACTTGCCGATCAGTTAAATCCTGAGGCAGACGATTCGCATAGGTTTCGATCGCCAAAGTTTCTTCGTCCCGCTTCATCCCCAGGAAACCGACCTCTGCCGTGGGTAGCAAGGCAGTCATGCCAGACAGCATCCCTAATCCGGCACGCAGAATCGGAATCACGATCGGGCGAGGCGTCGAGATCACCTCGCCTTCCATGGGTTGAATCGGGGTTTCGATCTGCTTGGGAGTTACCCGCACGTGCCGAGTTGCCTCATAGGCGAGCAGGGTAACTAGTTCATCAACCAGTTGCCGAAACACCGAAGAAGGGGTGTCTTTATCTCTAAGAATGGTCAGTTTATGTTTCACCAGCGGATGGTCAATGACTTTAAATTCCATACTTTAAAACTAGCTTGTTTTCCCTTCGCCTGCCCACTCTTTACCACTCCTTCCCTAAAAATTATTCTTCCCGTTTTACCTCCACACAGCGCGCCCCTGCTCTACGCTAAGAATTACCGCCGAACCAGGAGATACCGATGAATCAAAGCGAACATGGGATTAGTGAAGCCGACGAAATCAAGGTACAGAAAATCCCTAATAAAGTTTACGAGGCCGAGCTCTACCGCTTACAGGGAGAACTCGGAAAGCTACAAACCTGGGTGAAAGCTACCGGAGCCCGGATCGTAGTTATTTTTGAAGGGCGCGATGCGGCCGGTAAAGGCGGCACTATTAAACGGATGACCGAATATCTCTCCCCGCGGGTGGCTCGGATCGTGGCGCTACCTAAACCGACGGAGCGCCAAGAAACTCAATGGTATTTCCAGCGCTATATCGAGCATCTGCCCGCAGCCGGCGAAATCGTCCTCTTCGATCGTTCTTGGTATAACCGGGCGGGGGTGGAAAAAGTGATGGGATTTGCCCGCCCTGACCAGGTGCAACTGTTCATGCGCCAATGCCCCATCTTCGAACAAATGCTAGTCGAAGACGGGATATACCTGCGTAAATATTGGTTCAGCGTGTCAGATAAAGTACAGTACAAGCGTTTCAAATCTCGACTCGGTGATCCTTTACGCCAGTGGAAACTCTCCCCCATGGATTTAGAATCCATCACTCGCTGGGAAGATTACTCGCGCGCTAAGGACGACATGATGGTACATACAGATACTTCGGTGGCGCCTTGGCATCACGTGCTTTCTGATTCCAAAAAACAGGCGCGCTTGAATATGATCCACCATTTCCTCAGCTCTATCCCTTACACGGAGATTCAAAGCGATGCAGAGCCGATAAAGCTTCCTCCGCGCCCTAACTCCAGTGGATACGTGCGCCCCTCGGTGGCGGTTTCGAAGTATGTTCCAGATTTTGCGGGCGAAGTTGCCAAACAGCACAAGAAAAAGAAGCTTGCGGGTACTGAGGAAGATTTAAAGCAGTACCGCGATAACGAGAATTGATTTCCAACCACTGGGCGTTTGGGTCACCTCTGTCCTCCCCGGGCGAGTCGATACCGATATGCAACACGTTTTACAAGAGGACGCTGGCTATTATGACCCGGAAGATCATATGACGGTGGAATCTATCGCCAGAGCGGTTCGTTTCGCTATCGATTCTCCAGAAAACGCGATGGTGGAAATGGTATCGATTCGCCCGGTGCGGCAGGTGCGGCGCTAAATAAGCACTACCCGAGAGGGACGCCCTCGCTATGCGCGCTGCGCGGCGATCAGGTTTTCTGCCCCCAGACGGATGCCTTCTAGCTGGTCGTAGGCGGCATCCTCGTGTTCGATGTTGATGTTCATTTCCGGATCAATCTTGGCGATCGCGGCTAGGAACTCGCTCCACCAAGGCACGTCGTGACCTTCACCGATGGCGACGAAACGCCAGGCGGGATCGGAGGGCCAAGACGAGCAGTAGTGATCCATCCCTACGGGGGTGCGCGCGGATTCGTCCTCGGGAACCGGCCCGAAGGAGGGGTCGAGTACCCCGCGAGTGGCTACTCCCGGTTCAATCTTGGTGTCTTTCGCGTGCACGTGCACGATCTTGTCGCCGAGTAGTTCGATCGACTTCATAATGTCCATCCCCTGCCACATCAGGTGGGAAGGATCCATGTTTACCCCAATGTTCTTGAAGCCACCGACCCGTTCGTCGAACTCTAGGAACTGGGTGGGGGTGAACACGGTGTTGGTGGGGTGCAGTTCCCAAGCCAGTTTCACGCCTGCATCTTGGGCGCGCTTATCCATTTCTTTCCAGAATTTCTCTAGCACTCCGTACTGGTATTCCAGGACTTCTAGCTGTTCACCATTCCAGGGGTTAACCACCCAGGCGGGATATTTGGCGTCCGGGTCGGTGCCGGGCAGCCCGGACATACATACAATTTCCTCCACCCCGAGTTTTCCGGCCAGTTCGATGGCGCGTTTGAGGTCATAGGTGTGGCGCGGCCCCACATCGGGCAGCGGGTCGGCGACATTCCCGGAGGTGTTCAGCCCGGCAAGGCGCATTCCTTTTTCTTCGAAAATCCCCAGGTAGTCTTCGCGAGCGGTTTTCGAACCAATCAGCAAATCAACCGGGCAGTGCGGGGAAGGAATGAAGCCCCCCACGTTTACTTCCGCGCCGGTTAGCCCGACGGATTTCAAATGATCGAGTGCCTCGGGCAGGGTGAAGTTGTGTAGACAAGCGGTGTAAGCACCTAGATTCATAGCCATTATTTTTCTCCTTTATAGATATTGAGGTTATTTGATTTCCATTTCGGCGCCACCGTTGGCTGCGCATTTAGCAATAGTGTCGAGGATTCGCATGGAGCGGTATCCATAGTTAAAGTCCGGGGTGGGAGGTAATCCGTCTTTAACCCCGGCCACCTGCTCTAAGAAGGCGTGAGCCTGGTAAACGAACTGCTGGATTTGGGTAACACCCACTCCCCCGAAGTCCATGGAGGATCCACCTTTGAAGTAGGGGAAGTCGGGGTTAACGAGGACGCGGCGCGGGCCGCCTAGTCCGGCAGGAGCGGTTTGGTCATCAACCATGATTTCCCCGGCGCGCGCCATATCGAAGGAAACCATTCCTTTGGTGCCATTAACGGTGATTTGCATGGAGTTCGGGGATCCGAACGCTACCCGGGAAACCGAGAAAGTCCCAATAATGCCATTTTCAAATTTCAGGGTACAGGTAGCGACATCATCATTTTCTACGATTTCAGTGGCCTCTGCCTGCGAGGATGCGCCGCGGCCTCCTGCTACTCCTTCTAGAGCCGGGGGGCGCTTCTTAATCACGGTGGAAAGCTGGGCGCCCGCAACTGACTTTAGAGGGCCACAAATAAACTCGGCAGTGTCAACCAGGTGGCTGCCCACATCACCTAAAGCGCCGGAACCCATCGGGCCTTTATAGCGCCAGGCGATCGGGGTGTTGGGGTCGCAGCCATAGTCGCACCAGTAACGCGCGTCAAAATGGGTGATTTCTCCCAGCTTCCCGCTTTGTACCATTTCTGCGATTTTTGCTAGACCGGGGTTACGGCGGTAGCAGTAACCCAGACCGGTAACTACTTTATCGGTTGCCCCAAACTCGGCCATAGCTTTGGCGTCCTCTAGGTTATCGGTCAGAGGCTTTTCGCATAGGACGTGTTTGCCGGCTTTGACTAGCGCCTCGGCCATTTCGCGGTGCAGCTTGTTGCCCACCACAATGGAAACAATGTCGATATCGGGATCATCGACAATGTCTTTCCAGTTGTCGGTGGCTTTTTCATAACCGTAATCGCGAGCAGCCGCCTGAGCAAAAGGCAGATAGGCGTCAGCGATAGTGGCTAGGCGCAGCCGAGGCAGCTCTGATGCGAATACGGTATTCGCCTGGCGCCAACCATCCGCATGGGTACGTCCAGCCATACCTGCGCCGATCACCGCTACTGACAGGGTTTCTTTAGTCATTTTTTCTCCTCTTTGAGTTTTGCTAGAGCCTTGATTTCTGGCGCTAGCGTCCCCGCAAACCAGTGTTAACACGCGTTAACTACTGTCCATAGTAAAGGACTTTTTTCTACAAATCAAGAGCTATTTTCCAATATTTTCTAAAATCTTTTTTACTCCCGCTCCCCTTGATTCTGAGAGGAATGATTCCTAACTATGTCCCCAAGTCAACCCAATTTTTCACACGCGTTACTTATATACTTAAGACATGAGTTTTCGCCCCACGCAAGCAGATGTCGCCCGCAAGGCCGGAGTTTCGCGCGGGTTAGTTTCCCTGGCGTTATCTAATTCCCCGCGGGTTAATGCGGAAACTAAAGCCAACATTCTGCGCGTTGCCTCTGATATGGGATACGTGCGCAATCAAAACGCTGCATTCTTATCGACCTCCGGAACCGATCTCCTCGGGGTAATCCTGCCCGACCTGCAAAATCCTTTTTTCGAAGAGGTAGAGGATGCGCTGCGGCTTTCAGCAGAAGAAAACAAACTTTTATCTTTGGTTTCTACTGCACGTCAGGATCCGGAAAAAGAATGGAACCTGATAAACCGCTACCGGGAGATGCAGACTATCGGGGTCATCCTGATCTCCCCTGCCTCCTCCCAAGAGCGCCTGGCGCACCTGTCTGAAACCTTCCCCCTAGCGGTGCTGGGGTTAAAGTACGTGGCAGGAAAAATAGACTCTATCCATATGGACGAGGAAGCAGCAGCCCGGCTAGCGATCACTCACCTAGCCGAGTGTGGATACGACCGTATCTTTTCTTTATCCAGTCCGGAAAGCGTTGATCAGGCGGTAGTGACCCGCCGCAAAGTGCAGCGAGAGGCCTTTGAGAGCCTCCGCAAAAAGAAACAGAATTTCCCGGGATTCCAAGCTTTGGTACCAGATATGGAACCGGGGGAACAGATCCGGCAATGCCTAGAAGGATCGGTGGCAAAGCGGCCTGCGTTTATTGCCCACAACAACCTGATTGCTATCGAAGCTTGTACCGCGCTGCGCGCCCTAGGGATGGAACCGGGTAAAGACTGTGGGTTAATCACCTATGACGACACCTACTTGGGACAGTTAGAAGAGTTTTCGATTACTTCGATCGACCAACATGCGGATCAGTTGGGTGAACAAGCCGTTGCCGCCTTGGCTAAGCGCTACGCTGCCCCAGGGGAGCCCGGACAAGAAATCGCGATTCGTCCCTCGCTGCTGCAACGCGCCACCACCTGCAAAAAGCCGCGCTAAGCGATTCTGAAGTCAAGAGTCCGAGTTCCGTCCTCTCCGATTACAAAAAGAAACGTACCCTGATGAGGACATCGCGCTCAGCCCCGCTCTCGCGAGAAGCTATCTCTCGCTACCTGACCGTGAAAGTGCTGTGCCTATCCCCCGCTCCCGCGATAAACTCGCGTGCACCCTCGTAAATTTGGAAATAAAGCCAGATAATAAAAACCCTGGCCTGCCAGCGAACTAACGAATAGTTGCCGACAGGCCAGGGCGGTAGCTGGGTATATCGCTATTACTTGGAGTACTTAGCCTCCAGGTTCTGTTCCACCTCTTCCAAGGTGTAAATCTTGGTTTCCGGAACGAACTTAACGTAGAAGCACAACGCAATCACGTTGATGATTCCGAAGACCAAGTAGGTACCGGAACCACCCAGGTTTTCGATCATCCAGGGGAAAGTTCCCGCAACGATGGCGTTGAAAATCCATAGCGCGCAGACCGAGATTCCCTGCGAGACCCCGCGGATCTTCGCCGGGAAGATTTCGGACAGCAGCACCCAGTGAATGGTTCCCGACTGTTTGATGAACAGGAATACCGACACCAAAATCAGTACCATCCACGGCAAGAAGTTGGGAATATCGCTGGCCACGTTGCCGTGGGCATCCATATGGGGCTCAATACCCCAGTAGAACACTCCGGCCAGTACCAATAGAGAAATCGCGACCCCGGTTTCTTGGTAGATACCTACGGTACGGCGGTAGAGTTTTGCAATTAGCAAGAAGCCTACTGCGGATCCAACTGCGGAGAAAGTACCGGTAACCACGTTGAGCATAATGCCTTGACCAGTATCAAAGCCGGCGGCGGTTAAAATCTTGGGCATGTACCACATAGCGGTGTTAATCCCAGTGGTCTGGTCGAAGATCCCCAGGAACACTCCGATGATTAGTACTTTACGTGTCCAGGGAGTGCTCCAAATCCGGGAGAAACTCCACTGTTCTTCTTCCTCTTCTTTACGGTGCAGTTCGATCATTTCGTTGGTTTCGAACTCTACTTCTTCATCGGTGTCACGCACGCGTTTCAAAGCACCAATGGCTTCATAGTAACGCTGGTTAGCTGCATACCAACGCGGAGATTCCGGCATTACCCGCATACCTAGCCATAGGCAGATGGCGGGAATAGTAGCGATTACCAACATCCAACGCCAGGCGTTACCGTTACCACCAGAGAGCACCATAGTCTCGCGGACGGTATCCGAGAGGCCAGACAGGCAGTCCCAAGTGTAGGTGCCACCGGCCTGCACGGCCTTACCGGCATCCGGGGATCCCTTAGGGCAAACAGCGCCTGCGCTAATGGCTTTTACGGTTGCTTCGGGTGCGTTATGCGCCTGCGAGAGGGCGGCGTTACAAATATAGGCAACTAGCTGCCCAAACACGATCATGAACTGATCTACTGCTACCAGCGGACCGCGGATTCGTTTCGGCGCAGTTTCCGCTAGATAGAGCGGAACCGAGGAGGACGCTCCGCCTACTGCCCAACCGAGAATGAAGCGGAAGGGATAAATCACCCATACGTTGGGGCTGAAGGTACAACCCAGGGTCCCAACCAGGAAGATGACTGCCAAAATCATGATGTTGGTACGTCGTCCTAGCCGGTCGGTGAGCCAGCCGCCAATCAAGGCGCCGAAGGCTGCCCCGATGGCGAGCATGGCGTTGACCCAACCCTCGTGCAGGGCATCTAGCCCCAGCCCTCCGGCCACATTGTCCATATACATATAGGGCAAAGCTCCGGCGATTACTCCGGTGTCATACCCAAATAGCAGCGACCCGAAAGTCGCGGTAGCAGCCAAAATTATGGTGCCGCGATGTGGCCCCGACATGGGGGTCTTGGCTACCATCTCTTTAACTTTTTCGGGAGAGGGCGGGGTTGCCATCTTCTCCTTATAAGCATCATTGCTCATATTGTGTTTTCTCCTTTAAGAGCGATCCAGGTTATTTGTAGAACTCGGGCTGTTCGATTAATTCCACGGAAACCAGTTTGGACTCACGTGATTCTAAGGATTCCAGGGCGGCATCCACTACGCAGGTGGCAGCGTATCCGTCCCAAGAGCTGGAACCGGTGTGGCGATCCTCGCTGGCGGCATTAATCCACTGCTGCACCTCGCGGTTGAAGGCATCGTGGAAACGGTCGATATGGGACTGACAGATGGCGTTGGCGCGTTCTTGAGCCGAGCGCACATACACTTTTTCTTGATCCCCCAGGTACGCGGTACCTTGTTCCATTACCGCTTCGCACTGAATGTCGTAGCCGTAGCCAATGTTGACGTTTACTTCGTCATCGATGCGAATCCCAGATTCGGTGTACATGACCACTACGATCGGGTCGGTCAGGTGCTCAAACTTGTAGCTGGTGGAGCGGGGAATATCTACCCGCACGTTCACGATTTCTTCACCGGTTAGCCAGCGGCAAGTATCGATCTCGTGAATGGCGGTGTCATCAATCGCCATGGAAGACAGGTAGTTTTCCGGAACCGTGGGGTTCCGGTGACGGCAGTGCACCATGGTGGTTTCGCCCAGCTCTTTGGAGTCCATCTTGGCTTTCAAAATGCCATAAGACTGGTCAAAGCGACGCATAAACCCGACGGTCACTAGTTTCTTTCCAGCCTTTTGTTCGGCCTCCATAATTTCGCGGCAGTCTTCTGCCGTGGTTGCCAACGGCTTTTCACACAGCACGTATTTTCCGGCCTCAATCGCCCGAATTACATCGGGCTTGTGCACCCGACCGAAAGTGGCGATCAAGACGGCATCTACGTTCGGATCCGCGATTAGCTCTTCGCCGGAGCCATAGGCTTTACCGCCAACTTTTTCCGCTACTTCTTTCGCGGCATCCAGGTTCAGATCGGCGACCGCTACAATCTTGCCGCCGGTCAGTTCGTTTTCGATCCGTTCTACGTGGGCACGTCCCATGCCCCCCGCACCGATCAAGCCAATATTTAATGTCATGTTTCTCCCCTATGAGTGATTTGCCTGGATGCCTCAGTGCGCCCAAGCGCGACCAGATAGCCGCTGAATGGAGATGCCGGCGGGAACGGAATAATCGCTCCGCTCCCGCGGCATCAGGTAAGTGGTGGATAGTTACTTCAGACCCAGCCCGCAGCTGGCCAGGTATTCCCGCATGTTAATGGCGTTCTGCTTCGGGAATGAGGGCTCGCACGGGTAGCAGTCCTGCTCACAAATGCAGTAGATTTCGCGATCTAGTTCCGCGAGCGCATCCACGAACTCATGCATTTCCGGCAGTCCTTTCGGAGGACATACCGATGCGCCCTTAGCCACGGCCTCGCCGAAGGGCCAGTCCTTTTCGTGCGCCTCTTTAGTGATGGCTTCATCGAAAGCCTTGATATGTACGTAGGTGATCCGCTCCGGGTATTTCTTGATCAGTTCTACCGGGTCGCCACCGCCGTAAACCACGTGGCCGGAATCGAGGCAGAGGTTTACGTACTTGGGGTCAGTGGCGTCAAAGATACGCGCGATTTCCTCGGGGGTTTCGATATGGGAATCGCCGTGAGGATGCAGCACCATCTTCAAGCCGTATTCATCCAACAGCATTTGCCCGAGGGCGTTGGCGTGCTCTACATAAAGCTTCCAGGCATCATCGGATAGGACGCGGTCATCTGTCCATTCCCAGGTCTTGTCATCGCGGTATAGCGGAGGGAGGTGCACGATGTATTCGGCGCCGACTGCCGCGTGAGTTTCGGCGATGGCACGGAAGGTCTTCAAAGTTTCTGGCCAGGCTTCGGCCTTGTGGAGAATCCCCCAGCCAGTGCCGGCAACTACCTTCATTCCGAAGTCATCGCACCATTTTTGTAGTTCTTTGGGATCGGTGGGGAAATAACCGAACGGCCCGGTTTCGATGATTTCGAAGCCGGCTTCTGCCATTTCTTCCCAGGCTTGCCGGGGATCCATCTGCTTTTCGTCCTCGGGGAACCATACCCCCCACTGGTCGGGGCAGACCCCGATGGACAATTTGGAATATTTGGGATCGTTGGTATTTATTGCTTTACTCTGCGCCATCGCAGTGTCCTTTCCTCTGCCTTACCAGCTGCTCCGCCGGCGTATTTGACTGCAGGATCGCCGATAGTGCTACCGGTTACCCGCGATCTAGTCATTTACCAAAAACCTTAACGAATCGGTTCGGTATTGCTACCGTAGCCGACAAAATCGTTTCGGTCAAGAGGGTTGGTAAAATTGTTACAACAATTATTTGAGCAGGTGAACTAACATTAGGGCAGATTTGTAAGCTTGCGTAGATAGCTAGGGATAGATTGGGGGGTGCGGTTAGTGGCTCGCCGGTTTAGCGATGCTAAACGCAGGAGGGCGAGGCTATATAAAAGCGGGCGGGCGGAGTCAATATTTTTATGAGTTCCTGCCCGAGCGGTAGACCAGCTTTACCCATTTGGCTTTATTCACTGGCGTTAGCTGTCTTAGCTTGCCTGCTGAGGTTCGTTATAATCGCCGCTGACGCGGGTATCGGCTTCAGTGGGCTTACCAGTTCCAGCGGGGGAAACTCGTTTCTCGTCCTCACCGAGGACGGTATGGGTGATTGCTACTTCCCGGGCGAGTTTTGTAAGGCGACGCTCCGCGGCATTACGCTGTTTCGCCTGCATCAACATATTGTAAAGAACCACTATCACCAGCCCGTAGAGCAAAAGATCCGCGCCGCGCCCGACCCCCACAAAACGCGCAATCGTAGTGGTAATCCCGGGGAAAATCACCACTACTACCGCGGCGATCGCAAAAGCTAATATCCCCAGGCGGCGCCAGGCGGTCTGTTTTGCCCCCAGGTTGGCTTTGAACATATAGAGGGACAGAATTAACACCAAAACAATCAGCAGGATTTTTATTAGCATCATTCACCCCTATTTGATTAGCAATTCGGTGAGGATATTTATGGAGTTAAGCAGGGATTGCCCCTTGGCTTTGGAATAATCGGTATAGCGGATATGTACGCTATGTTCTGCCCAGGGAAGTCCGGTTTTGGCTAGTTGCGCCACAATTTCAGAAGCATGCGCCATCCGGTTCTGCAGCAAGTTTACCTGCTCAAAGGCATCCCGGCGCAGCACTCGCAAACCGTTATGAGCATCAGTCAGTTTCATGCCGGTACGGCGGGCGGTTACCCGCGCGGCAGTTTTTAGTACCACGCGCTTCATCCAACCCACCTGGGTTTCAGAAGATAAAAATCGCGACCCGAAAACTATCGCCAAGTTTTCTTTTTCGGCTTGCTCCACCATCGCCAGGCCGTCCTCTACCCGGTGTTGCCCGTCGGCGTCAAAGGTCAGCAGGTATTTTGCCGGGGTGAATCCCCGCACGTATTCGATCCCGGTTTGTAGTCCCGCACCTTGTCCCAGATTCACGGGGTGACGGATAACGGTAGCACCGGCAGCCTTCGCAACCGCGGCTGATTTATCCCGGGAACCATCATCTATGCAGACCACATAGGGAAAGGTGGGGAGCAGATCTTTAACTACTTGCCCAATCACCTGGTCTTCGTTATATACGGGAATGATGACCCAGGTGTCATCTCTAGTCGCCATAGTCTGCTATTACCTTTTCCGTGCCAATTGGTTTCTTTTCCTAGAATAACAAGCAATCAGCACTTTTCTTATAGGCGCCGGGTACTCTCGCACTTATAATGGTGATGAAACAGGGAAGCTGACTGAAGATCATCAGACTTGAAGGGCTATCCCACACCAGACCCAGGAGGTTACTTAACTAATGACTGCAGAGTTTATTCCCGCCGCAAAACCCATTATTGGCGATATAGAACGCGCCGCAGTAGATGCGGTTCTAAATTCCGGCATGGTCGCGCAAGGCCCGCGGGTAGCAGAATTTGAAGAAAAGTTCACTGCTCAAATGGCTAGCGGCGATGGTCAGCAGTCAGTAATGGTTAACTCGGGTACTTCCGCTTTGCATGTGGGACAGCTGGCTGCCGGGATTAAACCTGGTGACGAGGTAATCGTACCCTCCTTTACTTTCGCAGCCACCGGAAACTCGGTAGCGATTATCGGCGCTACCCCAGTTTTTGCTGATATTGAGGACGACTTTTTCTGCCTGGATCCGGAATCGATTGAAGCCTCCATTACCCCCAAGACCCGCGCTATCTTGCCGGTTCACCTTTACGGACACCCGGCAAATATGACCGCCATCATGGATATTGCCAAGCGGCACGACCTCCTAGTATTCGAGGACGCTTGCCAAGCGCATGGCGCTACTTGGAACGGACAGCAGGTAGGCACCTTCGGGGCTTTCGGTGCTTTCAGCTTCTACCCCACCAAAAACATGACCGCCGGAGAGGGCGGAGCAATCACCACCGGGGACGCCGAACTCGCCCGCGAAGCCCGGATGATTCGTAACCAGGGCATGGAAAAGCGCTACGCGAACGAACTGGTGGGTCTGAACAACCGGATGACCGATATTAACGCCGCTATCGGCCTGGCGCAGCTGTCTCAGGTTTCCGATTGGATGGAAAAGCGTCGCGCCAACGCGAAGTTCTTAAACGAGAATCTGCAGGGAGTCAAGGTTCCCCCAGTAGCCCCAGAGGCTGAGCACGTCTATCACCAGTACACTATTCGGGTTAGCGAAGACCGCGACGGTTTTGCGGCTGCTCTTAAAGATGAATATCAGGTTGGTTCCGGCGTTTACTACCCGATTCCTAACCACCGCCTGCCGTCTCTCGCTCCCTACGCCAAGGGTTTGGAACTGCCGCACACCGAAAAGGCTGCGAAAGAATGTCTATCGCTTCCGGTTCACCCCTCCCTCTCGCAAGGCGATCTGGAGCGGATTGTGGAAGCGGTAAACAAACTAGCCAAGGCGGGTGCATAAAGCATGGCGAACCTGCGTTACGGAATTATCGGTATCGGCTCGATGGGTCGGCACCACGTACGTAATATCCGCGAGCTGCCCGGCGTTGACCTGGTAGCGATGGCCGACCCGGCTGGCGATAAGTTCGGGGTTTCCAAAGGGATGGAAGTCCTCCCCGATATAGACGCCCTGATTGCGCAAGATTTGGATGCTTGCGTAGTGGCAGTCCCAACCGTTTTCCACGAGGAAACTGCGTTGAAACTAGCCGAGGCTGGGGTACATACCCTGGTAGAAAAGCCGCTTTCGACCGACGCGGAATCCGGGGAACGGATCGTGAAAGCATTCGCGGAAGCCTCTTTAGTTGGAGCCGTGGGGTACGTGGAACGCTGCAACCCCGCCCTCCTGGAAATGAAGAAACGGATCTCTGCCGGACAATTGGGTGAGGTTTACCAGATTTCTACCCGCCGCCAGTCTCCGTTCCCGGCACGGATTTCGGACGTGGGGGTAGTCAAAGATTTAGCTACCCACGATGTTGATTTAACTGCTTGGGTAGCCGGATCAAACTATGCGTCAGTTTCGGCGGTGACTGCTTACCGATCAGGCCGTGAAAATGAGGACATGGTCAATGTGGTCGGCAAACTGGAAAACGGGGTGCTGGTAAACAAC
Source organism: Varibaculum sp. GTC20041 (assembly GCF_055387755.1). Taxonomy (NCBI): domain Bacteria; kingdom Bacillati; phylum Actinomycetota; class Actinomycetes; order Actinomycetales; family Actinomycetaceae; genus Varibaculum; species Varibaculum sp. GTC20041. Next base: position 1,878,556 of record NZ_AP041144.1, read on the forward strand.
CTGGTGAACTGGCTGTGCCCCTTCAAAGATCGCAAGACCATTGTGATTGGAGAAAAGGGTGCCCTGGTGGCCGACACCATGATGGGTGACCTCACCTTCTACCGCAATGGATCCATCCCGGTGGAGTGGACCCAAGTTGCCAACTTCCGGGGAGTTTCCGAGGGCGAAGTTACCCGCTACGAGATCCCCAAGCGCGAACCGCTGCGAGTAGAACACGAGCACTTCCGGGACGCCATTCTAGGCAAAGGCAACGAGCACGTCTCCATGTCGGAAGCCCTGCAAGCCCTGAAGGTAGTGGAAGAAATCCTGGAATCTGCGAAGTAACACCGACTATTCCACTCGTAACTTTTACTACATGCAAGTCTCTAACAATTGGCGATTATGACCAATCAGTAGGGTGGGAAAGATTTCTTCGGACTCCACTAGCTTGGGTCTGACCGCCGAATCTCGCTCGATGTTTTTGTCATCTTGTACACTGACCATATGGCGGTTAGTTCCTTCAGTTTTCAGAATTTGTTTTCTATCCGTAAGACTAAGCTAGAGGTGTCCACCCCGGTCACCTTGTTGATTGGCCCTAATGGTTCGGGAAAGTCAAACGTTCTTCGCGGCATAGAGTTGCTATCACGCCTGGCAGATGGCACCTTTAGGGATGCTGTCATGCGCAGTGGAGGTTTTAGTGACCATCTTTTCAAAGGAACGGAGCTTTCTGATTTCGCGGAAGAACACCAGGGAAAGGGATTTGATCCTGAGTGCTTCGCCGTGAGTCTCATTGACAGACGCGATTCAGACCTGCTTAACCTATACGATGTGCAGTTTCTCCGCGGTGTGGGCAACAGCCCGCTGGTCAGAGAACGGCTGTTATTTTGGGACACCGATAAGTATGAGCAGCCTTATTATGACGACTTTAACGATAACTGCGGATGGAGACCGGTAGTGAAAGAATCGGTGTTGTCAGAGCGTTTACCTAACAGTGCTGATACCGGGATTCAAAGGCATATTCGTGAAATCCTCGCTGGGTGTCGCGTTTTTCACTTTGAGGATTCCTCCTCTCGCTCTCCGGTGTTCGCAAGCTGTGACATAGCAGATAATCTTCGTCTCCATTACGATGGCAACAACTTGGCTGCGGTACTTCTCCGGATGCAAGAAACAGATAAGGAAAGGTACCAAGGTATCCTCCGTTCCGTACGTTCAGTAGCTCCCTTCTTTGATGACTTCGTTGTCACCCCAGAATATGAAGGCTCGAACAGGACGCTTTTGCGTTGGAAACAAAGAGGAATAGACAATATTTTCTCTGCTGAAAGATTAAGCTCTGGTACTTTGAGATTCATTTGCTTAGCCGTTTTATTGCAACAAACCAACGCACCCCAAACTATCGTCTTAGATGAACCTGAACTGGGGTTACATCCTTTCGCTATTTATCAACTAGGGGAAATGCTCCATGAAGTCACTAGCGAGGAGAAAAGAATAATCGTCACCACCCAGTCAGTTACTCTGGCAGATCAGTTTGCCTTGGAAGAAATTGCTCTGGTAACTAGAGAAAATGGGGGCACTGTTATCTGCCGCCCTGACCCTAAAGAATACACTGCATGGTTAGAAGATTACTCCGTGGGGCAAATGTGGGAAAGCAATGTTCTGAACGTCGCGCCACGAAGCGAGGTGTTGTTTTCGTGAAAAGTGAAAATAGCCCCAGTAGCTATAACGCCAGCACACCCATCCAGATTGCGATTGTGGCGGAAGGACCTACGGAGCAACAGTTTATTCTTAATCATCTGACTCCCTATTTACATGATATGAGTGATGGAAGAATAAATGTCCGAGCTATAAAGGTCAAGACCGGGCGAGCCGCAAATGGAAAAATGTGTTCCGGCGGAGGATCGTGGTATTCCAAATCAGGGCAGGGGTATCACCAACTAATACAGGGGCTACTGCGCCAACCGCAGTTGAGCCTGGTATCCACGATGATTGACTATTATGGTTTCCCCCAAGATTTTATTAAGAGGGCGGGATTGAAGAACCCAGAACTTCGGGAAATAGAAAGCCAGATGCGAAATCTGCACAAAAAGGAAGCTCAATCCGGAAAGTGGCTTCCCTTTGTTGTTAAACACGAGTTTGAGACTTTAGTTATTGCTGCAGCTTTGCATGGATCCTCCGACGTTTTTAGTAATTCTGACGTTCACGAAATGCACCGTTGGGCAAAGAAAGCGCGTGGGGTTGAGGAGATCAATAACTCACCACATACTGCCCCGTCCAAACGAATTATAAAGTTAAAGGCAGGCAGCACAGTTAAATACCACAAGATAGCGGATTCGGCCGAGATATTCGAGAAAGCAAAGTTAGAGGACGTTATGAGCGAGTGTCCGCACTTTAAGACCTGGGTTCAGTCACTACTGTCCACCGCTGATTAGGAAACCTGTTGTCACCCAATACCTTTTCTATTACCAATGGCTAGGATCGCGAAGGAGGGTTAGTTGCACAGATTATTAGAAGCAATCCTCGGTTCCCTGCGGCGCAGCAAGTTTATTGGCCAGGTGCTGACCCTAGTTACTGGCACTGCCTTAGCTCAGGCAGTGGGAATCGCGCTGTCTATTCCTCTGGCTCGTCTTTACACCCCTGATGATTTTGGACATTTCGCGATATTTACCGCAATCACTAGCTTTGCGGCGACAATTGCTGCCTTACGGTATGACCTGGCTATCGTACTACCTAAATCAGATGAAGTAGCTAAGCAAATCCGACGTCTGGCGCGCAGATGTATTTTGATCATCTCCATTCTTACCTCACTGCTGTGCATCGCCGGCTCGGGCTGGATTGGCCAAACCTACAACTCCCAACCGTTAACGATTTGCCTATTTTTTGCCGGAATTTCTATATACGAAAACGCGGAATTGGCCAACGTTCAGTTTTGGCTAACCCGCAAAACAAACTACAAATTAATCGCCAAAAATCGGGTAATCCAAACCACAGGGGTGGCTGTATTACAGCTAGCGTTCTTTTTCCTTTTCCCTTCGGTGGTTGGACTATTCCTTGGGACAATAACTGGCCAGGCGCTTGCTCTCTTCATCCTGCTCTGGAAAACCCGCAAAGAACTACGCTTCGATCCATCAGAAGATGTACCCTCTATGCGCAGTCTAGCGATTCGCTATCGAAAAATGCCTTTGCTAAACGGTCCCAACGTGATGGTTGATGCTCTACGTAATAATGGAATGAATCTGATAGTTGGACTATCTGGTGCCGGACTATTAGGCCAGTTCAGCAAGGCGCAGACAATCCTACAAGTCCCGATGGGTTTTATTACTGCCTCGGTGACGCAGGTGTTTTACCAGCGAATGTCGGTAGTGAAACCCGGAGAAATGCTGCCGCTGGTAAAAAATGTAACTAAGAAACTTACTATTGTCGCCATTCCAATTTTTACCCTAGTTTTCGTACTGGCTCCCTGGCTCTTTGTTTTCCTCTTCGGCCCGCAATGGGATCAGGCAGGCTACTACGCCCGCGCCCTCACGCCCTGGATTCTAGTCACCGTTCTGACATCCCCTATTTCTAATATCTTCATCGTGACCGAGACTCAAGCGAGGATGCTTTTATTCGCAATTGCATACTGTGTGGTCCCTCTAGCAATTTTATTCTTCTCCCCGCTTTCGATGCTAAAAACCGTATCTATCATGAGCTTAACTATGGCCGCGATGTTGCTCTTTATGCTGGCGATGGCGTTTAATGTAGCCAAAAATTTTGACCGCAGATTACTGACAACCAAACCCACCACCTAAGCTAGATTCTTTCCTGGGGAAGTTAAACATAGAATGACCCCATGAAGGTTTTATCTGTAGTTGGCGCTCGCCCCCAGTTCGTTAAACTTGCCCCCATCGCAAAAGCGATGGAAAAACAGGGAGTGGAACACATCATTGTCCACACCGGGCAACATTATGACCCGATGCTGTCGGACGTGTTCTTCCGTGACCTGGGTATCCCCTCTCCCGATGAGCATTTGGGGATAGGCAGCGGAAACCACGGCGAGCAAACCGGAAAAATGTTGATCGCAATCGAACCAGTCTTACAGAAATATCAACCGGATTGGGTTTTAGTTTATGGGGACACTAACTCGACCTTGGCCGCCGCAGTGGCAGCGGTGAAACTGCATCTGCCGCTCGCCCATTTAGAGGCGGGGCTGCGTTCTTTTAATCGCCGGATGCCCGAAGAACACAACCGGGTATTAACCGATCACGCCGCTGACCTGTTACTGGCTCCCACTGCTGTCGCAGCCGAGCATTTACGTAACGAAGGTTTAGCGGAGCGCACCGTAGTCGTCGGAGACGTAATGACGGATGTGGTATTACAGGTTAAGGAACAGGTTAAGGATAAGTCCTCCCCGATTATGGAAGAGTTTGGTTTTTCTGAGGGCGCATATCGGCTGGCCACCATTCACCGCCCTGATAACACCGATGATAAAGCCCGCCTTGAACAGATCCTCAATTCCTTAGCTGACCTAGATTTACCGACAGTTATATTGGCGCACCCGCGGCTGGTGGCAAAGTGTAAAGAACACGGTATTGAACTGGGACGCAGGAACCTACTTGCACATCGGCCTCTCGCCTATCCGGAGCTGGTAGCCTCTGCCCTGCATTCGGCGGGAGTAGTAACAGATTCCGGGGGGCTGCAAAAAGAAGCGTTCTTACTGGGTACCATGTGTACCACTGTGCGTCCTGAAACTGAGTGGGTAGAGACCGTAGAACTTGGGTGGAACCAGCTAGTAGAACCAGGAGACGCCCTAGTAAAAGCTGCCCAGCGCACTCAGGCAAAAGCCACCGATAAGACCCCTTACGGAGACGGAAAAGCAGCCAAGGCAGTGGTAAAAACCCTGCTTAGTTGGGAAGGGTGAGGTTCACATGCGCGTTTTGTGGGTTCCTTCCTGGTATCCAACCGCAGATAATCCAGCGAATGGAAGTTTCTTCTCAGAGCAAGTTGATATGCTTCGCCGAGTTGGCGTAGACGTTAAGGTAGCTGTCACTAGTAGTGCCAACACCTTGAAGCTGGACAATTTCCGCGCATTGCGCCCCAAGCCAATGCCTGACGGCTGTTTTCTGAGTGTTCCAGTGATTCCCAGATCCATCATTCCAGGTGATTCTGATATCGCTCGGCTCTCCGCTTACCAAATAGCAAATTTTTTTTCTGACCAAGACTGGATACCAGATGTTATCCATGCCCATTCGGTTTTCCCGGCGATCCTAATAGCACGACAACTAGCACGAGTTTGGAAGGTACCCTTCGGGATAACTGAGCATCGACCTTCGACGCTTACCATTAATCCCCAAGGTTTTCGCTATAGAGCCATTAAGCAAGCGGTAACTAGAGCAGCTTTTCGCCTTACGGTTTCTGGCGATATGGCGAGCGCACTCACTAGCTTTTACCATTCGAAACCGTTTATCCCCTGTCGGCTACCAGCTGCAAGTAGCTTTTTCGATCAAGACCTTTACAGGGGAACTTCCGAAAAATTCACTTTTGGTCACGTCTCTTCGCTGGATAGTAATAAGTGTCCTGCCAACATTATTAAAGCCTTTTCTCAACTTGAAAACACCAAGGCGTGTGAGCTGAAAATGGCAGGGGGAACCCTGGATGAAATCAGTGACCTACAGGCATTAGCCAAGAGTTTAGACATCTCTACACAAGTAACATTTTTGGGACAAATACCTAGGAGTGACATGTCAGAATTGATGTCTAAGCTTGACTGTTTTATTTTGGCTTCAACCCGGGAAGCTGGAGGAACGGTTCTTTCGGAGGCACAAGCGTGCGGGACCCCCTGTATCTCTACGAGAACTCCGGCAGGAAACTTTGCTATTAACAGTTCTAATGGTTCGCTTGTCCGCATTGGGGATATCGCTAGCCTCAAAAACGCTATGCAACGTCATTTAGACCTTGGAAAACCCAGTTTAAAGCTGCGAGCGGCAATCAGGGAGCAGGCGCGCGATACCTGCTCACCACAGGCTTTCTGCATAAGACACATTAACTGCTACCGAGAATGCATAGCGAGATAACGACGAAGTCACTCTTCCAGGTACTTATTCAGCAACTACTGGACGAGACGTAATGAATTGATAGCCGCTATGGGGTTTACAATTATTATAATGTTCGGGAAGAGAAAACGAAAACTTGCTTATCCCTCGGGAACCACCCGCTGTCCAGGTACCCACTCGTTGGCGATGAAGAGTTCACTGTATATGCCCAGCGTCCGGTAGCCCCGCAATAATTTTATCTCAAATTCGCGTTGTGTTAACTTACCTGCCAGAGCTTCAAAAGCCATTGGGTGGTGCCGCTCAGTGCGAATACGCGCCAGGTTAGTCAGCAGATTTAACAAGCCGACCGCACTAAGAACTGATTTAATCTTCCGCTTCCGTTCCGGTTCAATCTTTCCAGCTCGAGGCATGAAGTAATCTATATCAGAACCGAATGTACGCTCGAACTTACGGTTAATAAAATCGATATAGTACCTGCGATCTGCCGTATGGAGTGCTCGCGGACCTGCCAGCCATGTTTCCCAGGAATCGGCTGTGAGCATGGGCAAAGCCCAGTCATACCCGAAGTACTCATATCCCCTCATTGAGTTATTTATGTAGCGTGCCTGGCGGGAAATTAAATTAAGCTCCACCAAAGCCTGGGAATTACGAGCTGAGTTTCTTGGTTCCCACTTTTCCTCCAAGAACTGTCGGATTTTAGTCTGGAGGGATGAGGGAAGTTCAGTAACCTTGGTCTTTCCACGCTGATTGAAGTGATGTGTGGTTATTAAATCCGCAACTTCCCGAATGGACAATCGTCCGGAGAAAATAAGTTCGTCGTCATGCTCATTTCCAACGATAGTGTGTCCGGGAAGAATCACAGCATCTTTATCAACCTTCGAATCTGTCTTAAGTTCGTGCAGAGCGTACCAATCTTGAATATGTGGAAGTGCCTCACCACTCCAGGTTGCCCGCAGAAAGTCTCCCGTCTGCGGCTGTAGCCATAGCTTATGCACCTTGGTTCGGTTGAGCTCAATACCACGCCATTGGTATCCCGCACTTTTGGCTACCTGCTTAGAGATTCGCACTTCCGGCGACCCGGGCACACCGTAGGTAAAAGTAAAAACGTTACTTGCCCCCACCTCTTTGAGTGCTAGCAGTATCAGACGCGAATCGGCACCTCCCGAAAGAGGTACTACTAACTGGCGCCCCGAAGCAGCCAGAGGTTCAAATTGTTGGAGTACTACTTCATAAAAATATTGCATATAGTCCAATGGTTCTGCATCGGACTCCTCATATTCCGTGGGCATTCGGTATGAATCTACAACCTCGCCGCTTTGCAAATTAGTTACCGTTCCAGCGGTAACGCTCGACGCTCCAGCTATTAAGGATTGCGAGCCAAGCAGATAACCACTCTCCAGAAACTCTCTGGCAGAAATGGTATCTAGACGCGGTGAATCTATCTCACCCATCAAAGGTGTTGGAGTGGAAGAGACCAGAAGATCTCCATTTAGTGTGTAAAGTATCGGGAAACTCCGCAGATTGTCTGTGATACCGAATATTCCATCAGAGTTCTCTACTACTGCGGCCCAATGCCCACGCTGTGCCAAAGCCCAATCTACGAGTGAACCAGCGGAGTCCTCTGGGCGCTGACCCAAGTTGGCTCGCCAATAAACTCGCCCTATCCGTAGGTCGTAAATCTCCCATAGATCGCTATCAACAATCTTCATCATTTCTCCGCTAAGTCCCGGCATTGTTTAGGGTTATAATAGTGCAGTCATAACTCGTGGTCGAATCCATTGAGTTACCTTAATTCGAAGAACGGAGTACCTCCAGATGCGTGTTGTGATGGTAACCTCCTGGTTCCCAACTGAAAAAAATCCTTCCTCCGGTACGTTCGTGGTTAAAGATTGCCAGGCTTTAGCTGCTGGAGGTGCGGATATTAATGTAGTACATCTCGTTTCCCCGCAGCTAGATGATGGAAGTAGACATCTTAGGGTACACGGTCTGAAAACAGTACGTATCCCGATGGCAACATACAACCCATTTTCCATAGTCCGTGCACGCCTTAGACTCCAGCGATACATAGAAGCGGCAGATATAGTACACACCCAAGCAATTTCAGCCATTGAGCCCTTTGCTTTTCGCGCACCAGGAAAGCCCTGGGTACATACCGAACACTGGTCGGGACTTTCTAACCCACAAAGTCTTCCTCCAAGCTGGCAGAAAATTCAGCCTGCCTTAAAGCAGCTGGAGCGGTTTCCCGACGTGGTGGTTGCAGTAAACGAGTACCTTGCAAAACCGATTCGACAAGTACGCGGAGCAAAACCTGTAGAGGTTATTCCATGCCAAGTACCTATGCCTACCTACCTGGTACCTCGTCGTACGAAGCGTGACTCGTTACGGATCATCTCCACAGGTGGATTAATACCACGAAAGCGACCACTCGTAGCCGTTGAGACCGTTGCAGAGTTAAACGCTAGGGGGCGCAAGGCAGAGCTACTGTGGCTCGGTGATGGACCACTGCGAGCTGACGTTGAGCAGCTAGCTAGTGCCCAAGGAGTAAGGCTAACTCTCCCCGGTCATGTTGCAGCCTCTGAAGTACAAGAAAGACTGGGACAATCGGATATTTTCATTGGTCCTACAGAAGCTGAAAACTTCTTTGTCTCTGCAGCGGAAGCTATCTTAAACGGCAGACCAGTGGTCGTGAGCGACATGGGCGGTCACCCCGAATACGTGAATCCCGCCATCGGGGAGATAGTATCCGGCACTGACCCTAAAGACTGGGCCGATGCTGTGCAACGTGTGGAAGCAAAAACTGCCGCTATAACTTCCGAAGAAATTGTTGCTACCATAGGGAATCGCTTTTCACCCTCTAGTGTCGCGGACGCATATTTTGATCTCTACTGCAATATACGGGGATAAGAAATGCCCGCAATGGTCTTCCACACCGCCTACCGATTAAACCCTGATTCCGTCTCGGCCTCCGCAATTAGACCAATACAGATGAAAGCTGCTTTCACACAGGCAGGTTTCGAAGTTTTTGACCTCACTGGCACTGCGAGAGAACGTAGCATTAAGTTTAGAGAGCTAAAATTACAGGTAAAGACGGGAAAGAAATTCGATTTCATGTACTCGGAGTCCGCTACCATCCCACCGATGCTTGGTGACCCTAATCATTTTCCACACCCTTTTTTAGATGCGCAGATATTCGCCTGGTTCAAGCGCAACGGTATTCCTCAATCGGTTTTCTACCGGGATATCTATTGGCGTTTTGATGAATATGTAGAGCGAGTTGGCAAGCCGCTCGCGGCAGTTATGCGACTGATATACCGGATGGAATTGTCTCTTTACCGCAGGTATATGACTAGAATTTACGTTCCCTCGCTGCAGATGGCAGCAGAAATTCCACAACTTGTTGACACACGGGTTGGCGAGCTACCACCTGGCGGAAATACCATCGATGCACAGGCTGAAAATTATCCAATACGGCTTCTGTATGTGGGTGGTATCGGAGCCCATTATCAACTTCACGAACTCGTGGCAGCAGCAAAGGTAAACCCTGATTTTTTTCTAACAATCTGCACTGCGAATAATCGTTGGAATGAAGTTGCAAACGAGTACGATATATCTGGCTGTAGCAACATTCGCGTGGTACACCGCAGTAGCGATGAGCTACTAGATTTGTATCGTAATGCCAATATAGCTGCGATAGTTGTCAATCCTACTCACTATTGGCGGTTTGCTGTGCCGGTGAAGTTATTTGAATACGTTAACTACGGAAAACCAATTATTGTAAGCTCCGGTACTTTGGCCAGCCAGATAGTAGCCGACAACGAATGGGGTTGGGTTATTAACAATGACCGTGCAGATATTGAGCGAACGCTTCGTTACCTCGCAGATTATCCGCGACAGATTACCCAAGCCACTGAACGAGTATTGGCAAAGCGTTCGGAGCATACTTGGGAGGCACGCGCCAAAAAAGTGGCTGCAGACCTCTCAAACTTCTCGCCTGAGAGTTCTACTGCGGATCTTACCTAGAATCAGCTGTTCTTTAACCTTGCAAGGCGATAGTAGCCGCACTTCGCATATTAATAAACTACTGCGGTGAAGCATACTAAATTCTCGGAAACGGATTCGTAAAAGTAGTGCGTCCATTTTTACTATTTAGAGGTACAATTTATCAAAACTTGTGTTACTGCTTGACTACTCTTCACTAATGACTTATTTTCTAGCACCCACCCACGCTGCTTCTCAGCGTTGAAGATTACAGAGGGCGCAGCAGCAATTTTTTTGAATGCCCCTGCCAGACTGAAGGGAGAGTAATCAGCGCAAATTCCGAGGCTGTGAGCCTCAATATCTTCACGTGCCGGTCCCGGTCCCGCATAAATCACCGGAGTTCCACACGCTAAGGTAGAGAGCACTTTCGTGGGGTAAGCATGGTCATATCCAGCTCCGGCTTTTATGGATACAAGCCCAGCGTCCGCGCTCGCTATCCAGCGTGCAGTTTCATCTGGAGGAAGCGTTTCCAGGACGTGTACCCGGCCTTTTAGTTCCGGTTTTGCTGCCTGTTCCTGAAGTAGACCCCAGTCACTGCCTTTACCAAGGAACACCAGATGGTGAGGAATTTTGTCGATGACCTGAGCCAGAGCAGAGATAAAGATGCTGGCGCCTTGCCATTCGGAAGCGGTGCCGGTGTAAATAAAATACGGCGCGTCCCCTAAACCAATAACTTCTCTCTCAGCGCTTGATAACGGCTTTACTGCGTTGGTAAAGGTATCAGTATCTATTCCATTCGGAATCAGATGCACCGACTTTGCACCCATTACCCGCGCAGTCTCAGCAATCTCTTCATTAACCGCGATTACTGCTGCAGCACCCCGAACCGCAAATGCTTCTAATGCTTTTACCGCTTTTACAACGATATTAGGGGCAAAGGATGCGCTGGCCGCTCCCCACAGATCTGGCAGGTAATAAACATAGGGAACCCCAAGGAGCTTGTTGGCAATCCGCATGAAAAACCCGGTAGTAGGCGGAGGTTCCACTAAGGTTACGACAGCGCGAGACGAAAATAAGACTCGAAAAAATGCGGGAATATCGAAACTAAGGTACTGCAGGTACCCGCGTACGTAACCTTCTTTATCACGCAGCACCGGGAAACGCCGTACCCGGTCTTGATCAGAGACCGGCACTCCCGGAGGCGCTGTGGTGGTCACCACCTCAACTTCTATGCCTTTTTCCCGTAACGCCTTGGCTACCCCCGCTAAGCGGAAAGAGGCAGCAGCAGCCTCCGGCAAATAAATCCGAGAAACTATCCTAATGAAACCGCGACGCTCACCCACCACAACCTCCCTGTAAAAATTTTCTGCAAGTCATAGAGTCCATAATTTCCTGTATATACTAAGTCTTTCCAAAATAACATGGCGAAATACTTGGGTTTTTCTATAGTAATATCATTATTCGAGCCCCGAGATTCGGTAATATCATTTCCGAAACCTATGAAAAAGTTTAGGTAATACATTATAAGAGGAGGTGTCCTGGCGCTCACGACTTAGGCCAAGGACAGCGATGACTAATACTTCTTCCAACCGTTTAATCTGGGCTGATGCCCTCAAGGTATTTGCGTGTTTGTTTGTTGCCTGTCTACACAGTAGCGCATTGGCACTCACCGCTTTTTCAGCAGCTCCTCCCCTAGTAGGAACCGCCAACTGGTGGATGCTAGTAATCCTCAACTCAATCTCTAGGTTTGCTGTACCCGTTTTCTTGATGGTAACTGGAGTTTTTCTCCTTTCCCCAAAAAGAAAAATTGCTGGGCAAAAACTGTTTTCCTATATTCGCCGGATCTCCTTTGTACTCATTGTTACCTCCCTAGCCTGGGCAACAATTGAACTCAGCTGTGGACTACCAAATCAAGAACAAACTTTTCATTCATTTCTGCGCATTACGCTCGAAACTCCTTATCATATGTGGTATTTGTGGGCGCTTCTTGGCATATATGTAATAACACCCGTCTTGAGGCAGATAGTAAAAGACAAAGCCGCCTTGATGACCTCGCTAATTGTAGGAGGCGTAATTGTTTTTGGCCACGGACTTGCGAACCAATTGGGTAACGAGGGCGCGCAGTTACTGAATCATAAAGCTATATCTTTATTAGAGCTAATTGATTCAAAGGTTTCCATCAGTCTTGCTGTAACCTTTCCTTGTATCTATGTATTGCTAGGATACTGGTTGGCTAACACTGACCTTCGACACCGTTCCCGCAGACTCCTTTATGGCTGTTGTATATTTAGTTTCTTCGTGGCTGGATGGTTAATTTGGCGAACCGATACCATCAATGGTGCACATATTGCAGACGTAACGAACACTAACACTAACATCTTCATCGCAATCTGTTCGGCGACAGTATTCGTCTGTTTTAAGGGAATACGGAAATTCAGCTCACCAGTGATGCTAGTGACTCGCCTGGTAAGCCCCTATCTCTTATGGACCTACGCGATTCACGCAGTTGTGCTGGAAATGCTCCGTTTACTAACCCCCTTAGATGCCTTCTATCTATATACAGGGGTAGCCGGCGCTATCGCTGTTGGAATACTTGTATTCGTTGTTAGCGTGCTTTTGGCAAGAGCTATTGAACTGTCAAAATCCATTCTGCGTAAACCTTTAAGCAAATCGAAATAAAATTAACATTTTGCCTGCTTTAGATGGTTACTAATGAAAAATCAGCCTCTTAGATTTCCTCTAGCTCATTATTAGAAACTTCACGAAAACGCTTACCGGACTGGGGGCACTCATAGACACCCTCTTCGCCCGCAACTGGCTGCAGCTTTACTCCTGCTGGCCCTACCCAGCCAATGCGGCGCGCCGGAACCCCGGCTACTAAGGCATATTCGGGAACATCTTTGGCGACTACTGAACCTGCCGCCACCAGTGCCCAGGCGCCGATGGTTACTGGTGCTACGCAAACTGAGCGGGCACCAATCGCCGCTCCCCGCTTAATAGTGACCCCCACCTGTTCCCAGTCAGAAGCAGACTTAATTGAGCCGTCCTCGTTAATCGCACGCGGGAAGTGATCATTGGTCAGCACCACTGCCGGCCCAATAAACACTCCGTCCTCTATCGATGCCGGTTCATAAACCAGGGCATAGTTTTGCACTTTGCAGTTATCACCCATCTGCACGCCCTCGCCGATATAGGCGCCGCGCCCAATGATGCAATTTCTCCCCAGCTGCGCATTTTCGCGCACCTGCGCCAAATGCCAGACGCTGGAGCCCTCCCCAATCCGGGCTTCGGGAGAAACATCTGCACTATCAACTATGCGGGTCATATAGTTACCTTTCAGTGGCTTTTTATAGGTAGTTTATCTACAAAAGTAAGCGAGCATAAAACTTCCTATCCATAGAGAACTGGCCAGGTGGGCATACACCAACTGACTTGATCCAACAGTTTATCTAGCTGCTCCGACTTCTTAACATATTCTGGGTTCTGTTCGGGAGTTTTACCTTCTTCAAGCTGCCGTTGTGCTACCGACCCATCGGTATATTCGGGAATTTCTCCCGTAATTAGCTGCGGTTCCAGGTCTACAATCTCGCGCATATTTTTTATTGCCTTGTTAGCAGATTCATCTTTCCTTGCGGCTTTTTCAAACTCTGCGTAGTGCTTCGGAAGAATCGTTAGAAACTTCGCCCACTCAGGTGTTGCGTTTTCAGTTCCAGAACCAGGATTATTTTGCTGAGCTCGTATCTGTGCTGCGCGCCCTGTGAATGCTTTACCCTCCGGGGTTTGCTGCAATAGATCACTCAAAATTTTATCCATGGCAGCGCATCCCTGCGAGCCGGCTCGTATCTCCGGCAAGTTAGCGTTAGGCCCCACAGACGCTTTAATCTGCGGGCCACTCGGCTGAGGAAGGGATTCTTGCCCGGACCGAGACCAAAAAAACCAGACCGTTGCTACTACTACCAACGCTATGACAGTAACTACCCCAACGACGATACCAAGCTTCTTGCTGCGCATAGTTTATGAACGCACCTCCTAACAAAACACTAGCTAGTAGCTACAGTTATTCCCGTTAGCTCGCCAACGGCCGTACAACGTAGGGAGCGATACTACCCCAGTTATAGAGAGCTCGTTGCCGGGCATGACCATAGTTAGATTCAATGATTTGGTTTGACCCTAGGTAGATAGCTACGTGGTAAATACCGCCGCGTCCTTGCCAAAAGATTAAATCTCCTGGTTGCCTGGCACCAAACCCGACTTTTTGCAAGCGTGGATGTGCATACAGCTGTTTGGAACTGCGATAGGTAGGCGCTGCATGGGCAATAACGTTGATGGGTTGTGGGTCAAGTCCTGCCCGGTAAATCGCTTGGAGAGCCAAACCGGAACAGTCATAACCATCTACATAACCACCAGCACCTCCCCAAGTATAAGGACTTCCAACTTGTTTCCTGGCAAAGGTAAGCATCGCGTTAAGCCGTTGGTTACGGTTAGCGCTTAAAGGCACTGGCGTCATACGGAAATTATCCATAGTCCAAGAGCGAGAAGTCATCCTTACCCAAGTCCGATAATCGACAATTCCGTTAGCGCCTAACTTGTACCGTCGCTGAAAACGTTTGACCGCATTTTCCGTACGTTTATCAAAAGTCATGCTGGAATTCAAAGGCGGTGTCCCTACTAGGCGACCGCGAACTTCCCGTACCTTGGTGCCATTCCAGCCAAGGCGAGGCACCACCGTTGATCCCGCTGGGCGAATTGCGCTAACGGGTTGCAAATAACGGGCCGGGGGACGCCATCCAGGTTGGGGAGATGAACTGTGGCGGTGTACCGTATAGTAATGGAGTTTTCCCTTACTATCGACTGCCGTGATCCCCCCACCTTGCGACATATCAATAGGTAGAATCTGGGACATTCCATTCCAGCCGTGACCTACCTGAGCAGCTGCAAAATCAGTCCCAGCCGAGTTGGCGCGATAAAGATACAGATAGCCTGAAGAATCAGTCGCCAAGAAATCTGATTTTCCGTTACTATCAGCGTCCCCAACGCCCATCACTCTGGTAAAACGGCTCCAACCGTATCCTAGCTTGACCGAGCCTGCAAAATTCCCTCTATTATTGGCAAAAGGATAAATATGCATACGTCCAGCAGTATCCACCGCTAGAACTCCAGCTTTGTTACCTATGGTGCGAGGCATAAAGGTCAAAGAACGCATACCAGACCAGCCGTTACCAACTTTAACCCCGGGTTTAAAATACATAGCCCCTTTACGAGCCTCGTAGTAGTAAAGATCGCCATTGGTTTTTCTACCCAATAAATCTGTTTTGCCGTCTTGGTTTATGTCACCTGCCACCACATAATCAAAAGTTCCCCACCCTTGACCAATATTAGCAGTGGCACTCACTCCCCCACCAGGAGTTCCTGAGTAGAGTCGAATGATAATATCATTGTTACGCGGAATGAAATATAAAAGATCAGCGTGTCCACTACCTAGGTAATTATTCAGCATTAGAACTCCGTTAGCGCCCCAACCCTGACCTATCTGTTTCTTGTAATAAATGCTGATTCCCGAATAACGAGAATTGGTCAACGGTTCGTTATTACTTGGAGGCAGAGAACCCGGTAAAACCGATGATCCGGTGTATGGAACTTGAACCGAGCTTTCCTCCGCCTGGGGAGTAGGGGCCTCCGCCTGGGGGCTAGAGGTTTCAGAGTCGGAATCCTGAATCTCCAGACCATCGTTACCACTTCTGTCGGCAAAATCGTTAGAGCTTTGGGATGGACCCGGCGTGTTTACACCGTCCGTACTAGCACTTTCTGTAGATGAAGGAGACTGCGGAGCTGGTGGAGTTGTTACTTCCGCAGCATAGGCGGGCACCGTTGCCAAAACTAAACTGGCGGCTGCGGTAAAACAGGTCAGCCCTCTTATCATTCTGCTTTTACCAGTCATAACTGAGACCTCACTCCACGATCTGTATGGGGACAATATGCAGTATATACAGTTTAGATTAAAATTTTTACATCATTAAAAGAAACAGGGACTACGTGAGCAGCGAAAACCTGGATAAGTTATTTTCTCTCAGCAGGGAATGTGAACTGTTTGCCCATTCCCGCGTAAAATAGACTCACAGTTTGTTGAGTTGTTGAAGACCTCAAAGGAGTTTTCATGCGCGTAGCAGTTGTGGCAATGGGAAAAATCGGCTTGCCCCTGGCAGTACAGTTTGCCTCTAGCGGACAGGACGTGATTGGGGTCGATGTTAACGAGAAGACCGTTGACCTGATTAACCAGGCTAAAGAGCCTTTCCCGGGAGAAGCTCACCTGCAAGAAAAACTCTCTGAGCTGGTACCCGCGGGAAAACTGCGCGCTACTACCAACTACGCAGACGCTATCCCCGATGCAGATGCCATCGTTTTGGTAGTTCCCCTGTTTGTCAACGACGAAACCTGGCAGCCAGATTTTGGTTGGATGGATCAAGCCACCCGTTCCATGGCGGAGCATCTAACCCCTGGAACTTTAATTTCCTATGAAACCACGCTGCCGGTGGGCACTACCCGAAACCGTTGGAAGCCGCTGATCGAAGAGATCTCTGGTTTGAAAGAGGGCGAAGACTTCCACCTGGTGTTCTCTCCCGAACGGGTACTAACTGGGCGGGTATTCCAGGATTTGCGCCGCTATCCTAAGCTGGTCGGCGGACTATCCGAAGCGGGCACCCAGGCGGCAATCAATTTTTATGAAAGCGTGTTGCAATTTGATGAGCGCCCCGATCTGCCTCGCGAAAACGGGGTTTGGGACATGGGCAATGCCGAGGCTGCGGAGATGGCGAAACTGGCAGAAACTACCTATCGTGACGTTAATATCGGGCTAGCTAACCAGTTCGCCGTCTACGCGGACAAAGTTGGTATTGACGTACAAAAAGTAATCGATGCCTGCAACTCGCAACCATATTCTCACATTCACCGCCCCGGGATTGCGGTTGGCGGACACTGTATTCCGGTTTACCCGCGCCTGTATCTATCTACCGATCCTGATGCCTCCGTGGTTCGGACCGCGCGTACCTATAACGCTGGGATGCCCGAATACGTAGTTTCCCGTGTTGAGGAAGTGCTAGGGGATCTCAAGGGCGTAAAGGTGGTGGTACTGGGTGCTTCCTACCGGGGTGCTGTTAAAGAAACCGCGTTCTCGGGAGTGTTCGCTACCGTTGACTCCTTGCGCAAGCGGGGGGCGAAGGTACTGGTTCATGACCCCATGTTTAGCGACGAGGAACTAGCGGGCTTCGGTTGGGATGCCTACCACCTAGGAGAAGAAGTTACCGCCGCCATCGTGCAGGCTGACCATGCCGAATACAAAACCATCAGCGCCAAGGATCTACCCGGCATCAAGTTGCTATTTGATGGTCGCCGGGTAACCGATCCCCAGCTGTGGAAGGGTACCCCCCGCATGGTTATTGGGGATCAGGCTTCCCGCTAAAACTTAGCTCCGAACTCCATGGATATTCTTACTCCAGCTACACCTGAGCAGTTTTTCTACAACTGGTGGCTATTTCCGCTCCCACTTTTGGTTGCCTTGGCAACAGTGTTCTTGCCAGGACTTGCCGTTGGTGCCCAGATTGGTTTGCGGAGGAAGTGGCTCTGGGCTTGGGCGCCCGCAGCTTCAGTTACCATTGCTGCTGTAACTGCGATTGTTGCAGGAAAAATCGGGATCACCTGGGGATTCTTACCACTGCTAGTGATGACCCTGCTTGTGCTACTGGTCTGTTGGATGGGAAAGTTTGTTCGTGGAAAATTTCGTGGCACTCCGCGTGTTTTTCCAAAAGACACTTCCCTGCAAACGCCTCCAACCCCCAGTAAGGATTGGCAGATTCCCGCGACTTTTCTAGCGGTCTTTATTCTTGCCACTATCTGGTTCGCCACTGTCATAAAACTACCGGGTGCTTTCGCTCAAAGCTGGGATAACGCCTTTCATCTAAACCTGGCGATGATGTTCACCCAAAACGGTAACGCTTCTACCTTAGCGGCGAACATCGTAGGAAAAGACCCCACAGGTTACTACCCGGCGGCCTGGCATGGATTAGTGGCCTTGATAGCCAGTGCCTGCAGTCGATCAGTGGTAGTGGCGACCAACGCATTGACCATTGTCGTTGCTTTCTTAGCTTGGCCGCTAAGTATTTATACATTTACTTCGGAGGTCACCAGAAATAAGGTAGCCACTACTCTATCGATTCCGCTATCACTGGCTTTCCCGCAGTTTCCCCTGGGGTTCATCGGATATGGCACTCTGTACCCAAACTTGTTGGGATACACTTTTATTCCTCTTTGTGCCGCGCTACTAATTAACTGTTTACGAAAATGGCCTCACCAGATTATCTATAAGCTATGTTTAACAGTAGTCGCCGTTACAGCAGCGTCTATTAGCCATCCAAATTCGATTTTTGTAATCGCAATATTCTTTGTAGTCATTACCTGGTGGTTTACGCTTCGCGCAATACTGAAAATATTAACTAGCGCGAAAAAAAATAAAGTAATACAAACCCTATTCGTATTGGGCTGGTCCCTACTTTGGTTTGGAATATACGTTTCCTGGGATCGGTTCTGCTATCGTATAGCTTTTATTCACGCAATGCGGGGACCGGAAGCATATAACTTCAACCCAGTATCAGAAACCTATAGGAAAGCTATCAAAGATCTACTTTTATTAACTGGCGGCACCGGTTTCAACAACTCTTTCCAGTACTCATTACTGCTCTTAGTGCCTTTAACAATCTTACTTTGGGTGGGTTTCTTTAGAATTTCTCGTTTTCCCAGACAATGGTTACTGTGCTTTACTTGGGTACCTCTAGCGTTCTACTACCTAGTAGTTTCCGGTATGCAAAACATTAGTTTAAGACGCTACTTTGTGGGGGTCTGGTACAACGATGCTCCGCGAGTATTTGCGCCTATCGTATTTGTCGCAGTTCCTCTCGCTGCAATCGGAGCCGCTTGGATTTGGAGTTTAATCCTCAGGTTTGTTCCTAAAATCCGTTCCGCCAGAAAGAAAGCAATGGTACTTCCTCTTTACGTGGCGTGCCTAGCTCTTTTTACTATTTGGGGACCGCTACCTCTAAAATCTACAAGCCCCTGGGTATTCTCGGCTTTTGCGATTCCAGAACCTAACGTAGATGGAGAGCAGCTAATCGACACCGACGAGCTGGAACTGTTATTCTCACTGCCGGACTATGTACCAAAGAATGATGCCGTGCTGGCAAATCCCTGGGAAGGTGGAACATTCGCCTGGGCTATTGGAGAACGAAAAACAGTATTTCCCAAGATATCTGCAGGCATATATCCCCCCGATCTTGGCGTATTAGCAAAGAATTTAGATCCTCAGAGTGACCCTCAAGTTTGTAACAAAACCAAAATGCAAAATTCGTATTATTTGCTTGAACTAAGAAACCAGTATCTTTGGGGAGGCAGTGGCTGGGGAGCCGAAAAACAATATCCGGCCCTTGACGTTATCGATTCGGTTAATTCAAAACTCGTGAAACAAGTTGGACAGGCCAAATTACTGCGTTACCAGGGCTGCCAGTAGGAACGGCAGTGAGCTACCAAATCGATACTTGGCCGGTTCACTGTCGCCTAAATTGTTTCATTTGTTGTTAGCTTTTCCCTGGAAAAGACTATTTTTTATGTGGGATTTAACCGACGTTAGAATCCGTATAATTGCTGGATTTTGCATTACAGATTCTATCTCTTGGAGCCTACCGCTGATAATATTGAGCTCTTCGTGTATATCACGTTGTTCTTCTTGTATAGTGTGCTGCTTTACCTGCATATTAGCTAAGATTTGAATAACGCGATCCAACCTAGTTGCTAACTCCTCGGTTCCCTTGCCTATTAAGAGGGGTAACCCGGTACCCTGTTGACCAATGTATTTACGTAGTGCGTTGTCACGAACTTCGGCATCATTCTGTTGATGGCATTGGTCTAGCAAGAATACAGAGTTACCTGTATCAGGTGATCCATCGGTGGGGCGCTGGTGCCAGAATGCAAGTGGTTTTCCATCGATAAAGCCGAAATTACCAGCACACGCAAGTTGGAGGTTTAGGTACCAATCCTCCACCACATCAAGATTTACCTCGGGATCACTAAGGTCATTGACAGCGCTGCGCCTATACAATGTCGCGATTGGTACGGTGGTGTTCGCCCGCAAAAGGTTGGTAACCGAAATAACAGATTGCTCGGGATGGTAAATCCACCTTGATATCTCGACTATTTTACTTTTTTCTACGCTCTCTACCACTACTTCTAGCCTGGTAGCGACGGCTGTACTATCGGGATTGTCCTCTAAGTAACTGACCGTCTTACTCAAAAACTCTTCATCCCAGGTGTCATCATCATCGTGAACCACAAAGAACGGGCTATCGGTAGCATCGAAGCCCTGCTGCCAAGCACGACCTCTGCCAACGGAAGTGGTATTACTGAAAACTTCCGGTCGCGACGGCAGATTTTGTCCTTGCTGCTCCACAATCTTGTCGACTTGCTCAGCTGAGCCTCCATCGTTAACAATCACCACAGAAAAATCACGAAACTTCTGTTTAGCGATATCTCGTAAAGCTCTTTCAAGGAAAAATGGCCGATCCTTCGTCCGAAGAATTATCGATACCCGAGGAGGGGTTACGCCTTCAGCATTACATTCCACCATATACACTATTCTAGCCTTGTACACCCGAATATAGCTTTGTCCCGGTCTGTCAAAAGCTATTTCTTCAATAAACGAGTACTATGGATGTGCCCCGCGGGAAGGAAAATAATCATGTCGGAACCTCTAGTTAGCATAATCACTCGGACAAAAGATCGAGCGGTTCTTTTACGCCGCGCATTATCTGACTGTGTAAAACAAACCTACGACAATTTTGAGCTAATAATCGTAAATGACGGTGGTGCTTCCAGTCCTGTCGATGCCCTCCTTGAAGAATTCTCATCCAAGCTAGCGGGACGTGCCCGGGTTATTCACAATCAAGTTTCCCAAGGAATGGAACGGGCGTCCAACCAAGGCATAGAAGCTTCAAGCGGAAAATACATTTGTATTCACGACGATGACGACACCTGGGCTCCCAGTTTTTTGCAAACTTGCGTCGGTTACCTAGAAGCGAATCCTGATCAAGGGGGAGTTGCGGTCAGAACGCAGATAGTCCTAGAACAATTAGAGGGAAACAAGGTTACCGAAATAGGACGCGAAATAGCCTGGCCTGAAATCCACCAGTTCTCACTCTCTAAGTTAATGATCTCGAACATCGCGGTTCCAATAAGTTGTATGTATCCACGAGCGGTCATTGGCAATCTCGGTGGGTTCCGCGATGACTTACCAGTAGTTGGGGACTGGGAATTTCATCTGCGCTTGGCTCTCAAATATCAAGTTGGTTTCATTGACGGAAAGCCCTTGGCTTTCTGGCATCAACGCCGCGCGGCTAAAGGTGTAATGGGTAATTCGGTTTTCGCTGGTGCTGATAAGCACCAATACTTCGATCTACAGGTTCGAGACGAATATTTAAAGGATTATGCAGAGCACAACGGCATCGGAGCCTTACTGTGGCAGGCAGCGATGTTCAACCAGATCAGAGGCGGTTCAGAAACAGCTTTCGGGTGGACAAAACGTAAAGTACACGATTTCCTCGCGGAACGGCGGCTAGGGAAGAGTAAAAAGTAGCAAGCTATTTTCTTTCTGCCCTTGGGTATCTGATACGGGGGCGTTGCGCAAATCCCGAAAGGGCTGCCCGGACAAGTTTAAGTTTAAGTTTTAAGGGTGCCGGAGATTTTCGTAACTGAGAAACCATTCCTTGGAATAGATCCGCCAGAATCCGCAGTTTTCTTAACGACATGGCTGCAGATACTTGGTTGCGGGCTCCGCGAGAGAACTTCCAGAAATTATCTTCGGTAACTTCCCCCCAGTAAACCCCGGCATTATTAGGCATCCAATGGTCGCAGATTGAGTCCGGTACAAAGATTCCTTCCCGCCACTTAGCTAAACGATAGGTATATTCTGCATCGTCAAACCAGATGAAATATTCTGGATAAGGCAGGCCACATTGTTTTACTGCTTCGCGGGAAACTAGACAAGATACAAACGAGCAGCAATCTAGGTTGAGCCAGTTCTCCTCTCTTGCCAGAGGCATAACCCCATCCCAAGACACGGTAGGCAAGTTCATGTAACAGGCATTACCATCTTTCCACACCACCATAGAGGCTGCATAGGAAGGTAACTCCCCTCTGCTCTCGCCAGCTTTTTCTAGCCCCTGCACCAGTTTTTCGAGGGTGTCTTCACGCGGGATCGTGTCATCGTCCATAATCCAAAAGGCATCGTAACCCTCGGAATAAGCAACATCCATTCCATAGAAAAATCCGCCAGCTCCCCCAGTGTTTTTAGCTAGGCGATGCACTGCAGTAGGGAGTTTCATTTGCCTATTCTTAAGTATCTCTGGGGTTGAATCTGTTGAAGCATTATCAATAACAAAGAGTTTTTCCGGAAGATATGACTGTTTCTCTATAGCCGCTAAAGAACGCTGCAATAAATCAGACCGGTTAAAGGTAACCACTACCGCTGCAACTCGCATACTTTTCCTTCCTTCTGAAACAGTGTAAATACTGGTTCCACCGTGTAAATCTTATAGCATTACCCGGATCATCAGGATTTAGCTCCCTGAGCTACACAAAATCATTAAGCCTGAAGTATAGGCGCCGCCGCTCCGATGGTAAAGATTTCCTTTCTTCCCTCTATCTCCTTTTCCAGACCAGTTAATAAGCTGTAGCTCCCTAACTCAGAAGTTCTATCGCGGGGTCACACATTGATATTCTTAGATTGACAGGAAAAAATTTTTAAATTACACCTGTTAAAATTCTGGTTTCCAGGTTACTTAGGGTATTGAATATTATCCGTAAGAACCGCTTACGCTGTTTATTTTATCGGCAAATATTTTCTTGGGTGGCTACGATATAGTGCGGGCGCCGTTTAACTTCCGTATAGATACGGCCTACATATTCACCGACGATCCCGATGGAGGCCAGCTGCACTCCCCCAAAAGCGATGATTGCAGCGATAGTGGTGATATAGCCGGGCGCGCTCACCCCATTAATCAGCCAGCTTACAAACAGGTAGATAAAGTACAGCACTCCCAGGGTAAACACCCCGCCACCTAGCCAAATCACCGCTCTTAAAGGACGAGAATTAAAGGACAGCACCGAATCAATCGCATAGTTGAAAAGCTTGCGGGTACTCCAGGAGGATTCCCCACCCTCACGCTGCACATTCCGGTAAGTTATTTCTGCAGTAGGGAACCCAATCCAGGAAAATAGGCCTTTCGAGAAGCGTTGAACCTCCGGCATAGATAAAATCGCCCGCACGGCGCGCCGTGAAAGCACACGAAAATCTCCCGCACCATCCGCTAACTGTACATCCATCATGGAGTTAACAAACCGATAGTAAAGCCGAGAAAGCCCAGTGCGTACCGCCGGATCCCCCGTTCGATCCCGGCGGGCAATAACTTGATCCGCGTCCTCCTCGTCCATTTTCTTTAGCATTTCCGGGATCAACGAAGGTGGATGCTGAAGATCTCCATCCATAATCACTACCCGCTGTCCGCTGGATTATTCCAAGCCAGCCAACATGGCGGCCTCTTTGCCGAAGTTGCGGGAGAAACCGATAACTTTAACTCGTCGATCCCGCTTTGCTAAATCCTTTGCGACCTGCAAAGTCTTGTCGGGTGATCCATCATCAACCAGCACTAACTCCCAATCAATATCATGATTCAAAGCCGACTCAACCGCAGCGCGCAAGTTGATCAGATTCGCTTCTTCCCGATAACACGGCACCACCAGGCTGAGATCGGGGCAAATGCGCTTATTACTACTCACGTGCCTATCCTATAGGGAACCCCTCCATATTGGGATTCACGACCGTGATCCCACATCAACCTATTACCCAGCAATGTTTCTGCACCTGAGTCCCGAAACTAGTATCATGTCAATTGACAGTACAATTGCTTTTGGAGGAGATAATGTACCAGGTTAAGGGCACTGAACTTTCCGTTTTTGAACTGGCTTTAGGTGCGAACACTTTCGGTTGGACCAGCAATCAGGCTGATTCCTTTGCGGTAATAGATGCGTACCGGGAAGCAGGCGGGAACTTCATTGATACTGCCGATGTTTATTCTGCCTGGGGCGAAGGGCTAAAAGGCGGAGAATCCGAGACCGTAATTGGCGAATGGCTGCGCGAACGCAAAGCACGTGACCAGGTTGTTATCGCTACTAAGGTTAGCCAACACCCCGATTTTCCCGGTCTGTCCCCCGAAAATATTCAGGCTGCCTGCGAGGCTTCCCTCAAACGGCTACAGACCGACTACATCGACCTGTATTACGCACATTTCGATGACAATAAGACCCCTATCGCCGAGATGGCAAAAGCCTTCGATGCGCTAGTAAAAGCGGGCAAGATCCGGTACGTGGCCATGTCAAACTTTTCCCCTGACCGGATGCGCGAATGGTTCCAGGTTGCTAAAGAGGAGAACCTGTCAGCACCAGTCGCGATCCAAAATCAATACAACCTAGTCTACCGTAAAGAGTTTGAAGAAAACTACCAGCCTATTTGCAGCGAGTTCGGGGTTGCCGAGTTCACTTACTTCTCGCTGGCTTCCGGCTTCCTCACTGGAAAATACCGTAAAGCAGAAGACCTGGCCGGCAAAGACCGCAGCGATTTCCTATCGGAATACAATCGCCCTGAATCTTTTGCACTGGTAGATACCCTGGTGAAGGTGGCTGAGGAACTCGGTTCTACCCCCACTGCAGTCTCGCTCGCCTGGCTGCGCGCCAAGGGCGTGGCTGCCCCGATTGCGTCCGCACGTAATCCGGAGCAGCTAAAGGATCTGGTGGCTTCCGTCAGCCTGAACCTACCAGCAACAGCGATTGCGACCCTAGACGAAAAATCACGACCTTTCGCCTAAATACATAGAAAGTAAAAAATTAAACTACCGGCTTGGGTGAGGATGCACCTCACCCAAGCCGGTTTTTATATGACAGTAGATTGCATATATTTATCGTGCTGCAATAGCATCCTTAGCAGGTTCACCTAGCGAAAGATCACCGATATGAGTTCTCCTGCCAATGCTGTAAATGACAAGACCCGGCGCTTCCGCCCCGAAATTCAAGGATTGCGCGCCCTCTGCGCCTTGCAAATCATAGTGTTCCATGCCTGGCAGGTAGGCTCCCCCATCGGGGTGGATGTATTCATCATGGTCTCTGCTTTCCTCTTAGCAGATTCCTTTATCCGCGGATCCGATGCTGGTAAGAGCTATTCCGTATGCAAACGCTGGATTCAAACATTCCGCCGCCTGTTTCCTCCCTTGGTGGTCACCATCCTCTTAGCGATCGCGTTAACCATCAAGTATCTGCCGAAGACCAGGTGGATGGAGATCATCAACCAGTCCTGGCCATCCTTGTTTTACTACCAAAACTGGTATTTGCAGTCAGAGTTAGTCGACTATTTTGCTGCCGACCATTCCCTGTCCTCTCCGCTAATGCATATGTGGTGCATCGCAGTCCAAGGACAAATTTTCTTAATCTTCCCGGTAGTCTTCGCGGTAACCGCCCTGCTCTGCCGCAAATTAAAAATCTCCGTCCGCAAAGGGATTTTCACTGTTTTTTCTCTCTTAGCCCTGACTTCATTTGCCTGGTTACTAGTAAAGTTTTTCGACGGTACCGCTTCACAATACTATTTCGACACTCGCATTCGATTTTGGGAGTTCGCGATCGGAGTTTTAGCGGCTCTCGCTATGAACAGGGTTAAGTCCGGATCCAAATGGCATGACGCCCTGGGGTGGTTTTCCATCGCAATCATCGTGGTTTTCGGTCTGCTCTCCGTGGGCACCTACCCCGGTCCCATCTGCATCCTGCCCATAGTCGCAGCATGCCTAGTAATGCTATTTGTTCGCAGTGATTCGAACTCCAGCTCGGCACGGCTGTTGTCTTGCCGTCCTCTGGTATATATCGGGGACAATTCCTACGCCCTTTACCTGGTACACTGGCCAATCTTCGCGGTTTATATGGGTGCGCGTCAGCAGGCTAACCTTTCTCTTTTCGAGGGCGGATTCTTATTCCTAGTTTCCTTAGGGCTAGCAGTCCTTCTAACCGAGCTGGTTGATAACCCGGTACGTTCCCTGAAACTATTCAATAAGACCTGGCTGCATAAAGTCAGCGTTATTGTCTTGGCTTTGGCGGTTGGTGCCGGTGGCATTGCTACCGCCTCTTGGCAGATAAACAAGCGAATCTCTCCCGCCAAGCACGTCACAGTTTCTAGTCACCCCGGCGCGCGAATCCTCCTACAGAAAAATCCCCCCACCAGTTTTAAAGAAGATCCCTTGCCCGCTCCTGGAGAGCTAGGTAAACAGTGGGCAAGTCTGCCGTACCAATGTGACGGAAGCTTTGCCGGGGCACCAGATTTTGGAGAAGCCGCCGGTCATAACAATTCTTGTCGTCAGCTTCACCAGGAAGGTACTGATGGTGCTAATGTCCTGGTATTTGGTGATTCCCATGCCGAGCAATACTTGCCCGCCATCCAGAAAACGGCAGAGAAACGCAACTGGAATTTAGCTGCGTTGCTCATGGGAGGCTGCAAGATCTCGCGTGACTTCAACGGCCATGACGATACCTGCAAAAAATGGGTACAAGCCGGATTGGATTGGGCGTTAAATAAGGCAAAACCAGATGCGGTAATTATGGTCTCCACGCTTACGCAACCCGGTAGTCCCGATCAGGTATTACCCGGTCATCCGGATGTGATTTCCGAGTTCTTGGCGAAGGGAGTAAAGGTAATCGGGATGCGCGACACCCCCAATTTTTCTCAAAATATCTATGAGTGCGCTGTGTCAGTCCCTAATCCCCAATCCTGTGGCGTCCCCTATGGACAGGTATATTCGAAGACTCTTAACGGTCTACCTGTAGAAAACCCTGGTTTCCATTTCGTGGATTTATCGCCCCAGATATGTCCCAACGATGCGTGCAGCCCCCTGGTCGGTAATCTTTACGTCTATATGGATCACGACCACCTAACTAAGTATTACTCCCAGGCCTTAGAAGACTTCTTCGCTCAGCAGACCAAAGGGATCCTGGAACCCTAGCGTTGCGAAAACCACATCTTTAAGCCAGACTGAACTCGATAATCCCCGATAGGGGCTAATACACCCACCCATAAAAAAACTCCCGGGGCGGGGATTTATTTCCCCGCCCCGGAACTTTTTCGGGCGTTAGCCCGACTCATTCACTATTAGATTTGTTAGAGACTATTGGCTACTGCTTCCAGTAGTGACGCTGATCCACCAGCGCTTCCTCGTATTCTTTACGAGCCTGCTGGGTGGATTCAATGCGAGAAACTTCCGGCACCGCCACGTCCCAGTAAGAACAGTTCGGCGGGTTCGGACCAAACAGGTTGGTCTCGATATGAATCATCACTGCCTGTTCAGATTTCTCCGCCTGGCGATAGGCATCCCGGAACTCTTCGATAGTGTGCACCTTCAGCACTTTAATTCCCCAAGATTCCGCGTTCTTGGCGATATCTACCGGCAGTAGCTCCCCGTCCTCGTTATGGGGATTGCCATCACCCATCCGGTAGCGAGTTCCGAAACGCTGAGAGCCGTGAGACTCCGAAAGCGAACCAATCGACGAGAACCCGTAGTTTTGCAACAAAACATAGATAACCTTGATGTTTTCCTGCACCACCGTCGCCAGTTCCATCGGTAGCATCTGGTAGGTGCCGTCACCGACAATCGCCACCACTTCCGAATCCGGCAACGCCATCTTGACTCCCATAGCCGCGGGAATCTCGTATCCCATGCAGCTAAAGGCATACTCTACGTGGTATTGCACCGGAGTCTTCGCTTGCCACAGGCACTGCAAATCACCCGGCATCGACCCGGCGGCGTTAATCACCACATCGTTGTCGCCCATCATGTCGTTAAGCGCGCCAAACACCTCGGTTTGCGCCGGCAACTCTTGATCATGGGCACCGTAGCATTCCGCGGTCTTTTCAAACCAGTCTTCGCGCTCGCTGGCAATCTCGCGGCTGTAATCTTCGGATACCCGGTAATCTCCGAGTGCTTCTTTCAAAGCAGCCAGCGCCAACTTGGCGTCAGCCACCACCATTTCACCCGCATGTTTCGCCGCATCGAAGGCTTTCACGTTGATGTTTACAAAGCGCACATCCGGGTTCTTGAACTGGGTGTGGGAAGCAGTAGTGAAATCCGAGTAGCGAGTACCCACCCCGATCACCACATCCGCTTTATCCGCCAAATGGTTCGCGCTATTAGCGCCGGTAGAGCCGACGCCCCCGACGGCGCATTCATGGTCATAGTTGATGGCGCCCTTACCCGCCTGGGTATCGGATACCGGAATCCCGGTGGCGCTCGCCAAATCGCGTAGCTCCTGGGAGGCTTCCGCATAGATCGTGCCGCCGCCGGAAACAATCAACGGACGCTTCGCCGACTTAATAATCGCTGCCGCCCGCGCCATCTCGGTTTCAGACACTGCGGGACGGCGCACATGCCAAACCCGCTTTTCAAACATTTCTACCGGCCAATCGAAGGCTTCGGCCTGTACGTCTTGCGGCATTGCCAGCACTACTGCTCCGGTTTCGGCCGGGTCAGTCAGTACCCGCATGGCGTTCATCAAGGACGGCATTAGCTGTTCGGGACGGTTGATCCGGTCAAAGAAACGCGAGACACAGCGGAACGCATCATTAACGGTTACGTCCAAAGAACGCGGATCCTCCAACTGCTGGAGCACCGGATCCGGGTAGCGGGTAGCGAACTGGTCAGAAGGCAGCAGCAATACCGGCACCCGGTTAGTGGTTGCCAGCGCGGCGCCAGTCACCATATTCAAAGCGCCCGGACCAATCGAAGTGGTAACCGCGAGAGTCTGCAAGCGGTTCTTGGCTTTAGCGAAAGCCGCGGCCGCGTGGACCGCACCCTGTTCGTTACGCGGCATGTAGTATTCCATTACTCCCCCATCAGGGGTGGAATCTAGTTCGTTTTGCAGCAGCGCCTGACCGATACCACACACGTTTCCGTGTCCGAAAATCCCGAACGTGCCCGGGATCAGACGGTATTCTTTGCCGTCGCGCTCGGAATACTGGTTGATTAAGAAGCGGATTGTCGCCTGCGCGGTCGTTAGGCGAACGGTCTCAATTTTTGCCATCCTTAGTCCTCCTTGATGGTGGCGTTGGTCATGGGCAGACGGGGATCGGCTTCGCCGCCACCCCAATCTTCAGTGAGCCAGACATAGTCGGGATCAATAGTTACCAGCCAGGTGGCGTCCTCAGCCGGGCCGGCCATTACATTCAAATAGTACAGGTGGTATCCGGGTGCGGCCACGGACGGGCCGTGCCAACCGTGCGGCATTACTACTACATCCCCGCTGTGTACCTCGGCGCACACATCAATCGTGTGTCCTTTAGAGGGGTAGATCCGCTGCAAAGCCATTCCGGTAGTGCCATTTGCGGCTGGTTTTACCTGGTAGTAGTAGATTTCTTCCAAAATCCGTTCAGTTTCGGAATGTTCATCATGTTTATGGGGAGGATAGGACGAC
Source organism: Varibaculum sp. GTC20041 (assembly GCF_055387755.1). Taxonomy (NCBI): domain Bacteria; kingdom Bacillati; phylum Actinomycetota; class Actinomycetes; order Actinomycetales; family Actinomycetaceae; genus Varibaculum; species Varibaculum sp. GTC20041. The sequence continues at coordinate 1,908,129 of NZ_AP041144.1, forward strand.
CAGTTACCACCGGGAGTAATCACTTCGGTGACCAGCACGTGGTCAACCTCTACCGGGTTCCCCATCGTGTAGTTGTGAACTTCCCGGGTGCAATCGCCCTTACCGCGAATCATGGAGATAACTTCGTCTTTGGGGCAGTAGCGCAGCGGCTTTTCGTTCTTGGCTACCGAGCTAGGAAGCGCAAACCGCCCGCCTTTTTCACTGCTCACCGTAAAAGTGGTGTTAATCGGTACGTACAGGTAATCGGTGATTTCGCTCCAGATATCTTTGCGGCCTTTTATTTCGAAAGTTTCGCTGCCAACCGTAACCGTGCAGCCGCCCTCGAGAGGTAAAACCAGCAGTTCCGAATTACCGGAGGTGACCTCTTGGCTGGCTCCCGCCGGCAGATTCAGAACCTTCAGTCCCGAGAACTCCCAACCGGCTTTTTCCGGGGTTAAATCCAATTCGTACTGGCCATTTTTTAGCTGACCGTCGCGGAATAAGTAATTGTCGTTATCACTCATAGCAAACCTACCGTCTCGTCTACGGCCTGCGCGACATCGCCGCTGGCCGGGAATAATAGTGAACGACCGATGACCAACCCGAGTACATTGGGCAGTCGCAAAGCGTTGCCCCATGACTCCATAGCGGCATCGGGATCCTTAGATACTTCTCCCCCTAGGATCAAAGAGGGAAGTGTAGTGGCTTCCATGACGCGTTCCATCTCGGCAACGCAGGGAAGTTTCAACCAGGTATAGGCACTGGTTCGTCCCAGCCCGGCCGCAATCGCCATCGACTTGATAACAGCTTCCGGGGTGAGGACGTTGCTGACGTTTTCAGCCGGACCTTCCGAAATAAACGGCTCAACCATCGCCATGAGTTTGCGCTCTGCCAGTTCATCGATGGCGCGGGCAGTAGCCTGCAAAGTAGAGACGGTGCCGGCATCTGCATAGTTGATCCGGGTTAGCATTTTTCCCCCGGCCAAGCCCGCATCCTCTACCCCCTGGGCGTCATAGCAGTTGAAACGGTCATCCATTCCAAAAGTAGCCCCCGCTAGCCCGGCGCGGTTCATGGATCCGAAGACTACTTTATTGTCGAGGGCGCCCAGCAGCGCCAAGTCCTCGATCATATCGGCGGTTCCTAAGAAACCGTTTACTCCCGGTCGCGAGAGCGCCTCACAGCAGCGTGCCAGTAGCTCTTCCCGGTCGGCCATGGCGGAGGGATCATCTCCGGCTGCCAGCGCCCCGCGCGCCGAGTGATCGCAAGCAATGACCATCAGTTTTTCAGGTTTACCGTCTTTTCCTTGCAGCGCTTCTTTCAGGCTGGGACGAGGACGATTTTCCAGAGTTTTTGCTATCCGTTCCGGCTCAAAGGCGCGGATTTCCGCCAGTTTTGAGATTAACTGTCCCATCGTCCTACCTCTTAGTAACAATCGGAGCGGACTGAGGGTTCTTAGAAATCATGTCTAAGATTTCCGGTTCAGACGGCATCGCCGTGGAGCATTCCAGACGGGAACTCACAATTGCCCCGGCGGTGGAGGCCGCCGAAATAATCTGCGGTAGATCCCAGCCCGAGAGCAATCCGTGACAAAGCGATCCTCCAAATGAATCACCCGCGCCCAGGCCGTTGGTGACTTTTACCGGAGTTACCGGAACTTCAATCCGCTCTTCCCGGGTCTTGCATAAGGTTCCCAGGGGGCCTTGCTTAACGACTGCGATTTCTACTCCCCGCTCTAGGAGGGCGTCGGCGGCGCGATCCGGCTCGGTTTCTCCCACCGCGATGCGGCATTCTTCTTTATTGCCCACTGCGACTGAAACTTTCTCTAGCATTCGCTCCACTTCGCGGTGAGAGGTTTCTTCATCGCTCCAGAAAGTAGAGCGGTAATCTAGGTCAGCGATTGTCCATTTATCCTTGTCTCCTAAATCCCGCAGGTCTAGGGCGTGATGATGAGCGCTACGCGAGGGTTCTTCCGAGAGGCCGGTAACGGAAATCCAGAAAATCCGGGCGTCTTTCACGGCGTCCTCGGGAATATCTGCTTCCGTTAACTCCAGGTCAGGGGTAGAAGGCTCCCGGTAGAAATAGAGGGGGAAATCGTCGGGCGGGAAAATCTCGCAAAACGTTACCGGGGTGGCAAAGTTGGGATTATCCACCACATAGGTGTCATACACCCCCAAAGAGCGCATCTCCGAACGCACGAACTTACCGAAAGGATCTTTGCCCACTCCGGTGATAATCGCGGACGAGTGACGCAGCTTCGCGGCTGCTACCGCTACGTTCATGGGACTGCCACCCAAGAATTTTCCGAACTGTTCCACCTTTTCGAGCCCTACTCCGGTCTGCAGCGGATAAATGTCTATCCCAGAGCGCCCAATGGTAAGCACATCTACGGCCGGCATCTTAAAACTGTTCATAACAGCGATCCCCTTTTTACATCGTTGTCGACTACATCGTCAGCGCCACGCGCGATGGTTGCCACAAAGCTGTGACGTTTTGTAATGACATTCTAGCAAAGTTCTATAGCGAGAGGAAGCCTGAAATTCAAATTTCGAGTTCTAGAACCACCGAGCGGGTGACAAAAATCAATTACACACCCTTAACCAAAGATGCCTTCAACGTTAATTTTAGGTGTATTCTACATTAATGTAATAGCTATATAACAATGAGCGCTATTGTAGCCTGAAAGCGCCCTAGGAAGGAGTCCCCATGGCAACGCTCAAAACCTATGTAACCGATATTGAGCTCGACCATTCCTCTCCCATTCCCCTGTACCACCAGATTTCTGAACCCATTAAGGAGTTAATCCTAGACGGCACTATCCCGCCGGGAGCAAAACTTGAAGATGAGTTATCGATGGCCTCCCGCCTGGGAGTATCGCGCCCCACTGCCCGGCGCGCCCTGCAATCGCTAGTTGATTTACGCTTGGTGGTACGCAAACGCGCGGTAGGCACTATTGTTGCCCCTAAAGAAATACACCGTCAGGTTAAACTGTCTTCCCTCTATGACGACTTAAAAGACTCCGGACAAAAGCCCACCACCAAGATTATTTCCTATGAAGAGGTCGAGGCCAGCCAAGAGATTGCAGAGGATCTACGCCTTGAAGAAGGACAAACAGTTATCAAAGTTGTGCGCTTGCGCCTTGCCAACGGCGAGCCACTAGCGATTATGACCAACTACCTTCCCTCGGAAGTTGCCCCCACCGAACAGGAGCTACGTTCGGGAGGACTTTATGACGCTATGCGCAGCCACGGGCACGAAGTGGTCAGTGCTTCGCAAACCATTTCCGCCCGTAAAGCCAGCAGCGAGGAAGCAGAAATCCTACAAGAATCACGGGGAGCTGCAATTTTGAGTATGCGACGCATTGCTTACAACCAATCCGGGGTTCCCATTGAAATCGGGGATCACGTTTATCGCGCCTCTAGATACCGCTTCACCGTCAGCCTTTAGTGACGAAGCTCACTCCCTCTTTGCTCTATTGTCCTGTCAAAGTCTTGACGCTATAGTCTTTTCCCCTTAACCTGGAAGGGAACCGGCGCCGAAGGCGGTGTCCGTTAAAGAACGAAGGAGACTCAATGACCGAGATTAAGATGACCCCCGGTCCCCTGCAAGATGCAGCCAAGAATTCAAAGACCGCGCTGTGGAACGATTCTTCCGATTTGGAAGAACTACGTCAGTCGATCTCTTGGGGCGGAGTAGGTGCGACCTGTAACCCAACCATTGCTTACACTACTATTTCCAAGCACCTAGACATCTGGGCTCCTCGCATCAAAAAGATTGCCGAGAGCATGCCCACCGCCACCGAATCCGAAATCGGTTGGCAGGCTGTAAAAGATATGTCCATTGAGGCCGCTAAGCTGCTAGAACCAGCCTTCGAAGCCTCCAATGGCCGTAACGGTCGCCTCTCGGTGCAGACCGATCCAGCGAACTACCGCAACGCCAAGGCACTAGCCGACCAGGCAGTAGAGTTCTCCGAAATGGCTCCCAACATTGTGGTAAAAGTACCTGCCACCAAGACTGGGATTGAAGCTATCGAGGACGCCACCTACCGGGGCGTATCCATGAACGTAACCGTTTCCTTCTCCGTTCCCCAGGCAGTTGCCTCCGGGGAAGCCATTGAGCGCGGTCTGAAACGGCGCGAAGCTGAAGGCAAAGACATTTCCACTATGGGTCCGGTCGTAACCTTGATGGTTGGCCGTCTCGATGACTGGCTGAAGATTTGCGCCAACCGCGACAAACTGGTTCTAAACCCCGGACACCTGGAATGGGGCGGAATCGCTGCCGTAAAGAAAGCGGTCGCAGAGTTCGAAAAACGGGGCTTGCGTTCCCGCATGCTAGTTGCGGCCTTCCGTAACACCATGCAGTACACCGAGCTAGTCGGTGGCGACATCGTTATTTCTCCGCCTTTTGCTTGGTCCAAGCGGATCCAAGAGTCCGACTACCAGTACGAGCCCCGCTTCGAAGAACCGGTAGCAGAAGAAATCATGGAAACCTTGATGAAGGTGGAAGATTTCCGCCGCGCCTACGAAGTAGATGGCATGAGCGTCGAAGAGTTCGACACCTTCGGCCCCACGGTGCGTACCCTACGCGGGTTCCTCAAGTCCAATACTGACCTGCAGGAACTGGTACGCGACGTGATTTTGCCGGCGCCGAAAGAAAAGTAGTTCCGCGTGGCGAAATAACAACTAAATAGCTTTAAAGTCGGGGGCGAGATTTTCTCTCCCCCGACTTTTTTCACCACTGCAACGCTTGCTCCCGCAGCGGCAAGAGCAGACAAAAGGCGGGGTCGGAATTCTCCGACCCCGCCAATTGCTTTACGGCTAGTTAGCTGGCGAGTTATCTCGTCCAGCCAGCGCTAATAGCTAGCGCTCGACCTTAGCCAAAATGTCGCGCGCGGAAAGAATCAAGTATTCTTCCCCGCCGTACTTGACCTCGGTACCGCCATACTTGGAGTAAATCACGCTGTCGCCCTCGGCAACATCCATCGGAACCCGGTTACCCTGGTCATCAACGCGACCTGGTCCCACCGCGATTACTTTACCTTCCTGCGGCTTTTCTTTAGCAGCGTCGGGGATAACCAGACCCGAAGCGGTCTTTTGTTCCGCTTCTGCCTGCTGAATCACGACGCGATCTTCTAACGGCTTAATGGAGACTGACACTGCAGACCTCCCTTTCTTTTTCCAAAAACTTTTCGGTTTTAGTACCGGAACTTTGACGTCGCGGGTTGCCAGATTTCCGGTGCCAGTCTGGAGTCTTGTAACTCCAAATGCACTATTTAGCTTAAGTGTATTCTGGCACTCAATCAAGCTGAGTGCCAGATTTAGCTTACGCCCTGGGCGAATCCAGTTCTTGCCCCCTTTAGTATTGCAAAACACCAGGACACAAGCTCGGTTAGACTAAAAATGTCAGAGGGGAGAAAACTATGGTTACTGCCAAGCCGCTACTAAGTTATCCGCAGCTGCGGCAGCTAATCGCGCATTTTCCCCCTAGTGATGATCCGATGGTGGCGGCGCTTACCACCAAAACCGGTTGGCAGCTTTTACAAGAAAACCCCGCGCCAAGCCCCTCCGAAGCTGCAACTATCGCTAAGCACCTGCGTCAACACCACCCGGCGAATCTAGTGTCGTCCCTGCAAACCCAATGGAAACTGCGCGAAAAAGCCCAAGAAAAAATGGGGAACGCGGAGGCCAGGAACTGTCTCTTTACCCGCGACGGACTCGAACAGGCTACCCGAAAAAATGTGGCCACGCAGCGAGCTAAACGTTATGCAGCCGTCGGCGTCACCAACCTGATAGATCTCGGGTGCGGGATTGGCGCCGACTCGCGGGAACTGGCACGCATCTGCCCAGATTTTCGCGCAGTCGACCAGAGCCCGGCGGCTGCCACCTGTGCGGCGATCAACCTTGCTGACCAGCCAGGAGCCCAAGTTCTATGCACAAGCGCCGAACATGTTGTCGCCCAGAAAAAACTGCCCGCCCTGTTTGTAGATCCGGCACGCCGCGCCGCTACCGGACGCGTCCTCTCCCCTGCCGCCTGGTCACCTCCCTTAGAGACAGTGTTGGAATGGGGAAAGCGCGCGCCCTATCTAGCAGTAAAAATAGCGCCCGGCATTGATCTCGCTAACCTGCCAGCTGGCTACCACGCCCAATGGGTGAGCGTAGAGGGCAACCTGGTAGAGTGCGCCCTCTATTCGCCCGGGCTGGCCCCGGAAGGAGCCGGACGCTCAGCACTAATCATTTCCCGCGGCGGGGTAACCCAATACCGCTGCGCTAGTGCCCGCAATCCGGGAGAAAGTCATGTACAGGTTCGAGCGGCAGCAAACTTGGGAAACTATCTTTTCGATCCAGATCCTGCCATTATTCGCGCCGGAATCTTGCCTGACATTTGCCAACGTTTAGAGGCCGCGCCAGTATCTAGCAAAATCGCTTACCTTACCGGAAACGCTCTTCCTGCCAGCAAAGACACCCCGGCGCTGCGCTGCTATCAAATAGTGGAAAACCTGCCTTTAAAAACCAAGCAGGTTAGCTCTTACTTACGCTCCCGCCAGGCTACCCGCTTGGATGTCCTGAAGCGAGGAGTCGCCCTCGATATTGCTACCTGGCGCAAAAAAGTAATGCCCAAAAAGCAGCGGGACTGGACTCCGCTCACCATCACCGTAGCGCTAACCCGGGTAGGCGGAGCGCACCGATGCCTCGTGCTAGAGGACGCGGGGATAACCCTAGGACGATAGCCCCGCGCTTCCTGCCGACTGCCGTTCAGACCCCGAAAGGCTATCGGCGGGGCTCCACATCATCAGGCGGCTCGACCGTCACGGACGGTTCATCCGGATCTGACTTTTTCGCCTGCGAACGCTCGTGTAGACGTTGCTGTGCTTGCTTGGCGTATACGCGTCCCTTTTCTACCGCCTGTTCCATATAGGGACGCGCCTTCTCCATGGTTTCTTCCGCATATTCGCGGCTTTTCTCTGCCGCCTGCTCCACGTAGGGGCGAGACTTTTCTACCGCCTGTTCTACATAGGGACGCGCTTTCTCTAGGGTTTCTTCCGCGTATTCACGTCCCTGTTCTACTAAAGGTTTAATCCGGTCGGCGGCTTTTTCAGCAGCTTTTTCAAATTCTGGGCGCATCTGGTCAAATGATTTCGCCATATTTTCTTTCACCTTTCGATAGATGCTTTCCGTTTCTACCCTTTTTTCTTGGGTATCATTGCTTGCGGTCTGAGACTTTTCCGTATCGTTGAGGCTCGGAGCCATATAAATCTGGGTGAGCGCCATCTGAGAGTCAGGGCCAAAATCTGTCGGCGAGGCCGGCATTCCCACTTTCACCAGCGCCTCACCAAGGGCGGCAATCTGAGCGCCATTGTCGGTACAGAACCGAATCGGAGGAATCCGCACGGTAATCCCCGCCGATTCGGCGCGCTGGGCGAGGAGTTCACGCAAACGCGAGTTAGCGGAAAAACCGCCCCCCACCACGATTTCGCGGCAATCAAAATCCTGAGCCGCCTGTACCGCTTTCTTGGTCAGGGAATCGTTCACCGCCTCGGAGAATCCGGCGCAAATGTTTTCCCGGTTAATAGTTTCCCCGGTAGCCTCTAGCCCCTCAATATAGCGGGCAACCGCAGTTTTTAGACCCGAGAAAGAAAAGTCATAGCGGTGGCGCTCTTTGTCTTTACCGGCTGCTAGTCCCCGTGGGAAACGGATAGCTTTCTTATCCCCCGCCTGCGCCAAGCGGTCTACATGCGGACCTCCTGGATAGGGCGTATTCAGCAATCGCCCTACTTTATCGAAGGCTTCCCCGGCGGCGTCATCCAAGGTACCACCAAGTTCGGTAATATCGCTGGCGAGGTCGCGCACCAGCACCAGGTTCGAGTGTCCCCCCGAGCAGATAAGCCCGATAAAGGGTGGATGGAACTCCCCTTCTACCAGCGCGTCCACCGCCAGGTGTCCGATTACGTGGTTCACTCCGTACAGCGGTTTATCTAAGGCGAGTGCCAGGGCTTTAGCCGCCGAAATACCTACGGTCAGCGACCCCACTAGTCCAGGGCCTGCCGCGCAAGCAATCGCATCTACTTCACTTAACGCTACCCCGGCCTGTTCGCAGGCAGCCTGTAAGGTGGGCAGGAAGGATTCCAGGTGCGCCCGGGACGCAATTTCGGGGATGATTCCGCCGTAACGAGCATGTTCATCCATCGAGGTGGCAGTACAATCTGCCAATAGTTTTCCCCCGCGCACCAGCGCCACGCCGGTTTCGTCACAGGTAGACTCGATTCCCAGGATCAGCGGTTCACTCATAGTCCCCATTTTACCCACACCCTGGATTTGCGACCTAACGATATCTCCTCTAGCTGGAATAACTATCTTGGAATATGATCCGGGCAATGCTTCGGCTGGCAATAGGACTTTACCTAAAAACGGGACATTGGGTCTAAAAAACAGGACATTGAATGGGCAGGACTGCGCCAATCTCAGCTAAAATGACACTAGCAGCAGGAGGTGTGATGACGGATAGCGGCGAGCTCGGGGAACCCAAAGAGGATCCATTTGCCCAGTATGTACGCCAGGGATCCCCGTCTCAACGCTCTCTGACTGCTGCTTGGCAGGCAGGTATTGGTTTACAAGCTGTCGATGGTTTAGCGCCCTCACCATATCTAATAACTACCGCTAAGAGCTCCATCGAAGGCGAAATCACTTTAGATGAAGCTCAACACCTGGTTAATTCCTACTATCAGCAAAACCCTCAGCGAGGCGTAAACCGAGTGGAGGAGGCCGATAAGGTAGCTACCCGGGTTGCGCAAGTATTATCTGAGGACGGATTCGTATTCTCGGCTGCGCAGTATCTGGCGATACACCGCCGGCTTTTTGCAGGAATCTATGCCCAGGCCGGAAAAGTTCGTACCTACAATATCTCCAAGAAAGAGTGGGTGCTGGACGGAGATACCGTCACCTATGGCAATGCTGCCGATTTAATGGCAACCCTGGAATACGATTTAGCTTTAGAGCGCGCTTTTAGTTACCGGGGGCTGAGTACCACCGGAATTATTGAACACCTAGCTTCCTTTGTGGCTAGATTGTGGCAGATTCACCCCTTTGATGAGGGAAATACCCGCACGACCGCCGTATTTTTCATCAAGTACCTCCGCACCTTGGGTTTCACTGTCGACAACACCCCTTTTTCGAAAGACGCCTGGTATTTTCGAAACGCGATGGTGCGCGCGAACTACGAAAACCTGACTGCCGGGATTCACGAAACTAACGAATACCTAGTTAAGTTCCTAAGGAACTTGCTGCTGGGAGAAGAAAATCAGTTAAAGAATCGGTACCTGCATGTCAGCGGTTTAGTTAGTACTGCAGAGAATCAGGCTTTTGAGTCTAACGGGCAGGAAGTTTCCCTGGAAACTCAGGACATTACTTCCGCTGGCGATGGGACTTTATCGAAAAAACAGGATATTGGGGCTAAAAACCAGGACATTGAATGGGCAGGATTGAGCCAGATCTCGGCTCGGCACGCCCAAAAACTCTACGATTTCTTCGGGAACGAGGGCGTTTTCTCGCGTTCTCAGGTGACGGAGATACTGGGGATAACCCCCTCCCCGGCCTCTGAACTTTTGCGGAAACTCCTGGCCGCCTCCCTAATCAGCAAAGTTAAAGGCAAAGGGAAAGGCAGGTACCACTTCCCTCCCCCTCAGCCCGAGGGCGGGGCTAACTAACTTTCTTCTCCCACTGAAGTAGCGCGGGTTTCCAGGTCATTTTCCCTAATCGCATCTTAACTGCTGGACTAAGTAAAGCTTCAGCGAGCTTTACTGCTCCCCTAACCGTTTTCAGAGACTCGGGTAGACCAGTTTGTAACCACATTTTTTCGTACTGCTTTTCTTGTGGCTGTCCCCACTCTTCTGGAATCTGGAAACTTTCAGGCAAGGTGATATGACGTACGGATGCTTCTCGCTTAATTACCGCTTGAAGTTTACTTCCGTCGATTGCGCACGTCCTCGCATATACCGCAATATCAACCAAATCCTTTACGCGCGAAGAAGGCTTTCCCTCATGTCTTTCCAGGAGTGCACACAACTTGTCAGCCAGCGCATTTTCGACTGGATAAACCCGATAGTCACGCGTTTCCAAACCATCAACTTGAAGTCTACCTGCAGGAGAAACTATCTCTGGCTCTTCAAAATCTACGTCATCCACAACTAAATCAATAGCAATGGTCTGCATACGTTTGGCTCCTAGGATGGGAGTAAAGCGCACAGAAATACCGCTCCGGTATTCTTCATTAACTTTAAATGGTCTCGCCTCAGCAAACTCGAAGGTAATAAAGTCACCCAGGTCAGTTTCAACCAGTTTGATTAGCTCGCTGAGCGCACTATCAATATCACTTTGTAACGACAGCAGATCAATGTCACGAGTGGCTCTAGCCTCAGGAGTTCTCGCCAACAGCGCCTGCCCACCTTTTAATATGAAGGTGCTGTTTTCCGATGCAAATACGCGACAAAGAAGTCGATGAAAATAGAAAGATGTTACCGCACGACCGGTTTCAGCTGATGACTTCGCAGCCGCTGCTTTAACTGCCATTTCAAGGGCTGCAGGGTTGGCATATTTAGCCATCTTTCGCCCTTTCGCTAAGTCCTGCTTCGGAGAGCAAATCTTTATAGATTCGACTCGCCTTTTCTTCCTTATATTGCCCTTTTAATAGGTACTCAAGCATACCAAAGTTAAAATTTCGATTGGCATACCAGGCATCATGTAAAGCGTTTCCGATCAAAGAAAAATCTTCATTGTCAAGCATTAGGTCGAAAATAGTGCGTTCGGGGCGAGTAACCGGAATGCCCTTTACGAACGCGACCTGGCTGCGGGAAACATTTCGTCTACCGAAGTTTACCGCGCGATTTCTGGTGTTAAATCTTTTCGGCGAATACAACCGATACGTAGACAAATGAAAATCACCGACTTCTAGCAATGACGCCGCGGTAGAGCCTCCCACTACCACACCATCCCAGGTCGATGTTTTCATGCGCTCATAGGTGAATTTTGCGGGATTAGTCAGTTTCCATACTGCTATTAGCTCATCCACATAAGTTGCCCCCGCTCCCACCATGCGATAGGCGCCGCGCATAATTCTTTCAAGCCGTCCCGCCTTCACCGCGTCATGTAGCGCGTCCCGGGGTATCCCGGTACGCTCGGCTTGCGCAGTGGTAAATACCCCCTCAGATTCTGATAGCTGCGCAATAGATGCGACCCGATCCAAAGTTTTCATGTTGCAATTGTAGGTTATTTCCCGACAATTGCAACACTTAATCGTTATTTCTTGGAATTATTTACTAGGGCGAGGCTGGGGTTTAGCGTTTATCGGTAAATAACGGGCTAAGTAACCTTGCGGTAAGAGGACGGTCATCATTCGGGAAAGCGCGGACGGCGGGCTCGGAGAAAATCTCCGAGCCCGCCTTGAAGTTTTAGCGAACCGCTAATTCTTTTCAGTGCCACAGCTGTTAGCTGCCATGAAAGCTCCGAAAAGAACTACTTGGTATCGCTTTAGCTTTGCCGACGCCTGGCGGTCAAAGTACCCATACCGGTGATGGTTAACGCCAATGCCAGCAGGGACAATCCCAGGATGGGAGCACCGGTCTTTGGTAGACCAGAACCAGGCACCACATCTTGCGGCTCCAGAGCAGCCGACCGGATAGTCACCGTGGTTTCAACCTGGGTGCTACCTGGCTTCTTGGCTCCATCCGGTGCAGTGTAGTCAATCGAAATAGTGACTTTCTGACCAGTTACTATCTCGGTTGGAGTACCACTAATCACACAAGCGGAGCGTTTCTCGTCCCACTTAATGTTCAAACCTTTAGGCAGTCCCTCGGCTTTGCAACTAGTAATTGTGGCTTTACCAGGATTATCTACCGGAACCACCAGCGGGGTTAGCGGTTTATCTTTCTGCCCCTCGATATTGGGAATGACCGGGACGCTGGGCGCTAGAGCGCAACCGTTCTTATCGACTGCGGCGCCTTTCGGGGTGTTGGCGCATTTGTCTTGTTTGTCAGCTACTCCATCCCCATCAGCGTCTTTTGCAGGATCGGTAATAGTAACGGTGGTTTCGCCACTTGCCTTCCCGCCAGGATGCTGATCGGTCTTATCTTGCGGAGTGTAATCGACAGTAATTGTAACTTTCCCGTCGGTTACCTCTTCCGTGGGGGTACCACTGATTACGCAGGCTTGTTTGCCCTCGTTCCATTCGATAGTTAGACCGGCAGGTAATCCGGTGGCCTGGCAAGCGGTGACCTTGGTTTTACCGGGGTTCTTTACCGGTACATCAACCGGGTCGATGGCTTTGCCTTTTTCACCGGTAATCTTAGGAGCGTCCGGCAAGCTGGGAGCCACTGAGCATCCATTCTCGTCCACCTGGGCATCTTGCGGGGTTCCAGCGCACTTGTCTTTATCGTCGGTAACACCGTCACCATCATCATCACCTGGTAGGGCAATCTTAAACTTGGCGGTCACCTTATCGGTAGTGCCATCCTTATAGGTAACTTCCACCGGGATCTCGGTGTTTCCTTGAGCTGGTTTATCCCAGGTGATAACCCCGGTCTTAGCATCAATGGACACTCCCGCAGGTGCGTCCTTACCCAAAGCAAACTTGGTTCCCTGTGGAGCCGCAGCTTTTTCGTTCTTATCTTTGGTAGTTACTTCATCAAAGAGCGGAGCCGCAGAAACCGCGGGCTTACCTACCTGACCATTAACATCAGCATAGGACGGATCCCAACGGTCAGCTAAGGTACAACCAAATTCGTCTACCTTATCTTTATCGGCAGCCGGAGTACCAGGACACGAATCGTCCCCAGCCTGCGGGTTCGCCGGATCAACCGGATCTGACTTCCCGTCACCGTCCTTATCGGTGCGAACCTTAACGGTTACGGTAGCGTTATCTACCGAGTTATCCGCATAGTTCACCTTTACCGGAACAGTAATCTCCTCACCATTCTTAGCAGTATCAGGAATATTCAACGTAACCTGCCCGGTCTTAGCATCAACGCTTGCCCCCTCAGGAGCATTATTACCGAGGACGTACCGCGCGGTATCGGGGACGTTCTTATCTCCCGTTTGCGAGGCTTTAACGCTATCACCTGGTTTCCCAGTCACCACCGGGTAGGCCGGGTTATAGCGATCAGCCTCAGACAGGTTGTCTTTAATAGTCACGCTGGTCTTACCCTGAATATCGCCACCAGGGTGATCAGCGGACTTATCTATCGGTTCAAAGCTAACCGTGACATTCACATCCCTACCGGGATCAACGATCTCGGTTGGGGTTCCACTGATTACGCAGGCTGTACCCTCTTGATTAAGGGCGATTGTTAAACCTGCAGGAAGTCCCTCGGCTTTACAAGCAGTCAGCTTGCTCTTTCCGGGGTTATCTACCGGGACAGTAACCGAGGTAATCGGGGTGTCCTTTTCACCTACGATCGGGGCAATCTTACCTACCGTTGGCGGTAGCGAGCAGCCATCGTTGTCTATCTTTGCGTCTTTAGGAGTGCCAGGACACTTGTCCTCGCCAGCAACCGGGTTGGCCGGATCTTTCGGATCAGCAACCCCGTCACCATCATCATCCTTAGCCACATAGACACTGCCGCTCTTCTTAACCGTGCCAGCATCTTTTGCCCCATCAGGATGCTTAAAGGCAACAGTTAGATCCACTTGCTTATCAATACTCTTCGTAGGAGTACCACTAATAACGCAAGCAGATGAGGCCGCATCAAACTTAACAGTCAAACCAACAGCCGTCAGCTCCTCAGCAGAACAAGACAAATCACTAGCCTTACCATCATTAGTAACCTTCACACTCACAGGAGAAATAGCCTTACCAACCATCCCCGTAACCTTGAAATCACCAACAACAGGAACTACCGCACAACCATTAGCATCTGGCTTCGCGCCTGCAGGAGTACCAGCGCACTTATCAGCAGCGTCCGGGACACCATCACCATCAGAGTCCTTACTAGGATCAGTAATAGTAGCAGTCGTATTTACCGGGATACTGCCAGCAGGATTGCTAGTGTTATCACCGTCTTGCGGATCATAATTCACATTAACAGTAACCGCTTTGTCCCTAACTTCCTCACTAGGAGTACCACTAACAACACAAGCCTTCTTCTCCGCAGAGTACTTAACACTCAAACCAGCTGGCAAAGAATCAGAACTACAAGTAACAGCAGCCATACCCGGATTATCAACCGGAACCACCACTACCTCACTAATCTCCTTATCCTTCTGCCCAGTAATAGCAACCGGATCACCAGCCGTCGGCTTCACCGCACAACCATTAGCATCAACCTGAGCACCCGCAGGAGTACCAGCACACTTATCCTTCGAATCAGGAACAGTATCATTATCGCCATCGGCTTCAGCGCTAATAGTTGCTTTAGCAGTGCCAGTAATATCTCCGCCCTTATGCTGGTCAGTCTTATCAACCGGCTCATAACTGACTTTAACAGTTACCTCTTTATCCTTGGCTTCCTCACTAGGAGTACCAGTAATCACGCAACCGTCTTTTTGCTCATTCAAAGCAATAGTCAACCCAGCCGGCAAACCATCAGCCTTACAAGCAGTCAGCTTAGCTTTACCAGGATTATCAACCGGAACATTCACCGGAGTGATTTCCTTACCAACCTGACCAGTAATACCTGGAACCTTACCCACAGTGGGTGCAAGCGAACAGCCGTCGTTGCCTACCTTTGCCCCTTTAGGGGTTCCGGCGCACTTGTCTTTATCGTCGGAAACACCATCACCATCACCATCCACATTCGGGTCTTGGACGGTGACCGGAGCCAGAATTACCCGCTCGTAGGCATCTTTCCCTTGTCCGTAAGTCATCTTGACCGGAATTAGGTAGCTGCCTGGGGTCACGCTACCATTCGTCGGACTCAGAGAAATGGTGCCATCGGAGTTAACCTTTGCCCAGGGCTGAGCACCAACTGCCACTTTGGCTTGATCAACTCCCTCAAGCAGGGAGGCAGGAACGTCGCTGGCAGCAGCAGCGGCATAAGTCGTATCTGCAGGAGGTGTAGTGCTGTTCTCCTTGTTAATAGGTGCCGCTACCGTGGCTGTGTCATCCAAATCTATGGTCGTTGTTTTATATTCAGGGGTAATCTTGGCAGCGAAGCTATCTTTTGCCATCGCCCGGTCGCGTACTGGCTGGTCGAAACCACCAGGGTAGATCGACGCTGTATAAATCTCATCCTTGGCAAGATCAGCCGGAACAGTGAAGTCACAGGACTCCACAACGCCGAGGTTAGATGCCTTGGTTGTACAAGTCTTTACCTCATTACCGTCACCATCAGTCCAAACAATGTCATAGGTGTTACTTGGAACGAAACCAGTAGCCTTGGTAGGAGCGGTATCGCCCGGTTTCGCCGGATTTGTGGTCTGGTCATAGGTTTCAATATGGAAGTCACGTCCCTCTATCCGGAGAGCGAAATTCACGTTTTCGACGTTTGAAATCGAACCAGTTGACGCGTTAGGAAACCAGTTGGTGCCGCTTTGGTACATATTGTCACGGAAGTTGTTGAGAGCACCACCAACACCGTCCGGGAGTACCGGTGCCACATACATATATTCAGTGTTTACGTGGCGACTGCGTAGGTTGCTCGCTGCCCAAGAAGCCTTTGTACCCTCGGGAACCAACTCTCCCCAGGAACCGGCATTCATAATTCCTTTGGCATTGTAGCTATTTCCCCACAGACCCTGGAACTGCAGATGATATTTGCCGTTTGCATCTGTAGTGTCATATACGGTTTCAGCGATCGCGGATTTACCAGTTTCAGCCTCATAGGCTTTCATAATCTCACGTTGCGCTACCTTGAACTCGTCACGCTTATAGTTCTTATGGTCTTTTTTCCACTGGTCGAAGCGGCGGGCTACTTCATCTTGAACATAAGTGCCAACTACCTTAACCCCGGGAACTTTCACTTCACCATAGCTAGCCCTAAAAGTTGGAACGGCTTCGGCATTCCCTAACGATTCCCGCTCTTCATACCAGACCAAACCGATAACGTCGCCACCGCCCCCTTCGCGACTACTCTGCTTCCAGGTGTTTTCAGCCGGGAACATCTGATCAAACTGAGGGCGCTCTTGGAAAGCGATATTGTAGTTTTCGGCAAGATTAAACCCAATAACTCCGTTCCAAGTACCGCGATAGCGATCCCCCTGACCGCCAAAGATTGAATCGCCTTCGACAAAGGCAAGTGTGTACTTGCTGGGATTGGGATTATCTACCCAAATCCGCAGGGTCTGACCCGCCGTAGCCTCCCATTTGTGAACCGTACCAAAAGAATCTGTCCAATCTGGCAGCTGGATAACGTAGGTGCCGTCAGGGCGAGCCTGGGTATAGTAGACCGGCGACAAGGCACCTTTTTGCCTTCGATTGTTGTAATCAGTCCATTGTGCGTAAACTTTCGCTCCGCCAAGACCTAAGTCGCCATCGGAAGCACCCTGTTTATCAGCTGGCTCCATGTATGAGCGACTACCGGCGCGATCGAGGAAGACCCTCCCGCTCACAGCGTGTTTTTCCCCCAGCTTTTCCCCGGGGGAATAAACCGGGTCATCCGCCTTCGCAGTGCTGGCCGTAAACGCCGGCAAACATATGATTACCAGCGCCACAGCCGCTAAAATTGCACCAAATGTTTTCTGAAACCTCAGAGGGCAGCATCAGACCTCACAGCAAACAGCAAGATAAGCGTCAGCCCAGAAGATGTGAAGGGTATAGATTTGCGCTCCTGCGCAAAGCCAACCGAACAGAAGATTGCTATAACCTACGCCCCAGCGGCAGCGCACATAGGGAAGGCGGGCTCGGAGAAAATCTCCGAGCCCGCCTTGGCCATGCAAAAGAACGGCTATTTAACTGTTAGCTGCAGATTTAAACTCCAGACAAAACAGCTTTGCCGAGCTGCCGGTTTAGTACCGCGATAAAGTCCAGCGGAACCTGCTTGGGGCATACCGCCGCACATTCACCAAAGTTGGTGCATCCACCGAATCCTTCAGCACCCATCCGGTTAAGCATCTGGGTAACCCGCCGGAGATTCTCCGGTTTACCCTGTGGCAAAAGACCCAGGTGGGTCACTTTCGCAGCGGTAAATAGCATCGCTGAACCATTCGGGCAGGCAGCCACGCACGCTCCACAACCGATACAGGCCGCGGCCTCGAAAGCCCGATCCGCATCCTTTTTGGGAACCGGAGTGGAATGTGCATCCGGAGCGGCGCCGGTATTAACCGAAATATATCCGCCCGCCTGAATAATACGATCCAAAGCGTTCCGGTTAACCACCAGGTCCTTAATGATCGGGAATGCTTTTGAGCGCCAAGGCTCAACGGTAATAGTGTCCCCATCCTTGAAGGAACGCATATGCAGCTGACAGGTGGTGGCGTTATCTTTCGGATCCGGGGAATGGTTTCCATGCGGAACTCCGTTAATCACCAGGCCGCACATACCGCAGATTCCCTCGCGGCAGTCCGAGTCAAACGCGACCGGCTCTTCTCCGCGGGCAAATAGATCCTCGTTGAGGATGTCCAGCATTTCCAGGAAAGAGGAATCCTCGCTAACTCCGTGGAGCTGATATTCGTGGATAGCTCCCTCGGCGTCTGGGCCAGCCTGACGCCAGATTCGCAAAGTGATGTTCACTTGTAGCTCCTTGTCTTGACCTCGATATTGTTGTAAATCAGATCCTCCTTGTGCAGGACAGGGGGCTGATTCTCACCTTTCCATTCCCAAGCGGCTACATACATGAAGTTTTCATCGTCACGCATAGCCTCTCCTTCCGGAGTTTGGTGTTCTTCCCGGAAGTGACCGCCACAGGATTCTTCACGATGCAACGCATCGATACACATCAGCTCACCCAGCTCTAGGAAGTCAGCCAAGCGACCGGCGCGTTCGAGTGACTGGTTCATCTCGCCACTCTTCTTGCCCGGGATTCGCACATTGGTCCAGAACTCGTTACGCAGGTTCCGAATCAAGCCGATAGCTTTCTGCAGCCCCTCACGGGTACGGGACATCCCGCAGTACTCCCACATAATGTGGCCAAGTTCCTTGTGGATCGAGTCCACCGAGCGAGTGCCCTCAATCGCCATCAAGCGGTCAATACGCTCTTGCGCCTGGGCTTTGGCAGCTAGCACATCCGGATGATCTTGCGGCAGATCTTCCCAATCCAAGGTATGAGCCAGGTAGTCATTTACCGTGTTCGGCAACACGAAATAACCGTCAGATAGTCCCTGCATCAAAGCAGAAGCACCCAAGCGGTTAGCGCCGTGATCAGAGAAGTTAGCTTCCCCGCCCACGTACAGACCCGGGATAGTGGTCTCTAGGTCATAGTCGACCCAAACCCCGCCCATGGTGTAGTGCACTGCCGGGTAAATCCGCATCGGAACCTCATAAGGATCATCATCGGTAATCCGCTTATACATATCGAACAGGTTGCCGTACTTGGCAGATACGGCTTCCTTGCCCATACGTTCAATCGCATCTGCGAAATCCAAGTAAACGCCGCGAGCAACGCCGTCAATCTCCGGTCCTACCCCGCGACCCTCATCGCACATATTCTTGGCTTGTCGTGAAGCAATATCACGGGGAACCAAGTTACCGAAAGAGGGATAGATACGCTCTAAGTAGTAGTCGCGATCTTCTTCCGGGATTTCCCGCGGGTCTTTCTTGCAATCCTCTTTCTTCTTGGGAACCCAAATACGTCCATCGTTACGCAAGGATTCACTCATCAAAGTGAGTTTAGATTGCTGATCACCATGCTGCGGAATACAGGTCGGGTGGATCTGGGTGTAGCAAGGGTTAGCAAAATAGGCACCCTTACGGTGAGCACGCCAAGCAGCAGTACCGTTACACCCCATAGCGTTGGTGGACAAGAAGAAAACATTCCCATAACCACCGGTCGCCAAAATAACAATCGAGGCAGTGAAAGTTTCCAGTTCACCAGTTTCCATATCACGAGCCACAATCCCGCGCGCCCGACCGTCCGAAACGATAAGTTCTACCATTTCGTGACGGGAGTGAGATACCACGGTTCCCGCGTTGACCTGACGCTGCAGCGCCTGATAGGCGCCGATCAGCAGCTGCTGACCCGTCTGACCCCGCGCATAGAAAGTACGGGAAACTTGCACCCCACCGAAAGAGCGGTTATCTAGCAGGCCGCCATATTCGCGGGCAAAAGGCACGCCCTGCGCTACACACTGGTCAATAATATTGGCAGATACTTCCGCGAGCCGGTAAACGTTAGTTTCCCGAGCGCGGTAGTCTCCGCCCTTCACTGTGTCATAGAACAGGCGATAGTCAGAGTCGTTGTCGTTGCGATAATTCTTCGCCGCGTTGATCCCGCCCTGAGCCGCAATCGAGTGCGCGCGACGAGCAGAATCCTGGTAGAAGAAAGCATCGACGTGGTAGCCCATTTCGCCTAGCGAAGCAGCAGCGGCGCCCCCTGCCAGGCCGGTGCCTACCACGATCACTTTGATTTTACGACGGTTAGCCGGGTTAACCAGCGCCGCATTGAACTGGCGCTGCTTCCAGCATTTTTCAATCGGCACCTCGAGCGGTGCCTTCTGGTCAGCAATCGGTTCGCCAACGGTGTACAGACCGTCGACTAGGTTTTGTTGTTCAGTCATCTTACGCATCCTTCCCTAACTAACACGCCACCGGAGCGGGGTTGGTGATTACCAGATACAGCGGTGGGATGGCGAACATGGCGAACAGCAATAGCCCCACGATCCCGGAAATATAAACGGTCGCTTTATGCGTGTTTTCCCGGATCCAACCCATAGTTTGCAGGGCGGACCATACGCCGTGCCCCACGTGCAGAGCTACAATCGCTACCGCACCCAGGTAAATGATCAGCGTCCACCAGTTAGCTGGCGAGAACGTGGTTACCATCATGTTCCACGGTGCTACCGGAATCATTTCCCCGTCTACCTTGCAGGTGGCAGAGCTGTATGCATCAGCTGCGCCAATCTGTACCCACTTCGTGGTGAAGTGGAAGATATGGAAGAAGATAAACAGCACTAACAATACGGATCCGACACGTACGGTTCGGGTCGCGTAGTTGTTAACCACGTTCTGTTTGACTACGTACTTCTGAGAGCCTCGTCCCTTGCTGGCGCGATGCCAGAGGTAGAAGGCACAGATCATATGGATAACAACGCAAGCAAGTAGCAGTACGCGCAGAATCCAAAGCAAGCCTTCATAAGGCAGGATAGGGGCACCGAAGACCCGTAGATGGTGAGCATAGCCGTTGTAGGCATCAGGCCCCGCCAGGATCTTCAGGTTGCCGTAGGAATGCATTAACACAAACAGTACAAAAAAT
The DNA here is from genome assembly GCF_055387755.1 of Varibaculum sp. GTC20041. Classification (NCBI taxonomy): domain Bacteria; kingdom Bacillati; phylum Actinomycetota; class Actinomycetes; order Actinomycetales; family Actinomycetaceae; genus Varibaculum; species Varibaculum sp. GTC20041. The sequence goes on from NZ_AP041144.1 coordinate 1,928,434, forward strand.
ATGCCGGTAACAGCCATGCACTGTTTCGCGAAGACCAGGGTGTTCCAGCTTCGCCTCTTCTGAATTTCTTTTGTATTGGCCACGATTCACAGGCTAACCCACCGGTTTTCTAAGACTTAGGAATTTGGGGCTAGATAGAGAAAAAGCCGCGAAAAAACCAAATAAGAACTAGCACCCTATTCCGGGTTTACCTGCAAAGATCGGGGAATAAACGACGGGGTGAGGAAGGAAAAACCAAGTGGGGATTTCCAGCAAGAAAAAAATAGAAGCAGGGAATTCTTAAACAATTGAGAAAGCTTGAAGTTGTTAAATACATTTCCCTGGTGCTTAAGGGGAGGTTATTTCTACGCCGATCGGCCCGGGAGACGGACTCGCCAAACGTTTGCGCATCACTATGGCGTCTTCGCGGGGATGGGAATAATATCCGCGGCGCACACTCAAGGCCGCAAAACCGGCACGTTCATAAAGTGCGATCGCAGCCTGGTTAGAGCGACGCACTTCCAAAAACATTTCAGTTGCTCCCCGTTTGCGGGCAGCGCTGAGAGCAGATTTTAAGAGGGCGGCTCCCAGTCCGCGGCGACGCTTTCCGGGCAACACTGCCAGGGAATGTAACTCAGATTCGGGAACTAACACTTCCAGGAGAGCTGCCCCCACCAACAGAGAATCCTCCCAAATCCCCATGGCTAGCCCGTAACGAGCCGATAACATTTGCCGCAGTTGCGTGTCAGTAAAAGCCTCTCCCCCAAAACAGGCTTTCTCCAGGGCGAGCAGCGCGGGCACGTCCTCGAGACTTAAAGAAACGCAGCTACTCACAAAACCCCTATTTTCCCTTATTTGGAGGCTGCACGTCCGGGCGGCGCAAATACAGGGGAGATACCGTATCGAGTAACTCATCAGCTAACTTCCCAGCCAAGCGTACCTGCGCGATCCGGCCGAGGACTGCCGCCTCTACCTCGGTAGGGAGCCCGGGATTTAACGCCAAGTCTTGGGGATAAAGCCTCGCGCCTGTTCCTGCCACAATCAGCTCGGGAGTCGCCGCTCGGTTAGCGAAAGTAGCGGGTCTGCCCACTTCCGGGCCCCACAGACAGCAAACATCATCCGGGCCGTCCGCGCGATACTGGGCGCAATAAACCTCTTTACGGCGCGCATCGCTAGCCACAAAGACTTCCTGCGTGGGCGGAACCAGATCTAATACTGCGCGTGCCAGGGCATCTAGGGAACTAATCCCAATCACCGGAACTCCCAGCGCATAACCAATCGTGCGGGCAGTAACCAACCCGGAACGCAATCCGGTAAAGGGAGCCGGGCCACGTCCTACTGCCACCGCCTCAATACCGGCTTTCGCGAGGGCGCACCCGCAAGCTTCCTCAACTACCTCACTAACCAGCTCTGTAAGATGTTCCGCGTGGGATCGGGAATCCTGGCTAGAGCGACTAGCTAACACCGGGGTCTTGGCTTCACTATCCCACAGGGCAACCGAAGCTCCCAGCGAAGTATCAATACATAGAATCCGCATATTATTACCTACTTTTCTTGTCCGTCCTCAAACGCGGAAAAAATCTGTTCCCAGTCCGTTCCTTCCCAGCGCTTCCCCAGTGAGCGGATAGTGATTGTCCGTTTCCCATCATCCATTTCCGCCAGATCTACTACCCCATCACTGCTGGTGGCGACCCCTCCATGCTCCCGGTGAATCTCGATCTCCAGGCGATCAGCCGACAGCTGTTCGGTTTTGCCTTCTCCCCATTCGATGACGGTAATAGCTTCCTCGAGAGTGGAGTCCAAATCGAGGGTTTCTAGATCGGTTAAATCTTTGATCCGATAGGCGTCGGCATGAATCAGGTCAGGTCCTCCCGCCAGGGAGGGGTGTACCCGGGCGACGATAAAAGTGGGGGAAGATACCCGCCCTTTCACCTGCAGTCCAGAACCGATCCCTTGGGTAAAAGTGGTTTTCCCCGCCCCCAGCCCTCCGGAGAGCATCACTAAATCACCGCGCCGAAGCTGCTTGGCTAATAGCTCTCCGGCGGCGCGCGTCTGATCGGAAGAGTTAACGGTGATAGTAAAGGACATGTTTCCTCCTAGATATAGACTCGCGGCACCCGAGGATTAAGGCCAGTAACAATCGTATAGTTTATGGTTTCGGCGGCCTTTGCCCAATCATCGGCGGTAGGTTCCCCTTGGGAGCCATCTCCCCACACCCGCACCGTTGCCCCGGGCGCCAGTGGCGCTTTCCCCTCGTCGCCGCTACCTAAATCCACCATGAATTGATCCATACAAATCCGGCCTACCTGCGGATATTTGTGCCCATTGGCGGCGACCCAGATTTTTCCGGAGGCATGACGGTCAATCCCGTCCGCATATCCCAGCGGCACAATCCCGATATAGGTATCGCGGGGCGCCACCCAGGTACCACCATAGGAAACCGGGTGACCTGCGGGAAGTTTCTTGACGCTGATCAAATCGGCCTCTAAACGCATAATCGGGGTGAGCTGCAGGCTGGCAGTAGTGGCGCGCGCCGGATTCGGGGTGAGGCCGTACATGGCGATCCCATAGCGCGCCAGGTCAAAATGTGCCTGCGGATGCCACAGCAGTCCCGAGGAAGCCGAGAGGTGGCGTACCAGCCCTGTAAATCCGCGCTGTTCAGCTGCTTCGCATGCCTGCCGGAAGTTGGCAAGCTGGCGTGCAGTCGCTGCTTCTCCCGCTCCGGCTTCATCTCCGCGCGCTAAATGCGACCAGATCCCGCTAACTGCTACGGTGCCTTCTTCACTGGCAAGCTCCGCCGCCGAAAGTAAAGGAGCGAGCTTTTCAGGCAGTGCCCCCTCGCGTCCCATCCCGGTATCCACCGCCAGGTGAATGCGGGCTTTCTTACCCGCAGCCCGGACGGCACTGGCAATAGCCAATAATGTTTGAGGATTAGATACTGCAATATCTAAATCGGCTTTAATCGCGGCTTCCAAATCCGCATCGGGACTAAAAATCCAAGTAAAAATGCGGGCTTGCGGAAAATCTTTCAGTGCCTTGCGCAATTGCATTGCTTCCGCGAGCTGCGCCACCCCAAACCATTTCACCCCGAACTCGAGAGCGGCGCGAGCAATCTGCGCGCCTCCATGCCCGTAAGCATTGGCTTTTACAATCGCCATTGCCTGGACATTCGGGTCACATTTGCGCAGCTGTTGCAGATTTTTTTCCAGTGCCGACAGGTCAATAATCGCGCGCGCCGGAAAATCAGTATCCATGACCATGACTATACCGCTCTAGGCTTGGCTCAAAGCATAGGCGATAGCCCGGGGAACCTGGCGGGCAATATCGGTAGCCACTATCGGTGCCCCCAAAGACGCCCCGCCGGACGGATCGTCACCGGTAAACGGAAGTCCCGCCGCTTTGCGGGCTGCCATGGCATGTACCCAGGCAGCCGAGGCAACCGCGGCTGACATTTGGGAAGGAGTCAGGCGGCGCCCCGATTGCTCTGCGCGGGCTTGATGTTGGGCTAACACTGCCGCGGTGATGCCCGCAAGTACATCACCTGAACCGGCAGTGCCCGTCCAAAAAGGCGCCCCGGCCTGGCTAAACATAGTTTCTTCGGGGCTGGCAATCACAGTTACTGCCCCTTTAAGCAATACTGTTGCCCTGGTTTTATCCGCTAAGAACTGCGCCCAGGCAGCCGGAGAGGCCTCCACCTCGGCGCGAGTAACCCCGCCACGCCCTCCTCCGGCTCCTAGGGTAGAAAGTAGACGCGCCGCCTCCCCCGCGTGCGGGGTAAGCACCGCACGGTGACTAAGCTGCCCCCCGGGAACTTGCGCCACAATTTGGGGATAAAAATCAATAGCGCCCGCGTCCAGCACCAGAGGAATTCCGCTGGTAGCAGCCTGTACCGCTTGGTTAATCGCTTCGCGTACCCGGGCAGAATCTTTAGGGTCAATACCTGGCCCTACCAGCAGGCATTGATGCTTGCCGGCACCGGAAACTGCCTGCGGGAAACGAGACAATATTGCGAAGGCCGCATCCTCGGGCCCCACATAGCGCACCATGCCGGCACCGGCTCTGCCCGCGCCCTCTACACACATCACCCCGGTTAGGGGGAAGGCGGAAGAACCGGCAACTACCTGTACTACCCCGCGAGTATATTTATGGTCTTCGGCGCCAGGCACCGGCCACAAAGCTCCCACGTCACTTGCCTCCAGGCGGGCTAGCCGCGCCTCTTTCATTTGCAAACCCAGATCTACCAGCCGGACTTGCCCGAATTGATAGGCGGCCGGAGGCAGCAGGCAGGAGGATTTGCGTCCTCCCATAGTTACGGTCACGTCAGCTGCCAGGAAAGGACCGGGCAGGCGTCCGTCATCGGTGAAAATCCCGGAGGGAATATCGATCGCCACCCGCAGCACTTTTAAACGCCGAGTTTCATATAAGCGATTCAATTCCTGCGCTACCTGCGCTAAGGGTTCGCGTAGTTTACCGTTTACCCCGGTTCCTACCAGGCCATCAATCCATACCTGGGCGGCGCGGGCGCGGCGGGAAGTAAGGCGCGCAATCTGGCGGCTACTGCCCGCTAAATCCACCCGCTCGATAGTTACCTCCGCTTTTTCTGCCGCTGCCAGCGCTTTTTCATGCGGCTTGTCTGTCAGCAGTAACGCAAGGCAGGAGTAACCCAGATTTGCCAAATAAGATAGGGCGTATAGACAGTCGCCACCGTTGTCGCCACCACCAACTAAACCCAGAATCCGGGTCTCCTCAACTTTGGCACCGCGGGCAAGTAGAAATTCGACAGTAGTGTCACTGACTTCGCCAGCCGCCTTTTTCATTAACGAACCCTGCGGATGGGCAGCTACCACTTGGGCTTCAGCTTCCCTAACTGTCTGTTTCTCGAATGCCTCAATCATGCCGCCAGATTTCCTCCTGCTGACTATTCCACTGTCACCGATTTGGCTAGGTTGCGCGGTTGATCTACGTCGTAGCCCTTGCTCTTGGCTACTTCACAGGCAAATACTTGCAGCGGAATCACCGTTAGCAAAGGCAGATAGAGGGTGGGAGTACTGGGAACCCGGAAAATATGGTCAGCGTATTTGTCGACTTTATCGTCGCCCTCTTCCGCTACTACCAAGATTATCGCGCCGCGAGCGCGTACTTCCTGCAGATTCGAAAGCACTTTTTGGTGCAGCTCGGGACGGCGCGGGGTAGGCACTACCACAAACACGAACTGTCCCGACTCAATTAGGGCGATAGGGCCGTGTTTGAGCTCTCCGGCGGCGAAACCTTCCGCATGTACATAAGCGATTTCTTTAAGTTTTAGCGCCCCCTCCATAGCTACCGGATAGCCCACATGCCGACCTAAGAAAATCGTGGATTTAAGCTCGCTGCCATAGCGTTTAGCGACCTCTACTACCGGTTCTATTTGATTGAGCAAAGTTTGCATCTTGTGGGGCACTGCTGCCAGTTTTTCCAGGTAATCCGCGATTTCATCAATATATTTATTGCCGCGTACCTGCGCTAAATACAGCCCCAGCAGGTAGCAGGCAGTGATTTGAGCAGTGAATGCTTTCGTGGAAGCCACCGCAATTTCTGGGCCGGCATGGGTTAGCAGCACCGCATCGGATTCACGCGGAATCGTAGAACCGGGAGTGTTCACGATAGCCAGCACTTTCGCTCCCTGTTCGCGCGCGTGCCGCACCGCCATAATGGTGTCCATGGTTTCCCCGGACTGGCTGATCGCCACCACTAAGGTGCGCTGATCAACAACCGGATCGCGGTAACGGAACTCGCTGGCCAGCTCGACCTCTACCGGAATCCGGCACCAATGCTCAATCGCATAGCGGGCAACCTGTCCAGCATAGGCGGAAGTGCCGCAAGCAATAATCACCATTTTGTTTACTTGCCGCAACACGTCTTGACTAATGCGCAGCTCATCCAGCGTCAGGTAACCTTGCGCATCGGTTCGATCCTGCAAAGTGGCAGTAACTGCCTGAGGTTGTTCATGGATTTCTTTTTCCATGAAAGTCCCCCACCCGCCCTTAGAAGTGCGGTCTACTGAAAAATCCACGGTGAATTGCTTGGGAGTAACCGCTTTGCCGGCACTGTCGGCTACCCGCACCTGTTTGGCGGTCACCATCACCAGTTCGTCTTGCCCAATTTCTAGGCAGTCTTTGGTGTGATCGGCGAAAGCTAAAACGTCCGAACCGAGGTAGTTGCAGTCTTCGCCTACCCCGATAACCAGTGGCGAGGAGCGCCGTGCGGCAACCACCATGCCGGGGGCATCCCGGTGAATCGCCAAAATCGTAAAAGTCCCTTTCAGCTGCGCCATAGTCTTTAGTAGCGCCCTTGATAGCCGCGCCGCCGCCAAGTGCGCCCCGCCAGCGACCTCCGCGGAAACTTGGGCTTTATCCAGCACCGGAGCAGGTACCTCAGCTGCGCCCTCCCCGAGAGACGTCCCCGCGCCCTCGTCAACTAAATAGGATGCTGCCAGCAGATTCGCGATTACTTCCGTATCGGTTTCAGAAACGAAACTGAAACCCTGATTTTCGAGGACGCGGCGCAAGTTATCGGCGTTTTCGATAATTCCGTTATGTACTACCGCGAGTTGCCCGTCGGAAGAAGCATGGGGATGAGCATTAATATCTGTCGGTCCGCCGTGAGTAGCCCAACGAGTGTGCCCAATCCCCGCGAAAGCCTCCGGCAGGGGATTTTCCTGCAAATCTGCCCGCAAATTCGCGAGCTTCCCGCTCTTTTTACGAATCTCGATACCACCGGGGGTAGCTAGTCCAATCCCCGCGGAGTCATATCCGCGATACTCCAGGCGGGACAGACCCCCCATAATCACTTCTTCTGCATCTTTAGTGGGCTCTCGCCCTACCATTCCTAAGATTCCACACATGAGATAGATTTTTTCACGAGTTGTTCCTCATTGCTATCTCGCGCGCCTAAGCAGTGTAAATACGAATTATCGCCGACAGTTGGTTGCTTGACAAAACCATCGCGGCTTGGTGGGGTAGGCTGAGAAAGTCAGATTCTGCTAGTTGAAAGACAGGTAAAATGGGCAGACTTTTTGGAACCGACGGAGTGCGCGGCCTAGCAAATAGAGATTTAACCCCAGAATTGGCTTTGGAACTGGGACGAGCCGCTGCAAAACAGGTACGCAAAGATGCGCCGAAGGGCAAAAAATTGCGAGCAATCGTCGCCCGGGACACTCGCATGTCCGGTGATTTTCTTGACCACGCGATCTCGGCGGGTCTAGCTTCCGAGGGCGTGGACGTTAACCGCATCGGAGTCGTAACCACTCCTTGCGTCGCCTACCTGACCGCGAAAGCTGACGTCGACTTGGGAGTCATGATTTCTGCCTCTCACAACCCGATGCCAGATAACGGGATTAAATTTTTTGCCCGCGGCGGCTATAAACTCCCTGACGCAATTGAGGATCAGATCGAACAGCTGCTGGGTGAGGAAACTGACCGTCCCACCGGCGACCAGGTCGGGGAGATTGAAGCAGAGCGAGAAAGCGCCGAAAAGCTTTATATTAAACACTTGGTGCGGGCAGTGGGGGATCTTTCTGGCCTGCGTGTAGCCGTGGATTGCGCCAATGGTGCGGCTTCCCATCTAGGTCCCGAAGCACTACAAGAGGCCGGAATCGACACCGTAGTAATCAACGCCTCCCCTGATGGACGCAATATTAACGACAATTGCGGTTCTACCCACCCCGAACAGTTACAGAGCCAAGTGGTAGCTGCCGGATGTGACTTCGGGGTGGCTTTCGATGGTGACGCCGACCGCTGCCTGGCAGTTGACTCCCAAGGAAACCTGGTCGATGGCGACAAAATCATGGGAATGTTAGCCGCCTACTTCAAGGAAAAAGGCGAGCTAACCGGAAACACCCTAGTGATCACGATTATGTCGAATCTGGGGCTGATTTTGGCGATGAAAGAAAAAGGCATCAACACCGTACAGACCGCTGTTGGTGACCGTTACGTCCTCGAAAAAATGCGCGAGCAAGGATTCGTCCTGGGCGGGGAACAATCTGGTCACGTGATTAACGGTAACCACGCCACCACTGGGGATGGGATTCTGACCGCGCTATGCATCGCCCGGGCAGTTAAAGACGCTGGTCAACCTTTAGAGAAGATTTGCGAGTTCGTAAAACGCCTACCGCAGACCCTGATTAACGTACCGAACGTGGACAAGACCCGCACCGATGATGCCGGGTTGCGGGCAGAAATCGCTAAAGCCGAGGAAGAACTGGGCGATACCGGGCGGGTAGTGCTCCGTGCCTCGGGAACCGAACCGTTGGTGCGGGTAATGGTAGAGGCCGCTACCCAAGAACAAGCCGATGCGGTTTGTGAGCACCTAGCTGGGGTGGTAAAAGAGCGCCTGTCTTTGTAAGTTTTATGTTCTGCGTCTCGCCAGGGCTTTTCCTGGGGGCACTGGCGGGAGGCAGGAAACACCGAATCGACGCAAGTTTTGAGCGGATCCAACCTAGCGGAGCCTAATAGTTATGCCAGCAAAATCCATTTATGAACAATTTGATCGGGACGCTTGGCGCGCCCTCGCCGCTAAAACCCCGATGCCGCTGACCGAGGCCGATTTGCGTTCCCTGGCAGCGTTGGGTGACCCGATTGATTTAGAGGAGGCAGACGCAGTATATCGCCCCCTGTCAGCGCTGCTGCGTTACCGGGTTTTACATTCTCGCGCCCTGGGACGCGATCAGCAAGAATTCTTCGGGCGGCCCCGGAAGCGAAAAATCCCTTTCATTATTGGGGTTGCTGGTTCCGTGGCTGTCGGGAAATCCACCACTTCCCGGATTCTGCAAAACCTGCTTAGCCGCTGGCCGGAAACCTCGCGGGTCGCTTTAGTAACGACCGATGGATTTTTGTATCCGAACGCAGAGCTAGAGCGGCGCGGGCTGGTCGCGCGCAAAGGATTCCCCGAGTCCTATAACCGCCGCGCCCTCCTGAATTTTGTTACCCAGGTAAAAGCCGGGGAACCAGAAGTAAAAGCGCCGGTATATTCGCACGTAACCTATGATGTGGTGCCGGATAAATACGTGACTGTTGCCAGCCCCGATATTTTGATCCTAGAAGGGATCAACGTGCTGCAGCCCGCTTGGTTTTACCGGGGACATCAAGATCTGCCTAACCTGGAGAAAAAGCTGGATCAAGATGATGGACGCAGCGGGCTCTACGATCAGAAGTCCCTGGCAGTCAGTGATTTTTTTGATTTTTCGATTTATGTTGATGCCCGCACCCGGGATATTGAACGGTGGTTTGTGGAGCGTTTCTTGTCGTTAAAGGAATCGGCCTTCTCTGATCCCAGTTCATATTTCCAGGTTTATGCCGGCATTTCCGATTCGGTGGCGCGCCAGATCGCCCTCGATATTTGGACCTCTATAAACCTGCCCAACTTGGAGCAACAGATTCGTCCTACCCGAGGGCGAGCGACGTTGATCTTGCGTAAAGACGCCCAGCACCGCCTAGAAAACGTCTACCTCCGCAAGATCTAATTAGCTGCCGTACTCTTTACTTAAGAGTTCATCTACTTGGTCTGCGCAATATAGTTTTGCCCGGTACGGGCGGAATGAATCGCCTGTACCGGGCAAAATATATAAGCGTGAAAGCTTAGCGCTTGGAGTATTGCGAAGCCTTACGTGCCTTCTTGAGGCCGGGCTTCTTACGCTCAACAGCGCGCGAATCGCGGGTTAAGAATCCTGCCTTCTTTAGGGCAGGACGGTTCGCTTCCCGATCGATTTCATTTAGTGCGCGGGCAATGCCGAGGCGCACCGCTCCGGCTTGACCGGAGGTGCCGCCCCCAGAGACTCGAGCAATAACGTCAAAACGTCCCTCGAGATCTAGCAGGGTAAACGGAGCCCGCACTAGCTGCTGGTGCAGCTTGTTCGGGAAATAGTTCTCCAAAGTCCGGCCGTTAATCTTCCATTCGCCGCTGCCCGGCACCAACCGGACACGCGCAACTGCGCTTTTACGGCGTCCCAGCCCAATGCCGGGAGCGGTCACGGACTGTCCGGAGCCGGTCGGCTCCGACTGGGTTTCCGTGGTGTAAGAGCTGGGGGCATTCTCCTCCAACAGCTCTTCGTTTTCGGTGGTATCAGCCACAATTCTCCTCAGGGTTTTGGCTCAGGGCTACTGGGCGATTTTCTTAATTTCGTAAGGTTCTGGCTGCTGCGCCGCGTGGTTGTGTTCTGCACCCGCGAATACATGCAGCTTCTTCATTTGGGCACGCCCCAACCGAGTGTGGGGAACCATGCCGCGCACCGCTCTTTCTACCGCAACTTCCGGTTTCTTAGCTAGCAAGTCACCGTAGGTTACAGATTTCAAGCCACCCGGATATCCGGAGTGACGGTAGGCGCGTTTCTGCTGACGTTTATTGCCGGTAAGTCCGACCTTGGCGGCATTCACGATAATTACGTGATCGCCCATATCCTCGTTAGGAGTGTAGGTCGGCTTATGCTTGCCACGCAGCAGCTTGGCGGCTACGGCCGCCAGTCGTCCGAGAACGACGTCTTCAGCATCGATGACATACCATTTCTTGTCCTGGGTGTCACCGGCTTTCGGATTATAAGTTCGCACGGGCTTAAGCCTTCGTTTCTTCTTTGGGGGCGAGAACTGCGAGGGCGCGGCAACAGAATGGCAGGAACTGCCTATAAATGTTGCGGACGCCGCCGTAGTGTCTTCACCCGACTTCGTATTTCTTTCCGTCTAGCGTCCTGTTTTTGCCAAAACCCCAGGTCAAATGCCTGCGCTTGGATTGTTCCAGGACACACAACATTTAGTATTTTACGGAACCAAGACTACCTGGTCAAAGTAATATCCTGTTGAACTGCCCACAGATTCCGTGTTAAGCACCCCTTATAGCCAGCTAGAAATTCTGAGAAATCCCATATTAAAACTGCCAACAGCTAGTTCATGTGGCCAAGAGATACGATGTTTAGCTTCTAGAGCCAAAATCTATCGGAATCAGCAGCTGGGAAATAATCAGAGTTCAGTGCATGTACCTTAATTCGATCCCAGACACCATCTAGGGCGTATCGAATTCCCCCAAGAGCTACAGCCCGCCTCCCTAACGTGGACACCACAATCGAGGGCGCAAATGGACACAGTTTTCTGATAGTCTGCTCCATTTGCGGCAAAAACAGATCCGCATATTCACAAAATTGCCCCCCTAGCACCACACACTCAGGGTCAATAACCGCAATCATACTGGCAGTTCCCAGCCCTAATATCGCACCGAATTTCGCTGCGCCGGCAATCGCTAGTTTATTGCCTTCCCGAGCCTGTCTAAACATGGTTTCTCGATCGGGAGGCTGGTTAGGAGTGTAAATACTTTTTGCGAAACTTTCCGCTTCTAGCTCCCGCCACCTTAGTTGCGGAATTTCTCCAATTAAACCTGCGGCTCCCCGACTCCCCGCCCGCACCCTTCCGTCAAGGACACTTGCCGCACCAGTGCGAATTCCAGCTAGGATAAACACTACGTCGTTACGTTTGGCAGCCGCACCAACCCAGGATTCCCCACGAGCCCCTAGGGCACAGTCCCCAACAGTAGTGACTTTAACTCCAAGTTCCTCAGAAAGTACCTGATCAAGTTGCAGCCCCTGCCAGCCCGGCATTCCTTTGCCGCCAAAATAGGCAACTTTTCCCTGGTACTGAACGCCCGGGCTTCCGGTCACACAAACCCAGGTTTTACCACACTTGGTATCTTCCAAAGTTTTTTTACTAACAGTTAATGCAGCTGCTATACGCGTTTTGGTAGGGGTGTTCTCAGCTAAATCTTCTGTATTTTCAGCAAGAATATGCCCACTTAAATCTGCTGTGAGCGCACTGACGTGATGAGCTCCAATATCTAAGGAAAGGACATGCCCCGCTTGAGAAGAGAGTTTATAGTAGGTAGCCGGTCTACCCATTGCGATTACCCCTTCAGGGGCGGGCATATCTTCTACCCATCCCAGTTTAACCAGGTCAGAAACAATTGATTCAGCCGCTGGGCGAGTTACTCCAATTTGTTTTGCAACATTGGCAACGGTATCTGAGCAGCCTGTCAGGTAACGTAATGCAGCCTCCATATTGGTACGCCGCTGAATTCTTCGTTGAGCATTCACAATGGTAAACCCCCATTTACTGAAAATGCTTGACTTACTAAAGAAACTAACGTAATAATTGCTGTGACGCAAGTCTTACTAGCTGAGGAGTCGCGGATGACTGCTACCGGATTAATAAATAGCAAGGACGCTGCAGAGACCAGTACGTCTGAAACAAAAGAGACTAATACCCTGAACTTTTCAGGTAGAAAGCCTAGCAAGTTAAAGCTGGCAGAGAAGCGCGCCGGATACCTTTTCATAGCCCCTGCCGTAATCGGATTCCTAGTTTTTTATCTAGTTCCCATGATAAGAGGTCTAGCCATAAGTTTTACAGATTGGGATTTAATTTCTCCTGCAAAGTTCGTAGGATTTGCGAACTATCAAAAGTTACTGGGCGACCATCACTTTGCTCATGCACTGGTAGTCACTGTCATCTACGTCCTCGTCAATATCACTACCCAAACCATAGCTGGTTTAGGAATAGCGGTACTAATGCAACGTATCAGCAAATCCAGCTTGGTTCGTTCGCTCTTACTGGTTCCCTGGCTAGTACCAAACGTTACTATTGCGGTAATCACCTTGTTTTTACTAGACCCCAATGTAGGTCTCGTAAACCATCTATTGACTTTGGTTCACAGCGAACCCATCGCTTTTTATGGCAATCCTGATATCGCTATCTTTACGGTTGCACTCGTTAACTCCTGGCGAAACATGGGATATACAGCGCTACTGATTTTCGCGGGAATGCAAATAGTTCCAAACATGATTTACGACGCCGCGAAAATAGATGGAGCTAGCACCACTAGAAGCTTCTTCTCGATAACTTTGCCACTGATACGCCCCATCCTCGTGATGGTGATAGTGGTTTCTATGATTGGCTCATTCCAGATTTTTGACACTGTAGCCGTAGCAACTAAGGGCGGACCTTTGGATTCCACTCGGGTTATCTACTTTTACATCTACGAGAAAGCCTTTCAACAAGGCCAAATGGGATATGCCGCCGCAATGGCCGTCATCTTACTAATCATCATTTTAGTTATGACTCTCGTTCAATTGCGTTTAACGAAAGCTAGCGAATCGGACTTGGGATAACTTGAGGGGAAAACAATGGAAAACAGAAATATATTGCGCAAGCTGAGCACGGAAAAGGTACTCGGATGGACGACCTTAATACTTATATTGATAGTCACCTTACTCCCCTTCGTATGGGCAATCCGCACAGCCCTAACTCCAAACTCCCAAATTTTCAACGGCGACTATTCTTTGATCCCGACCGATGCCAGCTGGATAAATTTCAAGCGGGTACTCGGGTTTGCGACCACTGAAGAAGACTTAGCCGCGGGAGGATCGGGAGCAAAGATATATTTTTGGCTCTACCTGCGTAACTCTTTGATATTCACCGCCATCCTGGTGCTCGGCCAGGTCGTAACCTCCACAATGGCCGCATACGCGTTCGCCCGTTTACATTTCCCCGGAAGAGATAAAATCTTCGCAATCCTACTCACAGGAATGATGATCCCCCCGATTTTTATCGTGCTACCGAACTTTGTATTAATAAAAAATCTGGGACTTCTAAACACTTTCACCGGCCTCTTGGCACCCTATGTTCTAGTTTCACCTTTCGCCATTTTCTTTTTGCGACAATTCTTTCTATCGATTCCTCGCGAGGTAGAAGAAGCTGCCCTTCTGGATGGGGCGAACCGATGGACGATATTTAGCAAGGTAGTAGTCCCTATCTGCAAATCACCCATCACTACAATTGCAATTATTCAGGCAGTTTTTGCGTGGAACGAATACTTATGGCCACAACTGGTCGGTAAAGAACACGCCGTTCGACTACTCAATGTCGCTCTGGCTACCTTTCAACAAGCTTCCCCCTCTACTAAACCAGACTGGGCGGGTCTCATGGCAGCTGCAACCTTGCAGACAATCCCTATGTTGATCTTACTTCTAGTAGTCGGGAAGAAACTAGTTAATTCAATCGGTCTTACTTCGGCGAAGTAGAGCCGTCCCTAAGGAGAATGAAATGAAAAAAACAATCGCATTGACCTGCGGTGTAGCTATATTTGCCGCAGCAGGTCTAGCGGGGTGCGCCCCACAAGAAACAAAGGGAAACGACACAGATAATAGTAAGGTCACCTACAGTTTGTGGGATCCCAACCAATAACCAGCTTACGAGGCTTGTGCTGCCGAGTTTAAAAAGAAAAGTGGGATTAGCGTCGACATTCAGCAAACCGGGTGGGACGATTACTGGAAGAATTTGACTGTCCAATTATCTTCAGGAGAGGCGCCGGACGTCATTACCAATCACGTAGCTCAATACCCTGAACTAGCAGCTAAAGGGGTCTTGACCGATCTTAAACCATATATCCAAAAAGATAAGATTGACATGAGCCAATACACTGGCGATTTGGCATCCCTGTGGAATTACGAAGATAAAACTTTTGGGATTCCACAAGACTGGGACACTATAGCTCTCGTCTATAACGTAAAGGACGTTAAAGACGCCGGAATTGATGAAGCTAGTTTGCAGAAATTAGATTGGAATCCCCAAGATGGCGGTAGTTTTGGCAAAGCTATAGCTCACTTGACTATAGATAAGAACGGAAAACGCGGGGACGAGGCCGGGTTTGACAAGAACAATGTTGAAACTTACGGCTGGGGACTGGAAACTAATTCTGGAGTAGTTGGTCAAGGCCCGTGGTCGTGGTTCGCCCTTTCTAATGGTTTCAACTACTTGGATAAAAATCCGTTTGGTCGCCATTACAACTTAGATTCTCCCAAACTGATTGAAGCCATGAAATGGTGGCAGCGACAGATTCAGGCCGGATATGTTACCCCAGTTGAAAAGGCAGGCGACCTTGGCCTAGAACCTATGATGGAACAAAATAAAGCAGCTATAGTACCTGACGGCTCCTGGAGAATTAATACTTGGTCTCAATCAAAGACGCAAAAGTTCAAGTTCGCTCCTCTTCCCAAAGGACCTATGGGACAAAAAACCATAATCAATGGACTCGCTCCCTCTATAACCAAGAACGCCAAAGATAAAGACAAAGCGTGGCAGTGGGTCAAATTCCTAACATCTACGGAGTGCCAGAGCATCGTTGCGAAGAAAGCAATAGTGTTCCCCTCAATAACCAGTCAATCAGAGGCAGCAGCTAAAGCTCATGAAGTCAACGGAGTCGACGTCAGTGCTTTCTTGAATATCACCAAAGACCCCAAGAATCTGGTCTACTATCCGATCACTTTTAAGGCCGAAGAAATTAACTCTGAAGCTAACAAGGTTTTTGAAGGAATTGAACGCGGAAGCGAAGACCCCGCTAAAGCGCTTCCAGAGTTAAACAAGAAAATAAACGAGCTCCTGGCAGAAAAGTAATATACAACGCCCCCACCACGAGGAACGGGATCATGAAGATAAAATACCAGCACGGAAAGTTTATTTTTCCGGAAGAGATTTCTAGATTAGCTGTAAATATCTCTTGCAGACAAGTTGATGATGAGAGTACTCAACATCCTCCTACCGGCAGAGGTGCCTCAGTAACCTGCTCTGAAATTCAGGTATCCTATTCTGACCTCAAAAATGTTGAATTTTATCGACATGGCTGGAATTCTTGGTCCCCGACCTCGTGGTGGTCGGTTGATAAACCTCCTTACCGGGTTTGGAACAATCCCCCGCGTTCTCTAACAGCCGAGGACGCGTATTCCGATGATCCCAAAGTTCATCAGTCGTATCTATTAACTGCAATCAAGGTAGATCCGGAAAAGGATCTCATCATGCTTATCGGATCCTTAGGAGGGGAATCTGGATATTTTGAGATTGGAGAACATCTATTAACCGCAAGAAAGTTACCAGATAAAACCGGTTATTCTGCGCATCCTGCCCCATCAAAATGCGATAAAGATAGCTACGCCTCGTGGTGGGTTGGGATTGGTACAGAACTGAGTGTTTTTCAGGCCTATGCCGCTGCCCTTAGAAAATCTCTAGGTAGTAAAGACAAACGACTCAACCGTTACCCAGGGACTATTTGGTCGTCTTGGTATTCCTGGTTTGAAGAGATCAGCGAAGAAACTATTGAAGCCGAAATCATTCCAGCTGGACGCAGCGGATATCAGGTACTTGAAATAGATGACGGGTGGGAGAAAGGGATAGGAGATTGGCAACCTAACGCAAAATTTCCCTCCGGCTTAGAGGCTTTGGCAAATAAGATAAAAAATAACGCCATGACCCCCGGAATCTGGGTTTCACCTTTTATTGCGGCAGGCAATAGCACAATTGTACAAGAGCACCCAGAATACTTCATTCACAATTTTTCCGGAAATTTGGAACCTGCTGGCTACAACTGGGGAGATTACTACTACGGATTAGACTGCACCCACCCGGGAGCAAAATCTTGGCTCAAAGAAATCCTTACAACTATTTATGGGTGGGGATTCAGGTATTTCAAACTGGATTTTCTCAACGCCGCCGCAATAGTCGGTCGGCGTTATCGAACAGTTTCAAGGGAATGCGCCTATCAAGAAGGACTGAAAACAATACGTGAAGCACTCCCAGATGCGTACCTAATGGCCTCAGGCGCACTGATCGGACCGTCTTTAGGACTAGTCGACGGAATGCGGGTTGGACCTGATACCGCTCCTTATTGGGATAACACTGAACGCAAACGTGACCCCTCCGGTCCTGCTGTCCGCAATGCGGCTTTAAACTCGCTGTCTCGCTATTGGTTGAAACCCCTGGTAGCGCTAGATCCGGATGTGGCTTTTACCCGTTCGCGTGGTTCACTACTAAGCCCCGAAGTTAATGAGCTTACGCAGAATCTAGCAAGAGTATGCGGTAGTTTTAGCTGTTCTGATCCATACACTTGGCTAACTGATTACGAAAAGAAGCAGGTAAGAGAAATTTGCACGGAATTTGGGATGCCGCCCTCAGTCAAACAGATATCTCGCTTCAAATTCCGTAGCGGTAATGAAGTGGTTGATTTTGCCCCCTGGCTCTACCCAACAGAGCGAATTTCCGATCGTATTTTAGCGAAATAAGGGCAGCTGCCTTTAGCTTGGTACCTTCCGGCTTGGGGTAACTTACGAGGGCGAGTTTTCGGGCAGGGTGCGCACTACTTTAGCCTTTTGGGCTTGCAAGGCGTACTGGTCGGCAGGTGGGTAAGCCACCTCCCAAAGGGTTAGACCCCGCCCATCGGCAAGTGGAACCCGCTGGTCACGTACTCCGGCAGCCAGCAGCTCCCCTATCCAGTTAGGTTCGTATTTACCCCGCCCAATCTCGATTAAGGCCCCCATCATGAACCTGACTTGGGAGTGACAAAACGCGTCCGCCCGGATCATAGCCTGCACGATTCCATCGTGGGGACGAGAAATATTAAAGGAATGAAGCGTGCGGACTGTAGTGGCACCTTCGCGAGGTTTCGCAAAAGGTAGAAAATCATGCTCGCCACATAATGCCTGCGCTGCCACCTGCATCTTCTCCTCCTCCAGGGGCGAGGACGTGCGGGCGATATCCAAGCGGCAAGGATCTTGGGCACGGGGATCATCACAAATCAGATAGCGGTAGGTGCGAGAAAGCGCCGAAAAACGGGCATCGAAATCCTTAGGTACCACCCTGACCTGCTTTATTGCCAAAGCACCGTTCAAACCGCGTCCCGCGAGGCCTTCTAGACGAGCCCGGAGCCGTTCCCCGCGCAGTTCGTCGCTCTCCTCGCGCCCTCTGGATAGGGAAAGCCAAAACTCTTTCGGCACATCCAGGTGGGCTACCTGTCCGCGGGCATGCACCCCCGCATCGGTACGCCCGGCGACGGTAAGGAGTATCGGCTGGCGGGTAATCAGACTCAGCGCTTCTTCCAGGCGTCCTTGGACGGTTAGGAGATCCGGTTGCCGCGCCCACCCGTGAAAAGGCGCGCCGCGATAGGCCAGGTCTAAGCGTAAACGAATCGAACCGTCCATTAGGTGGTCAGCCCCCAAGCCCGCACCCCGCCGCGAATACCGGCATCATTAGGTACGATCACCACTTCTTCTCCTAAAGTTTTACGCACCGATTCCACAATATGGGAAGAGTTTCCCCCACCGAGGTAAAGCCGATCCCACATAATTGCATCGCGTAGCACCCCGACAACGCGGCGAACCCGGCGTGACCAGTGAGCATCCCCCATGCGCAGACGTTCCGGCTCCCCTACATAGTCATCAAAGAGGAGACCCCAGCGGGCAACCATATGGGAAAGTTCCATATGGGGAGCCAACCGTCCCCCATCCCAAATCGAATTTCCTAGCCCAGTTCCCAAGGTAATAATCATCTCCATACCGGTACCAGAGATTACCCCGGCTCCTGCCACTTCCGCATCGTTTAACACCAGCGAAGGCAGCGAAGTTTCTTCTTCCAACGCACCTGCCAGGTCAAAGTTTTCCCACGCCTGTACCATTTCCGGTAATACTCGGGTGCGCGGGCCGGACCGGCATACATAATGCGGGGTGGAAATGACTATTCCATGGCGAATCATGCCCGGCATCCCCACGGTGATCCGATCGGTTACTGCTTTAAAGTCCGCGCGGAAATCCTCTACAATCTCGATTAATTTTTCCGGAGGCAACGGGTAAGGGGTGGGAACTCGCAAAGAGGGCGCCACCATGGTGCCGCGTTTATCTAGCACCGAGGCTTTAATCCCGCCTCCGCCGCAATCAACAGACAAGGTCAGCGGGGTTCTCATCTCTTTTCCCATGTTCTTAGCTTACCCGTAGATTCAGCCTGGCCGGTCTGGCCGACCGCTAATAACAAATACCTGCTGTAAAATTCTGGTACTAAAAAAGCGGGCAGTTGGCATAGGTAATGCCAACTGCCCGCATCAAGTTATCACAACTTACCACGTCAGCTAGTGACGGATAAGTGCAAAGAACTATTCTTCAGAATCTGCCGCTTCGTCCGCGTCTTCAGCTTTTTCAGCTTCCGCGTTCTCTTCGCTGGCGTCCGAAGTTTCGACTGCCTCTTCCGAAGCGGTTTCTTCGGCCTTTTCAGCCTCTTTGGATTCTTCCGGCTGTTCAGGCTTATCAGCTTCGTCCTTGGTCGGCTGCACTTTGGCTTTCGACTCTACCTTTTCGGTGACCAAAGAAATCTCGGCCATAGGCGCATTATCGCCCCGACGAGCAGGCAGTTTTACAATCCGGGTGTACCCGCCCTGACGGTTGGGATCCAAATCCGGAACTACTTCATCAAACAGGGTATATACCGCATCGAATCCGCGGGTGTACTTATCTACCTGGGTGCTCAGTTTGCGGGCAACCATACGGCGATTGTGGATATCACCCTTCTTCGCCTTGGTGATCAGCTTTTCAATGTAGGGCTGTAGGCGGCGAGCCTTCGCTTCAGTAGTGCGGATCGAACGGTGTTCGATCAGCGATTTCGCCAGATTCGCCAAGATTTTACGCTCATGTGCCGGGCCGGCTCCTAGCCGCGGACCTTTAGATGGCTTAGGCATGTTTCTTCCTTTACTTTCCTAAAAAACTTTATTGTTTCAGCGCCGAGAAAACCCGACTTAGTCGTCAGAGAACTGCAACGAACTGGAGTTGGTCAGATCATCTAGATTGACCGAGGAGGGCAGCGGAGAATCCTTCAGCGCCATCCCCATTTCCGCCAGCTTCGCTTTAATCTCTTCGATTGACTTAGCGCCGAAATTCCGGATATCCAAAAGATCGGCCTCGGAGCGAGCAACCAGTTGCCCCACCGTGTTGATTCCTTCCCGCGTCAAAGCGTTGTAGGAACGAGACTGTAGATTCAGGTCATCAATAGACAGGGCCAGATCTTGAGCCAGCGCCTGATCCGTTTGCGGAGCGCCAATCTCAATTCCCTCAGCCTCAATATTGAGTTCCTGACACAAACCGAACAGCTCTACCAAGGTTTTGCCCGCCGAAGCCAGCGCATCCCGGGGAGCTAGTCCCGGCTTGGTTTCCACATCCACAATCAAACGGTCAAAGTCCGTGCGCTGCTCTACACGAGTAGCCTCTACCTTGTAGCGGACTTTAACTACCGGAGAATAGATGGAGTCGATGGGAATCCGAGAAATCTCGTGCCCATCAGACTTGTTCTGATCAGCAGAAACGTAGCCGCGACCGCGTTCTACCGTCAGCTCAATTTCTAGCTTTCCAGAATCGTTCAAAGTGGCCAGATACAAATCCGGGTTGTGGATCTCTACGCCTGCCGGAGGGGTAATGTCCCCAGCGGTAACCTGCCCAGCACCTGCTTTACGCAGATACATAACTACCGGTTCGTCATTCTCCGAAGAAAGCACAATCTGTTTAATGTTCAGAATGATCTCGGAGACGTCCTCCATTACTCCCGGAATAGTGCGGAACTCATGCGGCACCCCCTCGATACGGATCGAGGTGACTGCGGCTCCCGGAATGGAGGAAAGTAGGGTACGCCGCAAACTGTTACCTAGAGTGTGTCCAAATCCGGGTTCTAGGGGTTCAAGAGTGAAGCGGGAACGCTGATCGTTAACCGCTTGTTCTGATAGCACGGGTCGCTGTGAAATAAGCAACGTGTTGTCCTTTCTGTCGCCCAGCCCGCCATATGACTGGAACGGACGTCCTGACCAAAGGTCAGCCTTAGAGACAAGACTGCGAAATCTCCCAAATGACGGCCTGGAGACTCACAGAAGTGTTTTACTATCTTCTTTTTTCTACTTCAGTTAGGACGCGCGTTATACGCGACGGCGCTTGGGAGGACGGCAGCCATTGTGGGCATGCGGGGTAACGTCCTGAATGGAACCGACCTCGAGGCCGGTAGCTTGCAGGGAACGAATAGCGGTCTCGCGACCCGACCCCGGTCCTTTCACGAACACGTCAACTTTCTTCATACCGTGTTCTTGAGCCCGCCGAGCAGCAGCTTCAGCAGCCATCTGCGCAGCGAAAGGAGTGGATTTACGGGATCCTTTAAAGCCCATCTGGCCAGCAGACGACCAGGAAATAACGGCTCCGGACGGATCGGTAATCGAAACGATAGTGTTATTGAATGTGGACTTAATGAACGCTTTTCCCTGAACAACGTTCTTACGCGCAGCCCGACGCGGCTTACGGCTCTTAATAGAACTAGCAGCCATATCTTCCTTCTTTTCTCAGATCCAGCAGGTGGTGCCTGCGCTTACTTATACAGCCTTCTTCTTACCGGCAACCGTGCGCTTAGGTCCCTTGCGGGTACGCGCATTGGTCTTGGTCCGTTGACCGTGCACCGGCAAGTGGAAACGGTGACGCAGACCCTGGTAGGAACCGATCTCAATCTTGCGGCGAATATCGGCTTGGACCTCACGACGAAGGTCACCTTCTACTTTGTAGTTCGATTCAATGAAGTCGCGAACTTTAATCAGATCTTCTTCAGAAATATCTTTTACGCGTACATCCGGGCTAACCCCGGTTTCTTGCAGCGTTTTTTGAGCGCGAGTGCGCCCTACGCCGTAAATGTAAGTAAGTGCCACTTCCAGCCGCTTCTCGCGGGGAAGATCAACACCGGCAATACGTGCTGCCATTAATTTTCTCTCCACATTGTTTCCGGAGGCCGTCGCGCCACCTTCCGTTTTCCCGGCCCAGGCCTCCGGACCTGGGGTCACCTTCCGTATCTGAAAGGTGCTGGTAGCACGCTTATTATTGTTCTCGGCTAGCCTTGACGCTGTTTATGCCGAGGGTTTTCGCAAATCACCATGACAACGCCGTGGCGACGAATCACCTTGCATTTTTCACAGATCTTCTTAACGCTGGGTTGAACCTTCATAACTTCCCTCTAGCTGCGACGAATTTCTTCGCTGTCCGCTACTTTACTTGTATCGATAAACGATTCGGCCGCGCGATAAATCGTAGGGACTGAGCTCTACTACCACACGATCCTCTGGCAAGATCCGGATATAATGCTGACGCATTTTGCCCGAGATGTGCGCTAACACCTTATGACCGTTTTCCAGTTCCACTCGAAAATATGCATTCGGGAGTGCCTCTGCTACGGTACCTTCGACCTCTACAACGCCTTCTTTTTTAGCCATCTATCCTTCACTAACCTTGTTCACATAGGATGACTAGCGGGTATACTATTCCCCTCTAGTCACAAACCCAATAGTCAACTTTACGTTAGTTGCGGGACTAACCTAAAGCTGATACAGGGTTAGATCGGTCACGCCTTTACCTTTTCTACTGTTATCAGCGTGTCGCAGGTTGCAAATCCTGTCCTTAATAACTAAGTTCCGCGCCCTCTCTAAACGCCCCTTGTCTGCTCCCTACTATTTCAGTCTTTGCTGTTTTCGGATAGCCGCAGCTACCTGGTTAAAGCGTTCGCGATCTAGCCGAGCCCCTTCCCGGCGTACTTCCCGGCGAGGAATCAGCAGCAACCGATCCAAACGGGCTTCAGATTCCCTCCCCTTAGAATCCCAAGCACCAGCGCCGATATCCATCCAGTAACGTCCCCAACGCGCCTCTTGCTCGGCATCTTTATCATGATCTTTACTGGTCAACTGGGATCCAATAACTGCATCTGCTAACGCCGCCATGACTAGCACCGGGCGATCTTTACCGCGCCCATCCTCTTCCTCATAGGGAACCCAACACCAAATCACTTCACCGGGGTCGGCGGCTCCATTCCCGGTATCCGGGTCATAGACGAAGGGAGGAATTTTATCGCCTTTGTTCAGGTAACGTGCCCGCCCAGCCGGACGCACATATTTTTGCTGCTGGCGCCGCCGATTGGGGTGGGAAGTAGCTTGTTCGAGCTGACTGCCCCCGAGCAGCGATATCATCCGGGTTAGTTTGCGGAAGGGAATACGCATGGGCTCGCCTCCTTTTCAAAACCGACTGTATCAGGAACCCAGGGGGTAGCGCGCAGTAAAAGGTATCCCCAAAAGCGGGGCAAAAGGATTTTCGAGGGCGAGCGTGGCGGAGATATTTCCGGTAACGATCTATAGTTTGACCGGTTTTATTCCGAAGGGTGCCAAAGCTGCCTCGCCAAAATCCGGCTGGTTGAGGACGCAGATCCCGTCCGGTAACACTGCCACTTGCGCTTCCCAATGACAGGCGAGGGAGTGATCTACGGTTTTCACCGTCCATTCATCGGCCAAAGTGGTAACCCGATTAGATCCGCGCGTCAAAATCGGCTCCACGCACAGCACCATTCCCGGTTTAATCGCCGCTGACCTGCCGGCCGCCCGGAAGTTAAAAACATCTGGCGCCTGGTGCATGGCAGTGCCGATTCCATGACCGGTGAACTCTTCTACGATTCCCGCCGTCCAGCCAAAGCGTTCCTTGAAAGTGTCCACCGCGTCCTCGATCGCGGCGCCAATATCATTCACGCGGGCTCGCTTGCCAGCTATAGCGGCCACGCCTGCCCAGGTACTGTAGCGAGTTATCTCTAAGAGTTGTTCTTTTTCTGAGGACGTGGGGTAGGCGTGTGCGGAAATCGAAGGATCCGGCTTGGGCGCTGGTTCTTCTCCGATAATCACCGAGAACGCCGAGTCTCCGTGCCACTGTTTCCCGTCTCGCTCCAGATAGCAGCCACAATCGAAACTAACTAAGTCTCCGACCTCAAAGGGAACGTCACCGGGAATCCCATGAACTACGGTATCGTTGACCGAGATGCAGATGGTGGCAGGGTAATCAAAATATCCCAGGAAGTTGGAATGAGCGCCTCCATCGGCGATTACCTGCGCCGATATTTCATCTATTTGCCGGGGCGTGACCCCGGCTCGCGCATTCTCCCAGACGGCCTCATGAATCTGATTAACGATGAGGGCGGCCTGGCGCATATAACCCAATTGGGTCCGGTTCTTTAGTTCGATGCCTCGCCCAAATAGCATGGCTACCTATCTTCTTCCCGATGCGGTTAACTGATTACTGCAGCTGGGCCGCAATATTTTCCCAAACCTGTTCGATAGAGCCGTTACCGTCAATATTAATTAGCAGGCCGGCCTCGCGATAGTAGCGCACTAGCGGCTCGGTCTGGTCGTGGTAAACCTGCAGGCGGCGACGAATCACCGGTTCGGTATCATCGGAGCGGTGCTCAATCTCGGCGCGCTTTAGTAGCCTGCCCACCACGTCCTCTAAATCAACATCCAGGTTGATAACCGCATCCAGCTGGGTTCCCATATCTTTGAGCACCTGATCCAGGAAATGTGCCTGCTCCAGGTTGCGGGGGTAGCCGTCAGCCAAGAAACCGCCGCGGTAACGATCAGTTTTGAGTTCCGCTTCTACCAGGGCGCTAATCACCGAATCTGGAACTAGCTCTCCCCGGTTGATTAGTTCTTTCGCTTTATTACCGAGCTCGGTGCCTGCTTGCATTTGCGCGCGCAGCATCGCGCCGGTTGAAAAAGTCGGAATATCCAGCAGATCGCAGATCTGGTGCGCCTGGGTGCCCTTTCCAGCACCAGGGGCGCCCAGAATCACCAGGCGTTTTTTCATTTCAGGAATCCTTCATAGTGGTGTTGCTGAAGCTGAGCGTCAATCTGCTGTACGGTTTGCAGACCTACACCCACCATAATCAGCAGGGTAGTCCCTCCGAATGGCATCTGCGTAACCTTAAGCGGAATCAACGCCACGATCGGCACCATGGCTACCACTACTAGGTAGATCGCGCCCGCACTGGTGATCCGACTAATCACGTAGTGCAGATAGTCGGCGGTGGGAGCCCCAGCCCGAATACCGGGGATAAATCCGCCGTACTTCTTCATATTGTCGGCGATTTCCTCCGGGTTGAAGGTGATTTGAGTGTAGAAGAAAGCGAAGCCTAACACTAGCAGCGCGTAGCAAATCAGATACAGCAGGGAGTCATGTTGGAAGTTATCGTTTATCCATTTGACCCAGCCGGCGGTAGGTTTACCGAAGCGGGAAATCATTTGCGGCATGGCTAGTAGCGAGGCTGCAAAAATCACCGGGATAACCCCGGACATATTGATTTTCATGGGGATATAGGTGGTAGAGCCACCCACCATGCGCCTGCCTACCATCCGTTTGGCGTACTGTACCGGGATACGCCGTTGGGCTTGTTCCACGAATACGATCGCCAGGGTGATCAATGCAACCAAAGCAATGATTACCAGGACTTTCCAGACTCCGCCGGAAGCCCCGATCGATTGCAGATGGGCGGGCATGTTCGCCACGATCCCGGTGAAGATCAGCAGGGACATGCCGTTACCGATACCGTTTTCGGTGATTAGCTCGGCCAGCCACATGATTAGGCCGGTGCCAGCGGTCATGGTGACCATCATGATCAAGTAGTTGAGCGCTGACTGGTCGGGGATAATCGGTTTACTGGGGGCGCAGCCTTGCAGCAGTTGCCCTGAACGCGCCATATAAATAATGGTCACTGACTGCAATACCCCGAGCCCGATGGTCAGGTAGCGGGTGTATTGGGTCATTTTAGCTTTTCCGGCTTGCCCTTCGCGGTGCAGGTCTTCGAAACGAGGAATCACTACCCGCATCAGCTGGATAATAATCGAGGCCGTAATGTAAGGCATGATCCCCATGGCGAACACTGACAGGGACAGCAGGGCTCCCCCGGAGAACAGGTTCACCAAGTCGAGCAGACCATTCTGTTCATTATTCTTTAGGCAGGCCTGTAGGTTCGGATAGTTAACCCCCGGTGAGGGGATATGGGATCCGACCCGATATAGCGCCATAATCGCCAAGGTGAACAGGAGCTTTTTCCTGAGATCGGGCGTTTTGAACGCCTGTACGAATACGCTTAGCAAGCTGCCTCCAGCAATCTCTGTTGTTTACGGCAAAAAAGATAATTCTTTAACCCTTAAAAGCCTACACAATTTAGCTTCGCAATAGCACATGCAGATACTTTTTGGGGTAATGTTCACGCGGGTTCAGCGATTTTTGTCTTCTCCCCTGGTTCCGAGGACGTGCCTCCGCTCGTCAAGGTGAAGCGCCCTACGCACCTGTGCACCAGACGCGGCTTACCTTTGGGGCGCGCGGCAGCTTAAGTGCGCCTTGGGGTTCGCGCGCAAAGAGCCCGGCCTACAGGCAGCGGCCGGATCCGCTGTGGAAGCTGATGTGTACGTGATCGAAGTGGTTAGCGGTAATCGAACCGCGATTTTCCATACCTTTCCAGCTGCGCCCGGGCATCCAGATTTTTTGTTTCCAGATCACGTATTTAATGTTTAGATCTCCGCTATTGGCGATTGCCCAATTGGCGATGGAATCTCCTAGTCCACTGGATACCGGCACCATTACGTCCAAAGCTAGGCCTTTACCGTGATCGCGCGGATCTCCGGGACGCAAGCCGCCAATATTAGTTACCCCGAAACGCTGAGTAATCATAGTGCGTACCTGACGCGGCCAGGGCTGCACCCCGCTATCCCCGCTGGGAGGGGCACAATTGGGAGTTTCGGCGGTCGGAAGCGGAGAAGCATCTTCGCTCTTCGCGGAGGTCGAGGAGGTAGCAGCGGGGGAAGCACCTGCAGAGAAGGCGCTTACCTTAGTGGTAGTTACTTTTACCTGTTCATCAACTGATACTGCCTGGTTGTAAAGATTTTCCTGCAGCATATTATTAGCTAACTGGGAAACGTTAACTGTAGGTGCGTTTGCTGCTACTGAGGGATGTACAGAATCTGCAGCTACTAAACCAAATGCTGCCATAACCACGATTGGTGCCATCAACCAGGTTTTTCTCACGATATCTCCTGAGCTTTGGGGACGGATGTCACCGGAAAGACATCCACATATAACGTTTTTGTAACAAATCCATTATGAGTATAGCGGCTTGCCGACATTTAATGTCAAACCTGGTGACCTAATCCACTTAAAACTAGAGTTACCTGCAAGATTGTGGTGGCTATAAATGTAAAAGTCTCGGGCGGGGAGATTTCCTCCCCGCCCGAGACTTTCTAGCTATCTAGATTTTTCAGCTGCAGCCAGGCTGCTGGGTGCAAACTAGTCTTGCTCCCGCTTGCTCAGCGAACCGCCGGCAGCTTCAATCTTTTCTTTAGCAGCAGCAGACCAAGCGTCTACGATCAGTTCCAGTTTCACCGAGATTTCCCCAGTACCTAGAACTTTCACCAAAGAGTTCTTGCGAACTGCTCCCTTGGAAACTAGATCATCAACCGTGACCGTTCCCCCTTCGGGGAACAGTTCTTGCAGGCGATCCAGGTTCACTACCTGATAGACAGTAGCGAAGGGGTTCTTGAATCCGCGCAGCTTCGGCAGACGCATATGCAAAGGCATCTGGCCACCCTCGAAACGAGGATGAACATTCTTGCGAGCGCCGGTACCTTTAGTACCGCGACCGGAGGTCTTACCTTGCGATCCTTCACCACGACCCACGCGTTTACGGCGCTTATTGGAGCCGGGAGCCGGACGCAGATCATGCAAGCGGATTACGTCCTCTTTAGCAGTGTCTTCTGCTTCGGTTACCTTAGTATCTTCAGCCATTAACCAATCTCCTCTACCTGCACCAGGTGGGAAACCTTGCGGATCTGCCCGCGAATAGCCGGGTTATCCTGGTGTTCCACACTCTGGTGAATCTTGCGCAGACCCAGCGACTGCATAACGCGGCGCTGATTCTGGTTGGTATTAACCAGGCCTTTAACCTGGGTGATCTTGAGCTTACTCATCAGGCATTCACCTCTTCAGCGACACCAGCGGCGGCTTTCTCCGCTTCGTCTTTCTTCGCTTTCTCGGCTTTTTCTGCCCGTGCCTCGGCTTGAGCCCGCAGCATTGCTTCCGGAACTACCCGCTCAACGGGCAGTCCGCGGCGCGCCGCGACCTCTTCCGGACGCTGCAGCATCTTCAGAGCAGCTATCGTGGCCTGCACGATATTCAAAGCGTTGGCGCTACCCAAAGATTTGGTTAGCACGTCATGAATACCTGCACATTCCATAACTGCACGCACCGGGCCACCGGCGATTACCCCGGTACCGGGAGAAGCCGGACGCAAAAGTACCACACCGGCAGCTTCTTCACCCTGCACCAAGTGGGTGATAGTCCGCCCAATCATCGGTACCTGGAAGAAGTTCTTCTTCGCGTCCTCGACGCCCTTGGAAATAGCCTGGGGAACCTCTTTAGCCTTGCCGTATCCGACACCGACCATACCTTCGCCGTCACCAACTACTACTAGCGCGGTGAAAGCGAAACGACGTCCGCCCTTAACTACTTTAGAAACACGGTTAATGGTAACTACGCGCTCTAAATACTGGTTCTTTTCCTGCTCACGACGATTGTCGCGGCGGCCCTTACGCCCCCGGTCTTCGCGGCCTTTGCCACGGGATTCCCGGGAATCGGCGTTTTTATTTTCTTCAGCCATTATTTTCCCTCTCCTCTACAGCTTGAGACCGCCATCGCGGGCACCTTCAGCCACCGCGGCGACGCGACCATGATATTTGTTGCCGCCGCGATCAAACACGACAGCCGTGATGCCTGCCTCTTGGGCACGCTTCGCGATACGTTCACCTACCAGGCGAGCCGCATCAACTTTCTTCATCTTCTCGCCTCGCTGCTCCGCTTCCAAGGTGGAAGCTGAAACCAAGGTGTGCCCCAAGTCGTCATTGACAACCTGGGCAACCATGTGGCGGTTAGACCGAGTAACCACCAGACGAGGGCGCTGCGCCGTACCATATACGCGTTTACGAACCCGAATATGGCGGCGTTTGCGAGCGACGAATTTGCCTTTACCTTTAGGGGTATACGACATTTACTTACCCGCCTTTCCGGCCTTGCGACGAATGAATTCGCCCTTGTAACGAATACCTTTGCCCTTATAGGGTTCCGGAGGACGAATCTTGCGGATCTTCGCGGCGGTTTCGCCCACTAGCTCCTTGCTAATGCCAGAGATAGTGAAGGATAGCGCGCTATTAACCTTGAATTCGATACCTTCGGGAGCTTTGAACGGTACCGGGTGCGAGAAGCCGAGCTGCAGCTCAATATCGCTGCCGCGGGTCAACACGCGGTAACCGGTGCCCACGATTTCCATTTCTTTGGAGTAACCGTTGGTTACGCCCTCGATCATATTGGAAATCAGCGAGCGGGTGAGGCCGTGCAAAGAGCGAGCTTCCCGGGATTCTACTTCCCGCTCCACTAGGATTTTGCCGTCCTCTTCCCGAATCTTCAGCGGCCCGGTAAAAGTGCGTTCCAGCTGACCCTTGGGGCCTTTAACTGAAACGTTCAGACCGTCGATCTTTACTTCTACTCCGGAGGGTAGGGAGATCGGGTTCTTGCCAATACGTGACATCCTTATTCCCCCTTACCAGATGTAGGCTAGGACTTCCCCGCCTACACCCTTGTCTTGTGCCTGACGGTCAGTCATCAGACCGGAGGAGGTGGACAAAATCGCCACCCCGAGGCCTCCCATGACCTTGGGCAATTGAGTGGATTTTACGTATTTACGCAGACCCGGTTTGGAAACCCGCTTGCAACCGGTGATTGCCCGTTCGCGCTTGCTTCCATATTTTAGGGTCAAAGTGAGGGTCTTGCCCACGCGGGCATCACTGACTTCACTTTTGGCAATATAGCCTTCGGTTTCGAGAATCTTCGCGATTCCCGCCTTCATTTTCGATGAAGGCATAGACACTTTGTCCAGATGCGCCGCATTGGCGTTACGCAGACGTGTCAGCATGTCTGCGATGGGATCTGTCATAGTCATTTTGGGGTTCTAACCCTTCCTCGCTGCGGTTTCTGTTTCAGACCTGCAACGTAGTAGTTTTACCAACTGCTCTTAGTGACGCCCGGAAGTTCGCCCCGCAGAGCGAGCTCACGTAGGCAGACACGGCAAAGTCCGAACTTGCGATATACCGAATGAGGACGGCCACACCGGTTGCACCGGGTGTAGGCACGCACCTTGAACTTCGGCTTACGCTTCGCTTTATTCTTAAGCGCCGTTTTCGCCATTAACGTTCCTCCTTAAACGGGAAGCCCAGCGCGCGCAGAAGTGCACGGCCTTCTTCATCACTGTTAGCAGTGGTAACCAGGGTAATATCCATGCCCCGTACGCGATCGATCGAGTCCTGATCGATTTCGTGGAACATGGCCTGTTCGGTTAAACCGAAAGTGTAGTTCCCGCGGCCATCGAACTGTTTGGGGCTTAGTCCCCTAAAGTCACGGATACGCGGCAGAGCGGTCGAGATCAGACGGTCTACAAACTCCCACATCCGGTCTCCGCGAATGGTCACATGTGCACCGATCGGCTGGCCGGCACGCAGTTTGAACTGTGCGATTGATTTGCGTGCCTTGGTGACTACCGGTTTTTGGCCGGTAATCGCGGTCAGGTCACGAATCGCACCCTCCATTAGTTTGGAGTCATGCGAGGCTTCGCCGACACCCATATTCACAACCACTTTTTCGAGGCCGGGAATCTGGTTTACGTTCTTGTATCCGAACTCTTTTTCTAAGGAGCTACGGATTTCTTCCTGGTAGCGCACCTTTAGGCGCGGAGCCACAGTTTTTGCTTCAGCCATTAGATGTCCTCCCCGGAACGCTTCGCGTAACGCACCCGAACCGTACGTAGACGGCCGCCACGTTCTGCCTGTTCCTCACGGAACCCAACTCGCGTAGGCTTCTTAGTCTTGGGGTCAACCAGCGCCACGTTGGAAACGTGAATCGGTGCCTCGCGGTATTCGATACCGCCGGTTACCTGTCCCTGCTGGTTTTGCCCCTGGCGAGAGTGGTGGGTACGAATGTTTACGCCCTCGACCAGTACCCGGTCGCTGGAGCGGTATACCTCTAGTACCCGACCTTGCTTGCCCTTGTCCCCCGGTTTGAGGGCGGGCAGGCCTTTTTCGGCGCGACGCTCGTTGCGCTTGGCCAATTTCTTTTCGTCACTGGTGCGGCCAGCAATGACCTCTACCAGATCGCCTTTCTTTATTTTCGCTCCCATTTACAGCACCTCCGGAGCCAGAGAGATAATGCGCATGAACTTCTTGTCACGCAGTTCCCGGCCGATGGGGCCGAAGATACGCGTGCCACGCGGTTCTCCACTAGGCTGCAAAATAACTGCGGCGTTTTCATCAAAGCGGATGTAGGAACCATCCTGGCGGCGACGCTCTTTACGAGTGCGCACGATTACCGCTTTAACAACTTCGCCTTTCTTGACATTGCCGCCGGGAATAGCGTCTTTTACAGTGGCAACAATGGTGTCACCGATACCTGCAAAACGCCGCCCGGAGCCGCCCAACACGCGAATGCAAAGCAGTTCCTTTGCGCCCGTGTTGTCGGCGACCTTCAGTCGCGACTCTTGTTGAATCATCGTGTTCTCCTAAAACTGGGCACAATGCACCCCTTAGGTTGTTTCTTCCTGTTGCCCGGCGAGGCCGGCTCCCCAGTTGGCCACGAAAGTGGCAGACTCAAAATGCTCTGCTTTTGCAGGTCACCAGGTCTCTGCCGTGACTTTCCAGGGCGGAACGCAACCCCTTCAGCTTAGTGCAAAGATGCAGGCAAATGAAAGTTCGTGCCCCTATTTGTGCTGTAAGTTTCCTCACCTGCCCGGGCGGCGTCCCTCCCTTTTCTTAAAAAATACCGCAGGGACGGGGGTCTCGCGTTTGCTCACAGCCCCTCGCAATACAACGACACTCGGGGCTTTTGCGGTTGCGCTACCTTGGGTTTCTCTTAGAGCTGGTAAATATTTCGGCGGTGCCCAAGATCGATCGCGTATATAGTTAGCTGCTTACTGCGAATATCGCAGATAACGCGATAATCTCCTACCCGATAGCGCCATAATCCTTGGAGGTTTCCCGTTAGCGCTTTGCCTCGACTGCGGGGGTTTTGTAACTGCGCGATTTCCTCTAAGGCACGCACTATATCTCGCGCAGGCTTACGGTCTAATTTCTTGAGGGTTTTCCGAGCCCGGGCGCTGAGCTCAATCTTCCAGGCCAAGTTCCGCCTTCACTTCCTCAAGGGAGTAAGTTTTCGCTTTACCAGCGCGAATTTCTTCGACTTCGTTTAGTAAGGTGTACTCATAGAGCAACTGGTCAATGGAGGATTCAATAGCCTCACGAAGATAATACGACTTTGAGCGTCCAGTTAGGCGCGATAACTTATCAAGCTTTTCTGCAGTCGTATCGCTCATGCGAACCGAAGTAGCGACCATTATTACCCCCCTCCTTCCGCCAGCATAGCAAAATGACTGCAAGTAGTCACCCCTTATTTTCCAGCTCATACCGAGGTAGCGTCCGGATATGCCCTTATCTAAGTTAACGTCCAGAGTTCGCAGTGGCCTAGTTATTTTCGGCTTTTACAAGGCGGGTTACTATTTGGTTGCGACCTGAAAAGTTGGGGGTAATGATTGCCGCGTCCCATCTTTCCCGGTGGCGGGAAATTGCGGATAACTTGCCGCTGGGAACAGTTTCTACGGTTGCTATTTGGTAGCGATATTCGCGTCCGGAAATATCGGTAAACACTACTTCGGATCCGTCAGGCAGATCCTTGAGCCGCGCAAACTGCTGGTTGTCGGCACCATCGGCAATCACCAGATCCCCGCTGGCGGGATTGCCCCCATAGATGCTCGGGATTTTCGCAGTCTTAGCCGCATCGCCGCTAGCGATAATCGGCCAGCTACGGTTCAGGTCAGGAATCTGCAGGATTCCGGTCACCTCGTACCCAGACAGATTCGCCGTCTCCAGGTAGGGGCTGGCACTGTCCGGGGCAGAGGTATCGGCAGTACCGCCCTGCCCCTTACCAGCCGCTTTCCCCGAGGACGCCCCGGATTCTTTCGCATTTTGCGGGGTTTGGGTAGCGATTACTCCCACCTGGCGGGAACTGGGGATAACCTCCTGGGTTTTAGTCAGGAGGTTATCTATTTCGCTATCACCGGTACGCCCCTGCCACCAGGAGTACCCCAGCAGCGCCACCAGCAGCAAGCTCAGCGCGATGCAAATGACTTGTATCCACCGCACCCAGCGAGCCCGGCGGGTTTTACCCGCGGCGGCGATACCGCATCCAGCCATATACTGCTGCCCCACAAATCATTAGACCGAACAGGGTGAAGGGCAGGGTACCGACGCCTCCCGCCTTCGGCAGTTCGTAGGGCTGATAGTTCTTGACCGTGACCGGATGCTCGGCACTGCCTGGCTGTTCACCAGCCACGCCGGGAGCCGGCTTTTGGAATAGCTGTCCGTTCCAGGTGGCGGTGTAGTTGTCGGGAGTTTTCAGTTCCTTTACGAAGTATTCCGCTTCACTTAAGTCCGGGAACACAACTTTGCCGTTGTCAGTAGTCTTAACTACGCGCGACAGGTAATAGGTCTTCTCTCCCTGCTTGACCGTCTTATCACTGTCAGCTAGGTCACCGAGGCCGGCCTCCTGCAGCTTGTCGGCGCTGATCTGCTGGGACTGATCCGGGGAATACAACCCGAATACCGCTCCAGCCAGCCCGCTTGTGCAGGCACCATCTTCGCCGCAGTTATCTCCATCTGCTTTAAACAGGTTGATTTCCCACTTGCTGCGGATGTTTATACCGGTAACGGTAAGGTTTTCGCCAGAGTTATAGCTGAAGGAATATTCTCCCTCGTGCTCAACCGGGTTCTCAGTGCTGCCCGTGGCCACCTGGTACTTAGAGAACTTCGTTCCATCGGTGGGAGGAAGCTCTGCCAGGGTGTAGCGCTCCCCGTCCTTCCACGTCCAGGTTCCCGAGGGACTGGCGGGTTTGCCTGCCAGGGAGGTCAGGGAAATCTTTTCCGAGGACGAGGCGCCTTTGGCTACCGGTACCTTCACCTCAATATAGCTACGTCCAGATTTCTTGAGGTTTTCGATCAAGGTTTTCTCGGTCATTTCTTCGGGGGTGAGTTTTTCCCCGGTGTAGACCACGAAGTTATATACCGTTGCCTTGCCTAGTTTCAAAGGCTCCTTATTTTCGTCCTGTACCTGCTTTAGCAATTGCATTTCGGCTGGTACTTTCACCCCTACTTTGAGCGGGATGGCCTCTAAGTCCAAGTCTCCGGCTCCGGGTGCACGGTAGTTGTAGCCGAAAGTGTTCCAGGCAATGTCGCCCGGCTTGGGGTTTGCCCCACCGGCGATCTTGGCGTCAAAGCGTACCCGCAGGGAAGCGCCTCCCTTGAGGATATCGGTGCTGTCCTTCAAATTAACGCGCAGGGAACGGGAACTTGCCTTTCGTTCAGTTCCCCAATCGCTAGTGGCACTACCGTTCCAATCTTTTTCGGTGAACCCGATAGCTTTATCGGAGTATTCCACCGTGTATTTACTGGGATCTACTGCTGTCCAGGTTCCATTCGCGTCCTTAACCTCTACCGTCAGATTGGGCTCATCCGCAAAACCTACCTTAAACTGTGATCCCCGCTCGGGGGCACCCGTAAAGGTGTAGTTATCGTTAGTTTGCGGCAGGTTATCGATCAGGGTGATACGCGGTATGGCGTCATCCGTATTGTTCTTCACCTCTAAGGTATAGGTGAATAATGAGCTTTGACCGGGCAGCGAAATATAGTTCTTCTCGTCCGTGGAAGTAACTTTGTTATCCGGCTTCGCCTTTTCTTCTACGCTCTTTATTGAGGAGGTATAGGCGTCTTGGGCAATCGGCACGAACGCGTCAGCCTGTACGCTGGGGAGATTAGTCTTGTTCTCGTTAGCGCACACGTAACTAATATCATTACTCTTCCAGCAATAATAGGGATTAACCGTAGAATCCGGCTGTCCGGCACTATTCTTGTTCGTACCTGTAGTAGTCGATAGCACCAAATCTTGGGTGGCGTTAGAGCCATGTTTGAGAGCGCGCTGATCGAAAGATTCGCCAATCGGAGTCACGTAGGCGTTGTTGAACACCATCCGATAATCACCGTTTTGCTTCGGATTCTTGCTAGAAAGCTGCAAGGTGGCGGTGCCTTCTGGCATTAGGGGATTGCCTGGAACTGCATAGCCCTGCCCGGGAGCCTTTTTCCCATCGGTACCGGGAACAGCCCGCACGTTAAGCTGCAGCTTGTCCTCGTTTAAAGTGAGGGACACGTGGAACACGGTTCTTCCCCCCAACACCGCCAAAGGCTGACCATTAACTTCCAAAGAGGTCGTGCTATTGAAATAAGCAGGATTCTTGTATGTTACAGTCACGCTCTGCGGTTTACCCTTCGCGTCATATTTCCAAGATCCATCGTCAAATTTGAGCAGTTGGTAGCGTGAACCGCCCCCGTCTGCCTGCTTTGGAGGATGCGAAACGTAGGTAACTGTCCCGGTAAAGACATAGTTGGGATCCAGACGGTCGCTGATTACATAGTCGGTGATCGGTTGCTTTCCGTCATTGTGGGCGGTTACTTCCCAAGTTAAAGTATCCGGGTATCCGGCGGCCTTGGGATCTTTAGTAGTGGTACCAGCCGCGTTCTTTTTAGCGACTAACTTCTTTGAGACTCCCGGCAAGATTGCTCCGCGAGTCAGATCCACTTGGGAAGATAGCCACTGGGTATTATCGTCTCCACCAACAAAACCCTTTTGGTTAGCGTTGTTGGTGTCAATTATCTGGCGATCCCCGTCATTTGCTGGTGCCTGCCCTAGGGGCTTTGAGGTAATCTCAATGTCGGGATTGACTTGTATTTTTTGCCCCTGCTGATTGTCATAGGGCATAGCGATCTGGTTACGACTTAAATCCTCAGTTTTGATTTTTTCGCCGACTGCTACCAGGTAGCTATACCCTACGGTTTCCCCGGGGTTCAAATAGTATTTATCCCGCTCGGCGTCATATCCCAGATTGGAACCTGCCTTAGAGTTATCCAGGCGGAAAGTTACATGGCGCGGGTTTTGCGCATCTACTATCGCCTGTAAAGAGGCTACTTTGGGTTTTTCTCCCGGGAAATCCACGGGAGTGTTTTCGGCACTGGATCGCCACATCTTCCGTACCGGTAACGTGCCTCCGCGAGCAGTATCCCCGGGAAAAACACCGTCATAATAGGTGTCGTCCCAGCTGTCCACCTGGATACCGATCCCTTCTGGTGCCGGTTTACCCGTATTAGGATCGTTACGAGTGGTGCAGATCTTTTTATCTCCATCTTGGTGGCACTGATTATTTTTCAAATTTGATTGATCATCAATGCCGGCGATGAAATGGAAGCCTTTAGGCAAGATATCTTGAATGTCATTAATATACAGGCGCGACTCGCCATCGTTATGCAAAACGTTGTAATAACGCACATACCTATAGTTCTTGGCACGATCGTCTTCCGCAGAGTTCGAGTATACGACCCTGCCGCTGGCGGTGTCATCTGGTCGCAGCACGGTGTAATCCTCTGTTGAGCTGCTGCTACCTTCGCCACCCCACGAATATATGGTTTTGGTTTCTACCTTGTAGGTTTCTTTCGCAACTACCCCGGTGTCAGCTACGCCTTTTTGCAGGGTAGCTCCCGCTTTTCCGCCCAGGTAGTGGCTTACCGAATAGGAGTCATTCTTTACATGCCAAGTGTTAAATAGGGTGTCTGACTGGTATTTCTTGCGATAGTTATCCCAGTCGGCTCCCTCAGGTAGCTGCCAGGTTACATACATATATACCGAGCCGGATACTTCCAGTTGCAGATCCTGATCCCAAACCAGGTATTGCTGGGTGTCACTGGAAGAGGCATCGGCCGGGTTCGTATCGGTAATCTTCCAGTTCTTGAGGTCGCCGGCAGTGACCTTTAGCCCGTTTTGCCCCTCTGGAATCTCCAGGGATAACTGGTCTTTGGTCCAGGGTTTACCCGGCAAACTGGGGGGCAGCGCATCATATATGTCCTTGCCAGTTACTATAAAAGGATCATCCCCAAACACTGACAGAGCCAGGCGATAGGTAACCTTCTTCCCGGCATTCAGGGGGCTTTGGCTTAGTAAAGAGTCTTCATCAAAAGTAGCGCCCCGCTTGGTGACTATCCGCTTGTCTGCCCCCAGCTTGGAGATACTCATCTCGGTCTTATCGGTAATGCTGTATTTCGGCGACTCGACTCCCCCAATATTTAGCGCATCGGGGTGCCCGTCTTTAACCTTGGTATATCCGGTCTTTTCCGGATCGGTGAGGGTCAGGTAGTCCACGCTAACCTTAGACGGGTTGGCAAAATCTTGGCTGGCCATATACCAATAGGTCGAGGTGGCGATACCCGCCCCGTTATCAAGTTTCTTCACTTCGATGCGGTCGGCAATGAAGTCTTTGCTTGAAGAGGAATCGCCTACCTTTTCGGTAGCACTGAAATGAACATTTTTATAAGTCCCTGGTTTATCTAACAGGTAATAATCTTGTCCGTCATAGTTGTATTTCTTCAGCCCTTGCAGATCCGGGTTAGTTGCGTTATCCCCTTTAACTGGCACTAACAGTACTTGCGCTCCCGAGAGCTTATCGGTAAAGGGCAGGGCGTTATATTCGGCTTTCCCGCCTTTACGTTCTAGGGAGAGTTGATATTTAACCACGGTTCCCACTGGAATTGGCTTTCCGTTTTGTTCTACCTTCTCATTTTTCACATAGGCGGCTTTTTTAACCTCGAAAGAGTTGACCGTAGTTACCGTATCTGGAACGTCTTGATCGTTCAGATTCACTTTGTTAGTGGTTTGCTGCTCGGTAAAATCTTTCCCGGCCATAAAGTCATCTTTAACGGTCGCCCTTACCACGTGTTTAATGCTGTCTCCACCGTAAATCACGTGGTTCGGTACTTCCCAAGCCACTTGATA
Organism: Varibaculum sp. GTC20041; assembly: GCF_055387755.1. Classification (NCBI taxonomy): domain Bacteria; kingdom Bacillati; phylum Actinomycetota; class Actinomycetes; order Actinomycetales; family Actinomycetaceae; genus Varibaculum; species Varibaculum sp. GTC20041. Next base: position 1,966,073 of record NZ_AP041144.1, read on the forward strand.
GCGAGTAGCTTGCACTACTATCAAGTCTTTTAGGGCATCCTGCAAGGCGGCCGCAGTGCTATCAACTGTCTTAGTCGCTCCCGCCTGGGTAATCGCTATCTTCCCATCGGCTTGTTTCTCTAGTTTCAAATCTGCGGGCTTAGCCTTAGCGCAATCTAGATGCACCTGCCCCGTACCCTCTTTACCGCTGGTAGTGGTGTGTTTTGCGGGTACATAGTTTTCACAGATCTGGGCGCCGGTGATGTTAATCGTGAGGCCATCCCCGTCCTCACTAAACATTTTGGCCATTTGCGCGGGGGCAAGGTAGTAGGCTTCGGGCAGGTGATCGGCAATAATGCCTTCGTCATCCTTACCTTCTTTAATCTTCCAGGGGCCAGATCCCTTGTTAGTGGCAGTAATCGTAAAGTCAATGGGGTCGCCCCGATAGAAGCTTTGCCCTTTTCCGCCTTCGTGGGTCTTAGTTACCTCGGGAACCGGGCCTTGCATGGTCACCGGGTTGGTGACTGCTGCCTTAGATGAAGCGCGATCAGTGTGGGTGTACTCGGTGGTTGCCGCAAACTCATTGTGCAAATTGTAGGTTTGATTCGGCTTTGGATCCTTCACCAGCAAGAAGTTGTCACCAAACCGAATTTTTACATTTCGATCAACCAGATTTGGTTTATTCTGTCTTGCCCCCACATCGTAGGTAATTTTTAGAGTGCGCTTCGCAGGATCGAACTGGTAACTAAGGGAACTTAGGTAAATATTGGAACCGCGCAGGGCGAATAACGGGACTGTTTCACCATTATTATCAATATTTAAGGTTATATATTGGCCGTTGCTATCTTTGTCCCCTGGTCTGATTGTCCACCCTGGGATCTGGGTATACCAATCGCGAATTGAGCCAGTGTTCCCCACCTTCTTTAGGTATTCGGGGTTAAACTCCACCCCTTCGGGCAGGGTAAAAGTATCTACATAGGTAGAATCAACAGCGGGATCCTGACCAACTTTGGCTTTGGGCATTCCCTCGGTGGTTACCGGGGTATTGCGGAAAGTGTAACGCAGGTTCTTAATATAATAGTTTCCGCTTTGCTGGTCATAGGCAATACTGGGGTCAGTCGCCGATCCCCAAACCACGTCTGGTATCGGTTTATCCAACCAATCAAGCGGGTCTTTGTTGAGCAGCTCTTTCTTAGCTTCATATTTTTGCCGAATAGTATCCCAAGTACTTTCCTGTACCTGGCAGCTGGGTTCTTGGCCTTTCTTGCCCAGTGCTGCTTTATCCTCGGGAGTAAGTTCCTCGATCCAAACTTTCAGATCCCCACCGGCGGAAGTGGGAGAATCATGCTTGGCTTTCACCGGAAGTAAGAAAGCATCCCCGATATCGGAACCGGCAATCTCGATGTAATAGTAGCCGGGAATATCTTTACCGGTACTATCTTGTACCTGGTTAAAGGTGTAGGGGTTCTTATTTCCCTCCGCCTGATAGTAGGTCTTTCCTGCCTCCAGTTTGGCGGAGGCCTTCCCACCTAAAACATAGCCGGGAGCGGCAGGAGTTTTGTCGGTAAAGCGGAAATATACCCGATAAACTTTCGCTTTAGCGGCTGCCGTGTTGGAGATCCCGATGTTTTGGCTAAAGGCTTCCCCGGTCCAACGCTGGCTAATATTGCCCTTGTTAATCGCCTCGGCCTTTTCAGTCTCGGGATTTTCGGTCCCGGGCTGGGGATTTACTATCGCTACCTGTCCATCGCCGGCTTTTAACAGTTCAGTAGTTACCGTACCGGGTTCAACCTGGCAGGAGGTTGGCGCCCGCATCGGCCGCGAAACATTAGTTGCCCCCAGATTATTGGCCTCTTTAATCCCTAAAGAGTAGGAAGGAATCGCCAGAAGCAGCGTGGTTACCAGGAAAGAAAGCGCCGCCAGGATAGCTAGCAGCCGAGTGCGGTCTTTATAGAGTTGATTAAACACTATTTCGCCTCCCTATCTGCGCGGTTTTGCCTAGAGTTGGTCGCGCTTTCCGATTTGAAATCACTGCTGCCTGCCGTCGCTACTTGCCGGCGCCGCGCAGCAATCCCGCCTGCCCCTAAAACCATCAGCACGGGGGCTAGCCATAAGTAATTTAGATTCGCGCCCGTCCTTGATAACGGAGGACGCTTGGGGGGATTCTTGGGAACTAAAGTATTAGTCACGGTGAAAGCCTGGCCAACCTTTTCGTAGCTAACCGTGTAGGGGCTGTTGTCCAGCTGTTCGGCTACTGCCCAACGGTGTCCCTCACTGTCCTCCCAACGGTAGGTCCAGTTATTTGCGCTGTTTAACTCGATGGTTTGGAATAGTTTTTCGTCCCGTAGAATCTGTATTTTGACTGACTGCAGACGCGCGGTTTGGTTTCCGCCGTCCTGCCAGTGTTTAACCACCTGGTATTGCGCCGGCTTGGGAAGCACTTTTTCTAGCTTCGCCACTGCGTTTACGCCGTATTGCAGTTTTCCGTCAACTAGGCTCGGCACAGTAACTAGCGAGGGATTAAAAACATAGGTTTCCCCGCTGGCAGCCGTACTGGTAAAGGGATCAGTCAGCAGCAGATACACCCCTACCTTCAGGTTATTAAAGGTCGCTTTCCCATTGCTATCCGAGGTCGCCGTCGCCTCTGGCGCTACCTGATCGGCCTGGATATGGTTAGCGAGGTTGCCCGCGAAGTCCGCCCATTTACTGGCGTCAACGCTGCCCGCGGGAATCGCCCCGCTTTTATCTTGGAAGTCATTCCACTTTAATGCTTGTAAATACTGCTGATAGGCCGGCAGTGCAGGGAAATGCCGCTTCGCCTGCGCTATCCGATAGGCGGAGACTTTCACCCCCGCTAAAGGCGCGCCCTCGTAGTGAAAATCGAGAGTGATAGTGCCTTTCGCGTTTTGATCAATCTTTTCTAGATTTACTAAATCTAAAGAGGTAGTGCCAGAGGGCGCACTGGTTTCGCCAGGGGTCTGCGGGGAGTCAGCCGGGGGTGCGGCGTGCGCGGCGGCGGGAGTGAGCATCCCGATTCCCAGCAGCGTGGCCAAAATCGTCGCAGCCAGCGTCCCTAATAAGCGGTTGAAACTAATTGCTTTGCTCATAGTGCTTCCGTCTTTCCTCCCGCTTGATTTCGGCGACGCCGCAGATGCGTCACGGTGATCGCCACAATGATTCCTAACACCGGCACCGAGATGGCTAGCGAAACCATCACCGGATCCATAGCGACTGCATCGGCGGCCACATAGCCGGCGTCCCCTCCGTAGGGAACCCGGTGACCGCGTACCAGCAGCCGGTGGGTGTTAATCGCATAGGGCGTGCAGGTTACTAAAGTCGCGTAGTCTTGCCCAGGAATAATTTTTAGATTCGATAGTTCTTTAGGTTCGACTACCCGGATTTGGTCAACTTGATAAGCCAGGTCACGATCTAGTACGTGTAACACGAAGCGATCGCCCTCCTCTAGCTCGTCAAGATTGGTAAATAGTTTGGCGCTGGGCAATCCGCGATGCCCAGACAAAATCGTGTGGGTGCCTTCCCCGCCGGTAGGTAGCGAACTGCCGGGCACATGCCCTGCCCCTACCTGCAGTACCGAGTCCTCGGTGCCGTGGTAGATGGGTAGATCTACCCCTAGTTTTTCGATTTCGATATGCCCCATCATCCCGGTTTTCCCGATATCAAGTAAGGAAAGGTATCGCTGCATTTGCGAGTGGGACAGATGGTAGCGCGCCGGGTTGGACAGCAGTTCCTGGTTATAGGCTTCGGCCTCATCCCAGGTCTGCTGGAGTTCTCCGGGGCGCATCTTATTTACGGTTTGCGTGTATTCCGCGATTGCGCGGCCTTGTTGCAGGGTGTTCCAGTAGTTACTGATAGTGGGGTAAAAGAACACCAACATGCCGCCCACGAATACTGCTATGAAGGCAAGATCGGGGATTCTTGACCGCCTAGCGCCCGGCGCGCCGGTTGCTTGGCCAGATGCGGAGGCCGAGTCCTGGCGGCGCGAAGTTCCCTGATCATCCAGGTTCTGTTCTTTGGGGTCAGAATCGGATTTTAGGTGCCGCTGATCCAGGTCATCAGCGGCCGAAGCCACTTGCTGATCTACCGGGAGCGGTTGCACTTATTTTTCCTTTCCTAGCCCTGCCGGGGAGCCTTGGATGGGTTACGCACTAAAAAATGGAATTGGCGGTGGTCGTGTGACCAGAGAAAAGATTCTCTGGTCACACGACCATGCTTGCCTTCATGATCGGATGATTATGCTATTTAGCTGTTTTGCTTGCGCCGCCAGACGAATGCGCCTGCCGCGCCGGCCATAACTAGCAAACCAACTACCGTAAAGATGGCAGTACCGATACCGCCGGTTTCAGGCAGAGTGGAACCGGAGGTGTTAGTAATGTTCATCTCGACTTTACCGGTGGGAATATCACCATCGGCAGCCTGTCCTTTACCGGGGGTGATGGTCAGAGACTCGATCTTGCCTTTACCATCATCGCCCACAGTCAGGTTGGCAGCGATAACGAACTTGAAGTAGGCATCGTCCCCTGTCGGCAGGTTGTAGCCCGCAGGAGCCTTGATCTCTTTCAAGTAGTAGGTGTCGGCATCCAGACCAGCGATATTGAAGACGCCACCTTCGGGGGTGGTGATTACCGTGCCCGCGTCGCCGTCAACCCACTTAACAATCTTGTTATCCTTGATCTCGGCGCTCTTGGTCTTGTCGGAGTTGTACAGACGGAACTGCGCATCCTTTAGCTTGGTTTCGGGATTAGCAGAGTCAACCTTGGTGGTATCCAGCTGGTAGGTGAAAGCCCAAACTTCGTCTTCCGGGGTTTCTCCCAAGCCATCACCATCGGTAACGTCCTTTTGATAAACAACCAAGGACTTGTTGGGGTTACCCTTACCACCAATCACGGCCTGTTCGTTAACCTTCGCGGTGTATTCCACGGTGACTTCCGAGCTTGCGGTTAGGTCAACACCCGCGGCTTTCGCTGTGGCTTTCAGATCGGTGAACATAATTTCGATCTGCTTACCGCCGTTGTATTCAGCGCCGTGGGTATCATCGGTGATATCAGTTACCGTTACCGTATCCGGAGTTATTTCTTTATCTCCGATTTTTACGGTGAGATCTTTAGCGGCAAAGCCCTCGGGCAAAGTAAAGCCCTTAGAAATGAAGTCTTTAAAACCATATTTATAGGTAGTGAAGTCCGCAATGTTGCTGGGCATAGTACCGGTCAGTTTGAAGGGAGCTTCCTGTCCCACATCGAGATCAGCGGTATCGCCCCATTGATCAGTGGAGTCTTCCTTAATCTTCTTAGTAGAAGTAGGAACCGAGCCCTTAGCCTCAACGTTGACAGTACAACCCGCGACCTTCAGAATCGGGGAAGTGAGCGCTGCAGCCTTATTATCGGTATCTTTCACCAGGTAGTAGCCGTGATCAGCTTCGCCCAAGGTCGCTTTGTAGGAGAAAGGAGCAGCCTCACCAGATTTGGTAAAGGTTTTTGCAGTCCCCGTAACATGCTTCGTGGCGATCTTGGAGAACGCGATAACCTTGGAGCTCTCCAGCTTCGATAGCTTCTCTGCTAACTGCGGAGCAGTAGTTACCGCCTTCAGCTCGTCAATGGTGCTGGTTTTTAGCTCAGCCAGCAGGGCAGCAGAATCAATCCCGGTGCCCCATTTAATATCGGTTAGTTTTCCGCCGGAAACATTACCATCAAATAGTTGATAAGCGCCGTAAGTATGGTCGCCTTCTTGTGCGGTAATAGTAATTTCCGGGGCGCAGGTCTTATCAAGGTTTTTGCCGGCAGGACGCAGAGGAGATGCCGACGCTAACTGAGCAAAGGACAGCGACAACGCTGCAATCATGCCCAGTAGCAGGAAGAGGCCAGCAAAAAGTCTACTGAACCCCCCCCCCACGTGAATAATTTCTAATAGGAGTGCCCATTATTCCTCACTTCCCGTGCTTTCTGCACTTAAAATTTTCAAACAGGGACACAGCTGCATTAACCCTCTTAAATTAAAGCAACATGAACATGGTATCAGTTTAATATTTTTTTCGCATAGGAACCGAAGTCCCATTTGCGTGCCTCCCGCAATCTGCCAGGCTGCGCTGAACACGAATCAACTCTTGCAAGTAACTGTCAGGCTGTAAACTAAGAAATTCCTGCCCCCGCGACTAGCAATCCTTAAGTTTTAGGGGATATTGCAGAGGCAGCAGTAAAGATGCCATAGCATTACAGAAATAAGCGTTACAGTACACTAAGAGGCAGCAAAGCAAGCGGAGGTAATTAATGGGCGATTTTCAACCCGCTTCTGGCCTGCCAAAACGATCTGAACGCCGGAAACGTAGCGAAACTAGCGACATCGTTTCCTCCTACCTTAAAATCCCGACCGAGAACCCAGAGGAGAATCAAAGAGAGCCGCTGATAGAGGCAGAACCCCCAGCCAAACCCCGGCATTTTGAGCCGCGTCGCACCCTTAAGGAGGATCCCCGCAAGCTCTCAGATAGTGAGACTGCGGCGGTGAATCATAGCCGGAAGGGGCAGGAAAATAGCGAGGAAAAGGAATTATCTCCCGCCCCTCGTCCTCCTCAGGAAGATAAAGCCTCCCCGCAGACTGAGGCTAAGTCGACTGCTGCAAACCAGGGTCAGAGCGAAAAAATCGCCAACGCCACCTCTAAAATTAAAACCCAGTGGGAAAAGCTGCGTGCCCGCCCCGCCTTCCGGCTGCTGGTGCGGATAGCGGAAGTGATCATAGTCGTGAGCGCCATCGGGATCCTGGTCGCGACTTTCTTTATGTCGGTGCTGCAAATCCGGGGCGAATCCATGACCCCTACCCTGCGAGATGGGGATTTGGTGGTCGCCAGTCGCCATTCCAGCTTCCAAAGCGGCGACATTATCGCTTTTTACTACAACAACAAGGTGCTGTTGAAACGGGTAATCGGGCAACCCGGTGACTGGATAGATATGCGCGAGGACGGCACCATCGTGGTCAACAAGAAGCCCCTGCGGGAAAACTATGTCAAGGGCAGCAAAATCGGGAAAACCGATATTAAATTCCCTTACCAAGTTCCCGAACACCGCTACTTCGTGTTGGGCGATCACCGCTCCATTTCACTGGATTCCCGCACCAAAGCCATCGGTACCGTCTCCGAAGATCAGGTTGTTGGTAAAGCCATGCTAATCGTCTGGCCCCTATCCCACTTCGGCGGGGTTCGTTAGGGGTTCTGATCCAAAGACTGCCCGGCAAAAGAAACACAAAATGTTACTTAGCCCCGAAATAGCCCTTGGGGGCGTGCTTTAGGAATTGAAAAACCCCGTCACCGCTGGATCGCAACGAGGACGGGGTTTGACGCGCTCAAACTAAATGAGGCACCGAAAAACTTTCGCGCTCAAAATATGTAAGGTACGCCGCGTGGTTGACCTCAACCAAAAATGGCCATAAAATATCTACCAGATGCTCTGGCCGTTGACGCTCCGCTTATAAGGATGACGCCGATGACCAGAGCTTTATTTCAACATACAAAAGGAAAACCATGAACACTCGAAGCCGGAGAAATATCGAGCCAAAACCAAGCAAGCCTCAGATTGCGCGCCGTCCCATCGTCACCGCTATCCTCATAGACGGTGGTTTCTACAGAAAACGTTCCTACGCCCTGTTCGGTGATAAAACCTCCAAACAAAGAGCCGATGAATTACTCGAATATTGCCGAAGGCACATAATAAAATCCCAATCCAGCTTGTATCGAATTTTCTACTACGATTGTCCGCCATCAGAAAAAGTCCTGTATCACCCCTTGCTACAGCAGCAGATTAATCTAGCGAAGAGCGATCAATTCAAGTGGACGAACGAGTTCTTTAAACATCTGCTCAAGAAAAGAAAAGTCGCGCTACGCCGAGGGGAAGAACTAGAGACACAGCAAGGCTATGTTCTAAAGCAAGATCCACTAAAAAAACTTCTAGCCGGAACAATCAAGCTCCAAGATTTATGTGAAAACGATTTCCATCTTGACATTACACAAAAAGGCGTTGATATGCGGCTTGGTTTAGATATTTCAACCCTCGCTGAACGAAACCTAGTGAACCAAATTGTGATGATTTCTGGAGATTCCGACTTCGTACCGGCAGCAAAATATGCACGTCGAGCCGGGATTGATTTCATCCTCGATCCAATGTGGGCAAAAATAACCGATTCGTTAAGCGAACACATTGACGGAATTCGCGAATGTGTACTCCAACCGCCAGATAATCTCAACGATCCACTTCACGTGAATAATCTTCGGCAACAAAATGCTGATATTCAAGATGAAGAAGATCTTTAAAATTCCAGTTAATGTAATTTCAATACACAATATAGTTAACTGAACATAATAGCCACCCGGGACTAAAAGGTTCCAGGGTGTTTAGATTATGTTTTGTGCACCCTAGTACGCCCGATTGCAGATTAATTTATCAGCCCGAAATTCGTTTATCGAAATCTGGATACCTACCCTCTAAGTTGAGACGGTGTGCTAACGTCTTGATAACATTGGGATAAGGAAGGGGAGGTGATTGGATGTCTAATTCTGAGGAACTTGTCGCCTTGGTAGCTCTCCTGCGTTACGGATCTTTCCGAACTTCGCACATGGCATTAAGACAACGATTAATCGACGGTGATTCTCCCAGCCTAATTCTTGCCGAAGATCCCGATTCTGAGCTTATCTACAATAGAGCTGTCAGCGATGTCGATCAGTGGATCACCAGTGGTGAACGCCCACTATCCTGGCTAGACAGTGATTACCCCCAGCAACTGCGTGAGGTTCATGACTTCCCCCCCGTGATTTTCGTGCGCGGTAAACTTGCTCAGCCAGATAATGGCATATGCATAGTTGGCTCACGCAAAGCCGGTCAAGCCGCACTCGAAGCAGCAGCACAAATCGCACACCTCATTGTCGATAAAAACTGGACTGTTGTCAGCGGCCTGGCTGAAGGAATAGACACTGCCGCACATGTAGAAACCTTGAAACTTGGCGGGCGAACGGTTGCGGTAATCGGTAACGGCATCAATTATTACTATCCCCCCCAGAACCGGGGGCTTCAACACGCAATCGAAGATCGCGGGTTAGTTATTTCCCAGTTCTGGCCGGGCACTTCCCCAAAGAAGTACTCCTTCCCGATGCGTAATGCCGTAATGTCGGCATATGCGAGCGCCACCATCATCGTCTCAGCAAAAGAAAACTCAGGAACCCGACACCAAGCAAAGCAAGCAGCTGCACACGGTCGCCCGCTGGTTGTCTCCCGCGCTGTATATGAGAACACTACCTGGGCACGCAAGCTGGTTGACGATCCCAATGTTCTAGCGCGCGTTGCATATAGTGCCGAGGAATCAGTCTCCCTCGCAACGGAAATGGCTACCTTCACCATTTCTGACCTCACCTTATTGTAGGAACCTTATGGTTGGTCAAACTCTCGATCAGCGGCTAATGGCTCTTATTGGCCTCCATGCGAGAACCGTCCGGAGAGAATCCACCTTCCCTACTGGAGCATTAATTCCACAAGTGAGGGTGTGCTCGGTCTGCTGTGGCCCGGTGGAACCAAAGTATTCACGCTGCTACCCATGCAATGAGAGAACTAAACAATTCGGGGATGAGTTGGCCGATATTGTTGTCCCATTAAGCTACACGGTACGCGACCACCAGGATTTGCAACAGTTTTATTTAGACTTGCACCAGTATAAATCTAGACGGCCTTCAATCGTTGCTCAGCAGCGCCTCAAGGCGCTGCTGTACCTTTTCCGGTTGCATCACCAAAAATGCTTAGAAAACAAGATCGGTCAACCGGTTAATAGTGTTATCGCAGTGCCGTCTGGTCGGAACCGAGCCAGTCATCCCTTGCCCACTATCGCAAAGCTACTCTCCCATCCGGTATCCGGCCTTTCCGAGCCAGAGCTATTAACCGCTAAATTTGTAGGATCACCACGGGAGGAGAGAGCACAAAAGACTAACCCTAGCGACTTCGCTATTAACGGTTCTCTATCAGGTCACGTTGTAATCGTTGAAGACACTTGGGTGCAAGGACATAATGCCCAAGGACTTGCGATACAAGCACGCCAGAGCGGCGCAGATAAAGTCAGCATTGTCGTCCTCGCCCGAATGCTTGCCTACACCTACCCGCTAACAAAAACCATGGTGGATTGCTGGGGAAAAACCGAACACTTCGATCCCGCCATATGTCCAGTCACCGGGCAACAGCAGCAACTCTAATAAGCGCCCTTAACGTCACGATCTGGCCTGCCACTTAGAACCCCAAGAATTTTACCGACCCTTACGGGGCAGGGACGCCCGCTACGCGGGACGCTGCGCGGGGAAAACCTGCAGCACAATCACCGCCGCCTCTAACCCTGAAAACTGAACAAAAAGCCGTCCAACTTTCGGGGTTCAGTACATTCATGCCACCAGTTAGGCGGCATATTCTCTTGGACATAACTATTAAGATTTAACGGCAGCAGCAAGCACCCATAGCCAGGGTGAAAACTCATGGGTTTCACTGCAACCTATCACACTCACGCTTATGTATCAGGGTGTCATAGTGACCCCCTGATAACGCCAGCACTATGACTTCCCTCACATGACTGTTATGCGGCGGGAACCTGCCCGAGCCAGGTGGCAAGACCAGTTGCTTTTTCAGCACCATCGGGAACGAGTATTTTACTGCCCGCACCGCGCGCACCGACTACCAGTCGTATCCATTCCTCAGCCTGTTTTGGCATTACGCCCATACCGGCCAATAGTCGATCTTCTTTTACCTTTTGGTATCGGTGTGCTGGCTTATTCGCTGCCGCTATTTGCACTACCCTTAGCGTGCCTGAGCACGCCAAGGGGGCAGGCGTGCCGCTTTCTATTAAACCAGCACCAATGACGGCTCTAACTGCGGTAATACATGCATTCCCATACGTGAAACCGTGATTGATCCCTTGTAACCGGCAACCCAGGCTTGTGAAATCTCAAGTAAACCCGCGTTTTGTAGCCATAGCTAAGAAAGAGGCTAAGGCCAAGCAAAAAGCCAGCTCGAAGCAGGAAAGTAGCAGCCAGTAGGCACAACCTACCGGGCAAGTCGGCGCGGCCGCGCCAAGCGGGGGCAGCAGCAGTGGATACCAACTCCAACCAGGGGAAGTTTGGATTGATAAAAATAACATGGATCAGGACGGCTCTATTACATTAGGTGGCGATGAGGACGGAAACGTCTGGTAAATAGTTTGAGTTAATAGTTTCTATTCGGGAGCCAGTGCGCATTATTCGCGCCCTGGCTTCTTTTTGTTTGCCGGGGCTTCTTTATAGATACGGGAACGTGCTGGGTTCCACTAACTCCTTATTGACACAAGAACCTGTGTCCCCGGCCATTTGGACGGGGACACAAACCAGTAAGGAACAGTGCCTTGCCACGCTCCCATGGATCTATAAGTAGATAAAAGGAGTAACAGTGAACACTGGTACCAAAAAACGAAGCGCAATCATTGCGCTAATAGCCTTAATAGTAGGGCTAGTTATCCCGCTAACCAGCGCCACAGCCGTGCAAGCTCAAACGCCAACCAGCGAAAGACTAACAGCCCATTTTACGGGCATTGAATTTGTGTCCACCAAAGCCCTAATACTGCACTCACCTGCAGAAATAACACGCTTATCAACGACACACCTCCCGCGCCCTACATAGGAAGTGACGGACGAAGGTTATCTTTCCGATAATCCTGTGCCCGCCAGGCAAGGCAAACCGTCTTGCCTTAGGTAACGACCCTACGGAGGGATTATTAATATGTTTGTGGCATACAACAATGACAACATTGTGATTAAAGCAGATGAATGGAGCCGCCAAGGAACACCACAAATCCACTGCATAGGATTCTTGCCAAGCGGCAAACCCTGTAATCAAACATTGATAGCGAAATCCTATAAAAAGACCAACAAGAAAGCCCCTTACTTTGCCCATTTTCCCGGCCAGGGGAACGATTGCGATCAAGGCATGGGATTCTACGGATTAGCTCCGCGCTATTTAGGAAAACAGGGAGACAACAGCTGGGATACCTGGTACAAGAATGATGGGAACATTCCTTTGAAGCTGATACTTCCTGGCAACTCATCTGGCAAAACTCGAAACCAAACCGTTTCAAGAACACGTGAAAATACTAGCAGGAATACTGGGGTCTCTTATGGGGGCTCTAGTGGAGAACCTTCCGGAACGGTTCCAATAGGTCAACTTGAGCTCCTAAAAAGACAACTGTACCTACCTGCCCCCGACGAAACTGTTATCCATCAAGGGAGAATCTGTCCAATCATCAAAGTAAATGGCAAAAACAAATCCAAAGAAGAATTTAAGAAAAACGAACTGGCATTCTTTTATGGAAAAGTTAATGCAGTTGAGACTTCCAGTCCTGGCAACCTGTTCATCCGTTTCGAGAACAGCGACCTGTCCATAATGCTGCGCGAAGAAGACCAAGAACGCGCGAGTAACCAAGATAGTTTTAGGAAACTCAAAGGACGAGTATGCGCAATCTTTGGAATACCCCGCAAAAACAGAGGGGAGTACGGCTGGCGGGTTATTCCTTACCTCGAACCCAGTGAAATACATTTTACCGCCCTACCAGTAGGTATTTACTTTAGATATTCCTGGTAGGAACAGGGTTAATTAGCATTTGTAGAAGTTTTCAACCCGCAATGTAACAATTAGAAAAGTGAGGTTGCACTTGCAAATACCAACACCTTTAACGGATGATGAAAGTGGTCTTTCTTAGGAAGGGCTTCCAGGAGCCGGGGGTTGTCCCCCGCCATTTCCTGTATCCAGGAATCCTATTTATCGCGATAATGGGAACCGCATTGCCAAATTTCTAGTCGAGATTTATTGATTCTGAATACGATTCTATTTTTGTCGTCAATGCGGACACTCCAGTAACCCGATAAATAACCCTTAAGCGGTTCGGGTTTTCCGATGCAGCCGTACCCGTTACGCTTAATATCCGTTATAAGCCGATTTATCCGACGTAACGTCTTTTTGTCGCGAGCCTGCCAGGTAAGATAATCCTCCCAGTCTTCCTCGCTCCATACAATTTGCATGATTTTAGTCTTCAATCAGATCATGCGGAACCAGCTGTTTCCTGCCGGATTCGACCTCGTCAATCGCTTTCTTGAGACGGGTAAGATTCTCTTCAGAGTAAAAGGGATCAGCCGAAACCTCGAACGGAATTCGGCGCTCTCGACCAACTTTTTTAGCAAAAATCGTGAACGCTGCACTCATGGATAGCCCAAGTTCCCGGCAGGCGCTTTCCATCAGACGCTTATCGTCTGCCTTTAGTTTGAAATTGACATTAACGGTGTTTGTAGTCATCTGCATCCACCCCTTTCGCTAAACTACTCTAAGAATAAATAAATAAAATATCAAGAGATTTACTTGCGTATTTCTGGTGTTTTTATTTATATAACCAGACTTGAGGCTTGCTGTAGAAATTCGAAACCCCGTCACCACGGTATCGGAACCAGGTAAGGGAGATCACGAGGTCTGGACGAAAGGTCAGATAAAATCGGTAATCGTCAGCACCAAACAACTATCGCCGGGAGTGACAAGGAGCGCTCATAAAGCAACAGCAAGGAGCAAAATGAAAATCTCCGTTAAGGCAACTCCATGGGAGGACGGCTGGGAATTAAAAATAGCACCTGACCAGTACACTCAGGTCAAAAAACTAGCTGACGCGAAAAAGCAAGTTATTGACTACCTAGACACCATAGACCCAACCCAAAACCACTCAGATTGGGGAATTCAGCTTTCACCTAAGGAATGAACTCCCCCACCTAGTAGCGCAGCTGGTTACTGTTTCTCTGCAGATTTGCGTCTACGGCTAAGCAACAGCGCGCCTGCGGTGCTGAGGGAAGCGAGAAGCACTAACGCGACCAGACCCACAGAACCGGTATTAGATAATGCCGGTTTCTTCCCTGCCGTTGCCGGAGCGCTCTGACCCGGTTTAGGAGAGGAAGCACCCTCACCTGCAGGCTTAGTTTCCGGTTTACCGGTACCAGGGTCAGGGGTGGTTCCAGGCACATCTCCACCTGGCTTCGCACCAGGTTCAGTAGGATCGGTACCTGGTTGCTCGTCAGCCTTCACTATCACTTTCACCGTGATTTCTTCACTGCTGCCATCTTCATAAGTAACGGTGACCACTGCCGAAAGCTCTCCTGCTTCCTCAGTACTGGGCGCATCACCTTTCCACGCAAACTTGACTTTAGTTAAATCAGTTGGTGCCTGCCCTTTAAACGTAATTACCTTGCTTAGTTCCGGCAGTTTCTCACCTTTTTTAACCGTGATTGGATCGGCTTGCGGAGTATATAGGTCCTTATCGGGAACAGTCTCAGCTGGACCCAAATCCTCCCAGCAGAAATCGCCAGAGTCCTTCGCTACCCCAAAGTTGTGGGCACTCGTGTTATTTTCGAAAACATAGCCGTCTTTGGTTTTAGCTATCAGCTCTTTTGCTTGGTTGATTTCCCAAGTGACCTGCTCAGTATCATTGGGTTTAATCCAAGTTGCATTTGGCTGCACTTTCCCGTTAGCCACCCATTTATTGCAAGGGTCATTCACCTGAGGGGTTTGGGGAATCTTTACCTTAATCAAGGGTTTAGCATTAACGCTAATATCCACGGTGATTTCTTCACTGCTGCCATCAGCGTAAGTAACAGTGATGGTTCCCTTGATCTTACCGACTGTGTCCGTGCTAGGGGTCGGCGCTTTCCAGGCGAACTTCACTTTCGCTAAATCGGTAGGTGTCTGACCGGGAGTATCCGGGAACTTAACCACATCTTTAGGTAGCGGAAGCGTATCCCCCACTGTCAGGGAAATCGGGTCAGCGAACGGGTTGTATCGGTCTTTGTCGCTCACGCGGGTAAACCTAAACTCCCACGAGGACGTAGCGGAGGGTTTAAGGCTATAACCATCCTTTGCCCTGGCGGTTACGGTAACCGTGACCGGAGCGTTCACATCAGCCTGATTGGAACTGACATTTACCGTTCCAGTAACTACCTTCCCGTCTACCAGGTATTCAACGCCCTCTACCTCAGGTAACGTGTAGCTGCCGATATATTCATTCCTGCCTTCAGTAAAGTCTTCATCTAGACTGCTGGGGGCTTTCGGGGTCACATAGGCAGTGAAAGTCCAGGTACCAGTGACGGTTTCGTCTTTAGCTATGTTCGTGATGGTCTGAGGTTCCCAGCCCTTGAAGTCATAGATCCCCTTATCGGTAATCACTTGCTTCTTCCCTAGTTGAGCCAGGGTCACCGTGCTACCAGCAGCAATATCGGTTTGCGGGGTTGGTAGCAGCTTTTGCACGTCCTCGGGGAGGGCGTCGAAATCGTTAAAGCGGTAAGTGACCGTGTAGGTCTTGGGTGCGTCTTTATAGATGTTGGTAGCAAACTGATTGGTGTTTGTTTTATACGCTAAGAAAATTGCGCTCTTTAACTGTTCCACCTTTGTTCGCGTGGGCAGTTTGCTGTACCAGCCCGATTGCTGCAGGATATTATTTTTAAGGTCGTCCTCTACAGCCGCATCCATCAACTCTTTGAGCTGAGCGTAAGTGGTAATCTGCTGGGTCTTTCCCTCCCAATCAATAGTGATTGGTTTTAGGTTATCTTTCTTAGCAATCCGCTCGGCATATTGAGCTTTTTTGAAAGCCGCCATAGTGGGGTAAGTACCGCCACTCACCTTAGAAATAATCACGTCGTCGCTAAACTGAGTATTTTGCGCAACGTTGCCTGGTTTTAGCTGATTAGACAGGTAGGGAACCATGCCCTCGTAGTAGCCGTATGCCGCAAGCATCTCCCAGCTTAGGCGCTTAGTATGGATATCACCGCTCATCCCATTGGGATTATGGGGCGCTCCATAAATCGGGGTAAATAGGGGAATCGCATAGTAGCCGTTATATTTAGCGGTACCGGTTACCTTTTGCCCCTCAACCATAAGTCGATAGGCTACCGCGTTCATATCTACCAGATCATTGATTGTTTTAAGATTTTTTGCCTCATCGACAGTGATATTGTCAAACTTTTCGTCTCTGCCGGACAAGGAGGCTTTATTGAATAGCTTTGCTTTGGTGGCATCGTCCTTGGATAAAGCTACCTCAGCTTCTAGAAAATCTAAGGTATAGATTAAATCCATCTGGTTGCCGTAATAGGTTTTCAAATCATCGGCCGTCTGGAAACGTTCAGGGGTTTTATTGCCGTAAGGATTTTGATCGCTGCGATCAAAAATCTGGTTGAGGTCGAAGTTTGCCCCTTTATCAGTGGGATCGTTCTGATGCCACGGCTCGAACACGCCTCGAGTAATCAGTTCGGCACTCGCCCCGGAACGCTGACCATATCCCGCAAAATGAACTTGATTCGCCATTTGGTGCGTGTGTTCGTGAGCATAGGTAGTCAGCCCGCGATCATCTAGACCATTGGCTAACCAGTAGTGAATCTGTCCGCTATTAATGTCGGCCACTCCATCTGCCTGCGTGAAAGTAAAATAGTAGCCTAACGGTGTCATAAACTCTATAACTCCGCTGGCAACCCCCACACCCTGTTTAGGCGACCACCGTTTTGCAGCAGAATTCTCATTCGGATTCTTAATCTGCTGGTTGTCCCATACGCGGCGGTTACCTACAAGTTGGGCGCGTTTATCCTCTTTTGCTAGGCGATACCAAAAATCCAAATAGTCGGCTTGGCGTTCAGCGGCGTATTCGACCTTGTTTTCAAAAGCTTCTAGTTCTGCATGATAGGCATCGGGATCAGCGTCTTTGAGCGCGCGATTTACATAGGTATCGGTCAGACCGTACATGATGGATTCGACTGTCGAAGCGACATACAGAGAGTTCTCTGACACGTTCAATAGGGCAAGTAGCTCTGCCTGACCGTTGGGTTCGCTCTTGAGCTTATCGAATACCCGATAGGGAGCAGTAGGGTTTGCCTTTGACTTCTTTTCAAAAATTACTGCTTTAGAGGTTTTCCAGAACCAATCGGCAGGTTTTTGACCGGTCTTAGTCACCTGGTCATTGAGGAAAGTCCCTAAATCGGTTTGGTCAGCTATCTTCCCACCTAAAACCTCTTTAAACAGTTTAGGAGTAGACAGCATTTTGCGCTGGTCAGCGTTCTGCTGCCCAATAGTTTTGACTATATCCAGGGGCGCGTATTCTTTCCCGAAAGCATTATTTTCCGTCATCAGCTGGCGAGCAACCGTAGCACCCTCTTTTATGTTGAAACCATAGTTACGTTGCAGATAGGCAGCGCCAATCAGGAAACCAGCAGTATCGTTTTTAATCGCGTTCACATAGTAGGTGACGTCTTTATTCTTCCCCGCAGCAGCTACCTGGGAATCTGCTTTTAGCATTAGCGGGAGGATTGTTGGTAAATCCTTTTTGATTTGGTTAAATGCGCCCTCCATATCGGAAGCGAGTAAGTATTCTTCTTGTAGCGCCTGGAGTACTACCTCGTCCGGGACATCGTTAAGGGTAGGGTATTTATCTTTATTGTCCTTCCAAATCGCAACTTTTTTGTTTAGTTTCTCGGCTGCCGTGAAGTTGGTCTTTGCAAGTTTGTCCCTGATGGCTTTATCGCGAAAATCAACTTGCTGGAGGCCAGCGAGAACCTGCTGCCCTACTTGCTGAACCTGTTGATCCCCTAAAGCGTCTGCGGCATAAGCACGAGAAACAGTCACCGAACCCGCGATGGTGAGGGTTAAGGCGGTTGCTAAGGCTAAAGCCAATAGTTTAGCTATGCTCTGCCCGAGCATTCCACGGAATAGAACAGAATAATCCCTCATGTCTCCCCAATACTGTTCGACGTGACAATTTCAATCCATAAAGACTTTTTTACTTACGCAAGTATCCCCTAGCGACCTTAGGTGATGCAATAGATTGATGGACAAAAACCTAAAACTGTTAAAAACAGCTCACTGCCATGGATCTGAGCACTAAACAGTTTCTGGCATTAGGGCTAATACCCCAGATAACCACCCAATAATCACAGTCAGATAAAAGAAAATTGGAAAAACCCCGTCACCGCTGGATCACAACGAGGACGGGGTTTGGCGCGCTCGACAGGATTCGAACCTGCAACCTTCTGATCCCAAGTACCTGAACATATTAGCTGTTCACAGCGGGTTTGTCGTTGAAAAATCGACAAAAGTTCACATTTTTTTATCCCTATTGCCAGCAACTCTGGCACTGCCAGCTACGCCGGTACTGCCATCATTACCCGCCACGCCCGCAAAGCCAGTAACGCCTGTAACGCTGGTGTTGCTGTTCATTCTGGTTATTGCTGGTGCATCCACTTTCGGATGTACCCGTGGATACAGAAAGGGCTTTATCAAATGAGCGAGAAAATGATTTACGAGTGGGGCGTAACCATGAAGGCCGAAGGGCTATCACCGAGCACCGTAAAAGAACGTGTAAGGTTGCTGAATCAGTTTGAGCGGCAAACCGGAGCCTTAGTCGAAACCGCTACCGCGCAAGTAATAGTGCAATGGCTTGCCAGGTTTGAAGATCAAGGCACTAAAGCCTGCTACTTCACCCATCTTTACGCTTTCTATGAGCACCTTAAACGAATCAAGTTCAGGCTTGATTCGCCTACTGACCAGATTAAACGCCCGAAAGAGCCGCTAAAGCGTCCGGAGGCTATCACCCCGAATCAGTTAAAGCAGATACTTGACTACCCGCTGCGCACCGATACCCGCTCAAAGATTCTTTTCGCAGCCTATGCCGGGTTGCGGGTATCAGAAATCGCTAGGTTACACGAGAACTGGTTTAACTTTGCTGACGGGCTAATAACCATCCACGGAAAAGGCAATAAGACTGTTACTTTGCCGCTACATCCCATGCTGTTAGAGAGAGCGAAAATCCATGTAGGCAACGGATACTTCTTCCACCATCCCGATCATCCTGGCCAACCGCAAGACTCTCACGCCGTGTCCCGGTGTATCGCAACCAATATGCGCCGCGCCGGGGTAAACGCTACCGCTCACCAGCTACGACACTACTTCGCTACCCAGCTATTACAAACCGGTACCTCGATGTTCGTGATCCAAACCCTCATGCGCCACGAGTCAGCAAACACGACCGCCAGGTATATCCATGTTTCTCAAACAGACCAGGTAGAAGCCTTAAAAGCCCTAACCGCTACGCCTTTACAGGCCGATCAACTATTGAAAGAAGCAATCAAATGATCCGAATAGACAATAAAACCCATGACAATATTCAAACCCAAATCACCGCTTGGCTATCTAGTACAACCCGACAGAAAAAAGCTCAAGCCGCGCGCGACCTATATCAAGCCTTAACCTACGCCAAAGCAGCCAAAGCGGAGAGCACAACCGGTTGGGAAATATCAGCCAACCTGCTACAACAAGCGCTAACAAATAATCCCGCCAGGGCAGAAATGAAAGAAAGATTCGTAGCTGAGGCACGCCTAGTAAACGCTGCACGAAAAGTAATCGCAATATCCAAACCATCACCAAGGAGGAAACCACGAAATGACTACTAAAAAAATGGCTACTAAGAAAAAACTGATAGATGACGCGCTTTCCAACCTTTGGGGTATAGAAAGCTATCAGAACGAAATCATTTCTTGTCGCGAAGAATCCGATGTTGCCTTAGGCGAGCTAAAAGGCATTCTCGAAGATTTTCCTCGGGATTTTCAGACGGGCATAGAAAAATTAAACGCCTTGCTAGATGCGGCTTACAGACTGGAGGGCTGGGCGATAGCTCACTACCAGAATATCCGGCAGCTAGGCGCGATTTTGACGCAAATCGAGAATATCCAAAGCATCACCAAGGAGAAAACCAAACATGAAATCGAAAACGCCACACCGATTGGAGGACAACCGTAATGATTACTATCGCTATATGTAACCAGAAGGGCGGAGTCGGTAAATCTACCACCACGTTCCACCTGACCCGCACCGCTATTTTAGCTGGCAGCAGAGTGTTAGTGGTTGATTGTGACCCGCAAGGAAACCTAACCAGCGCCCTCACGCCAGACTTACTGGCTGAGGACACTATCGGCCTTGCAGACGCGCTTTCTACCCGCACCCCGCAGACCTTGCCCGAGGTCATCACCCGCACCATCTGGGAAGGTGCTGACCTGGTGCCCACAGTTGGGGACGCGCTAGGAGTAGTCAGAGATGAAATCCTGCTATCCCGGATCGGGGGTGAAAACCGGCTCCGCAAAGCCCTAGATAGCGTGCGCGAAAGGTACGACTTGTGTCTTATTGATTGCCCGCCATCCCTAGACTCCCTACTGATAAAC
The DNA here is from genome assembly GCF_055387755.1 of Varibaculum sp. GTC20041. Taxonomy (NCBI): domain Bacteria; kingdom Bacillati; phylum Actinomycetota; class Actinomycetes; order Actinomycetales; family Actinomycetaceae; genus Varibaculum; species Varibaculum sp. GTC20041. The sequence continues at coordinate 1,986,330 of NZ_AP041144.1, forward strand.
GCCCTAGTAGCAGCTAGCACAGCCCTTATCGTGACGCACTCAAAGCAATGGTCTACTAACGGGCTTGCCAGCCTGCTAGAAACCATGAACGCGGTACGGGAAACCCAAAACCCCGGCCTCACCCTAGCGGGAGTGCTCATTAACCAGCACGAAGCTAGAACCAGAGCCGGAACCTATTGGGTGGACGCGCTACGGACAGCCTCCAAACAAGGCGGGTTTAAAATCCTGCAACCCCCAATCCCTAAACGAGCCGTCATATCCGACTGTGTGGAGTGCGGAGCAGGACTCGACCAATGGGCAGCAAACACAGCAGACCTACAAGAAAAGTACCAGGAAATATATCAACAAGTGAAAGGAGAACACCATGAATAACGCGCCCAGGCGATCTAAACTCGCTGGACTAACCCCCGCCAAACCGGGGCAGGCAGCCGAAATGCGCCGCACAGAACCGCAAGCCGCTAAAGCGGTCAGGCAAACCAAGATCACGGTGCGCCTAGATGCTGAAATCGTGGGACGGGCTAGGCAGGCGTGGCTGCAAACCCTGCCAATCCACCAGTTATCCTGGGCGAAATGGATTGAGACAGCTATTAAAACTCAAACAAACCAAGTAGAATTAGAACATAACAATGGAAGGGTTTATGAGCAGCTACCCCCAGGTAGTATTCCTCCCGGTCCCATAAACTCTGACCCGACCAAGTAAATAAAGGAAAGATAACCATGAAAACCAAGACCACTAAGCGTATCCTGGCGGCGCTGATCACGATCCCTATCGCGATCAGTCTAACCGGGTGCGGCGGTACAGACGCTAAAAAATCCGAACCTAAAAAACCTGCCGTAACCACTAGCCAAAGCGTTAAAACTCAGCAAGCGAAGGAAAAGGCGCAGGCTGAGGCAAAAGCCAAGCAAGAAGCTGAGGCCGCCGCTAAAGCACAAGCACCGGCAGCGCCCGCGCAGCAGCAAGCCGCCACCAATAGCGGGAATAAACCGGCAGCGCAGCAAGTGCAAAAGCCTGCCGCGCCCGCACCAGCTCGGCGCGCACCACAACGCCCTGCCCGCCAATACCAGGCACCCGCAAAACCTGCGCCAAAACCCAAAACCCATAGCGGTAACAACGGAGGCGGATACAAACTCCAACCCGGTGAGAGGGAGTTTGATAAGAATAGCATTGACAAGAATGGGAACATTACCGGTGGTGGTGATTCCGAGGGTAATGTTTGGGATAATTGGTGATGAAGAGGGCAACGTTATCAATACGTGGTGCTAGTCTTTAGCTGGGCTAACCGATACAGCAGACCCCTATCCTCTGAGGAGTATAAGTGATGTTGTCTAAGTTGAGTTGTCGTGTGCTTACCGGTGTTATTACTATCTCGGTGATGTTGGGGTTGGCTGCCTGTAATGGTCAGGACGTTAAGAAGTCTGAGCCGGTAAAACCTGCCGTAACCAGCAGCCAAAACGTTAAAGACGAGAAAGCTGCGAAGGAAAAAGCACAGGCTGAGGCAAAAGCCAAACAAGAAGCTGAGGCCGTCGCTAAAGCACAAGCACCGGCAGCGCCAGCACAGAAACAACCTGCCACCAATAGCGGGAATAAACCAGCAGTGCAGCAAGTGCAAAAGCCTGCCGCGCCCGCACCAGCTCGGCGCGCACCACAACGCCCTGCCCGCCAATACCGGGCACCCGCCAAACCAGCACCCAAAAAACCAGCCAAGAATAACTCCGGATACAAACTAAAACCTGGGGAAGTATGGATAGATAAGAACAAAATGGATAAAGACGTCTCTATAACCCTAGGCGGAGACGAGGACGGAAACGTATGGTAAATACTTCTTATTAAGGAAAAATAACCATGAAACCCAAGACCACTAAGCGTATCCTGGCGGCGCTAATTACGATCCCTATCGCGATCAGTCTAACCGGCTGCGGCGGGACAGATGCTAAAAAGTCCGAGCCAGTAAAACCTGCCGTAACCGACAGTCAAAGCGTTAAAGACGAGAAAGCTGCGAAGGAAAAAGCCCAGGCCGAGGCCAAGGCGAAGGCGGAGGCCGCCGCTAAGGCACAAGCTCCGGCCACGTCTGCATCGCAAAAACCTGCCGTGAAACAGGCGCAAAAACCGGCGGTGCAGCAAGCACGTATAGCTGCCCCATCGCGTTCCGTGGCGAAAAAACCGGCACGTCAATACCGGGCACCCGCCAAACCAGCACCCAAAAAACCCGCCAAGACTAACTCGGGATACAAACCGAAGCCTTACGAAAAGGAATTTGGGAAAAATGATGTTGGAAGTGACGGAACCATTACAGGTGGCGGTGACGAGGACGGCAACGTGTGGCACGGCTGGTAAACATAATTAAATAATCGTTACTGTAAGTGAGCCAGGGGATCATCCCCTGGCTCACTTCATTTATAGGCGAGCATTTTGCCAGGGCTTCTTTATAGATATGGGAACGTGAAGGGTTTCCACTGTCTCCTAATAGATACAAAAACCTGTACCCCCGGCCTTTTGGCCGGGGGTACAAAACCGCTAAGAGACAGATGCCTAGCCACGCTCCCTTGAATCTATCGGTAGATAAAAGGAGTAACAGTGAACACTGGTACCAAAAAACGAAGCGCAATCATAGCGCTACTAGCCCTAATCGTAGGGTTAGTAATACCCCTAACGAGTCCTACACCCGCCCATGCCGTAAAAACGGGGCCTGGTTATCTTGTGCCATCCACTATGGGAGAAGCACCCAAACATTGGTTAGGCGCACACGAATCAGTAACCGGAGATGGCAAGCTGGCTTGGTGCATCGAAATGGGGCCGCTGGGTATTGCCCCCGGCCAAACGGTGACCAAGGAAACCCTCACCGGAGCGGGCGCGATGACTAACTACGGTGGAGGCGATATCGACCTCACCAACGTTGCCCAAGTAGCATGGATTCTCGACAAATACGAAAACGTGAATACTAACGACTCCAGGGCAGCAATCTCCATGATTATCCACTTTAACCTGGAAAATAACAAAAACTCCGCAACAAGCAAAGCGGAAATTTACCGGGTATGGGGTTGGCTACAAGCCAACCATCCTGCCGCTGTTAACCTTGCCCGTAAATATGTGCAAGAAGCCAAAGCCTCCGGGGTACACTCTTACACCTCCACCACCCACACCGGCGAGGGAAAACGCGAGGGTACGATCAATAACATCGGAATCAAGAACGTATCCGGCAACCACATTGCAGGCATTCCTTACACGTTAACTCTTAAGGGGCCGGCAGTATTTACTGCCAGTGGTAAAAATACTCTTTCGGGTAAAACCGCAAATAAGCCGATCACGGTTAACTGGCGAGCCACCGGAAACGGGAAAGTCTCTTTCACCTACGCCTACACAGTACGAGACGCTTTAACCAAGCTCACCGGGCCAGCCGGAAAACAGCGCATGATTGCTAACCGAGCAGACCCAGAGGTGAGGAAAAACCCTGGTGGTTCTTGGGATGTTATCTTTGATTTCCAGCCTATGGCTACTTCGAAGGTAACTGAGCCTTCCGTGGCATCTAACAAGGGCGAGATCACTGACACTCTTAAGGCTTTCGCAGACCCGAAGTACGCTAACCCGGAATGGGTTAAAAATACTGAGGTGACCTATAAGGGCGCAGTCTACTACATGGGCGAAACCCTGCCCTCTAAAGCTCAAGCAGTACCTGCTGGCGCGAAGCCAGTAGCTACCACTAGCTTGACCTTCACCGCGCCTGGTGAGAAAACCGCGACCGTAAAAGCCGATAAGCCCGGGTTTTACACTTGGGTATGGTCAGTAGACAAGAAGGGGCAGAAAACTCCCGACTTGATTCACGCTAACTGGACTGACGGCTACACCGTGGCCGGGGAAACTCAGGTAAAACGCACTGTCGGGAAGATTACCTCAAAGAACAATGTAATCAAAGTCCACTCTGGATCGGATGCTAAGTTCTTCCTTAACGACTGGGTAAAGGTAGATGGGTTCCCCACCAACCACCCCACCTTCGCAGGTTACGGGGCTATCAAAGCCGACCATAAAACCATTGACCAGCACCTATACTGCGTACCTTCTACGACCAAGCTGGCCGAAGGTGTAACCCGGGATATGACTCCGGTTAAGTCTTGGACTATTCCCGCTAAGAACGGTGACTACCGGATCGCTGACTACTTCCCGGAGGCTCCCGGCGAGCATATCCAAGATATTGACTGCCGAGGCACTTTAGTGTTCGTATCCGAGTTTGCAGGCGATGACCGGGTAGAGCCGCTTCGTACTAGCGAGCTAGACCCGAACGAGTCTTTCGTACCGGATCAGCCTGGTATCCACACCACCGCTACCGACAAGGCAGACGGGGACAAGTTCCTACCCTTAACCGGAATGGTAACCATCACCGATAAGGTGACCTATCGCGAGCTAGCAGCAGGCAAGGAATACACCTTGCAGGCCACCCTAATGGACAAGGCCACCGGTAAGCCCTTCCAGGATTGCAACGATGTTGCAACCGTGACTGACTATTCCGGAAAAATCCAGAAGGTAGTCACCGATTTTGCTAACAAAATCAAAATCGATGGTACTTACGATTACCTAGTTAGGGACGGGAAAGTCTCATCTAAGGCTTTGAACTCTATTGTTCCTGGCTTTGGGGAAGGCCGCGAACTTAACAACATAATCGAAAACGCTGGATACAGCGTAGAAGATATTCTAGGTCTCGGCGCGGTCGTAGGCGCTAAATCTCATACCGGCGCTGGCGTGTCAGAAAGCCGAGGAGTTGTCTCGATGACCAGCCCGAAGAAAACCGTTGATGTGGAAAAACTGGCTAAAGCTATCTCTAGCGAACTGGTCAAGTACCTGAAAGATCATCCTCAAAAAACTGAGGGCAAGGATTGTAAGCCGGTGACCGCGACCAAGAAGTTCACCCCTACGCACCGTAACGGTGTAGTGGAGATTGATATTCCGGTACGCGCCGAACTACTAGCGGGTAAAACCACGGTTGTTTTCGAGGACGTGCTGCGCGAAGGTAAAGAACCTATCGTGCACCACGATATTACCGATAAAGACCAGACGGTTTACTCCCCGAAGGCTAAAACCACCGCTACTGATGGCAAAGATGGGGACAAGATCGTAAACGATGGCAACGTTAATATTAACGATGTTGTTGAATACACTTCTTTGATCCCTGGTGAAACCTACACCGTAACCGGCAAGCTCATGAACAAGGAAACCGGTGAAACCGTTGATTGCATGAAAGGCAAACCGGTCACCTTCAAAGCCGACAAGTCCGGTAACGGTAAAATTTCTGTATCGTTCTTCGGTAACTGCAAAGTCAAAGCAGATACTCACTGGGTAGTATTCGAGGATATTTACACTGGTAAAACCCCGAAAGGCACCCACGTTGTAGAACACCACGACATCAACGATGTAGATCAAACCGTAACCGTTGTGCCTACCCCGGTACTAGCAAAAACCGGTACCGCTAGCACCATTAGCCTGCTGTTCGCCCTGGCATTAACCGGAGCAGGAGCAGTAGCGCTTTACACCCGTAAACGCGCACGGCAATAAACACAAATAGGAACCTAGGCCGCGCCAAGAAAATCTCCCATTTTTCTTGGCGCGGCCACCCTCCAACAAGGCTGTTGCAAATGCATTACCCGCCAAGATCAAGCAACCGGGAACAACGCGCCGCCAGAGCCGCCCGAGCAAACCCTGAACCAGCAACGCCAGCAACACCAACCTGGCAAGCCATGCCAGCAACACCAGCACCACCGGCAGCGCCAGCAAAGCAAGCAGATGGTAAGGATCAGCAGCAACCGAAATTTGATTTAGTTACCGCTATCGGAGAACTGATTGTTATAGCTGGTATTTTCGTGGCCGCGTTTACGCTATGGAACCTGTACGTAACTGACCTGCAAGCAGAACGACAAACAGCGCAAGCGGTTGAAGATTTTAAAGCCCCCTGCCCTGACATAACCTCCCTCGATGAACGAACCAGCCCGCCACCCGAAATAGGGGCAGTAACTGCGGGGGAAGTGTTCGCAACCATGCACGTACCCGCCTGGCGCTATATGACCATCCCTATCAAAGAAGGAACCAGCCAGGCAGTGTTAAACACTGGCGCTGCCGGTCACTACCTTGGCACCGCTATGCCCGGGCAAATAGGAAACTTTTCCGTAGCCGCACACCGGCGCACCTACGGCTCGAACTTCCGCCGCGTAGACATTCTAAAACCTGGCGATCCGATCATTATTGAAACCAAAACTGCTTGGATCATCTACAAAGTAGAATCCACCAGGATTGTTAGCCCGAAAAATCTGGACGTTATCAAACCCAACCCGATAGATGACTCCAAACCATCCCAAGCGTACCTGACAATGACGACCTGCCACCCTGAATACGGCAACTCTGAACGCTTCATAGTCCACAACATTTTCGATCACTGGGTACCCAAAGACACGGGAATCCCGAAAGAACTAGCGGGGAAAAATCCATGCTCAAACTAATCTGGTCACGCCTGCCAGGCGGGCTAATCCTCAAATCGCTACAGACACTAATCCTGATAGCCATCATCGCTATCATCTGCCATTTCTGGCTCTTTCCTGCCATCTCCACCTATATCAGCCAGCCAGAAATCTAAAGGATGCACAATGCTTGACCCGATTAACCAAATCACCGACCTCATACCTAGCAGGAACTATGAGGACGCACGCTGGGTGTGGAACTGTCTTTGCCGCTTCGGCTACACCAGTAGCGACCTAGCCAGCGGGAAAATCCGTGTCGGCCTAATCCTCGATCTTGCCCAAAGCATAAGGAGCAAAAAATAATGAGCCTTCACAAAAAATATCCAATAAGCATGGCTACTATGCTCATTTTTTTCCTATCCTTTGCCGGAGCAATACCCGCCACAGCCGCTCAATACTGCCAAACCCAAAACGAAATCGGAGCAACTGGCAATGCTAGCGGGGCTATCGCGGGACAAACCCCCACCAAAGCGATCCCGTGGGTCAAAGCCGCCTACGAAGGCGCGGGACACCGCCTCCCCGCGAACTTCTTCGCCGGAATGATGTACTACGAATCAGACTTTAACCCCACCATCCGCAACTCCCTAGGATACATGGGGCTATGCCAAATCGGCACAGAAGAATGGCGACACCTAACCGGAGGAACACCCTCAAACCCCAACATTTACGAGCCTTTAACCCACGCTAAATACTGCGGGAAACTCTCAGCAGAAAACCTCGACAAAGTCTTAAAAGCCCGCGCAACAAACCTGCCAGCCAACCTGAAATCCCTACCCGATTGGCAGCTAGTCATCCTCGCCCACAACGCGGGACCGGCCTATCTAACCCCTAAAAAGAACGGACGAATCCCTAACGAAACTCGCCGCTCGATCGGGCGCATGATGCCCTACATGAACGCTACAACCACTAACAATAGTGTCACCGTAGCTAGCGGCACAGGGCTACGCGCGGGCGCGGCCACCAACCCCCGCGCCTTAAAAGCTGCCATCCAAAAAGCCATAAAACCCGCTGCTTGGGATGGTAAATTCGATGCTCCCGCACCCGGCAAACTTCACGTCACCAGTCCCTATGGACCGAGAAAACATCCCGTCACCGGCAAGATGCAATTCCTTCATGCTGGAACCGACTATTCCCAAGAGGCAGGAAAACCCCAATACGCTACCGCACCAGGCAACGTATTATCTACTAAATATGAAGGCACCGGTGGTAACACCGTGTGCATCAACCACGGCGAATACGCGGGGGCAACCTGGAAAACCTGTCACCGGCACCTTTCAAAGTTCTTGGTAAAGCCCGGCCAACAAGTCCAAAAAGGCACCCCCATAGGATTAACCGGGGCTACCGGGCGAGTGACCGGGGCACACATCCATTACGAGATTTACCAAAACGGCAAACCCATAAACCCTGAACCATTCATGAAAGGAGCAACCGCCACCCCCACCAGTGAAGCAGGCAGCGATCTAGGCGCTACTGGCGGTATTTGCTCTTATCTGCCCGGAGGCGGTGGCGGCGGCCTAGCAGGTGATGACGCGCCGCTTAACCCGTCAGGAAACAAAGTCGTTGAAGCCGCGCTACGCGAACGCGGAAAACCCTATGTTTGGGGAGCCGAGGGACCGGATAGTTTCGATTGCTCTGGCCTTGTCAAATGGTCATACGCGAAAGGAGCAGGAATCAACCTACCCCACCAAAGCGGCAAACAAGCTAACTCAGGCACCCAACTATCAGTAAGCGCTGCCCAACCAGGTGATGTGCTGTGGAAACCCGGCCACGTAGGAATCTTCATAGGCGAAGGGAAATTCGTACACGCCCCCCACCAAAATGACGTTGTAAAAGTAGCGGATATGAAATACGGGAAATGGCAAAAAGCCATCAGAATAACTAAGGGTAAATAATGGATCGGATAGAAATCTACGATAACGGACGAGCAGAAATCCACACCGGTGATGGTGTCATCACCGTTACCAGCCCCAACCAGGCAGGACTGCGCACAGCCGCGATCATAAAAGCCCGGGCACTAGGATACCGGCCAGTAACGCGAGGAAGGCTATCAAAGCTACCGATCAAACGTGTCCTTACAACCGCGCTAGTCCTGGCCGCTACCTGCGCGCTAGGCGCGGCAAGCGGGTGGATAGTACACGGAGCAACCCTCTCCAAACCGGCCACTCCGCCAAAAACGCCGGAACCGAAAATAATCACCCGCACTATCCATTCTTCTCACCTAGCCGGAGCTAACCTATTCACCTGCCGGACAGGAACAGACGGCAACGGCATCACCTGCACCGGACTAAACGATACTGGGCAACTAGGAACTCTCACGGCGGAAATAACAAGCTATGAAATAGAAGAGCTTAAGAACAAACCGATCAGCATCATCACTGCCGGGCGATCCACCAGCTGCGCCGCCACAGCAAACAGCGTGTACTGCTGGGGAAAAAATGATACCGGGCAAGCAACCGGTAAACCAAGCAATACGCCAGCCACCCCAACAGCCGTACTCACCGGCAAAGGCGAAATCACGGCCTTAACCATAGGTGCCGCCCACACCTGCGCCGCCACCGGCACTAGCATCTACTGCTGGGGAGATACCTCAAATGGGCAAATAAAAGATACTGGCCAAACCCTTACCCCCACCAAAATGAGCCTCCCTAAAAACATCAAAGGCCAGATCGTGACCCTGGAAAGCTCAGGTTACGTCACCTGGGCACAAACCAAAACCGGACAGTGGATCGCGTTCGGGAACAACCGGGCAGGAGAAATACCCGGAGCTGAAAAATCAAGTCACATCGCACCTACCGAAATCAAATAACCATGCGAAGAACACTAATCAAAATCGCGGTACTGATCCTGGCCGCCATGAGCCTATACACCATCGCCCGCCCCTACATACCAAACATTGCCCGCCACGAAACCCTACAAGCAGAAGTCTGTGCCAGGCTGCAAGAACAAGACCCCACCTTCAACTGTAAGAACCTAACCGAAAAAAGCGCCCGCCAAATCAACAACCTACTAACCCAAGGCAAAAGCCCCGCGCAAATAATCCAAGAAATCCAAAACCCCACCCCACTCGACCTACCCGAAGGAAAATAACCTAAAAATAGCTACGAAATAATAGGTAAAACCAGTTAATACCTGCTATAATGGTAGGAAAGGTCAGGGAAGAAGTCCCGGCCACCTGGTGTAAGGAATTAAAATGGCTGGATATTTTAATCATTCAATGAGCAACAATGCACTAGCTGCATATTCAGGCGGTTTACGCCCCATATCCAAATGGACTAAAAAAGACTTGATAAACCAAGTTCTAGGTTATGAAAATTGCGGATTCACACGCGCCGAGCTAGAAAGTTGCAGCCTTAAAGCGTTAAAACACTACCTACTACAATACGAGGAATGGCATCACACCTCTAAACATTTTAATCGCACCAGTTTCTACGGTGTCAACCTGGAAAACGCCGCAGACCAAACCATTTTAGAAGCGATGAAAGCCTTTATGCCTAGCGCGGCCACCAAACCGGCCAGTTACAAAGGCGAAATAAAATTCGAGGAATGGATCGGCACCAGAAATAACGGGCGTTTCCATACCCGTACAGCGTTAGCGATAGTAAAAAATAACTGGGCATACACCCTTAAAGGGAAAAAACTGGTCACAGGTAATCACGTTTTAGGTATTGAACGCTTCAAGCGCGCGCCGAAAGGCACCAGCACCGAATTTGCGGAAATTGCCAAGAAATACGATTTATAGGAGTATCCATGTTAGCTGACTTTTCTTTACAATCCTCACTACTAGGACTTAACGCCGCTGATCTGGCACGAAAGTTCGAAGTCCAAGAGCGCACCGCACGCAGGTGGCTAACAGGTAGAGCTATGCCACCAGAACCGGTAATCGAACAGGTACAAGAATCCTTTGAGTCCTTCCTTGAATCACTTGGCAGCATGATCGAACTACTTGATGACAATGAGGAAATATATGCCCACATCCTTGACCCGGAACAAGCAGAATACAAACACATGAGGCCACTTGTTCAAGCAATATATTTACTTTGCAGCCTTTACCAAATCGAAACAGAGATAACCTTCAAGCAATAAAAGTAGTCACGGCCGTGACTAATATAATTACCCGGAAACTAGCAGTAACCCCTGGTAAATACTATAATTAGTCATATATCGAACGAAGAGAATTAGGGAAAATTATGCAACTACAAGCCAGCGAAACTAAACCTAAATACCGTCCCGAAGATCAGCTCACACCATATGCCGAGGTGGCCAACGCCCCGACCCCAGCAGAAGCGGCGATAGCATTTGCTGACGTTGCTATGAATCTTGCTGATATGCCGGTAACTGATCCTAGAACCCGCGACATCGTGCGCCAGGTAGCGGAACAATCCCTCAGCGCCGATGAAGCAGTTAAAATTCGTTTATCTGAAATCCTGGGCAAGTGGCCAAGTGACTGAAACCAGTCAGTTCAAAACCTGGAATGACTACTACATACCTGGCACCGCTACACTCAAAAACAAGTTCACCAGCCCAGGTAATCCATACGGACAAACCGATCCAGACCTATTAGAAGAGGCTGAGCAAACGGCAACAAACATCCGTATCGCGCAACTGGCACGATCTCCAATTCCAGGCCATTTTAACTATGATCACATGAAACGTATACACCAGTATATCTTTCAAGATGTCTATGAGTGGGCAGGGCAAGAACGTGTAGCACCAACCAACGCTCACATGACGAAATCCTGGGCAGACGTTGTTCATTACCCGCTAGGCGATCCCGCCGCACCCAAAATCACTTATTTCTTCTATCCAGCAGGACAAGCCCTAACCGATGCGGCTAACGCACAATACGAAAAACTTGCCGCTAATAATTACTTGCGCGGACTCCCACGCGAACGCTTCATCACTGAACTAGCTGAAATATGGGGTGAAATTAATACCATTCATTCCTTTAGAGAAGGCAACACCCGTAGCCAATTTGTCTTTTTCTCCCAACTTGCATCTGAGGCAGGATGGGACATTAACACCATCGCATACATCAATGATCCCAGGGTAATGAACGAATTTAAGGCCGCACGGTTTTACAGTCAGGCAACCGGTTCCAACCACCGAATCGCAAACGTGATAGCAAAACACCTAACTCAAATCAAGAACACAGGACAACCAGCCACGCCAAAAATTCGCACGCAAAGCCCGCAGCCCCGCCGCCACCACCGGAACTATCAAGTACGACCACCCATAAATCCAAGAAGAAACAACCAGCAGGGCTACTCTTTATAAAACATTTATCAAAGTACCTAAGCTGTTTCTAAAGTAAAATGTTACGGCCGTAAACTGTATTGCCAAGCGTTAACTATATTTACGTAACATTTTAGCAATGAACCTCCCGCCACCTGGCCGCTAAAATAACGCTATCTTTTCTGCGCGCGGCTGGGTTTTGCGGGCAGGCCACAGCGCCCTTAACGGTACGATCTGGCCTGCCACTTAAAACCCCAAAACATACCACCCCTAACGGGGCAGGAAAACCCGCTACGCGGGATGCTGCGCGGCGAAACCCACGCAGCACAATGGCCGCCCTAAACGGGCGCTACTGGGCAGGCTTCACGCCGCTAACGCGCCTTAGAACCCCACCTGAACCGATATTTTTTCCTCACCGGGAACCCAATTATAACGTTCGCTACGCCTGGTCAAGCCGCGCAAAGCGCGGCCACCAGTACGTAAATATGCGCAAGGTCACCGCGCTACGCGCCCTGACCTTCCCCACATTTCCTCCCCTAAGCCCTACGGGTTGACAAGGCTGCGCTCTCGTTCACTGCTACGCAGTGCCCGGTGAGGCAAAAACAAAGTCAAAGTCCTACCTAAGGGAGACACCATGAGTAAGGAACTAGCAAAAGATTCTGATCTTTCATTAACCGCCGCGAAGCCTTTTACCCCACCCGATACCCCAAAGGGTTGCGAGCGCGGGAAAGTTTTTGTGGGGAAAGTGAAAAAATGTCACCCCTACCATCGGGGCAGCGCAGGGATCGAATACGAAGCCCCCAGCCATGACGAAATTCTAAATGGTGACTGGTGGCTGGTAGAAAAATGGGAGGCCATAGATAGCATAGTACTGAAATACTGCACACCCACCGGCTATGTATCCGAATTTTACGACAAGGACGGAATTCTTCGAGATCAAACCTTCCTAGATAAAAACTTAAGACCAATCCAAGACCTAGAGAACTGGGCTAACAAAGGCTGGCATCGTAACGGCAAAAAGTGGAGCCGCCAGAAAAACGTGATACCCGACAATGGAGAAAACCTTGATTACCTTAAGGATTATATTGAAGCAACTGGCGGAAAACTAACCGTTGATGAAGTGTTTGACGAGCAAGAACGACTGACTTGGGAACGCTACTTTCGGGTAAAGGATGGGGAATTCTTTGACGTAAGAGAAAGTCATCACCTGAGAGTACCTTACTGGCAAACAAACAACATGATCTCTTATAGCTTTGATGGCATTGATTGCGCCCCTGAAAACGAGCCTTGCTACTACGCTGCCAAGGACGGCGTTGTACAGGTAGCCAGATACAGAGTAAAACGTGGAAGTAATAGCGTTTATCACCGTACCGATGGACCAGCGATAATCGACAAAAACGCACCAAAGTGTAGGCAGGAGCGCTACTTCCTAGAGGGAGTCGAATACACCAAAGCCGCGTGGGAAAAGAACGTAAGGCAGCTACAGTCAGGACGAGCCTAAAGAACTCACCACATAAGCGATCGAAGCACGCCACCTGCCATCTATTCATGCCGCTAAATCTTAATAGAAGTGACCTAGAAAATTTACGTACTTTAAGGAGAAATAAAAATGAGTAAATATGGACCGAAAATTCAAACTTTATCTTTCCTAGCTAAAGACCCTGAAGTTCGCTATAAGCCGGACGGAACAAAAATTATTAACCTGCTTGTAAACGATACCCCGATAAGACCAGGAACCAGAGTCGGAGATAAGAACCATTACATTGGTGAGCAAATCTGGCTAGTAGCCGAAGCGTGGGCAGAAAAAGCCGAGCAGATCGAAGCGTTGAACCTGAAAAAGGGCGACTACGTTTCCATTACCGGAAGGCTTTACATTACCCGTTCAGAATACCGAGATAAGGACGGGCTAAAGCGGGTACGGTTTGAAAAACGGATCCGGTTTATTGAAGTCGAACTTAAAGACCCCGAAAACCCGCCAAACAAAGCAAGTTAGACCCGAAAAACCCAAAGCCCCAATCCAGCAACCCAACACCAAAAGGAGAAAATCAATGTACCAGGAACACCAGTTGCCAGAAAAAGCATGGCTAGCGGAAGTATTTACCGAAATAGCCGAAAAGGTTGAGAATACTTGGGCGACAACAGATGATGAAAATCCAGGCTATCCTAACGGGGCGGGCGTACAGGAAACAGAGTTAATCGACAAACTTGCTAATGGTGCCAGCGATGAAGACACCGCTATTAGTGACGCGATCACAACTATATTTAACCGCTTCGATAAACTCCTAAGTGTCACATTCCCTAGCGGTATTGATGATGATGTTTACTGCGACCTGTGCGACTGGCTAAAAGAAAACCTAGCGGCTGCCGGGGAATCCAGGCAACAACTTAAATGCGCCGAAATTATCAGAGAAGTCCAATATGAAACTGAAAACGTTTCTACCCCCGACGGACTCCTTAAAAATCTTGAGCGCTACGCCATGCGGGCAAGCCGGGACGAGGAACGCAAAAATGATTGGGAGGGAGCCTGAAAAGAATTGCCGATATAGGGAAGGCGGGCGCGATCCCAGGATAAGATCGCGCCCGCTGATTGTGTTCCCTTGTTCCATGAGTTTTATCGAATAATTTCGATGCACTCTTACCGGATCGTTACCCGTCCGGTAAGCCTATGTTTTCCCCTCCCCTGTCCCGGTATTACACCGGAACTTTAGGGGAGGGGATTAGCCGTTAAATATAGTCAGGGAGTAGCTTCATTTAACGGCTTATTTATCGCTGCCCACCCCAGGCGTAGAGGTTAGTTTTTCTGGAGTGTTTTTGCGAAGTTTCCGCACTAAAATTGTGCCGCCGCCACCAACTACCAACAGCAAGGCGCAAAGCCCACCAGTCATTGCGAGCGCGCCGGTCTTAGCTAGCTCGCCTTGACTCGAAACATTTTGAGTTTGGATAAAGCGTTTACTACTGCGAGGGCTGGAATAATTTCTAGCTTTGCTGACTGGTTTTTTCGCGCCAACCGAAGTGGTTTTACCGCTAGTGTTACCGGCAGGCTTGGTTGGAGTAGTTGGAGTTGTTTTTGTAGGCTTTGGTTCCGGCTTCGGATCAGGGTTAGGATCGGGCTTCGGTTCCGGTTCCGGATCAGGCTGCGGTTCGGGTTTCGGATCGGGTTTAGGATCAGGCTTTTCCGTGACTGTTGGTACTGGGTCAGGTGCCGGGTCAGTATCAGCCGCGAAAGCAGGCAATGCCGTTCCTACACAGCAAAGCGTGGCCGCGAATAAACCCGCGCATCCTTTACGCATCTCAGCATTAATAGTTTTTCGTTTACCCATTGGAAAATCCTCCCTAATTGTCGCCGTTATTTTCCAGGTTTGGTTGTCCATATTCAGTCGAAACTGTTACTGCAATTCCCGTTGGCTCAAGCTCGCGCGTAAACGGTGGTTTAATAAATCCAAGCGGCGTTAGAAGCCGCGCAGCGCCAGGAAAAGATTTCCAGATATGCAAGTAACGATTACTTGCCTCTACTAACGCGATTTCTGCCTCTTTTAATGCCCTAGTTGTTTGAGCTAGCTCTGTTGCAGTAAAGCTTTTCCTTGCCATACTCCAACCCTCACCCACTCGATAAAGCACGGTCAATAAATAAACGGCGCTCAGTCGCAAAAAGTTTCCGGTAAATCCCATAACCAGAACTGGTACATACCGGCAAACAAACACACCTGCCACATCATTGATCAATCGGCTTCACCGGACAGGGTAAATAATGAATACCGGATCTCTTCCCCATTTACTGTAGTGAAGATAACCAGAACGTCTTTCGGTTTTACTATCCGGCAGCAGTAGCCGGATAGTAAAACCGCCCTGAACGCGGCGCAGGCGTTGCCGGTAAAACTTCTCCCCCGCGCTGCCCTTACTCCCAGACTAAAAATTACGGGATAAAAACTCGAACTGTACGCCTCAGTTTGCCGCGAAATTTTCCGGAACTTTTCCCGGAAAATTTTCGGTACAAGAACGCAAACTTTTCTGCAAAAGTTTTGAAAAAATTTTGGGAAAATTTCTGGTACACGTACCCGAAATTGTTCCGGTACAAAATCTGATCACAAATCACGTCCTTAGAATCCTCTCATAACGTGACCTGCGTCATATTTTGGAAATTCGCCTCCGGGAGTCCCGGACGCAAGATGTGTTCCCATGTACCCATAGGAACCTTGTAGGACTTACGTCCTAAAGTGCGCTTCGCTGGGAAACTGTTTGTTACATGGCTTGTTACATGGTTTTGTACCGGGCTTAGTACCGGAAAATTTTCCGGTACAAGTATCCAAACTTTTGCTGAAAAGTTTCGAAAAAATTTTGGGAAAATTTCTGGTACACGTACCCGAAATTTTTCTTGAACTTTTCCGTGAACTTTTCACGTTCGCGGCAATGGTTTGCTTAGCGCTGGGGAGGGTTTGCCGGGCGGTCTTTATATAGGCGTGGAAGAAGATAAGAGCAAGGCCGTCCTATGAGCCGGAGACAGCCGAACGCGCGCGGTAGCTACACGCGGACAGTAAAAGCGAAAGTAACCCAAAGTGATTACGAAAAAATAACTAGCGCGGCTCAGCAAGCCGGTATGAGTATTGCGGCCTGGATAGTGCGCCGCGCGGCCACCAATCCGAACGCCTTAAAAACGATTGATGTTGAAGGGTTAGCTGATGCTGTAACTCAGCTTAGAATCCAGCAGAGAACACTAGCTGGAATGGCCAATAACTTGAACCAGTTAGCGCACTGGGCGAACGCTAACGAAAACTTCCCTGCAACCGCTATCCAGTTCACTCAAGTAATAGATACGCAACGCAAACGCTGCGCCGAAGTTGTAGAAAAAATCAGGGAGCTTTTGCCGTGATAATAAAGCTCATTCCTGCCAGAGATGCAACCAGTCTGTTTGAGTACCTGGCAGGGGAAGGAAAACACAACGAACACGTAGACCAACGAGTGATCTATAACAACCAAGTATCCCCTGCCGAAACGGTCACGCCGATCACGAAAAAGGACGCTAAAAATCTAGCTACCGATTTTGAAACCTATATCAAACAGTACGGGTCAACCCGCACGTTCAAATCCAACCGGAAAGAGGCAAAAAATAGCAGTAGGGACAAGCTAAACCTGTATCACGGGGTAATGTCCCTGGAACCGGATGAAACCCCGCCAAGTGATGAAACCTGGGCAAAAATAATAGACCGTTACTCAACCCTAATGGGATGGCAAGAAGCAGACGGAAACTATGCACCCGTAATCGCTATCACGCACGGCAAATCTGCCGGGGGAAGTCCTCACATTCATTTCGCGGTATCAACCGTAATGGCCAATGGGCAAATGATCCCGGACTCGAACTGGAAAAGACGCTCAATAAAAGCCAAAAGAAAAATCGAGGACGAGTTCGGTCTAAAACCAATCGAATCCGAGCGGGCAGGATACTCTAGGCGCGATTGGAAACAGCCAGAAGAAAAGCGCCGCAAAGTACGCGGACGCACCATAAAAGAATCCCGCTACCTACAACGCGCCGTAGCCTCCGCCGCACTAGCCGCGAACAATGAGGCAGAGTTCGCGGCACTACTAAGAGGCAGCGGGCTAGACATTAACCCGCGCTTTGGAAAAGGCGGGAAAGTAACCGGTTATTCAGTAAAAATAAAAGGCGATAACGAGTGCCCCTGGTATGCTGCCGGGAAACTCTCACGACACCTCACTTTGCCCGCGCTGCGGCAAGACCAAGGATGGGAAAAAACAACCAATACCGAAGCCTCACGGTTGCAATGGGAAAAAGGCTACGCAATCTCTTTCGGAGCGCCCCCACCGTTATCAAAAATAATGCCCGACTACGCTAGGCGCATACGTGCATTTTCTCGCACCGCGCCCACCTCACCGGCATGGGCTACGCGCGCGCGAGAAGCAGGCGCAGTTCTCGCAGCAATGAGCATGAGAATCGAGAAAAACCAACCCGGAAAATTATGGCAAGTAGCCCTGACCCTATACCGGGCAGGAGAAACCGCGCGTAGACAAAACCCAACCCAAGTAATGCGTGAATCAAAAATGCTTGCCCGCACCCTACTAATATCGTCCCGGCTCACCCGATCTAACACTTCCCGAATCCTCGCCGCCTCAATCATTATGGCCGGGCATTTACGCGCACAAAAACAGTTACAAGAACAACAACTTGCCGCCCAAAAAATCCATGAAGTAATCCGTCAAACCTTAACCGAACTACAAGCTAACCCACCCGAACCAGGCGCTCCCTTAACTGCCCGCCCGATAGCGGACTTAGTGCCGCAAAGCGAGCTAGATAAAGCAATAGATGCTGGAAGAATTATTTACACGAAAGGCAAGGACAAGTGGCTGATAAAAGGAAAGAACCTAAACCCTGGACAAATCGTTACCGTAACCCGAAACGATGGCGAACAAGAACAGGTACGAGTAGGCCAAGTAACCCGTACAAACAAGCACGGCCACAACTGGGCAACTTTCACCAACATTCCCGCCCCCGCTACGCCGCGCCCGGCAAGCACGGGGCAAGTAACACCAAAGCCCCGCGATACCTCTCACGATCTTGAAATCTAACGGAAGGAAAAATAATGGAAACTATCTTTGAAAACGCGGCAGATTTTACCGAACGCTACATCCGATACAACTGGGATCGGAACCTACGCGATGACACCTCTAGGCAATGGTGCCCGAAGTGGTGGTGCCACCCCGAAGCGTACACGCGAATAACCTTCCTGTGGGCATGGTACGAGTTCGCGTTTACTTCCGATTCTTATTCCGAAATGGCGCAATGGTTACAGTTCTTTGACTACGAGATGGATGCGCTCACCCAACCCGGCGGATGTTTCCGTCATTGCGTAGGAGGCCACAGTGATGCGGTAGCCTATCAGGCCGAAGAATTTCCTCTCACCCCCGCCATAGACGCACTCGCTTTCCAAAGCGAAGAAAACAAGCAACAGTAAAGGAAAAAATCACGATGAATGACATGAACCTTTTAATCGGGTCTTTAGCCGAAACCGTAGACCAACTTAAAGCCGACCTCGCCGGTGCTTTAAGCCGAATCAGTGTCCTTGAAAACCAACTCGCAACCCCCCTGGAAGAACCAGAAAATGAGTGAACCAATCTGGCAAACCTTATGTGCCCTGGATGACCAGGTAACCTGGGCGCAGCTATTAACCTCCCTGCCGCGCTTTTACCATTACTCCCCTGCTAACGCCTACCAGATCGCAGCCTGGCAGGCACAACTAGCGAAAACCAACGCGAGCCTAGCCGTAGGAGAACTAGCTCTTACTAGAGCAGGCTGGAACTATCTCACGGCAGGAGGCAGAGGCAGAGCAATCAAAAAAACTGCCAAGCCATTAACCTTGACTTTCCTAGACTTGGAAGGCCGAGAGCAAACCTGCCAAATCTACACCTACTCCCAAACCTACGGGCGAAAAATCCGTAAAGAAGCCCTACCCACACCGATAGCCGCGCCCGCACTCCAAGACCGGCTACACACCCTACTAGCCCGCCGCTCCCTGTCGGTAACCCGCACTCCCGCCGCGCCGTCTGGTGGCCGCCTAAGCGAGAATCAACACTCGATAGAATTACCTGAAAAACCACTCACCCCGCCCTTGATCCACGCGACCTGTCACATCATTGACCAAACCGGAAACCCGCAAATAAACCATGACGGTAGCGGGGAAATCGTGGCGCAAGCCGTCACCTACGCGCTTTGCAAGCACATAGGTGACCCGGACTCGCCGCCCCCACCAAGCCCGCCTGCCCGCTGGGCTGGCGGTGACCAAATCCTGGCCGCAGATATTTACTCCCGCGCCATATACGCAATCCGACAAATCCTATCCGGCCTTGAAGATGACCCCAGGCCGCTTTGGGGGAAAGCTGCACTACGCAGGATAGAAAACGCCAGGGTAGCCACCCTCACACCACCCACCAGCGAAGCAGGCAATGCTGACAATGCCAGCAATACTGGCATTGCCGATAATCCTGGCAACCCCGATCCCAGACCAATAATTCCAGTAGTACCCCTAAGCCTATTCACCCCTAACCAGGCAGGCCAAGACTTAAATCTCACCATTGCTGCCAACCCGCCAGATAACGAAGCAGAAAAACTCGCCTCCCGCCTACGCACCCTCAAAGTCGCCTTCGATACCTGCCGCCTAAACGAAAACCCTGACCTAGTACAAGCCGGGGAAAAAGCCGGATACAAAACCGGACCGATCCTTTTCGCCGGAACCACGGCGCTCATGGAAGGGGCAGGCTGGCATGACATTATGCGAGCCACCAAGAAAGCCCGCGCGTTGCTCCCCGTAGAAAAACGCCCAGACTCGCGCGTGCGAGGTCAAAAACCCTACCAGCTATCCAGGATACGAACGCGGCCTGAAACCGCGTTAAAACGCCAATAAACATGGTTAAGCGTGTACCCCCAGGTATTCTCTGGGGGTACACGCTTACTTACTTATATGCCCAGACCTGGCTGCGGTATTGGGCGTGGCCGCACCGGATTGGGTGGCCTATTCTTACGAACAGGAGGCGCACCCGAATAGATCATTTTGCCTTCGCTCCACGATTCGATATAGATCGCTTTACCGCGATTGTCGTAGCGCTCAACGCACCGCGCGCCATCGAGTACCCCGTTTTTGGTACGCCGAACTTCTTTCAACGCTCCATCACGGTGATACGCATATGATTCTTCCCGCCAGTTGTTATCATCATAAAACACCCGCTCATCCAGGACTCTTCCATGATGTACAAACTGTTCCTGATACAGTTTCCCGTTTCCATAGAATTGTTGAAAGGCGGCACCATCCGAGTTGTGTACTCTGCCCTGATTATCCTTCCAAATGCGAAAACGGGGCACACCTCCCGTCCAATACCATTCAGTAAGTACCGCGTCATTATCACTAGGCTTAAACAAGGGTGGCACAGATTTTAACTGGTCAGGCCGGTATCCGCTCCATGCCTTAATCTGGCCACCAGCCCCGTTTACCATCACTACCGGTACGGAGGAAAATCCCTGTGCCTTTAGCTGATCCACCGCGCGCCCCGCGTCCTCAGTTCTATACGGGATATTGTTCTTGTCCAGCCACCTAGTAGTCGATTTGCACTGCATACAGTCCGGCTTTGTGTAGACTACTACCTCAACATCATCACTCATTATCTGCACCTGCCTACGCCAGGCCATGGGCAGCGCTAGGTGTACTGCGCACAGCAGGCTTTACCCCACGATTTGCAGGATGACTGGCATCCGTGGCCGCGCCCTTACTAGCAGGCTTGGCGCTACGGGCAGTACCAAGAGCTTTATCCATGTCACGCAACCTGGCTTTTTCGCCCTCCGAAACCCCGCCCTGCGCGCCCGAATCTTTCCCATAATTGCGCGGCCACGACCTATCCGAATAATTCACGTACCTGCCGGTATCGCGTTCAAACTCCCTGTGCAACCGCCCATCACCGGTGCCACCCAGCAAATCTGCATCAATCACGTCATAGCCCAGCCCACCCTTAAAAGTGTGTTGGCCTGCACTATTAATCCGGTGGTCACGGATATGATCTGCCGGATTCAAGCCTCGATCATGATAAAACTTCTCCACCAACGGCCAATCCTTGCGGTGGATAGCAAACGTTCTCACCCCCGTCATCGGGTTCTCTCGAAGTATTTTCAGATGCATCCGGTCACGCCAGTAATCATCCATAAAAACTCACCACTCAATCATTTATAGAAACTGCACCCTCAACGGGGTCTTGCATCCCTATAAAGATTGAGTGGCAAACCAGTTACTATTTAGTCATCGATGTTCCCCGTTGACGGCGAGCCTGCCTCACCCGCACCCTCCTTACTGGTTTACCCTTCGGCTGCATCGGATCAGGGGTACGCCCGGCGATAGGTTTACCAAACGCGGCGTGCTGATCCGCAATGCCCGCCGCCTCACTCTTACTAGCACCGCTAGATTGGAGGCCATTAGCGAGTTCGCGTTTATGCTCACTCGACCCATACAGCACCTCACTAGATGAGGCCGCCTCCACGCTCTCAGTTTGAGCCTGCCGGGAATCAGCTTGAAGATCATCTACTAACTCCGAATCGGCTTCAATATCCCGTTCATCCTCATTAGCAATCACCTCGCGTGCCTGCTGATCCAGGCTATCCGCCACTTCACCGCGATCTATACCGGAATCTTTCAACCGATCAGCCTGCGCCTCTAACGCATTGGCTTCAGCAATCAGGGCTTCAAGCTCACTATCAGAAACCCCATCAATAATATTTCCCAACCGGACACTATCTCCACCGGATTGAGCCATCATTTTCTCAAAATTACCGGGCGACCAGCCCGCATACTGCCTCATAATAATCGTTTCTCTAGCAATATCGCTCACCCTAGCGGCCACCTGCCCAACCCTCTGCTTACCAGAATGGACAGCGCGAAGAACTTCTCCCCACGTTTCATCACTTTCGTGCATTAACCTCACCTTTCCTCAAATTGTTGCGTATCAACTGCGAAAACCTGCGTATTAACCTGGTCAGGATTGACTGGCTCTACCCAGTCCTCCACCTGCTCAGCGCTAAGCAAATGAATAGTTTTCATTTCCTCCAGCCCAGGCAAGGCAGGAACATAGTCGCGCCTCCAATAAGGAACCGGGTTAATCAGCACCGGACGCATACCCGCCCCCATAACCACAGCCCTACCCGTAGGAAGTGCCGCTAGATCAGCTACGGGTAAAATCTGTTCCCGCGATACCTGCCTAGACGTAGAAACCCCCGCACCCTTCCCATATGACGTGGATATGTGGGTTGTCCAATACTCACCCACCAGGTCTGATACCGCTTTAAGAAACTCTGTTTCCGATACCCCGCCCCCATAAATCTTGATCGTGGCGGCAGACCAAAGTTTTCGCATACCCTCTTTACCCCACACTGCTTCACCTTGGGAATAGGATTGCAAAATAGTGTCCACAATAATGCCGCGCGAACCATAGTGGGAATACATATCGGGTAGCCGAGACCATTTACAAACGTTCGCGGCCTCATCGAGCACCAGCATCATCGGTACAGCCAGCCTCCCGCGTGCCTGCCTTTCAGCTTCACGCTCCGCCGCCTGCGCCACCGCCACCGTTAACGCGGTAACCAGCGGACCTGCCGTGCCCTCGCCTTCCTTAGAAATCATGAACAGGCTTTGCCGATTCTCTTTCCCTCCCTGCCGGTTAGCCGCGCCCTCTTTATGCCATGTAGACACGAACTCGGCCACGTTAAACCGGCGGGCACCACCGCGCGGGGTAACCCACGCCATAGCGGCAGCATTTAGCATCACAGTGCAAAACCCGCGCGCGGTCTGTACATAACCGTCACGCTGTTTCGGGTTTACCGCATACATCCCCGCTATCAGCTCACCTAGCGCACTATCGCCGGGATGCTCCGATGCTTTCAGCACCGATACTGGGGATAAATCATTCGGGTTTTGCAGCCACGACCACACCTGCAAGATCGGGAACCCTCCCCTAGCTGCCGCCAGAAATAGGCCAGCAAGTAAATCCTGCCCGGCCGGGTCAAAGTGAGGATCAACCTTTGCATCAGCAGACCGGGTGGCAGACGCGAAAATTTCTGCTAGTTCTTTCGCTTTCACCGCGTCAGTAACGAACGTGAGCGGATCCCAATACCAAGTGGGGTTTTCGCCCACGATCCCTTGTGGGTCAAAAACCCACACCTTATCGCGCCTCGCCCGATACCGGCGGGTAATATCTACCAGGTCACGCTTGTTTGAAGTAGCGACCACCACGCCGGGGGCATCGCAAATAAGGGGTACTGCCCGTGCCGTAGTTTTCCCGCGCCGAGGACCCCAAATATCGACCATCACATCCTCGAACCCGGCATAAACACCACCAGCCCCGTCAACGGCGCGGCCAATAAGCAGCCCCGGCGTGGCCACGCCTAGTGCTTTCGAGGACTTACGGGTATTAGCTAGGCTCGCCCTACCTACCCCGCGCGGAGCCATCACCCGCGCCATATCATCGACCAGTTCCCGCTTACCGCGCCGGGCTTTACGCCAAAACAGAAACCCAACTATCAGGATAAACGTCACCACAAACAGGGCAGCGGTACATCCAATCTGAGCGTGCGTCCATGCCCGCTTACCTAGCAGGGTTTCGAGAAGCAGTTGGACTGGAAGAAACCCGCCCATACGGGAACCAGAAAATACCCCGCCTAGCTCATAGCCTGCCCAAACCAGCACAGCCAGGGCGAACCCGCCGCAAATAGCGACAATGAGTCCCCACTCGTGCCAAAATGTGGACGTGCCACGCGATCCGGTAGTGCTTTTATTCATCACCACCTGCCTCGTGCCGGTTAGCCCAAAGCTGGTTAGTGTCATTAAGCGCCAGCTCCCGGTTGGTAAGCTGTACCTTGATAGGGATACCAGGGCGCTCAGCAACCTTGATTAAGAATTTCCCTCGACCGGGGGGAGTCGGCTTTTGTCCAGCCCTAACATCCCACGAAGGGGGAGACTGCCAAGAAATAAGCATCGCTTTTTCCTGGCTCGAAAGCGGAATCACCCTCGCTACTTTCTCAGTTTCTTCCGCACTCAACCCCCCGCACAGCACGATCCCAGAGCGGGCAACAAATCCTTTAGCCTTGGCCACATCCTCCGGATTAGGCAAAGCCTCAAGGTCATTTAGGGTGTGAGTAATCATGGCCTGGCCAACCCCACGCGCCCGGTTAAGCCGGGTTAGTTCATCAATCCGGTTCACCATCCCCACGCCCGCGCGAAGAATACGCCACAGCTCATCCATCACAATGAAAAAATGACGGCGCGGAGTAAGACCAGCATTAGCTAACGCCTGGGCAACATTTACTTGCGCAAACCCATAAGACCAACAAGTCAGCAGTACCGCACCTTGAATATCCTGAGCAGCCCCATCCAAGTCGGAAACATCGAAAACAACCGGGCGATCCAGCCGCATCGCGGTCGTGGTAGCCTGCCCAAACACTTGACCCCACCTACCCACAGTAAGAGCCGTAAGTGAAGCCTCTAAATCCTCAGTCACCTGCTCATAACGCTGCTTATTACCCCTAGAAAGCGCCACCTGGTCAAGAGCATCAGGCATAGCACGAATAACCTCAAGCACATCCCCAATAACCGGAATCTTGCCAGGGTTATTCTCATCAAACACGCGCAACGCCTCCGACAAAATAGACTCATCACGAGCCTCGATACTGCCCCGCCTTACCAACTCGATAAGAGCACACACCATCTGCACCTGCCGTGCCCTCGCCTCCGAAGCAAGCAACGCACCCGCTTTACCGCCAATACGACCCGCAGCCTGCATAGCGCCTCCCGTATCGAGCGGGTTAATCAAATCCTTTCCCGCACCAATACTTATAACCTGCCCATCAAGAGCTTTAACCAACTCCACATAGTCCGGCTTAGTATCACCCAGCACCAAAGGGACAGTTCCCTGACCAGCCAGGCCAAGCGCCATACGGCGAATCAAAGTTGATTTACCCGTACCCGGATTAGCCAAGCAAAACACAGACGGATTAGAAATAAGACTCGCCCGCTCAAACCAGGAAATAGGGTCACAACAAACCGTAGACACGGTACGCAAATTAAGCCCTAACGGCACCCCGATCATCGGGGCAGACGTACCTGAACAAAAAGGATACAACCCGCACACCTGCACTGACGTTCCGCGCCATACGGGCAGTTGCGGAACACGCATCATGCGTCCAGAAAATTCCGCTGCCGGGGCACCCCACTTATCTAAGTTCTTTCCCCGCCGTTTCTTGCTCGCCAACGCTATCCCTCCATTACCGCAGGAAGAAGGGAATACTCACTGGGAACAATCCCAAGGGGCAGGCAAGCCGCGAAACCCGAATCCTGCAACCCCCAACACCGGCGAAGCCTAATCCTGGCCGCAGACGCGAGATTATCAACCACCGCCGCCACATCATCTACCGAACAATCCCAAGCACCAGTGGCAGTAACGAACATTCCAAATTCTTCCAGCCCAGCACCGCTCGCCTCCTCCGAGGCAGTTTGAGCCGCGTTCGCGGCCTCTAACGCCAAGCGCGCAGTCTCTTTTTTATTACCCTGCAAACGCTTATCAGCATTCCGCTTATCTTTATCAACCACCGTGGCAGTTTTACCTGCCGGGATAGGACGATAAACCAGAGTTACCCGCTTGCGACGAATCTGGGAAGAAGGCTCAAGCAGTGAGCTTAAAACATCCGATCTGACCACGCCACGCGGGGCATCACACATCGCCCACGTAATAGAGGTCGCACCCTCATGACGATACCGATCCCAATACGCCTTAGACGCACCGGGGCCGGCATCCTTCCACCTGATCTTGGGAGCCTCGCCAGCTTCATAAGCAGCACGCGAAAACACGTCCTGCGAGTCCGGGTCATAAGCCACCCTAACCAGCGCGGCCACCCCTGCACCATCCAACGGCCTGACATTACCCGCGCCCGCCCCCGAAAGCATTGAAGTTAAGCCCGGCAGTTGGCTTGACAGCTCGTGGCACATCTCTTTAACCCCGCGCGCCCGCGCGGTTGAACGCGCCTGCCCGGCGTAGGTTAAAGTCACGAAACCGGCTATCCTAGCCGCGCCCACCGGGTAAGAATCCGCCACCTCCTCAAGCATCGCCTTCGCTAAAGGGTGCGCATCCCTAGCCATATTCCCCTCAATTTCGGCGCGCAAACCAAATCCCGAATCCGGGGCAGTTTCTATACACGCCTGAGCCTGCACCAGACCCACTTGCTGACCAAGTTCAGCTAAAAACTGTCCCCACTGCGCCACCCAGTTATCAATCACATCCCTATCCACCAGCGCCATACCATCGGGGGATACCTCCAAGATCACCGAGTAATACCCGGTCTGCTGGTGATGCAAAACCGCAAACAAGCGGCCATAAGCATCCCGCGCCTCATACAAGGCAGAGGCCGCAAGAATCCCAGGAAGTCGATAAGAACCCCGCGAAGCAACATTAAGCAGACCCGAAACATACTTATCCGTACCAGCCCTACGGGAGCGAAAAAAACTCATCCTATCTCCTAATACGTCACCAACAGACCTGCCAGAGCGGCCACGAATCGAGAAAACCCCTAACGCGGTAGCACCTACCGCAAGCAGTGACCCACCAACACGAAGCGAGTTAGTAAACAAAATAATCAGCATACTTACCGCGAATAACACTACGAACGAATACGTAGTAAAAGCGGAAAACTTCCACACACCAGCCGAAGCTGGCCTGCGCCAGTTACCGTAACCAGGAACCTTGCGAACCTCGCTCACTTATACTCCACCGCACCCTCAGCAGAAGAACGGGTAGCATCAGCAGTCACGGCTGCAACTTTCTTAGCCCCTTTAGCAGCAGAACCCACAGCCGCGCCAGCAACAACTCCCACGGGACCGGCAGCAGCCCCGGCAGTAGCACCCGCAGTAGCACCACCAGCCGCGCCACCAGCGGCTCCTCCTGCGGCAGCGCCGCCCCCGGCAGCTGCGCCACCACTACCAGCAGCACCAGCCCCGCCAGCCTTGCTGGCACCGCTGGCCTTACCAGCATCACCGGCATTGCCAGAACCACTACCAGAGGAACCACCAGAGCCGCTGGCCTTACCAGCATTACCGGCGTTACCAGAACCACTACCAGAGGAACCACCAGAACCAGTAGCCGAGGAACCCATCATCTTTGACATCATCTTGAACTGAGCGATACTAGCTCCGCCGGCCAGGGTTGCACCAAACATTCCAGCAGCCATGCCACCGGCTGAAGAATCAGAAGAACCCAGCGCACTAGCCGTTGCGGGCATAACCAGTTTCATAAGCGCGGGCATCGCAAACACGCACCCGAGCAATAATGCTAGGGGAGTCAAAGCAAATGCTGTAACCGAGTTTGCATCATTTATATCTGTAATGGGCGTGTTACACAGCGTGAGGGCAGCAGACCAAATAAGCGCGCCCACCGGTTTAAACAGCATGAACGCTACCGTCCAGGCAACGATTTTTTGGCACCATTCCCAACCAATCTTGGTGGACGCAAAAGAGCCAGCAATCGGTCCCATACCAGCCAAAATAAGAAGAATCCCGCCGCGCAAAGCCAACTGGAACATTAAGATCAGCGAAATAATTAGGACGAAAATAATCAGCAGAAACGACATTAACCCGAAAGTGAGTGCTCCCCCGGGGCCATTACTGGCAGCTAAATACCCAACCATCTTTGCCAGCCCATCAGGCTTAACCGGACCGGCAATCCAACCAGCTAAAGCGTCCGTACCAGCAAGGCCAAGAACACACACAGATACCCAACCAGAGGACATTAGCACAAACGTGCCCAGGCCGCGCCCAATATCACGTAAAGGCTCCCCACGCTGAGTAATAACGATCTTCGCCGCGCCAATCATCAAAGAACAAACCATTAACAACCCAGCTAAAGCAGCAAATGAGCTAGTACTCTTGTTAGTTACTTTTGACCCCATCGCTGAATCCGGCAAGATCGGGGTAAAACTAATCCACATCTTTCCTAGCGTTGCTAACAGCCAAGAAAGCGGTTTAGTAATAATACCAATAACCCCATCAGCCGCCTGCGCCGCTAACTGCCCGAAACCATCCGTTAACGCATCCGTGACAGCACTAGCCATCATTTCAGGCAAAGACGTCTTTGGAAGCTTCGCAGCCCTCGTCGCCGCAGACGTGGTGGCGTTAATCGGATCGGCTAACGCTTCACCAGTAGCATTTTTAGTTTTGTCAACAAGATCTTGAACCGGTTTAGAAATAGCCTCCAGCTGTTTATCTTTATCATTAGCCGGGGCAGCATTAGCCGGGGCGGGCACGGCAAGACACCCCAGGACTAAAAGAAATAAACAAACAATGCCTACAACGCCACGCTTCATCATTAGTCGTAGTCTCCTTCACGTATAAACGTCCAGGAATCGTCCAAGTCAAGCTGATCTAAGACCTTCATGTGGGCATCATCGAACACCATGCGCCAATGCCAATCACCATTCGTGAACTCCATAGTCATCTTTATCCACATGGTCGTACCCATCGGAGTATCGGATAGCAACTCAACCGCACCGTTAACTTTGCCGTAACCAGTAACCCGATAAGCAAAGACCTTACTGCCCCCGCGCACCGCCAAATTATCCAGATCCGCTTTATCAAACTCCTTAGTAATCTGACGGGCTTGCGCCAAGTGAGGGCCGGAAATAGAAAACCTGACCACATCCGGACGCGCCGAGCTATCCCATGCTTGCCAAATATTAATCGCAGCCAGTCCCATCCCGGCGCGAGAACGCTCAAAACAACGCGGCGCGCCCGCCTTAGTAACCAGACCGGGACCGACATTCTTAACGAATCCAAGATCAGTACCAGAACTAACCGAACGCCAGTCAATCCCACTCCCAGAATCAAGAACCTCCCTATCAGAAGCACCCATCTTGCACGGAGAATCCGAGGCAGGAACCGTCACTGCCTGCCCAGATTGATCCTTCGACTCAGAAACCCCTGACAGATAGCTCCACGCGACTACCGCGACCGCAACCAACACCAGCCCAGCCAGGCCAAACGCCCACACCTGCCAGGATTTACGGCCAGAGTCAAGCCTCCTACTTCTTCTACCCACAACGCGCCCCCTACATGAGCGCGGAAACTATTTGCGTGGCCACACCAATAATCACGCAAGCCCCCATAGCAAGACCCAGACGCTTCGTAGCACCAGCAGACCTGTTCTCATCCTGCAAAGCCAACATCGCGCCCGCAATCAAGAAACCAATAACCGCAAGCAAAGTAACAATAGACTTAACCCACCCGCCAAGAGTTAAGAACTTATCCCAACCCGGAGGATTAACCGCCGGAACATCCGGAGCCGCAGCACCCAACACGCTCGCCACATGAGTAACCACGTTGATACCATCAACAATCATTTATTCTTCCTTTCAATCAAATGTTTGATCTTCAAAACCTTCTTTGGTGCCGCCAGCCCCTCCACCGAGGCCACCGAGTAACACTCCTCAGAAAATGGCACCAAAAACGCTTCACTAAAAGCGCCCCCAACCAGCTTGAAAAGAGCCTTCACTTCCCTGGAAACCCGGCCAGGAACCGTACAGGTGGCAACCAGAAATAACTCACTGACCGCGCCGCCGCGACCCGATGACCACACCTGCGCCGCCTTTGAAGCCCGCTCCAAGCCATAAGCCGAAGCGGAACAGGCCACCAGCCCTATAACCGGGAACACGGATTGTGGAAACACTCCCGGATCAAGCACCGGCAGACCAAGCCAATACCCAAGAGAAGAAGAACGCGACCCACCATGAGCCGCTAACACCACACCCGGCGCGGCAACCGCCTCAAACCGGGAGGGACCGACCTGCGCTGAGTGCGCCGGATCGGGCAGCAAAAATCTGCCCGGCTCCTCCTGAACAATCTCAGAAGGCACCGGGCTAGGTGCTGGCGGCTCCAACGCAAAAGCAATCTCCGCTGGAAGCCCTGAAAACCCTTCTTCCACGCCTATATAAAGACCGCCCGGCACCCCACCTATATAAAACTGGCAGCGCCCATACCTAAAGGAAGGAAAAATAATGGAAACAGAGAACCAACATCCGGCAGATATCCAAATCCAGCCAAACGGCACTTACACTACGAATCTGCGCGGCATCACCAAAACCCACGCAACACTAAAAGACGCAATAGCCGAAATACAAACCAAAGCCAAAGCCTGGGACAGCCCCATCCCCTGCACCATAACCACTAGGGAAGGCACCTGGCCAGCGATCATCCCTCAAGAAGGAAACCCGCAACCCACTAGCGAGGCTGCGCCCGAGCAAACACCAATGCCCGCCGCTCCGCCACACATGGGTGGCGGGAAAATCGTGGAAACCATCCCACTAAAACCCCTGTGACCCATCACACTCGCGCCCGAATACCAGGGTGTCACAGTGACACCCTGGTAACACCACACCCTATGACCTCTCTCACACTGACTGACGGTTGCTTCAAACCTTTTATTTATGGTTTTCTCCTGCGCTAACCAACAGCGCCACGGCAAGCACTATTCCCACAACCCCAAGACAAGCAGCCACATACAACTGATCCATTAGTAGCAACACCGGGCAAGCAAGCAAAGATGCTGCCACCATGAACGCCAAAAATATTCTAATCATTAGTTCCCCTCAACTATCCAGGCTAAACCGATAAGTAGCCCCCAACCCGCGATTGCTAACGCCACACTGATAAGGGGCGCCTTAAACATGTAACAAATCGGGGATAATAAAATCATTGCCAGTCCAGCTATTCCCAGCACTGCACTACTCACAGTTCCTCCCAATCCCGTTACCACCACGGACGCACACTTAAAGTGCCTTCTAATGCCACCAGTTAGGCTGCATATTTTTTGGTCACTTCTATTAAGATTTACCGGCAGGGTGGTGGCAAGGATGAAAACCCATAAGCCCTACTGTGACCTATCACACTCGCGCCCGAATACCAGGGTGTCACAGTGACACCCTGGTAACACCAGCCCTATGACTTCCCTCACACACCCGTTATGCTGCGCGAACCTGCCCTAGCCAGGTGGCAAGCCCGGTTGCTTTTTCGGCACCATCGGGAACCAGCGTTTTACTGCCCGCCCCGCGCGCACCAACTACCAATCGCATCCATTCCTCAGCCTGTTTTGGCATTACGCCCATACCGGCCAATAGTCGATCTTCTTTAACCTTTTGGTAGCGGTGTGCTGGCTTATTCGCTGCCGCTATTTGCACTACCCTTAGCGTGCCTGACCAGGCCAAGGGAGCGGGCGTGCCGCCCTCTATTAAGACCAGCACCAGTGCTACTAGCGGTCGCGAAGCCAGTAAAACCTCGAAATCTACAAGATCGTTAGCATCCAGGCCGCTCGCTACTGGTACTGCGACTTTACGGGCAAACTCTAGGTCTGAAAGTTCCACATCACCCAAAAGTAGCGGGCTGCGCTTTTGGGAATCTTTCTCTGCCTGCATCTTCCGGAAAGCATCCAGCAAAACGATCCGCCACGGATCAGCTGAGGAGATAATATCGGCGCGAAGTACCCGAACAGACTCCCATGCCTGCGCCAAAAGACTAGCCGACACGAACTTGCACCTCTCAGCTAGACCGCGCGATAGCTCATTAACCACCGTGGCACGGGCAGCATCATCCCAGCAGCGTTCATGAGCTAGACGCAACGCCAGTTGAAGCGGGTCACGCTTAGTTACCCCGATAAACTTATAGTCCTCTACCGGTAGCACCAGTGCTGGCTCCACCTGCGGCAGGATATGCATTCCCATCCGGGAAACCGTGATCGACCCACTAAGACCCGCCACCCAGTTTTGGGAAATCTCAAGTAAACCCGCGTTTTGTAGCCATACCCACGCACGCGAGATGGAACTGACAGAGTACCCGGTGGCTTGAGCCACGTATTCCTTGGAAACCCCAAGGGCTACCCCGCGTGAGTCCACCCAGCGGGCAAGCTCGAATAGGCCAGCCCTAGCATGCTTGGATAAGCCCTGCTGCAAGCTAACCCAGCTTGCTGCCTGCACAGACATTCACGCCACCTCGCTCTCCCAGCCCGTCAATCAACCGCACCGCGCCAAATCTCAATCCGAACTGCTCAACCACACCTGCACCAACCAGGCGGGAAAGCACGCGCTGCACGGTGCGCACGCTGTAGCCGGTAATCTCGGCCACCCGAAACACTGGCTGTTCCACAAAACCCGCTTTATCTGCCAAAACAGATAAAACCAAAGCCACAAACCGTGCTGTGGGAGCATCTTCCACTTCCCACACCGCCCGGCGGAAACTACCCGGATGAAACCTCTTAGCAGCCACGACTATCACCAGCCCGCACGGCTTTTCTAAGCGATTGCGACACTGACTCGCCCGCCAAAATCGCTTGATCAAACACTTGTCCATGATCGGCTAGTATCCGTTTTGCCTGCTCGCGCCAGTGTTTTTCATTACCAACCGCTGATTCATTAACGCCAAGTACTGCCGGGGTAAAAAACCAGGCAACCTCCCGCGCATCCGCAACACTCAACGACTGCCGGGATTCAGAACCTCCCTCATCCACAAACACCGCCACCTCGAAAGCCCCGGCTTCTTCTGCTCTCTTATAGGCCGGGTCTTGTGCTACCCGGCGCCTCCAGTTCTCCATCTCATTCTTATTCCTGGTAGCATCCACGCATAAGGAGCACTGCGCTGGATTGTATTCACCATGTGGACAAATGTCCGGTAGGCGGTCAAGGTGAGCTTCTGGCATAGCTGGCAACATTCCTAACTCCTCATAATTGCTAACAAAATCTTCTATACTTGCAGGTGACAGCGCCGACGAACTATTAACGCTGTTAGCCGACGCGTTAAACAAATCAAGCGCTTCGCGCTTGTCCTCATCGGGTGAGCGGAACAATCTCTTTCTTACGCGGGGCACCCGGCCAGCCGGGTACCCTCCTAAGGACTTAGAGGGGCTAGCAGTGGCTTCCGCATGGCGCGAGCAGGCAGAACGCGCCTGCAAGTCATTAGTCTTTACCCCGCCCGCCCCTCTGGATGGCACCCGGACACTATCGGGGGTACGCGCCTCCCCGTCCTTACCACGACGCCGCCGCAAAATATCCGCAAGCCGGGCAATAAACTTATTACGGTTCTCCTCATCAATCCGCTTAGAACGCGGCCGCGCAAAAGTAATCAGGTCTACTAACCGTTTCTTAATCACGACGAACAAGGACGAAGTAGGATTACCGGCAACGATCATGCCCCGCGTCCACCGAATCACCCCCATCTCCTCCAGGGTTTGCAAAGCAATCCTGGTCCACCGCTCGCAATACCCCGAAATCCTTTGCAACTGGGTAGCGGTAGTAAATACCTTGCCCGCGTTATCAAACTGGTCAATCTCTTTCTTAGAGGACGGAGCCAGCGTTAACGCCTGCAACATAGACCGGGCAGCTCTCCACTCCGCCCCGTCCAGCACGCCCCAATAAGAACGCGCTAAAGACGAAATCAACACAGACGTTGGAGCCCCGGCCGTCAGCCTCATGACACACCACCCAGGCAACGCGCGGTTGGGCAAGGGGAAACCACACTCACCAGCGGGCCGAAAACTCCCTCAGCCACACCCTGTAATATCTCGGCAGCATCCCTAGCCATATCCGCAGCCACTAACACTTCTGCCCTGCCAGAAACCGCCACTTCCCCACGCACCAACGCGCGGGCAGCTTCTTCCAGGCCTTGAGCAAGCTCTACAACACCGCAATCTTTACACACGATAAACTCCAAAAAGAATACAAAAACCTAACCCACCAGCTAAAACACCGCTAGCCAGGTGAAATAAAAATGAGAAACTAAACGGGAAATACCCCTAGAAACAGCAAATACGGCTAACCTATAAACACCACCCCTTTCGAGGGTGGCTTTACACATGAAAACAGCCGGTACCGGGGAGAAAGTGCAAAATACCCGGTACCGGCCATCAAGCGCGAACCTCGCGCAAACCTAAAAACACACAAGAATAAAAGCAGGTAAGAATAACAACGCTTCATAGCGTCCCCCACGCAACTTAAGGAATTCGTTCTGGGACACTGACTGGCCTGTTCAGAGCAAGTCAGCGCCGGGTACTTGAACACCTGCCTTAAGTCAGGCCTCCCGCCTTCCCCCGGAGGGTCTTTTATAGCAAGGACGCTACCCGGCTTGCTCGCGCAAGTCCATACAAAAAAGCCGCTCTCACGGGAAAGCGACAGACCGCTTAAGGTGGTGTGTTCAGCACCTACTGCGAGCCTACCACGACACACAGTCGCAACACCACACCCCGCTGGCGGCTTTACACACAAGAACAGCCGGTACCGGGGAGAAAGTGCAAAATACCCGGTACCGGCCAGGCACACCAAGGCGCGCCTAAACCCCTCCACCACAGAGGGGAAACTCAAAACTCTAGCCAACGATCCCACAACTATTCAGAGCCTCGCTTCGGCAATACTTCAACAAGCCCTTTTGGTAGATCTTCTGGCAGAAAATACAATCGCCCATTCAGACTGTCGCGGAAATGGCGCACTTTTCTCTTATTCGCGTTTTTCCTAAGAGTGCCAGGCGTAACTCCAATCAAGGCCGCAGCCTCACGAACCGTTAGATATTCTGTTTCTTGCGTATTATGCATACTCATGCTTTAAGTAAAAGATGAAATTATCTAAAAGTCAATTGCTTAACTTGCGTATCTTGCATATTTTGCTATAATGGAGATATGGGTAATCAAGGTACCGCAGTTAGCGCGGCAACTCTCACCGCAGATCAGGCCGTAGGTCTGACAGTTGGGCAATATATGCAACTAGCTGGAAAAACTAAATCAGCGCTGGCTAGTTTTATAGGAATTAGTCAGCCAACCATGTCGCGGAAAATTTCAGGCAAAATCAGTTGGAGCGTTTCAGAGCTAGTTGATGTATCTAATTTCCTAAATCTCGATATTCAAGATTTAATGCCTTTACAGACGGGATATAACACTTGGGTACCTGCGCCTTTTAACCCTGCGTTCCTAAGTCGGGGAATTGGAAAAACCCCGTCACCGCTGGATCGCAACGAGGACGGGGTTTGGCGCGCTCGACAGGATTCGAACCTGCAACCTTCTGATCCGTAGTCAGATGCTCTATCCGTTGAGCCACGAGCGCATTTGCCGTTGCCTTAGCAACTACCCCAGTTTAAGACAGAGCCAATAAGGCCTCCAAATCCGAGACAGCTTATTTAATGTGATTCACACACTAGCGTTGCGGTGGGAACGTACTGCGCGAGGGCTAGGTTTTATCCGAGTGGGCGCGGTGGGCATAAGAATTCGGAAAACGCCGCTACGTTTTCCGGATTCTTGGGCAGGAGGAAAAACCTAGCCCTTGCGCAGTCAATTTCGGCAACCTAGTCGGTAACGAACTGCATGAACAGCTCGTTTAGGGACTGGGCGTCCTCATCGGTTTTGCAGATAACCAAGATAGTATCGTCACCGGCAATGCAGCCGAGCACGGCATCAAACCACGCCATATCGATCGCGCCCGCGAGTAGCTGCGCTCCTGCCGCCGGGGTGCGCAGCACTACCTGGTTATGTACCACTGCCGACGATACCAGCAGGTCTTGACACCATTTAGCCAGCTTTTCATTACCGGGATCTTCTTGTCCTCGCCGCACTCGCACCGGGTAGGGTTCGGGCAGCATATAGATAGTTTTCCCGCTGGTAGCACGCACTTTGGTGGCACGTAACGCTAAAAGATCGCGCGACAGAGTGGCCTGGGTGGTAGGGATTCCCCGTTCAGCCAAGTGGCTCAGCAGTTGCGACTGGCTAGAGACTTCCTGCTGGCTGAGGATTTCGCGGATCGCTTCCTCGCGCGCAGCCTTAGTGGTCGGTACGGTTGCCATGCCCCTATCTTCCCATTACATGCGTTCGGGAGCTACCACTCCGCAAAGATCTAATCCATTTTCGAGCACTTGCCGCACGGCCTCATTCAGATGCCGGCGTGCCACATGTGCCGCAGTGATTTCTTCGCCGGAGCGGGGAATCACCCGGCACTGGTTGTACCAAGTGTGATAGCCAGCCGCCAGTTTCTCCAGGTAGCGCGGAATCCGATGGGGTTCTCGTTCTTCCGCGGCTAGTTTTAACTCTGCCGGGTATTGCGCCAAAACCCCGAGCAGATCCTTATCGGCTTGGCTAGACAGCGCGGAGGCCTCATATTCACCAGTGGCTTTCACTCCGGCTTCATCGGCATTGCGCCCCACCGAACAGGTGCGGGCATGAGCATATTGCACATAGTAAACCGGGTTTTCGTTGGTGTGGGAGCGCAGCAAATTCAGGTCAATATCGACAGTGGAATCCATCGAGACCCGCACCAACGAATAGCGGGCAGCATCGACTCCTACCGCATCTACCAGGTCATCTAGGGTGATCACGGTGCCGGCGCGTTTCGACATTTTTACTTCCACGCCGTTTTCTTTCAGATTTACCATCTGCCCGATAATGATCTCTAGGCTCTCCCCCGGGTTACCCCCAAAGGCCGCACACATGGCATACATGCGGTCGATATATCCGTGGTGGTCAGCCCCCAGAATCAAGATTTCGTGGGTGGCTCCCCGACGCTGTTTGTCCCGATAGTAGGCAATATCGGCTGCAAAATAGGCGGGATCGCCATCGGACTTTAATATCACCCGGTCTTTATCATCCCCATATTTAGTGGACTTCAGCCAGGTAGCACCGTCTTGCTCGTAGATTACTCCGCGGGAGCGCAGCTCTTCGATCGCGTCAGTGACTGCCCCGGAAGTGTGTAGCTCGTCCTCGTGAAAGAAAACATCAAAATCGGCGCGGAAATCATGTAAACAATCTTTGATCTCGCCAAACATCAAGGTGGTGCCGGCTTCCCGGAAGTATTCTTCCGCCTGCGCTTCCGGCAGCTCTGCTAGTTGCACGCCCTCTGCTTTAGCGCGCTCAGCCACTTTAGTGGCAATATCGAGGACGTACTGCCCGCCGTAACCATCCTCGGGCACCTCTTTGCCCTGCCAGCGCGCCAGAAGTGACTTGGCGAAGCGGGTGATCTGGGCGCCGTGGTCATTGAAATAGTATTCGCGAGTAACTTTTGCCCCGCTGGTCGCCAGGATCCGGCTGAGGGTGTCGCCGACGGCCGCCCAGCGTCCTCCCCCTAAATGGATGGGGCCGGTGGGGTTGGCGGATACATACTCCACGTTGATGTTTTGCCCACTCAAAGCGTCGCAGTGTCCGTACTGTTTACCGGCCTGCAAAATCGTGGAAACTAGTGCCCCGGCAGCAGCCGCCCCCAGCCAGATATTTACAAAGCCCGGCCCGGCCACCTCGGTTTTCGAGATGCCTGCTACCTGGTCAAGCTGGTCGGTAATCTTGGCGGCGAGCTCACGCGGAGCCATACCCGCTTTCTTTGCCAACTGCATCGCCACGTTAGTTGACCAATCACCATTATCGCGTGAACGGGGACGCTCAACTTTCACGGTTTCCGGGATAACGTCCGGGTCTAAACCGATTTCGTCTGCCTGGGTGACAAGAATCTGGCGGATTAGGGCACTTAGTTCTTCTGGAGTCATGCTTTAAGCCTAGACTGCCAGGCGTATTTCTCGCCAAATCTGGCGAGCTAGCCCACAATGGTAGCCAGCTGGCACAATGGGGGTATGAGTGAGCAGGTTTACCACAAGGTTGATAATCGCCATCCCGAGGCTCTGGAGCTTGAAGAACTGGGGCTAAAGTGGCTGGCGGAGCCCATGGATAAAGGCGGGGCGCACGTGGCGCGGGTTGCGGCTTCTGGTCGCGGGTTTTTAGACACCGAACTAATCCCCTCTACCGCTATCACCAGCGAGGCGGCGCGGGCATTCGGGGAGGCACTGGCGATTACCCATGCGGGGGGAGCGGATTGGTTTGGTCAGCCTCCTCTAGGCTATTCGGGCCCCGGCTACATGGGTCGCTCCCGCCTCGAATTAATTTATGAGGACGCCGGACAAAACTGGGGCGAGTTTTTCGCTGATCACCGGATTATGCCCAACCTGCCACCCGCCCTCGCCAATGGTTCGATCGATCCGGCCGGAGCGGCAGTTTTAGAACGGCTGGCCGAGCGTTTGCGGGACGGAATCTTCGATGTTCCCCAACCGGCTCTCGTAAAAACTAAGGCCGCCAGGA
Source organism: Varibaculum sp. GTC20041 (assembly GCF_055387755.1). NCBI lineage: Bacteria > Bacillati > Actinomycetota > Actinomycetes > Actinomycetales > Actinomycetaceae > Varibaculum > Varibaculum sp. GTC20041. Next base: position 2,024,715 of record NZ_AP041144.1, read on the forward strand.
TCCACGGTGACCTGTGGACCGGGAACGTAATGTGGGCGCCCTCGGGAGCTTTAAAGCGTTTTCCTGCCCTGGCAGGGCGAGGCGCTACCCCCGATCAAGCCCTGCCTTCAGTGGTGGGGGTGTTGATTGACCCGGCTCCTTCGGGCGGACATGCGGAGACTGATTTGGCGGCGCTGGGAGTATTCGGACAGCCCTACCTGGAGGAGATCTATCAGAGCTACAACCAGGTCTCTCCCCTAGCTTCCGGGTGGCAAGAACGTATCGGTTTGCATCAAATCCACATGTTGGCGGTACACGCTAACCTGTTCGGAGGATCTTACGGCCCCCACACTGTGCAGCTAGCTAGCCAATATCTGTAAAACCAGGCACCTCCCAAGGTAAAGTCGATGGTTTTTTGCTTACCGAAAAACGCGGGCACGATTTCGGGCGCGATCTTTGCGAAGCTGGCAAACGGGTTAGGCTAGTTTCATGAATCACATTGTTGCCTTAGTTATGGGAGTGCTACTGCTCGCCGGTTCGGCCTGGATTCGCCACGGGAGCGCGAGGACGCGTTTTTGGATCCCAAAACAAAAGAAAGATGTTTCTCGCTCCGGCATTCTGATTCTGGATGAACGGTGGGTATTAGTGTTCCTGCCGGCTCTGGGGTTATTCTTTTTGGCGATCGGAGCGACCCTGCCCGCAAACGCCACGCCGAAACCTGTCAACTACCTGCTACTGACAATCTGTTTAGTCAGCGCATTTATCGGCCTGGTAGGGATTATTTGGGGATTAACCAACCTGTATTATCCGGAGGGGCTGCGGCCAGCTTGGCTGCGCGCCTACTATCGCCAGCTAGGATTTGCGCCTTCCCGAGGTACTCGCCTGGCACCGGCCTGGTACCGCGAGCAGCTGCAAGATGATAATTTCGAGAATCCCCGCGAGAATCAAAAAGACCAAAACCAGATAGCCGCGGATGCGGAAAAACCGGAAAAATCTCGCCCCAGCCAGCAGAATCGTAAGAAACGGCGCCCCCGGTAAAACCGCAGACTGCGGCCGGTAGTTAGCTGACGGTAGCTCAATCAAAACCAAATTGGCATCCAGAAAACATCCAGAAAACATCCAGAGTGGGAACAGTTGCTGGTGTCAATATGGGGACACAATAGATAAGAGGAGATCGAGATTCATGACTAATAGCAATGATTCGACCCAACCCCAAAACGGTAATAACCCGATTGACGACTGGGAAATGGACGATTGGCAAAGCGCCGGCTGGCCCGGCGAAATCCCAGAACCTAGCGGCGACAGTTTTCCGCCGCTAAGCCCCGGGAACACCGGCAACTTTAATACCGCCGAGGCCGAGGAGGCGCGTCCCGAATTGACCGGCAGGATCACCGATATTCAACCTGGCACCCCAGCTGTTAGCGGCGAGGCGACCTCCTCGTACAGGGGGATCAGTCCCCAAACAGATCCAGCTTTCCCCACTGGGCAGACTGCTTCTGAGGATCGCTCCTCCCCTTACAGCTTCGGGGTTAACGACTCATCTCCCTCGCAAACCACCAGTTCCTTCGCTAATGACTTTGGCGGGCAACCGGCGGCAGATACCGCTGATTACCCCTACTCCCCCTCACCCCAGGGATCATTTTTACCCCCCGAACAGCCCGCTTGGGAACCATCCCCCATGCCGGCTAAACGCAAAGAAAAAACCAAACGTGGCCCAGGCTGGCTGGCAACTATCGCGATTGCGGTAGCCGCTGCCCTGTGTGTATGGCTGCTGCCTTCCGATTGGGGTTCACGTACTACCTCTCTGGGTAAATCTCCGGTGAAAGTGGCGACCGAGGCTCCGGTCACCCAAGCCAGCGCCAAGAACACCAACTGGGAGGCAGTAGCTAAAGCAGTCCAGCCCTCAGTGGTAGCGATCCAGGTAGCTTCCGGTAATTCTGGAGAGACCGGATCCGGGGTGATTTTTGATGAGGCCGGACACGTGATTACCAACTACCACGTAGTAGCCTCCGCGATTTCGGGCAACGCAAAAGTCCAGATCGAGCTATTTAACGGGAAAATCTATGACGCGAAAGTTTTAGGTTCCGATGCTTCTACCGATTTGGCGGTACTAGAGTTCGTGAGTCCTCCCAAGGATTTACAGATGGCAGCGCTCGGTAGTTCCACCGGTTTGCGGGTAGCTCAGCCAGTAGCGGCCATTGGTTCACCGCTAGGACTAGAAAACACCGTTACTACCGGAATTATTTCTGCCCTCGACCGTCCAGTAGTAGTCACCCAATCATCAGAATCAGAAGGTTCGGGGATACAGATTCCCGGCCTGAATGACCGTTCCGGTGCTGGCCAGCAGGTAGTTACTAACGCTATCCAAGTCGATGCCGCGATCAACCCCGGTAACTCTGGCGGCCCCCTTTTCGATGCCTCCGGGAAGGTTATTGGGATTACTTCCTCGATCGCCTCCCTAGGATCCTCCAGTGGCGGTCAGGCGGGCTCGATTGGGATTGGTTTCGCGATTCCGGTGAATCTAGTTCGTAACGTTGCCGACCAGATCATTACTTCCGGAAAAGTTACTCACGCGATGTTGGGAGTCACGATCGACACCGCGGTTGCCAAGATCGGGGGCGAGTCCCGGATGGGAGCGCGGGTTTCCACGGTAGTTCGCGGCTCGGGCGCTGATCGCGCCGGCTTAAAGGAAGGCGATTTGATTACCAAGATCGATGACTTCCAGGTGGGATCCGGAGTGGCGCTAACTGGCTATGTACGCTGGTACAACCCCGGAGACAAAGTTAAACTCACGGTGCTACGCCAAGATGGCACCCATGAGATTGAAGCCGAACTGGGAGCACAAACTAGCGATAGGAAGTTTAGACGCTAGCTAATGACAAAAGTTGAGCCCGCCGGGTTTACGGCGGGCTCAACTTATATATAGAACTCTAGGAGAAGATGGAGCGGAAGAATCCGCCGAACCAAGAGAATACTCGCACGAAAAATACCCGCACTTTCACTACAAAGCTATCGGAGTCATCGCCTTGCTCATCCGGCTGGGTCGTCGGCTCTGGTACCGCAGTAGGCGGCTCATCCGGAAGCGGAGCCTCCGTAAAGGTAGGTTCCGGGGTAGTAGGTTCTACGCTCGGCTGCGGATCCGTGGTGGGCTCGGGAGCCGGAGTAGTCGGATCCGGGGTTGGCTGGGGTTCCTCAGTAGTTGGATCCGGGGTTGGCTGCGCAGTTTCACTGGGAACCTCCGGCTGAGTCGGTTCGCTCGTAGGTTCGCTGGTGGGCTCTTCGCTGGGTTCAGCAGTTTCACTAGGATCTGGATCCGCAGTCGGCTCGGGTGCCTCGGTTGTCGGATCCTCGCTGGGCTGAGGTGCCTCCGTAGTGGGATCCGGTGTCGGTTCAGCCGGTTCCGATCCCGCCGGGTATCCGAGATGCTTTTCCAAACCCTGCAATGCCAAGGAAACGTCAGCATCACTAATCGGGTTTTTGAAGTCTTTAACTCCCGCCATGCCGGCGGCCATTAAATCGCCTTTACAGGTGTGGTCGAGACCCAAAAGATGCCCGATTTCGTGGGCAACTGTAGAAACCTGAGTCAGCCAACCGCTACGGTCAAGACGCAGATACAGCAGCCGCTGCGCGGCATAGGCAGTACCGATCGCTTTGCCCTCGGAATAGGGCGAATCAATTACCCGCACCGGGCGGTTAGCCATCGAGTCCACGTATTTAAACTTGATTTTCCCACCGCTACGTTCGGTCCACATCTTGGTGGCGGCGTCAATCGCCGGCCGGAACTTTGTGTCCCCCAGATACAGTGACAAAGTATAAGAATCAGCGCTGGTAGCCCCAATCAAGAAGGTATCTATATTGGTGATGGGTTGCCCTTTAGCTACCTGATTATGCATTACCCGGCATTCGCGTACCGTAGGAGTGCGGTCCGCCGCCTGCACGTTCTGGCTGCCTGAGACTGCAAATAGTCCCCCTAGTGCCAGACCCACCATCGTTAAGGTGGCTACCAAAATGTTCTTTTTTCGACTCATACTCATACTGAAATCTTACCAATCGGTAAGATTAAAGCAAGGTGATAATCTCATTTTTATTGCGAACTTGGTCATAACTGACTGTTGGTCTAGTTCTATACTCTAAACCCCCAGCTAAAAGCCACGGGGGCTTGCCTAGCTCAATACGCTAGGCAAGCCCCCGGAAGGAACTCAACTATTTAGATTAGAGATTCAGACCAAAAGAATCTTCGAAATTAATGCCCGCCAAAAAGTCGTCATCAATATCGGGAATCTTAAAGTCATCAGCAGACCAACCCATCTTGGCCATCGCTTCCTCAGTAGGCTCCACACTAGCATCACGGAACATCGACAGACCGGTACCAGCCGGAATCAGCTTACCGATAATCACGTTCTCCTTCAGGCCTACCAGCGGATCCTTCTTCGCCGCCATCGCGGCATCAGTTAGCACCTTCGTAGTCTCCTGGAAGGAAGCTGCCGACAACCAAGAATCGGTAGCCAGCGATGCCTTGGTAATCCCCATCAGTTCCGGACGAGCCGCAGCTGGCTCTCCGCCCTCGGAAACTACCTTGCGGTTAATCGAGCGGAACCGAATCGAATCCACCAAAGTACCCGGCAACAGGTCAGTGTCGCCCGACTTCAGCACGGTTACCCGCCGCAACATCTGGCGCACAATCACTTCAATATGCTTGGAGTGAATATCTACGCCCTGCGAACGGTAAACCTCTTGCACCTCGTTGACCAGCTGTTTTTGGGTGGAGTTAACGCCCAAAATCCGCAGTACCTTCTTCGGATCTAGACGACCCTCAGTCAGCTGCTCGCCTACCTCTACATGGTCACCATCAGAAATAATCAGCTTCATCCGGCGCGGAGCGTCAATAATCAGATCATCTTGACCATCATCACGCACCACTACCAAATGGCGCGGTTCACCCGGTTCATCAACCACCTTGACGCGCCCGGCGGCCTCGGTAATCAAAGCTTCACCCTTGGGGGTACGAGCCTCGAATAGCTCCTGTACACGCGGCAAACCCTGAGTAATATCAGCAGCGCCCGCGGCACCACCGGTGTGGAAGGTACGCATCGTCAGCTGGGTACCGGGCTCCCCAATCGACTGGGCAGCAATAATCCCCACGGCCTCGCCAATATCAACCCGTTTACCGGTAGCCAGTGAACGTCCGTAACAAGACGCACAAGTGCCGGCTTCGGACTCACAGGTCAAAACGGAACGCACCGGAATCTCGGTGACTCCCGCCTCGATCAAAACGTCAATCTCGGCGTCACCCACATCGGTACCCTTCGCAAACACCAAGTTGCCGTCCTTATCGGTAACGTCCTTAGACAAGGTACGACCATAGGCGGTGGTCTCTACGATATCCAGCTTGTAAACCTGGCCGTTTTCACCGGCCTTACCAATGGGCAGTACCAGGCCGCGGCGAGTACCACAGTCCTGTTCGCGCACAATAACGTCCTGAGAAACGTCCACCAGACGACGGGTCAAATAACCCGAGTCTGCCGTACGCAACGCGGTATCAGCCAAACCTTTACGAGCACCGTGAGTAGCAATGAAGTATTCGAGCACCGACAGACCGGAGCGATAGTTCGATTTAATCGGCTGCTCAATCAGCTTCTGCTTCGGGTCAGCCACCAGGCCACGCATACCGGAAATCTGCCGGATCTGATCCCAGTTACCACGAGCACCAGAAGAAACCATCCGGTTCACCTGGTTACGAGCCGGGAAGTTCTCCCGCATTGCCTCGGCAACTTTAGCCGTACATTCGGTCCACAAATCCACCAGTTCGTTGTAGCGATCCTGGGCGGTAATCAAACCGAGATCGGCGTCCTCTTGAACCTGGGTGGCCTTTTCGTCATACTCGGCTAGAATCTTCGCCTTAACTGGTGGTTCTACCACGTCAGCGAAACCGATAGTAGTACCCGACCAGGTTGCCCAGTGGAAACCGGTCTCTTTCAATGCATCCAAAGACGCCGCCACATTACCTTTGTCGTAACGTTCCGCCAAAGTGTTGACAATCCGGGACAGTCCTTTCTTATCAACCTGCTCGTTTACGAACGGGTAAGAAACCGGCAGCGCCTCGTTAAAGAAGCAACGCCCAATGGAGGTTTCAAACTCTACCGGATCGCCCTCTTCGAAGCCTTCCGGAGCCTGCCAATCCTTGGGCGGGACTGTGCCCGGCTCAAAACGGATCAACGCCTTAGCGTTAATGTCCAGGCGATTCTGGTCATAAGCCATAATGGCTTCACCCAGTGAAGAGAACTTGGGGGTAACCGGGTTTCCGTCCTCATCGGTCGGAACCGGTAGCGACGGATCGGGATCCGAAGTCAAGTGGTAAATACCAATCACCATGTCCTGGGAAGGCATAGTTACCGGGCGTCCATCAGCCGGCTTCAAAATGTTATTCGAAGACAGCATCAAAATCCGTGCCTCCGCTTGCGCTTCTGCGCCCAGCGGCAGGTGAACAGCCATCTGGTCACCATCGAAGTCCGCGTTGAACGCGCCACAAGCTAGCGGGTGCAACTGGATAGCTTTACCCTCAATCAGGATCGGCTCGAAAGCCTGAATACCGAGACGGTGCAAAGTAGGTGCACGGTTCAGCAACACCGGATGCTCGGTGATTACCTCATCGAGTACGTCCCACACCTGCGGACGCTGGCGCTCCACCATCCGCTTCGCGGCCTTAACGTTCTGAGCTTCCTGCCGCTCCACCAGCCGTTTCATTACGAACGGCTTGAACAGCTCCAAAGCCATCTGCTTAGGCAAACCGCACTGGTGCAGCCTGAGCTGCGGACCGACCACGATCACCGAACGACCAGAATAGTCAACCCGCTTACCCAGTAGGTTCTGACGGAAACGACCCTGCTTGCCCTTGAGCATATCGGACAGGGACTTCAGCGCGCGATTACCCGGGCCAGTCACCGGACGTCCGCGCCGACCATTATCGAACAGGGCATCCACCGATTCCTGCAGCATCCGCTTTTCGTTATTCACGATGATCTGGGGAGCACCCAAATCCAGCAGCCGCTTTAAACGGTTATTACGATTAATCACCCGGCGGTACAGATCGTTCAGATCCGAGGTCGCAAAGCGCCCTCCGTCTAGCTGCACCATCGGACGCAGATCCGGAGGAATCACCGGGATGCGATCTAGCACCATCGAATCCGGTTTATTCCCGGTCTGCAAGAAAGCAGAAACCACTTTCAGTCGTTTCAGGGCGCGAGTCTTGCGCTGACCGGTTCCGGTCTCCACTTCCTCTTTCAGCTTTTCAGCCTCAGCCTCTAAGTCAAAGTCCTGCAAGCGCTTTTGGACTGCTTGCGCGCCCTTATCGCCCTTAAAGTAAATGCCATAGCGCATCTCCAAGTCGCGGTAAAGCCGCTCGTCGCCCTCTAGGTCACCTACCTGCAGTTCTTTGAAGCGGGTGAATACCTCGTCCCGGCGAGTCAGCTCGCGATCGAGCTTGCGCCGCATTTGAGTGACCTCTTTATCGGCGGCTTTGCGGATCTTTTCCTTTTCAGCGTTCTTAGCATCCTTGGCTTCTAAGGCCGCCAAATCTTTTTCCAGTTTTTCCTGGCGAGCCATGATTTGCGCCTCGAAGCGTTCAGACAAACGCTGTTTTTCCAGGCTGAGCTCGTTTTCTAGATTCGGTAGATCCTGGTGACGCGCGTCCTCGTCGACCTCAGTAATCATATAGGCCGCGAAATAAATGACCTTCTCCAGGTCTTTCGGCGCGAGATCCAGCAGGTAACCCAAACGGGAGGGCACGCCCTTGAAATACCAAATATGGGTAACCGGGGCAGCCAACTCAATATGACCCATGCGTTCGCGGCGCACCTTCGAGCGAGTAACCTCTACCCCACAGCGTTCACAAACGATGCCCTTATAGCGCACCCGCTTGTATTTACCGCAAGCACATTCCCAATCCCGGGTAGGACCGAAAATGCGTTCACAGAACAGGCCATCCTTTTCCGGCTTCAGGGTGCGGTAGTTAATAGTTTCCGGCTTCTTGACTTCCCCGAATGACCATTCAGCCACGCCCTCGGCGGTCGCCATGCCGATATGTAGTTGATCGAATTTATTTGCATCCATAATCGACTCTTACCTTCTCTTCCCTGCTGCCTAGATTTCTTCCAAAGAAACATTGGGGTTTGGCCGCGAGCCAATATTGATCCCCAACTCTTCGCTGGCGCGCTCAGCACCGTCATCGTCTTCAGCCAGGGACACCACATTGTCTTCGGCGTCTAAGGCCTCCACATTCAGGCAGAGGGAGCGCATTTCTTGGATGAGGACGCGGAAAGATTCCGGAATGCCCGGCTGGGGAATATCCTCGCCTTTAACAATCGCCTCATAGACCTTCACGCGACCGGTAATATCATCCGATTTCACGGTGAGCAGTTCCTGTAGCGAATAGGCCGCACCATAGGCTTCCATCGCCCACACTTCCATCTCGCCGAAACGCTGCCCGCCGAACTGGGCTTTACCGCCCAAAGGCTGCTGCGTAATCATCGAGTAAGGACCGGTGGAACGAGCGTGAATCTTGTCATCTACCAGGTGGTGCAACTTCAGCATGTACTTGTAGCCCACCGAAATCGGGTAGGGGAACGGTTCACCGCTGCGCCCATCAAATAGTTGCGCTTTACCGTCCGCATTGATGAGGCGATCCCCATCCGCGTTCGGGCGGGTGCAACTGAGCAGACCGGTGAGCACGTCCTCTTCCACACCGTCGAATACCGGGGTGGCCACCTTTTGACCGGCGGGAGCCGATAGCCCTTCCTTGGGGAGTTTCTCAATCCACTTGGCGCCTTCTTCTGCCAGCAGGGAAGTATCCCAACCCTGGTGAGCAATCCAGCCCAAGTGGAACTCCAGAACCTGACCGATGTTCATACGACCAGGCACACCCATGGGGTTCAAAATAATGTCAACCGGGGTGCCGTCCTCTAGGAAAGGCATATCTTCGATCGGCAGAATCTTGGAAACCACACCTTTATTACCGTGACGACCAGCCATTTTATCGCCAATGGTGATCTTGCGGCGCTGCGCGACATATACGCGCACCATGTGTTTTACCCCGGGAGGTAGTTCGTCGTCTTCATCGTTAAACTCGCGAACCCCGATTACAATCCCGGTTTCGCCGTGCGGCACGCGCAGTGAAGTGTCCCGCACCTCGCGGGCTTTCTCACCGAAGATGGCGCGCAGCAGGCGCTCTTCACTGGTCAGCTCAGTTTCACCCTTCGGAGTTACTTTCCCGACCAAAATATCGCCAGCCTGTACCTCGGCACCGATACGGATAATACCGCGTTCGTCAAGGTCAGATAGGGCGTCCTCGGAAATATTAGGAATATCGCGAGTGATTTCTTCTAGACCCAGTTTGGTTTCGCGGGCATCGATTTCGTGTTCTTCGATATGGATCGAAGTGAGCACGTCGTCTTGGACTACCCGGCGGGACAGAATAATCGCGTCCTCGTAGTTGAGGCCTTCCCAAGACATGTAGGCAACCAGCAGGTTCTTACCCAAGGCCAGTTCGCCATGATCGGTTGCCGGGCCGTCAGCGATTAGATCCCCGACCTCTACCCGGTCACCGGCAGCCACCCGTACATGCTGGTTGTAGCAGTTACCGGGGTTGGAGCGGTGGAACTTGTCTAGGTTATAGGTGAAGTAGGAGCCGTCATCGCACATGAGCTGTACATGCGCCGCATCGGCTTCTACGACTACCCCGGCATGGTCGCTAACGATGGCTTCGCCCGCATCCATAGCGGTACGCCGTTCCATACCGGTACCCACTAGCGGAGCTTCGGTGGTCAGCAAGGGAACCGCTTGGCGCTGCATGTTGGCACCCATGAGGGCGCGGTTAGCGTCATCGTGTTCTAGGAACGGAATCAGGGCGGCAGCGACTGAAGTCATTTGCCGCGCCGAAACGTCCATGAAGTCTACTTCGTCGCGGTGCATTTCCTGGGGGTCTTCCCCGGCAATCCGGCACAGTACCAGCTCTTCGGCGAAAGAACCGTCATCATTTAGCGGAGCCGAAGCCTGGGCGATATTGTATCCGGCCTCTTCATCCGCGCTGAGGTAGTGAACCTCGTCGGTTACTTTCCCGTCTTTCACTACTCGATAGGGGGTTTCAATAAACCCGAAGGAGTTTAGGCGCGCATAGGTTGCCAGCGAGCCGATCAAACCAATGTTCGGGCCTTCCGGAGATTCGATCGGACACATCCGGCCATAGTGGGACGGGTGCACGTCACGAACTTCCATGCCTGCGCGGTCACGAGACAGACCGCCCGGACCTAGCGCGGACAGACGCCGCTTGTGGGTTAGCCCCGAAAGCGGGTTGTTTTGATCCATGAACTGGGACAGCTGCGAAGTACCAAAGAATTCTTTGATTGCGGCCACTACCGGACGGATGTTAATCAGCGACTGCGGGGTGATTGCCTCCGCGTCCTGAGTGGTCATGCGTTCGCGTACCACGCGTTCCATCCGGGAAAGCCCGGTACGAATCTGGGCTTGGATTAGTTCGCCAACTGCGCGAATCCGGCGGTTACCGAAATGGTCGATATCGTCGGTTTCTACCCGCACATCAATGATTTCGCCGTCCTCGTTGGTGGCCGACACCGTCTGGTCGCCTTTTTGCAGCGCCAATAGGTATTTGAAACCAGCGATAATATCGTCCAGCGTCAAAGTGGAGGCGTGGATATCACTGGTAAGACCCAGTTTCCGGTTGACCTTGTAGCGACCAACTTTGGCCAGGTCATAGCGCTTGGGGTTGAAGTAGAAGCCTTCAATCAGGTTACGACCGGCTTCTGCGCTAGCCGGCTCGCCGGGGCGGATCTTGCGGTAAATATCTGCCCGGGCATCATCGGTGGACTGAATGTTATCCGAATCCTTTTCCAAGGTGGAAAGCATGATCGGATAGTCTTTGAACTCTTCGCGGATTTCTTCCGCCGTCATACCCAGGGCACGCAGGAAAATGGTGCCGGACTGTTTGCGGCGCCGGTCAATACGGATGCCCACGTTTTCCCGTTTGTCGATCTCGAGCTCTAGCCAAGCTCCCCGGGAAGGAATGAACTTGCAGCCGTAGATGTCCTTGTCGGAAGTCTTATCGGCTACTTTTTCGAAATAGACGCCGGGCGAGCGCACCAGCTGGGAGACCACTACCCGCTCGGTACCGTTAATAATGAAGGTTGCCCGCGGGGTCATCAGCGGGAAATCCCCCATAAACACGGTCTGCGATTTGATCTCGCCAGTGTTTTCATTCATGTATTCCGCGGTCACGAAGATGGGAGCCGCATAGGTGTAATCCTTGGCTTTGCATTCTTCGATGGAATACTTGGGGGGCTCAAACTTGGGGTCGGAAAACGACAGCGACATGGAGCCAGCGAAGTCTTGGATCGGGGAAATTTCTTCAAAAACTTCCTCTAACCCAGACAGTACCGGATCGGTGCGATGGGTCGCTTGTGCTTTTTCTTCTGCACTCTCGCGCCACTGGGGGGTGCCTAAGAGCCATTCAAAAGATTTCCTTTGAATGTCGAGCAGATTCGGAGGGGCCATAACTTCCTGCAGTTTTGCAAACGACAGGCGAGAGGGCTTATTGGCGGATGCGGTTTCAGCAGCCAAAAGGATTCCTTTCGGACGACGTAACTTCGCGCGATTTTCTGGTTTCCGGCCCCTTCCAGGCGCTGGTTGTTCTTCCGATCGCCTTGCGCATTTTTAGGGCGAATCAACAGACCAGACCACATCGGGCTACGGCAAACGCAAGTATTAATGCTAGTTTGAAAGCGCTCATTATGCCACATGTCAGGCGAGGAAGTGCGCATTTTCACAGCTTTTTCCATTGTGGGCTGCTATCGGGCTAAGCGGGAGAAAAATACTATTTTTGAGGCTCCGCGTGGGGGCGCTGGCAGCGCGCTGTCCCCGGTTTTCGGGGTTCCGGTCTACAAGGTAAAGGCAGCTTCCTTTTCGTGGGCATATAGCTTCGCCAGTTCCCCTGCTTGCGCGAGCAACTGCTTCGGCTCTCCGGCTTCTGCCAGCTTGCCCCCAGAAAGCACCAGTACCTGGTCGGCTGCTTCTATTTGTCGCAGGGTGTGGGTGATCTCAATAATGGTGGCCCCAGGACGTATCTCCCGCACTCGGTGGCGGATCCGCTCCGCTAGTGCTGGTTCCAAATGGGCGGTGAACTCATCTAATACCAAGACCGGAGAATCGTTAAGTAACGCCCTCGCTAAAGAGAGCCTTTGCCGCTGTCCCCCTGATAACGCCCCACCATATCTGCCTACCCGAGTATTTAAACCTGCAGGTAAAGATGCAACTACCTGGTCTAGTTCTACGGTTTTTAACACTTGCCACAGCTGCTCCTCACTGGCGTCAGGGTTACCTAGCCGCAAATTCTCGGCAATCGAGGCAGAAAAAATGTGAATCCGCTGGGTAACCAGAGGAATCGCGCGGCGAATAGCCTGCGGATCTAGCTGCGGCAACGGGCAATCTCCCAGCAAGATCTGACCGCTATCAACATCCCAGTAGCGCAGCAGTAACCTCGCCAGGGTGGATTTTCCGCTCCCAGTAGCGCCACAGATAGCAGCCCAGGAACCGGCGGGAATAGTAAAGGAAATATCTTGCAGGGCTTCCCCAGAGGATATTCGCTGCCCGCTTTGGGGATAGGTAAAAGACACGTCCTCGAAAATAATCGGGCAAGGCTGCGCGGGCGGATTCTTTCCGCCGCTAGCTACCTGCGGAGCCGAGTTCGCGACCTGCCAAACCCGGCGGGCGGCAGCGAAGGTGTTATCCAGGTGGGTAGAAAAATCTTCCACCCCGCGACATACTTCCCAAGAACGCATTACCGCAAAGGTGGCGGCCAGAGCGGCCGGAATCGCGGTCAAATCGGCTGGCGAAGGCATTCCCACCCAGATGACCGCCAGCGCCGCTAGGTACATTCCGCTTTGGCTCAGCGCCCGGCGCAAAGCCTGCAGCGAAGTCAAAGGGCGCGCGCAGGCTCCCACAATCGACATATAGCGCTCAAGTTGGGTAGTGCGCGCCCGCTGCAAACCGTAGCCGGTTACCTCGCTAATCCCGTTTACCGAGTCGGTCACCGATTGGGCAACTTGCCCCTGAGCTTTCCCCACTGCATCCGCAGCCCGGTTGCCTTCCCCGCCCCCTAGCAGCATTAAGCACAACAAAGTCACCAGGTAAACCAGGAATAATAAAACGCCGCTAAGGGGAGAAACCAAAAATCCGGCCAGAATCGAGACCGCGAGGGGGATAACCAGAGCGCTAAATGCAGGAACCAAGGTGTGCGCAAAAAACACTTCGATACGATCAATATCGGCGGTGATCCGCGTCAGCAAATCCCCGCTTTTAGCCCCCACCATACAAGCCGGAGATTGCGGCACCAGGCGCTTAAACATTTCTTGCCGCAAAATCTCTAGCGCTTTAAAGGCCACATAGTGTCCGGCGAACTGTTCTAGGTAACGGAAGACTGCTTTCAGTAACGCTAAAACCGCCATCACCCCTACGCTCACCCACAGGTAAGCCGAAGTCAACGCGGTGCCGCCAGTGATTTGTACGACTGCCGCGCAGATACGGTAAACCCCAAAAGTAATCAGCGCGATACCGAAAGCCTGATCTAGCAGGCGTGCCACCGCCGATAAATATAGGGGTTTAAGCACGGGGCGAGCCAGCTGCAATAGCCAGTTGATCAATTGGCGGGTTCCCACTGCTGGCGCACTAGCGTCCTCCCTGGTTTTTTCCGGTGGACGCGGATTTTCACCGTCCTCTTTAGCCGGGCGCAGGTACTTTATCAGCTCTGGTAGCTTCTTCACCGCATAACCTCCTTTAAAGCGCCATCTTGGAGGTACAGCACGCGGTCAGCAAACTCCAGGGCGCTGGCACGATGGGTGAGCAGCACGATAGTTTTTTCTTTCGCGACTTCCGCGAGTGCCTGGGTAATCGCCGCCTCGGACTCTAAATCTATCTGTGAAGTTGGCTCATCCAGCAGTAGTAACTCTCGCTGGGACAATAGTGCCCGGGCTAAAGATAAGCGCTGGGCTTGCCCTCCCGATAGGGCATAGCCGTCTTCGCCTACCGGGGTATCTAGTCCTTGCGCGAAAGCGCGAACTTCTGCGGCCAGTCCCACTTTTTCCAAGCACTCCCATAGGCGCTCTTCGCTGGCGCGGGGAGTTACCATCATCAGGTTGGAGCGGATCGTACCCGTGAAAATCCAGGTGTGCTGTTGCACTAGCGCCGATTGGTCAGCAAACCAGGCGCTACTGTTAGCGTCGAGGGCGCGTCCCTGTAGATAATAGGTACCTTGGCTGGGTAAAAGGTTACCTTTAAGCACTTCAATCAGGGTGGATTTTCCGGCTCCGGAAGGGCCGCAAATTGCCACCCATTCTCCTGGTTTTATTTCTAGATCCAGGTTTTGGAGGACGGGATCGCCCTCGGAATAAGCAAATGTCAGATCCTGTAGCGAGAGGAAAGAATCAGACTGGTGCGGCGTTACCGGTGTTTTATCGGAGCTGTCGTCCCCGCCTTGACCCTGGGTGGGGGCTTTGCCACTTAAAAAGGCGCGTACTAGACGTTGATTCGCCATTCCCGCCATTCCCACGTAGAAGAAGGATCCGATTTTGTTCATCGGCTCTAGGAGCAGCAACGTTAACCCCACCATGGAAACCACCGGAGCGATCACCGTAATATCGCTGCCCCACGCACCATTAATTACCTTCCACAGGGTGAGCGCAAACCCGGTGGTAAGGAGCAAAAGATTGAATCCCAGGTCAATGACCAGCAAGATTAGTTGGTTGGCAGCCAGCAGTCGCATAGTGGAAAGCCGGTTTTCTTCCCCTATCTGGGCTAGTTGCTGACCTTTTGAGTCAGCGGCTCCCAGCAGCGTCAAGGTTTCTAAACCTGAAAGCGCATCCAGGTAGGAGGCCGCGAGCTGATTACGCCGCCGCCGCGAGCTGCTCGAAACTTTCCGGGTCAGTTTCGAAAAACCAAAAACAATTGCCGGCACTAGCGGCACAAACCCCAGTAACACCAAGGCACACCAAGGGTCGACAAACAAGGCCATTATCGAAAGCACCAGTAACGGACTCACCATCGCCCCGATCATGGAGCCTAGGAAAGCCTGGCGGTAGCGCTGAATTTTCTCCGTACCGGAGGTCATCATATCGATTAGGGATCCGGCGCTCCGGGAAGCTAATACCCCCGATCCTTGCCGGAAAAAATCTAGCAGCAGCCGAGACTGCAAAGCTTGCTGTTCTTTATAAATAGAATGTTGCTCGATACTAATCCGGGTGGCTTCACATCCCCCCAGCATCACAGCCACAAAGATTAGCCCGCCCAATATACCCAAAAGACTCTTCCCGGAAAATGCGTGCGACAAGGCGTAACCTAGCAAAACTATGAAACCGGCCGCCAACGCCACCGAGATCAAGGTGAGGATCACACTAGCAATAATCGCGACTGTCCCCGCCGGACGGGAAAGTGACAGTTTTTTCGCCATATGATCCTCTAGCTCAGTGGTTTGCTTGGCTTTACTTTACTAGTTTTAGCGTCTAAAACGTACCCGCCGACGATGCCCTAAGGCTAAGGGAGGTAAAGTAACAACCATGAGTAAAACCCAGGTGAGCCCCAACAGCGGTGGGAACCCGCAACAACCGGATCTGGCAGCAAATCCTGAAAAAGTAGACCCGCTGGCAGACCTTACCCCCTATCAGCGCTACGTGCGGCGCCGTCAACAACGCGAAACTATGGTTTTCACCGTTATCGGTTCGGTGATGGCCGGACTGCTGGTGCTATCCATCTTGATTGGGTTCGGGATTTTACCCTTCCCCTTCTTCAACGACTTTAAGCAGGCTCCCCAATACGCCCAGGCGGGAGACGTTCCCTGCCCGACCTCGGAAAAAGCGGTTCCTTTAGACAAAATGGAGATCCATGTGGTCAATGGCACCGATGTTTCCGGCCTGGCCGGGAAAGTTGCCAAGGGGCTTAAAGAACGCGGAGTTCCGGTCAAAGACACTGGGAATATTAGTTCCGGTTCCTATGAAGGCAATATTCGGATCGTTACCGGCCCCACCGGGGTGAACGTTGCCTACACTTTGGCACGCGCCTTTGAGGATGCGGAAGTTATCCTAGATCCTCGCCCTACCTCGGATGTGACCGTAACTATTGGATCTCGCTACACCGACATGGTTAGCCCCGAAGAGTTTAAGGAAGAGGCGCATAACGATCTTGACGAGATGGAAGGCTGCAAACTAGTGCAGATCGCCTAGGATCTAGGCCTGCTGGTTCCGGAAATCCTGATCGGCTTTCGGATTTATGAGGACGCGACTCGCTTTTCATAGGAGCGGGACTCTAGATCTGTACCTGCCGGGACAGAAGCGGGAGAGGCCTGCTCGAGGAAGGTACCGCGCGCCTTCGAAATACCCCGCATCACGTGGTAGACCACGATCGCGGCGGCCGAACCCAAGGCAATACCGTTGAAGGTGAGGGAGCCAATCTGCCAAGTGTAGTCAGCGATAGCAATAATCATGGCGACCGCGGCGGTATTGAGATTTACCGGATCCGCGAAATCAACCTTGTTTTGCACCCAGATACGCACGCCCAGCATCCCGATCATGCCGTAGAGAACGGTAGCCGCGCCTCCGAGCACCCCGGGGGGAATCGTTGCGATGGCTGCCCCAAACTTGGGGAACATGGATAGTGCCAAAGCCACGAAAGCAGCCACAATATAGGCGGCAGTAGAGTAGACGCGGGTAGCGGCCATTACCCCAATATTTTCCGCATAGGTGGTGGTAGCGCTACCACCGCCGCAACCGGCAAATACGGTAGAAACCCCGTCAGCAAAGAGGGCGCGCCCGGTCAAGTGGTCAAGATTTTCCCCAGTCATGGCGGATACCGATTTCACGTGACCTACGTTTTCAGCAATCAACACCAGCACTACCGGGATAAATAGCCCCAAGGTAGAGGGCTCGAAAGAAGGACTATGGAATTCGGGCAGGCCAATCCAGGCGGCCTCGCCGATGGCTTTGAAGTCAACTTCATGTTGGATTACCGCTGCTACGTAGCCCACGCCCACGCCAATCAGGATGGACAGGCGGCCAATGATGCCTTTGAACAGGACGGTGATGAGCACGATCGAGGTGACGGTAATGACTGCCGTAACCGCGCCCTCTTTAAACCAATTCCAGGCCGCCGGAGCCAGGTTAAAGCCGATCAGAGCCACAATACATCCGGTTACGGTGGGCGGCATGATGCGGTCAATCCAGACGGTACCCGCAAAATGAACGATTACCCCGATCAGAGCCAAAGTAACCCCGACGCTGATCACTCCGCCGAGCGCCGCCGACTGTCCGTACTGGGCAGATACCGCGGTAATCGGGGCGATCAGAGCAAAGGACGACCCCAGGTAAGAAGGGAGTTTACCCGCGGTTACCAGCGCGAATAGTAAGGTGCCAATGGCGGTGAAGAACAGGGTGGTGTTGGGAGGAAAGCCGGTTAGTAGCGGCACCAGGAAAGTCGCTCCGAACATGGCGACTACGTGTTGGGTTCCGATACCGATGGTGCGCGGCCAAGAGAGCCGCTCGCGAGGCATTACCACTTCACCCGGGCCGATCGAGCGGCCATCACCGTGAAGTTTCCACAAACCCACGAGCGGTTTCTTCGGGGCTTGTTGGGGAGAGATTGGTTGGGGATTCTGATCGTTATTAGACATTTCGTCCCTATCAGCTAGGAGACTCTGCCCAAAGGGCGCGGGTCTACTTGAGTTTTACGGTCAGAACTTAAGTGTATTCCTCTGAGGGTGCTTAAGAAAAGTTAGCCCAAAATTCGCCCTCAAAACCATTGAAAAACAAAATAGTCTGGTTTTATAGTTATCTAGTTAGCGTATTGATTCATCGTTAACCAAGTTAGGAGATTCCTATTCCGCTCCAGCTGGGCAGGCATTTTCTACTTTCCATTCCAGATATATTGAGGATCCGTATGAGAACCAACAAGGCTCTGAAACTCTTACAGATATTCTGCGGGATTTCACTGGTTAGCTTTATGACGGCGTGCGCTTCACAACCGGTTGATGATAGCGCCGAGTGGACTCCTAGTAAATCTGCTGTAAATAGCCACATTTATCTAAGCGAGACCAACGCTATTCTCTATCCCCCACAGGCAGAAACTAACCAGTTGCGTAACGCATATTATGCGGCAGTTACATCTTGTATGCAGAAGCAAGGATTTTCCTATACGCCCACAGACGCCAATTCCCCATCATTGGATTTGATTTCAATGAACGAAAAGGCAATTGAAAATGTTTATGAATATGTCTCGGAAGAAGATGCGGTAAAATACGGCGTCGCAGTTCCAGGATGGTATGACCAGAATGCTAAAGCTGCAGACGATAAAATTTCGTCTCCTAAAGATCGGGCGCTCTACGGAGACGAAAACAGTAAAAACCCTTCAGGATGTGTAAACGAAGCAATGAAGGCGGTACTTCCAAAATATAAACGCATGGTCGAACTAGAGCAGGAAGCAACCAACATTTCATTACAAGCCACAGACGCAATCTCCACAACGAAAGACAAAGCTGCAGCAGCTTGGAATAAATGCATGAAAAACGAGGGTTACACTCAGTTTTTATCTCCCTCTTCCCTGTCTAGCCCGAAGGGGGATGAGGCTCCCGACATGTCCTGGCCAGCACCAAATCCCGGTATAGAAGAAATAAAGGCAACTCAGGCCGCTTCTCGCTGTATGTTAAGCACCAGGTATCTTGAAAAAGTTTCCAAAGCGGAGGCACTGGCGGTGCATAAGATATTAGCGAAGAAACCAGGGCTAATCGCGGAGTGGCAAGAACTACGCCAAGATAGCCTAAAAAAGAGTAAAAATATTTCCGGAGAAAATTAATATTTTCTCCCCACGACTTAGGATGCTATAACTTGAAATTCTTGAGCCGCAGTAAACGCCGAGTTGCATGGAAAACAGTCATTTTTACTGCTACTGGAGCAGCTATATGTCTGGGTTTTGTTTTACTTCTGACGCTGAGTTTCTTATCCCCCTCCAAGGCGCGTCCTATCTCTAGTGCTCACCCGGTCGCTACCGCGAAAGTAGAAGCTGGAAAACTATCTCGCACGCTAACAGGAACAGCTAACATTTCGTCCTCTAGCGAAAGAGAAATTCCGCTTTCAGTTAGCAGCGAGGACGAAGTAGGGGTGATCTCGGCATTGCCAGTCAGCGCTGGAAAACCTGTTCCCTACTGTCATGCTTTGCTAGAAATATCAGGGCGTCCCCTTTTAGCGTTAAACGGATTAATACCAGCCTACCGCGACCTCCATATCGGCGACAGCGGCAAGGATGTCACCCAGCTGCAAAAAGCTTTGAAGAGCTGTGGCTATTCGGTTGCAGCAGATGGACATCTAGGTAAATACACTGCCCAGCTCGTCGCGAGGCTCTATCGAAACAACGGTTATGCTCCGGCTCAGAACCCGAATAAGCGAAATAGCAGTCAGGATACCTCTGATAATAAATCCCAGCCGGAATCAGATGCCAAAAGCACTGACAACGAAACTGGCTCAGATGATTCATTAGTTATCCCCCGCAGTGAAGTCGCCTATATACCTGCCAATTCCACTATTACCGCGCTGCCTGATTTGGGTAGCTATCTGGGTGAGAAATCTAGTGTGAAAATCGGGGTAGGCGCCCCCTTAGCAATCCTGAAATTAGACGCAAAACAGATACTGAAGCTGCGTGAAGGCTTACCAATAAAGCTGGAGTCTGGTCAATGGAATAACGAGACCACATTACCCGCAATCCCCAACTCTCCCGACTCCAATGATAGTGATGAAGAACAAAGCTCAGAACCAACATACACTTTGCGGATCCCCTTAAATAATCCCCCAAATAACGCCCTAACTACTTGCCAATGGAGCGTAACCATCGGTTCTAACACTACTTATCCGTTCACTGTGCCCGAGGCAGCAATCCGAGAGGATAACAAAGGGACTTATGTGCAAAAGAAGACCGGAGACTCTACCCAGAAAACTTATGTTGAAATTATCGAAAGTGGCGATGGAGCCGTAGCCATTAAAGGGGCAGTAAAAACTGGAGAAATTGTCTTGCTGGGAGATAAATAAGTGGACTCTAACACTCAGGTTAATACCTTTGATATAGCCCCTCCGACTAATGAGCCCCCTATCCTAGAAATGCATAACTTAAACCGTACCTTCGGTACAGGAAATTCTACTGTTTATGCCTTAAAAAATGTGAATCTAAAAATAAAAAAAGGGGAATCTGTAGTAATTACCGGTCCTTCTGGGGCGGGAAAATCAACTCTCCTAAATATCCTAGGGTTATTAGACCCTAACTACGAAGGCACGTTAAAGATACAAGGGAAGGATTGCAGCAAACTAAAACCAGCACAAATTGATCAATTACGGGCTGATCATATTGGTTTTATTTTTCAAGATTTCGGTTTAATTCCTTACCTGAATGTAATACAAAATATCGAGTTGGGTTTTACCTACAGTAATCTCGGAAGGGACATACGAAAAGAAAAAACACTCTTTTGTTTATCGGCAGTGGGGCTAGAACATCGAGCAACCGCTCGTATTAGCACCTTATCTGGGGGTGAAAAACAACGGGTAGCCATTGCTCGAACCTTAACTAGGTCACCCAGTCTACTGTTAGCTGATGAACCCACGGGGAATCTCGATCAAGATAATTCCCAAAAAACTATTGAACTCTTATTGCAGGTACAACGGAGCAGTGGATGCGCTCTGGTAGTGGTCACGCATGAGCCGGAAGTGCGCGACCAGTTCGGCCACGGTTACTTGGTCATAGACGGAAACGTGGAGCAGATCAATTATGACAAGAGTTAATTGGGGACTGCTACTACAGCAATCTCTTGGCGCCATCTGGGGCAGAAAAATGCGCTCCGTCATGACCGCGTTTGGGATAACCGTGGGGATTCTAGTTTTTCTGGTCACCTTAGGTTGGTCTCTCTCCGCCAGTGCCGACATAAACGCAACTTTCGATGAGCGTACCGCGACTACCATAACCGTTACTGCCCGTGAAGATGCTGAGCAAATACTAGATAAAAACTTCACTGACAGGGTAACGAAAATGCAGGGGGTAAAAGCAGCAGGACGTTACAGCAGCGCCCCCCAAGCCGATTGCCGCACTCACCCCGGCGAAACTCAAGCCACCCCTATAATCGTGGCTGATCCCGGGTTTTTACAAGCCAGTGGCATGAAAGCAAAAAGCGGGAGATTTTTCGATAAAAGCATCGAGAAATTACCGGGGCCAGTCGCCTTATTAGGTCCTACTGCTGCTAAAAACTTGGATATGACCGCAACTGACGGCACCACAAGAATTATTTGCGATGGCAAATCTATTCCAGTGTTTGGGGTCTTGTCCTCCACCGGCCAGGCCGCGGGCGCAAGTTCAGCGGTAATTATTTCCAAGAATCTAGACGGCAGCGATGTGTCATATCAAGCTGGAGAGGGATTTGCTGGCGTGGTTGAAACCGAGTTAGGCGCCACTAAAACAGTGGCAGCAGCTCTTCCGTATGCAGTATCTGCCAGGCATTCAGAGCTAGTGGCAGTCAGAATGCCACCAAGTACCGAAGAACTCCGAGGTAAAGTAACAACTTCATTAAACACAATGGCAATCGGGGTTTCTATTCTTTCCCTAGTAGTGGGCGCAATAGGAATTATGACCACTACGCTAACCTCGGTTATTGAACGCACTACAGAAATAGGGTTGCGTCGTTCTCTTGGGGCACGTCCGCGTCACATTGCATGCCAGTTTATTATCGAAGGAGTGTTTCTTGGAGGTATCGGCGCTTTTTTTGGAGTACTTCTCGGCTTAGTGTCACTGTTAGTGCTAGTCAAACTACAAGGATGGACGCCAGTAATGTACCCGCTAATACCGGTGCTATTGATTCCCGGAGGGATGATAATCGGAATACTCTCATCCCTGGTTCCTGCCTTACGCGCTGCTAAAATCCCTCCAGCAGCCGCCTTAAGACACTAATAAATAGATCCTCAATAATCGAAACCTAGTCATTCACCCCCTGCCGCCAGCAATAGTATGGGTGTATGCAAAAAAAACTGGTTTACCGCGAGGAAGTTGACGACCCGATTGCTTTGCCGGATTTGAGTGACCCGGAAGAAACCTCCCGGTTCTTGCAGTCGCTGCCGGATGTTTCCGACAAGTGTCCCTCGGCTAAAGCTCAACTTATTGAGTCGATGGGGATCCGCTTTCACCACTTGGGTGGGGACGTAATGATCTGCTCGATGCCGGTAGAAGGCAACCGCCAGACCCTGGGGGTGCTGCATGGCGGAGCGAATGCGGTGTTGGGAGAAACTACCGGGTCTTTGGCTGCTAACTATTTGGCTCCGGAAGGCAAACACGCGGTAGGGTCAAATATCTTTGTCACCCACCATCGTCCGGCCGTCGCGGGGCGGGTTTATTGCGTAGCAACTTTAGCGCAAAGCGGGCGCACCCTAGCGACTTATTTCTTAAAGATTTTTTCCGAGGACGGCAAGCTTACTGCCTCCGGCACCCACACCTGCGCCTTCGTAGATGACTAACGGTGCGCAAGGGGGGACTTGAACCCCCATGCCCGGTAAAGGGCACACGGACCTGAACCGTGCGCGTCTACCAATTCCGCCACTTGCGCTCGGGTTTAACGCCCGGAAGCGTTAACCAACGAATAGAAATCTACCCCGAAACCAAAGGCGGGAGCAAGCCCAGGAGCAAAAGGCGTTACGTTTCACAAGTAATAATTCTGTTTTTCCTCTACTAAGGAAGAACCTACCGACTGTCAGTAGCTGCTAGGCCCTAATAAGTTGCTATAAATTCGTCCTATTAACCCTCGGATAATACTTATTAGCGAATTTTCGATTAACCTTGGACTTAGGTATGTCTACTGCGCGCAGTTAGCACCGGCAATGTCCGGCTGCTTAAAACCGCGAGCCGCAGGCACTAACCGTAGATTCTACGATTTACAGGAGAGGACGAAAATATGGGAGTGGTTGACCGCTTCGAAAAAGCCGTTTCTTTGGGGGTAAACGCCCCTTTTTCGAAGATGTTCGCCAGCTCGATTAAAGCCGTGGATGTAAAAACGGCTATACGTGAGAGCATGGACAACTCCCGCGCCACCTTGAGTGACGGCCGGGTGGTGGTACCGAACGAATACCAGGTGTTGCTCAACCAAAAAGACTACGAATCGGTGATGGCGGCTAACTCGCAGGTGCTTTCGCAAGAACTCGCCCAAGACGCTACCGCGTATGCCACCGAACAAAGCTACGTGTTTGTCGGGCCGGTAGAAGTAGTATTCTCTGCCGGTGACCACCCGCTAGGGGAGCTGAAAATCGATAACTCGATCCGCCGCGGGCCGGCCGCACCGGTAACTACCGCCGGCGCCAGTCCCTCCCATCCGATCATTGATATTGAGGGTCAACAGTGGCTACTGACCGAGCCGGTCACAGTGATCGGTCGCGGATCGGAAGCCGATATCGTCGTCCACGATCCGGGAGTATCCCGCCGTCACCTGGAACTGCGGATTACTCCCCAAGGGGTAATCGCCACCGATCTGGGATCGACTAACGGATCTTATGTAGAAGGGCATCGCATCAGTGCCGCCACTCTCTTAGACGGTAACGAACTAACGATCGGCCGCACCCACCTGCTATTTTGGACTTCAAGCGCGGATGAATAGTAGGCGATAATCGTGGCGGTTGGACTTTTATACACTATTTTACGATTCGGTTTCGTAGCCCTATTATGGCTACTAGTTATCGGATTAGCGGTAGTGTTACGCCGCGATATTTCCCTGGCCGCCACCGCCTCCACAAAAACCCCAACCAGCCGCTCCCGGAAAGCTAACCGGCAACCTGAAAAATCTAAACCTCGTAAAAGCAAACGTGGGGGTCGCCCTCGCTACTTAGCTTTCACGGGAGGTGCCTTAGCCGGCAATCGGTTAAAACTGGATGGACAACCAATCCTCTTAGGGCGCTCCGGGGACTGCACGGTGCCTCTGCAGGATTCTTACGCCTCCAATCGACATGCCCGCATCTATTACCGTGACGGGCAATGGTTTATCGAGGATTTAAACTCAACGAACGGAACGTACCTTGGCAACAACCGTCTCACCAGTGCTCAGCTTTTAGAGCCGGGAATGGTAGTGCGGATTGGACAAACAACAATGGAGCTAACTAGATGAGCATCGGATTCAACTATGCCGCCCTGTCTGATATCGGCAAGATCCGCCAATCTAACCAGGATTCCGGTTACGCCGGACCCAACCTGCTGGTATTAGCAGATGGGATGGGCGGGCCTGCCGGGGGCGATATTGCCTCCTCGATAGCTATTGATCATTTACGCTCCCTCGACACCGAAGCAGATACCCCCGAGGAGGCTCTCGAAAGCCTGCAGGAAGCAATAGCCCAAGCACACCAGGAGCTGTGCGAACGCTCCACCCAAGATCCGGCATTGGCCGGTCTCGGTACCACCTGTATCGCGATTCGACGCAGCCAAAACGCTATCACTATGACCCATATTGGGGATTCTCGTGCCTACCGTTTGCGCGGCGGAGAATTGCGGCAAATGACCAATGATCATTCTTTCGTACAATACCTGGTAGATACGGGACAGCTCACCCCTGAACAGGCTGAGAATCATCCTCAGCGCTCCGTGTTATTGCGGGTGCTGGGAGATTCCCAAGAGGACGTGAATCTTGACGAATCCCAACCCGACTTCACAGTCGGTGACCGCTGGTTGCTTTGCTCTGACGGACTATGCGGCTTCGTATCCGGTCAAACCATCGGCAAAATGCTCTATCGCAGCGAAACCCCACAACAGGCCTGTGAAACTTTAGTAGAGCTGGCGCTAAAAGCGGGCGGGCCGGACAATATCACTTGCGTGGTTGCCGATATTGTTGAGGATCCGCAAGCACAAGAACCTCAGATCGTGGGGGCGGCCGCTACCGACCGGCTGGCTGAGCTCCGTAGCCAACAGCCAGAAAAGCCCGGCGACGAACAGGCTGACGATGACCAGGACACATCCGATCCTACCAATCAAGATCAAACAGATAACGAGGACGAGGATGATTCTTTTAGCCAGGCGCGGGCGGCAATACCGACGGAATCTTTAACTGAGGAAGGCTCTGCTCCCAAATATCGCTGGGGAAGAATCATCGGCGTGATTGTGGGACTGATAGTCCTGCTATCCCTATTTGCCACTGCTGTGTGGTACGGAATGTCGGAACGCCCCAACCCCACCCCGCCACCCACGTCAACTTCGATTTCCGAAACTAAATCCCCGGCTACTACCGCAGAGGAAACCAAGCAAGAATCGGAAGCATCTGCAAGCGCTAAACCTTCCTCATCAAGCTCAGCTAGTAACTCCTAACTAACCAGAAGCCATCAAAATTCGAACTACCAAGATGAGAGAGCAGATATAGGAAGGGGGTAATGTACTGGTGCCAAAGATAAAACACCCTACTGGCAGGCTGGCGGAACTATTGCTAATAGTGATCGCCCTGGCGATGTGTTTCTTGGGGTATTTCTCGATTAATGTTAACCGCACTGGGGCACTGCCCACTTCCTTCGTATTGCATATGTGCGTACTGGGAGCCTTCGCCCTCGCCACTCACCTAGCGGTTCGTTTCCTCGCCCCCTACGCTGACCCAGTACTTTTACCTGCAGTTTTGGCTTTAAATGGTATCGGGTTGGTGATGATTTACCGCCTAGATTTGGCTTATGGCCCAGATTCCAACCTGTATATCGGATTCAAACAAGCATTATTTACCCTGATAGGCGTAGTTTTGATGGTGATTACGCTGGCAGTAGTTCGTGACTACCGCAAGCTGCGTAACTACACTTATCTGTCGATGCTGCTGGCAATTGTACTGTTACTGCTGCCTTTAGCGCCGGTTATCGGACGCAGTATCAATGGTGCTCGCATCTGGATTAACATCGGGTTTTCCATCCAGCCCTCCGAGGTAGCCAAAATTTGTTTGGCAATTTTCTTCGCCGGATATTTAACTACCCGGCGCGAAGCCTTAATCCAAGGCGGAAAATCGCTGCTGGGAATGCGCCTGCCGCGCCTGCGGGATCTCGGTCCCCTCTTGGTGGTGTGGGCCGCCTCCATTTTGATTTTGGTATTCGAGCGAGATTTGGGTACTTCCCTGCTAATCTTCGGTTTGTTCGTAGCCATGCTGTATGTGGCCACCAATCAAACTTCCTGGCTGCTAATCGGAGCGATCCTGTTCGCGCCCGCAGTGTTCTTAGCTTCCCGTCTGTTTTCGCATGTGCAGGCACGTATCGATGTCTGGCTCCACGCCCTCGATCCAGAAATCTATTCCCGCCCCATCGGAGGCTCAGGACAGCTGGTCTCCGGGCTATTTGGGATGGCTGACGGCGGTATTCTCGGTACCGGTTGGGCGCAAGGTTCGCCCTCCCTAACCCCCTTCGCGAACTCGGACTTTATTTTTGCTTCCCTCGGGGAAGAACTGGGGCTAACCGGCTCCCTTGCTCTGCTCACGCTTTATTTTATTTTCGTAGAACGCGGGCTGCGTACTGCCCTGATCGTGCGTGACAGTTTTGGAAAGCTTTTGGCTACCGGGTTTGCTTTCACCATCGGATTCCAAGTGTTCGTGGTAGTCGGAGGATTAACCCGAGTAATCCCTTCTACCGGACTCACCTTGCCTTTTGTGGCCGCGGGTGGATCTTCGCTGGTCGCCAACTGGGTGATCTTGGCCTTGCTGCTGCGCCTATCTAGCGAGGCGCGCCAGCCGGTAAAAGCTGAGAGCGGAGTTATCGATACCGCCGAACTAGAAGCAATCATTGCTCGCCAGCAAGAGAAACGCTCTGCCTCGCTGGAGGCTAAGACTGCTAGCCGCACTAACCAAGCCTCCCCCGCTACTTCCCATCCCAGCGGACAGCCAGCGAAACGTGCCTCATCGGTGCAGTCGCTTTCCAGCCCGGCAGCCCCTGAAGCCGCTTTTCCTGCGCGACCAGTTCCGGGAGGTGAACGTCATGAATCCACAGATTAAACGGCTTTTCTTCGTAGTTTTTGTCATGTTTCTATCGTTGATGGTGGCGTGCACCTATATCCAGTTCCTGGGAGCCGATTCTTTGAACGCCGATGGGCGCAATTCTCGCGCTTTTTACCGTTCCAAATATATTGAACGTGGCCCCATTATGGTGGGCGAAAACGCGATTGCGGCTTCAGAGCCCACGAAAGACTCTACCGGTTACCGCAAGCGCTACCACCGGGTTTACTCCGAGCAGGCACCGCTGTACTCGAACCTGACCGGTTATCTTTCCCCGGGCGGTAACGCTACCGGGATGGAACGGCTGCAGAACTCGGTACTAATGGGAGAAGCCTCCAGCCAGGCCTTATCCCAGTTACTAAAATATGCAGCTGGCGAGAATCAAAAAGGTGGAGGGATTCTCCTTACTATTGATCCGCAGATTCAACAGGCCGCCGCGCAGGCACTCGGCAATCGTAAAGGTGCGGTAATTGCCCTTAACTATCAAAGTGGGGCAATCCTCGCAGCGGTTACTACCCCGCGATTTAATCCCAGCTCTTTAGCGACCGGCAGTGAAAAACAGTCACAACAGACCTTGAAGCAGCTACAGGCAGACCCATCAAAACCCATGCTAGATCGGGCTTTGCGGGGAGAATATCCTCCCGGTTCGGCTTTTAAAATCATTACTGCGGCTGCCGCCCTAGAACAGCAAATCCGCACGCCTGAGGACGCCGTGGATGCTCCCGTCTCGGTGCCACTGCCCGGCTCGCGAGCAAAGATTTCCAATATTGAATCCACGAGATGCGGAAATGGCCATCCCACTTTCACCTATGCCTTTGCGTATTCTTGTAACACGCCTTTCGCTAAGATCGGTCAAGACTTGGGGTATCAGGCATTAAAAGACAAGACCGAGGCTTTTGGATTCAATCCCAAGACTGATTTAAAGATTCCGCTGCCAGTCCAAAAATCTTATTTCCCTTCCTCCGATCCGGGGATAGCTTCCACTATGATGAGTGCGATCGGGCAATACGAGGTGCGCACTTCACCGCTAATGATGGCTACCGTAGCTGCAGCGGTAGCCAATCAGGGAACTCAAGTGCGTCCCTTCCTGGTGGCTGCCGAGTTGGGTTCAGATGGGAAAGCCACCAGAACTTATCGTTCCGGGGGCAAACTCGGAAAACCGATCTCTAAAGAGGTCGCCGCGCAGCTTAGACAGATGATGATCGCCACCGTTACCGAGGGAACCGGCGAAGCTGGCCGGGTTGCCGGGGTAGAGATGGGGGCTAAAACGGGAACTGCCCAAACCGGTGGCAATAAAACCGATGCCTGGTATGTGGGCTGGGCAGATACCCCTAATCTGCCTTTGGCTTTCGCGGTAGTAATTGAGGGCGATAACTCCACCCCCACCCCTCACGGCGGACCGGTTGCCGGACCGGTAGCAAAACAAGTGGTACAGGCGGCGATGAATCATGACTGATAGTCACGTATTACCTGTCCCCCCGCGCGCCGGGGAAGCCGAAATGTCAACTCCTTTGGAACCGGCAGCGACTGCTACTGGGCAAGCCACCAACGCGCAAAGAGCGGTTGCTTCCTTAAAAGTGGGGATGAAGATTTCGGGGCGTTACCTGCTGCTTTCTCGTCTTGCGATCGGCGGTATGGGAGAGGTTTGGCAGACGCTGGATGAAAAAACTGGCGAAAGGCTGGCGCTTAAAATTCTCCGCCCGGAACTGGCGGGCAAAAAGCTTTTCCTGTCCCGGTTGCAGATTGAAGCCTATAACGCTTCTCGGGTTCATCACCCGAACTTAGCGGAGGTACACGCCTCAGGAGAGGACGCCGGTCTGGGCTGGATCAGTATGGAACTGGTCGATGGGGTTTCACTAACCGAAATCCTAGATCAGGAACACATCTTAGAAACCGATTTCCTGTTATCAGTTCTGTACCAGACCGCTGATGCTCTCAGTGCAGTACATGGTGCCGGCATTGTCCACCGGGATATTAAACCAGGCAACATTATGGTTACTCCTACGGGAGAAGTAAAACTAACCGATTTCGGGATTTCTAAGGCTCCGGGGCAAGTTAACTTAACACAGGCGGGGATGGTTATGGGTACCGCGCAGTATCTGCCGCCTGAACAAGCGATGGGACAGCCAGCTACTCCCGCAGGTGACCTCTATGCCCTGGGGGTTATCGCGTATGAAGCTCTAGCCGGCAAGCGCCCCTTCAGCGGTGACAAACCGGTAGATATTGCTTTCGCCCATGTCAACAAACCGGTGCCTGCCCTGCCTGATTCTGTGGCTCCCAGTTTGCGTGAACTGGTGATGGAGCTGCTTGAAAAAGAACCTCAAAAACGTCTGGCCAGTGCAGATGCCTTAATGCAACGTTTAGAGGAAGTGCAACAGGCGCTTAATTCCGCAGGCGACTCGCTGCCTGCTCCCGCTGCGGAAGCCAGCGTTCCTGAGGCCGGGGAGCTAGCCGCCAATCTAGCAGAACCTGCAGAATCCGCAGAGGTGGCAGACAAAGCGGCAGATCAGATAGCTGCCGAACCTGCCGATCTAGAAAATCTGCAAGAGGATCTGGAAGAAATAGCGCAACTAGATCAGGCAGTACACACACCTTTACCTGCCAGCACCTCCGGTAAGGAGAGCCTTGCTTCCCGGCAACGGCCGCCCTCGCCCGATATTGATGAGCCGGCAGCAGCTGCCGCGACCGCGAAAGACGCCACCTGGCAGCCTCGACCCGCCTCTAGCGCTCCTAGAGAAGAAGATGGCTCCCCCATGCTCTATCTTTCCGGAGGGACGGTTCCGGCTCCCCAGATCCTACCGGATTCGGTGCCTTTGCCCGAGAAAGCCTGGCAACAACGAGTGCGCCTGCGCGAACGTCCTCGCGAGTTCGCGGCGCTGATACCTCCAGTTTCTGCTTCCCGGCCCCGCTCGCAATTAGAACGTCTGCGTTCCTTGCCGCAAGCGCTTAACTGGCGTAAAACGAGTGCACCCCCTCGTTATGCCAAGCTACCTTCGCCAGCGGCACCAGCCCCTGCTCCCTCCCTAACGGCACCTTTAGCGGCTTGGAGTCGCCGGCTTGAATCCCAGATAGGCATAAGACCGGTTGACCCCTTAGCGGCGCAGGTAGCTAGATTACGTCGCCCCTACGAAAAAGCGCCCTTCTTGAGCCGGAAATGGTGGAACCAAGATGTTTCCAGAGCTAGACATGGAAACGGCACGCCTCGTTCTCCGCTATATCTGGTATTAGTAACCCTGATTTTATGGATGCTGGTAACCGCTTTAAGTCTGGGGGCTAGCCTGGTTTATTCCGCTGCCCCCGCACCGGTGATCCCTAAACAAAAAGCTGTAATATTGGTAGTTTCGGAACAAAAGGAAGACCCATGGCAGAATCTCCATACCGCATAGGCGGAGGACGCTACGAAATCCGTTCCCTCATCGGCAGAGGGGGAATGGCGGAAGTACACCAGGCCTACGACACCCTGCTGTCGCGGGTAGTAGCGATAAAAATGCTGCGTATAGACCTGGCGAAGGACACGGTATTCCTGACGCGTTTTCGGCGCGAGGCCTTGGCATCTGCTTCTCTAAATCATGAAAACATCGTGCAGGTCTATGACACTGGCGAACAGGTGGTGACTGCCCCTGACGGCACCGAGGTGCACGTTCCCTATATCGTCATGGAGCTGGTAGAAGGACACACGGTGCACCAACTCCTTACTGACGGCCAACCGGTACCGATTAACGAGGCCGTCGAAATCATGTCGGGGGTACTCAATGCCCTTGAGTATTCCCATAAACGCGGCCTGGTACACCGGGATATTAAGCCCGGCAACGTGATGCTTACCAATAGCGGAAAAATCAAGGTTATGGATTTTGGGATTGCCCGTGCCTTAGAAGACTCGGGACAGACCATGACCAGTACCGATGCGGTGGTGGGAACCGCGCAATACCTATCCCCCGAGCAGGCACGTGGTGAAACTGTAGATACCCGCTCTGACCTGTACTCTTGCGGTTGCATGTTATTTGAACTGCTGACTGGACGGGCGCCATTCAAAGGAGATTCCGCAGTTTCGGTTGCCTACCAGCATGTGGCAGAAATGCCGCCGCTGCCTTCTGCTATTGCCGCCGATATTAGCCCCGAACTTGACCGCATGGTGATGAAGTCACTGGCTAAGCGACCCGAGGAACGCTATCAGGATGCGGCTTCCATGCGTTCGGATATGGTGCGGGCGGCCGCCGGAGCTGCTATTTCTGCCCCGATGCTGCCACCACTACCAGTTACCACGCCGACAGAAGGCATTGCTGCCCCCCACACTTCCTATGCTCCCGCCCAGTGGTCACAGGTTCTAGGAGAGGATCTGGACGACGAGGACGAGGAAAAGGAAATTGCCCAAAAGAAAAAGAAGAGAAAAACTATTTGGGCAGTAGTCATTGGGATATTAGTGGCAATCGCCCTCATCGCGGTGGTTTGGTGGCTGATCGCTTCCAATAAGAACCAGGAACCCGAACAAGTGGCCATTCCTGAGAACATTATCGGAATGAGCGCTATCGAGGCGCAACGCAGCTTAGAAGACCTGGGTTTGGTTATGGAGCAGGGGCAAGCTATCGCTTCTGAAACCGTAGACAAAGGTAAAGTCGCAGCTACCGATCCTAAACCGGGATCGATGGTGGATCCAGGTTCAACGGTGACTATCCAGCTGTCTTCAGGTGCTGCCGAAATTACTGTCCCCGATGTTTCGGGACAAACCCAAGATGCAGCTCGGAAGACCTTAGAGGATGCGGGTTTGCAGGTCGGCTCGGTCAAATACGAGGACGATTCCAAAGTTGCAGCCGATCGGGTTATTCGCACCACTCCGGAAGCGGGCTCTTCTGCCAGCAAGGATGAAGAAATTATTCTGGTACTTGCTTCCGGTTACGTATCGATCGATTCCGGGCAGGTAGTGGGTAAATCTCAAGAGCAGGGACTGAAGTACCTAGCTGATTTAGGTTTGCAGACGAATACGGTCAGGGAAGAAACCACTGCGGCTCCCAATGGGCAAATCATTGCGGTGGATCCTTCGGGACGGGTTAAGGTAGGCAGCTCGGTCACGGTTAAAGTGGCGAAGACGCCGCCTGCGCCCTCACCAGGCCCTTCGTCTTCCCCGTCTACCTCGCCAACGGGAGATAATGCCAGCTCGGAGCCTTCCGCGAGCAGTTCTACCCCTTAGGTTCGCCATCCCCTGGCCGCTAGCTGCGAGTATGCCCAGTTAGCGGCAGGTGCTGTGTTGCCAGCTTATAACCAGCTTGCCTGGCTAGTGCTGTATCCTTGGGGGCTACCCACGGTGGTACCGGTTAGATCCAGGGTCTGGGAGATCCAGGGGAATAGCCACCAAAAGCAGGCCATAATGATGAGGGCGATTATCAGCACTACCTGTAGGAATTTCAGCCACTTCGGGCCGGGCAGTAGATCCCATATTAGCCCGCACATGCGTTGCCTCCTTCTGCCAGTTCCTTAGGGATACCGCTATCTCTGGGCACCCAGTGATTGAAAGTTAGATGCACGATATAACGCTCCCAGTTGCCATACTCCGGGTTGCAGGTGGTCATAGTCATTAATCGTTCGCTGGGCTGCTCCCCCGGTTTTTCTGGCACCGGTAAGATCACATCCGATTGGGTGGGGAGCACAATCTTATGGTCTCTGACCTTATAGATTAGCCACTCATTTGCGGTCTCCATCACCACGGTGTCCCCGGGTTTTAACACATCGATCCGGCGGAAGTTAGATCCAAAGGAACGACGGTGGGCGGCAACCGAGAAGTTTCCGATTTGTCCTGGCAGCGCGGTCGTTTCATAGTGTCCGGCAGCCCCGGTATTCAAAATGGTTTGCGTAGTTCCTTCTTTAACTGGAACCACCATATAGTTCCATTTTGGAACATGCAGCGCCCCTAGGGTTTCATTCTCTTGCTTGATTCCCCCGCTGGGAGGGGCGCTAGTGCGTTCGTCCTTCGAAATACGATTGGGACAGGACTTATTGGCCTGCTGGAACGAGGTTAAAGCTTTCTGGTTATAACTGGCAACCTGCCAGTCGGTGACAAAAACGTCCCAGAACGCGAAGAGCCCTGCCAGTAATCCCGTGATAATTAGCAGCTCGCCGAAAGCTGCAATGGGATCAAAACGGTGCCGACGGTTATTGGTCGTTGACCGCGCTTGCTTGGTTTTCCTACTCATATTCTTCCGAGTTCGCTTACTGTGGGTTCGGGACCTGATGTCCTGGTATCATCCTAGATTAATTTACCGGAAAACGAATCTAACTAGGTCTGCAGCGCCAATAACACTAGAATGAACCTAGCTACTAAAACCCTACTTTTGGAGGTCACCTCGTGCCGGAGTCTCGTAAGCGTAAAGGCGCTAAGCCCCACCGCGAACAACAGCCAGAGGAATTAAATAAGTCTTGGGCTGCTGATATGAAGCCTTCCCCCAGTTGGTGGGCACCGCTTTCGGTAGCGTTAATGCTGGTCGGCCTGGTACTGGTGGTTATTTACTACATTTCTTCGGGTTCCTACCCCATCCCCAATGCCGGTAACTGGAATCTAGCCTTGGGTCTGGCCGTGGCTTTCGGAGGCTTTTTAATGCTACTGCGCTGGAAGTAGCGTTTTATTTGAGTTTTTCCCTAGGAGGGCGTGCGCGTCCTCTTATCTGATGCGGCTACCTGTATCTCCGTAAGCGCGACGGGGTGCCGCTATACATAGCAAAATGGTTATCGGTTTTACCGAAATATTTTTGTTTATGTATTTACATTCGTGTTTTATTCCTTTATTCTTGTTTATTGTAAGGACAAAGGAATGGGAGCTAGTTACTCCCCTGCAGAGAACAGAGTTGTTTTATGTTGAAATTTGGATTACTGGGTGCCGGACGAATCGGGCACGTTCACGCAAAAACCCTAGCGGCCAACCCCGATGCTTCTCTAGAAGTAGTTTTTGATATCCGCCAAGAAGCGGCTGACGAACTCGCTAAAGAATACGGGGGACGCGGAGTAACCGACGAGAAAGAAATTTGGGATAACCCCGATATTGATGCCGTGATCATCGGTTCTCCCACTCCGCTGCATGTTCCTCATATCATCGCTGCTGCTAAATCCGGTAAAGCTGCGCTGTGCGAAAAACCTGTTGCCATGGAAACCGCGAAAGTTGAAGAACTGCGCGAGGCGCTCAAGGGGCTAGATCCCACGGTGATGATGGGCTTCAACCGCCGTTTTGACCCCTCTTTTGCACGGGTAAAAGAGCTGATGGATAAGGGCGAGATCGGTGAAATTGAGCAAGTAACCATTATTTCGCGCGACCCGGCGGCTCCTCCGGCGGACTACATTAAAGTTTCCGGGGGAATCTTCAAAGATATGACTATCCATGATTTCGATATGGCTCGTTTCTTGCTGGGAGACATTGACACCGTCACTACCATCCCGCAGAACCTAGATCCCGAAATCGCGGCTTGCAACGACTATGACGCCGCGGTGATTGTGCTAACCGCCAAGTCGGGAGCAGTAGCCACCATTATCAATAATCGTCATTGTGCCACTGGTTACGATCAGCGCCTAGAGGTAACCGGCCATGACGGACAACTAAACGCCGATAACCAGCGTCCTACCACGGTCTCGCTTTCTAAAGACAGCTATTCTCTGTCCCGCGAACCGTACCTGGATTTCTTCCTAACTCGCTACGCTGACGCCTATGCGGCTGAGCTAAACCAGTTCATTTCCATAGTTAAGGAAGGCGGCAGGCCTACCCCCTCTATCGAGGATGGGGCTCAGGCTCTGCTCCTAGCGGAGGCTGCTGAAAAGTCAGCTCGCGAACAACGCCCGGTGAAGGTTGGCGAATAGGCTACCGGGCAGGGATCCAATACATATTAAGGAAGACGCGCCGATAACCAGTGGCGTTTTATCAGACAGCAATAAAAATAGACAAAAAGCAAACAGGTAGAACAAACTCTATTTACCTGTATAAATACCAATGGAGGATAATATGAAGATTGCGGGAGCTCCTATTTCTTGGGGTGTATGTGAGGTTCCAGGCTGGGGATACCAGATGAGCCCTGAGCGCGTGTTGACCGAGATGAAGGAGATCGGTTTATCCGCTACTGAGTTCGGCCCCCAGGGCTGGCTGCCGATTGAGGCCGCCGCTCGCGCCGAAGAAGTTGGCAAATACGATTTAAAGCCGGTGGGGGCTTTCTTCCTGGCGATTATGCATGACCCCAAAATTGACCCGATTCCGGCAGTCAAGAAAGAACTTGAAGCCTTTAAAGTTGCCGGTGGCGAGTACCTGATTCTGGCAGCTGATTCCGGCCGTGACGGTTACGATGATCGCCCGGTACTTGATGACGAAGGATGGAAGACTCTGTTCGGGAACTTGGATCGGATCAGCGATGTTTGTGCAGAAGCCGGGGTAAAAGCCTGCGTGCATCCGCACTGGGGAACCATGATCCAAAATGACTCCGAGATCCGCAAGATGCTGGATGAATCCAAGGTAGCCCTATGCCTGGATACCGGACATATGATTTGTGGTGGCTGTGATCCAGTGGCAATCGTTAAGGAATACCCGGGTCGCACGGTGATCGTGCACGCCAAAGATGTACACAAGGAAATGACTGACAAGTTGCTGCCTGGCGAAATCACCTGGTCGCAAGGTGTTAAGGCCGGCATGTTTGCCCCCATCGGAGAGGGCGACATTGATTTCGGTACCATTGTGTCTGAACTGGACAAAGCCGGGTTTGACGGCTACTACGTGCTGGAACAAGACATCATGATTGATGAGGAACCTCCGGCCGGTGGCGGCCCGAAAGCCAATGCCCAAAAGTCTTTGCAGGCGCTGCAAAAACTGGCTGGCTAGGGAGCTAACTACTAGGGGTTGGGGTAATCCCAATCGCGGGATTACCCCAACCCCTAGCGCCGAACTGAAATAGTAAATGGTTGGGGGTCGCTTAGCAGCGACCCCCAACCATTTACTATTAAGCCTATACGTTTGGCATTATGCCTAAACTTTATGCGGTTATCTCCATTTCTAGCTGGTTATTCCGCCGACTTCCCTGTCCATCTGCTACTATTCCAAGTTAATGATCTGGCATAGAGAGCACAGATACGCGATAAAGCCGCAGGAACCGAGAGCAGCTAGCTAAACGATCCCGCGCTTAGCGAGTCTCTTTGTGCGAAGTCGACTTACGGCAACGCGGGCAGTACTTCATCAGTTCCAGACGATCCGGATTATTCCGGCGGTTCTTCTTGGTGATGTAGTTACGCTCTTTGCATTCGCTGCACGCCAGAGTGATCTTAGGACGTACGTCGGACGACTTGCTGGCCATTCTTATTTACCTCTATGTCTCGGGCCGCCCGATTAGCGGCATTACCTATTTTCAACCGAAATTGAAAAGTAGCGAGGGCGGGGTTCGAACCCGCGACCTCACGATTATGAGTCGTGCGCTCTCACCAACTGAGCTACCCCGCCGCTTGAGGATCTGTGAAAACAAACCCTAGAGCCCCGACAGGGATTTGAACCCTGGACCTTCTCCTTACCATGGAGACGCTCTGCCTACTGAGCTATCGGGGCAACAGCAAACATACCTGCTGGTTAAATAGATTTTACTCTGTCCTGCCAGCTAGCAGTTTACCTTATTGCCGCTAAGTCCGAAAACCTAGCACCGTGGCGGGTGAGGGATTCGAACCCCCGAAGGCTACGCCGGCTGATTTACAGTCAGATCCCTTTGGCCGCTTGGGTAACCCGCCTCGTGCACTCAGGCACCCCAAAAGACTATCAAACGGAGTTAGGCATACAAAAACTCTAGGAAGGAAAGTTACCGACTTCACCGAATTTTGATTATTTAGCCTCTAGCTTCTCGGTTTTTTGCAGTTGCGACTTTTCCTTGGCACTTAAGATCAGCATGGCATCGAGAGCCGGAAGGGTAAATAATCCCGCGCAAACTAGGATCAGAGCCCCAGAATCATTGGTTAGTGCCGCCAGTATGGAGGTAAGCAACACTCCTTTAGCAAAATAACCTGCCCCCGGAATGCGATTCAAGGCCGACAAGCCTCCACCCAACCGCGCGTGGGGACGACTTGCGTCTGCACTGACGCCTCGTTTGCGTTTAATGAGGTACCAGATAGTTACCCCTGCGCCCAGGATTAGCAAAACTGTGAAGGTGAGGGGGCCGCCGAAGGTATTTATCATGGCTTCGGCTTTACGCTTCACAATAATTCCGCCGCCTCCGTTCGCGACCTCGGAAATAAAACGCCCAAAGTGAGTGCGGGCAGGGGGACTAGCTAGCTTGTCTACCAATACAAATAAGCTCGAGGCAATAAACGCGGCGACTATCAGCGCAATTACTTTTCCTGGCCCCACCTTTTTACCTAGCACCCAGTTCAAAGTAATCCCTAC
This sequence comes from Varibaculum sp. GTC20041, assembly GCF_055387755.1. NCBI lineage: Bacteria > Bacillati > Actinomycetota > Actinomycetes > Actinomycetales > Actinomycetaceae > Varibaculum > Varibaculum sp. GTC20041. The sequence goes on from NZ_AP041144.1 coordinate 2,062,121, forward strand.
CCCGAGGACCATCGCTAGTGGCCCGCCTACATCGGCTCCTAGCCAGGGGAAACCATCTAGGATTACGGCTACTGCCAGAAGAGTGAAACCGTAGATAAAGTAGCGGTGGCGCCGCTGCGGGAACCTGGCCGCTGCGGGTGCTAAAACCAGGCATTCTAGGGCTAAGACCGCGGCGAATAAGAAAGAATACTTATTGTTATTAAGGCCGTAGAAACGAGTAGCAGCAGTGGCGGCAGAAGAGAACATAGCAGAGATTTGATCTGGGGATCCCGTTAACAAGCTAACCAGCAACCAGATCAGCACGAGAGTTGCAGCAACCAGTACCGGAGCTGAAAATTCCAGCCCGGACCAGCGCCCGGCAACAACCTTTCCGGCGGCTAGACAAAACGCCGCCAAAATCGCGGCGATAGCAATCAGTAACAAGAAAAATTGCACGGTAAGGAGGGGAACCGACATTTGTAGGGCGTTACCAGTAAAGTTCCCGCCGGTTCCCCCCAAGATACCGGCCGGAATATTAGCCGCCAGGAAACTGGCCGGCCCCAGTAAGCTGGCGCTCAGACACAACAGCACGATTACCTTGCGGGAGCGCCTAGAGAACCCCAAATATTCCCGCCGCAGCAAAAATAGCAAAAGCCCCAACGCTGCTAATAAAATAATCCCGGTTAGCACGATAAAGCGCGCTTGTAGAATACTTGCCTGATCGGAACGCAGCGCTTGGTTGCGCAGCCAGTCTAAATTGCCGGCTATTCCATAGTCGCGCGCGGCGCTAAAGGTTCCTCCCACTAGATATTCAGGAGCATCAGCACCGGTGGCGTCGAGGATGCGACTGGTGAAGTCAACGGTAGAGACTAACCCCAACTGTCGAGTAGAGGAGGAACGAATTATTCCCGGCTTTTCCCCGGGTGAGCGGCTAAAGGCCATCCCTAAATGGGGCGTGGCGGAATGATCGGCAACATCTAAACCAAAAACCAGATCTGTATCTTGAGCGGCTTTCAGGCCGGCAGTAAGAGAGGATAAAACCTGTTTACTGCGAGGTTTGTCCGTTCTATCTGCTCCCGGTAACCCATCGGCGGGAGTGGCGTTTAACGAAGTGGAGGAAACTTTAATAGCGCTATTCGGACTCACCGCTCCGACATCAACAATGGTGACCTCGGCGTCCGCTAAAGCCCTTTTTACCTGGGAGGTAAGCCCCTCGGCAGGTGCTCGCGGACGATAGTTAGCCACCTTTCCACCATCATCCATAGCGGCCACGCTGGCTCCCGGACCGATAGCCACCACTTTTTTACCCTGTTCTGCAAGACTTTCCCCTAATGTCCCGGGAACGGCTTGTTCGTTTTGCCGAGCGGCATCTTTTTGCCATTCTTTTAGCTCAACTGCGGAGAAAACACCGTCATCAAAAGCAGGAATTTCGGGGCAATGTCCCTGGGCACGGGCGTTAGTGGGGGTTACTCGCATGCCGGTCGATAAAGTTAGATACCCATCTAAGGGACAGGTAGTTTTAGCCGCGTTATGGCGCGTCAAGTTGGCTACCCTAGCTGTTCCTAAGGTGTCCAAGAATTCCTTACCCTCTTTTTCTGCCGGATCTACGTCTGACCACGATAAACCGGAGGAAATAAGGACGAGGACGCGAGGATGTTCGCGCGCCTGTGCGTTAAGAGGGTAGATCAGGGTCACCACCAAGACAATCAACAACAGGGAGATGACCCGCCCAGACCTGCGGGAGCAGTGTTTGTTCACGCCCCCAGCATATCGGGGTTTTGCTGCGATGAGCACGCAGAGCGTTGCCCGTCGAAGAAATTAAGGCCTTGAGGCAGCCGCAATATTGCAGCCAAGAATCAGCCGCAAAGAGATACCCACCACAGACCTCCCGCAGGATTTTGCATAATTATTCGCAACAATGCATACTTTCTACAGACCTACTGATTGGAGATATCATGAAACGCACACTTGCGGCGCTCGCCGCCATTTCCCTCACCTCGCTAGGATTAGCGGCTTGCAGCTCCGGTAGTGAGGCAACCAGCCCCACGGACGATCCGGGTGAAAAAGGCTTTGACGTATCAACTATTAAAGCCGATCCCGCAGTAGAAAAACTGGTGCCGGCAGAGATCAAGAAAGCCGGAGTTCTCAAGAACGGGGCTTCGGTAGACTACGCCCCCGCCGAATACATGAAAGCCGACAATAAGACCCCTACCGGCTACGACGTTGACATGGTCAAAGCCATTGCCAAAGTGATGGGACTAAAAGACGGCACCACTACTCACGGTGAATTCGACTCCCTGATTCCGCAAATTGGAACCAAATATGACATCGGAGTTTCCGGTTTCAGCATCACCAAGGAGCGGGAAGCCGAGACTCAAATGGTTTCCTATGCGGAACTCGGCTTCTCTTACGGAGTAGCTAAAGGCAACCCCAAGAAGTTCGATCCGAAGAACCCTTGCGGCAAAACCGTGGGGGTGCAGACCGGCACTGCCCAACAGGAAACCATTAAAGAGATTTCTAAACAGTGTGAGGCGGATGGAAAACCTGCAGTCACCGTAAAAGAACACAAAATGCAGACTGAGATTGTCCCCAAGGTTACCGGGGGTCAATATGACGCGGTACTCGCCGACTCGCCAGTCGTAGGATACGCAGTCAAGATGAGCGGCGGCGAACTGGAAATTGTTGGTAAAGCTTTCGAGACCGCCCAGCATGGCGTAGTGGTTAATAAAGATAACGAGCAACTGGCGAAAGCGGTACAGGCAGCTCTACAAAAACTAATGGATGACGGAACTTTGAAGAAAATCTTCGCTCTATATGGTGCCGATAGCTTCATTCTCGAAAAAGCTGAGATTAATCCAAAAGTTTCCGAGTGACTCCCTAGGACATAACCTTTAAATATGAATAGCCAAAAACTGAAATATGGCGCCATGCTGACCAGACCGCGCCCGGTATTTTCACCGGGCCGCCTGGTTAGTGCGGTTGTAGTACTGATTCTGGCCGCCATGCTGGTGCATGGCCTGGTCAGTAATGAAAAGTTCCGTTGGGACCAAGTCGCCACATATATCTTCCACCCCACGGTGCTGCGCGGCATCATGTGGACGCTGATTTTGACCGTAGTTTCCATGCTTATCGGGGTGATCCTCGCGGTGACTATGGCGATTATGCGCCAATCCCCTAACCCGATTATGAAAGGGGTGTCCTGGACTTATATTTGGTTCTTCCGCGGAACCCCTATCTACACGCAGCTACTATTTTGGGGAATGCTGCCCACTCTCTATTCCACCCTGTCACTAGGGGTTCCCTTTGGTCCAGAGCTACTGACTTTTGACACCAACACGGTGATTAGCCCAGCGGTAGCAGCCATTTTAGGGTTAGGACTTAACGAGGGCGCTTATTTGGCAGAAATCGTGCGTTCCGGTTTGAACGCGGTAGATTCCGGGCAAGAAGAAGCCGCCCGCGCCCTCGGAATGCGACGCAGTCAGATTCTGCGACGGATTATTCTGCCCCAAGCCATGCGGGTAATCATTCCCCCCACCGGCAACGAAACCATTTCCATGCTGAAAACCACTTCCTTGGTATTGGCAGTTCCGTTTACTTTGGAAATTACTTTCGCCACCCAAACCATCGGGCAGCGCCTATTCTTGCCGATCCCCTTATTGCTGGTAGCAGCAATCTGGTATTTGACGATTACTTCGATTTTGATGGTAATTCAAAGCCATATCGAAAGTTACTTCGGTCGGGGTTTCGACGAACGTACCGGTGGAGATAAGAAATCCGCCGGATCCCGTAAAATGCGCGCCATGGCCGAATCCGGCACCACCAAAGACGATCCTTTCTTGGAGTACACCCCATGACCTCACAACCAGAAAACCAACCCCTGATGGTGGATATGCAGCACGTCCACAAGTTTTTTGGGGATCTCCACGTACTGCGGGATGTAAGTTTGCAGGTAGCTACCGGTGAAGTGTGCGTGCTGCTAGGACCCTCCGGCTCGGGCAAATCTACCCTACTGCGCTGCGTAAACGAGTTAGAACAGGTGTCTGGAGGACGCGTTTACCTCAACGGAGAACTATTAGGGATGGAAGAGGGCGCGCCCTCGAAAAATCCTTTCCGCGCGTATTTGGATCGCCGCCGCGGTTCACTTACCGAGCAGGGAACCGTGCTGCGCCGCTTGACCGATCAGGAAATCGCGCGCCAACGCTCCCAAGTGGGCATGGTATTCCAGCGTTTTAACCTATTCCCCCATAAGACGGCGCTAGAAAACGTGATGGAAGCGCCTACCCAGGTGAAAGGAATCGGCAAAGAGAAGGCGCAAGCTCAGGCTCTAGAGTTGTTAGAGCGGGTTGGGCTGGCAGATCGCGCTGACCATTACCCAGCGCAGCTTTCGGGGGGACAGCAACAGCGAGTCGCGATTGCCCGCGCCCTCGCCATGGAGCCAGAACTGATGCTGTTTGACGAGCCCACTTCCGCCCTCGATCCCGAGCTAGTGGGGGAAGTACTGTCAGTCATGCAGGATTTGGCAAGCGGAGGGATGACCATGATTGTGGTTACCCACGAGATTGGTTTCGCCCGGGAAGTTGCTGACCACGTGGTGTTCATGGATGAAGGCAAAATCTTGGAGCAGGGCACCCCTGACCAGGTGATCAACCACCCCCAGAATCCTCGCACCCAAGACTTCTTCTCCAAGGTGCTTTAGAGTCGCGAACACCCCTAGCTAACGCGCTTTCTAGCTTAGAAATACTAGACTCACAAATCTTAACTACCTGCACTTATATTCCATACTGGTGGAATTGGCGCGATTTGACTGGTGGTTTTGGCGCCATTTCGCTGATGGAATTGGCGAAATTTGATGATTGTAGACCCGATACTGCTAGGCGCGGAGGGTAGATTTTTCCTCCTGCCCAAGAATTCGGAAAACGTAGCGACGTTTTCCGAATTCTTATGCCCACCGCACCCACTCGGATAAAATCTACCCTCCGCACTTAAAAGCACAGGAGCACAAGAATGATAAGCAAGTAGAAGCAACCTATTAGCTAGTGCCTGCAAATTGAAAGCACACCGTTTTCCCCACCCACAACAAATTCCATTCTTTACATCTGTAAGGAACCGAACATACAGGTACTTTTACTTCTTCAAACCCGCAACTTCCAACGCGCAGCAACCCCAAAAAACACAGACAAAGATGAGGAATTCAGGGGGAGATTTTATCCGAGTAGGCGCAAGGCTAGGTTTTCTAGCTACAGAAAGAAAGGGGCGCGGGAGTTAGGTTTTATCCGAGCAGGCTAGGCGGGCGTAAAACTCGGGAAATGCCTCAGCATTTTTCGAGTTTTTGGGCAGGAGGAAAAACCTAGCTCCCGCGCTACACCACGCTTTTGCCGAGCCAGCCCCTGCCCTGCGCGATTCAATCACGCATCAATGTCACCTTTGGTGAACTGTGCGTTGTAGAGGCGGGCATACGCACCTTTGGTGGCGAGTAACTGTTCATGGGTACCGAACTCGACAATATCGCCATGTTCCATCACGAATATCACGTCACTGTCACGGATAGTAGACAGGCGATGGGCAATCACGAACGAGGTACGTCCCGCCGTAGCTTTGGCTACTGCTCGCTGAATTAGCTGCTCCGTGCGGGTATCGACCGAGGACGTAGCCTCATCGAGAATCAGCAAGGGCTTATCGGCAAGCATGGCACGAGCAATAGTCACCAATTGGCGTTGCCCGCTAGAGAGGGCAGAATCTTCCCGAATCTCACTATCGAGACCGTGAGGCAGCTGCGTAACCAAGTCACTGAGCCCGACTGCTTTTATCACCTGCTCCAGGCGTTCCTCGGATACGTCCTGCCGAGAATAAACCAGGTTTTCCCGCAAGGTTCCTTGGAACATCCAGCTGTCTTGGAGCACCATCGCGAACTGTGAATCCACGTCCTCGCGGCGCATTGCAGAAAGCGGGGTTCCGTCCAATAGGATTTCCCCACTGTCCAGTTCATAAAAGCGCATTAACAGGTTTACCAGGGTGGTTTTGCCGGCTCCGGTCGGTCCTACTATCGCTACGTTTTGTCCCGGTTTTACTAGGGCAGAGAAGCCGTGAATGATTTCTTTACCCCTCTGATAGGAGAAGCGGATATCCCGAAACTCGACCTCGCCCTGGGTTATTTTGCCGGTCAGAGCTGGTTTTTCGGATTCGTCCGGTAGCTCGCCCTCTTCCAGAATTTCAAAAACGCGCCCTCCGGCAGCGGCTGCTGATTGGAAGGAAGCCGCGGCAGAAGCTAGGTTCGATAGCGGCTGGGTGAAAACTCGGATATAGAGCATGAAGGCGGCGATTACGCCGATAGTGACATGACCTTTCACCACCAGGACTGCACCGAGTACGCATACCACCACGTAACCGAGGTTTCCCACAAACCCCATGACGGGCATCATCAGCTGAGAGAGGAAATCGGCGCGCCAAGTCGCATTAAAAAGTCGCTGGTTACGACGGTTAAACTCGGCAGTGGTGGCGGATCCCGCGTTATAGATATTGATGATTCCTTGCCCGGATAGGGATTCTTCGATATGCCCGTTTAGGCTGCCCAGATAGGACTGCCGGCGAATAAAGAAACGCTGGGAGAACACCATAATCACCGCGTTGAGGACGAACCCCAATAGCGTGACCCCCATACCGGCTAGCGCCATCCGCCACTCGGTGTAGAGCATCATAAATGCGGCTCCCACCAGGGTGACTACTCCGGTAATGATAGTGGTGATTGCCGAATGCAAGGTTTGCACCAGGGTGTCGATATCGTTGGTTACCCGGCTCATCGTGTCGCCGTGACTGGTTTTGTCGAAGAAAGACAGCGGCAGTCGATCGATTTTCCGGTCAATCGCAGAGCGCATCCGCTGCCCGGTGCGTTGGGTAACCATCACCATGATCAGCGATTGCCCCAGGTTAAAGCAGAACCCTAAGGCGAGGACGAGGGTAGCCATCCGCAACAGGGAAAAGATCCTGTCCATATCGATACTGCTGCGCAATCCGGCGGCAATTTCATCGGTTATCAACCCTAGGAACATCGGCGTGACCGCAGTCAAAAGCGATCCGGCAATTGCCAAAACTACCGCTACCAGGATAGCTACCCGGTAGCGTCCTAAAAACTGGGCAAGACCGCGCACCGATTGGGAGAACTGTCCTTTCCCCGCTTTCTCATAAACGTTCCCGCCGTGGCGTCCTCCCGCGCGTACTGGTGACATTTTTTCTGCGACTGGTTCTAGGCCGCGCCGCGCCGACTCGACTCGCCGCTCCCACCTGCTCATTTCTACGTCTTTCATGCCAACTCCTCCTCAGAGAGTTGGGACAGCGCAATTTCTCGATAAATCCTTGAGGACGCCAATAGCGACTGATGAGTTCCCCGCTCCACGATTTTGCCGTGATCGATCACTAGAATCTGGTCAGCTTCTCGCACAGTAGCGATCCGCTGCGCCACAATGATCTGGGTTTTCTCGCTTGCTTTCGCCGATAACTGCCCGCGAACATCCCGGTCGGTGGCATAGTCGAGGGCGCTAAAAGTATCGTCGAAAATCATGATTTGCGCGTCTCTGGCCACTGTCCGGGCAATCGAAATCCGTTGTTTTTGCCCGCCGGAAAAGTTACTGCCCCCTGGGGCTACTTCCGCCGCGTACTCACCCTCTTTATCGGCAATAAAATCGCAGGCTGCGATGTCACCGGCCTCAACAATATCGGTGGGGGTAATGTTTTTCGGACCTTTTCCGAAAGCAATATTGGAAGCGATAGTGCCGGTGAATAGCGTGATTTTTTGAGGTGAATATGCGATTTGGTTGCGCAGATCTAGCAAAGGAAATTCCCGCACGTCCTTGCCGTTAATCAAAACCTGTCCTTCTCGGGGATCATAAACCCGGGGAATTAGGTTCACCAGTGAGGTTTTTCCGCTGCCGGTGGCTCCAATGAGGGCTACGGTTTGCCCGCGAGCAATCTTTAGATTTATCTGGTGGAGGGCGTCGTCTTCGGCTCCGGGGTAGCGGAACGAAACGTCTCTAAACTCAATCGCCGGTTCCTGCCGGTCTGGGCAGGTTTCTTTCCCGAGGACGTGGGCGGATTTATCGCCGGTAGCTGCCGAGTCAACTAGGGAAGGTTCGCAATCGAGCACCTCCCGGATACGGCGATTTGCAACGATTGCTCGGGGAGCAAATACGAATACCATTGCCATCATCAAGAATCCGCCAATCGCCTGGGTGGCGTACCCCGAAAATACGATCATCTGCGAAAATAAGGTTATTTTTTCCGGGCCGGCAGCCGCGTTAATCATGAAAGCACCCAGAACATAGATCGCCAGGTTCAGCCCGGATATCACCGTGTTCATCACCGGCATCATGAAGGAGAAAGTGCCGGATACGATTAGGTGCGTGTTGGTTAGTTCGGTGTTGGTGGCTTCAAAACGCTGCTCGTGGAAATCGTGGGAGCCGTAGGCACGGATAACCCGCACCCCCTCCATATGTTCGCGGGTTACTCGGTTCAGGTCGTCAGTGATCCGCTGCATCCGCATCATCCGCGGCATCACGATTCGCCAAATGATGAAAATCATAACTAGGAGTATTAGCGCCGCCACCCCGGTGGCGGCGGTCCAAGTCAGGTTCTTCCCGGCGATTTTTATAATTGCCCAGATGGCGAGGATGGGGGCTTTCACCATCATTTGACACCCCATCACCACAAACATTTGCAACTGAGTGACATCGTTGGTGGAGCGGGTAATTAGCGAGGGCGCGCCGAAACGGTCAAAGTCTGCTTGCGGGAGGGAAATCGCTTTTGTAAACACTGCTTGCCGTAGGTTGCGGGCGACGGTGGCGCCAATCATGGCCATGCAATAACCGGTGACTATGGCTACTACCATGGATCCGGCGGCGCAGCCGAGCATTTTTGCGCCTTCCGATAGCACCCCGCTGACGGTGGCACCTGGTTTCACAATCATTTCGGTGATGGTTTGCATGAAATCAATCAGGCGCAAATCTAAGAAAACCTGGCAAATAATGGTGATAATCGCCAGCGCGCTGAGCAGCCATTCTTTTTTACCTAGGTGCCGCACTACGGTCATTATCTAGCACCTCCCTCTTGTTAAGATTAGCTTCTTTATAAAAGGGCGGTGCGGGGAAAATCTCCCCGCACCGCCCTTTTAAAGTAAGAGACTAACTAGCCTTACTTCAGAGTGACAGAAGCACCCGCGCCTTCCAGATCAGCCTTGGCCTTTTCAGCGTCTTCCTTGGAAGCGCCTTCCAGGATGGTGGTCGGAGCGGAGTCAACCTTCTCCTTGGCTTCTTTCAGAGCCAGTCCGGGCTGCAGGGCGCGCAGAGCCTTGATTACAGCGATCTTCTTGTCGCCAGCGCCTTCAAGCACTACGTCGAATTCGGTCTTTTCTTCGGCTGCTTCTTCGCCACCGGCAGCACCGGGGGCAGCAACAGCGACAGCAGCGGGAGCTGCGGCCTCTACATCGAAGACGTCCTCGAATTCCTTAACGAACTCGGACAGTTCCAACAGAGTCATTTCTTTGAAAGCATCAATTAGCTCTTCTTTGCTGAGCTTAGCCATATTGGCATTCCTTTCTTTTTGCCCACGCGAGGCAGATTTTTTCTTGTCGATCTATGCGGCCTTGCTAAGCCGCTTTTTCCTGCTTTTCGCGCAGGGCGTCCACGGTGCGAACCGCCTTGGAGGCGGGCGCCTTGAACATAAAGGCAGCCTGTACCAGTTTGCCTTCCATTGCTCCGGCCAGTTTGGCCAGCGTAGTTTCGCGATTGTCCAGTTCAGCAAGTTTCTTGACTTCATCTGCAGACAAGAAATTCCCGTCGAGGACACCGCCTCTAATAACCAACTGCTCGTTATCCTTGGCGAAGTCGCGCAGCACTTTGGCCGCATCCACGGCCTCTCCGGTTACGAACGCGATTGCGGTCGGGCCGGTTAGCTCCTCGTCCAGGAAGTCAATTCCCTGGTTCTTGGCGGCAATCCGGGCCAGCGTGTTCTTCGTGACGGAATATGTAGCCGTTCCTGCCAGGTTTTTGCGCAGCTCAGTCATCTGAGCCACGGTCAACCCGCGGTATTCGGTGAGCAGCAGGGCCGATGCGGAGCTGATTTTTTCTTCCAGCTGAGCGATCATGGCTTGCTTATCAGCTTTCGCCATTAGGCCCTCCTTCCGTTTATCCGTGCCGGGGGCCAGAACAAGAAAACCCCGTGCAGATTGCACGGGGCGAAAATAAACCTACCGATCCTAGCTGCTGACTTCCCCCTGGGGAAGGGCGTCCTCTTTTCCGAGGGCGCGCAACTATTTTCGATACGTTACGCATCGTTCAACCTACACAGGCTTCCGATCTGGAACTTAAACCCACTGGTGTGGGCACCGGCGATCTTGGGCAATAGCCAATTTAACAGCCCCTTTCCCGGCAGGTCAAAGCAGAAGGGCAGGATATGCCCTTTTGTGGGTTATTTAACGAGTAGCCGATTGGTTTACGAGACAGCACCGCTTAGCCACAGGTAGCGCTTACGTAACCCACCCCCGCAAACCTCACCCCATTCAAGCTCTCAACTCAACTCTCATATAACTCTCAACTATATGAGAGTTAAGTTGAGAGCTTAGTTGAGAGTTAGTAAAATAGCTTTCGTGCAGGCACCAATAAATCGCGATGAGCTGGACATACTAATAGAGGAACTTCGCCTCGGCGGTCAAGACACCCAACAGGTGGAAGTTAAAGAGGCTGCTGGCGGACTCCCCAAATCCATTCTTGAAACCCTTTCTGCGTTCAGTAATGGCGCAGGGGGGATTATTATTCTGGGATTACAAGAACAGAACAACTTCGCTTACAGCCCTCAGTTCAAAGCGAAAGCAATCTATGATGCTCTCGCAGGAGCTTGCAACGAGAAACTAACTCCCCCAGTGAGAGCGGAAATAAACTTGCTACCTTATTCCGGTAAACAACTGGTGGTAGCAACTGTTCCCGCCCTGCAGCCACGCGATAAACCCTGTTACGTAACCAGCAAACACATTTACGGCGGTTCATTTATTCGTACCGGCGATGGTGACCGCCGGCTGTCTGCATACGAAATTGACCGGCTTCAAGAAAATAAAGCTCAACCTAGTTGGGACAGTGAAGTCATCACCGAGAGCAGTCTGGACGATTTGGATTCTCAGAGCACAGCAGCCGTGTTACGTCGAGAACGGGAAGCTCATCCTCGAATTTTTGGCAAACTTGCTGACGAAGATGCAATGAAGCAACTCAAGATTGTTGGAATGGGGACAGATAAAAAGCTCCACCCCACTTTGGCAGGTTTGCTGGCTTTAGGCATTTACCCGCAACAGTATTTTCCCCGCTTAACCGTTACTTACGCAGTTTATCCCGGGTCTACCAAAGCGGCAGCGCCTTCAGGGCAACGACATCTTGATTCGGGAACTCTTGTGGGATCTATCCCCGCACTGGTTGCGGACGGGGTGGAAGTGGTCGCAAAAAATATGCGCATCGGAGGAGTCATCCAGGGAGCATTCCGACGCGACCTCGTCGATTATCCTTTAGTCGCAGTACGGGAAGCGCTAACTAATGCGCTGATGCACAGAGATTATTCCCCGGTAGCGCGCGGAACCCAGGTACAGTTAAACCTGTATGCAGATCGCCTGGAAGTGCTAAACCCCGGGGGACTATTCGGCACGGTCACGCTAGATTCTTTGGGAAAACCGGGGCTATCTTCCGCTCGAAACCAATTCTTATCACGCCTTTTAGAAGTGACCCCTTACGAGGACGGTGGCTTCGTTGCCGAAAACCGCGGTAGTGGCTACCAGGAGATTCTCTCTCAGTTAGAGCAGGACATGCTGCCACCACCACGTCCGGTAGATAGGCTAGACAGTTTCAGCCTAACTTTTGAACGCCGCCAAATGACCCTTGCCGAACGCGGAGCAGCAGCCGGTACTTCCTCAAGAGGGCGCATATTGGACTACCTGCGCACCCACAAGACCGCTAGCAGTAGAGAACTGGCAGCCGCAGCTGGCATCAGCGTAGGCGGTACCAGAGCCATTATAAATTCGCTGGTCAAATCCGAAACTATTGCCCGCACCGAACCGGCAACCAGCCCTAAACAACGATATCGGTTATTAAGCAAAGAAGATTAAGGGGGAGGATCTCACCCCATTCAAGCTCTCAACTAAGCTCTCAACTCAACTCTCAACTATATGAGAGTTGAGTTGAGAGCTTAGTTGAGAGTTCAGCGCCAGGGCAGTAACCACGCCACCTCTGTCGGCTATCGCAATCTAATTTTCACAACCGCTCACATAAACTTCACCCCAAGATTGAAGCTCCGAAAAACCAGTGTGTGTGCAACTTCACAAACAGGTTTTCACGGCCTAGGATAAAAGGCCTACGGCCAAAATATGGGGAAAACCAAAATATTGATTTTGCATCAAGAGTTTAGTGGTTATAGCCTACTTTCACGCTTCGCTGGAAAGATAAACTTTTATTTTCCTCCTAGTCGTTTAGTCCCAGATTTTGTAACCATCATTATTACAGGAGTTCCTCTATGGGTATGCGCAAACGCAATAAAAATACAGGTGAAGTAATTCCCAAAACTAGCCCCCAGGTCACTGAGCTAACCGCTAGCAAACCTTATGTACCCGAAAGTAAAAAGCCGAAGAAAGATAACACTCACTGGCTATACATCGGTGTGATCATTGCCGTCATCGCCGGGATTGTTTTCGGAATAGCCGCTCCCGATGTAGCCAAAGAATTCAAGGTTGTCGGCACTACCTTCGTCCGACTCATCACCATGATGATTGTGCCCGTCATCTTTTGCACCATCGTCCTCGGAATCGGCTCAGTACGCGCCGCAGCCTCGGTAGGGAAAGCTGGCGGAATCGCTCTCGCCTACTTCCTAACTATGTCCACATTTGCTCTAGGCATCGGCTTAGTAGTAGGAAACATAATCGAGCCCGGTAGCAACCTAAATATCGAAGCCACAAAAGATGCCGCAGCCCAGTTTACTTCCGGTAACAAACAAGAAGGCGAGGGGATCGTTGGCTTCATCCAATCGATCATTCCTGACACCTTCTTCTCTTCTCTCACCTCCGGCTCGGTACTGCAAACTCTGTTTATCGCCCTCTTAGTAGGATTCGCCGTACAAAGCCTAGGCAAAACCGGGGACGGAATCTTGCGCGCTGTCTCCGCCATCCAAAAACTGGTTTTCAAAGTGCTCTACATGGTTCTATGGCTAGCTCCCATCGGCGCCTTTGGCGCTATGGCCGGAGTAGTCGGTTCGACCGGAGCCAAAGCGGTAGGTCAAATGCTGCTACTGATGGTGGCCTTCTATATCACCTGTATCCTGTTCATTTGCGTGGTATTAGGTTCCGTCCTAGCGATATTTACTCGCTTCAACATCTTTAAACTAATGAAATACCTGGCAAAAGAATACCTGCTGATCGTAGCGACTTCCTCCTCCGAATCGGCGCTGCCAAACCTGATGCGGAAAATGGAACACCTGGGGATCCACAAAATCACGGTGGGGATTGTGGTTCCTACCGGCTATTCTTTCAACCTGGACGGAACCGCTATCTACCTGACTATGTCGGCTATCTTTATCTCCGACGCCATGAACAAGCCCATGGGATTGGGTGAACAAATCGGCTTGTTGATCTTCATGATGATTGCTTCGAAGGGCGCCGCTGGGGTTTCTGGAGCCGGGATCGCTACCTTAGCTGCCGGCCTACAGTCCCATCGTCCGGAACTCCTAGACGGTGTCGGAGTGATCGTCGGTATTGACCGCTTCATGTCAGAGGCACGCGCCCTCACCAACTTCACCGGGAACGCAGTTGCTACCCTATTGGTGGCCACCTGGACAAAAACCATTGATCGCCAGCGCGTTCACGATGTGTTAAACGGGAAAATACCTTACAACCCCCAGGAAGACGACACCGACATTGATCTAAAGAACCCCTCGGTAGAGATCAATAACAATCTGCCGCATACTCCGCAGCCAGATGTGGCCGCGATCGAAAAGTTGGCTTCCCAAGAGCAGGCAGCTGCCCATAAGTAAATAGAAAAACGCTTTCACTGCCACCCAGAGAGCAAAAATTAAGCTCAGATTGGGGATCCTCCTCGGGCGGTGAATCCCAGTCAAGCTCTCAGCTAGGCTCTGAAGAAGAGACTCCCATTGAGTTTTCAACTGAAGTGCCTAGCTGAGAGCTGACTTATATGCTCAACTGCCCGACATAACGGGCTACGTAAAAAGTTCTAGGGGCAGATGGCGTGGGCGGCGGGCTCACCAATTTCATTTATAGGACGAGCTTGCCCCGGCAAGGCTTGGGCAAGCCAGCGGTGAACGCCGAACCACACCTTTTGACGCACATCAGGGAAAGATAAGAATAAGTCATGTTTGCCAGGGTAACGTTCCAAGGTCACGCGACGGGATAACCGCCAGGCATTCTCGCACATGGTGTGCACATTTAGCACCGAATCGGTGAACATCATTTCCCGTTTACGTTTTCCACTAGAAGAAGCAGTAGAAGTCAGGAAATAGGTCGGTACCTCGGTGGCCTCCCCCGCTAAAAGCTGCTTTTGGGCGATAGTAATCGCTCGTACCCAGCCAAAACGTACTATCGCATCCGGGGCACCTTTCCAACTTGAAACCAGAGGCCACCCCTGCAGGGAGGGATCTTTCAGCCAGGGTTCCAGGCGTTTAGGCAGGGTACCGTCAACCTTTCGATCCCAACCCATCAAAGAATCTACATAAGCGGAGTCAGCTGACTGCAGCGGAACCTCTTTCTTAGCTGCCCGCCGGGAGAATATTTCTGCGAGGGCGCGAGCCCCGAAACGCTGGGAAGTTCCCCCCGCCATTTCAATCCAGGGGGAATCAAGCAATAGTCCTGCGACTTGATCTCGGTGCCGGTTCACCCAATAGGCCGCCGTCAGACCCCCGGTAGAATGACCGGCCATAACTAACGGCAAACCTGGATGCTCTTCTCGCATGACCTCGAGAGCGGCGTAAATATCTAGATCATAAGACAGCAGGTCTTCGGTCCAGCCAAACGTCTGCCATTTCCGCCATGATCGTCCATATTTACACAGGTCAATTGCGTAAAATGCGCCGCCCGCTAAGGAAATATGGCGAGCCAGCTCCCGTTGGAAAAAGTAATCATTCCAACCGTGAATGAACAGACAGGTAAAGGTAGGCTCTTCGGGGGTATTTGAGATTGCCCAGCGATCATCCTGGGGACGGTGACGCACCAAAGTGGCACACAGTTCGCCCTCATCATCACGGGGTAGCTCTAGAGTACGAGCCTCAAATCCCGGCCCTAAAATATCTGGCACCCACCGACCTACCGGGGCGGGTATCGCCGGAGGCTGAGTCGGTAAAGACGCGGCAGATGAATTCTCTTTCCCCATTTTCGTCTCCTAGTTACCGTGTTTTTTCTCGTGGGAAGACGCATGGCGTTCAATCTCTGCGTTAACTTCCGCAATGGCTTCCGCTAAAGTGGGCCCGTCCAGGTTTCCAATCCGGAATGCCTCCCAGGCATCCAGGTCGCTATTTCCCCCGACCTGCTCAAACACTGCCTGCACCTGATCGGTGAGCTGCCCGTCTCCCGGGTCAATCACGCCCTCTTCCTTCAAGAGAGCTTCGCATATCCGTCCGCGATCATCCGACCATAGTAAGACGGCATCTTGACCAACCAGCGAGGAAATAGAACGCAATCCTTCAGCATCTTTCTGCAGCAGCTGCGGTACGGCAGGACTGGCGGCAGCATCTGCCTCCTCTGCGGTTTCGTCTAAAGATTCTGGAGCTACATCCTCATCTTCTCCCGCCGGAGCTTCCGGCTCTGCAACCACTTCTTCCTCCGGATTATCCTCCTGAGGTTCCATGCTTTCCCCGGTTTGAGCGGCCTCTTCATTTTCAATAGCTGCTGCTTCCGGGTCAGCAGTCGGTACCTCCTCGGGAACCTCGCTCGCAGCGGGTGGCGCCGGAGGTGCAGGCGGTACCGGAGAAACTTGTGCCTCCTGTGGAGCAGAATCTTCATCTACATGCCAAGAAATCTGGGGAGCCGGAGCTCGATGCCCTCCGATTTGCGGGCGTGAATAATTAATAGAACTGGAGGTAACCTGCGACACTTCTAAGAAACGACGGCCATTCGACATCTGGCGGGCAGAAATTTGGTGGATCTCAATTCCGGAAGCAAACAGCACCCCCAGCGCAGAGTAACACCCCTCATCAATTTCCCCTACTACCAGGAATAACCGCGGCCCCGGTTGAGTGGTAGGCGGCATGGCTTCCCGGAACTCTGCCCAACCGGTTTGAAAAGCTTGCACTCCTCCCGGATATTGACTGGCTAAATCCATCCATCCCTGCCCGGAAACCTGCCCCAGGCGAGAAATTGCGGCCACCAGGCTCACCGGATCAAGACGGGAAAGCACTTCAACCGAAACTACCTGCCCTGAAGCATCCAGAGCAGTTAACGAATGCGGGCCGGTTCCCGATTCTCCACTGTCCCCCGCCCAAGCGACCGGGAAAAGGGGGCGGTCAATTACCTCCAACACCTGCGAGCGAATGGACTCGAGAACATCCATCTCTAATCCATGCCCTACCGGGGTACCAAACTGTGCCGGTATTAGGCGGCCAGATTCCAGTTCAAAAAGTGCCATCGATTTACCGCTCCCTGCTTTTCTTAAGGATGTTTACTCCATTGTGTCACGGATATTCGCCAGGGCGCCGGTTTTAGCGCCCATGGCGCTGTTAAGGATTATTTTTTCCTGAAGCTATCCGGATTAGCCAGCAATTCCGCTAAATGCACTCCGCCCCTGCCGGCCAAAGTCTCGGCCTGGGTGCGGCAAGAAAACCCATCCGCCAAGAAAACCGCGTCCGGATGGGCTTTTAAGGCTGGTAAGAGGGCGTGTTCCGCCACGGTCAGCGACATTTGCCTATGGGAGACTTCCATCCCGAAGTTCCCGGCCATCCCGCAGCAACCTTGCAGTTCCACCAGCTTGGCGCCAGTTTTCTCTATTAGGGCGCGATCGGCTTCCCAACCCATCACTGAATAGTGGTGACAGTGCGGTTGGGCGACTACTTTCACCCCGCTTAGGTCTGGTAAGCGCAGGTCGGGACAGTTAGCATTAATGAATTCGGCGAGGGTAAAGGTAGCTTCCCTAACCATGAGGGCGCGGGGATCTGCGGGGAGGAGTTCTAACAGGTCATCGCGAAGCACTGCCGTACATGAGGGCTCGATTCCCACAATGGGGATACCGTTGGCAGCTGGCGGCGCCAGTCGCGCCAATAAATTTTCGAGGTGTCGCCTGGCTCCTTTAAGTTGTCCGGTGGTGATCCAAGTCAGCCCACAGCAAGTATCTGGCGGTGCCAAAAACACCTGCCATCCTGCCTTGCTCAGCAACTGAATAGCGGATTTGACTCCGCGTTGATCTAGTCCTCGGGAAAAAGAATCCGCCCAAATCACCACGGATTTAGAGGCTGAAAGCGCCGCTTGGCAGGTTGGTTTCCCAGCTTTAGCTACTCCGGTAGGCGCTACCGCTTCGGGCTTGCCTGATTGCTTTTGCCCCCAGGGGGAGACTGCTGATTCTTTCGGCCAAAGTAGCTGGTTCGGATATTGACTCTCTAAAGAGTGAGTCGCGAAACGAGGAAGCGTCCGGGCGGTATCCAAGTGGAGCAGCTTTAGAGCAGCCCGGGTTAGCGGGCGAATCTTAGTAGCCAAATTTGCTAGCTGCCTGGCTCCCGGAATCTTTGCCATTAGGCGCAGCCAACGCGGCAACCATCCCAGGGCATAATGAGAAAGCGGACGCGGCCGTCCCTGATAGCGCCGGAATAAGGTTTCGCTGCGCCACTTGGCCATATCCACCCCGGCAGGACAATCTGCTGAACACGCCTTACAGGCCAGACACAAATCGAGTACCTGCCAGATTTCGGGGTCTGACAATCCGTGAATTAGTCCCCCATTGGTGGCTTCTTGCAGGATACGCGCCCGGGCGCGAGTAGCGTCCTGCTCCCGCCGGCTTGCTTGGAAAGAAGGACACATAAACCCGCCGGCTCCGCTGTTATCGGCACGGCATTTTCCCACCCCGGTGCAGCGATGGAAAGCATCGGTAAGGCTGCCGGCGTCCTCGGAAAAAGCGAAACCTTCCGGGTGGGCTTTCAGGGCGTGCGCTTGGGTACGCCGCATATGTACTTCCACTCCATCCGGACCTGCCGGGCCGGTCAACACCCCGGGATTCATCAGGTTCTCAGGATCAAATAGGGCTTTCACCTGCGAAAATAAATCTACTGCCTGCGAGGAGTACATTTTGGGTAGCAGCTCAGAGCGTGCCCGACCGTCCCCGTGTTCCCCGGAAATCGAGCCACCGTATTTTCCGACTAGCTGCGCGGCGGCAAATAAGAAATCTCGCGATTTGCCTAGTCCCGCGGCACTTCCCAGGGGCATATTGAGCCGTACATGTACGCATCCGTCCCCAAAATGCCCATAGAGCAGTCCATCCAACCCGAACTTTTCTAGCAGCTTTTGGAAATCCTGCAGATAGGCGGCCAAATTTTTAGGCGGTACCGCCGCGTCCTCCCAACCTGGCCAGGCCTGATCTCCTTTCGGCGTTCGTCCTCCCAGTCCCGCTCCATCTGCGCGAATCCGCCAGAGAGCAGCCGCATCGGCGCCGGGGGGATAAATCATCACTGCATTCCCGCTCGCTCCGGAGGCTGCCGCGAGTTCTCGCGCCCGCTGCATAGTTGCGTCCTCATCTAGACCTTCTCCGCCGACCTCACACAGTAGCCAGCCGCTACCTTGGGGTAAGTCTGGGACTGCACCCGGGCCTTTATGCTGGCGCACTACTTCCACTAGCCGAGCATCCATCCCCTCCACTGCCAGGGGTTTTAAGGGCAGGATTTTAGGTACGGCGGCGGCAGCGGCAATCATATCTGGGAAACCTAACGCTACCAGCACGGGAGCTTTGGGAAGCGGGACGAGGCGCACGGTTGCCTGAGTGAGAACCCCCAAAGTACCCTCGGTTCCAGTCAAGAAAGGGGCGAGGGCGCAGCCATTTTCTGGTAGCAGGTGTTCCAGAGAATAACCAGATACTTGACGCCCAAAGCGGCCAAACTCGGTACGAATCGTAGCTAGATTAGCTTCTACCAGGGATTTTAAGCCGGGAATTTGTTTGATTTCTTCGCTTTGCGAGGACGGGTCATGCGGGGGAATTGAGCCGGCATTTTGCGGGGTCTGCCCAGCAATAATCTCGCGCCCTAGCCCATCAATTAACCGCAACTCTAAAACGTTATCGGAGGTGCGCCCATAGGCGGTGGCGTGTGGCCCGCAAGCATTGTTACCAATCATGCCGCCGATGGTGCAGCGAGAAGAGGTGGAAGGATCGGGCCCGAATCGTAAGCCGTATTCCGCCGCCGCCTGCTGTAACTGGGATTGGACTACCCCTGGTTCTACGATGGCATAACGCTTTTCGGGATTAATTTTTATGATTCGATTCAAGTGGCGCGAGTAGTCGATTACTACTCCCGGGCCAATCGCATTTCCCGCACACGAGGTACCTGCTCCCCGCGCCGTCACTGCTACCCGGCATTCCCGAGCAGCCTGCAGCAGTATCCGCAGGTCATCTTGATCTAAGGGGCAGGCAATAAGTTTGGGAGGAATCCGATAGTTAGAGGAATCCGTGGCATAGACGGCACGGTCAGCACGGGAATCTAGGAGTTCTCCGCGAAATTTTTCGCGCAAGATAGAGCGAAATCTATGGTAGTCACCTGCCTTGATACCCATGATTCGCCTTTCGTTACTTCTGTGCCTAATCCTATCGGTTTCCGGCGTACCCCCTAAAGCCTGTCCCATTCCCAGACCCCTGGCGCAGTGCGTTTTTCAACAGCCAACAGCTTTCTTGCACTATGCGCGAATAGCTGCAACGTAAACAAAGTGATGAAGTGTCAGAAATAATTATTTCTGACACTTCCGGGCGCCAAGGCTGACACTCAGAGTATTCCCCCAGGTAATAACCCTCTTCTAACTGTCAACGTGATCATTGGCGCCCGAACTAAGCGATTTTTGCCACCCCGGTACTACCCGCCAAACAACCCAGCGGCCTTTGCGTCCTCTGCTTAAAAACCCCATCTCTTCCAGAGAACTTAAGTCACCATGCCCGCTAGGACGAGATACCCGGAATCGCTCCGCTACCATCTGCGCCGTCCATAGTTTTTCTGGCTCCCCCCGAGATTCCAACAAGATATCAATTTGCCGATTATTTAAGTCGGCGCGATCTTTTAATCTGCCCTTAAGCTCCGCCACCTGACGGAGATCATCGGCTAGATACTTCTCCAGTTGCTCCACTGCTCTGCGGAGGATTTGCAGCTGATAAATAAGAAAATAGGTAAGATCTCCGCCGTCGTATTCTACATTCAAGAAAGCCCGCGCATACTGGGCGGGAGCTTTCTTTAGCAGCGCCGAAACCACCAAAAATCTGGCTGCCGGAAAATCTGCTTTCAATAGCATCCAATAGAACAGGGATCGCGCAGTTCTGCCGTTGCCATCAGCAAAATAGTGATCGTAGCCCACCATGAAATGTACAACCATCGCTTTCAGTAGCGGGTGCATCCACGGATCAGAATTATTTATGAAGTCACACAGCTCCTGTATACGGGCAGGTAACTCACTTGCCGGCGGCGGAACATAAATAATCTGGTTTGAGTCTCCAAATATCTTTACCCGGTCATTCTGATCAGACTGTATCGTGCCCGCATCACTTGCTATCTCTAAAGTTCCCTCCGTAACGGTGCGGTGCAGGTCTTGAATGAAATCGGGAGTAGCCTTACAATCCAGCAAGCCCTGTAGATTCTCCATTGCCAAATAGTTATTAACTATCATTCTTTCGCTGACATCTTTAGGCTCACGGTTTTGTTCCAGCAGCTGCCGGGCAACCCGCCGCGAGGTAGATGCCCCCTCTAGCTGGGCAGAATAAATGGCTTCATCGGTCAATCCGTTGTAAATGAACTTGTCACGCTGATACTCAGATACGCTCGTGTCCAAACTAGATAACTTTTGACTCAAGAAGTAACATTCTCGAGAAATAAAAGCGGGAAGGCAATAATGGAAGGGTTTTCCCGACTGCTGCCTGAGGTTAATCGGAATCGCATTATTTTCCCGCTGCAATCGAACGATCCCCCACCATTGAGAAATACTCAAACCGAAGGGAGGGGTTTGGTGGCGAAACTTATCCCAAGGATCATAGGGCTCAAGAGAGCTTTGCCCCAAGGCTGCAGCAAGATCACCGCCGAGGGTTTTTGCGGCACCGGCAAACTCCTCAATATAGTCCGGAGGCATCGCGGGAGTTTTCATATCTCCACCCTAGCAAATAAAGTGTCAGAAATAATTATTTCTGACACTTCCGGGCGTCAAGGCTGACACTTAGATTATCTATCCAGGTAAACGCTGTCCGGAACTGTCAGCACGAGTAATACCCGATAAAACCCGACGCAGAGTTTTTGTCACCAGTAGGGCGTGGAAGCGTCAGGACTAGCAGAGCTAATGAAGGACAAGAGAGCTAGTAGAGCTAATGGCGAAAAATGAAGGGAGTCGGCGGGATAATCCCGCCGACTCCCCGGGGTGTTATCAAAATAGCTTATGAACTAGACCAGTGGGCCAGCAACATCCATCACGATAGTCCCAAGAGTCAGTAGCTATCACCGACTCAACCGGTCAACCTATCTGGTTCCCTCCCCTTGTTGGGAACCAGATAGGTACACCCAAGCGTCCTCTTTAGGCAGTAGCGTCCTCTCCGGAACCCTCGATATTTTCCAAAGCCACCACGCGTCCAGCCTCCAGGCGGGCAACTGCTACCCGGAACGGCGAGCAGGACACGTAATTCAAACCGGTCTTGTGGAAGAAATGAATCGATTCTGGATCGCCACCATGCTCGCCACAAACACCCATCTTCAGCTCTGGTTTAGTAGAGCGACCGCGGCCGACACCTTCCTTGACCAAACGACCCACACCATGAGTATCAATCGTTTCGAAAGGAGAAGTTCCAAATACGCCCTCTTCAATGTACTTGGGGAAGAACACACCCTCACAATCATCGCGAGAGAAACCCCAGGTAGTCTGAGTTAGGTCATTGGTTCCGAAGCTGAAGAAATCAGCTTCTTTAGCCATAGACTCGGCGGTAATCGCAGCGCGCGGAAGCTCGATCATACAACCAATCGGGATATCCAATTCCACACCAGCTGATTGAGAAATCTCGTCAATAATCGCCTGAGCGCGGTCACGAATAATTCCCAGCTCGGTAATCGAGCCCACCAAGGGCACCATAATCTCCGGGCGCGGATCCCGACCCTGCTTCTTCAACTCTGCGGCGGCAGACACTAATGCATGAATCTGCATTTCAAACAGACCCGGCATCCACATGCCCAAACGCACCCCACGCAAACCTAGCATCGGGTTAGCCTCATGCATCTTTCGCACTGCAGTGAGCATCCGCTGGTCATCCGGATTTACCTTGCCTTCAGCTTTTTGCAGGGCAACTTTAACCTCTAGACCAGTCAAATCTGGCAGGAATTCGTGCAGCGGAGGATCAATCAACCGCACCGTCATCGGCTTGCCGTCCATAACCTGCAGCATTTCCACAAAATCCTGCTGCTGACGCTGACCCAACTGACCGAGAGCGTCTTTACGGTCAGCCGAACCCGGCTCCGAAAGGATAGCGTGTTCAACCAGAGGACGGCGATCGCCTAAGAACATATGCTCCGTACGGCACAGTCCAATCCCTTTAGCTCCAAAATCTACTGCTAGCTTTGCGTCCTGCGGATTATCGGCATTAGCGCGCACCTGCAACCGGGCACGCTTATCTGCCAGTTCCATCATCCGGTCTACGCAACGCACCAAATCTTGCAAATCAGCATCGTTGTCACAAGCTTCAAGACCCGCAGTTAGGCCGCTCTCCAAATAAGTAGTTACCGGGGAGTCTTGAACCGGAACCGCACCCTCGAACACTTCACCGGTTCCGCCATCAATCGCGATCATATCGCCTTCGTGGAAGGTCTTGCCTTCAACGGTCAAAGTCCCGGCTTCTGCATCAATCTCTAGAGATTCCGCGCCACAAACACAGGTCTTGCCCATACCGCGAGCCACTACCGCGGCGTGAGATGTCTTACCGCCGCGCGCCGTAAGCACGCCCTCGGCAGCGACCATACCTGCCAAATCGTCAGGATTCGTTTCCCGCCGCACCAAAATACAGGATTTACCGGCATTCTTTGCGGCCTCGGCCTGTTCGTTATTAAATGCAACTCCGCCCACGGCAGCCCCGGGAGAAGCCGGCATACCGCGAGTTAGCCGTACCCGCACGGCATCAGTATCGAACTGGGGGAACATCAACTGGGTGAGCTGTTCACCGGTGACGCGCTCTAGCATCTGATCCTTGGTGATTAGACGTTCCTCGTTCAGTTGAACCGCAATCCGGAAAGCAGCCGCTGCTGTCCGCTTACCCACGCGGGTCTGCAGCATCCACAGCTTGCCTTTCTCGATGGTGTACTCAATATCGCACATATCCTGGTAGTGAGTTTCCAGTTTGCGCATAATTTTGATTAGCTGATTATAAACCGGCTCATTTACCGTCTTGAGGTGAGAAAGAGGCTCGGTGTTACGGATACCGGCAACCACGTCCTCGCCCTGAGCGTTCATCAAGAAATCACCGTAAACACCTGATTTCCCAGTTGAAGGATCCCGAGTAAAGGCCACACCGGTTCCGGAATCATCACCCATATTCCCAAAGACCATGGTGCAGATATTCACCGCGGTTCCCAAGGAATTCGGAATCCGTTCGCGGCGACGATAAATCGCTGCCCGCTCGGTATTCCAAGACCTAAATACGGCTTCAATCGCCATATCCATTTGGGTGCGAGGATCTTGCGGGAAATCATTCCCGGTCTGTTCTTTAACGATCTGTTTGAACTGTGCCGTCAGATCTTGCAGGTTTTCGGCAGTCAAATCCACATCGGCTCGCGCGCCAACTTTTTCTTTCATGGAATCGAGTGCATCGGCAAATAAATCGCCATCAATATCTAGCACTGTCTTGCCAAACATTTGCACCAGACGGCGGTAAGAGTCCCAAGCGAAACGATCCGAGCCTGACATCTTCGCCAGCCCGTGCACCGACTCGTCATTAAGTCCCACGTTGAGGACGGTCTCCATCATGCCCGGCATCGAGAACTTCGCACCTGAACGCACTGAAACCAATAGCGGCTCATCTTTGTCTCCGAGGGTGCGTCCGATCTGATCTTCCACCCCCCGCAAAGCCTTGGTCACTTCCGGAACCAAGCTTTCGGGAACCTCGTTATGTTTGAGATATGCCCGGCAAGCATCAGTAGTAATGGTAAAACCAGGGGGAACGGGCAAACCCAGATTGGTCATTTCTGCCAGGTTGGCACCCTTGCCACCCAGCAGATCCTTCATATCCTTGTTGCCCTCGGCGAACGTGTAGACATATTTTGCCATAGGTTAATGGCCTCCATATTGAATTTCGACTGCGCTAAAAAGCGATACTTCCGTACCTAATCCTAACAGGTGGAAGCCAAATCCTAGGCCTTGGGTCCCGAAACTGAAACCAAGGCTACTTTACCTGCAGGAAACACGCCGGCAACAGACAAAGTTTTCTGCATTTAACACCGGCACTGTGCTAGTCATTCCTCACCAATGACCACCTCCACAGCGGGGCAGTAAAACTGACACCGGCTATCGCTTAAACTATTGAGTGTGTCAGAGTATCCCCCAAGGAGGCAGCGCCTGCAGTCTCGAGCCAACCGTGCACGTCGGCGCTCGGACTGGAATTTGCTTATTCGCGCCTCCTCCCTCGCGATTGCACTGACTATCACCTTTATTCTGATCATTTCCGCAATGCCACGGGCTCCTAAGAATGCCGAGGCAGTCCAAACCGCGCCCACTTTACGCTGGACTGCGGTTCCGCTGGTTAATCCCAAACAGCAAGCTAAAGAGCCGGCGATCGCCTTGCAGGTAAAAGAGGACTTACCGGGGGGAGAAACTTCCAAAGACGTCCCCCCCTCGGCTTCCGGAAACACCTCGGTAGTACCCGGAACCTGGCAAGGACGCGGCACCGGCAAAGTCTACTTTTATCGGGTAGAGGTAGAAAACGGACTACCTATCAACGGTGAAACTGCCGCAAAAAGCATTCACGCTATCTTGAATGATCCGCGCGGGTGGGGTGGAAAACAGGGGGAAATCTCTTTTACCCGCACCGATGGGCAAGCTGATTTTCGGATAGTTATCGCCAGCCCCGCCCTAACCGACCGGCTTTGCGCCCCCCTGACCACCAATGGGGTTTCCAACTGTCGCAATGGCGATAATGTGGTGCTCAATGCCCACCGGTGGATTGGAGGCGCACAGATGTGGTTCCAAAAAGGGAAAACCATCACCGATTACCGCATCTACGAGGTTTCCCACGAAACCGGGCATTGGCTGGGACATGGACATTTGTTCTGTCCCCAGCCAGGGGGCTTAGCTCCGGTAATGCAACAGCAAAGCTCAGATGGCGGGCAAAATATGGGATGTATTCCCAACGGCTGGGCGAATCCCTAACCCCCTGGTAACAACTTATTTTCAGGTCGTTTTCAGGACTACTTCAGGCCGGGATGAGACAATCTGCGCATGAGTGTTTTATTGACGATCGGTTTTGTTCTGTGTGGAGCCGCGTTAGTGTTCCTGGTGGCTCGCAACGTGAGAGGTCTAAATGCTCGTGACCGTGCTCGCAAATCGCATTTCGAACAAGAAATCGGCAGCGTAGATAATCTGCTGGCAACTTCGCAAGCTGATCGCGATAAGTTACGCCAGATGCGCGATCAAGGGCGCCTGCAACGCTGGGACGCGATCCGGGATGTGATGCGCGAAGAGGGCGTCCCCGAAGACGTTGCCACCGAATTTATTGACCGCCTCTAGTGCTCTGTTAGCTTCAATTTTCGAGGACGGCTTTACCTTCACCCCGGTTGTTAGCGTTGCTGGAATTCCCTTGCTGGTTTTACTGGAAAATTTTCCAGTAGTTTTCTAGTAGATTTTCCAGTAGGCCATTTATGCAGATAGACAGGATAATTGTTTTGAGCTACTAGAAAAAGAAACTTTCCAGTAGCTTTCAAGTAGATTTTCCAGTAGCTAGAACGACGCTCCGGGCAAGGGAAGTTAGCACTTTTAGATTTAGGTAATCTGCGCGCCCTCCTCTAGTTCAGATGCCAAGTTGCCCGCGGGTCACGCACACTTTTCCCTTGCCAAGAAACTAGCCCCAGATCCTTCAAATCTTTCAAAGCTGCCCGCGTTGTTGGTCTGGTAAGCAACGCAAACTGCGCGATATCGCCGGTTCCTCCGGAACCTCCGAGAGCTTGCAAAGCTGATAGAACTGCTGTTGCACTGCGCGATAGTCCCGTCCCCACATCAGCAAGTCGTGGCTGATAGCGCAAAGTTAGGACTACATGCATAGGCTCTTGCCGATATTCCGGATCAGATAATCCGGCCTCATCCATTTGTGCAAATATACGCTTAATCCCCTCCCCCAGCTCCTGGGCATACCCCAGGTCGCAACAAGTGCGAGCAATCCTAGGATTTATTGCGTACCTGGCTATCTCTAGGGGTGCTTTAGCGGCGAGCTTTCTATCTCGGAAACTACCAGGGTTGCTAATTTCAATCCGATTATCAAATATTTCAACCCTAATCCCATCCCCCATCAGGTCATAGGCACGATGTATCACCGCATTAACTAAACCTTCTAACCAGGCACCTCGAGGAATAACCGGCATATCAGCGAATTTGCCGTCTTGTCCCAAGGCGCGACGTCGGGGTATTACTTGCTCAATCCACTTAACTGCCTGGTCTATTGCCTGAGGTATAGGCAGTTCGGATCGCTGATCGAAAACGATGTTTTGGCTTTCTCCAGTCAAGCGCTCATTTCCCTGGAAACGACACACCCGGACATAAGCTCCTGGTAGGAGTGCAAGTGGAGAATCAGCGAACAGTAAAAATGCCGCATTATTGATGCGTCCATCTTTGTCGCAAAGTGAACGTGAACGAAGCAGGTGCTTTTTCCCGCGGGTAGCACCAGTAGCTTCCAGGAAAGGGGCAATATTTTTTTGCGGTAAATCATCGATGGTGAGGTCGCGGACAGTTTCCGCTTCGAATTGCCTAGCTCCTCGGTCGTACTCTAAACGGCGAATTTCCTCCGAGCTCAGACGCAACGAACGGTCTCCACGACGTAGGTAGCAACTATCGTCAGTACCGTGATGCACCTGGCCACTAGGAGTTACTAAAAAAGCTAAAACAAATTTAGAACCACCATCTTGGAGAATTGTGGCTACTTCCTTTACCTCACAATCAATCGGCGGACTGCAAAACTGCGCACTGGGAGCAAGGCGTAGCTCGTTAATCTTTTTTGTGTACCTATTTAAGTCTTGAATGTTCCGGTCTTTAACTCCCACTATTGCCGTACCGCCCTCGGCGTTGGCGAATGCAATGAGAGTGCGAGCCAACATTTTTGGGGATACTTCTATCGCTTTACGTTCAAACCACTGATCTTCGTCCCGCAAACATAACTGTCTAGTGCGGTCCTCGATATTGGAAGCAAGAATGGCGTCTATATTGTTCGGTGACATACCTAGAGTATAAACCTGCTGAATATATTTTACTGGAAAATTTTCCAGTAGTTTTCTAGTAGATTTTCCAGTAGGGCATTTATGCAGATAGACAGGATAATTGTTTTGAGCTACTAGAAAAAGAAACTTTCCAGTAGATTTTCCAGTAGGCAGCCAGTGCCTTCTAGGTCAGCCGCGCTAAGGCACTCTCCACACTTAAGCGATACGATCAACCAAAGTGTCGGCAAACTTTTCCAGCGCGGCTTTAACTTCGTTATCTTCAAGAAATGCAATCGCTGCTTTCGCGTCCTCGCACCAAGAAAAAGCCAATTGTCGGGTACGTTCCAGCACCGCGTGCGCTCGCAGCATTTGCACTACCTGCTCCAGTGCCGCATCATCGCTAACCAAGGTGCCTCGGCTAAGCTCCGCCAAAATCTTTTGCCCGTCCTCATCGAGAACCCCACGCGCCGCGTCCTGCCTCAGCAGCAAAATCGGCATAGTATCTACGCCCTCACGCAAATCCGTGCCGGGAGTTTTACCGGAATCGGCACTGTCAGAGGACAGATCAATAACGTCATCTGCCAACTGGAACGCTACCCCGATCTTTTCGCCGAACTGGACTACCGCTTCCGTCACGGCCTCCGAGGCTCCGGAAAGCTCCGCACCAAAGCGCGCCGACTGCGCTACCAAAGAACCAGTCTTATCCGCCAGCACCTGGATATAAAACTCCACCGGATCTTGACCGGATTCCGAGCCAAAAGTTTCGTTCAACTGCCCGCGACATAGGCGATCAAAAGTTACCGCGTGCTGCAACACTGCGTCCGGCCCTAAAGTGGCAACCACTTGTGAGGCGCGAGCAAAGACTAAATCACCTGCCAGTACCGCACGGTTATTACCCCACACGCGTTGCACCGCGTTCACCCCGCGCCTGGTGGGAGCCGAATCCATTACGTCATCGTGGTACAAAGTAGCCAGATGGGTAAGCTCGACAACCACGCAGGCACGCAGAATCTGTTCAGAGGAAGGATGCTCACCCAAATGGGAGCACAGGAGCACCAAACCGGGACGCATTCTTTTGCCACCGGCTTTCGCCAAGTGCCCGACAATATCGTCAAGCACCCCGCGGTCATCTGATAGTACCTGGCTCAGGCGCTCCTCCACCTGAGCCAGGCCATCGGAAATCTGATCTTCGAGCTCGTCGATACGCGACTGGGACAAGTTACTCACGGGATAACAATAGCGGTATTTTGTAAAATATCGAGAACTGATCCCGGGAAAATCCCCAGAAGCACTGTCAAGAGAGCACACATACCTATCGCCACATAAGTGATCTCGGCATGGGGAGCTACCGTAGTATTTTCTGCCACCGGATCTAGGAACATGATCTTACCCAGGCGGAAATAGTAGAAGGCAGTAATCGCAGAAGCAATCACCGCACAGATAACCAGCGCAGTTGCCCCGCCTTGCACACCAGCACTAAAGGCTAGGAATTTACCTACAAACCCGGCAGTCAGCGGAATCCCTGCGAAGGACAGCAAGAACAGCATCATGCAGCCAGCTAAAACCGGGTGAGTCTTCCCGAAACCAGCCCATGCGGACATGGAATGTTGCTCTGCAGTTCCGACCCCGTCCTCATTGCTAACCCGAACCAGGTAGATGATCGCGAAGGCACCAATGGTGGCGATCCCGTAGGTCAACAGGTAGAACAGGACTGCCCCATTAGCGTTTAAGGCTCCCTTAGTGAAGGCAATCAAAATAAAGCCGGCATGGGCAATCGAGGAGTAGGCAAGCATCCGTTTGATGTTATCTTGCACCAAACCGAAGAATGTCCCTACCGCCATGGTCAAAATGGCGACTGTCCACAAGAAGGGCTTGAAGTTCGCCTCGAACTGTACCACCACCGTGGAGAAGAAGCGCAGCATCGCGAGGAATGCCGCCGCCTTAACTCCCGCAGCCATGAAACCAGTCACCGGGGTAGGCGCACCTTGATACACATCCGGGGTCCAAGCGTGGAAGGGAGCAGCACCAATCTTGAAGAGCAAACCTACCATCATCAATGCAGCACCAGTCATCAGCAGTGCCGGAGAAGCTACTCGATAAGGAATCGCTAATGCTAGCTGATCCAACAGCAGGGACCCGGAGTAGCCGTATAGCAAAGACATACCCATGAGCATGAATCCCGAAGCGAAGGCTCCCAGCACGAAATACTTAAGCGCAGCTTCCTGGCTGAGGAGGCGACGGTAACGCGCCATGGCACTCATCGCATATAGGGGCAGCGAAATTATCTCTAGTGCCACAAACAAGGTGAGCATCGAGTTTGCCATGGGGAACAGCATCATTCCCCCTAGGGAGAATAGGCTGAGCGGCAGCACCTCGCTGCGCTGATAGCCACGTCTCTCAGTCTGTTCTTCTTGGAAAGAACCGGGAATATCTGAGGGCTGTCCGGCGAAAGCAGAAACCCGATTTCCGGTACGATCAATCATCGGAAGCAGCGCCAGCAAACCCACAATCAGCATCACCAGCTGGGAGAACATGGAGAATCCATCCACGATTAGCTCTCCGCGTACTAGCCGCTGACCAGTTTGCAGATCGAAGGCCCCGAATGAGGGCGCAAACGCCAGCAAGGCAGCCGCAACTACTGCAACTGACCAGGCACATTGCACGCCCCAGCGCTGTTTTGCGGGTACGAATGCCTCTAGCAGAATCCCGATGATTGCCCCAAAAAGCACCACCAATACCGGAGCCATTAGCGCCCAGTTAAAACCGAGCTCGCTAAAGTCATTAATCACGGTAGCGTTCATTAAGCTCACTTTCCGGTCCCTTCTACTTGAAACGCCACATCCTGGGTGACAATCACCTGATCGGCAACCTGTGACATTGGATCAACCAGCGGTTGTGGATGCAAACCAATCACCAGCATCAGCACGATCAACGGGGCAGCGACTCCCCAACGTTCCCGGTTATCCAAATCCTTAATCGACTTGCGATGTTCCGGAGCCTTTCCGGTGAAAATCTTTTGGTAAGGCAAAAGCACATAAACCGCGCCCGCGACTACTCCCACCAAGCAGAGCACTGCTACCCACTGGTAGAGGCGGAAGGTACCAATCAGTACCATCAGCTCCGGCACGAAACCAGAAAGACCGGGCAAGGCAATGGCAGCTAATCCAGAGATTAAGAAGGTACCGGCAATCAACGGAGTCACCCGCTGCATACCGCCGTAAGCCTCAATGTCTTGGCTATGTCCGCGCTCAGTGAGGAACCCGCCAATCAAGAACATACCCGCGATCGAGAGGCCGTGCGCCACCATATAAACCATGGCACCAGCCAGCGCCACGGTGTTGCCAACATAGATACCCAGCACCATCAGACCAAAGTGCGCTACCGAGGTGAAGGAAATCAGGCGCATTAGATCCTTTTGCGCCAAAGCCGTCAGTGAACCCCAGATTACGGAGATCACGGCCAGAATAATGAAAGCCAAGGCGGCACGCCGGGAGGCATTCGGGAAGATGGTCAAACATAAAGTGATCATCCCGAAGGTACCGATTTTATCCAGGATTCCTACCAGCAGAGCAGAGGTTCCCGGACGGGCGTTCTCGGCGGTGTCTGCAAGCCAGGTGTGTACTGGCACCATCGGCGCTTTGACCGCAAACGCGATAAAGAAGCTGATCATTAGCGCCATTTCTACCCCGGGGCTAGCTTGCAGCTTTCCGGCCAAGTTCTCTATGAGGTACAGGCGAGCGTGCTGCTCATTAGAGGCCGCAGCCAGCGGAGAGTAAACATAGATTCCCACGATGCCGATTAGCATAACCAGTCCGCCTGCCAGGGAATAAAGCAGGAACTTCATAGCTGCGGCTTTCCGTTTTGCCCCATTTCCGTAGCGGCCAACCAGGAAGAACATCGGTACTAGCATGGCTTCAAATGCCAGGTAGAACACGAAGACGTCACGAGCTGCAAAAATCAGCATCATAAATGCCAGGGTGGCTAAGGTAAGACCCACATACCCGGCGTCATCGTAAGGTTTGTTCTCGCCTTCTACATCATGCGCCGAAGCAATCAGCACGATCAAAGTGAGCAGTGCCGAAAGCACTAGCATTGCCAGTCCGAGGCCGTTTACACCCAGCGCCCAAGAAACTCCCAGGGCGCGAATCCAACTGTGGGTTTCTGCGAACTGGTACGCGGCCGCTTTACCGTAGTCAAAATTCAGCGCCAGGTAGATGGTGCCCAGCAAGACCAAGGCGGATACTGCGAGACCGATCTGCCGCGCGGCAATCCGTGTTGGCTTTATCAGCCACAGCGCCAAAGCCGCCAGGGCTGGCAGCACTACTAGCAGCGTTAGCACCGGGAAAGTTGAGTTCAAGACTGTAATTTCCATTTATCTTTTCCTCCTGCCCCTAAACCAATTGGCTTCCGACAACCAGGACCAGGGCTAAAAGCACGCCGCCCAGAATGTAACTGGCGTATGCACGGATGTAGCCATTTTGTACATGGCTAAGGGCACGTCCTAGAGCCCCAGCACACCAGGCGATCCCCCGAACGATGCCATCTATGAGGCCGCGGTCAGCGCCCCCAACTCCGACAGTAAGTAGCTGTGCCGGTAGCATGGCGACCGACTCGTTAACCGTGTCCTGATACAGATCCACTCGAGCCGCTTCCACCAGGGCGTTGGAGGCCGGAGCAACTTTCGGTACCGGCTTGCGAACGTACATTACGAACGCCAAAGCCAGCCCGCAAAGAACCAGGATCAAAGTGATTACCGAAATCGCGGCGTGGGATAGCACGGAAACCGAAGCGTTTTCCGTAGCAGCTGCAGTGCCAGTAACTGGCTCGAGCCACTGGGTGAACTTATCGGTGAAGCCTAACACCATCCCCATGGCCAGAGAGAACACTGACAGCACCACGATCGGTCCGTTCATCAACCAGGAAGCTTCATGCGGATGCACATCGCTGCCACCGTCAAACTCGGTTGTCCACCGCTTTTCGCCATGGAAAATCATGAAGAACAGCCGCGACATGTAGAACGAAGTGATTCCCGCGCCCACCATGGCGATCAATCCGAAGATCCAAGCCCCAGTGGTTCCAAAGGCCGCCGAGTTAAAGGCAGCTGCGATAATCGGTTCTTTGGAGAAGAAACCCGAGAACGGGGGAATCCCCAAGATCGCCAACCAGGCAATACCAAAACATATCCAGGAAACCTTCATTACCGTACGCAGACCGCCGAACCGACGCATATCTACCTGCTCGTTCATCGCATGCATTACCGAGCCGGCGCCCAGGAACAACTGGGCTTTGAAGAATCCATGTACGAACAGGTGGAAGATAGCTAGTGTCCAGCCGATGGGCCCCAAACCAGCGCCGAGCATCATGTAGCCAATCTGGGACATAGTGGAGGCAGCCAGTACCTTCTTCATATCGTCCTTGGCACAACCCACGATTGCTCCGAACAGTAAGGTGATCGCCCCGACGATTGCCACACAGAGCTTGGCAGTCGGAGAGGCCACAAAGATATCGCCAGAACGCACAATCAAGTACACACCGGCGGTAACCATGGTGGCCGCGTGGATTAGTGCCGACACCGGGGTGGGGCCGGCCATAGCGTCACCGAGCCAGGCTTGCAGCGGGAACTGCGCGGATTTACCGCAAGCAGCCAGTAGCAAGAACAGCCCGATGGCAGTAGCCCAGCCGCCGGTCATATCCCCAGAGCGAGAAGCTCCCAGTACATCGACGAACTTCATGGAATTGAATTCCGCGTACATGGCCATCATGGCCAGCAGCAGACCCAGGTCACCGACGCGGTTCATTACGAAGGCTTTCTTGGCGGCTACCGCATTGGCTAGTTCGTGATTCCAGAAGCCGATCAACAGGTAGGATGCCAGGCCGACGCCCTCCCAACCGAAGAACAATGCCACATAGGAATCCGATAGCACCAGAGTCAGCATCGAGGCCACGAAGAAGTTCAGGTAGGCGAAGAAACGTCGCCGATCCGGATCATGTTCCATATAGGCCACGGAATAGACGTGGATCAGAGAACCCACAAAAGTAACCAGCAGTACGAAGGTCATCGAGAGCGGATCCAGGAGCAGATTCCAGGAAAGCTCAATAGTCTCATTTCCGCCTCCGGCCTTAAACCAGGTAAACACCGGAGCTAAAATCGATCTTTCAGCTGGCGCCTGCCCGATCATTTGGCAGAAAATAATAAAGCCGATCAGGAAAGAGCTCCAGGAGGCAGCAACTGCCAACCAGTGTCCCCATTTATCGGTAACCCGACCACATACCAGCAGAAAAGCGGAAGATAACAGTGGAATTGCCACCATCAGCCAAGCGTATTCCGCTAGTCCCGTAGCCGACACATTTGCCATTTGCTCTGCCGCGGTATTTAGCAACAACGAGTTCATTACTTTCTATACCCCCTAGCGTCCCATCAAACGCACTTCATCGACCGAGGTCGAACGACGCGTCCTAAAGATCGAGACGATGATCGCCAGGCCTACCACCACTTCTGCGGCGGCTACCACCATGACGAAGAAGGCCATCACTTGCCCTTCAATGTTCTGGTGCATATTGGAGAAAGTCACCAGCATCAAGTTACAGGAGTTAAGCATCAACTCCACTCCCATCAGGGCGATTACCGCCGAGTGGCGGGTCAAAACGATCACCGCACCGATGAAGAAGAGGATGACTGCCAATACTAGATATGAAGTCAAAGACATTATTCACTGACCTCCGTTTGTGAGGCATCCAGGTTGGATGCGGCCGGCGGATCGCTGGGGGGCGTTCCCTCAATCTTGGGGGTGACTACCCGGGTTTTAGGGGTGTTCAATCCACTAGGAGCGTCTTGGCCGGCCATTCCCCAGGCTCCAGATTTAGCAACTGCTTTCGAGGCCGCAGTGGAGTGTACCCCTTGCGCGGGGTTCGCTCCGAGGTCGGCGCGAATCTTCTCTACCAAGTGAGGTGCCGCTTCTCCCAGCGAGCGGTCAGCGTTGCGGGCACGCAGCGCCGGGGAAACCGAGTTGACGATCGGACGTTGATCCTCGCCTGAAATGTTGGGAGTGTCGGTCGCGTTAGTAGTTTGGTAAACACCTGCGGCGGGCTGTTGACCGGGATGAATACCCCGTTTAGCATAATCTTCCATCCGCGCCTGCGCCGTCTCGGGCTGCTTAAACAGCTTATGGAGACGATCGCCGTGAGTTAGCGACACCGCCGCGACTACCGCGATGATCAGCAGACAGCCGATTACTTCCATAGTGTAAATATGCTCGGTGAACAGGCTCATCGCGATCTTGACCGGGTTAGAATCGGTGGTACCTTGGGGTGAGCCAGTGGGCATATCCGGAACTTGACCAAACTTTGGTAAATACGCCTTGACTAGCATAACTGCCACGAAAATCGCTCCAAAAGCACCGGCACAAATTGCACCCCAGCGGAGGAAACGCCGGGTACGCAGATAGTTATCCGAGGCAGCGACCCCCACCATCATGATAATGAACAGTATCAAGGTCATGACGGCGCCGGTGTAAACCACGACTTGCACTACCCCAATAAAGTAGGCCCCCTGCGAGGCGTACATCATCGCTAGGCAGAGCATTACCCCTACCATGCAGATCGCAGAGTGTACTGCGGTTCGGCAAAACAGTACGCCGAGCGCTAGCGCCACCATGATTACTGCCGTGACCCAGAAGAATACGGTTTGTCCCGTACTAAAATCTGTAGCTGCGGCTTGGGCTAGCAATGTCATTGCTGAACCTCCTTAACCCCCGACTGTTTAAGAGTCGGATCGTCTGGACGGTGCTCGGCGACCCAATCACGTTGCGCCTGGGTCACACCGGTCACCTTTCCTCGGTAATAATCACCATCGGTGGTTCCTTCCACCATCGGGTGCGGAGCCGAAAGCATCCCGTCCTCAAGAGGAGCGAGGATCTGATCTTTCTCGTAAATCATAGTTTCGCGGTGATAATCCGCCATCTCAAAATCATTGCTCATGGTAAGAGCTCTGGTGGGACAGGCTTCAATACACATTCCGCAGAAAATACAACGCAAATAGTTGATTTGGTAAACCCGGCCGTAACGCTCCCCGGGTGAATACTGTGCCTGCGGAGTATTGGCCGCGGCCTCTACATAGATGGCATCCGCGGGGCACGCCCAGGCACAAAGCTCACATCCGATGCATTTTTCCAAACCATCGGGATAGTGGTTCAGCTGATGGCGTCCGTGAAACCGTGGTTGCACATGCGGCGCCTCATAGGGGTATTGCTCAGTTACCGTGGGACGGAAGAAGGAGCGAAAAGTAACCCCGAATCCGGCTACAGGAGCGAAAAACTCGCCTAGCGCGCCCTTTTCATCGGGCTCAAAGCTCATATCTTCCCTGGTGGGATTGCGTTTACTCATTTGATTCCCCTTCGTTGGCTACCAGGTGATCTTCCCCGGCACTCGCCCGCACCAAGGAGCGCGGACTGGGAGGTAGTACTTGCCCTGGCAATGGTGGCACCGGATATCCGCCTTTGAAAGCGTCAAAGGGCTCGCTGGCTGCGGCATCCTTTTGTGCTTGCTTTTCCAGGGCTTTGCGATCGGCCTTGCCCCCGGTTATCCAAATAATGATGAGGGCAACTACGAAGACGGCCGCAATCGCCATCATTCTTTGCGAAATACTGCCGATTCCATAGACGGTAACTACCCGCATCACGACTACCACTACCATCCAGGCGATCGATACCGGCAGCAGAATCTTCCAACCGAGCATCATTAACTGGTCATAGCGAACCCGCAGCAGGGTACCGCGTACCCAAATCATGAACCACATGACCGCCCAAACTTTG
Organism: Varibaculum sp. GTC20041; assembly: GCF_055387755.1. Taxonomy (NCBI): domain Bacteria; kingdom Bacillati; phylum Actinomycetota; class Actinomycetes; order Actinomycetales; family Actinomycetaceae; genus Varibaculum; species Varibaculum sp. GTC20041. The sequence continues at coordinate 2,098,519 of NZ_AP041144.1, forward strand.
ATTCCAAACCACAGGAATGGCCAAAGTCCGCTGTTGAGCGCGCCCCCGAGAATCGCATCCCCACCGGGGAAACGCCAACCACCCAGGAACAGGGTCACGCAGATCCCCGATACGTTAAACATGTTGATATATTCCGCCAGGTAGAACCAGGCGAACTTCATCGAGGAGTACTCGGTCATATGCCCAGCGACGATCTCACCTTCACATTCAGGCAAGTCGAAAGGCAAACGGTTAACTTCACCCATCATCGAAATCACGTAGATTACGAAAGCGGGGAAGAGGGCGACGCACCACCACATGGGGCTTTGCGCAGCCACAATCTCCGAGGTTTTCATGGAACCGGAAACTACGAATACTGATACCAGAGACATTCCCATTGCCAGTTCGTAGCTGATTACCTGCGCCGCGGAGCGGGTTGCACCATAAAGTGGCAGGTGCCCATTGGACGCCCAGCCGCCGAGGATAATACCGTAAACGCCCAGACCTGCAACGGCGAGCATATAAAGCACCGCCACATTAGAATCGGTCAGCTGTAAGGGGGTGGAGAAACTGCCAATATGCAGATCGGGTCCGAAAGGAATCACCGCGTAAATGCAGAAGGCACAAGCGGCGGTAATAACCGGTGCCAGTAGATAAAGCACCTTGTCTACATTCCGTTTAAAGATATCTTCTTTAGTTAGTAGCTTGATGGCATCGGCTAGCGCCTGGAAAAGCCCCAGTGGACCGTGCACATTCGGCCCCGGTCGGGTCTGAATCCGCCCCAGGCCGCGCCTTTCCACCCACAGGGCCATGATCACACTGATAATCAGCCATGCCACGATGAATACTGCCTTTATCAAGGTTATCCACCAGGTGTCATTACTGAAATCAGCGGCACCAGTACTACTTGCGCTTAGCAGGATTGTGGTATTCACTGCTGCACCTCCGCATTGGGCTCTAACTGGACTAAGGCGCCACTGGTGACGCCCAAAGATTCATACACGTGTGAGCCGGCTGAACATTCGGGCACCCACACCACACGCTGCGGCATTTTGGTTAGTACCACGGGCAGCTGGATTTGTCCCCTGTCCGTTATCAGGCTGATAGCGCCGCCATCTGTTATGCCAAACTCTTGCGCAGTTTCCGGGCTGATACGCGCAAACGAGGCGCGCCCAGCCGCTTGCATATCGGTGGCTCCCACCTGCAAAAGACCTTCATCGATCTGAGTCTTATGGCAAGTGATCACCACTTGCTTATCGGGGGGAGTTACCAACTCGGCAGGGGCGGCACCTGCAAACGTTACCCGTTTGCCATCCCAGTCCATAAGTTCATTAGCTTCCGCGTAAAGGGACTTCAGGGAATCAATCCCCAATTCCACTCCCATCACTTGGGCTACCTTGCCCAGCACTTCCCAGTCCGGCATGTCATGGGAAACCAGGGCCTGTCCGAAGGGACGCAACCGGCCTTCCCAGTTAATAAAGGTACCGGGTTTCTCCGAAACTGGCGCCACCGGGAATACTACGTCCGCTGCCTGAGCAGCCGGCGTGAGATTCACTTCCAGGGAAACCACGAAGGAGGCCGCAGCTAAGGCTTTTTGCGCTAACTCCTGATTTGGCAGGTCGCGCAAGTCTAGACCGCCGAGCACCAGGGCAGACAGTTCCCCAGAGCATGCGTCCTCTAGAATCTTCTGCGTATCACGGCCAGGAGTATCTGGCAGTTGCGCATTCCAAGCAGCAGCTAGATCACTGCGGGCTTCCGCGTCCCGCGCATCGCGGCCAAAGGGCAACAAGCCGGGTAAAGTGCCGGCTTCTACTCCCCCGCGTTCGCCGCTGCGGCGCGGAATCCAAGCTAGCCGGGCTCCACTGCGAGCTGCCAAATCATTAACAGCCGCTAGTAAGCCCGGGACGGTACCGGCGCGTTCGCCAACTACGATTACTGCGTCCTCGCCTTTAAGCCCGGCAAAAACTGTACCGAAGTCCCCTTCGGCCTCAGCTTTTACATTGGCTACTACTTCCGGCTCAGTTCCGGGAGCGGCAAACAGTACGGTGGTGGCAGTTTTTACCGAGGAGGGAGAGGCGAAAGGAGCCACTGTAGCTACCTTTACGCTTCCGGAGCGTACCCCTTTACGCAACCGCAAGAATACCGCACCGCATTCGTCCTCAGGTTCGAAACCAACCAATAGCACTTGACCGGCTTTTTCGAGGTCAGAGTAGGTTATTGGCATTCCTGCACCCGCGAAATAGGCGCCTAAGAAAGTTTCTTCTTCCCGGCCAGCCGCGCGGGTGCGCTGATCAATATCATTAGTTCCGCAAACAACGCGGGCAAACTTGGACCAGGTGTAGGCGTCCTCGAAAGTTAGCCTGCCACCGGGGAGGAAACCAACTTTTCCTTTCCCGGCTGCTGCCAGTCCCTTAGCGGCGCGATCAAAAGCATCCGACCACGAGGTAGGAACCAGTTTCCCGTCCTCACGCACCAGCGGAGTTTTAATCCGGGAAGACTGGAATTGCCACTGGTAACCAAAGCGATCTTTATCGGTGATCCATTCTTCGTTTACCTCCAGATCCTTTTGCGCTAGGCGTCGGGTGATGGTTCCGCGACGAATATCGGTGCGCAAAGCAGAACCAGAGGCGTCCTGTTCGGTGACTCCCCGGGTGGAAACCAAATCGAAAGGCCGTGCCCGGAACCGGTAACGTTTTGAGGTCAGTGCCCCTACCGGACAGATTTGAATGATATTGCCCGAGAAGTAGGAGCTAAACAGCCTGCCTGCCTGGTCTTTCTCGTCCACGCCGGCGCCAATGGCGGCCGGGGAAGAAAGCGGAGCAGGTTTGCCGTGAGAGTCCGAAAGCGCTTCAGCACCGGGGCTGAGGCGAAGGCTCGGGTGAGAACCGTCAGAATCGGAAATCCCCAAGACCTCCTGGTCAAAGGCGCCAATGTTTTCACCCATGAAATCGTGATCGTCACGGGGAGAGGAACCGCCCCCGCGTCCTTGCAAAGCGATGAAAGAGTCGCCCGCAATCTGGTTAGCGAACCGCACACAGCGCTGACACAGCACGCAGCGTTCCCGGTCAATCAAAATCTGGCTAGTAAGCTCTACCGGTTTTGGCCACAGCCGCTTTTCATCACTAAAGCGGGTATGCAAAGTGCCATGCGACATGGCTTGATTTTGCAGTGGGCATTCCCCGCCCTTATCGCAAATCGGGCAATCCAGGGGGTGGTTAATCAACAGGAATTCGGTAATCCCGTGCTGAGCTTTCTGCGCTACTTCCGAAGTCGCGGCAGTTTTTATCTCCATCCCGGCCATCGCGGTCATCGTGCAGGCTGGCTGAGGCTTGGGCATGGGACGAACCACCCCATCACGTCCCGGCATCGCCACCTCTACCAGGCATTGCCGGCAGGCTCCTGCCGGGTCTAGCAGCGGATGGTCACAGAACCGCGGAATATGGATTCCCAGTTTTTCGGCTGCCCGGATTAGCAGTGTACCTTTAGCGACCTCAATGTCCTGGCCGTCAATATTGATTTGGACTTGCTCACTCACAGGGCGCCTCCTTTATTAAAAACCTCCGAGGCGGCGGGCGGGAATGCCTCCCACCAGGGAGTCGTATATCCGGCCTCGAACTCTTCGCGGAACTTGTCGATTCCGCTACGCACCGGGGTAGCCGCTGCATCACCGAGGGCGCAGAAGCTGCGTCCCGCGATATTGCCGGCAATATCGTAAAGCAGGTCTACATCGCCCTCTTGACCTTTGCCGGCCTCTAAGCGGTGCATTATCTGTTTCATCCAATAGGTACCTTCACGGCAGGGGGTGCATTTACCGCAAGATTCGTGCTGGTAGAAATCAGTCCAACGGCTAATTACCCGTACTACGGAAGTAGTTTCATCAAAGACTTGCAGGGCGCGGGTTGCCAGCATGGATCCGGCGGATGCCACGTCCTCGTAAGTTAAGGGGACATCTAAGTCATCGGCGGTAAATAGCGGAGTCGAGGATCCACCCGGGGTGTAGAACTTTAAGGTGTGCCCCTCGCGAATCCCGCCGGAGTATTCCAGCAGTTCGCGCATGGTAATTCCAAACGGTGCCTCATAAAGACCCGGATGTTTAACGTGTCCAGACAGGTTAAACATGCCGTAACCTAGAGATTTGTCTTGCCCCATCGAGGCATACCATTCCACCGAATTACGGAACACCGTAGATACCTGGGCAATCGTTTCAGCGTTATTGATTACCGTAGGACGAGCATAAAGCCCCTTGACTGCCGGGAAGGGCGGTTTCAAACGGGGGTGCCCTCGCTTGCCCTCTAAGGAATCCAGCAGTGCGGTTTCTTCACCGCAAATATAGGCACCGGCACCGGCGTGGGCAATCAGCTTCAGCTCTCCCAACAATCCGGCATCTTCGGCCTCTTTAATTGCCACTAGCAGGCGGTTATAGGCGTGAACGACTTCGCCCCGGATATAGATAAAAGCGTGATCGCAACCGATAGCCAAGCAGGTGATGGCCACCCCTTCGATCACCGCGTGCGGATTAGCCAAAATCATCGGGATATCTTTGCAGGTACCCGGCTCGGATTCGTCGCAGTTAACGGTCAGGTAACGCGGACCGCCGTCATCGGGTGGCAGGAACGACCATTTCAGACCAGTACCGAAACCGGCACCACCACGTCCGCGCACGCCGGCTTGCTTGACTGCATCCAGAATTTGCGCCGGTTCCATTTGCTTGGCTTTTTCCAGGCCGGCGTACCCGCCAGTTTTCTGGTAGGCCTGCAGCGTCCAGCTCTCCGGCTCCCGATACTGTTTAGTGATAATCGGGGTCAGCGGAACCCGGCGGATCTCAGACTTTCCGTTTTCGCTCACTTGTCCGCCTCCTTATGATCAGCAGAGGAATGCTCCTTGCCGACCGGATCTTTTCCGGCCTCATTAGCAGCACCGCCCGAAGCTGTATCCCCAACTTGAGCAGCTTCAGGTTCCCCAAACTGCCCGGGGTCAGGGGCTTGCATACCTTGTTCTTCGGCTACTTTTAGTCCCCACAAACTGGCGGGACCGGCAGCCACGCCCTGATTTGCAGTCTCGGGATTAGGGAATCCGGCCAAGATCCGGCTGGCCTCTTTGAAAGTAGGAGCCACGTCGGATCCTCGCGTGGGATGCACCGGTTTTCCAGCTTTAATATCGCGCACCAATTGCACCGCTGATTCGGGAGTTTGATTATCAAAGAACTCCCAGTTAACCATAACTACCGGCGCATAGTCGCAGCCAGCATTGCATTCCAGTGCCTCAAGGGTAATCTTGCCGTCAGCGGTAGTCTCATCATTTCCGACCTCTAGTTCTTTTTCTAGAGTCTCCATGATGTTATCCCCTCCGAGGACGGCGCAGAGAGCGTTGGTGCACACCCCCACGGTGTATTCACCGTTAGGGTGCCGTTTGAACTGGGTATAGAAGGTGGCAACCGCGCTGACTTCCGCCCGTTGGCAGTTAAGAATATCGGCGATTAGTCCGATACCGTTGGAGGTGACGTATCCGTCGATGCTCTGCACTAGGTGCAGCAACGGGATCATAGCACTGCGTTCGTGCCCCTGTGGATAGCGAGCAATAATTTCCGCTGCTTCTGCACGGAACTTTTGCTCGACCTCAAAATCGTAAAAACTCATTAGCGATCGACACCTCCCAGGACGGGATCCACACTGGCCAGCGTTACGATCAAGTCAGAGATCGTACCGCCTTGTGCCATTAGGGATAAGGACTGCAGGTTAGCAAAGCTGGGGTCACGGAAGTGCGCCCGATAGGGACGAGTGCCCCCATCTGAGACCACGTGTACTCCCATTACGCCTTTAGCGTGTTCCACCAGTTGCGTGGCCTGGCCAACCGGTGCTCTAAAGCCTTCGGTCACCAACTTGAAATGTTGAATCAGGGATTCCATGGAGTTACCCATGATCTCTTTAATGTGTTCGGGAGAGTTACCTTGCCCGTCGGTACCTACGCTCAGCTGTGCCGGCCACTTGATTTGCGGATCGGAAATCATCGCCGGTTCTCCCTCGGTTTCATCCAGGCGATCCAGCACCTGGTAGATAATCTTGAGGGATTCGTAGCATTCGTCGAAGCGAACCACAGTCCGGTTATAAGCATCGGACTGGTCAGCTACGGGAACATCGAACTCGAAGTTTTCGTATCCACAATAGGGCTGCATCTTCCGCATATCCAGGGGATATCCAGCTGCCCGCACGGAAGGACCGGTCATAGACATCGCCATGTGTCCCGATAAAGGCAAAACCGCTACATCGCAGAAACGAGCCTTAAAGATCGGGTTCTGCAAAGTTAGATCCTGCAGCTCGTTGATATCACGGCGGGTCTTGGGGAGCAGATCACGAATATAATCGGTGCACCCAGGCGGCAAATCTTGTGCCACCCCACCGGGACGAATATAGGCGTGGTTCATACGCAAACCGGTGATCTGTTCGAAGATCCGCAGGATTTCTTCGCGGCCTCTGAACCCGATAGTCATCATGGTGGTAGCACCGAGCTCGTTACCACCGGTGGCGATGGCCACCACATGCGAGGCAATCCGGTTTAACTCCATCATTAGGATGCGGATTAGGTTAGCCCGCTCCGGGATCTCAGCGGTTTTCTTTAGAAGTTTTTCTACTGCCAAGCAGTAGGCGACTTCCTGGAAGAAGGGCGCTACATAGTCCATTCGGGTGCAGTAGGTAACGCCCTGCGTCCAAGTACGGTATTCCATGTTCTTTTCGATACCGGTATGCAAATATCCGGTTCCCACCCGTACATCGCGAACGTATTCTCCATCGAGTTCCACAATCAGGCGTAACACCCCGTGGGTCGAGGGGTGAACCGGTCCGATATTCATCACGACCCGCTCATTAGCGAGTTTTTCGACTTCGGAAGCCATCTCTTCCCAGTCTCCGCCATGCAGATCGTATTGCGGAGTGTCCTCGGTTACTAGACTGTCGAGGGCGGGACCGGCAGCTCGGAGCAGGGGGCTGTTCTTTTCGTCAGTGTATTTCATTTAGCTGTATGACCTCCGAGAATCGGCGGGCGGAACTGTCGCGCCCTTAAATTGCACCGGGATACCGCCTAACGGATAGTCTTTCCGCTGCGGGTGTCCTACCCAGTCGTCGGGTAAAGCAGTTCTGGTCAAACCGGGATGACCGGTAAAGATAATCCCCATCAGATCCCAGGTTTCGCGCTCCCACCAGTCATTTCCGGGATAGGTAGCTACCACCGAGGGAATCCGAGGATCAGATTCCGGGCAGGTAACTTCTATACGCAGCTGGCGGTTATGGGTTGCGGAAAAGAGCATATAGGCTGCGTGCAGCTCTTTCCCGGTGTCATGCGGATAGTGCACGCCGTTAACACCCAGGCATAGCTCAAAACGCAGATCTTGATCGTCGCGGAGCCATCTGGCGACCTGTGGCAAGTGCTGGCGGGCGATAAAAATAGTCAGTTCATCATTGTCGACTACCACTCGCTCGATTACCTGCGATATTTCCAGGTCAGACTGTTCGATAAGCTCTTCTAAAATATCCACCACTTCATCGAACCAAGAGCCATAGGGGCGTCCGCTTTCAGCCGGCATCTGGCGACGCAATTGCATTTCAGTGAAACCGGTGGTGTCACCGTCATCGTGTACCCCGAATAGACCATGGCGGGTACCCATATCCGAGCCGGCCGTAAAACCGCGCGGAGCGGTTACCTCGACTGCTACTGGCCCGTCCTCAACATCGGAATGGAGGACTACTGTCTTGTCGTCTTCGCTCACGCCAACAGTCCTTTCATCTGGGAGGTAGGAGTCGCTTCCAAGGCCGCCTTTTCGGCTTTACGGGCGATCTCCAGCCGTTCTTTTTGCGTAATAGGAGTACGGTAGTGGATCTGATCCCACAGCACCATAATCGCGTGGATCAGGGCTTCGGGACGCGGGGGGCACCCGGGCAGATAGACGTCAACTGGAACTACGTGGTCGCAGCCTTGCACTACCGCATAGTTATTGAATACCCCGCCGGAGGAAGCGCAGGCACCCATGGAAATAACCCATTTAGGCTCTGGCATGGCATCGTAGCAATTGCGGATAATCGGCGCCATCTTCCAGGAAACCCTGCCCGATACAATCATCAGATCTGCATGCCGCGGAGAGGCGCGGAAAACTTCCATCCCGAAACGAGAAATATCGAAGCGCGGGGTGCCGGTGGCCATCATTTCGATAGCGCAGCAGGCTAGCCCCATAGTCACCGGCCAGACACTAGCTTTACGGTTAAGACCCATAAACTTGTCTAGGCTGGTGAGGGCGACTCCTGCCGGCAGCTCATTATCAAAAGACATGCTGTACCTCTCTCTTAATAGTCCAGTCCGCCGCGGCGCCACTCATAAATATAGGGCACCAGCACCAACACAATGAACAGTAGGATGTCGATCAATACCGGAATGGCCATCACCTGACCAAAATGCCCAATTGATACCGCGAACGGGTATAGGAACACCATTTCCACGTCGAAGACAATGAACGTCATCGCAATCAAGTAGTACTTAATCGGGAAACGCCCGCGAGCGTCCTCGTGAACATTGGGATCAATCCCGCATTCATAAGTCGCCAGTTTGGTGCGGGTCTTGCGCCCCGGGCCGAGAACTGCCGACAGTACCAAACCGCCGACGGCCAGCACAATCGCGACCGCACCCATGATTAACAGTGATGCCGATGGACTCATTTGGCCTCCACATCCTTTTTATCCGCTCCGCTAGCTTTAGCGAAGTTACTGCTGTAGTTTCCGGTTAGATTCCGGATTAGTTGTTCTTTCTGACCGATGTTCTTCATGACGGTATTACCACCTTAGTCAGAATTCGCAGCATCTTGTCGGAGGCTACTCCGCCGCGGCGTTCATAACCATCAGAAAGCATCTTATGGACAAAGCGCATCAGCGCCGGTTTATCCAACCCGTACTTGGTACAGGCATGCATAATTTTGGGATTCTCGATCAGACGCACAAACACACGACCCAAACTGTAATAACCCCCGTATTGATCTTGCAGGTCACGAGGGTATTCCCGGAGGGCGAGTTCTGCTTGTGCGCGCGTGGTACGTCCCAGCGCCTGGATTAAAGCGTCAGCGGCGCGCCGTCCGGCGAACATCCCCGGGGCGATTCCTTCCCCGTTGAAAGGAGATACCATTCCGGCAGCGTCACCGACCAAAAGTAGTCCATTTTCGTAAGCCGGTTTGCGATTAAATGCCATTGGCAAGGGGGCAGACCGCAGCGACCCCACCATATTTTCCTCGGTCAGTCCCCATTCCTCGGGCAGATTAGCGACCCACCGTTGGAAGATCTGTTTGTACGGCAACTTGGTGGATTGGGCTCCCGAGGATACTGACCCTAAACCCACGTTGACCAGCCCATCACCCATCGGGAATAGCCAACCGTACCCGGGAAGCAAATTGGATTTACCGGGTTTGCCATCCCACAGCTCTAGATGCGATTCCATCATGGTTTCATTGCCCCGGGGAGAGCGGAAATACGCCCGCGCAGCTACCGCTAGCGGACGATTCATGAGGGGAGTGCGCCCTTGCCGCGAAGCCAGCCGGGCATTCGCTCCCGAACAATCCACCACGTATTGCGCGCTGAAACTGACTTCCTGTTTCTTGCGAGTCTTAGGATCGCGCTTTATGGCGCTGACCCCGCGGGCATATCCATCACCATCGGTGAGTAAGTCCTGAACCACGGTATTTTCCACCAGCCGGGCACCCGCGGACACTGCCTGTTTAATTAGCCGGTGGTCTAGCTGGGTGCGCTGGCGGGTAAGACCATAGGCGGGCAGGGATCCGTTTTTCGGCCACGGCAAAGTAATCCGATGTCCGCCCCCGATTACGCTCAACCCGTAGTTGGGCTGCCATCCTTCTGCTAAGGGATTAATCCCCATCGCCAAAATTTCTTTAACCGCTCCGGGGGTTAGACCGTCACCGCAAATTTTGTCCCGTGGGAAAGCAGATTTTTCTAACACGAGGATGTCAATGCCGGCTTTAGCTAGGTGATAGGCCGTGGCAGCCCCTGCCGGGCCGGCACCCACTACCAGCACCTGACACCGATCGCCTGCAAGCTGATCCGCCATGCCTGAACGCCCCTCCCGTGCCATGTTTCGTTCCTGCCTCTACCTTGATGTCGGTAGGCAAACCGAGGATTTTAGGCAGCCTCCTCACGCCTGTCCTAGGCTAACCTGCTTTTTTATTTGCCTAAAGCCATAGAGGTTTACGCTGGCAAACCTAATTTTTCCAGGACCTAAGTCCATGACATATTCTAAGTGATTAAGCAAGGGATTTATTACTTAATTAGATACGACTTTCAGGAAATCTCCATATTTCCCGGTCATAGCCATTCGTAGTTATCCGAGTAATCAGCTATTAGTTCTCTTTAAATGCGCGATGAATCGCCACCGTTCCTAACGTTAGATTGCGATAAGAGACCTCACCCCAACCATTTTCTTGGATTAGGTGCCCCAAAGTCTCTTGGTTTGGCCAATCCAAAATGGAATCAAACAGGTAAGTGTAGGCATCTGAATCTGAAGAGACCAGGCGTCCGGCAGTGGGCAATACGTTGCGCATGTACAGCTCGTATAGCCGGGCAATCAGGGATGAGGGCGGGGTCGAGAACTCCATAATCGCCAGCTTGCCTCCCGGCTTGGTTACTCGCGCCAGTTCCCGCAGTGCCTTCGCCGGATCATGCATATTCCTAAAACCGAAAGAGCAGGTAACAGTGTCGAAAGACTGATCCGCGAAAGGTAGGTCATGGGCATCACCGACAACAAAGTTAAGTTCGCGGTGACGTTTTTTCCCCTCCGCTACCATGCCTGCCGAAAAATCGCAGCAGGTAACTTCGGCGCCTGCCCGGTGGAAGCTCAGGGAAGAAGTGCCGGTGCCAGCGGCGATGTCTAGAATCTTTTGCCCTGGTCGCGGTGCCACCACTTGCTGCAGACAGCGCCGCCAAATCCGATGCTGCCCGAAAGTCATCACATCATTAGTCAAGTCGTAACGGGCGGCCACCTGGTCAAACATTCCAGATACTTCTTCGGGCTGCTTATCTAGACCAGCGGCTGCCGGCGGTTTCTTTTCGCTCAAAATGGCTCCTTCTCAGTAGGCATTTGCCAGGTTACTCAGAAACGTTGCCCCAATCCAACCAGGTTAAAACCGCGCCGCTTGGCCTTGGCTTTTTGCAGGGCTTTACTGATCCGGGAGCGACGGCGAAAATCGATCACCGGCCACCCGCGCTGCAAGGCGCGCACCCGCAACCAAATATCAGGATTAATAGCCGAAGGCTTGCCCACCAGGGTTAGTAGCGGCATATCGTTATCGGAATCTGAATAAGCAAAACAGGATTGAAGGTCGTAGCCGCGCTCTGCCGCCAGCGCCTCCACCCGATCCCGCTTGCCTTGGGCGTGCATAAGTTCGGATGCTAGCCGCGCCTCGTAAATCCCACCTTTCACCGCAACTTGGGTGCCGATGCCTCCGGTAATCCCTAAACGCTCGGCCAACATTTGGGGAAGTTCCGAGGGCGCGGCGGAGATCAACCAAATATCGTGCCCGGCTGCCTGATGTCGTTTTATGAGTCCTTGTGCCTGCGGGAAAAGCTTTTTCTCTAATCGGTCGCATACCCGCTGCGAAATGGCCATAATCTCTTCGCAAGTATGCCCGGCCATCACCTGTAAAGCCCGAGTTTTTACCTGTTCGATACGCTTTTGATCTTCTCCCAACACCACATAGAGAAAGGCGTGACGCGCGGCAAAGAATAGGTCGGAAATCCCAAAAAATCCGTGTCTAAAAAGCTCGCGAGTGAGTATCCAGGAACTAGCTCCCCGAATCACGGTTTCGTCAAGATCGAAGAAGGCTGCTACCTTCGGTTCTGCGCTCACGCCTCTAGCCTAACGGTCTAGCTAGGTTTTGCGCACCCTAGTTAGCAAAACCGGTTTGCTAGGGTGGAGGATATGCAGAACCTAACCACGATTCACCTAATGCGCCACGGCGAAGTCGATAATCCGGATGGGGTTTTATATGGGCGCCTTCCCGGCTATCACCTAACCGATCTCGGCAAGCAAATGGCGCAGATGAGCGCGGAATACCTCTTGGAAAAGGGCGCCTATTTAGAGGCTATCGTTTCCTCGCCCCTGGAGCGCGCGGTCGAGTCTGCTACTCCGGCCTCTAAGCTATTCGATCTGCCTATTCACACCGACAAACGGCTTTTAGAGTCGATGAATATGTTCGAGGGCGAAGTGGTTAACGGTAACCGCGCCTCCCTCTTCCATCCGCGCAATTGGCCGCGCTACCGTAATGTTTTCCGTCCTTCCTGGTGCGAGCCTTACGCCGTCCAAGCCAGCCGGGTTACCGAAGCGGTGCGTTCTGCTCTCCACCTGCCGATTACCGATCCTTCCCGCCTGGGCCGCTCCGCCGATGGCGCTACGATTCGAGAAATCTTGATAGTGTCGCACCAGCTGCCTATCTGGTCTTTCCGCCTGTTTGTGGAAGGTCGCCCGCTCGCGCATATTCCTACCCGCCGGCAATGCGCCCTAGCTTCGCTTACTTCTCTGACTTTCTTAGGAAACACCCTGATCAGTTTGGACTACTGCGAACCGGCGGCTCCGCTATTAGCTCAGGCTTCCGATATGGTACCGGGAACTTCCGCCGCCGCTCTAAATCAAGGAAACTAAACGCCGGCCGAGCCCATAATGCGCAGAGTATTTGGCTGAAAATGACCCGGCCAGTGCAGTTACTGTGGCTACGCTGAGCACTGGTAGCGCTTTAATCGTGAGCGGAAGGCTTTTCCGGAGGGTTCGCGTCCGGGTCGGCTTCGTCGTCTCCGGTGCCTTCTGTTGAGGTAGTTTCCCCGTTTCCCCAGGTATTTTCCCCGCTGCCAGCGGCGTCATGCCCATTATCGCGATTCTGCTGATTTTTCGCCGCTCGCCGCTGCGCCTCTTCTTCGGCTTCCCGTGCCAGCTTCTCCCGCCGCATCTTTGCCTCTAATGAGAACAGGAAATCGGGGTTATCGTCTGGCGCCTGAGGTATCTCTACTTCCTGCGAGCGGGAACCCTGCCCGCTTCCTCGGAAAATGTCCAGCGGATTGCGGGGAATCTCTATCCTGCCGTCAGCGCTTTCGGCTTTGCTCGCCCAAGAAATCACGATCCATGCGAGCGGACCAAAAAGCGGTAAGACAATGATAATTAACAGCCAAAACGCCCGCGGAAGTCGCCCGGGGAGATCAGATTTATCCGTGCGCAAGCAATCTACTAGCGCGTATACCGCTAGCAGAATCTGTACGAGGGCAATAACTACCGCAGCCATGTTCCCAGCCTAACAACTATAAATTTTTTGGTCTGTCTAAATACCGTGGAAAGCCCACTGAACCGCGATAGCCAGCCCATACCCCAAGGTGATTTGCCCCACCTGTTTTAAGGTTTTTATCAGCTCTTTCCCGCGCGCTCCCTGCAACACTTTCAGCTGCGGATAACTCACCCAAATCACCAGGGCTAGGCCAAATAGTAGCGCTTCCCAACGGACGCTGAAGGATACTACCCCCAGCACCAAAGCCACATAAAGATAGGCAACAAACAGGTAGCGTGAGCCTTTATCCCCTAACTTCACCGCTAGCGTATTTTTTCCGCTCTGACGGTCTCCGGGAATATCTCGCAGATTATTTATTAACAATAGGGCGCAAGACAGTAGCCCGATACCACTGGCCGCTGTCCAGGTGCGCCACGGCAACATATGGGCATGCACCCAGATAGTTCCCTGCACTGCCAAAAGACCGAAAAAGGCGAACACCATCACTTCGGATATCCCTGGCAAATAGCCGTATGGATGTTTACCTCCGGTGTAGAACCAAGCCGCCAAGGCAGCCAGCACCCCGAGCCCAATCAAGCCGTAGCTACCTGCCCAGATACACAGGGCAATTCCACAAATCCCTCCAAAGGCGTAGCAGCTCAAGGCCGCGAGTAACACCGTGCGGGGGGCGGCTAATCCCGCACCGGTCAGGCGTTGGGGCCCTACCCGTTTTCCGCTCGCATCGGTGCCGCGGATTCCATCGGAATAGTCATTAGAGAAATTCACGCCTACCTGGAAGGATAACGCCACTAACAGGGCTAATACTGATTTTCCTAGCGAGGCGTGTCCCAGGCCAATTGCCCCGCCAATCCCCATAATCACCGGCGCCAGGGAGGCGGGTAAGGTTTTCGGGCGGGCAGCTTCAATCCATTGTGAACCAGTTGCCATTACGGCTTAGATTCCTTTCTATTTGCGGTGCATTATCGCTTTTCTTCGTTTTCACAGTAATGAAACTTCTTTGACTGTCGCCAGATTATCTAATCCAAGCTTCCCCGGCTGCGACTCGCTGGGTAGCCAGTTGCCGGCAGGCGCTGCGATCAAGATTTCCTTGCAGATCAGTAGGAATTTCATTTACAAGGACGAGGGCGCGGGGGGCATGTGCCCGATCCAGCTGGCCGGTCACCAAGGCTCGCACCAGCATCGCTAAATCGGTGGATGGTTCGGATTCATCCTCGGTAGGAACCGTGGCGCTATGGGGACGGTCTCCCGCTTCGGGACGGTTGCTGCTCCCCGTGATCTCAGTTGCCGCGATTTCCATTTCTTCTAAATCGCCCTCTAGATCCTCGGGCAGAGTTACCGGGGTCGCGGGGGCAGCATCGGCAGCTGGAAAGACAATCTCTCCTTCGGAAGTGGGATTAGCGGTTCCCCGCGCCACCTCGTAGATTCCGGCCGGCAGTTCCCCGGTTTCTGCGGCGGCAACCACATCCACATCGGCTCCCCTGATCTTGGCGGCCATTGCGGCCATCGCCGCTTCCAAGGGAGTTAGTTGCGGCTTCGATTCCTCTACCTCCGTAGAAGGAAGCCCGGCCAGGTCTCGTACTTTTTTAGCATCAACTTTTATGACGGATCCGCGTGAAAGCCCTGCCGAAACGGCTGGCTTTACCGCTAAATTATGCTGAGGATTTAGCAGCTGCTCCGCGATATCTGATGCCGGCTTGATGACTGCAGTAACCAGGGAACCCCACCTCGGATCTGGTACTCCCACCACTACTACCTGGTCAACTTGCGGTAGATCCTGGATTACTCTTTCCACCAAGGAGGCTTGGATATGAACTCCCGCAGTGGCTATTACATCGCGCATTTTTCCGTCCACGACTAGACGCGACCCGCGCATATGACCCGCGTCTTTGCTACGCATCCAACGCCGCCGTCCTCGCGTAACCCACTCCACCTGTCCAGGTTTACCCAGATAACCGGCCATCATGCAGATCCCAGAAAGCCAAATCCGATCCCCAATAGTTGCTACGTGCACTCCGGCTACTGGTTTGCCATCCAGCACGCATAGTCCACACGATTCAGGGATCCCGTAGCCGGGAATAATATCTATTCCCGCTTCTCTCGCGGCGCGCCTTAGACGATCGTGACTAGTTAAACCGGTAACTATCAGTACTGATACCTCGCTCAGAGCGCTGCGCTGTGCAGGAGGAATTTCCAGGAGCTGAGTGAGTTGCTCCTTAGTGATCTGCATATAGATAGGTGCCTGATCTTTGTCGCTGCGATCCTTCGCTCGCTCCACGGCCCTCACAATCTCGAGGGCGCTAGCCGGTGCGGTTTCGGCGGCAATGATCGGAGGAATATTTACCGCAATGGCTCGTGCCAGGATCATCATGCCGTCAATCTCGGTGACTGGAGCGGTAAGAATCCAGCGTCCCGGCCTACCTACCGCGGAATTTACTGCTTCCGCCATATTTTTAATACTGAGCTGCGAGTAACAAATAACGGCACCCCCTGCCGGTGCCGGCAAGGCTAAGACCGCGGATTCTGGCACTTGACGCTTACGGGTTTCATAGTCTGCCAGTCCCTTCGGGCGACCCGTACTCTTGGGGAAAGGGAAAAGTACTTGCGATTTTTTCAGGCGAGTGCGATTTAGATTAGGAGGGAGATCTGCGTCCCCGGTCATTTGTTTAGCTAGCGCAGAAAGCAAAGTGGAGACATCTGCCGAAGAATCTGCTACCGGCAGGTAATGAAAAGGAGAAAAGATTTCCATCGCGACTTCCTGAAAGTTAATTAATGTCGAATGCTATTGTAGCCTGTCATTAGCTTAGAGTTCTTAAAACTCCGTAACCTTAGCGACGGATAAAGCTACAGGGTGTAGCATTTTATGACTTGTAGCATATGAAAAAGATTAGGCTTCTTCCATCTTTTTGCTATACTTATATAGGCCGGTCGCTCCGGCTATTTTAGGGGAACGTGTGTCAAGATAACCCCTAAACTACAACCTAGAGTCGGTTCCGCATATGCGCAGGAGGGAGCGCGTGGAACCGACTCTAGGCATTTAAGCTCCCTTATCATTTCGCCGGGGGGGCTCCCTGTGGGCTTCCGATCAGGGTGCACTTGCTGGGCGTGCGCCTTTCGACATTAGCCCACAGATCACGACAGTCGACCTGTGGTTACTACTGGCTCTGCGCTAATCCAGCAAGATCTCTGCTACTTGGGTTAATACCTGCGAGGCGCCGCCAGATACCCGCACGTCGGCGAGGGAATCTGCAGCCGTAGGTCCCCGGTTAATCACCGCCACTTTGGCGCCGGTTCCCCAGGCTTCCCGCAACACCCACAGCCCCGTAAGCACCGCCAGGGAAGTTCCTACCGCCAGCACCACGTCAGCTTCCCGTGCCGCCGCGAAAGAACGATCCATGGCTTCACCGGGCAGGGATTCTCCGAAAAACACGATTCCCGGTTTAATGGTCCCGCCGCAACGCGGACAAGACAGCAGGTTGAACTGGCAGGCACGCGCTGCCTGCTCATCGGCTGCCGCTAGCACTGCCACATTTTTAGGATCGGGATCGTCTTTTACATCCGGATTGAGTTTGCGTAGCTCCTGGTCAATATGGTCACGCGAAAATACTGCTCCGCACCCTAAGCATTGAACCTCCTCAAAACTGCCGTGCAGCAGCTGCACATTCTTACAACCTGCTTTCCGGTCTAAGCCGTCTACGTTCTGGGTGGCGATGCAGTTAATCAGCCCCGCCTCCTCTAGCCGCGCTAAAGCCCGATGCCCCGGGGTGGGCTGCAGCCGCGCCACGGTTTTCCAGGTTTCTTGATTGCGCCGCCACACCCATTTTTGCCAGTACAGCTCAGCTAAAAACTGATCCATATCTACGGTGGGCATACCCGATGACCCAGTGCCGCGATAATCCGGGATCCCGGCATCGGTGGACATGCCGGCTCCCGCCACCACAATCGTTTTCTTCCCCGCCATCAAATCCGCTATGGCCTGGGCTCCCGCTTTTTCTTCCTCAATGAACTCGCTCACGTTTTGCCTCCCGCCTTCAGATTACCCCGTTTAGAGGACGATTATCGCGGAGGTAACCAGCATTAACCTACCTAGCGCTATTTACCCCTTAAATTTGCTGGTTAACCGGGGAAGTTTTAGCTATTGTCGATAGGAGTCACCTATTTGCCGGCGAACCCCGCTACAATTGGGGAAGGCAATTATCGATGCCGTCTGCAAGAAAGGAAGGGCATCCCTGTGAGACCGACACACATTCTGATTCTGCTCCTGGTGTTAATCCTCGTTTTTGGAGCTTCCAAACTGCCCGACATTGCCCGCAATATCGGCAAATCGGCGAAAGTCCTCAAGTCGGAACTTTCAGATCTCAGCGAGGACGACAATCCCAAGCAGGTAACATCTGAAACTCCGGCACCACAAATTTCGGCTTCTTCTCCGGCGCCCACGCAGAACACACAGGCTTCCTCTCCGGAAGTGGCTAGCGGGCAGTCCGAGACCGCGGATTCGCCGGAAACCAAATAGTTCTCTAACCCCCGATGCCGGGACAAAAAAAGAACAACCCGCAAGCCCGCATGCGGGTAAGCGAACACCTGGTAGAACTGCGAAAACGCCTACTGTTGGCGCTGGCCGGGATACTTATGGCCTCGATTGGTGGCTGGTTCTTAGTTACTCCTACCTTGAACTGGATGCAGGCACCACTACTGGCCGTCAGTGAGCAAGCTCCGCAACTTAACTTCCAAACGATTGGCGCCGCCTTTGATATGCGGATTCAGGTTTCCCTGTGGCTGGGAGTATTGATTTCCGCGCCCTGGTGGATTTTCCAAATTGGCGCTTTTATCGCCCCGGGATTGAAGCGCAAAGAAAAAATCTATATCGCCAGTTTTGGTTTAGTAGGGGTATTACTTTTCAGCGGCGGCGCCCTGTCTGGGATATGGGTAATCCCCAAGGCAGTTGCTATCCTTAACTCTTTCACTCCCGACGGAGCCTTAATGCTGCTAAGGGCAGATTCCTATATCACCTTCTTTATGCGCATGGTTCTGGCCTTCGGCCTGTCCTGCCTGGCGCCCGAAATCTTGGTGGCGCTGAACTTTATGGGGGTAATGACAGCAAAAACCATGCTCAAAGGCTGGCGGTGGGCAGTGGTGATTGCCGCTGTTTTCTCGGCAGTCGCCAATCCCCTGCCTACGGCCTGGCCGATGATCGTCCAGATGTCAGCTTTAATCGGGCTTTACCTGTTGGCAGTGGGGATCTCCGCTATCAATGACTGGATTAAAGCCGGAGGGAGCCTGCGCTCTCACTTCGGAAAGATTTTGCGAAAACGGAAGCATTCCGAGGCATCCTCCGCTTCTAAGCAATAATGATTGCTCGAAATCCGCGCCTATTTTCCTGACCTACGCCCTCGGAAAACAAAGCCTTAGCAAAGATTATCTTCCCTGGTATCGTTAATATTTAAGACGGATGCGCGGCCTTAATCCGGTCGCGGCAAGCGAAAGGGGGAACATGATGGCCGGCCACGGCAAGAAAGACGACCCAGAAAAGATGGCGCGGATGCATCGCTGGTTAGACCAGGTGCGCACAAACCTGCAATTGGAGGATAATCCCCTGGAAGCGGTGGAATCAGAACTGCTGTCCCTGATTGGAACCGTAGCCCATGGGCCTTCCCGCCCGGGGGCCCCTTTAACTGCCTTTCTTGCCGGATATCTTGCTGGTCAGGGCGCTGACGCCAAGCAGGTTATCGCCCAGCTGCAAGAACTAGCTGACAACTGGGAAGACTAGTCAACTAGCATCACGCAGAGTAATACAGGCAGGAGGGGTAATGCGCGTCGAATCCGGAGGTGACGAGCCTTCGTCACAGCTACTCGACCATTGGGGACGGGTAGCAGCAGACCTGCGCCTATCGGTTACCGACCGGTGTAACTTACGCTGCAGTTACTGCCTTCCCGAGGACGCCGACAGCTGGATTCCCCGCCAGGATTTATTAACTCCCGCCGAGATCGGGCGACTAACCCAGGTGGCGCTGTCTCTAGGAATTCGTAAAGTTCGTCTAACCGGAGGCGAACCCCTTTTACGCCCCGATTTAGCCGAGATTATCCACCAGATTCACCAGGCATTCATGCAGGCGGGGATGCCGGCAGATATTGCCCTGACTACCAATGCTATTGGTTTAGCATCCCGGTTAGATTCATTAATAGCAGCCGGGCTGGGGCGCATCAACATTTCTTTAGACACGTTGGATCCCGAACGGTATTTCGCCCTCGCAAAGCGTAACCGTTTTCCCGAGGTAGCCACGGCACTGGACAAGCTACCGGGTAGCGTCCTAAAACCCATAAAACTTAACTCGGTGATCTTAGATCAGCAGTCCCTAGAGGAAATACCGGAGCTAGTTCGCTTTGCGCTGCGGCGCGACTTCCAGTGGCGCGCGATCGAGTTTATGCCCATTGGCCCCTTAGGGGATTCCGCCGCGACTCGCCCTCATGCCCGCGATATTCTCGCGCGTCTGCAGGAATGTTTTTCGCTCACCCCGATTGAAACTGACCCGGCGGCTCCGGCGCGCCGTTGGAACGTGGCGGCCGGCAGCGACCATCCTGCCGGGATTATTGGGGTTATTGCCTCCGAATCCGCGCCCTTTTGCTCCACCTGCGACCGCACCCGCCTGTCTGCCGATGGAAAAGTCTATTCCTGCCTGTTTTCTTTATCTTTTGTCGATTTACTTACTCCTTTGCGTCAAGGTGCCTCTAACGATGAGCTGGCTCAACTTTGGCTCACCGCTCAGGCAGCTAAACCAGCTGGTCACCGCGAAATAGTAGGGGCAGGACGCAGAACCTATTCTCTTTCTCAGATCGGAGGCTAAGCGTGATCACGGTACGTTTTTTCGCTGGCGCTGCCCAGGCAGCAGGTGTTGACAGCGCTAGAGTTCCGGCAACTGCCAACCAGACTCTGCGAGAAATTGCCCAAGCAGCCAGCAAGAACGATCTGGCATCGATCCTAGAGGTTAGTTCTTTCCTAGTAGACGGCGCCCTCGCCGATGGCGATGCTCCCCTCGGAGAATCTGCCGATGGACGCCAAGTGGATGTACTTCCTCCCTTTGCGGGCGGTTAAGGGTGGCGCCTGGGAGCGTGGGGAATAAGTTTTTCCTAGCCTCAACTGCTGCGGGGGAGTAGATTCTCCCTCCTGCCCAAGAAATTCGGAAAACGTAGCGGCGTTTTCCGAATTCTTATGCCCACCGCACCTACTCGGGAGAATCTACTCCCCCGCGAGGGTCGCGGCCGGTAAAAGATACGAGAGGGACACGCAAGCCGCCGGTACCTTGTTTAGTCGGAAACATAGCTATTTGCCTCTCCTTACAACTCCCTATCCTCGCTTAAGCGAGGAAATTGGGGTCCCCGGAGTGCTTTTACCGTGCCAGACCCGTGACACTAGGCGGGAAAAACTTATTTTCCGCGCAAGGGTCGGAACCGGAAAAAGAGACGGCAGCAATGACAGTGCCCAAGCGGATGTACCTACAGTAATTTTTCCATTAGGGGCAGATAGCGTTCCCACGCGGGATTTTCTTCTTTCGGCTGTATTTCAGCACTGAATTGTGGCTCCCAGTTTTGCCCGGGTATTTCCCCAGCAACGATTGCTGCCTGGCGGGCGGCTCCTTTAGCAACATACTCGCCGGGCTCGGGCAGGCGTAACGGAATCTGCAAAATGTCAGAAAGTATCTGCGCCAAAACCGCTGACTTAGCTGCTCCCCCTATCAGCATCGCTTTATTTACTGTGACCCCACCAGCTCGCACAGATTCAAGCGCAGCACGCATGTGGCAAGCTATACCTTCAAATGCAAGACGGGCGAAATTCTCTTTAGTCATTGCCCCGGGAGTCATCCCGAAAATACTGGCTGTTGCTTCAGGGAGATTCGGGGTACGTTCCCCGGCAAAATAGGGCAATAAAGTCATTCCTCCGCATCCGGTTTCACCCTTGGCAGCGAGCTCATCGAGTTCGGCGTAGTTAATCCCTAAGATTCGGCAAAAGTAGTCTTGTATTTGCGAACCGTTGATAGTACACGCGAGTGGTAACCACTTTCCGGTGGCATCCATGAAACCGGTAACTCCGCTTTTCGAATCCTGGAGGGGATGGCTAGAAACTGCCGCCACTACCCCGGATGTTCCTAAAGAAAGCGAAGCCTCTCCCTCCTGAAGGTTTAGCCCCAAAGCCGCACCGGCGTTATCCCCACACCCGGGTCCTAAAATACCCCCACCGAACTCTGCGCTGGCGTTACCTACTTTTTCGAAGGAGTCCGCAATGCGCGGCAGAATTATTTTCCGCGCTTCTTCTTCGGATATTCGCAACGCATGCGCCAAAATGTCATAGCGATAAGATCCGTCCTCACAATCCACATAACCGGTTCCAGAGGCGTCCGAGAGGTCCGTTACTAGGTCACGTAAATCACCTGACCCCCGAATTTTCCAGGTTAGCCAATCATGGGGCAAACAAATTGCCGCGATCCGGTTTAAGTTTTCTTTTTCATGATCAGCTAGCCACCGCAACTTGGAAACCGTAAGGGAAGCAACCGGAACGGAACCTACCGCCTGAGCCCAGAAATCCGCCCCTTTTTCTTCGATTAATGCCGCTGCGCTTGCTGCTGACTTGGTGTCATTCCAAAGTTGCGCGGGTCGAATCACTTTTCCGGCTTCATCAAGTAACACCATGCCATGCTGTTGTCCTCCAACCGCGAGCGCAGCGACATCATTGAGACCGCCAGCTTGGGTAGATGCTTCACGAAATGCTTCTAACCAGGAACTAGGTGCTACTTCAGTCCCTTCGGGATGAGGCGTTTTCCCTTGTCGGACAATTTTCCCAGTTTCTACTTCGATTACCAGAACTTTACAAGATTGAGTTGAGGAATCTATCCCGGCTACTAAAGTCATTTTTCTCCTATATAGCATGGAGCGTACTTATTCACCCTTCGCTGGGCTAGACAACTCCGTCGATGCTTACTTTGTTTTATTCTCAAACATAGGCTATTGAGCCATTAGTGATTAGTCAAGGTTATTTTCGCAGGATATATGCGTGATATAACTCACTTTGATAATTGTTTTATCTCCGTGCTAGGCTTTGTTTTGTTACGCAACAAATAGTCTATCTCTGGTTCAGGTGTAAAAAACACTCTTACCGATGGGCTCGTACGAGGAGGTACTTAAATGTCAGATTTATGGAAAACGGATACTATTCCCTTTGTTGGAAACGACGATCCACGACAAGGACTAGGATTCCACTACTACCAACCGGACAGGGTTGTCGCGGGGAAGAAAATGTCGGAATGGCTACGCTTCGGAGTCGCCTATTGGCACAGCTTCCAACAGCGGTTGGTGGATCCCTTCGGAGAGGGAACCGCGCAACGCCCCTACGACTCTCTAACTGACCCCCTGGAGCTGGCGTTAGCCAAAGTTGATTATTCCTTCGAGTTTTATCAAAAACTGGGTGTTGAATACTTCTGCTTCCATGACCGCGACATCGCTCCCGAAGGCGACACTTTACGGGAAACTAATCAAAACCTGGACAAGGTAGTTGACCGGATTGAAAAACGTCAACAGGAAACTGGAATAAAACTTCTTTGGAACACCTGCAACTTGTTCACTAACCCGCGGTTCCAAGCCGGGGCAGCAACTTCCCCCTTTGCAGATGTAT
Source organism: Varibaculum sp. GTC20041 (assembly GCF_055387755.1). NCBI lineage: Bacteria > Bacillati > Actinomycetota > Actinomycetes > Actinomycetales > Actinomycetaceae > Varibaculum > Varibaculum sp. GTC20041. The sequence continues at coordinate 2,121,465 of NZ_AP041144.1, forward strand.
TCGCCTACTCGGGCGCCCAGCTTAAACACAGTTTAGAAATTGCAAAACGTTTGGGTGCAGAAAACTACGTATTCTGGGGTGGCCGTGAAGGCTATGAAAACTTGTGGAACACAGATCTAAAGCGCGAACAAGACCATATGGCCAGGTTCTTCCATGCTGCGGTGGATTACGCGAAAGAGATAGGTCTTGACTCCCAATTCCTGATTGAGCCGAAACCGAAAGAGCCCACCACTCACCAGTATGATTTCGATGCCGCCACCAGCATTGCGTTCCTCAAGACCTACGGCTTGGACGACAGCTTCAAACTCAATCTAGAAGGCAACCACGCCAACCTTGCAGGACATAGCTATCAGCATGAAATCAGGGTTGCGCGTTCTGCCGGGATGCTCGGCTCCCTAGATGCCAACCAAGGCGACAAACTATTAGGTTGGGATCTGGATGAATTCCCCTCCGACCTGTACGAAACCACTGCAGTAATGTGGGAAGTACTTTCCGAAGGAAGCATCGGCCCTCGCGGCGGTCTCAACTTCGATGCGAAACCGCGGCGTAGCTCTTACACTGAGGAAGATCTATTCGCAGCACATATCGTGGGGATGGACTCCTATGCGGCTGGCCTACTGGTTGCCGCCAAGCTAAAAAAGGATGGCTTCATCGATGAAATCCTACAAAAACGCTATTCCTCCTTTGACCAGGGAATAGGCAAGAAGATTGAGGACGGTCAGTTCACTTTGGCAGATTTGGAGGAGTACTCCCTAGACAAGACGCAATCTGAACTGATGAATGCCAACGAACCTGGGGAACTAGAAACCATCAAGGCTACTTTGAACAACTACTTGGTAAAAGCTCTCGCTGACGCCTAGTTATTAACTGACATCTAGTCACGCCGGTTGGGTTCAGACATTTTGTCTGAACCCAACCCCACTCTCAATAAACGAGTTCCCAAAAGGAACTTACAAAACTAGCTCTGCAAGCTGCAAAGATGCGGCAAATAATCGGTGATAAAAATGCGAAAAAATAAAATTTCGATGACTTTCGTATACCTGTTCGGTTCCCTAGGAGGACTACTCTTCGGATACGATACCGGCGTTATTTCAGGTGCAATTCTATTTATTCAAGACCAGCTCCACCTCGATGCCTGGGGTCAAGGTTGGGTAGTTAGCTCGGTTCTGCTGGGAGCAGTAGCGGGTGCCGCCATAATCGGTCCCCTATCTGACCGCTATGGGAGACGCCGCCTCATCCTCCTGGCTTCCATTATCTTCTTCGTTGGTGCCATTGGATCCGGCATCGCATCAGGGGTTGCGGTGCTGATTATTTCCCGTCTAATCCTCGGTTTGGGAGTCGGAACCGCCTCCGCTCTAATTCCCACCTACCTATCGGAAATGTCGCCAGTTTCCAAGCGTGGTTTCATAACCGGTTTGTTCCAACTGATGGTGATGACCGGGATTCTGCTGGCGTACGTCACTAACTACGCTTTCGCTGGTTTCTACACCGGGTGGCGTTGGATGCTCGGTATCGCAGCGCTTCCCTCGGCCATTTTGTTCATTGGGGCATTGATCCTACCTGAAAGTCCTCGCTACTTAGTTAAAGTAGGTCGCCCTGAAGTTGCAAGGCGCTATTTGAGCGCTATGTATAAAGGCGACGAAACCGAAGTCGAGATGAAAATTAAGGAAATTCAGCACCAGGTTGATATGGAAGAAGGTACCTGGAGCGAACTGTTTGGCAAGACTACCCGTCCAGCTCTCATAGCAGCCATTGGCTTGGCGATTTTCCAACAGATAATGGGCTGTAATACCGTACTTTATTACGCCCCCACTATCTTCACTGATGTCGGGTTTGGGGTTTCGGCGGCGTTACTTGCACATATCGGAATCGGCGTCTTCAACGTGATTGTGACCGTAATAGGTATTTGGTTAATGGACAAGATTGACCGCAAGAAAATGCTTATTTGGGGCGCTGTCGGTATGGCGGTTTCTTTATTAGTGATGAGCATTGGTATGCACTTTTCCAGCCATAATCAAATCGCAGCCTATATTTGTGCGATCGCGTTAACGATTTACATCGCGTTTTTCTCGGCAACTTGGGGACCGGTCATGTGGGTAATGATTGGGGAAATGTTCCCCCTGAATATCCGCGGTATCGGAAACTCCTTCGGAGCGGTAATCAACTGGAGTGCCAACTACGTGGTATCGCTAACTTTCCCCTTCCTTCTAAATCGTTTCGGTACCGGCAGCTTGTTCCTCGGTTACGCAGCAGCTTGCGTACTGGCAATTTGGTTTGTCCACAGTAAGGTTTTCGAAACCCGTAATCGCTCCCTTGAGGAAATTGAGGACGGCTTGCGGAAGGGTACCCTGAAATAGGACGCTACTAAACAGAATAAAAAATTTACCAATCGCCACCGAACTGGCAGAATAAATATTGTTACAAAGCAAAGTATTGCCAGTTCGGTGGCATTTTTCTATGCTCTATTCCAAGGAGTGATAAATGAGACCTGGGAAAAATGCGCAAACTATCAGGAAAGAGAATCTACTTCTTATTCTGGAAAATGTTTTGGGGGCAGACAGATTCGTATCGCGAGCGCAGGTCGCACAAAGGACAGGATTAACTCGGGCCACGGTCTCTCGTCTAGTAGATGAGTTAATTGGTTTAGACATTCTTACTGAACTCGATCCGGTTCGCACCACAATCGGGAGACCATCTGCACCATTGGTTGCTAAAAGTGGCACTTTTTGCGTTGTGGGTATTGAAGTTGCTTTGCAATATATTTCGTTAGTGGTTACAGATTTGTCTGGCGCGGAACTCTATAAAGTTTCACAACCGATTAATGCTCGATTATCTGATCCAAAAGTAATACTAGGGCGCTGTGTGCAGATGCTAGAAGAGTGGAAAGTACCCACAGAAGTTCGTATTGCTTCAATAATAATGGCTATCCCGGGTTTAGTTTCAGACGCTAAACATCGAATTGTAACCGCGCCAAACTTGGGCTGGATTGACATTGAAATTACAGATTTCTTTACCTCCCACAAATATGCTGCTACCCCGCTAACAGTGGTAAATGAGGCGGATGCTTCCGCGTATTCAGTGCTGTATAAAAATCCTGGCCAAATTGGCGATACCTCCGATTTTCTGTATTTATCGGCTGGTGTAGGGGTAGGTGCTGCATTGATATATGAAGGTCGTTTATTTTACGGACAGCACGGATGGGCAGGAGAAATCGGTCATATATGCGTAGATACCAGTGGCCCAAAGTGCAGTTGCGGTTCCAATGGATGCCTAGAACAATACGCCGGATTAGACGCGATGTTTACTCGCGCGAATCTCCCCTTGGATGAGTCGGTAGATCCCCTAATCGAGCAGATGGTTAGGGGAAACACTCAAGCTCGAAAGACTGTTGATTTATGCGCGAAATCCCTGGGAACCACTATCGCTAACGTATTAAATCTTTTGGATTTAAACACTGTGGTCATGGGTGGTCACTTCTCCCAGCTATTTGACTATATGGAAGTAATCCTCATGTCGGAGCTGAAATACCGATTACTATCCTCCAGGTGGTCCAGCATAACCGTAAAACCGGGACAGCATGGAGCTTTCACCGCCGCACAGGGAGCTTGCCTGCTGGGATTCGAGCGCTTCCTTAACCATCCGGAACTCTGGGTTAAGCCATAAAAGCTGCGCTAACAGCGCTAGCGCCCGGGCGGATTTTTGCCTCAGGACAAACAGAAAATCACATTCCAAAGATTCGGATACGCACCAGCTCACCGATTTACAACTAATTCTTTTTTTCGAGACTGGTCAACCTGTCCCCACGCGAGGGTAACGGCAAGGAAAGGAACAAAGCTCAGTAGCGGGGGAGGAGATTTTCCCGAGTGGGTGCGGTGGGCATAAGAATTCGGAAAACGTCGCTACGTTTTCCGAATTCTTGGGCAGGAGGGAGAATCTCCTCCCCCGCTCAAATACAACTTTTACCGAGCCAGACCCGAAACTTAGGGACAGTTTGACCAGTGGTTACTTCCATTGGAGAAGTATTGATCCTTCCAAATCGGCACCTGCGCCTTGATCTGGTCAACGATTTCGGCGCTCACTTTGAAAGCTGCCTTCCGGTGCGGGGCATCAACAACCACTAGTAGGGCGGTTTCTCCGATCTCTAGCCGCCCGATCCGGTGGCGTACAAAAACCGCATCTAAACCTTCAACGTTATCCCCTGCCGCCTCCGGGGAAAGCGCGTCCTCGCCCTCGGAAAGAGCAATCTGGATCGCGTCCCGAACGGCTTTAATCAGGAACTTTTCGGCCTCCGGGTGGGCAGAATAGATCAGGTGGGTCACTCCTTGACCACCGTCGTGGTTACGGACGCAGCCGTTAAAGACTACGCGCGCGCCACTAGTGGCCGGTATACCCGCTACCCCCATAGATGAACTCAGATCTGCCAGGGATTCTTCGGTCATTTTTACATCTAATAGCATCTGCCGCCCTCCTGAAGCACTCTACCGGTATTGTATAAGGCAGTAGCTACGGGAAAGGACGCGCATGGTTTTTGAGCGGGATCGTCTCACCGCCACCGTGGACGGGATCGGCGAACGCGGAATTGATCTTCTGCAGGCCGCGCGGGTTTTAGTGGTAGGAGCAGGTGGTTTAGGTTCGCCTGCCCTGGCCTATTTGAGTGCCGCCGGGGCCGGCACCTTGGGTATTTCTGATCCCGATCGAGTCGAGCAATCGAATCTGCAACGCCAAGTAATCCATCCCGCTTCTAGCTTGGGGCAAATAAAATCGGTGTCAGCTGCGGCTACTGTCCATGCTTTGAATCCGATTGTGCGAGTGCAATTGGAACCGAAGATCACTGCTGACAATGCCCGCAGTATTATCGGCGCTTATGACTTGGTGATTGATGCGACTGATAATTTTTCCGCTAAATATTTGCTTGCGGATACTTGCGCCGAGGTGGGGCGCCCGCACCTGTGGGGAACTTTGGTAGCGATGAATTTTCAGATTTCAGTATTCGCGGAGGGACTCACTTTGCGGGACCTGTATCCGGCGCCTCCACCCGCGGGAACTACCCCCACTTCTCGGGTAAATGGCGTGCTGGGAGCGGTTTGCGGGCAGGCCGGATCGATTCTGGCAACTGAAGCTATCAAAATGATCGTGGGAGTAGGCGAACCACTGATTGGAAAACTCTTAATCGTCGATGCCGCCAGTGGAAAGTGGAATGTGGTGCATTTTGGGAACGGATCCCCAAAGCCAGCAACGGTATCCGGAAAGGATAAATAATCATGAAACCGGTAGATGAGTACCTGAATCAAGTATTAGCCCAGGTAAATTCGCTTCCACCTACGGTGATGCCAGTTGCGGAGGCTTTGGGTGCTACCTTGGCGGAAGATGTTTTTGCCCGTTTCCCGGTTCCGCCTTTTACTAATTCCGCGATGGATGGGTTTGCGGTACGTTCTGGCGATCTGCCTAACGTCCTCGAAAATACGCCTATCCCGGCGGCTACCCAAACAGAAATACCCGCAGAGCCGGTGCCTGCCGGTGCGCCCAGGCCAGCCGAATTGCCCAGCGCACCCGGGGATGATGGGGCGCAAAAATCCTTGCCTTTAACCCTGCCAGTCGAGGCCGATATTGCCGCTGGCGATAACGGGGATTACCAGCTCACTCCCGGGCACGCTATCCGGATTATGACTGGGGCGCGAATGCCTACCGGTGCCGATACCGTGATTAAAGTGGAGGACACTACCCTGCCGTCTGGCCCACTTGACCTACCTAAAGAGGTCACGATTGAGCGCTGCCCGCGCGCAGGAGCCAATGTGCGTAAAGCAGGCGAGGACGCCGCCGTGGGTGACCTGGTACTAACGGCAGGAACAGTCCTTACTCCCGCGGCACTTTCTTCTGCGGTTTCGATTGGTTATTCAGAGTTACCGGTATATCGCCGCCCGCGAGTAGCCGTAATCTCTACCGGATTGGAGCTGCGTCCGGCAGGCGCGAGCCTAAAGGGAGCGCAAATCCCAGACTCGAATTCGGTGCTGCTAGAAGCGTTGCTGCGCCGCCAAGAGGTAGTCGTGTCGGGGGTTTACAGTTCCGATGATGAACCGGAAGTGTTCGCGAAAACCCTGAGTCAAGCGGCCCAGGGCGCAGATTTGATTGTCACCACTGGCGGAGTGAGCGCTGGTGCCTATGACGTGGTTAAACAAGTTGGTTTATCGGGTGGTTTAGCGTTTACCAAAGTGGCGATGCAGCCAGGGAAACCGCAGGGATTTGGCACTATTCCGGCTCCTGATGGGGCTAAGGTTTATGTGGCGACTTTACCCGGCAATCCGGTCAGTGTGTTCGTGTCTTTCCACGTATTCGTGCGCCCGGTTTTGGCTGCTTTGGCTGGTAAACAGGGGCGCGCGGCGCTGCAAACTCGCGCCGCCACTACGAAGGTGGCCTGGAAGTCCCCTGCCGGTAAACGACAGTTCGTGCCGGTACATTTGACCGAGGCAGAGCGGGTAGGAGACACCCCCACGGTTACTCCGACTCACCGTTTAGGGGCGCGTTCGCACTTTGTGGCTTCCCTGCATCAAGCGAATGCGCTGGCAATCATCCCGGAGGACGTAACCGAAGTGGAGCAATGGAGTCTGGTAGATGTGTTGCCCTGTTAGGGAGACATTTATAGCACCAGAGAGCAGTCCGGGCGCCAGGAAAGAAGAAGGAGCAGTTATGGAAGACAAAGAGGCACAGCACTTACCCCACTTAAATGTGTCTGGGCAGGCACATATGGTGGATATTACCGGCAAGCAACCCACAGTGCGCGAGGCGCGGGCACGCGCTTTTGTGCAGTGCTCTCCGAAGATTATGGCGGCTTTGCGAGCCGGAGAAGTCCCGAAAGGGGATGCTTTGTCGGTGGCGCGTATCGGCGGAATCGCGGCCTCCAAACGTACCCCCCTGCTGCTGCCTTTGGCACACCCGATTGGGGTGCATTATTGCGCGGTGGATATCCACCTGGCGGAGGAAGGGGTAGAGATCCTCGCCACCTGTCGCACTGCTGACCGCACCGGAATCGAAATGGAGGCACTCACCGCCGCCTCCGTGGCCGCTTTAAACCTGATTGACATGGTGAAAGGGGTCGACAAGATGGTATCTATCCGCGAGTGTTACGTCCTGGAAAAACGAGGCGGACGCTCGGGTACTTGGGTACGCCCCAGCTGCGAGCAGGATGCTACCGGGAGGGATGTAAATCATGACTAGTTCACCGCAGCATCTCAATGGCATGATTGTGCTGGCAGGCGGGACGGGAAAACGTCTGGGCGGGCGCAGTAAACCTGATCTGCTGATTGCCGGGGATCGCCTTATCAGCTGGACACTGTCTTTCTTGCCGAAGGTTCCCACCGTGGTGGTGGCTCCCGAGGAAGTCGAGGTTCCCGAAAAGGTTTTCCTCACTATGGAGGAGCCCCCCGGTTCGGGACCGGCAGCCGGGATAGTTGCAGGCTGGCACCGTTTAGCTGACTCGTTCGTGTTTTCGCCCTCCGATATTATCGGGGTTTGCCCGGTGGATGCTCCCCTTTCCGGTTTTGCTTTGCGGCAGCTTGGCCGGCAACTCCAGGAGATGAATGAAGACGGATCTGGCAAAGAAAAAATTCTTTTAGGGCAAGTCGGAGAGGTTACCCAATATGTCCTAGGGGCGTTTACTGTGAGGGCGCTCATGGAGATGGCGCGATCTAATCCCTTAAACCGTTCAGTGCGGGGATTAGTAGGTGAAATCGGTTTTTCCACCCGCGAGATTTCCCCAAACTATGCCCGCGACGTGGACACTCCGGCAGATATTCCCCCGGTGACCAAACTGCTACGCATCTCCCGCTAGCGGCGCGAGATCGCCATTTCGGGTTGAGCGCGTCAGTTGATTGCTTTTGCCTATGCGCGAGGGAGTAGATTGCTCCTCTAACAACTTTGCTTTTTGCGCGAGGCAGTAGCTTGCTCCTCCTGCCCAAGAATTCGGAAAACGTAGCGCCGTTTTCCGAATTCTTATGCCCACCGCACCCACTCGGAACAAGCTACTCCCCCGCTACGGTTAGTTATCCCTCGGTACAAGCCCGCCCCTGCAAGCTAAGCGCATTTCTCCCTTTCCGGTTACCGAAGACATCCGCTGCGCGGGGAGAAGTTTTATCCGATCAGGCTAGGCGGGCGTAAAAATAGGAAAATGACCGAGTCATTTTCCTATTTTTTGGGCGGGAGGAAAAACTTCTCCCCGCGCCTTTGGGGGCGCGCCCGAATATTTAATCCAGGGGGAAAGCTTCGGGATCTAGCTGCTCTAATAGGTGAGGCAATAACGGGCCGAGGACGCTAAGGGTGTCGCGGACGCCTCCGCGCGAACCGGGCGCATTGGCAACGATCGCACCCTTGGCGCCGCGAGCGGTAATTCCCACCAGGCCGCGCGAGAGTGAAGCGAGCGGAGTGGCGTTTAAACCCTGCTGACAGATTTGCCAGGCAATCCCGTCCAGACGTGCCTCCAGCAAAGGAGCAGTTGCTTCTGGGGTGAGGTCACGTTCGGTAATCCCGGTACCGCCGGTAGTGATTACTACCCGCGCGCCCTCAGCAATGGCAGCGCGAATTTCGTTTTGCACCGACTCTATTCCATCGCTCACTACCCGTACTCGCTCAACATCGATTCCGTACTTGCCCAGCAGTTCTTGCGCTAGCGGTCCGGACTTATCTGGACGTTCACCGTTTTTACAACGATCTGAAACAGTTATCACCGCACCTGCGACGCGACCGCGTAATTTTTGCAGTTTTTTCTCTTTTAAATGCGCGTGCGGGTCTACTGACAAGGCGAATCCCTCCTACCAATTACGCAAATACAAGCTTGCGATTACCAGAATATTTTTCCACAAACCGGGTCACCATTATAGGAAACGATACCGCTTTAACCTGCATATACTATTTCGAGGCATCATAACACGGAAAATGCGGGAAAAATCTGAAAAGCTACAGAGATTACCCAGTATTAAAGGAAGTTTTTAGGTATGGCAGCTACGAAGAAGTCTAAATACGTACTAACCGACTGGGAACCGAACAACCCGGATAAATGGAATTCTGGTCTTGCCTGGCGCACCCTGGCGATTTCCACCTATTCCCTAACCCTGGCGTTCACCGTATGGTTCCTGGTCTCCGCAATCGCCCCTAAACTGAATGAGATCGGATTTGACCTTACCAAGGCGCAGCTTTATTGGCTGACCTCGATGCCTGGCCTGTCCTGCGGGTTTTTGCGTTTGATTTACACTTTCTTGCCACCGATCGTGGGTACCCGCAAACTGGTGGGCTGGTCGTCAATCCTTTATATGATTCCCATGCTGGGCTGGTTCTTCGCGGTACAAAACCCGAACACTCCCTACTGGTGGCTACTAACTTTAGCTTTCATGTGCGGTATCGGGGGTGGTTCCTTCTCTGGATATATGCCCTCTACCGGCTACTTCTTCCCCAAGCGACTCTCGGGGACTGCTTTGGGGCTGCAAGCCGGAATCGGGAACCTCGGGATGTCAATCATTCAGCTGGTCGGCCCGATGCTAATGGGATTCTCACTGTTCGGACTCACCTGGATGAGCCCCCAGCAGACCGCGGACGGGGCAAGTATTTGGGTATCTAACGCCGCGATTTTCTTCGTGCCTTGGTGCATCGTAGCTGCCATTTTGTCATTCACCCTGCTACGTGACGTACCAATTAAAGCCAATATTCGCCAGCAGCTCGACATCTTCACTAACGCCAACACTTGGTACATGACGGTGCTGTATGTGATGACCTTCGGACTATTTTCGGGGCTATCGGCAGTATTCGGTCTGCTCATTAACGACAATTACGGCGCCGAGTCCCCCCTGAAACTGGCCGTTGCGGGCGCTTCCTTCGCGTTCTTAGGGCCGCTGATTGGTTCAGTAGTCCGCATGGCCTGGGGGCCTTTCTGCGACAAAATGGGCGGAGCGATCTGGACTTTCATTTCTGGAGTGGGAATGGCAGTTACCCTGGCCATTGCCGGCTTCTACCTAAGTAATCCCCACGGCATGAGCGACTTTTACGGTTTCCTGATTGCCATGCTGGTGATGTTCTTCTTCGCTGGCCTGGGCAATGCCGGCACCTTCAAACAGATGCCGATGATTATGCCAGCTCGCCAAGCAGGTGGCGCCATCGGATTCACTGCCGCAGTAGCATCCTTCGGTCCCTTCGTAGTGTCGGTAGCACTGACCATGATTTCTCCGGCCGTCTTCTTCTACGGTTGCACCGTCTTTTGCGTTATCGGTTCCGCGCTCTGTTGGTGGCAGTACGCCCGCAAGAACGCACCCTTCCCCGGATAGGCATTTATTTTCGAGGGCGCGGGCGCGTCCTCGGGAGAAAAACTTAGTAAGCACAATAGTTAAAGGAAAATAAAATGGCTGTTTCTTCGTTATTAAAACTAGGTGCGAAGCTTAGGCGTGGGCAGGTAAGCCAGGACGCTCGCCAAATGTTCCTGGTCGGAGGACGCGAAGCGGATGCGTTCTACCGGCAACGTTTCAGCCATGACAAAGTGGTGCGCTCGACGCACGGGGTGAACTGTACCGGTTCTTGCTCCTGGCGAGTGTTCGTAAAGGACGGGTTAATCACCTGGGAGGCGCAGGCAGTTGATTATCCGTCTACCGGACCGGATATGCCCGACTATGAGCCGCGTGGCTGCCCGCGCGGCGCCGCGTTCTCCTGGTACGAATATTCCCCCACCCGGATCCGTCACCCCTACGTACGGTCGGTGCTGCTAGACGCCTACCGCAAAGCAAAGCAAACCCATCCTGATCCCGTAGACGCTTTCCGGGCAGTCGCTTCTGATCCGGTAGCCTCCGCCGCCTATAAATCGGCGCGCGGCAAGGGCGGCATGGTGCGCACCAGTTGGGAAGAAGCCCTAGAAATCGTGGCCGCCGCCAACGTGGCCACCATTAAAGACTACGGTCCGGATCGGATCGCCGGATTCTCGGTGCTCCCCGCCATGTCGATGGTTTCTTTCGGGGCGGGCGCTCGCTACCTACAGTTAATCGGCGGGGTAAACCTGTCTTTCTATGACTGGTATGCGGATCTGCCGGTTGCCAGCCCCCAGGTGTTCGGAGATCAAACGGATGTTCCCGAGGCTGGAGACTGGTTTAACTCTTCCTATCTGCTGGTTTGGGGTTCCAACCTGCCACTCACCCGTACTCCGGATGCGCACTTCATGACCGAGGCGCGTTACCACGGACAAAAAATGGTGTCGATTAACCCTGACTATTCTGATAACACCAAGTTTGCGGATGAATGGTTGCGGGTTAATCCGGGTACCGATGGGGCGCTTGCTACGGCGATGGGACACGTGATTCTAAACGAATTCCACGTCGGCAAACAGTCTCCATATTTCTTGGACTATATGCGTAGTTATACCGACTCTCCCTTCCTAGTGAAACTAGAGGAAACCCCCGAAGGACTAGTGCCGGGCAAATTCTTAAGCGCCGCTGATGTGTCTAGCCTGCCGGCAGAAACTAAAGACAAACCAAAACCGGAGTTCCGTTTCCTGGTGATGGATGCCGACGGCAGTGTGAAGGATCCGGGTGGCACCTTGGCTGACCGATTCACTGCGGAAGGTAAAGGGCATTGGAACCTAAAGATGGAGGGGGTAAACGCCCAGCTCAGCCTGTATCAAGAGGGCGGGGAAACCGCTGAAATCACGCTGCCTCGCTTTGACCTGGTGGCCGGGGAAAGCAAAGGTGGCTCCGTGGGTGCCGGCACTATTAAGCGGGGGGTGCCGATCCGCAAGGTTGACGGACATCTGGTGGCCACCGTTTACGATATTTTGCTGGCTCAGTACGGGGTAAAACGCACTGGCCTACCGGGTATGTGGGGTGAGGATTACCAGGATTCCTCCAACCCCGGGACTCCCGCTTGGGCGGAAGAAATCACTGGCGTACCAGCTAACGCCACTATCCGGATTGCCCGCGAGTTCGCGCAAAATGCCCTCGATTCTAAAGGCCGCAGCCAGATTATCTTGGGCGCCGGCACTAACCACTATTTCCACTCTGACCAGATTTACCGCACTATCTTGGCGCTGACTTCGATGTGTGGCACCCAGGGGGTTAACGGTGGCGGCTGGGCGCACTATGTCGGTCAGGAAAAGGTGCGGCCGATTACCGGATGGACGCAATACTCTTTCGCCCTCGACTGGCAGCGTCCGGCGCGGCAAATGATCTCCACCGGTTTTTGGTATTTAACCACTGATCAGTGGCGTTACGACTCCCTGAGCACTGACCGTTTAACTTCTCCCGCGAGCGCGGCGAAGGTTCCCACGCAAAACATTGCGGATTCTTTACTAGAAGCTACTGAACGCGGCTGGATGCCGGCATACCCACAATTCAACCGGTCTTCTTTGGAACTGGGACGGCAAGCGCAAGCATCCGGGCAAAAACCTGCCGACTTTGTGGCCGCACAACTAGCTGCCGGAAAGTTAGAGTTCGCGGCGAAAGATCCGGATAACCCGGTCAACTATCCGCGTGTCCTCTTTAACTGGCGTACTAACCTGTTGGGGTCGTCTGCCAAAGGTACCGAGTTTTTCTTGCGCCACATGATCGGCGCCGATAACGACGTCCAGGCGGAGGAAGTACCAGAAAGCCAGCGTCCTCGTAACGTTCGTTGGCGCGAGCAGGCCGCGAAAGGTAAGTTGGATTTGGTAGTTACTGCGGATTTCCGTAACACTTCTACCACTTTGCATTCTGACGTGGTGCTTCCTGCCGCCACCTGGTACGAGAAACATGATCTGTCCAGTACTGATATGCACCCCTATGTGCATACTTTTAACGCGGCGATCTTGCCGCCTTGGCAAGCCCGCACTGATTTCCAGCTGTTCCAAGATTTAGCACAGCTGGTCTCCAAGATGGCGGGCAATCACTTGGGTACGCAACTGGATCTCCTGGCGGCTCCTTTGAACCATGACAGCCCGGATGAGCTGGCTAATCCCGCGGGGGTAGTGATTCCCCGCGAGGAATGTGGCTGGGTGCCGGGAGTCAATATGCCAAAGATTATCCCGATTGAGCGTGATTACACCAAGATCGGGGAGAAATTTAACTCCCTAGGGCCGGTTATCGAAAAAATGGGGATGGGCACTAAGGGCGTGCCTTTCACTCCCGACAAAGAGCTGCGGGAAATGCGCGAACAGTTTGGAGAAATCGAGACTGCGATTGGCCCGCGTCCGCGCCTAGACACCGATCAGATTGCCGCCGAGTTCATTTTGAAGTTCTCGGGCACCACTAATGGACGCCTGGCTACTCAAGGTTTTAAGACCCTCACCGAAAAGGTGGGCGCGGCCGGAGATATGACTGAAATGTCGCGCGGACACGCTGATTACCAGATCACTTTGACCGATGTACAACAGGCTCCCAAGACAGTGGTTACTTCCCCCGAATGGTCCGGCAGTGAACATGGAGGCCGGCGTTACACCGCGTTTAGCCAAAACGTAGAGTACCTGAAACCCTGGCACACCCTCACCGGCCGGATGCATTACTATCTGGATCACGACTGGATGTGTGCCTACGGGGAATCCCTGCCCACCTATCGTCCTCCGCTGGATTTACATCACCTGTTTGGAGAACCCGCGCCGGGCATGGTGCGCGGGGATGGCACCCCCAGTGCTGAGGTCGCAGTCCGCTACCTCACTCCTCATAACAAGTGGGCGATCCACTCCCAGTATTTCGACAACCTTTATATGCTCACTTTGGGACGCGGCGGACAAACCGTGTGGATGTCTCCGCAGGATGCCGCCAAGATTGGGGTGCGCGATAACGAATGGATTGAAGCCCATAACCGTAACGGAGTGGTTAGCGCCCGCGCAATTGTGTCCCACCGTATCCCGGAGGGAACCGTGTTTATGCATCATGCGCAAGAACGGATTACCCACACTCCGCTTAACCAGTCAACCGGTAAACGCGGCGGCACCCATAACTCTCTGACCCGTATCTTTATTAAACCAACCCATTTGTTGGGTGGCTATGGGCAGTTCTCGTACGCCTTTAACTACACCGCTCCTACCGGCAACCAGCGCGACGAAGTCACCTATATTCGCCGCCGCAGCCAGGAGGTGGAGTTCTAAATGTCAGTGGCAGTTTGCATTTTCTCTAAAGGAGACCAGTCATGAAAGTAATGAGCCAAGTGGTCATGGTTATGAACCTGGACAAGTGCATTGGTTGCCACACTTGCTCGGTGACCTGTAAGCAGGCCTGGACTAACCGTACCGGCACTGAATATATGTGGTTCAACAATGTGGAGACTCGTCCCGGACTCGGTTATCCGCGCACCTGGGAAGACCAGGAAAAGTGGAAGGGCGGCTGGCGGCGCACCGCCTCCGGCAAGTTAGTTCCGCGATCGGGTGGCAAACTAGCGCAGCTGGCTAAAATTTTCGCCAACCCCAATATGCCGCAGATAGACGACTATTACGAGCCCTGGACTTACGACTATGACAAGTTATTGTCGGCTCCGGCAGGTTCTAAAGCGCTACCGGTGGCGCAGGCACGCTCCCAGATGAGCGGCAAGCCCTTAAAGAACATCGAGTGGGGGCCGAACTGGGATGACAATTTGGCTGGTTCGCTGGAAACCATGCAGGATGATCCCGTCCTCAAAAAGATGAATCAGCAGGTAAAAACGGATATCGAAAATTCGTTTATGTTCTACCTGCCACGGATTTGCAACCACTGTTTGAACCCTACCTGCGTGGCCGCTTGCCCCTCGGGAGCGATGTATAAACGCAGCGAGGACGGGATTGTCCTGGTTGACCAGGATGCCTGTCGTGGCTGGCGGATGTGTGTTTCCGGCTGCCCCTATAAGAAGGTTTATTTCAACCATAAGAGCGGAAAAGCTGAAAAATGCACCCTCTGCTATCCCCGGATTGAGGCCGGTGACCCCACGGTTTGCTCTGAAACCTGTGTAGGCAGGCTCCGCTACTTGGGGGTGATCCTCTATGATGCTGACCGGGTCAGCCAGGCCGCGGCTGTCAAGGAGGAAACTGATCTCTACCAGGCTCAGCGCGATGTCATGTTGGATCCGACAGATCCGGAAGTGATCACGGCTGCACGGCAAAGTGGGATTCCGGAGTCCTTCATCGACGCCGCCCAAAACTCTCCGGTCTATAAGTTGATCGTGGAATACTCCTTGGCGTTACCGCTCCATCCAGAGTTCCGCACTCTGCCAATGGTTTGGTACATTCCCCCGCTATCGCCGGTAGTAGAGGCAGTAACCGCTTCGGGAGCCGATGGGGAGAACCATAAGGTTCTACTGACCGCGCTCGCCACTATGCGCATTCCTCTGGAATATTTAGCTGACCTGTTCGCCGCCGGAGATCCGCGGCCAGTGGAGCGCTCCTTGCGGCGCTTAGCGGCTATGCGATCCTATATGCGCGATATTAATCTGGGCGATCAGCCGAATCCGGAAATCCCGGCTGCGGTAGGCATGAGCGAAGAACAGGTAAAAGCTATGTACCGCCTGCTCTCGATCGCTAAATATAAAGATCGCTACGTTATCCCCACCACTCATCCGGAAACTGCCCGCACCCCCAGCGAATATATTTGTCCAGTAGGTCAGGGCGCGTCCTCGGGTAAAGTCCCGGTGGAAATCGGGAGGGCACCGCGGTGAGCGCGAAGGTTTCCTTTATCCCTACCCGGCAGGAGGCGCCCCCGGTAAACGCGGTGGCACTCACGCCAGAGCAGCGCTCGGCTGCCCTTATGGCTTGCGCACTACTCTTGGATTACCCCGGCGATAACCTAGAAGAAATCCTTTCCCAGGTAAAGACGGAAGCTGAACTCTTACCCGCGCAGATCGGTCGCGAACTTGGAGAGTTTTGTTCTTGGGCACGTATGCGTGGGGTACGCGGGGTGCAAGAGGACTACGTGGATACTTTTGACCGCAAACGTCGCTGCTCCCTGGAGCTGACCTATTACGCCACTGGAGATACCCGGCAACGCGGGATAGCGCTGACGGTGTTCTCGGATTTATTTAACGCCGTAGGTTTCGAGCCTCCTCACCGCGAATCCCTACCTGACTATCTGCCACGAGTTTTAGAGTTAGCTGCCCGCTGCGAGGGCGAAGATTTAGCTTTAGTACTGGGCGCAATCGCGGCTAGCCGCGAGGGTATCGAAGTACTGCACGCTGCCCTACTGTCTCTAGATTCTCCCTGGCAGAAAGTAGTGGCTGCCCTACGCATGGTATTGGGGCAAGCCGATGGTGAAACCACCGAGCGCATGGAGCGCCTCATCCGTCAAGGCCCGCCTACCGAATTAGTGGGCTTGGATGACAGTAATAACTTGCCGTGGCCGCAGTTAGCCCCGGTTCAATCAGACACCGCGAACGAAGGGTGAAGTAATGGACGTGTTGTTTTGGGGAGTTTTTCCCTATATTTGCATTACGCTGCTAGTTGGCGGTCTCATTTGGCGTTACCGCTCAGACCAGTATGGATGGACTTCTGAGTCCTCGCAGTTGCGGGAAGCTAAAATTCTGCGACTGGCTTCTCCCCTATTCCATTTTGGGATCCTGTTTGTACTGTTGGGGCATTTTATGGGGCTATTCATCCCCGACTGGATGACCGAAGCTATGGGGGTCTCCCAGCATCAATATCACCTGCTAGCCACCGTGGGGGGTACCGTAGCCGGGATTGCGGCGCTAATGGGTTTTTGCGGTTTACTCTGGCGACGTTTCGTTAACCATTCGGTGCGCTTCGCTACTACCGGCCGCGACCTGGTAGCCTATGTTTTCTTGGCGATTCCCCTAACGTTGGGGGCGATAGCTACTGCCGCCAACCAGCTCTTTGGGGCTGATGGCGGTTACAACTACCGCAAAACGATTTCGGTGTGGCTGCGATCCCTATTTATGCTGCAGCCGCGAGTAGATTTAATGGCGAATGTCCCGCTCAGCTTCAAACTGCATATTATTGCCGGTTTGCTATTGCTAGCAGTATGGCCCTTCACCCGCTTGGTGCACGTCCTTTCCGCTCCGGTGGGTTATGTTACCCGTCCGCCGATTGTTTATCGTTCCCGCCGCTCCGCCACGGCTGCTAGCCCTGAACAGCCAGGTTGGACTCCGGTGCGGGCTACTGCTGCCGGTGGTGAGGACGCTGGCGGGGCGCCTGCACAGGGGGCTTAAATCAGATCACTTTCCCGAGGGTGCCGGTTTGCTTTTTAAGTAACCCGGCACCCTCTATAGGTTTTATCATTAGATATTTCCCCGGACACCAGCCGTTTTACTTAACTATCGGCACCTGATTCTACTTTTTTCTATCAGGAGTTTTATTTTAATTATCCCCGTATAACATCTATTTTTATGGCATTTTTCCCGTTTCTGCGATATCCTACTTTTATGCCAAATTATCGTATATCTACTATCGCCAATCTTTTGGGGGTCAGCGATGACACCATTCGTCGTTGGCTCGATGAAAATTTAATCAAAGCAGTTAGCGGATCTGGCCCTAAGCGGGTAGACGGCGCCTCAGTAGCTCGTTTCCTGCAGGAGCGTCCCGCCGGGACCCTATTGGGGGAAGATCCCAATGAATCGATCCGTAACCATTTCCAAGGGCTAGTGGTTGCCCTGAAAAAAGGTCAGGTGATGAGCCAGGTAGACCTGCAATGCGGACCCTACCGGGTAGTATCCCTGGTTTCTACCGAAGCGGTAGAGGAACTGAACCTAGAGATAGGTTCAGTAGCAACCGCCCAGGTAAAAGCCACTAATGTTTCGGTACAACTTCCGGAAGGAGATAAACTGTGAAAAGATTTCGTCTGGTTGCGTTAGCAGCCGGGCTCGCCCTCGCGCTGGGAGCTTGCTCGTCCTCCGGCGGCACTAAAGCCGAAGAAAGCAAAGCTCCAGCAGAAAAAACCCAGTTAACAGTCTTCGCGGCGGCCTCGTTAAATAAAGCTTTCCCGGAAGTGGTAGAGAAAGTACTAAAGAATTCAGATCCCAATATTGAAGTAAAGTTTTCCTTCGAAGGTTCATCTACCCTGGTAGATCAGCTAAAGAACGGTGCAGCGGCGGACGTGTTTGCTTCTGCTGACGAAAAGAACATGAACAAAGCTACCGCTGCGAAGCTAGTTAGCGATGTCAAACCCTTCGCTTCGAACACTTTGGAACTAATCGTCCCTAAGGGGAACCCCGCCAAGATCACCGGGCTCAATGCTTCTTTGGAAGGCAAGAAACTGGTGGTGTGCGCCGAGGGCGTGCCCTGCGGTAATGCCACTAAAGAACTGCAGGAAAAACTAGGGGTCACCCTGAAGCCGGCATCTGAGGAACAGAAAGTTACCGATGTGCGCGGCAAAGTGGAGAGCGGAGAGGCCGATGCGGGACTGGTTTACCGCACCGATGCCCTGGCTGCCGGTGACAAAGTGGAGATTATCAAGGTTGAAGGCATCGAGCAGGTAGTTAACGCCTACCCGATTTCTTTGGTGAAGGATTCTAAGAACCAGGAAGCCGCGAAGAAGTTTATCGAGGCGGTGCTATCTCACGAGGGGCTAAAGATCCTCGAAAACTACGGTTTCTCTGCTCCGCTGTCAAAAGATAAGAACTAAAGCTTCCCTTGCGTAAGTCTTTTGGAGCTAATCAAGCGGCGGGATCCCCAGCTTGGCTGGCCGGTCCCGCCGCCTTAGCGCTACTTTTCCTGCTGATACCTTTCGGCGCCTTAGTAATGCGGGTGCACTGGGGGCAAATCCCCCAACTCCTTGCCACTACCCAAAGCCAAGATGCCCTGTGGTTATCTTTAAAAACCTGCCTGATTTCTACCACGCTGTGTATCGTGTTCGGGGTGCCCCTGGCACTGTGGCTTTCGCAAGCGCAAAATAGCTTCATTCCCCGCCTGGTACGCACCATCGTAACTCTGCCCATGGTATTACCACCGGTAGTCGCCGGTTTGGTACTGCTGATTACCTGGGGACGCATGGGGATTTTAGGGTCAAAACTGGATCTTTTAGGAATTCAGATCGGTTTCACCACTCTCGCGGTAGTTATCGCCCAAACTTTCGTGGCAATGCCCTTCCTGATTACTTCCCTCGAGGGCGCGCTGCGCACTCGCGGTTTCCAATACGAGGCTGCGGCTCGCGGACTAGGGGCTTCTCGCACCCGCACCCTACTGCAAGTAACTTTGCCCTTATCAGCACCGGCGATCGTTTCTGCAACCGCCTTAGCCTTTTCTCGTTGCCTGGGAGAATTCGGCGCGACCATAACTTTTGCCGGTTCCCTGCAAGCTATCTCTCGCACCTTGCCTCTGGAAGTTTATTTACAGCGAGAAACTGACACTGACCTAGCGCTTTCTTTATCCTTAGTGATCATTGCCCTGGCGATTGTGATGGTGGGCGGCACCCAAGTGCTTTCCGACTATTGGTATGCGCGCCTAATGGGACAACACCAGCAAAGCGCAAACACCGGAACAGTTGGTGCGATCAGTGGCTTGTCGAAGAAAAAGCGAGACAAACAAGCCGGACCCGGAGTGCATTTAGATGCAAAAATCGCGGTTCGGCACCTAGATGTAGATATAGATTTTGCCCCCGGTTCTGCCACTGCCCTGCTCGGCCCCAATGGTGCCGGAAAGTCTACGATTATTTCTCTCCTAGCGGGCATCCTAGTACCTGATTCTGGCTCCATTAAATGGAGCCGAAATCAGCCCCGGATCGTGCTTCTCGCCCAAGATCCCGCCCTATTTCCTCATATGTCCGTGCTGAAAAACGTGGTTTTTGGGCTGCGCTGTCTGGGGATTGAGACGGATCGTGCAGAAAAACTAGCCCGCGCTCAACTGGCGGCAGTAGGAATGCAAATTTTGGAGAAGCGGCGTCCCAACCAGCTTTCCGGGGGGCAAAAGCAGCGGGTAGCTATTGCTCGCGCCATGGCAATTGAACCCGATGTGGTGCTATTGGATGAACCGATGGCCTCCCTGGATGTGGAAGTAGCCGATCAGCTGCGAGTATTACTGCGTGAACGCATTGGGGGAGCTACCACTATCCAGGTCACCCACGACCTAACAGATGTGATTGCCCTCGATTGCCAGGTAGTAGTACTAAAGCATGGCCAGGTTACCCAGCGCGGTTACTGGCGGGATCTGTTTGAGGAAACGCAAGATCGCTTCTTGCAACAGCTCACCCGCAAAGCCCAGCTTGATAACGCCATCAAATAGGGCTGGACTTTCCCCACCCCAAAGTTGCCGGTTAGGAAAAGATAGTGATGGCAACCGGGTAGGGACTACCTTTCAGCAATAGGTAAGCTAACAGCTATGAGCATTTCCGATCCTGCCCAGGCTCCCCAGGTAAAACCGTCTTCTTCGCAACCTTCACCATTTGTAGAGGATGCAGTCCCTACTCCAATTACTGCCGAAGATCGCTTAATCGCCGATTTTACTTCCAATTTGCATTCGCACTCCCGCGTACTGGTGGGATCGGGAGATGATTGCGCGGTTTTGACTCACCCCGATTCCCGCTCTGTGATTTCCACCGATGTGTTGGTAGAAGGGGTACATTTTCGCCGCGACTGGATGAGCCTGGAACAAATCGGGCGGCGCGCCGCCGCCCAAAACGCCGCCGATATTGCAGCTATGGGGGCGAGTGCCCATAGCGCTGTCGCCGCGGTAACCATCCCCAAGAATATGGGTAAAACCGAGATTGACGCCCTCGCTGCCGGATTGGCTACTGGCTTAGAAAGCTACGGGTATTCCCTGGTGGGCGGGGATCTATCTTCGGGGCCGTGCCTACAGGTAGCAGTTACGGTGATTGGGGATTTAGAGGGCCGCCCTCCCCTATTGCGTTGCAACGCGCGATCCGGTGACCTAATTTATTTCGCGGGTAACCTGGGGAAGTCTGCTGCCGGTTTAGCACTGCTAGAACGCTTCCAGAGCCCCCAGGAGGCGATAGCTGCCCCTACCCTACCCACGGAGCTGCGTGCCCTCGCCATCGAGGCATTATCCTGCTACCAGGTGCCGCAGGTACCTGCCGACCTCGCGTCGAAGTTAGCTGACGCGGGAGCACACGCCCTGATGGATGTGTCTGATGGACTTAGTCGCGATGGTGCAAAAATCGCGGCTGCTTCTGGGGTAGTGCTTAATTTGTCCCGCTCCCATTTAGAAGCATATGCCCAACGCCTAGCGGGCTTAGCAGATTTCTTGGGAGCCAATAGTTGGGATTGGGTACTAGGGGGAGGCGAAGACCATGGCCTGCTGTGCAGCGCTTCCGCCGGGTTCGCGGTTCCCGGTTTTACTGCTATCGGTGAGGTGTTACCCGCGAAGGCCGACAAGTATGCGGATAACAGAACTGGAGGTAGGGAAAGTACTGACCAGGATTTGGCGAACTCGCTTAACCCATACCTGTTAGTTGATGGTAGTCCCTATGATCAGCAGGGTTGGGATCACTTTTCTGGCTAAAACCTGTAGCGTGAAAATAACCGAAAATGGTGGCTCCGACCGGCATCGATCCGGTGACCTTTCGATTTTCAGTCGAACGCTCTCCCAACTGAGCTACAGAGCCTGGGGTCCTAATAAGACCTGCGACCCAGACGGGACTTGAACCCGCGACCTCCGCCGTGACAGGGCGGCGCGCTAACCAACTGCGCCACTGGGCCATATTCATTTATCTTCCACCTTTCGGCGGATCGTACCCCCAACGGGATTCGAACCCGTGCCGTCGCCGTGAAAGGGCGGTGTCCTAGGCCTCTAGACGATGGGGGCCTTGCGGCCTAGCCTAATGGCCTCGGCTCAGACTTGAATAAGCTTACCGGCATTGAGTAACTAAAGGCAAAGCGTCAGCCTATGAAGCCTCTCACAACTTTGACTCACCGCGGATTCTACAAGTTTAATGACTGCATTTTTCGCCGTTGAAACGTAATCTAGGTATATGCAGCTGCAACCTTTAGACACGTCCTCGTCAGATGAAGCCGTTGAACAAGTTTTTGACTGGTTAACTAGTCTCGCGGGCATGGGCGTGGGGGTGCTGGCGGGTTTTGTCTTGGCTTTAATTACTATTGCCATTTTGAAACTGCTGGCCAAGCGCGAGCCTTTAACCCAACTGGTACTCAATCGCGCCACCCGCAGCCTTTTTGTGACTCTGATGATCTTGGGCGCCTATCTCGGCTGGAAATACACTACTTCGGGTCTAGAGATTTCCAGATCGACTGGCATTGGCAGGTTCAGCCAAGGACTGCTGATCGCGGTCATTTTAGCTTTTACTTTCTTGATCACCCGCATCTGTTACTTCATTGAAGATGTCGCGGTTAAAGCCAACCGCGAGAAACCTTCACGTAGCCGTTCGAAAATGCTCACCCAAGCACAGGTGATTCGCAGGCTACTGCAAGCAGTTGTAGTAGTAGTGGGAATTTCTAGTGCCATATTAACTTTCCCATCTGCCCAAGTGGCCATGAGTTCTATGCTGGCCTCGGCAGGAGTGGCCTCAATCGTGGCTACTTTGGCTGCCCAGTCGACTCTGGCTAATGTTTTCGCCGGAGTCCAGATGGCGCTTTCAGATGCGCTCCGGGTGGGCGACAAAGTGCAGGTTCCTGGTTTGGATGGGACAAAAGAGCTGGGTACGGTAGAAGAAATCACCCTCACCTACGTGGTGCTTAACCTCTACGATGAACGGCGCATGATTGTGCCGTCCACCCATTTCACTCAGCAGAAGTTTGAAAACTGGACGCGTAAACACAGTCAACAGTTAGGGCTAGTGGAATTGCAATTAGACTACTCCGCCCCCATTGATTCTATTCGGGCCCAAGTGGATCTATTGCTTTCCGGAACTGAGCTTTGGGACGGGCGCAGCGCCAGCGTCGAAGTATCCGATATGACCGCCGACTGTCAGACAGTTAGGATCTCAGTGTCGGCAGCCGACAGTTCTGATTTATGGGTATTGCGCTGTTACCTGCGGGAACAATTGATTCAGTGGTTGGTGAAGGAAGTTCCCTGGGCTTTGGTTTCTCGCCGGATTCAACCGCAGCAAGTACGCTACCTAAGTCGTGACCGTTCCGATGAAGAAGTTCATCGTTTGGCTCGCAAATTGGTGGGCGAGAATAATTTTTAGAAAGGATAAGTTATGAGTGATTTCAATCCCCGCCATGCAAGTGAAACTGATTGGCGAGCCCGCCTAGATGCCAGCGAATACCATGTTTTGCGCGAAGCCGGTACTGAACGCCCCGGCACCGGTAAATACCTGCATGAGAAGCGACCGGGCATCTACCGTTGCCGCGCCTGCGGGACAGAGCTATTCCGTTCCGATACCAAGTTTGATTCTCACTGCGGTTGGCCCGCATTTTTCCGACCCGAGGACGCCGCGGTCACCTACCATCAAGACTCTTCCCATGGCATGGAAAGAACCGAGGTGCGTTGCGCTAACTGTCAAAGCCACCTGGGTCATGTTTTTGAGGACGCACCTGACATGCCTACGGGACAACGTTACTGCATTAACTCGATCTGCCTAGATTTTCAGGCCGAATAATATGCGGATTATCAGTGCAAATCTGCAACATGGCACTCCCCCAGCGGGAAAAGCTCCATCTCGAGATCACTGGCAAGTATTGGCGGAACAGTTTAGCGATTATCACCCCGATGCCATTTGCCTGCAAGAAGTCGATTTCTATCAGGCACGTTCCGGTTTTGTAGACCAAACCCGCGCCCTGGCGGATGCATTAACCGAAGTTTCTGGGAAGAAGTGGCAGCAGCGATTTTTGAGTTTTTTCGCTGGCCAGATTCTGTTAGGGCTCCGCTTACCGGTAACGCTACCCAGCGAATCCCTCGGAAAATCGCGTAATCCTTTCCGCGCCGATCGACCGTTGCTTGGAGGGTACGGGGTAGGACTGCTTACCCCCCATCCGGTGCGGCGCTGGGTAAGTGCCAAACTCGGTTCCGCCGCCCCCAGGATAAATATTTCCAGCCCGGATCCGCGTAACTGGAAGTTTTATGGCGGGCAGACCCGCAGCTTGCTTGGAGCCGAAATCACTACCCCGCAGGGACAGTTTCTAGTGGGCGACACCCATCTGGATCTCGGGGTAGACACCGCCAAACGACAACTAATCCGCTCGTGGCAGGGAATGTCGCTACTTGCTGGCAAGGCAACCCCGCTGCTAGTTGGCGATATGAATCTGCGCCAGGAGGTCTCGCGCACCGTTTACCCCTATTTGACTTTCGCGAGTGCCCCCACTTTCCCGGCAGATCAGCCCCGATTCCATATCGACCAGCTATTCGCTCCCCCCACCTGCCAAGTTTCACAGGTGGACACTATCGAGATGCCAATCTCTGATCACCGCGCGCTATTTGTAGACATACAGCCCTAAGCGGATCAAACCATGAGCAAAGCTGTTAATCGACTCTGCCGAGATTGCTACTGGTCGGCAAAGCAGTTGGGTTTTGCTTTGTTGCATCGCCGTAGGGGTGCTTTCTACTGCGCTGCCTTTCCCCTTAGAGCAAGTGGCGCTACGCCGTTTCGGTCCTGATATATTTTCGCTGTTAGCATGCTTAATGCCGGCAATTAGTGAGGTGGTCAGCATGATTGGCCTGCGTCACCTGCTAAATTGGCGGGAAATAGTGGGTTTACTGTGCATTTCCTTGGCAGTCGCTTTTGCGCAATACCGTCCCGGGGTGTTAAACAGTAAGCGTAAGCATTATAACTAGTAAGAAAATAACGAGGGACAAAAATGGGCATCATCGGTTCGATTATTGTTGGCGGCATTATTGGGGCTCTAGCGCGCTTCTTCATGAAGGGCAAGCAGAACATGGGGACGATCATCACCATCATCATCGGTATGGTTTCCGCTGGCCTGTCTGACTGGATCCTAGCCAAGGTTATTGGCGACGGTCACGGCTTTATTAGTTTTATCGTGGCGATCGTGATCGCAGTTGGTTTGATTAGCCTCTACTTGGGAATCACCAACAAGAAGACCAAGTAACTGCTTGCCACTTGGATGTTTTAGTAGTTTAGACTGCTAAAAATTTTTACTCTGGGCTGCTGCTCGGCAAAATGATTTGTCGGGCAGCAGTTTTTTCTATTGTTCCCCATTCGGTTTACCTACAACCAGGCTGACCCTTAAAGAAGAAATTCAAACCCTCATGTATTTACTTGAGGGTTTCGTTAAGCACCTACTCACGGTCGCAGTCTCCAGTTGCTTCCCGAAAACATTCGCTGTTGAAAACCTCTCCACGACTTGGTGATTATTCTACTTTTTAGGAGTTATGTCACTGGTTATCCCCAGGCTACCTTGAGATCTTGCCATTGTTGCAGCTAGTAGCTTCAATACCGTTTCTACCAGTCAAAACCCCTCATACCCTCAAGGTTTACCTGAGGTTAACTAGAAATAATTTGACATTTCAGGTTATTGGGTTAGTAAAAAAATAAATATCCACAGGCAATATCCACAGGGTTGTTAACTGGTGTAAAATCGCAGCAATATCTGTGGATACTGCCTGTGGAAAATTTACCGGCTTATTCGTTGAGAGTTCGTCCCGTCAGCGTCTCGTAGATTTCTTGATAACGGTCAGAAGTTTGCTTTACCACATCCGCGGGGATCTGCGGAGGTTCTTGCCGTTTATAGGGTTGCCACTGACACGCGTCAGAATCGACCCAATCTCGCAATATCTGGGTATCTAGCCGGGGATTACGCTTGCCAACTTCATAGCTATCGGCATTCCAAAAACGCGAAGAATCGGGGGTGAGCACCTCATCTCCTAACACCACGGCCTCGCCACCGTAGGGAAGAGCGGAGCCAAACTCGAACTTGGTGGAGCCTAAGATAATCCCGCAGTCCCAAGCAATCTTGGCCGCTCGCTGGTACAAATCCAGCGAGTACTCGATAATTTGATCTACGCGTCCACTGCCAACTAAGGACTGTAGCGCTTCCCAAGAAACGTTACTGTCGTGCCGTCCCATCTGAGTCTTTGCTACCGGATTAAATACTGGTTCCTCTAGCTTTTGATCTTGTTGCAGACCCGCCGGCATCCGTGCACCCCCGATAGTGCCTTTCGCTTGATACTCCCGCCAGGCTTCACCTGCCAGATAACCAGACACATGACATTCCAAGGGATACATATCGAGGCGACGGCAAATCATCGCTCGTCCGGCCGCCATCTCTGGTACCGAAGAAGTAGATAGAAAATGATTGGGAATCGCGTCCCCAAGCTGTTCCAACCACCAGGTAGTCAGTTGGGTAACAGCAATACCTTTACCGGGGATTTCAGTAGGAAAGACCTGACCATAGGCACTGAAACGGTCGGTAGCCAGAATCATCACGGTGTCGGAATCATGAGCCGACTGTCCCGCGGGATAGTAAACTTCTCGTTCTTTACCAGAAAATAAATGGCGCCATCCACGTAGCGCCGGAGTATCACTTGACGACATATTTATCATTCTTGCATCTTTCATTTAGATTTGGGAGGGCTGTTGACAAATCTTATTGGAATTGGTGAGGTTAAGGTAGCAAAATATTACTTATTTAGGTATCCCTTAGTAAGAGGTGACGTCACCGTGCATCAACACACTTCTACCAGTGAATCTACCAATGAATCTACCCGCACGCGACTGCTAATTGCCGCTGGGATCACCTTGGCGGTGCTGGTTGCCCAGCTAATCGGCTCCATTATTTCCGGTTCGCTAGCTTTAGCGGCGGATACCGGACACGTGGCCATTGATTCGATAGGACTATTCTTAGCTGCCTTCACCGCTACTTTGATGACTCGCCCTGCTAGCGGCGAACTTACCTACGGATATGCGCGTCTAGAGGCAATCGCGGGCGGGATCCAGGCCGGGATGATTATGATCATCTGTACGATCATCGGCTACCAAGCAGTTATCCGCCTGCTTACTCCCACTCCGGTTGACGGTACTCAGATGGCTGCCTGGGCGGTGGCCGGCTTACTGGGCAATTTGGCATCAATGCTGGTAATGCTAGGACACCATCGCGACAATTTAAATATTAAAGCCGCATTTCTGGAGGTTTCCGTAGATGCAATTTCCTCTGTCGGAGTGATCGCCGGCGGCATTATCACCCGTCTTAGCGGCATCAACCGAATCGACGCGGTAATTTCTTTGCTAATTGCGGGCGCGATGCTGCCGCGCGGCTACAAATTGTTAAAGGACGCGGGAGCAATCCTGCTTGAGCGCACTCCCAGCGAATTGAAGATCGCGGAGATCAGGAACCATATTTTGCAGGTGGAACATGTTAGTGGAATTCATGACCTGCACGTATGGCCATTAAACTCTCAAACGGTGCTTTTATCAGCGCATATCATTATCGCCAAGGAGTGCTACCGAGATGGCCATGCATTGGAAGTGTTACACCAGGTAGAAGAATGTATGAAAACCCATTTCCCACGCAAGATAGAACATTGCACCCTGCAGATTGAGCCCGAAGGGCACGCTGCTCACGAAACATTAAAACACTAGCTGCGCAATCTGTGTAGTTAAGCAAACCGAGACTATCGCGCTACCACCGCGATACCGCGGACATAGAAGCGTGAAAAGGCGGCCGGAAACTTTTGTTTCCGGCCGCCCCCTCTTATTTTCCTAAAAAGAAAAGAGGTAACTCTCCGTTAGGTGGTTACTTCAGTGCCTGCAGACGCTCACGCAGTTTAGCGAGCTCCTCGGAGATGGCCTTGGGCAGCTTGTCACCGAACTGCGAGAAGTACTTCTCGGTGTCCTCGGTCTCGGCCAGCCAGGCATCGGGATCGATGGCGAACATCTTGTCCCAGTCTTCCTGACCCAATCCGGTGCCTTCCAGGTTGAAGTCCTCGAACTTGGGGTAGTAGCCAGTCGGTCCCTCAATCGCGTCAACCTTGCCGGAGGCACGGCGTACGATCCAGTCCAAAACGCGAGCGTTGTCGCCATAGCCCGGCCACAAGAAGCTGCCGTCCTCGTCCTTACGGAACCAGTTAACCTGGTAAATCCGCGGGAACTTGTCGCCGACCTTTTCTTGCATTTCTAGCCAGTGACCCCAGTAGTCAGCCATGTTGTAGCCACAGAAGGGCAGCATAGCGAAGGGATCGTGACGTAGGGATCCCACAGCACCTTCAGCAGCAGCGGTCTGCTCGGAGGCTACGGACGCACCAATGAATACGCCGTGTGCCGGGGAGTACTGCTCGGCTACCAACGGAACGTTAGAAGCACGACGTCCACCGAAGAGGATAGCGGTGACCGGAACGCCTTCGGGAGCTTCCCAATCGGGGCATACGATCGGGCACTGCGCAGCCGGAGTGGTGAAACGGGAGTTCGGATGAGCGGCCTTTTCGCCAGATTCCGGAGTCCAGTCATTACCATGCCAATCGATCAGGTGATCCGGGGTGTCTCCGTCGATGCCTTCCCACCAGACATCGCCATCGTCAGTCAAGGCTACGTTGGTGAAGATGGAGTTTTCTTTCATGGTCTCCATCGCCATCGGGTTGGTCTTGTAAGAGGTTCCCGGAGCAACACCGAAGAAGCCAGCCTCGGGGTTGATCGCGCGCAGCGTACCGTCCTCACCAGGACGCATCCAGGCAATGTCGTCACCAACGGTTTCGACTTTGTAGCCGGGGATGGTCGGCTGCAGCATGGCCAGGTTGGTCTTGCCGCAGGCGGACGGGAAGGCAGCGGTCACGTGGTACTGTTCGCCACTCTTTTCGTCGGTTAGACGCAGAATCAGCATGTGCTCTGCCATCCAGCCGTCACGGCGAGCCATCGTGGAGGCGATACGCAGAGCGTAGCACTTCTTGCCCAGCAGGGCGTTCCCGCCGTAACCGGAACCGAAGGACCAAATTTCATTGGTTTCGGGGAAGTGGGTGATGTACTTTTCGTCATTGCAAGGCCAGGCTTCGTCAGTCTCGCCCTCAGCCAGCGGCTTACCTACGGAGTGAACCGCCGGAACCCAGGGACGTCCCTCGTTGATGAGATCCATCGCCTTAGCACCCATACGGGTCATGATCCGCATGTTGCAGACCACGTAGGGGGAGTCACTGAGTTCGATACCCAGCTGAGAAATCGGGCCACCCAGCGGTCCCATGGAGAAGGGAATCACGTACATGGTGCGGCCAGCCATCGCGCCGTCGAACTTTTCATTCAGGGTCTCGCGCATCTGCTTGGGATCTGCCCAGTTGTTAGTGGGGCCAGCATCCTCTTCCTTTTCACAGCAGATGAAAGTACGCGACTCTACGCGCGCCACATCGGAGGGTAGCGAGCGAGCCAGGAAGGAGTTAGGACGTTTCTCCGGATTCAAACGGGTGAACATCCCGGTTTCTACCATGAGATCGGTTAGGCGAGTCCATTCCTCTTCGGAACCATCGCAAAACTCAATCGCTTTCGGTTTCGCCAGTTCTGCAACTTTAATTACCCAATCAACGACCTCTTTCGGCGCGTTCTTCGGGGCGGCAGCTAGCACATCTTTCTCAGTCACTGTCATTTATCTCTTGCCTCCTGCGGCACTCGACACGGCAACACACAGTTGCTATTGCTTTTCTATTCTCCGTCATCGCTGCCACTTTCTCTACCGAGAGCGTCTAAAAATTTCCATAAATTACTATGACCTGGCTCATATTAAGGGAAACTTTAGGCCATAGGACACCTTCCCGATTGGTTTTCAGCTAGGGAAGTGAACCTTTTACCATCGGCATAAGTAATTCTTTACAGTATGATTAAAAATAACGGTTACGCGATAATCGGGTTTATAGCCGCCACTCAAGGAGGTAGCGAGGGTGAAGGGCAAACGACTTTTGGCTCTAATTCTACTTCCCTGTGCGATATTGCTGGCGGGTTGTGAAGCTAGCACCCAAATGCAGATTTACGGCAATGATACCTATTCGTTTAGTACTCATTTAACGCAGCCGCGAACTACTCAAGATATTAAATGTAAGGATCAGATTCCGGGAATCGAGGACTACCTCAAAACTTCACAAGTCGAGATTAAAGATAAATCCACTGATCAGGTTTCAGACTGTACGATCACGGTGAAGGCACAACATATTTCCCAGGCCAAGAAGCCGTTTGTGACCATTAAACATATCGGTGACAGCTACGTGGCGAAACTTGCCCCGGTGCAAAGCTTAGATTTCTTAGATGCCCAAACCGACCAGTTCCGCCTGACAATTACCTTCCCCGGCCCAGTGTTAAAAACCGACACCTATTCCGGGGCGACAGCAGAAGGCAACACCGTCACTTGGACGACCCCGCAAGCTCTCGTCAAAGGTTTCGAGGTACGAGGACAAGATCACCCGGGGATAACGATGAACCAAAAATGGGGAATCGGATTTTTGGTTATTCTGCTAGCACTAATAGTGGCGCTAGTGATTTTCCGCAAACATCCACGCGTCGCCCCTATTTGGGGCAAGCTAGCGCAAGCAGGAAAGAGATTCGCTGGCGCCTGCCGCAAGTTACTCCTGCGCACTTTGAGCTATTTAGATCTGGGAGGATCCGCCTCTGGACATCGTTCCAAACATTCACGTAAACGCCGCGGTAAATAGGCACTTATTTGACCCCCTTCAGCATCTCCCTTTATCCTCAACACCGATAAACTCGGTGATTCCTGCCTGATGCAGCCACTCGGACTCCAATTTTTTGAGAATCCGTTACTGTCCGCACCTTTGTCTTTACTTTTCGGTTTGTCCCCAGGGATCGACCGGACTCTGGTTTCCTAGGAATGCCATTTCTTTTATTGTCTCCCCTGCTCCCCATTCACTAAATCTAGGTGTACTTCGCAAACAAACCCGCAGGAGCCAGTCGTGCAAACAGATCTACCAACACCAATGCCTGCCAGGCAAGTACCTGGTGATACCGACCCGACCTGCCTATTGTGGGGATTTAACCTGGGACAGTTGCAATTCCTATCCCAGGTACTCGGAGTGTCTAATATTCATTTCACCACCCAACTGCCGCCTCCTGCTGCCAGCTTAAGTACAGTTATCACCCCTGCTAGCACCAATTTAAGTTGGCTTTCCTCCCCGCTTCCCATAGTTCGCGTAGATTTTTCAGCCAGCCCACCGCCCCTGCCCCAAAGAAGCTTCACCCCTCCTGGAAGCCCCTTGCAACGCCCCGGGGTTTTTCGCCTCCCATCCCAGGTAGGAGCTTTTCTCTCGCAGATTGATCAATACTGTTATCCTTCCCGAGGACGCATCCTCAATATCTTCGGGTTACATCCAAAAAGTGGCACCTCTACCATTGCGTTCGGGTTAGCAAACAGCGTTAAGAACTCGATTTTTGTAGATGCCAGCTGTCCTTTCTCGGACTCAACTTCGCGCCAATATTCACCGGGGATGCGCAAACTCGGTTTTCCCGCTATTAGCAACTTTTCCTCTTCAGACTTGGAAGCGGACCTGTTAGTTTCCCGCTTACGCGAGGTTTTACCCGGGGTACAAAATACGCGTTTTCTCCAGCTCCACCGCGGTGATCTCCGCCAGCTACCACACCTTTTTTCTTTGCTAATTCGTGCATTTTCACTGGTAGTTATCGATTGGGGACAACTTGCTTCTGTGGAAGACCTAAACAATTTACCCGGGCATATTCTGGTAGTCAGGGATTACTCGCAATCGGCAATTAATCGACAGGTTCTGCAACGAATCCATCAGCGCAGAATCCCGCTAGTGACCAATCGCGTCCCTAACAGAATTGTTCCCCCTAGCAGCGACAATCAAAGATATTTCGTGCCGCATTGCCGGGAACTAAAACGGCTGCAAGCTCAAGGCCTGGGCAGTTTATGGCCGAAAAACTTGCAAGTAAGGTTGGCACAGCTACTGCGAAATCTGATGGCGGTAGCATGAAGGCTTTCAAAAAATGGCTATCGGTCTTAAAGCCAACACCTCGGCATCCCGTAGCTTCCCAAACTGACCGGGACAACCGCCTGCTAGTAGCCTCGGGTGCAGCTCCGGCAGAAGTGATCCGCCAGGCAAGCGCGCCAGCAGCAGGAACCGCTCACCTGCTTGATAACTTGGCAACAATAAATGCAGAATTATCCGGGTTTGGCCCCCAGCTGGCATCCCTGCTTCAAGACCCGCAAGTAACCGATGTTTTAATCAATGGACCAAAGCAAGTATGGGTCGATAGTGGCGGGGGTCTTTGCAAAACCAGACTGGACTTTGGTTCCAACAGTAATCTCCGTTCCTTAGCAGTCCGGTTAGCAGGAGCTGCCGGAAAGCGTTTAGATGATGCCGCGCCGATCGCCGACGGCACGCTGCCAGATGGCATTAGGCTCCATGCGGTACTGCCGCCTCTAGCGGTGCCCTCTCCGGTTATTTCTTTGCGTTGCCCGCGCGCAAAAGGCCTAAACTTTACCCAATTGGTGGAATCGGGAACCGTGTCTGCGCCCTTAGCGCCGGTTTTGACCGCCCTAATTTCCCGGCGTGCTTCCTGTTTTATTTCCGGAGCCACCGGTTCGGGGAAAACCACGCTGCTGTCTGCCCTGTTGGAATTGGTGCCCCCCAACCAGCGGATTGTATGTATCGAGGAAGTCTCCGAGCTTTTTCCTTCCCATCCTCACTTAGTTCACCTGCAAGAACGCAGCGCCAATGTGCAAGGGGTAGGCGCGGTTCCCATGTCAAAGCTGGTGCGTGCGGCTATGCGGATGCGTCCGGATCGGATTGTACTGGGGGAATGCCGCGGTCCGGAGGTACGGGAAGTACTGTCTGCGATGAACACCGGGCACGAAGGCACTTGGGCAACGGTACATGCCAATGCGGTAACTGAGGTTCCTGCCCGTCTGGTGGCACTAGGAGCGTTGGCCTTAATGCCGGAATCTACCGTGGGAGCACAGGTGATAGCGGGGGTAGATGTCTTTTTACAGATTCGCCGCTTAACGGAGCGAGGAAGCACTCGACGCTATGTATCCGAGGTCGGGGTTCCGGTTTGGGATCATTCCCACCTAGCGGCGCAACTGGCACTCAAAGTTACTCCTGCCGGACAGTTGCTTAGAGGGGCGGGGTATCAAAAACTATCACAGCTGGTAGATATGGATTTTGATTATCTTGCGGAGGCACCGTGACCTGGAAAACCGCCACCTTAGTGGGACTTTTTCTAACCCTTGCCGGCCTGCCTTGGCATTTACCGGATGCTCATCCGCCCAGAACCCGCCGCCTGCCTCTGCCTAAAATAGCTAGTTCCATTACCTACTTTGCCGGGATTCTGCAGCGTCACTTCCAACCAAAACCCCAACTAGCAGCGGCAGTTATCGAGGTAGCGAGCCGCCTAAACGCCGGTGCCGATCCCGATTCAGCCTGGGTAAAAAGTTTGCCACGCCACGGTTTCTCCCGTCCCAAAACTGCCAGCGCCACAGATATTCAAGCGGCAATAGAACCAAATCTAACTTCTTGGGAGCAGGCTTCTTTAACTGGCCTCCTAGCGGCAGTCCGTTTTTCCGAGGCAGTAGGCGCCCCCTTAGCTGAGGTGTTAGCCGGCTGCGCAGATTCGCTTACCGAAGCTGCCAATGCCGCTCGTGCGCGGAAGCTAGCGTTGACAGCTCCGAAAGCTTCCGCCACTATTTTGGGGCTTTTACCTTTAGGAGGAACCGCGCTGGGATCCCTGCTAGGAGCCAATCCGCTAAATGCAATATTCGCCGGAGGCTTGGGAACTATCAGTGCCTTGGTCGGGGTTATTGCCCTGTTAACCGGGATGTTTTGGATGTTTCGCTTAGTGGCGCAAGCGGAAAAGGCATAAAAATGTTTATCCTGGCAATCTCGATTTTCTTGGGTGCCTTGCCCTGGTTTTTACCTGCCCTTCCTCCACACAAATCTAGCGGTGAATATACCAGGCGTAGCGCGATTGATCCCGCAGTGATGCTGGACTTGGCGAGCGCCGGACTGGCCAGCGGCGCCGCGATTCCGCGCGTCTTAACTGCCCTGGCAGCTGCCAGTGGAGAACCTCGCCTAGCCGCGGTTTCTCGCGCGCTGATTTTCGGAGTTGAATGGAACTTAGCTTGGTCTCTGCTACAACGCGGGGATACCTGCCCCGAGTGGGCACCGTATCTATCTGCCGCCCTCGAACCCGCCTGGAAGGATGGGGTATCCCCCGAGGCGTTACTGAAAGGGGCCGGACTGCGGGTACGCGCCAGTAAAGACCAGCGTGCCCGCCAAGCCGCCCAAAAACTCTCGGTTCGGCTGGTTATTCCGCTAGGTATCTGCCAGCTACCGGCATTTATCCTCCTGGGGATAGTGCCAGTAATCTTGGCGGGAATAGAAAACCTCTAGCTGTCTGAATCAGATTTTTCGCTCGGGTTTTCCTGCGGGGCGGCGGCTTCATCTAGTTCGTCTTCATTGAACGCCAAGCCGGCACTTACCAAGGATTGGTTCCGTTCCCTGGCCACCGCATCATAGTCGTATTGCTGTTTCATCCGGCCTTGCGCAAAATCGATAATCAGACCGACCACCAGCATCACCAGAGACGGAATTAGCCAACCCAACCCTAGCGAAGCCAACGGAATGGTGGTATCAATCCACTCCTCCAATACCCCGGCAGCCTTCAGGCCATCGAAAAGACCAAAGAACGCGGCTACCCACACTGAAAGCCGGTAGGCCCAGAACATATGTCCGGGAATGAAAATATCCAGGATACAGGTAACTACCAGCATGATGGTGATGGGGTAACAGAACATCATTACCGGGATAATCACGTTTACCAGTGCCTCTAGCCCCAGGTTAGCGATTGCTAAAGAAATCACCACATGCAAAACCACCCACACCGGACGGGAAACCTGCGGGAACAATCCCCGGAAGAACTGGGTGGAAGCCTCGACTAGACCAATGGCAGTAGTTAGGCAAGCCAAAATAGCAATTGCACCCAAGATTACCCTGCCGGTAGATCCAAATAAATGCTGCGCTGCGAACGCCAAGCCTTCCCCGCCGTCTTTAACGTTGGGGTTAAGTCGTCCCACGCGCGAGCCCACCATCGACAGTCCAAAATAGACCAGACCAAGGAAGAAAGCGGCGATCACTCCCGAAAGGGCGGTAACCCCAAATAGCTGCTTACCGGGTTGGAATCCTTTTTGCCGTAGTGCCCGAATAATCACTACCCCGAATACGAAGGAAGCGATGGCATCCAGGGTGCCGTAACCGTCAAAAATACCCTTCAAAGTGGGGGTGGAAGCATATTTTTCAATCGGGGCTGCCTCCGAAGGAGACATAGTTGCCACCGCTGCAATAATCATTATCGCCAACAAAATCAGCAGCGCAGGAGTCAGCAGACCGCCAATCCGGTCAAGCACGTTACGGGGATTCAAACACAGGTAACCGGCGATGCCGAAGAATACCAATGTGTAAATAAATAGCGCCAGATGGGAGTCCCCGGTGGTGGCTTGGAATGACATCGAAAAAGAAGCGGCAGCAGTACGCGGAATCGCATACAGCATCCCGGTCGATAAAAAGATCAACCAGCAAAACACCAGACCTGGGTAGTGAGAGATGCGTTCAATAATCCCGAGTACTCCGGAAGAAGAAGTAGCGGCGGCAATCATGCCGGCCATGGGCAGTAGCACTCCGGTAATCATAAAGCCGATGGTGGCGGGAACCTGTTCAACTCCCGATTCCACCCCAATCATTACTGGAAAAATCAGGTTGCCAGCCCCGAAAAACATGGCGAAAAGCGCCAGTCCGGTAACTAGCACATTGAGAACACGTGTCTTGCTATTCATTGTGTGAAATCCCCACTCTTATTCTTTTTACCGGTTACAGTTTCGCAAAGACCAGCTGCTATTCAAAAAGAATCTTCCATTCTGGGATACTGGGTTAACATATTTTCAACAACATGTTTACAATTGGCGTATTTTTCTGAAGCAGGTGAGGTGAGATGCTTGCAGACTGAGGCACAGCTTTCCCCGCTTGATCAGTATTTTCAAACTCTGGCTTCCCTGCTTTCACTGACCCCGGTTCTGCGTCGGAATCAAATTATTGGGGCGGTTCGGCTGGCGGTAACAGAGATGGAGGAAACCGCTTCCCTTCCAATTCCCTACACCCGCGAACAGCTTTATGCCTATCTCGGGGATCCACAACAGGTGGTAGCTATCGCTGATGCGGATATGACGGTAATTAAAGCTGGTAATGGCGCGCAAGTGATTCAGGCGGCAGCGGCTGCGGAAAATAGCCCAGTTCCCTGGGGGAAGGCAGCCGCCCGTGTTCGTTTCGAGGATGCCCGTCTACTGCGCAAATACGGTCAGTTGGTTGGCTGGGGGGAAACTGTGTCCGCGGCACCCGTAAAGTCGGACTTTTTAGACAGTAAAATTGAGTCACTAATTAGTTCGGAACGTATCCGACATAACTTCTTTTCCTATTTCTTGCCGATTGCCTTTGGGATCGCCTGTACTTCCACTGCCCTGCTGGTTCCTCTCGGGTTCTTCCTGGGAATCTTCGCTTTGGTCTTGCTGTTTTATCTGTGGCGCAAGAAGGTTACTCCCCTCTGGCCTCGGGTCTTTTGCGCTTTAGCGAGCCTATTTGCGATTGTCTGTACCGTGGTTGCTACCCTGCGTCTGCTGGGTTATAACTCTTGAGGAAGCGCGTGCGCTTTTTCCCGCCGCACGGCAGCCACTTCGAATAGAGCAATCCCCGTAGCCACCGCGGCATTTAAGGATTCCACAGCAGAAGAGATCTCGATTCGGGTGAGCAGATCGCAGTTTTCCTTCACCAAGCGGGATATCCCGTCACCCTCGGCTCCGGTAACTAATGCCAAAGGACCATCTGCCAGACCGGATTCGCTCACCGAGGAAGTACCGCCGCCATCTAATCCCAGCACGAAACAGCCTTGCTCTTTGCACTGCCGAATCGCATTTACCAGGTTAGACACCCGGGCAATCGGCAGACGCGCGGCGGCTCCGGCAGAGGCTTTCCAGGCAGTCACATTCATTGAGGCACTGCGCCTGCCGGGAATCACTACCCCGCTGGCTCCAAAGGCGGCAGCGCTGCGCACAATCGCTCCCAGGTTATGCGGGTCAGTAACCCCATCTAGCAGCACAATCAGTGGCTTAGCGTGATTTTTTTCAGCATTGTCAAAGAGCTCAGCTAAATCGGTGTATTCAAACTCGGGGACTTCCAGAGCAACACCCTGGTGAACTGCGCCCTCGGTAGCGAGGTCCAAGTCCGAGCGGGGGACTTCCACGATGGGTGCCCCCTGCGCGCTAGCTTTTGCGAGCAGCAAGGAAAGTTTCTTATTGGCCGCCAGGTTACCCGCCACAAACACTCTGGTCACGGGGATATCAGATTCCAAGGCTTCCAACACCGGGTTACGTCCGGCAATCAGTTGATGCCCACCTCGCACCTGGATTAGGGAACGTTTGGCACGTGCCTTACGTTGGGCTGCTTGCGTTTCTTCCCGCCGCTCTTTTTGGATCCGGGCACGATAAGCCGCGTGGTAAGGACGGTTCTCAGCTTTCGGCGTAGGACCTTTCGCCCGCAAACCACGTTTATTGCCGCCGCTGCCTTTAGGAGCGCCTTTCTTATCACTGCGCTTCATTCTGCCGTGGTGATCTCCGCGAACTGCCATGCCAACCCCTAACCTAAATGCCAAGTGGAGCCGCCAGCTCCGTCCTCGATAATTATCCCCGCCGCGCCTAAGCGGTCACGAATCCCGTCCGCGCGCGCCCAGTCCTTTTCTTTGCGCGCCTGAACTCGCTGTTCCAACTGGTCAGTGACGAGCTTTTCTAAAGCAGCAGTAGCGGCAGAATCGCTACTACTGTCTGCTTCCCGCCATTGCTCCGAGAGTGGATCGAGCCCTAATATCTCTAGCATGGCGCGAATCTGGATGGCTATCTGCGCACCCTCAGCAGGTTTCCCGCCTTCAAACGCGGTATTAGCTTGCTTAATCTTTTCGTGTATCACCGCTTGAGCAGCCGCGATATTTAAATCATCGTCCATAGCTTCGCAAAAAGCCTCCGGGAGGGCGGCTGCAGCCAAATCTTCGGCACTGGCCTCCGTAACCTCGGGGGCTGCCTGAGCAAAACGCGCCAGGGAAGAAGTAAACTTATTCCAAGTTTCCCCCGCCTGCTCCAAGGTTTCCGGGGAGTATTCCACGGTGGAACGGTAGTGGGTAGTCCCTAAGGCGAGCCTCAGCACCGCTGCGGGCGTGGTTTTCAAAATCTCCGAAACCACCAGGGAGTTCCCCAGCGATTTCGACATTTTTTCACCTTTAATGGTTACCCAGGCGTTATGCATCCAGTATTTTGCGAATGGCCAACCGGCACCGTGAGATTGCGCCTGCTCATTTTCGTGATGGGGGAAACGCAGGTCAATCCCGCCGCCGTGAATATCGAAAGCTTCTCCCAGATAGCGCCGTGACATTGCCGAACACTCTAAATGCCAACCTGGGCGTCCTTTACCCCAAGGGGAATCCCATTTCGCAGTTTCCGGCTCGGAGGATTTTGC
Source organism: Varibaculum sp. GTC20041 (assembly GCF_055387755.1). Classification (NCBI taxonomy): domain Bacteria; kingdom Bacillati; phylum Actinomycetota; class Actinomycetes; order Actinomycetales; family Actinomycetaceae; genus Varibaculum; species Varibaculum sp. GTC20041. Next base: position 2,159,731 of record NZ_AP041144.1, read on the forward strand.
TGCTTTCCAGAGGGCGAAGTCCCGCGGATCTCGTTTTCCCGCCTCGGTTTGGTTATCGATTTGGCTCTCGTCCTCGGTAGTTCGCATATCGGAGAGCTTTTGCCGGGTCAGCGAGCCGTAATCTTTGAGGGATTTAACATCAAAATAGACGTTCCCATTCCCATCACTATAGGCGTGACCCGCATCGATGAGACGCTGAGTGAGGGCGATTTGTTCAGGGATCTGCCCGGTGGCGCGCGGTTCATAGGTCGGGGGCAGCACCCCCAGGGCGCGATAAGCAGCGGCGAACTCTTGCTCGAAGCGGTATGCCCATGCCCACCAGGGCCATCCGGCCTCCGCGGATTTATTCAAGATTTTGTCGTCAATATCGGTCACGTTTCGCACATAGGTTACCTGGTAACCGTTGCGGCGCAGCCACCGAATCAGCACGTCAAAGGCAATCGCCGAACGCACGTGCCCTATATGGGGAGAACCCTGGACGGTGGCTCCACACAGGTAAATTCCTACATGTCCGGCTTTGACCGGCTCAAAGTCCACGATGCGGTGACGGGCAGAATCATAAATGCGAAGGCTCATGTTCCCATGCTATCGGCAAGCACCCTCCTACCCGAACTTTGTCTGTGCAGTTTCCTTCGAATGCAGACTGGTCATTTCGTAACCGGACAGGTTTCACGTAATGCCCCATGGCTACCAACTTCAGGGCAAGATGGATAAACTCGGATAGTAAGTGTGCAAACGCTGCCGGGTAAATCTCGCCAGCAGCCTTGCAAAAATCCTTATTTGAGAGGAATAGTTCATGCCCGCACTGATTGTTGTCGGAGCCCAATGGGGAGACGAAGGAAAGGGTAAAGTAACCGACCTAGTTGGCCAGAGCGTTGATTGGGTAGTTAAGTTCAATGGCGGCAATAACGCTGGTCACACCATTGTAGTGGGAAATCAAAAGTTTGGTTTACATTTGATCCCCGCGGGTATCCTCTCCCCCACGGTCACCCCAGTAATCGGTAACGGAGTAGTAGTTGACCTGGAAGTCATGTTCGCCGAAATCAAGATGCTTGAGGAGGCCGGGGTCGACTGTTCCCGACTAAAGGTTTCTCTCAACGCTCATATCATTCCGCCCTATAACAAGGTAATGGACGGACTGGCAGAACGGTCTTTGGGCGAACGCAAGATTGGTACCACCGGTCGCGGGATTGGACCTACCTACGCCGATAAGATGAACCGGATTGGCCTACGCATCCAGGATCTCTTTGACGAATCAATCTTGCGACAGAAAGTTCGCTCCGCTTTGTCGGGTAAGAACTTTGTGATCGAAAAACAGTTCTCCGAAGAACCTATCGATCCAGAAACTATTTCTGACCAGCTACTTTCTTATGCGGACAAAGTGCGGCCTATGGTTTTCGACTGCACCACCGAGCTTAACCTGGCCTTGGATCGCGGAGAAACCATCCTCTTAGAGGGCGGTCAAGCCACCATGCTGGACATCGACCACGGCACCTACCCCTTCGTAACCTCCTCGTCCTGCACTGCCGGTGGAGCCTGCTCGGGATCAGGAATCGGACCGACCCGCATTGACCGGGTAATCGGGATCGCCAAGGCTTACACCACTCGCGTTGGGGAAGGCCCCTTCCCCACCGAACTTTTTGGTAAAGAGGGCGAAGACTTGCGTCAGGCAGGCGGGGAGTTCGGGGTAACTACCGGACGCCCGCGCCGCACCGGCTGGTTCGATTCGGTAGTTGCTCGCTATGCTGCTCGAGTCAACGGCCTCACCGACTTGGTGATTACCAAGCTGGATGTACTTTCGAAATACGATGAAATTCCGGTCTGTGTAGCTTATGACGTTGATGGTCAGCGTTTCGAGGAACTCCCCGCAGATCAGACTGCTTTCCACCATGCTCAGCCAATTTACGAAATGCTGCCCGGCTGGAAAGAAGATATCACCGGCTGCCAGACTTTTGCGGATTTGCCAATCAAAGCACAAGAGTACATTGAGCATCTAGAGAAGCTTTCGGGCTGCCGCATTAGCGTAGTCGGGGTAGGAGCGGATCGCGCGGCCACGATTGTGCGCCATCAGCTGCTGGACTAGGGTTTGTCCCGCTAACTTAACTCCGTATCTGACGCAAGTATTTTTACTTGCGCGGCGCGCTCTCCCGCGAAATCTACGCTCATAATCTATCGTGGCTGTTGTATAGACTACGCGATTTCGTTGGAGGTCAGATGAGCAAGAACGAGCCGGATAACGACTTCACTACCCGAACCTGGTTCGTGGGAGAAGAAGGCGAAGAAGAGCAGGCTCCCGAAGATACTTTGATCCCCGGCGAGCATCACGCTACTTCCCCCTCTGATAACGATTCCCTGATAGCAGGGGAAGGTATTAGCTCGGAGGCAGATTCAGCAGGCGAAGAAAACCTACCGGCTGAGCAGCTAGAGCACACCGATAGCGCGATTGTGGGGACTGCGGAAAACACGAATGCGGACTCTACGGACGAGGATCAGTCAACGGAATGGAGCGCACCTGCCGTAAGTGAAGAGGACGCTGCTGACGCCGCCTCCCCGGCTCTAGAGCGTAAGTCGCTCATGGAGCGCAGCCGCGAGGTAGATGAAGATGACTCTGGGGTGGCGCCCGCCCCCGCTAGTGAAGTGGAAAGCACCGCTGACCGGCGCTATTCTTTGCTAAACAACTCTGAGGAAGCGACGGCTCCGGTCGAGGAGGACTCACCCCACTGGGATTCGGTAGAGGAAACCGAACCAGAGGAAGTACTAACTACCGCGGAGCGGCAACAAAGCTTTGAAGATACTATTTTCGATGGAGCCACGGTCAAACCGACAGTGCCTTCGCGCGCAGCAGCGCATATCTGGTCGCTGCTGCTATTTTTAGTGTTGGTTCCGCTTACCTGGTACCTAATTTTGGATGTCGCCACCCGGTTGCGTACCCGTGGCGGCGATGTATTGCTGCCCGCCTCCAGTTTGAACGCCGGTCAATGGGTCGAAATTGTGGTGGCGGTAATCATGGTCTTCCTGCTGGCTCTAGTAGCCCGCTTCTCTTCTCTAGGTGCTTTTATTACCGGATTGGCCTTGACAGTAGGGGGAGCGTTCTTCCTGGTGGTTCCCGAGCAAACTGCCAACAGTTTGCAGCCGCTACTTACCGCCCTCGATAACGCCGGCCAGCAAGACCACTTCTATCAGGCACTGCCTTCCAATATTGCCCACCACTTGGCTTGGTCAGGTGGGTCAGGAATGTTACTACTGGCTGGTTTGACCCTGCTAGCAATGGCCTTCCTGGCGCATAGCGCGCGCCGCGCGGGACGCAAAGATTATCTGATCGAACGCAAGGTCAAGGCAGCGGAACAGAGCGAGCCGAAGGAAAGCTAGGTTCTTAACGGGCTACAACCAGAGCCAAAGCTAAACCGCGCTAGTTGGGTAATCCCGTACCGCAAGTAACGTTATATCGTCCAAACCTGCTTTTCTAGGGTTAATACCAGTGGGTATAGGGACGCTATTATTAGCGCTTTGTCCAGGGAGGTTAGGGTTTTTGCATAAGTTTTGGGGCGGCAACCGCTATGGCTGCCGCCCCAAAACTGTGCTTAATGCCGAACCCTAGCGGGCACGCCGCGCCAAACGATCAATGTCGATCAAGGTGACTGCGCGTCCCTCCAGGCGAATCCAGTTGCGGTTCACGAACTCGGCCAAGGACTTGTTCACGGTTTCCCGCGAGGCTCCCACCAACTGAGCTAACTCTTCTTGAGTCAGATCATGCGGTACATGGATTCCGTCCTCGGTACGGATCCCGAAACGATCCGCCAAATCCAAGAGGGCCTTGGCTACCCGGCCGGGCACATCCGAGAACACCAGGTCAGCCAAAGCCTCGTTGGTGCGACGCAGGCGCTTTGCCAGCGCTTTGAGCATATGTTTCGCCAAGGAGGGATTGTCCTCCAGGAAAACCATCAAGTCACTATGGTTTAAGAAAACCAAGCGGGCAGGTGAAACCGCGGTTGCGGTAGTGGAACGCTGACCGGGATCAAATAAGGTTAGCTCCCCCAGGATTTCCCCCGGGCCCAACACCGCTAGCAGGTTCTCGCGACCATCGAGGGACTGATGCGACAGTTTTATTTTCCCCTCGGCCACGATATACAAGCGGTCGCCATCATCGCCCTCTTCAAATAGGTTTTCCCCGCGGCGCAAGGTGGTTTGTCCCATCATTGAGAACAGGCGCATCTGCGCTTCCTGATCGAGTCCCTCAAAGAGGGGGACTCTAGCTAAAAAGGACGAATCCAAGCTAATCACTCCTTACAAAAATCTAGACAGACGGCGAACCATAAATACCGATTCCACATTACTCGTTTGTTGTGACTTATGCCACCCGAGAGTTTGGGTGTGGTCACTAATTTACCCCGCTAACTATAAGTTGGCGCGGAACTGGGACTTCTTTCCGGTAGCACTCAGCTTTTAAGCAACGCTATGCTGACTATTTTTCAGTAGTTTGCCGCTGTATCCATTCGGCTAGTTCCATCCGCTTGCCGGTATAGAAGGGCGTATCCTGGCGGACATGCAGGCGAGCTTCACAGTCCCGTTGCTGACGCAGCACGCCCATAACCCGGTTAATATCATCGGATTCTAGGGTCACTGACCATTCATAATCATTAAGCGCAAAGGTCGCCAAAGTAGACACCGCTACATCCAGGTAACCAGCACCATTGCGGCCATGCTCGGCGAGCATGGCGCTACGCTTAGCCTTGGGCAGGTAATACCACTCGAGGGAACGCACGAAGGGGTATACCGCGGCATAGGCACGCGGGGCCCAACCGCCGAAGCAGGCCGGCAGGTGGGGCTTATTAAACTCGGCAGTCATATGAGCGCTCATAATGGACCACACCGGCACCAGGTGGGCGCCTAGGCGGGAGTTCAACACCGCATGGTAGGCATCTTGCAACTTGTCATTGGATTCGTCCAAGAACCAGAACATCAGGTCAGCGTCTGCACGGTAACCGGCAACGTCATACCAGCCACGTACGGTTACTCCCAATTCGGCGATGGTTTCCTCGAGCTCTCGCGCCATAGCTGCTCGCTCTGCTTCCTGGGCAGGTAGTGGCAAGGCTAGCTCGAAAACCGCGTGCATAGAAAAGTTATTGCGCGCATTTACTTCCTCGGGATCCACTTTATGATCGCGAGGATCGGGGGATACATCATTGGGCATCGGGTGAGCCATTATTTTCTCCTTTTAGCTTTTAGCTGTTTATTCTTTTCTGGTTTCAAACTCGACAGGCAGGTCAATAGCATTTTTGCTGCCCCTAGAATCTCCGGGGGGTGCCCAGGCTGGCCATCGGGGTTCTAAAGCATCTTGGGCATAGACGACCTCGCCCTCTGCTTTTTCCTGGGCTCGCTCGGTTACCAAATCCGCGAGCGCCCCGATAAAGCCGGGATCGGTACCTACTGTAGGCACCCGCAAATAGTTAAGTCCCAGCTGTTCAGCGGTTTCTTTTGCTTCGGTATCCAGGTCGTAAACCACTTCCATATGGTCACAGATAAACCCGATAGGTACGCAGATTACGTCCGTTATCCCTTCTGCTTTCAGCTGCGCCAGCCGCGCATTAATATCGGGCTCTAGCCAGGGCATTTGGGGCGGCCCCGAGCGGGAACAATATGACAAGTCCCAGTTCAGCTCGCGTCCTAGCTCTTTACTAACCCTGGCCGCGACCTCGGAACATACCTGTTGGTGTTGGCGCACATAGTCGGGGCGGGAGTTATCGGCAGGGCCGGAGCATTCCTGCATGGCGGTAGGGATCGAGTGGGTCACGAAAGCTACGTAGGGTAGGTGTCCGCTATTTTGCTCCCGCTTAACTACTGCTTCCAATAGGAGTTTCGTATAGGCTCCTACGAAGCCTTCTGTGGTGTAGTAGGCGCGCACTTTATCCAGTTCCAGCGATAAATCTTGGGCTTGTAGCTGGGCTTTGGCGGCAGCTAAGTCTTCCCGGTACTGCCGGCACCCCGAATAACAAACATAGGCGGAGGTGAAAATACAAAGTACCCGGGTAAGTCCTCGCATTGCCAGGTCGCATAGGGTGTCGTGGATAAAGGGATGCCAGTTACGGTTCCCGATTACGACTTCGATATCTTCTCCGCGCCGGCTCAGTTCCAGTTCGAGGGCGCGTCGGATTTCCAGGTTACGCGCATTTATGGGGCTGATTCCGTGGAAACGTCCATAGTGGGTGGAGACCTGTTTTAACCTCTCGTCAGGAACTCCCCGCCCGGAGGTCGCGTTGCGCATAAACGGCAACACGTCCTCCATTTGTCGCGGCCCGCCATAGCTGACCAGCATCACCGCATCGTATTGGGCAGAAATCTGACTCACTGTCTCTCCTCGCTGGAGTTTTCCTGTTTCAAATCATCAACGCTCAAGCCGGTTACCGGGCAAACTTGCGCCTTATCTTGGGGAGCTGGCGGAACCTCCAGATCCAATCCCCACACCTGCTGGAGGGCGTTTACGTATTCCTGCCCCATCCCTTCGCGTCCGGCGCGATGAGCGTTAATAGTGGGAATATGGGCTAGCCGAGCCGCCAGGTGTCGCAGCGCGTATTCGACTTCTTCCCGGGCAATAGTATCCCCCTTGGGCAGGCGCGCCACTTCATCGGCTAGTACCTGGCGGAAGCTGTCACGCAGCGCCACCACCACCGAATCCATTTGGCGATCCGCCAGCAACGCTTCGGCTTCCTCTACGCCCTCGGCTACAATCTCTTCTGCCCGTTTAACCTGGGCTTTCCCGGCTTCCGGTACCTGGGCACTGATTTCTTTTAGGTTGATTACCCGTACCCGCTCTAAATCGGCTACTCCGTCCTCAATATCGGTTTGCAGCGCTAAATCGAGAATGGTTTTTTCACCGCTAGATAGCGCTAAAGCCCGCTGCACTTCCTCTTTGGTGAGCACCGGAGAACCCATGCCCCGGCAGGTAACAATCAAAGTGGCTGCTTCTAGCGCCGCAACTAGCCGATCTTTGGCTACCGGTTGCAAGTCATGGCCGTAAGCGAAACGTTCGGCACGCCCAGAAGTGGAGTACACCGAGATGTCTTGCACTCCTTTGGCGCGCAGTGCCGCGACTGCTGCTCCCGCATAGGAGCCGGTTCCGATCAAAAGCGTGGGGGTACCTGCCAGCGGATTTATTCGTTCCGCCACTATTTCCAGGCCGCAGGCAACCACCGAACGACCCTGGGAAGCGATCCCGGTTAGCTGCGCGATTCGGCGGGAGGTAGTTAGCGCGCCTTGACAGGCGCGGGTAATGGTGGCGGAGGATATCCGCTCCTGGGTGGCTACTCGCAGGGCGCGACGCAGCTGTCCAGAGATTTCGCGCTCTCCTACCACCATGGAGTCCAGTCCGCAGGCGACGGTAAATAAATGTTCCAAAACCTGGCGGTCACGGCGAATTTCGCAGATAGTTCCCAGGCGGGATTGGATATAGCGATCTACCGCTGCTAGTTGCTCGCTGGAGATTGCCGGCGCGGTTTCAATAACGATCTCTACCCGATTGCAAGTGGAAAGCGGTAACACTCCCATTACCTCAGGCAAGCGCTGTAAGAGATCCTCAGGCAGGCCATCAGTGGTACTGGAAGCTGCCGCCACGGCGTTAAGGCCGTGGCGGAGATGATGTACCGAATAGGAAGAAAGACCCACGGCCTCATTAGAACATTTTTTTATTTTTTGAAAAGTACCCGGCAGATCGCGCCTCCCCGCGCCCTAATTATTTCTATTTTCCCAGTCCAGAACCTTACTAAAGAAAAATAATCTGCCAGAGCGTCAGCAAGAATCACGGTTTTTTGCAACAGACAGATGCGGAAAATGTGTCAGAAAAATAGTTTTGCCGGTTTCTTAGCCGCGGGGAGCCAGTCTGCAGCCGGTTGGTTACTGCACTTGCTTGCGCCAGCCGAAAATGCCATAGATGATGGAAATATGTCTGAGCAAAACTCTTTCCTCCAAGCCGTGCGCGGCCTGCGTCCCGAGAAAACTCCAGTTTGGTTTATGCGTCAAGCCGGGCGTTCCCTGCCCGAGTATCGTCGCCTGCGCGCCGGTAACGATATGCTCACTGCCTGCACTACCCCCGAACTGGCAGCGGAAATAACCCTGCAACCGGTGCGCCGCTACGGGGTCGATGCCGCGATTTTCTTCTCCGATATTGTCACCCCCCTATATCTGGCGGGTTTAAAGGTAGAGATTGTCCCCGGTAAGGGCCCGGTTTTCGCTGACCCGGTTTTATCCCCTGAGGACGTAGATCGCCTCACCAGCTTTAAAGGCTTTGATCCGGATTGTATTACCGAGGCCGCTGAAATGGTTTGCGCTGAGCTGGGCGACACTCCCCTAATTGCGTTTGCTGCTGCGCCTTTTACTTTGGCCTCCTACCTAATTGGGGACACCCGCTCAAAGAATCACCTGGAGGCGCGGGCTTTTATGCATTCTTACCCGGATGCCTGGAACCGGCTCGCCAGCTGGTGTGCGGATATGTCAGCGGCGTTCCTGGCCGCACAGATTGCCGGCGGGGCGCGCACCGCGCAAGTTTTCGATTCGTGGGTGGGCGACCTTTCGCGCGCCGATTACCAAACCTATTGCCTTGAGCATTCTCGGGTAGTGATTGATTCTGCTCATGCTAAGGGAGTTCCGGTGATTCATTTCGGGGTGGGCGCGGCTTCCCTGCTGGATTTGATGCGCGATGCCGGTGCGGAATGTATTGGGGTTGATTGGCGGCTGCCTCTAGGTGAAGCCGTAAAACTAATCGAACATGGCCCCGGTGACCGCTTTGCGGTGCAAGGAAATATTGACCCTGCCATTTTGTTCGCCCCAACCGAGGTACGCCGCCGCCACGTCAATCAGGTGTTAGCCGAAGGTAAGCAGGCCGCCGCGCATATCGTCAATCTGGGACATGGGGTACCGCCGAACGCAGACCCCGCGGTATTACAAGAAATCGTCGACCAGGTGCACGAATCGCGTTAAGCACTAACGACTATGCTGAAGGATTATCCGGGGCACACCGCCTCAAAAACCGCTTGTGGCAAGGAGATGCAATGCACGACCTAGCTGGATTAGCCGATTACGATGTTTTGATTATCGGAGGAGGACTGGCCGGTTTAACCAGCGCCTATACTCTGCAAAAACAGGGTGCGCGGGTGGCGGTGATTGAGGAGAGAGGACGCCCCGGCGGCCTGATTTGTTCGGGACGTTTTGGGGACTTCACCTTCGATATTGGCGCTGAAGCGTTCGCGGCCGGAGCTAGCGAAGTAAAAGATTTATGCGGTGAGCTAGGATTGCCGCTGGTTGCCCCGAGCGGAAAATCCTGGATTTTTCACCACGAACGCGCAGGTCACCGGGAAGGCGCACTTCCGATTCCCCACGGAATGCTGGGGATTCCTGCCAGCCTGGATGACCCAGGCATTGTGGGAGCGCTCAGCGAAGCAGAAATGCAGCGCGCCCGTGAGGACTTAACTATGGGACAGCAGGTAGGGGCGGAAGAAACCACCGTCACCGGTCTGGTAACTGCCCGCCTAGGAAAAGCCGTTTTAGAAAAAGTAGTGGCGCCCGTTGCCGGGGGGATTCACTCGGCAAGCACCGACCGCCTAAACGCCGATACCGTGCTGCGCGGACTGCGTCCCGCCCTAAAAGAACACGGCTCGCTAGTGAAAGCAGTCGCCGCTTTGCGCGGACTAAAACCCGGCAAACCCGCCGTACTCGCCCCCGAGGGAGGAATGTTCCGCCTGGTAGAAACCTTAGCGCAGCGCATCGAAGAGGGCGGGGGGCTAATTCTGTCTCATGTGCGCGGCCTCGAACTGGAACCGGTTGAAAATGAATCTGATGCCGAATCTAGCGCCACTTCCGGCTCGAATCAGCCCAGTTCAGCAGGCTGGAAGGTGACGGTTTCTAACACCAAATCGGGGCCGACTCCCGGGGCAAGCCCTATTAACATCGGCGAAGCCGTAACGGTCACTGTCCCACAGGTAGTAGTGGCTTTACCCGGCTATCTAGCCGCGCCGATGCTACACAAAGTACCAGGGATTGCAGTCGGTGAGCTCCCCCAGGGCGGGCCGATTGCGCATATCACCTTATTTGTAGATTGCCCGGCCTTGGATGCTCATCCGCGCGGTTCTGGAATGCTGGTACAACGCCCCAGCAGTAAAGATATTGAGAATGGCTGCGTGGGAGCGAAAGCTATCACCCATTACACTTCCAAATGGCCTTGGGCGCAGGAAGCTGCCGGTAAAGGTAGCCACCTGCTGAGAGTATCTTATGGTTGGGCAAACGGACCGGAGATTCCGGTTTCGGTCGAGGGCGCGTTAAAGGATGCTTCCCGGCTGCTGGGTGTACCGATTTCCCCAGAGCAACTGCTCGGTTCGATGATTATTCACTGGGATGGCTCCCTGCCACCTTTCACCCCTAAACATCGGGAAATGACCGCGAAACTGCTGGAAGATATACGCGCTTATCCCGGTCTGGATTTGGTGGGGTCTTGGGTGGCAGGTTCGGGGATTGCCGCCGTAGTCCGTCAGGCGCAAACCATTAAATTGCGTGGTACCGGCTGGATTAGTGAGGCAGAGAAGGACGCCTTGGTTTTGGGAACTCGCGCTTCCCGCCTGGCAGTTACTCAATCGGAAACCGTAGCTAACGCTTTGCGTGAACGCGGGCTAAAAATACAGTTGCGACAAGTGCGCACTGCCGGCGATATTTCCCGCGCCTCTTTACAAAAACTGGGAGGCGTTGGGGTGTTTGCCGCGCAACTACGCCTAGCACTCTTGGAGGAAAACTGTCATTTAGCAGTGCATTCTTTCAAAGATTTACCCACCCAACCGGCAGTTGGACTAAAAGTTGCGGCGATTCCGAGCCGCGCCGATGCCCGGGACGCACTGTGCGCGGCTCCTGGTTTAACTTTGGAGACTCTACCCCAGGGAGCCAAAGTAGGGACGGGTTCTCCGCGCCGCGCCGCCCAAATCCTGGCTTTCCGTCCCGACCTCAAGATCGTGGATATTCGCGGCAATGTGCCTACCCGCCTGGGCAGGGTGAAAGACATTACCGCTCCTGAGGCCGACTTTACTGATGGCCGGGAAATGCGGGAAAAAATTTCGCAGGGCGCACATGACCTCGATGCGGTGATTTTGGCGGCGGCCGGTTTGGATCGGATTGGGCTGGGCGCTTACGCCAATGAGCGTTTCCATCCTGAACAGGTGCTTCCAGCTCCAGCGCAAGGGGCGCTCGCGGTGGAGGTTTCAGAGGCAGCGCTTAAAGCCCACCCCGATTTAGCGGCCGCGCTGGAAGAGCTTAATGACCTGGCAACTGCGCTTACTTCTACGGCGGAGCGGGCAGTGTTAGCGGAGCTAAACGCCGGGTGCGCCGCACCCGTAGGCGCCTTTGCCCAGATGCAGGCGGGCAAGCTTAATCTGACTGCCGCGATTATTTCCTTGGATGGTACTCGCGAGGTACGTATCAATGACTCCTTGCAGGCCGATCCGGAAAAAACTTTTACCGAGATGCTTGACCAGGCGCGTCAGCTGGGTGAGAGCGTGGCGCGCGCCCTCCTAGAATCGGGGGGTGGCGAGCTTGCTGACCTGGGGGCTTCCAAGGCGCGCGGCTAGTATCGGGCAACGGGAAACTGTTTTCGGAGGGCGACGATGGCGTTTACGGTGGCACTTACGGCAGCTGCTACGCGCCCGCTAGCAAAAAAATTACAGACGGAATTGCCGGAATGTCATATAGTTAGCGCTCCGGTAACCCGTTCGCGCCCGGTTAGAGACCCGCGAATATCTGAGTGTCTAAACAGTTTACGGCGCGGGGAGTATAGCTGGGTGGTGATTACTTCTGCCCGCACCGTCAAGTATTTACAAACCCTGTTAGCTACCGAACCGCCTCTAACTACCTTTCCCCAGGTAGCTGCAGTGGGTAAAGCCAGCGCACTGGCCGCAAGCAAGGCTGGCTGGAATGTTACTTTGCAGGCAGGCGGTAACGCCACAGATTTGGCGCGCTGTTTCGCTAATTTAACCCCCAGTCCCTCCCGTCCTTCCCGAGTGTTCTTGCCGGGATCAGCGCTCAGTAAACCAGATTTACCTGCAGCTTTAAGTGGCCTAGGTTACCAGGTAGATGTTTGCCCCCTTTACACGATGACTCCGGTTTGTGAGTGTCCGGAGGAATATTTCCGAGCCGATGCGGTAGCGGTTACGTCTGGTTCTAATCTGCGCGCCCTCGCTGACTTCGGAGTGTTTAGTCCCTGCACCCCGCCTTCAGCTCACGCCCTCCCCCGCCTGGTTTGTATCGGGAAACCGAGTGCCCAAGTGGCAGCAGATTTGGGGCTGAAAGTATGCGCGGTGGCCAAGACCGCGGACGCGAGCGGACTGGCGCAGGCGCTACGTTCTTGCCTGACACCCTAATCGCAGGTTGGTATCGCAGATGGGAAAGCGGAAGTTAACTTTTAATAACGTTTACTGAAAATCTTGCATTCCTCGCCGGCTAGCTGGAATGTAGCTGTTAACATAAAGCATGACTTATACACCCCAACCCGATAATGCCAGCCCCGCCCCTCAAGGGTCCCCGATGCCGGACAGTCCCCAGTTTTCGCCGGTAAACCCGCAAATGTCGCCGGACGCAATGCCGCCGGCTACCCCAACCAAGAAGCCCAAGACCGGTTTGATCGTCACCATCGTGATTGTGGCGGTACTGGTTGTTACTTTGATCGGGCTATTTATCGCCAACACTTTAGTGGCAAGTGCGCAAGAGAGATCCTTGAAAAACGAATTCGTCAAAGAGGGATTTTCGAATGTGCGGGCTGAAATTAACTCTAGCCCTATGCTCCTTAGTTACTTTAAAGACTATTATCGCGAAGCAAAAGTCACTGCCTCGGCGGGAACTTTTGCTACCGAGGGGTCAAAACAGAATTTAAAGATAAAGGATGTGCGGGCTGTTTTCCATGGGCTGAAAGGTGGAGATAATCTCACCGTTGAAAAGGGCAATATGACTTTCACCCTACCGGGTGAAGAATTTGATAAAGCCATAAAGGAAGATGCCACTGCCTCCAAAATGAATATGCGGCGCAACGGTAACAAAATTACTGCCGAGGCGGAAGAACAAGGTCTAAAGATTCAGGTTGAAATGGGTATGCATTTTGAACCTGGTAAAGACGGACAATCTGGAAAACTCTTCCTAGTCCCGGACAAGTTCATGATTAACGGTAGTGACGAATTCATGGGGCAAAAGCTCAGCCCTGCTGATATGGGAATGAAAAAGGAAGAAATCCCCATGGATTTGAATGAGGCTTTTGTTCTCAAGAACGTAGATTTTTCGGGTAAAGACATCAAGTTCGATATTGATTTCAAGAACGTCAAACTGAAAGACATTGGCAAATAGGTGTTGCTGCTTACCCGTTTCGGCAGCTAACACCTGGTGTTTTTCGTAGTTACCTGCAGCTACCGTCTCGGCAGGTAATCCGCATACCTCGGGGAGATCATCCCGGTTAGTAACCCTATGAGTACCGGAGCTCTGCCTTGTCCGCCTCTGGAATACCGCAGCTGAGGAGCCTTGCCAGGTTCGAGTGCCCACGCCGCGCCCTCGGAAAATATTTGCGGAACTGCCCACGGTTTTGGGCGAGAATCTCACTGGGGTGCCCGGGCGCGGTATGCTTTTTTTAGTTTTCTTATCCGCAAGCCGCATGGCTAAGCCTAGGAGGAACGATTGTTTAACTCCCACGAAGAAGCCCTCAAATTTGTTGCCGACCAGGATATTGAGCTGATTGATATCCGTTTTTGCGACCTAATCGGCACCAGTCAGCATTTCACGATTCCTGCTGACCAGTTTGCGGATGCCCTGGAAAATGGCTTGATGTTCGATGGTTCTTCTATCCGCGGTTTCACTTCGATAGACAAATCAGATATGAAGCTCATTGCTGATGTGTCGGATGCCTATGTGGATCCGTTCCGCGCTTGCCCCACTTTGGTGGTGAACTGTTCCATCGTGGATCCGTTCACCGATGCGCCTTTCCCGCGTGATCCGCGCCAGGTTGCCTCGAAAGCGGAAGCCTACCTGCGTTCTACGGGAATCGCCGATACCTGCTTTATTGGTGCCGAAGCCGAGTTTTATCTATTTGATTCGGTGCGTTACCAAACCCAGCCTTATGACACGTTCGTAAAACTCGATTCTGTTGAAGGGTACTGGAATACCGGTCGGGAGGAAGAAGGCGGAAACCTCGCCTATAAGACCCCACTCAAGGGCGGCTACTTCCCGGTGGCTCCCGCTGATAAGTTCTGTGACCTGCGCGATTACATGGTGAAGCTCCTCAGCGACTCCGGGCTAAAAATGGAGCGCGCTCACCATGAGGTTGGCTCCGGTGGCCAACATGAAATCAACTATCGTTTTAACTCGCTGATGGCGGCGGGTGACGACATGATGAAGTTCAAGTACCTGATTAAGAACGCTGCGCAAGAAGCGGGAGTTACCGCCACCTTTATGCCCAAACCGATGGCGGGCGATAACGGCTCGGGAATGCATACTCATTTTTCGCTGTGGAAAGAGGGCGAGCCCCTGTTCTATGACGAAACCGGTTACGGTTCCCTCTCTGACCTGGCTCGTTACTTTATTGGCGGCTTGTTGCAGCACGCACCGGCATTGCTAGCCTTCACTAACCCTTCGGTTAACTCTTACCGGCGTCTAGTTCCTGGGTTCGAGGCTCCGATTAACTTGGTGTACTCGGCGCGTAACCGTTCTGCCTGTATCCGGATTCCGGTGACCGGTACTTCCCCGAAAGCTAAACGGGTGGAATACCGGGTTCCTGACCCCAGCGCGAATCCTTATCTGTCTTTCGCAGCTTGCCTGATGGCGGGGATTGACGGGATTCAAAACCGGCTAGAGCCGCCAGCTCCCATCGATAAGGATCTCTATGAGCTGCCGCCAGCCGAATATCATGACATTCCGAAACTGCCTTGTTCCCTGGATGCCGCTTTAGAGGCACTCCGCGCTGACCAAGACTTCTTGACTGAAGGTGAAGTATTTACCCCGGATTTGATTGAGACTTGGATTAACTACAAGGAACAAAATGAGGTGGCTCCGTTACGCCAGGTGGTACATCCTTATGAATTCCAGCTTTACTACGATATTTAGGTCTGTTTGCTAAATAAATCCCGCCCCCGCGGCCTCGGAAAAAATAATGGCTTTTACCTGCGATTTTCCGAGGCCGCGGGGGCGGATTATTACTATTCGAACTATTACTTTTGGTCGCGATTAGTTTTAGTGATTTCCACTCCCCACAATACGGCGGCGATCACCCCGAAAACCGGGGAGGCCAGCACCATGAATCCGGCACCAAAGGGAAAACTGCTGTCAGTATCAATCACATAAATAATCAGTGTCCCCACAGCTAGCAACACTGCACATAAAATGGTAAATATCCAGGCAAAAATTCTCAGCATCCCGCTGTTCCTTTCATGCTGCCCACAGCTTTGGTTACCCTAGCAAACGCCGTCGGCCATAAGCAGTTTTTCTAGAGATTTATTATCGTACTGCCGAGAAATTTCTGGCCGATAGCTTTCTCGGGCTCGTACTAACGCCGTACAAAGCTCACCTGCTTTTTCCTGGTATCTATTTCTTCTTATCATCTCGACCTCGGTGTCATCACCAGATGCTTCTTCCTCCTCGTTAGCAATTTGCGCTGGCGCGCCGTCTTTCATAAATGGAATGGCAAGTTTATCGAACTCGCCTAGACTTTTACGCATTTGCGCATTGGTTTCGGCTGCCTGATAGCCTTCGAGGAACTCTCGAATAATATTGATTTCTTTTAAAAACCGCATCCCCGATAAGTCATCGAGCGAGTTCCTGTATCTGACTTCTTTATTGCCAGAATTCCTCCAGGCGGAGAAATTTTCCGGTTTGAAGGCAGGTAAACGTAGCTTTTTCTGGATGTTATCAATCCAGGGTTTATACATGGTACTAAAAGCCTCGAAAGCCTTATCTTTGTTGAGATATTCCGGATACAGCAAGACCTTATAGTGTTTGTTTTGAAACTCCATAGTGCCAACTACTGGTTGATAACATTGGTTTTCGCTTCCCTCTACCCCGTAACCGGCATCGGTCGCATCTCGCAAAGTAGAAAGCGAACACCAGCTATACATGGGCAGATCCGCTACATCTTTCACAGCGGCGTGTTCCTCGGCATGACTACCCCACAGATACCCCACCCCAACTGAAGTTATACAGGTCAAAACGCCAGCTAAAACAACCGCCCCCGCCTTCTTAGTGAATTTCATTGTCCAATCCTTCCTTTCATGATGCCTGCGCCTATCGCGCTAATTACTTGCGAGACAAATTCCCCGCAGTCATATTGGTGTTCGACGTCTTGACGTTAAAAGGAACCGGTTTCGAGCTCAGGAGCGTGCATTCCGTATGCGGCATCAAAAAGATTATTATCGCCCTCCAGGCTTAGCAAACCATTTGCCTCACTGAGAGCTGAAATCTCCTCGCGAGGGATACCTTGATTTAATCCTGATACTGCCTTTTCTAGATTTGTAACAATTTCCTGGTTACAGCTACGGGCTTTAAACCCAAAAAGATACCAATTTAGTTCACTCATCTTCAGACTGGGATCTGCACTTACTAACGATGCATTAGAAGCGTCAACCCATTCATTAACCGTAGATTTGGACAAAGGAGGCAGTTTCGCATCTTTTTGCAACCAGGTAATCTCCGGCTGATAATCGCGCAGCATCAGATTCCACGCGGCTTCTTCATCTACAAACTCGTCATAAAGGGAAAGATTATAGATCTTTTCAGGCGCCCTAAACTTGACTGACACCTTATTAATCTCTGATTTTCCATGCATCCCTGGCTCTGTAGTAACAGGTTCCAGTACATACGGGGAGGCTGAGCTATTAGCGTTTCCTGGCTTTGAGCCTTCCGCATTAGTGCTCAAATCATTATTTGCTGACTTAGGCAAATCAGCGGAGGGATCGAACAATTGATCACTGGAACCATTAGGATCCGATACCTCAACGCTGCTTCCAGTTTCACTTTTAGCCCCCTCCGGGGAATTCGCCGGGGAGGCGTACGATAAAGAACTCATCCCCAAGGGAAAAGCAATCCCTAGAAGCACTAAAACTGAACGTCGAAAAAACTTGTTCATTTCAGATTTCCTTTCTTGAATTCAGCCAATCTTTGATGTGACACTTTCATGTTTCCAAAGGTGATCGCGGTAATTCAATGGTCAAGTGGCTGGATATTAGCGCCAGGTGACCAGGATTAATATCCAGGTGGCTGCCCGGTGGGCACCTTTTTGACCTGAGTAGCTGCTGCCGGCTGGTTTGCAGCCAAAGTCGCGCCAAAACGTATATTCTAAAAAACAACGAGGGGGTGTCCATGAGCGAAGCAGAAATCACGATCGGGCTGGTTGATGATGACCCCTTTGCGCTGCAAGCATTGGCAGCGATTTTGAATACCACCCCCAAATGTGCGGTCTCCTGGGCGACCTCTAATCCGGAACAAGCCCGCGAATTCTGTCACCGCGAACCCGTAGACCTGGTGTTATTGGATTACCTTTTAGGAGAGACCACCGGGGACATAATCTGCAAGCAGATCACCCAGCAAAACCCGCAGCAAAAAGTGGTAATTATTTCTAGCCTGGAAGTAGCAGATGTAGCTTGCACCGCCCTGATCGCCGGTGCGCGGGGATTCCTAAATAAAGCCGATGTCTTAAAAGACTTACCCAGTTTCCTCGCGGTAATCATGCAAGACTCCGTGGTGGTCTCCCACGCCGTAGTCCAAGGGCTGTTCCACGCTATCCCTACTCCCTCGCAAATTGCTCTTAGCCAGCGCGAGCAAGCAGTTTCAGAGCTAATTTTGCAGGGAATGTCTAACCGGGAGATCGCAGAGAAAATGAGTTACTCCCTGTCCACGGTGAAAGAAACTGTAACTGTTTTGCTGGAAAAAACCCATACTTCCTCGCGAACAGCGGCAGTAGCCGTCCTGGTGCAAGACGGAGCAGTCAGCTACCCGAAAACCCTTCCCTAAGGTTGGGGTGACGAGGACGCGACAATAGCTGAAGCCTACCTAGTCGCTACTAACCTCAAGCTGTAATAGGTTCTGCCACTGGTCAGCGCGTTTACCATAGGTGAGCAGGCCGCCGATCTCTAGCATCCGTTTACTGGCCAGCCCTAACCCCATCTTCGAAGAATCCACTGTCCTGCCCCGGATCTGATTCTTAGTTTCCAGGCGGAAGCTGTTTTCTGAGATCCGCGCATCGACAGTTACTGGATGCTGGGGATCGCCGTAGCGGAAAATATTTTCAAAAAGTTCTGCCACTACTTGTGTAACTGTGCCTTGTTGCTGCCGGGAACACTCAGTTTCTCCGGTTTTTTCACACTGATAAGCAACCTGGAATCCCTGCTCCTTCAGCCGCGTGACTGCGCTGGAAAGTACCTCCCCTAAACTTTGGGTCACCACCTCACTCTTTTCCGGCAAGTTTTTCTCCGAATTGATGAGGGCGCGGATAGCCTGCGATATTTCCGCGGCTTCATGCGCGGCAGTGTCCCTAAACTGCTCTAAAGGTAACAAGTCCCGCTGGCTTTGTTCCGCAGCCAGCGCAATATGAGTGCAGTGCCGCAAAACATTATCGTGGAGGCGAACATTAAGGTTCCGCCGCTCCGCCTCCCGGGCTGCCTGTTCGTCACGTCCTACCTGAAAAGAACGATCCATCCAGGTTTTTACTAAAATCCCGGCAACCGAAAAACAGGCCACATCCGAAAAAGCGCTTACCGCCTCGAAATCTACGGGGTATGCCCACACGAAAAAGAAAAACACATTGATTACGGTAGGAATCAATACTGCGGGGCCTAAGCGTTTGGGGGAGAAAGAAAAAGTATCTAAGAGGGCGATATTGGAGGCGGGAAAAATCGGCGCCCAGTAAATCTCATCTCCCCCAATCAATGCGACCGAAGTGAGCGCGTAACCTATCCAGAAAACCGGGAAACGTATCGCTAACATGGCCATGACTAGAGCCTCGATAGCCAGCAGATAGCCGATATCAAATTCTTGGGTTAATATCCCGTCATACAATAAAAATAGGCAGTCAAAAACCGCGACCGAAATAATGATGGCTCGCAGTAACAAAACCTTACGGGCAAACTTCTTCCCTAAAGTTTGCCGATCAAAATATAAATACGAGCCCAGAACCTTAAATACCGCATCCACAGGAAAATCATACTGAGAATCTCCAAACCGCTGTGGGCATTAGGGATTATTCCTGATGACGCCGCCACTTCGCCCCTAAATAACCGCATACCAAAGCGGTTTTCGTTAGGCACTATCTCCTGGCGCAAGCAGACTTTCTGAAAGCGCCATACGGGTGCGTTAGAATCGGGGCAGATAGCTAGGGAGAAAAAATGACAGATGACTTTATGCTGAAACCGACTATTCGTCCTCGCCGCCTGCGGGCTTTCCCCGCGATGCGCAACCTAATCGCGGAAACCCGGGTCAATCCCGCCCAACTGATGCTGCCCGCATTCGTGCGAGACGGAATTGAGGAAGCGGTCGAGATTCCCTCTCTACCAGGGGTTTTCCAGCATACCGTAGAGTCTATTCGCACCCTCGCCTCCGAATGCGTTAAAGCCGGAGTCGGCGGAATCATGCTGTTCGGGATTCCCAATACCGCCGATAAGGACGAGCAGGGCAGTCCCGCCTGGGATCCGAACGGTATTTTGAATCGCGGCATCCGCGCCGTGCGCGAAGAAGTAGGAAATGACCTGGTGGTGGGGGCAGATACCTGCCTGGATGAATTCACCAGCCACGGACATTGCGGGGTTCTCACCGCAGATGGGCGGGTCGATAATGATGCTACCTTGCCGCTATATGCAAAAATGGCGCTCAGCCAGGCGCGCGCCGGAGCCCATATGGTTGCCCCATCCGGGATGATGGACGGACAGATCGCGGTGATTCGCCAGACGCTAGACGAGGCCGGATTCACCGACACCACGATTTTGGCTTACTCGGCGAAATACGCCTCCGCTTTCTTTGGTCCTTTCCGAGATGCGGTTGCCTGCTCCTTAGAGGGCGATCGCCGCTCTTACCAACAAGATCCCCGTAACCGCCGGGAGGGCGTATTTGAAACCCAACTAGATTTAGCCGAGGGCGCCGATATGGTGATGGTTAAACCGGCTGGCTACTATCTGGATGTGTTGGCTGATGTGGCGGAAATGTCACCGGTTCCAGTCGCGGCCTACCAGGTCAGCGGGGAATACGCGATGTTAGAGGCAGCGGCAGCTCACGGGTGGATTGACCGCGAGCGTGCTATTGACGAGTCTTTGCACGCGATTGTGCGCGCCGGAGCCGATACGGTACTGACCTATTGGGCGCTAGAGTATGCGCAGCGAGTAAAGTAACCTGCTCAATGCCTGATTCTTCCCGCCTACTAGCAGTTTCCGAAGTGGCTCATGCCGCTAACTGCCAGTGGCGGCTCTGGTGCTACCTGACCGGCAATACTGAGCTGAAATCTGCCGATGTTTTCCACCGCTATATAGGGGATTTAACTGGAGTAGAGGAAGAAAAACTGGCTGCCCGCTACCGTGCCGCGGGTAAGGTTTTTCAAACAAATCTTCCCGCTACCTGCGCAGACCTTACGGGAATGCTTCCTTTCCTTCTTTACGAGGACGATTCTTGGGTGTTGCAGTTGCCGCGTTTTTCTGCCCATGCCCGCCTAGATTCAGTACATCTCCTGGCGGGTTTCGCCCATTTAGCTGGCGCAAATCAGCAGTTGTTAAACGCCGCTTTCCCCAAGTTGGAGGCGGAGCTCGCGCCCTTCGCCCAAATCTTGCTAGCGGATGGTAAAACTGTAGATTTTCCGCTGCCAGACCTAGAGGAACTGTGGGAACCTATTGCGGAGCAGGCGCACATTTTAGCGGGCGACCAGGATTTACTGTCTGCTACCCCCGAGGACGCTTGGCGCGCCCTCGACACCGTGTGCGGAAGCTGTTCGTACTGTGCGTGGGCGCTAGCGCGTTTCGATGACCCTCTGTTGATCAGCGGGGTGGGCCCGGGACTGCGCCGGGAGCTGCGATCCGAGAGTATTTTTACTGCCAGCGAGTTTGCTAAAAACCCTCCAGATGGTTATAGCCCAGAGCTAATCCGACAAGCCCGCTTACAGGTCAGTCAAAACCCCGCAGAACTGCTGCTGGAAACTAATCCCCTATCCCCGGCGCTTATGGATCTTTCCGCGCCTCAGGCGGGAGATGTGTATCTAGATTTTGAAAATGACTCCCTTTGGGGGTGGACGCTCAAAGACCATACCGGGCTGATTTACCTGGGTGGTTTGGTTTGTTTTGACGCAGATTCTTGGGGGGAGCAAAAATCTTTAACCCCGGCGCTGCCGATTCGCGGCCAAGATGCACTACCGGCAGCAGGTAGCACAAACGTAGCGGAGGAAGTAGGGGAACTATCGAAGCGTATCGGTGGAAAATATCAGAGTTTTTGGGCGCATAACCGCGCCGAGGAACGCCAGCTACTAATCACTTTGCTGGATTTTCTGCGACAGCGTTTCCGGCGGTTTCCTGGGATGCGCATTTATCATTATTCCCCGCAAGAACGCCTCTACCTGCAACGTTTATCGTCTCGCCACGGCCTCTTAGCGGGGGAAGTGCGCGATTTACTGGCAGCTAACGGTCCCATGCGCGACCTACAGCAAGTGGTGCAATCAGCTATTCGCACCGGTCAAGGCGGGTATTCCCTGAAAGAAATGGAACCGTTCTATATGGGTTCGTGGATGCGTTCTAAGGACTTGGATAATGGCGCAGATTCGGTGATTGTCTACGATACGCTGACGCGAAAAGGCGTCCTCGAACCCGGAGCTAAGCTAGCGGCTGAGGACGCAGAGCAGTTACGTCTCCTCGCCCTCTATAACGAATATGACTGCTGTTCAACCGCCCTTTTACATCACTGGTTAATCGCTCAACGCCAGCGCCCGCGCCATAGCGCCGTACCCGGTAGCGCCGACCCTGATAGCGCGCCAAAACCCGTCCCTAATCTACCTGCTGCACTGTAACCTGCACTTTTCGCTGAAGAAAAAATATTGCTAGCTCTACTTTCGCAGCCTCTATACCTATGGGAAAATGGGATTATGAGTGATAACCAGCCCCAATCGAGCAATTTCGGCGACCAACAGTCTCCCAGGCAACCCGAATCTTCCAACCCCTCTTTCCCTCAGTATGCTTCCGGGGACGAATACCAGCCTTATCCCCCCGCAATGCCTACCGCTCCCGGTGTTAATTCTGATAGCGGTCAAGTTAGCTCCGATGAGCGCACTATGGCGATCCTGGCGCACTTAGCAGCCGTGATCGCCATGATAGTTTCTGCTGGTTGGCTGACTTTTGTGGGGCCGCTCATTGTCTGGTTTATCTACAAAGACAAAAGTGCCTTCGTGCGTAACGCTGCCGCCGGTGCTTTTAACTTTAACTTGGCGATGACCATTACTTCTGTGGTGGCCTGGATACTTTGCTTCACCGTAATCTTGATACCTTTGTCCCTCATCGCATTTGCAGTGGTTTTCATAATGACCCTAGTGTGCTCGATTAAAGGCGCACTTAAAGCCGCCGATAAAAAGTTTTACCACTACCCGTTTGGGATTAATCTTCTCGAATAACTGTCCGGGAAACCCTAATAACTGTTTGTGACCGAGGATACTTAAAGAACGATATTCCTGGTAAGCGGATTTTCCCTGCCCAATTATTCTCATTTTCAGATTTTTCCTGTCCCTGATCCAGGTTTCTTCCAGCCCGGGTAGCAAAGCTAGCTGTTGTTTATTTGGGTTACCTAAGTTGGTCTTGGGTTGTTTTGAAAGGATCTGGACTTGTCCTTCGCGGGAAGAGCCTGGCGCTACGTTGTCAGAAAACCAGTTAGAACTATTGTTATATTCGCGGTGCTCACTTTGGTGGCCACTGTTTTAATGTCGGCAGATGCTATCGAGAGGGCGAGCGCGCGTGAGGGCGCAAAGGTAGAGGCCAAGGCGGGTGCCGGTTTCGTCCTCGAAAATAATCCGCAGTTCAATCAGGGAACCCCGCGGGGAGCCGGAACGGTTAAACCTGCAGATATTTCCCAGATTGCGCGACTGCCTGAGGTTAAAAGCTATGTGGCTCGGCAAAACGTCACTGCTGATTTAGTTGGGGCTCAGACCCAGAAACTGGGAACCAATGATTACGACGCCAAGAAGGAAGCCCGGTTCGGAAACGCAGTGAACGTGTGGGGAGTCAACCGCACCGATATCGACAACAACTTTCGTTCCGGCGCTTTAACCCTGGTGGCGGGGCGGCATTTAAAGCCCGGTGATCACCATAAAGCGATTATCCATGAAGATTTGGCGAAAGCTAACGGCCTGAAAATCGGGGGCAAGCTAAAACTAAAAGGCAACCCCTATGACGTGGACAATTTGCGGAAATCAACCACGCAAACCGAAATGGAAATAGTGGGGCTGGTTCGCGGCTCCAATAATCGACAGGCAGCTCAGCGCAGTGAACTCTTTGCCAATACTGTTTACACGGATTTGGATACCACCCGCGCGCTTTACCAGATGAGCAAAGATAATGAGATTTACCAGGACGCTAACTTTTTCGTTGCTTCCGATAGTGATTTAGAGGAGGCAGAAAAGAAGGCTGGCTCTCTGAAGATCGATTGGCGCAACTACCAACTATCGCCCGCCACCCAGTATTTAGCGGGAATTACCGGAGCGCTTAGCGGAATAAATTCCCTGATGAGCACCACTAAAATGGTCGCTTTCGGGTTTGCGCTGTTGATTTTAACGCTGGTGCTTTTCCTGTGGATGAATGAACGTAAGAAAGAAACCGGGGTACTACTGTCGGTAGGCACTTCAAAGGGAAGTATTTTTGCCCAATACCTGTGCGAACTGGTGATTACCGCCATCCCGGCTTTCGTATTGGCGTTCTTTATTTCTGGGTCAATCTCGCAATGGCTAGGCAATTCCGCATTGGCCTCGGTGAATGATTCGCTAATGCAAGAACTGGCACAGGCCGGGCAGGCGGGTGCCGATATGGAATCCTCAGCGGCAACTAAAACCCTGGATGCTCTAGCGGTGTCCCTGTCCACCCCCTCGGTGATTACTGCCGTGTTGCTAACTTTGCTGGTAGGCGTGCTTTGTGTGCTGGTAGCATCGTTCCCGATGCTACGCCGCCCCCCGCGCGCCCTCTTGGTGGATATCAAATGAGAGAGCTTAGTATTTGGCGTCGCGCCTGGTGTTCGCTTAGTCGCCGCCCCCGCCGCGCCCTGCTGCTCACGCTGATTATGGCGGTGGTCTTTACCGCCCTGATTTCTCAGTCAGGCGTGCGCGCGCAGGTGGCCGGGATTTCTGGGGCGATTAATTCCGGAGTAAACGCGGGATTCACTGCCAGCAGCGAAGGCGGCACTATCTCTTTGACGCAGGCAGAAAAGTTAGGCCACTTGCCGCAAGTAAAACGCTCGGCTTTTGAAAAAGAAGCTTTGGCTAAACCCGAGGGCGCGAAGCTGGTCACTACCACTTCCGGGGTGCAACTTGACGCTCAGTTTGCCGGGGATGCCGGAATTATCGGGACTACTAATAGCCAGTTGCATCCGTCTTTCATGGGTAGGTTGTATCGGTTAGAGGACGGCAAACACTTGGCGGCAAGTGGGAGCGGCGCGCTGATCCACCGCGAGTTTGCCCAGCGCAATGATTTGCATATTGGCAGTCAGCTACGCCTTCGCGCCCATGGAACTACCGTAAATATGCCGGTAGTGGGGATTTTCAACGGAAAAACTGAGAATCCCGGGGGACTTCCTGCCGGGGCTTCCGAGAACCAGATTTTTATTGATCTGGCTAACAGTCAGCGCCTGGCCGGGAAAGAACTGACTTGCGCGAGGTTCTTTACCGAGGATGCTAGCGCGCTCCCTGCCGCGTTACGTGCGGCAAAACAGATGGATTCGCAGCTGAGTTACGAATCTAATGCCGCCCAGTTCGCGGGGGTGCTCGCTACCCTGTCTGGGGTAAATAAGCTCCTTACTGCCCTGGCTGTAGGTGTGGGAGGCGCCGGTCTAGCCGCTCTCGCCCTGATTATGGTCTTTTGGATCCGAGGACGCACCCGCGAAATCGGGGTGCTCCTAGCAGTAGGTAAAACCAAAGCGAATATCTTGGGGCAACTTGCCTTGGAGAGCGCTTTCTTAGCGCTGGTGGGTAGCGCTATCGGGACCACCTTGGGATTCCTGCTTTCGGATAAGGTGTCTTCCCTGGTATTTGCCAAATCTGCTAGCCCCTCCCTGTCCGCCCTATCTGCGAGCGGGAGCACCGGGAGTATCCTGGCCGCCCTCGCCCTCGGATATGTGATTACTTTCGCGGCGCTACTATTAGCGACCGCTCCCCTGCTCCGTCAAACCCCGCGAGCTATTCTCGCAAAAACAAGTTAGGAAACATTATGAGCATTTTGCAGTTAGATCATCTTGATTATGTTTATCCGGGAACTAGCACCCAGATCCTGTCGGACGTGTGCACCGAGTTCGAGATCGGAAAGTTTTATGCGATTGTAGGCGCCTCAGGTGCCGGAAAATCCACCCTGTTGAACCTGCTGGCAGGTTTAGATAAGCCTACCGACGGGGCGGTACGTTTCGATGGTACTGATATTGCGGAAACTGGCTATGCCCAGCACCGAAAGAAGCAGATTTCTCTGGTTTTCCAAAACTATAACCTGATTGACTATTTGACTCCGCTAGAGAATCTGCGATTGGTGAATGGGAAAGCCGGGATTGACACTTTGACCCAGCTGGGGCTGTCTGAAAAGGAGGCGCGGCGCAGCGTAATGGCGCTTTCGGGAGGTCAACAGCAGCGGGTAGCGATCGGGAGGGCGCTAGTGTCGGGGGCTCCGATTATTTTGGCGGATGAACCTACCGGGAATCTGGATGAGGATACCGCCCGCGAAGTAATCGAGATTCTGCAGAGAGCCGCTCATGAACAGGATAAGTGCGTGATCGTGGTGACCCATTCGCGCCAACTCGCCCGCAGCGCCGACGTTACCTTGCGCCTAAATCGCCGCAAGCTAGTGGTGGCGTAACCTGTCCTCAGCCCTCAGCCGGGTATTTTCGTGCCGAGCGATACCAGGAGATGCTCACGTTAACCTTGCTGCGACTATAGGCAGACCTTGATAAATGCGAACTACTAGCTCGCCTATTTACTGATTTATGCGGTAACTAAGCTATCTGTTGCCCTAAAAGCGTTCTATAAATTGGCTGATCTTTAAGCTCCTGATGAGTCCCTTCCGCGACCACGCGCCCACCATCAAGAACTACGATATGGTCCGCGATACGAATAGAAGCCAACCGATGGGCAATGACGATAGTAGTACGGTCAGCCCTCGCGTTACGAATATTTTTGGCAATGGAGGCTTCGAGGAACGGGTCAATATTAGCGAGCGGCTCATCGAGGATAAGCATGTCGGGACGCCGAAGAAAAGCACGAGCAATCCCGATACGTTGACGTTCCCCACCCGAGAGCGTGGTTCCCCGATCCCCGACTTTCGCGTCTAATCCTCCTAAAGAAGTAATCAGCTCACTGATATCAGCCTCGGCAAGAGCTGCCCAAATATCATCATCACAGGCCTGCCGATTAGCTAAAACAAGATTGTCTCGCACAGTTCCGGCAAAAATATGGCAGTCCTGGGGAACAAGAGCCAGTCTTTCGCGATATTGGTTTGGTTGATAGGAGCGAAGATTTCTCCCATCGAAACGCAGTTCGCCTTCCTGAGGATCAAGATAACGCATAGCCAGATTGGCTAGGGTAGTTTTCCCCGCCCCTGATTTTCCGACAATGGCGATTGAGCGT
The DNA here is from genome assembly GCF_055387755.1 of Varibaculum sp. GTC20041. Lineage (NCBI taxonomy): Bacteria > Bacillati > Actinomycetota > Actinomycetes > Actinomycetales > Actinomycetaceae > Varibaculum > Varibaculum sp. GTC20041. The sequence continues at coordinate 2,186,546 of NZ_AP041144.1, forward strand.
TTAGGAGTTGCGGTTAAGTTAACTTGGTTAATAACTGGCTTACCTGCCTGATAGGAAAAAACCGTATCATCACTAACTAAATGGTTTGTTTCTGCCTCATATTCGGCATGATTGGTTTCGGGGATGGAGGGGATGGGATCCTTAGCGTTAAGAATGGTATTAATCCGGTGTGCGCACGCCCCAATTTCTCCTACTCTCCCCAGCATGCCCACTAGCGTTGTCGCGGGGGTTGGCACTAGACCCGCTAGCACCACCGCAACTGGTAGCAAAGCTGAATCTAAATGTCCGGTCAGCACCCACCCAGTTAGAATGACTAGCAAAATCGTGGATCCGACTGTGGTTGCAATCGTAGAAAAAGCTGATTCCCAGGCTTTTCTTATCGTTTGCGAATTCTTAGTTACCTGCACTTTTCGTGTTAAATCCAAGATCTGCGCATTTTGTTTATCCACCATCCCCAATGACCGCAGTTCCCTTTGCCCTTGAATAGAATCCAGAACTGCAATACGCAACTGGGCTAGTTGATAACGTAATTTTTTACCTTGCCGGCGTTGTATGGACATAAGGGCGAAAGGGAATGCAATCATAGCTGCAGTTGGTAGCAGCATTATCAGTCCAATCGGACCAATAAAACTCACCAGCACACCGGTGAATAAAGTTGGAGTGAGAATGGCACAGATGGCAGTAGAGGCCGTATGCGCATAAAACCATTCCAGCTGTTCCGCATCATTCATGGCAGCCGATGCCACATCACCGGTACGTTTCCCTTGCAACCCTAAGGGTGCGATTCGCTCGATAGCGTTATAAATGTGCACCCGCAAGGTATGTAGAATCCGGTAAGCAACTTCATGTGACCACCAAACCTCAAAGAGGGTACTCACGGCATGCACGACCACCAGGGTAAACATCATAACGAACAGCAGGTTCAGATTATTCGTACGGTTTAATATGAATTGCGTAGATATCCATACTGAACTGACCGCAACCCCAACAACACTAATTTGGGCAAGCGCAGTCACAATAGTGGCGGCTACGAAAAGGGGAACACATTCGCGTAGCCGCTTCATCAGTGCAAGGAAATTACTGAAAACTAAGGTCATAGTCGACTAGGCTCCCATCTGTGCACTAATCAATCTTGACCAGGCATTATCTTCCTGGCTTAACGTACAGGGATTCCCGCTACAAAGCACTTTCCCATGTCCCATTACCACTACATGATCTGTTTGCTCAGCAGCGTCAATACGGTGAGTAACCAGCAATAAAGTGAGATTCGGGTACGTCTTGCGAATATTCGCCAGAACCGTTGTTTCTGTTTGGGTGTCCAGACCAGAAGTAGATTCATCGAGTACGAGGAGCGGGCATTTGCGAACCAGAGCCCGAGCGATTGCCAGTCGTTGTTTTTGTCCTCCCGAAAGATTCTGAGCATGTTCTTCAATTTCTAAATCAAGAATATTGTCACCAGAATCAGGATTGTTATCGGGATGCAGGTTTGTGGCACAGGCTAGCTTTAGAGCCGTCATCATCTCCACTTCATCCGCTTTGGGATTAGCTTCGGCCAAAATTGACCTTATAGTTCCCGGAAAAATAATCGGGTCTTGCGGAACCAGCGTGACGGTACGGGCAATATCCAAACTGTCCGCTGAAACCCCTCCCACTGTGATACTTCCACTATCAGGGTGATCGAAACCCATTAATAACCCGAGCGCGGTGGATTTCCCGGAACCTGACAGCCCCACCAGAGCGGTTGTTTTACCTGCAGGTGCTCCGAAAGTGACTTGCTCAAGAGCCGGCTCGGCAGCTCCCGGATAAGTGTAGGAGATATCCACGAAAGATACTTCGTTACTGTGAGGCATGTTTTGCGGAGATTTGCGGGTAGCGGCAGAAGTTTGCTCCTGTTCAAATAACTCGCTCATAGCCGGCAGCGCGGAAATACCAAAGAATGCTTCATGCCAACATGCCGATAGGGCGGTAAATGGGCGGAAAAGTTCGATAGCTAGCAGCGTAACCACAAATAGCGAGCTGATTGGCATCGCCTCGGAAGAAATCAAAGAAATTGCGATCACTAGCCCGAGGGCGGGACCGAGCACTTTCATCATTCCTGATAGGCCAGTTTCTCCCAATGAAAGCCGTAGCTGCCCCATAGTAGTTTTGAGCAGCTGGCTGGACTGTTTTTCTAATTGGGTGCCATGATCTTTAGCCGCCCCAAAAGATTTCAAAGTGGACATTCCCATCATAGAATCCACGAAATCGGCATTGAGATTTTCGTACGCTACCCAATGCGATTGTCCGCGATCAGCAAGAGCTCTATCCCATAATCGGGGAATAGCAATAATCGCGACTCCACAGACTAAAAGAACTCCCGCAATCAGGGGAGAAATGCTGGCAATAGCAATTGTTAAACCAATCGCGGTTAGAGCAGTGACCGCCAGTTGGGTGAAATACTTGACGAAATAGGGTTCGATCGCCTCAACCCCATCAGTGAGAACCGACTGTATTTGTCCAGAACGCCCCAGTCCTCCCCGCATAGGTCCGCGCGCATCTAGTTGCTCTAGAAGCGCCTGCCGTAAGCGGCTTTTCACCACTAGTCCCGCTCGATTTTGTAGAAGCTGTCCACTGACCTCAAGTAACGGACGGATTAAGAGCAAACCGGCAATAGCTATGATTAGTCCCACCACCGTGGAGACCCGGCGAGAGCTCAATAGCTCATTGAAAAGCATGGCGTTGCACACCGCGGTTGCAATATATAAGCAAGACACCAGGACACCCAACATCATGGCGGGGGCCAGCAGCCACACGGAGACTCCGGCGGCGCGCATAACTAAACGCTGCTTTGCGAACACAATCGCCTTTCCTTTCTCAACAACGGTATCGGTTCTACGCGTGCGGCATTGGGAAGGGGTTCATGCTACCTTCAGGTCTTGGCGAATCCACCCATCCTAACCGTACTGCTTCCTCTGCCACCATATTGCGCCCCAGGTAGGGAAATGCGGCAGGAGTATTGCCTATCGTGCCGGGAATTAATGTGCGGATCACATGCAGTCCGCAAGAAGCGACATCGCGAGAGGTGATATCAACGGTAATTACCCGCATACCCCGGGCGTGGATACGCTCTATATAACTAGCTAGTTGGCTATCTTTCAGCTGTGACACAGATGAAATACTGCGGGTTGCTGGTATATCCAACAGTGGTTTCACTCTGTCTACCGCGCGAGGATCTAGAAAGACCTCTTGCTGAATTAGTAGGTCATCTACATCTTTGAGATCCTCACGGAAGTCATCCAGATAGCGGCGGTCACGGCGCCATTTCTTATATGAACGTCCAGGAAGTAGACCTTTACGGATTGCTGTCCAATGTGCCCCTTCGGGGTTTGCGAGGTCGTGAGCTCCCTCTTGTAAGGTGAGCGCTTCACTCCAAGCTTTTAAAGCGCCTTGTTCAACGCTCGAACGACAAGAAAAACCAACGTGTACCAGTTTAGAGACATCATTGTGAACTACCCCGGCTAGAACCGGAATATTGAAAGTGTTGTCTAGATTGATCAAAGCGGGGCGGAGTGGCTCTTTCGTCCCGCTAAAAAGATCTAAATATTTCTGCGGTAATTCCAGGTGCGGAAGCGGCTGGGCATTCAACCACCACACCATGGTGGCATGCCGCTCAATAATTTCACTGATACCCGACAATATCGCCTGGTCACTGCTGGTTCCTGCAGCTACTCCAGCAAACGCAGGAAAGTTAACTTTCGGTTCTTGCCGATACTGGTTGGTATACCAGTTGACATACACCAAGGAGGCAGGAACGAAAACTGGCTCTTCATCCTCATAATAGGTACCTTCCACCCACCCTACGGGCAGTTCAGGCGTCAAAGGTACAAAAGGAAATCCGGGGTGCTGGTATTGGTTTGCAGAGAATAGCACCAGTTCTTCCGGATGAAGAAGCGGGTATCCTTTTCTCGTTAATTCCCGATAAGAACCATGTAATACCGGTTTGAGATCGATTAGGTTAGAGCAATAACGCTCGACCGATTCACCAATAGCCGCTAGTTCAGTGTCGTGGATCTGCGCTTCTTTTTCTTCTTCTCCAACCTCATTGGGGATTAACGTTGAGCCTTGGCAAAATACAGTGTTGATATAAGTTGATGTTCTGCGTAAATCACACGTTCGCGCCTGGGTAGTATGCAACGTAGGCGGCATATAGGCACTGTGATGTACCCGAGTGAGCTCTTTTACGATTCCATAGCATTTATCAACCACAAAGGTGGGAGGGTGAATCGGGGATTTAGGCTGAGGGCCCATCATAAAATTCGTGGGAAGCACCGCGTGAACTTCGAGATCCCCGTCCATGGAAATTGCCCAAATAGTGTCAAGGGGGGTTGATTTCTGGTTATCGATTTCATTGCGAGTAATAGCTTTAATTAATTCCGCTGCTTTGTGCCCCATATTTGTGGCTGCACCTAAGCGCGGTAAGAAACTTCCCCATACGGGGCTACCCATTTTTGCTTGAAATACTTCACTATTGACTGCATTTCCGGCGAGACGAGCAAGACTGTCGCTATAAGTTGCACCTTGCCCTTTAAGTACTGCTGGGCCAACCAATAGTTGGTCGGGGGTGTGATCCACCGTGATCACTGAAATATTTAGTCCGAGATTGTCTTCAATAGTTTCCGCAAATACGGGAGCAGGATCATCTCCGCGACACACCACCAGGGCGCCGCGATTGAAGACTTGGTATGCACATTCGCGAACTGACTGGGAAGACAAGCGCGCCGTGACATCAATCTTTTGGAGCTCTGAAGTTATTAAACGCGCAATTGTGGGATCGCCGCAGACAATTACCTCTGCATCGGCCATAGATTGAGGATCAGGGGTCGGGGAGACTAGGTCCTGCGTGTTGATAAAACAGCTGTGTTTTTCTAATGCTTTTTTCAACGGAGTGCCCAAAGGGTGAGTGGACTGGGCATCCTGCGCCGCATCTAAGACGCGCACGATGCTATTGACATCCGTTGAGAGCACCAGATCACGACCATCTGCACATGTAAGAACGCATCTATTCGTATCCAAAGGCCTTACTTGCGCACAAATCTTCCACATAACCCCTGATCCTCTTACCTATATGAAATATTGGGTAAAGTGCGTCTTAGCACTATCTTTTACCCGATGCCTATCTACTTACCTCCATGCAAAGCTCTGCTGGGTGGCACCGTGATGGCAGTGAGGAACAGTGATTTTATCGGTGTTCACTTCCTCAATCTCTACGATTTCGAGTGTGTTCATTTCCCCTCCTTTCAAGCGATAGCAACTTCAGAGGCTAGTCTTTAACTTGTTACTTAGGTTATGCTAACCTAAACATAGTTTACATGGTTTCGTCTTTTACACAAGAGGGAAATAAAACTACGGAACAAATGAAGGAGGTTAGGTGAACCAGATATCGCAACTATCCCCGCCTAAGTGCGAAAACATTATCAAAGTGCGTGGTGAGATCCGGTTACCCGAAGGCAGTGTCTTCTACCCACAGTGGAAAACCTCTGGATCTAACCCGGTATATGGCGGTTACCAAGATGCTTGCGAAACTCTGGTTTATGACACCAAAACTTTTGATGTCATCACCCACAAATCTGGAAAATCATTCCCTCTAGGACAACACATTAAACCGATAAAAGTACTCGACCAGGAGCTCTATTTACAAGGCTCCTCCTTTATTAATGGTCCCCGCCTTTACCGCCTTGATCGGAAAACTGGAGAACTAACTTTCGCCAAGAATGACACCTCCGAAAACGCCAACACATTTACCTGCAGACAGATTTGGGCTCATAGTGAGGACGGAACCCGAATCCCTATAGACTGCTTCGGAACGTTAGCGGAAAAACAGCCGACAATCGTATTCATTTACGGGGGATTCGGGAGGAACAATCACAGTTTCTATAGTCCAGACATTTATTCAAAATGGTTAACCCTTGGTTACAGCGTTGCCGTTATTCACTCCCGAGGAGGCGGCGAATTCGGGAAAGCTTGGCATCAAGCCGGGGTTAAAGCAGGAAGACACAAAGTCAGGGAGGATATAACCTCCTCTATTCGTGAATTGCATCGTCAAGATATTTGTACCCCCGAGACTACATTTGTACACGGTATGTCTCATGGAGCATTGCTGGCAGCGATTACCACTATCTCCCACCCAGAACTCGTATCCCAAGTAATATGCCGCGTCCCGATCAGCAGCACTAAAGACCTGCCGGAAACAACCTTAGGTCGTCAATGGTTAGACGAGTACGGGGATCCTCAAACCTCTGATTGGGATAACTTTATGAAAGAAGAAGATCCCCTAGCCTGTGAAGCCACACCCCGAAGTTTATGCACCACATCTTGGCTCATTATTGGCTACTGTCACGATGCAGTCACCACTATTTCTCATGCAGATTCCCTAGTCGAACGGGTGAAAAATTTGGGAGGGGAAGTAACGTACTGGCGTTATTCCAGCAAAGGCGGACATGAAGGGGCATTTGATCCCAGCGAGAGGATAGCCCACGAACGCAGACTGTGGAGCTATCTCAGCCAAAAAGCATCTGAAACAAAACCGGAAGCAACAGGTTCACCATGTTAACGAATAGAAAGCAACGCCTAATTCTGGCAATCGTTTTAGCGATAACGCTAGCTTGCTCGTTGATAGTGGCTGTCATTGTGGGAGCTACTGATATTTCACTATCGGCCGCACTTGAGGGCATCAATGCCACGCTGAGAAGAACTGCTGCACTTGATGTTGATACTCAGATTATTGGGGAGGTCAGATTCCCCCGCGCTGTTCTGGGAGCAATCGTAGGTGCCGGCTTGGGTATATGCGGCCTGATAACTCAGTCGTTACTGCGCAACCCGTTGGGCGATCCCTATATTCTAGGTATTTCCTCCGGGGCTTCCACCGGCGCAGCAGCAGTCATAGTTTTCGGAACAACCAGCAATATCTTATCTGCATTGGGAATCACTTTCGGTGCCTTCCTGGGAGCAATGGCCTCCATCCTACTCGTTACCCTGCTAGCTTCTGCCGGAGGAAAAATCACTCCGACACGCATCATTTTTGCAGGTATGGCGGTAACTTACTTTTTCTCGGCAGTAACCAGCTTGATAACTCTGATGGCTAAAAACGCGGCTGGAACCAAATCGGTAATGTTTTGGATGCTCGGATCAATATCTAACGCCACCTGGCATGACGTCATTATCGCAGGCAGCGTGGTAACTATTGCATTAATTTGCTTCACCATCTGGGGAAGACGGGTTGACATCCTTAACCTGGGAGACGATGCCGCAATCTCACTGGGTACTAGTCCCCGCCTCTATCGAAACCTCCTATTTCTCATAGTGGCGCTCACTATAGCGGTGCTTGTCTCCCTTACCGGTGCCATCGGATTCGTGGGACTAGTCGTTCCTCATGCTGCGAAACAACTGGTAGGTTCGACCACTCGAGCTGCGTTACCTATCTCTGCCCTGGGAGGCGGACTGCTTGTCGTCATTGCCGACACCTGTACCCGCGTGGCTATCAGACCAGCGGAACTACCTATCGGAATACTAACAGCCCTGGTAGGAGCCCCTATGCTAATGGCTCTCATCAAGAAATATTCCAAATAGAAAGGAAGAAAAGAATGATCAAGAAACGAATTGTGGCTGGCGCGTTGGGCGCATGCCTTGCGGTCGCCGCCCTCACTGGCTGCTCCGGGACAAAGGATTCTTCTAACGCTGCTGCTGACGAACCCCTTACCGTAAAGAACTGTGGGGTGGAAACGAAGTTTACTACCCATCCTAAGAAAGTTGTTTCGATGGGAGTTACCGGTTTGGCGTACCTATTTGCTGCCGGAGCAGAAAAATCCATTGTTGGTCGCGCCAATGAATGGGGTGAAGAACCACCCTCCTGGATAGGTAAAAAAGCAGACGGAATCAAAGTGCTGTCAACGGAATCCATTTCTATGGAAGCACTCATGAAACTGAAACCTGATCTTGCTTATGGTGGCGGATTCAGTTCCGAAACTACCGCTCCGAAAGCTGTAGCAGAAAAGGGAATCCCTGCCGTTGTAGATGCTACCGAGTGCAACTACTTCTATCCGGATCAAAAATCCGATGAATCGTTCGATACTACTTTGGCGGAGATTACTCAGCTAGGCAAGATCATGGGCACCTCCGAAAAAGCGGATGCCACCGTCAAGGAACTTAAAGAGAAGCTAGAGCAGATTAGTAATGAGAAAATCGGTAAAGACCGCAAAGTTTCCTACGCCTACTACTACGGAGAAGATGCCGACCTATTTAGTTACGGAAACAAAGGGGTCATGGGGGAAATAAATAAGACCCTTAACCTTGTTAGTGCTATCGACCCGAACTATCATCCGCACCAAGGTCCCATTGCGCCAGAAGCATTTGTTAAATCAGACCCCGATGTAATCATCTTGCTCACCGGAATGGGGGGTGCCACCAAAGAAAGTTCAATGCAACGACTTGAAAAGATTCCTGGCTTCAAGGACATGAAAGCGGTTAAAAATGGCAACATTATCTACGCGGAATCCGCAGTAGCCTATGCTTCCCCCACCGCGATTTATGGAACATTTGAACTGGCTGATCAGCTCAAGAAACTAGGAAAGTAAACGGATGAATGATTCTCCCCTCACGATAGACAAAGCTAGCGTCCACTTCGGTGACACCAAAGTTCTTGACAGGGTCTCCTTCGAGGTACCTCAAGGTAAAATTTTAGGTATCGCCGGCCCTAATGGTTCCGGGAAAACTACCCTCATGAGGGCTATGTTCGCTGCACAAAAACTATCGGAGGGGAGAATCCTCCTCAGTGGGCAGCCTTTAGATCAAATGCGCCCCGGTCAAGTTGCCCGACGTATCGCAGTGGTTTCCCAATTCGAGCACGACATGGAAAGAACCCGCGTACTCGATATTGTTCTTCTGGGACGATCCCCGCATCGTAAGGATATTCAAGGATATAGCGCAGCTGATCGTAAAATCTGTCAAGAAGCTCTTGCCGCTGTTGGTATGAGCTATGCGCAAGAGCGCTATGTGGATACGCTTTCCGGTGGGGAGCGTCAACGGGTTCTTATTGCCCGCGCCCTCGCCCAACAATGTAAATGTATCCTGCTAGATGAACCCACAAATCATCTAGATATCAAATACCAACATCAAATTCTTAGTATCATCAAGAATGTTAGCGACACCGCTGTCATAATCTTGCATGATCTTAACCTGGTAACCCGCTACTGCGACCAGGCAATTATTCTTAAAAATGGTCGGGTACACACTCAAGGGGTCCCGGACGATATTCTCACTCCTGAACTCATCCACGATGTTTATGGCGTAAGCGCCAAAGAAGTCCAAGACAGAAACGTCAAACAATTTATTTTCAAACCATTGCCATCCACTACCTGACAGGTGAGCTAATATCGCAGGCTCTAACGGTGTACTGTAACCAGGAAAACACGCCTGTTAGAGTTACAAAGGGCAAGACTTCATTGTTGGTTTAAGGGCGATAGGCTGGGATTAAAACGCGCTGCCCGCGAGGAAGCGGCTGGAAGTAAACTAGCTGTTTTCTACCGAAATATCGAAAAGTATTCTGATGAGGGCATCGGACTCGGGCTTGGTTGTTTCAACGATATCGATATTGGGTGAATCAACTTCGTTGAACCATTTGACCGCGCGCTTTCGGGAGTATCCTGCAGCCATTTGCCTTTCAATGAGCCTATCTTTAAGTAATGAAACATCAGTATCCAAATACCATAGGATATCTAGCATTTTCTTAACATTTGCCCAATCACCATTTTGGAAGGCCAAATAGTTCCCTTCAGTAACAATAACTTGAGTGTCTGGTTTTATTTCGATAGCAGCAGCGATCGGCTCGTGTAGCCTGCGGGAATAGGTAGGGACGAAAAGAGGGTAGTCTACTAATTCCCGCAACCGTTGCAATACATTGAGGTATCCGTTCACATCAAAGGTTTCCGGAGCCCCTTTCCGATCTAGTAGCTGCTTTTGCCGCAATACGGCATTCGAAAAATGAAATCCATCCATTGGCAGGTATGCACTGTGAATGTCCATAACATGCGTTAAATAATCAGCAAGTTTCTGCGCTAACGTAGATTTTCCAGCGCCAGGAGCTCCGGCGATACCAACAATACTGCGACCGGGACGCAACTTGTTGCATAGATCTCGCGCAAGATATTCCAGGCATCCAAATTCATAAAACTTCACTCAAAACCCTCCTAAAAGGAATTTTGCTCCTTTGATTTTACTGATATAGAAAGAGTTACGAGCCATTCGTTGCAAACGGTTAACCTTTTCTGTACTTTGTTTTTCTGCCTCTTCCGTCCTGATAGATCAAGCCGTCTGTAATCATGCGTTTTAGAATACGGCTGGCCGTTGTTTGGCTGACATCCAACAGTTGATCCACATCGCTACGTACTACATAGCTGTTTTTGTCAATCAGATCCAGAATTTTTTCTTCATTGGATTTGCGTTCGTTAGACATGGTAGCCATTGTCTTAGCGGCATTTCTATTGGGAAGTGTAATTTTGAAAGCATTGTTTGTTACTTCAATTTTAGGCTCTAACCCTGTGCCTGCGTATGCTTTCATGATTTTGGGCATACCGGTTCCGTAAGCTTCAATCAGCTTTAAGCGATAGAAGATAGCTGCTAATTTCGGATTTCTGCAAACGGAGAGTCCGAGCATAATGTCATCCAAAGTGATTCCGGCAGGCAAACCGCCCACGGATACAAATTCGATTCGATCATCATAGATACTGACAAGGGTGCTGGCACTAAAAGAGTAATCTCTATGCACCAGAGAATTCATCAATGTTTCTCTCAGAGCGTCCTCTGGATAATCTCTGGTATCAGTTCGGTATAGTCCCTCAAATGTGGCCTTGGTTTGATTGTGCAGATCGAGATAGGCATACAAATCCTCCATCTGCTGAAACAGTGAACCAGTAAACTCACGTCTATCTTGGAATGTGCTCTGATCAACACCGGCAAAGGTTGCAGCCTTGATGGTATTCGGACATTGTTCGGACAGAAGCAACGCTACATTGGAGTAAACGCCGTCCGAGGAAACCATTCCCAAAGTCTGCATCTTAGCAGCATCATAGGGAACCTTCCTCTTGGCAAACTGTGCTTCAGCTGCCTGGAATGACAAATTCTGTTCCAAAGAGCGCATGGTTTCAAAACTGTCGCCATCGGTTTCTTTAATCATTTTTCGGATGGCGGTATCAGAGGCAGGATCTATAGATGTACCATTGCGGACATACACGCCACTGGGCTTTAATCCCTTGCTGCCCAGATAATAAGGACGGTCTGTACCCTCCTGAACGGTCACGGCAATAATTTGTTTATCATCTATCACCTGTGTCTCGTAGTGGACAAACATCGTAATATCAGGTTTGATGGAATCCCGAACCATGTTATTAATTTGCGAGGTAACACGGTCGGTACTATCTACACCAATCACCGTACCATTGTCCTCAACACCAATGTAAAGAGTGCCGCCTTTGGTGTTAGCAAAGGCAATCACCTCTTTGCAAAGGTCTGCAACAACCGAAGACTTGAGTTCGATAGTTTCGCTCTCACTAAATGCCATAAGGCACCTCCTGTTGTTTTCTTAATCACCATTATAGTTATAATAGTCATTCTTGTTGATTTGTATTCGTGTAGTGATTAGAAAAACAAGAAGAGGGTACGAATCCATATTGAGTGGAAGCGTACCCGCGATGATATAACGATGAAATTAGGGTTAATACCTAAAAAATGTGTACAAAATCGATGTTTTTCTTGGTCTGACTAGGGGTTTTAGGGGTTTGCACATGCTTTCACGAACTTTGACCCCGAGGTGCGGGGGCTAGGTTTTATCCGAGCAGGTGCGGTGGGCATAAGAATTCGGAAAACGTCGCTACGTTTTCCGAATTCTTGGGCGGGAGGAAAAACCTAGCCCCCGCACCGACCACTACCGCGCCAGCCCTCACGGGTTCGAGTCCCTTGGCTCAAAACACTGATGCCCCGGCACAAGGCCGGGGCTCACCATCGTGCTAGCAACACTTCGTGTTGCGCACCGTTTCCTCACCCTCACTAATACGAAAACCCGAACGGTTCTCGTACCGTTCGGGTTCGTCACGGTGGAGCTAGCGGGACTCGGCGGTGCTACGCACCAGCAAGGGTTTTCGGAGCACAGCCTCCGAAAACCACTGGCGCGGGCGAACGCTCAACCCGCGTTCGCTACCTCCCCGCGCCAGCCCTCACGGGTTCGAATCCCTCAGCTTATAGTTTCAGGGGCCCGGCAAAAGCCGAGCCCCTATTTAGTGCCAGTAATCCCTGACGGGATTACGCACGATTTCGTCATCCTCACTAATAAAAAAGCCCAAACGGCTTTTTCACCGTTCGGACTCCTCATCGTGGAGCTAGCGGGACTCGAACCCGCGACCCTCTGCTTGCAAAGCAGATGCGCTACCAGCTGCGCTATAGCCCCTTTAGAGTAGGAAACCCCCTACAGGTACTTCCATACTCCCGGATCATTGCGAAGGTCATTTGCCGCATTCACCAGCCAGGCGAAAAACACCCCGATAAACAACAGTTTGAAGGTCTTTTTCAAATCTACCTACCTGGCCGATTGCTGGAACAAACTTCCCTTGCAGTGGGCCTAGCTGGGCTCGAACCAGCGACCTCAGTCTTATCAGGACTGCGCTCTAACCAACTGAGCTATAGGCCCATCGTGTCCATCGCGAACACCATTGCAGATTACAACATTCCTAACCCGGCTTTCAAACCCGTCCTAGGTGCGTTCCGTCACGCCACCCTCGAGATCCCACAGCCAGCGAAGAATACGGTGCTGCTACTCGTCGGTCAGCGCCAGCCTGATCCCACCAACCAATGATGTCACCAAGTTATAGATAAGCGCCCCCACCGTTGAAAACGCGGTCATTAAGATCACGTTCGAGACTGCGATAATAGTGCTCATCGCCATTACCCGCGGCAAGCGCAAATAATCAATAATCGACGCAATCGAACCGGTGGGATCAATATCGTTAATAAAGTTTTCCACCGAACTAAACACGCTCATCGAATTTAGCAGCAGCCAGACCAACAATCCTGCCAGCACCATGGCGATCCCGAGCGCCACCGATAACAGGAAGGACACCTTCATCACCGACCAGGGATCAATCCGGGATACCACCAACGAGATTTGACGCGGCTGATATTCGCCAATCTTCTTTGCCGAGGACGCAGCCGCGGCCTCGGTCTGTCCCGCCTTGTCTGCAGAAGAAGACACTTCCGGAACCTGTGGGATTGCAGAACTGCTACCGCCCTTAGAAGCAGACTTACCAGCGGTCTTTTTGCCCGCTGCCTGAGGAGATTTTCCGGTCTTTTTCACCTGGCTGTCCCCACTATTAGTTTGCGGGTCAGCAGCTTGCGGTATTTCATTCTGCGAAGACTGGTCGGCGCTATTATCTTCGCTAATAGTAGAGGCTTCGCTCTCCCGCGAAACATCATCAACGCTTTGCTCTGAGCGAGCCTTATCTTGATCTTTGCCATCAGTTGTCATTGGTCAGCCTCTCACTAAAGCTCAGTTGTTTCGGTTTCTAACGCGGCCACTTCTTGATCGAGATCCTCATCCGTAGCCTCCGACGAATCATCTTCATCTGATTTCTCATTATTTAACGCCACAGCCAAAACCGCATCCCCGGGTGCCGGACGAGTGAAAATCACTCCCTGGGTGTTACGTCCCGTGCGAGGAACCTCATCCACGCGAGAGCGCTGCACCTTACCAGAATGCATAATCACCATGACTTCATCATCGTCATTAACAATCAAGGCGCCCACTAGGCCGCCCCGCTCAGCCACCAGGTTCGCTACCTTGATCCCGAGGCCGCCGCGACCTTGTACCCGGTATTCCTCTACCGAAGTGCGTTTCGCGTATCCACCCTCGGTCACCACCAAAAGGTCACTATCGGGGCGAATAACTGTCATCGCCAACAGGTGATCCCCTTCGCGGAACTTCATTCCCCGCACCCCGGAGGTGGCGCGCCCAGTAGGACGCAAAGCTTCATCACTAGCTAGGAACCGCAGGGATTGTCCCCGGTGCGAAACCAGCAATAGCTCATCGTCACCGTTAACCAGTTCGGCAGAAACCACCTCGTCAGGGGCACCATCTTCCATTTCCCGCAGGTTAATCGCAATCAAACCCCCGGTACGGTTGGAATCATATTCGGTAAACCGGGTCTTTTTCACTAGCCCTGAACGGGTAGCCAGCGCCAAATACTCGGCCTCGTCATAGGAGCTGAACGTCAGAACCTGCGCGATTTTTTCTTCCGGCTGGAACGCTAAAAGGTTAGCTACGTGCTGCCCCTTAGAGTCGCGTCCTCCCTCGGGTAGTTCATAGGCTTTCGCCCGATAAACCCGGCCCTTATTGGTAAAGAACGCCAACCAGTGATGAGTGGTGGTGGTAAAGAAGTGATCCACCACGTCATCTTCGCGCAGCTGCGCTCCCTTAATGCCCTTGCCGCCACGTTTTTGGCTGCGGTATTGATCCAGGCGGGTGCGTTTGACATACCCGGAATGGGTAATGGTGACCACCACGTCTTGTTCTTCAATCAGGTCTTCCATCGACATTTCCCCGGCGAACGGCATTATCTTGGTGCGCCGCTCATCGCCGTATTTATCGACAATCTCGCCCAGCTCGGTGGAAATAATGCCCCGCTGCCGTTCCGGACGAGCCAAGATATCTTGTAGATCCTTTACCCGTGCCTCCAACTCGGTGTGTTCATCGAGAATCTTTTGCCGTTCGAGGGCGGCCAGGCGGCGCAGCTGCAAAGCCAAAATGGCATCCGCTTGGACTTCATCTACCCCGAGCAGTTCCATCAGGGCGCTGCGCGCCTCATCAACTGTTGGTGATTGGCGAATAGTAGCAATCACCGCATCCAGCGCGTCCAGCGCCATCAGGTAGCCTTGCAAAATATGGAGGCGATCCTGCGCGCGCTTGAGGCGGAAATTGGTGCGGCGCACGATTACTTCTAGCTGGTGATTAATCCAGTTAGAGATAAACCCATCGATAGAAAGCGTCCGCGGAACCCCATCTACCAGCGCCAACATATTGGCGGGGAAGGAATCCTGCAACTGGGTACGCTTATAGAGGTTGTTCAAAACCACCTTGGGAACCGCGTCCCGCTTGAGCACAATCACCAGGCGCTGTCCGGAACGATCCGAGGATTCATCGCGAATATCTGCGATGCCCTCGATCTGCCCATCTTTCACCAGTCCGGCGATTTTTGCAGCCAGATTGTCCGGATTGACCTGGTAGGGAAGTTCGGTAACTACCAGGCAAACCCGGGAATTGATTTCCTCTACGTTTACGATTGCTCGCTGTACGATAGAGCCGCGACCGGTACGGTATGCCTGTTCAATCCCTTTCCGTCCCAAAATAGTGGCGCCCGTGGGGAAATCCGGGCCTTTAATCCGCTCAATCAGGGCTTCCATTAACTCTTCACGCGAAGCCTCGGGATGCGCTAAGGCCCATTGCACCCCGTCAGCGACTTCCCGCATATTGTGGGGCGGAATCCGGGTAGCCATCCCCACTGCGATTCCCTCTGACCCGTTAAGCAGCAGGTAGGGCAGGCGGGAAGGCAAAACCGTGGGTTCTTGCGTGCGCCCATCATAGTTGTCCATGAAATCGACAGTGTCTTCATCGATGTCGCGCACCATTTCCATCGACAAAGGCGCCATTTTACATTCCGTATAACGCGGAGCTGCCGGCCCTAAGTTCCCTGGGGAACCAAAGTTACCTTGACCAGCCACCATCGGGTAACGCATCGACCAAGGCTGCACTAGACGCGCCAAAGCATCATAAACTGCGACGTCACCGTGAGGGTGGAAATGCCCCATCACGTCACCGACTACGCGCATACATTTCGAAAACCCAGCGTTGGGACGGTAGCCACCGTCATACATGGCATACAGAATCCGCCGGTGTACCGGCTTCAAACCATCCCGCACCTCGGGCAGGGCGCGCCCTACGATCACGCTCATTGCATAATCCAGGTAGGAGCGCTGCATCTCGGTTTCTAGGTCAACCTGGTTAATATGACCTTTAGCCTGGAAGAGACCGGAATTATTATTTTCGAGGGCGTCTGAGGAAATGCTGTCCCCACCCCCGAAAGCTGCGCCGGTGTGCTGAGCCTTTTCGGGGGAGTCTGCTTGCTGGTTTTGATCCTGGTTGTCTATATCGCTCATGTTTTGCCTGTCCCTTAAATATCCAAGAATCGTACGTCAGTGGCATTGCGTTGAATGAAAGCTCGCCGCGACTCGACGTCCTCACCCATTAGCATCGAGAAAACTTCATCAGCGCTGGCCGCCTCGGATAAGGTCACCTGTTTAAGCATCCGGTCTTCGGGGTTCATAGTGGTTTCCCACAGTTCCTGGGGATTCATTTCCCCGAGTCCCTTATAACGCTGCACCCCGCCCTCTTTCGGAAGGCGTTTACCATCAGCTTTGCCGTCCTCTAAATAATCGTCGCGTTGGCGATCCGAGAACACAAACTGGTGGGGAGCATTTGACCATTTCAAGCGGTAAAGCGGAGGGCAAGCGATAAATACGTGCCCTTTTTCAATCAAGGGACGCATATAGCGGAACAGCAAAGTCAGCAGCAAAGTAGCGATATGCTGGCCGTCCACATCGGCGTCCGCCATAATCACAATGGCGTTATAGCGCAGCTTGGAGATATCGAAGTCTTCCCCAATACCGGTACCGAAAGCAGTAATCAAAGACTGAATTTCTTGACTGGAGAGGGCGCGATCTAGCCGCGCTTTTTCTACGTTTAGGATTTTGCCGCGGATCGGCAAAATGGCCTGGTGAGCCGGGTCGCGCCCCTGCACGGCCGAACCACCTGCCGAGTCGCCCTCTACAATGTAGATTTCGCATTGGGAGGCATCGCGAGAAGAACAATCCCGCAGCTTACCGGGCATTGAGACGGATTCGAGGGCGGATTTGCGCCGGGTAGCTTCCCGGGCTTTACGCGCTGCTACCCGCGCGGTGGCCGCCTGCTGTGCCTTAACCAGAATCGCTTTCGCATCCATGGGATGGGCGTCTAACCAGTCACCCAGTTTGGAATAAACCTGCTGCTGGACGAAAGTACGTGCCTCAGTGTTTCCCAGTTTGGTTTTCGTCTGCCCCTCGAACTGGGGCTCGGTTAGTTTCACCGAGATTACAGCGGTTAAACCTTCGCGAATATCATCACCGGTTAGGTTTTGATCTTTGTCTTTGAGGATGCCTTTATCGCGAGCATATTTATTCATCAAGCTGGTGAGAGCAGAGCGGAAACCTTCCTCGTGGGTACCGCCCTCGGTGGTGTTAATCGTGTTCGCGTAAGTATGCACAGACTCGGAATAAGCGGTGGTCCATTGCAAGGCGATTTCTAGACTGATCGAGGCGTCTTCATTAACCGACTCAAAATCAATGATGTCAGGGTTGATAACCTCAGATTTCTTGGAGTGGTTGATGAACTCTACATAGTCGCGCAGACCATTCTCGTACATAAACGAAACTTGGCGGAAACCGGGAACCGGATCATCAGCGGTGCCTTGCACATCGCCAGTAACCAGATCACCGGCATCGGTAGCCTCTGGACGTTCATCGGTTAGGGTGATGCGTAGCCCCTTGTTCAGGAAGGCCATCTGCTGGAAGCGTTGCCGCAAAATCTCGAAACTAAAAGTAGTGGTCTCAAAGATTTCCGGGTCTGGGTAGAAAGTTTGTTGCGTGCCGGTTTCTTCGGTTTCTTCGCCGCGTTGTAATTCGGTGAGAGGATGCCCCCCGTTACCGAAAGACTGCCGCCAGGCGTAGCCTTGCCGTTTCACCACGGTATCCATCCGGGTTGAAAGCGCGTTTACTACTGATACGCCAACCCCGTGCAGACCGCCGGAGACTGCGTAACCGCCCGAACCGAACTTGCCGCCCGCGTGCAGAATAGTCATTACCACTTCGACCGTGGGGCGTTTTTCGGTGGGATGCATATCTACCGGGATTCCGCGGCCGTTATCACTAACCCGCACCCCGCCATCGGCCTGAAGGGCGACCTCAATATGGTCACAATAGCCGGCCAAGGCTTCATCAACCGAGTTATCGACTACCTCGTATACCAAGTGGTGCAGACCGCGCTCCCCGGTTGAACCGATATACATGCCGGGACGCTTACGTACTGCCTCTAGCCCCTCTAAAACTGTGATGTCGTCCGCGCCGTATTCGTGCTGGACTTGTTGGTCACCCAGATCAGCCACCTGCTGGATCTCCTTGATCTAGTTCGCTGGCCCCGAGCCGGATATTTCCAGCCGTTGGGCACCGTCTGCCCCAGGGCATTCACGCCGAAAATCCGGCGCTCACTAGCTCTATTCTACCGTGAAAGCCTCAAGAACCCACATTTTACGGCCTCACCCCACTTTTCGGGGGAAAGTCACTTTTTTACTTTCGGTGCGTCAGGCGCAAATTTTTTCCGAGGGCGGGCAAGGGAGACGGACAGGGATGAGCATTAGTCCGGCATTGTAGAAAAATACCGGGGTACCGCTTGGGGAAAACGCGGATAACGATTGGAAAAAGCGGGGGAAACTCGCAGAACAAATCGCAAAGTTCCAAAACTAAATAGGTACTATTTCGGATCCATGATCCGGTAGCCGAGCCCGCGCACCGTCACGATAATCTTCGGTGAGTGCGGGTCGTCCTCAATCTTAGAACGCAGTCGTTTAACATGTACGTCTAGGGTCTTGGGGTCACCGAACCAGTTTTCGCCCCACACCCGATCCATAACCTGCCCGCGAGTAAGTACCCGTTCGGGGTTGCGTAAGAAATATTCCAGCAGTTCAAACTCGCGTAGCGGTAGCTCTTTAAGTTCGCCATGTACCCGCACTTCGTGGCGGTCAACATCCATGGTTACCGGGCCGACCTCTAAAACGTTGCCTAGTTCCGGTAGCTCTTGGGTACGGCGCAGTACCGCAGTAATTCGAGCCAAAAGTTCGCGGAATCGATAGGGCTTAGTTACATAGTCGTCCGCGCCCAGCTCCAAACCGATAACCACATCGACCACATCATCTTTCGCGGTAACCATAATGATGGGGGTGTCGTAGTTCTCGCGTACCTGGCGGCAAACTTCCGTACCGGGGATTCCCGGGAGCATCAAATCTAGCAAAATTAGATCTATACTGTTGCCTTTCACCGCTGAAAGCGCCTGATCACCGTCTTCCACCCCAATAACTTCGTAACCTTCCCGTTTGAGGGAATACTCGAGAGGTTTGCGGTAGGCTTCCTCGTCCTCCACTACTAATATGGTGGTCATTTCTATTCCTTTGTCAGAGCTATTTGATCAGTTTGCGTAGTCTGTGGGAAGTGGCGTGGCAAAGTTATGGTGAAAGTAGCGCCCTCGCCTGGTTTAGAGTTCACGTGGATGGAGCCATTAAGATCCGAAACCACATGTTTTACGATTGACAGCCCCAGCCCAGTTCCGCCAGTAGAACGAGAACGAGCGGGATCTACCCGGTAAAAGCGTTCAAAAATTCGTTTTTGGTCTTCCTCAGAAATCCCGATCCCATTATCAGCAACTTCGATAACCACATTGTCGTTTTCTCGTAAGGTGATATCTACCTGACCTCCGGAATCGGAATATCGAATCGCGTTTTCCAACAGGTTTTGCAGGGCGGAAGTCAGCAGTTCCAAATCGGCATAGACCAAAATATCTTCTCCCTGCGGGAAATGGGTATTCACTGTAATATTTGCGTCTTCCGCGGCGGTAGTCACCTGGTCGAGAGCATCGTTAATAGCTTCGATTACCATCATGGAACGCGGTTTAGAGGGCAAACGCCCATCTTGCAAGCGCGCTAAGGAAATAATTTCGTACACCAGTTTGGTGAGTCGACGCGATTCTTTAACTAGCTGAGTTGAAAAAGTTTCCACTGCCTGCACATCATCGGCATTGTCGTGGATCGTTTCCGCCAGCAAGGAAATCGCTCCCACCGGGGTTTTTAGTTCATGGGAAGCGTTAACTACGAATTCGCGCCGGGTAGCATCAGCTTGGAGGACGCGGGTGCGATCCTCTAGTAACACCAGGGTGTGCCGCAAAGATATGGGAGCCACCCGCACTCTAACTGACCAGGGAACGGCGGCATCTGGATGCACCAGATCGTATTCTTTTTCTACGATTCGTCCTGTAGCACGAGCCTTATCAATCTGCTCTAGCAGCTGATCATATTCGATTTTCCCATTGTGGAAAAGAGGAATTATACGCGCCAATTGTGAGCTATAGGCAAACGAATTATCGGGATTAAGTACCACCGAGGCTTCCGGGAGGGCGTCAAGGATCGTAGAGAGATCTTCAACTCTCCAGCCAGAGCCATCCCAATGCTGCTGCTCACTTTGGCTTTCCATAATTCATATATTAAGGGGGCAATATCTGAGAGACTAATTGTGCAGACTGCGTTAACCAAACGTTTACCGTGGGTAACAAGTATTCTACCTCCAGCAGGTAAAAGACATCTTCCTGTTCTGTGCCACTACCCGCGCCCTTGTTTGCAGCCGTCTGCTGGCGCCCGCTAAAACCCACTACTATTCCCTAACCAAAACGCCCCGCAATATAGTTTTCGGTCACCTTTTCATGGGGGGTGAGGAAAACGGATTCGGTCGGTCCGATTTCGACCAGTTTTCCAGGTTTGCGCGGCCCGGCGATATTAAAGAACGCGGTCTGATCCGAGATCCGGGCTGCCTGCTGCATATTGTGAGTAACAATCACAATCGTGTAGGTCTCTTTCAACTGGGCAATCAAATCCTCAATCGCCAAGGTGGAGATGGGATCCAGCGCCGAGCAAGGCTCATCCATCAAAAGCACCTCGGGTTTAACCGCAATCGCCCGCGCGATACACAGGCGTTGCTGCTGGCCACCTGAGAGGGAAGCCCCCGGTTTATCTAGCCGATCCTTAACTTCCTCCCACAGGTTTGCACCCTTAAGGGATTCTTCTACGATCGCCTCGCCCTCGGATTTGCTGATTTTCACCCGATTTAGATGCAAGCCGGCGAGCACATTGTTCTTAATCGACATGGTGGGGAAGGGGTTTGGGCGCTGGAACACCATCCCGATCATCCGCCGTACCTCCACCGGGTCGACATCTTTGCCGTAGAGGTTGTCCCCGTTCAGCAGCACTTCCCCTTCGATGCGTCCTCCGGGAGTGACTTCATGCATCCGGTTCAAAGTGCGCAGCACCGTGGATTTACCACACCCAGACGGCCCAATCAGGGAAGTTACCGTTTGGGTTTCTATCGTCATATTTACGTCCTCTACGGCTTTGAAATCTCCGTAGTAAACGTCTAAATGTTTAGTCTCTAAACAGATTGCCATTTTCTTTTCCTATCTGCTTTTGCTTCTTGCAGCCCTGCCCCAGGCGAGGGCGAGTTAACTATTTACCGATCGAGAGTTTTTTGGCTACGAACCTGGCTCCCAGATTCAAAACCAATACCGCGAATACCAGCACCAAGGCCGCACCCCAGGCGCGATCCACATTGATAGTGGGGTTACAGTTCACCGCGTGGGCAGCACACGAAACCGTGGAGGTGTACTGCTGATAGATATAGACCGGCAGAGTTTCCATGCGACCGGAAAACACATTGCTATTGATGGCGTCAAACATTCCCGCAGTAATCAGCAAAGGAGCCGTCTCCCCCACAATACGGGCGATCGCTACCACCACTGAGGTCACCAAACCTGCCGCCGAGGTACGTAGCACAATCGAGACTACGGTGCGCCATTTAGGAACCCCCAAGGCGTAGGATGCTTCCCGCAAATCATTAGGTACCAGTCGTAACATTTCGGCAGATGAGCGCACTACCAGGGGAATCATTAGTACCGAGAGGGCAACTGCCCCCATCAGACCGGAGCGGTAGGCTGGGCCAATCACTATGGTGAATAGCGCCGCCGCGAACAGGCCGGCAACAATCGACGGAATACCGGTCATCACATCTACCAGGGTGGTAGTGAGCTTGGCGAACTTGGTGTTACCCGCATATTCGGTCAGGTAGATGGCTACCAGCAACCCCAGGGGAACAGAAATAACCGCTGCTACCAGGGTAATCAGCAAGGTGCCCACCATCGCGTGATAAATCCCGCCAGCCTGCATCCCCCCGTACACACCTTTCATCGACACGCTCAGGAAGTAGGGGGAAATAATCCCAATGCCCCGGCTGATCAGTTCATATCCGATCGAAACCAAAATCGCGAGCACTAGCAGGCCGCACAGCCACATAGAAGCCCCGATCGCGGTATTGGTGAACCGGCGGCGAAAACTCAGCGCTTTATCACCGCCCAGCCGGGCAGGCTGTACCTTCGTTTTTGACTCTGGGTTTTCTGGTTTTTCCTGATACTTCAGCTTTCGCTCTAGGATTACTGCCTGCAGGGCAGAGGTATTATCCGAGGAAGATAAAGCCGCAAGCTTTTCGTTTTTACCTCGGCTAACTGCTCCGGTGCTGGCGGCATCTTTGCCGATGCCTATAGATTCTTGCTTTAGCTTCAGGTCGCCCTGATTCTGATTTTCTTCCCTCATTTATTTCCCCGCACTTTCTTTACGGGCCACCAACCAACGTGCACCCGAATTGACCAGTAATGTCAGTACGAACAGCACTAGACCGGTGAAGATTAGCGCTGCCGCCATATTGGAATCGGCCTCCGGGAACTGCAGGGCGATATTGGAGGCAATCGTAGAGTGCGCTCCCGCCCGAAACAGCGACCATACGTAGGAGGCACCGGGAGAAAGTACCATCGCCACTGCCATAGTTTCTCCTAGAGCCCGGCCGAGTCCGATCATCGCCGCTGAGACTGTACCGGAACGTCCGAACGGTAAGACCACGGTTTTTATCATTTCCCACTTGGTAGCTCCCAGCGCTAAAGCTGCCTCCATCTCTAGGGCGGGGGCGCGCGCATATACTTCTCGGCACAGCGCGGTGATAATCGGAATCACCATAATCGCCAACACTACTGAGGCGGAAAAAATTACTCGTCCAATCGGAGAAACCGGTCCAGAAAACAACGGGAACCAGCCGAAATAGGTGGCGAGAAACTCCATAATCGGCTGCAAGATTGGTAGTAACACCAGTCCGCCCCACAGGCCGTAAACGACCGAAGGGATCGCTACCATTACGTCAACCAATCCGGCGATTATTGCCGAGATTTTCTTAGGAGCATAGAAGTTAATAAATACTGCCAGTGCCATAGAAAGCGGCATCGCAATCGCTAGGGCAACTGCCGCTGCCAGCACGGTTCCAAATAGCTGAGGCGCTACGTACTCCCAGATGCTAACCATTTCGGTACGTCCGCGCATCCGCAGACGCAGATCCGGATTAGAGATTGCTGGCCAGGCTTGCAGCGTTAGGAACATCGCTACCAGGGCTAGGACGGCGGCAATGACTACCGCTGAACCTTTAGTAGCTAGATAGAACAGTCCATCCCAGTTGAAAATTCCCTTTCGGGAGGGAGCTTGTTTCGATTCTTGTGTTTCGGGGAGGGTTTTTGTACTCACGTTTCCTCCAGGTGGTTAAGGCCAGGGGTACCGATATGTCTCCGGTACCCCTGGCCACCATTGCCCAGACTTGGGGGTTTACTTGATTGCGTCGAGAGCGGTAGTGATCTTCTTGGTGATTTCTTCGCCTAGCGGAGCAGACCCAGCTGCCTCGGCAGCTTTTTGCTGTCCCTCAGCGGATACCACATAGTTAACCCAGGCTTTCACCATTTTGGCGGTGTTGGCATCCTTGTACTGCGGGCAAACCGCGTAGTAGGAAACCAGTACCAGCGGGTAGGCTTCGGGATCATCTGGGGTCCGGTTGAGGTTCAAAGCCAGGTCGTTCTTTTCCCGCCCTTCCTCAACTTCAGCACTTTCAACGATCTTGGCAGCTGCTTCGGCAGAGTATTCCACGAAACCGTCTCCGGCCTGGAGCGCGGCAGTTCCAAAGTCACCGGCTTGCGAGGCATCGATATAACCGATCGCGCCTTCAGTTTTCTTCAGGTTATCAACTACTCCAGCAGTTTTATCTCCAGATTCGCCCCCTGCTACCGGCCAATCCTTGGAAGGATCATCCGGCCAAGCGCTAGGAGCTGCCGCGTGCAGGTAATCGGTAAAGTTCTCGGTGGTACCTGATTGGTCAGCGCGGTGAATCGCCACGATCTTGGAGTCAGGAAGTTTCGCATCCGCATTATCTGCGGCGATGGCCGGATCATTCCACTTGGTGATTTCTCCCCGGAAAATCTTGGCGATAGTTTCCGGTTTCATGTTCAGCGTCTTGATTCCCTCCAGGTTGAAAGCAACAACCACTGGAGATACATAAACCGGCAGGTTAATCGCCTTGGAGTCTTTACAAACCGCAGCGGATTTATCGACCTCTTCGCTGGAAAGCGCCTCGTCAGTGCCCGCGAAGGCTACGCCTCCCTGTAGGAAGGTAGTAACCCCCGCTCCGGAACCAGTCGGGTCATAGGTTACTTCCACATTTTTAGCTACATCCGCAAACCCGGCTTTCCAGGCTTCAACTGCACTTTTTTGGGAGGACGCGCCCGCACCTGCCAGCTTGCCAGAAATATCGGTGCTCTCTACTTTCTGGGTGTTTTCAGCTGTCCCCGTGGCGTTATCAGAGCCACAGGCGGCCAAGCTAGTTGCTGAAAGGGCTAAACCAGCTATTACAGCTAAAGATTTAATGCTCTTACGCATATCTTTCCTTCAATTCTTCTTGATCTTTCATTGACACTTGCAACGTAAAGCAAGAAGTTAACGCCTCTCTGAAGCCAGCGTTAATTTTTGGTGAACATTGTTTCAGGTCCTCGAAACTAAGCAGCTGAACCGCCTCTACCTGCAATAAGGCAGATATCTAATTAGCCACCGGGGCAACCCACACCAGGGTGTAATAAGGCAAAGTTACGGTTTGCGAAGGGGTTAATGCCAAGTCATCAAATAAATAAGAACGCAGATTAGCCTGCAGATGCCGCTTTCCGTTTATGCTGGCTCGCAGATAGGATGACCGGGTTTTCGCCAAGGTGAACAGGGCAGCTACCGGCAGCGACATCCCCCATTGGAACAGCTGTAACTGCGGTTTTTCGAACCCCTTCCCCAATGGAGGTATCCGGTCAGGATGATGCACATCCCCCGAACGCATCACCCTAGAAAGTCGCTTTACCCAGGGAAAAGACACATTCATTTGGTTATAGATAATAACTAGCCGCCCGCCGGGTTTAAGTACTTTAGCTGCGGCCGTGCAGGCTGCCTCCTTCTCAACCCAGTGCCAACATTGTGCAAAGCACAACGCATCGAAGGTTTCGGGCGCAAATAATTCGGCCACGTCCTCGGCTTTGCCCGCATATAGCGGGATTTGGGGGAGGGATTCGCGGAACATTTCCCGCATAGCTGCCGCGGGCTCTAGAGCGCTAACCGTTACTCCCCGCGCAGCTAACGTCCGCGTAAATTTACCGCTACCAGCCCCAACGTCAAGTATTGTCGGGTTTTGTAGCCCAGAAAGCACCGTGTCTACCGCGAGTGGCGGATAGGTGGGACGGTAGCGTTCGTAATCAGTTCCGGCCAAGGTGTAGGGGTTTCCCCCGCTCGCTGCGGATCCTACCTGCCACCTGTCGGTAACACTTCCGGGAGGCGGACCTAAATCAACCATAGGTATCGCGCGGACCGCGCCCTTTTACCGAACGCGGCCCATATTTCCACGAGGGCGCCTTCGGACCTAGCACAATCAACCGTTTGATCACTACTGCCCCCGCATGATCTTCGATCAGCCCCATTAATTGGGGAGTCAGATTGCGTAGCTCGCTGGCCCAACGGGTAGAGTCGCAACGCAAAATCACGTCTCCATCTTTAATAGATTCAATCTGGGCGTGTTGGGCTACCTGAGGGCCAACGATTTGTTCCCAATCGGCTTTTAGTTTGCCTTCATCAAGTAGCTTCCCGAGCCCAAAATTTCGCACATAAGTTTTCCAAACCGTACCTAAGCTGCGTGGTTCTCGGCGTGACCATCTGCCACCATTTCCTGCTCCCGCAAGTCCGGGAGAGGGCTGCAATTGCGCTAATCCCGGAACCTGCTGGCGGGCGTAGCTGTCATTGATAGCTTTAACTCTTCCTAAAGAAATCTCCCCAAACTCGGTGGCGGATGCGTCCTCGGCCATAGGGGAGGTAGCGAGCCCATCCCAGTTTCGTCTTCCCCGAAAGCGCCGCAGCTCGCTGGCAGACATGCGGATCAAACCCTGCGAAAAGGCATGCTCTTGGGCAGCCCGCAGCATGCGTTGGGTGTAGGTGGGGGTTTCCTGAGGCTGCTCACTCACAAAGCATCCCCCCAGTCATTTTCCGAGGCCGCATTAGCGCCCTCCTGCTCAGGCCGGCTGGCAGGTTGAATCTGGGTTCCCTGCGCTCCGCGTAAGACATCAAAGAATTGTCCTTTGATTTCGGCAGGCAAGTCCTTGCGGTTGGTAGCGGTAATTAGTACCTGATCAGCGCGATCCATAAAATCTAGGAGGGCAGCGCGCCGAGAGGGGTCTAGCTCCGCGAATACGTCATCCAGAATCAAAATCGGAGTTTCCCCCACCTGCCTTAACAGCTCGAACTGTCCCAGACGTAAAGCCAGGGCAGCGCTCCAGGTTTCCCCGTGGGAAGCAAACCCTTTTACCGGGAGGGCATCCAGCATCACCGCCATATCGTCACGGTGCGCACCTGCCAAATTTACTCCGCGAGTAAGTTCTTCTTGGCGCCGAGCCGCGAAAGTCTCCTGTAAGGCACTGGCTACCGCCTGAGGATCTGCCAGATCAGCGGGCGGATTAAAAGACGGCAGGTAAGACAGTCCCAAAGTTTGCGAGGAATTCGCTAAATGATCTTCCCCGAGCACCAGCAAGTAGGCCTGCGCCGCATAGGGGGCAAGCGCCTGCAAAGCCCGAACTCTGCCTGCGATAAGACGCGCTCCCACCTGGGATAATTGGTTATTCCAAACATCAAGCGTGGACAGTTCTAACGAAAGGTCTGCCCCACGACGCTTCTTTTTCGCCGCTTGTTTTAACAAGGCTCCGCGCTGGCGCAAAATCTTTTGATGCTGAGTGATAGTACCGGCCTCTACCGGCCATAATTGCACCAGCAAATCATCTAGAAAACGGCGCCTAGCTGCGGGGTCACCCTGCAAAATATCTAAATCTTCCGGTGCGAACATAGTGGTAGCCACCAGGCCGCGCACCTGTTTTATAGGAACCGGGCTGCGGGCTAGGCGCGCCCGATTCGCCCTCCCAGATCCGATCTCCAGGTCAAGCAATACTTCTCGTTCTTGCAAATGAGCTTTCACCCGAATAACTGCTGCCGCGGAAGTGCCAGTATCAACGGTATCACCCACCGCAGTCTCCGGGACTTCTAAATCTTCCTCTTTACCGGCCGCAGGTTCTGGGCTTTCGCGCTGCGCCAACGCCGCCGACTGGGGGGCAAACCGAACCAGGGCACTATCGGCGCTAGCGCGATGGGAATGGAAGTTAGTTAAATATCCAATCGCCTCTACAAAATTGGTTTTACCTTGCCCATTCGGACCAACCAGGATATTTACCCCCGGCGATAACTCCACCATACACTGATGAAAACTACGGTAATCATCAAGAGCAATACGAGAAATATACATAGCCGGGGGTGCGCTCTGCCCTGTCCTTTAGGATGAATAGCGAATCGGCATCAGCAGGTAGCGGAAATCTTGGGAGTCATCGCCATCTATTTCTTCCTGCCCGGTGATTACCGCCGGTTTGGTGGGATGGGTAAAGGACATGCGCACATAGTCGGAATCCAAGGCTCCTAAACCATCCAATAAATACTGGGAGTCAAAGACGATCATCATCGGTTCATCAGCAATAAAGGTGCAGGTCATTTCTTCATGAGCCTGTGCGTCATTACCCTGGCCAGCCTCTAAAGTGAGATTACCGTCCGCAAAATTCATGCGGATCTGGGCGCTGCGATCGGTAACCAAAGAAACGCGCTTGATGGCCTGTTCTAATTCCTCGCGGCGAATAACCGCTTTAATTGGCGCTTCTTTAGGGAAGAGACTGGTCACCGGGGGATAATCACCTTCCGTTAGCTGAGAGGTAATCTTGCGTCCTCCGGCCTCGAGAGCAATAATCGCTCCCCCTTCGGAAGAATTCTCCAGACCTAGGTGAATCTCGCCGGAACCAGACAGCGCTTTGGCCATTTCGGAAAGGATCCGCGACTTCACCAGGGCATCGGCAGAAAAATCGGTTTGTTTCGGTTGCCAATCCATTTGCCGTACTGCCAGGCGGTACCGGTCAGTAGCCATCAAGTTCAGGTGGGAATCTGATAGCTCCATCCGAACAGTTGCCAATAGGGGCAAAGCCTCATCAGAGGAGGCCGCGCGGGATACTTGCGCAACCGCCCGGGCAAACTCGCCCGAGTCTACTTCTCCGACCGCTTCGGGGACTTGGGGCAGTGCCGGATAGTCATCGAGGGGCATTACTGCCAGCTGGAAACTGGAGGCGCCGCAAGAAATAATCACTTTGCCCCCCTCCATCTCGACAGTTACTGGTTTCTTGGGGAGTTGCTTACAAATGTTCGCCACCATCTTTCCAGAAACCAGAACCTCGCCCTCCGATTCGATGTCGGCCTCAAATTGGTTCCGGGAAGAAACTTCATAGTCGAAGCTGGAGAGAGTTACGATACCGGCCTTGGCGCTCATCCACACCCCACCTAGTACTGCCACTGCTGGACGTGCCGGCAAAGTGCGGGCGGTCCAACTGATCGCGTCCTCGAAAACGTCGCGCTCGACTACGAACTTCATGCGCTGCCCCTTTATCTTCTTGACCATGGTTTATGGCGCGGAATCTGCAAAATTCAGCCAGTAATTGCCGGGCTGAATCATTTGTTCAGTCTCCCATTATATGGTTTCACATCCCGAATAGCACCAAAGTGATCAAAACTGGGGATAACGCGCCGATTCTGGCGCTAGATCAGGATTTTAGCTATAGATTTTCAGCGCTGCCCAGGGGGCGCTTTAAGGGTAAGCGGGGGGCAGCCGCGATCAGTTCACGAGTGTAATCTTGTTGCGGATCCGAAAATACCCGCTCAACGGAGCCGGCTTCCACGATTTTTCCTGCGCGCATGACCACTACCCGCTGACATAGGTGGCGCACCACCGCCAGATCGTGACTGACAAACAGCAAAGTCAAGTTATCTCGCTGGGCGATCTGCATGATCAGGTTCAGTACCTGTGCTCTTACCGAAACGTCTAGTGCCGAGACCGCTTCATCAGCTATTAGCACCTCAGGACGAGCCACAAGGGCGCGCGCCAAAGCAATCCTTTGACGCTGTCCTCCTGAAAATTGGTGAGGATATTTGAGGGCGTCCTCGCTGTTTAAACCGACTTCGGTCAGCACTTCTTCTAAACGCGCCGAGGTATCGGTAGGCACCCCTTCCCGTCCGCGCACCCAGGGAGAACGCAAGGGTTCGGTAATAATTGTTCCTACCCGCATCCGGGGATCTAGGGAACTGAGCGGGTCTTGAAACACGATCTGTACCCGCGAACGCAAATTTCCTAACTGCTTTTCTTTTAATCCCGTAATCTTTTGCCCCGCGAACCAGATTTGCCCGCTGGTAGGACGGGAAAGAGCGCATAGCATCCGCACGAGGGTAGATTTTCCGGATCCAGATTCCCCCACGATTCCCAGCCGTTCGCCGGCATTAATTTCCAGGTTCACTCCTGCTACCGCGTTTACCTGGCCATTAGAGCGCGGATAGATTTTCACTAAATCTTGGGCAAGGAAAATCGGTTGCTCACTCATCGCTCCCCCTAAAGAAATCGCTCAGGATCGGCAGACGCTCCCCCGGTTTTACTGCCGCGATATCGGCGGTTGCCAGTAGGCCGCGAGTATAGGGGTGTTTAGGTTGTTCAAGCAGTTGCCGCAGGGGGCCGCGTTCTACGATTTGCCCCTGATGCATCACCAGCAGATAGTCACATATCTGGTTAACCACTGCTAAATCGTGGCTAATAAACAGACAGGACGCAGCGCTACCAGATAGTTCTTTATCTAAAAGCCGCAGTACTTTCGCCTGCACAGTCACGTCCAAAGCAGTGGTGGGTTCATCGCAAATCAACAGCTGGGGGGCATTAATCAGCGCCATCGCCATCATGACTCGTTGGCGCTGTCCTCCAGACAGCTGATGAGGGAAAGCATTAGCACTTTGCTCCGGATCGGGCAGACCCACCCTCTGAAGCATTTTTATTACTTCCTTGCGTTTTCCCCGTTTGCCGTGTTGATGTAGCGCTAAAACCTCGGCCACCTGTTTACCAACCCGCATCGTGGGATCGAGGGCGGTCATTGGTTCTTGAAAAATCATCCCGATTTTCTCGCCCCGCAACTGTGCCAACTGTCTATCAGTCTGCGATAAGAGTTCTTCGCCATCAAGACAAATCGAACCGGAAACTCGCGCTCCCTCATCAAGCAGACCCATAAGAGATAGGGCGGTCACCGATTTACCGGAACCAGATTCTCCAATCAGCCCCACTCGTGCCCCGGGCGGGATTTCAAAACTGATTCCTTTTACTGCCTGGCGGTCGCGAAACGACACCTGCAGGTTATCTACTTTTAGTCCCTTCATTGCCGCTCCCGAAGTCGCGGATCCAGTACTTCACGCAGCCCATCCCCTAATAGGTTGAACCCCAGGACAGTCAGGGCGATCCCCAGCGCCGGCCACAGCGCCAACTGCGGGGTAACCAACAGTGATTTTTGGGCTTCAAATAACATTAACCCCCAGGTGGGAGTATCCGGGCGAGTCCCTAACCCCAGATAGGATAGGGCGGCCTCCGCCAAAATAGCGAGGGCGAAACTCACCGAGGCCTGCACGATTATCGTCGGCATAATATTGGGTAAAACATGGGTGATAGTTGAGCGATACCGGGGGGTACCCGATGCCCTGGCCGCCACCATATAGTCCTGCGACATTACCCCCAAGGTAGCTGCTCGCACGTTACGGGCAAAAGCGGGAATCGAGGCGATCCCGATCGCCACCATGGCGGTCCAAGTAGACCCGGATCCGCGCGCCGCCGCCAACAGAATCGCCAGGAGCAAGGCGGGGAAAGCGTAAAGAATATCGAGGCCGCGTTCAATAATCTTAGCTGGCCAGCCTCCGCGCTGCGCCGCATAAACACCCAGCGGAACCCCGATCAAGGCTCCAATACTGACCGACACTATCCCCACTAATAGACAGATTCCAGCTCCCGAGAGCATCCTGGAAAATACGTCGCGGCCAAAATCATCAGTACCGAAAATATGGGTTGCTGAGGGCGCGCTTAAGCGCTGTTCACTCACTTCCGTAGGATCGAAAGGCAGATAAAGGAAGGACACGATTCCCATCAGCACTATCAGGCTCACGAGGGCGATTCCCATCCACAGGCTGGGGTGGCGCCGTAGCGATATTTTCTGATCGGTCTTCACCGTTCCACCCCCTGGCGAATTCTTGGATCCAGCAACTGGTAGACCACATCTACCAGGGCGTTAATCACCAATACTGCCGCTACTAGCAGCATGACCACCGCTTGCACCACGGTTAAATCTCGCTGCCCGACTGCCGCGATCAGATAGGTGCCCAAGCCGGGGATTGCAAACACCTGCTCGACTACAATCGCCCCTACCAGCAGGGTGGATAGTTGTAATCCCAGAACCGTGATTACCTGTAACGATGCGTTCCTCACCCCGTGACGCAGTAGAGCCCCCGGAAAACGCCAGCCAATCGCCCTCGCCGTACGGAAATAATCCTGCTTGATTACTTCGATAAAAGCCGAGCGAGTGTAACGGGTTAGTACCGCTCCTTGCACTATCGCTATCGAAAGCGCCGGTAAGCATAGATAGCGTGCCCATGCCAGGGGATCTTCTCGAAAAGAAACATAGCCGTTAGCTGGTAAAACTTGCAGTTTCACTGCAAAAACTATGGTTAGTAGCATGCCCGCCAAGAAAGCCGGAACCGCCATTCCCAGCTGGCTGAGGGCGGAAACCACGATCCCGCTCTTGCGGTTTCGCCACAGCGCCCCCACCATTCCCAGGGGAATGGCCAGCAGCAACGCCAACAGCATCCCGGCAAAGACCAATGAAAATGTGGCTTCGAGGCGGTGGGGTAGCTGCTCGGAGATTGCCTGCCCCGTGAAAATCGAAGTACCGGGATCTAGGCGAATCATCCCAGATAGCCAGCTAAAATAGCGTAGAATTAGGGGCTGATCTAGTCCCATGGCTGCCCTAAGTTGCGCCACCGACTCCGGGTCGGCATTCGCCCCCAAAATGACACCGGTAACGTCACCAGGTAGCAGATTTATCAGCAAAAACACCACCACAGAGGCCACTATTAGGCTAACTAATAGGGTCACAATCCGTTTAAGGATGGCTTTTGCTGGCGCTTTCATTTCAGCTTTGGTAGCTAATGGATGACAAATCGAAGGACAGCCCGGTTACGTTCGCGGCCAAACCGGAAATATCTGCCTTGGTAACAATCAGGTTAGGCAATAGCCACAAGAACCCGGCAGCGGCATCATCAGATAGTACCTTTGCAGCCTGCTTCATGTATTTGACCTGTTCTTCCGGGGAAGCTTGATCCGCTTTTTGATACAAATCCCGGAACTGCTCGGAATCGTAATGCCAATAATAGTCAGTGTTGGTAAAGCGGGAAATATCGCGCGGCTCCATATGGGCAACAATAGTCAGGTCGTAGTTAGATTTGACCATCACTTCATCAATCCAACGCGCCGGGAACTCTAGCTGCTCAATCTCCAAGGTAATCCCCACTTTGGACAGCTGACTCTTGATATGAGTGGCAGCACCCGAAGCATAGGGCAAAGTCGGAATCCGCATTTTTAAGGTGAGCCCGTCTCCATATCCCGCCTCTGCCAGTAATTTCTTAGCTTTTTCCCGATCTACCGGGTAGGCAGTCGCCAGATCTTCATACCAGGGATCCGTGGGGGGTACCATCGATCCAATCAATAGCCCTTTCCCTGCCCACACGGCGTCCCGCACCGCTTTACGGTCAAGGGCATAGTTAATAGCTTGGCGCACTCGTTTATCTTTGAGGGCTTCGCGCTGCTGGTTCATGCCCATCACTACTTCACCGTTAGTATGTCCCTCTAGCACCTTAAACCGGGAATCACCAGTGAATTTATCGATAGCCTGGGGGGCAGCCAAGTTAGAAATAATATCGAGCGAGCCAGACAGCATCGCGGTATTCATAGCGTTAGGGTCAGAGAAATAACGGAAAGTAGCTCCCTTGACCTTGGGTTTATCTCCCCAATACTTTTGGTTAGTGGCTAACTGGATTTCTTCCCCCTGCCGCCACTCTTTCAAGGTGTAAGGGCCAGAACCAGCTGGTTTAGTAGCTAAGTCTCCCTTATCAAGCGCCTGCGGATCGTAAATAATCCCAGCGGTAGAACTCATGTAATACAGCCACGCATTCGAGGGGTGGGAAAGCTCAAACTGGACTTTGTTTCCCCCGAGATCCTTAACCGCCTTCAGGGCTTCCATCTCTTGCTTGCGCGTGGGGCTAACGGTCTTATCGTTGAGGAGGTAGTTAAAGCTTTTCGCGACTGCCGCCCCATTGACGGGAGCGCCGGAAGCGAACTTCGCGTCCTTCAAAGTAAACGTGTAGGTCTTCCTATCCGGCGAAACCTCGTAGCTCTTCGCCAGCAACGGCACGATCTTGCCTTTACCGTCTACCCGCAACAGAGTTTCATACACGTTATAGAGCAGCGCATAGGTGATCGCTGCCGCATCGTTATGCGAAGGATCTAAAGTCGAGGGCGTGGCATGCACCCCGATCGTGAGCACTCGCTCCGATTTATTACTGGAAGAATTAGTGCTGGAACAACCAGCTAATACCAAACCGGCAACCGCCAGTATGGCTAAAAGACGATTACGCAAGGATCTCCCCTTTGTCGACAATGGGTCATGATCGCTTCAATCATAGTCGCTAACCCGCCTCACCTGAATTCCCTGCCAGATACCAGCTACGAGGAGGTATTCCGTAAAGCCTGATAGTTGGAGGTACGCGGGGGGAGAAGTTTTTCCTCCGGTAGTCGTCCGCGCACAGGGGTGGATTTTGCCTCGCGCCCCGAAATCCGGAAAATGCCCTGGCATTTTCACGGATTTAGTGCCCGAAGCCTACCCTGCGGCATAAATCCGCCCCTGCACGCTCAGTGCGTACCTTACGGCACTCTCGCGCCAGCGGTACCTCTCCCCTCGCGAGCATCTTGGCGTCCAGACTTATCACTATATACGAGCTGATCAGGAGGATGAAAGATCCTTCGCGCCGAAGAATCGGGGTTAATACCCAAATTGTGTGTACAGAATCGCTGTTTTTCTTGGTTTGACTAGGGGTTTTAGGGGTTTGCACATGCCTTCACGAACTTTGAACCCGAGGTGCGGGGGCTAGGTTTTTCCTCCCGCCCAAGAATTTGGAAAACGTCGCTACGTTTTCCAAATTCTTGGGCGGGAGGAAAAACCTAGCCCCCGCACCGAGCACTGCCGCGCCAGCCCTCACGGGTTCGACCCCCGCTTGTAATAAAAAATGGGCTGCGCCAACAGGCGCAACCCAACAATTTAGTGTTAGTAATCCCTGGCGGGATCCTCGTTGTGTTGGTAATCCCTGCCGGGATTACACACAACTTCGTCCTCCTCACTAATGAAAAAAGCCCGAAGGCTTTTTTCACCGTTCGGACTCCTCGTTGTACGCCCGCAGGGGATCGGCGGTGCTGCGCACCAGCAAGGGTTTTCGGAGCACAGCCTCCGAAAACCACTGGCGCGGGCGAACGCTCAACCCGCGTTCGCTACCTTCCCGCGCCAGCCCTCCCGGGTTCGACCCCAGGGACTCAAAATTATTTAAGCCCGGCACAAGGCCGGGCTTAAATAATTTAGTACGCCCGCAGGGGATCGAACCCTGGACCCACGGATTAAAAGTCCGTTGCTCTACCAACTGAGCTACAGGCGCCTGCCTTAAAGGCACGTTTTATTGTACAAGGGCAAAGGGGATTTCCCCAAGTTACATTTTGGTTGCTTCCGTCACTAAAGAACCCGTAAAGTAGTACTCAAATCCCTATATATCAGGCGGAATTGATTATTAGGAAAGGGTTTTTATGTTAACGCCAACTACCTTCGGAACTCCCCTATCAAAATCCTCACTCCGGGTTCTCCTGCTCGGTTCCGGAGAATTAGGTAAAGAATTGGCAATCGCATTTATGCGCCTGGGGGTAGAAGTTCACGCCGCTGACCGCTACCAAAACGCACCAGCGCAGCAGGTGGCGCACTATTCCTACGTCCTAGACATGACCGATGGTAAACAGATCGATTTCCTGGTGAAAAAGGTGCGTCCTCATTTCATTATTCCGGAAATTGAAGCTATCGCTACCGACACTTTGGAAGAAATAGCCGCTTCTCGCCAGGTCACGGTAATCCCGACTGCCCACGCTACCCGCCTGACTATGGATCGGGAAGGTATCCGTCGCCTCGCCGCAGAAGAACTAGGTATCCCTACTTCCCGCTACGTGTTTGCGTCCGGGGAAGAACAGATGCGCCAAGCGGTAGAAAAAATTGGTCTACCCTGCATAGTCAAACCAGTGATGTCATCTTCAGGCAAGGGGCAGAGCCTGCTGAAAACCCCAGAAGATATCACTCCTGCCTGGCATTATGCTCTCGAGGGCGGACGGGGCGCTAGCCGAGGCAGGGTAATCGTAGAAGGGCTAGTAGATTTCGACTATGAAATCACCCTTTTGACGGTGCGTTCGCGTGATCCCCATACGGGAGAAACCATCACCAGTTTTTGCGAACCAATTGGCCACCTGCAGGTAAACGGCGACTACCACGAGTCTTGGCAGCCAGCCCCGATGGATAGCGCGGTGCTAGAAAAGGCGCAAGCTGTCGCCGCCAAAGTTACTTCCGCCTTGGGAGGGCGCGGCCTATTCGGGGTGGAACTGTTTATTTGTGGTGACCAGGTTCTCTTTTCCGAAGTGTCCCCGCGTCCTCACGACACCGGGATGGTGACTATGGCTTCTGGTTACCTGTCAGAGTTTGAACTCCATGCCCGCGCTATTTTAGGTTTGCCGGTTGACACCCGCCTGCGCACCCCCGCGGCCTCGGCAGTTATTTGTGCGAATCTGCAAACTGAAGGTCCGGTATATCGGGGTTTGGATCAGGCTTTATCAGTTCCGGAAGCGGATTTGCGGCTTTTTGGTAAACCTGATTCTCGCCCCGGCAGGCGCATGGGCGTGGCATTGGCGCGCGGAAATAATATCGACC
This sequence comes from Varibaculum sp. GTC20041, assembly GCF_055387755.1. NCBI lineage: Bacteria > Bacillati > Actinomycetota > Actinomycetes > Actinomycetales > Actinomycetaceae > Varibaculum > Varibaculum sp. GTC20041. The sequence goes on from NZ_AP041144.1 coordinate 2,222,844, forward strand.
AGGCGCGGGAGCGGGCAAAGAAAGCCGCGAGATTAATAACGGTAGCGGACGCCTAAATCGGTCACGAAAAAGCTATTTTCTTAAAGACCGTAAGGTTTTCTCTGGTTTTTATAAACTGGATTTACCTACTACTTGCAGGTAGCCACAATATTTGTGCGCTTGAAAGCGATATTTATTGCCGATATTGCCACCGCCAATTATTAATTGAGTTAGCGTTTAAATATATATAGAAATGTTTCTTTAATAGCGTTAATATAAAAATCAGAATTAACTTTTTAAAAATGGAAAGGCAACATAATGGCCAGGAAAACCAGAATTGTTCTTATTGATGACATGAATGGCGAACTCGGGGATGAAACCATTAAGTTCGGTCTTGACGGTATTGATTACGAAATTGATTTATCTTCTGAAAATGCCGCCAAGTTGCGCGAAATTATGGACCCGTGGATTCAGGCAGGCCGACGGGTAGGAGGACGCCGGATTGCCGGTACTGATACCCGCCGGGTTTCCGATGCCTCCAAGATCCGGGCTTGGGCGCGGGAACAGAATATGCAGGTATCAGAAAAGGGACGCATCTCCGCGAAAGTACGCTCCGCCTACTACCGTACGCACTTAAAATAAAAAAGGGACTTACACCCCGGGCATTTTCACCTAAAGAATGAGAGACTGAGGATATGACTTACAAACTTATATTGCTCCGTCATGGGCAAAGCGAATGGAATGCTAAAAATCTTTTCACCGGTTGGGTGGATGTTCCACTCTCCGATCAAGGCCGTCAAGAGGCCGTCCACGGTGGCGAACTAATGAAGCAAGAAAACATTCTGCCGGATGTGGTTTTCACTTCTTTGCTACGCCGGGCGATTATGACTGCTAATCTGTCGTTAGATGCGGCCGATCGTCACTGGATTCCGGTTAAGCGCAGTTGGCGTTTGAATGAACGCCACTATGGCGCGTTGCAGGGCAAAGACAAGAAAGCTATCCGGGACGAATATGGCGATGAACAGTTCATGTTGTGGCGTCGTTCCTACTCCACTCCGCCTCCGGAAATCGAGCTGGGATCAGAGTTCTCGCAAGATCAAGATCCTCGCTACTCCGGGGAGCCGATTCCGCGCACCGAATGTCTAGAGCAGGTACTAGAGCGCCTACTTCCCTATTGGGAAGAAGCGATCGTCCCCGAGCTCAAGAGCGGTAAAACGGTGATGGTGGCAGCACACGGTAACTCTCTGCGCGCCATCGTTAAACATCTTGATCAAATCAGTGACGATGATATTTCTGGTTTGAATATTCCTACCGGGGTTCCCTTGTACTACGAGCTAGACGAGAACCTGCAGCCGGTAAAGAAAGGCGGAACCTACCTGGATCCGGATGCTGAAGCCAAGATTGCGGCAGTAGCCAACCAGGGTAAGTAGTTTCTTTCCTTGACAGTCCCCGAGGGCGACCTCGGGGACTTTGTCATATTTAGACCCGGTTGCTCCCAGTTTTTGGGGTTGGCTCGGCTGCGCCCTCGGCAAAGAAAATAGCAGATTCCTGGCTTTGCTGAGCCGGTGAACACAAATAAGTTAGGAATTGGCGCAACTTTGGCGTATCTCACTACCATGAGAGCGATAATTATGGCAGACTGAGTTCAGGCGCAATCAGCGCTTGTGTCGCAGGTGACACGTGGGGAAGATATTTCCCGCAGTTACAACAGGCACTCCACTCGGATCGTCGGGCACGTACCTGCCCGTGGAGGAGAGATATTAATATGGCAAAAATTGTTTTTGATTCCGTTACTCGGGTTTACCCCGGTTCAGATCATCCGGCTGTAGACAGGTTGAATCTGGAAATTGCTGATGGCGAGTTTCTAGTTTTGGTTGGTCCTTCTGGTTGCGGAAAGTCCACTTCTTTGCGGATGCTTGCTGGGCTAGAGGATGTTAATTCCGGCAAGATTTATATCGGCGATAATGATGTCACCGATATGGCTCCCAAGGATCGCGATATCGCCATGGTTTTCCAGAACTATGCGCTTTACCCGCACATGACGGTGCGTCAAAACATGGGTTTCGCCCTCAAGATCGCTAAGGTTCCGCAAGAGGAAATCGATAAGCGGGTGGAACAGGCTGCAGAGACTTTGGATTTGACCGAGTATTTGGATCGTAAACCGAAGGCTCTGTCTGGTGGTCAGCGTCAGCGCGTAGCGATGGGACGCGCGATTGTGCGTAAACCCCAGGTGTTCTTGATGGATGAACCGCTGTCGAACTTGGATGCGAAGCTGCGTGTGCAGACCCGCACCCAGATTGCCCAATTGCAGCGCACTTTGGGGGTCACTACTTTGTACGTGACTCACGACCAGACCGAAGCGCTAACGATGGGTGACCGGATCGCGGTGATTGCCGGCGGCGTTCTACAGCAGGTGGGCACGCCGCGGGAACTATATGATCGCCCCGCGAATGCTTTCGTGGCAGCCTTCATCGGTTCGCCGGCTATGAACATTGGTACCTTCAAGGTGCAGGATGGTTCCGCAGTACTGGGCGGAGCGAAGATTCCTTTGGCGCAGGCTACTTTGGATGCGATTAAGCCAGAGGATAACGGTGAAATCATTATTGGTTTCCGTCCGGAGGCACTAGAGGTACAAGAGGGCATGGTTGACCCGGAGCACACTATTCCGATCAAGGTGACCCATGTGGAGGAACTTGGTTCTGACGCCTATGTTTATGGCACTTTGGATGGTCATGACGCGGTGGAGCATCGTAAAGATGGTCGTCCTTCTTTGAACCAGGTAACTATCCGGGTGGCTCCGCATTCTGCGCCGCCAGCTGGATCGGTAATGCCGGTGCGGATTAAAGAGGGCGCGCGCCACCTGTTCGCGGCCGCTACCCAAGAACGGCTACCGGAGTAATCTAATCAAATAGCAACCACTAAGTTGGGGGGCAGGCCTGGTGCCTGCCCCCCATTGCTATGCCGCCACTATTACGCCTGGTAGAAATCTCTGTTTTGGTGATTAGGCATTAAACCTGTTAACCCGTATTAGCTACCGATTGAGAACTTATAGCTAAATTTATGGTGGGGTCAATGCCTTTTTTAGGCATTGACCCCACCATAGGTTATTGCTGTCAGATTAAGACGCGTTTTCTAGCGCGCATGCTTGGGCTGGCGGCGCCGGGTAACCAGGTAGGCACCGGCTCCTGCGCTGATTGCTGACAGCCCTAAAATAGTGGACAAGTCAGCGGCGCCGGTTTTACCCAAGCCGGAACTGGAGGCTTTACCCGGTTCCTGCGCGTGTTTGCCGGTAGCGACTGTAGAGGCTGACCCGGGAGCGATGCAGTCTTTATAGAGCTTCTCATAGGAGGCTTTTGCCTTATCCAACTGCGTGTTAGCCTGCTGCAGGGCTACTTCGAATGGCGCTAGCGCTGCTTTAGCTTCTTTATATGCGGCTGCTAACTGCTGTACTTTCTCGGTAGCGGTTTCTGCTGCCTGCGCGGCCTCCAGGTAAGCTTGATACTTCGCGAGGACGTCATCAATTGCCTGCTGGGTTTCGGCACTAACGTTGGTAGCTGCCGGTGCCCGCATCGCCATTGTGGGCAGCGGAGCCGCCGGAGCAGGTGCGCTGCCAGGTTGTTGTCCTACCCAGGTGTCGAGGTCGGGTACTTCCTGTGCGGCTTCGTTGTCTACCGCAGCCTGATCTTTAGCTGCCTGAGCTGTATCTTTTGCCGTGTTGGCATCTGCGGCTTCTTGATCGGCGGTGTTTTTAGCTTTCTGCGCATCCTCGACTGCTTGCGCTGCGGCTTCGGCTTTCGTCTTGGCGTCATCCGCAGCCTTTTGGGCGGCGTCTTTGTTTGCGTAATCCTTGGCTGCCGCTTCGTTTGCCGTCTTGGCATCCGCTACATCTTTATCAGCGGTATCTGTAGCTGCCTTTGCCGCAGTTGCCTTGGTGGTAGCTTCGGTAGCTTGCCGCTGCGCTTCGTTTAGCTTGGTTTCGGCGTCGGTTACTGCCGCATCGGCTTTAGCTTTTTCGTCTTTGGCAGCATTCAAAGCGTCTTCTGCCTGTTTTACTGCATTTTCTGCGTCCTCGAGCTGTTTCTTAGCGTCAGCCTTGGTGGCAACTACCGCGTCATAGTTCTCCTTAGCGGCATCTAAAGCTTTTTGCTTTTCATCTACTGTCTGTTGCGCTTCATCGGCAGCCTTTTGTTTGGCGTTAACTTCCTCTTGTGCCTGGGTGACTGCTTCCTTTGCTGCCGCTTTAGCCTTTTCAGCGTTTACCAGTTTCGTGTGTTTGTTTTGAACTACACCGTCTTGAGCTTTAGCAGCTGCCTTGGCGGCATCTAGGTCTTGCTTTGCAGATGTGGCAGCTTCCTCAGCTTTCTCAAATGCTGCCTCCGCTTCCTCCAATGCTTTCTGGCAGTCCGCACACTTCTCCGCTTGCTCGGCGGCAGCGGTTTTTGCCTGCTCCAGATCCTTAGCAGCCTGGGCTTGTTTCGCTAGTTTTTCTTGCAAACCCGCATCTGCCTCAGCTTTAGCCAGGGCATCGCGTGCTTCTTGAGAACCATTCTCCTTGGCGTCCTGCAATCCGTTGTAATACTTCATGAAACGGTCAAGATATTCCTCGTAAGTGTACGCCGTGTCGGTGGTGCCACCCCAGAATTCTTGGGCATGTACAATCCCATAGGAGGCATTTTTTTGACCGCTTGCGAATCCCGTATACAAGAAATCTTTGTCCATTAGATTGGTATAGTGTCCGACCACACCGCTGTTACCCGAGGGATCTTTGTCGTAGATTGCTTTTTCACTGGTATACCAGGAAGCCTGTGAACGCGTATAGGGGCTCCCCTCACCCCAGGAGAGGTTCTCACCAACGGAGTTTACGAAAGGACCAAAATTACCCGAATGCCCATTTTTAAAAAGCGCTGAATAGTTTGCGTTAACTTGAGCAAGAGCCATTAATTCATCGGTTATTTTAAGAGCTGACATTGCAGCAAAGTTATTATCACCCTTAACCCGCAGCTCATTTCCCTCTTTCATGGTTTCGAGAGCAAGCTTCATATTCTCAAGGGAAGTAGCATCTTGAGGGTTTCCTACGGTGGTGTAAGAAGTAATCTTTTTTCCATTTACAACAAAATCTGTATTCAGCTGAGCTAGAGCCTTACTGGATTTATTCTCTTGGAAAAATCCCTTTGAACCCAAGTTCCACTGTTCCTGAGCCTTGACTTTGGAGGCTTCTAGGGCTTCTTTGGCTGCTTGAACCGCTTTTTGTGCTGCTGCAACTGCGGCATCAGCATCTTCCTTGGCCTTCGTTGCGTCATCTACCTTTTTCTTGGCGGCTTCGCACTTGGGAGTCTGCTCGTCCAGAGCTTTTTGCGCGTTATCTTTATTGGTTGCAGCCTCTTGTTGTGCCTTGACGGCTTCGTCATAGACGGTTTGTTTTTCCTGCTGCGCCTTATTTAACTTACTTAGCTCACTCTTTGCATCTTTAAAGGCTTGGTTCGCTTGCTTTTCTGCCTTGTCTTTTTCCGCTGCTTCCGCTTGGTTTTGTTTTAGTACCTCTTTGGCGGCAGCCAAATCTTTAGCTGTCGCGTCCTTAGTAGTAGTTGCGGCATTAAGTTCCTGCTGAGCCGCATCGACCTTATCTTGTGCTTCTTGCAGCGCTTTGTCGTTTTTCAGAACATCTTTAACGTCCTGCAGTTTCTGTTTTGCGTCAGCTAAGGCGGCTTCTTTATCTTTTACCTTATTCGCAGCGTCTTTAGCTTTTTGCTCTGCGGCTTGCTTCGCGCTTTCAGCCTGCTTTACATCCTGGTTCGCCTTTTCAGCAGCCTTGGTGGCTTCATCTAGTTCAGATTTAGCCTGATTGGCTTTTTCTTGCGCCTCATCCAGAGCCTTGGCGGCCTCATCGGCAGCTTTCTTAGCTTCAGCTACCGCCTCAGCTCCCGGAGCGGCGGCCTGAGCCTGGTCATTCTCCCGATCCGCCGCCTCTTTATTCGTCTTCGCGTTATGGAGGTTCTCTTCGGCCCGCTTCTGCTGCTGCTTAGCCTGCTCTAAACTCTTTTCAGCTTTCCCAAGATCAGCAACTGCCGCCGCCAGGGCTTGCGCTGTCTTTTCTTGCATCTGCTGGTGGGCAGCGGTGGCATCGGCGCGTTTCTCCTGCTGGCCAGCTTGTGCCTTCCGCAGGCCGTCTTGGGCACCCGCATAAGCCGCGAGGGGCTCGGCAATCTCAGGCTTGGACTGTTCAGCATCCAAATTTGCGACCGCATCCTGGGCTTGCTGCTGGGCGCGCTGATAATCCTGATAGGCCTTGTTGACCGCAGCCACGTCAACTCCGACGCGGCACTGCGAAACAGAGCCCGGAATATTCAACTTGCCCTGCGGTTCTGCTTGATTAATCCCGAAAGCCGAAGCCGCCGGAGCCACCAGTGCGATCCCGGTGCCTGCTGCAATCGCTACCTTTGCAACCTGTTTGCGCGCCATAAGATATCCCTCTATATCGTGTTGATTATGCTCGTTTTATCAAGCCTTAAGTTCTTTATAATTTTCCCGTATTTAATGACAAAAGTCCAGCCCATACCCGTTTTTATGGGATCTATTCCGGATCGTGGACAGCTTCAAATATGAGGGCGAAGATAACGGAAAAAACCGCCCGGAAAACGCTGCACCCTCTAACTCATCAACCCCCAAAAATAGCGCTGGCAAACGCTAAAACCGAAGCCAAGATATAGACATTAACCAAAAAATTATCTGGCTCCTAGACTGGGAACGTCCTAGGAGCCAGATGATTTCTTTTCAGTTATTGAAGCCAATCAACCAGGTAACGACTGGATTCTTTTTTGAGGAGCCGCGTCCTCGTCCCTAAGGACGCGACCCTCTTTGGGACCGTTAGGTTTAGAAAACGCAAGTTACCCAACGGAGTATGCGGGCAGCTTCAACTCGTAGAGAGAAGCTGACATGAACGAGGTAAGCCAGAACTGCACGGTGGGGCGTATCTGCTTGCCCTTCATATCGGGGGTTAAAGTCAAAGTCTCACCGGTTCCGACCTGCTTACCGTTTTGGTCTTTCCAGATCACGTCACTGAAACGCTCCACCGAATCGGAGTTACCCTGCAAGCTAACCTTCGCGATTAGTTTGTCGCCCTGGCGGATAACCTGATCCTGATCGAATCCGTAGTATTCCAGTTTCAGCGGTTCAGAGATCGAGGTGCCGACCGGGTTGGTGACCTTCAAGCGGAAGCGCAAGGACTCGGCCTCTGCGCGATTAGCAATCGGAGCCGACCGCAGCAGTCCCCACTTGTCTTCGGTGCGAGCACCAGGGGCGTAGTCCAGATCGTTGGCAGTTCCATAGAAGCTATGATCAGCAGGAACCCGGAACTTATCTTTCACGTCCTCCCAAGTCTTACCGGCATCCTTGGAGCGCTGCCACTGGTATTTCATACCGGTCGAACCCTGAACGGTGATCTTAGCCGGTTCAGCGTATCCACCCTGGGCTACTCGGGGAGCGGCATTTACCTTGATCTGGGGAGCCATCTCGGAAGAGGAGATCATCGGATCGAACAGTTTCACGGTGTAGGTGTAGGAGGAACGAGTCGCACCCTTAACCCCGGAAACGCTCACTTTGTAGTCGCGCGAACCATCGGTGCCCACCGGAAGATCGGTAATCTTCGGCATCTTGATTAACAGGGTGCTGTAGTAGTTCCAGGTTCCCGGGCCTTTGCCATTGAGCTTGTTGTTCAAAATGGTGGTGGGAACTTCCGCGCCATTAGGGCCGGTCACTCGCACCCGGGCACCCGACAGGTCGGGACGCTCCGACCTGCTTTCGCCGCGGAAGGAGATGCTCCAACGTTCTACATCCTCGCGGTCATCGCGATTAGTGGTCAGCAGCTGATAGGGGAAGTATCCCGCTGACGGCCAAGTCATAACTTCCGGCTTGTAGGCGGCTTCATTGATGATCTGCTTGTTATTGAAGTCCGGAGTGCTTACCAGCCGATCTCCGGTGACTACAATCGCGTTATAACCATTTACGTTTCCGTAAGAAGTGGTGGACAAGGTGGGATCCATTAAAGCAATGCGGTGTCCCAAGCGGTCGTTAGTGCCAACCTTCGTCATCGTGGAACCACCCAGGCTGGAAGGATCGATGAAGTACCACAGAATCTGTTCGGCCGGAGTTTGCCCCGCGCTATCGGAAAGGTTAGAAATGGCTGCGCCCTGTTGAGCTTTAAAGCTAAAGCATTTGGAGTCGTTTTGTACGGTGTGTGAAAGACGCCCATTGGCAGCCATATTGAGGGCGGCCTGCTGAGTGTAATCTTGCAGCGGAGAAGTAGTATCCATCTTGACCGCTTCAGCTCCGTTGAGGCCGCGGAAGTAGTTAAGGGCGCGAGCTACCGAGTTAGCGGTGGTGGGGTTGACCACGCCGGCGCGGCAGTTTTTGTGGTCCGCACCGTTGTTAGGGCTTTCGGGGTAGTCAGTATCGGCAATATCGCTTAGGTAACGGGTGCGAACCTCTTCACGGTTGTTGGTGTTGATCGCGTTAGCAGTCACTGCGCTGGAGGCAGCGGAAGCAGTACCGGTAAAGAAAGTAGCCGCATCGGCCAGATTTACACCGGCAGCGACAACCCCAGCTACTAGAACACCTGCAACCAGAGTCTTGGCGTGTTCTTTCCACGTTTTCATCGTAGATCCCGTTCCTTGCGTTTTCCTCTTATGGAAACCAAATCCTTCGATTTCCGTGAACGTCACGATCCTTCGCTTCGTTCATTAACTATTATCCACGAAAACGAACATGAAGAAAGCGAATAATGTTTGAAAATGAAAGTTTTACACCTGGTAGGTTATTTTCGCGAATACTTACCAACCATAAAGTAGGTCTGACCTGGCCTATTAGAATGTTTTCAGGATTATCTAACGATAGTGGCACCTTGGATGTAAATTGTGAGTTCTCTCACCCCTAATTTTGACCATTTGAATGAGTTAATGTTCAGTTCTACTTAAAACTAGCTTTTGCCTGCGTATATAAACTCTCGATTGCATTTTTCTCATGAAAACTAGAAAAAGCACAAATTTTTCATTGCGTCATTTTTGAACCTGATTTTTAACTCACCAACCATTGAGTTTTTACTCATTTAGCAAATCTAACAAGGAATACTAGAAACATTTGAGCCTGCTCATGTTTGAACAATGTTGATACAACACTTCTCCCGGGTTGTATTGGTTTTTCCTAACGGACGACCTCATTAACTAGTCAGCCCTCGCGGACGGCTCCAACCACCTGGCCGAGAAAGCTCATTTGTTAGCCTTTCAAGTTTGCGAGATATATATAAGGTATAAAGGTAGATCGTTAACCCAAGGGAAGAGGAAGTCTTGAGCGCTAAGAAACTGGTAATCGTCGAATCTCCAGCTAAGGCTCGCACTATCAGCGGGTACCTGGGCGCTGACTACCAGGTAGAAGCCTCGGTGGGGCATATCCGGGACTTGCCGCAGCCATCTGCCCTACCCGAAAAGCTCAAACAGTCCGGATACAAAAAGTTCGCGGTAGATGTGGACAACAACTTCCAGCCCTACTATGTGGTTAACCCCGATAAGAAAAAAACCGTAGCGGGACTACGTAAGGATCTAGCAAAAGCCGAAGAGCTCTACCTCGCCACCGATGAAGACCGCGAGGGCGAGGCGATTGCTTGGCACCTGCTGGAAGTATTAAAACCCAAGGTTCCAGTAAAACGGATGGTATTCCATGAGATTACCCGAGAAGCCATTGATCGCGCCCTGGAAAACACCCGTGATATTGACACTGACCTGGTAGAAGCCCAAGAAACCCGCCGGATTCTAGATCGCCTCTACGGGTATGAGGTTTCTCCGATTCTATGGCGCAAAGTTGCCCGGCACCTGTCAGCTGGACGGGTACAGTCAGTGGCCACTCGCCTGGTGGTGCAACGCGAGCGGGAACGGATCGCTTTCATTCCCGCCAACTACTTTGATCTAAACGCCACCTTCAAAGCTGATGGCGGGGACTTTAATGCCCGTGCCTTGGAAATGGATGGAGTGCGTTTTGCCGTTGGCCGGGACTTCGATGACCGCGGCCAGTTAAAACGCGAAGCCACCGTGATGGATGAAAAGCTGTGGGAAAAACTGGTACAAGCCTTAGGGGAAAAGGCCCACTGTCAGGTGACATCAGTAGAATCCAAACCCTATACGCGCCGGCCTGCCCCGCCTTTTACTACCTCTACCCTGCAGCAAGAGGCAGGAAGAAAACTACGCATGTCTTCGCGGCAAACCATGGCGCTCGCGCAATATCTGTACGAGAACGGCTACATCACCTATATGCGTACCGACTCGACCGCGCTGTCTAGCCAAGCTATCTCGGCGGCGCGGCGCCAGGCTACGGATCTATATGGGGCAGACGCTGTCCCCGAAAAACCCCGCTTTTACGCGAAGAAAGCCAAAGGGGCACAAGAAGCACACGAAGCAATCCGGCCCGCCGGTGATAACTTCCGCACCCCCGATCAGGTGCGCTCCGCCCTCACCGCGCAGCAGGCCGCGCTATATGAACTGATTTGGAAACGCACCCTGTCCTCACAAATGAATGATGCGCGCGGCACTACCGATACCGTGCGCCTTAACGCTCAGATCCAGGTAGAGGGCGAAGCCCACGAACTGGTGTTTACTGCTTCGGGAACCGTGATTACCTTCCGCGGTTTCCTGGCCGCCTATGAAGAGGGTAAAGACAAATCCCGCTACGCCAGCAGCGACAGTTCCACGGCGCTGCCGAAACTAAACGAAGGGCAAGAAGTAGCGTTTAGCGAGGTAGACAGAGACAAGGCAGCGCATGTCACCAGCCCGCCTCCGCGCTATACCGAAGCCTCCTTGGTGAAAACCTTAGAAGAAAAGGGAGTAGGGCGCCCCTCCACCTATGCCTCCACAATCGGGGTAATTATTGAACGCGGGTATGTGCGCCGCGCCGGGCAGGCTCTGATTCCCTCTTGGCAGGCCTTTTCCGTGGTTCGCCTGCTAGAAGAGAACCTGGCATCTCTGGTGGATTATGATTTCACCGCCACAATGGAAGGCGATTTGGATCAGATTGCCGCCGGGCAACGGGACGGCAAAGAACTATTGGCACACTTTTATTTTGGGGGCGGGACTGGCGGAGAGTTTTGGACTCGCGGCCTCAAAGATACGGTGGAGGGTCTAGGCGACATTGATGCCCGCGCCCTGAACTCTATCGAAGTGCTACCCGGGGTAAACGTACGGGTAGGTCGCTATGGCCCTTATTTAGAGGACGCAGAGGGCAAGCGCGCCTCGCTACCTGAAGAGCTAGCTCCCGACGAGATAAATGCCGAAAAGGTAAAAGAACTGTTCACGATTTCGGCTGATACCGGTCGGGAACTGGGCAATGATCCCGAAAACGGGAACCTGATTTTAGTGAAGAACGGACGCTACGGCCCCTACTTTACCGAAGTACTCCCCGAGGACGCCCCTAAGGGGACTAAACCCCGCACGGCCTCCCTATTTAAAACTATGTCGATTGAGAGCGTCAGTTTGGATGATGCCTTGAAACTGCTTTCGCTGCCGCGAGTAGTGGGGCAGGATCCCGAAAGCGGAGCCGATATTACCGCGCAAAACGGCCGGTACGGCCCGTATTTGAAGAAAGGGACGGATTCGCGCTCCCTAGAGACGGAAGACCAGATTTTCTCCATCACTTTGGATCAGGCTTTAGAGATTTACGCCCAACCGAAAACCCGCAGAGGTCGCACCGCGAAACCGCCCTTAAAAGAGCTGGGAACCGATCCTAACTCGGGTAAACCGGTAGTAATTAAGGATGGGCGGTTTGGCCCTTATATTACGGACGGCACCACCAATGTGACCGTGCCCCGCGCTAGCACTATCGAAGATATTGACGCTGATCAAGCCTATACTTTACTGGCAGAAAAGCGGGCGAAAGGGCCGGCGAAAAAACGCGGGACTCGCAAAGCTACTAAGAAAACCGCTGCGAAGAAGACCACGAAGAAAACTGCAGCCAAGAAAACTACCACCAAGCGGGCGACCGCCAAGAAAACCACTGCTAAAACCACTAAGCAGTCGGCAGCGAAAAAGTAGGTAATACTCTTGCTGCTATTGCGGTACATCTCCGGTTGCTAATTAGGTGTCTGTCAGGACGTAATCCGACCGCAGGCTGGTTTACCACCGGGATCGCTAACCGTTAGCGGGCTTTAAATAGCCACCGGGATATGTGCGCAGTAGGACGCGAAGATGCTCCCCCAACAGAGGGGCATTACTGAAGGCTAGTAGGTGGTGTGGTCGGCCTGGCGCATCGTAAACCCGCGACCCGTCTTAGAGTTCCAGCAGTTAACGCCGGTGTATTTACCCACTTCACAGGCATAGTCACCGTTATAGTAGACGGTGCCATAAGTGGCTTGGGTCTGGGGATCACCACCAGCATCATCGGTATCGCAGTAGCTGTTAGTTCCGCTGCTATCTACTTCGCTAACCCAATCTCCATCGCAGCCCTGTTCCCATTGCCGCTGGTAAATTTCACAAGAGACCCCATCGCCTCTCATCATGCAGCCAATATTTCGGGTAGGGGTGAAAAACCCATGACCTTCGTAGACCGCTCCGGCGGGGATCGGTTTGCCAGTTTCGACAGGAGTTTCCGTAGTGGTAACCGTGGTTTCCATTACCGTAGCGGTTCGAGTGGAATCACTTTGGGACTCACTGGCGCCCGCTTGCCCTTTGTTGTCTCCACGCGAGGAAACTATCCAGGTACCCACAATCGCCAAGCCGATTAACGCCAACACTAGCAGTACCGTCAATACAATAATCCCCCAGCTGCGGCGGGATTTTTCCGGTTGCGGACTCTCCCCCACGGGATTCTGGTAGGCCGGGAAAGGGGAATAGCCAGCCGGCGGCTGACTCATCATTGGTTGCCGGGGCGGCTCCGGATAGGCAGGCTCTGCATATACCGGAGAAGCATACGCGGGAGGCATGGCCGCGGGAGCCGCCATCACCGTCGGATAATCCTCAGCTGTTTGCCCAGAAGAACCGGGATTTTCTACCGGCAAGCTTCCCAGGCGGGTAGCATCATCGTCATTTTCTTCGTCACTGCCGGGGATTTGGGGCGACTGTGCGCTTTCGCTGGGAATTTCGGGGCTATCTCCCGCTGCCTCCGCGTCCGCACTGGCCACCGGGCTTTCTGTTATCTCTGCGGTTTTGGCTTCTGCGCCCTCAGCAACCGGGTTTGTTTCCTCTAGCTGCCCAGTCTCCGCTGCTTGGCCGGTAGTTTCGATTTTCTCGGTAGCTGCCGCTTCGCTTTCCGAATCGGTAGGGGGAGCAAAGGCTAGGGTCGCAGAGTCTGTGGAGCCAGGTTTCATCTCTTCCTGGTCGCCGCCCGGATGGCTATCTTTTTCGCCGGAAGCTGCCTCCGGGTTCTCTTCGCTGCCTTTCGCTAGCGCTTCGGTGCCAGAAAGGCCGTCTCTACGTGCAGCCACCACTGCTTTTACGCGGTCATCGCCTACGTTTTCCAACCAATCAAGCAGATCCGGATAGGCATTCGGGTTCGCCGCGACTTCCGCATAAACCTCGGGATGTTGCGCAGATATCTCGAACAGTTCATTAGCGTTAGTTTCCGGAGCTAACGCGCGCTCGCGCAATTCCTTTAAATCATCACTATCAGACATGGCTTACCTTTGAGGTTGGGACAACACTGTTCTTATTCTAACTGGCAAGGCTCGTCCGTGGCTCAAATCTGTAAAAACCAGTCTGGTAGAAAACTCCTGCTACCAACTACTGATGAAAGTGAAACCACAGCGCACCTAAGTTACCAGCGTCCTCAAGCAGGCCGGAAAGAAAATTGTTCAAACCCCAAAGAGTCGATTTCCTTAGCCCAGGTTTTTACTTGGCTATCCCAGCCTTGAGCCTCGGCCTTAAAATCTGGGGACGCTCCCAGCTCGCGTGCCTGTTGTAGGGCAAAGTTTTTGACTCCTCGCGCCGCTAAATCTCGCGCTAACTCCACCACTTTTCCGGGGTGTCCAGGGTAAACAGTTAGGCGTACCTCGTAGTCGATGCCGCTGGCCAACACGGCATCTAGACAGGTAAAAGCCTTATCTGCGCCCGCTACCCCGGTGACTTGGCGGTAGTCAGTGGGCAAGGCTTTAATATCTAGCCCCACCCAATCGAGCAAACCTGCCGCCAACATTGCTTGCAGGCGCGAAGGATAAGCGCCCGCCGCGTGCAACCCCACCTGGAAACCCTGCGCCTTCACCCAGCGGGCAGCGGGAATCACCGCTGCTTGCGCGAGCGCTTCCCCGCCGGAAAACACTACCCCATCGAGCAGGCCTTTCCGGCGTCCTAGCAACTCTTCTAGCTCCGCAAACGGTACTGCCCCGGGTACTTTAAAATCTAAGATTTCATAGTTTTGGCAATAGGCGCAGCGCCAAGGACACCCCTGGCAAAACACGCTGGCCACGATCTTCCCTGGCCAGTCCACGGTAGAAAACGGGACTAGACCCGCGATGTTAAGCTGCCTGGCCTGCCCCAGCAGGCTCGGTTCCCCGTTAACTGCCAAAAAATCAGACACCGGCTAACTCTTGCGAGAAAGTAGTGCGCTCAGCGTACTCGCTCTGCTTGCCGGTATTGAAAGAGGTCACGGGACGGAAGTATCCCATTACCCGCGTCCACACTTCACAGGGCTGCTCGTGGTTGCCTTCGGCGGCACACTTGGGACAATCGAAATGTTCACCCGACAAATACCCGTGGACTGGGCAGATGGAGAAGGTGGGGGTGATTGTAATATAGGGCAGCTTGAAGTTCGCGAGCGCCCGGTGCACCAGGGTCTTGCAGGACTGAGCGGAGTTCATCGCCTCCCCCATATATAGGTGCAATACGGTGCCCCCAGTGTATTTACCTTGCAGTTCCACCTGTTCTTCTAGCGCCTGGAAAGCGTCTTGGGTGTAACCTACCGGCAGCTGCGAAGAGTTAGTGTAGTAGGGAGCGTCCTTAGTTCCCGCCTGAATAATCCCGGGGAAACGTTTAGCGTCCTCTTTCGCAAAGCGGTAAGTGGTACCTTCGGCCGGAGTGGCCTCTAGGTTATAGAGGTGCCCAGTTTCTTCCTGCAGCTGCACCATCCGCTCGCGAATATGATCTAGCAGGTCAGCACACATCTTATGCCCCATTTCACCGGTAATATCTTCCGCGTCCTCGGTAAAGTTGCGCACCATCTCGTTCATTCCGTTTACTCCGATCGTGGAGAAATGGTTATCGAGAGTGCCCAGGTAACGGCGGGTATAAGGGAAAAGACCGGAATCCATATGCCAGGAAATAACTTCCCGTTTCTTCTCTAGGGACTGGCTGGCCAAGTCAATGAGGTGATCAAGCTGGCGGGTGAGCCCGTTCAAATCGCCCTTATAGAGGTAGCCGAGGCGCGCCATATTAATGGTCACTACCCCCAGGGAGCCAGTTTGTTCCGCCGAACCGAACAAGCCGTTGCCTCGTTTTAGCAGTTCGCGCAGGTCTAGCTGCAAACGGCAGCACATGGAGCGAATCATATGGGGATCCAGATCCGAGTTCAGGAAGTTCTGGAAGTAGGGCAGACCGTATTTCGCGGTCATGGCGAATAGGCGCTCGGTGTTGGGGGAATCCCAATCAAAATCGGGGGTGATGTTGTAGGTGGGGATGGGGAAAGTAAACACCCGTCCATCGGCATCCCCGGCAGTCATCACTTCGATGAATGCCCGGTTAATCATCTCCATTTCTTCGGCCAGATCCCCGTAGGTGAAGTCCATCAGTTCATCCCCAATCAAGGGGTATTCATCGACAAGGTCGTCGGGGCAAGTCCAGTCGAACGTGAGGTTAGTGAAGGGACACTGGCTACCCCAACGGCTCGGCACGTTCAGGTTGTAAATCAGTTCCTGCATGCACTGGTGAACCTGCTCGTAGTCCAGGTTATCTTTGCGAATAAACGGCGCCATATAGGTGTCGAAACTAGAGAAAGCCTGCGCCCCTGCCCACTCGTTTTGCAAAGTTCCCAAGAAGTTAACGATTTGCCCACAGGCGGAGGAAAAATGGCGAGGCGGATTGGAGGCAATCGCCCCCGGAACCCCATTAAAGCCTTCCTGTAACAGTTGTTTTAGGGACCAGCCCGCGCAGTAACCGGCGAACATATCCAGGTCGTGAATATGATAGTCGCCCTCGCGGTGCGCCTTCCCAATTTCGGGAGTGTAGATTTCGTTTAGCCAATAGTTGGCGATCAGTTTGCCCGACGAGTTAAGGATTAGTCCCCCCAAGGAATAACCCTGGTTCGCATTAGCATTTACCCGCCAATCAGCTTTTGATAAATACTCATTTACGGTCTGAGCGGGATCAACCAGGTGTTTCATTTTCGTTTGGGGTGCCATTTTTATCCTCTTTTGGTTCCTTCAAGTTCTTCTTGTTTGTCTACGGCTTCGTAGCCACCGCTATCGACTATAGGCATACCCGCCCAGAAACAGGTAAAGACACACGAGATATAGTAGGTTTCCTAAATGTTAACCACTAGATATTGTGTTTGCGCTTATTCTTCTCATATTTGCTGGCGGGGGCGGAAATAACCTGAAGCGCTCCCTATTGGGGGCGCTCGAAGTGCCAAAAACCCTTTGGGGCAAAAGACCTAGGCGGGGGCAGAGGGCGATTTTAGGGTGCGCATTCCGGCTCGCGCGACCTCGAAAATGAAAATCCAGCAGGCTCCGGCGAGGGTGAGCACGGTGCCTCCTGCCAGCAAGAGAGCGAGCTGGTGACGCGAAGCCGCGAGTTCCCGCAGGTCACTGCTGGCGCTGGCGGCAGAAAAATAGGGGCTGCCGGCACCTAGTTGAAAATAACAGTAGGTGACCATCACGGTTCCTACTAAAAACATGGTCACCGCCAAGAAAGTGACGATCCGTCCTCGCCGCAACGCTCGCTGTCCCCGCTCTCCCCCCAGCTCCAGGGGAGACAACAACAGAGAAAACACGGCTACTACGCAAATGGCGGCGAAGACATCAGAGGGGCGATGCCAACGCGCTACGATTACCGCTAAAGCCACTAACCAGAGCACCAGTGCCGATAGGTAGGTGGCCACTTCCCGCCAACGATCAGCCGCTACCATCACCAGCGCTACCGCGGCAGCTCCGGCGGTCGTGGTGTGACCAGAAGGAAACGAGTTCGTCATATAGTAGGTGATTCCTAGGGCAGGGCGGGAAAGCACCAGATGCTTTAGGATCTGGGTGGTTACCGTGGCTGCCCCCACCATCACCAGCATCCGGGCACCCAGGGCAAAACGCCTTCTTACTAGGGCAACTATCACTGCCGCGGCGATTAGTGGAACCAAAACAAATAAATACCATTCCCGCAGTAACGCTTGATCCCAAGGGGCAAAAGAACTATTGAGGTTAGATAAAGCGAACATGGCGAGCGTATCGGTAGCCTGCCCAGCGCGGGTGCACACAAAAATCAGGTAGCAGGCAACAAAGAACCCGGCCGCAAATAGCGCGACCGAAAAACGACGCACGTAACCGGCAGTTAGTCCTCTTCTCAGCGTGCTAGTCATGCTTTAACCTTAATTTGTCACTCCCGTGGTTTCCACAACCACGGGGATTTGGAAGCAGGCTCTAAACATTAATATTTTCGCGTCAACAAGGGAGATTCCGGTGAGTATCGCTAACCTGGCGGACGGATTGCGTTCCTTTAGCAGCGACCAGTTGCTTTACGAAACCGTGCTGCCTGCGCGGCGCGCCAGTTTTGCGCCTTGGCCGAGTTGGGTAGGCAAAGATTTACAGGCGGCTTTGATAGCCGATGGGATTGAACGCCTCTGGGAACATCAAGTTAGCTGCGCAAATGCTTTATATAGTGGCAGGGACGTGATTCTTACTTCCGGAACCGGTTCCGGTAAATCTTTGGCAGCTTGGCTGGCGTTCTTAGCGCGCGGACATAAATCCCTGGTGGGTACCCGTCCCACCGCTCTCTATTTAGCACCAACCAAGGCCTTGGCTCGTGACCAGGCAACCGCTTTAACCCATTGGGCAAGCTTGGCCGCCCTGGATCTACAGGTCGCCCCGGTCGATGGCGATAGTCCGGCGGAAGTTAAAAAGTGGGCGCGCACAGGCGCCGATGCGGTGCTGACTAATCCCGATTTCCTACATTACGCATTGCTACCCCATAACGAGCTTTGGCGCCCCTTTTTGCGAGGATTATCGCTGGTGATTGTGGATGAGGCGCACTATTACCGGGGGGTGCTGGGGGCAAATGTGGCCTTGATTTTACGCCGCCTGCGTCGCCTGGCTCGCAAATACCAAGCTGACCCGGTCTTTGCTTTACTGTCGGCTACTACCGCTAATCCGGCAGCTCATGGGGCTAATATGTTGGGGCGAGGACGCCAGCTAGAGGTTATTGACCGCGACACTTCCGCCAATGGTGCCCGCACAGTTTTCGTGTGGCGTCCGCCGTTAATCGAGGATAGTGACCCCGCTTCCTGGGAAGACGAAAACCTGTGGGAAACTAGCGAGGAGGGAGGCTGGGACAGCATCTCGGCAGAAAAAGAGCCAAAAGAAACTGAAGAAGCCACAGGCCAGAGGCAAGGTGAGGGGGCAGAAGGGCCGCGTTACCCTGCCATTTGGGAAGGCGGACGCCTGTTGGCGCAGCTAGTAAATAGCGGAGGGCGAGTTTTGACCTTTGCGCCCTCGCGGCAGGGAGTAGAAACTATTGCCCAGATTGCCCGGGATCAACTGAGTACCCGTAACCCGCATTTAATGTCGCGAGTGGCCGCCTATCGCGGTGGTTACCTGCCCGAAGAGCGCCGAAAGCTAGAAAAAGAATTACGTACCGGCACGCTACAAGGCCTGTCAGCGACCTCCGCCCTAGAATTGGGGATCGATATTTCCGGACTGGATGCCACCATCACCTGTTCTTGGCCGGGAACCCGCGCCAGTTTCTTTCAGCAACTTGGTCGCTCTGGTCGCTCCGGGCAAGATGGCTTGGGCATCTTGGTGGTTTCCGATAATCCTTTAGATGATTTTCTAGCGCACCACCCGGAAGAGATTTTTCGTTCCGCCGAGCAAATAGTTTTCGACACCGAAAATCCGTTTGTGCTGGCGCCGCAACTGCTGTGTGCCGCAGCAGAACTTCCTTTAACCAATGAGGATACTGCTTTATTTGGCGAAGCGAGCGCCGAAATCATGTCTCAGCTTCTCCAGCAAGGACTGCTGGTAGATCGACCGGCGGGACTTTGTTTCGATATCACCAAACGATTTTCGCCCTGGCAGGCAGTAAAGCTTCGCGGAGATAGTGGCCAAGTACAAATTATTGAATCAGAAAGTGCCCAGGTGATTGGCACGGTTGATAGTTCCCGGGCGGACAGCGTACTGCACCCGGATGCGATTTATGTGCATCAAGGGCGCGTCTGGCAGGTTTCTCGCCGAGATGACGATATCGCGGAAGTGGTTCCCGGGCCGAAGAAGCTACGTACCCGCCCAAACACGGATACCAGCATTTCGATCATCTCAGAAGAAGTCGCCCCGCTGACTCCTTCGTCGGCAGTTAGCTGGCATT
The DNA here is from genome assembly GCF_055387755.1 of Varibaculum sp. GTC20041. Classification (NCBI taxonomy): domain Bacteria; kingdom Bacillati; phylum Actinomycetota; class Actinomycetes; order Actinomycetales; family Actinomycetaceae; genus Varibaculum; species Varibaculum sp. GTC20041. Next base: position 2,242,346 of record NZ_AP041144.1, read on the forward strand.
ACGGACGGATCGAAGTACAAACCACGGTTACCTCTTTTGACCTATTGCGCCTGCCGGGTCATGTTTATCAAGCTTCTTTCCAATTGGATTGCCCCACCCGAACCTTGCAAACTACCGGCACCTGGTTCACGCTAACAGAAAAGCTGGTTAAACAGCTGCAGCTAAACGAAGAACAGCTATTGGGCGGGGGGTTGCACGCAGCTGAACACGCCCTGATTGGTTTGCTTCCCTTAGTGGCCACCTGTGACCGTTGGGATCTGGGGGGATTATCTTTAACCCAGCATCCCCAAACTGGACTGCCCACGGTGTTTATTTACGATGGAACCCCCGGAGGTACCGGTTTTTCCCGGCAAGGTTTTCGCCAGCTAGGAACCTGGCTAGATTTAACCTATCGGCAAGTAAATGCTTGTCCCTGCAAGCAGGGGTGTCCGCGCTGTATCCACTCCCCCAAATGCGGGAATGGGAACGAAATGCTTTCTAAATCTGCCGGCCGGGATCTTTTAGAGTTCTTACTTCGCAGCTTTGGTTCGGCCGGCACTGCCAGCTAACCAGTGTTTTAAGGGGGATTAATGGCGGGGCCGGCTCGGGAATGAGCTTTAAGCTGCCAGTTGAAAACGGTTTTTATCCGCACCGAAACTTGCACGTCCCCAACGCGCAAAATACAGGAATCTAAGGACACCGCATTTTCTCGGGCAACCTGAGTAGCCACGGCACAAGGAGCGTTCGCGGTGCCATAAAAGTGAGCCTGGGCGGCGGCTAGAGCCGCAAAGTCCGCCCCCGTTTGTGCTCGTGCTTTCGCACTTAAGGCGCCCCCTAATAATCCAATCCCCACCGTCAAAGCCGCTAGCAAACAGATAAATCCCACCGCCCATATGGTGGCCGACCCCGCCTCCGATGCTGTGGGGGATAGCTGGGCGCGACTCTTCCTGGTTTTCACGGCTCTATCCCCATCGCCAACTCTGGTTCTTTTAGCGTGCTAGCTTTACAGGTCACCGCGGGTAAAAGTTTTGCTTTCCCCACCAGGTTCTTACTGGCTGTGGCACGTACCCACTGCCCACTGCTGTCTACGCTGACCGTAATGGAGCCGCCACCTGGCCACGTTTTTCCGATGCTCGCCGCGCGCGCTGCCGTCCGCGCCGCGTCACAAGTTTGCACCTTGGCGGCGCCAGCTGCCCCGACCCCTAATCCCATCACCGCTACCGCCACCAAGGCAGGCAGGGTCAAAGCAGTTTCGACAGTGGCATAACCACCCTGACAATCCCGACGCATTTGCCACAGTCGGCGCAGCCATCTAATAAACTGCGCCGACTGCGGATGTTTCCCAAATAATGTTGTCACTTTAAATCGAAAGTGCTTGTTTAATAATTGCAGTTAATGCGCTTTTTATCCCTCCTCCCTTAATGACTGCCATCAACAGACCAGCGAAGGCGGCTGCCGCTAAAGTACCGATGGCATATTCGGCGGTGGTCATCCCGTCCTCTTCAGTTCTTAGCCGCGCAATTGCCTGCCGGGTTTGCGCCCAAACCAAGGCGCGCAACGCGAAATCTTTCATCCCTTCCCCTTTCCTGTTCCCCCGCCGGTTCGGCCGGAGGTGGTATCAGCTTCGCGCAGGCAGAAAATAATGAAAAAAACTAAATAATGTTCTGTGTAAAGGCCGCAATTATCGCCTCTTGGGGACTTGTGGGCGATAATGGGCGCATGAGTGAGCAAGAATCCCGATCCGCTGAAGAACTATTCGCCCAAGCCAAAAAAGCGATCCCCGGGGGAGTTAACTCTCCGGTTCGCGCCTATGGAAGCGTGGGCGGCACTCCGCACTTTATTAAAGAGGCGTTCGGAGCATATATACGAGACGAGGAAGACAACACTTTTGTGGATCTAGTGGGGTCTTGGGGGCCGGCACTACTGGGACATTCTTGCCCCCCAGTAGTACACGCAGTGCAAGAAACTGCCGCTAAAGGCCTTTCCTTTGGTGCCCCCACGGTAGGCGAAACCAAGTTAGCGCAGGCCATCACTGCTCGGATGCCTTCATGCGAACAGGTACGCATGGTTTCTACTGGCACCGAAGCCACCATGACCGCCATCCGCTTGGCGCGCGGAGTAACCGGACGTGACCTGATCGTAAAATTTGCGGGTTGCTACCACGGTCACTCCGATGGCCTGCTCGCCGCGGCTGGTTCTGGAGTCGCCACCCAAGGCTTACCTGGCTCTGCGGGGGTAACTGCCGCCGTAGCTGCCGAAACTATCGTGCTTCCCTATAACGATTTTGAGGCTCTTACCGAAACCTTCGAGCGCAAAGGCGAACAGATCGCGGCAGTTATATGTGAATCCTGCCCCGCCAATATGGGAGTCGTACCGCCACTGCCCGGTTTTAACCAACATATTCGCGCACTTACCCACAAGTATGGGGCGTTGATGATTACCGATGAAGTGCTAACCGGTTTCCGGGTCGGTCCTTCTGGATACTGGGGATTGCAAAACGATTATTGGGTAGACCTTCCCGCTAAACTTCCCGATTTCTCCAACGAGGACGAGCTGGCTCGCTGGCAGGCAGGTGAGCTCGAAAAAGCAGAGTTCGTACCGGATCTATTTACTTTTGGCAAGGTGATTGGCGGGGGCATGCCACTAGCGGCTCTGGGAGGCTCCCGCGAAATCATGGAGCAGCTTTCACCGCTCGGCCCGGTTTACCAGGCAGGCACCCTTTCGGGTAATCCTTTGGCTACTGCTGCCGGACTAAAAACATTAGAACTGGCAGATCATACAGTCTATGCCCGCACTAGTGCAGTTGCCGATGCCCTCATCGGGGCGATTGAGCAAGAGGCCGCAGAAGCGGGGGTTGCCCTGAAAATCAACCGGGCGGGCAGTTTGTTCTCCGTGTTCTTTGGAGAACTTCCCGCACAAAACGGAGTTACCAATTTCGAACAGGCCAATACGCAAGAAACTTTCCGTTACCGTGCCTTCTTCCACGCAATGGAAGAGGAAAACATTGCCCTGCCGCCTTCAGGTTATGAAGCTTGGTTCGTGTCTTCGGCTCACGATGATCGGGCAGTAGGACGGATTTTGGAGGCCTTGCCTTCCGCGATGCGAGCTGCGGCCGAAGCTGAAAGCAATGATAGTTAAGTTAAAATTGTTCACCTTGTTGTTCTAATCGAAACCTCATCACCCCAGGACTTTAGTCGCTTTTGATTGAATTCAATTAAAAATCTATCGCTATGCTTTAATGTTGTGATACACTATTGAATATATTAATAGGTTGGGTAGGAAAGTTCCGATTACTATGAGCATTCTGCGCAAGATCAGCAGTTTTGCTGCCACTACCCTAGTGGCAGCGGCGCCGCTGTGCGTTGGTCTATGCTCTGCTCCTTTCGCGCTTGCCGCCCCTTCCGACACGCCGTCCACCAGCGCTTCCACTACCAACCCAGCTGGCCAGACCCAGGATCTTAATGACTGGACACAAAAGAATTGCCCTGGTGGAGCCGAGTTTGTTAATGATGTAAATGAAAACACCCCGATTTATTTGGGATATGCGAACGGGGAAACCTACCTGGGCTATACCAATACGACCTGGAAGTCTCGGGTCGATCCCAGTAATCAGTTCATTGATGCCCGAACCCTTAAAACTGTAAATGAACAGGGTGAAGAAGTCTCCACTTTAAAACCTAAAACTGGTACCTGCGTGCGGGTTGCTTCCGATACAAACGGGCAGGCTATCGCCCCGGTCTATTATGGAACGATCTTTACCTCAGATGAGTCCGCCGTGGCCTCCTCTGGTTTTAGTACTAAAACGCAGACCGTTTTCCAGGTGACCGAAGTGAAGAATTGGGATCCGGGAACGAAAGTAGAGTCCTGGTCCCCGCAGTCTGGTGGCGGCTACCAAGAAATGCCATACTCCCAGGCTAAGAGCAGTTCGGACAGTGGATTTAAGAACCTGCTATTAAGCAAAGAAGACTCGATTAGTCTGCGTTTTAGCCAAGCTGGCTTTTATACCGTCTACCTGAAAGCCATCACTACCGACCCGAAGAATCCCAACAAGCCTTACCAGGCTGAAATGGCCTACACCTTTATCGTTGGTAAAGAAGCTTCGGTTCCTAAAGATCTTCAGGATATTGTCGATGGAAAGGACGAGGAAGGATCAGAAAATCCCCCTACTCCCGATCCGGGGGAAACTACCCCTGATACTCCCGATCCGGAACCCGGGGATCAAGGCGGAGGCACCCATCCCGGAACCGATCCCACCCCTAACCCCGGAAAAACCACTCCGGGCACTTCCACACCCGGTCACGGGAATCAGGGTGGAACCTCAAATCCGGGAACTAGTCCCACCTCGAAACCTTTGAGCGGGCATAATGGTGCGGCGCGAAACCCCAACCTGTCTTCCTCTTCGCGACTGCAAGCAAGTTCGCAGCGAGTAGGCACTAACTTGTCGCGCACCGGTGGCTCGCTAAGTCGCGCCCAGCTACCGCAACCTCCAGCAAACGCCTTCCCCACCCTGCCCGATCCCGCGACTAGCTCCGCAAAGACAGGAGATCCCGCGGGAACTGCCTCGGACTCCGATACTAACCCCGGCTCTGCCGCTGATAGCGACTCCAATTCAGGCAGCCAAACTGGTAACGACAATCCCTTAAAGTTCCAGGCAGATAGTACTTCCACCGATCTGGTTACCAAGCAGTGGATTCGTTCTTCCTCTTTAGCCGTATTTGCCTTAGGTCTGGGAGCTGCCGGGCTAACCGGTATCGGATTACTCATTTTTTCCCGCCTACACCCCTAAATGAAAAAATCCTTCCGTAGCCGGGTGCGCGATTACCGGTTAAAGAGAGAAAAAGATCAGCCGCTGGATCAAGCCATATATATGACGATAGCTACCGGCAGGTTGGAACCACTGCTTCGCGCCCTCGCGATCTACCCCGTATACAGCAGTGGCGAACTGCGCTGGCAGGGAGATTCCCAGTTTTTACTCGCCTACGCTACCCGCCTGCGCTCCCCTGCATCCGCTGAAGTTAACGCCGCCCTCTTAACTGAACATCTTGATGCGATCAGCGAGGGCGCCGAAGACTCTCAGCCAATAGGTGCCCTCCTTAACCCGGGGGGACAATTTGAGATCACTTTAGAAGCCCATGATCTTCCCCGTTTAGCATCCCTAGTAGCGGGGATTCCCACCGAGGACGCCCTCACCCCGATCGCTTCGGAATCCATAGAGGTCACCCCGGCAAATAGCGAACATACCGGGCAACTGGTTTCTTTAACGCCCAGCCTTCCGCTACCAACCGGACTCACTCTGCAGGCTTTAACCGCCAGCTTTCAGGGATTTAAGCCTGGCAGCTGGCCGGTGGTTTTTCTGGTAGATAGCGGAGGCGTTCCCCAAGCGATACCGACTACCCTGAAAGAACAGCTCACCCGCAAGCTACCCCAAGCCATCTTGGTAGATCCAGCCGTACCTGATTGGCGGCGCGACCTATTTTGGAGCTACCGGGAATTACTTACCTAAAAACTGCCGGCTCCATACCGGAAACGCTTGACCAAACAACGATTTACCTGGGCTTTATGCTGCTAATAGCCGCCAGGAACTGATCATTTTCTGCCCGGCTACCAATAGTTACCCGCACGCCCTCGGGGAATCCCCGCGTTTGTACCCCCTGGGAAAGCGCTGCCGCCTGAATCTGCTCCCCTACCGACCTGGCAAACCAGATAAAGTTGCCGCCTGCCTGCGGGATTGTCCAACCAAGATTGCGCAACTGACTAAGTACTCGCTCGCGCTCCTTACAGATTTGGGACACCTGAGAGCGCATAGCCTGATCATCTGCCAGTGCCGCCACGGCACAAGCTTCCGCCACCGCCGAGAGCCCAAAAGGAGTAGCCACTTTGCGGATCGCTTCCGCCAGCAACGGGCTAGTTAAACCATAGCCACAACGCAAGCCAGCCAATCCGTAGGCTTTCGAAAAAGTGCGCAGCACCAGCAGATTAGGAAAGTCCGCGAGTAAAGTCACCCCGTCAACGTGACCGGGGGAAGTATCAAACTCGAAATAGGCTTCATCCAAAACCGCCAATACCTGGGCAGGCAAGGCCGCCAAAAACTCGCGAACCTGAGTCCCGGTCAAAGAAGTCCCCGTAGGATTGTTCGGGCTACACAGGATAACCGAGGCCGTGTTTTCGTCTACGGCACTTAAAATCGCGTCCAGGTCATGGCTGCCGTCACTCTTAAGCGGGATCTGGCGCGAGGAGGCGCCGGTGATTCCCACTAGAATCGGGTAGGCCTCAAATGAACGCCAGGCATAGACCACGTTATTTCCCGCCTGTGCCACGGCGCTTAACGCATTCGCTAGCACCTGAATAGATCCAGGGCCTACCACCACTTGGCAGGGATCCAGATGGTAATGCGCCGCCAATTTTGCTATCAACTTGCCGCCAATGGCATCCGGGTAGCGGTTAATACTGGTCAGAGCCTGCTCCCCAGCCTCGATAGTCGGCTTTGCCGGCGGAAAAGGCAGCTCGTTACTGGATAGTTTTACTATTTTTCCGGCATCACCTTTGCCGGCAACATAGGCGGGCAGGTCGGAAAGTACCTGCCGTAATCGAACCTGACTCATAACTTAAGTTTGCCTTTTTTCTGCCGGCTACGCTTTCTGGTTTCAAAATTGTCCGCAGATGACTGATTGCGCCAGGTCACCTCTTTCTAGCTTCGCCCTAGCCTTAGGAAAGAACCTGCCCCGCCGGTTTCAAAATTCACCCGAGCCTCCGCTGAAACTTTGCCGCACGGCCTCGTGCCATAATAGGAGTTATGCAAACCCTTTTTGATGACTGCTTTGATTTCGCCAAAACCGATATTGCTTTAGGCCCCTTAGATGGCCGCTACCGTTCCCAGGTCAGTGCGCTCACCAATTATCTATCAGAACCGGCTTTGAACCGCTCCCGGTTATTAGTCGAGGTAGAGTGGCTATTTTTCTTGGCAGAAAACCGGGTATTGAAGGGGGTAAGCCCCTTTAGCGAGGACGAAAAACGGTATTTGCGCTCGCTGATCACTACTTTTGGTGAAGCCGAAGTGGCTGAGCTAAAAGAAATCGAAGCAGAAACTAAACATGACGTGAAAGCAGTGGAGTATTTCCTGCAAGCCCGCCTGCGCGGCGCCTCCGAAGTGCTGGGGGAAACTTCTCTGCCTAACTACCTGGCAGCGGTGCATATTTTTTGTACTTCTGAGGACATTAATAACCTGGCCTACGGAATTGGGATTAAGGCAGCGGTGGAACAGGTTTGGATACCGCAGGCGCGCCAGCTTGTTGAGCAGCTTGCGCAACTAGCTCGCCAGGCGGCCACAGTTCCTATGCTGGCACATACTCATGGGCAACCGGCCACTCCGGTGACTTTAGGTAAAGAGATGGCAGTGTTTGCCCACCGGTTACGCCGCCAACTTTCCCGGATTGACAACACCGAATACTTGGGCAAGATTAATGGTGCTACCGGTACTTGGGCGGCACATAAAGTGGCGGTGCCCGACGCTAACTGGCCGCAGTTATCTAAGGCGTTTGTGGAACATTTGGGTCTTGCTTGGAATCCGCTTACTACTCAGATTGAATCGCACGACTGGCAAAGTGAGCTTTATAGCGACTTGGCGCGCACTAACCGGATCCTGCATAACCTGGCCACCGATTGCTGGAGTTATATTTCGATGGGTTACTTCCACCAGAACCTGGCGGCACAGGGTTCCACGGGGTCTTCTACGATGCCGCATAAGGTCAATCCGATTCGCTTTGAAAATGCGGAAGCTAATCTAGAGATTTCCTGTGCGCTGCTAGAAACTTTGGCGCAGACTTTAGTGACTTCGCGCCTGCAGCGTGATTTAACGGATTCTTCTACCCAACGCAATATTGGGGTTGCTATCGGCCACTCCCTGCTTGCCCTATCCAATCTTCAGGGCGGTTTGCGGGGATTGGATGTGGCAAGCCAGGTAATGGCGCGTGACCTTGACCAGAACTGGGAAGTACTGGGCGAGGCCGTGCAGCAGGTGATGCGGGTTGAAGGACTGGCCGGGACTCCCGGGATGGATAACCCGTATGAACGGCTGAAAGAGCTGACTCGGGATAGCAAAGTTGATGAGGCAGCGATGAAAGAGTTTCTAACTTCATTAGGACTTTCTGAGGATGCCGAGTCTCGTTTGCTGGCACTAACCCCCAAAACCTACTTCGGATACGCTAGTGAACTTGCCACCGGGGAAGCATTAAAAAACTAATACTTACCAGGCGGTAAGTATTGAAAACCGCCTCTATTGAGTCGAATTCCCGATATTTGAGGCGCCCTAAGCAGAGCATTTAGCCTGATACCAGCGCTTTGTGATGCATATCACCTAAATGAGACAATTATCAGCTGGCAATTTATTAACCAAGCGGTAAGATTAGAACTGGTACCACAGAAATGGAGCGTTCCCAATAACGGCTCCGCAATAGATGAGGGATTTAATCATGAGGCTTAAGAACTTCGCCAAGACCCTAGTTTCCGGGGTTTGCGCAACGGCATTAATACCTGCCGGTCTCTTAGCGGTCGCGGCGGCCGGTAACCTGGCAGAAGAATCGCCAGCCGGTAACCTTACGGTATCTACCTCGGTCGCGAACACCCCCAAGTTTTTAACCGGATGCATTGGCTCAGATCAATTGGGCTATGAAAATGTGCGGATTAATAAACTTCCCGCTGGCAAAGATTGGTTTTTGACGGTTTCTGACTCTGATCAAAGCCCGTTTGCCAGTCGCGATAGCTACACAAATCCCAATGCTGGCGGATACATGTACACCTTTGATCCGGCCGCTAACGATAGCGAGCGAGCATTACAAGGCTCGGTAGGTAGCTCGGGCCTCGGACTGGCCGGCACCTACCACTTTAAGAGCACGGTAAAGGATCTCCACCCCTGGGTATTCGTGCAACTAGAGGACGAGATCTACGGTGCTTTGAAAGTAACCACTGGCTGCGAATATGATTTCAGCACCATTTTGGAAAACAATACTTTTGATAAGTACCTGAAAATCAAAAAGTTCCTAGTAAATCCGCAGGCAGTAAAGCAGGATTGGAATCCGCTACTAACATTGCACCAGTTCCGGGCACCGGAGGCAGCCGACTTCAAGGTGCTGGACACTCCTCCCGCCCCGCAGCCGTCAACCGACCCGGATACTGAACCCAGTCATCCGGATGTTCCCGAAGTTCCTGATACTCCCGAGACTCCTAAACCTGCTGAAACTCCGGATGCTTCCGGAGCACCGACGGTAGAACGCCAAGCACCTACCCTTGACGCTGCGTCCAAGAACAAAGGCTCTAAAGACAGCAAGCAAACCGCTCCGTCTGCCGGAGCGACCACTGCGCCTAGCGCACCTGCGCAGCAGGCTGCTCCCGGTCAGCGGCAAGCAGCCGACCCGGCTCCTGCACAGACGACTCGGGTACGCACCGTTATTCAAAATCGGGAAAATACTCGCACCGTAACCGTTCCCGGTCCGATTCGTTACCGGGAGGCTCCCGCAACTTCCTCTAATAACGCAAGTAATAACAACTCTTCTACCACCACGGACAACTCCGCGAAACCGGCTCAGGAAGGGTCCGGTAACGCGCAGGAAGCAACTGGCAATGGGACCGCCAGTCAAGTTCAGGGAGTAGAAGAACCCAAGGCGGCGCCCTCGGCGCCCGCCGCGGCTAGAGATGCCAATGTGAACCCCAGCGTGGTTGACCGCATGGGCGGACTCGGTACCATTGCCGCGATCGCAGTTCTTGGGTTAATAGGCGCAGGTGGCGCCATAGCCCTGACCAGATCGTTGATGAACGGTTAAGTCCACTGGGAACTGGACTTAACGGTTTCTAGACTGGTCAGGTACGGGGCAGGAGATTCCCTCAATCTCCTGCCCCGTATTGCTATCTCTAGGCCTTATTCAACACCTAGCATTGCAAAGTTGATACAAGAGATTAAACTTTAGGCTAAGTAGGTTCAATAGAGAAGAGGATGCACCATGCGGTTTTTCCCATCAAAACGACCCGGTAAAAAAGCCAATGATCGCACTATCGATATTTTGGTCACCGGAATGACTTGCCAAAAATGCGTAGAACATGTCACTGAAGCTCTAAAAAGTTTAGAAACCGTCAAGCGGGTGTCAGTGTTGCTGCGCAGTAACGAACCTAGCCAAGTCACCGTCCTCACGGATTACGAAATCGAGGATGAGACTATCCGCGACTGCATCAAGAATGCTGGCTACGAGGTAGTAACTATTGAACGTGATGATGACTAATTGTTATCGCATGCGGAGATCTTAAACCGTACTATTTGGCGGCTTTTTGCTTGCTGGATCGAGTTTTAAAGTAGCTAAACACCATCGGTAGTACCGAGATAGCCACAATCGCAATCGCAATTACCTCAACGTTATTGGCTACCACCGGGATATCTCCCAATAGTACCCCCGCCAGCATAAAAGCCCCGATCCAGAGGGCAGCACCCACCATATTCCAGATCAGGAACAAGCGGTAATTTTGTTTGCCAATCCCGGCAATGATGGGGACAAAGGTACGAACAAAGGGTACAAACCGGGCTAATACTAGTGCCACTCCACCGTAGCGGCGAAAGAAATCCTCAGATTTGTGCATGTTTTCGGTTGATAAATAACGGGCGTTATCTTTAAAAAGCCGCCTGCCATATTTACGTCCTAACCAGTACCCCACCATATTTCCGCAGATAGCAGCGATAAAAAGTATTAGGAAGGTTAACCATTCCGGCACCCCGGGTATCCGGTTATGCAAAATACCGAGGGCGAAAATCATTGAGTCACCGGGAAGCACCGGGAATAAGACCCCGGACTCGATGAAAACTATTAGCGCTACCGCAGCCACCATCCAGCCACCAAGTTCCGCTAGCAGGGTGTTGAGCAGGAGATTAGGGTCGGTAAGATAATCTAAAGCTCCCGCGGCTACTACAGACGCAAACATTCGTCCTCCTGAGAATAATTCATGATCATTTCTCATCCTAGACGAGCGGGCCCAGAGGCTAATAGGCTAAAAAGCAGGCTGGGCGCAAGCTCACATCTAGGTATGTACCTTGATTACACATAGAATCAAGACATGAGTTTTTCGGGAGAGACGGCTAGTCCACTGCTAGATCGACACCTCACCGAAATTGTCGATGCTAAGAACTCCCGTTTGCGGCGCATCGATGACCTGGCTCGTGCCGGGATGTACCTAGTGGTGATCGTGTTGGTATTGCTAATGGCTATCTACGCCCATGCCACTACCCAAGCCGTTGCCCAGGATCTGACCAAAGTATTCGTAAACACCACTTTGGCGCAGATTCTGCTGCTTCCCCTTTCAATGTTGCAAAACCTATTTATCTTGGCAGCCCCGATCGCTTTAATAGCTATGTTGGCTTTGCGCCGGCAATGGGTCCGCACTTTCCAAGCCGCTTTTACCGCTGTAATCGGGGGAATGGTAGCTTTAGGCGCCTCCACTTTGATCTCTGCTCTTCCCTATGTATTTTCAAATGCTTTGAAAGTATGGTCAGTTGACGGATCAATAGTCGCGATAGCTATTCCCCTTACTTCGGTAGTAGCGATGATGACGGTGGCAGGTGAACGCCGCCGTGACCAGTTATTACGAGTGTTGTGGGCAGTAACCTGGTTCATTTTAGTCTTAGCGGTCTTACAGGGACGTATGACCTTGCCTTCCGCGCTAATCACCGTATTTTTAGGCACTCTAACCGGTTGTCTGGGACGTTACCTCTGGGGGGTACGCAACTATCGCCCGACAGGACAAGCCTTAATTACTGCCCTTATCCAAGTGGGAATAACTCCCCGAATGATTTTACGTCTAGATCCCCCCACGGAAGGTGACCTGCTAAGCGTAGAGGAGGTTACCTTCACTACCGAAAGTGACTCCCTGGTGCTAGTTGGGGATATGGAAAGGAAGCTGCTAGACGTTGATCCAGTTCTAGAACTAGCTACCTTTGCCGCTAGCGATCTTAAATCCTTTACGGAAACGGTAAGACCCGGTGAAAGGGTTTATAGCGTAATTGCTGACAACAATCGTCGATACCGCATGGTAGCAACTGACGGGGATTCCCGTCTTTCTACCTGGATCACTGGAATCTGGACTAATCTGCGGCTACGTTCCTTTTCTAAATCAACCGCTGCCACGGTGCGCCAAAACGGAGAATATACGGCTCTCATGGGAGCTATGACCACCCGGGCACAACTTAATACTCGCCCCTACCACGGTCTGGCTCACTATGGAAGCACCATGCTCAATGTTTTCGAGGACGACGTTTCCTTACGCCCCTTTGCTAGCCTCTCTCCCGCTGATATTTCGGAGGAACAGCTACATTCTGCCTGGTCACAGCTGCTAAAAGCTCATCAAAACGGCCTGGCTCACCGTAATATTAATGCGGAAAACTTATGTTTAGGCTCTGATGGATCTTTATACTTTCTAAACTGGTCTGACGGGGAAGTCGCAGCGTCCAAAATGTCAATTCTAATTGACCAGGTACAGTTGCTAGTTCTAACTAGTCTTTACCTTGGAAAGGATCGGGCGGTCGCCGCAATGCGAGCAGTGCTACCATCTTCCCAAATCGAAGCGATGGTGCCAGTACTGCAAACTTTGGCCTTGCCTTCTGCAACTAGACAAAAACTTCGTAAGAACCCGTTACTTTCAACCCTGCGCCAGGAGCTGCTCTCCAAAGCCGACACTGATCCCACCACCGTTCCCCGGGCTCAGCTACGGCGCTTTTCCTACTCCTCCTTGCTATTTACTGCCTTGGGAGTTATGGCAGTACTGATTGTTTTAGGTTCTTTAAACTTCAAAGAAATCTATGCCACTATTTCTACCGCCAACGCCTGGTGGATTCTCATCGGCGCTTTCTTTGCCCTGGCTATGAGTAGCGGGCAAGCACTTTCCTTGCAAGCGGTAACCCCGAACCGCTTAGGGTACGGCGAACTATTTTTACTACAGTTGGCAGGCTCGGTAACCTCCTTAGTAGTGCCCGCAGGGGTGGGAGTGGGCGCCCTTAACCTGCGTTATTTAACCAAGAAAAATATGACCGGCGCCCTCGCCCTCGCTACCGTTTCCCTAATGCAGCTGTTCCAGTTTGTGATTACGGTAGCGCTGCTAGCAGTCATGGTGATGTTTACTGGTACCTCTATGAACGTGCGTCTGCCTTCTTCGACGGTATTGGCAACTGTCTTGTTGATAGTGGCACTGCTAGTGGCCGGATTTGCCCTCCCGAAGGTGCGTAAATGGATCTGGGCGAAAATCCAACCCACTTTTCACCAGGTTTGGCCGCGCCTAATCTGGATTACTTCTAGTCCGCGCCGCATGGCTCTAACCACCCTGGGATGTTTAATGCAGACTGGCCTGCAGGTAGCAGCCTTTTATTGTGCCCTGGCAGCCTTTGGCTACCATTTGCCGATAGCCACCATTACGGTTACATTCCTAGTATCAAACACTTTGGGTTCTATGATTCCCACCCCTGGCGGACTCGGTCCGGTGGAAGCCGCCCTAACTGGTGGTTTGCAAGTGGCAGGGGTACCGGGCGCGATCGCCCTATCAGGAGCCTTGCTGTATAGGTTACTGACTTTTTGGATGCGCGCTCCGATTGGTTGGCTCGCCATGCGTTACCTGCAACGACGTGACGTGCTATAACTAACTAGATCGCTTCGCCTAATCTACCTTAGGCTAGAGGTGAAGAAAGGTAATAAGTTTTATGAGTGACTCCCGGAAGGCGGCGCCTAATAAAAAGAAACCAGCCGCCGTAATGATACTTACGCTGCTGGCCATCTCGGTGCTGGTGTTAGTTTTTTTCATTGCCTACTATCTAGGTTCTAACAGTGATACTGCTGCTAGCCCCAGTCAGACTCCCGCAGCTACTCAAAGTGGACAAAGTGCCCAGTCTAAGGAGCCTCACAGCCAGCAGCTTCCCGAAGGAGTTACTGCCGTCAGCGAGGAACAGGCAAAAAAGGTAATTAAATCTTTTTATCGCAACGATAAGGCAGATCCGCGGGCAATTGGTGATCCCAAAGCTCCAGTAACTATGATTCAGTTCTCCGATTTTTCCTGTCCCATGTGTTACCAGTATGAATCAGCCGTTTTTCCGCAGCTGAAACCGTATATCGACAACGGTACCTTACGTATAGAGTTCAACAACTTTTCAATTTTCGCCTCGCAATACCATTCTGATCTCGCAGCTGCCGGATCAATCGCGGCGGCAAAGCAAGGAAAGTTTTGGGAGTACGTCGCAGCTGCTACCAAACTAGCGGCTCAAGATGGTAATGGCCATATCAGCTGGAACAAAGAACTGGTTACCCAGGCCGCTCAAGCTAGCGGGGTGGGCAACCTTTCTCGTTTTAACCAAGATCTAGAGGCCGATGACACCGCCACCACGGTCAAAAATGAAACTTCTGCCGCGCAAGCAGTCGGGCTCAGTGGCACTCCCGCATTTTTCATCAATGACTACGTAATTACCGGCGCTCTGCCCGCCGACAGCTTTATCCAAACTATTGAAATTGCAGCAAAGACAGCTAAGACGCACTAATGTCCATTAACTTTACTATCGCCTACCTCGGGGGGTTAGTTACTTTCCTAGCTCCCTGTGGTGCCTTTTTACTGCCCGCCTTTTTTGCCTGTGCTTTCGAGGATCGTTCGCGACTACTGCAACGAATTTTAGTATTCCTAGGCGGGCTGGTTATCGCCTTAGTACCTTTAGGGTTTGCTGCGGGAGAACTTGGCGGGTGGTTACTTTCTAACTCGCATCTGCTCACCCTAATAGTCGGGGTGATAATTACTCTTTTAGGTATCGCCCAAGTATTAGCGCTGCCCTTACCTAAACTGCCGTTACCTCGGGCTTTAGGAGGCAGAACCCGCCCTAGCGTCATTGGTATTTTCCTGTTTGGTATTTCTTATGGGCTAGCTGGCTCCGGTTGTACCGGCCCTATCTTGGGGGCAGTACTTTCAGCCGCCACCTTAACCGGTTCTAGTTTGCGCGGAGGCGCGCTGATGTTTTGGTACGCCCTAGGCATGTTCACTCCGGTTGCATTACTTTCCCTAATCTGGGGTTCTTTAACTGCCCGGCAACAGCGCCTATTTCATCCTCGCCCCCTAAAGTTCTTAGGCCGGCAAACCACTTGGGGTTCTTTAATCTCGGGATTGGTGTTCACGCTAGTGGGCGTACTGCTAGTAATCACTGGGGGAACTAACGTAAGCTCCGTACTTACCCCCGATCAGCAAGTAAGCTTGGAAACCAGGATTACCCAACTAGCGGGGACGCTTCCTGACTTCCTTTTGCCTTTGCTTGTGGTTTTATTGGTGTTATTTTTATGCACCTTGGTCTGGTATTTACGCAGTCAAAAGCCGGAATCTTCTGAGAATGCCGATTCGAAATCCTCTGTCCAGTAAAGCGGTTTTACTCGATTTTTGCGCTTTTTATGACCTTGGCTTTGGTCACCTGGCTTCTTCGTGCCAAAATAGCAATTAATCTAGTAAAGGAGACGTAAATGAGCGCGCAAAATCATGGAACCCATCTCGATCTTTGGCAGGATTCCTACGCAGCGCGAGCTCATAATCTCCGCGAATCTGAAATTCGGGCTTTGTTTTCGGTGGTTTCTCGTCCCGAAGTGGTTTCTCTGGCGGGAGGGATGCCCAATATTCATGATCTTCCGCTAGCAAAGCTAGCTAATAGCGCCCAGCAGTTGGTGCTCGAGCATGGCGAACAGGCAATGCAATATGGTGGCGGTCAAGGATGGGCGCCTTTACGCGAATCTATTACCGAAGTCATGGCCGCTGAAGGTATCCATGCCAACCCGGATAACGTAGTGGTTACCACCGGATCTCAGCAGGCATTAGACCTGGTAACACAGCTTTTTATTGAACCAGGGGATGTCATTTTAGCCGAATCGCCCTCTTATGTAGGAGCGCTAGGGGTCTTTAAAGCCTACCAAGCAGATGTTCGCCATATTCCCCTAGACGCTGATGGTTTGATTCCGGAAGAGTTTGCCCGGACCGTAGAGCAGGTTCGCGCAGAAGGTAAACGGATCAAGTACCTCTATACCATCCCTAATTTCCATAATCCCGCTGGTGTTTCCATGTCCCCTTCCCGGCGGAAAGAGCTTATGGAGCTGTGCCGCAAATATGGGGTTTTAGTTTTAGAAGATAATCCCTATGGCCTACTAGGCTTCGAAGGGCAAACTATGACTCCCTTAGTAGAACTTGCGCCTGACCTGGTAGTTTACTTAGGTTCTTTTTCTAAAATATTCGCTCCCGGTTTTAGGATTGGCTGGGCTTATGCGCCACCAGCGGTAAGAGACAAACTAGTGGTTGCTTCAGAATCCGCGGTTCTATCGCCCTCGATGGTCGGGCAGATGGCGATTCATGCCTACCTGCGCGATTATGATTGGCGCGGACAAATCGATGCCTACCGGCAGATGTACCGGGGTCGTCGCGACGCCATGCTAACAGCTTTGCATGATTACCTGCCCGAATGTTCCTGGACAGTGCCCGAAGGTGGTTTCTATACCTGGCTGACCCTACCGGATGGCCTGGATTCCAAAGCTATGCTAAATCGGGCAGTTAGTGAACTGGTTGCTTATACTCCGGGAACCGCTTTTTATGCCTCGGACCAGGGACATCAAAATATTCGACTCTCATTTTGTTATCCAACCCCAGAAGAGATTCGCGAAGGCGTGCGCCGGCTAGCGAAAGTGGTTCATCGGGAAATGGAACTGGTTAAGCTATTCGCTTCCCAGCAGAAAGGTAAGAGCAATGACTAATGACGCTACCTTAAAAATCGCGATTATTACTGGTGGTCAGCTGCATGAACGGGAGGTGTCTCTGCGCTCGGCGAATCGAGTAGCGACCCAATTACGGCGCTTTGGACACGAGCTAAAAAGTTTAGAACTTGACCGCGATTTACTTAATTCTTTAAGAGACTTTGAACCAGACGTGGTGTGGCCAATTATCCACGGTCGCGAAGGCGAAGATGGTTCCCTCCAGGACTTACTAGAGTTAAGCGGGCTAGCATATGTTGGTTCTGGGCCTAAGGGGTGCCGGATTTCCCTTTCGAAACCGGTTGCTAAATCGGTGGTAGAGAAAAACGGTCTGCCTACACCGCTATCAGTAGCGCTTCCTCAGATCCTATTTCGCCAGGTAGGAGCAGATACTTTGCTCAAGGAAGTCGCTAATCGTTTGGGATATCCTCTAATGGTGAAGCCCTCTCGGGGCGGTTCTGCTATGGGAATAACTTATGTTGAAGATGAGGGCGCATTACGTACGGCGATGGTCAATGCCTTTGCCTACGATGATGAAGTGTTGATTGAGCGCTTTATTAAGGGGCGTGAGATTTCGGTATCTATCGTAGAAGATGACGGCACTGCCCGGGCGCTTCCGCCGGTGGAAATCCGTACCGATGTAGGTCGTTATGATTTCGATGCCCGATATTTAACCGGCCGGACTGAGTTTTTTGCTCCGGCTCCTTTAGAGGTCGATTTAGACCAGTCCGTAAGAGCCTTAGCATTAGAATGTCACCACGTGTTGGAGTTAGATGATTTTTCGCGGATTGACTTAATTGTTGATGCTGACTCGAATCCCTGGTTTATCGACGCTAACGTGGTTCCGGGAATGACCGATACTTCATTATGGCCCCTAGCAGCTGAATCTGCTGATGGATTTGGAGAATTGGTTAATACCATTACCCTCCAGGCTGCAAACCGCGGGCAACGCAGTTAGCAAACCAGGATTACCTAGCTGCGAATAGCGTTGATATTTGTGAACGCTACTTACTGGCTTGTTCAAGTAGCTGGGTCAGGCGTTCCAAATCAGCGTCGTCAGCATACTCAATAACTAGTTTGCTTATTTTCTTGCCAGGTTTAAGCGATACTCGGGTATCGAGAATCTCTGTCCAACGTTCCTGAGTGGCTGCTTGGGTAGGGGAAAGCACAAGTTCGCGACGTTTTCCACCCTTACTTTTACGTACTGAGGCTCCGCGTACATTTCCCAGAGCCACAATTTCTTCCGTAGAACGTACCGATAGTCCTTCAGCTATGATGCGCTCTGCCAAGTATTCTTGATCGCGTGGATCAGTTACCGCGAGCAACGCCCGGGCATGACCGGCGGAAAGAACGCCCGCCGCCACCTTAGGTTGCACGCTGGCTGGCAGTCGCAATAACCGTAAAGCATTAGTAATCGCGGGACGAGACTTCGAAACTCGCTTAGATAACTCCTGCTGAGTACAACCGAAATCTTCCATCAATTGCTGGTAGGCGGCTGCTTCCTCTAAGGGATTAAGCTGTACTCGATGCAGGTTTTCAATCAGGGCATCCAACAACATCTTGTTATCGTTGGTCTCGCGAACAATAGCTGGAATCTGGGTAACCTTTGCTAACTGACACGCCCGCAGACGCCGTTCCCCCATTATAAGTTCGTAGGCATTCTTATCAGTGGGATCAGTGCGCACAACAATTGGCTGTAATAAACCCACTTCTTTTATAGAGGCAGCTAGTTCGGCAATTTCCTCCTCATCAAATGTTTGGCGAGGCTGGGAGCGATTAGGAGTTATCTTACTAACCTTTATTAACTCCAGTTTTGCGCCCGGCACCGGTACTAGCGATGTTTCACGTGAAACATCGCTAGTACCGGTGGAATGCTTTGCCTCAGGTTTCTGTGCTTTCTTAGCAGATACGGACTTCCGACTTTTCGAACTCTCTATTTTGCGGGAAGCTTTTAAGGTTTCACGTGAAACATTTTTTCTGGGTTCCAATAACTCCTTGACGGAACCTCCCTTAGGGGAATGCCCATGTCCTCCAAAAAAAATATCTGCCGGCCGGGTATTAGCATCGCTTTCTGTTTCTACTCTATTCTCCGTAACCGGATCGGTAGGAATCAGTGCGGATAGCCCTCTCCCTAAATGAGCTTTCTTGGCCATTACGATTTCACCTCGCGACTAACTAATTCATACGCAGCGTCTAAATAACATTTTGCACCTTTAGAAGCCGGTTGGTAAGTCAGAATTGATTCTTCGTGAGAGGGCGCTTCCGCTAAGGCAATATTACGAGGAATAATTGTCTCCATCACAATGTCACCATAGTAATCTTTGACTTCTTCTAATACACCCTTACTGAGCAGGGTATTAGTCGTTACCATCGTAGGTAATATAGCAGTGAAACGTAAATCAGGATTAAGCCGAATCACCAGCATGTCGATGGTTTTCGTCAATTGGGTCAGGCCTTCCAACGCCAAGTATTCTGCCTGCAGGGGTACCAACACTTCTTTAGCAGCCACTAGGGCATTGACAGTCATAATTCCCAACGATGGGGGAGAATCAATAAAGATGTAATCAAATTGTTCGCCGCTACTCAATAGCTCATCTAGAGCAGTAGCTAAGATCTGTTGAAAATTGGTTCTCTCATTAAGTTCGAGTTCAATCCCGGCCATATTCATAGAGGCCGGCACCACCCAAAGATTAGGGATCTGCGCATTCTGTAACAGAGCTTGGCGCAGGGGAACCCCCTGGGTCATAACCTCGTATAGAGAATTCTGGTCATCCGCTAGATGACGAAATCCCAGGGAAGAAGAAGCATTTCCCTGCTGGTCGGCATCAATTACCAGTACTTTAAGTCCCCCTAAAGCCAAAGCCGCAGCTATGTTAACTACCGTAGTGGTCTTGCCAACCCCACCTTTTTGGTTCGCAACCGCGATTACTCTGGTACTTTTCGGATGAGGCAACGGCTCTAAATCACGCTTAGAATCAAGACGTCCGTTTCGGGAAGGCTCTTCATGGGTATCTGCCTGTTCGACCATCGCGGCATCAGCTAAACGATGCTTGCTCATTATGCCTCCAAAATGCAAAATAGGTAGCCACTAAGGGAGTTTGGTTGCCATAATAATCCGGGTAATCGAATCGTCCATCAGGGACGGCACTTCCTCAATATGGGCACTATCAAAATTAGCTGCCCGCAACTCTGCCACCGCCGCAGACAATTCTAAGGGAGCACGCTCCCCTTTAATCGCTAGCATTCGTCCTCTAGGTGCCACCAGCTTCCCGGAGATGCGAATCAGCTTCTTTAAGTTAGCTACCGCCCGCGAGGTAACCGCTGTGAAGGTCTGTCCGCCGGGGAGATCTTGACTGCGAGAGCGCAAAACCTCTACATTATCCAATCCCAACTCTTGCTTTACTTCTTCTAGCCAAATTACCCGTCTAGCTAAAGGTTCAATCAAGAAAAATTGAAGGTCTGGTCGCATTATAGCCAAGACAATTCCAGGCAGTCCTGCACCTGACCCCACATCGGCGACGGTTACATTACGCCCTAGTGGTAAGAACCTTTCTGCCGCTGCACAATTCAATATATGCCGCGGCCAAATCCGAGGCAGCTCTCGCGGCCCAATCAAACCGCGCAGCTCCCCCTGTTCCGCCAGCATATGCGCATAAGCCTGTATCTTCCCATAGGAAGATGCAAAAAATGCCTCAACCTCAGCTCCGGGTTGAGCTACCTCAAGGTGTAGTTCCGGTTGCATTGCCAAATTCTTAGATACCAATCAGACAATATCGCTTAAGATAGCGTCGATCTCCTGCAAGTTATTCTTCTTCTGCTTCCGGACCGGAGGCATCAGGATAAATAACCACTGCCCGGTTAGGAGCTTGACCTTGCGAACCGGAATACACGCCCTCTTCGGCGGCCACATCGTGGCAAACTTTACGCTCGAAAGGATTCATGGGCTCCAGACGTACCGGCTCACCCGTAGTTTTAGCCTTGGTGATGGCTTCTTGAGCGATAGAGCGCAGCTCCGCTTTACGTTCTTGGCGGTACCCGGCGATATCCAGCATTAATCGGGAATGCTCCCCCGTTTTTTGGGAAACCGCCAGCCGGGTTAAGTCCTGTAGAGACTCTAAAACTTCGCCTTCTTTGCCGACTAAGCGTTGCAAATCATTTAGATCTTGCGCATCAGCCACAATATCGACACTCGCGCGATCGTGCTCTACATCGATCTCGAGATCTCCACCCAGATCCGCAATATCGAGCAGTTCTTCTAAGTAATCAGCGGCGATATCGCCCTCTTCTTCCAATGCGGCAACCCGCTCGGGAGATGCTTCTTCACTCATGGCACCTATTCCTCTCTTAGCTATCTGCAATGATCCTATCGGTTCTTACGCCGATTTGTATTCGCATTATTCTTCCTGCGCGCCTGCCGGCGTTTCGCTTTTTCTTGCTCACTTAACCCCTGGGCTTGCCGCCGCCGTTTAGCCTGGGCATCACGCTGAGCCCGGGTTAGCCTTTTTGGTTGCGCTTGGGCATTACGGGTACTTGGCCTCATGGCAGCCTGCTGTTCTTCGGCCTTTTTCTGTAGCGCCGTCATCATCCGAGATTGTTTTACCGGCTTCCTTGGTTTTTCTTCTAGCTCAAGATCTTGGGCTTTCTTATGCAGCCGATCTTGAGTTTCCTTGTGGAGCTCCACCCCTTGGCGCAATTGCTCCCCATTATCTAATCCGGAGAAGGGATCATCCTTGCCCTTGCGATTAGCTTTAACTTCAAGCCGCATTCCTTTAGCTACGTCTTCACCACTTAAGCCCAACTCCGAAAGCTTCTGGTTGTATTCCATTAGCGTTTCTTCTTTAAACTTGTCATATTTTTCCTGGTGACGCCGCATTTGTGCATCGTGAGCGGGAGAGCCAGGGGTGGGTAGATAATGCATAACAAACAGCTGTTGAATAAAGCTGACCACCATGGTTACTACCAGATAAACCAGTACGCCAATCTGCACAATGAAACCAAACCAGGCGGTCATCAACGGCATTACATAGACCATCATCTTCATCATCCGCATTTGTTGCGGATTGGAAGCATTCATATTCCGCCGCATGTTGATGAACTGTTGTAAGAACATCAAACCGGCATACAGCACTACCGCCGTGATGATCAGGATTTTTGTGGTCGTAGGGTCAGAGGCGCTGTCGGTGAAAGTATCAGATAGATAAACCCCGAAAACGGTAGATTTATCCATTTCCGAAGCTAACTTAGAATCAAAACCACCAATATGGGCTCCCGGATTCTTGGCAATTAGCGGCATTTGCCAAAGCACCCGATAAAGCGCAGCCAAAATCGGCAATTGAATCAGCAACGGGAAACACGAAGCCATGGGATTAACGCCGTATTCTTTATATAAAGCCATGGTTTCTTGGCTCATCTGTTGCTTAGAAACCTGGTCATTGCGACCCTTATATTTTTCTTGGATCTCTTTGATCTGCGGTTGGATCGCACTCATGCCCCGCGTAGACTTTATCTGCTTAATAAACAGCGGAATAATCAGTAGCCGCACAAAAATGGTTAGCACCACGATGGATAGTACCCAAGTAACCCCGGGGCCTTCCGGTAACCCCAGAACGGTTAATCCCTTATGAATCCCTACCAATACCCAGGCGGTAACCCATTTGAACGGGTATAAAACCGTGTCATACCATCCACCCGAAGTGGGTTGATTAGCTGCCGCCAGCAGCTGCGCACTTAGCATCATTAATATGCTCCTTTACTTATTATCCCCGAGTAGGCATGGTGGCGTTATCTATTTTTGCCCAATGTGCTTGAAGTTCACTTAAAGTCATCTGATGATAGGGCCCGCTCTTCCAGTTACCTTTTTCTGGCGGATAATCCACTCCACCATTGGAAAAAGGATTACAACGCACCAGCCGGAAAGCCGAAAGTAGCGTCCCTTTGATGGCGCCATGCGTTTTTAAAGCCTGAAGCGCGTAAGTGCTGCAAGTGGGATAGTACTTACAGCGCGCAGGAAACAGGGGGGAGATATAGCGCCGATAAAGGCGAACTAAATAAACTAAACCCGCTTGCCCCAGATTTCTGCTCACTTTTTCCCTTTCGCTTGCGCCCTCGCCAAAGCTTGATCCAAAGCCATCCCAAGCTGCGCATAGGAAGCAGTTTTAGCTTTCCCGAGGGCGCGCACTACCGTTTTGCTTCCGCTACCAAAGCTCTGTATCCGGCCGGCACTAAGTGCTCGCAATTGCCTCTTGATACGGTTCCTATCTACCGCCCGCGGTAGATTTCTTTTTGGTACAACGAAACCGACCAGCGGCTTTGCAGTGCCAAACTGGTCGGGTAGGTGGTGCACCACCATTAGTTGGTTTCCAGCGCTATTGCCACGCCGAAAAACTTGGGAAAAATCGGCTGATTTTTTCAGGCGATTGGCCTGGGGCAACATGCTTTAGGCCGAAAGATCCTTGCGCCCTTTACGCCGGCGATTAGCAATAATGGCGCGGCCTGCGCGGGTACGCATTCTTGCCCGGAATCCGTGTTTCTTGGCTCGGCGACGGTTATTCGGCTGAAAAGTCCGCTTTGTCACTGTAGTTCTCCTGAATGTTATTCACTAACCGGATACGATTCCGGCATCTTAGTTTCATTTAGCCTGGAATAGACAACATATGCAAGCCTACGCATAGCGCTTTGCCAGGTCAAATAGTTATTGAGTGGTTATGAACACTATTTTTTTCTCAACATATTTAAAGCTGTGGAACTTAGAAAAACTACAAAGCTGTAAGATGTGAATTTTTATTTTTTAAAAATAAAAATTATTTCTAGTTTTTGCACGCCGCAAGGGATTCGGAGCTAAAACTACAACTACGTAAGTTATCCACAGTCTTTTCCCCAGATTGGGGATAACCTGTTTTTATCCTAGAATCGTTGTTATCCCCATCGTTGGGGGTGGCCGGTCACATTGCTGTATAGAAGTTTTGGAGAAACTG